>NZ_AP019308.1:6815000-7261317 GCF_003945345.1 Paenibacillus baekrokdamisoli | reverse complement strand
ACGAGAACAGGTTAGGCAGTTCCGATTTTTCCGGTAAGTTGAAGTCGAACACTTCTACCTCGACATCGACCTGATTTGTCGTACCGTTGATTTCAATGGACACGGTGCCTTTATAGATTCCCGGCACCGTGTTCTTCAGAGCATGAATCGTAAACCAAATCGGATTGGACCAATTCTCCATCAATTGAGCGCTTTCCCGCGGGAGCAGCGGGTCGGGATACCAACCCGGCTGCTGCTGTTCTGCAACTTCCGGAGTCGGATGCCCTTCGAAGGTGTCGATCCAAACGTAACCGACCTGAAACCACTTCATATCAGTCAGCCGATGGTTGCCATTGACGAACTCGCCGATCGTCACCTTGGCATCGCTCACATTTGCATCCGCTCTGACAACCACCTGAAAGCTTTCATATTCATTGCCTGCAAGAGACAGCTTAATGTCGCGGCGTTCAGGCAGTTCATCTTTCGGCATCACCTTCACCATACTGCTGGCTGTCGAGATCGTATAATTGACCGGCTGGACTGTCGGTGGTACAGCACTATCCGGTTCATGCTGCTCGTTTGCATTTGACTGCTTCTGTATGGCTTCCATTGTTTTCACTCCAGCTTCTTTATTTATTAAATAGATGCCGCCTGCGACCATCAAAAGTATGGCTAAAACCATACTTCCTGCTTGTATAATGGGCTTTCGCTGTTTCATTCTTCCTCCATAATTGTCTTCATGCCTAGCGGTTCACCAGATTTCCACACCGACTTCAACTCAAACACGTCCAGGGAAACAAGCTGTACATGGCCGTTATTCGCGTATATCTCCAGAGCATCGCTGGTCGGATCCGGAAATATAAGACTTGTGCCCAGTTCGAATTCAGCGACAAGTTCCAGCAGTCCGCCCCGAATAGGATCCAACAAACGGGAGTCTGCAGCAATGCGCTCATTCTCGAAATGATCCTTTTGTCCTCTGAGCGATTGTAGTTCCGCTGCTGGAGTTTGCACCAGCCTGATTCCCTCAGGATACGTTTTCAGCGACAACACATGAGGAAGGGTCACCGCACCGTTCCACGGATCGGTGACATCACCTAATGTGGCTGCATAATCCCAGTTCATCATCCAGTTATACTGTAAAATAACTTCTCCTCCGCATCGCCATAATTTAGCTGCCAGAAATCATCGCTGAAATCCGCTGCCGAACTTCATACAGCTGCTCAGGGCTGCGAACAAATTCGGATGTCGACTTTACGAGCTCATCCGCCGCCCCAAAGGCAGCATCGAAGCCCGCGATATGCTCAAGCTGTTTATAGTACTCGTAATCTTCCAGACCGTCCCGAATGTTTTCCATCCGGATACTGCCGATCGGCCCGTCTTCGCCGGCATACAAGAGCACCCCATCACCATGCAGCCATTTGAACTCCTCTGTCGGGGTTGTAATCGACCAATTAGTCAATATCGATTCATTCCGTTTAATCGGTGCCGGAACCGCGCCTGTCCCTTTATAGTAATAGTTCAGTGACCAGTACAAAAATCCATCGAACCGCTCATGCAAGGCCATAGCACTGAGCAGTAGTCTCGCCTCCATCGGACTGTTTTCAATTCGCCAATTCGGCTCCGGATTGTATGGCTGCATCCCAGTATAAGCCCATACTTTTTTACCTTGTTTTCTTAAACTATCGGCAAAGTCGTTATTGTAGAGGTTATCGAACAAACACAAGATCAAAATATCCACATTCAGCTCTTTCATCCGTTCATAAGAATCGATGTATTGAGATGTCGTTGCGATAGGAATGTTCGGGTACGTTTTTTTGATATGGGCGTTCACTTCCTTCATAGTATCGAAGTGTCGAACCTCATTCTCATCAAACCCGTAGAACACACCGTTGCTTGAATTCACTGCATCCGTTCCAATAATCTGGTCGATATAAGGTCGCGAATGTTCAAACCGCTCGATCAGCTTTTCCGCCGACGCCTCCCGGTCATCCCAAGTCGAAGTCACCGGATATAACGTAAACCCGTTCACCTTGTCTTTATAGAAGCCGCGTTCATGAGCCGTAACGGCCATGTCCCACTCCGGCATTTGCGGATTCAAATACAAATCGTCCGGACTGATGCGGTAATTGGCCACATAATCGAACCATTTCCGGCGCATCTCTTCGTCAACCTGCCCGTAAACTTCTTTAAGATGCATGAACGACAAGGAGAACAACGTCGGCAATGCCGGCTTCTGCGACAAGCTGAATCTGTACACTTCCACCTCGACTTCGACCCAATTGGTCGTACCGTTAATCTCTACGCCAACGGAGCCTTTATAAATTCCCGGCGCCGCATCTTCGGGCGCATGGACGGTAAACCAGATCGGGTTTGACCAATTTTCCAGCAGCTGTACGTTCTTCCGTGGAAGCAGCGGATCGGGATACCAGCCCGGCTGCTGGGTTTCCGCGATCTCGGGTGTCGGATGTCCTTCGAAGGTGTCGATCCATACATAGCCGACCTGGTACCACTCGATGTCCGTCAACCGATGATCGCCGTTCACGAAATCGCCGATCCGTACCGCAGCCTCGTCGACTTTCGCATCCGCTCTGACAACCACCTGAAAGCTTTCATATTCATTGCCTGCAAGAGACAGCTTAATATTGCGGCGTTCAGGCAGTTCATCTTTCGGCATCACCTTCACCATACTGCTGGCTGTCGAGATCGTATAATTGACCGGCTGGACTGTCGGTGGTACAGCACTATCCGGTTCATGCTGCTCGTTTGCATTTGACTGCTTCTGTATGGTTTCCATTGTTTTCACTCCAGCTTCTTTATTTACTAGATAGATGCCGCCTGCGACCATCAAAAGTATGGCTAAAACCATACTTCCTGCCTGTATAATGGGCTTTCGCTGTTTCATTCTTCCTCCCTGTTCTCTGCTGGTCATTCTTTACTTGACATCGTCAAGTCGATTTGCGCTTGAAACAGCGGATTGTATTTTGCAATGGTCGAGCTGACCGACTTACCCTGATTTTTTATCTCATTAAAAAAGTTTGTTTTATGACTATCGAGCTCACCGAAACCAATATATTTCGGCGTAACCGCCGTTAATTTTGTGCTCATTTCAGCAAAAAGCTGCTGCTGTTCAGGTGTCCATCCTTGCCAAACGCCGGTATAGACCGGATTTTTCTCTTCTTCGTCATATTGTTTCAATAAATACTCCTGGATAAATTTTGCAGCCGCCTCCGGATGCTTGGATCCGGAAACGACGGACGCCCCGCCTGGGCCGACATAGTTGACAAGCGCCTCCGCGCTGCGTCCTTGCGGTAAAGGAACGACATCCCATTCATCCTTGAAGCCTTGCTCAATAATTGGAGCAAGCACCCAGCTTCGATCCGCCATCATCGCTATTTTTCTGTTTTTGAATCCTTCCGATCCTCCCCACTGGTCAGGGAAGACTACTTTGTCCTTCACGGTCAGATCTTGCACAAATTGTGCAGCTTCAACGAATTTGGGGTCATCCGTGGTTGGCATCACTTTTCCATCATCCGACATTTTGATCAAATCCGGCACTCCGTTCGTAACAAAGAAAATTTCATCCATCCATGAACCATAGCCCCATTGATCGGTTTTGCCATCATTGTTCGCATCCTGTGTAAGCGCTATCGCCGCTTCTCTGAATGTATCCCAATTCCATTTCCCTTCTTGGTACAGCTCGGTCGGTGTCTGCAGCCCGTTTTCCTTAAAAAGGGTTTTATTGTAGATGATAACAACCATACCCGGGGAATTTGTCGCGAAACCGTATCGCTTGTTACCCCATTTAAATGCGGCATCCGTCAAGTTTGCATCAGAGTAAGGATTGTTGCTGTCCAAATAATCGTCGATCGGTAAGAAAGCATTGTTCACGGCCATTTTCGGGATGTCGGGATAACTCGATGTTGAAATATCGGGTGAATCCCCAGTCGCTATTAACGTCAGAAGCTTGGAATTATGCTGCGACCAATCCGGAGCATTGACAATGGTAAATGTCCCTCCATGATCTTTTACCCAAGCATCTCCTGCTTTTTTGAATTTGGCCAATTGTTGATCGGTCGGCACCCATTGCACATAAAATTTGAGATCAATGTTTTTATAAACCTCATCGGCTGCTTTGCTTTTGTTATCCTCTGTCTTCGTCTGCGCTTCCTCACCGGATTTCTGCTCATCGTTCGAAGCAGTGGCTTTTCCTCCCCCTTTGTTGTTCGTTTCCCCACCCGTACATGCAGATAAACCTAATACAACTACCATAGCAATCACGAACATCCTTGCATAATGACTGATGCTCCTCACACAAAATCCTCCCTTTTACTGTAATGAAACTGACAACCGTCAACAACGGATGTGTACGGAGAGGGAACGACAGAAGCGCTTACATTTGTGCACTGCGACCAGCCATCCGCTACGCTGGTCCCTGGCATTTTCAGCGGTTGCCCCTCTTCGTATAGCGAACGGCTGATAGTTTCATTATGATGGATCAATAGGAGGAATTAAATTTCAGTTTTTTTTGAAAGCTATAAGTTTTTAGCTTAATTTCCGAAAAACTGCTCGATGTTTTTCTTATACCTTGCGTCATAGTATTGCTCCAGCTGTTCCAGTCCGGCTTCTTTCATCATATCCATCATGGTCTGATACATCTCCAATGCTTTGCTTTCTGTTTCGGCCACGATGATCTTCGGATATTCGGAAGTGATAATACTCATAATCTGCGTCTGAATGACTCCCTCCGGACTCGTTACAGGCGGATTTATTTTGGAATAGTACGCCGTCCAGTCAGCCGCATAGGTGTTGACGACAGGGTTTCTGATATCCTTTATCTTTTCCTTCAGGGGGATCCATTCGTGATAAAAAAAACGGAACGTCCATATGCCTTCGCTCTCGGTGCCAATCGTTCTTTCGATCGTATCGTCAACGATTACGTAGTTCTCACGCTCATGACCGTAGTTGACAAGAAGATTCCCCTCAGGATTCCACATATATCTGGCGAACTTAATCATCGCCTCAGGATCCTTGGCATTCTTCGTAATCGCGGTGAAGGTCCAGCCCAATCTGTTGAGACTTGGAAATTCCACATGGGGGGCAGCTTTCAAAGGCTCTATTGCGATAAATTTCGCTCCCGGATTGCGGGCTTCCAATCGCTCGTTCGCATTTCCAAAGCCGAAATAATGCAACGGAACGGCAAATACTTTTGTCGCCAAATCCTCTTCAAATTGCGGCTGCTGTTTCAACATATACTCCGGGTCCAACAGCCCTTCCCGATATAATTGATTGGCAAATTTGATAAAAGAGAGAAACTGCGGATCTTTATATTTAATATGGGCGTTCCCTACTGCATCAATAAATAATGGTTTGATCCCGAATGATTCCTCCAGCATCTCAAGTGACCAGCCATTCTCTCCTGCAGCCAGTGGAATGGACGGCTTTCCCTCCAAGGTCGGATATTTCTGCTTGAACGCTCTCAGCGCAGCGATGAAGCCTTCCGGTGTGGACATATTCGGCGAACCCAATTCTTCATAGATGTCTTTACGCACATGATACGCCAGCACGCCAATTTCATTCTTATGGTCAAATCGCCATTGAGAGATAAAAAAACTGGGTAAGCCGTACAGCTTATTGTCGACTTCTGATTTGGAGAATTGATAAACGTCATCAGGAATTTCATCGCGAAACTCGGGCGCGTACTTGTCAATCAATTCATCGTAAGAATACAGCAATCCGCGCCGGATGAGCCGGTCTACCGTTGGATCGTTCATTTGGAAGGTGATCATGTCAGGCAAAGAACCGGAAGCGATCATCAAATTCATATTGTCGCTAACATTGCCTTTCGGGTACTGAATACTTGGCAATGCCCCTGTAATTTCAGTTACATCTTTCAGAATCGGATAGTCCGTCCACTTCCCTTTAAACTTCCAATTCGGTAAATTGATATACCAATCGAAAGTGAAGGGCTCGCCAACGTTCCATTTTCTCTTCTGCTCAGCCAGCCAACCCGTTTCAGACGTACGTTCCGGAAGATCCAGCGTTTGCTGTTCATCAGAGTGCTCTGCCGATTCCGGACTAGACTCATGCCCCTCCCCAAAGCAGCCGGATAAAACGATCAACAGAAATAGGGCACCCAAGAACTGGAGCCTCAATCGTTGCAATATTTTCATTGCGCTCTCTCCCTCTCATGGATAATAACCGCTTCAAAGCCGCTATTATGCTCGCGGCAATACTTCGGTATATTGATGCGGCAGACCGTACCTTCATTCAGCTCACTCTCGATCATCATGCTAAACGTATCCCCGAAGTAAAGCTGCAGCCGCTCGTTCACATTTTTCAGTCCATAGCCTGACGACTGCTCATTCAGAAGCCGGTTAACCCGTTCTTTGTCCATACCGGGACCATTGTCCGCAATCACAAACTGAATTTGCTCCTCATTCATGATCCCCCTTATCACCAGTTCACCCCTGCCTTCTGTTTTGCAATCAATACCATGCTCGATCGCATTTTCGACGATCGGCTGCAAAATCAAATTCAGCATATCGAATGCATAAATACCTTCATCCAGCTCATAGTGCACATCAAAATTGTATTCATGCATAATCAGTTGAATATCGATATAGGCTTTCATATTCAATAGTTCATCTTTAATCGAAATGATATTGTCGCCTTTATTCAACGTCGTCCGGTAAAATTCCGATAATCTCGTCGCAATACTGCTTGTTTCCGTATCATTATTCATAATGGCTCTCCAGTTAATGATGTTCAGGCTGTTATATAAAAAATGCGGGCGGATTTGCGCTTGCAGCGCCCTCAGCTCCGCTTCTTTCTGCACAAGCTTGCTTTGATAGACATCCTCGATCAAATAATTAATTGTTTTCAGCATTTTACCGAACCGGTTTGTAAGCTGCCCAATCTCATCCGAAGCATCGCTCGATACCTCCATCGCCAGCTGGCCAATTTCAACTTGCTTCATTTTGACATTCAAGTGCAGGATTCTTTTGACCAAGGTGTTGGAAAACACCCAAATGATCAATAACAGAAACAGAATGCAGGCCAAACAGACCACGATAGTAGCTCCAAGAATTTGACCGCTCTCTTTCAGAATGAAGTCGTAAGGGACATAACATTGAAGCGTCCATCCCGAATTGGCGATTCGCTGCTCTACCTTCATAAAGCGATCGCTGGCTAAAGCTTCATCGGCATCTTCTGAAGAACGGTTGGAATAGATCAAACGCTTACTATCATCTACAATGACCACGCCGTACTCTTGCGCATTCATGAATAATGTTTCCTTGAAAATCTGGTCATAGTCCAAGGCTATACTGACAATCCCCAGCTCCTTATCACTGTAGATATCGATAAACTTGCGGGCTATGAACAGCTCGCCATTTTGCGAAATCCACTTTGGCACATAGTTGCCTTCCGTTTCAACTGCCCACAGTTCATTACCGATTCGCGCATAGTCAAGAACAAGGGTGCCATACTCCGGCATTCCCCGCTTGGAGTAAAAGGTTACTTCCTTGATGCCCTGATTAATAAATTGAATATTGGTCACCGTCGGCTCAAGAATGGTTTTCAAATCCGCCGTAAGTGAAACTTTATCTTTATAGTTGTTATTGAACAATTGCTGCAGCCGCGTATTATACACGATAAAGTTTGTAATATTGTTGAACAGACTGATTTTATAAGCGAGATGATCGGCAATCTTTTCAGCAGAAGTCGTTAGACTCCGCCGCTCCTGCTTCTCTAGAAATCCTTTCGACTGTTGAAACGAATACAAACCGAGGCTAAGAACAGGGATTAAAATCACGACGATATAGGAGAGCAAAATTTTATATTTGAACGGCAAGTTTTTGAATCCGTTGAGTGCATGTCTCATTTTATCGCCTCCGCTCCCGATATTGGGCCGGACTGATACCGTAATAGTTTTTGAAAATTGAGCAGAAATAAGAATGACTGTTGTAGCCGACTTCCCTGCTGATGTCCGAAATTCGCATATTCGTATTCGCCAGCAATTCCAACGACTTTTCAAATCTGTACGATGTGACATATTTCATAAAACTTTGTCCGGTTTCTTTCTTGAACAGATGGCTCAAATAGCTGGGGGAGAGATACACTTTTTCGGAGACAACTTCCAGACTGATATCGTTCATATACTCCTGATGAATGACCTCCAGTACATCGGCAATTAACTTCCCCCCTACCTTCATGGCGTTGTTCTCATCATATTGCTGGACAATCTGCATCAAGATGGATTTTACATCCTGTAAATTGGAAGCCGCATAAATATTCTCGGCCATATCCGGAATAAGCTCATGATGTCTGTCTGCGCTTTTAAATAACTTTTTCATCATTTCCGTACAAAGAAATTTAATATAAACGACGGACAAGCTGCCCTCTTTTTGCATCATTGCAAAGAAGCGCTCGATCCATTCACTGGCGCTTTTGTACTCTCTCTTTTCAATATAACGGTGAATATGCTCTAAATGAGGCTCTAGTTCCACCAAAAAGCTGTTTTTCGAGGCTGTATCTTTCCCGGAAGAGAATAGAAGAACACTACGATCATAAAAAAATTTGTTTTCAATGACCTTCTCCATATTCACATATTCGGTGTGGATCTCTTCCCTGCTACGGATATAATTACTGATGACAATACAAACATTCGCATGAAACGAACGGGCAACACCGTTCTTGAGCGTTTCTCCGAGAAGTTCAAGCGAATCCCGTGATTGAACTTCATCTCGTTGGTTCAGGTTCTCCTCCTGCCCCATCATAATAAACAGGATGCTCTGGTACTCATTCAAATTCAAGTATTCAAATTCGTGTTGATGAACCATTTCTTGCAGCTTCTGTTCAAATTCTAACCCTTGTGTATCAAAAAAACGTTCTTTAAAATCCAATAAAATCAAAACCATTTTACGACCTACAACCTGTATCCCCAGCTCCGCTATTCGCTGATCATCTGCTTCTGCCCCCTGTAAAATGTCCATAAGCACTTTTTCCTTCTCGTACTGTATCCCTTTATGATAACCTTGCAGCAATACTTCATTTTTCCTCCGGACATTCTCCTCTTCCTCGCAGTGGGCCAGCACTTTCTCCATCACTTTCAAAAACTCATCCACCCTAATCGGTTTTAAAATATAATGGGCAACACCGATGTGAATGGCCTGTTTGGCATAATCGAACTCTCCATAAGCGCTAAAAATAACAATTTTCAACATGGGCTTCATCTCCCGCGCCCTTTGCGCCAATTCGAGTCCGTCCATTAATGGCATTTTAATATCGGAGAGCAATATATCTACATGATGCGACTCCAAATATGCCAGCGCATGCCTACCGCTATCTGCTTCAGCGATATTCAGCGGCAGCTTGTATTTATGAATTAAAAGCTTAATCCCTTCCCGATCAATGCGCTCATTGTCCACAATTAATAGGTTATACATCAGACGCCCCCACAATATTATTTGCAATTACTTCACCATATTCATTTTTAATTGAAAGCGATTACAACAATAATGACCTCATATTACGTTTATTTCCATTTGAAATCAAGAAAAGAAGCAAACTCATCGGCCACATAAGTGCAAACTATGATCGAATTTTTATGCAACGCTACTGAAGCTGAGATAATTAACAGGAGGTAACTTTTACTCTTCACGGTAGCTATCCCCGCCTTTATTCGCATCTGATTACTGCAAAAAAAGGTACACCAGACCTGTACGTTCGGTTTGCTCTCTAGTATTTCTCCGAAATGCGGTTTCATACTATAGGTCATTCCCCTTCTGTGCTCCCCTCTTGTTTCCACATGTACAAGCTTGCTTTCGGTGCAAAAAATACTTCTATTGATCAGAATCCCCTATTAATAATAAGTACCTTTAAAAGGGGGCCCAAGTGAAATTTATTTCATAACACCTACAAAATAATGAACCGCCAACGGGAAAGTCTTCGTATAACGAAGCTTTCAAGCTGACGGTTCTTTCCATGAATCCCTTATGATTGGCTTGTGTACTCCGACTCGAACCATAACTCTACGGCTTTAACGGTCTCGCTTCGCAGGACGATGGGACTGCGGCATACCAGTCCCAGATCCATGCCCTGCAGCCTTGCCAGCAGCTTGGCCGTGGCATTATAGCCGCCTTGATGGATCAGCAGATTATCGAGCGTGACCAGAGTACGGTGCTTCGCCTCCGCTGAGGCATCACAGGCTATCGCACTCTTCCAGAAATCCACTACCAGCTCCGCATTCGCCGCTGTCGATATCGCCATGATGCCTCTCGCGCCGCGCCTAATCGCATCCAGCATGAAAAGATGATTAGCCTGGTAGACGACACTTTCGGGCGCAGCTGCAAGCTTGGCTGAAATCCCCTCAATCGTACAGGTCGTGTCCTTGATCCCGATGATCCCATTCTGCCGGACCAGCTCGGCATAGACGCCGGCATCCAGCAGATAGGGTTGCACGTGCGGCCATTCGTAAACAATCACAGGGCAGTCGGCTCCCTCCGCCAGCCAGGCAAAATGCTGCCCAAGCCGCACCTGGTCCGCTCCCATTCCCGTCGGTGGAACCAACACGACAGCGGCCACACCCGTTTCCGCCATTTGCCGGACTTCCTGCAGATGGTCCACCGGATCGGGCAGCAAATTGCCTGTCGCCACAACCGGCACATCGCCTGCAATCCGCACGGCTATCCGGGCCAGCTCCAGGCGCTCCGCAAGCGTCAGCCATTTCATGTCGCTGGATCCGCATACCGCGAACAGCCCGTTCGGAACCTTCGCCAGCTGCCATTCCACATATCTCTCATAGGTTTTCCAGTCAATCTCTCCGCTTTTCAGGAAAGGAGTCAGCAGCAGCGAAAATACGCCTTCAAATCTTGCACGATCCACCGGTATACTCATTACCGACTCTCCTCTGCCATCCCTGGCGACAAGCTTAAGATCCATTGCAGATTAAACGAGTAATGAATGCGGCTGCTCAGCAGGTGAATCAGGCCGTTCCTCCCCTGGGTCATCGCCAGATATCCTTTGGGCTCGGCATGGCTGCGGTCCATCTTGAACTCGCCTGTCCATGCGCCCCCGTCCCAAATACCACCGTCCCGGTCCGTGGATACCAGTCTTTTATACGGCCAAGTCCGGCCATCATCATAGGATACGGCGGCGAACAAACCGTTCACCCTGCGGACGGCGCCGGTGCGATCATGCAGTTCCATATCGTCTGCGAAGGAAGCGAAGAATAACGGGCCCTCTCTAAGGCGGCGCAGCACAGCCCGCTGCCCCAAGCCGATGGGATCGAATTCACTTTCGCTGTAGGTCCATGTCCGCCCTTTGTCAGCCGACAGGCTTCTAGGCATCCGGCCATGAATCTCGTCCCCGCGGCCATAGGCCAGCAGGCTGCCGTCCTTCAGCTCAACAACGGGAGCATGAATACCAGCAATCAGTCCGCCTGCATCATACCAGGAATCGCCGTCATCGTCGCTGATCCACACATTGCTGCCGCCGGTGCTCCCTGTCTCCGCATCACAGGATAAGACCAAGGCCCCCGTGCTCATGCGGAACAAGGAGGGAATCGGCATCGTCCGCACTCCATGCTCCAAGGTCATCAATTTGGCTTTGCTCCAGGTTGCGCCATTGTCCACGGATGTCCGCACCGCCTGTACAAGCGTTCCCCATGTGCCGGCCGCACCCATTCCGCATATGTGGAAAAGCTTGCCGCTGCCATCGTTCCACAGCGCCCCGCCAGTCATGTTCCGGTCGGGCGCATCCCAGAATACGGAACCCTCGTCCCATTCTTCGGAGCCATGGCGCAGCCGGCTGGCGACCAGCTTCATCTCCCGCCCGCTCTCTTCATTGGTCGTGAACCAGGCCGCCAGCAGATCCCCGTTCGGCGTCTGCGCTATATATGGGAAATGATTATGCTTGAAGAACGGTCCCTTCTCGCTCGGCTCTACCTTCACAAACACCTTCGGCTCCGTGAAATAAGCGGTCTTCTGATCGGGACCTTCCTCTATATCCGTTGGCACGGCCTGCGGTACATTCTGCTGATAGAGTACCTGCGGAGACAGCGGAAGCGCTTCGGATTTAGGCATTTGGGCAAGTACTACGCGGAAGCCGATCATCCAATGCTTATCCTCCGGCAGCGCAGCCATACGTTCAGCGGAGCGCAGATACTGTACCTCCGTGGAGTGGCTACCTCCGCGGGCCACTTTGAAATCTCCGTCCACGCGTCCTACCGGATCAGCGGCATCGCCCGCTTCGTAAGGACCGTACCAGTCCTGCACCCATTCCTCCACATTGCCATGCATATCGTACAGTCCCCAGGCGTTGGGTTCGAATTCCCCGACCGAAAGCCCCACCACCTCAAATTCCTTCTTCGTCTTCACCGGGTCGGGATACCAGCTGTGGCGCTGATGCTTATAATGGCTGCGCGCAAAATTCTTCCCCATAGAGTATTCCGTCGTTGTGCCTGCCCGGCAGGCATATTCCCACTCGGCTTCCGTCGGCAGTCGGTAAGGCCTGCCGTCCCGCTCAGACAACCAATTGCAGTAAGCGGCAGCCTCATGCCAGCTGACGAATACAACGGCTTCATCATCCGCTTCAGAGAAACCAAGCTTGCCTCTCAGCTGGCGATGCCGGGGATCAAAACGTTCGTACTGGGCATTCGTCACCTGGGTGATACCCATATAGAAAGGGCGAGCAATCGTTACGCGATGACACGGCTGCTCATCCATATCGCCTTTCTCGCTGCCCATGATAAACTCGCCCGGCTCGATCCGCGCCAGCTTCATGTTGATGGCATTCACATAGACGCTGCCTTCCGGCAGTGAGTGCTCCTTCATCATATACCTCTTCACCTCTTCTGGTTTAATTTCCGGTAATTGTCCCCCCTCCCGAGTCCGTTCCCAGAAATTCGGGTTTACCTGCTTGTAACTCAAACTTCGCAGAACTAAAACCACAGTATGACCATATTGTTAAAGGCTGTAAGGCCAACTATCCCTGTTCCTTGACAAAAGAAATGCACCCCTATATTCGGTATAATGAATTTGTCGAGAATCCATTACCTTCAAAAGAGGTGCCCTTTCAATGATAAATAAAAACGATGAATATTATGCAGTGACCCTACTCCCTGCCCATCTTTTGACATTCTACCTAGTGATCGGTTGTTTGTCATACTCCCTAACGAGAATGGACAGGGTCTCATAAATGAGCATATCTTCCGTGACTTCGGCTCCGCCAACCTCTCCGGTTTACTCTTTTCTAGCAGGATTTCCACCTGCTAAACTTACATCCTATACTTGGTCTCACCGAAGTTTGAGTTATAAGCAAAAAGCCTCTTCTTTAAAAGGACAAGCCATGATGCCTAGAAGAATCGGAACCATAGGATGGGAAGTCCCGTCATTCCATTACTGACTATTCTTCGGCATCCTCAATAGCACGACGACCGCCTCTGCTCGGGTCATGATACCGCCCGGGACGAACCTGCCGTCTCCCCGGCCGACCACAATCCCCTGCTTGCGGATGGCTTCCACCGCGCCTTTCGCCCACTGTGGAATATCGCTGTCATCGGTAAAGCTTATTGCAGCTTTTGCATTCATCGGTACGCCGAGTGCCCTTGCGATCATAACAGCCATCTCCAAGCGAGTCATGTAGGCATCCGGCCGAAAGCTGCCATCCGCATAACCCGTTACGATGCCTGCCTGTACAGCCTGCTCGATTGCCGGTTTCGCCCATGCGCCAATCTGCTCCACATCTGTAAATGCAAGTGTAGATCTATTCTTCTCCTTCCCGAGTGCTTTTGTCAGCATCAGGACAAACTCAGATCGGGTCACTGGACGGTCTGGTTTGAACGTCCCGTCGGAATAGCCGCTTACGACGAACTTAGCCGCCGCTTCCCGGATGGATGCTTCTGCCCAATGTCCATGGATATCGCTCAACATCACAGGGATCTCCGGTTTGGTCGGTTCCTCACCCGGCTCTCCCGGCTCCACTACAATGGCTTGACGTCGGATTGTGACGGTATAGGTCCTCTTCGTGCCATTTTCCGCCTGAACGATCAGCTCAAAAACATTATCGCCTTCCTTGAGGTCGACCTTCATTCCGTCATTCAGCGGCTTGCCCTGCAGTGTCACCTTTGCCGCCGAATGCGCCGCAGTCCCTTCAAGCTCCACCTGCGCAGCATCGGTTAGAACTGTATAAGCGGTCGTATCTGCGGTGAATGCAGGCGTCAGCGGCAACGACTTACCAGCCAACCGCACCTGCAAATCCTTCAGACCGGCATCACCGGACAGTGGCTGAGTCCAGCCGCCTGGTGGGCCTCCGTCCGGCGGCTGCGGAGTTGGCGGTTCTAGCATAAAGATGGCGGTATCCCCGCGTTTCATTTCGTATTGAAATTCACGAATCCCATCACCCATGGAACGATTGCCGATGATATCATATACTTTCGCAGCCCGCGGCAGCTTTATCTTCTTGACTCCGTCTGCCACCGCATGCATACTCACCCACGATTGACTGGCCTCTAGATTGTCATAGCTCTCCGAATAGATATGGACGCCGGCTTCATTATAGATGCGCTTCAGCAGCGGTGCAGCAATCGGGGGCGCTGGAAGATAAACGGAGCGCCAATTAGGGAAGTCACGCACGACAACCGACGGCGCTCCATCAGGTGAGGAATAACCCCAAACCTGAGCACCCGCCGCTTCCGGACGGAAGACCGGATTCAACTTCATATCGCCATACACGGTCGTCGAGCCCGGGAACAGGTTGGCGTCCAAACGATACTGAACAGGAAGCTCGATTGGAACCGACGCATCCTTCTTGATGACGATGTTGTCAACGGCCAATGCACCACCGTTATGCAGACCCCATATCAGATAGTAATCTTCATAGCCTTTCAGTGTAAACGTGAACGACTTTGTATACGGATCGCCCGGCGCGTCCGTCCAGTTGTTGACACCCACGTCCTGCGCGTTTCCACCCGACTTCGTTCTGGCCAGGAAATAGAAGGTCCCGGAAGGTCCCGGCGCGGCGAGTGTCTTGGCTTTGAACGTAACCGTATAGGTCGCTCCCGGCTCGAGCTTGATTTTATTTTTGTCAGTGAATAAAAATTCGTGCCAATCCACAGATTCACCCGCTTTGCCGTATGCGGAGTAGCTGCCATCGATAACTTTGTCCAGATCCGCTACAATGGCTCCATTGCCGCTGCGCTCTCCGTCGGTATAGTCGGACTGAAGAAAGCTCCCCCCTTCGAAGTTCTCCGCCCACTGGCCAGTTGCCGACCCTTCGGACGGACCGTCGCCGCTGCCTCCTTGCGCAAAGTTGATCCCCGTTAAGCTTTGCATACCCGTGGTGGACAGGCCAGACTCGGATACGTAACCGGGCGCCCAGGTCCATACCAGCGTCCGGCCGCCTCTCTTGAGCTTCTCAATCGCAGCTCGCTGCGCATCGGTCAGATAGAAGGTATCCATGAAGATGTAAACCTTGTAATGGTCAGGAATCAGTCCCTGCTCCAGATCCTCGATCAGGTACCGGTCGAACGGCGCTCCAGCCTTGCTCAGCTCTCCTAGTCCTTGTGGTCTCGTCGTCGACGGACCTTCATAGAAGGCGGCCGAAGTATCCGTGCTGCCGCCCAGGTAGAATTCACTCTCATTCGAAGAGATGACGGCTACCTCCGAGTTTCGCTGCCGGGGCAGCTTCATTGAATAGTCGCCCCACTTCTTCAGGTTCTTGAACTCCGCCGCGAAAGCCGGGTCGTTGTACCATAGCCCCGAGGAGTGATCCATGTACCACATGCCGGTCGCATGGGTGACCGCCTGCCCGAAAGCCCGGCGCAGCAAGCCAAGTGACTCGCCCATGTTGGTTGCCTGAACGAACGAGGTACCCGGCGGTGCAAGATGCGTACGGTCGTCCGCTTCGTCGATGAACAGCTTGCCATGCAGGGCAAGGCTGTCCGGATAGGTGCGCAGTACACCGTCGTCTCCCGGTGCCCGCCTGTAATACGAATGCGGCGAGGTGAACAGATCGACGTTCGTCAGCCGATGCGCCTGCGCGACTGCACGTTGATGCACCTCTTGCGGCATATAGCTCATGTCCGGACTGTAGCCGTACAGGACAGAGGTTAACAGCCGCCCCTCACTCTCCTCCTTGACGATCCCGGCAAAGTAGTTAATAGCATCCACCGGCGCCTTCTGGTAGGCTTCATAATAATCAATAACCCGCCGCGAAATAGTAGGATCGCGGAATAGGCCGACATCGCTAGCCCTGCGTTCTTCAACAGTCGGAATTGTAACTCCTTCGAATGTAACGGCAGGATCACCCCAGCCAGCTCGTAATAGCGACAGATCATTGCTATATTTGTCGCGCAAATAGGCAATGAATGACAGTCGCATCGGCTCGCTCGCATCGGGCAAATATTCGGCGTTCCAGTTATGCCACTCACCATACATGCCGCCCGCCAGCGTCAATCCGAGCAGCCTGTCGGCATAGGGGCCATCGAGCAGATGGCGAACCAATCGCCTCAAGGCCTCGCCCGCTTCCTTCTGCCATTGTTCGGACGCCATTGATGCGTCTTTGGTCAGCGCGTTCGGATCCGGCGGCTGCTGGGAGTAACCCAGCTGCTCCGTTCCGTTGGCGGCAAGCCACCACTGAGGCGCCCACAAGTGAATGCGGGGCAGAGCCAGACCGCTGGGTACCCGATCTACGAATGTTTTCATAACGCGGTCGATCGTGGAGAAGTCCTGTTGTCCCGGTCCGATCCAGCCTAGATCGAGGAAGCTCGTTTTCTCAATGAATGAATACAGCTTCACATTCGCATCCTGGAACACATCCGCATCCCGCTCTGAAATCTCTTGTTCGAACAGAAACATCGGAAATTCCGGCTCACCATTAACGAACAGCGCCGGTGCACCTCCATACGTGCCGATCCTCATATCTTGCGTCTCAGGCGGTTCCTGCCCGGGACCCGAGTGTTCGGCCTTTACGGATTCTCCCAGCGGAAGAAGACTTGCCAACAGCATTATAGACATAACGATCAGGAGCAATCTGAAATTCCATTTCCCCATGGTTCGCGATCCACCCTTTCAACAACCGTTTTGCAGTAGGCAATCTCGTTTCTATCCGTCTATCTCTTTATAATCTAACTGTTAAGAACTTCGTCAGGATCACCCCCATTCCCACAGTGTGTTAGTGTGCTGACTAGTACCGGTAATCAAGTCGATAGACGAATCGCTTGCTCTGATGATAGTTTCTTCTCCTCCACAAACCTTCTCATATCAATTGTCCTTTTTTCTAATCGGGAAGCTTCCGCAGCAAAGGCGAGCAGATGACTTTGAATAGAATTTTCCGCGGACGTTAGACCTTTCTCGCAGCCTCCGCTTCTCACCAGACGAATGAAATCGCGCATCAGGTTCGTATCACCGCCACCATGGTTACCAACCGGGTTACGCAGCGAAATCAGTTGTTCCTCTCCCGTATCGAACCGTTTGAGGATCAGCTCGTTTTTGTCCATCGCGGCGCGAATTTCACCTTCTGTTCCGGTAATCTGCATGAACCGTCCACCGTCCCGCGAAAATGCGCTCATTGTAAATACAGCGGCTACTTCATTGGCAAACTCGAAGTTAACAACCTGATGATCAACGACATCATTGTCGCAGTGATATACGCAGCGGCCATAAGGTCCTTCCTGGAGAGCCTTTACCCTTCCTTCGTAGGACAAGTCCGTGCTGATCATAGAAGTCGGCCAGCCAATATGCTCTGTCAAATATTGTTTAGGCGCATAATATGCACATGAATCCATAACTGGGCAGCCGTCGAGACATCTGGCCGGGGCTCCCTCAGGGGCGTTCTCGGATCGGAAATGCGACAGCGAACCGAACGATGAGACGTACCGGCATTCCGCGTCGATTAGCCACTGAATAATGTCCATATCATGACAGGCTTTGGCCAATATCATGGGGCTTGATTCGACAGAATTGCGCCAGTTCCCCCTAACGAAGCTGTGGGCCTGATGCCAGTAACCGACATATTCATTTAACTGGACGGTCATCAGCCTGCCGATCTTACCGGACACAAGCAGCTCTTTTATTTTGGTGAAAAATACTGTATACCTCAGCACATGACAGATGGACAGGACGACACCCGCATCCCGCGAACGTTCACCCAAGGCGATGCATTCTTCGGGCGACGGGGACATCGGCTTCTCCAGCAGCACGTGGTAACCGCGTGCAAGCGCCAACATCGTCTGCGCGTAATGATCGCGGTCTTGCGTACAGATCACGACCGCATCCGCCAGCCGCTCCTGCGCAAGAAGCGCTTCCGCATCGGAAAAAGCATAGGTATCGTCGACGCCATGCCTCTCTTGAAATTGCCGTCTTCTTTCGGGATTCGGTTCGGCAACCGCAATGATGTTCATTTCCTCGGGGTGCTCGGCAGCATAATCGGCATAGGCCTGCCCTCTCGTTCCCGCGCCGATAATGGCTACATTTACTCTTTCCATATCAATGAAACCTCCGTTTTGTTGAATATAGAATGACCGGCAACACCTGTTTACCAACTTTCAAAACTTAAAGCTTGGTAATTGTAATATCGTCCACTGATAAGCTGCCGCCCTTATGAATGCCCCATACCAGGCAGTAGTCATTGTAATTGTTGAGGGTGAACGTGAAGCTTTTGGCATACGAAGCCCCGACGCCATCAGTCCAGCTGTTAATGCCTACGTCCTGCGTGTTGCCTCCGATCGCGGAGCGTGCCATGAAGTAGAAGCTGCCTCCCGCGCCGGGTGCGGCGATCGTCTTGGCCTTGAAATCGACTTTGTAGGTTCCGCCCGCCTGCAGCTTGACTTTATTGCGGTCGCTATAAAGAAATTCCGCCCAGTCCGTCGTTGCTGCGGCCGTTCCGTAGACGGAATGTGCGCCCGAGACGATCCTGCCCGCGTCTGATGTAACTTCACCATATAACCCGTTAAATCCGACCGAATAATTGGAAGCCGCGAAGCTGCCGCCTTCGAAATCCTCCGTTATGTTGCCACTCGTAATCGGGTTATTCAGTGCGAAAATCGCTGTGTCGCCCCGCTGCATATTTACCTGGAACTGCTGTATGGCGCTGCCGATCATTTGACCGGTGATGATATTGTAGACGGGCGATGACGACGGCAGCTTGATTGTTTTGACGCCGCTGCTTGCCGCATGAAGGCTGATCCATGACTTGTTGACCTCCAAGTTATCATAACTGTCCGAATATACATGGACTCCCGCATCGTTGTAGACTTTCTTCAACACCGGCGCCGGCAGCGGCGGAGAAGCGATATAGACGGACCGCCAGTTGGGGAAATCCTTCGCCACAATTGCAGGCTCATTGGGATTGCCGGTAGTGCCCCACACTTGTGCACCCGTCGTGCTCGGAAGGAACAGCGGATCAAGCGTTACCTCTCCGTACTTGGTCGTCACTCCCGGAAACGCGGCTGCGTTCAACCCGATCTGCGACTGTTTGGTAATCAAAATACCGTCCACCGATAGACCCCCGCCGCCATGAATGCCCCATACCAATTGATAGTCGCTGTAACCTTTAGTAGTGAAAGTAAATGATTTCGTATAGGGTGCGCCTGCCGCATCCGTCCAGCTGTTGATCCCGACGTCTTGCGTGTTGCCGCCCGCCGCAGAGCGGACCATAAAGTAGAAATTGCCTCCGGGACCCGGCGCGGTAACGGTTTTCGCTTTGAAACTGACCGTATAGTCGGTGTTCGGATCGAGATGGATCTTGGTTCTATCGCTGTACAAGAATTCGGCCCAATCCGTCGTATTGGGAGCCGCGCCGTATGCCGAATATGAGCCGGATATAACCTTGTTCGAATCCGGAGTGACAGCCCCGTACAATCCGTTAAAGCCTGCCGTATAGTCGGTTTGCGGGAAGCTGCCTCCCTCAAAGCTCTCGGTCCTCTTGCCGCTGACCTGTGTGAAATTAAGGCCGGTCAGGCTGGCCATGTTGGCGGTGGACAGCCCCGAATCGGAGACATAACCAGGTGCCCACGTCCATACCAGCGTCCTGCCTCCGCCTTTGAGCGCTTCGATCGCCGCGCGCTGCGCATTTGTCAGGTAGAAGGTGTCCATGAAGATGTACACCTTGTAATTGTTCGGCACAAGTCCCTGCTCGAGATCCTCGATCAGGTACCGGTCGAATGGCGCCCCCGCTTTGCTGAGCTCGCCCAGCCCTTGCGGTCTTATCGTCGACGGCCCTTCGTAGAAGGCAGCCGAGATATCCGTCTGGCCGCCCAGATAGAACTCGCTCTGGTTGGAGGAGATCACCGCCACTTCCGAGCTGCGCTGCCGGGGCATCGTCATGGAGTAGTCGCCCCATTTTTTCAGGTTTTTGAACTCCGCCGCGAAGGCCGGATCGTTGTACCATTGTCCCGAGGATTGGTCCATATACCACATTCCGGTCGCATGGGTGACCGCCTGCCCGAAGGCCCGGCGGATCAAGCCCAGCGACTCGTTCATATTCGCTGCCAGGACGAACGAGGTTCCCGCCGGCGCCAGATGCGTGCGGTCGTCCGCCTCGTCGATGAACAGTTTCCCGTGCAGCGCGAGGCTGTCGGAATAGGTGCGCAGCACCCCGTCATCTCCCGGCGCCCGCCGGTAATACGAGTGCGGCGAAGTGAATAGATCGACATTCGTCAGGCGATGCGCCTGCGCTACCGCCCGGTGGTGCACTTCCTGCGGCATGTAGCTCATATCCGGGCTGTAGCCATACAGCACGGAGGTCAACAGCCGTCCTTGGCTCTCGTCCTTGACGATTCCGGCAAAATAGTTGATGGCGTCTACCGGCGCCTCTTGGTAAGCCTCGTAATAATCGATGACCCTCCGCGAGACCGAAGGGTCACGGAACAGGCCGACATCGCTCGCGCTGCGCTCTTCGGCGGTCGGGACCGTCACGGTGTTGAAGGTGACGGCCGGATCGCCCCAAGCTGTCCGCAGCAGCGCTTGGTCGTTATGGTACTTCGTGCGCAAATAGGCGATGAATTCCTGCCTCATCGGCTCGCTTGTATCGGGCAAATATTCGCTGTTCCAGTTGTGCCACTCGCCATACATCCCACCCGCCAGCGTCAGGCCCAGCAGCCGGTTCGCATAAGGACCGTCCAGCAGATGGCGGACCAGATTCCGCAGTACCGTCCCCGCTTCCTGCTTCCACTGTTGGGACGCCATGGAAGCGTCTTTGGTCAGCGCGTTCGGGTTCGGCGGCTGCAAGGCGTAGCCGAGCTGCTCCGTTCCGTGCGACACGAGCCACCACGAAGGCGCCCACAAGTGAATGCGCGGAAGCGCCAGCCCCTCCGGCACCCGATCCACGAACGTCTGCATCACACGGTCAATCGTCGAGAAATCCTGCTGTCCCGGCCCGATCCAGCCGAGATCGAGAAAACTCGTCTTCTCGATGAACGAATACAGCTTCACGTTCGCATCATGGAACACCTGACCGTCGTGCTGCGAGATCTCCTGCTCGAACAGGAACATCGGAAACTCGGGCTTGCCGTTTACGAACAGCGCTGGCGCTCCCCCGTAATTGCCGATATGCATGTCTTGTACGACCGATGATGCTTTCATTGCGCCTGCCTCCTCCGACCATCCACGATCACCTGACAGAATGACTCCAATTAACATCGTTGCGGCCAATACGGCCTTTCCTATTGTTCGCTTCACCATGCCCGCTCTCTCCTTTCATTTCAGAAAAGAATATAACCTGAGCTCTCTTCATATCCCCCCCTTCGAAAAAACATAATCTACGTCCAAATGTCAGAGACCGCTCCCACCTCATCCTCTCTCGGATGCTATTGTCCACTCCCTGTCATCCTTTGATGCCGCCCATAGTAAAGCCTGAGATCAGCTTCTCCTGCAAGAATAGATACATGATCAACACCGGCAGGACAGCGATCCACATGGCCGCGAACAGGACGGTATAGTCCGCGCTGTACTTCTGAATTTCCACCAGATTAGCCAAGCCGACTGCAATCGTATATTGACTGCTGTCTTGCAAGAGAATAAAGGGCTGAAAGTAATCATTCCAGATTCCAATAAGGGCAAAGGTGCATACGGCAACAACGCCCCCCCTCGCTAGTGGCATCATGATCTGAAAGAACACACGAAAGTGTCCTGCCCCATCCATAAAAGCAGCCTCCGCGTATTCCCAACTGATACCTTTGAAAAACGAATACAAAATGATCATATTAAAACCAATCCCGCCAGTATAACCAAGCATAACGCCAAGCGGATTAAACAAACCCAAATTCTGCATGAGCAGATACCACGGTCCGAACGTTCCGATCGTCGGAATTAGAAAACCAATAATTGCTAATCCATATATCGCATTCGAACCTTTGAATTTGTACTTCGCCAACACGTAAGCCGGCATTGCAGCAAACATCACCGAAGTAAGGGTTCCGATTGTTGTCATCCAAATACTATTGAAAAAATATTTGCCAATATGAGCAGCCGTCCAGGCCTCAACGTAATTTTTCCAGAGCCAGTCCTTTGGCAAAGACCAAATGTTCTGAAAGAATTCCGTATTACCTTTCAAAGAGTTGATGAACATCCATATAAACGGATAAATTAAGCTGATTGCATAACCCATAAACAGAACTTGCAAAACAATCATCCAGATTTTATTGCCTGTACTTCTTCGTTCCTTGATCAATACAGCCTCCCCCTTTCTCTCGTTGTTTAAATCTCCGCTGTTTCAAAGCGCTCAGTCAACCATTTGATCGTCCATACCACTACAAACCCAATCACCGCGAAGATCATACCGTACGCAGCAGCTAGACCATAGGAATTCTTCTCCACGACGAGCCGATACATTTCCAACGCAACGGTTGTTGAGGAGTTGAACGGACCGCCATTTGTTAACAGCATTGGCTGTAGGAAAATGGTGAAAGCACCGCTTGTCCCCAGAATAATGAGCGTCGAGATGGTCGGCCAGGAAATAGGCAGCACAATATAGAGAAGCTCTTTCCAAAAGGTAATGCCATCAAGCTTTCCTACTTCAAAATAATCCGCAGGAATACGCTGCAGAGCTCCAGTCAAAATAACGTTGTTCCATCCGATTCCAGCCCAGATGCAGAATACGAAAACTCCATTTAAAGCCGTCTGTGTATCGCCAAGCCAAGCCCGTTTCCAAGACTCCAATCCAAGCAAATCAAATAACCCGTTAACGATACCTTGTGTTGGATTGAGTGCAAACGAAAATACCATAGTAACGACGACAATCGATATGATGGACGGAAAGAAATAGACCACTCGGTAAAAGCGCGCAAAAGGAATCCTTCGATATAGCACCAAGGCCACTATGAGCGACAAAACAATGCTGAGCATGTTAACCGGAATAAACAGCAGACTATTCTTGATGGCTGATATCCAAACACCGTCGTTTGTCATGCTCGTGAAAGCTAAATTAAAGTTGTCAAAGCCAACCCAGGTTTCCTTGCCCGTGTAGGGATTCCAATTCTTAAAAGAATAAAATAGCGTTTGAATTTGTAGGTACAGCCCAAACACAAGATAATGAATGAGCGGCCATGCCAGCATGACCGTAATAAACATTCCTCTCTTCGTCACTTTAAATTTCATATGCCAGAAATCCTTTCTTGTGTCGGGATTAGAAGAGTGAGGAAGATCTGAAGGCTCGCAGCTTTCAGATCTTCCCATCGCCTACTTACTATTAATCAACTTCTGGGTTTTTTTCCATTTATCAGGAGCCGCTTTCACATTCGCTTTAATAACTTCCTCTACCGACTTGCTCCTCGAAGCAATTGCGCCAAAAGCATCTAGACCAGGGCTGTCGCTAATTGCTTGCGGAGCGAATACAAGTGCTATCGTTTTATATTTGTTCGTAGCTTCCAGGGCACTCTTCGTAAAGTCGCTGATCTTCAGACCGTCAACCGAGTAGATGAACGCTCTGGAGGAGCCGGTTAACTCCGTAAATTGACGATTGGCTTCATCAGTAGAAGAGAATAGCAGGAATTTCTTCGCGACTTCGATATTTTTCGATGCGCTCGGAATACCGCCAAAGCCGGATGTCAAGGATTCGATTACCGGTTCATTCACAACCGCATCCTTTGCTGGTGGGAATGGCATCATTTTCATCGTGAAACCTTCAGGAATAGAGTCCTTCATCTCGTTTTCTAACCATGCGCCGTTCAGAATCATCGCTGCTTTCCCACGTAAAAACTCCATCTGCGATTCCGTATGATTCAAAGCGAGCGTGCCCTTCATAATCCAATCGTCTTTAAACATTTCATCCAATAAAGTAAAGGTACGATGGAATGCCGGATCTTCGAACAGACCAGGAATGTCAGCTTCCGTCGGATTTGTAATCTTTTCAATGAATTCCGTACCTCCATACTGCAGATAAGCAGCATGTCCGAACGGGAACAAATAGTACGGGTATTTACCCGGATAAGTAAGCGGTGCGATTCCTTTTGCTTTTATCACTTCAGCAAGCTTCTCCATTTCTTCCCACGTATTCGGATACTGCCAGCCGTTTTCTTCAAACATTTTCACATTATAAATAATTCCTTGGGATAATTGGGCTAGAGGTACACCGTATTTTTTACCAAAGACGTCCATCGCTTTATTCGTCGAATCCGTGATAGTTGATGCAATTGTTTTTCCATCCGGCTTTTGTGCTTCGTAAAGATCTGTTAAATCCACAAGCTTCCCAGATGGTCCCCATTTGCGCATTAGAGAGTCATCGACAAACACGATATCCGGAACATTCGTTTTCGATTCAACCCGCGGTTGAATGATTTCATTCATCTTCGGATTGCCTTCCAATTCTATCGTTACGTTCTGATTTTGCTTCTCGAACTCTTCCTTCAGCCATTTAAACCACGAATCGCCATAACCACCCTGAAAAAATGCAACCTTAAGCGTAAACTTTTCCTCTTTGCTGTTTGTCGCCCCATTTGCTTCTGGAGTCTCTGATTTTCCAGCACAGCCCGCCAACACACTCAATACCATAAGCAGGCCAAGAGATAACTTCATAAAACGTTTAACCATCGACAAACTCCTCCTTTTAAATGAACAGCATATCTATCTATGTGAATAATGTAACGTAAAGCCATTGGTTATTAATTCGTTCTACCTTTTATTTGACGGCAATCTGGAGCACTTCGTCCTGTGTAGGCATTCCATCCTGAGCACCAAATCGTGTCACCGCTGCTGCTGATACCTGTATGGCGAACTCAATACAATGAGAGATGCTCCATCCGGACATCAATCCATACGCTAATCCGCCATTAAAGGCATCCCCGGCTCCAACCGTATCAATGACATTCACTTCGGGGGGTGTAACCGTTACCACATCTTCGTGTAAAAAGTAGGAGCAGCCGTGTTTGCCCCGTGTTACGATCATCATCGCGGAACGTTGATTCTGCCAATCCGAAATTGCTTGCTCTAGACTACTTTCGCCTGAGAACGTTCTTCCTATCATTTGTTCAAATTCTGTCTCATTCGGAGTAATATAATCGACAAGCTCCAATAGTTCATCTGATAATGTGGTGTAGGGAGCTGGATTTAAAATGGTTACTGCTCCTATTTGCTTTGCCATACGAAGAGCGGTAAAAACGGTCTGTATGGGTATTTCAAGCTGTACGAGCAGGATGTCATCCTCCTGAATCAGCTGCTCTAAATCTTGCAATTCCGCTTCTGTAAGCATTCCATTCGTTCCAGGTACGACAATGATGGTGTTGTCTTCCTTCATATGCGTGATGGAAGCTACACCGGTTGAAGCGCTCTCAAGGGTCTGAATGTAAGAGGTATCCACACCGTTAGCGTTCAGCGAATCGATTACCTTTGTGCCAAACCAATCATCCCCCACCAAGCCAATCATCGTTGAGTCAGCTCCAAGCTTTGCACAGCAGACAGCTTGATTAGCACCTTTTCCGCCTGGAATATAATGAACAGAATGACCTGTAAGGGTCTCCCCGCTTCTTGGCAATCGATCCGTGGACACGACAATGTCCATGTTCAGACTACCGACGATAACAATTTTTCGTTTCTTCATGTCACAAACTCCTTTGAAGCTCTTGTAGTAGATGATTCTTTTATTATTAATCGCACATCCAGAACCTGCACATGGCTTGCTAGTGGTCGTTTATGGATAAGTTCCACCAAGTGATGCATCGCAAGAGCACCCATTTCTCCAATCGGCTGAGCAACGGTCGTCAACTCGGGGACAACTAGTGGAATAGATATGCCGTCGAATCCTACGAGCTTGACCTCATCCGGAACCGACATCCCCATAGCCACGAGTGCTTTTAGAGCACCAACCGCCATAATATCATTTCCTGCGAATATCCCATCTACGTCTGGATGTCTCTTGAACAGCCCTATGGTTGCTTGATAAGATTCTTTTATTTGAAAATCGCCCTGAACGATCAAATGGGGAGAGAACCAATCCTGATCCTTGCATATATCCTCATAGCCCATGTAACGTTCTTTGGCGGAATATACGCCCATTGGACCACAGATGTGTGCGATTTTTCGGCATCCCTGCTCAAGCAAATGATTAACAACCAGATGGGCTCCCGTTCGATTGTGAGAGATAATCGATACGATTGTTGGATGCTGGGGAAATCGATTGTCGATGACAACAATAGGAATCTTCTTTTGCCACTTTTTGATCTGGACCGCTCCAAGGGTATAGGAGGCCAGAATGACACCATCAATCCGCTTTTGTTCAAACACTTGAAAATATCGTTCTTCTTTGTCCAAGCTGTTGTCGGTGTTGCACAGGATGACGGTGTATCCAAGCCTGCTTGCTTCTTTTTCAACAGCCTTTGCTATTTCCGGAAAGAACGGGTTTAGAATATCCGGCACAACCAAGGCAATCGTTCGGGTACTCTTTCCGGCTAAACTGCGAGCAATAGGATCGGGTTCATAATTAAGTGCTTGCATAGCTTGAAGTATTGTCTTTTCTGTTTCCTGCTTCACATATCCGCTTTTATTGATCACCCTTGAAACAGTAGCGATTGATACTCCCGCCATTTTTCCTACATCTCGAATCGTGGACATATTCGGAACCTCTGCCATCCCCATGTGTAAACGGTTACACATGAATTGTTAAATATAATTAAAATATAACGATTTGGTTATTCACTTAGGTGAGTAGTGTTCTAGTAGTAAATAGCTCCATCAATTCCTCGTGGTTAACATCCATGCAGACCTGTACGTTCGGTTTGCTCTCTGGTATTTCTCCGAAATGCGGTTTCATACTATAGGTCATTCCCCTTGTATGCTCTCCTCTTGTTTCCACATGTACAAGCTTACTTTCGGTGCAAACTATACTTCTATTGATCAGAATCGCAAAGGGTATAGCATCAAACATAATAATCGGGCGATTGACTCCGACTGCTTTCCATCGCTTCACAAGTCGAGCAAGAAACTGCGACTGCACCGTATCTGTGCGAATCAAAGTATCTATCGTAGCATCCGTATCACTTGTCAAGCTTAGACACACCTCCAAACCTGCCGCTATTATTGGAATTCCAGAGCTGAACAAGATATTGGCCGCTTCCGGATCACTTACAATGTTACACTCCTTGTAGTGACTGCTGTACTCACCGCCCATAAGGATAACTTCCTTTACGTTTCGAGAAAATTCTGGAGAACGGGAGATGGCAATGGCCAGGTTAGTCATGGCTCCTATCGCGACAATTGTGATTTGTCCGGGTGATTCATTTACTGCTTGAATCATCAGATCGGCGCCGTCCAGATCGGAGCGATAGGAAAAGGCATCCATCTCCTCTCCATATTGATTCGGAAATTCTTCATAATTCCATTTGCCGCACAGCGGTACAGAAGCGCCAGCCGCAACTGGAATATGTGCTGCGTTATTCACTTGAAGTAGTCCGCTGGCAATTTTCGCTCTTCGATCGGACTGAACGCCTACCGTAGTAATTCCTTCGATCTGGATTTCAGGAGAGTGAATCGCTAATGCAATGGCTAACACATCATCAATATCTCCACCAATATCCGTATCAATTATGACTCTTTTCAATTCCTTCTCCACCTTCCTAATCTAGCTGTTCATGTGAACAGCAACATGTACAAGATTACTTTTCAACCTATTTAATAACTTTTAATTGATATTACCCTTGGGAACATTCTATATTTATATGAATGACTAATCTATAACGAAATGGCTACATGCTATCACGAACCGGATAATCCCGCGTTTATTTAAATTTCATTAAAATCCACCAAAAAGAACAATTACGGTGAAAGGAATGAGCTGGTATGAATTTCAATCTCAATTTCCTGCAATTTTATTACCTTTCAATGGCAGCTTCTCCTCCCATGCACAAGCATGGCTGCTTCGAGCTTGTCTATTACAAGCGAGGAGCAGGCTATACCAACATCGGCGGAAAGCGATATGATTATCACCCGCACACATTCGCAATTATTCGCCCAAACACACCGCATGACGAGAAGCATGAGAAGGACACCGAAGTTTTTTTTATCGGATTCGATTATGATGACATTCCTATGAGCTTGCACAATGGTGTCTATAAGGACGGGGACAGTCTGCAAATCTGGCGATTATTACAAGCAATGAAAACTGAGTTTCTAGAAAAGCGCAGCTTCCATTCCTTACAGCTCAACTTAATTGGGGGACAATTGATGCTAGAGCTTTGCCGTATTCCGCAGATTCAAACCGGGAACCTAGAAAAAGAAGATCGTATTATTTACGCTATTAATTTCCTTAAAGAAAACTATACTCAGTCCGTTCAGCTTCAGCATTTGGCGGAGTTGTCCGGCTACAGCTTTGATCGCTTTCGCCATGCCTTTAAAGAGAGGACCAGCCTCTCTCCCATGAACTATATAATGATGAAGCGGATCGAACGCTCCATTGAGTTATTATCCAGCACCCGCTTGAAAATCGCTGCCATTGCTGTTGAGTGCGGATTTTCCACACCTTCACAATTCAGCTTGCTGTTCAAGAAATGTACAGGGATTACGCCCAAAGAGTACCGGGAGGACCCTTCCGCTCTACCAGCGAAGCCTATATTTGCGGAAGATTGAGAAGGGATTGTGTTATCCCCCCTTTAAAGAACCTAAAGAACCTTCAGATCCACTTTCATAGTGGCTTTGAAGGTTCTTTTACACATATTATGGGATTGTCTCACTCTGGTTTACCCATTTGGGACAGCCCCAACTTTTAGTAGCGACAATCATAATCTCAATTTCGAGACCACAGGGATTCGATTTCCTCCAGTGATTTCCCCTTTGTCTCGGGTACCACACGCCAGGTGAAAAAGAAGGTAAACAAGGACATGAAGCCAAATAGCCAGAATGTAATTGCCGGCCCTGCAGACGAAAGCATCGGAGGAAAGGTCTGAGACACGATATAATCCGCTGCCCATAGCGCCATTGAAGCAATCGCGGTCGCTTTTCCACGAATACGGTTCGGGAAAATTTCGGACATGACCACCCATACGACCGGCCCAAGTGATACAGCGAAGGCTGCCACATACAATAAAATAAAGATGAGCACCAAAGGCCCTGATGTGTGTCCGGTTTGAAATGCAGCACCGATAACAACCAAGCACACGGTCATTGAAGCAGATCCGACGAGTAAAAGAGCCTTTCGTCCAACCTTGTCAATGAGCCATACAGCAAGAATAGTAAAGAGAAAATTAATCAATCCGACCAAAATGGTCTGCATCAGCGAAGCATTGGTGCCGGATCCCGTTTCCTTGAAAATTTCAGGAGCATAGTACATGATCGCATTGATACCCGTCACCTGCTGGAGAACGGCCAGGCCCACCCCCACAATTAGAGCAAGCCGCAAAGCAGGACTGAACAGCTGTCGAATCGACCCGCTTTCCTGTTTAAACGATGCCTTAATATCCAGTACTTCCTTTTTGGCCAGATCCTCGCCATGAATCTTAAGTAAAATCGGAAGAGCTTCAACCGCCCTCCCCTGCTTGATCAACCATCTCGGACTTTCAGGTACAAAGAAGAGCAATACTAGGAACAACAAGCCGGGAAGAGCTCCGAAACCAAACATCCACCGCCAAGCTGTAGAAATGTCCCACGCGTCATCTCCGTAACCAGCAATACCTAAATTAATGAAATACACGAGAAAGATACCAGTAACTGTCGCGAACTGATTCAGCGCTACAAGACGACCGCGATATTGGGCAGGCGCTATCTCTGCGTTATAGAGCGGACATAGTGTTGAGGTAATTCCAATCCCGAGTCCGCCGATGATACGGGCAATGATATAACCGGTGAACGTATCTGGAATGGCGGAACCAATGGAACCGATAATGAACAGCAGGGCAGCCATAATCAGCACTTTTTTCCGGCCGAATCGATCTCCAAGCACCCCAGAGCCTGCAGCTCCTACGATACATCCGATGATCAAACTGGATACAGCCCACCCAACCTCCACCTCATTTAAGGTGAAACGTTCCTTCATAAAACCGATCGCACCTGATACAACAGCGGTATCAAATCCAAATAATAAACCACCCAAAGCGGCAACCATCGAAACTAGGGTTACAAACTTCATGCTGACTTGTTGTTGGCCTTGATTGTTTATATTTGAGCTCACAAACGTTATCCCTTCTGACTTATCCGCACCTGCTGCGTGCGGGTCCTTTATCTTCTAACAGAAGCTAAACCCGTAATTAGAGACTCATTATACCATCTGTTTTGTTTAAGTTAGGGCCCCATTCCCTTCACTTATTGGTTGTTTACCAGCATAATATTAACCCAACCTAATTGGATCTCGATAAAGGACCGCGGACTAGCATAATATTGTTCGGCAATAACAAAATAGTCCATGTAATAGCTACATGAACCTATCCTTTGTTAAAGTTGATTGCGATATTCAGTGGGCGTTACCCCGGTTACCTTTTTAAAAACACGGCTGAAATAATTAGGGTCTTTATACCCGACAAGATAACAAACTTCCTTCAGGCTGAACTGCCCGTCCCTAATGCATTCTTTGGCCCTTTCGATACGCAGTCTTGTGACATAATCGATGAAGGTTTCTCCTGTTTGCTGCTTGAATACTTTACTGAAATAATAAGGATTCAAGTGAACTTGCTCCGCCACATCTTCAAGGGAGAGTTCTTCATGGAATTTTTCTTGAATGAACGTAATTGCACTGTCTATGACACTCCATGTTCGCTGTTCACGTTCCTCACGAATTCGCTTGATTGCCAATTCCACATAGGTACGCTCAGAAGTATTGGCAGCTTTAAACCTATTTGAGGTTTCTGGTTGTCCTTCTGTGGAGAGCATGCTCAGATCCTCAAACCGACACAGGCTTCCCCATTTTTCATCATACGTGGATGCGAATACAGCTTCAAAATACGATTTTCTAATTCCCTCAATATCCGCTCGAACGGATCCGATACCTATTGTCGCATCGATACTGCGCTGCTGATGAAGGATCTCCAGCAGCTTAAGGCCTGCGGAATGAGCCTCTTCTCGCAATACTTCATCCTCTATTCGAGCTTCCCCAAGAAGGAAGATAACCATATGCCAATTGACCATGGAACTGACAACACAGCTTGTCCTATCCTTGATTAACCCTTTTGCAGTATTTTTCACCGTCTCATAGATCCTTTTCTTTTCTCGGGCTAATTCGATTTCGGATGTATGCCCAATTTCAGGGAAGCCGAGCACAACCGCACATCCTTTATCTATAGAGAGCTCGAGAACATCCGCAAGATTTCCCACTTCGGTCTCATTCACTTGATCGGACATAAAGACTAGAGCCATTTCCGTTTCTGCAAGCGGCAGCAGCTGGAAGAACTTATCCCGCATCGCGAACTCCTCGTCGCGTTTTCTCTGTTCCTGATCAATCTCAGCCACCAGCCGCTGCAAGAGTGTGACGATCTGATCACGTTTAGCCGGTTTGACGAGATACTCCTTGACCCCCATAGAAAGAGCCTCTTTGGCGTATTCGAAATATTCATAAGCTGTCACTAGAATCATCTTGACCTGCGGATTCTGAGCCTTAATTTCCTTTAATGCTTCCAGACCTTGAATGCCCGGCATTCTAATATCCATCATAACGATATGCGGACGAAATTCGTCAGCCTTTTGAATCGCTATACGACCATTCTCCGCATGAATAACTTCGAAGATATTCGGCATCATTCGCGTAACAATCCATTCAATGCCTTCTCTCTCCAAGGCTTCATCATCAGCAATCAGTAGACGATACATCTCCATCTTCCTTCCCAGCACTAGGAAGCCGGATGAATACTGTTGTTCCCCGGCCCGGCTCACTGTAAATGTCTACAAGATTCTTTTTTCCATAAAATAGTTCAAGTCGTTTAAAAACATTACGCGTCCCTAAGCCAGTAGATTGTCCCTTTTCTTGGCCTAGCTGCGGATTGAATTCGAAGTGAAGCAGCGACTCACGTACCTCCTTGGTCATTCCGATCCCATTATCTGATATCGCAACCCTTGTCTCATTAGGCCCGCATGTAATGACCAGCTTGATCTGAGCCCCTTCCTCCATTCCCTCAATGCCATGAACAAAGATATTTTCTAATATAGGCTGGAGGGTCAGCATGGGAACAAAGACGTTCAGTCCACCCTCCTCAATTTCCGTTACAAACTGAAATCGGTCGCGAAAGCGGGCCTGCTGGATTGTAAAATATTCTCTGGCATGCTCCACCTCCTCCCTGAGCGTCACGGGGCGATCTAATTTACGGAGATTATACCGAAGCAGATTCGACATGGATACCATAAGATCGCTTGTTTGTTCAGCGCCCTCGAGCAAAGCCAGCTTAGCTATCACATTCAAGGAATTAAAGAGAAAGTGCGGGTTCATCTGATTTTGTAGAACTTCAAGCTCTAGCTCTTTGACCAGTTTGTCTTTTTCTAAGCTTTCTTTCTCCTTCACAATAAGTTCCTTCAAATTATCTTGCATACGTCCAAAAGCATGAGATAAAACACCAAACTCATGATTGGCACTGATCTGTGGAGGGGCAGCTTGTAAATTCCCATCCGAGATTTGTTGAGCCGTTAAAGCCAGCAGCTTAATCGGTCTGGAAATACTCAAGGAGATCCAATAAGCAAACATGACGCTCAGCAGCGTATTCAGGATAAAGATAGCGACTCCCCAATGATCTCTAGCTTCCGTTTGCAGAAGAATTTGTCGATAGAGAGGCTGATAATAACGGAGCTCCAAATCAATAAGATGATAACCTTCTTGTTGGATGAACGCAGCTGTGTGCTCAGCCTCTTCGTAGAAAGCCGCATACGCCAAAGAACCTTGATTATTTAACGCCTCTATTACTCCCGCTTCTTGTAAGGTAAAGGTGTCGATCATATTGCGGTAGCTCCGAACGGTGAGAGCTGTAGCTGGAATCGTATTCTTCGCAGATAGACTATCCCGGAGAAGATTCAGCTCAGCCCTCTGGGATAGATAGGCGTTACGACTGCTGTCCCTTCGATCCACTAAGTAAACATTCAAAACTCGGAGATTTTCCTGCGTTTGTCCAGCAATTTGTTTGTATAATAATACCCGATCCAGCATCACATTATAACTTTGCTGCACCGTTCTTCCACTTTGAAAGATGAAATAAGAGACCCCATTATTCAAAATAAAGAGTGCAGGTATGATAATAAATAGCATGCTGCGTATCTTCATGGGCTGTTCACTCTTGACTTCAGATGTGTAATATCCAGAATATCCGTAGCTGTAAAGAGCTGCACTGGAAAAACGTCTCCCTTGAAATAGTCCCCTAATAGATGAACCGCTTTGAATCCTATCTCTTCAGGCTGTTGAACGATGGATGCAAGAATAACTCCCTGAGCAATCCCCTGCTTCGTCTCCTCCAAATCATCGAATCCAAACACACGTAGGCCTGCTCTTTTCGCTGCCTTCATGCCTTCTACAATGCCAACTGCATCTAAGGAGCTAAATCCGACCATCGTTTGAATACTCGCGTATTGGTTCAGCATAGCCTCTGTCTGCTTAGCAGCTTGGATCCGTGAAATATTCGATGAGCGAACAGCTACGATCTCAAACCCCGGCGTACTAGCAATAATGGAACGGAAACCCTCCAAACGCTGCTGTTGATTGTCAGCCAGCTCGCTTCCGATAATGACGCCAATATGGCCCCTCCCGCCAGCATCTTTTATCACAAGCTCTCCCATACGTTTGCCCGCTTCCCTATTATCTGTTCCCACGTAGGCAAGCCGCCGGCTAGCTGGCTCATCCGCATCTACAGTAATCACGGGAATACCATCATTGATTGCCTTGCTAATCAGAAGATCATACTGCTTGTCCTTGATTCCCTGCACAACAATAGCATCCGCCTTGGCTGCAATCGATTGTTCCAAGAGCTTCGTTTGCTCGGAAGGATTAATACGAATCGGACCCCTGAAATCAATCTGCATACCTAGCTGCAGCGCGGCTTCTTTTGCTCCCTTTTCCACCATTCCCCAGAATGGATTATCTAGCTCTTGAGCGATGAGCACAACAGATTTAATGGATTTATCTTCTACGTTACCCTGTTCCATTTGCAAGACTAGATGATCAATCTTAACCGTAGAAGATACAAACTGGAAGATAAAATAACAGAAAACAAGAAGAACAATGCTGATCAGACCCAAAGTCCATTTTCTATTTGACATGAAAACACCCCCAAGAGGTACGATTCCACGATTGATCTCAAACTATTCCAGCCTTTCTTATGTGGCCTCCTTCATCTAACAGATTCGGATATGTAAAATAAAAAGGAACCGATGCTATAGTAGCACTGGTTCCTTTTCCATCTAGCCTTTTACAGCGCCGACGGTTATACCTTTTATAAGATACTTTTGGAAGAAAGGATACAATACCATAATCGGAAGCACTCCGATTATCGCTATCGCCATCTTCACTGTTGTGCTAGGTAAATTGGCCCCAGCCTCGCCAAACTGAGCGCTGAACTTGCTTTCCGTAAGAAACTGAATGTCGGTCAGCATCCGGTTCAGAATGTTCTGAACGCTGAAGAGTCTGGAATCTGTCACGTAAATCATTCCGTTAAACCAATCGTTCCAATAAATAATGGTCTGAATCAAACCGATGGTCGCAACGATTGGCATCGATAGCGGCAGAATGATTCTACAAAAGATTTTGAATTCTCCAGCACCGTCAATTTGCGCCGCTTCGATTAGGGCAGGAGGAATCGTCGTCATGAAAAAAGTCCGCATAAGCAGTACATTGAAACCGTTCATCAGCAGCCCTGGAACGATAAGCGCCAGCACTGTATTTTTGATATCGATATACTGCACATAAATCAAATAGGTAGGGGTTAATCCACCGTTGAACAGTAGGGTGAAAAATACGAGGAAAGCGACCAAGTTGCGTAATGGTACTCCCTGTCTTGCCATTGGATAAGCAAGCATCGCCGTAATGATTAGGCTTGATGCCGTTCCAACTACTGTAATAAATATTGTTATTCCGTAAGCCCTTACCAACTGCTCCGAATGATCCCACAAGTAGCGATAAGCTCCCAATCCGAATTTTTCCGGAAAGAAGGTATAGCCCTGACGTATGATCGAGCCCTCGTCCGAGATAGACGAGATGGCGAGCAGCAGGAAGGGGAGCACGCAGGCTGCCGAGAGGGCAATCATCGGCAGATGAAGCCAAATTTGCTTTCTCTTTTGAATCGTATTCACACCTCTCCACTCCAGTCCTTATGTCCTTAGAACAACGCGTTGTCCTTGCTAAATTTGCGTACCGCATAGTTCGACAGCAGTACCAGCACAAAGCCGACAACAGACTGGTAAAGCCCTGCAGCAGAAGACATCCCAATGTCGCCGAGATTCATAAGTGCCCGGTACACATAGGTATCAATAACCTGTGTCGTATCGTTCAGTGCTCCGGACCCGAGCGGTACCTGATAGAACAGGCCAAAGTCCGAATAGAAAATTTTACCGATCGCGAGCAGCGTCATCATAATGATGATTGGTGACAACAATGGCAGCGTAATTGTGCGAATTTGCTGCCATTTGGTAGCTCCGTCGAGTTTGGCGGCCTCGTAATACTCTGGATCAATGCCGATAATCGCGGCCAAGTAGATGACGCATAGGAACCCGGCACCTTTCCATAGGCTGATGATTGTCAGAATGAACGGCCAGTATGCCGCCTCGGTGTACCATGAAATTTCATTAAGGCCTAGCCACGGGAGAACCGTTTTGTTCATGAAGCCCGTATCCACACTAAGCAGGGAATACGCCAGGTAGCTAACGATGACCATGGAGATCAAATGAGGCAGCAGCATCACACTCTGGTAAACCCTAGACATGAACCGGCTGCGAATTTCATTGAGCCCAATGGCGATGGCTACAGCTGCAACCGTATTAAGAACAACGAACACGAAATTATAAAGAATGGCATTTCGGGTGATGATATACGCGTCCTGCGTTTTAAACAAGTATTCAAAATTTCTGAAGCCGATCCAGTCGCTGCCGAAAATCCCCTTTACGGAATTAAAATCCTTAAAGGCAATCAGCAGACCGAACATTGGCAAATAGTTGTTAATTAGTAAATAGGCAAGGCCCGGAACCATCATGAGCAGCAGCACGCCATATTTGCGTATGCCGCTCTTCCGGCGGAGCCGATAGGCTTGTTCCATCTTACTTACTCACCGCTTCCCTGTTATCACTTCACTGATGGTCCGATGAGTTTAACCGGGCCGAGCAGGCCGGAGGGCTCCTGCTGCACGAACTTGGAGAACCAATCCTGCTGATCTTTCACCAGCGTATTCGTCACTTCAATAGTCAATACGTTTGTCCCCAGTTTCCAATACTCCGAGATGTCCCATACATAAGGGGCGCAAAGCTTAACCCCCGCCTTTTGTCCGTTCACCCATACCTCAGCTGTCTCATAAACCTTCCCCAAATCAAGCCACAAAGGACCTGACATTGCCTCGTCTTGTATCTGGCATTCATATTTAATCGTGCCGGAAAAACGTGGCAGTAGATCGCGTGCACTCATATTGCGCAAGCTTGTTAATGCTCCCCAATGCTCAAATGTGGGATACTTGTCTGCGGTGGCCAATGAAACCTGCCACTCTGTTGGTTCGACAAGCCGGCTTGCGGCACCAGATGCAGGCCGTGCTTTTCCATTGCGGATCGGCAAGCTAGCTTCATTGCCAGCTGGAATACGAAGCAGGATGGCTGATTCATAAGCGCTGAGACGAAGATCGAGGACGAAATTATCTCCTTCTCCGACCAAGTCCAGCGTATTGCCAAAGGCGTCGTAACGCATCCATACACCCTCACCCGGAAGGCTGATGCTGGTTTCAAGCACGCCTGTCGGATGCTCGTTGAACAGCATTACCGTCTCCAACTGATCATGCCGATATTGATACGTCCGCAAATAAGGCTGCCAGTCGGTCGTCGCAAGCTCGAACATGCCCCATTCCCGCAGCGTATCCGCAAGCTTAACCAATGGAACCACCGAGATATTGGACTGTGCCGCCAGTTGCTCAATCTCCTGTGAATATGGCACGGACTGGCTGACCCGAGTCGGCAGCGCGTCGATAAAGACGATCGGAAGACCGGATGCCGCAAGCTCTGTAAGCTTAACAACCAATTCGATCGGCAGCGCTTCGGCGTAAGGAATTATGAGGCATCGGTACTGCTCCTTATGAATGGTCAACTCCCCATCCGGCGCTGCTGAGGTTAGCAGAACATCTGCTGGAACCACATCGCAATCAATCTGATTCTGCATCAGCTGCTTAACGGGCTCTTGGAAGAGCATATATTCACCTGACCATTCCGCCTCCGCGTGATAGAGCACGGCTGCAGTCGCCACATGCTGCCCATCCGAGAACAAATGGCATAGGCGGTTCGTATAGCTGTTCAATAAGTTGTAATATCTGAACTGCGGATTGCGTCCCCTCGCATAGAAGTGAGGAGGGCAGTCCCAATCCGGAAATTCCTTCTGGGAGAAGGCATGCGGCACAAAGTGATTCACGCCTCTGACCAGCATATGGTCAGTCAGCCACTTCATCAGCTTCAGCCCTTCCGCCCAGCCATAAGCACCGAATATCTCGCAGAACGTCCTGCCCCGCTTACGAGGATCGATATGTCCAAGTGAAGTGGCCAGCTTGGTCATCCCATAATGAAAGAAGACGCTATCCGTGTTCCCGCCCATCCAGGAGAAAGAGATTTCATCGAAGCCGGGCACAATCTGCCACAGTACGACATCCAGCCCCGACATATCTTGGCCCTCAAGCGCGCGGTAGAAATGTCCCGCTCCGCAGCCAAGCCTCGCGTGAACATTGTTGTCCTCAAGCAGATGGCCGATATATTCCACGCCGCGCTCTCTGCACCAGTTTCCGATACGGCCGCTGAAATGCTCTGCATACAGCTTGCTGATTACATTCATGTAGGCATATCGGATAGCGGACGCCGGCTTCATTATAGATGCGCTTCAGCAGCGGTGCAGCAATCGGGGGCGCTGGAAGATAAACGGAGCGCCAATTAGGGAAGTCACGCACGACAACCGACGGCGCTCCATCAGGTGAGGAATAACCCCAAACCTGAGCACCCGCCGCTTCCGGACGGAAGACCGGATTCAACTTCATATCGCCATACACGGTCGTCGAGCCCGGGAACAGGTTGGCGTCCAAACGATACTGAACAGGAAGCTCGATTGGAACCGACGCATCCTTCTTGATGACGATGTTGTCAACGGCCAATGCACCACCGTTATGCAGACCCCATATCAGATAGTAATCTTCATAGCCTTTCAGTGTAAACGTGAACGACTTTGTATACGGATCGCCCGGCGCGTCCGTCCAGTTGTTGACACCCACGTCCTGCGCGTTTCCACCCGACTTCGTTCTGGCCAGGAAATAGAAGGTCCCGGAAGGTCCCGGCGCGGCGAGTGTCTTGGCTTTGAACGTAACCGTATAGGTCGCTCCCGGCTCGAGCTTGATTTTATTTTTGTCAGTGAATAAAAATTCGTGCCAATCCACAGATTCACCCGCTTTGCCGTATGCGGAGTAGCTGCCATCGATAACTTTGTCCAGATCCGCTACAATGGCTCCATTGCCGCTGCGCTCTCCGTCGGTATAGTCGGACTGAAGAAAGCTCCCCCCTTCGAAGTTCTCCGCCCACTGGCCAGTTGCCGACCCTTCGGACGGACCGTCGCCGCTGCCTCCTTGCGCAAAGTTGATCCCCGTTAAGCTTTGCATACCCGTGGTGGACAGGCCAGACTCGGATACGTAACCGGGCGCCCAGGTCCATACCAGCGTCCGGCCGCCTCTCTTGAGCTTCTCAATCGCAGCTCGCTGCGCATCGGTCAGATAGAAGGTATCCATGAAGATGTAAACCTTGTAATGGTCAGGAATCAGTCCCTGCTCCAGATCCTCGATCAGGTACCGGTCGAACGGCGCTCCAGCCTTGCTCAGCTCTCCTAGTCCTTGTGGTCTCGTCGTCGACGGACCTTCATAGAAGGCGGCCGAAGTATCCGTGCTGCCGCCCAGGTAGAATTCACTCTCATTCGAAGAGATGACGGCTACCTCCGAGTTTCGCTGCCGGGGCAGCTTCATTGAATAGTCGCCCCACTTCTTCAGGTTCTTGAACTCCGCCGCGAAAGCCGGGTCGTTGTACCATAGCCCCGAGGAGTGATCCATGTACCACATGCCGGTCGCATGGGTGACCGCCTGCCCGAAAGCCCGGCGCAGCAAGCCAAGTGACTCGCCCATGTTGGTTGCCTGAACGAACGAGGTACCCGGCGGTGCAAGATGCGTACGGTCGTCCGCTTCGTCGATGAACAGCTTGCCATGCAGGGCAAGGCTGTCCGGATAGGTGCGCAGTACACCGTCGTCTCCCGGTGCCCGCCTGTAATACGAATGCGGCGAGGTGAACAGATCGACGTTCGTCAGCCGATGCGCCTGCGCGACTGCACGTTGATGCACCTCTTGCGGCATATAGCTCATGTCCGGACTGTAGCCGTACAGGACAGAGGTTAACAGCCGCCCCTCACTCTCCTCCTTGACGATCCCGGCAAAGTAGTTAATAGCATCCACCGGCGCCTTCTGGTAGGCTTCATAATAATCAATAACCCGCCGCGAAATAGTAGGATCGCGGAATAGGCCGACATCGCTAGCCCTGCGTTCTTCAACAGTCGGAATTGTAACTCCTTCGAATGTAACGGCAGGATCACCCCAGCCAGCTCGTAATAGCGACAGATCATTGCTATATTTGTCGCGCAAATAGGCAATGAATGACAGTCGCATCGGCTCGCTCGCATCGGGCAAATATTCGGCGTTCCAGTTATGCCACTCACCATACATGCCGCCCGCCAGCGTCAATCCGAGCAGCCTGTCGGCATAGGGGCCATCGAGCAGATGGCGAACCAATCGCCTCAAGGCCTCGCCCGCTTCCTTCTGCCATTGTTCGGACGCCATTGATGCGTCTTTGGTCAGCGCGTTCGGATCCGGCGGCTGCTGGGAGTAACCCAGCTGCTCCGTTCCGTTGGCGGCAAGCCACCACTGAGGCGCCCACAAGTGAATGCGGGGCAGAGCCAGACCGCTGGGTACCCGATCTACGAATGTTTTCATAACGCGGTCGATCGTGGAGAAGTCCTGTTGTCCCGGTCCGATCCAGCCTAGATCGAGGAAGCTCGTTTTCTCAATGAATGAATACAGCTTCACATTCGCATCCTGGAACACATCCGCATCCCGCTCTGAAATCTCTTGTTCGAACAGAAACATCGGAAATTCCGGCTCACCATTAACGAACAGCGCCGGTGCACCTCCATACGTGCCGATCCTCATATCTTGCGTCTCAGGCGGTTCCTGCCCGGGACCCGAGTGTTCGGCCTTTACGGATTCTCCCAGCGGAAGAAGACTTGCCAACAGCATTATAGACATAACGATCAGGAGCAATCTGAAATTCCATTTCCCCATGGTTCGCGATCCACCCTTTCAACAACCGTTTTGCAGTAGGCAATCTCGTTTCTATCCGTCTATCTCTTTATAATCTAACTGTTAAGAACTTCGTCAGGATCACCCCCATTCCCACAGTGTGTTAGTGTGCTGACTAGTACCGGTAATCAAGTCGATAGACGAATCGCTTGCTCTGATGATAGTTTCTTCTCCTCCACAAACCTTCTCATATCAATTGTCCTTTTTTCTAATCGGGAAGCTTCCGCAGCAAAGGCGAGCAGATGACTTTGAATAGAATTTTCCGCGGACGTTAGACCTTTCTCGCAGCCTCCGCTTCTCACCAGACGAATGAAATCGCGCATCAGGTTCGTATCACCGCCACCATGGTTACCAACCGGGTTACGCAGCGAAATCAGTTGTTCCTCTCCCGTATCGAACCGTTTGAGGATCAGCTCGTTTTTGTCCATCGCGGCGCGAATTTCACCTTCTGTTCCGGTAATCTGCATGAACCGTCCACCGTCCCGCGAAAATGCGCTCATTGTAAATACAGCGGCTACTTCATTGGCAAACTCGAAGTTAACAACCTGATGATCAACGACATCATTGTCGCAGTGATATACGCAGCGGCCATAAGGTCCTTCCTGGAGAGCCTTTACCCTTCCTTCGTAGGACAAGTCCGTGCTGATCATAGAAGTCGGCCAGCCAATATGCTCTGTCAAATATTGTTTAGGCGCATAATATGCACATGAATCCATAACTGGGCAGCCGTCGAGACATCTGGCCGGGGCTCCCTCAGGGGCGTTCTCGGATCGGAAATGCGACAGCGAACCGAACGATGAGACGTACCGGCATTCCGCGTCGATTAGCCACTGAATAATGTCCATATCATGACAGGCTTTGGCCAATATCATGGGGCTTGATTCGACAGAATTGCGCCAGTTCCCCCTAACGAAGCTGTGGGCCTGATGCCAGTAACCGACATATTCATTTAACTGGACGGTCATCAGCCTGCCGATCTTACCGGACACAAGCAGCTCTTTTATTTTGGTGAAAAATACTGTATACCTCAGCACATGACAGATGGACAGGACGACACCCGCATCCCGCGAACGTTCACCCAAGGCGATGCATTCTTCGGGCGACGGGGACATCGGCTTCTCCAGCAGCACGTGGTAACCGCGTGCAAGCGCCAACATCGTCTGCGCGTAATGATCGCGGTCTTGCGTACAGATCACGACCGCATCCGCCAGCCGCTCCTGCGCAAGAAGCGCTTCCGCATCGGAAAAAGCATAGGTATCGTCGACGCCATGCCTCTCTTGAAATTGCCGTCTTCTTTCGGGATTCGGTTCGGCAACCGCAATGATGTTCATTTCCTCGGGGTGCTCGGCAGCATAATCGGCATAGGCCTGCCCTCTCGTTCCCGCGCCGATAATGGCTACATTTACTCTTTCCATATCAATGAAACCTCCGTTTTGTTGAATATAGAATGACCGGCAACACCTGTTTACCAACTTTCAAAACTTAAAGCTTGGTAATTGTAATATCGTCCACTGATAAGCTGCCGCCCTTATGAATGCCCCATACCAGGCAGTAGTCATTGTAATTGTTGAGGGTGAACGTGAAGCTTTTGGCATACGAAGCCCCGACGCCATCAGTCCAGCTGTTAATGCCTACGTCCTGCGTGTTGCCTCCGATCGCGGAGCGTGCCATGAAGTAGAAGCTGCCTCCCGCGCCGGGTGCGGCGATCGTCTTGGCCTTGAAATCGACTTTGTAGGTTCCGCCCGCCTGCAGCTTGACTTTATTGCGGTCGCTATAAAGAAATTCCGCCCAGTCCGTCGTTGCTGCGGCCGTTCCGTAGACGGAATGTGCGCCCGAGACGATCCTGCCCGCGTCTGATGTAACTTCACCATATAACCCGTTAAATCCGACCGAATAATTGGAAGCCGCGAAGCTGCCGCCTTCGAAATCCTCCGTTATGTTGCCACTCGTAATCGGGTTATTCAGTGCGAAAATCGCTGTGTCGCCCCGCTGCATATTTACCTGGAACTGCTGTATGGCGCTGCCGATCATTTGACCGGTGATGATATTGTAGACGGGCGATGACGACGGCAGCTTGATTGTTTTGACGCCGCTGCTTGCCGCATGAAGGCTGATCCATGACTTGTTGACCTCCAAGTTATCATAACTGTCCGAATATACATGGACTCCCGCATCGTTGTAGACTTTCTTCAACACCGGCGCCGGCAGCGGCGGAGAAGCGATATAGACGGACCGCCAGTTGGGGAAATCCTTCGCCACAATTGCAGGCTCATTGGGATTGCCGGTAGTGCCCCACACTTGTGCACCCGTCGTGCTCGGAAGGAACAGCGGATCAAGCGTTACCTCTCCGTACTTGGTCGTCACTCCCGGAAACGCGGCTGCGTTCAACCCGATCTGCGACTGTTTGGTAATCAAAATACCGTCCACCGATAGACCCCCGCCGCCATGAATGCCCCATACCAATTGATAGTCGCTGTAACCTTTAGTAGTGAAAGTAAATGATTTCGTATAGGGTGCGCCTGCCGCATCCGTCCAGCTGTTGATCCCGACGTCTTGCGTGTTGCCGCCCGCCGCAGAGCGGACCATAAAGTAGAAATTGCCTCCGGGACCCGGCGCGGTAACGGTTTTCGCTTTGAAACTGACCGTATAGTCGGTGTTCGGATCGAGATGGATCTTGGTTCTATCGCTGTACAAGAATTCGGCCCAATCCGTCGTATTGGGAGCCGCGCCGTATGCCGAATATGAGCCGGATATAACCTTGTTCGAATCCGGAGTGACAGCCCCGTACAATCCGTTAAAGCCTGCCGTATAGTCGGTTTGCGGGAAGCTGCCTCCCTCAAAGCTCTCGGTCCTCTTGCCGCTGACCTGTGTGAAATTAAGGCCGGTCAGGCTGGCCATGTTGGCGGTGGACAGCCCCGAATCGGAGACATAACCAGGTGCCCACGTCCATACCAGCGTCCTGCCTCCGCCTTTGAGCGCTTCGATCGCCGCGCGCTGCGCATTTGTCAGGTAGAAGGTGTCCATGAAGATGTACACCTTGTAATTGTTCGGCACAAGTCCCTGCTCGAGATCCTCGATCAGGTACCGGTCGAATGGCGCCCCCGCTTTGCTGAGCTCGCCCAGCCCTTGCGGTCTTATCGTCGACGGCCCTTCGTAGAAGGCAGCCGAGATATCCGTCTGGCCGCCCAGATAGAACTCGCTCTGGTTGGAGGAGATCACCGCCACTTCCGAGCTGCGCTGCCGGGGCATCGTCATGGAGTAGTCGCCCCATTTTTTCAGGTTTTTGAACTCCGCCGCGAAGGCCGGATCGTTGTACCATTGTCCCGAGGATTGGTCCATATACCACATTCCGGTCGCATGGGTGACCGCCTGCCCGAAGGCCCGGCGGATCAAGCCCAGCGACTCGTTCATATTCGCTGCCAGGACGAACGAGGTTCCCGCCGGCGCCAGATGCGTGCGGTCGTCCGCCTCGTCGATGAACAGTTTCCCGTGCAGCGCGAGGCTGTCGGAATAGGTGCGCAGCACCCCGTCATCTCCCGGCGCCCGCCGGTAATACGAGTGCGGCGAAGTGAATAGATCGACATTCGTCAGGCGATGCGCCTGCGCTACCGCCCGGTGGTGCACTTCCTGCGGCATGTAGCTCATATCCGGGCTGTAGCCATACAGCACGGAGGTCAACAGCCGTCCTTGGCTCTCGTCCTTGACGATTCCGGCAAAATAGTTGATGGCGTCTACCGGCGCCTCTTGGTAAGCCTCGTAATAATCGATGACCCTCCGCGAGACCGAAGGGTCACGGAACAGGCCGACATCGCTCGCGCTGCGCTCTTCGGCGGTCGGGACCGTCACGGTGTTGAAGGTGACGGCCGGATCGCCCCAAGCTGTCCGCAGCAGCGCTTGGTCGTTATGGTACTTCGTGCGCAAATAGGCGATGAATTCCTGCCTCATCGGCTCGCTTGTATCGGGCAAATATTCGCTGTTCCAGTTGTGCCACTCGCCATACATCCCACCCGCCAGCGTCAGGCCCAGCAGCCGGTTCGCATAAGGACCGTCCAGCAGATGGCGGACCAGATTCCGCAGTACCGTCCCCGCTTCCTGCTTCCACTGTTGGGACGCCATGGAAGCGTCTTTGGTCAGCGCGTTCGGGTTCGGCGGCTGCAAGGCGTAGCCGAGCTGCTCCGTTCCGTGCGACACGAGCCACCACGAAGGCGCCCACAAGTGAATGCGCGGAAGCGCCAGCCCCTCCGGCACCCGATCCACGAACGTCTGCATCACACGGTCAATCGTCGAGAAATCCTGCTGTCCCGGCCCGATCCAGCCGAGATCGAGAAAACTCGTCTTCTCGATGAACGAATACAGCTTCACGTTCGCATCATGGAACACCTGACCGTCGTGCTGCGAGATCTCCTGCTCGAACAGGAACATCGGAAACTCGGGCTTGCCGTTTACGAACAGCGCTGGCGCTCCCCCGTAATTGCCGATATGCATGTCTTGTACGACCGATGATGCTTTCATTGCGCCTGCCTCCTCCGACCATCCACGATCACCTGACAGAATGACTCCAATTAACATCGTTGCGGCCAATACGGCCTTTCCTATTGTTCGCTTCACCATGCCCGCTCTCTCCTTTCATTTCAGAAAAGAATATAACCTGAGCTCTCTTCATATCCCCCCCTTCGAAAAAACATAATCTACGTCCAAATGTCAGAGACCGCTCCCACCTCATCCTCTCTCGGATGCTATTGTCCACTCCCTGTCATCCTTTGATGCCGCCCATAGTAAAGCCTGAGATCAGCTTCTCCTGCAAGAATAGATACATGATCAACACCGGCAGGACAGCGATCCACATGGCCGCGAACAGGACGGTATAGTCCGCGCTGTACTTCTGAATTTCCACCAGATTAGCCAAGCCGACTGCAATCGTATATTGACTGCTGTCTTGCAAGAGAATAAAGGGCTGAAAGTAATCATTCCAGATTCCAATAAGGGCAAAGGTGCATACGGCAACAACGCCCCCCCTCGCTAGTGGCATCATGATCTGAAAGAACACACGAAAGTGTCCTGCCCCATCCATAAAAGCAGCCTCCGCGTATTCCCAACTGATACCTTTGAAAAACGAATACAAAATGATCATATTAAAACCAATCCCGCCAGTATAACCAAGCATAACGCCAAGCGGATTAAACAAACCCAAATTCTGCATGAGCAGATACCACGGTCCGAACGTTCCGATCGTCGGAATTAGAAAACCAATAATTGCTAATCCATATATCGCATTCGAACCTTTGAATTTGTACTTCGCCAACACGTAAGCCGGCATTGCAGCAAACATCACCGAAGTAAGGGTTCCGATTGTTGTCATCCAAATACTATTGAAAAAATATTTGCCAATATGAGCAGCCGTCCAGGCCTCAACGTAATTTTTCCAGAGCCAGTCCTTTGGCAAAGACCAAATGTTCTGAAAGAATTCCGTATTACCTTTCAAAGAGTTGATGAACATCCATATAAACGGATAAATTAAGCTGATTGCATAACCCATAAACAGAACTTGCAAAACAATCATCCAGATTTTATTGCCTGTACTTCTTCGTTCCTTGATCAATACAGCCTCCCCCTTTCTCTCGTTGTTTAAATCTCCGCTGTTTCAAAGCGCTCAGTCAACCATTTGATCGTCCATACCACTACAAACCCAATCACCGCGAAGATCATACCGTACGCAGCAGCTAGACCATAGGAATTCTTCTCCACGACGAGCCGATACATTTCCAACGCAACGGTTGTTGAGGAGTTGAACGGACCGCCATTTGTTAACAGCATTGGCTGTAGGAAAATGGTGAAAGCACCGCTTGTCCCCAGAATAATGAGCGTCGAGATGGTCGGCCAGGAAATAGGCAGCACAATATAGAGAAGCTCTTTCCAAAAGGTAATGCCATCAAGCTTTCCTACTTCAAAATAATCCGCAGGAATACGCTGCAGAGCTCCAGTCAAAATAACGTTGTTCCATCCGATTCCAGCCCAGATGCAGAATACGAAAACTCCATTTAAAGCCGTCTGTGTATCGCCAAGCCAAGCCCGTTTCCAAGACTCCAATCCAAGCAAATCAAATAACCCGTTAACGATACCTTGTGTTGGATTGAGTGCAAACGAAAATACCATAGTAACGACGACAATCGATATGATGGACGGAAAGAAATAGACCACTCGGTAAAAGCGCGCAAAAGGAATCCTTCGATATAGCACCAAGGCCACTATGAGCGACAAAACAATGCTGAGCATGTTAACCGGAATAAACAGCAGACTATTCTTGATGGCTGATATCCAAACACCGTCGTTTGTCATGCTCGTGAAAGCTAAATTAAAGTTGTCAAAGCCAACCCAGGTTTCCTTGCCCGTGTAGGGATTCCAATTCTTAAAAGAATAAAATAGCGTTTGAATTTGTAGGTACAGCCCAAACACAAGATAATGAATGAGCGGCCATGCCAGCATGACCGTAATAAACATTCCTCTCTTCGTCACTTTAAATTTCATATGCCAGAAATCCTTTCTTGTGTCGGGATTAGAAGAGTGAGGAAGATCTGAAGGCTCGCAGCTTTCAGATCTTCCCATCGCCTACTTACTATTAATCAACTTCTGGGTTTTTTTCCATTTATCAGGAGCCGCTTTCACATTCGCTTTAATAACTTCCTCTACCGACTTGCTCCTCGAAGCAATTGCGCCAAAAGCATCTAGACCAGGGCTGTCGCTAATTGCTTGCGGAGCGAATACAAGTGCTATCGTTTTATATTTGTTCGTAGCTTCCAGGGCACTCTTCGTAAAGTCGCTGATCTTCAGACCGTCAACCGAGTAGATGAACGCTCTGGAGGAGCCGGTTAACTCCGTAAATTGACGATTGGCTTCATCAGTAGAAGAGAATAGCAGGAATTTCTTCGCGACTTCGATATTTTTCGATGCGCTCGGAATACCGCCAAAGCCGGATGTCAAGGATTCGATTACCGGTTCATTCACAACCGCATCCTTTGCTGGTGGGAATGGCATCATTTTCATCGTGAAACCTTCAGGAATAGAGTCCTTCATCTCGTTTTCTAACCATGCGCCGTTCAGAATCATCGCTGCTTTCCCACGTAAAAACTCCATCTGCGATTCCGTATGATTCAAAGCGAGCGTGCCCTTCATAATCCAATCGTCTTTAAACATTTCATCCAATAAAGTAAAGGTACGATGGAATGCCGGATCTTCGAACAGACCAGGAATGTCAGCTTCCGTCGGATTTGTAATCTTTTCAATGAATTCCGTACCTCCATACTGCAGATAAGCAGCATGTCCGAACGGGAACAAATAGTACGGGTATTTACCCGGATAAGTAAGCGGTGCGATTCCTTTTGCTTTTATCACTTCAGCAAGCTTCTCCATTTCTTCCCACGTATTCGGATACTGCCAGCCGTTTTCTTCAAACATTTTCACATTATAAATAATTCCTTGGGATAATTGGGCTAGAGGTACACCGTATTTTTTACCAAAGACGTCCATCGCTTTATTCGTCGAATCCGTGATAGTTGATGCAATTGTTTTTCCATCCGGCTTTTGTGCTTCGTAAAGATCTGTTAAATCCACAAGCTTCCCAGATGGTCCCCATTTGCGCATTAGAGAGTCATCGACAAACACGATATCCGGAACATTCGTTTTCGATTCAACCCGCGGTTGAATGATTTCATTCATCTTCGGATTGCCTTCCAATTCTATCGTTACGTTCTGATTTTGCTTCTCGAACTCTTCCTTCAGCCATTTAAACCACGAATCGCCATAACCACCCTGAAAAAATGCAACCTTAAGCGTAAACTTTTCCTCTTTGCTGTTTGTCGCCCCATTTGCTTCTGGAGTCTCTGATTTTCCAGCACAGCCCGCCAACACACTCAATACCATAAGCAGGCCAAGAGATAACTTCATAAAACGTTTAACCATCGACAAACTCCTCCTTTTAAATGAACAGCATATCTATCTATGTGAATAATGTAACGTAAAGCCATTGGTTATTAATTCGTTCTACCTTTTATTTGACGGCAATCTGGAGCACTTCGTCCTGTGTAGGCATTCCATCCTGAGCACCAAATCGTGTCACCGCTGCTGCTGATACCTGTATGGCGAACTCAATACAATGAGAGATGCTCCATCCGGACATCAATCCATACGCTAATCCGCCATTAAAGGCATCCCCGGCTCCAACCGTATCAATGACATTCACTTCGGGGGGTGTAACCGTTACCACATCTTCGTGTAAAAAGTAGGAGCAGCCGTGTTTGCCCCGTGTTACGATCATCATCGCGGAACGTTGATTCTGCCAATCCGAAATTGCTTGCTCTAGACTACTTTCGCCTGAGAACGTTCTTCCTATCATTTGTTCAAATTCTGTCTCATTCGGAGTAATATAATCGACAAGCTCCAATAGTTCATCTGATAATGTGGTGTAGGGAGCTGGATTTAAAATGGTTACTGCTCCTATTTGCTTTGCCATACGAAGAGCGGTAAAAACGGTCTGTATGGGTATTTCAAGCTGTACGAGCAGGATGTCATCCTCCTGAATCAGCTGCTCTAAATCTTGCAATTCCGCTTCTGTAAGCATTCCATTCGTTCCAGGTACGACAATGATGGTGTTGTCTTCCTTCATATGCGTGATGGAAGCTACACCGGTTGAAGCGCTCTCAAGGGTCTGAATGTAAGAGGTATCCACACCGTTAGCGTTCAGCGAATCGATTACCTTTGTGCCAAACCAATCATCCCCCACCAAGCCAATCATCGTTGAGTCAGCTCCAAGCTTTGCACAGCAGACAGCTTGATTAGCACCTTTTCCGCCTGGAATATAATGAACAGAATGACCTGTAAGGGTCTCCCCGCTTCTTGGCAATCGATCCGTGGACACGACAATGTCCATGTTCAGACTACCGACGATAACAATTTTTCGTTTCTTCATGTCACAAACTCCTTTGAAGCTCTTGTAGTAGATGATTCTTTTATTATTAATCGCACATCCAGAACCTGCACATGGCTTGCTAGTGGTCGTTTATGGATAAGTTCCACCAAGTGATGCATCGCAAGAGCACCCATTTCTCCAATCGGCTGAGCAACGGTCGTCAACTCGGGGACAACTAGTGGAATAGATATGCCGTCGAATCCTACGAGCTTGACCTCATCCGGAACCGACATCCCCATAGCCACGAGTGCTTTTAGAGCACCAACCGCCATAATATCATTTCCTGCGAATATCCCATCTACGTCTGGATGTCTCTTGAACAGCCCTATGGTTGCTTGATAAGATTCTTTTATTTGAAAATCGCCCTGAACGATCAAATGGGGAGAGAACCAATCCTGATCCTTGCATATATCCTCATAGCCCATGTAACGTTCTTTGGCGGAATATACGCCCATTGGACCACAGATGTGTGCGATTTTTCGGCATCCCTGCTCAAGCAAATGATTAACAACCAGATGGGCTCCCGTTCGATTGTGAGAGATAATCGATACGATTGTTGGATGCTGGGGAAATCGATTGTCGATGACAACAATAGGAATCTTCTTTTGCCACTTTTTGATCTGGACCGCTCCAAGGGTATAGGAGGCCAGAATGACACCATCAATCCGCTTTTGTTCAAACACTTGAAAATATCGTTCTTCTTTGTCCAAGCTGTTGTCGGTGTTGCACAGGATGACGGTGTATCCAAGCCTGCTTGCTTCTTTTTCAACAGCCTTTGCTATTTCCGGAAAGAACGGGTTTAGAATATCCGGCACAACCAAGGCAATCGTTCGGGTACTCTTTCCGGCTAAACTGCGAGCAATAGGATCGGGTTCATAATTAAGTGCTTGCATAGCTTGAAGTATTGTCTTTTCTGTTTCCTGCTTCACATATCCGCTTTTATTGATCACCCTTGAAACAGTAGCGATTGATACTCCCGCCATTTTTCCTACATCTCGAATCGTGGACATATTCGGAACCTCTGCCATCCCCATGTGTAAACGGTTACACATGAATTGTTAAATATAATTAAAATATAACGATTTGGTTATTCACTTAGGTGAGTAGTGTTCTAGTAGTAAATAGCTCCATCAATTCCTCGTGGTTAACATCCATGCAGACCTGTACGTTCGGTTTGCTCTCTGGTATTTCTCCGAAATGCGGTTTCATACTATAGGTCATTCCCCTTGTATGCTCTCCTCTTGTTTCCACATGTACAAGCTTACTTTCGGTGCAAACTATACTTCTATTGATCAGAATCGCAAAGGGTATAGCATCAAACATAATAATCGGGCGATTGACTCCGACTGCTTTCCATCGCTTCACAAGTCGAGCAAGAAACTGCGACTGCACCGTATCTGTGCGAATCAAAGTATCTATCGTAGCATCCGTATCACTTGTCAAGCTTAGACACACCTCCAAACCTGCCGCTATTATTGGAATTCCAGAGCTGAACAAGATATTGGCCGCTTCCGGATCACTTACAATGTTACACTCCTTGTAGTGACTGCTGTACTCACCGCCCATAAGGATAACTTCCTTTACGTTTCGAGAAAATTCTGGAGAACGGGAGATGGCAATGGCCAGGTTAGTCATGGCTCCTATCGCGACAATTGTGATTTGTCCGGGTGATTCATTTACTGCTTGAATCATCAGATCGGCGCCGTCCAGATCGGAGCGATAGGAAAAGGCATCCATCTCCTCTCCATATTGATTCGGAAATTCTTCATAATTCCATTTGCCGCACAGCGGTACAGAAGCGCCAGCCGCAACTGGAATATGTGCTGCGTTATTCACTTGAAGTAGTCCGCTGGCAATTTTCGCTCTTCGATCGGACTGAACGCCTACCGTAGTAATTCCTTCGATCTGGATTTCAGGAGAGTGAATCGCTAATGCAATGGCTAACACATCATCAATATCTCCACCAATATCCGTATCAATTATGACTCTTTTCAATTCCTTCTCCACCTTCCTAATCTAGCTGTTCATGTGAACAGCAACATGTACAAGATTACTTTTCAACCTATTTAATAACTTTTAATTGATATTACCCTTGGGAACATTCTATATTTATATGAATGACTAATCTATAACGAAATGGCTACATGCTATCACGAACCGGATAATCCCGCGTTTATTTAAATTTCATTAAAATCCACCAAAAAGAACAATTACGGTGAAAGGAATGAGCTGGTATGAATTTCAATCTCAATTTCCTGCAATTTTATTACCTTTCAATGGCAGCTTCTCCTCCCATGCACAAGCATGGCTGCTTCGAGCTTGTCTATTACAAGCGAGGAGCAGGCTATACCAACATCGGCGGAAAGCGATATGATTATCACCCGCACACATTCGCAATTATTCGCCCAAACACACCGCATGACGAGAAGCATGAGAAGGACACCGAAGTTTTTTTTATCGGATTCGATTATGATGACATTCCTATGAGCTTGCACAATGGTGTCTATAAGGACGGGGACAGTCTGCAAATCTGGCGATTATTACAAGCAATGAAAACTGAGTTTCTAGAAAAGCGCAGCTTCCATTCCTTACAGCTCAACTTAATTGGGGGACAATTGATGCTAGAGCTTTGCCGTATTCCGCAGATTCAAACCGGGAACCTAGAAAAAGAAGATCGTATTATTTACGCTATTAATTTCCTTAAAGAAAACTATACTCAGTCCGTTCAGCTTCAGCATTTGGCGGAGTTGTCCGGCTACAGCTTTGATCGCTTTCGCCATGCCTTTAAAGAGAGGACCAGCCTCTCTCCCATGAACTATATAATGATGAAGCGGATCGAACGCTCCATTGAGTTATTATCCAGCACCCGCTTGAAAATCGCTGCCATTGCTGTTGAGTGCGGATTTTCCACACCTTCACAATTCAGCTTGCTGTTCAAGAAATGTACAGGGATTACGCCCAAAGAGTACCGGGAGGACCCTTCCGCTCTACCAGCGAAGCCTATATTTGCGGAAGATTGAGAAGGGATTGTGTTATCCCCCCTTTAAAGAACCTAAAGAACCTTCAGATCCACTTTCATAGTGGCTTTGAAGGTTCTTTTACACATATTATGGGATTGTCTCACTCTGGTTTACCCATTTGGGACAGCCCCAACTTTTAGTAGCGACAATCATAATCTCAATTTCGAGACCACAGGGATTCGATTTCCTCCAGTGATTTCCCCTTTGTCTCGGGTACCACACGCCAGGTGAAAAAGAAGGTAAACAAGGACATGAAGCCAAATAGCCAGAATGTAATTGCCGGCCCTGCAGACGAAAGCATCGGAGGAAAGGTCTGAGACACGATATAATCCGCTGCCCATAGCGCCATTGAAGCAATCGCGGTCGCTTTTCCACGAATACGGTTCGGGAAAATTTCGGACATGACCACCCATACGACCGGCCCAAGTGATACAGCGAAGGCTGCCACATACAATAAAATAAAGATGAGCACCAAAGGCCCTGATGTGTGTCCGGTTTGAAATGCAGCACCGATAACAACCAAGCACACGGTCATTGAAGCAGATCCGACGAGTAAAAGAGCCTTTCGTCCAACCTTGTCAATGAGCCATACAGCAAGAATAGTAAAGAGAAAATTAATCAATCCGACCAAAATGGTCTGCATCAGCGAAGCATTGGTGCCGGATCCCGTTTCCTTGAAAATTTCAGGAGCATAGTACATGATCGCATTGATACCCGTCACCTGCTGGAGAACGGCCAGGCCCACCCCCACAATTAGAGCAAGCCGCAAAGCAGGACTGAACAGCTGTCGAATCGACCCGCTTTCCTGTTTAAACGATGCCTTAATATCCAGTACTTCCTTTTTGGCCAGATCCTCGCCATGAATCTTAAGTAAAATCGGAAGAGCTTCAACCGCCCTCCCCTGCTTGATCAACCATCTCGGACTTTCAGGTACAAAGAAGAGCAATACTAGGAACAACAAGCCGGGAAGAGCTCCGAAACCAAACATCCACCGCCAAGCTGTAGAAATGTCCCACGCGTCATCTCCGTAACCAGCAATACCTAAATTAATGAAATACACGAGAAAGATACCAGTAACTGTCGCGAACTGATTCAGCGCTACAAGACGACCGCGATATTGGGCAGGCGCTATCTCTGCGTTATAGAGCGGACATAGTGTTGAGGTAATTCCAATCCCGAGTCCGCCGATGATACGGGCAATGATATAACCGGTGAACGTATCTGGAATGGCGGAACCAATGGAACCGATAATGAACAGCAGGGCAGCCATAATCAGCACTTTTTTCCGGCCGAATCGATCTCCAAGCACCCCAGAGCCTGCAGCTCCTACGATACATCCGATGATCAAACTGGATACAGCCCACCCAACCTCCACCTCATTTAAGGTGAAACGTTCCTTCATAAAACCGATCGCACCTGATACAACAGCGGTATCAAATCCAAATAATAAACCACCCAAAGCGGCAACCATCGAAACTAGGGTTACAAACTTCATGCTGACTTGTTGTTGGCCTTGATTGTTTATATTTGAGCTCACAAACGTTATCCCTTCTGACTTATCCGCACCTGCTGCGTGCGGGTCCTTTATCTTCTAACAGAAGCTAAACCCGTAATTAGAGACTCATTATACCATCTGTTTTGTTTAAGTTAGGGCCCCATTCCCTTCACTTATTGGTTGTTTACCAGCATAATATTAACCCAACCTAATTGGATCTCGATAAAGGACCGCGGACTAGCATAATATTGTTCGGCAATAACAAAATAGTCCATGTAATAGCTACATGAACCTATCCTTTGTTAAAGTTGATTGCGATATTCAGTGGGCGTTACCCCGGTTACCTTTTTAAAAACACGGCTGAAATAATTAGGGTCTTTATACCCGACAAGATAACAAACTTCCTTCAGGCTGAACTGCCCGTCCCTAATGCATTCTTTGGCCCTTTCGATACGCAGTCTTGTGACATAATCGATGAAGGTTTCTCCTGTTTGCTGCTTGAATACTTTACTGAAATAATAAGGATTCAAGTGAACTTGCTCCGCCACATCTTCAAGGGAGAGTTCTTCATGGAATTTTTCTTGAATGAACGTAATTGCACTGTCTATGACACTCCATGTTCGCTGTTCACGTTCCTCACGAATTCGCTTGATTGCCAATTCCACATAGGTACGCTCAGAAGTATTGGCAGCTTTAAACCTATTTGAGGTTTCTGGTTGTCCTTCTGTGGAGAGCATGCTCAGATCCTCAAACCGACACAGGCTTCCCCATTTTTCATCATACGTGGATGCGAATACAGCTTCAAAATACGATTTTCTAATTCCCTCAATATCCGCTCGAACGGATCCGATACCTATTGTCGCATCGATACTGCGCTGCTGATGAAGGATCTCCAGCAGCTTAAGGCCTGCGGAATGAGCCTCTTCTCGCAATACTTCATCCTCTATTCGAGCTTCCCCAAGAAGGAAGATAACCATATGCCAATTGACCATGGAACTGACAACACAGCTTGTCCTATCCTTGATTAACCCTTTTGCAGTATTTTTCACCGTCTCATAGATCCTTTTCTTTTCTCGGGCTAATTCGATTTCGGATGTATGCCCAATTTCAGGGAAGCCGAGCACAACCGCACATCCTTTATCTATAGAGAGCTCGAGAACATCCGCAAGATTTCCCACTTCGGTCTCATTCACTTGATCGGACATAAAGACTAGAGCCATTTCCGTTTCTGCAAGCGGCAGCAGCTGGAAGAACTTATCCCGCATCGCGAACTCCTCGTCGCGTTTTCTCTGTTCCTGATCAATCTCAGCCACCAGCCGCTGCAAGAGTGTGACGATCTGATCACGTTTAGCCGGTTTGACGAGATACTCCTTGACCCCCATAGAAAGAGCCTCTTTGGCGTATTCGAAATATTCATAAGCTGTCACTAGAATCATCTTGACCTGCGGATTCTGAGCCTTAATTTCCTTTAATGCTTCCAGACCTTGAATGCCCGGCATTCTAATATCCATCATAACGATATGCGGACGAAATTCGTCAGCCTTTTGAATCGCTATACGACCATTCTCCGCATGAATAACTTCGAAGATATTCGGCATCATTCGCGTAACAATCCATTCAATGCCTTCTCTCTCCAAGGCTTCATCATCAGCAATCAGTAGACGATACATCTCCATCTTCCTTCCCAGCACTAGGAAGCCGGATGAATACTGTTGTTCCCCGGCCCGGCTCACTGTAAATGTCTACAAGATTCTTTTTTCCATAAAATAGTTCAAGTCGTTTAAAAACATTACGCGTCCCTAAGCCAGTAGATTGTCCCTTTTCTTGGCCTAGCTGCGGATTGAATTCGAAGTGAAGCAGCGACTCACGTACCTCCTTGGTCATTCCGATCCCATTATCTGATATCGCAACCCTTGTCTCATTAGGCCCGCATGTAATGACCAGCTTGATCTGAGCCCCTTCCTCCATTCCCTCAATGCCATGAACAAAGATATTTTCTAATATAGGCTGGAGGGTCAGCATGGGAACAAAGACGTTCAGTCCACCCTCCTCAATTTCCGTTACAAACTGAAATCGGTCGCGAAAGCGGGCCTGCTGGATTGTAAAATATTCTCTGGCATGCTCCACCTCCTCCCTGAGCGTCACGGGGCGATCTAATTTACGGAGATTATACCGAAGCAGATTCGACATGGATACCATAAGATCGCTTGTTTGTTCAGCGCCCTCGAGCAAAGCCAGCTTAGCTATCACATTCAAGGAATTAAAGAGAAAGTGCGGGTTCATCTGATTTTGTAGAACTTCAAGCTCTAGCTCTTTGACCAGTTTGTCTTTTTCTAAGCTTTCTTTCTCCTTCACAATAAGTTCCTTCAAATTATCTTGCATACGTCCAAAAGCATGAGATAAAACACCAAACTCATGATTGGCACTGATCTGTGGAGGGGCAGCTTGTAAATTCCCATCCGAGATTTGTTGAGCCGTTAAAGCCAGCAGCTTAATCGGTCTGGAAATACTCAAGGAGATCCAATAAGCAAACATGACGCTCAGCAGCGTATTCAGGATAAAGATAGCGACTCCCCAATGATCTCTAGCTTCCGTTTGCAGAAGAATTTGTCGATAGAGAGGCTGATAATAACGGAGCTCCAAATCAATAAGATGATAACCTTCTTGTTGGATGAACGCAGCTGTGTGCTCAGCCTCTTCGTAGAAAGCCGCATACGCCAAAGAACCTTGATTATTTAACGCCTCTATTACTCCCGCTTCTTGTAAGGTAAAGGTGTCGATCATATTGCGGTAGCTCCGAACGGTGAGAGCTGTAGCTGGAATCGTATTCTTCGCAGATAGACTATCCCGGAGAAGATTCAGCTCAGCCCTCTGGGATAGATAGGCGTTACGACTGCTGTCCCTTCGATCCACTAAGTAAACATTCAAAACTCGGAGATTTTCCTGCGTTTGTCCAGCAATTTGTTTGTATAATAATACCCGATCCAGCATCACATTATAACTTTGCTGCACCGTTCTTCCACTTTGAAAGATGAAATAAGAGACCCCATTATTCAAAATAAAGAGTGCAGGTATGATAATAAATAGCATGCTGCGTATCTTCATGGGCTGTTCACTCTTGACTTCAGATGTGTAATATCCAGAATATCCGTAGCTGTAAAGAGCTGCACTGGAAAAACGTCTCCCTTGAAATAGTCCCCTAATAGATGAACCGCTTTGAATCCTATCTCTTCAGGCTGTTGAACGATGGATGCAAGAATAACTCCCTGAGCAATCCCCTGCTTCGTCTCCTCCAAATCATCGAATCCAAACACACGTAGGCCTGCTCTTTTCGCTGCCTTCATGCCTTCTACAATGCCAACTGCATCTAAGGAGCTAAATCCGACCATCGTTTGAATACTCGCGTATTGGTTCAGCATAGCCTCTGTCTGCTTAGCAGCTTGGATCCGTGAAATATTCGATGAGCGAACAGCTACGATCTCAAACCCCGGCGTACTAGCAATAATGGAACGGAAACCCTCCAAACGCTGCTGTTGATTGTCAGCCAGCTCGCTTCCGATAATGACGCCAATATGGCCCCTCCCGCCAGCATCTTTTATCACAAGCTCTCCCATACGTTTGCCCGCTTCCCTATTATCTGTTCCCACGTAGGCAAGCCGCCGGCTAGCTGGCTCATCCGCATCTACAGTAATCACGGGAATACCATCATTGATTGCCTTGCTAATCAGAAGATCATACTGCTTGTCCTTGATTCCCTGCACAACAATAGCATCCGCCTTGGCTGCAATCGATTGTTCCAAGAGCTTCGTTTGCTCGGAAGGATTAATACGAATCGGACCCCTGAAATCAATCTGCATACCTAGCTGCAGCGCGGCTTCTTTTGCTCCCTTTTCCACCATTCCCCAGAATGGATTATCTAGCTCTTGAGCGATGAGCACAACAGATTTAATGGATTTATCTTCTACGTTACCCTGTTCCATTTGCAAGACTAGATGATCAATCTTAACCGTAGAAGATACAAACTGGAAGATAAAATAACAGAAAACAAGAAGAACAATGCTGATCAGACCCAAAGTCCATTTTCTATTTGACATGAAAACACCCCCAAGAGGTACGATTCCACGATTGATCTCAAACTATTCCAGCCTTTCTTATGTGGCCTCCTTCATCTAACAGATTCGGATATGTAAAATAAAAAGGAACCGATGCTATAGTAGCACTGGTTCCTTTTCCATCTAGCCTTTTACAGCGCCGACGGTTATACCTTTTATAAGATACTTTTGGAAGAAAGGATACAATACCATAATCGGAAGCACTCCGATTATCGCTATCGCCATCTTCACTGTTGTGCTAGGTAAATTGGCCCCAGCCTCGCCAAACTGAGCGCTGAACTTGCTTTCCGTAAGAAACTGAATGTCGGTCAGCATCCGGTTCAGAATGTTCTGAACGCTGAAGAGTCTGGAATCTGTCACGTAAATCATTCCGTTAAACCAATCGTTCCAATAAATAATGGTCTGAATCAAACCGATGGTCGCAACGATTGGCATCGATAGCGGCAGAATGATTCTACAAAAGATTTTGAATTCTCCAGCACCGTCAATTTGCGCCGCTTCGATTAGGGCAGGAGGAATCGTCGTCATGAAAAAAGTCCGCATAAGCAGTACATTGAAACCGTTCATCAGCAGCCCTGGAACGATAAGCGCCAGCACTGTATTTTTGATATCGATATACTGCACATAAATCAAATAGGTAGGGGTTAATCCACCGTTGAACAGTAGGGTGAAAAATACGAGGAAAGCGACCAAGTTGCGTAATGGTACTCCCTGTCTTGCCATTGGATAAGCAAGCATCGCCGTAATGATTAGGCTTGATGCCGTTCCAACTACTGTAATAAATATTGTTATTCCGTAAGCCCTTACCAACTGCTCCGAATGATCCCACAAGTAGCGATAAGCTCCCAATCCGAATTTTTCCGGAAAGAAGGTATAGCCCTGACGTATGATCGAGCCCTCGTCCGAGATAGACGAGATGGCGAGCAGCAGGAAGGGGAGCACGCAGGCTGCCGAGAGGGCAATCATCGGCAGATGAAGCCAAATTTGCTTTCTCTTTTGAATCGTATTCACACCTCTCCACTCCAGTCCTTATGTCCTTAGAACAACGCGTTGTCCTTGCTAAATTTGCGTACCGCATAGTTCGACAGCAGTACCAGCACAAAGCCGACAACAGACTGGTAAAGCCCTGCAGCAGAAGACATCCCAATGTCGCCGAGATTCATAAGTGCCCGGTACACATAGGTATCAATAACCTGTGTCGTATCGTTCAGTGCTCCGGACCCGAGCGGTACCTGATAGAACAGGCCAAAGTCCGAATAGAAAATTTTACCGATCGCGAGCAGCGTCATCATAATGATGATTGGTGACAACAATGGCAGCGTAATTGTGCGAATTTGCTGCCATTTGGTAGCTCCGTCGAGTTTGGCGGCCTCGTAATACTCTGGATCAATGCCGATAATCGCGGCCAAGTAGATGACGCATAGGAACCCGGCACCTTTCCATAGGCTGATGATTGTCAGAATGAACGGCCAGTATGCCGCCTCGGTGTACCATGAAATTTCATTAAGGCCTAGCCACGGGAGAACCGTTTTGTTCATGAAGCCCGTATCCACACTAAGCAGGGAATACGCCAGGTAGCTAACGATGACCATGGAGATCAAATGAGGCAGCAGCATCACACTCTGGTAAACCCTAGACATGAACCGGCTGCGAATTTCATTGAGCCCAATGGCGATGGCTACAGCTGCAACCGTATTAAGAACAACGAACACGAAATTATAAAGAATGGCATTTCGGGTGATGATATACGCGTCCTGCGTTTTAAACAAGTATTCAAAATTTCTGAAGCCGATCCAGTCGCTGCCGAAAATCCCCTTTACGGAATTAAAATCCTTAAAGGCAATCAGCAGACCGAACATTGGCAAATAGTTGTTAATTAGTAAATAGGCAAGGCCCGGAACCATCATGAGCAGCAGCACGCCATATTTGCGTATGCCGCTCTTCCGGCGGAGCCGATAGGCTTGTTCCATCTTACTTACTCACCGCTTCCCTGTTATCACTTCACTGATGGTCCGATGAGTTTAACCGGGCCGAGCAGGCCGGAGGGCTCCTGCTGCACGAACTTGGAGAACCAATCCTGCTGATCTTTCACCAGCGTATTCGTCACTTCAATAGTCAATACGTTTGTCCCCAGTTTCCAATACTCCGAGATGTCCCATACATAAGGGGCGCAAAGCTTAACCCCCGCCTTTTGTCCGTTCACCCATACCTCAGCTGTCTCATAAACCTTCCCCAAATCAAGCCACAAAGGACCTGACATTGCCTCGTCTTGTATCTGGCATTCATATTTAATCGTGCCGGAAAAACGTGGCAGTAGATCGCGTGCACTCATATTGCGCAAGCTTGTTAATGCTCCCCAATGCTCAAATGTGGGATACTTGTCTGCGGTGGCCAATGAAACCTGCCACTCTGTTGGTTCGACAAGCCGGCTTGCGGCACCAGATGCAGGCCGTGCTTTTCCATTGCGGATCGGCAAGCTAGCTTCATTGCCAGCTGGAATACGAAGCAGGATGGCTGATTCATAAGCGCTGAGACGAAGATCGAGGACGAAATTATCTCCTTCTCCGACCAAGTCCAGCGTATTGCCAAAGGCGTCGTAACGCATCCATACACCCTCACCCGGAAGGCTGATGCTGGTTTCAAGCACGCCTGTCGGATGCTCGTTGAACAGCATTACCGTCTCCAACTGATCATGCCGATATTGATACGTCCGCAAATAAGGCTGCCAGTCGGTCGTCGCAAGCTCGAACATGCCCCATTCCCGCAGCGTATCCGCAAGCTTAACCAATGGAACCACCGAGATATTGGACTGTGCCGCCAGTTGCTCAATCTCCTGTGAATATGGCACGGACTGGCTGACCCGAGTCGGCAGCGCGTCGATAAAGACGATCGGAAGACCGGATGCCGCAAGCTCTGTAAGCTTAACAACCAATTCGATCGGCAGCGCTTCGGCGTAAGGAATTATGAGGCATCGGTACTGCTCCTTATGAATGGTCAACTCCCCATCCGGCGCTGCTGAGGTTAGCAGAACATCTGCTGGAACCACATCGCAATCAATCTGATTCTGCATCAGCTGCTTAACGGGCTCTTGGAAGAGCATATATTCACCTGACCATTCCGCCTCCGCGTGATAGAGCACGGCTGCAGTCGCCACATGCTGCCCATCCGAGAACAAATGGCATAGGCGGTTCGTATAGCTGTTCAATAAGTTGTAATATCTGAACTGCGGATTGCGTCCCCTCGCATAGAAGTGAGGAGGGCAGTCCCAATCCGGAAATTCCTTCTGGGAGAAGGCATGCGGCACAAAGTGATTCACGCCTCTGACCAGCATATGGTCAGTCAGCCACTTCATCAGCTTCAGCCCTTCCGCCCAGCCATAAGCACCGAATATCTCGCAGAACGTCCTGCCCCGCTTACGAGGATCGATATGTCCAAGTGAAGTGGCCAGCTTGGTCATCCCATAATGAAAGAAGACGCTATCCGTGTTCCCGCCCATCCAGGAGAAAGAGATTTCATCGAAGCCGGGCACAATCTGCCACAGTACGACATCCAGCCCCGACATATCTTGGCCCTCAAGCGCGCGGTAGAAATGTCCCGCTCCGCAGCCAAGCCTCGCGTGAACATTGTTGTCCTCAAGCAGATGGCCGATATATTCCACGCCGCGCTCTCTGCACCAGTTTCCGATACGGCCGCTGAAATGCTCTGCATACAGCTTGCTGATTACATTCATGTAGGCATATCGGATAGCGGACGTATTCGGACCGCCTTCGTGCCATAGCAAGGGCAGATGCAGGTGCAGATTCGGACCGTATTCCTCCTCCAACAGCTCAAGAAGATCGTTCCGCCACGGCAAGGCCATGCTTGGATTGCCCAAACCTGAAGCGAAATCGTAGGCAGCTTTGCTATTGTAGAACCCAGGCTCATCGGAGAAAAAGCCAGCGAATGTTACGCCAAAATCATCCTTGTAGTGAGCATAATAAGCTTCATATACGGTATCGATCAAGATTTGCGTCGATTCGGGAACGATCGGATTCAGATAATCCTTCCTCCGTTCGTCTCCACCTTCACGGGTAACTACGATTAAGTAGATCGTCCAATAACCTTCTGGTACAGGCCAGTAAAGCACGCCATCCTGTACTGAAGAATTGAGATCAATGGATATAAACTCACCATCTGGCTGTCCCGTCACTGGATCACGTCTTGCCGCTACTGCACGGACAGGTCTTGACCCATCGAGAACGGACCAGGGACGCAGCAGGAAGGAACCTTCAGGATCTGGACCAATTGCATCGATGTGCCGCTCAGAAAGAAACTGCCGCTGGTGTTCCAGCGGCGCCTCCTTCACTTTCCCTGCTGCATGCCCCGTTGGGAAATGATCGTCGTCGAACACCCATATCTGCATGCCATGCTGCCGAGCCTCATCCATGATAATGTCCATATCTCGCCACCACTGCGGACCCAACATATCCGGATGCGGCCGGGATTCAACGCAGACCGCCCGAATGCCCGCTTCACGAATACGGGTCAACTCTTCCCGTATGACTGCTTCATCTTCGCCACGCTGCCAGAGGAACGGAAGAATATAATTCCGTTCCTCTCCAGTAAGCAGCTCCTGTAATTTCACATTCATCGTACGCCCTCGGATTTAGCCCACTCATCCAGCTGACGCTGCTTCTCTGCGATGATCTTGTCAATGCCCGCAGTTTTGAGCTTTTCATTCAATTGTGGAAGCACCTTGTTCGGATCGACAGAACCGGTCTCCAGCACGAGGTAATATTGGGACATGACGTTTGAAACGGCAGCCATTTCCGTCTTAACAGATTCAGGGTCCATCGCGAAGCCCATTGCCTTCGACTTGATCGCCTGCTCGTTAAATTCCTTCATTTTCTTCCAGATTTCCGGATCATCTCCCTCGAACACATAAGAGAGGAATTGATTACCGAACAACCATCCCATATTCAGGTTGTAGCCATTCGTCAGCATGGTAACGCCTTCCGGATACTTAATCACGTTGTCTGATCCTGCTACCTTGACGTAATTCTTGCCCTCGATGCCCCAGTCAAGCAGATTGACAAGTTCTTTATCCCCATACAGCAGATCCAAGAACTTCATAGATGCATCTGGATTTTCTGCCTGCTGCGGAATGCCCCACATGATGTTCAGGACCTGATCCGTCATAGACACCGGCGTCGATAGTGTCGCGCTGATCATCTCTTTACCGATCGATCTGGATTCCTGGGCATCAAAGCCTGGCTTGAGCTTGGATAAATAACCGAATGCCCGATCAGCCTTAATCAATTCGATCTGACTCGCTTTGTTAGTAGCTCCGTCCTTTAGCACATAGCCAGCCTCGTACCAGCTTCTCATACGTTTCAGTAGGTCCGCATATTCCTTCGTCTCGTAGCTGTTCACAAGCTTTAGATTGTTATCGTAACCAGGAAGTACGCCCATTCCGTTGCCCACTCCGTCAAACCAACCATAGCTCGTTAAGTAAGAGAACCCTACTCCGCTTGGAATGAGCGGTGTGATGCCCAGTTCCTTATCCTTGATGACCTTAAGCGCTGCTTCCACATCGTCCAAGGTATGAATTTTGCTTGGATCGATACCGTTCTTGTCTGCCAAATCCTTACGCATTGTAAAGCCGTTCGCAGTCGCTAGATCTCTTACGGAAGTAATGCCGTAGATCTTACCGCCGACCTTGCTGGCATTCAGATAAACCGGGGCCAACGCCTTCTTGATATTTGCGCCATACTTCTCAAGCAGTCCGTCCAGCGGCAGCAGCTGCCCTCTGGATACCTGCGAGCTGAAGCCGAAAGGCGCACCAACTACGATTAGATCCAGCTTCTCATTGCTCGTCAGCATAAGATTAACCTGCTGAGAGTAAGCGCCGTAATTGATCGGCATTAGATTGACGGTCGTATTGATCTTGGCCTTAGTAATTTTGTTAATCTCAGTCTCGACTGCTTTCAGATCAGGCGGTGTGCCCGTCACGCTCAGAAACGCGACGTTCAACTGGGCTGTCTCCTCCGTCTGTCCAGTTGAAGGCGTTTCCTTTCCGTTCGTGCCTACTGGGTCTTTTCCTCCATTGGAGCCACATGCCGCTAACAGCAATAATCCTACCGCCATAAATGCAGGCAGCCATGCTTTCTTTCTCATTGTGTTTCCCCCTGAGTTCGTGATTTGGCTTTCCTCTGCCATTATAGCCGCAGGGCTGCCCCGCCTTCCGCTTCAACTTCGACTTTTACCTGACGCAATTTCGACTTTGTCGATATCGCCTTTCCGACCGCTTTGCCGAAATTCAATTGGCGTCAGACTCGTGTGCTGCTTGAATAGCTTGGCAAAATGAGAAAAATTTGAATAGCCAACCGCCATCGACACGGCGCTTACGGCCAAATCGGAATGGGCGAGAAGCTGCTTGGCAAGCTTCATCCTCTCTCGCAACATGTACTCGGGAATCGTGCAGCCCAGCTCCCTCTTGAACAGACGGGTCAAATAATCCGGATTTAAATAAACATGATTAGCCACAGACTCTCGGGACAGGTGCTGATCCAAATTGGATAACATATACCGAGTCGCTCGGTCGATGACGTTGCGAACCAAAGAGACATGCGTGTAATTCGCCGCTTGTATGACGACATGGGTGAGCCAGCGCTCCAGATCAGCCAATGATCGTATCGCCTTTTCAGCCAAGCGCAAGCTGCTTGCGTCGCAGAACATCAGATGGGCTTGAACACCTTGCTGCTGCAGCACCGCATGAGCCATTTGAAGAAAATCCGCCTTGAACGCGAGAAGGTAGCGGCTGTCGATACCAGACTGAAGCCGCAGTCCGCGAATAAACAATATCGTTTCCTCGAGCAGCCGCTCCTTTATGCCCTGCCTCAGCATGGCTGCCCAGCCGCTCATATCAGGCATGGCAAGCTGAACGATGGCCGACTGACTGTAATCGGCCAGACTCACATAGTTCTGTCCATTCACATTGTTCCGGTCCAGTTCCAGCAGCCTGACCAACAGAGATGAGATTTCATGCGCCTGTATGGGTTCCGCTTCATAACAAGCCACCTCGCAATACAAGTGCTTCTTGCAGAACTCAACAAACTGTCCGCACATCATCCCAAGTGAGCTCTCCCCAACTCCCTCTTTCTTCTCCTGTGATACAGGCATGATGAGCAGCCATGACTCCTTACCGACCGGCACGATTACGCTCCCCGTTCTCATTCCGCCAATCAGTTCCTCTCCCGCGTTTTTTAGCGCGTACTCCAACAGCTTTCTATCCTTTGTTGGAAACTCCTGATGCCACCCGCGCACGACCAACAATACCGGAAGCACTGCAGCTTCAGGGAAATGAGAGATTTGCCTGGCAGCTGCTTCGCGAATAACCGCCTCACTCCGTGCAGGAATCGTCTCGTTCAACAGGTCCGTCCAGAACCTTTCATGGTGGATCGCCTGTTGGCGTGACCACCACTGTCTATACAGCAGTGCATCCGCCAGTTCTCGCTCCCTTATCGCTGTGTCGGCCGCTTTAAGAATTGCGTTTTCCAGCTCTTCCTTCGACAATGGCTTCAGCAAATAATGAGAGCAGCCCAGACGCACCGCTTCTTTTGCATACTGGAAATCAGCATGACAGGTCATCAGAATCGGCACGGTCCGCAGCTCGCTTCGCTGCAACCACTCCAGCAATTCAAGCCCGCTCCCCTGCGGCATCTCGATATCACAAAGCAGCACATGAATGTCATGCGTCTGAAAAATCTTCTCCGCGGTTGACACATTATAAGCAATGTAGACATTGGAAACTCCGAGCTTTGACCAATCAACCATTTTTTTAACCGCTTTCACAAAATGAACTTCATCATCGACGATGAGCAATTTCAGCATCATTGTCCTCTCCTTCCTCCAGGCATTTCCTCATTGGCAGAAGGATTTCGACCCGCGCGCCGCCTACCTCACGGTTCGAGAACCTCAAGCTTGCAGCTCCGCCATAAAGCAGCTCCAGCCTTCGCCGTGCATTCCAGATGCCATGCCTGCTCCCATCTTCACGCTCCAGCGAGGCACCCTCCGACAGAGCGGCAAGTACCTCAACGCTGAATCCAATGCCCGTATCCTCAATAACGAGCTGAACGTAAGGCTCTCCTTCTCCTGACTCCAGCTTGCCTCGAATGGTCAGAGCAAAAGGCTTCTCCACCGAGAACGCGTGCTTGATGGCATTCTCTACGAAGGTTTGGATAACAAGCGGGGGGACACCCAGTCCGAATAGATAAGGCGGCACCTCAATATCGCTGCTCAGTAAATCAGGAAAACGGAGCTCTTGGATGCGAATATAATTGCGCATATGCATCAGTTCATCCCCGAGTGATACGAAAGAAATATGGCTTCGAAAAATATAACGGAAATAGTCCACAAGACAACGGGACATCTCTTGGATGAGTTCATAATCGCGCACGATCGCTAGGCTATGGAGGATGTTCAAAGAATTTAAATAAAAGTGGGGATTAATACTCGTTTGAAGCTGCCTTAGCTCCACTTTTTGTTTGCTCAGCTGCTCCTCGTACACATGAATTTTGAGTTCCCCAATTTGATTCAGCATACGATTGAAGTTGTCATTCACGACGCGGAACTCCTCCGTAGTAGAGCTTGTTTCCGGTATACCCTGCATATGTCCTTCGCCAATCCGTTTCATGGCGGATAGTAGTCTTCGGATCGGAAGCATGATTGTCCTGCGAAGCAGGATAAGACTAAGGGGCAGCAGCAGTATAGACCCTGCCGAGACAACCGTATTCCACTGGCGGAGATCAAATAAGCTCTTTAATATCCGCTGCTCCGGAATAAGCGCTACTAGGCGGAAGTCGCCCTGACGCGACAGCTCCCCCACGGTCAAATAACGTTCGGGGCTGCCTGATAAGCTGTATCCACCCGAAGCGAAGCTCAGGTCGATCCCGTTATCTCGTACCGCTGCAGAATGCATCATCGGCTCGCCAGCTTTTGTGGCAAAAAGAGAAAATCCGCTTTCGCCGAGATCAATCAGCTTAAGCGGAACAAGAAGGCTGTCCGCCTTCACCCAGGCGCCGACATAAATGTTCGCCTCGGCTCGGAGCAGCCGAAGCATATAGTAACTGCCATTAATTTCGCGCACCTGCCAATGCCTGCCTCCGAGCTGAGACTGCGCAGGCGATCCGCTCAGCATATGAACAATTTCTTCGCCGACCGCCTGTCTCTCCGGATAGGGAGGCCGAGAGCTGAACGCTTCGATGAGACCGGAATCCAAGGCTGAATAGATTAGAAATCCGTCAACCGGAGCATAGCGGGTAATTTCGTTCGTCAGCTGCCTGGAAAGCTGTACCTTCAGACGCTCATATTCCTCTTCCTCCAGTTGTTTATCCATCATGGCCAGATTCGAGTCGGAGACGATCATTCTAATCAAGAAGCTATCGATCTCCCACAATTGCCCATCAATTTGATTCATGTATAGGGTAGTGTAGCTTTGATTGCTTACTGCAACCTGCTTACGAACAACCTGCGCCGCATAGTATTGATTGAAGTTCAGCAGTCCGATCAGCGGAACGAGAATTGCCACAACGCCGATGATCAGCTTGAAGCGGATCGTATGACGAAGCCTCCCCCCGCCGCGATTCATTGTCCTTCCCATAAGCTGAGTAGAAACTGCTTATAGCGAATATCCTGCTCAAGCTCCTCGGCCTTTGCAGCATCTCGGCTTTGCCGCGAACTCAGTACCGACTTCTGCAGATAGATGAAGTACAGATGTGTAACCATTCGTGTCCGTTCAATCCATACCAGCTTCTGCCCCGTTTCCTCGGATTCCGACTCCAAAGAGAAAGCGCTCATGGACAAGCGTGTCTCCTCGCTTATCAGCTGCTTGTACTCCTCCAGATCTGCCGGGTTTTTGCCCATATTTGCGAAATAGACATTAAACAACGAATCGAAATACAGCAGGTCCGGATGATGCTCTCTTATCGACAAGTATTTATTGAGAATCGCTTCCACAGAAGCACGCGGTGATTGAAAATTGAATTCGAGGAGCAGCCTTCCGAACATCCGCTTCAGATTGTCAATATATACTTCAGTGGCCAGCTGCTCCTTATCTTTGAAATGATGGTATAACGTTCGCCTAGACGTACCCGAGCGAGCGGCAATCAGCACCAAATCCGCGCCTTCTATGCCCTTCTCACAGAACGCCTCTAGTGCGGCATCCTTAATCATCTCTCTAGTAAGCTGAAGCTGCTTCTCTCTAAGTTTCATTGCCAGGCCCCCTGCTCGTTAGAATTTTCTCATAGCCATTCTGCTCCGTATCGCTCTCACTCTGAAGGAAACGTGAACCTAGCGATGCCCGGTCGTTCTTGTTAATGATGTCGTCAAGCCATTCGGATAATTTCTTCCCTTCCTCCTGCGCCTCGAAGTAAGCTTTCATGGGCAGCAGCGTATGCGGAGTCGTATGGCTTTTCTCATCATAGCCATAATCAGTGAGAAAGTAATAGAAGTTCGGCAGCTGTTCGGATAGCCGTTTCGTAGAGGCCCGAAATTGCCGACTCCACTCTTCGGAGATATCCGGATCTATCTCGTCCCCTTTACCATTCAAATTATTCTGAAAGGAAGTCAGTACTTTGTCATAGACGGTACTTGCGTAGAGCAGCACGGAATGAGCGGGCATCATCTTGCCGTTCGCTAGGAACGCCGCACTGATCATATCTGCTTCCATCGGGTAAGAGAAATTCCGCTTGAAGTCGGACTTCCACTGATTTTCTACTATTCCTGGCCATTTCTCTGATGCTAGGAAAGAGCTGTCCGAAAGATGATAAATCTCCGCATCCGAGTAATGATTCGCGATCTTGCTTGCCCAGAAAGCAGAGCCGAAACCGCCAGCACTCGAACCTGAGATGAGAAGTTTATCCGGTGTGTCAAAATTGTCGAATACCCACTGCAGTGCTTCCTCAACGTTGTTTTTCCCGTTATGCCTAACACGTCGAACTGGGGAACCGTCCTGACGAACATAATCCACAGTCGTTGCCAACATGAAAATCTCCAGATGAATAAGGGATGAACACCACGTTCCACTCTGAGAATGGATTATTTAGGCTCTTATCGAAGATACCTCTGCACATGTTGAGAATATAGAAGGGAATTCGCGCGAAGTAATAGCCGAACTGTCCGTGCTTGAGATAAGAGCGCAGCGACAACGGAATGGCGGCCGTCTCCCCGTTCCAGCACCCTCCGCCCCCAGAGAAATAAACCATCAAATTACGGCTATTGCCTTTTCGGCTATACAAATAATAGCTGGATCCATCAGTCGATATCGCCTTTTTATCAAGTTTGACCTTGTTCCATTTGCCAGGACGCGTTTGCTTAAAATCCTTCTGCCGGCTTGGTCTTTTGATCAAGTAATGATGCAAATAGACCATAGTCAGCACGATTACGATAATCAAAAAAAAGACAGTTCGCTTGAATTTTTTCATTTATTGTTCCCCTCTTCCTGTATGTTTGGAGCATTCATATTCTGGGTGCGGATATGTTTCCATCCTTTGTTGCGGTGAAGTTCGGGTTGTTTCCCAGCAAAAACGGCTGCTGCGTTATTGTCGCCCGCCAGTCGGTAGCGCAGCCAAGCGGTTAAATAACCGCGGTGCATGCCTCCGCTCCCCATGCTCTCCAGATGCCCTGCCGCTTTGGTCATGGCCATGACCGCTGGCTGTCCTGCACGGACATTCAGAAAAGCATTCATGTTCGTCGATTTCGGTGAAATCATAACATCATGTGTTCCCGCCATAATAAACAGAGAAGTAGGCAGCGTCTTAACATCGTAAACGTCCTTCGGGTCGCACCATCTCAGAGCGGGCAGTGCAATCGTGACGACCGTCTGAGGTGGATGCTCCAAATACTTATTCGCGTTTAGTACACCTGTCGCACCTTGTGATTGACCGACCAAGCCGATAGAATCCACCAGCAGCTTCCTGTAAAAAGGGCTAGCTTCCCTAGCGTTCTCCTTCACAACATAGCGAACGGTCTCCGCAATTTCCTTCCCCGTTCCTGTCGTAAGGCAATAATTGCCGACTACCGTGAAGCCCCATGTGGCAAGATGAGCCAGCAGTCCTTCGTAATGCTCCGGCTGTGCGTTCGTGCCATTGCCCCAGATGACGATTGGACAAGCATCATTCCGATTCTCTGGGTAGATCAGCTTGTAAAGAGGAGCGCCGTTCTCATCATTGACGACTAAGCTTGCACTACGATACGGACCCGGTTCACCATACTGCTGCTCCATCGGCTCGGGCCGGTAACGGTACAGACGTTCGCGTAATTTAAGCGCATACATGAGAATCAAGCCTACAGGAATAATAATCCACTTTATCCAAGGGCGGTCTGGTTGCTGTTCCGAAGTTGTCATGTTCGCTGTCCTTTCTTATCGATATAATGTTACACCAAGGTATTTCATTACACACTGTGTGTAATGATTATATTTTCAAATATCCTTACTGTCAATCCTGCGATACAGATTGCACAAGTACGATATTTACGGCGACTATTATTCTCCACATGGCAGGAGCCAAGTAATATGTAACGGCTTGTAAAGCAATAAAACTGCTCTTTGGTAAAATGGAGGTACAACCCGCCATTTTACCAAGAGCAGTTTCTTTGAATCTTATAAATACGCATGGACCTCTGAATAGTTGTTCAATCGAATGGCTTGACCAAGCTGTGCTGCATACTCGTAACTTCTTAATCCCGTGCTGACATGAAAGGTTCGCAGTCCAAGCATAGTGCCGCAGGCGATATCAATCTCGCTGTCACCAATTATGCAATCGTCTCTACTCACTTTGTTTTTGATTGCAAACCATTTGGGATTGTATTCTCGTGTCGGTAATACAAAATCAATCTGATCAAATAATTCCATGATATTTAAATATTGCAGCTGCTGCATCGCGAGGTTCTTATTTCTTCGAATTGAGAGCAGATGCAGTTTGTATTCGGATTTAAGTTGAGCCTTAAATTGGTGTAACTGCCCGATTAAGGTATCCTTTCGAAGCATCCGTTCACTCTCCAAAGCACCCTGCTTATACAACCTGAACTCAGAGAGAACATCGTTCTTCGAGAAATTGCGATTCTGATAGAGATGATGAATGATTGTTGCATCTTCAATTAATGTCATTTTTAACTGTTGATATTGCTGCAGTTCTGGAAAAGGGTTATCTAGCTTACTCTCAAAAAAGTCCTTCATGAGACAATAATATCTTTGCCAAACGTCAAGAATGGTTCCATCCAAATCCATATAGAGTACAGGCATGCTCACTCTTCCTCAACAAAAAACTCGTGATAATAGCGATACATCATCAGACCAAATATCTCTTTCTTATTAGCAGCTGCATTAGTAGGAAGTCCCAGCATTAATTGAACCATGACATTCGGTATATCGTTTCCTGCAGCTATAGTGAGTGGTAATCCACCTGACGCGAAACGCGTGTTGAAATCGGTCAAGAAGATATGGTTGTTTTCATCAAGAATATATTGAAAGTTAACAGGACCAATCAAAGAAAGATGAGATTCTAATGTTTTCAAAATCTCCTTTACTGCTTCAGCAGTCTCTACCTTTTTGCTTATGACAACCCCACCACCATGAACTTTCTTTCTTTCGCGAGTACTGTAAATAATTAATTTTCCATTTTGATCGAACAAGCAATCGACGGTGAATTCCTTACCATGGACATAGTCCGTGATGACATATTCCTTGAGCTTCGATGTCCAATACTGCCGATCAACACTACTTTCCAGCTTGTGAACGCCCACACTTCCACTACTTTCACAAGCTTTGATCATTGCGGGATAGTGGATGTTGCCCTGATTCTCATATACAAGCGGGGTAGGCACCCCGATGCTGCTCATTAGAGCATACATCTTTTTTTTATTATGCAATAGCTCATGCGTCGTGGAGTCACAGACCAGTAACTTGACCCCCATACTGGAAAGCTTGTTTTTATGTTTGGCATAAAACGGAGTATCATAGGAGGTAACTGGAAAAATCATATGAATGTTCTCTTTTATAATAATATCGTAGATGACTTTTTCGTAACGAGGATCATTACACTTCGGCACATGATAGAAGGTTGGGCTCATGTATCTGGCTAAAGAATGTTCATCGCTGTCCACTGCGACGATGTTATAGTGACAATTATCAATTGGATGATCGAGCAGATGACGAATTAAAAATGTCCCGGATATCCCTCCAGCGGAAGTAATTAATAGATTCAATGTCTGATTATCGCCCATAATATCGATTCATCTCTTCTTCAATCATCGGCCAAACTCGTGGTATATTCGTCACATAAGAGCCCTCCGTACAAGCAAACTCCCGCCCTTTTCTGGCGATATCCTCACGTTTTCCTTCATGTTTCAAATAGTACTTGATTAGTTCTATTGTTTCTTCCGGTGAATTCGATACTACACAATTGATACCAGGTTTTAATCTAGCTCTGACCCCCGGAGAATCCGAAGTAAGTAGGAAGCCCCCTGATGCCAAAATATCGTAGGTTCGGCTGCTTAATTGGTCTTCTACGGTTTGAACGCTAATATTTATTTTGGCAGAGTTATGCACTAGCGGTGTCTCTTGATAAGGAAGAATGCCGTACAGCATCTTGGGATTGGCCGTGATACCAATATTTCTCGGCAATTCAGTATCCCAATCTCGTCCACGAATCCGTGTATCAAAAGGAGCATCAAAGAGGGGATAAACAAGATCGGATAGGCTTTTCCGTCTGAATATGTCATATATAAACTGTCCGTTCACTACTACAGAAACGTCACATTGATAGTGAGGAACTGGTTTTAATGGTCGATGGAAGGATGGGTTGCTTCCGACGTCCAAATAAGTCGCATTAATACCCATTTCTTTATATTTAGGTACACAATTGTAACTGCGGGAAAGTACAAAATGCGTTTGCACGGTTGAGACGTAAGGCTTCGACAATCCAATATAATGCAGCCAATCCTCCTCAGCAAAATATAAGTGGAACAGGTTGTGGCGTGCTTTTATTTGAGGCAAAATATCGGTCCTGCTCTGTAAAAAATCCCACCCCATTCCAAAAGTCATATCTGGTTTAAAGTCTCGTACCGCATCATCAAACAATTGTTCGGTAATTTCATTCAAATAATAAACCTGATGACCCAATTCCTCCAAAGCCCAACAGAAATTCAATCGATGATGCTCACCTTCTACCAGCGCAAGAATTTTCATTGTTAACCATCCTCTCTTCCTTAGCCCTTTTTTTTCAACCAGTTATAGGTTTCTTCCAGGCCTTGGCGCAATGTATGACGAGGAGCCCACTGTAATTCTTTCTTAATCAAACTGTTATTTACGGAGCGATGATGGACATTATCAATGACTCTTTTAGGTAAAGAAACAGTGGGGTAATCTATAAATCCTGCTACGGTAGAGATATGAGCCGCAAGTTGTTGAACACTCGTTTCTATTCCGCTGCCGATATTGTATAGCTTGCCTATACTGTCTTTATGGGAGGCAGCAATCAATATGGCATCAATAACATCCTCAATATAGGAGAAATCCCGGCTTTGCGTTCCATCGCCGTATATGGATATCGGCTCCTTTTTCTCAACGGCATCAAAAAACTTAGCAACAACGCCGCAATAAGGATTCGTGATCAATTGTCCAGGTCCGAATACATTAGATAGCCGCAGCATGGTGATCGGCATATTGTACATATGTGAATAGACTTGAAAGTAGTGTTCAGCTGAAAATTTACTTGCCGAATATGGCGTGGATATGTGATAGAAGGACTCCGGGGTAGGCCGAACACTAGCATTACCGTATACGGATGCTGTTGAAGTATAAACCATTCTTTTAAGAGATGGACATAATGCCTTTGTTTTTTCCAGAAGCAAAAAAGCTCCGAATAAATTGGTGTGGAAATCTTTTCTCATATCGAGAACGGAATGGGTTAGACTGCTGCAAGCGAGATGGAACACCCATTCCACGCGAGGCAGCACTTCCTCTAGAAAATCTTCGTTCGTGTAGCTTTCCTGATAAAAAGTTACTTTTTTAGAGTCTACAACCGCTTCGTGCCGACCAGATGAAAGATCATCAATAACATAAATGTGATCTGAAATGGGTTCCAATCGTTTCAGTAATTGGGAACCCACGAATCCTGCTCCACCTGTGATTAATACATGACCAAAATGCATACCTAACCATCTCCCCTTCTCCCAAGTTATGCTTTTCGTCAAAGATTCGTAAGTGCAGAAACCCATTCATAACTTCTAGTGGAATAACTAGTGCATTTAATGTCGATCGACATAAAATAGTATAGATTTTCAATATGCAGCAAGGAGATGAATAAGTGAAAGTTATACATGCCTATGAAAAGGGAAACTCGCAAGCCGGATTATTGGTTAAAAAACTGCAAATTTCCGGGCATCAGGTGGAATCTTACGAAATGGATGTGCCAGTAAGCAAAGAAAGAATAACAGCAAGTCTTCCCGCTGAGGTTATCCATCTTCATAACAGTTCTTTTGTTGCTGCACATTTAACTGACGTATACGTGGAAACTAACAACCGGATTGCAACATTCATTCATTACGAAACATCTGATCTTCGGACCGAGAAAGATGCCATTCGGTTTAACCCTTATGCTAAATTAGGACTTACTTTCCAAGATGCTCATGTGACGAACAATCTTAACTTGTTATCCCCGCTTTATCCCGCTTGTATTGTAAAAGACGTTGAAGCTGTCGCTTATGCAGCCAAAGTTCACAACCGGGTATATGTAGTCCCCCATGCGATCGACCTTGATGCCATAACCATTCTGCCTTCCACAAAAGGTTCGAACTCCCTTCCACTCATTCTTCACCTGCTCACGAATGATTCGAAAGGAACTGACTATATAGAAGAGGTTATCGATCGTTTACAAAAAGAGGGCTATCAATTTGAGTACCGTCGGATCGAAAATACCAGTCACGAAGATGCTTTGCGACAAATGCAGCAAGGTGATATCATCATTGATCATTTACTTCGGGGCTCATACGGTGTTGTTTCCATTGAAGCAATGGCATTGGGGAAACCCGCTATCTCATACATCAGGGAAGACTTAAAAAGTCGATACGATCCGAGCTTGCCCGTCATCTCAGCTAATCCCGCTACCTTATACCAGAAATTGATTCCGCTAATAAAAGATGCTGAACTTCGAGTACGCATAGGGAAAGCCGGCCGGGAATATGTTGAACAACATCATCATGTCAGTGCAGTAATAAACAAGCTGGTGGAGGCATACCGTGCCGAAATCGAGTACCTTTTAAATCCCCCTCAATCAGAACAACCGACTATTGTGGATACAATTACAGGTAATACGCTTGTGAACGGAGAGAATCGAACGATTGAACACGATACCATGACTAGAGCCACGCAAACCCGTCATCTTCAGCCAAATCGATATTATACAAGGAAACGCGCAAAAAATAGATCAAATTCCTATTTCTCGTTCAATATGGCGGAAATCCCTTTGTCAGCGACAATCACTAAAGCAGTCATCGTTCTACCCGTCATGCTGAATAAAAAACAGATCGTTTCTGTTGTTCGGATCAAACGAGACTGGAATTCTAAAAAAGCCAAAAGAAAGCTCCCTATTGTGTTCCCACGGCAGTTTGGCAAGCTTTCAACATTGAACCGAACGAGCGTGCTGCATTGGGATTGCACAGAACTTGTGAGGCGTTGGCATCGTAATGGTCTGAAAAATCATGGTATTCGTATTTCAAGAAAATTACGGACACATCCTGAGCTTATGATTACGATTGACGAATGATCTTAGGGCCAATGGCTCGCTTCAGTGAGCCATTGGTCCTTCACCTCATCTTCATCATGGAAGTCGAGAATTCGGATAGGGGAAAGTGTTGAACATTCGCTGTTGAAGCTGACAAATAAATGGCGAATATAAGCTCAAGCGCACGCTTACCTTCTGATGCATCGATTAATTCCGCATGCTGTTTTCCTAGAATCGCATCGACCATCGCTTGGTACATGTACAGATGTTCGTTGGTGTCCTTCATCAGCAGTCTCGCCTCCTCTGCTGCATTCGGGCATCCTTCGATGTACCATCGATCGATACGACCCAGCGACCCGCCTCCCAGACAAATCGTTCCCTTTTCTCCGAGTAGAAATAAGGATTGTTCTAGATTCGCAGGCAGAGTGATAGAATTTGCTTCAATGATCCCCTTTGCATGGTTTGAAAATGATATTATGCCAGCTGCCATATCCTCCGTTTCTTTAAAGGAATGAACAGAGGATAACTCACCGTATACCTTTTGTGGCTTACCAAGATACCATAGAAGTAAGTCAATGATATGAATCCCTTGATTCAGAAGCATACCACCGTCATGTTCCCACGTTCCCCGCCAATTTGCTGATTGATAATAGCTGATGGAACGATTTAATCGTAAATTGGCCACCCCCATGCGAATCTCCCCTAGCTCCCCGCCTAACACTAAGTCTTTTATCTTTCTCATCAGGGGACGATACCGAAGTTGATGGCAAACCTGCACATATAGATTCCGTTCGGATGCAATCCGGATTAAATCATCAGCATCCTGTAAAGAAAGAGCTATTGGTTTCTCCAACACAACATGTTTGTTTGCCTGCAGTGCTTCTTTGGCGAATTCCGCATGTAAACTGGATAAGGTAGAAATGACTATAACTTGAATAGACGGGTCAGCAAGCAGCTCCCGAAACTCAGCTACCTTAGCAATCTTCTGCTCCTCACCGCTTTCTTCATGCCATAACGCTGCAATTTGCTCCATTCTTTCAGCATTTAAATCGCAAACTGCCACCAGTCTTGCTTCTTGACAAGCCGCCATGGATATAACATGCTTACAGGCTATAGTGCCACAACCAACGATAGCAAACGTAACACTGCGCATTAACTTATACTCCTAAAGTTCTTTAATAATGAAATAATCTCATCCTGTTCGGATTCGGTTAAGAATGGATTCATTGGAATTGCGAACAATCGATTGGATAGCTTTTCCGCTGCAGGAAAATCCCCTTTTTGATAATGAAGATGGTCATAAGCCTTTTGGAGATGAAGAGGACAAGGGTAGTAGACTCCGGTTTGAACACCCGATTCTTGAAGCATGGTTGTTATGAAGTCCCGCTGGTCTGATCCTATACAAAAAAGATGATACACACTGAAGGAATCCTTGGAATCCTCCGGTAAATCGAGGTAAGGAAGATGGAACAGCTCCTTGCGATAACGTTCAGCTAATATTCGACGTCTATCATTCCAGATGTCAATTCGATCCAAGGCAATAAGGAGAATCATCGCATGAAGTTCATCGAGACGACTATTATAGCCAAGATCGTCATGATAATACTTTACTTTGCTTCCATGATGACGGAGTTTGCGAATTTTTTCTGCTATTTCTGGATTCGAGGTTACCACGATACCCCCGTCCCCCATTGTCCCCAAATTTTTGGTTGGAAAAAAAGAAAAACAAGCTGCATCCCCCAGACTCCCAACCGGTCTTCCTTTATATTTAGCACCGAATGCTTGGCAAGCATCTTCAATAACGACGAGGCCATACTTTTGAGCCAGAAGATTTATGTGATCCATATCAGCAGGCTGGCCAAACAAATGAACAGGTAAAATGGCTTTCGTACGCGGGGTGATCAGAGCTTCGACTTGAAACGGATCCATGTTATAGGTAACAGGATCGACATCTACAAAAACCGGCTTAGCCCCTCTCCGAGATATAGCCTCAGCCGTTGCAAAAAAGGTGTACGGGGTTGTAATCACTTCGTCCCCCTCACCAATACCATAAGCTTCGAGGGTAAGAATTAATGCATCTGTACCATTTGCTACACTGATTGCATAGGAAGTGCCTACTTTATCAGCGATTTTCTTTTCTAGTAGGGAAACATAATCGCCGATTATATATTTTCCGCTATCAATAAACAACTCAAATTGTTGAAAAATCTCCTGCTTTATCGATTGAAACTGACGAGCAAGATCAGAGAGTAAAATCATACTTTTTCCCCTTTCATTAATCTAAACAAGAGGTCTATATTTGTCCTTTGTCCTTAACGAGATTTTTCTTAGAGTACAATGACATTACTTCTGTCTTTCAGATTAGCTGTTGCATTTCGGGTATCGATAACTACTGACGAATTTGCCACGACAAGCTCATACGGTATGTTTGAATGATCCGTCAGAATCAATGTACAATCAAAATTCTTAATATTTCGTGCCGTAAGCGGGGTCACTTGAATCACTTTATCGCTGATTCTCAGATCTTCCATATAAGGATCAAAAAAACTGACCTTTACACCAGCTCGCTGTAAATTCTTAATAATTTGAAGTGCGGTTGATTCACGTATATCGTTAACATCCTTCTTATAAGTCACCCCGATAACGAGCACACTACTCTCGTTCAACCTTTTCGGATGCAAACCTTTCTCAACCCTTTCCACAATATACCCCGGCATATCCTTATTCACCTGATGACACAGCTCGATGAAAGGAAGATCTAAGTTCTGTTCACGAGCCTTCCAAAGTAAATAAAGAGGATCAATGGGAATGCAGTGACCACCGACGCCCGGTCCTGGATAATACTTCGTAAATCCATATGGCTTCGTTCCTGCCGCATCGATAACCTCCCAGAGGCTGATGTCCAGTTCCTCACACAATTTCAATAGACTGTTCATAAATGAGATATTGATATAGCGTTGACAGTTTTCTAGTAGTTTCGTCATCTCCGCTACACGCGGCGAAGAAACAATGACCAATTTATCGAACGCTGATCCATATACTTGTTTCGCATAAGACGTACAAGAAGGAGTAACACCACCTATGATTTTCGGGATATGCTCCAGCTCCCATTCAGAGCCGGGATCGATCCTCTCTGGGGAGTATGCCAGTGAAATGTCTCTACCAACTATCATCCCTGTCGATTCCAATATAGGTTTCAACTGCTCCTCACTTGTCCCTGGAAACGTCGAGCTTTCTAGTACAACAAGTTGCCCCCGATGCAAATAGGGTAGTGAACTCTGTGCAGCATGGAGAACATACTTCAAATCGGGCTGTGCATTCTCATCCAAAGGTGTCGGGACGCAAATAATAATAACGTCTACCTTATCAATCGCTTCAAATGAGGTTCCAACATAAAAACTATTCTTTCTAAACAGTTTTCGAATTTCAATATTTGTAAAATCCGACAAATAAGATTGCCGTTTTTGCAGCTTATTAATCTTTTGTTCATCGACGTCAATACCGTGCACCTCATGCCCTTTCTCGATAAACAAACGCGCGAGCGGTAATCCGACGTACCCCAATCCAATAATCCCGATTTTATAATGGGGATAATGCTCCATGAATATATCCGCTCCCTTGTTGAATTTGTAGCATCATACGCGAAATATCCAAGTTTGCTGTAGTCGAATGACTTATACTCTTAAAAAATAGTGAACTATCACGATACAATGCCATTAAAAGGTAGAAATGATAGGTAGAAATCCCGAGACAATGACTGCTTAACTCGGACATGCAAGAAAAAGGGTCATTGAAGGGCGTATTATGCCCTTCAATGACCCTTTTCCCATGCCTCTAAGCCAGGCACAAATGCGAAGAATGGTGCGTAGAAGCCCGCTACACGGACGGATCATTCTTACGATCGCTGTTGTCTCCCTATTTCTTGATTCTATCCCTTAGGGGTAGAAATAAGGAGACAAAGGCGAACGCTACCGCTTCTTCAGAACGATTCCGTCCGCTTCGCTTTTGTTTCTTGTTGGCAAGCAACCTAGTGCTAGAAAACCGCTACAATATGAACTGATAGCGGAAAGTAGGGACCGCGACTGGCTGGTAACTCCACTTTTACAGAATGACAGTAAAAACCTCTGCGCAGCCCTTATAGAATGGCCTACTACGCAGAGGTTCTGTTGTTACTTGGAGCCAATAGCAATCCAGTTAATGAACCCTTGTGGTTCAGGACTAATACGGGTCCGTACCACAGTTACTTGCACCTCTGACGCTGTCTTTGAATGAATGACCGCATAACATGAAACCTGATCCGTCGTTGCTACAAATACGTAGGCATCACTCGTGAATGGCTCATCAAAGTTCACCGTGAGCTCTATTTGTTCGCCTTGACCTTTGAAGCTATAGGCTGTCAGTCCGAATTGCTGTACAACCGTTTGGTTCGAGACCGAACGGATCGGTGAGAAATCAAGCTTTTCTGCAGAAATTGAACCATCCAGCAATTCTGTATTTTCTATGCTGTGGCTAGCTGGAGAAAACGCCATTACGTCTGGTGCCAAATGCTCTTTGGTAATCGATCCGATTGCGATTTTCGAAGTAATGGCGTCCTCTGCCAACTCCAGCACTTCGTTTAAACTGCCTTCCAGCAGCTCCAACTTCTGCAGCAATTCAGGTGCCAATTTTTCAGTAGTTATTGCACCATCCGATAGCTTCGCGCTCGTCACCGAGCCGTCACCGAGCGTTTCCTCAACTACCGCGCCTACCCCGAGCTTCGCGCTTGTCACTACACCATCGCTCAACGCTTCCTCACTTACTGCGCCTACCGCCAGCTTCGCGCCCGTCACCGCTCCATCGCTCAGCGCTTCCTCGCTTACCGCGCCTATCGCCAACTTCGCGCCCGTCACTGCACCATCGCTCAGCGCTTCCTCACTTACCGCGCCTATCGCCAGCTTCGCGCTCGTCACCGCTCCATCGCTCAGCGCTTCCTCACTTACCGCGCCTAAAGCCAACTTAGCGCCCGTCACCGCTCCATCGCTCAGCGCTTCCTCACTTACCGCGCCTAACGCTAACTTCGCGCTCGTTACCGCTCCATCGCTCAGCGCTTCTTCACTTACCGCACCTAACGCCAGCTTCGCACTCGTCACCGCTCCATCGCTCAGCGCTTCTTCACCTACCGCGCCTAACGCCAACTTCGCTCTTGTCACCGCGCTATCGCTCAGCGCTTCCCCGCTTACCGCACCTAACGCCAACTTCGCTCTTGTCACTACTCGATCCCTCAGCGCTTCCGCACCTACCGCGCCTATCGCCAACTTAGCGCCCGTCACCGCACCATCGCTCAGCGCTTCCTCGCTTACCGCGCCTATCGCCAACTTCGCGCCCGTCACTGCACCATCGCTCAGCGCTTCCTCACTTACCGCGCCTATCGCCAGCTTCGCGCTCGTCACCGCTCCATCGCTCAGCGCTTCCTCACTTACCGCGCCTAAAGCCAACTTAGCGCCCGTCACCGCTCCATCGCTCAGCGCTTCCTCACTTACCGCGCCTAACGCTAACTTCGCGCTCGTCACCGCTCCATCGCTCAGCGCTTCCTCGCCTACCGCGCCTAACGCCAACTTCGCTCTTGTCACTACGCCATCGATCAGCGCTTCCTCACTTACTGCGCCTAACGCCAGCTTCGCGCTCGTCACCACACCATCGATCAGCGCTTCCTCACTTACCGCTCCTAACGCTAACTTTGCTCTCGTCACCGCGCCATCGATCAGCGCTTCCTCACTTACTGCGCCTATCGCCAACTTCGCGCCCGTCACCGCACCATCGCTCAGCGCTTCCTCACTTACTGCGCCTATCGCCAACTTCGCGCCCGTCACCGCACCATCGCTCAGCGCTTCCTCGCCTACCGCGCCTAACGCCAACTTCGCTCTTGTCACTACGCCATCGATCAGCGCTTCCTCACTTACTGCGCCTAACGCCAGCTTCGCTCTCGTCACTACACCATCGCTCAGCGCTTCTTCACCTACCGCGCCTAACGCCAGCTTCGCGCTCGTCACTACGCCATCACTCAGCGCTTCCTCACTTACCGCGCCTAACGCCAACTTCGCGCTGGTCACCGCACCATCGCTCAGCGTTTCCTCACTTACCGCGCCTTTCGCCAGCTTCGTGCTCGTCACAGCGCCATCGCTCAGCGCTTCCTCGCCTACCGCGCCTAACGCCAGCTTCGCGCTCGTCACCGCGCCATCACTCAGCGCTTCTTCGCCTATCGCGCCTAATGCCAGCTTTCCGCTCGTCACAGCGCCATCGCTCAGCGCTTCCTTGCTTACTGCCCCTAACGCCAGCTTCGCTCTCGTCACAGCGCCATCGCTCAGCGCTTCCTCACTTACCGCGCCTAACGCCAGCTTCGCGCTCGTCACCGCGCCATCACTCAGCGCTTCTTCACTTATCGCGCCTAACGCCAGCTTTCCGCCCGTCACAGCGCCATCGCTCAACGCTTCCGCACCTACCGCGCCTAACGCTAACTTCGCGCTTGTCACTGCGCCATCGCTCAGCGCTTCCTCACCTACCGCGCCTACCGCCAGCTTCGCATTCGTCACCGCGCCATCGCTCAGCGCTTCCTCACTTACCGCACCTAACGCCAACTTCGCGCTTGTCACCGCGCCATCGCTCAGCGCTTCCTCACCTACCGCGCCTACCGCCAGCTTCGCGCCCGTCACAGCGCCATCGCTCAGCGCTTCCTCACTTACCGCGCCCAACGCCAGCTTCGCGCTCGTCACCGCGCCATCGCTCAACGCTTCCGCACCTACCGCGCCTAACGCCAACTTCGCGCTTGTCACTACGCCATCACTAAGCGCTTCCTCACTTACTGCGCCTATCGCCAACTTCGCGCTCGTCACTACGCCATCGTTCAGCGCTTCCTCACTTACTGCGCCCAACGCCAGCTTCGCGCTCGTCACCGCGCCATCGCTCAGCGCTTCCTCACTTACCGCGCCCAACGCCAGCTTCGCGCTCGTCACCGCGCCATCGCTCAACGCTTCCGCACCTACCGCGCCTAACGCCAACTTCGCGCTTGTCACTACGCCATCACTAAGCGCTTCCTCACTTACTGCGCCCAACGCCAGCTTCGCGCTTGTCACTACGCCATCGCTCAGCGCTTCCTCACTTACCGCGCCTATCGCCAACTTCGCGCTCGTCACTGCACCATCGCTCAGCGCTTCCTCGCTTACCGCGCCTATCGCCAGCTTCGCGCTCGTCACCGCGCCATCGCTCAGCGCTTCCTCACTTACCGCGCCTAACGCCAACTTCGCGCTTGTCACCGCTCCATCACTCAGCGCTTCCTCACTTACTGCGCCTAAAGCTAGCTTCGCGCTTGTCACCGCGCCATCGCTCAGCGCTTCCTCACTTACCGCGCCCAACTCCAGCTTCGCGCTCGTCACCGCGCCATCGCTCAGCGCTTCCTCACTTACTGCGCCTAACGCCAACTTCGCACTTGTCACTACGCCATCATTCAATGCTTCTTCACCGACAGCTCCGACCGCCAGCTTCGCGCTTGTCACCGCGCCATCACTCAGCGCTTCCTCACTCACCGCGCCTACCCCTAACTTCGCACTCGTCACCGCGCCATCACTCAGCGCTTCCTCACTTACCGCGCCTATCGCCAACTTCGCACTCGTCACCGCGCCATCGCTCAGCGCTTCCTCACTTACCGCGCCTATCGCCAGCTTCGCACTCGTCACCGCGCCATCACTCAGCGCTTCCTCACTTACCGCGCCTATCGCCAACTTCGCACTTGTCACCGCGCCATCACTCAGCGCTCCCGCATCTACCGCGCCTAACGCCAGCTTCGCATTCGTCACCGCGCCATCACTCAGCGCTTCCTCACTTACCGCGCCTAACGCCAACTTCGCATTCGTTACCGCGCCATCGCTCAGTGCTTCCTCGCCTACCGCGCCTAACGCCAGCTTCGCGCTCGTCACCGCACCATCGCTCAGCGTTTCCTCACTTACCGCGCCTACCGCCAGCTTCGCATTCGTCACCGCGCCATCGCTCAGCGTTTCCTCACTTACCGCGCCTAACGCCAGCTTCGCGCTTGTCACCGCGCCATCGCTCAGCGCTTCCCCGCTTACCGCACCTAACGCCAACTTCCCTCTTGTCACTACGCCATCCCTTAGCGCTTCCGCACTTACCGCGCCTACCGCTAGCTTCGCTCGCGTCACCGCGCCGTCGCTCAACGCTTCCGCACCTACCGCGCCTACCGCCAGCTTCGCGTTCGTCACTGCACCATCGCTCAGCGCTCCTGCACCTACCGCGCCTATCGCCAGCTTCGCGCTCGTCACCGCGCCATCTCTCAGCGCTTTCGCACTTACCGCGCCTAAAGCCAACTTCGCTCTCGTTACCGAGCCATCGCTCAACGCATCCTCACTTACCGCACCTAACGCCAACTTCGCTCTTGTCACTATGCCATCACTCAGCGCTTCCTCACTTACCGCGCTTAACGCCAGCTTCGCGCTTGTCACCGCGCCATCGCTCAACGCTCCCGTACCTACCGCGCCCATCGCCAGCTTCGCACTTGTCACCGCGCCATTACTCAGCGCTTCCGCACCTACCGCACCTACCGTTAGCTTTACGCTGGTCACCGCGCCATCGCTCAGCGCTCCCGAACTTACCGCACCTACCGCCAGCTTCGCGCTTGTCACCGCGCCATCACTCAGCGCTCCCGAACCTACTGCGCCTACCGCCAGCTTCGCACTTGTCACTACCCCATCACTCAATGCTTCCTCACCGACAGCCCCGAGCGCCAGCTTCGCACTTGTCACTACCCCATCACTCAGCGATTCTGTCTCCACGGAACCGACAATCAAATTCACCGTCGTTATCGATCGCGGAGCGATTTTGCCAAGAGTAACCGAACCTGCTTGCAGCTGTGCATCGCCGATTGCTCCAGTAACGATATGCTTATTTTCGATGCTGTTAGCCTCAACATGCTCTGACCTAACTGTTCCTTCTTTGATTTTACTGCCATGAAGCGAGCCATCCGGCACATTCTCAAAGACAACAAACTCGGAGGCCAAATGTGCAAGGTTAATTGAGCCTTTACGAATGTGATAGCCTTGGATGGACTCCGGCTTTATATGTTTACCAGCTAAAGATTCCAGAACAACATGGTCACCAATAATAGACATCGCAGCAAGCTTTGCACCCGTCACTGCCCCATTCAAGAGCTGCTCTGTCCCGACTGCCTGCTCCGTTATATGCATCTGCAATACACTATCCGCTTGCAGATGCGTACTGCCTACCGATGCTTTCCCAATATGTTTTGATCCTATCGTTTCAGCAGCCACATGCTCGGCTCGCACCGATCCAGGGGCAATAGACTCAGGTCCTACTGCGAATTTTTGCAAATGATTACGACCGACGCTTTCACCAGCGAGTTTATCAGCCGTTACCACCTCTTTGCCCAAATGCACCTCACGTACGCTTTGCTCAGCAAGATGTACACTAATAACCGACTGTTCCCCCAAGTGCTGGCTTTTAACCGCTTCGTTGGCAAGATGAGCAGAATCAACTATACCAGATGCAAGCTTCGCCCCCGTCACTGTTCCATCTGCGATGGCTTCCGTACTTACTGCGCCTTTTGCCAGATGTCGTACCTCCACCGCACCATCCGTCAAATGCCCCGCATCAATGGATTTCAGTGAAATGTGAGTGGATTGAACAGTCTTCGCAGCAAGCTGTTTACTTGTTACAGCATTAGCCGCCAGCTTATTAACTGTAACACTGCCATCAGCCAGCTTATTTGTTGTAACAGCCAAATCCGATAATTTATCCGTGGAGATGCTCTCTGGGGAAAGCTTCAAAGAATTAACCGCATGGTCGGCCAAATGATGCGAATAGATCGCACCCGCTGCCAAGTGACGTTCTGTTACCGCACCGTTAGCCAGCTTAATGGATTTAACCGCTCCATCCTGCAGGGCATCTGTAATTACAGCGGAAACTGACAGATGGGCCGACTGAATTAATCCATGCTGCAGGTGCTGCGATCCGATTGCCTCCCGCGAGACAGCTTCTTCGGTAACCGCTCCAGCCGAAAGGTGAAAGTCACGAATGGCTTCAGGCGAAATTTTGTCAAAGGTAATCGATTCATCCATCAGATGCCTGGTACCGATCGTATTCTCAGCTATCTTCGAGCTGCTTACACTGTCATCCGCTAGCTTATTTTCACTCACTGATTCATCTGCTAGCTGGATTCTGCCGACTGCTGCGCTGCTAATATGAAGCTGCTGGATAGCGGATTCCTTGATCTTCTGACTGGTTATAGCACCGTCAACCACGTTAGAGGTCTGCACGCAGTTATCTGCTAGCTGCCTTGCGCTAACTGAATTTGTACTTAAATGAGGCTCCTCCACACTATCTGACGCAAGAATATCTGAATTCACGCTTTGCCGCTTGAGATGGCGTCCCCAGACCGATTCGTCCAGCAGCTTCGCAGCAGTAATACTTTGATCAGCAATTTTGGATGATGTTACCGCTTGATCGATCAGCTTCATGGTGGAAATCGCTAAGTCCGCAATTTTGGGTGAGGTGACCGCATAGTCAACTAAATGCTTCGAGTCAATTTCATTTACGCTGATGTGTTCGCCGGTTACGGATCGCTCCCGCAGCTGTGCTGGACCGACTGCCCCTTCCGCGATGACTTCTGCTGTTACTGCTGACGCTTGAAGCTCTCTTGTTCCCACCGCTCCTTCAACCAAGTGACTTGCGTTGATTTCTCCTGGGGCCAAATGCTTTCCCAACAACACACCTGTCGCAACATGCTCTGCCAGCAGCAATCCTTGCTTAAGATGAGTGGAGTCGATTGCTCCCAGACTAATTTTCTCTCCAGTCACAGCTTGGTCACGCAGTTTGGAAGAAGTTACGGCACCATCTGCCAATTTCGAGGTGTGAATGGCGTCATTCGCAATATTCTCACTGCGTACAGCGCCACTTCTCAGCTTGCTTGAACTTACCGCTTGATCGTCTAGCAGTTCTGTCGTAATGACGAATGGCTTCAAGTGCTTCGCTTCTATCGATCCTTCAGCAATCTTGTCGGCACTAATGATCCGGTCCGTAAGCTTATCAGACGTCACACTATTATCACGCAGCTTATCTCCTGTAATGGAACGGTCACGAATTTTGGAGCCAGAAATCGCATTCTTTGTTAAATGATCGCTCGTTATGGATTCCGATGCGATTTTCGTTGAAGTAATAGCGCGGTCAGCGATTTTAATACTTTCTACCGCATAGTCGGCAATATTTTGCGTCAGGATCGCATCTAATTTCAGCTGCTTCGAGCCTACGGCACCTGAAGCAAGTTTCTCTGTTGTAATAGCTTCATCAGCCAAGTCATCGGTAAATAGGAAAGGAATTGAGGATTGAGGCAATCTTTTCTCTTTAATACGCTCTTCTTTGCTCGGAATCAGCTCAAGTTCGTCGACTAGCTCCTCCAATTGTTTCCGTTCAACAATCTCATTCTCTCTCACAATCTGCTCGACCACTAGTGCTTGAGCTTTGGACTCCTCAGCAATAGCAGCTGTCCCTTCTTGGAGAACGACATGGATGATCTCGTGTGGTGCTGCTATATTCTCACCAGAAAGTAATACTTCCCGAGCTTGCTGTGTCTGTGTCTGTGTCTGTGTCTGTGCTGCTTGCTGTGACTCCTGCGTTTGTTCTGTTTGCTGTAATCCCTTCTCAGCTTGCTGTATTTCCTGCGTTTGTCCCGTTTCCTGCGTTTGTGATGATGTTTCATGTGGTTCCTGCACTTTTACGGTTTCCTGTATCTGCTGGCCAGTCTGCAGCAGCTGATCCTCTACAAGTGCAACTGTATTCACGTGAACAGGTTTCTTAACTTCTGGACGCGTCGAAGCAATCTTCTTTTTCTTCGATTCGTCGAGCCATTTCAACTCTGAAGCGTTCGGGTTATCCACGTAAAATAACGGCTTACGCCCTTTGGGGCTTTTCCCTTTACTGCTCTTCGCCATAGCCCTCTCCTTCTTCCACCTAGAATGTCATAAGTATCATATGCACATGTACCTAGGCAGGTCACACGAAAAAAGGGCGATTCGCGGCAGACTCCTTTTCCACCCAGTAAAAAGAAAAAAGCCTTGCGTCAGCTAGTGCTGACACCAAGGCTCTGTATGCATCGTTTGAATCCCTTTCGATAAAGTTGCTATGTAAAGCTCTGACCCAAGCCAATCCATATCTGTTACGGGAACACCAGGCTTGACCGAGAATAATGTAAGTCGCTCGCCAAGACGACCCACGCGATAAAGTCCCTTATCAGTGCAAACATACACTTGTGCATGTTTGGATACAACAGAAAAAACAAAAATATCGCCAAAGCGAATCGTGCTGAAGCCGCCCTCCCCATTACTAACTACAAGCTCCCCCTGTTCACTTGCCCCGAATAAATGATCTCTAGTCGCAGCAAGCGAGGTGACGCCGAATCCAAGTTGAAAGGACGCCCATCGATCCGTCATACGGTCATACATGCTAATTCCTTGATCAAGTCCGATGTATAAATATTGCGGTGTAAATAAAAAGTCATAGACGATGGAATTCTCATAAGCCGATTCCTTCCACTTGTTAGAATCTTTATACAGCAGGCCTGATGCCGTAGCTGCAAAGCCGTAGCCCCACTCTTCTTTGTACTGGTAGCAGGATTGGCCCACTTCGGCAAAATGCCATTCACGCTGATCATCAAGTCGATATAACCCTTTATTGGTACATGCATACATAACACCGTTCACCAATTGAAGACGGTTAATATTCGCGCTTTCAGGCAGCCCTTTCGAAAGTCCATTCCAATCTCCATGCTCAGACTTATGATAAATGCCCTTACCAGGCGAAGCAGCAATAACAGAGCGGTCAGATTGCACCCTTACCGAAGAAAAATGGATGGGACGTGACTGCCAGCTTTTATAGGAATCAGGTAACATGATTCAGCTCCTTGCTCGTTCTTTAAGTTATTTTCCAATAGTTCTATATTAATTGATAATGATTATCAATGTCAATATTGACAGCTTACAAGGAATCATTTTACTCAAAATAACAACAAAAAAGGATTATCCCGAAACCCTGAAGAGTTTCCGAACAATCCTACTTGTGAGATCTTTTTCATACCACTGCTGTAAAAAAAGATAATTACAGCAGTGTCATGAACTTCCGAAAGGTTAACGAGAATCGCTGATAGAGATGATTTGTTCTTTTTGTTTCCAGTCAACTTTGGCCCCGAGCGATTCACTGATGAAACGCAGCGGAAGATACGAGGTGCCATTGACGCCAAAAGGTTTATTCGGCAGTTGAACCGCTTTGTTATCCATTGTAACTTCTCCGGACTGAAGATTAATGATGATGGTGAGCGATGGCTTACCGGACTCCGTTCGGCTAATCGTTACGACTTTCTTCGACTCATTCCAAGTTACAGTGGCGCCTAATTTCTCAAAGATCGAACGAAGCGGAATAAATGCTTGTCCATTACGAGTGATGACTCCATTAGTCAAAGCTATCAGCTCACCATTCAATTGGATCGAGACAGGCTGCTGTACAGGTACCGGAATATTATGCATAAATTCATAATCACCGTTGCCTAGCTGAGCATTTTTGTTGACACCCCATCCCCAGAGCGTGCCGTCATTCTTCTGCATAATGAAATGACGTCCGCCGCCTTTAATTAGATTTATATCATTCGTGATTAGATTAAAGGTTGGATTATCAGGCATCGCTTCCCGCTCAATGGAGGCCTCCTGGACCTTTCCATCATTGGTCTGCACGATCAAGGATCGTTCAACGATATAAGCATCCTTCACATCTTTGATACTTGTTAGCTGTTTGAAGCCCTTTTGTACATGAAACTCTGTCCCATCTGAGTAACCCGTAATGGTTACCCCCCAGAACCAAAGACGGGATTGTTTATCAATCGCAATCGTCGTATTGCCATTCGTTCTAAACATTTGAATATTAGCCAACTCTTGCTTAGATGAAGCAGTCAACTTCCCGACTGGCAATTCCTTTGCAGTAAACTCAGAAGGCCAGGTCCAGAACGTTCCATCGTCTTTCAAAGCCATGTTTTGTTGAATATCAACAACATGATCCAGAGATTGAATGGATTCAAAGGATGTTAACTCGTTCCTATTCACCCAGACCGTACCGTCTTTCTTCAGAAAGACCCATCGTTTTTCCCACTTCTGATCCTGTATTTCAAAATAGCTGCTTATACTTGCCACATCATCTATACCAGAGATAAGTGTGATATGAGCAATATCCAGTTTATTATCCACTTGAGGAATGGTGTATACTTTTCCATCTCCATTAACAACGACTACTTGATCATAGCCAAAAGATTCGACGGAAACGATATGGTTTAGTTCTTTTATCGGAGAGATTTTAAAGGAAGCAGATGAAGGAGTGCTTCTTTCCCAATACCAAACCGTATTATCTCGCTTCATCACAAATTGAAAGTCGAATGAAGCTGCTACATCAGTAAGTCCAGTTACTTGCGTCGGCACGGACAGATTGCCGCCCCATACCCAATAGGAACCATCCGTTTTGATTAGTGAGGATGAATCGAATGCTTGGATATTGGCCTTTGTGATGACTGATGTAGCTGTTGTAGCTGCCGATGCTGATAGTGGGAAACTGAATAACACTGAGAGCAGACTTAAAATAGTAATTAACCTTTTCATTGCTTTGCGCTCCTTTTGAAATAAGTAATTTAGCAAAATTCGCATCCATTTATGGATGTCATTGCCATTATAAACGCAAAGAAAGAGAACATAGTTGCACACATTTCCATTTTTTATATATTTCATTCATCCTCCGCGTCCGTTGCGATGAGCTATGACGTCGAGTCGAACAGCTTGTCAACTCTATCCTCTATGTCCGAAATTGTGCTTGATGCAAGCGAGAATAAACGCCGTTCAAGGCAAGCAGTTCCTCGTGAGGACCTTGCTCCATAATTCCTTGCTCGGTTACAACTACGATCCGGTCAGCATTCCGAATCGTAGCAAGTCGGTGTGCAATGACGAGCGTCGTTCTTCCCTCAGACAACTCAGCGAGTGACTGTTGAATCGCCGCTTCCGTCTCCGTGTCCAGCGCAGAGGTCGCTTCATCAAGAATGAGAATTGGCGGATTCTTCAAGAACATCCGTGCAATAGCCAAGCGCTGCTTTTGCCCGCCTGATAGCTTAACGCCTCTTTCACCTATAATCGTCTCCAGCCCATTGGGCTGAGCTTGAATAAACGTCTCAAGGCGTGCGCGGCGAGCCGCTTCCCAAATCTCATCATCTCCCGCTCCAAGATTCCCATAGCTGATATTCTCTCGAATCGTCCCAGAGAATAGGAACACGTCCTGCTGCACGATACCAATCTGTCTGCGCAGCGAGACCAGCTGATAGTCCCGAATATCCGTTCCGTCTATCGATATGCTGCCTTCGGCGATATCATAGAATCGCGGCAGCAGACTGCACAGCGTTGTTTTCCCCGCTCCCGAAGGTCCGACGAAGGCGACCGTTTCACCGGCGTGAATAGATAAGTCGATATCTGTTAAAATGTTGGCTTCATTCTCATAACGAAAGGTTACACCTTGGTAGCGAATCTCTCCCTTGAGTGAGCCAGCTTCGATGGCAGTTGGCGCATCAGCTACATCAGGCTCTGTATCGATGATTTCTACATAGCGTTTGAAACCAGCTATTCCTTTGGGGTAGCTCTCAATAACGGTGTTAATCTTCTGAATCGGAACTAGAAAAACGTTCGTTAATAGAATGAAGGCAATAAACTCGCCGTAGGTTAATTGCTTCTGAATGACAAACCAAGTGCCACATATGAGCACGAATACCGTTACAAGACGCATCAGAATATAGCTGATCGATATATTCCAAGCCATGATTTTATAGGACAGAAGCTTGATGATACGGAAGCGACCATTATTAACCGCGAATAATTTCTTCTCATGTTCTTCATTAGCGAAGGCTTGTACGACACGAATGCCCCCGATATTATCCTCTACCCGCGCATTGATATCAGCTAGACTTGACATCATACCACGGAAGGCGCCCACCATTTTGCGATTAAAGAATACCGCCATCCACAGCAGGAGTGGTACAATCGTGAACGTCAGCAATGCAAGCTTAACGTTAATGGATAGCATGAGAATTAACGCTCCGATCAAGGTCATGACCGCGATGAACAAATCCTCCGGACCATGATGCGCAACCTCGCCGATTTCTAACAAATCGTTCGAGATTCGGGACATCAGCTGCCCTGTCTTGTTGTTATCAAAGAATCGAAACGACAGCTTCTGCAGATGGTTGAACATTTTGCTGCGCATATCTGTCTCGATATTAATACCCAGCATATGACCCCAGTAGGTCACAACAAAATTGAGCAGCGTATTGACGGCATAGATGGCGAGAAGTCCGCAGCATGCGAGGATGATGAAAGACCAATTGCCTTGGGGCAGCAGCTTATCTACAACTTGATTCACGGCGAGCGGAAACCCAAGCTCCAGAAGCCCGGCAACAACCGCGCAAGCGAAATCAAGAAGGAATAAATGCTTGTATGGACGATAATAAGAAAAGAAACGACGAAGCATATCTAGCGGCACCTCAGTATTCTATGATTTGTAGAACTAGCTGCTTTAAGCTTTGGAGCGAGCAAGTAAATATAAGAAATAAGGCGCGCCGATGATGGCGACTACAACACCAGTCGGAATATCCGCGATTGATCGAGCCAATGTATCAGCAATAATGAGCAGCAGCCCACCTGCGAGGGCCGAAGTGGGAAGCAGTAATTGGTGCTTCGGACCAACAAGACGACGTGCAAGATGGGGGCCAATCAAACCGACGAAGCCGATGCCTCCACTAACAGCTACGCAAGAGCCTGCTAATCCGACCGCTGTCGCTAATAGGAACAGTCTTTCCTTCTCTATGGGTGCACCCAGTCCGGCTGCTGTCTGCTCATTCAAATTGAGGACATTCAGAACACGAGCCTTATAGAAAGAGAATGGCAGCAAAATAACGATCCATGGGAACAGAGCAATGACGAACTTCCAGCTCGTGCCCCATATCGACCCTGCAAGCCAAACCGCAACGAATTTATAATTCTCCGGTGACATTCTTAATGTAAGGACAAGCATCGCCGCACTAATGCCTGCAGAGACGCCAATTCCATTCAGCAGCAATCGGATTGGCGATATGCCCTCACCTTTCTTAAAGGCCAATGCATAGATTAGAGCTGCCGTCAGCGATGCTCCTACGAAGGCCAAGAACGGAAGCAGAAACACAGACGAGGGCGATGTGCTCGGGAAGTAGGAAATGAATAATACGACTACCAGGCCCGCTCCCGAGACGATGCCTAGAATACTGGGATCGGCAAGCCCGTTTCTCGTGATCCCTTGCAAGATACAGCCCGAGACCGCAAGACCCGCTCCGACCAGCACGGAAATTACGATCCGCGGCAAGCGAAAGTCAAATAAAATCAGGCTTTCCTTCGCTGTACCACCGCCGAATAAAGTTTTTAACACCTGTAGTGGAGACAATTTAATATAGCCGGAGTTCATACTAATAATAAAGGCGACTATGATTAATAGACCTAGTATGACCATAATCGCAAGCGATTTCATGGAGCTCCGGTGTTCATTAGCTGCTGGTTTTACTAGGTTCATTATAGTTCTCTCCTTACATTACGCGCTAGATAGAGAAAAAAAGGAACGCCAATGAGGGCGATCAACAAACCGATCGGTGTCTCGGCAGGGGCATTAATCAGCCTTGCTCCAATATCGGCGAATACAACAAACAAAGCGCCAACTATGGCTGAGCATGGAATGATCCAACGATAATCTACGCCTACCAGATAGCGGACAAGATGGGGAATAATGAGCCCAATGAAACCAATTGGACCAACCGCCGAAACTGATGTTCCTGCAAGAATCAATACGACAATCGTACAGGCTACTTTCACAAGAGCAGTCCGCTGCCCTAGTCCGGCAGCGATTTCATCTCCTAGGCTGAGCAGAGTAACAGACCTTGATAGCACGATGGCAGCAGCTAAGGCCGCTAGTATGAATGGCAGCATCAATTTGAGCTGAAGCCATTTTGTTCCCGCAACCCCTCCAGCGAACCAGAATGCCAAATCTTGTCCGACATTCGCATAAATCGCAATTCCTTCGCTAATCGCAACTAGCAGCGTACCTACGGCAGCACCCGCCAAGGCTAGACGAACAGGCGTAAGACCATTCTTGGCTAATGCGCCAATGCCAAAAACTAAACCTGCACCTAAACCCGCACCTAAGAATGAGTATAGAATCAAATGAAGGTAAGGAAGCCCTGGGAAGAAAGCAAAGCATATCGCAAGTACTACGCCTGAACCGGCATTAATGCCGAGTAAACCCGAATCTGCGAGCGGGTTACGTGTCATGCCTTGCATGATGGCTCCTGCAACAGCAAAGCATGCGCCTACCATTGCACTAGCAAGCGCTCGAGGCATTCTCAGCTCTCGAATGATCTGATGAGACTGCAAATCCGGATTGAAGTGAAGGACGGATCCCCATACCGTAGACAGACTAATATCCGCAGCACCAACAGAAATGGATAACGCCAGACTGAATACCAGCGCAATCATACCTCCAATTATTAGGAAGGCTCCCGTTAGCGGGCGCGTTCGTTTTTTCACTTTCTCACTCATCATAGTCCTCCTAAAACAATCTCTTATGTAAAAATATGTAGAACAGCAAAAGTCAAAAAATTCTTTTTCATTATAATTGATAATAGTTATCATTATCAATGATTAATTTGCGAATACAAAAAAGAGAGACGCCTCGTCTCTCTCATCGCATACACCTTGGAGCCTGCTCCTTATCCTTTCATTCTCGATTCGCGGCATGCCACAGGGAACCGACTCCTCTGCCAACGGGCACAGACGCCTCAATTGCCTTCGTGACAAATCGTTTGGCCACTTCAACTGCTTCTTCCACTGATATTCCGAGAGCTAAACCCGCGGCAATGGCAGAGGCCGTCGTACATCCGGTACCATGCGTATGCTTGGATAAAATACGCTGAGCTTGGAAAAGTAACGCCTCGTTCTTGCTAGAAGCTCTACTTACCAGCACATCTATACAATCTTCTGCTTTTGCATTTCCGTGAATAGATGCTAAATGGCCTCCTTTAAGGAAAACATACTGCGGTCCGAATTCAAGCAGCCTTCTTGCTGCTTGAATCATATCCTCCACCGAACGGATCGCGTCCTCAGCCCAGCCCAGTAATTCACAGGCCTCAGGTACATTAGGCGTCACAACCTCAGCTATCGGAAGCAGCTCATTGCGAAGCGTCAAGATGGCTTCTTGACGCAGGAGAGCAGATCCGTCTTTCGCGTACAGAACCGGATCTACAACCACATGACGTATGCCATATTGTCGGATAGCTGAAGCCACAGCCAAAACGTTACCGGGAGAGAGCAGCATCCCCGTCTTCACAGCATCTGCCCCGATATCGCTCAGCACGGAATCAAGCTGGGCTTGAACGGCATTCTCATCCAGCGTGTAAATAGCCTGAATACCAAGGCTATTCTGGGCAGTTACAGCTGTAATCGCACTCATGCCATATACGCCAAACTCTTGAAAGGTTTTAAGATCAGCCTGTATACCCGCTCCACCGCCAGAGTCGGAGCCTGCAATTGTGAGTACTCTAGGCGGCGTCATTCCAGCACTGGCGCTTCTTTCATCCCCGCACATGTTCATCGCTGTACCCCGCTCCCCCGCTTTGCGAACCTTTCAGGTGCGAAAGGTGATCCCTTTAATGAATCTCCTCGAAGTAAACTGCCTACCATCGCTGCCGTTGCTGGACTAAGCAGAATGCCATTCCGGTAATGTCCGGCGGCAATGATAATATCTTCTCTGCCAGGGATTGTACCGATTAATGGCCATCCATCCAGGGTTGCTGGTCGGAGTCCTGCCCAGCTTGATAGCGGCCGCTTCCCTTCAAGGAATGGGAATACGCGTGGTCCCCACCGAATAAGGCTCTCTATTCCACGCTCGGTCACGGTTGTGTCGTAACCAGCAACGTCTTCGGATGCTCCACAGATGAGTGTGCCATCCTGCTTTCCCACCCAGTAAGCCTGACTGGAAAACACCATATGCTTTACTGCTCCTGCTTCTGCTCCTGCTTCTGACGCAATGTCGAAGGAACAAATTTGCCCGCGAATCGGATGAATGGGAATGGGAAACCCGAATAACTCCGCATATTTACTAGCCCATGCCCCAGCACAAATAATCAACTTATCGCCGACTATTCTTCCATATTCACTCGTTTCGATGGCCGTTTCCATTCGAAGGGGATCCTTCGTGATTGCTGGCAGCTTTATCTCTCCTGCATGGGACATGAGTTGGATGCCCAGCTTAAGGCACGCCACTTCGAGGGCTGCAACAAGCTTCGGCGCGTGGACATGACTCTCGCTGGGACAATAGATTGCTCCCGCTATAGCTGCTGCCAGCTTCGGCTCCATATGGCGCAGCTGCTCCGCTCCGATAAGTTCAGCTGCTGCGCCATAGCGCTGCTGCCATGCCATTCGCGTTTGCAGCGGCAGCAGATCCGCCTCGTGCATAGCCACCGTTATGCTTCCGGTTGGCATAAGCTCTACGTTCATCCCAGATAGGCTTTCGATCTGTTCCACCCAAGCCGGATATCGCTTCAAGCTATCCATGCATAATTGAAAGAAAGCGTCCGGTTGTTCAGGATTCTCCGTATAAGGCGCCAGCATGCCAGCAGCTGCACCTGAAGCCTGACCGCCAATTGCACTTGGTTCCACAACAGTCACCAGCGAACCATTCCGTGCGGCCTCGAATGCGCATGACAGTCCAATAATTCCACCGCCAAGCACGACAATTCTCTCAGGCACCGTCAGACACTTCCTTCCGAAAGGTGTGATGTCATCAAGGAAATCCCCGCTAATTCACTACTCGCTGAGGCATACTGCCGTTTGGGAATCCGTCCTGCCTGATAAGACAACCGTCCAGCTGTAATGGCCAGCCTGATCGCATATGCCATCGTGACAGAATCCTTTGCCTTCGCAACTGGCGTATTCACCAGAATACCGTCCGCGCCCAGCTCCATCGCTTGCACGACATCTGCCGCCGAGCCGATTCCTGCATCCACGATAATCGGCACATTCGCATCTTCTACAATAAGTCCAATATTATACGGATTTAATAATCCAAGTCCTGACCCAATTGGTGCCCCTCCTGGCATAACCGCCGCCGCACCCGCTTCCTCTAGTCTTTTGCAAAGAATAGGATCATCAGAGGTGTAGGGAAGCACCACAAATCCCTCACTAACGAGCCGTTCAGTCGCTCGCAGCGTCTCAATTGGATCAGGAAGCAGCGTTCGCGGATTCGCACTGATCTCGACCTTAATCCAGTTGCCCAGTCCTGCTGCTTTGGCCAGCCTTGCGATCCGAATTGCCTCATCAGCATTGTTAGCACCAGAAGTATTGGGCAGATAGCTCAGCTCTCTTCCAGTTAAATGCTGAAGGATTGAATCATCCTCCGTAAAATCCAAATTCACGCGGCGAACAGCGAAAGTAACCACTTCAGCAGCCGATGCTTCTAGAGCAAGCTGAAAGATAGCTGGACTTGGGAATCTGCCCGTTCCCAGAAAGAATCGCGAAGTAAGCTGCTTCCCACCGATAACCAACACATCATTCTGATTATTAGGATAGGTTTCCATTCTGATCAGCCCCCTCCGACAAAATGAACGAGCTCAAGTGATGCGCCCTGCTCAAGTAAAGCCGTATGCCACGCCTCACGGGCGATAATCACACCGTTAAGTTCTACGACCATCCTTTTGCCTGCGAACCCTAATTGTTCCATTAACGCATGAACCGACTGGGCGTTTGTCTGTTCATTCCGTCCATTTATTCGGATGGTTCTCGTCTCCCCGCTTCCCCCGGCTCCTTGTTGGCCTGTCAAAGCCGTTCGAAAAGAACGACAAGTCTCCGCCACGTGCTCACTTCCTACAATCGCCGAAACGGCACAGACTCGGGAAGCTCCTGCTGCGATCACTTCACCGACATTGCCCAGTGTAATGCCACCGATCGCTACCCAAGGAATCTTTACTTGCTTCGCGACCTCTCGCACATAATCTGTGGTAACTGCCTTTCTACCCGCCTTCGTCCCCGTTGGATAGACGGGCCCGACTCCAATGTAATCCGCTCCGTCACGTTCCGCATCGAGCGCTTGGTCGATATGGTGTGTAGAAATACCTATAATAGCGGCTGGACCCAGAATCCGCCTTGCTTCCTTAAGCGGTAAATCATCCTGACCGAGATGGACACCATCGGCTTGGACAGCAAGCGCCACGTCAAGATAATCATTTATAATAAGCGGTACGTTATAACGATCCGTTAGCTTACGTAGTGTGTATGCCTGGGCAAGCACTTCTCTTTTGGACAAGTCCTTTGCTCGAAGCTGGACCATATCAGCTCCCCCAAGGAGAGTCTGTTCCATAACATCCACTAGACTTCTGCCTGTATGATAGTTCTCTCCCGTAATGACATACAATCGAAAATCCTTCCAGCTATGAAGACTCAATTAGCAGCTCTCCTTTTGCTTCAAACGATTCCACAACATAAAGATTGCAAAGCGCCAGCGCATGCTCCACATCTTGCGTACCTTGAACTAGAATTCGTCCATCGGAAAAGAGAACAAGACGCTCCCCACCAGCAAGCTGAGCACGAATCAAGTAAGGATTGGCTGTAACCTCACAGCCTCTTGAGGTTAATAATTGCCGCATGACTGCTAAGTCGAGCGTATGCGCGAGTGTAACTTGAATCATGTCCCGGCCGCATAATATCGCTGTTCGGGAGACTTCCAGACCCGTCTCAATGACTTGAAATTCTTTCATCTCTGCTGATTGACCACAATGCTGACAATGCTTAGAAGGCCCAGGAAGCGCGGATTCCTTCACGCTATAAGGCCATAAATTGGCAGTCAGCCAAGTACGCCTTAGTGCATCTTTGTTCCCGCTAAGCCACTTGAGTGCTTCCGCGGCTTGAATCGCTGCAATCCATTCAACGATTGGTGAGATAACGCCAAGTGTATCGCAGGTTTCCCCTGCTTCTTCCTCCTCGTTACCAACCAAACAGCGAAGACAAGCCGTTTCTCCCGGTACCAGCATCGCACTCATCCCTTGCGCGCCAGCCACACCGCCATATAGAAACGGAATACCATAACGATAGCTAACATCGTTGAGTACCAGCCTAGTTGCGGCATTATCAGTTCCATCTAGAATAAGATCAACACCATCTGCGAGCTTGCTTGCATACTCTGCTGTCATATCAATAACGAACGGCTCAATATGGATGGTACTGTTGATTTGTCGTAATTTTGCAGCAGCCACCACTGCCTTAGGCAGTGAGGCAAGCGCATCTGCTTCATCGAACAGCATTTGACGTTGAAGATTGCTTGGCTCAACGAAATCCCGGTCCACCAGCCGAACTTCTCCAACACCCGCACGCACCATATGTTGGGCAAGGGAGGCGCCAAGCGCTCCACAGCCAACGATAAGTACGCATGAATTCCCAATTCTGCTCTGCCCCTCTAGACCAATCGGGGCAAAGCGCGTTTGACGCGAATAGCGTTCAGCCCAGCGATCATCTCCGGAGTTCATAGCTTCAGAAGGGCTGGTCTCTTGCCCCAATAAGGCAAATTCACTTCCGTTACGCATAGATCGAGCTGCCCGATGACTTGAATGCATCTGCCTTCTCTTTCATACCTGCTTCAATCGCCTCTTGCGTTTCTAGGCCATGCTCCTCTGCATAATCACGAATATCCTGTGTGATGCGCATACTGCAAAATTTCGGTCCGCACATGGAGCAGAAGTGAGCTGATTTGGCCGCATCGGCCGGCAGTGTCTCATCGTGATAAGACATCGCACGCTCAGGATCAAGCGATAGGTGGAATTGATCATGCCAGCGGAACTCGAATCTAGCCTTGGACAGCGCATTGTCGCGAATCTGTGCACGTGGATGACCTTTAGCCAAGTCAGCAGCATGGGCAGCGATTTTATACGTAATGACGCCCTCTTTCACATCCTCTTTGTTCGGCAATCCGAGATGCTCCTTGGGCGTTACGTAGCAGAGCATCGCTGTTCCAAACCATCCAATCATCGCTGCGCCAATCGCCGATGTGATGTGATCATAGCCTGGAGCGATATCCGTTGTGAGCGGCCCAAGCGTATAGAATGGAGCCTCTTGGCACACTTCCAGCTGACGATCCATATTTTCCTTGATTAGATGCATAGGTACATGACCTGGCCCTTCGATCATAACTTGAATGTCATGCTTCCAAGCGATTTTCGTAAGCTCACCGAGTGTCTCAAGCTCCCCAAACTGCGCCGCATCATTGGCATCTGCGATGGAGCCTGGACGAAGGCCATCACCGAGCGAGAAAGAAACATCGTATTGCTTCATAATCTTACAAATATCCTCGAAATGCGTATAAAGAAAGTTTTCTTTGTGATGCGCTAGACACCATGCTGCCATAATGGATCCGCCGCGGGAAACAATACCCGTAACGCGTTTGGCCGTTAGTGGGATGTAACGCAGCAGCACACCGGCATGAATGGTGAAATAGTCGACACCCTGCTCGGCTTGCTCTATCAACGTATCTCGGTATACTTCCCAGGTTAAATCCTCTGCCTTCCCATCAACCTTCTCGAGTGCTTGATAGATAGGTACAGTGCCGACTGGAACAGGGGAATTACGTACGATCCACTCGCGCGTTGTATGAATGTTTTTGCCTGTCGACAAATCCATAATCGTATCTGCTCCCCAGCGGGTCGCCCAAGTCATCTTCTCGACTTCCTCTTCAATGGAAGAGGCAACGGCGGAGTTGCCGATGTTCGCATTGATTTTGACATGAAAATGTCGTCCAATAATCATCGGCTCGCTCTCCGGATGGTTGATGTTGGCTGGGATAATGGCGCGTCCTACAGCTACCTCGTTACGCACGAACTCGGGTTCCATCCCTTCGCGAATCGCAATATACTCCATCTCTGGCGTAATAATCCCTTTGCGCGCATAATGAAGCTGGGTCACGTTTTGCTCCCCTTTTGCACGAAACGGTCGACGTTCCAAGGCAGGAAAAAGCTCAGCTCCACGCTTGGCCGCCGTATCTTCAGAATGAAAGCCATTATCGAGCGGCTTAATGTCACGTCCCTCGTATGCTTCAACATCCCCACGTTCTTCAATCCATGCCTGCCGAAGTGCCGGCAAACCGCGCCTAACATTAACATCATACTGAAGATCCGTATAAGGGCCGCTAGCATCGTAGACTCGGATCGGCTCATTTTCTTGCTCAATGCCATTACGGCTGGTGGTCGGTGACAAAGCAATCTCTCTCATCGGTACGCGCACATCGGCACGGCTTCCTTCTACGTACACCTTACGGCTGCCTGGCAGCGGAGTAGTTAAAATAGACATGAATAAAAAACCTCCTAAAGGATGTTGTAGCTGGATAATCCCTAGGAGGCGCTGATGAAGTTATGGGTTGTGAACATGGCTAACTTTAGACGGGAGCAAGGCAATGGACTGTTCTGATGATGCCTATACTTATATAGACACGAGCAGCAACTATACCAATTGCCATTGCCTCAATTGCAACATTTCCGTCTCATTCCACCACCGAAGCACAAAAAAACCGCTCCGGCGAAGGGAGCGGTGGATGTCGCGGGTCTATCACCCTTAACATGGCGCATAAGAATGCTTCCATGTACAGGGCGCAGGTTTGTCGTATTGCCTAGTTATACCGCGGCAATTACGAACAACCCCAAGTCGCACGTACAATCCCACTTTCCTACGCTGGCATAACCCAGATCAGGTTCGAAGGGACCAAGGCAATAATGCCTTATCTCAGCCCATAATGGGCGCCCCTAGTGGATTTCCTGGTTCGACTATACCGCTGTGGAGAATTTTTGTCAACGGGTTAAGATTGTCGAGTCTTGCCAGGACCTATCGATGGATTGGTGCAGAACCTATCGATGGATTGGTGCAGAACCTTCCGATAAATGCGTGGTGCATCAATAGATTCGGGTTAATTTCTGCGATGCACGCCATAAAGCTGCTGTACATTACCGTTAATTGTTACCGTGACGGTGGATATCTTGATCGTACCGTTATTATAGATCGCCTTAAAGGTGAAAGTTATCGGGCCATTGGCCAGTTTCTCCAAGCTTTCTTCCCACAGCTCTCCATTCCAACGAGTATGATCATCATTAGAAGCCGTCAGCTCTACCTTATAGCTGTTCATCGTGACTACGACTCGCTCAGCCTGCGTTAGCGTTCCGGTTATCGTTGTTTGTGCGGAAAGGATGAATTTCTCCCCAGCCCAGAACACCTCATAACCTCTTGGTGAATCTTCGTTCTTGCTCTCACTAAGGTTATAATCCTTACGACGCTGATCCCATAATGCTGTGTGCCCAACTTGTCCGGCTACCATCAGCGGCAGGACAATAATATTTTTGCGTACAACGACTGGCGGTGCTTTACCATCCGAAACCGTCAGCGCTACCTTATAGGTTCCAGCCTTTAATGCTTGAAAGACAGGGCCGCTCATCGCATATGGGAATGGCAGTGAGCTTGAATATGTTTTTGAAACCCCGCCCGGATCGGTAACCACATAATTTACACTTAACGTATCCTTGTCCAAATCATCGATTGTATGACTAATCATAAGGATGTCCCCCTCGTAAACCGGCTTAGGGGACCAATCAAAATCAGCTGTAGGCGGACGATTCGTCTCGATATAAAAGAACTTAGGAGCACTATAATCGCTCCACTCATAACCATCAAACACCCGAACGACGATGAACATATTTACTTTTTCCGGTAGATCACTTGCTGGAATCCAATCCTCTATGCTCCCGTTCTTCACACCGGAATCTAGCTGCAAGATACCACCGTACTTGTATATCTTCGCTTGATACTGTGTCTGAGTATCATTATCTGGATCCAAATAGCTCCATGTAAAATCAGGCCTCAGCACCATAAGCTTTGTCGGGTTCAATTGGTCCGTACTTGTTGGCATAGTCACAACTGCACTTGGCTTGCGATTGTTAATCGTCACCTGTAGCTCATATTGTGCCGTGGCCCCATCAGAATCTTCCACAACTTGCCGGATGTTAAAAGTACCTAAACTGCTAAAGGTTTTACTCCAACTCGTGCGAACACTGCTTGCATTGCTTTCAGCGCCACCCGTTGTGACGTTCTTCATGTAATAATCATGAATCAGATTCTCACGACCGCCATCTTCAATATCGTGAGCCGTGGAATCGATCGTGATCGGTACACCGCGGAACGTATTGATGTAACTTGTTGTAAATCCTGGTACGGGTGGATTGTTTGGTGCTGGTAAAGAACCAACCGGAAGCATCACGACATACCAATTGCTCCAAGCTCCATACTCATCTTTTACAGCCATACCAATTTCATAGGTTCCTACTTCTGTTGGGGTCACTAATTTCTGCGTTACATATTTACCACTAGGAGTTATATGATAGAATTTCTTCTCTACAACACCTTTTGTTAGCTTGTAGTCAATTCCTGTAGCTTCCTTCGAATAATCGGTCGCACTCATATATCGATCTGGATCATGGCTGCGATCCGTCCAAACGACTTTCCCGTCTGTGCCTTGAACAGTTGAAAAATCAGATACAGGCCGACGATGGACAGTAATTCTTTTCGTAAATTCGTTAGAAGATTTTCGATATTCGTCAAAGGTGTTACTTGGGAATAAATAGTCTGGGTTAGGATCATCTTTCGCTTTGAGCTTGATCACATAATCTCCGACCTTATCGAAATTTAACTGTGCATCATGAAAGGTCTTACCATCGAGGCCCGATAGACCTTGGTTATGAATGAATCTCACCGTATGGGCGACAGACCAATCATATTTCCCTTCTACAGCTGGATCACTTTCGGGATCATCGAACAAAATGTTATTGTACTCGACTTCTGCTTTTGCAGTTCCTTCATCCCAAATCGCGTATTGATCGGACCAAACGATATTTTCAGTTAAAGCCTTGTAAGCAAGCGAGCTGAAAGTTACAAAGGATTTACTGTTGAAATAACCATAACGGCCACTCGCATAGGTATCATCAATTGTGCTGAAAATCGGCGTATTATCAATAAATAAATCGAATTTATTACCTACCATTAGCAGCTTTACCGCATAGCTTTTTCCGCTTACTAGTTCGTAATCCTGAGTTTCCAACACGGAACGGATTCCGTTTTTGTAAGAGACTAACTGAACCTTTTTAGCATCCGTTTCAAAAGCGTAGCCATTCTTACGATTCTGCATCCGGAAGGTGTATCCTAGCCATTCATTATCGTAATCCACATCATCGATCCTAAAGTTAAACTTCACCTCGGCATCGGTTAATGGAGTAGGAGAGTAAAATTGTCCGCTCGTAAATGCCTTAACCAATGCAGGAGCAGTGGACGGCTTTCCTACTGAGATATTCAGCCATTTCAATGATGATGGATAGGTACAGCCTTGACACGGAGGCGTTGACATGGACACGTATACCCCGTCACCAAAATACTCTCCTATCATGTTTTTCCCTTCGTTACAAGATGATCCTGTCTGTCCGACTGCTTTTCCGTCTTTGTCATACACGGTACTGTAACCAGAGCGCGAATTCCAGTTATCATATCCACCACAAGTTATTGCAGTATCTGTACGATAGCCTTCAATCGTAGACGTAGCTGATGCGGATCCTTGCGTTTTCCCTGTATTGCGGTCTAGGTAAAACAACGGATTATCCAATCCATTTGGTCCATTCTCAACTAGATAAGGAGCTAGATTATCTTTGTTGTTGAAGTTGGTCAAATGTTTGGTTATGGCTCCCGTTCTCGTATTGAGAACATCTACATCTTTAACCATGTCGGGTATCATATTGCCAGGCTGAGCTTGGTCATAATGGGTTCTCGCATACAGCTCCCCGCTTAGCGGATTAATGAACATGAAAGGCGAATTATCATTATACATGTACATATCAAGGTAGTTAACCAGTGAACTTAACCCTAATACATTCCGATCTTCCGTAGACAGATATGTTCGCCAGACGAAAGCATAATCTGAATTATATTTCGTAATATTCAGATCAGCGACGCCTTTAAATCCTGTACCGTTCGTTGAATCATACCCTTCATACGTGTACATGGAGCCTGTGGCATCGTAGAACGTTCCAAAAATTCGATAACCCAGTTTATACGTATCCATGTTCCAAATCGTGCTTGAAATCTTTGGTGCAGGGGCCATCCAATCCGATAATTTTTTGAAAGTCAGATCAGGATTGATCTCATATATCGTCTTGATCTTCGCGCCAGGATTTGCATACCAGCTGTTTGTAGTTGATACAATGATCTTATAACCTTTACTTCTATCAATTACTGTTGATGCTATTATGGCGCTGTCTTCGAGCGCTTTTTGAGTGACCACGGAATCCAAGGAGCTTCTTAGCTCAACGCCTGTTCGAGAGTCGTAGACAGCAAGATCAACGAGCGTTCTACTTTTGGAATTAATATACGCATCCCAATATCTAAATGCATAAATATAGCCATCAGCTAATTCCCAGCTGCCTATATAATTGGGGTAGGCAATGATATTCCGTACAACGCCGGCATCGTTGTATTTCAAGGACTTACTTCCGCCTTTAAATCCGATTACATAATCATACGGACTTCCATTTTTATATTTCTTCGTAATGGAGCCCCCATTGCCAACGATGAAATCAATCGGCGATAACTTTTTAGGATTAAGCCCGTAGATGCGTCTATCATTTGTGTATTTACCGGACTGTGTATTGTAGTTGTATTCATAGGTTGAAGAGTATTTGTCGAAAATGACGTTTTTCTTTGTTGAACGAATTTTTAAGGCTCCTGAACTACTTAGATAAGCAGGGTACTGAAACCAATCGTTTGTAGCTGGATCTAACAGCGGCGCTGATAATTTGGGATCATAGGTCGTTGAAGCTCGCCAAGGAGACAAGCGGTTCGGACCATATCCGTTATCGACGAGCCGTTGAGCTACAAGCTCATCGTAGGTTGCCCCACCGCCACCGAAAATGATCTTATTATACTCATAGATATTTTGCGACTGTGCACCGAAATTGCGGCCTTCACCACTTACCAGCTGATTCGGTTTTGGTTCCCAAAGATTCTCTTTACTCGTGACTAACGTATCCGTTTGCGGTACATAAACGCCCCAATCCAACATATCAGTAGGCGTGATACGGGTGTACGGATCAAGATCGGGCTGCGGATTTTTCCCTACCATATCAAAAGAAACTTCTGGAGCATTATTCACAACATTAAGAGTGAGTGAAGCTATACTATCCGATGCCGTATCATCCCACATCCCATATTGCTCGGTTACTTTGAGGTAGAAAAAGTATTTACCCACTTTGGTAGGTGTGAATGGCAGCTTAGCAAGCGTTCCGGTTGCTGTTACCCAAGCATCATCAGCAAAGCCATTGTTGTTTGAATCGTATTTATATTTGTACTCCGCTACGGTGATTGGATCACCATCAGGACTAGTTGATTTATTAACCATGTCCAACAAGGTTCCGCGAACAGAAAGCGGAGGTACAACAAGCTTCGCAATCGGCGGCAAATCAGGTGCTACGATGATCGTACAGGTATCAGGCGCTAACGACTTTAAGCCTGAACTATCATACACGTCTAACGAAACCTGAACCGCAATATCCATACCGGTGTCATTCACATAGCTGGTTTGTTTATTCTTCCATTCATCGCGGCTATGATCAATGGCCAGTCCCATTGGACTGTAACTGCGGCTTGGATCGAAAGCCGTATCCGCAATCGGGTGATTGGCAATGACTCGAATGGGACATTTAATAATGGGCACAGGATTTTTAGGTACGACATTAATGTACGTACAGGCCGTTGCCGTTGCCCCAAATTCATCCCTCATCTGCCCGCAAATATTGTGATAGCCAAGCGTATCCATCGTTAATTGATGCTGTCCATCCCCGTACTCAACGCTTTTCGAGTAAATAGATTGAACAAAGCTTGTGCCCTTCGAATAGTCAAACCCCATAAAATAGAGGCTATCGCCGTCTGGATCAGTTGGCGTAGGGACGGATGGATCGTTGATGTAAATGAGATCAAGAACAGTTCCTTCAATGACTTCATGTAGTGCTATCGTTGGTTGACTTGGACGTACAAACCCAATATCAAAATTAGGTGGATTATTGTTAGTCGGTCCGGTCACCGTTAATGGCTTCGGCCCAATCCAATTGGATACGCCGCAACTTGTCTTGATTTTCATGTAAACGTCATGGACACCAACACCAATTACCCAAGGGTAGGAGCTAAACGAAAAGTTAGAATCGGTCGTTTGACTCGTAACCAAATTCCCTTCCCATGAGCTGCCAGCTCGGTCAATTCTAAAATAATGACCTTGGTAGGTACATCCGTTCATTTGAAAGTCTCTAGGGTGCAAGCTAAAACTGTTTTTATACGGAATCTTGTTTGGTAGAACATCGAAGTCTCCCGTGAAGTTTCCGACTTCTTCATAAAAGAAGGTGATATAAACCTTTTTACCTGCAGAAGTAAGACTTACGTAGGCACTCGCTCCGCTACCGACAGTATTGGAATAAGAGGTAAAGGAAATGCTTTTTCCCACTACTGTTCCGTAGATAGCATCTGGTGAATAGGTATACGTATGAGGAAGGGGTACGGACTTCTTATCCTCACCTCGTTGAGCAAAGGTTCCGGTAGTGCCCGTTCGAACCATATGACGTATATTGACTTCCCCGATCTCACCGACAGGATCGTAAATTTGATATAAATAGAGTTCATTAAAGCTGCCTTCGTAGGGGGTTAATCCAAAGTCTCCAGTTGTGGGGGTACCTGTTACCGACGGCGGCGTTCCAGTTGTTGTTTTTAGATATCCCTTGTAAGCGTAGGAAGCATTCGTGGGGTGTGGAAAGGGGTAATTTGTTCCTTTGTTCATATCCAAATCTTGATCGGGAAAAACAGACGATAAGCTTTGACCATCGGATGTTAAGCGTCGAACATGCGCTTTACCATCGGCTTTCTTATCGTAGTAGAGGTTTAGATAATAGGTGTCGTAAGTACCGTCATATGGCAATGCTGGAGGGTTTCCTGTGATAATAGATCCACCGCTTGGAGATGAGGTAACGCTTTTTTTGTAACCGTTATAAGTATATTTGGAGTTAGTGGCCGGCGTTATTCCTAAAGAATCACCGACCTTGATAGACTTAGATTGATCAGGGAAATCGCTATCAATATTAGTTCCATCTTTATTGAAGTGATGGACTTCTAGTTGGCCGTTAAGCTCGATTTCAAAAACAATTGGGAAATAATATCTTTGAGCTTGTACTAGTGGGCCAAAATCAGAAGGATTTAATTCATTTACAATTACATCATATGGTGTTGCGGCATTTAGTTTTCCGTCCATATTTGCTTTAAATGTAATAGAGCTAGTCCCTTTTCCCGTTAGACTACCAGGGATAACTACAGGATTACTAGTTTCTGTTCCGACGAGATTACGATAGTCGTCATACGGTTCGTTATTTCGTGAAGCTGTAAATAATGGGCCGTCATTGGCAACATTAAATTTTCGTATTGAAACATTATTGACTGTTCTTCCTGGAAAAGAAAATGTGTAGGGAGCTTCTATTGTAACGTCAGCTTTAGGGGGCTTTGTTGTCCATTCGCCCTTAGAATTAGTCCATATCTCGTATGACATAAATCCAACTGCATAACGCATAGTAGAAGGCTTTCCCTCCCATGGAATAGGACTTACAAAGGAATTACCGCCTGGAGCTGCAGAAGCTGGTTCTAGATTTATGAAACTTGAAGAGATACTAAGCAATAAACTACATATAATCAATAGAGATAGATATTTTTTCTTTTTCAAAGTCATTACCTCCAAGGGTTATTCATTAAGACCAAGGAATCGTAACTGAGATACAAACCAACATATTTAGCCATGTTTATTTTATAAGAATCGCGGGCATCAACAGGATAATAATTTAGTCTGATACTCCCAACAGTCTCTCTTAAATAAGCCGGTGAATTACGTGTTCTGTAGAGATTATCTGGTCCAAGAAAGAAGAGAGGAGTAACCATAATCCCTTTGTCTGTGGTCACGACCTTAATATATATATTTCCTTTATCACTCTTTGCTAAATCAAGTCTATAAAATACCCTACCGTCCACTTGAAAAGGGAACAAGTCATTTGCGATTATTGTAGCTGTCGTTTTATTTCTTCCTTCAAACTGAAGCTCGCCTTCGTTACCTTTAAAATAATTCATATAGTCTTTAATGTCCTTTGTTTTCGGGGCCACATCTTTAAGCTCAGGAATATCTTTATTACCAATCCAAACAAACCGCGTAACGGCATCCCATTCAACCTTTACTGCTAAGCCTTCGCTAATCACACGTAAAGGCACAAGAGTTCTCCCCTTTTCTACCATTGCAGCTTGTAAGAGAGTAGTAGATTTTCCATTGATGACGGCTGCCTTAGAACCGATAGTAAGCTTAATGGTTTTAGTTCCCTTTTTTACAGTGATATCTTTTCCTTTTAAATCAATGGTAGCCTTCAACTTTTCAGCAACAAAACGGATTGGTACAAGTACGGTTCCGTCTATCATTTTTGGGGAGACATCCGAAGAGATTTTACGTGCATTATAAAGTACAGCAATAGGCATATCTGAGCTTACGATTTTAGGCAAAGGGCTTGCCGTTGCCTTGTGTTGCACCAAAGCAAAAGATGTGAGTAGAACTGCAGCTGCAGTAATTGTAGAAATCATTCTTTTTTTCATTTAAGTTCATCTCCCTTAGAATTTTCTTGTATTTATATAGGATTTCAATAGGTCTATCTACTTCACTGAAAAGCAATATTTTTGACGTTCGGTTTCATCAACCATTAACATGTTCTACCGCCATTCAACAATAATCGACGCTCTCTTTCTGACTTAAGACAACGAAAAAAGCACCTGCCTGCAAGCTAAAATCAGCCTGCAAGCAGGTGCTTCCTGCTAGTAGTCCTATGAATGCCGTCTTTCAATTAATTCCTATAATACCCATTCTATCGCCAAATTTCAACCTTTTATTCACAGCTGCTATTCTGGCTCCTCATATTGATCTTTCCGCTCTCATCTTAGAGTTCAACTGACATGACCCTAATCCTGCAGCAATTCTAACCATCGCGCTGCGGAATGCCGCCAAGTGAAGTGCTGCTCCACCCGCTCCCGACTTTTCAACCCCATTAAAACTCTTAATGGATCATTGCGGAGCAGCACCAGTAGGTGGATTCTCATCTCCGACTCTATCTCGGCCGGGTTAACCAAATAACCTGTAACACCATGCTCAATAATTTCTTTCATCCCGCCAGCACATGTTGCAATGACCGGAAGCCCGCAGGACATTGCTTCCACGTTGACTAAGCCAAACGCTTCTCGGCTCCCTGAAGGTACAACAGCAACATCCGCTCCCAAGAACCAATCCGGAACCTCTGAATACGGTGCGTAGGGAATGAATTGAACATGCCCCTGCAGTTTACGTCCAAGCCGGTACAACTCCCTGACATAAGCCGTTGTCCTTGTAGAACCGTAGAATGCTCCACCCACGATAACGAGTAGGGCAGAAGGATGCTGTTTTACGACTTCCGGCATCAGACGGAGCAGATGATGAACACCCTTCTTTTCGATCAACCTACCCATAAAGAGTACAACGCTGCGTTCCGTCCATCCGCGCGAAGCACGTAATCGCTCCCTGCGACTTGCGCCTTCTACTGAATATTGCGATTGGAACCGATCGGTATCGACACCCGGATAAACGACGTTCAGCTTATGAGTAAATTGTGGTGCACGAGTAGAAACAATATTACGGAGGAACTCACTGTTAACGATGATCTTCTCCGCTGCTCTGAAACTCCTCATTAACTTTGCAGGTTTTATTGAGTTGGACCTAATGAAGGTCTCAGAATGCAAATTAAGCCATACTCGGCCGCTTGGCCGCATACGCTTAAGCTTAAGGACGGTGCCTGGACGATTCTCAACCTCCGTCACATCCGGCTTATACCTTACGATTGCTTTTCCAACCTTCTTTATATAGCGGCTTTTATTGCCTGCCGGATATCGCTCACAAGCTGCACCACCCAGCATACTGCGATGAGGGAGCTTGCGACTGATTCGGCCATAAATCCGTGCCTGCACGGATGGCACGAGAAGCGGAACTAGCTTTTCCACAACACGTTCAACGGAACCGCTATTAGGCGATGGCAACGGAAAAGCACCCGGCGTCACAAACGCGATTCTGGGTCGCGCCATTAGATCAACAGCCCCTCTCTTTCTAAGCTTGTTTTCATAGCATACGCAAATTTGAATGATTAGGACTCCGACATCTCCCCTGTTCTTATGAAATGGACTCTGATTTCCGCTCGAGTGTTTGTGCAGCTTAGCTATCATTCAGGTCAAATTTGCTAACTGCCTTTGCTAGCTCTTTCTCACGAGTCCAAGCAAGAAACACAAGCCATAAGGTCCCAAATAGCCCCCACTTATTAGAAAAATCGAGTTAAGCAGCACCTCGTGAACCTGTGTCATAAAAACCGTACCATCCATTAACGTTCGCAAGACGCTCGAAGCAGTCTCCATAAAGAAACCCAAATAAGCCAGCACTGCCAAACCATCGATGATGATTTGCAAGATACGGCTTCTCGAACGTAGAAGATACAACAGCGCACCGCCAATAATGACTCCTGCTAAAATCCATCCCATCACGATCATCACCTCATTTGCCAGCATTCGCAACTTAACGACCTGTTAAACCTGTTGGAAATGAACTCTATTGATTAATAAGTCGTGATATGTCACACTAGTTCGGAGACCACCCTATTTGACCCTGCAAATGAAGAGAGGACGTGAACTACCGGCATGACCAAATGGCTGCTCCGATCAATGACCGAGCTTAGCTCGCGCAAATGGATTTCGCGAATAACCGGTCGATTTGCCCAGTCGCCCGCTAGCCGGCGCTTCATCCCGAGATTCGCTCGGATGTATGGTATTCGTGTTGATGAAGCCGAGAAACGGCTTGAGGAATATAGCACCTTGAATGAATTCTTCACAAGACGCTTAAAACCAGGCATGCGCATTATTGAAGCAGATTCTACAGCACTAGTCAGCCCTGTAGACGCGCTTATTACCGGAGCTGGACCGATTACAGCAGGCACAATCTTGAACGTTAAAGGTCAGGATTATACGGTCGATGAGCTGCTTAACCGCTCCCCGCGAACTGAGAATTATAAAGATGGCTTCTATATGGTCCTTTACTTGAGTCCAACAGATTACCATCGGATTCATACACCAGTTGAAGGCATGATTGTCGAGCGTGAGCATGTGCCTGGCAAGGTATATCCGGTTAACGAATTCGGCTTGCGCAACATGCGCAGAGTGCTTAGTCGGAACGAACGTCTGATTACGTATATTAGGCATGCCGGCGCTGAGGTTGCAGTTGTCAAAGTTGGCGCTATGAATGTTAGCAGCATCAAATATGTCGAGCCTCGGCAGGATAAAGTCGAGAAAGGTCAGGATCTAGCTTACTTCGAATTCGGTTCTACAGTTGTCTTGCTCACCGAGGATGAAACGTTCATCCCTCGCAGTGACTTGAAGACTGGCCTGAAGGTCCGAATGGGCGAGAAGCTCGGAACGATCCTTCCTAAATAATGGAGAAAACTTATACTTTCTTATATTTTAAGAAGAAACGGCTGACGCTTCCTCTGGCAGCGACGCAAGTTTCTTCCACAAAAAAACGCCATGCGGCTGATCATCCTCCTGGAGGTGAGAACAGCCGCATGGCGTTTTTCTATTTGATGACTGATTAGATGGCTGATCTAATGTCTGCTTTCTCCCGCCCATTTCAGCGCAGCAGTCGCCATACGATCTACACCAGCTTGGATCTGTTCTTCATCCAGATGAGCGAATCCAAATAGCGCCGTATGAAAATTCGGCTCCCCAAACCAGAATCTGCTGCCGTCTGACCAGCTCACACCTTCTGCTTGGCAAGCCTCCTTGAACGAGAAATATTCATCCCGATCTCCTCGCCACTGTGCGTACATATGAAGACCTGCATCAGCTGGAACGAACCGGAACCAGCGCTCCATCCGCTTCATTTCCTCACGAAAACGAATTAACCGACGCCCGCAGACACGCCGCATTCGCCTTAAATGCCTAGCGTAACTACCACTCCTCATAAAATGTGCCAATGCCCGCTGTTCAGTGAGACCTGAAGGCTGCGGCTCCATAAGTGACTTCGCTCTACGAAAGCTTTCGACAAGCGATTCCGGCAGTACCACATAACCAATCCGCAAGTTAACGAACATCGTATTGGAAAATGTCCCTACATAAACAACTCGATTCTCTCTATCCAGCGCCTTTAACGGCTCGACCGGACGTCCACCCCAGCGCAGCTCGCTATCATAGTCATCCTCTACAATAACCGCTCTCCGGCGTGATGCCCAATCCAGTAGCTCAAGTCTCCTGCTCGTCGATAAGACGGCACCGCTAGGGAACTGCCTGGTCGGCGTTACAAACAATAGCTGAGCATCCCAATCCTGAGGTTTAATGCCACTATCATCCACCGATGCTGTCAGGACATTTCCACCAGCAGCGTCGACGGCGCGCCATGTTCCAGGATAGCCCGGATTCTCTACTACAACGGTGCTGCCTGGAGAAACCAACAGCATGGAGAGCAGCGCAATTGCCTGCATGGAACCATTCGTTATGAATAGCTGAGATAGCTCTGCATGAATGCCGCGCTCCCTTCGAAGGTCAGAGATAATCGCTTCACGCAGCGGTAAGTAACCTTCAATCGATGCGCCCCTTATCGGCCAAGGCTCCAGCATCTCCCTTACTTCGTTAAAGAGCGAGGTTTTCCATTCCTCTACAGGGAATAAAGTAGAATCAACTCTATTGATGTCGAAGCTAATTTCCTGAATATTCACCTGCTCTTGCGCACAGGTTAAGCTAGATTTCTGCGGTTCAACGACTTGTGGTATCGCCACTGGTTTAAGCCGCTGTGCCCATTCGGAAAGTGAAACTGGCGATGAGATCGCTTCACCTTCAGCCAAGCTAGCTCTAATCTCTGATGCCGGGTAAGCTACGAATGTCCCGCTGCCCGCTGCAGCCCGAACGAATCCTTCAGCAACAAGCATGTCATAAACTTGATTAACGGACCCCCGCGACATGCCATATAAGCCAGCGAGCATGCGGCTAGACGGCAATCGTGTTGCTTCTGTTAATTGCCCCCCGATAATGGCTTCTCGAAGCGCTGCATATAATGCCTCCGTCTTCCTGCCAAGCTCCGCATAATGTCGTTCATAACCAATCCGTAAATCCACTCCTATCGCCTCCTTGCCACATTACACTATGCCTGAGGCCATGCCCCTTTATCTGCTATAACGGTTACATTCGGATGCGTCTGCAAGAAAGAAGAAGGAACGTGTTCACTAACTGGACCTTCTATCGTCTTGCGCAAAATATCCTGTTTGTTCTCTCCGCTCACTAGTAGCAGAATATGTCGTGCACCAAGCAAGACATCCATTCCTGCCGTTAAAGAGGACTTAGGCACGTTCTCTTCGCCTCCCCAATATACGGCATTACTGCGAATGCTTTCTGCCGTAAGCAGAACTTCCCTTGTTGGAGAGCTGGCAGTTGATGGAGGCTCATTGAATCCAAGATGACCATTCGGACCTAGCCCAAGTATGAGTACATCTACACCGCCTGCCTCAGTGATCTTCCGATCATAGTCCTCGCATACCGCTCCGACTTCTACACCGTCTTCTGCCAGAAGAACAGCGCGCTTCTCCTCGATCTGCCAAGGCTCTAGTATTGATCTGCGCAGCCAGCCTGTTAACGAACGCTCATCCTCAGGTGCCAGCCCGAGATACCCATCCAATTGAAAGATCCGTATCCTAGTCGTATCGAACTGGCCTGCCTCTCGCATAGCTGTTAATTCCCCATACATCCCGATTGGCGTATTTCCCAAGGCGGGGATAACCACCGAATCCGGTTTAGCGTTGATCAACTTCTTCACCCATTCTGCACCCACACGACTTAATTCTTGATAATCCTTTACGACGACTAACTCCATCTCTATCTCTCCTTTCTTATTGCAAAAGGCAATCTTAAATATTTGTTATTACAAATCAATGATGTCGTTACTATAAATTAGTTATATTTTCGTGTCAACTGTATTCATAACCTTATTTGTTATAACATATTTGATGGGTTATGTTACAATGATGTTGAATTCGCGGGAGGTTAGTACATTGAAAGAAGCAAAGCAAGGAACTCCTTTATACCATGTCGTGAAGACACTTATAGAGATAGCTATCACATCTGGGAATTACCAGCCAGGTGATCAACTGCCGACAGAATCCCAACTATGTGAACAGTATACTGTAAGCCGAACTACTATACGCTTGGCACTGCAGCAGCTAGAATTCGAAGGAATGATTCACCGTATACAAGGGAAGGGAACCTTCATCAGCGCACCGAAGATCGAAGATGCTCTTAACAAGCATGTGAGGAGCTTTGTAGAACAGATGAAGGATCTGGGCTTGCAGCCACATTCGAAAATAATATCGATTGGGCTCATACCCGCCACACCCCATCTATCTTCGGTTCTGAACATTATAGAGAAAGATCCTGTCTTCAAATTAATCCGTTTACGGTATGCCGATAATAAGCCGCTCCAGTACGCTACCTCTTACGTACCATGGCGACTTGCGCCTGAGCTCCTGCAGGATGATTTGACGGGATCTTTGTTTGAACTGCTGAGCAGCAAATATCAACTTACGCCGTATTGTGCGATAGAATCAATTGAACCTATTGTGATTGACGATACCTGCAGCCGTTTCTTCGACGTTCCAGAAGGTTCGCCCGCCTTCTTGATTGAATCGATAACGTCTACCGAACATAAGGTGCCGATTGAGTATGCTCATCTGATCGTCCGCGGCGATCGGCTAAAATTCGTTGTTAAGCGCACCTTTAGCTGAAGCTTCATTTCACCATAATAGAAGCATATACCATCTTTATCAGTAGGATCGAACGACGCTGATAGGCTTGCGAGAAATGGTACATTTTTTTTGAATCAAATTGGATCTTTTTACTTGCCACTTACAGAGGTATGCTCGTAACAGTTGTTACGAGGAGGTTGCCCCATGCGTAGAAAAGAATTTGCAATCGACGAAGAGAATAAAGAGGAGCTGGAAGCTTTCTTAAGTGAAATGAGCTTTGGTTTTCTCGGTACCATCAGTGAGGATGGAATGCCCTCCGTTACGCCGCTTAATTTTGTATATGTGAACGGTGCCATTTATTTTCACGGCAGCCGAATTGGCGAGAAAATGAAGCAGCTCACTACAAACGAAGCAGTCACCTTCGCCATTGCCAAAGAATATGCCGTCATTCCCTCTTACTTCTCAGATCCACTGCTGGCATGTCCAGCAACGGCTTACTTCAAATCCGTGAGATTCGATGGACATGCCGTTATCGTCGACGATCCCCACGAGAAAGCGACAGTCCTTGAAGCACTTATGCGTAAGCTTCAGCCAGAGGGCGGCTACAAAACCATTGATGCCGAAGATTCCGACTATATTCCTCGTCTGAAGGGTGTAGCGGTCGTACGAATTGATGCCACACAAACGAGCTGCAAATTTAAGTTTGGTCAGAATTTGAAAGAACCAGGTCGGCAATCCGTCACACAGGGCCTTGCAGAGCGCAATCTCCCGATGGATGCGGAAACGCTGGAGCTTATGCGCCGTTATTGCCCTCATACACCTACTATAGGTGACTAGTTTTGAAAATACCTAAAGAAGCAGCCTGAGCTGGAACAAGTTCAATCCTGTTCTAGCTGGCTGCTTCTTTATTACAGTTTGTGTTATTTTTCATTGTTGATTTTTGAATGAGAATTAAGTGTTACCTTTGCATTAAGAGGTCATACCTTATCGAACTATCGATTCTCGTTAGTTTAATGAAGCAGAGGTTATTTGTAGTCTATAAAGTAGTCTATAAAGTAGCCTTCAGATTCCCAAGAATCTTCATAATCTACATAGATAGAATCGATTTCATCCTTTGGGCTACCACATTTCTCAAGCAGCCATTTTTTCATAAATTCAATACTCTTGTTTTCATCCTCCCATAGGAAATCCATTATCGCAGATTCTTTTTTCGAACTATCAGGCACATAAATTGCAAATTTCGTATTAAAGTATCGTGTTAATTCATAAGAAACATTTCTTAAGTGAGATCTAAAATCAAACTCTAAGTCATTTAACAAAAATGTTAACCACCTTGTATAATGCGACATCATACAAACATGTTCCGAGAAAGTAAACGTAAGACCGCATGGTCCATCAAGACTTATAGTTCCACCCCAATCATCTGTTTCGATCTTCCAGACCTTGTTTACATCAGAAGGATTATAAATAAGTATTTCTTGTAGGAAGTGTTGAGTGTAAATAAATTTGTTCGAATTTAGTTCAAGACACATGTGATTAAGATCATTCTTATTTAATCTATGGCCGATATACGCAGTAAAATCCATCCCCACACCATGTTTCACCCCACTACTTGCTAATTATTATATATTTAAGAAATTCGGCTAAACACCAAAACTAGTGGTTGATGACGAAGGTAATCAGATGCTGAGCGGACAGGAAAGCTCTTATTACAGTCCAATCACTGCATGTAGGTGGATTAAAGGACAGAGAAGACACTATTCTCCAGCAAATCATCTGAAAACAGCTACATTTTAGTTGATAGCGGAACTTGTGTCCGCGGAACTTGTTTTGAGTCGTGTTTTGATCTGAATAGCGGTTCCACAGTCCGCTCAGCAAGATTAACGGGAAAAGCTCCTGTTATTTCATATTGAACGCCTGAATTGCAGTGTAGAATCATCTATCGGCGAATAAAAAGCGGCTAAGGCTCGAAACGGACCCGTTTCAAAATAATCAACCACTGATAATGGGATTGAGCCTGAAATTCTTTACCGTATCTCCGATGGGCTCTTGCCCGTGTACTGTTTGAATTGACGGCTAAAGAAGAAAATATCCCGGTAGCCAAGCGCATCCGCAACCTCTGTCACATTCATCCCTGCATGCATAAGCAAATGCTGTGCGCGATCAATCCGCATCCGAATCATATACGTTTGAACCGAAGTGCCGATAATCTCCTTGAACTTAATCGAGAAATACCGCGGTGACAAATGTGCTCGCTGTGCCAAATCCTCCACACGGTGCGGAACACCTGGATTTTGCCGGATAAAGTTAGCGATCTCGTGAATCGCTTCCGTCAGTTGGTTGCTTGCCTTCCGCTCCTCCACAGGTCCCTCCAAATCCTCGCGCAGCAGATAAATCATCAGCTGCTTCAGAATCAGCTGAGCTTCTTCCTCCGCAGCGAAGGTCTTAACGAGAAACAGCCGCACATATCGCGATAATAGATGTTCAAAGTCAACCGTTTCGTTAAGCACACGGTAGGATTGAGGCACCTTATCGACGGGCTCGGTTATAGCAAAATGAATATATGTCAGTACCAGCGGCTTCTGCGGATTATGGGTGGCACTCGTGAAGTCCCCTGGTCGGAATAGGAAGCAGCTCCCTTTGCCCAGCGGAAACGGCTCCCCGTTTAATAGAAGTTCCCCTTCGCCGCTCCAGACATAGAACAAATCATAGTTGGCCATAGGCTTCTCTCTTTTTTGCCATTTCCACCCTGGTTCACATACAATCTTGGCAAAAGCAGACATCAAGGTAAATGAAGATGGCGCACAGTGCAGCAATTTCAGCTTCCTCCCTCACATGAACTTTCTTACGAGGCAGCTGTCGCAAACCGCCTCTATCGTTGTCATCATACACCAGCGTAAAATCGGTATGCAAGCAGGAGATCCTTGTCTCTAATAAACAGGAAAAGGGTCATCTATCAACGATTGGATCACTCTCGACAAGCCCTAGAAATAATTGTTCAATAAATAGTCAGCTTTGTTGGCCTTGGGCTCCTCAAAAGTGTTATAATATCACCTAAATAGTTCCCATATGGGAGCTATAATAGACGAATGAATTTTGGAAGGATGAATGAAGTCCATGAACCCACTTGCCCAGCAGCTGAACGTTACGATTGAGCGAGAAAATGCGAACGTTTTCGCAATGTTGTCCACTCTCGGTAAAGAAATCTATTTCCCGAAGGAAGGCATCCTGAGCCAATCGGCTGAAGCTAAAGCGAAGGCTAAGAAATTCAATGCCACCATCGGTATCGCTCTAGAAGGCGGTCAACCGATGCATTTGAAGGTTATTCAAGACACGTTGTCCGCTTACAATCCGAAGGATATTTACGAATATGCACCACCAGCAGGCAAGCCTGAGCTGCGCGCAGCATGGCGCACGAAGATGCTGAAGGAGAATCCAGCTCTAGCTGGCAAGTCATTCGGTAACCCTGTGGTCACCAACGCTCTGACGCATGGACTTAGTATCGTAGCTGACTTGTTCGCCGATACCGGAGATGCAGTTATTATTCCAAACAAAAACTGGGAAAATTATGAATTAACGTTCGGCGTCCGTCGCGGCGCAGTGATCGTTGAATATCCGCTATACAATGAAGAACAGCGCTTCAACAGCTCAGGCTTGCGCGAAGCGTTACTTGCACAAAAGGGCAAAGGAAAAGCAATTGTTCTGCTTAACTTCCCGAATAATCCGACTGGCTACACGCCTACCCCGCAAGAGGGTACAGAGATTGTAGCGGCGATTCACGATGCTGCTGAGGCTGGCGTTAATGTCGTAGCCGTAACAGATGATGCATACTTCGGCTTATTCTTTGAAGATTCCTTACATGAATCATTATTCGGCAAGCTTGCCGATCTTCATCCTCGTGTACTTGCAGTTAAGATTGATGGTGCAACGAAGGAAGAGTATGTATGGGGCTTCCGTGTAGGATTCATCACGTATGCTTCTCAATCTGATGCCATGCTGAGTGCTCTGGAGCAAAAGACACTTGGTATTATCCGTGCAACGATTTCGAGCGGACCGCATCCATCGCAGACCTTCGTGCTGCGTGCGCTGCAATCCCCTGAGTTCGAAGCGCAAAAGGCTGAAAAGTATGAGATTATGAAGAATCGCGCTAATCGTGTTAAAGATCTGCTGGACAGCGGTCGCTATGGCGATGTGTGGTCCTACTATCCATTTAACTCCGGCTACTTCATGTGCTTGAAGCTGAACAATGTGGAAGCAGAAACCGTTCGTGTGCGTCTGCTTGATGAGTATCAAATCGGCACGATTGCGCTTGGTGAGACCGATCTGCGTGTTGCATTCTCATGCATCGAAGAACCAAACCTTGAAGAATTGTTCGATACGATTTATAAAGCCGTTCAGGAAGCTGCAGTTCTGAATAAGTAAATACCGTTTCAATCACATAGTAAAGCTTAACGAAAAAGCCCGCTGCGCGGACGGATCATTCTTACGATCGCTGTTGTCTCCTTATTTCTTTGATTCTATCCCTTAAGGGTAGAAATCAGGAGACAAAGGCGAACGCTAACACTTCTTCAGAACGATTCCGTCCGCTCCGCTTTGTTATTCGTGATGACAAGCATTTATAATGATTAGAAACCAATGTATACAAATTGCAAAAAATCTGCAGAACCGATACGCCTCAACAGGTTATCGGTAATGCAGATTTTTTAGTTTTATATGAGTTGAACTAAAGAAACAGATAGCGATAGCGGAGCGAGCAGAATCGTTCTGGAGAAACGAAGTGTTCGCCTTTGCAGCCGGATTCTTACCCTATAAGGGTTAAGATAATCAAAGAATTCGGCTGCAACAGCGATCGTAAGATGATTCTGTTCGCGTAGCGAGCCCTGATTACTTTTTCAAGCTGTCCCATGTTGTTTGGAACGTTTCGAGCATTTGCTCTTTGGTAACTTGTTTGCCTACATAACCTTGCATCGCATCGCCGAATTTCTTACTGGATGCTTCACCCTGCGGGAATTTAAACCAGTTCCAAGAAAGCACTTTGCCTTCTTTGCTGTATTTCATGATGTCAGTTGCTAATGCACCTAGATCTTCTTCTGTTGCTGGAATGGTTGTTAGAGCTGGAATGAATTTAAATTGTTTTGTGATATAACTTTTCCCAATATCAGAAGTTACCATCCAATTCAGGAAGTCTTTTGCTTCTTTCTTCACTGCTGAGTCTTTGTTGATAACCCAGTTATTCGGTACACCCACGAAGAGCTTATCGCTTGCAGCTGCATCATCGCTGATTGGCATTGGAAGGAAGCCGATTTTCACATTTGGATTCGTTTTAGTGATTTGTACTTGTGTCCAGTTACCTTGCTGCATCATTGCCGCTTTACCATTAGAGAAATCGGTAACCTCGGTATTGTAATCCGTTTGCAGCGGGTTTTTGTTGCCGTATTTAATCGTTAGGTCAAACAGCTTAACCCAGTTTTCGAATACAGCGTTACCAGCGATTTTCTCTGTACCTTTGTTCAAGCCATCAATGAATTTATTAGGATCTTCTTGGAATGCAAAAGGAAGATTGACGAAATGATTGCCAAGTACCCACCACTCTGCGTATCCGTTTTCAAAAGGTGTGATACCCGCAGCTTGCAATTTTTGTGCAGCAGCATCAAGCTGAGAGATTGTTTTTGGCAATTCGGTTATGCCAGCTTTAGCGAACAAATCTTTGTTATAGATGTAGCCATAACCTTCAACACCAATTGGCATCCCGTATATTTTGCCGTCTTTCGTCATCGGCTCAGCTGTTCCTTTGACTAGATCCTTAACCCAAGGTTGATCGGACAGATCTTCTAGGTTCTCAGACCAAAGATCTAGATCAGAGAATCCGCCATTATTGAAAATATCCGGCTTGTCGCCTGAGTTAAACTTAGCCTTTAGTGCAGCGCCGTAATCGGCTCCACCACCAACGGTTTCAATTTGGACTTTAACACCTGTTTCTTTTTCATACTCATTTACCAGGAGCTGTAATTGTTCAGCAATTTCAACTTTAAATTGAAACATCTTAATGGTTACATTTTTCTTTGGTGTTGTTGATTCATTTGTTGTAGGTTTATTCCCTGCATTTGTAGCATCAGGAGTATTAGTACCTGAATTACTTTTGCCACAGCCTGTGAGAGCAAGAGTCAAAGCAAGTACGGCGGATACAGTGAGCGTGGTCATTTTTTTCATTTGTAGTGCCTCCCTTTATTATGTTTCGCTTGTTACATTTCATAGTGTAAAGAATTAAAAGCAATAACCATACGGAGAAAATTGAACGATTAGGGGTAACTTATTGTCATTGGATTGGCTGGTCACCATTTTACCCCTTAATTGATCCGGCCGTAATTCCTTCAATAATGTGCTTCTGCATGCCGAGAAAGAAAACAATGATCGGCAGCACACCAAGTGTAAGTGCGGCAAGTGCAAGATCCCACTGCTTCATGTATTGGCCAAAGAAGGAATAGGTTGCAAGCGGAATCGTACGTGTCTCTGGTCCACCAATAATCAGCAAAGGCAGCAGGAAATCATTCCAAATCCACAGACTATTGAGCAGGACAATCGTAACGGTCATCGGCTTCAGAAGTGGAAAGACAATTCGCCAGAACACGCCATAGGTGGAGCATCCATCTACAATAGCCGCTTCCTCAACTTCTAGTGGAATGGACTTTATAAATCCGTGATAAAGGAATAAATTCAAGGATACGCCAAAGCCAAAGTAACAGAGGACAGCGCCCCACATATGGTTCAGAAAGCCAATATTACCTGCTAATTTAACCAAAGGAATCATGATCGATTCGAATGGGATAATCATAGCCGAGACGAACAGTAAGAACAAAATCTGATTTAGACGATTATTAACACGTACCATACGATAGGCAGCCATGGAGCTGATGATGATCAACCCCAGATTGCTGGCAACGGTAATGAGTAAGGAATGCATGAACACGGTCGGAAAGCTCATGATCTTCCATGCCTCAATGTAATTATGCAAGCTGGCTGCTTTCGGTAGACTTGTTGTATTGGCAAGCAGCTCTGCGAAAGGCTTAAACGAATTCGTTAGGACAAAATAAAATGGAACGAGAAACACTAAAGCCACTAGGATACCAATTGTTTCTAAAGATAACAAGCGGAAGGTATATCGTTTGGTCGTTTCCATTACGATTCCACCTCCTGTTTCTTCGTAATCGTTACTTGGATGACTGTGATTAGTGCTACAATCACGAAGAAGATAACCGCCTTCGCACTGCCGAGTCCTAAAGCATTGTTGCGGAATGCCTCTTGATAAATGTTAAGGGATACCGATTCCGTGGAATTAAACGGTCCACCCTTAGTCAGAGAGACGATTAGATCAAACACTTTGAAGCCCCATGATATGGTCAGGAATAGACATACCGTAATCGCTGGCATGATCATCGGTATCGTAATCTTCGAGAGCATTTGCAGCCTCGTTGCTCCATCGATCCGAGCAGCTTCAATCATATCTTTTGGTACATTTGTTAAACCAGCAATATAGATGACCATGACATAACCTGCGCCCTTCCAGACGGTAACAATGACTATGCCCCAGAATGCTGTAGGTGCATCGCCCAGCCAAGGGAGATTAAAGAAAGCAAGTCCAGTATGCTCTCCAATAGTGGCAAACCCTTTAACAAAAATAAAGCTCCATATAAATCCTAGCAGCAATCCACCAATGACGTTCGGCATAAAAAAGATGGTTCGCAGGATATTACGCGTCTTTAAAGCTTGCGTGAGCAGCAGCGCCAAGAGAAAACCAACCAGATTGGTAAGTAGGACTCCAACTATAGCGTAGCGAAAAGTAAACCAGAATGCCTTGTAATAATCAGGATCATGAAAAATTATTTTTTTGTAATTCTCAATTCCAATCCATGTTACTTTTGTACTGACACCATTCCATGCGGTAAAGGAATAATAGATGCTCATGAAGAATGGTATGACGAGAATAAGCGCGAAAAAAAATACAGCAGGTCCCACAAATACGAGCTGATGAATCCATTTTTTTCTGGCAGTTTCCATGGTGGCTTCACCCCTTTTAAGCTAATAAACCAAGTATAGAGCCCTCATCCTCTTGCTCCCACCGATTCTAATGATCAAAGAGGGGGAAATTATTGATTTCATGTTACAATGGGGAAAATGCTCTCGGATTTGAAAATGAGGTGTATAACGATGCTTTTTAACAGTATCCGCAACAAAATGATTGTTTTTTTGCTCGCAGCTACCTTGATTCCCATTCTAGCTTCGATTTTCATCACCTATAACTTAACAACGAGCAAAGTTACAAAGGAAACCTTGAAGAGTAACGCAGATCTCTTGTTTCAAGGGAAAACGAATTTGCTCAATTATATGAACGCGCTTCATCAGTCCACGTTTATTTTTTATAATGATAATAAATTATTCTCCATTCTAAATGACGGTATTGCGGGTTATCAGGATGAGCAAGAAATTTACCGGGGTCTGTCGTTATTGAGCTATCAGGCTAAAGATTTCGAGCAGGTGCATCTGTATATTCGTAAAGACGATATCCATTACTTACTCGTAAATAACCGATCGAAGAGAAGCTTCCTAGGAAATAATGGTAAGTACATTCCCCCTAATCTATTCAAAGGCAGCTCTTATATGGAACCGCCGCATCAACCGAATAATTATGGAATTGCTAACATGCCCGCTTCAACCACGAATCAGGTCATCTCGCTGAACAGCTCGCTATATTATTTGGCAGCAAAAAAAGAGCTTGGTACCTTATCCATTGATGTTCGGATGGATGGCATTCGTGCGATTTGTGAGCAGCTTTTTTCTCCGGCGAAGGAAGAGCTATACATTCTTGACCAGAATCGGCGTGTCATCTATAGTTCCACGAATCAAACAAGTGCAGAGCCTTTGCAAAATATGTGGGTCGATGAAGTCATGCAGACAGACACAGCTACAGGCAGCTTTGCCCTCCATCAGGATGGATTCTCAGGTGAGATTATTTATGATAAAATGATCAATCCATTTTTGAATTGGACCCTGATTAAACGGATTCCGAATGAAACGCTGCATCAGACTGCTCGTGAGGTTGCCTTGATTAATAGCGGAATTGTTGTCTTATTCTTAATTCTGACCATTATTGCAACGATACTCATTACCTTCCAACTAACGGCGCCCATCAAAAAGCTGATCCGTTCGATGAATCAAATTCAAAGCGGTAATTTACAGGTAAACATTGATGTGAATCGCAAGGATGAATTCGGGATCTTGGCTAGACGCTTCCAGCAGGCGATGAATACGATCAATGAGATGATTATTCGCGAATATGAGCTGGAGCTTGCCCGCAAGACTAATGAGCTGAAAGTGCTGCAGGTGCAGACCAACCCTCATTTCATGAATAATGCCTTACAATCCATCGGAACACTATCTTTGCAAAAGCAGGAGCCGGAAATCTACAGTTTAATTACTTCTTTGGGGAAAATGATGCGATACAGCATGAACGCAGGAGAACCGATCGTTTCCCTTGCCCGTGAGCTTGATTATGTGAAAGCCTACTTTGCTTTGCAGCGCCAGCGGTTTGGTGAGCAGATTCAATATACCGTAAATATAGATGAAGAATTACTAAAACTGCAAATACCAAAAATGATCCTTCAGCCATTGGTCGAAAATTATTTTAAACATGGCTTTGATGTAAATACGGAAACGGGTGCGATCGCTATTTATGGGGCCATTTCAGCAGACAACTGTTGGCTGCGGCTTGAAGTAAGTGACACTGGGAAAGGGATAACGGCTTCGAATTTGAAGGCTTTGCGTGAGCGGCTTGCAATGGCCAAGGGTGTTTGGGCAAATGGAGAATCTGGGATTGGTTTACCGAATATTCTTTCACGTTTAAAGCTTTATTATAACGAAACCGCAAACCTTGAAGTGGAGCATAGTAAGCTGGGCGGCTTCAGTGTTGTGCTATGGATTCCGATTGAACAAGAAGGAGATTATGATGAAGGCACTGATCGTAGATGATGAACGACATGTGAGAGAAGCCATTCGATTGCTGGTTGATTGGAAGGCTTATGGAATTGAGAGCATTCTGGAAGCACAGGACGCTCAAACCGCAATCGATATCATTGAAAAGGAGCGTCCACAGATTATTTTCACCGATATGATGATGCCGGGGAAATTGGGGACTGAGCTCTTGGCTTGGATTCAGCAGCATGCTCCAAGAACGAAGACCATTGTGATTAGTGGGCATGATGATTTTGATTTTGTGCGTAAAACGGTGATGTATGGCGGAATCGATTATATTCTTAAACCTATTGATCCGATTCAGTTAAATGAAGCTGTCAGCAAAGCGGTTGCTAGTCGCAAGCAAGAAGATGAAGGCTCGAAGCAAGAGCAGCGAAAGTCAATTGAGATCAACCAGCTAAAACCTGTTTACTGGAACAAGATGCTGACTCATCTATTAGATGATCCATCGTATTATTCGTCCATTGCTGAAACACTCCATACTGAATTTGGGTTGCCGACAGGAGACTTGCCATGCCGTGTAGCGGTATTGGCTACCGATACGATTAATCCGGCTATTCGCAGTAAATTTGCTGGCAGTGAAGATCTGCTGTATTTCTCCTTGCTGAATATTTGTAATGAATTTGTCCGTAAACATAACCAAGGTGTTGCCTTCCGCCATAATCATGGTGACATTGTCGTTATCTTATGGAAGCAGACGGAAAAAGGAGCTGCACTGCTTGACACCATGAATAACGGCATTCAACGGGCCTTAGGTAGTCGGCTTGAATTTGGAGTGGGCAGTGAGAGAATGCTGCCTGCAGGCTTTAAGCAATCCTATAACGAAGCCATTCTAGTGCTGCGCCAGCGTAATATGCGAGTGGTTCGACCACGAATTCGCTGCTTTGATCCAAACGAGAACCCGCGTCAATCCACTGTGCATCTGTCCGAATATGAGGATCGGCTGCGTTTTGCTATTCGGAGCGGTAAAGCTAACCCAATCAAGGAAGCCGTTCAGCAGTGGATTAATCAGGTTGAAGCAATGAAATATATCAATATCGAGCAGCTTGAATTATGGGGACATGAATATGGTGTCATTAAAGCACGATGGCTTAAGGAGCTGTTTGGCGATTCCCCTGTCACACTATCATTGCCTTCGGAGTCTGCTTTCTTCATCGTCCCTTTGGATCAAGATGGCTGCTTGTCGCTGAAGCAATGGGGTGTAGAACTCGAAGAAGGTTTACTGCATTTATCACAGCTTTGGGTGGAGCATAAACGGCAGGACGAGCATATTATCTTTGATATTGTTAAATATGTCGATTCCCATTATGCGGATGATTTAACACTGCAGAATATAGCAGAGCGCTTCTTTCTAAGTCGAGAATACATCTCCCGTAAATTCAAACAGCAATTTCAGGAGAATCTCTCCGATTACATCGAGCGAATCCGGATGGATAAAGCCAAGCTGCTCTTGTTGAACCCACAGTATCGTATCGTACAAATTGCTGACTTGGTAGGGTACAAGGATGAGAAATATTTTAGCAAGGTATTCAAGAAGATAGAAGGAGTTTCGCCTAATGAATACAGGAAGCATTCAAAATGATGCGTGTGTTCGATTTCGGGGGTAATGAGATAAATAGCAACGTCATCCGTGATACAGCTGCGGATGACGTTGCTATTTTCATTTAATCCTCATCGTCTGGATCAATGGAGAAAAGGCGTTTCAATCTTCGAGGTCTGATTGCGAGCACATACACAAGCGATGAAAGAATGGCGACCACAGCCTGTGCCATGTAGCCTTGAACCGTCAACAGGATTGCATGAGGCAGCCACAGAATCGCTGTGCTCAGCAGTGAAGCAACGCGATCTACCTTGAGCAATGCACTCAGACGTGACTGGTCAGGCAGTGGATAAACATGGCGCCATACGGAATGTCGATGTGCTTGTGCAAGCGAGCTGAGCTGAATGCCTGTTAACCAGACGAACAATAAGCATATCGCTGCAGCACCCCACCCTAGGAATAATCCAGACTCAGCTGCAAGCATGCCTGAGACTACACCGAGTCCTAGAAGTCGGATGACAATACCGCCAAGCTCTGTGCGAATAAGCGTATGAGCGTACAAGTATACGAATGCATGCTGATTGCGGTAACGGATGAAGCCTGCAAGCCAATTGAGGTATCTCCTTCTTACTACAGGAGTGGACTCTGAAGGCACATCGGTAAATGAGCTAAAGAACGTATTATACCTTCTTCTTGTCCGGCTCTCTTCCGCTATGAGCATCAACCACGGGAATCGATAACGGGGTAACCGACTATACAGAAGGGCAAATAAAAGTACAGACACCAGGATATAAAGGACCGCTTTCCATACATCTGTTTGAAGTAAGGAAGCAACACCTATTGCTGTAACGATCCAACGCAGTAACCTAAAGCTGCGGCGTGCGCTGATACTTACGAGTACGCGTTCACGCCATGCACCAGTAATATTAAATAGCTTGAGCAGCAAGACAGCAGCTAGCAGCTGCAGCGCTTGAAGCTTACCGGGTCCATGCGAATATAACGGAAGATAGATGGCACAGAATATCGCAGTTGCTGCGGCTCCACCTAAGCCATTATAACGGAAGGATCTTCTCAAATAACGATCCATCTGTCCTTCCCGCGGCACCAGAAAGACGATATCGGCTTCACGAAGCCACGTCCGCAGAGGGCTCCAGCAAACAATTGGAGTTAAGAACACTACACCAACCAGCGTATACGGAAATGACTCCGGCAAATGATGCAGCAGGGATGCATATCCAGCTAGCCCCGCGAACAGCAGCATGATGGTTACGCCTGGTAGTCCACTTTGCGCCATATAACGGATATAGGGAAGCGAATCTCGCCAGAATGCACGAGCTCGTGAGCTCCACAGGGAATCAACCGAGCGGTCCATTCGACCCACCGCCTGTCACCAATCGATAAAACGCCTCTTCTAGTGAACCCTTCCCACTTTTCATACCAGCAGCTTCGCAGACTTGCTCCAGCGTTCCTTGAGCAATGATGGCCCCTTGATGCAGAACGATGAATCGACTGCAATAGGATTCTACGGTCGACAAAATATGCGAGCTCATAAAAACAGCCGATCCCTCTCGGGTTACCTCTACCAGCTTATCTAGCAAAGAACGGATACCAAGCGGGTCAAGACCTAGGAATGGCTCATCGATCACATATAGTGCTGGCCGAGCTAATAAAGCGTTCATGATCATGACCTTCTGGCGCATGCCCTTCGATAAATGCGCAGCAAATGAACGTCGTTTAGGTGTCATATAAAACTCGTCCAACAAACTCTCTGTCCGCTCCTCGTAGAGTTTCTCCTCGACATCATAAGCCATACCCGTGAGACGAAGATGCTCTTCAACAGTTAGCTCATCAAAGAGCAGCGGCGTCTCTGGCACATAAGCGAGGGCGCTGCGATACTTCTCTGGCTCTTGTTGTAACGTATGACCTTGAATACGGATTTCGCCTTGCTGCTGCTGCATCAACCCAAGAATATGCTTGATCGCTGTGCTTTTCCCTGCCCCATTCAGGCCGATTAAACCGACCATTTCACCGGCTCCAACCTCAAATGACAGATCGTGAAGGACAGGCCTTCGCGGACTGTAACCTCCCGTTAATTGACGGACCTCTAAAACCGTATTCATCATACTCACCTCGTTACCATTCATTATACAAAAACTGCCTCTGTTTGTGAAACTGGCGCTGCGCCATCCACCTCCGAGACTTGTGCGAAAGTCCGCTGCGCGGACGGATCATTCTTACGATCGCTGTTGTCTCCCTATTTCTTGTTTCTATCCCTTAGGGGTAGAAATAAGGAGACAAAGGCGAACGCTATCGCTTCTTCAGAACGATTCCGTCCGCTTCGCTAGGTACTTCGTGATGGCTAGCATTGATTGGAGCCTCTTTTATTTACTATCCAACGATTTCAAACCAAACTCAACCAGCGAGCGTCGATTGAGTATCGACGCTCGCTGGCAGTTTAGCTTTTTTCTTTTTGTCTACTTAATGGACGTTATCAACGTTCCGTTTGATGACATGGTGAGCTCATGCTGCGGATCGCGATTGACAATCATGACATACGGCTGCCCTTTTTGTCTTACCAACCTAACTGCTTGCGGGCTTCCAATTGCTTGGCCGTTCTATGTATTGCCTGCGCAAGCAAAAAGCCCTCCCTATCCGCCAAATTGCAGATAGGAAGAGCCTTCGAAACAAGAAATCACATTTATTTAGATGGCTTTGATGGAGTAAACTGTTCCATTCAAGACCGTTATCTCAACAGCTCGTCCTGTAGTCAGAAGTGCTGCATCGCCAATGATAACTACGGATGGGGATACATTAAGAATGATGGCCTGTGTGCTACCGTTCACTTCTTTTGTTAGAGAAAGTGTTGCCATTTTACCTTGTGCATCGAATGAAACGGAATTGAATTTACCTGTTTCCGTGTGCAAAGTCGGCTGTACCGGAGCGGATTTGGTTACCTCGATGAATACCGCTTTATTCAAATATGTGCGGAGCAGCACCTCATCTCCTGCCTTAAGCGCCGCAACGGATGCTTTTACGTTATCGCGGAAAATGAAAATGTTAGGATCAATGGCTACAGTAACCTCTGTGTTGTCCGGCTTCACAACAACTACTGTTCCATTAGTAGGTGCAACCTTTAGCTTACCTGTAATCGCCTGCGCGTCATTATTCGGAAGCTGACTATCTGTACGGTCGAGCAGCGCTGCGAGCTCCGCACGAGTAACCGATTGATTAGGGCGGAACGTATTATCGTTATACCCTGTAATTACGCCTTTCTCCAGTGCAACGGCCACATAGCCAACTGATCCTGCCGGAATCTTGTCAGCATCCTTGAAGGAGAGCTGCGAGTTTACTTTCGCTTTAGCATCTGCCTCAAGTCCAAGTGCTTTAACGAGCAGCGTTGTAGCAAATAGACGCGTAGCTGGCTTGTCTGCTTGAAGGACAGCATCCGTCTCCGAGAACAGATCCTTCTCGAGTGCGACTGCCACATAACCAACCGCCCATGGATATTTGCGAGCTAGCTCATCCGCATCCTTGAAATTCAGCTTCGTGCTCATCTCAGCCTGCGATTCAGCCTGATCTTTCAAGCCCATTAAGCGAACAGCTGCTACAATCGACTCGATGCGAGTTATGTTTTGCTGCGGTTTGAATGTTCCGTCTTCGTACCCGTTGAACACGCCTTTGGAAGCAAGGCGAATGATGTACTCGAGCGCCCATTTCAGTTCTTTCTCGTCTTTAAATTGCAGACGAATATCTGACTTTGAGTTGCCGTAGCCTTCATCATCGTTCTCGCCTTCACGATCGTTCTTGCCTTTATTATCATTATTGCCATTGTGTTTGCCATTATCGTGGTTCTTGCCCCTATCATGGTCTTTACCTTTACCGTCTGCAAACGCGCTCGTTCCCCCGCCTACAAGTGTTAGTAATGCCATTGATGTAATTGCCGCCTTCTTCAACATGGCTTTATTCATTGTGCTGCCACTCTCCTCATGAATGCGGTGCATCCCGCTTATTTACCTTCGCCAATAACGTTCGGGCGGTCGTAATAGGTTTGAGGGGGTCTAGTGGAAAAAGAATCAATAAGCTGTGTCTCGGATTTAAAATAAAAAAAGACAATCCATACTCAGATGGATTGTCTTGGTCAACGATAGTTCCTCACGAATTGCAAGGGTTTCTTACCATTTCTGTTTGCTACTTCTGCTCTTCATCGCGCTTTGCTTTCAGCCATTTGGGTGCCCCTTTGTTCTTGCGATCCTTTTCCTGCTCACGCTTGGACTTGGTCGGTTTAATCGGCTGTGCTGCAGATTTTTGGGCATTCTGCTTTCCTGATGCTGAGCTCGTTCGAGCAGCCGGTCGAGCCACTGATTGACTCCCTAGCTGCAGTGGTTTGCCAGCTCGAAATCCAGCTTTAATGCCAGATTCTAGAGATGCGTTCTGCCCATCTGTTACATTGCTTGTCGCAGCTTTGAGACCTTGGTCTCCTGCTGAAGCAGACTCCATTGCTTGTGCAGCGAATCTGCCAGCTCCACCAGCGCTCTGCCCTGCAGAACCTTCATCTCTTCTTCGCGATGAGCCGCGTTCCGAATCTCGGCTGAACGATTGTGTGCCTGGATCAACCAGCTTGCCTTTGTACATGACTTTTTCCTGCAAATCGATAGCAAGCTGCTTCTTGAACTTATTCATAATGAACAATTCCTGAGGTGTTACGATCGAGACGACCGTCCCCGACTTCCCCATCCGTCCTGTTCTTCCAGATCGGTGAACATAGTGGTCAGCATCTAGTGCTGGATCGAGATGGACAACTAGGGGTAAAGCTACGATATCGAGGCCCCGAGCCGCAACATCAGTCGCAATCAGCAGCTGACAGCGCCCATCACGGAAGCGGGCAAGCGTTGCCGCGCGTTTTTGCTTATCTGCATCGCCATATAGAGTCTCTACCGTAAAGCCCTCATAGCCGAATTTCGCTTCATAATTCGCTATTTCATCGGTATCGTTAATAAACAGCAATGCTGCCGCCGGCTTAAGCAAGCGTATAAGACGTCTTGCTGTATCTGCTTTGTCTCGCTTGTCGCAAATGAGATAATAATGGTCAACTTTACCTGCGGTACTTTGATCCGCGCTCACATCGATATGCTGGGGATCCTTCATCCACTGTGCTTCAGTCTCTTCCATTTCACGCGGACGCGTAGCCGAGAAGAAAGCAATTTGTCGATCGCGAGCCGTCCCCCTGAGCAAAGTCACGACTTCAATTGTTGAACCAAGGCTGAATACTTGATCTGCTTCATCCACGATGACGAAGCGAATCTGATGCAGCTTAAGCTTGCCTGACTTCGCTAACTCATGCATGCGTCCGGGCGTACCTACAACGACATGCGGATGAAGACGCAGCTTCTCCACCTGTCGCTGCGTAGATGCCCCGCCGATGAGCTGCTGCGTTTTGATTCCAAGCGGCTCCCCATAGGCTTCTGCTACGCGAAAAATTTGCATCGCAAGCTCTTGTGTTGGAGCAAGTACAATTACCTGTACCGCAGAGCTTGTCGTATCCACACATTGTAAGGCTGGCAGCATATAAGCTAGCGTTTTGCCTGTTCCCGTTTGTGACTTAGCCGTAACATCATGTCCTGCAAGCAGAACTGGAATTGTTGCAGCCTGCACGGGTGTAGGCGTTTCAATTTTATTAGCGATGAGCGTTTCCACGATTCGTGGATGCAGCCCAAAAGTTTCCCAAGTAGCGTTCATGATGACCCTCATTTCATTATTTACAAGTTAATGTCATTGCCTATCCAATCTATTTACGATTCAGCCATCGACCCGCTATCCGATCCGCCATTCGCGGAAACAAACCATACAGCCTTATGCCAAGTGATGCTGAAAAAGGCATGTCTACCTCTGCCCTCTTTGTCTCAATTACGCGAATAATAGCCTCCGCTACTTGCTGAGGCTTCAGCATATACCCTCGTACTTTAGCCGCATAGGTACCCGCTGGATCCGCTATTGTCAGAAAAGGGGTATCTATCGGTCCTGGATTGACGGCAGATACGGTTATTCCAATCGAAGAAAGCTCGGTCCGCATCGCGTTAGTAAGTCCTAGCACCGCATGCTTTGTCGCAGCATATCCAGATGATTTTGCCGTACTGAGCTTTCCTGCCATAGATGCAACGTTAATAATATGACCTTTGCCCTGCTTCTTCATTATTGGGAGCACAGCTTTAGAACAGCGCACGATACCCATATAGTTCGTATCCATCATGTCTTCGAACCGATCTACCTTGGCTTCAGCAAAAAGCTCAAACACTCCATAACCCGCATTATTAAGTAGGACATCAATACTGCCAAAGTCTTTGAGTACTTGATCCATCACGCTTAAGACTTCATCATTATCCGTAACATCCAATTTGTAGCAGCCGAATCTGCCGCTAAAGGTCGCCGCCATTTCACGCAGCTTCTTCTCGTTCCGACCCGTTAAAATCGGTATTGCTCCTCGCGCAGCAAGCAGCTTGGCCGTCTCCGCACCAATCCCGCTCGTCGCTCCAGTAATAAGAACAATTCGCCCGTTTATCACCATTTATCACCTGTCTTTCAGTTTACTGCAACCGCCACATTTAGGCAAAGCAAACGGGCAAATATCCCCTTAAAAAAAGAAAAAAGCTCCCTAAGGAGCCTTACTCTATGTTACGATGCAACTAGGACTTGTATATCTAATTCGCCAATTCCATCCATAATAAGTGGAATTGTAAGCGCCCTCTGTGCCGTAAATCCAGCTGCTTGTGCGGAATGCAGGACTTTAGGCGGGGTAATATCTACCCTTATACCTTGATTGAAAAGCATGGTACTCGCATTTCCGCTTATCATATTGCCGAGTTCCGATATCGCGCTTTTGCCCATATCATCGATTTCTGATATGACGTAGCCGCCCATCATTGCGGATATCATCTTCATCGCAACCTCTTCACTTAAACCGAATACAATATCACCGTTCATTTGACCGTTCAAACCGATCTGAATCCATATATAATTCTCAACGAACTTGACGTCCTTAACACCCAGTTTTCCAGTAGAAGGCTTAATCTGTATTACTTGTTCGATGACAACTCTTGCTGACTCTAAGAAGGGATTAATTAATTCGGCTTGCATCGTGAGGTTTCGCCCCTTTTCGACTAGATTCGATTATCTCCGTCTTTGTTTTTTTATTATACTAAATACATTAGGACAAGTATACTATTCCCATGTTGAAAATTGCGAAAGTTGTATTATATTGTCGAACTTTAGACCTAGGAGGACCAGTATGCCAAATGTCTGGACTCATTTTATTTTTGGGCAGCATTGTTTAAAAGCAATAGGCGAAGAGCCATTCATTGCCAATTCAGAACAATTGAGAATGTTCAATATGGGATGTCAAGGACCCGATTTTCTGTTCTATCATAACTTCCTACCCTGGCAGAACGACAAAACAATGAATCTTTTAGGCAGCGCCATGCACAGTGTACAATGCGGCCCAGCTATTATGGATTTACTTGAAGCGGTAGTTGGATGCTCTCCCGATACAGTCCCTTCAGATCCGGCACTTATCTATGTACTTGGTTTTGTTCTGCATCATCTATTAGATCGCCATATGCATCCTTATGTTTTTAGCCGGTCCGGCTTTCGCAAATGGGATCATCAGCGCTTTGAGGTTATGATGGATACGCTCATCGTCCGTAAGCTCCTTGGTATCGAAACTTGGAAAACGGAGGTGTGGCGCGAAATTAACAATAAGGGTGAGCTGCCAGTCAAGATCGTCGATGTCTTTGAACAAATTGTTGCTGTTCACTACCCGGACTTGGCCCCGCGTGTTAGACGAGAAGATTGGTGCAATGCCATGCTCGATATGATTCGTGCTCAACGACTCTTCTATGATCCGACCGGTATTAAACGAGTACTGACCTTTGGGCAGATTGAACCCTTCGTTTTTAAAAGTCACGTTCCACAGCTTGATATTCTCAATGAGTCTCATCGAGCTTGGCTTGATCCTACGGATGGGAAACCAAAGAGGAATGATAGTATTTGGAATATGTGGGATACTGCTATGGTCGAGGCAAAAGCTGTTATTACGGCTATTTTAGAATGGCTGCGAGCACAGCATAAATTTAAGAAGGGCCCCTATAGCGATGAAGAATTTCATCGTATTGCCCAGCTTCGTGAAGCGGTGGCAGTTCTTATTGCCAACCGCTCTTACGAAACCGGTCTTCCGTGCGACAGCGGAGCAGAGATCCTGCATGCTGACCCTATTTGGTCGAATATAAAGGGCTCTACACCATAATCAGTGCTTGGAGCCTATACAGCTTCCGCTTTCGTGCGGCGATAGCGAAGACGAATGAGACGGAGGCGGTCGTAAAGCAGATCAAGCGGTTTGCCTTGAACGGCTTCTTCACCATAGACTTTGAACAGAACCGGCTTCAAATAGCGATCTCCTTCACTATGAAGCGCTTCCCAAACAAGCAGCTGCTCTGCTTCAGGCATCTTCTCAAGCTCACGTTCGATAAGCGGCTCCATGTCATAGCCCTCAGTCTCCAGCTTCTCAATCCTTTCCATTAACTCACGTCTGGGAAGCTCCAGCTTCTCCTGCAACTCTTCTAGAGAAACACCATCAGCAATGGCACTTAGCAATTGACGTTTCTCCAGCTGCTTATCCATTTGCGCTTTATATTTATTCTCCTTGAGCTTGAATAGCCATTTTGTATATACCTTCGGATCTAGTGTTTCTGCTACCCAATTTAGTGGAAATGAAGTGGATTGTTCGTAAGCTCGAGTTATTTGTAGAACAGCTTCACCATATGCAGCTTGCTTCGTCTCACCCCACCCTGGTATTTGCAGAAGCTCGTCTAATTGTTGGGGAACGAAAGCACTGATCATCCACAGCATTCGATTCGTAGCCACGATATAAGCAGATTTCTTATCCGCGATCGCTACCGCCCTACGCCATTCCCGAAGTGCCTCAAACAATTCCTGATTCGCGTGCAGCTCGCCATAACACTGTACCATCGAGTAGAGATTTCCTACCCCATCATTTGCCCGGCGATCATCGAGCAGATCTCTAATAATTGGCGAATAGCCTTCACCCATTTGTACAGCTGTACCATGGCGAAATGCGGTCATCATCTCTTCCCACGATCCACCCTCGAACCAAATAAGCTGTTTATCTGACTTCTTGCTTTGCCCTTCCGTCCATATGACCGACCACACCCCATTTTGCTCACAAATAGATAGCTGTGCTTGTTCCGTGAGGCCATTTTCCCCAATTTTTTCAAATGTGTTTAAGAATACAACTTGCATTGAACTGCACCTCCGACGTCATCTTATTTACCAAATGTATGAACGCGATAAGTGAGGCCAGGCAACAAAAAAAAGCACCTCCCCAGCCATAGAAATGGCTTGAAGAGGTGCTTCCTCACGTTCAACAATTTGATTGCTCATATCATAGCATAGGAGGGAGTATCTGACAATAGGAACGATTTTATCCTTTATGCTATAGGTTGCCCCTTCGCGGAAACGAGTGCTATGATAGAACGAATAGTGAAATAGGAGGAGGAGCACCCTTGTTACTGCCTGATTATGATTTTATGGCTGATATGACTGAACAGACAACAACCCGCTTCGTCACCTTTATTACCCCTAATCTGAAGCGCTTCGACCTTGCCATTATGACGACAAATCGATTTTATGGGAAAAAGCTCATTACGGATTTGCAGAGCGGCCGCACGGCTATCGTGGGCCAAGACGATCTAGAGCAAGAAGGCTATTTGGAATATACGTATAAGCTGACTGAAGAGGAAGCAACGGATTTAAGCCAATTTTTAGAATTAGTGGTAGGTGCAGTGAATTTTACCGACTAATCAGGGTACACTGTAACGGTAAATCAATCAATAGCCGTTACAGGAGGTTACTAATGAGCGATTTCATGAAGGAAGATCGACAGCTTTACACGGATTTGGCAACGGTCGAATCGCAGCGCAACGACCTTACGGCAGAAGAATTTCCGGAAGGACCTTATGGCTCCGACAAAATAACCGAATCGCTTGGCAAAAGCAGTCCATGGCGCATCGATCAACGCCCTTCCGATCGTTTCGCTTACGAAAACCGCGAGCTGCATGCGGGTATTGAACGAGACTATCCAGGCGACGACAGCTTTGAGAATTCGATTCCTGATGCTATCGATGAGCCTTAGGACGACCATTCATTGTGCGTAATATGCAGATCTACAGAGAAGCCTCTACCGGGTGCTAGGGACCGGAAGATGCTTCTCTTCTTTGTAGATAACTATGATGCTTTGCCATAGGTCACAATTCATGCCATAAGTCACAATTCGATTACCATTTCAGCCTTTCGCCGAATAGCAGCACATTGCTGAGCTCACGCCCAGCAGATGTTACGGAAGCTCCCTTAAACCAAAGTCCTGAAGAAGCACCGCCATCCAAGTTCATTGCCTGCTGAGCACCAAGCTGCACCATGATCTGTGCCCACTGCTTCATCGTTGCCCCTGGGACAGTTGCAAGCATAATTGAACCATCTTTACGAATGGCAATGCCGCTTCTGGCACCACCGCCAGTCAGAATCTTAGGATCCTTGAAACCTTCTTCAGTGGCATTAAGCGATAGAACACCGTTCTGAACCAGCCTTGGACCTGCACCAACTGCCGTATGGACTTGGCTCCAGTCCAGCTCCTTACCATTGCTATCTGTATAGTTCACTTTGTAAGATACTTTGTCACCAACTGCGAATCGATTCGCTTGTCCCTTCTCTCCACCTTGGAAGACAAGCACAAAGCCATCCTTTGGTATAGCGACATCCTCCCCTTGCCTTATACGAGTTACCACACCGTTCTGAACAATAATGGCATTACCCGCCTTGAAACCGAGCTTATCTCCGCGCATCGGAGTGAATAAAGTAGCTGCTGTTCCTCCGTCAACAGGCTGATGATTGATGAAATAAGCATACCAGCTGCTTGAGCGTTTACTTCCCTCCACATTGCCGGCAACCCCGATACGAAGAGAATCCATCACAACGCTGCCATCCCATTTGAATCCAATTGTCGTCCCTCTATTGCCAATATGCTCGACAATTCCATTGCTAATCAAATTACCGTACGGATCAGGAATACCGCTGTAAGCATCGAAAAAAGCACCGTTGATAGCAAAATCTGCGTTGTACGACTGGGCTATGCCTGCAAGCGACTGTGTAGTGCCGACTTTCCGATTCCCATAGCCCATCGTGACAGGCATCCCCTTAGGAAGAATGATGGTTTGAACCGTGTAGGACTTCCCTCCTGCTGTAACTTTACGCACTTCATGCTTGGGTGCAAAGGAAAGCTTCAAAGGCGCTGCTGCAGCTACGCGAACAGGAAGCTTCAACGTGCCTGAATATGAATCGGAGGAAACTTGAATCGTAACTGTCGTTGCGCCTACGGAAACGGGCATAAGAACACCATTCGTGTTTACTTTTACAATCGCCGGATTACCTGTCCGATACGCGAGCGCTACGGGTTGCGATATTGTCAATTTATTGCCGATACGTAATTGTGAGCCTATATTCATCTCAATGATTGCTGAAGGATAGGTTAGCGTGACTGGTTCTTGCTGATTCACTTTGATGGTGCTTGTTGTGTCGTTTGTTAAACCTGATGCCATGACCACCGTTGAACTAGCCACAATAGCAAGCAGAGCAGCACTTAAACCGATTATTTTCAAATTCACTTTCCTCATACATCCATCCCTCTCTATTCCCAGAAACAAGTATATAGCCTCATCCCTATTTCGGTAATTAGCAGGACTTAATGAATAGCATCGCTTCTGAAGTTTGCCGCACCGCTTCCCAGAAATGCAGAAAGGGTTCAACCTCGCGTGTAAGCGAGGTTGAACCCTAGGGTTGTATTGCCTTTAGTATTATTATGTTAGCATGGCTTATTTATTGTCCTCAAGGAAACAGTAACGGGAACAGAGGACTTTATTCATCTAAGCGCCTCAGTATACGCTACGCTTTTTACTCAACAACTAGCCATCTCGTCTCGCCTACATACATATCCAGTACAATGGTATTCGTGTCCGTTCCGATAATCTCGCCAGATAGTGCATCCATTACTTTTTTGTTGGCTGGCAATTTCAATGTTTTGGTTCCGGCCGAGGACGCATGGATGCTGAAAAAAGTCCCATCTGTCTGCAAGACATCATCAGATTCCATATAGACGTGAACACCCGCATACTCTGCGACTGCTCGAATCAGACTAGTGTCCAAAGCACCTGGAGCGATGAACACCGATTTCCATTTACCGAAGTCTCGCGCTGCAAGTCCGACTTTCTCCGGCGAGGATTCATAATGTCCGATGACCGTCGTGTCCTTATCCGCTTTAATCGAATAATAAGGCACATCAGGAATTTTCAGAGGAAGCGACATCCCTGCAAGCGACGCCCACGGCGCAGCAGCATTCGTATCCAACACGACGCTGCCTCTCCCCTTCTCACCCGCTACAACTTCCATTTCAAAGCCTGTCGCTTCGCCAATCTTCTTTGATCCAATAAAGTCAGCACCGTAAACCCAGACAAGGGTATGATCGGATTTTTTCAACTCCTCCAGTTTCTGGCGCTGCTCGTCATTCAGAATATGCGTGTTAAGAAACACGTACATTTTGGCATCTGGTACTGAGCCGTTAAGCACATCATCAAGGAGATAAATACCGAAAGAGAGACCTGCCCGATATATAGATAGCCGCTGTTCATGCAGAAGAGGGTTGTTCACCTTCAGACCCTTGCCTGTATACTTCATGCTCTGCTCATCTACAATAATAGCGACATCGGGCTTTAATGGTTTTGCGGTCTTCATATAGTCCGTATAGAATTTGCGCATCTCCCCGATGTTCTTCCATAGGCTGCTGTCGTTCAGCCATCCTTTGGATTGCAGATCCATCCACCATAACCCGGTGCGATGCACGATTGCCGCGCCAAGATTACGCTGATGCCCCTCTATCGTCAATTCGGCTGTAGGGAACAGGGAGCCAATGCTCACATCGAAATCCGAGCTCGCCGCAAGATGGGTTCGCGAATCATCCTCGATCATCCACAGCTTCTTATGAAGAGTGACCGAATCCACCGTCGTCATGAATCCGCCGATCCCCCCAACTCCGCGATTCAAATATGAAATAGGGCTGGATAACATATCGACGTATTCGGAAGCCAACACGGTTTCTAGCGCCAAATGCCCGGAATGGCCCTCAACCACATCAGAGGAGTAACCGTAGAAAGCCATCGTGAGACGTTTACCGTCCGTTTCATTCTTAACCACTCGTGAAGCTGCAATGATGCTGTCTGCCACAATTTCGGAGCTGAAATAGTCAAAGTCGATGAACTGCTGATCTATTCCAGGTCTCAAGAAAGACTGTCCGGATGAATCTGGTCGCGAGTAAATAACCGGATCCGCATCTACAATCTCTTCGAGGTCCCAAGCCTTAGCCCATGCTTCTTTACTCCCGTAATAGTCCAGCAACCATTCCCGAAATGCCTTGCGGTTAGCCGGTGACACATCGTTACCATGCGTCCTGTAGTTATAGTTAAACCATTCCCCGCCATCCCCATAAGAGATATGATAACCGATCATGTGAGGACCGTATTTCGGGTTTGATTCCAAGTAGGTAATACCATCCTGGAGGGCCCCAATCATTCCTGTCTTCCATTCCTCAGAGCTCAAGGACAGAACGTTATGCAGCGTGCCGTCAACACTTGCTACTCGATCGCCCTCCAAGCTCGAATTGGAGGTTAAATCCGGCACATGCATGCCAAGCCAGACACGCGGGATAATGTATACGTCCGGATAATTCTCCAGAACAAAGTCCAGCCAGCGTTCTATTTGAGCATAATACCAGCTACGTACATCCTCCGAACTATTCCTCCAAGGAAAGCTGAAATTAATGCTTACGATCTTCACCTTTTCCCTCTTCGCGTATTCCAGCTGCGCTTTCAAGCCCTCTCTGGCCGCTTCCAGCTCTTGATCTGCGCTGAAGAATAGGATCAGAGGCGATATCGACTCTCCATTGACATTAATAAATGGAGCCCCCTCATTCCAATCCAGCTTCACCTCAGGTGCGAGAGAGTTCAGATTAATGGGAGTTGGCATCGTCCATTTATCCACTTTGACCGGCTTGTCTTTAGAAATAACCTTCACACTCTCGGTATTGCTTGCTTCTGGGCTAACGTTAGACGATCGTATCTTCTTATCCTCTTCACATCCGATAACCAGCAGCAGGAAGATGGATATGGCAATTCCCATTAGAAGTTTTCTAACCCAGTTCTGCTTTATCACTCCACGCCCCCCCTTATCTACAATTAGCTTAGGCCTAATTCTTCTTGGCTGCTGTACCATTGATCAGAACAACAGGAACGAATCCTTTGGTTGGACGGCCCTGCGAAGTAATTTCCAGAACCAGGTCATATCTGGATTGCAGCAATTCCACAGGTGTCAGTACGAATTCGATAATGGTTTTGCCGATATTGCAGTGGTACTGCTCCAGCTGAGAGCCGATTCTGGCTCCAGGCGATACGGTCCAGCCTGCAGGCAAGTGCCAGCGGATATCCAGCCACTGCTGCATGAAGATCTGATTGTCAATGGTGAGCGTTAAGGCCCTCGGTATGCCTGCTTGAATATACGGCTCGTCATGGTAGTCCAGATAGGTGGAGAAAATATTGAAATCATGATGTACAACAAATGGACTTTGGCTGACCAAATCCTTCATTTCGTTGTAAACCCAGCAGTTGACGCGTTGGCCATGATTGGACAGTTTATCGCCTTCAAGAAGCTCCAGCGTGTAACCGCTGTCAGAATGGATGAAGTCGCAAATCTCAGGACCCAAGAACAACGGAGTCTGCATTAAGATCCTCTCTGTCAGCTCGCCCACTGTTTGCGGCAGCGAAATTCCCCTGTCACAGAAGTTGATGCACCATGTATTTATTTTGTCCCCAATCGGGTCTACCCATCTCTGAGGGATTGCCTGTTCACCGGCGATGATGCCTAGAATCGCACCCAGTGTAGCCGCAGTGCAGTCCGTATCCTCGCCACAGTTAGTCGCAATGCATAGGCTCTCACCGAAATCACCCTCGCCATACAGCCAGCCGATAATCGTAATACCCGCATTGCCTGGTGCGTCCCAGCCGATCGGACCATTCGGAATATCGCCGGTTAAAGTTTCCGGCGGCGTTCCAAGGAACCCGAAGCTTCCCGGCACATCCGTAAGGACCTGGATACGTGCTTCCTGCCAGGACAAGCCTGATTGATATGCGTTAATAGCCGATTTGACCCCTCTCGCCACACCGCTATCCTCGGGGATATAAGATAATCCGATATCAATTAATCGATACGGGTCCGACTCCACGAATGCAGCACTTTGAATTGCAGCGAACAATACCTCAGCGTACACCCCTTCATGACTGTGGTCGACAATCGCATCCTCATAAGCGTACTGTACAGCGATATCCGGATGTCCCGCTGCGAGACACGCCCAGATCTCCGAGCGAATAAAGGCACCGTTGCTGTCGCGATACTCGTTGCCGACATAGCCGGAGAGAGGCGGTAATAAGCCGTTTCTAAGATTATTTTTGCTTGCGCCGTATTCTGCCCAGTTCGGTGTAATATGCGAAAGCCAATATTCACCCAATATGGTCGCAGAAACGTTGCGTCCGTGCTTCTCCACCGCATTCAGCCATACCAATTGAAGATCAAGATCGTCATTGGGCAAAGCCTCGCCTTTCAAATCCTGTGTATAAAATGTGACATCAAAGACGCCACGCCTGCATTCGAAAGGGGCACCCAATGTTCCTCCGATATTTTTACCCATCCAGCAGCCCCGTACTTTATTGCGATACTCCGCCAAGGTTAGCTTCATTTCATCCGACACTCCTCTAGTATGATAATAATTCTACTAGGAAAGTCTACCAACGAATAGAACATATAAACATGGTCTGGATTCATTTTTTGCAACAAAATATTATAAAACTATCCAACAATTCCGCTTCGTTCAATGCCTTCAACAAAGTGTCGTTGCGCAAACAAATAGAGAAAAATGAGTGGTGCAATGACAAGCAGCGCATAAGTATTCTGAAGCATCGAGCCGTATGTCGGATCATAGGCAGTGCCTTGCGACCTGAAGTAATGCTCCATCGTGGCCGGAAGATTAATCAGCTGCGTGGATAATATATTGGTGTTGGTAAGAAACATCGATGAATAATAGGTGTCGTTCCACTGCCAGACGAAGGAAAATAACATGACCGTAATCATCGCCGGAATGGCATTGGGAAGCATGATCCGATAGAAAGTCTTGAAAAACCCGCCGCCGTCTACAAGCGATGCTTCTTCAATCTCCTTGGGAATCGAACGGAACACTTGCCGGAAAATAAAGATAAATAGTCCGTTCTTCAGCCCCATTCCCGTTACAGCCATTAACACGAACGGCCAGTAGCTTCCCAGTATATTGACCCCTTCCTTGCCTGTGAACAGGGATATAAGGCCCAAGACATCGAAATAACGAAAATGGAGGTAAGTAGGAACCATCAAGGTTTGCGGAGGGACAACAATCGTCAATACGACCAGCGCAAATACGATGCTCCTCCCCTTGAAATGAAGCCTGGCAAAAGCATACCCCGCCAGCGCGCAGGACGCTGTTTGCAGTACTGTCGTCAGACTTGCCAGCATGAACGTATTCAATGCTGCATGACCATAACACGTAATCGCGATAACCTGCTTAAAGTTGTTCAAAGTGAAATTTTCCGGCACCCATATGACCCTCGGATTAGTGACATCAGACCAATCCTTGAACGCAATGGATAGCTTCAGCAGAATCGGATACAAAATGACATAACATATGCCAATCAATAGAGCGGATCGGACAAGTACCCACAGCACTTTTATCCAGAGTTTAGGTGAGAGCAAAGAGCGAGTTACGTTCGTCATTGTGTTCATCCTTTCCGTTAATCATGATAGAACACTTTCTTGGAAATTATCGCAAACGAGACTGCAAGAATAATAGTTATTATTGTGAAATATACCCACGACATCGACGCGCTTCTTCCGAACTCAAAGGAGATGAAGGCCGTATCTTTCATCAGTTTCGTCATCGCATTATTGTTGAACGAATCAATGATTGTATAAATAATATTCGTCAATACAAGCGGGCTAACGAGCGGAAAGGTAATTTTCCAGAACGCCTCATAGGCGGTCGCTCCCTCTAGCTTCGAGGACTCATAAAGTGTGGTCGGGATCGATTGCAGGCCAGCTAGGAAAATGAGGATTTGCACCCCTGAGGAGCTAATAATTTGATAAATTCGGTTAACCGCACCGGTTAAATAGACAATAATCCATGGGCTGACGCCTGAATGTGACAATAGGTTTTCCAGCTCACCGCTCTTAAGCGTCGATAGGTTGCCTGACGATTCTGACATCTGGTTTTTCATCATCGAGGTCATGAAGTCGCCACTCTCCATCGCTAGAATAGCCCCGGAGGCGAGAATAACCGGAAGGAAGAAGATCGCTCTAACGAGAAACCGGCCGCGAAATTTTTGATTAATTAATACAGCCGCGAACAAGCTGAACACAAGAATAAGCGGTACATTCACGATCATACCGATCACCGATTCGGTCAACACGCGATTAAAGCTCGGATGCTCAGTGAAGATCATGGTATAGTTGCGAATGCCTTGGTAGTCCAGCGTAAATTGGTTGCTTTGCAGACTAATTGTATTGAAGCTGTAGACGAGGGATTGGATGAATGGAACGGCAAAGAAGAGCATAAATCCCAATATCCATGGTACTAGAAACAATAATCCTATGAGCCCGCGTTTTCTCTCCAATGTCCATCGCAGTCTCATCGACCTGCACCTCCAACGATGTAGCTTCTCGCTTCTATTAAGATCCCGTTCACTTCTACTTGATGTTCGTTATAATTGACCGTGATGGATAACCCCTGCTCATATTCCGTCTGATACACGTTATCCGCAATTTGACTGTGATGGACAATCGACTTGCCTGACACCTTACGAAGCACTTCGTTGGCCTCTGTATACAATTGCGCTGCCGTCTCCAGCCAATCCGTATATTGAATGGAGTATAAATAATCAAAGGCGGTATTCTTCACCATAGAGGATGGCTGGTAGCTCCATAAGACAAAGGGGCTCGCACCGGTCTCCAGCATGTTCAGTAAATAGAGACGTGAATCCTGATCTGCTCCCAAGTTCAAAGGTTCACCCGCATAATTGACATAACCGTGCAGCACCATCTGATAGAAGGGAACCTGCTCGTCTATGATGTTATTGCCGCCCCCGCTTAACGGCGCTTCCAGGATATGATCTGCGTAAGGCAGGGCATAGGCATTCCCTCCCAGCATCATAAGGCTGCCAATCCCGTCATGCAGTCCCTGTAGTTGATTCGTCACGATGCTTGCGGCCTGCTGCCGATCGATCATACTTCCGTTGCGGAAATCAGAATAGAGTTCCCCTCCCAGATCGGTCAATGCCAAGCCTGTCAGCCCATATTGCCCAGCTGCTTCCGCAAATTTGGCGACTACAGCCGGTATCTTGCTCGGCGACAGAATATGAGAGATCGCCCCCCCATCAACCTTCTGGTAGTTAGCCGGATTATAGTTGTACTTCTGTACCGGCTTCCCAGATATATACCGAGCAGCATCTCGCGTAGCGCTAAATCCACTAGAATCCGTATATACATTGTAGAAAGACACATCCGGGAACCACTCGACCTCTCTTGCGGCCAGCCATTGTGCCAGCTCTTTCAGCCCGCTAGCGCCACCGAGGTCCTTCTCAACGCTGATCTTTTGCGCTATTGTATGGGTAATACCGCCGTTAAACCAGCCTTCATACCGCAGCTTAATATTGCTCACATGGCGACTCAGCAGCTCTTCCACAATCACCTTGGTCTGCTCGAATGTTGTCAGAGCTACCTGGGACGTATACGGTATGCCCAAGAACGAGGACTGCTTCGGGATTGATCCGATCAAGCTCGTATAGAATGGGATATCTCCGTTCTCCCCCTGCTGCTTCTTCGATAACCCCTTCGTTTCCACCAAATAATTACGATAGGTAGATGCCATCCCGGAATAGTCGGCGCGGTCGTTGTACAAGAAAAAGTAGCGCTGGACGATTGTACCTCTGAAGCGTTCTTGGGGAAAAACAGGAAATACATTCGATTTATTATTTCCCTTCAATTCCATCTGATCGTTGGGCGTGATATTAAATTGACTGTATACGATATTGTAATTTTGAATTTTATCCCTAATCTCAGCATTAATGCTGGCTATGCCATCCCCCTGCTCAATCACGGAAAACCATGCCCGATTTCCCTGTTTTAGTCCGAATACAGGCAGACGGGCAATCGCGGAGTTGTCCATATTCTCTTCCAGGGTAAGGGAGCCGTCCCTGCCATAGAGTTGGGTCCGATATTGTGAAGCTCCTGGTTTATCACGATTCAGCGAGATCAATCCACCAGAACCGTCAGGGACGAACACATAACCCTTTTGATCACCATCCGCGGCTCCGAAATACGGAAGAAGCTTAAGCATGCTTAATGTAAATTGCGGCGGCACCTTAATATCCTGTGTATCCACAGAAACAACAAGCTGGTCGCCGTCCAGAACATAGTCCAGGGGAATTTCAAGGTACGCTGGCTTTGTAATGTCCATCCCCTCGTCTCTTTTTTCAGCCGCTTTTCCGCTTAACTCTTCTACCTTGAACCCAGCATTATCTATAATGTTCAGTATTTTTTCCATGACGAAATCCGACATTTTTCGAGCTTCATAGCTATTCTTAGCTTCAACAAAGCGATAGCGCTTGTTAAGCTCCTCACGGTCGCTATCCGATCCAGCCTGTTCGAGCAGTTCGTCGAAACGTTCTTTGATTATCTCCGCCGGGAACTCATCAAGCGACACCTTCTTGTTGCTGAATGTATAAACGATGCGAATCCCCGTCTCCGTCTTCATAAGTTGAAACTGACCGTTAGCAATGCTGTGAGTAACACTGCTGTACTCTCCTGGAAGCCCGTCTTCGTAGTACTGTACCATTAACTGAGCACCAATCTTATCTCTGGCCTTACCGGTACCGTCATGCGGATTCGTATACCACCATTCTCCATTTCGCTTGTCTTGCAACGCTGCTTCCGCTGTCTTCGGATGGATGTACAGAGCAAGCAGATCATTCTCCAATGCAAGTACCATTCCGTTGTCCAAGGAATTGGCATTCGTAAGACTTAACTGCGAGGCGGTTGGCATGAAGTGCGATCCGTCGCCCGTCGCTTTACTCTCGGCAATCGGCGGCGTACTGCTACATGCGGTGATCAGCGCCGCCAACATTACGGCCAACATACACAACAATGCTCTTCTCATGTTCCACCCCTACCATCTTAAGATGAGTTCTTGATATACCGTCGAGATAAACACGGCTACTTGCTGCACCAAATTGAAGGACAGCAAGAATAGAAATATAATAATACCCATTACAATCAGTGTGAGCAGCGAGGTCATTATTGTCTTCTTAACGGTATATTGATGTACAGTCATCACTCCGATGAACAGAAGCCATGCAAAGCACACATAAGATAGAGTGTCGAAGAAATAATAGAAAGACGCTTCTTGCACAGTGATAAACCTGCTAATTATCGTAAGCGGAACAGAAGTGATAATAATGGGTATCAGTGCATAGCCTGAAGCGATTACAATTTCACTGAACTTGCCTTCACCGTCCAACAGTGTCGTCACCAGCCAGTTAGCTCCGCACCACAACAGGAACGGAAATACGACATAAATGATTTCGTCGATGCTGTTGATTTTTTGTGGATTTAAATTATTTACGACAAAACCGGAAAACTGACTTTTTATATTGGCCGTCAATGTCAATAGAAAGAGAAGTGTAAGTGCGATCCACACGCTGCCTTGCTTCTCGCTTTTAAGCTCCCAATATCCTTTGAATGGATGGAGCAATACATAGAAAACCTGCTTAATAGGTTTGAACACGTTGTTCATAGAATGGAAGGTGGTTCTTTGCTTCTTTCTCCACCGATTGATTACGACAGCAGCGACTGCCAATAAGGCCAGAGAAAGCACGGCTGGTCCGAAGTACGCTCGCAGCACGCCTTTGCGATATAGCGCGTAAGCCTTGGAATACGATGCCCGGTCACTGCCCAGCTTGAAATTGTCCGCGGCTTCCTTGTAACTCCCTTTCATGAGCAGCGATTTACCCAGCCCAATGTAGGCGATATCGAGATTCGTATTATATTTCAGCGCTTCTCTCCAGGCGGCATCCGATATTTCATCATCTCCACGATAATGAGCATATACCGCTTCCAGCACTTGTCTGCCATATCGGGTAGGGCTGAACACCGTTAATCGATTCATTCCCTGATCTAATACGATAATTTCGTCGTTATAGGCAGCCAGAGAGATCGGGTTTCTGAACGTACCGACCTGATCTCCCAGCTTCCCGAACACAAACAGCAGATTGCCATCGTTATCATAGGTGAACAACCGACCTCGTTTCGTGTCCAAGCTGGTATATACACCATATTTCCCAATAGCGACGTCGACCATCATCGAGCTCCCCTTAATGGTTCCGTAGCTTACATAGTTAACATCACCCCGCGGGGTATCATATACTGATCTGCGTAGAACGTCGATGCCCGATGGATTGAGCCGCTTAATCGGCATTATAGAATTGAGTTCTCCAGTCGTAGCGTATAGGAAACCCTTGGCATCAATATCGACATTGTTGAATTCGATCGGTATGAACAGTTCCATCTTGTCCCGCTGCACTTGTGTCGACAGCCTTTTCCATAACGCATCGACAACATTGAAGGTCACCCGATTCGTTCCTATGAAGCCTCTGAACCGGCCCTCGATATCAAACTCCATAATGCCGTCAAACACGCCTCTTGCGACAACATACGTACGCTTCGCTTCATCCACGACCACCTTCAATGGATAGAAGGTAAAATTCTTCGACAATACCTCCGATTTCGGTGCCTCGATTAAACCAACGAATTGGTCTTGCTGATTAAGGATGACGATCCGTTGATGATCTGTGTCAGCGATGTATAGAATTCCCTCTCCCGTAGCGTAGACACCACTTGGATGACTGAACGTATCTGCAGTACCTGCGCGGTCAAAGGACTTTATAACTCTAGCCAAAGTCCAATCGCTATTCCATACGATGATTCGGTTATTGCCGGTATCGGCCACATAGATTGTTCCGCTATCGTCGACGAACAGATCCTGCGGCGTACTCATTGCACCGATACCGAAATCCTGTCCTTTATGTACCTTGGAAGGCAAATACCCTGCCGGGGCGGGGACTGGCTCGGACCAGTAGGAGTAATTATACGACTCATAAGGCTGTACCGCTCCAGCTGCTGAAGGAACAGATAGGATTGAAATTAGGGTGAAAAATACTAGTGCTGTAAGCCATTTATGCATAGGTAGCATTAACCCGTTCACCGCCATTTCATTCTTTCAAGCCCGACGTAGACATTGTTTGCAATATTTTACGCTGTGTCATGATGAATATCGTGATAGGGACGATCATCATAAGCAGCGTTACCGCTGCCGCTGCGCCTGATCTGGCAATACCGCCCATTAGAATTTGACTTAACGCATAGTCCATGGACTTCTTCTCTTCACTGAAAATGTAAGTCGATGCGGAGTTGCCAGACCATAGACTCTGGAAGGAGAAAATAATGACCGTAAGCCAGGCTGGCCTGACAAGCGGCATAACGATTTTCCACAGAATTCGGTATTCGCTGGCACCGTCGATCTTGGCCGCCTCCAGCAGCGCGGGTGGAATCTGTGACATGAATTGGGTCATTAGATACATTCCCAGCGGCAGTGCGAACGCCGGAACAATGACCGCCGCATAGGAGTCAATCCAACCGAACAATGACATAATCATGAAATTCGGGATTGCCGTGACATGAGGAGAGAACATCAAGGCAAGCACGACAATGGTGAATAGCGAACGGCTGCCGGGAAACTTGTGCTTAGCCAGAGGATAGGCCGCCATAGAGGCGAACAGCACAAGGCCGGCGGTTCCCCCGAGTGTAATGAACATCGTATTGAATACATAACGCGAGAAAGGAACCCATGAATTAGACAATAGCTGGAACAGATCCGTGAAATTGGTCAGTGTCGGATTGACAACAATAAATCGCGGCGGATATCGGAACAATTCGTCAAGCGGTTTCAGGGCACTGCTGACAATATACATCAGCGGCAATGCAGTAAACGCTGCGAACAAGGCCAGAAAACTGAAAATCATCGCATCGCCAAACAGAGAACGATTCGCCGGTCTTCTGGGGATGATAGAGCGTATGGCTCTGAATACAGACACGTTATTCCCCCACTTTCCGCAGCATTTTCTGCACAATTAAATTCGTACTAACCATCAGCAAGAACAATACAGTTGCAATCGCCGAGGCATAACCCATCTCGAAACGGATTGTGCCATAATCTAATAGATGCGTCACGATCGTATGTGCTGCATATTTCGTACTGGGAAATCCGACGAGCGACATCGCCACCTCTGCGACAGCGAAGGATGAAGTAATCTGTATGACCGCACCGAACAACAGCATCGGCCGCATACCAGGCAGCGTAATATACCACAGCTCCTGCCAGCGATTGCGGACTCCGTCCATCACCCCAGCTTCGAACAAGGTCTTGTCCAATCCTTGAAGACCCGCAATAAAAGCCAGAAAGCCTACACCCAAGCTTAGCCACAGCTGTACGATCATAACAATACCCAGCATATATCGCGGATCCTGCAGCCATTGAATAGGTTCCAGAATGATTCCCATATTCATCAGAAATCCGTTAATGTAACCATACGTATCGCCAGAGAACATAATCTGCCAGATGACGTACGCATTGCCTGAAATCGATGGGGCATAGAACAGCAAAGTCATGATCGCACGCACCGTCGGCGACATTTCGTTAATAAACCAAGCGAATAGAAAACAGGCAACATAACTGAGCGGCCCGGTAATCAAGGCAAACAGGAATGTATTCTTCAGAGCGATCATGAAAACATCGTCGTCGAGGAACAAGCGCGTATAATTTTCCAGGCCTACCCACTTCGGAAACTCCAGCATATTGAAATAGGTGAAGCTGAATGCCATCGATACGACAACCGGCAACAGAGTAAATATCGTAAAGACGATAAAGAAGGGGGTGATCAGGACATAAGAATGCTTATATGCTTTAAGCTGCTTCCAATACGTGTTCATATAAGCGTCCTCCTCATTGCTCTTTCCTATCTAATCCGAACTCTTTGCGTTTAATTTGAATTTCTTCATTAATATACCGCATATAATCAAGCAACGATTCTCTTGCATTCGCACCCTCGATGACAGTCTCACGGAAAGCGTTCGTCAGATGCCGTCCCGTAAAGTAACCGCCTGGTACTTCGGGAATGCCCTGCACCCATTGCCACTGCTTAATCAAATTCTGATAGTCTTTGACTGGCCAAGGCAGATCAGCAAGCGCTTCGACGTTAGCCGTTGGGTAACGTGCAGCCGCCCCCATCAAGGCTTCCATCTCTCTGCCGAATCGCACCTGCGTTTCCTTGTCCGTCCACCATTTCATGAACTCCCAGGACCCTTGCTTATCCTTGGCCGATTCCATCATGACGGTGGCGCTGCCGCCGCTTCCTGTGTCTCGCCTAATCGTTCCGTCCGGCAGTTGGGTGCCTGGTACGGGAACGAATTCCCATAGGCCACGAATTTCGGGGGCAAATACGGACAACATATTGTACATCGAATAGGGAGCGATTCCGATCGGTACCTCGCCGATCCGAAACCGGTTCGAGAAATCGTACTGAAGAGGCAGCTTATAGCTGGTGTATAACTCTGTCCACCGCTCGAACGCTTGCACCGCTTTCTTCGAATCCAGATTACTAGCTGCCCCATTGTTCTTGTAAAGCAGTTCGTTATTCTGGTAGAGGAACATCATGAACGTATCGTTGGGCGGCAGTTGCGTGACGCTCTGCGACTGCCCCTCAATCGGCAGTCCGAATTCCATGTTGTTCTTCTGCAGCACCGGTATCATGCGATATACATCCTCCCATGTCTGCGGAACATCCAATTTCAGCTCTGTAAGAATATCCTTGCGATAGAACAGCATCGGGAATAACTGCTGCTCTGGCAGACCATAGGTTCCACCGTCGTATCGGAAAGGAACGATCGCACTGTCCATGAACCGCTTTGACACTTCTGTGAAGTCAGGAAAGATAGATAAATCCTGAGAGGCATTACGCGCTGCAAAATTAACAGGAATATCGCTTCCGACCTGCATCGCGACATCAGGGCCGGTGCCCGATAATATGGAAGGCAGCAGCACACCCATCTGGACCAGCTTCAAGTTGACCTTAACATTCGTCTGAGGCGTGAACTGTTCATCGATCATCGCCTTCAGCACCTGAGCCTGGTCGCGCCCGGCGCCAATCCATACTGTTATGGCTTCATCTTTATCCGATATATCGCCTATGCTGTTGTAATCCTCAAGGAAGGAATACCCAAAGGACAATAGCTCGTGATTCGTTTTCTCCCACCAAGCTGCATCTGCTTTGGGCAACTTTGCCCCCGGAGAAGCAACGACGAGATAGTCAATCTCCAGCGCCTGCTCTCGAACGCTAAGCATCCACGTACCAAGGCCGCCCATATTCGCTTTGAATTGGTCCATGCGCTGCGGAATCGAGTCTGGTCGTTCTGCCATATCTGCCAATTGGCGAGATAACGTGGTAAGCAAGGCCGAACGTTCACTCTTCATCCCGGATATGCGGTCCATCTCTGAGGCTGCCGCAGCCAGAAGCTTGCTTTGTTCCGCGATTTTTGCAACAGTCTCGGGAATTTGAGCCTGGAGTCGATAATCGCGATTGCGGTCGGGAACCGACCCTACAATCATTAGAATCGTACGGTAGATTTCGTTGATTTCCCTGAGGCTGTTCTCTACCACTCTAAGCAGCCTGCTGATATCCCCGAGCGTTACCTCCAGCTTCAATTCATGCTTGCCTTTGGCGAGATAGAACAAATACGGCTCCTCATCGCCCATCACTGTCATTTTCCAATTGCTGTCGTATTTAAAGCGAATTTGCTCCATTTCTTTGAATGGAATTTGTCCGTCAATATATAGTTTGCGTGCAGAATCCATACCCTGCACGAAATTTTGCTTATTTTTCACTGCGATCTGATAGAGTCCGGTTTCCGGAACATTAATTGACCATGTAATCCAGTCTCCAGGAAGGCGCCAATTCTGCCCGCCAATCGTATTGACCCGCATTTTGGATACATGATAGGGTTCCGTAGCGGGACTTGAACGGTCCATAAGCGGGTACAGCATGGGACTTGATTTCATGGAGGCGTCCTCACCCTGGATCTGAATCATCTGATCCAGTGCGGGTTTATAACCCCGTTCTTCATAGTCTGCCAATAACTGCTCGTAAGTCAGAGGCTTCTCAATCTGGTACAACTTGATATAATCAATCATCATCGGTTCTCGCAGGGAAACGAGTGACAGCTTATTAACTCCCGCCTTGAAGTAGAATGCATATGGCTCTGTATAATAGCCTTCCATATCCTTTAACGGCTCTTCTTGCCACATGGGATTCTCAATCTGACCGGGCCTGAGATCATTGCCACGATTATCCTGCGCGACCTTGCTTAACGCGTTGCTCCAAATTCGGGGAAATGCGAGGCGTTCTGCGCCGTCGAACGGCGACACACCATTAATAAGCAGCTGCCTCTCGATGGATGAGCTTTTTCCATTAATCGGATAATAGCGTATTGCGATATTGTACAAGCCCTCTTCAGGCACCTCGATCTGCCAATGAACCGTACCGCTTTCCTGCGTAATGATGCTCTCTCCGGGAGAGCCGGCATGACCGTCGACAATCTCGACAGTCATACCTTCCGCTTCCGTGTAATGCTCCGCTTCCACCTTAATGACAGTGTCTGGTCTGACTTGACCTTCATGCTGCGCATAATAAGCCCCGTATGAACCTTCCCGCTCTGGTATGTTCATTTCCTCAAATCCTGTGCCCGCAGGCTGCTGCCCATCCACTGAGCCATAGGCAACGCGCCAGTAGACCAGCAGTACTCCAATGATCAATACGATTGCTATAAGGATCGCTTTATTATTTGAGCTTATCCGCACCCTTGTTCCCACCTTGCGTCCTTATTACTTGTTGAAAAATTCATCAATCGCATTTTGCATGGCCAGCTTTCTCTTCTCAACTGCTACCTCTGCAGTAACTCCCTCATAGAAAATATCAGCCATTGCTTCAACAAAGTTTGCATTGGTAGATTGCGAGATCGTCTCCCTGGCCATTTTGACATCATTCTTCAAAGATAGGATCAAATCCACATCCCGCTCGGACGGCTGAGACCCCTCGAGTGTTTCCCTGGTAGAATTATCCCAATCTTCTGCCGGGCCGGTCAGCTCTTCGAAAATCTTCACTAGCACTTCCGGATTTTCTACACCCTTGGGAATTACAACAGATGCCGGTCCTCCATGAGGCGAATAATACTTGTCGGCTTTCGGTCCCATTGGTGTCGGGATAAATCCGAAGTTATCCCCGAGAACCGTCTTAATTTGCGTCCCTTCCCATCCCATCGTCTGCTTCATCGCCACTTTCCCGCTCGTAAAGGCATCCGTTCTCTCTTCGGCAGGAAAAGGCGCAACGACTTTGTGCACATGAATCAGATCGTATATGAAACGGAGAGCTTCTCTCGCATTCGGTTCATCCCAGCCGCTGATATATTTCCCATCCTTGAAACCAATCACTTCCGCATTGTTCGAATTGATGAAGTCCTGGCCGATCATGTACCATACTCCATGATATCCGTATTGGTCGATCTTGCCGTCCCCGTCTGTATCCTTGGTCAACTGCTTCGCCATTTCCAGAAACTTATCCCATGTCCATTCTTTCTTCATGACCAGATCATAGGGATCCTCCAGCCCTGCATTTTTAAATAAGGTCTTGTTATAGTAGATTCCCCGGCCACTGACGCTCGACGGACTCATCCCGTAAAGATCACCCTTGTAACCCGCCCAATCCATCATGTTCTTGGGCCAGTAATCCCGATTCACATAGTCGTTCAGATTTTGCAGCAGTCCCCCTTGGGCAGCTGTCGTAATCCAACTCATTTCCAAATAGGCCATATCGCCTATCGGCTTCCCAGCTAGAGCGCTGGCCGTAAATTGGTCTCGGAATTCTTCGTAAGGAATATTAACGACCTTTAGCTTGACGTTATACTTCGCTTCAACATCACGCCATCTTTTCAGCTCTTTCTCGCTGTTCTCCGTATCTCCTTTGGGTTCGATATCCCAGAAGGTTGCGATCTTGATTGTACGGCCTTTCAGGTCGATTGCTCCTTCTTTAACGCCGCCGCCCTGCGGGGTTGGATTATTCGTCTCACTCGGCGTGCCCATGTTCTTGCTGCTTGCTTTCTCGTTCGCTGTACTCTCCGTATTAGTATTCGAGCTTGAGCAACCTGCAATTACTACTAAAAAAGCGACAATCATCGTCCATATCGATACCTTTTTCCATTGACCCATTCTAATATCCCCCTTATAGGTGAAACAACATAACGATTCAAACACTTAGCTGTTGTAACTACATTGATCTATCACTCTATTAATAACCAGCGTGCTTCTCCTTTGTACATCTCGAAGGCATAGCAGTCAGCGGCTTCGCCTAACGTCTCATTGATCAACGCGTCGCGCACAATACGCTTATCAGGCAATCTCAAATTTTTCAGACCCGCAGAGGAAGCATAAATACATAGGAATGTTCCATCCGTGTGCAGCACATCGTCCGAGTCCATATAAATATGAGCTTCCGCATACGCCGCTATGGATCGGAGGAGTCTCACGTCAAGCACGCCAGTACCGACGAATACCGATTTCCACGTCCCACAATCACGGGCTGCGATTGCAATGGAATGGCCATCCGTTTCATAATGTCCGATTGCCTGCACACCATCGCCAGGCTGAACCGTATAGTACGGGATATCAAACGTCTCGTGCGGAAGCAATTGATCAGACAGAAGCGAAGGTACGTTCGGGATACCGATCGTTAGAGATTGTCCGGCAAGCTCTTCCCAAGGCTGCCCGACTTCAGCACCAATGGAGACCGATCCTGCATGCGTCATGCCATATTTCTTCTGCAGATGGAATCCAGTTATACTTCCTGCCTCTTCCACATCTATAAAATCTGTGCCATAGATCCAGACGAACGTACCGCCGGATTGCTGCAACCGCTCGATTCCGCTGCGCTGCCTATCGTCCAGACGATGGGCATTCAGGAATACGTACATTTTTGCCTGAGGGATGCGCAGGTTCACTGCATCTTCAAGCATATACAATCCATAGGAAAAGCCAGCACGATAAAGACTCAGTCTTTGCATATACAGCAGCGGACCATTCACTGCAAGCCCCTGTCCTGTATAATGCATGCTCTTCTCGTCGATAATGAAGGCTACTTCCGGAGCCAGTGGCTTCGCCGTCTCCCAATATTGCTTATAAAACCGCTGCATGTTTCCGATATTGTCCCATAAGGCGCTGTCGTTAAGCCAACCCTTGGATGGCAAGTCCATCCACCACAGTCCCGTCCGATGGACGATACCGGCACCCAGATTCCTTTTATGCGTCTCCGAGGCTAGCTCCACCGTCGGCATCAACGTACCGAAGCTCTCGTCGAACTCGCTTTTCTCCGCACGATGCGTTCTCGTATCGTCCTCAATCATCCACAGCTTGTGGTGAAGGGCCACTGAATCCACCGCTGCCATGAACGATGCTGATCCACCAAGACCGCGATCCAGGTAACTGATCGGACTGGCAAGAATATCAATCTCTTGCGCAGCGAGTACCCGATCTAGTGCAAGATGACCGGAATGACCATCGTTAAGCTCGAAGGGATAGCCATAGAAGGCCATGACCAGACGTTGTCCATCTGTCACCCTCTTCACGACCTCCGCTGCTTCGATCAGACGGTCAGCCATATGCTCAGAACTGAATTGAGCGAAATCAATCATCGGCCGATCCGCATCCGTAGACAGAAACGGCTTACCTGCGATATCTGGCTGCTGATAAATAATAGGATTACCAGAGTCATCCATTGACTCTCCATTCCATGCCTGAACCCAATTCTCCTGGCTGCCGTATTTGCTGATCAGCCAACGGCTGAATGCCTCTTTGTTAGGCTGTGAAACATCGCTGCCAAACTCCCGGTAGGCATAGTGGAACCATTCTCCTGCCGTTCCGTAGGTCAAATGATATCCGATTATCCTTGGAGCAATTCTCGGATGGGATTCGAAGTAAGCAATTCCCTCCCGGATGGCCCCCCCTATACCGCTTCTCCAAATCTCCGAATTGACGGAAAGGACGGGGCTGCTCATCCCATTTGCATGTTGAACGCATTCATTGTCCCATTCTGGGGTTTGCTGAATCTGAGCCACACTCGGTCCAAGCCAAATACGGGGAAACAGATACGCCTCAGGATAGATATCGATTATAAAGTCCAACCAGGCTTCCATGTGATTCAACAGCCATGTGCGTGTCTCCTCATCGGATCCTGGCCATGGGAAGGAGAAGATCATGCTCACGAACTTTACGCCTTCTCGCCTGGCATAGGCAATCTCAGCACCCACCTCTTCCTTCGATGTGTTCAAATCCATGTCCGTATTGACGAACAGCACCAGCGGCACATGCTTCTCCCCGTCTATACAGAAGTAAGGCGCACCGCCCTCCCATTGCAGGTGGGCTTCGGGTAACTTCATAGGATTGTTATCAAGCTGTGAATTATTCATCGTGAACTCCTTTATACATCCGTCTATTTTTTATGGAGCAGAAGCGATTTCAACATAATCTACATATACTTTCGAGCCGTTGACAATACCCGGTCCTGTAATGAGATCGAATCGGAGCTGATCCAGCATGCCAGCCCAATTCGGGTTGCTGCTCAGATCGAATGAGTAATTCGTATAGCCCCCCATATTCGTACCTATTGAAATTGTAGAAGCCTTGTCTTCCCCGAATGTAGGAGAAGTGCCCGTCGTCCAGTAAATTCGAGATGAGGATGCACCGGACAAGTTGCGAATCCGAATGTTCACATAATGATGATCAGCCGCATTAATTCCAAGCCTGCCTGGTGTGATCAGAATCGGGCCCGCCCCAAGAGAGGAATTCGTAACCGTTACTTCCAATGGTCCGGTGGACGTATTGAAGCTGGCATTGTACCCGCTGTAAGTAAATCCCTTAGCCCCAAGATCGAATCCAGTTGCGAATGTAAACCTCTCAGCTGCGAATGGCGGTTTGGAAGCGATTTCAACATAATCTACATATACTTTCGAGCCGTTGACGATCCCTGGTCCTGTAATGAGATCGAATCGGAGCTGGTTCAGCGTACCTGACCAATTCGGATGATTGCTCAGATCGAATGAGTAATTCGTATAGCTTCCCATATTCGTACCTATTGCTATCGCGGATGTCTTGTCTTCTCCGAATGAAGTCGAGGTGTCCGTCGTCCAATAAATCCGGGATACGGATGCACCGGACACATTCCGAATTCGAATATTTACATGAGGGTTATCATCTGCATCGACCCCAAGATTAGCCGGTGTGATTAGAATCGGACCCGTTCCAAGAGAAGAATTCGTAACCGTCGCTTCCAATACGCCGGTGGACGTATTGAAGGTGGAATTGTACCCGCTATAAGTAAAACCCTTTGCCGCAAGATCGAACCCATTAGAAAATTTATATTTTTTTGCAGCGGTCGGCTTTTCAAGCACAAGCCATCTCGTCTCACCATTAGACATCGTAAATGTGACAGTATCTGTTGTGTCGCCAATAAGTACTCCTGAGAACGCATCACGTACATTGCTCATCACGGGCAGCTTCAACGTCTTGATTCCTGCAGATGAGGCGTGAATGCTGAAGAACGTCTTATCCGTCTGCAGGACATCGCCCGCGTCCATATACTTATGAACACCCGCATAATCCGCTATAGCACGAAGGAGGTTAACATCCAAGTTCCCAGATCCAACAAAAACCGATTTCCATGTTCCGAAATCCTGCGCCACAATGGCCGGTTGTCCGGTGCTCGATGTGCCGTATCGTCCGATCACCGCAGCACTTCCCGGCGATGAGATCGTAAAGAAGGGATACGACCCGCTTTGCAAGCCGAGCGCCAGCTGTACGCCCGCCAGATTACTCCAAGGCCCTGAAGCGTTGGCATTAATTTTGATTATGGATGACGGTGATACGTTGGTTGCCTTACTTAGTGTAAACCCTGTTGCTGCACCCAACGCAGAGGTATCGATAATGTCTGCGCCATACACCCACACGAACGTTCGATTGGCATTTTTGAGCTGATTTAATTGATTCCTCTCATTCGTATCCAGAACATGTGCGTTGAGGAATACGTACATCTTGGCATCCGGTACTGCTCCATTGAGAATATCCTCCAGCAGATACATACCGTAAGATAATCCGGAACGGTAAATATTCGTTCTCTGATTGAATAACAGGGCTGAATTAATCTGCCGGCCTGCACTCATGTATTGCATACTCTGCTCATCCACAATGAACGCAACATCCGGTTTGAGTGGCTGCGCTGTCTGCATGTACTCCTTATAAAACTGCTGCATATTCCCTATGTTTTCCCACATGCTGCTGTCGTTCAACCACCCGTTCGATGACAGATCCATAAACCACAAACCCGTTCGATGGACGATCGCAGAACTTATATTCCGTTTGTGCCCCTCAATCGTGAGCTCAGCTGTAGGGAAATTCTGCGGAGTAATCTCTGACAGGTACGTTCGCGAATCATCCTCAATCATCCATAACTTATGATGCAGCGCTACGGAATCGACTGTTGTCATGTGGCTCCCAATACCGCCTACTCCCCGATCGAAGTAAGAGACTGGACTTGCCAGCATATCAATGTCCCCTGCGGCAAGCACCTTTTTCAGTCCCAGATGGCCGGAATTCGCGTCCACGAGCTCAAATAAATAACCATAGAAAGCCATTGCCAGCTTCTTGCCCATTGTCACTCGCTTCACGGCACTTGCTGCTTTAATTATGCTGTCCGCAACCAGATCCGAAGTGAATGCATTGAAATCAATATCATCTTGATTTACCACGGATTCCAGAAATGCCTTATTGGCTGTGCTCGGCTCTTTATGTATAACCGGATCGTTCGGACCTATGGCTGACAATCCCCATGCTGCCGCCCACTGCGCCTCTCCGCCGTATTTATCTAACAGCCACGCACGAAATGCTGCTTTATTCGCAGGAGACACATCGTTGCCGTATTCTCTGTAATGATATTGGAACCATTCACCGCCATCCCCATAGGCAAGATGGTAACCGATGACCCGCTGCGCATATATGGGATTCGCCTCGATATGAGCGATTCCGTCTTCAATCGCCTCTACCATTCCGCTCTGCCATTCAGCAGATCCCAGAGATAATACATTCTCTTTTGTCTGATTGGTATACGCGATGCGTTCGCTATCCAGTGAAGGGTCCGCGAGCAAATCAGGAATATGAGAGCCAAGCCATATTCTCGGAATAATATAAGCGTTCGGATAAGTCTCCGCGATGAAGCTCAGCCATGTATTGATCTTGCTATAATACCAGCTGCGGGTTCCCGAATCGGAGCTTCTCCATGGGAACGTAAGATTGACACTTACAAATTTGACATCCTCTCGATCCGCGAACTCCAGTTCTGCCTCCAGCTTGGCTTTCGCGGGCGCCAATTCTACATCGGCATTAATGAAGAGCATCATCGGCGCATAATTAACTCCATCAACATTAATGAATGGCGCTCCGTTAACCCAAACTACATTCGCCTCGGGCAGCGCTCCCGATGCTTTCACCTTACTGGGCAATGGACTGAACATCGTTGTGATAAGTGCGACAATAAGGAACCTCAATACTGACCGTTTCATTCTACGAATCCTCCTTATGGGTAGGCTTTTGTGAAACAACGGTTGCTTATAATACGTTTTTATTATACTTTTTCCCTGGGGAACTAAATATGGAAATGGCTAATATTTATCGGCAGGAAATCTTAATTATATCCACTTACAAGCTGTCCATGCCCCCCTGCTTTCTCACTCGCTGCTAGAAGTCCTTTCCATTATTGATTTCAAGAATTTCATTTATTACATATTGAATGCACTTCATATACACGCCAGCAGCAGCTTGACCGGAGGCATTATTCTCGACTAAGGCTTGCAGTATTTTCAGATTCGCTTGCAGCTCTGCTTTACTCCTATTCACAATGTGAGGTTTCCCCATTTTCACCTTATCCAATGGGAGCACACAGCAGCCAAGGGATTCGAAAACGTCAAAGTTTGCAGGGGTTTGCAGTCCCAACACAGCTTTAGTAAGTACTTGCCTATATTCGCTGGTCGCCTCTCTGTCCGAGTGGTTCCAGAGCTTGTCTCCGAACATGAATACTGCGCTTGGAAGAGTGCGCTCGTAATGGTTGTCCGGACCCCAGGTGCACATTTCTCCACCCAAGATCAAATGCTTCACCTCATCTGTAGATTCAGGCGTTGCATTGGGATTCCACTTCAGCAGCTTAGTCTCCTCAATATAATCATCCAAATAAGTTTCAGGATAGTAGGAATTCACGACTTGAAATCCCTCCTCCAGAAACCGCTGCATGCTGCCTGATGCCGGCCCTCGCCCTTTTTCAGCAACTCTCCAAAACTGAATCCGTATATCTCTCGGTAAAGGGGGGGATACCGTGCAGTCAATGCTGTCGTTCCACATCATCATTTTCTTTCCTAAACTCGTAATAATCTCATAGATCCTTCTGACAAAATAGTAGAAGAGTTCCCGATCCCCCCGCAGCCGCTCCCTTTCAGAAAGCTTGTTGCACAACTCGCAGTCATCCCATGTAGGCCATAATTTTAACCGTTTGTATACATCGGTGAATTCAAGTTCATCTGTACCGATATGAATATATTCCCCTGGAAAAATTTCAGTGAGCTCTTTAATCATATTCCCCATGATTTCATACGTTTTTTCACTACCCAGACATATGGCCCATCTGCTAGGATCAACATGCTTCGTTCTGCACTTTAATTCCTCCATACGGTCTATCAAAAACAAACTATGTGCTGGCATTTCAAGCTCAGGAATCACTTCAAGTCCGAACAGGGCTGCAAAATCTACAATTTCACGAAGCTCGTTCTTGGTATATTGACGTCTCTTTGTTTCATTTAATTGCGGATAAACATCGGATTGCATCGGGTTATGATCGGACTCTAGCAAATGAAGACGCAAAGTATTGTATTTAGCTTTAGCCATCTGCACAATTGTTATTTTTATTTCTTCAACAGGAACAAATTTTCTACCCAAATCAAGCATAAGCCCTCTATATTCGGAGTCGGGAAAATCAGTCATATTACAGGCTTTAAAAAAGTAACCTTTGTCATCCTTTTCTATTAATCCATACAAGGAGATGGCTGCATTCCTCGCACCAAGCTCATCTCCGTATGTGACTATAACCTTTTCATCGCGAAATTCAATATGATAGGCTTCTTTCTTAACAAACGAAGTGTCTGAATACATAAAACTTAGATTGCCGTTCACACCCGATTTAATAACAACATTAATCTCAGTTAATAGAATATTCAGTACAGTCAATGCCTTCTTACAGTATTGATCCCCAGCATCTGAATACGCTTCCATCTCGCTGTGAAGATAAATCTTCTCGTTAAACAACTGATTACTTTTAGGCTTCGGTAATATCATTAGTGAATGGCCTCACTCTCGAATGTATTTAACATTTATGATTCATGCAGCTATTTATTATTTTAATGGCGAGAAGGCATTTATGAATATAGATAAAATTTAAATTTCAGGATGAATAATGATAAAACTATCCTGCGGCTGAGCTTTTATTGAGGAAAATTGAGTATATTTAGATTGCAACAGGACCAAAAACAACGAGCGGAATTCCCATCTCATCCTTCACATTGACTACAGGGTTGAAGCCTGCTCCGTGCCAGAGTATAAGCAGATCATTTTCGGACGTTGGAGATTCAAATTGCAGCTTTACACCCATTCTGTCTTCCGTTAACAAAGCTGTAAATGGCACTTTGTCCGACCCCAATGTCACTTGGAAACCATAAGCATGGTTAATGGGTGCCAATTTACCATTGATCCCCTTAAAGGTAATTAGAAGCTCCGTACGCTCTTCATTCCAGATGTACGTATCCGGTCTAGGGCCTGATTGAGCGTTCTCCATACCATATGCCATATCTATTGCTCGCCACGCCATACGCTGCCCAACCCTTTTCAAGGAAGCTGCATCCAAGTGAACAGGGTCAGATAGAGTTGCGTCAATTGTTGGCACCATTGCTGCATGTTCAATTAAGGACTCCAATTCTAATTGATCCCGCTGAATTCTGTTCCACAATTTCCCACCTTCATCAAAGGTATGGTACACGGACAGTTGGGCGTAAATAAACGGCAGCTTCGAATCGCCTACGTCCTTCCGCAATTGGGTCACGAATGTCTTCATACGTTCTAGGTAAATATCCGCCTCCGTATTCGCCTCGCTTTCTCCTTGATACCAGAGCACCCCTTTCACACTGCCTCCAAGCTCACGAATCTTCCTGATCATGTCCCCATATAGTGATTGAGGCTCCGTCTCCAAGCGTGCTGGATCCCAATCGAGCATTGTCGATCCGCCTACTGCACTCATGATTAATCCAATAGGGACATTCGTATGACTCATGACTTCTTTGGCAAATGGAATTCCGAGCCCTGCACCCCGCGGTGCCTCCCAGTTCATTGCACCCTCCGTCCAGCCTAGAGGCTCAACAGCTTGTGACCATTGATCCCCCTCTCTGCTGTATAGACTGATCCCAACCTGCGGCTCCTCCATATCGATTAACTTACCCCAGCCCTGCATGTTCGATTGGCCGGCCAATACCCACAAGTCACCGACAAGGATCGGCTCTACACTTTTCGCTGCTAGCGTTTGATCTGACCTGACACGAATGTCCAGCCGGTGCTGTCCAATGGATACTCCTACAATCACACCCTCGAACGTTGTGCCATTTATATCTCCAATTGTCTGCCAGTCAGACGATTCTCCTTCCGTAATCGCCCGCGCTTCCACCTTACCTGCAATATCCGACTCTACTTGAATCTTGAATGAAATAGTTGCCTTATTATTCAGATCACGCTGATACACTTGATGTTCAATTGGTGCCTCGATATTCATCACATATTTCCCTTCTTCTAAAGGAAGTAATTGCTCTACTTTTACTTTTTCATTGGTACAGCTTGCTAGCCATACCATTACAATGACTAGAACCATACCTATAATAGGAACCTTCTTGGTAGGCTCCCATTTATCCATTTTCCATCTTTGCCTCATCTTTCTCTGCTTCCCTTCTAAAATGAAGATTAATAAGTATTAATCCATTATCGTTTTCTGTTTTATAACCCATCCCCTGTAGAAGTTTAGCCATAATTTGGGCTGTCTCACCATTGTCAACTGCCCATTTCACAGAGTTGGCATAGTAAGCCTTTTGACCGTTAGGAACGGTCACGAGTTCACCATAAGCTGCAATCTCATAGATTACGATTGCGTTCAGATCTTCTCCAACTGTAGTACTGTAAGCACGCTGACCTTAACCCTTCCTTCAACTTCTCCCTTCTATTGCACATGATAATGCTTTATAATAATATGCATAAGGCTGACGACACTCCCAATAGACTGGAGGAAGCATCTATGTCCTTTTTTGCAATGTCTCGACTGACCAGATTAGACGTCAAGTGGGCACGTAATCATGCAGGCAACAACCACCTTTTGAACAAGGAACATTCCAATCCCAACTACGAGATTATTATGGTTGCTGCAGGTCCGATCTACCTTCAAGTAGAGTCCAGGAAGATGGAGCTTAAGTCAGGTGATTTCCTTATCTTGAAACCGTGGGAACGACATCAGTCTTGGAAAACAACACACAGTGATGCGAACTTTTTCTGGGTTCAATTTACTGCTGATCCTTTGTTAGGTGAGAAGACCCTGCAGTTCGACGATAGTGAGCAGCATCTTCAGCCTCAGGATTTGCGAACAAATAATACGAATGCAGTGGATCAGATAATCCTTCCTCAGTTCTGTCAGAATATCAAACAATTCGAGCTTCTCTCCCTATTCGAGAAACTAATTCAAACCTTGTCCCACCCCAAAGGCTACTTCAGATTTCGCAGTTCGTTGCTCTTATCGCAAATTCTCGAAATGATAGCGAACAATCTGCTATCCAACAAGCAGCATCCCCTCTATATTCCGGACTCTTTCATCATTTACCGTAAACTCGTCGAATTGCTGGATGAGACATATCATGCGAATTTGGACAAAGAGGTAATCGAAGAATACATGGAGCGCACGTACGAATATTTGTGTCAAATATTCAAAAAATACTCTGGAACGACAATCGTAAAATATACAAATATGCTTCGAATTCAGAAAGCCAAATTCCTCATGCAGGATACAAGCAAGAGCATTAACCAGATCTCCGAAGAAGTGGGAGTTGTTGACTCATTATATTTCAGTAAATTGTTTAAAAAACTTGAAGGATGCAGTCCCTCTGAATTTCGTCAACAAAATGTTATTTTAGGAAAGTCGGAGGCTTCTGTCTAGCTTAGCGAATGAAATAAAGGGCGGAAAGTAATTGCCTATCCGCCCTTTTTAATTAATTTTTATTCAAAAGTGTTATCGTTCATTTCTGAGATTGTAACGCCTCATTACGACCAATGATGCAATCTGATTCTTTGTTAAGCGATCAGCTTCAAACTGGAAGGTCAGCGTTACCGACTTCGAGAAATTACCCGAGAAATTTTTCAATAGTTCAAATACTGGACTGACTAATACCTCTTGGTCAATTAATTGACCCACAGACAATAATTGTTCTATCGTAATTTGCAGTTCCTGTTCCACAGATAGCCGTTCCTTACGCAAACAAAGGCTTGCGAGTTTCTCAAAATCAACATCCGCCACAGTCGGAAAAAACGACTATAGAAGTAGTCCAACCTTCAACATCCACGCCTTAGTCGAAAAAACCGACTATAGACTACGATCTCAATGCCTACTCCCTTCCAGTCAATACAATCACGCAAGCCGTATAATATTGTTAACTCTTACGTTTGTATTTGTGCGAACGGCATCCAAAATGGACAAACAGACGATTGCCGTATTTCCTCCATCTGCTGCATCGCAGAACAAGGGTTTATCATGGATGATCGAATCTACGACGGATTCGAGCTCTTGCTTCAATATATCTATATTGTCGGTAACTTCCGGAAGCGTCATGCTCCCTCGAACGCCTTGAAGCATGAGACGATTGCCGATAACCGTCCCTTTGCTTCCGAATACTCTCAACCCCATGTAAGGATCGTTCTCACCCACGCTCGACCAGCAAGTGGACAATCTTCCGACGCAATCGTTATCAAAGCGGAAAATAGCCAAAGTCATATCATCGAAGCCGCATTCTGGATCGCTTAAGCCTTTGTTCGAAACGGCTTTAACCTCCACGATTTCGCCAACCAGCCATCGAACCGTATCGATTGCGTGCACCCCGAGCGTTACGACTCCGGGTGAATAACTCTGCTTTGCCCGATCCGACATTCCGGGAAATCTCATCTGATCGGTCATGTATTCGATTTCAATATTGTAAATGGTACCTAGCGTTCCCAGACTGATCAGCTCTTTGACGGTTTTCACGTAATTGCGGAACCTTACGACTTGTCCAACGGCAACCTTCTTGCCCGCATGGCGGGCAAGGGAGGCAACCTGATGGCATTCGTCGATGTTCAGCCCCATCGGTTTTTCGACAAATACGTGTTTCCCGGCGTTCAATGCGCTCAATGTCGTGCTTACGTGGGCTGAATCGACATTGTGGATCGAAACCATGTCCAGCTCTGGGCAAAGCCGAAGCATGTCCTCCACATGGGTATACCCTTTTGCGATATTCATCGTATCGCATAGTTCCTTGACCCTTTCCTCCCTCACGTCACAAATTGCTGCCACTTCAACTAACGGGTTTTGCAAATAATATTTGAGAGAGATCGTACCTATTCCGCCAAGACCGACGACACCGACTTTTAATTTATTCAATCCGTTCACTCTCCATTCTGATAAATTGTTTATTTGTCATTGCTGCAAACCATCTAGACCAATGCCTACGGGCCGGCCCGATTCGACAGACCGGTCGGCTGCCAGGCAAATCATATGACTTGTACAAGCCTTAGGAATACTGACAAACGATTCCTTGTCGTGCAAGATACAGTCTACCAGATGATCGATCTCTCCCTGAAACGGAAAATGATGAACGTCTGCGCTTCCTGGGAGCAACGTAGGAATCACAATTTCGTCCGTTTGTCCTTGAAAGAGATCCGCGTATAGCCGGTTGTCCCGCAAAGCCCCCTTCGTACCGAGCATATGGAGGTGAAAGGCATAAGGGATTTTGCTGTCTAAGCTGCAGGTAACCCGGCCTATCGCACCGTTATCGAATTTTACGATAGCCGCGACCGTGGAAGGGTATTCGAGACCACAATCCGTCTTGACGGCATATGCGCTCACTTCCGTCGGCAAAGCTCCGACTGCTAGCAACAATACATCGACCGCATGACACCCTGCTGCAAGCAACACGCTTCCCCCGAACTCTTTGCGGCGAATCCAATCAAATCCTCTGTACCAATCGCCAAGTCCTTGATAATAAGTCACCTCGGCCAAAAATGGACGGCCAATCAAATCGTTGTTCATGAGCCTTTCGACCATTTGAACATACGGATTCCATCGCAGTACGAAACCCGTAACGCTTTTGACCCCGGAAGCGAGCACCGCTTCCTTCACTTTAAATAAACCTTGTTCGGATAGCGCAATGGGCTTTTCCAGCAAAATATGTTTGCCTGCTTTGGCTGCCGCTATCGCCTGTTCCTCATGCAAGTGATGGGGCGTGCATATCGAGATAATGTCGATATCCGGATTTTCGACCATTTTGTAAAAATCGTCGTAAAGCGATGCGTCGTCCAACCGGAGGTTTTTCGCCCGCGCTTGCAGCCTTGGCATGTTTGTCCCGCACATCGCTGCCACCTGCATATGGGGGTTGTTTCGGTAAGCGTTAATATGTTCCTCGGCCACCCAGCCAATGCCGGCAATGCCTACTCTTAACATCGGTTTATCCCTCCGATCTAACGGTTTGTCTCGTTTCGCTGGATTCGCGGGCCATCAATACGGCGCGGGCCGACTTGATGCATTCATCCGCAGACAAGATTTGATGCTGCTGTCCCCGAATTCTGCGGATGAAATCCTGACAGACTTCGTCGAGTACCGGTGGGTTAACCGCGACCACATCATGGTTTTCATTGTGCGTGCAGTAAATGACTTCGCCCGATTTAGTCAACACTTCAATGGTGCCGTCCGAGCCGACAATGAGCATGCGGCAATCCCAAGAGGTGTTCGCAGGAGTCAGCCAATCAGCTTCAATATGGACCGTAATGTCTCTTTCCAGCACGAACAACGCCTGGGCAAAATCCACATAGTTCGCTTTATCGGCAAAAAAATTCGTCTGTATTTTCCGGGCCGTCACTTCTACCACATCTGCTTGACAGATCCATCGGGCCAGATCGATATCGTGAATCATGAGATCGACGATGAGGCCACCGTTCTTCTCCTTTAGAAACATCCATGGTTCCTCTCTCTGAATGGTAGCTTCATGCGGGCGCATCATTAAGCACCCTGCCACTTGACCGATTTTACCTGCATCAACGAGTTCTTTCGCTTTCATATATAAAGGGTTAAACCGCTCGGTCAGAAGAGTCGAGAATTGTCCTTGCGAGACAGCAACCTGGTCTTCAATCCGACGCAGGTCTTCTTCCGTAACCGCTATCGGTTTATCTGAAATGACGTTTTTACCCCGTTTCAAACATTCGATAATAGCGTCGGCTTTTTGATAATTGGGCAGGCAAACGATGACGGTGTCACATTCCTGTTCATCCAGCAAATGCAAATAATCGTCGTAAAAAGGGACTTGAAAACGATCGGATACAGCGCGCCAGTGGTGCTCGGTTTCTGCAATCGCGACGAGCTTGGTTCCTTCTGTCATTAAAAATTGCTCAATCGCATATTCCCCGTGTATACGCAAGCCGATTGCCACAAAGCGAATAGGTGTCATTTGGCTCTCCTCTTAATCATAGATTTACTTCGTCACTACCGTAGGTTGAAACACCACTTGGGTGTCGCTTTGTTCAGTTTTCAGTAGCTTGGCTTTCGCTTCGATTCTGCTCAGGAAAACTGCATACCCATGCGTTCCTTCGTGGTGGTGCCGTTCGATCCATTCTCGCCATTCGGCTAAGAGCTTATTTGTCTCCTCGATGATCTGTAGTTTCTGCCAGCCGGGAAAAACGGATTTCAACCATGACAGCCCGTAGGTGATATGTCCTGACTCATCTGCCCAGTCATAGTCGCAATCCTGCGCACCATCAAAATCGTGAACCGCGAACAATTCCTGCTTAAGCTTCGACTTGTGAAGCGGTCCTCTCTGCTCAAGCCCATGAAGCAAAAGTAACAGAGCTCCTATGCCTCTTTGGCGAAAAGTTCTCCAGTGATCGGGAACCATAGGATAATCGATGCCAATTTGCAAACCCATGGAAGCTAGCCGCGCTTCCCCCATCATGGCGTGCCGCATTTCGTCATAACACCGGGCGGCTTCGTAATAAAGATTCCAAGGCTTGTTGTCATACTCCCAAATCAAAGCCGCTGCCGTTTCACTAGCCCACACTTCATTAGCGTGATCAATCGCAACCCATATGCGATGTTCGATCCAATTATCTGGGAGTCTAGGGGGCACTTGCATGACAGCCGGCTCCCATGACTCGTCCCGGGCTCCCTCTTCGGGCAATTGATAGAGAGCGCGCGAGAGAAATGGAATGTATTTCTCCCCCGGATCGAGGTCCAATCCGTCGATTCCTCCGCTAGCGGCCAGGACGGAGTGGAGGAACGTCTCCCAACGAGTGTCCGCAAAAGCTTTGCCGGTCGAGGTGCGAATCGTTTCAAAATCAGTCTGTTGTTGCTCCAGCTCGTTTATGATCCGCTGCAAATAGAGATGGCTGGGGGCGTCATCCAATGGATCGCTGTTATGCATATAAGTTTTAAAAGCAGCGAGCAGCGCGGGTTTGATCACTCGATAAATACCGGCTACAAATTGTTCGTCGGTAGCGGCATTTGGAAGCTGATGAAGCAGTTTGATGAGATGGGCATCCGAATCTTCATCCACGTCAACGCGTGGATACCTTAAATCCAATGTGCGGGACCTTAGCATATCCGCATGCATCGCGTCGAGCCAGATGTGCCTCGCGAGCATCTTCCTGGTCTCCCAGCTTTTCATGCTCGGCAAGTACCCGGCCATGGCACGCATTGTTTCTTTGACGGCGCGATAATAACGGCGCATCATCTGGCTTGCCGTTTTGACATCCCGTAGAACAGTTTTCATTTTCGGTTTCCTCCTATACAATGTCAGCAAAGGAGAAGTCAATCTCTTTGGCAGCCCGGCTCCAGATTGGATGGTCTGGCAAACAAGAAAAAACCTCACTGCCTGAATACTCACAGAGGCCTTGTTACCGGTTTGGCGTTCCTTGCGCTGCCAGCCAGCAGAATCAATTTCACGGAGTCCCCATTTCCAGGTGTCCCAAGTACAGAAGCAACGTCAAATACCTATAGGTACACCTTCGAGTTCGCTTTAAGATTATCCCCAGTAATACTGTCAAGTCGCAGCTGCTTTAGCGTACCTGCCCAATCCGCTCGATTGCACTTAGCGAAGGTAAAACGGCTAAATCAGTCATATTTTTATCGATCTGGATTACCATTGATTTGTCTTCGGAGAAATCAGGCTTATCCGTAGGTGTCCAGTAAATTTGAGATTTGGAAACATTAGACGTATTCCAAAGTTTGATACTTATAGAGCCTGTTCAAAAAGCTCATAAAATTGAACAAAAAACAAAAATGCACCGAATCGAAGAATGGTAAAATGGAGGTATCCCTACAACCAAAATTACCTATCTGCGAGGTGCATTTTCATGGACTTACAGCTTGAACTGCTGCCCTACCACTACTATAACACACTCGGATTTGATGCGGAACTCATCGATTACATCGATCATGTGGATGACACCATCGTGCTTGAAAAGATCGCTCCGCTGTACAAGGATGGCGGGCGTCCTCCAATTGATTCAAGAATCTGTTTTTGGATGCATTATCTGTACTTTACACGTCCTGAGATTTCCTCTTTTCGAGAACTGGTAAGGCAATTAAAAGAACCAAAAAATCAAGCATGGCGCAACTTTATCGGTGTCCCTATTATCGAAAAGGTGCCAGTACACAGCAGTCTGAGCACCTTCCGAACCAAGGTTAGTTCCGAATTGTTTTATGCCATTCTTTTCGACCTCATTGCTCAGGCATTGAAACTAAAGGACTTTCTACTGCCGACGCTTACGGGCATCGATTCCAGACCGATCTGGGCCAACGTCAACGGATACAGGCACAAGCGCTGCTCTTGCCCAAATCAGCACAAGTGCTCTTGTGAGAAGACCTACTCCGATCCGGATGCCATCTGCGGTGTGCAACGGACGAAGGCGAACCAGAACAAGTTTTTCATCGGCTACCGCAAACACTCCATCGTCTGTCCCAGTCCGAAAGGTCCGATCGTTTTGTTCTCGATCATCCTACCCAATGATACAGCGGACGTCAAAGTGATGTTGCCGCTCATTGAAATGATGAAGAAGATCGAAGGACTGAAGGTCGACTACCTGGTGGCCGATTTGGGTTATTTTGACGCCGACGATCAGAAGGAAGCGCTCCTGAAGCACGATGTGGCGGTCGTGACAGAAATCAAGAAAAACACCGTCATTCCTGAACACTGCTCCCCCGAAGGAAACCCGGAATGGAAGCAAGGTCACGCCCTTGTGTTCGATGAATTCGATAAGGATACACACACCGCTTGGTTTCGCGGAGACGATGAGAGATGCGCCGCCTGTCCGCTGCAAGGTCTTTGCGAGAAGCAGTTTGGCTATTCCTTCACGGAAAACCCGTTTTTCTACGGCCCTGTACCGCAAGGAAGCGTCCTGCAAGAGCACATGCTAAATTTCCGTAAGCAGGTGGAACTGGCTTTTGCGCAAGAGTCCAATCAACTGACTTCCATCATGAAGCACAAGAAAGTGCCGGTCCGTACAACCGAACGCGTCGAGAAATGGTTCATTCTGCGAGATACATTTCGATTAATTGAGCGAATAATTGCACATATTCGGCAGACGATTCTGCCTCCGAATCATGTGTCAACCATCAAAAAGCTGCAAGAGATTCAAGTGGAGCAATTGTCGCTGCCTCTGGCAGGTTAAAACGATTCCTACCACAACTTCAAAAAAAGAAAATCACCACCCAAGGGATACGTTTGTCCAAATCCGGCTCCGAAAAGCGGATTTTTCTAAGCATGACCCCCTCACAAACTCGAGCCCTTTCATTTCCAATTACGGATCCCTTGTTGGTTGGTTATGCCGGTCAACTTCAGACTTAGATGATACTTTTTGAACAGGCTCTTATAGCCTTATTTGTACTCAGATCGACATTAAGATTATCCGGAGTAAAGAGAAGCGGAATTCCTCCGTCCAAGTCATTATTCACTGTAATCTTCAATACTCCTGCGGAATTATAAGAAACTTCATTTCTATCTCACGCGGAAACTGTAACGACTTTCCTTAGGGTTGTCACCTGTCATGAAAGTCCGTTCCTGCTCCCCTAAAGTCGATAGGAATTCTGAACTGGGGGCCTCCACCCGTCCACACTCGCGCATAAAGGGCGGAACATAACCCGTAATCATGACATATCGTGTCCTCTCCGAAAGGATCGGAGTTACCGAGTGAATCAGCGCCTCCGTGAAGAACATTACGCTGCCCGCCTTTCCCTTAGCCTGATGAACCATCCATGGTTCGAGTTCTGGAACGATCCCGGCTATGGAGTCGGTGCGATGGCTTCCAGGAATTACGCTTGTACCCCCATCATCAGGGCCAATGTCCGTAAGGAAGACGATCGCTTTAATCCACAAATAGTGACTTCTGCCCGCAACTGCATAATTAGAGAAATCCGGACTCATTCCCCGATGCCACGCTAGATTTCGAATATTGGTTGCCTCGTCGTTGGGGTTTCGACGATTGATAGAACATTCCTGTTCCTCATAGCGAACCGGTCCTCCCACGATATCTTCAACGTAGGACATGATCTTGGGGTACATAGCAATCTCCAAGAATTTTGGATCATATTCGATGCACGGACTGAATTTTGAAAAATAGGGGGTGCCTTCGACCTTCCGAGTTTTCCCATTCGGCGACGGATCTTCACGCGATACGAGCGGCAGTTCCCGATTCATGCTGTCCATAGCTTGGCGGACCCTCTCCACGAGATCCAAATCCACAAGATTCGGTACGATTACATATCCATAGGTATCCATGAGAAATTTCTCTTTCGTATTTAACACAAGCACATCTCCCTTTTAGTTGAAATGATCATGATTAATTGAGTTAATTCACTTCTTCGGCAATGACCATTACGACGTCTCCCTGCCGCGTTGAAGCTCGAAAGCGGCGCTGCAGCACATAGCCGTCACGGTCTGCTTTGATGATATAGCCGGGTTTCGTGATTTGCTCAAAATCATGTATGCACGTCACCGGATCGCCTTTACGGACATAAGCTCCGATGGGGACAAGCGGTTCTGAAATACCCGACGTCGGAGCCGTCATCCATGTGTCTATATCCGTGTTCTTAACCAATATGGTTCTGTCATGGGTAGGGGGGAGAAGAGATATCACTTCTCCGGGCAGCATTTTATGCAGTTTCATCACATTATTTAAACCGTCATAGGCCCATCTCACCCCGTCCAAATCGGTCGAGGCCCCGTATCCGAGCTCAGTTCCAATGGTGACAATGCCCATTTTCTCCGCTTCTTCCGTTAAGAGTCCGCTTCCCATATCGCTGGTATAGATCATCGTAAAAGGAGTTCCGAACGCTGACGCAGTTTCAACCGACTGCCTGTACATTGAAGGATCTTGTATCTCATGGAAACTCGTGCAGCGTATCGTTTCCATCGTCTCACCCGCCGAGTGGATATCCACCACGATAGTTGAACGGGACAATACCTCATCCGTAATAAAGCGGGCAATACGGGATGTGATCGTTCCTTTGGCATCCCCCGGGAAGGCTCTATTCATATTCATCCCATCTAGTGAGGATACCCTTGTCCCTGCCTTAAATGCCGGCACATTAAGAACCGGTATAATAATCACGCGACCGCTCATGTTGCTGAAATCAAGGTTTTCGATCAACTTCTTGGCGGCTACAGGACCTTCATATTCATCCCCATGCGTACCTCCAATGACCGTTAATGTTTTCCCTGGTTTAATACCGCAAATCACGCATAGTGGAATACGCACACGTGCCCACTCACCGTCATAGGTCATAGGAATATGATAATTCCGCTTTCCCTCACTGTCCCAATCGATTTTTGAGATAGCTGTAACGTTTACTATCATCTCAATTTCCCCTTGAATGGATAATTCTATTTCGCAAATGTCAATGTCTTGGCAACAATTCTTTCTACTGGAGGTTCTTCAGATTGAAAGGATCCAAGCGAAATTAATATAACGTGCTGTTCCAGTTTGCTGCTCTGGTCAGATCTAAGTTATATAGTTGATATCCGTCCATATTTATACCTATATCTGATACCCCCCATCGTTATTAACCTTTATTTCTAAAGCGCCCGTAGAAGTGTCAGAGGTGGAGAGCAACAACTCTCCACCTCTAGATCACACAGTGTTAATTATTGAAGCTCTTTTTCTTTCTTAATAAGAATAGTGCCGCCGCCGCGATCATGACAATTAAGAAATACATCCCCGTTCCATTATCGCCTGTCTTTGGATTACTGGCCGTAGTTGCTCCCGCATCTCCGGTTTCCGTATTGCTGTTAGTATCGACACTGTTGCTCGCTGCCGGGGTACTGCCTGTATCTTCACCGCTGCTTGCTGCTGGAGTGCTGCTGCTTTCGGGCGTAGAGGCAATTTCGATAGACTCAATAAATACCTTCGCGCCTTTGGGATTGCTATCGCTGGCCAGTGAATCAAGTCGTAACCCCTTTAAAGTACCTTTCCACGCTTTTTGATCACTGAGATCAAAGACGATTTCTTGAAAGTCGGACATTTTTGTTCCGATTTCAATTGCTAGCGCCTTCGATTCATCGTAGGTTTTGTCATCCGTAGTTGTCCAATAGATCTTAGACGATGACACAGTAGACTCATTACGAAGCTTAACGATCACATATTTGTTTTTATTGATATCCAGCTTAAGATTATCCGGCAAGAAGAATATAGGAATTCCCCCAGCTACGTCGGTTTTCTCAACAGTGATTTCCAATATACCTTTGTTAATTTTGAAATTGGAATTATAAGCGCTATACGTGTACCCCGCTTCATCTAACCCTTTATCAAACTTGAACACTTTACCTGAGGCAGCACTTACAGAAGACACTGCAATTACAAATAGGAATAACGCTGTAATAAGAATACGTATTGATTTCATAATCTCACCTCTCTAGTTTTATAAGCAAACGAGTTACTGTACCACCCTTAACAAGATCATTTGTTGCTTGTCACTGCCATCGACCACCTACTCTTCATGGAGATGAATATTAACTAAGTCCGACAACCCCATTAAACTATAATTTGATATTAGCTGAACATGGAATTAGTTATTATTTAGAGGGTTTATTTCTTAAATTAATCAGAGCAGTCTGGCATGAATAACCAATCTTGCATTATCAAACTCATAGCTGCATGTAGACAAGGTTAGAATTCGATCTTGATCAACTAACGTAATCTCAGAAGGATGCATGGACTTGGAATGTATCTTGTTTAAGAAAGTCGCGTATTGCTCATTTGTTTTAAAGGTCGGCTGGATGTAGTAAAATTCGGTGCTTGTTACATAGACGGAGAAAACTTCCCACTCATAATGACCGGTTGGGGTATCATACATGATGATTCGATGTTTATTAAAAAAGTCCAGATCTTTGTAGTTTTGCAATGCTTTGAACATCGTTCCATTCTTCATATGATGACCATACACAATTGTATTGGCATCCTGGAGCTCAGGATCATTCCGATAATCCATGAAGATGGCTCCTGAGACATTTTTTATCTTCTCGAACGTATGCTTCAAGTAATACTCATTGTCTTCACCCTGTACAATAGGGTAGTCAATCTCTGTATCAGGTATCTGTATCCAGCCTACAATATCCTCATTGATTTCCTTCAATTGGGCAAACCGTTCAGTTTGTGCAAGCTTCTGCGATTGCTTTGAATGCTCCAGATCTGCGGAGTCGGTCTTGTTAATGGGTTTACTGCCGGCGTTGTATAACGTGCGATCCACGACTATATCCTGCTTATAGGGAGGGACAGCCTGTTGTTGGTAATATAATTCTTGAATGTCATTCAACGCTCGGCGGTTTTCCATGCTATTGTGCCAGTAGGTTGCAAGCTGATACAGACTGAACACAAGTAAGGCAACGAGCATAATTCGCAATAACGTGACCATCCGTATCCATTCCGTTCCCCGGGGCATCTTTATACGCTCCCATTTCACTCTCCATTTCACACCAGTTAACCCGCCCTTCTCCTTAATATTTAAGACTTTATACTCGCTACCGCTTTGTACATTCATGTAGATGCAGCTATTTATATTTATCAAACTACACTTACGTTTTAATAACCATGATAGCAATTAAGCTTATCACTTAATTAATCTTAAATTTTTCTATTGTGAGATCAGCAGCGGCCCTTCCTCTGCGTGTTGCAACACAGAGCGCACTATAGCTTCTGCTGACTTCTGTACGCTCAGCCTACTTTCACAAGCAGGGTTACGGAGATTGCTCCGCATTCCGTACAGATCTCCCAAGGTAAGAACGCTATCTTTCCCTCCATCTATTCACCTCATTTACTCCCATTCGCCTTGGAGTATAGACTTTGACTTGTTTGGCAGCCTCATCTGACGAACGTTAGCCTTATATGAGGTTCGTGTTCCTCGAACTGGAGGTTTGCCGCCGACTTCCTTCAGATTCGACCTCACGGTCGACTCCCTTGTCTTAAGCTAATGACTACTACCGCCTTCGTCACTCGGGACTTACACCCTATAGATAACGCCCATGCTCGGCGACACAAAAAAGAGGTTAACCAGATTCAACTGGTCAACCTCTTAACCTCATCTATCCATCAACTTATAAGTGCCATTAAGCTGCGAAACTCTAACTGTTCGAACTTATTCATAACCTGTGCTCGATTAATCTCCCAACCGCAGTTTGTAAATTCGATCTCTACTGGCACATCACAGCGAATGGTCGCTAATTCTCGTGACATATGCAGCATATCAAGATCTGCTTCAATCTTGGCGCGTATCGTCTTCGACAGACTATCGAGATTGGCCAATACACCATCCACCGAACCATGCTCCTGAATAAGCTTGTACGCTGTTTTCTCGCCAATTCCTCGAACCCCAGGATAATTATCACTCGTATCACCCATTAGACCTTTTACGCAAATGACCTGCTGTGGAGTCAGCTGACGTTCCTCGTGTAAGAACTGTGGCGTGTATTCGGCATAATTGCCCTGCCCCTTCTTCATGATGACAACCGTAATTCGATCATCAACTAGTTGAAGTAAATCATGATCACCGGACAGTACATATACATGAGCTTCATTGCTGTGCCGCTTTGCAAGCGTTCCAATGCAGTCATCTGCTTCATATCCAACCAGTCCAATATTCGGGACTCCAAAGCTTTCCATAACCTCTTTTATCAAATCAAACTGTGGAACAAGATCCTCTGGTGCTGATGGGCGGTTGGCCTTATAACCGTCATACTGCGCTGTGCGGAATGTCGTGCTGCCCATATCCCAGCAGCAAACGACATGAGTCGGTCCGAACCGCTGAACAGCATCCATGAAATATTTGATAAATCCATAAATTGCGTTAACGGGTACGCCTTCACTTGTCCGCCTTACGCTACCACCATAAGAGTTTGCAAAAAAAGCACGAAATAATAAAGCCATTCCATCGACAAGTAACAACTTATTCTGGTTCTCTTCTTCTATCATCTATCATCATTCCCTTTACATATTCATAGTTGTAGCAGCACAGCATACGCAATCGATTCTATTCACCACGAATGAATCTGCCAATCCGCCGAGCTGCCTCGATCAGACGCTGCTCATTCTCCACTAATGCGATTCGCACATAGCCTTCGCCTTCCATTCCAAAGGCATCTCCTGGAATAACAGCAACTCCAGCTCGATTTAACATTTCCCGGGAAATTCGACGAGAATTCCATGGATCCGACAGACTCCATGTCATCGGAGGCAATTGCGCCCAGACAAACATCGTAGCTTTTGGACTAGCTATATCCCAGCCTTCTTGATGAAGTGCATGTAGTAAAGCATCACGACGTCTTTCATAAAGAAGACCGACTGATGGATGTTGACCAGACATGTCCTGCTTTAAGGCTTCAATACCTGCTTCCTGAACTGGAAGAAAAATTCCATAATCAATATTGGCCTTGAGCGCTCCTAGTGCTGACACTGCATGCTGATTGCCCGCGAGAAACCCGATGCGACAGCCAGCCATGTTGAAGCTTTTGGATAAGGAATGAAATTCAACAGCGATCTCAACAGCACCTTCAACCTGCAAAATGCTTGGTGGGCGATAGCCATCGAACGCCATCTCAGAATAAGCCAAATCATGAACGATTAGAACATTATGCTGCTTGGCTATGGCAACAGCCTTAGAGAAAAAGGATAGATCAGCAACTGCTGAGACAGGGTTGCTTGGATAATTTAGCAGCATAAATTTGGCCTTACTCCAGACTTCGTCCGGAATTGCCGTGAAGTCCGGCAGGAATCCATTCTCTGCGCGCAGCGGCATATAATAGGGCTCTACACCTGCTAAGGCAAGTCCTGCTGCATAGACCGGATAACCAGGATCCGGCACAAGTGCGATATCCCCAGGATTACATAATGCGAGTGCCAAATGACCAAGTCCATCCTGAGAACCCATTAACGATAGCAGCTCTAATTCAGGATCCACTTGGATATCGAACCTGTATTTGAGCCATTCCGCTGCTTGCTGAAGAAATCCTTTGCTTCCTTTTGATCCAGGATAAGCATATGCGGTATCTCGAAGTACAGCTTCACTTAACGAGCGTTTTATCGATTCCGATGGCGGCAAATCTGGGCTGCCAATGCTTAGATCAATCACATCAAGTCCCTGCTGCTGTGCTTCCCTCTTCCACTCCGCTACTTCACTAAAGATAGACGATCCAAGCTTCGAAAGTCTATCGGCGCGCCATGCTTTTGTTGTCACGCTTGTAACTCCTTCCACTTGCTTATTGGCCCCATACGTTGTCGTATTCATCATCTTTGAAGCCAACTGTGACCTGCTTGCCATCCGTGACAACCGGACGTTTGATTAATCTGCCGTTTGATGCGAGCAGCGCAATTTTCTCTGCGTCAGACATGCCAGGCAATACGTCCTTTAAGCCCATTTCTTTATAGACTTCACCAGAAGTATTAAAGAACTTCTTAATATCTAAGCCGCTGCGTGTGATCAAGTCTGCAAGGACTTCAACAGATGGGGCCGTTTCAAAGACGTTATGCGTTTCAAGCTCATATCCCTTTGACTTCAAGGATTTGATTGCACTGCGGCATGTTCCGCATTTGGGGTATTCATAAATGGTTAGTTTTTTCATTGTGAAGCTCCAATCGTATTTATCTGCCATACCTCATTATCTGCCATACCTCATTACTATAATTTACGAAGCTCATTTTCGAGATCTTGAAGATCTTGGGGAAGAGCCGCTTCGAATCTCATTCTTTCTCGTGTGATCGGATGGGTGAATGCCAGAATCGCCGCATGCAGAGCTTGTCTCTGGACAGCTGCTTCCAGAGTAGCGGAACCACCGGCCTTAGTAACTGGTTTGATGCCTTCATCTGTCTCCTCTTCACCAGCAAAACCATATAGCTTATCCCCAATGAGAGGACAGCCGATATGCTTCATATGAACGCGAATTTGATGAGTTCTTCCCGTTTCCAGCTTCAAACTCACCTTAGCTGCCAAGCCTTCTCCAAAAATCATTTCCGTTCCATAGTGGGTGACGGATGGATAGCCATCAGGTCTTACAACACGGACATGCGGGTTGTCGGTATCTCGATCGATAGGCTCATCTACTGTTCCATTCACAATCTTAGGTGCCCCATATACATAAGCCCAATATCGTTTCTCCACCTCGCCCGCCTGCAGCTGCTCGGACAATTGCTGATGAATATAGGGATTCTTGGCAATCGCCACAAGTCCCGAGGTATCCTCATCCAGTCGATGGACAGGGCGAAAACGAACCCGTTCACCCTGTTCTCGCCAATGATAAACGGCGGCATTCGCAATTGTACCCGTATAATGTCCATGAGTAGGGTGAACGACAATACCTGGCGGTTTGTTCACGATGAGTAAATCACGATCCTCATAAACGATATCTAACGGCAGTGGCTGTGGCAGGATATCCTCCGACTGCTCTTGCTCCATCCGCACCTCTAGAATATCGCCTTCCTTGAGTCGATCATTCGTATAAACACGCTCTCCGTTGACTGTAATCCCCTGCTCAGTCGTTTTTACTCTTGAAAGCAGCTTGCGGGAAACGCCAAGCCGCATTTCGAGTACTCTCCGGACCATTCTTCCTTCGTCCTCTGCCGATATCTGTAAGCTCAGTGGCTTGTAATATAAGGTCTCACTCATTTGTCGTTGCTGCGGAACACTTCAGCACTGCGTATATATTCCGTATCTGATACACCCAGCTTCGCATTAGCCGACCGAGCAGCCGCAAAGAAATAATCCGATAGACGATTGATATATTTCAGCACATCACCATTTATCGGAAGTTCTCCCGATAGCGTTACCACTCGTCTTTCCGCTCTGCGACAGACAGTTCGGCAAACATGAAGCAAAGCCGATACCTCGCTGCCACCAGGCAAAATAAACCTTGTTATAGCAGGCGAAGCTTCCGTATGAGCATCAATCCAGCCTTCGATTCGCAGCGCTGGTTCCGCCGTCATTTTGAAGGTCCGGCCTTCCGGATCAGCGAAAGCGAGATCAGAACCACAGTCGAATAACTCCTGTTGTATTTCTACAAGCTCAACTTGCAGCTCATTTAACTGACCTGTTGCTAGAGCAACCGCAGCCGCTTGACCCACAAAGGAATTGAGTTCATCAATCGTGCCATAGGCTTCGACGCGGCTATCATCCTTGCGGACTCGGCCACCGATCACAGACGTTTTCCCTTCGTCTCCGGTACGTGTATATAATTTCATCGTTCACTCATCTCCTTTAATAACTCCATCAAATATAGCATAAAAGCAGCCTTCAAAAAGCTAAGAATGTCGACAAAATAGAAAAGAAGCCCCGATGGGACTCCTTCATCTGACAAATTAAGCCTCAATAGGAACAATCTATAAAATCATGATTCACTGCAGCTTCGTCTTTCTTCGTATAAACTGCATATATTCATTGATCTTCACATCGAGCTTTAAGCTAAGATCAATAACCTTCTGCGAACTTAAGGAAAGCTCTTCCATATAGGACTGTTCCATCTTCGTTCTTAACGCATAGATTTCATCTTCTAATATCTGCATGGACGAGGACGGGTGCTTGGCCGAATTGGCATTCGATAAATTACGAAAGTTGAAACCAAAATCCGCATAAGCCACTGTCATCCCTCCCTGTCATCAATCAGCGCGAATTTATTTCCATGCATTCCGCAATTTATTTTGGCTAAAGAATTATTTAAATTATACCAAACAATAACAAGCATGAATATATTTTTTCAATCTCCCTTTAATTTCCTGACAAAAGCACCTATTCGATCTATCGCTTCTGTAATTTGGCTTACGGAAGTCGCATATGAACAGCGCAGATGCCCTTCTCCACCAAGTCCAAACACATCACCAGGAACTGCCGCCACCTTCTGTTCCATTAACAAGTTCGTCGCAAACTCCTCGGAACTAAGTCCGAAAGCCTTAATGGAAGGAAAAGCATAAAAAGCACCTTGTGGCTCATGACAGTCAAGTCCAATCTCGCGAAACCCATGAACAACGAGTCTACGACGCTGATTGTAGGATTCTATCATTCGATCCTTCTCTTCAAGACCATTCTTAAGCGCCTCAAGAGCGGCTACTTGCGACATATTCGAGGCACACATCACTGTATATTGATGAACCTTGAGCATGGCAGCAATGATCTCATGATGTCCGCAAGCATAGCCAATCCGCCAGCCTGTCATGGCAAACGCCTTCGAGAACCCGCTAACGAGAAGGGTGCGATCCTTCATTCCTGGCATCGAAGCAAAACTAACATGCTTAGAGCCATAGGTAAGCTCTGCATAAATCTCATCCGAGATCACAATGAGATCATTCTCTTCAACAAGCTTAGCAATCGGCAGCCAATCCTCGTAAGTCATAATGCCTCCGGTTGGATTGCTCGGATAGCTTAATACGAGTACCTTAGAGCGTGGCGTAATGACCGCTTTCAACGATTCCGCCTTCAGCTTGAATTCATCCTTGGCAAATGTCTCGATACCGACAGGAACACCGCCGCTGATCGATGTAATGGGTGAATACGAGATATAACAAGGCTCTGGGACAAGAATCTCATCCCCTGGGGATATAAGCACGCGAAGTGCCAGGTCGATAGCCTCACTTCCGCCAACCGTTACAAGAATCTCGTTACCCGGATCATACGAAACATCGAATTGATTGCTCAGGTAGTAGCTAATTTCCTCTCTTAGCTCAGGTGTACCAGCATTCGAGGTATATTGGGTCTTCCCCATCTCAAGCGCATAAACACAAGCTTCGCGAACATGCCAAGGCGTGATGAAATCCGGCTCGCCTACACCCAGTGTAATAATATCTTTTCGGCCGTTTGCCAAATCAAAAAAACGACGAATACCGGACGGTTTAATTGCACGAACCTGCGGAGACAAATAATCTGCCATCGAAGTGCGCTTCTCCTGTGTACTTGCTTGCTTCTCTTCGTCTTTAATCATTGTGTGTCACCCTTTACGGTGAGACCAGAAGACGATGATCGTCTTCATGCTCTTCGAATATAATGCCATCCTGTTTGTATTTTTTCAAAATAAAGAATGTTTTGGTAGAAAGAACGGCATCGATCGGAGACAATTTGTTAGAGACGAAAGAAGCTACATCTTTAAGCGTATTCCCCTGAACCTCGACGAGCAGGTCGTAGGCACCTGACATTAAGTAAACCGATTTCACTTCTGGATATAAATAAATCCGTTCCGCAATGCCTTCAAAACCACGGCCGCGTTCCGGTGTAATTTGTACTTCAATGAGTGCAGTTACCTTCTCATCCTCAACCTTACTCCAATTCACAACGGTTGCATATTTGACGATGATATGATCCTGTTCCATCTCGGCAATCGCCTGTTTGACTTCCTCAAGTGGTTCATCCAGCATCGTTGCGATCAAATCCGCACTCCGGCGCGCATCTTCCTTCAGCAGCTCTAATATTTTCATTTTACGTCCATCCATCGTCAAAAGCCCTCCCTAATGTAAAAATCCACCGTTAGCGTCGCAGTATGTGACACTAGTTATAATGACTATCTTACAACGAATACAGGCTTCCTGCAAAGCGACAAACAAGATGAATCGGATAAGTTCGTCCTTGAAGCTATAGAGAATCCAATTTCAGTCCTATTAGTTAACAAAGAAAAAGGCCCCGAAGGGCCTACTACATGGCTAGCTATAGTATTGGTTTTGTCCTGGTTGAGATTGCTGGTTTAGATGCTGTTGGTATTGTTGTTGCTGCGCTTGTTGTGCTTGTTGCGCTAATTGTGCTTGTTGCGCCTGTTGCGCTTGTTGCGCTTGTTGCGCTTGTTGCGCTTGTTGTGCTTGTTGTGCTTGTTGCTGCTGCTGGAATTGTTGCATGCCGTAATTGCCTTGGCGGCCTAGTTGAAGCTGCTGCAAGAACTGATTGGCTTTTTGCTCCATTTGCTGATTTTGCTGAAGCTGCTTGTCTAATTCTTGACGAAGCGCTGGTGAAGACGTGCTGTACATATTTTGCTGCTCCATTACTTTAAACAGCTGACCCTGCATCTGCAAGGCACTATTAAGAAGACTTGAAAACATCTGGCGAATGGACTGGCAGCTGGATTCTGTTGCAGCAGTCGCATATTCACGCACGACCCGCTTCAGATCAGAGAGCACAGTGTACGCCAAATCCTGCTCTGGCATTAAAGATTGGGCTTGTTGTTGTTGATACATAGTAGGCCTCCTGAAAAGTAAATTAGTTTTGCGGCTGTGTAGGTGCAAGCTGCTGATGCTGTTGAAGAGATTGTAGAAGTGTTTGCATATGCTGTTGATGGGTTTGAATCATTTGTCCACATATTTGCTTGAGTGGGGCGCTGTTGGCTGACACTGCGGTCACTGCGCATTGCTTGATCAACAAATCCTCGTTAGAAATGGAATCCACGATATATTCCAGTTCTTTTGCAGTCATTGGCTGCATTTGCATAGAAATTCCCCGCCTTTATTTCAATTTTATTGAGCCTTCGATAGTTTGTCCTGACAATGGTTAGGTTATGTATCCGGAGTTCCCCCAATAGAGGAGAATTCCGGTGTCTAGCGCTTAGGGAAGATGAACCGTTTTGACATGATCGAAGTGAATATAAACCGCGTTCCCGCTGGCTGTTGATAGCTCAATTATATTTTGATCAATACTTTTGAGTACACCAATCTTATTCGGATTCTCGCCAAGATCCAGAATAACAAATTCGCCAATTAGCTTTCGAAGCTGTTGATCAAAGGTGCGTGCTAATGTAATTGGTGAAGGCTTAAGCGGGAATTGCTCGGGAGTAAGTGTATAAGGCGTCACATTGGGATTATACGGAATTAAATATTTCAAGTGTGATAGTGATACGATGACCGAGTGATACACCGGCGAGTAGAAAACAAAAAAGTCGTTCATTACACTCGTTAAGTAACCATGAATCGATTGGTTTCCGGCAATGTACATTTCGGAGAACATACCTTTTGCATTCATTAATACTTTTCGATAAGAGATCAGCTCGTTCTGATGCTCAAACAGCGTCTCTGGCACATCCATATCTTGCTTGTCGTGGACTGATAGTCGAAGCTGCTGCAAGTGGATAAGTGGGACATATAGGAACTGATTACCATTATGAAGCACAAGAATGTCTTGGCCTAAATCAATCAGCTTGCCTCGAATGGGCATCGTTTTACCCGATATATCTAGCTCGACATATTGATCTAATAAAGGGTGACGATTTTTCATGAAATCGACCTCCTTTCTTCTAATAAGTTGCGATTATGCACATAGAGACTTTTCATCTCCAGATATTCCGTACAATTACTGTGGTTAAGCAAATCACGCTATCGGCACTCCAAAGCTGGATTCGATGAAGAACCCAGCTTGGGTGGCCATGACGCTAATCATACAATATGTTCTAGCACCTGCCGCCTTTGTTGCTGGAGGCATTTCTATTACGATTTCCATTCGTTTTTTTATTGCCATTTTGACCTGACTTGTTGTTGCCTTTGTTAGCTCCCGATTTGTTGTTACTCTTATTACCTCCGGATTTGTTATTGCTTTTGTTACCTCCGGATTTGTTGTTGTTGCTTTTGTTACCTCCAGATTTGTTGTTGTTTTTGTTACCTCCAGATTTGTTGTTGTTACCTCCGGATTTGTTGTTGTTACTTCCAGATTTGTTAGAGTTGCTACCGCGACTTCCATTACTGGCGTATTGGCCTGTTTGTTTCACTGTTTTGATATGAAAAAGTGGAATGATAACCTTTTCCTGACCTACAACAAGAAGAACGGATTGATTGTTAACCTCGGCTATAAATCCTTCAATTTTCTCTGGACCGCCCCAGTTAATTTGAACGAAATGTTGACTCAAATTGCGCAGAACACCAACAAAGTTTGCAGCTACGATATGTTTGCTAGAATCCGAGCCTCCACTCTTTTGACCTGGAAGATCAGTAGTACTTTTGATATGGCTGGCATTGACATAAACGAGGCCTGCACTCGTGCGAATAACAACATAATCATTATGAACAGCAACTATAACTCCATCAAACGATTCAGGACCTCCACGGTTAATTTTCACTAACTTACCAATTTTATTGTTCAGATTATTTCTATTCATGTCGTCATTTCTTGAACTCTTATGTTGTTCCATTGTAGATGAAACCCCCATGCTGTTAGATTTGTGATTCGCATTACTTACACGATTAGCTTCAGTACCACACCAGCTTTTGCGACTTAGAGTACCACCCCAAGGTCTGTTGCTATTACGACAGTCTTCCATTCAAAAATCCCTCCAATAAAGTACTAGAATGTAACCCATTAGGACGACCGGCACAAATACGATCGCGACTACATGATTTACGGTTCATCCATCTCGCTTCGGCTTTCATCCCTCCATTACTTGCCCCTGTGATATCAATCATGGGAGACAATTTATAATCTATTTATATGTATCTCGTAATTGAGAGGTACTAGATTGCTATCTATTTTCTATAAGATGGCTCATGTGACCTGGATCGATTGATAGATTCGCAACATAGCTTAGTATTAAGACATATATAGGAGGAATTCACAGCATGCCAAAAGGTTCTAATGGTGCTAGAGGCAACAAGGGTTCTCGAGGTAATAACGGCTCTAAAGGTAGAAACAACGGTTCACGTGGTGTCAACAGCACAAGAGGCAATAACGTTTCGCCTGGTGCCAACAGTACAAGAGGCAATAACGACCCACGTGGTATCAACAGCACAAGAGGCAATAACGTTTCCCCTGGTGTCAATAGTACAAAAGGCAATAACGAGTCGCGTGGTGTCAACAGCACAAGAGGCAATAACGTTTCCCCTGGTGTCAATAGTACAAAAGGCAATAACGGCTCGCTTGGTGTTAACAGCACAAGAGGTAATAACGTTTCCCCTGGTGTCAATAGTACAAAAGGCAATAACGGCTCGCGTGGTGTTAACAGCACAAGAGGTAATAACGTTTCCCCTGGTGTCAATAGTACAAAAGGCAATAACGGCTCGCGTGGTGTTAACAGCACAAGAGGTAATAACGTTTCCCCTGGTGTCAATAGTACAAAAGGCAATAACGGCTCGCGTGGTGTTAACAGCACAAGAGGTAATAACGTTTCCCCTGGTGGTAATAATACTTCCCATGGCTCTCATGGCTCTCATGGTTCACACGGCAGTCGGGGTAGCCATGGTTCGTGCTGCAACAACGTTCTATAAGATGGCTTAGTATCTAGGCACCACTAGAACAACAATCGCATAGTGTAAATAAGCTTAAGCCTATCGTATTCGATAGGCTTTATCTTTTACCCAAGGAGATGGTCCAATGTCCGGGGAAGGACTACCCAGTCGGAAAATCACGATTCAAAGCAAGGATTTAAATAACCTGCAAGCCGATGTTTGGAGTAACCAATTCGCTCCTGTCAAGCTTGAGCTGGATGGCATCTCCTACGATGCACAGCTCCGATTTCGTGGCGGTCATACGCGCAACTATCCAAAAAAATCATATGAAATCACATTCGGGGATGATCAAACCCTTCATTGGAATGCAGAGTTTGACGATCCCTCTATGATTCGCAATGCGCTTTCCTTCCATTTCTTTAATATGATTCAAGTTCCATCACCCAAGACTCAGCATATCTGGCTCGAATGGAACGGTCAGCCCCATGGCGTCTATCTGGAGATTGAAGCTGTCGACCAGACATTCTTCTCCAAACGTCGTATCGCATCACGTGCGCTGATCTACGCTATTAATGATAAAGCCAATTTCAGCCTCTTGGATCCCAATACAAAAGAAAATAAGGCAACCTTGTTTGAAGGCTACCGTGTAATGAGAGGAAATGGATCGACGAAAACGAGATTAACACGCTTTGTCCGGCGAATTAATAAGCCAGTGGGGAAATCGCATCAAAGTTACCTCGTGCGACGTTTGGACATTGGACTTTATCTGAAGTGGCTTGCAGGAGCCGTACTAACGGGTAATTATGATGGCTTCGATCAGAATTATGCACTTTATGAACATGCATCAAGCGGTAAATATCGTATTATTCCATGGGATTATGAGGGTACATGGGGAAGAAATTGCTATGGCAGACTGTGTGGAAGCGATTTGGTCGAAGTTAAGGGCTACAATAAGCTAACTCAAAAAATACTTGCCTATAAATCTTGCCGACAAGTCTATCGTCGTCTACTAATTAAACTATTAGAAGAAAGGTTCACTTGGAAAACAATAAAGCCAGTCATTTTACAAATGTATCAGAAAATAACACCGGCCATTCAAGATGATTTCACTCGTAAATGGCCGTTCGATACTTTCGAGCATGAGCCGGAGGTCTTCCAAACCTACGTAAATGAACGCCGTTCTATTATATACAAGGAGCTGCGGAATTGGACCGATTAGCTCATGCTTCTATACGAGTTAAAAGATATCCATACTTAAATATCTTTCCCCGCTATCTGGCGCTATACAAAGTACACGCCCGCCCGATCCTATACGGCGGGCTTGCTGCAAGGCTGCCCAGACTGCTGCACCTGAGGAAGGACCTAGCAGCAGTCCCTCTTGTTTAGCGAGCTCACGCATCGTTTGAAGCGCATGATCATCCGATACTTGAACAATCTCATCATACACCGATGTATTTAGGATAGACGGTACGAAACCAGGACTTGTCCCAACTAGCTTGTGCGGACCGGGCTTCCCTCCCGAGAGTACGGGTGAGCCAAGCGGTTCTACGACAGCTACATATAAGCCAGGGAGCGCCGACTTTAACGTTTCACCTGTACCTGTAATCGTTCCACCAGTTCCAGCTGTAGCAATGAATACATCTAATTGACCTTCTGTCTGCTCCAAAATTTCTTTGGCTGTCGTTAATCGATGAATATCAGGGTTCGCTGCGTTCTCAAATTGATTAGGGATGAAGCTTCCCGGAAGCTCGGCCTGCAGCTCGAAAGCTTTTCTAATGGCCCCTGGCATCCGCTCTGCTGCTGGAGTGAGCACAACCTGAGCACCATATGCCTGTAACAAGCCGATTCTCTCCTTGGACATGTTATCTGGCATAATAAGAATGAGCTTGTATCCTTTGGCAGCGGCATTCATAGCCAGACCGATTCCCGTATTACCGCTGGTTGGTTCTATAATTGTGTCCCCCGGTCGAAGGAGTCCGCGCTGCTCACCATTCGCAATTAATGCAGAAGCTGCCCGATCCTTTACACTGCCGCTAGGATTGAATTTCTCCAGCTTTACCAAGACCTCAGCATCACCTTGTCCAGTTAGCCGGTTCAAACGAACGACAGGCGTTTGTCCGATCAAATCGGTTATACAATTCACTATTCGTGCCACAACTTTCTCCTCCTCTTACATAGCTTGTCTTTCTCCCGTTCCTAAGAAGCGCCGCATCAACCACCAGCTAATGATAGGGAATGCACCTACGGCCAGCATCAGCCATGCTACTGTTTGAGGTGCTTGATCAACAAAAGGAAGAACGACCAAATAAGCTGAAATGCCCAGAATTCGTCCTACAGTCAGTGCTGCTTCACGAAGAACGATAAATTCTTCCCGCTGTTTCGCGCTTTGTTCATTGCTGCCGATCAAATCAAACACAGTGGAAGTCATCGGAATAATGTATAACGGTATGAAGAGTGCGGTTCCAATGCCGAACCACAGCAGTGTCTCATAGCGCAGCGGCATGAAGAGAGGAACAATTACAAGTGTAATGGCAAAAGCACCAACCATCATTGCTCTATTTCTCCTAGGTGGAGTAAGCAGCTTGCCAATGATCCAGAAGCTAACCAAGGCTACAAGTGAGGTAATAAGCGAGAAGTTGCCCAGCTTCTGCTCATTACTTGTTGCCATATAAACAAGTAGACCGACCAAGAACATAAACACACCTTCACGAACCCCTTGTGCCATAAGGGCAGGTACTGCTTGCCGCCATGGATTACCAGGCTGACGAAGCTGCCTGATGCCGTGAAACCATTCGTAATGACCACTCGATTCACGCCTTTTAAGCCAAAAGCTTAATACTGCAGCAATTGCGAAGATAATAGCGGATATCGTGAAAATGATGCTATAACCACGTTCTCCTTTGCTAGCCGTTATCAACAATCCCGAAACCCATGGCGCAATAATTCCAGCACCTGAGCCAAGCAGCCCTGCCCACCCATTAAACCGATCCCGGTTGCCAGGCTCCGTGATTTCAAAGTAAACCACGTTAAATGCGACCCAGAACAGTCCAAGCGACAAACCGTTAAACATCCCGAGTGGTACTGCATAGGTTACCGCAGACTTACCGAGCAAAAGCACAACAAAATAAAAAACTCCGGACAGCGCGACGCCGAGCCGGAGGCTGTTCATCTTATTATGCTCTTTCACCCATTTGCCAGCGAGCCAGAAGGTCAATCCACTCACTGCAAACTGGCTCAAATTAAACCAACCGATTAATGCAAGGGATTGACTCGCTTTCCATAGATAGATGGGTAAAAAGGTACCCGACAACGCATTCGCGATTCCGAGCAGTCCTTGTACAGCCAATAGAAGAATGGCTTGTCTATCTAATTGTCGTCCATTCAAACGTTCATGTTTCATTCTAATCCCTCCAGCCTGCACGGCACTCCACGTGGTATCTTCATGTAAAGTACCCCTAAAGTGCAGTTCACATGCTGGAAAAACTATTGACCTTCTTCTGCGGCCTTCGCCAGTGAGCGCACGAATCGTTCTTGATCTTGTGCGCTAAGACGGTTCTCAGTATGGAAGCATGACGGGCATACATACATAACAACGTCAAAAGGCGTTGGAAGCAGCGGTATGGTCATGGCAGCAGGCGTTCTTGATGTGAACGACTCTCCCGTTACATGAGAAGAACCTACTTCGAGCATATATTCTCGACAGGATGGGCACTCAGGCGCTTCTAATTGATCATCAAGAATACGTTCCATCGTTTCATCAAGTGCCAGACGCTCACGACTATATTGTCTTAATTCCGATAAGTCTCCGAGTGCGGCATCCCTCTGCTTCTTGAAGCTCTCATTATCTTCCCAATCCGGATCCTCATCTTCCTCCTCCAGATCGTCGACCTCATCCTCCAATTCGGCATCAAGCCCCAGCTGAAGCGTGCGATAGCCGGATAATTCATTTCCGCAATGTGGACAATGACGTTCAGGTCCTAGTTCTTCATCCCATACAATTTCGGTATGGCACCACGGACAAACTGTTTGCTGCTGCTCTTCCATTCCATTTCCTCCACTTCATATCCTGTGAGACTTCTGGTATCTATTGTAGTAAATAAACGATGCCAAGCACAACAAATAGTGCGGCAAGCGCAAATAAGATTCCCCATAAATATTTCATAAGCAGCTGTGGCCCGATCCTTTCCATATTTACTTTAGTGAAGAGTTGCACCTATCACATAGGAAAGTGCTATAGAAATAATCATAGCGATAAAGCCTACCGCCCGATTGTCCTTCTTGATCTCATCATCAATTCGGAAAACAGGGGTCAAAAACTCAAACAAGAAATAGGCAGTCAGCAGCATGGCAAACCCAAAGGTAGCCCAGGTCATACTTTGGTACACCGTCTCATTGGCTTGAATAGCAAATCTGAATATATTGCATAGTCCAAAAATTTTGCCACCAGTTGCCATTGCAGCTGCCATATTGCCATTCTTGATCTCTTGCCAACAGTTATAACGCGTTACGAACTCAAAGAAAAATAGGAAGATGATTAGCGCAAGAACCGCTAATGATACATAGACAAGCGATGCTGCAAATTGATTGCTGAGCAAAGTATCTACCTCGCGCTCCATCCTGCTATCCCCTTTACTTTAGCTGAGCAATGGTAACACCAGTCCCGCCTTCTCCATAGTTACCAAGCCGGTAGCTCTTCACATGCTTATGTCGGCGAAGGAAATCACTGATCCCCGTCCTTAGGACACCGGTTCCATGTCCATGAATGATATAAATTTGCCCAAGTCCTGCAAGAAACCCTTCATCTAAGAAACGATCTACTTCCAAGATGGCTTCTTCCAGATTAGCGCCTCGCAAATCCAGCTCCATCCGAACCTGTTCATCACGTGTTCGCTTCAAGGTTGCTGCAAGCTTCGGCTGCTGCGTTGTCTCAGCACGCTTCACCAGCTCCAAATCACCAGTGGAAACCTTCATTTTCAAAATTCCAAGCTGCACAAGCGCATCGTTACCATTAAGCTCCACAACGTGACCCCGTTGGCCTAAGCTGTACACCATTACCTCATCGCCGTTCTCAATGCGCTGCTGCTTGGCGGCTTTGGATTTGGCAGTCTTCGCAGACTTCTGCACCGCAGGGGCCGCCTCATCAAGCTTTCTTTTAGCTTCGGTTAGCTTGTGATCTTTGACCGATGCGCCCTCTTCTTTCGCCAGTTGGCGTAGTTCAGCAATAATTTGCTCCGCTTCACGTCTAGCTTTCGCGATAGCTTCACGTGCTTCCTCCTGTGCTTTAAACATAAGCTTCTCGCGTTGTTCATTGAAACGCTCGCGTTCCGCTTCGAATCGTATCTGCTGGGCTTCCATTTCTTTGCGCAGCGCTTCAGCTGTCTGCCGCTCTGATTCGGCACCGATCCGATTCTCCTCCAAGGAAGCGATCATTGTCTCCACACGAAGATCCTCTTCGCTTACCTCACCGCGAGCATGGTCAATAATGGACTTTTGCAAGCCCAATCTCTCCGCAATTGCGAATGCATTACTTCGCCCTGGAACACCCACTAGCAAACGGTAAGTTGGACTTAGTGTCTGCACATCAAACTCCATACTGGCATTAATGACCCCTTTGCGATTATAAGCGTAAGCCTTTAGCTCACTATAATGCGTAGTTGCTACAATTCGGCACCCAAGTTTATGCATATGCTCCAGCATGGCAATAGCAAGCGCTGAGCCCTCTGCAGGATCTGTACCCGCTCCGAGCTCATCTAACAGCACTAAGCTTTTTGTCGTCATATTGTTTAATATGCGGATGATATTCGTTAAATGGCTAGAAAATGTACTTAAATTCTGCTCGATGCTTTGCTCATCACCGATATCGGCATAGATCGAATCAAAGACACAGAGCTGACTTCCATCTTCTGCTGGAACGAACATGCCCGTCATCGCCATCAGACTTAGCAATCCAATTGTCTTGAGGGAGACCGTCTTACCGCCTGTATTAGGTCCTGTAACAATTATTGTGGTGTAGTCATTACCAAGCTCTACATCAATAGGGACAACCTGCTCACGAGCAAGCAGCGGGTGCCGTCCACGACGCAGCTTCAGATAACCTCTGTCATTCATACGTGGAAGCGAAGCACCCATTTGGTGGGCCAACCGTCCCTTTGCGAATGCGAAATCAAGCTCACCTAATTGATCAACATCAAGGAGTAAATCCTCCGCGTAATCAGCGGTTTGCGCCGTAAGTATCTGTAAAATCTTCTCGATCTCTCGCACTTCGGCCAGTCTTAATTCACGCAGCTTATTATTCATAACAACAATCGCTTCAGGCTCGATGAATAAAGTTGCACCTGATCCTGATTGATCATGAATAATACCACCAAAGCTGGAGCGATATTCCTGTTTGACCGGAATAACATATCGATCGTTCCGAATCGTTACAATGGCATCCTGAAGCATTTTCTGCACGGAAGAAGAACGAATCATCTGCTCAAGCTTCTCACGCACTCTGGCTCCGCCCGCACGAAGCTCACGGCGAATAGAAGCAAGCTCTGAGCTGGCGCTATCCATTACTTCAGCCTGCTCATCAATGCAATTAAAGATAGCATCCTCGAGCGTCTTATGCTCCGTCAGCTGTCCAGCCATCGCTGCCAGCATCGGGATTGCATCATCATCATGAAGCTGCAGAACGTGACGCTTAAGCCGCCTTGAGCCTCGCACCGTCTCTGCAATTTCAAGCAATTCGGATGGGCTTAGCGTCCCCCCGATGCGTGAGCGAAGCAATGCAGCACGAATATCTGCAATTCCGCCAAATGGCGCACTGCCCTTTAGACGATCGGCTTTATAGGCCTCGTCTGTTACCTGGAGAAGACGCTTGACCTCCTCTAAATCCGAACTCGGACGAACCGCTTCCGCAACCGCCTTACCAAGCGATGTTGCAGCATGCTGAGTCAATTTATATACAATTTTCGCGTATTCAAGTGTGTGGAGTATTTTGTCATCCAAAACAGGTTCAACCCCTCTCGTTCCTTATTATAGCCGAAGCTTCTTACGTATGCCATGCTGTAAGTTCCATGTATGACTAATGAAAAGCAGGTAACAATAATTGTTGCAGCGGAAATACGCAGGAGGGATGAACGACCACTCGCTTCTTCTGCAGCAGCTTTTCCGACGTGTTTGGAGCCGATTCCCTCGGAGAATTCTAAGGAGGTTTAAGCATGCACTTTCTAGGTCACGTAGTTCGATTTGTCGTTTCAGCGATTGTGCTAATGATCGTCGGTTTTATCGTCCCTCAGTTTAGTGTAGGTGGTTTCTGGAGCGCGTTGTTTCTCGCGCTGGTCATTGCCGCGCTTGGCTGGATTATTGAAGGGATCTTTGGTAAACGGGTAACTCCATTTGGTCGCGGAATTGTGGGCTTTATCGCAAGCGCCGCTGTCATCTGGATTGCTCAGTTTATCGTTGGTGGTGTTTCTGTAACCTGGCTTGGTGCTATCTTAGCCGCGCTGGTCATCGGAATAATCGACCTGTTCATACCTGTCAGCACGCCTTATGAGGCAGGACGCAGCGATAGCAAACGCGCCCATGACTAGAACGGGTGATAGTTTCATCACCGCCTAATCGAATATGAGCTACAGAGAACCGAGCTTCAGCGGAGCTTCCTCCGCTGAAGCTCGGTTTTTCTTTTATGATAAACCGATTTTAACTAAAGTTCATGAATTGTTCATAGGAGTTTCTATAGTTCGACACTGTCATTTTATCCAAATTACGCTATAATAGGTAGGCTATTAACCGATATTATAACAATCAGGGGGATATTTTCAATGAAAAAGAGCCTAGTTCTTATGCTCATGTTAGCCGCTACCGTGTTCCTTCTAGCTGCTTGCGGTTCAACCAATAATTCATCCAAAAAAGGTGGCGTAGAAGTGACCGGAGAAGCCGCCACTAAAGAGATCGTCATTACAGCTACGAGATATAAATTCGACCAGCCTGTATATAAGATCAAAAAAGGGGAAGTAACGAAAATCACCTTGGATTCGCCCGATGGTATTCATGGCATAATTATTCCAGATCTTGACCAAACGATTGATGCTGATAAACCTACTGTTGTTAAGATCGATAAAGCTGGAGAATATGAATTTAAATGCAGCATTATGTGCGGTACAGGCCACTCCAAAATGGTCGCAAAGCTCGTCGTTGAGTAAATGAAGACAGCTTAACTTCCAACCCATTCCTGTAGTTTCATACAGGGGTGGGTTCTTTATTTTACTTCTGTACCGTTGCGAAGCTGTCGAAGCTCCAACGAATAATCAGTTCTACAACTAATCGAATGATCTAATTTGAGCTATTTCTTATAAATTGTATAAGAAAGATTGATAGCCCGCCTCTTCCCTGATTAGAGACGTCTTTGTTAAACTAATTATAAAGACAAATTGATACGGATGAGGAGACTGCTAAATGGGTATTCTTGACGGAAGAACAGCCATAATCAGCGGCGCGGGTACTGGACTTGGAAGGGCTACAGCTATCGCTTTTGCTCAGGAGGGCGCTCATGTTGTCCTTCTGGGCCGCCGCACAATTAAGCTTGAAGAAACCGCTGCCCTGATTGCACAGGAAGGTATCGGTCAATCGCTCGTACTGCCGACGGATATCGCAGATCCTAAACAGGTAGAACAAGCAATGGAAACAATCGCACAAAACTTTGAACGTATTGACATTCTCATTAACAATGCCGCTTCATTTGAACCCGGGCAAGTGATTGAACTCACCTATGAAGAATGGACCCGGCAAATCGCCATTAACCTAACCGGTCCCTTCTTATTAACAAAGGCAGTGCTCCCGCTAATGCGTCAGGCCCACTATGGTCGTATTATTAATATCACCTCAGGACTGGCATGGAACGGGGCAGGCGGTTATGCCGCCTATAGCGCTGCCAAAGCAGGATTGGAATCACTGACTCGCACGACAGCTGATGAGGAGCTGGATTACGACATCCTAGCTAACAGTTATAATCCAGGCACACTGCGCACAGAGATGCATGCAACAGGAAAAGATCCCTCTGTGGTAACGGCTGATCTCATTCGCCTTGCCTCACTTCCGCAAGGTGGAGCTACCGGTACAACCGTTGTCTATTAAGCGAAAAGAGCTGTACATTCAGTAGTCAACTGAATGTACAGCTCTTTTTTTTAGTCCTGCTCCAACAGCTCGATCCACTCATTATATTCATTTTGAAGTTTAGCATATTCGATTTTGAGCTTTCCGTACTCGTTTTGCAGTTGTGCTTGATGGGCTTTCAACTCTTCTACTTCGGCGAGTTCGGCTTCCAACTGCGCTACACGCTCACTGATTTGTTGCTCGCGCGTCCGTGCTTCGCTAGTTTGCTGCTCACTCAGCAGCAATTGCTCTAGCATTCCAGCCTCCGCCTCTGCATGAGCCGCTGCTTGCTGTTTAGCCTGTTCAAGCTCAGATAGGGCTTCATTAGCAAGGCGTTCTGCTTCTTCTGAAGCCTCATAGCCCACTCGTTCTGCTTCAGCCATTTGGAACTTAGCCTCGTTCATCAGGTCGGCTGAACGATCTTCTGCTGATTGAAGCCTTTCACTCAGAATGGCCGTTTCTGCCTTTAGCTGCTCAAGCTGATCCTTCATCTGATCGCGCTGCTTTGCAACATGGCGCTGCTCTTCGCTGGCTTCCTCAGCAAGTCGCTGCGTTTCACTTAATCGATTGCGCAGCTCCGTAATTTGCTTCTCTTGCTGCTCCATTGCTTGAGCACGACGATTTTCCTTCTGCCGCAGCTCGGTAAACTGACGCTGGATGTCCTGAGCTTCATTCTCCCTTTCACCCAAGTCACTTTCAAGGCGACCTAACGCTGCTCGGAGCGTCTCCTCCTGATCGGCAGCTTCCATTGCAGCTAGCTCTGCTTCCTCTAATTGAGCAGCAATCTGACCTTGGACCAATTCCTGTTCCTTGCTTAGCTGCTCTAACTGTTCCGATAACTGAGCACGTTCCTGCTTCCAATCTGCTATACGACGATTTAGCTCGTCCGAATAAGCTTGTTTACTAGCTGTAATTTGTACTTCCAGTTCATGCTTGAATGTGGCTGTTATTGCGGCAGTCTGCTCCTCGTTCTCCTGCAGCGCTTGCTCCAATAACGCTTGAGCGGTTTGCCGCTCCTGTTCGAGCTCGGATTGCGCTTTCTCTTGCACTTGTTCTAAAGATGCCTTGGCTTCAGCGCGTATACGATCCCGTTCAGAATCAGCCTCCAAACGAAGAAGCTCTAGCTCCTCAATCACTTGTGTAACCTTTTCTTCAGCAGCAGCAGCCTGCGCTGCAGCTCGTTCAGATTCACTACGCAAATGTTCAAATCGTTCATGAGCTTCAAGACGTAGTCGCTCCCGTTCCGTTTCGGCTGAATTGCGTGTTTCCACAAGCTGCAGCTGCAACTCCTTGCGAATACGCTCCTGTTGATCTCGTGCCTCTTCGGCAGCAAGCACCTGGAGATCGCGTTCCAGCTCCAGCTCCGCACCTAGCTCTGACTGTACTCGTTCTAGCTCTGCCTTCGCTGCTTCGCGTCCACTCTCCTGCTCCGCTTCCAGCGCTGCTCGCACTCGCTCCAGCTCTGCCTTCGCTGCTTCGCGTTCACTCTCCTGCTCCGCTTCCAGCTCAGCTCGCACTCGTTCCAGCTCTGCCTTCGCCGCTTCGCGTTCACTCACCTGCTCCGCTTCCAGCTTCGCTCGCACTCGCTCCAGCTCTGCCTTCGCCGCTTCGCGTTCACTCTCGTGCTCCGCTTCCAACGCCGCTCGCACTCGTTCCAGCTCTGCCTTCGCCGCTTCGCGTTCACTCTCCTGCTCCGCTTCCAGCTTCGCTCGCACTCGCTCCAGCTCTGCCTTCGCCGCTTCGCGTTCACTCTCGCGCGCCGCTTCCAGCGCGGTACCAGCTTCAGCCGAAGCAATGACCTGAAGCTCACGCTCCAGTTCAAGCTCCGCATTCAGCTCAGCACGAGCTTGCTCCAGCTTAGCGTTAGCCGCTTCGCGCTCGCTCAATTGCTCCATACGCGTGCTTTCAAGTTCAGCTTGCATTTGGCTTAGTAAACGTTCCAGCTCAAGTCTTGTTGCATCAAGCTCTGTACCATGCTCCGTTTGTATGCGCACAAGTTCTACACGTGCCGCTTCACGATCATTCTGACGCTCCATTCCAAGCTCCGCGAGTAGTCGCTCCGTTTCTGCCCGTGCCGCTTCGCGCTCATTCTCACGCTCCATACCAAGCTCCGCGAGTAGCCGCTCCGTTTCTGCCCGTGCTGCTTCGCGCTCATACTCACGCTCCATGCCAAGCTCCGCGAGCAGCCGCTCCGTTTCTGCGCTTGCTGCTTCGCGCTCTTTCTGACGCTCCATACCAAGCTCTGCGATTACGCGCTCCGTCTCTAAGCGTGCTTCTTCGCGATCGCTCTCGCGAACACGTTCCAGCTCCAATACCGCTGCTTCACGCTCTTGATCCATCTCGCTTAACACGTAATCAAGCTCAACCTTCGAGGCAGTCCGCTCTGCATTTTGCTCGGCAACGACGCGCTCTAGTTCCAGACGAGAAGCTTCACGCTCCCGCTCCCGCTCGCCAGTCAACTCGCTGCGTACACGTTCCAACTCCGCTATTGCCGCTTCACGCTCTTGATCCCGCTCAGCCTGGACATCATCCATCTGGGCTTTCGCAGCTGCAAGCTCTGCAAGCTGCTCGGCTTGCAATCGCTCTAATTCAATGCGAGCAGCTTCACGCTCACTATCAAGCTCCGCATGAAGCTCATTGCGCAATCGCTCCAGACCCGCAAAAGCGACCTCTCGCTCCTCGCTTTGCTCACTTTGTACACGTTCGAGCTCGAGCCGCGCCTTTTCACGCTCGCTTTCAAGCTCTACATTTAGCTCGCTACGAACCCGCTCGAGCTCTGCCAATGCCAGCTCGCGTTCCTTATTCTGCTCATCAAGCACCCGTTCCAGTTCTAAACACGAAGCTTCCCGCTCCGCTTGAAGCTTCGTGTTTAGTTCACCACGCACCTCCTCAAGCTCCACAAGTGCAAGCTCCCGCTCCTCACTAAGCTCAGTAAGCACGCGCTCGAGCTCCAGACGCGCAGCTTCACGCTCGCTCTCCCGCTCCTCATTCAGCTCCGCTGTCAAACGCGCTAGCTCTGCTCTTGCCGCTTCCTGCTCGTTCTCACGCTCCGCTGTCAAACGCGCTAGCTCTGCACTCGCCGCTTCCTGCTCATTCTCACGCTCCGCTGCCACACGCGCAAGCTCTGCGCTTGCTGCTTCCTGCTCGATCTCCCGCTCCACTGTCACACGTGCAAGCTCTGCTCTCGCCGCTTCCTGCTCATTCTCCCGCTCCGCTGTCACGCGTGCAAGCTCTGCACTTGCCGCAGCTCTCTCGCTCTCTCGCTGTGCATCATGCATCTCACGCAAGCTCACAAGCTCTGCACTCGCCGCAGCTCTCTCGCTCTCTCGCTCTGCATCTTGCTTCTCACGCAAGCTCGCAAGCTCTGCAATCGCCGCAGCTCTCTCGCTCTCCCGCTCCGCATCATGCATCTCGCGCAAGCTCGCAAGCTCGGCAAGTGCTGCTTCTCTCTCACCAGAGAGAAGCTCCTCCGCTTCGATCACCGCTCGCTCTAGGCGTCCTTGCAATCCAGCGCTTGTCCGCTCCAATTCATCTCGGGCCAGCTCTCGCTCCAGAGCAAGCTCCGCTTCCGCATTCTCTCGGTTCCCGATCAGCTCCTCGCGAAGCGATTCAACAAGAACCATCGCCTGCTCAAGCTCAGCGACTGCAGCCTTGCATCTCTCCTCGGTCGCATGCATCTGCTCATTCTCCCGATTGAGACGAAGAGCATCCTCCGCCATATGCACAGCGGCAAGAACTGCGATTTTGGGCAAATCCAGCCTAGGATACCCTTTGGCCAGTTTCTTCATATTCTCATCAACTAAAGCAGCAATCCGTTTAATATAATCAGGGTTGTTATGCCCTGTCAGCTTAAATTGGTTACCGTATATATCAACCGTGACACGTGTCCGTTCGGCAGCATCCATGAGGCATTTCCTCCTAAAAGTTATTGCGCGGCCCTGCTTGATGGGCCAGAAAATAAGTTACAACCAAGCAAAAACGACTATAAAAATGGCTTTGCCTGACGCAGCTGAATTTCGACATCATCAAGCAAGAACTACTTCGGAAGTAATAATGTACATTTTTTTCAGGCTCTAAACCATAATCAGTGCTTGCCATGACGAAACAAAAGCGAAGCGGACGGAATCGTTCTGAAGAAGCGATAGCGTTCGCCTTTGTCTCCTTATTTCTACCCCTAAAGGGATAGAATCAAGAAATAGGGAGACAACAGCGATCGTAAGAATGATCCGTCCGCGCAGCGGCCTTCTACGCACCATGCTTCGAATTTATCAAGTGTTTTTTAATGTCAAACCTTTTTCTTAAGTCATAAGTAGTCCATTTGAACCGATAAAAGGGATAATCAACCATATAAAGTCATAAAAGCCGCATCGATATCGGTTCGCAAGGAACTTATTCGATGCGGCTATATATATCTCCTGCCTATTTACGCAATTCTGCGGCAAAAGATTGTTCCAATTTTGTTACAACTACGCTATGCAGCTCTGTCACTTCTTCATCCGTCAATGTACGCTCTGGATGGCGGTAGATAAGAGATAAAGCTACGCTTTTCTTATCCGTGCCAAGCTTCTCTCCCGTGTAGATGTCGAACACCTGAACAGACTCAAGCAGCTCGCCAGCTGTTTCCTTGACGGTATCCAGCAGCTTACCAGCTTCAACCTCACGAGCAAGCACAACGGCAATATCCCGCTGCATAGCTGGGTAACGCGGAAGCGCCTTGTACTCGATTTGGAGACTCGCTGCATCATACAATGGAGCAAGCTCAATCTCAAGCACATAAACATCGTTCAGATCATTCTCAATCTGCAGCGTCGGATGCAATTGACCGATATAGCCAATGGTTATAGGGCCGCGCTCAGTATCCATTTCAACAGCAGCTGTACGTCCTGAGTGCATATGCTCTGGCTGAGCTGCGACATAATGGAGCAAACTGCTAACTCCGAGCATTTCTCCCACGGTTTCCAGAATTCCTTTTATATCATAAAAGTCTACAGCTTCCGCCTTACGATTCCAGCTGGCTGCAATTCGATTACCTGTCAATAACACCGCCAAACGGTGCTTCTCGCGAGGCAGGCGGGTTAATACCTCTTCATCGGTATGGAAGACGCTCCCGATTTCAAAAATCGCAACGTCATCATTTTTACGATTGTGATTGTAAGCAGCCGTCTCAAGCAGCTGTGGCAGCAAGCTTGTACGCAGCACACTGCGATCCTCGCTCATCGGAAGAGAGAGTCGTACAGGCAGAACCGAAGCATCGGCAAGAGCAGGGAACAGCTTCGTCCGATTCGGGTGCGTGAAGGAATAATTGATGACCTCATGCAAACCAGCATCGGTTAGACGCTTACGCAGCTCACGGCGAATCGCTTGCGGCTTCGTCAAAGCTCCTGGAGTCGTCGCCCCTTCAATAGCTGTAGTTGGGATATTATCATAGCCATATAGACGGGCTACTTCTTCAATTAGGTCCACATCTCTAGTAATATCGCCGCGTCTGGAAGGCACCTTCACCGTAAATACACCATCGCCAGACAATTCGAACGGGAATTGTAGACGGCCGAAGATCGTTTCCGCTTCCAGCTTGGATAGCTCTGTTCCAAGGTAACGATTGATTTTATCAAGTGAAACACTGACAACAGCTGGCTCTTGTATCGAAGCAATTTCCTCCACGATACCATCAAGAACAAGTCCACTGGCATAGCTCGCAAGCAGGGAAGCAGCCCGATCAAGAGCAGGTATAACGCGAGCAGGGTCAACGCCCTTCTCAAAACGAATGCTCGATTCCGAGCGCAGCCCAACTTGACGAGAAGTTTTACGAACCGATGCCCCTTCAAAGCGAGCGGATTCCAATAAGATATTAACTGTGGAAGCTGTTACCTCTGTGCTCGCCCCGCCCATTACACCCGCAAGCGCAATCGGCTGCTCACCATTCGTAATAACAAGCATATTGGGCTCAAGCTTACGCTCTTGATCGTCAAGCGTTAGCAAAGTTTCGCCTTCTTTTGCCAATCTTACAACAATTCGGCCACCTTCAACTTTATCCGCATCAAAGGCATGCAGCGGTTGTCCATATTCAAGTAGAACAAAGTTCGTAATGTCTACAACATTGTTGATTGGACGAATGCCAGCAGCGATTAGACGGTTCTGCATCCATTGCGGTGCAGGACCTACTTGAACGCCTTTAATATAACGGGCCGCATAGTGCGAGCACTGATCCTTGGCATCGATGCGAACGGAAATATGCCCAGAAGCTTGCTCAGACGAATCACTCACTCGGTTCTCAGGAAGCTTAACCGTACGGCCAGTAAGTGCACCGACTTCATAAGCAACACCCAGCATGCTTAAACAATCCGAACGGTTCGGTGTCAAATCAAGCTCCAGCACCTCATCCTCAATAGCAAGTACATCCAGAATCGATTTGCCGATTGGCGTTCCTTCCGGAAGTACTAGGATACCTTCCTGCTGCTCTTTCGGCAGAAGCTTCTCATTGATTCCAAGCTCTTTAGCCGAACAAATCATCCCTTGTGACTCAACACCGCGAAGCTTTGCCCGTTTAATGGCGAAGTCACCTGGCAATATTGCGCCGATTACCGCAACTGGAACAAGCAAGCCAGCCGCTACATTCTTCGCGCCGCAGACAATTTGAAGCGGCTCGCTCGCTCCAACATCTACCGTACACACACTCAGCTTATCAGCATCAGGGTGCTTCTCCTTCGTCAACACGTGACCGACTACGACGCCAGTAACACCCTTATTACGTGATTCTACAACGTCAATCTCGATACCGCCGCTTGTCATTAGCTCTGCTAGCTTCTCGCCGGTGAAGCCGCTCAAATCAATATATTCATTTAACCATTTATAAGAAACATTCATTGTCTTTGCCTCCCTCTACATTCGGACAAACTGGCTTAGGAAGCGCAGATCGTTCGTATAAAAATGACGGATGTCATCAATGCCATACTTAAGCAGTGCAATACGCTCTACACCCATACCAAAAGCAAAACCACTCACTTCGTTCGGATCATAGCCGCCCATTTCCAAAACACGAGGATGGACCATGCCGCATCCAAGAATCTCTAACCAGCCCGTTTGCTTGCACATCTTACAGCCGGATCCGCCGCATTGTGCACAGGTCACATCAACTTCCGCACTTGGTTCAGTGAAAGGGAAGAAGCTCGGACGCAAACGAATTTGTGCCTGCTTGCCGAACATCAGCTGTACGAATTCCAGCAGTGTACCCTTCAGGTCGCTCATCCGAATGTTAGGTCCAACGACCAGTCCTTCGATCTGGTTAAATTGAAAGGAATGTGTAGCATCATCATCATCGCGCCGATACACTTTACCTGGACATATAACCTTAACAGGTTTACCATTCATGGCTTTCATCGTGCGGATCTGAACGGGTGAAGTCTGCGTACGCATCAGAATTTCATCTGTAATATAAAAGGAATCCTGCATGTCGCGCGCGGGATGATCCTTGGGTAGATTCAGCGCTTCAAAGTTAAAGTAATCGGTCTCTACCTCAGGTCCTTCCGCAACGGTGTACCCTAATCCGATGAAAATATCTTCAATTTCTTGCGTTACTTTATTCAGAGAATGCACAGCTCCGGTCGGAAGCTGTTTTCCCGGCAATGTAATATCGATCGTTTCCGCAAGAAGGCGATTTGCCGTTTCGGCCGCTTGGAAAGCGGATTGCTTCGTTTCTATGACTTCCTCAATTGCAGCTCGTACGTCGTTGCCGACTTGACCGATAACTGGACGCTCTTCAGCGCTAAGTGCACCCATCCCGCGCAAAATCTCGGTCAGTGCACCTTTCTTGCCCAAATACTTAATTCGAAGGTCATTCAACTGCTGTGGACTCTCTACCTGCTGCAGCTCCTGTAACGCTTCTGTCCGCAGTGCTTCTAAACGCTCTTTCATTCTACCCATTCCCTTCTGTGCTCTAAAAGAACTGGCTATCGCCATCCTTTTTTCGTTGTTTCAAGAAATAAGATACGGTTAAATTTCAATAAAAAAAGGCCTTTCTCCCCGAAAGGGACGAAAGACCGTGGTACCACCCTAATTCGAATTACGGCTTCACACACGTAATTCCTCATGTTCCGGATATCGGCCGGAAGACCGGTACTCCCTACCCCATACCGCCCGTAAGCGTATGTCTTCAAGAGCCTGCTCGGAAGCGAACTTCGACAGCCTGATTTCGTAAAGATGCTCTCAATCTACGGCATCTTCTCCCTGTAAGAAAGCACTGTGTACTTTTCTTCCTCATCGCGTTATGTATATGAGTATTATTATAAATAATTATAAGACCAGTTCGCAAGCTTTGACGCGGAAAATGACAGCTTTTTAATAAAAAAGTGTTCTTTCGAGTTCCATTTTACAGCTATCAGCCCATTAAAACAGGTCATTCTGAAGATTTCCTCTTCAAAATGACCTGTTTGGGTTCCCATTCATCTATCTTTATCGTCTAGCGTTTCTTACGTGCAAGAGCAGCGATCAGGCCAGCAGCACCCAATACAAGCGCGATAATGGAGAGAACAAGCGGCAATTTGTCACTGCTGCTAGTTGTCGTTTCTGTAGGAGCGGCAGCCGTCCCGCCGTGATGATCGCTATCTCCTGTACCAGCTGCAACCGTTGTTACGGATGCAGGATGCTCAGAATCTGGTGCCCCTGTCCATTCCACAACTGATTTGTCGCTGTAGGTTTGGTAAGCCTTCCAAGTAAGCTCCTTCGCATCATCCGCAACTTTACCCGATACCCGAAACTCATCGAATTCCGTTTGGCTAAGTCCTGCGCCTTCGGTTGTCCAAGTAATCGTCGTAATCGCACCGTCACTGTTCTTCTCAAGCTCATATTTCCAGCCCGCCTTCGGCTGCACACGGCTTACTTTAATACCATCTGGCACGGTCACTTTAACGCTCGTAGTGGTAACCTTCTCCGCTTCACTAGGAACACGAACCGTAAAGACTTCATAGCCTCCCTGCGTTGTTTGCGCCGGCTGTACGGTCACATGCGCACTAGCCAATCCAGCAAACAAGAACAACGATAAAGCCGTAACCAATACCATAGACCAATTTTTCATTTTTTTCATCGTATAATCCCTCCAGACAATTGCGCTTTGCAATTGCGATATCGTTGCACCACTTATCCGTCGGGACTTAGTATAGCCCCAGCAAATGTGATTGCCATGACTCCATAGGGCTATACAGTGTGTCAATAATGTGAAGAACGAGTCTACTTGTCCAGCAGTCCCTTCTCCAGCGCATAACGGGTAAGCTGCACACGATTATCGAGATGTAGCTTTTGCAAAATATTTTTGAGATGGTTTTTTATCGTGTGCTCGGAGATCATGAATGCTTCAGCAATTTGACGATTCGAATGTCCTGCAGCTACCTGCTCCAATACTTCCCGTTCCCGCTGAGTAAGCGGAGTTTTCCCAAGCCCTGCCGAGTTGTTAGATGTAGGAATAGTCAGATCACTACCGGCATTTAATGGAAGAGCTGCAGCTGGAATCTTCGCTTTCTTACCTTTATCCGAGTGACTCGCATCCGTCTTAACCTGCTCGTTTCTTCCGCTATTAAATTCCTGCAGCATCCGAAAAGCGAGCTCCTTAGAAAGCGGTGCCTCATCAACGGCCACAGCGCGCAAATATTCAAGCCATGCCGAAGGTGAAAGATTCTTTAGCAGATACCCCTGTGCTCCCCGCTTGATCGCTTCGAATAAATCGGAGATATCATCCGAAACGGTCACCATGATGATTTTAATCTGCGGGTCTATCGTTTTGATCATCTGTGTCGCTTCCATGCCGTTCATGACTGGCATATTAATGTCCATCAATATCAACTGCGGCCGAAGCTCAGCAGCCATCACCGTAGCCTGCTCGCCATTCTCCGCTTCTCCTATGATGATAAAGGAGGCATCCATACCCACGATTTCACGCATACCTTCTCGTCCATGCGGATGATCGTCAGCAAGCAGTACCCGAATTTGTTCCGTCATACTCATACAACCCGACCTTCTTTCCTAACGGATACAACAGTTCCTACCCTTTTATCGTCGATTCTATGATTTTGATTTTGAACGTCAAATTTCCAGCCCATTGCTTGAGCTCGATCCCTCATCATTCTGACCCCATAGCGCCCCTTGGCCTCAAGAAGCTGTTCATCTGCACCTATCCCATCGTCTGTAATGGTACAGTGGAACCCTTCCTCGACCGTACTTTCTACTTCGGGAACAGCCTGAATGCAAAGACGTGAGGCATGAGCATGTTTGCGGACATTCAGCATAGCCTCTCTTACAATGGCTAACAGCTCGATCTTTTCTTTGCTTGTAAGATGCGTCTCCGTTAGCTGCCAATCGAGCTCAACCTGCAAGCCCCCAAGACGAATCTCAGCAGCCATCTCGGTCACAGCCTGCATCCACTGCATCTCAGTCATCGACGGCTCACTTTGCAGCCCCGCAATAGATTGCCTTACATCGTCATACACATGCTTGACTGTTTTCCTAATTTGCTGAGCTGTCGCTTGAATACTCTCAAGGTCCTCTGTATGCTCAAGTTTGTCGAGCTTAACAGACAGCAGAAACAGCGATTGTGATATCCCATCATGCAGTTCCCGTGCCAGCTGCTCTCGTTCCAGTAAAGCAGCCTTAACGAGCCGTTCACGCTGAAGCGAATCGTTTGTTTGCTCAAGTAAGTGAAACAACTTCTGAACGAGGGTCATGGTTACTGTCAGCACGATGACAGGAGCCAAGACATTGCCGAGATCCATTGATATATAAGGCAATAGAAAAGTATGCCGAATGTATTCCCAGAGCGCAATCGTCAAGGTTGGCGTCCACAAAATGAACCATTTTATCCGCTTGTACGGCATCCCGTTCCCTTTCACCACCCTATCCATTAGTAGTTCCGGAATGGATAACGCTCCACTTTCTCGTCATCATTCTTGGTCATAACCCGAATCTCAGCTGTCCATCGTCCGGCAAAAGGAACATAAGGACCCTCAGCCGTATAAGCCTCTTTAACATAACCATCGAAAGTCGTAATTTCCGTATCTTCGAAAGTTTTTAGCGGGATATCGATCGGTCCAAGCTCCTTCCGATCATCTGAACGCAAACGAAGAATAACCGACTTAGGGGCGCCGACCTTATCAGGCAGCCATACTTTAACGACAAATTTATTCACACCTGGCTTATTCGGTGTAATGCGCAAGGACAAGTGCATATCTTCGCCCATTTTGTGATAGGCAACAGGCTCGTTGACCGGCAGCGGACTAATATAGGTGAAGAGCGCAGCAACGATGATGATAAGTGCCATCAGCAAGCCATCTACACGCAATAGCGACAGCGTTGGCATATCACCTCGTCGGACCCGAAGATGAAGCAAACCACCGAAGACGAATACAAGCAGAACCAATCCTGTTTTCACGAGTAATAGCGTTCCCCATGCCGTATAAAACAGATAATTTAGCGATGGCAGGAACAGCAATGTCATAGCAACGCCGCTAATAACAAGAGCAGCTAAGGAAATCAGGGCTGCGCGTGAGAACTGAACAGCGAATCTTCCTGCTTCTTTCCTATCGCTAATCCAAAGCGCTAAGAGCAGCACGAATCCGCCTACCCAGATGGATGAGGCAGCCAGATGGATGAAATCCAACGAAACCGTTGCGGCCTCAGGCTTGTACACGACGGCATGACCGCTCCAGCTTTCCAATCCAAGTATGATCACTGCCCAAACTGCCTTCACAGCCTTACCCATCCGAATGGCAAGAAAACCAAGAATAGCGAGCACAAGCAAGACAATCCAATCTCTTCCTACAGATGTAGAAAAGAACAGTCGACCGTACTCGTTACCCGCATACCCCGACATGATCTCACGAGCATGTACGAATACATAGAGAAGTGCGCTTATCATTAAGGAACGCATAGCGAGCAGTTCATATTTACGCAGGACAGCCGCAAGGGCATCAATGCGTCCCCTAGATAGCAAGGACCAGAACATGATGCCAGCTGAGAAGAGCAATGAAGCATAGTAAACAGTTCGCACCGCATAAATGATAAACTGATTCGTCGTCAGCTGCGTTGAAACCGTGTGGCCTTCATGACCGAGCTCCTTGTGCGGATTAAATGCTGATGCATCAATCCCTTCAGGGGGATTCCCTACGACAAAGATATACGACCCGCTAACTGGATGGCCGTCAACCGATATAATTTGATAGGAGACGGTATATAAACCCTCCTTCAACTTCGGCAGATCCAGCTTCAGCGTCTGGCTGCCATTACTGACGACAGGCTTATTATTCGTAACGGGATTTGATTTACTATCCAGCACCTCAACCGATCCAAGCTTAGCCTCAATGGCTTCATTGAAATTAAGCACAATAGCAGCTGGACTGGCATCCATTTGCGTGTTAGCCTCAGGTATCGAGCTCTCCAGAGTCGCATGTGCACTCGCGACTCCTGGGTTACTTGCCAGCATCACGATCATCATGATAAAGACTCCCATCAAGGAGAGCCTTCGCGCATGTGTATGAATCGATTCATATATTTTCATCATATTACGATATACGTCCTCTCATTTCGAAGCATGGCCTTGCAGGTTGGAATTCGACGGATAAGCTCAAGCCTTAGTTTACTAAAAGGAGTCGAGATATACCAATAACAATATTGCGAACTTTTTAGAAGAAGCCTACTTTTTTATTCCAATTCCATCGCATCCATGTTAGTCTTATCAGACGTTAAAATAGCCTGTACCTACACGTTTTCATCTGTTTTTCATAGCTTAATTCGTCCACTTTTCACCCTCCCATTGTCGAATCATATGGCTTGACACCCACTATATATTGGTGTAATTTAGGTAAGTGCTATCAACATATTGTGTATTAAGGGTTGTCAGACGACGCCCTTCGACAAGGAGTGGCTCTGCTCGTGGATATAATTAAGAGGAACGGTCAGAAAGAAGAACTTATTTTCTCTAAGCTTAAGAAAGTCATTGATTTCTCCTGCGTTGGTTACAACGATTGCGATCCCCTCGAGCTCGAAACGGCATTGCTTCCGTACTTCCGCAACAACATCACGACTAAAGAAATCCAACGTACACTCACCCAAGTAGCGGTTGAAAAAACAAGCATCGAACAGCCAAACTGGCAATACGTTGCTGCCAAGCTGCTCGTGTACGATCTCTATAAAGAGTCCGCAATTAATCGCAAATACGGTTACTTCGGCTACGGTGATTTCTACTCCCTCATTACGTACTTGACCGATAAAGGCTTATACGGTAAATACATAATGGAGCATTACTCCCGCGATGAAATTCGTGAGCTTGGTAATTACATCGTTCCTGAGCGTGACTACTTGTTCAACTATATCGGCCTCAAGACACTTGCCGATCGCTACCTAATCAAGAGCTTTAATGGCGACGTACTGGAACTGCCTCAAGAATTATTCATGGGCGTAGCGATGCATCTGGCCATGAAAGAAGAGGACAAGCTAGGCTGGGCTCGCAAGTTCTACGATGTGCTTAGCCGTCTTCAAATGACAGTTGCCACACCTACACTTGCCAATGCACGCAAGCCATTCCACCAGCTTTCAAGCTGCTTCATCGATACGGTTCCAGATAATCTCTGGGGGATTTACAATGTCGACTCCAGCTTCGCCCAAGTATCCAAATTTGGCGGCGGCATGGGTATCTATATTGGTAAAGTTCGCAGCCGTGGCTCCAACATCCGTGGTTATAAAGGTGTTGCAGGCGGCGTCGTGCCTTGGATTAAGAATTATAACAATACAGCGGTTGCGGTTGATCAGCTCGGCGTTCGTTCCGGTGCAGTTGCCGTTTACCTCGATGTTTGGCATAAGGATGTTCTCGACTTCCTGAACCTGAAGACTAACAATGGCGACGATCGCATGAAGGCCCATGATATCTTCCCAGGCGTGTGCATTCCTGATTTGTTCATGCGTAAAGTGCAGGAGCGTGACAGCTGGTATTTGTTCGATCCGCATGAGGTTCGCACTACGATGGGCTGGGCGCTTGAAGATTCATGGGGCGAAGAATGGGAAAGCCGTTATGAAGAGTGCTTGAATCATCCGACACTCTCCCGTGATGAAGTACCTGCTCTTGATATTATGAAACGTATTCTTACCAGCTCATTCGAAACCGGAACGCCATTCGTATTCTTCCGTGATACGGTTAACCGTGCGAATCCGAATAAACATAAAGGTATCATCTATTGCTCCAACCTTTGTACTGAGATTTGTCAGAACATGAGTCCAACTGAATTTGTGTCAACAACACATGAGGACGGCATGATCACTACGCAAGTCAAAAGCGGCGACTATGTCGTTTGTAACCTGTCCTCCCTCAACCTTGGCCGTACGCGGTCTCGTGAGGAAATTGAGGAAGTGGTCACCTGCCAAATGCGGATGATGGATAATGTTATCGACTTGAACCATTACCCAATCCCGCAAGCTGCGATCACGAATCAGAAATACCGCGCGGTCGGTCTTGGTACAAGCGGTTATCATCAATGGCTCGCCCTCAATGGCATCGCTTGGGAATCCGAGGAGCATCTGGATCAAGCCGATGAGCTGTACGAATGGATTAGTTATTGTGCAATTAAAGCTTCCATGGAAATCGCCAAAGAAAAAGGCGCTTACCGCGTATTTGAAGGCAGTGAATGGCATACCGGCGAATTTTTCGATTCACGCGGTTATGAATCCGATCACTGGCAGAAACTGAAGAAGGATGTAGCCGAGAACGGCGTCCGCAATGCATGGATGTTCGCTATCGCACCAACAGCCTCCACTTCGCTTATTGCAGGCTCGACAGCTGGAATCGATCCAATCTTCAACAAATTCTTCGTTGAAGAGAAGAAGAACGCCGTCATTCCACAAACCGCGCCGAATCTAAATGATGAGACATTCTGGTTCTATAAAGAAGCCCATCATATTGATCAGCTTTGGAGCATCCGCGCAGCGGGTCGCCGCCAACGCCACATCGACCAAGCGCAATCGTTTAATCTATATATCACGCCTGAATACACAGCTAAGCAATTCATGGATCTATACGTGGCTGCTTGGGAGAATGGCCTAAAAACCGTTTACTATTGCCGGAACAAGAGCTTAGAAGTTGACGATTGTGTAAGCTGCAGCGCGTAAAGCGCTGCAGTTTTTATGCCCCATTAGTACAAAAGAGATAACAGATATTTGAAGCCAACTTTGGCGTCAATGCGATAAGCAGTAGAATACTTAATCGCTGCTTGTCGTAAGGGCGTCAGCCGCTTTTTCCATGAGAATGGTTATCAATAGGAGGAATGAAGTCGATGGAACTGCAAAAGAAAAAGCTATTTAATGAGGATGGCGATCGCGACTGGGGAAAACGTCGTATGATCGGCGGAAATACGACCAACCTGATCGAGCTCAATAATGTCAAATACGACTGGGCTACTAAAATGTACCGCAATATGATGAATAACTTCTGGATTCCAGAAGAAATTCCTCTATCGCAGGACGCTAAAGACTACAAAAACCTGTCGCTCTCCGAGCGTAACAGCTACGATAAAATTATTAGCTTTCTCATCTTTCTAGATTCCCTGCAAACAGCTAACCTCCCTAACGTAAACGAGTATATAACGGCTCCAGAGGTTAACCTATGCCTAACCGTGCATACTTTCCAAGAAGCCGTACACAGCCAATCCTACTCGTATATCCTCGACAGCGTTTGCCAAGCAGACGTTAGGGATCAAATCTACAATTTGTGGCGCGAGGATAAAAACCTGCTCAAGCGGAATCGTTTCATTACTGATCTATACGAGAATTTCATTGCCAATCCTTCCTCACAGAATCTAATTAAGACGATTATGGCCAACTACATTCTCGAAGGGATATACTTCTATAGCGGCTTTAGCTTCTTCTATGCCCTTGGTCGTCAAGGCAAAATGCTCGGTACGGTCTCCGAGATCAAATATATTCAGCGCGATGAATTAACGCATCTCGCCTTGTTCCAAGGGATCTTCCGTGAAGTTCGCAAAGAGAATCCAGAATTGTTTACCCCCGTGCTTGTTGAAGAACTCCGTCAAATGATGCGTACTGCGGTAGAGCATGAAATCGAGTGGGGTCAATATATTACGAACAATCAAATTCCAGGAATTACGAACGAGATCATCGACCAGTACATCAAGTTCCTATCCAATGAGCGCTTGAAAAAACTTAATCTCGAAATTCTATTCCCAGAGGTTGTTGAGCATCCTATGAAATGGGTAGAGAGCTTCAGCAATATGAATGGAATGAAAACCGACTTCTTTGAGCAAAAGGTAACCAACTACAGTAAGTCATCCAACCTGAACTGGGGCGACCTATAAGCCGTCATCAGACAACATTCTTGGGCTAATCTTTTAGCCCACTCCTCAAAAGCCTGATTCCTTAAATGGAATTAGGCTTTTTTGCTTACTACTATCAAACGTAAAGGGTGCATATAGTAGGAAATGTATGGTCATGCTTGTCCCTTGATAACGATCTAGGTATAATCGAATAGGCAAACGTACGTTTGCTTCATTCTTGGGAGGTATGTCATGAAAGGCTCTACACATCTTGCTATCGGCACTGCGATTGGTATCGCTGCGGCCGCCTACTATCCGTTCACCCTGTCAAATGCCGCATTGTACGTAAGTGTCGCTGCTTTCTCCGCCTTGAGCGCTGACCTCGATGGTACAAGTATACTCAGCAGCAAAATCAGCAAGGTATCTAAACTGCTTCGAGAGCTTCTATTGTGGGGCGGCATCACACTAGCTCTAACCGCCTTATATCTTTACTTCGTACGCGACTTCTTTGATCTAACATTAACTTCGGTAGCGGTTATGATTTTCTTGATCGGCTTTATTACAAAAGAAGGCGTGATACGCAACACGTTAGTCAGCATCATTGGTCTGGGAATCATTTATGCGGGCTTCTACTGGCAGTGGGGTTGGTTAATGGGATTTGGTTTATTTACGGCATGGGCACCCTGGCTAAAGCATAGAGGAATGACACATACTATATGGGCAGCTGTAATTTGGGGAAGCCTTGGCTATGGCTTGCAAAATCAGCTTCAAGTTGAAGGCTTGATGAACGTCTCTTTTATCGGCTATCTCTCTCATCTGGTTGCCGATACAGTGACTCCAGCCGGCGTCAAATGGCTCTACCCGCTCTATAAGAAATCAATTAAATTATGATTTTAATCTCTCTTTCATTTATCCGTGGTACAATGAGATCACTGGACAACATCCATGCGTGCCGGAGGCGGGGAAAATTCTGGACTTAAGTCCGGCTTATAAACTAGACTGCGGCCAATTAACGAAGAAGTCTCTCCCAGATAAAATAAATGTAGGTCGTTTGAACGGGGGATAAAGTAATGTCTGAAAGTATACTTATCATTAACGCAATCGTTGCGGTTACATTTTTAGTCCTTTCTCTATTTGCTGGTCACGTGGCAGGGAGCCTTGCATACAGCAAAACAATTAAGCACTTGCGTCGCGCTGCCAGATTCAACTTCACCTTACTCGCCGGTATTGGTGTATTGGCGATAACGAAACTGGCTCTAATCGTGTATAGGTATTTCTACGGTATGCCCTCTTTAGGGGATAGCCTGCTTCTTTTCATTCCTTTGATTGCTTTACCAGCGATAGCCATCGCCGTGTTCTCGGTCCCGCGTCTCATAGAAATCATTCGGATGAGAACTACCAACGCCTATGAGCCGGCCAATCGGACGAAACGTCGGAGTGCATCAGAAGTAGAGCTTGTTGTACCGATTCAAACACTAACGATTGGAGCCTTACTGTACGCGTTGCCTTCTTTATACAGACTCCCAATCTCGTTCCGCAGTGAACTAATTATAGCTGGCATCCTCATTGTACTTCTTACAGCAACACTAATTTGGAGACAAAGTGTAAGGCGCAGACGCATTCATAGAGATAATGGTACTTCTATCTTCCACGTGGTGAGACGCATAGGCGTGTATGTAACAGCTTGCTTTTTAGTTACGATCAGTATCACCCAAACCGTTTCATCTGTAGAATTGAACAATCAAGTGAGTGCATCCTATGTTCAGGGTGACCTAATGATTAATACAGCAAAAGCAGTTCATGAACATGTCGAGTACAAATGGATCAATAAGACGCTGCTTCCCATGTATGAGGGTGTCACACTTGCTTTGAAAGCTTATAAAGATGTCGGACATCAGTAATTGTACAACGAAAGGGAGCTTCCTAAAACAGTCATTGGCTGTTTTTAGGAAGCTCCCTTTCATATTCGCAAATTAGAACGTATGTATTTCGTTTGATGCCTGTTCGTTAAGCGATTTGATTACGGTGTCTGTACCAATTCTCAAACAGATTGGCCGGTATAGGTTTCGTGAAATAATACCCTTGTGCTTCTTCACAGTTATGTTCACGAAGGAAATGAAGTTGTTCATCATTCTCCACACCCTCGGCTGTTACTTTCAGCTTCAAATGCTTAGCCATTGAGGTGATCGTAGTCACGATTGCTGCATCGCTGCCATTCTCCGTTAATTCATTGACAAATGAACGATCAATCTTCAGCTTATCAATCGGCAGCCTTTTCAAATATACGAGTGAGCTATATCCTGTGCCAAAATCATCGATACTAATCTGAACCCCAAGCTTCTTTAAGCTGGCCAAGGTTTCAGTAGCAAATTCCACATCACTTGTCATGCTTTCGGTAATTTCCAATTCCAAATAACGAGGCTCCATACCGGTCTGTTCCAAAATTGACTTGATGCGATCGACTAATTGATGCTGACGGAATTGACGCATGGATAAGTTCACCGACATCATGATTGGCGTCATCCCTGCATCCTGCCAGGCTTTGTTCTGCAAGCAGGCTGCACGAAGCACCCATTCTCCAAGCGGCAGGATAAGCCCATTCTCTTCCGTTAGGGGAATGAACTCTCCTGGAGGAAGAAGACCTCGCAGGGGATGATGCCAGCGGACCAATGCCTCCACACCGACAACCTTGCCAGTCTGCAAATTGACCAGCGGCTGGTAAGCAAGCATGAACTGCTCTTGCTCAAGAGCACGCCGCAAATCACTTTCAAGTCGCAGTCGGTCATGGGCCTTCATATTCATATCCGGCGTATAGCTTGAGAATTCATTCCGGTGAACTTTAGCGCTGTACATCGCGGTATCCGCATTCTTAAGAAGCAAATCCACACTTTCCCCATCCCGAGGATAGAAGGAAATCCCTAAACTTATTGTTACATGATACTCCGCTTCGCCAAGCACGAACGGAGCGTCGAAGAGTCCCATCAAGGATTGGGCATGCTTTTGAGCCGCGTTCTCTTCTGCTGCTTCTATCTCCGGAAGTAGAATAACAAACTCGTCACCACCCATTCGGAATAAATGATCCGGCTTCCCTACGGCATGACGAAGCCGCTGTGATACAGCCTGAAGCATTTGATCACCAAAGGTGTGACCGAGTGCATCATTAATGGTCTTGAAACGATCAATATCGAGCAGAAAAATAGCTAGCTGATTATCCTGCTGCTTCGCTAACTGGATCTCGGCATTCAAGCGTTCTGTTAGCAAGCGACGATTCGAAAGACCTGTCAGATCATCGTGATAAGCCAAAAAGTTAATGCGAGACTCTGAGCGTTTCTGTTCCTTGAATGGTTCTTCAATCGTAACGAAATAGATGCCCTTCATGAGGAAATAATAACCAGCAAGCTTATAAATATGACCCATCAGCATGTCGGTATCATGTAAATTCGAGCTGAGGACGAACTGAAGGTTAGCAAGTAGGAAGAATACAAGCGACTGGATAATGGTTAATAGTGCCTGAGGCTGCTCATTGCGGTTGCGATACATAATGGTACCGATTGTTAGCATATAGGCAACAATAATTACAGTCTCTACCGTTGTAAGCATATATACTAGCGGCTGACCAGTTAGAAGATAAATCGAAGGCCATTCGGCAAGCGAGAAATATAAACCAGCTAACAGCCAGCCAAAGCCCAGCGCGGCGGAGACAACAGGCAGCCGTCTTCCTGCCGAGATTGGCTGGTCACTTTTGCGAAAAATAAAGAAAAGACCTACGGAACCGATTAACTGCCCCGTTATCGCAAATAATAGCGATAATGTCGTATCCCCGACAAAGCGGAAGAATGGCATTCCCTCCATCGTTAATGCATGAAGCATATCGAATAGGCCAACGATGCTAAAAAGCGCTGCCGTTAAGAGCCGCTGACGGGAGAGTGACTTGACGAAAAATAACCAACCCAGTACAAGCATTGTAAAGCTTACGGCAAAGCTGATAAATTCGATTCCGGAATGTATAAAAAGGTAAGCATGATTTGGGATGGTTTGATACAGTACGGGATGTAGGATTCTCATGAGAATAAAGGTGAGAATGGCGATGAAGGCTATCCATATCGTAATTTTTTCCGCTCTGTTAATTGACATGGTGTCCCCCTTCAGCAGGAAAGCCGTCTGACGTCCGCTTGCTACCTATGTATATTATTTAGAAACAACAACATTCATCTCGTTGTTACAATTCACAAAATTCCACTTCTCTTACATGAAAAAAACTCTGATATAATAGTAATAGTAATTAATCCCGATTGACCTAATCATTACTAGTTTGTACCATTCAAAGCATCTTGTCCAGCCTATTTATATAGGTTTTCTCAAACTTTTCCCATAATCTATTCGTCATTTCAACAGGAGGATAACTTTCTATGTTAACCGCGAACAATTTAGGGAAAAAATATAAACATACATGGGCACTGGAACCAATTTCGCTTACGCTTGATCGAGGCATGCATGGTCTGCTTGGACCAAATGGAGCAGGCAAATCGACCTTGATGCGCCTATTCGCGGGCCTGCTTGTACCAACAACCGGGGATGCGATGCTCCATGGCTCCTCCGTTAGAAGCGGTAATCAAGTCAGGCAGCAGATAGGTTACGTGCCGCAGACGTTTCAAATGTTCCCGCAATTGACTGCCAGACAATGGCTTCTTCACGTTGCACGACTCAAAAACATCGGCACGAAACGAGAAAGAGAAGCCGAAGCAGAACGACTTCTTCGTGCTGTTCAACTTGAATCAAAAGCAGATCTCCCTGCACGCAGTTACTCCACCGGGATGGTGAAACGACTAGGTATTGCACAAGCGCTTGTGGGCAGCCCTCAAATCATCATCGTCGATGAACCAACGGCTGGCCTTGATCCTGAGGAACGCATTCGGCTGCGTAATGTTCTTGTTGAATTAGCCCAATCGAGCGTTGTACTATTCTCTACCCACGTTTTGAGTGATGTGGATATGAGCTGCAGAGATGTTATCGTACTTGGTGCCGGTAAGCTTCATTATAATGGAAAACTAGAAGGATTGGCAGAATATGCCTCAGGTAAATTGTGGGAATGGGAAGCCTCTGAGCATGAATGGCGAGCCATCGCTCAAGAGCAGCTGCTCACGGCTCGTCGAACAGCGGATGGGATACGATGTCGAACAATAGCCGACCTGCCTCCCACTCCTTATGCAGCAGCAGTGGTTCCTACAATGGAGGATGGTTATTTGGCACTCATAAGCAGCCTGACAATCGGAACGAAACGATGAGATCCTTGCTCCTACAGCTTACATTAGAGCTGCGTCTTATGAACAAAATGCGCTGGCCGTTTCTCCTCCCACTGATAGCCGGTGGTTGGATGCTGCTGCAATGCTTGAATAGTTTGCATTCATCCTCAACGGACATTAATTTTTATGCCGCAGATGCACATTCGACATTCATGATCCTGCTGCCTGCTATTCCTATTTTGCTTGGGGTATTGCTTATACGACGCGATGCAATGAATGCTTCTTATGAATGGATGCTTGGGCTGCCTATTACAAACACTATAATTATTGCAAGCAAGTGGATGGCTGCCTTCCTATATGCAAGCTTGTTCACGTTAGCCATTGAGATGGTTTATATTCTTTTTGCATGGCATCAAGGACTACCATGGTCCGCCATCTGCAGCTCCGTTATCTATTATTCGGCTCTCTACGGATGCTCCTTTGCGGTATCGGCGGCGCTTGGGATCGTCATCGGTGCACTAATGCCGCTGCGATTTTCCCTGCCAATTGCCTTCTGCGGCTGGGTGTTCGGTACATTGTTTTTGCCTGGATTGCTTGTAAGAAGCTATAGTCTCTATCCACTTAAAGCATTTAGTCTGAACCATCTGTTATATAACATTAATAACTCGGGCAACGAAGGTTGGACTGCTCCGCTTCTAAGAGAAGAATACGGATTGATGTATATATTCGCCGCCGCGTTCGGTTTATTTATATTAGCAGCCTCCAACGCCTTGCTTGCTCGGATAAGACCTGTACTCCATCCGAAAAGACCGCTTTTCGTCATGTGGGTTACTTTGCTGATATCCGCAGCTGCTTATGCTCCTTATGGTAAACTGTGGTTCGATCGATTTCAGGAGCTCCATGTTCTTGAGGCTTCCGCTCCAGAACGGAATGAAGCAGTTCCCAATGAGCCGTATGCTTTTCAGATTAAGAGCATGAAGCTGGATATGACAAGGGAAGAGGGCAACATGCTTCGGATGAAAGCAACTTATGTCCTTCCAACGCAAGATGGTCAGTTAATTCCTTCTGCACCCAATATTCACCAAGTGAAATCACATATTGGCGGTCATGTTTCTTTCCTGCTCGATCCCATGCTCCAAGTACATTCACTTCTTATCGATGGTCAAGCAGTCCCGTGGCAGCGTCAGGGTGATCTCATCTCATTTGCACAAAGCTTACTTTCAAAGAAGACCGAAATGCACAACATTGAGTTCGTTTATAGCGGTGTAATCAAGGAATGGAAGCTAGCCGGCAACTCGGAGGCATTCGCTGCTTTTGTTCAAGACAGCTCCGTCTTCCTTCCAGATTACACAGGATGGTTTCCACTTCCTGGTGGAGATCATTTGCTTATGGATAAGGAAACCTTAACGGAGCGACTCGATATCATCAAATATTTAAGGGCTGATTTTGATTTGACTCTGCATGGATTTGACGGGTCATTATTCGCTACTATAGCCGCCGCTCCAGATGATACACCTGAGACACGTCATTTCAAGGAAGAGGGAGCGCAGGCACCTACGCTCCTCGGATATAGTCAAATAAAAAAGCTCACACATGCCGATGAGCCGATTGCAATTCTTACAACAGCGGGAAACGTGCAAGAAAGTGAAACATTTCTGAAGGAACTCCACCAGAAACGACTATACTATGAAGCATGGACCAAGAAACCGTTGACTGGAATCAGCAAGATTACCTATATGTCGATAAACGAGCAAATTTCCGGATTAATGAGACGAAGTCCTTATGGTCTATATACTTCAGGAGATACCTTATTTGTAAACGCAGGCAAATATCAGAGCATCACGAATCGTTCTCAGTTTGTTCTTGGAAAGCTATTGTTCGGAGATACGGTTAACATTTTCGAGCATGTTAATGAATGGGATGACTATGATGATCCCTTCGAGAAGTACTCTATGGTTCAAGAAATCCGCTCGGCGATTATTAACTTGCCGTTAACGGAACAATATGCTGCATCTGAACCTACTTACTTGGTACCGCTGCCTAATGAAGCTGCCCCAGTGGCCATATCAATGCAGAAGATGATCAATGCTGCTTTTGTTAACGGACAGGGTGATTTTGTGAAACGTGTACTGCTTCACTTTTTGGACAAAGGATTGTTTATTCAAGATAATACTCAGAATCGTACTTATTCCAATGATGAGCTAGCGAAGCAGGTCCCCTACTTGTATCCAGTTATCACATGGAAGGATTGGATCGACGTATGGAATGAAGAAAAGGCAGGTGATGGCAAAGATGAGCGATGAAGAATTGCTACAAGGGATGGCAGCAGGCGATCAAGCATGCTTCGAGGCACTTATTCACCGCTATCACGCCCCGCTGTCTGGGTTTATGCAGCGACAGCTGCATGACAGCGGAAAAGCGGAGGATTTTGTTCAAGAAACGTTTCTCCGGCTAATTAAACAGCTTCGAGATAAACGTCCTCCAGATAATGTTCAAGCGTGGCTGTATCGAGTTTCCCTCAATATGTGCCGCGATTACTGGAAGAGCGCTCAGTTCCGAACGGATAAATTTCCATTTGCCGAACCGCCGGAGCAGAGAGATACCAGCCCTTCGGTCGTGGATTTGGCTGAACGTCAGGAAACACGCAAGGAGATCCATGAATCGCTTGAATCCCTTCCCGAGGTACAGCGTGAAATCATTAAGCTTCGCTTTTATCAGGACTTGAAGCTTCAGGATATAGCTGATATTGTCAGTCTACCTCTGGGCTCAGTTAAAACGCATCTCTACAATGGACTTCGAAAGCTTAAATCAAGACTTCGTCCAGAGCAAGCGGAGCTTGATACTACTAAAGGAGGCAGACGGAATGAGCGTTCCCCACGATAAAGAGATTAACCAGCTTGAGCAGGAGCTGCGTCAGCCGCTGTCGCAAATTATGACCCATCCGATAACCTCTCACGGCACGGCCATGCTCATAAAAGCACTTCAGCCTGCATTTGATGGGCTCAAGGAAGCCAGCGATGAAGAACGTTTCTCGCTTAGACAAACGCTTCCAAGCAAACGTCCGTCCTTGTTCCGACTGATGCATTCGCAGCTCTCCTCCTACTCCAGAGTATATTGGGTAGCGAGCCTGATGGTTTTCGGCATGCTGATGCTGATGCTGCCAACGAATGAATATGTATCCTATATTTCGGTTGCTCAGACCTTTACTTTTGTATTGCCTGCTTTGCTCCTTGCTTCCTTAGCCTACAGCTTCCGCTCGTGGAATAAGGAGATGCGAATGATTGAGAGCATTACTCCCTACCCGCCGGCACTGCTGCTTATCGTTCGAACGATGATTGTGATCGGACTTAACCTCGTATTCGGATTATTAGGCTCCATCTACATGAATATCGAGGTTCGCTCCTTCCCACTGCTTCCTTTCGTTCTGCAGTGGCTATCTCTTATGCTGCTGGTTAGTGGAGTAACCGCTTATATACTGATGTGGAAAGGGTTTAAAGCCGCTTTTGCCTGCTCCGCCTTGTTATGGCTGTTCTGGAATGGAGTCGAACAGCGAGTTCTTCCCACAAATGAGCTCAGTAATACAGGAAATGCAACAGCGATGTATCTATCTGCCCTAATTGCAGGCATCCTTCTGCTGTCGCTAGCCTATAAAAAGAGCTTTGGAAGACGCTTGCTGCCGTAAACGAGGAGGAACTAACGATGCTGGAGCTTCAACGGGTGATTTGGCGATCGTCAGGCTCCGATTTCAGGCTATTTATTCCAAGGTTGACTATCAAATCGGGGATTACCTTACTTGTGGGCCGTAACGGTGCTGGCAAATCATCCTTACTTAAGCTTATGGCCACGGCTCAATTCCCGATGGAAGGCGACATTTTATACAACGGAATGACGACCGCTCGTGATTTGGCCGTTATTCGCTCATCGATCGGATTTGTGCCCACTGGAATCGAACTCTATGAGGAAATGAGAACCACCAAGCTGCTGCATTATTTGGCAGAGCTTAAGGGGGTTTCAGACCCGTCTCAGTTAGATCAATTAATGGCTGACTTTAACCTTACACTCTATAAGACACACAAAATCAAATCGCTGGCGCAGGGTATTCGTCAGCGAATCGCGCTCGCACAGGCGTGGATTGGTACACCTGCCTATCTCTTTCTCGATGAGCCCTTGAATGCGCTCGATTCCTTGGAACGGCTGCAGTTTATTAAATACGTCGCCACGAATGCTCGTAACCGGACGATTGTAATATCCACACATGAGCTTAATGAGTGGGAGGCTTGGGCCGATCGCGTGCTCTGGCTGGACGATGGAAAAACGCTTTTCTATGGTACAGTAACCGAGTGGTCCGCAGATCTTCCGCTATCCGTATGGGAAGGCCGGGTTAATGCGGCGCATTACTTTCAATTGGATCCCGCTCATGTTCTGCATGTTAGAGAGGATGAACGAGAATTCGTGGTCCGATATCTGGGGAGCGAACCGCCTGAGGGACATTTCATTAAACAAATAACCTCGCTGGAGGATGCCTATTTCATTCGCTGCAGAAGTCAGCGATCCCTGCTAAATGCCAGTATGAATCTTGTTAAGAATCGATCTTCTTAACCAAACGGACGAATACTGTTAAGGTCTTAGTCACGTGGGTCACTTGTTGCAAAATCGTTCATCCGACCTTACAATCGAAACAGACAGGCTTATTGTCGATAGGGAGCTTGATTCGGTTTTGGCAAAAGATGGAGGGACACTAAGCTTGGATACTTATTTGCTAGAGCAATTATCAATCACCTATAACGGTGTCACTACAAGACTTGAATTTGTAACCGCCCAGCTCGTCGTTGTAACGGATGCGGGCTTTAGACTATGGTATATCGATGTGGACGGCATAAAGCAAACGACTTTACTGCATATGTTCAATGAAAGCGAAGATATTCGTGTTGATATGGCTGGTCTGACCGTTAGCGGTCAAGCGTTCGATGCCATCGGCTATTTCCATCCGAACGTCATGCATCATGCTGCTGCCATACGTGGAGATGGTGAACTAATAGGCTTTTAACGGGCTCAACACTAAAATAAGTGCTTGGTAAATGCGAAGCATGGTGCGTTGAAGCTCGGTGCGTAGAAGCCCGCTGCGCGGACGGATCATTCTTACGATCGCTGTTGTCTCCCTATTTCTTGATTCTATCCCTTAGGGGTAGAAATAAGGAGACAAAGGCGAACGCTATCGCTTCTTCAGAACGATTCCGTCCGCTTCGCTTTTGTTTATTCGTGTTGGCAACAACTGATTATGGTTAGAACCTTTTAACGAATCCAAATTCTTCTTACAACAATAGAACAGCCTTATTCTCCTTAGCTTTCTGAGAATAAAGGCTGTTTTTGCATGCCATAATATGGACTCGCTTAATCATGCTGCTTTACAACAATCCCTTTAAAGAACAAGTCGAACGTCAGTGCCAGCTGATCCATAATCGGCTCTTCCTTATCTTCCATCGACCATACGATCAAAGCCCCGAAGTAGGTTTGCAGTGCAAGCTGGGCAATCATCTCTGCCGGCATATCCTTGCGCAGCTCCCCGCTCTCCTGCCCTTGCTTGATAAGGGGAACGAGAACATCCGTCATCTCACTTTTCATTCGGTTATGTGCATCAAGCGCAGGCCCACTGCCGAATATAGCTTGAAAAAGGGCACGCGTCATTGATTTATTCAGTGGTAACTGCTTAGCAAGCAAGAAGACCACCATCTGCACTCTCGGAATAAGCGGTCCCGGCTTGTCCTTCAGATTCATAATTTCGTTCATCACGAATACTCCCTGCAGTTCACATACAAGTTTATCCTTGGATACAAAATAATTAAAAAAGGTTCCTTTTGCCACGCCCGAGGCCTTAGCAATTTGCTCGATAGTAGTCGTCTCATAACCCTGCTCGGAAAACAAAGAGAGTGCGGCTTCTTTGATTCGTAATCGTGTCTGTTCCTTCTTCAGCTCGCGCTTCATTCGTTTGCTCCCTTCGCCGGTGTTTCTTTTATCCGAACCTGTTGTATTCTCTACATTGTAGCATATGGATAGCAGGTACGTAAATATAATATGACCACTGGTCCATATTTTATAACGTTCTACATATTACCGAACAAACTTGTACATAAACCCTCATATATTACATCACTTATTAATAAATATAATTATGACCAATGGTACAAAATTAATTGACTTTTACCTTCTGGATCAGCTATAACTATTCGTAGGGATTCATAGCTATGCATGATTTACAGATCATCATTATGAAAATGTCGAATGAGGAGGAACCACCGATGACTGAACGCTTTATCCGCGGCCTAGCCCGCTTGAAGTGGGTTGTACTCGTTGCTTGGATTGCCATAGCAGTCGCAGCGATGTTTGGTTTGCCTGATCTCCAGGCGATTGTAAGACAAACCGAACAGAAATTTATTCCGGCAAGCTCTGAATCTGTCGTTGCTAAACAGATGATGGAGAAGATTGACCCGGAGACGACTACCAAGTCGAGCGCCATCATTGTTTATTCTCGTGATTCAGGAATGACGGATCACGATCGTGAATGGCTAAAGAATAAAGTAAGTGAAATAACAGCTCGCACGGGAAAGGACGGAGTCAAATCTGTCCAGTCGGCCTTCGGAACGCCTGAGCTAGCCTCGAAGTTCCAGAGCAAAGATGCGACAACAGAGATGGTCATTGTCGGGTTCGAGCGTGCAGATAATGATACAAAGACGCGCGAAGCAGTCGATAGACTAGAGGACGATATCAAAGGCGCACCTGCTGGCAGCAAGGTAGCACTTACCGGCAGCGCACCAATTAGCAAGGACTTTCAAGAAAGCTCTGAGAAAGGATTAGCAAAGACCGAGCTTCTTACCGTCGGACTCGTACTCATTATCCTTCTTATTGTCTTCCGTTCCCCTATCGCGCCTTTCATTCCCCTGATTACGATTGGCGTGTCCTTGCTTCTGACACGAGGACTCGTCGCTCTGGCAACTGAATACGGCATGACCGTTTCCTCTTTCACGGAATCCTTCCTCATCGCTGTCTTGTTCGGGGCCGGAACTGACTATTGCATCTTGTTGATTCAGCGATTCCGCGAAGAGCTCAGTGCCGATGGCGATAAGGTTGAAGCACTCATTCGTACTATGCGTACTGTTGGCAAGACGGTAGTCTTCTCGGCAAGTACAGTTTTCGTAGCCTTTTTCTTAATTGGATTTGCGCAATTCGGCTTATACCAATCTGCCGTTGGCGTCTCCATCGGTGTAGCGGTTACATTAATTGCAGGTCTAACGCTTACACCCGCCCTGCTTATGATCTTCGGGCAGGCGACCTTCTGGCCTTCCAAGGTCAAGAGCGGTCAAGGACATGGAGAATCGAAGCTATGGCGCGGTATGGCATCACTAGCTGCACGCAGACCCGTAGCTGTACTTCTCGTTGTCGTTATTTTACTTGCTCCACTCACCCTGCTGTTTCATGGTAAACGCTCATTCGATGATCTCTCGGAGATCAACCCGAGCTTTGGCTCGGTTCAAGGCTTCCGTCAGGTCGAGCATGCTTTTGGCTCAGGCGAGGTATTCCCAGTATCCATTGCACTTACTTCTTCTGCATCCATGCGAACCCCAGAAGCTTTGGCCGTAATGGAAAGCGCAAGTGCTAGCTTAGCGAAGATTGAAGGTGTCAGTGAAGTAAGAAGTGCCGTAAGACCGCTGGGTGAGCAATTAGCAGATCTTACAGTAACGAACCAGCTAACGAAGACATCCGATGCACTCAGTCAGATGAAGGATGGGATCGATAAAATTTCGGGTGGTTTATCCTCCGCAGGCGATTCGATTGTGAAGGGTCAAGCCGACATTAATAAGCTAACCGACGGTTTGCATACGATGTCTACCAAAACAACGGATGCCCAGAACGGTTTGAACCAAATTTATAAAGGTCTTCAAGCCGCTTCAACAGGCGCGAAGCAAATTGCTGGCGGACTCAAGCAAAGCTCACAGTTATCCGCCTCTATGGCTGCTGATCTGCAGCAGCTTCTCAGGGCACATCCCGAGCTGAAGGATGATGCGACGATGAAGCGATTGCTCGTGAAGCAGCAAGGTCTGACTGGCGGTTTGACCGGTCTTATGAACGGGGCTTCGAAGGTAACGCAGGGCTTTATGCAGATTAATCCTTCCGTTGCCAAGGTCGCAGGCGGACTAGGACAATTAGCAGAAGGTCAATCGCAAGCAGCTGCTGGTACGGAGAAATTAGGCAGCGGCCTGAGTAAGCTTACTAGCGGCCTACAAGATGGTGCGAGGGGACTCGGGGATATCTCCACTGGACTCACTTCGGTAAAAGAAGCAGAGGCAGTGATTGGCGATAGTCAAATCCCAGGCTGGAACTTGCCAAAGGTTGCGCTTGAACGTCCAGAGCTGCAGCAGGCGCTCAACTATTATATATCCAAAGACGGCAAAACAGCGAAGATCGATGTCGTGCTCTCGGTCAATCCTTATTCACCGAAAGCGCTCGTAACGGTTGATCAGCTGCGGACTGTGCTCAAGCATAGCTTAGACGGCTCAGCTATCACAACCCCCAGCATCTATGTTAGTGGAAGAAGCGCACAGATCGAAGAGATTAAAGACATTTCTAGAAGTGACTTTGTAAGGACGGGTTCGCTCGTGCTTATCGGTATCTTCATCGTCCTGATGATTTTGCTTCGCTCATTTCTTGCACCGCTGTATGTCTTGTTATCATTGGGCTTCAACTACTTGGTGACGATGGGAATTGTCGAGTTTATCTTCGTCAAACTCGCGGGCAAACCCGGCCTATCTTGGAGCGCTTCTTTCTTCGTCTTCCTGATCATCGTTGCACTTGGGGTTGATTATAGTATCTTCTTAATGGCTCGTTTCAAGGAAGAATACCGACCTGGAGGTATTTCCTATGCTATGTCGAAGGCCATGTCCACGACTGGCGGTGTTATCATTTCAGCTGCTGTTATTATGGGAGGTACGTTTGCAGCTCTCATGCTCTCAGGCGTAAATACACTGCTTCAGATTGGAGCAGGCATCGTCATTGGTCTTGTTCTTTACTCCACCGTATTCATGGGACTCGTTGTCCCAGCATTAGCCAACTTAATAGGCGAGGCAAACTGGTGGCCCTTCCATAAACGTGAAGCCAAGCAAACACAGGATAATCGGGATATTCCAACCAGCTCCAATCATAAACATCCAAATAACACCAAGAATCCTATTGATATTCGATAACGATTTTAGAAAATAACAAGAAGAAACGGCTAACGCCGTCCTTGGCGGCGAAGCAAGTTTCTTCCCCCCGAAATATAAGCAAAGTATGGAGAAAACTTATACTTTCTGATATTTTAAAACAAGACAGTCCGCTTTTATTGGCGCCTGTCTTGTTTTATTCCAGCACCATTTAGCGGATTGCTTCTACTGCGCTGAGTGTGTGAGCGAACAGCTCCGTTACTTCGAGATGCTGGATATACTCGAGTGCTGCACGTGTTTCCTCCGATGCCTTGCCACTCTCTTGCAGCTGGATGATATCAGTTAAGGCATTCGGATTCCAAACACTCTGACGTTTCATATCTACAAGCGTCTCACGAATACGGCTTTCCGGAAGCTCTACGAGTATAACTCCGTGCTGAAGCCAGTCGGCCACTTTTGCTTGAAGCTTACCCTTGACCGGATGAGATCCAGCACAATGAAACCAATAATTAGCATTTGAGTAATCATGCTCCATTCGGTGCATGATCGCATGCCAATAGCAGCCTGTAGCATCATCTTCAATCTGCTGCGAATAGGAATGTGATAGATCCAAACTATCATTCCATAGGTGAAGACCCGCTTTTAGTGCAATGACTTCTTTAGACTCGGGGGTGAGCGCTTCACCTTCAGGCAAAGCAAGTGCTGCAATATCTTCGTCTATCGCTTGATCCCATACCCTTACTGGTGATAACGGTTGTAATGGACTGCGATTTTGCAATTTCGTAATAATCTCATTCCACTTAAGCTGATTATTCATTCAATTTCACTCCTTAATGTAATAAACAAGAGGATTATACAGTAGGGACCTAAACATTCAGCTCCAAGGTGTTATTTAAATTTAACCGCTTTTCCACAACGTGACAATGCTTAATTCCCCTTGCATTTTTAGGCTCAACACTAAAATAAGTGCTTGATAAATGCGAATACCCCCATCATCCATTCCAACGGACTGATAGGGTATTATTGTGTTTACAGAACAAACCCTTTGCCGGCATGGAAGCCAGTAAAGGGTTTGTTTGCTTATCTATTATTCCAAGCTTCTGCTGTAAACTACTTCTTGTTATGCAGAACCTCAGGTGTTGTCAGCTTATCGTAGAAATCAACGGATTTATCTTTATCGTCGGATTCACGAAGCGCCATTGCTGAGCGTGGATGCTCATCAAGCATACCTGTAATCATGTAAGGGATAATATAGCCCCACTCTTCTTTCTCGCGAAGAGGGATCATATATTTCTCGATCATATCCAGTAAAGGACGAACATTATATTTGGCGTTCTTGAGATGAGCTACAAGTAATTCAGTCGGGCAATTACCAGCTGCACGTCCCATGCCATAAACGGAAGCATCTAGGAACTCGACGCCTTTCTCCGCAGAAATCAATGTATTGGCAAATGCCAGCTGCATGTTGTTATGGGTATGGACACCAAGTGTCTTGTTAGGCAGGTACTTTTGGAATTTGGCAACCAGATAGTTGAAATCATTCGGGTCCAAGCTGCCGTAGGAGTCAACGACATAAACTACATCCACGACACTTTCATTGATCAGCTCGAATGCTTCAAGCAGTTGATTCTCCATGACGTTAGAAAGAGCCATAATGTTTATCGTTGTTTCGTAGCCACGGTCATGGAATACTTGAACAAGATGAAGCGCTTTTTCCACATCTTGTACGTAACATGCAACGCGGATTAGATCGATCATGCTATCTTCGCGCGGCAAAATATCATTCTCGTCTACACGACCGATATCAACCAGTGCAGATAGCTTCGTGTTCAGCTTCTGCGGAATGACTTTACGAAGGAAATCGTCGTCCAGGAAACGCCATGGGCCCGCTGACTCGGCACCTTTAAGCAGTTTCGGAGAATTCTTGTATCCAATCTCCATATAATCGACGCCAGCTTCATTCAAAGTGTTATACAAATGTTGAACGAACTCAACACTGAAGTCCCAGTTGTTAACGAGTCCGCCGTCGCGTATCGTACAGTCTACAATTTTGCCATGATTCGTTTTTTTCGTATTCATGCGTGTATAGCTCCTTTAGTTAAAGCTTGTCTTTTCTATCCATGATACTTGAAAATGCCCTTTAACGCAAAGCTAATTTGTCGGATTTAGCCATACCTTGTCAGCTTTGTGAAAATCATTTTGTCTATTTTTTGCCCTCGTCAAACGCCGATATTCTCTACTTCCTCTTTGCATAAAGTAATGCGGCTAAACTACAAATTATTAAGCAGTTAAAATCACAGCGGCGGCGTTAATTAGCATGGCTAAAGTTAAATCATCTCTTCCGCTCGAACGACTTCATCAAATTTCTCCGCCGTAATGTGTCCACTGCGAATGGCCGCTTCGCGCAGGGTAAGTCCTTCCTTATGCGCTGTCTTTGCGATGGAGGCTGCGTTCTCGTAACCTATATGCGGATTAAGTGCTGTAACCAACATAAGCGATTCACTCAGATGGCGGCCAATCGCTTCGCGGTTAGCTTCAATCCCCCTCGCACAATGTTCCTCGAAGGAGTGGATCGAATCGGCCAGTAATCTCACAGACTGTAGGAAACTGTTAATAATAATCGGTTTGAATACATTCAACTCGAAATTACCCTGACTAGCCGCGAATCCAATCGCCGCATCATTGCCCAACACCTGACAAACGACCATTGTCAGTGCTTCGCACTGTGTAGGGTTTACTTTGCCTGGCATAATAGAGCTTCCCGGTTCATTCTCCGGAATACGAATTTCCCCTATTCCGCATCTTGGGCCGCTTGCAAGCCAGCGAACATCATTGGCAATCTTCATTAGATCTGCTGCTAATGCTTTGATTGCTCCATGGACAAAAACAATTTCGTCGTGACTCGTCAGCGCATGGAATTTGTTAGGAGCGCTCGTATATCGCTTGCCAGTAAGCTTGCTAATCGCTGCCGCAACATGATCGCCAAACCCCTTCGGTGCGTTCAGTCCCGTACCCACTGCTGTTCCGCCAATTGCCAGCTCACGAAGCTCTTCACTGGAACTCTTGATATTCCTCTCACCTTTTTCCAGCATACGAACCCAGCCGCTGATTTCTTGACCAAGCGTTAGCGGTGTCGCATCCTGCAGATGGGTACGTCCAATCTTGATCACATCGGCGAACTCCTCACTCTTGCGCTGCAGCGTTTGTTTCAACTGAGCAATTGCCGGGAGCATCTTCTCTTCCATAGCGATGAGTGCGGCGACATGCATGGCGGTCGGAAATGTATCGTTCGAGCTTTGCGAGCGGTTCACATCATCATTAGGATGAATAGAAGGGATGGGATCTCCGCCGCTTCTAGCCTGAAGCAATTGCCCTGCTCTGCGGGCAATAACTTCATTCACGTTCATATTGGACTGCGTGCCGCTGCCGGTTTGCCATACCGCAAGCGGAAATTGATCGTTCCAGCGTCCGGCAATAACTTCATCTGCCGCTTCCGCGATAGCTTGTGCTTTGTGGGCGTCCAGCTTGCCGATATTTTCATTAACCAGAGCAGCCGCTTTTTTCAAATAAGCAAATGCCGTGATGAGCTCGGAAGGCATTTTTTCCGTACCAATTCTGAAATTCTGCAAGCTTCTCTGCGTTTGTGCACCCCACAGCCGATCAACCTCAACCTCTATTTCTCCCATTGAATCCTTCTCAATCCGGTATTCCGTCATACGTCACCTTTCCCTTCACTAAATAAGATACAGCATCCCTTCTACTTACCTATAACGTCAAATCCGACTTTATGTAACGATAATGGTTTAAACCACAACTAATGCATCTAAAAAGAACTAAATCTACCTTGTACGTAAGAGGGCGAATTTATGCCTTGGAGCAAAGATGATTATCCGGGATCGCTGAAGAATCAGGATAAGTAGGTGAGAAACAGGTGGCAATACGGCGTTTGGTTAAATGTCAAAAGGGCAGCGCCCTCAAGTAATGAATCCAGCGAATTCACTTGAGGGCACTGCCCTTTGTTGTTTTTCAAGCTCTTTAATCGCTATAAAGCAAGAATCTCTGGAACCTGCGCTTCTACGAAGCTGCGGATTTCGTCAGGCCCTTCTAGCTCTAGTGCCTTGGAAGCCAGCTCAGCCATTGCGGATTGGCTCAGCGTGCTGATGAGCGCTCTTGTCTGGAAAATGGAGCCGCCGCTCATGCTGAATTCCTTCAGGCCCAGTCCCAGAAGAATGGGCACCGCATGAGGCGACCCGGCCATTTCACCGCACATCCCTGTCCATTTACCAGCCTTCTGAGCAGCTCGGATAACCTTCTCAATTAAATAGAGAACTGCTGGCTGCAAAGGATCATTGAGATGGGCAAGCTTCTCGTTCATCCGATCTGCCGCCAACGTATATTGGGTCAGATCGTTCGTACCGATGCTGAAGAAATCAACTTCCTTGGCAAAACGATCTGCGAGCATTGCCGCAGCGGGCACCTCAATCATGATGCCAACTTCAAGTTCAGGATTGAATGCAATCCTCTCACGCTGCAGTTCTTCCTTACACTGATCCAGCACCGCTTTGGCCGCTCGCCATTCGCTTAATGCGGCAATCATAGGGAACATGATTTTGACATTACCGAAAGCACTGGCGCGAAGAATAGCCCGAAGCTGTGTTTTGAACAATTCCGGACGATCCAAGCAAATTCTTATTGCCCGATAGCCAAGAAACGGATTGTCTTCTTGAGGGAGCTGAAGAATAGGCAGCTCCTTATCTCCCCCGATGTCCATTGTACGAATGATGATGGGAGCATCCGGTCCGAACGCTTTTACAACCTTGCGATAGGCTTGAAACTGCTCCTCTTCCGAAGGGAGCGTGTCTCGGCCCATATACAAGAACTCCGTACGAAACAAGCCAATACCCTCCGCACCGTTGTTCTTAGCCGCAGCTGCATCCTCTGGGGAGCCGATGTTGGCAACCAGCTCCACCTGGAAGCCATCCGCCGATACGGAATCTGCACTTGTGAGCTTCCGCAGCTGCTCCAGCTTCGCAAGGTTCGCTCTCTGAAGTGCCCGGAAATGTGCAATCGTTTCGGCGTCCGGATCCACATGAAGCTGACCTTGGCTGCCATCAACGATTAAATACTGACCACCCCGCACAGCTTGAAGCTGATCTCCCATCCCTACAATAGCGGGTATGCCTAAGGAACGAGCTATAATAGCGGTATGCGAAGTTTTACCTCCCTGCAAAGTTACAAAGCCTGCAACGATATCCGGTTTGAGCTGAGCCGTATGAGATGGCGTAAGCTCCGGTGCCAGAATAATGACCGGCTCGTCGCCAGCTTCGGTAGGCATCTCTGTTCGGCCAGTAAGCTTACCGATGACTCTTCCGCATACATCGCGAATATCGGAAGCCCTCTCTCTTAGGTATTCATCCTCCAAACTTTCCATTACAGCCGCGACCTCATCACGGGTAGCTGCAATCGCTAGTTCAGCTGGAATGAGCTTATTCTTAATTGCTTCTTCGGCACGGCCGATAAGCTCCTCATCCTCCAGCAGCAGGAGATGGCCATCGAAGATCTCGGCTTCGTCACCTCTGCCCCGCTCCGTCAGTTCATCTCTGAGCTTGCGCACTTCCTCCACGCTAGAGAGAACAGCCGCCTGCAATCTCGAGGTTTGCTCCGCTACGGCAGAAGAAACAATGGATGCTGGGCCCTTATGCGACTCTTCGGTCTCCAGTCGCCAAGCACGCCCGATTGCAATGCCTGGCGATGCAGCAACGCCGTTAAAAACAATCATTGGCCAGCACCTGGTGCATGATGATTGCCTGCAATATCTGCGAAAATCGCGCCAATTTCATCTTGTACCGCGGCCTCTTGCTCGCCTTCTGTAATCAAGGTCACCGTATCGCCATGCTTGGCACCAAGCGTAAGGACGTTGACTAAGCTTTTCACGCTGACACGCTTACCGTCCTTCTCTAGGAATACGCTGCAAGCTGGATATTTCTTTGCTGCCTCCACGATTTGTTTAGCTGGCCGAACATGAATACCTAGCTCGCTTTGAATGGTGTATGTCTGTTCCATTGTTCTCCACTCCCTGTCTGATAGTTGGCATTAATCAGCCTTTGTAAGGGCCTACATCTTTTTCGTGATTTCATCCTTAAGACGCTCTGATTGCGTTCCGAATATAACCTGCACAGCACCGGAGCCAAGTCTCATTACTCCCGAGGCGCCAAGATTTTTCAGTGCCTGATCATTAACAGCTGTTTCATCCTTCACAACTAAACGAAGACGAGTAATACAAGCATCAATTCCCACAATATTGTCCGAGCCCCCGATATTAACCAGCACCTGCTCTGCCTTCTCCTCAAAAGTACCTGTCATCGCTTTAGCTGTCGCTGCAGTCGATACCGAATCCGGTTCGTCTACTTCGCGGCCTGGTGTTTTCAAGTTGAATTTCACGATGATAAAGCGGAACATGAAGTAGTACACGACCGCAAAAACCAAACCGATAGGGATAAGCAGCAGCGGCTTGGTCGCCAGCTGAAAGTTGACGACATAATCGATGAAGCCCGCTGAGAAACCAAAGCCATCCTTGATTCCGAGCTGGGTAACGATAAACGCGGAAACCCCGGTCAATACGGCATGGACTACAAATAACGCAGGAGCCACGAACATAAAGGCAAATTCAAGCGGTTCCGTTATCCCTGTCAAGAAGGAGGCGAGCGCCGTTCCGATGAATATGGATGCGATAGCCTTACGCTTCTCTGGTCTAGCTGTATGAATAATTGCGAATGCGGCAGCCGGCAGCGCGAACATCATGATGGGATAGAATCCAGCCATGAACATGCCAGCCGTCTTGTCCCCTTTGAAGAATCGTGTCAGGTCACCATGCACGACATTACCAGCCGCATCCGTATAGTCGCCGATTTGAAACCAAGCAATCGAGTTGAGCACATGATGTAAGCCAAATGGGATAAGCAGCCGGTTCGCCATCATAAAGATTCCGGCTCCGACGCCTCCAAGATCAACAATCCATCGCCCAAAGGTATCGAGCTGATTTTGAACAGGGCCCCAAATAAGTCCAAATATAATTCCGACTAAAACCATCGTCAGTGAAGTAATGATTGGTACGAAGCGTTTGCCGGAGAAGAAGCCCAGCCATTCTGGAAGTTTGATGGTATGATAGCGCTTGTATAAGAAAGCCGCAACAAGACCAGCTAAAATGCCTCCGAGAACACCCATGTTGAGTACGGCAGCCTTACCAACCAAGTTAGGGAATGCGACTGGAACTTTAGTAAGCACGGTCGTGAGCACTAGATAAGCAATTACCGCGGCCAGTGCTGCAACGGCATCACCTGCTAAGCCGATCGCGACCCCAACCGCAAATATAAGGGGAAGGTTGTCAAATATTGCAGAGCCGCCTGCAGACAGGAACGGTGCGATATATTGATTAAGAAATCCCCCAACATCATGGCCCATATGAAAATCCTTCACATAATCAATCGCGCCGAAGCGCAGCAGCAGGGAAGCTGCGGGAAGTGTAGCAACAGGCAGCATGAGTGCTTTACCGATTTTTTGCAAAAATGCGAGCATTTCTCAACATCCTCTCGTAGTCGTTCTAGTTGTCTATATGCTCCTCTTATTGCTCTGCCAAGACCACACTGATGATTGGACTCGACCCAGCCGTCATCTTATTAAACGTATGATTCATCTCCGCAACCATCTCTCCGTTCGCGATAACGACTGGCGTGATGATCGGATAGCCTGCTTTGCGAATCAAATCAATATCAAATTCAATTAGCGTTTGGCCAGCCTTGACTGTATCGCCAGTCTGAACGAAGCTCTTGAAGCCTTCACCCTTCAAGGCTACCGTATTAATTCCGACATGAATCAATACTTGCAATCCCGATTCATGCTCCAGAATTACGGCATGATTCGTGTGAATGATGTGGGAAACGACAGCGTTAAATGGCGCGATAACCTTACCCACTTCTGGTTCAATTGCGACCCCGTCACCCATATGTTTACCTGCAAAAGCGTCATCAGGCACATGCTCCAACGAGACAGCCATACCTGTAATTGGTGAAACGATATCGATCGTCGTGCTTTTTTTGGTTTTAAATAGTTTTCCGAACATGGTTGGAAACCTCCTAAAAGTTTTTTGTGATACTTTCTTGAACACTTCTTTGCGAGCTAAAAACTCACTTCGGAAGCATAAGCTTAGTTATTAGCAATAATTTCTCGGACACTTCTTTGTGAGCTAAAAACTCACTTCGGAAGCATAAGCTTAGTTCTCGGACGTTAATGCGGGCGTTCCAGCTCGAACGTTTGGAACAAGCGATACAAGTTGATGGCAAGATAGCCGATTTCTTCCTTTGAAACATTCATTCCTAGATGAGCCTGCATGAGATCTGCTAGCTCATTCGCCATCCGCAGCTCCTTCGGAATATGCACCGTCAGCTCATTGAGCAGCGGGTTGGCCGTCGTCTTCCCTTCGACGACCCTGTCGACCGTGTTACGAAGATCGGTAATCAGCCTGACATAATTCAAGCTCTCCCTAGGAATCTGGATCTCGCCACTCTTCTCAATATTCTCTACGAGCTCATTGATGAGGTTTGTAAACTTCACGAGCTGTCCAACAGGTACGTTATGGACGGCGGAGTGAACATGGTAAGCTAGAAAACCCGCTTCATCATCCGGCACCTGAACGCCAAATGTATCACTTATTAAATCCGCCGCTTTCTTGGCAATGTCATATTCCACTTTAAACCACATTTTCGTCTCATATAGGAAAGGATTGACGATATCCATACCATTACGCAGCCGATAAACAACGAACTGGATATGGCTGGGAAGGGCAAGATAGATCTTGTTTCCCGGGGGAGAGCCGAAGGTATCGCTAATCATTTGAATGATTTGCTCTGAAATTCGTATGACCTCCGGATCCATATCCTCAAGTAGCAAGTGATATTGAACCATCTCGGCTTGATCATCTATGCGAAACCGCTTCTCAATCCGTCGATCCGACCCGCTAATCGTATCACCGCTCTTACCGGCAAAAGCGATGCCCTTGCCCATAAGAACAAATTCCTTACCCGATTGCAGATTCTGTACTAACACGACATTGTTACCGATTACCCTATCGATTCGTAGGGTCTCATCCTTATTCACCATTAATCACCACCACGCTTATTATGGCAATAAGACATAAAAAAGAGCCAAGAATAGATCCTGAAATCAGAATCTTTTCTTGGCTCATGCCCTTTATCGAAGGTAACACGCCATGTATTCAATTGCGATGTGTCGATAATATCGCAAGTAAGCGTTTTCGTCAACTGAAATTTTTATCCTTTTCAGAGCGATCGGTGACAAAATGAAGATTAAGTTTAGGCAAACCATTGAAGCAGCTCGGAGGGAAGCTCGCGGCTCTTGCGTGTTGTCGCATCCATGGTGACACAGGTGACATTAGCATCCGCGCATACTTCACCGAGCTCGTTAACAATCTCCTGCTTCAGAACATAGCTGGTTCTCCCTGCACGCTCCGGCACTGTCCGTACCGTTAGCTTATCCCCTTGCCGGCATTCCTTCCGATAATTCACATTGATATTGACAGTAACGGTTTGGATACCTATAGCTAGAAAAACAGCATACGGCAGCTCGGCCTTCTCATACCACTCTTCCCTCCCCCATTCGAGATACTCCAAGTACTTCGCGTTGTTGACATGACCATTCACATCGATTTCGGTTGAGCGAACAATAAGTTCAATTGTGGCTTCCATGGCTGCATACTCCTTTGGCATTTCTTAGATGCTTCCATGTTAGCTAGCTGAGATTGCTTTGTCAAAATAACAGTGGAGCAAGAGCGACCGATTCACTCAATACCGATCAATACTAGCCGACATCTTTTATGATCCCTCAAGCGAACAATTACCACTCGGCAAAAGAGCCGTCTGGATAGTAAAGACGCGGAGTGTCCCAGTCACCTGGATAAGCCCGTTCAAGAAGGGCTTCTTCGTTGATTTCGATGCCCAGGCCTGGACCCTCCGGAACGGTGATGTAGCCATCTTGAATATGGAAAGGCTGATTGAGATAGCCTTCACCAAGATCCCAGCGCTCCGCCATGGACGGATGCTCTTGGATGAGGAAGTTCGGTGTACATGCATCCAACTGAAGACAGGAAGCTAATGAGATCGGCCCAAGCGGATTATGCGGAGCGATAGAGCCGTAGTAGACTTCCGCCATCGCAGCGATTTTCCTAGCTTCAAAGATACCTCCGGCATGGCAAAGATCAGGCTGGACGATAGCTATTGCCTGCTTCTCAAGCGCCTCACGGAAACCCCATCTTGTGAATAGGCGCTCACCAGAAGCAATGGGTATTGTCGTGGACTGAGCAATCCGCAGCAGAGTATCTACATTTTCCGGTAAGCATGGCTCCTCAATGAACATCGGGTAGTAAGGCTCGAACGCTTGTGCCAACCGAATCGACATCGCCGGACTCACTCGTCCATGAAAGTCGATGGCCACATCAAGATCGCTGCCAATCGCTTCACGGATTGCGGCGAGCTTGGCTGTTTGATTCTCAACGAATCGGAGTGTATCGATATGCTGTACAGGTGCATCCACGCCAATCTTGATTGCGTTGAAGCCTGCCTCTACCTTACGAACGGCATTCGCTGCCATTTCCTCTGGTGTTGCACCGCCGCAATGACTGTACATTCGTATGCGGTCTCGACATTTTCCGCCTAGCATTTCATAGACTGGCATCTGATAATATTTTCCCTTAATATCCCACAATGCCTGCTCGATACCGCTTATCGCACTGACTAATACGGGACCGCCGCGGTAGAAGCTTCCCCGGTACATAACCTGCCAATGATGCTCAATACGGAGAGGATCTTCTCCGATGAGATATCGCTTCAGCTCTTCGACTGCCGTTGCCACTGTCAATGCGCGGCCTTCAACGATGGGTTCTCCCCAGCCGACGATACCTTCGTCAGTCTCGATTTTTAGGAACAGCCAACGCGGTTTGACATGAAATAGCTTCATATCCGTGATTTTCATAATTTAGTCTCCTCCTTCGCTTCATCGTCTCATCGTCTCATCGTCTCATCGTCTCATCGTCTCATCGTATCAGCCTTGATCCGCCCAAACGGGCAGCAGAGCTCCACCATCCATATAGAGAGTAGTGCCTGTTATATAGCTAGCCTTATCGGAAGAGAGATAAACAGCCGCTCCTCCGACTTCTTCCGGTGTTGTGAACCTGCCTAGCGGTATACGGGACGAGATCGCTTCAATAAATTGCAGTGCTCTCTCATCCCTCTGCTTCTCCAAGAGCGTATAGCCAGGCGCTATACCCGCGACACGAATGCCGTAGCTAGCCAAATCTAACGCCATGTTCTTCGTAAGCTTGTTCACGCCAGCTTTTGCCGCAGCATAGACGGTGGAATTCGCCCATGTGCCTTGCGTATGATTGGAGCTAATATGGATGATGACGCCTTTGGTTCCTTGCTCAATCATGAGACGAGCTGCGCGCTGTCCGCAGAAGTAAAGCCCTCTTAAGTTCGTATGGATGACTTCGTCAAACATCTCCGGTGTTGTTTCTAGAAAAGGCTTCATCCGTGTAATGCCGGAATTATCAACATGCACATCAAGTCGGTAAAAATGCTTCGAGAAACCTTCAAACAAAGCAGAGATTCCTTCGATCGTCGAAATATCAGCTTGTACTGCTTCCGCCCTCACACCGAGCGCTCTAATTTCTTGAACAACCGCCTCAGCCCGCTCCACGCTCGTATTGTAGTTGACGCACACATCGTAACCCTCTGCCGCGAACGCGAGAGCAATCCCTCTTCCAATTCCTCTTCCTGATCCAGTGACCAGTGCAACTTTGCGGTCCATCATGTTCCTCCTCATTAGAGCAGGCTCTTAGTCTAATTCTTAAGCTTAGCCCTTCAATCCCGTAAAGGAAACGCCCTTCTCGATCAGCTTCTGACACGAGACGATAATAATCATAAGCGGAATGGTAGCTAGGACTAGACTGGACATGATGACGTTAGCACCCATGCTCTGTCGATTCTGGAAGTCGCTAAGCGCAACGGTAAAGGTCCAGACCGATGGCGATCTAGCGACAACAAGCGGCCATAGAAACTCATTCCATACCCCAATGAAGGTCATGACCGATACAACCGTGAATATAGGCGCAGACATAGGAACGATGATCCGCCAGTAAATATGAAACTCAGATGCACCGTCTATTCGTCCCGCTTGAATGAGCTCACTAGGAAGCTGCTGGAAGAAGCCTTTGAACAGAAAGATGACGATCCCCCAAGCCGTATGCGGCAAAATAATTCCCCATAACGTATCCACCAAATGCAGCTTATCCATCGTCAAATAGAGCGGTACAAGAATGGCGATCTCCGGAATCATAATCGTCGCCACGAAAAATAACGTCAGCCATGCGCCAATACGGCCTCGAACAAGATGGGCAAGCGCGAAGCCTGCCATGCCTCCAATAAGCATATGGCTGAATATCGTGGCAGCCGTTACGATGACGCTGTTCAGTAGGAAGTGCGGGAAGCCATAGGAGCTCTTGTCGGCTTCTGCCATCTTCCACAGAACCAGATAGTTATCAAAGAAACGCCACCAATCATTCTTCTCTGAGATGGCTAATACTTTGCCTTTGACAACCTTTGATTCTGACAACAGCTTCTTAACCGTGCTTGAGGTTTCCGGCAAATCAGCTGGCACCGTCGATGCTCCGGTGTAAGCAGCGCCCTTATCTGCCCACTCAAAGGTCGTCAGTTTACGCTCTCGAATCTGCGGAAGCTTCAGCTTCATCGTCGCATGCGTGGCAAGCTGTGTCGGTACAATTTGCGGCCGGCCTAATGTGAATTTATAGGAAGGCATATCTGCTCTGTACAGAACCACGCCGTCTTTTATGCCCGTGACTCGTAGTGCACCGACCGCATCGTTCTGCATTTTTTTCCATGTGAACCAAATAGCTTCCATCGCATCTAACTCATAATCCTGCTGCTTTTGCAGATCCGTACCCTCATAACTCAAGGTTACGTTAACGACTTTGGGGACATTTGGGACCCATGTCGGTGGAAAGCGATAGATAGAGATGTTGTCCTTCATTGAAGAGCTGATCATCCAGATCAGCGGAATGATGGAGGCCAGAATAAATAGACTAGCAACCGTATAACTGACAATCTTGACGGAGAGTCCTCCCCGCTCCTGTATGCGTCTGCGTGCAGCCATGAGAATCTCCTTTCGGGAGTCGAGCTGTTATTCTTTGTTAGTCAAGCGAATCTGCAGAAAGGTGATGACGGCTATAATAATAAACATGACGAACGAGATGGCACCCGCCACGCCGAAGCGAAACTCCTTAAAGGAGCTGTTAAACACCAGCATGGAGAGCGTTCTTGTGCTGTTCGCAGGTCCACCACCTGTCATGATGTACATCGGATCAAAGGTGAGGAATACGCCTGAGATAAAGGCGATGAATTGGATACCGATAACGAATTTCAGGCTAGGAAATACGATAGCTGACATTCTGCGCCAAGGACCTGCACCGTCGATTTTGGCAGCTTCGATATTTTCACTGGGAATGCCCTGCAGGGCGGAATAATAGATAAGCATACTCATTCCCGTTCCGAATACACCCGGGAAGACGATCGCCCACTTCGCCATGGCCGGGTCGTTCAACCATCCATAAGGTCCCAGCCCAACAAAATGGAGTAAATAGTTCAGTAAACCATAGTCTGGATTGTAGAGCCATTTCCACAATAGATAGCCAGCAACGGCAGGAACCGCGGTAGGAAGCAGATAAAGCACACGAATGGTCTTGTTCGCGTACCGCACTTCATTGAGCAGAATCGCCTGAACGATAGGGACCCAGAACGTCAGTACAAAGTAAATAAAGAAAAATGCAAAGGTATTGAATAGGGCATTCCAGAACTCCGTGGAATGAATCAGATACTTATAATTATCCAGCCAAACAAAATGGCCTGGCGGGTTGATGACCTTGTAGTCAAAAAAGCTCATATAAACCGCTTGGAACAGCGGATAATACTTAAATAACAGGAATGCAATAATGGCAGGCGTCAGAAAAAGAATCGGCGTCCAAGGTATTCGAGGGCGAAAGCTGGTTCTCACCTGTGGCTGCGCTTGCGGTTGCGCTTGAGGTTGCGGCCTAGCTGCTGTTCTCATAAGCTCGTGCTTCCTTTCGGAATAGGTAGGCGAAGCATGCAGCGACTTCTCTTATCCGCTGCCTACTCCGCCCACACCCATTTATTTCTTCACAGATGCGTTGTAGGCATCGACAACTTCCTTCTGCGCTGCATCTTGAGCTTCTTGGAGCAGCTTCTTCGGATCCGATTTCTCATCAGTCAGTGCTTTTTGCACCGCTTTGACTACATAAGGGGTTAGACGCTCCTTGAGGAAATATTCAAGATGTGTATCCGCTGCTGCTTTGTTAACACCATCCACCAACTCTTGTGAGACGTTGGCCGCGAATTTAGACGGATTGACGTCGCTTCGAACCGATAGCAGGTTCGGGAAAATGCCATTATCCGATTGGAACTGGAGATATTTCTCCAACACTTCTTTGGAATTCAAATAGGTGATATATTTCCAAGCTGCGTCCTGCTTTTCTTTGCTCGTCTTCGGATTGATGATCCAATACGCGCCGCCTATTTGACCTGGTCCTTTGCCAGAAGGTCCTACAGGATAAGGAGCAAAGCCGATTTCATTGAGATCGAGGCCATTGGCTGCATAATCGCCGAAGCCTCCAGATGCCCCGTTAGACATGGCTGCACGTCCTTGATAGATGTCATTCATGTTATCTTGATAACTCTGTAATACGTTATTCTGAACAATCTTCTCTTTCCATTTGAGATCCTTGTAGAACTGAAGAGCTTTAACAGAAGGCTCCTCGGTAAAGGCTAGCTTGACAGTCCCATCCTCTTGCAGATGCGTTAAATCACCGCCAGCTTGCCATACATAATACTCGAACCACCAATCTGCCCATTCCATACCGAGTAGAGTTAGCCCATACTGCTTCTTAGCGGTATTCGTCAGCTTCTTACCAAAGCTTACAAGCTCATCCCAGTTAGCAGGCGGCTTGTTCGGGTCAAGACCGGCATCCTTGAACATTTTCTTATTCCAAAATAGTCCTGTTACGTACATATCATGCGGCAGTCCGTACACCTTGCCATCAATTGTTCCTGCTTGCATGGATGAAGCAATGAATTGATCCTTGTCCGTATAGCTGTCCCAATATGGCGTCAGATCGAGCGCTAAGCCTTGGCCGACCCAATCAGCAATGATAGGAAAATGGGCGGCTTGATAAGCATCCGGACCATTACCGCCAGCCATTGCCGTAACGAATACTTCACGGTCATTTGTACCCTGCGGCATCAATTCATGCGTAACCTTAATCGTCGGATTAGCAGCTTCGAAGCCTGTGAAGACTTCCTCCCAAACTGGCTTGTTTGGATCATCCGGCTTGGGCTGATCCCAGACTTTAATTTCCACTGCTTCAGGTGGATCTTCCGTCTTCGGTTGGTTCGTTCCATCGTCAGTCTTTGTCGTTGTATCTGTCGGATTCGTCGTTGTTGAGGCCGTATTGTTCTTTTTGGCATCGCCTGTGTTAGAACCACCGTTACTGCTCCCGCAAGCAGATACAAGCAGCATTGCAATCAACACAAATACCGCACTTGTCCATTTGCCAAACCGTTTATGTCTCTTCACTGAATGATTGCCTCCTTCTAAGTGGTAATGATTCACAACGCAAGTATATGATTTCTTGATAGCGCTTTCTATATAAAATTGTAACCTTCGATTAGCAATATTTTAATCCCACTCCATACCCAGATTACTCGAAAAGGAAAACGGTGCTGGCTGTCGAATACAATCGCAGTAAGCGCATACATATCGAGAGGAGGAATGAGATTGACTATGCCTCAGCCATCATTACGCGCACTGCGTACTCTGCAGTTCCGCAGTAAGATGATTCTCTCCTTCTTCATTGTTATCGGACTTACTGCTGTCATCATGGGTTATTCCTATTACCGCATGATGAGCCATGAGCTTGAAGATTCTACCCTTCAAGGACTGGAGAAGATGACCGAGCAAACGGTGGATACGCTTGAGCTTCATTTCAAAACAGTCGGCAATATCGGCTATAGCTATTTCAGCGATACTTCCTTGCAGAAGTTTCTGGATAACACGCCCACCTTCGATAATTTACAGTATTATCGCAATAAGCTTGAGGGTCAGAAAATGCAAAACCCTCTAATCTCCTTTATCAAAATCACCAGCTTGGATGGGGAACAAGTGTCCAGCTATTATTATTACAACTCCTCCCTTCGCTCTCTCATGGACGAGAATCAACGCGAGATGTATCAGGAAGCCAAACAGCTCGATGGATTCCCCTTATGGGCAGTTTCCATCACAACAGATAAGAATGCGTTGATCCCCATTCATACGATTAGCTATGTGCAGCAGCTTAAACGCATCACTACGAACTCTCAGCATCCGATTGGCTACATTCAAATTGACATGGATCCTGCGATTCTGGAGAAGGCTTTTCTCGGCTTGCAAAATGATGATGGCAGCACATACTACATCGCAGACAGCAAGGGTCGCATTATTTTCACCAATACGAATGATGAGATCGGCGGGTCAATTGCTAAAAGTCCTTTATTCACAGCCTACAAGCAAGAGAACATATCGAACCGCTATGTTGATTTTCGATTCAAGGAAGGCAATAACAGCAACATCGGCTTCTCTCAAAGCCTCCATTACAGTGATTGGGTCGTCATAGGCAGCGTTCCACTTGATCGCATTTTGCACAAGGTCAACGTCTTCCGTAATACCTTGATCTTCATTGCGGTAATCAGCTTTCTAGCCGCTATGCTGCTGGGCTCGATTATTGCCGCCGGCGTTACTAGACCGCTCAAGGAATTGAATAAAAAGATGAAGCTGGTGGAAATGGGGGATTTTCAAGCTTCGATCCAGGTCAAAGGTGCGGATGAGCTCTCTACTATTCAACATAGCTTCAACAAGATGATCGCCGAGATCCGCAAGCTCATTAGCAAAGTCTATGAGACCGAGCTGCTTAAGAAAGAAGCGGAAATCAAAGCGCTGCAATCTCAAATTAACCCTCACTTCCTATACAACACACTCAGTACAATAGACAGCATCTCCTCCATAGATGGTGATCAGCGGGTTGGTGATATCTGTCTGGCGCTTGGGAACATGCTCCGATATAACCTCAATGGTGGAAGCTTGGCCACGATAAAGGAAGAGGTCACCCAGCTGACGCAGTATCTGTCGATCTATCAAATACGGTTTGCCGAGCAATTCCACTACGAGATGAATGTTGAGGAAGGGATCGAAGAGCTGATAATACCCAAATTCCTCATTCAGCCTCTTGTAGAAAATGCGATTATTCACGGTTTGGAGCAGAAGGTTGGGTACAAATCCTTACATGTGATTATTCGCAGCTTAAATCACGAGCAGCTCGAATTCGTTATTGCAGATAATGGAGTTGGGATGGATGCGGCGACGCTCGAACTGCTTAGTAAAAGGTTAGATCCTTTATCTGGATCGGTCATCAGAAACCCGTTATCCTCTCGCACAATGATTGGCCTTGCCAATGTTTTCAAGCGGATTGAGATGTATTACGAATGCGACCCGAAGGTTCATATTGAAAGTAACCCTGGAATAGGAACAGTCATTCATTTTGTACTGCCGAAGCGAGCTGCAGGAGGCGATAAGGTTGAAGGTCATGATCGTTGAAGATGAACCGCTGCTTAGAGAAGGTCTAATTCGCAAAATTGACTGGCTAAGCCTTAATCTTCAGCTTGCTGGTGAAGCCAGTAATGGTCTGGAAGCGATGGATCAAATAACACGATGCCACCCAGATATTGTACTGACAGATGTACGTATGCCTGGGATGGATGGACTTCAGTTTATTAGCCGAGCACGATCACAATTCCCCCACACGAAGTTTGTCATTATCAGCGGTTTCAATGAGTTCGAATATGTACGGGAGGCTATGCAGTATAACGTAAAGGATTATCTTCTCAAGCCTATCGATAGAGATAAGCTGCATGCGCTCTTACTCGGTCTATGCCAAGAGCTTCGTACAGAGAAGCAGGAAGCAGCAGACCGTTCTAAGCTTAATCAATTAAATCTATTCATGCTGCAAAGCGACTTGGAAGCAATCGATTTTCACTTGACACATCTCCTCTCCGAACAGGAATCAAGCAAGTGCTGGGTTCCACCGTCACTAGAAAGCAGTACATACTGGGCTGCGGCTTCCGTGAAAATCATTCCGCGCACCGAGAACGCTCGCTTTAAGGAAAATGACCAAGCTTTAGCTCGTTTTGCTGTTCAGAACCTTATTCAAAATGCTTTGTTAGCGTTAAAAAACTTACAGTCCGTTGTGTTTAAACATGCTTATCACCCCGAGGAAATTATACTATTTCTAGGATGGGAGGCCATGCCGGATATCCACAGCTTCGCTGGAAGTTTGTCGAAAGCCGTGGACTGGGCAGCGGATCATCTGGGTTTGCGTGTTTCCATTGGAATAGGTACTGTGAAGCATACACTCCCTCAGCTCCGAATCTCTTTCCTAGAGTCACGCAAATCGTTGAAAAATCGCCTATTGTTCGGGGATGGTCGCGTATATATCGATGAAACTGGTGATCATACAGATCTAGCTCACCCACTGCTTACCGAACATGCTCAGCGAGGACTCATCGGCATGCTGGAGGAAGGTAATCATAAAGAATTCCTTCAATATACGGGGAAGCTATTCGAAGAACTAACGGAAGCCCCAGTTCCACGGTATGAACATCTGGAGTATTTGTATACCGAGGTAATTCATCTCTTGAGAAGACATATTGCGAAAGCTGGGCTGTACATTCCTCCTCTCCTCGAAGTCACTAAGCCGTTGGGCAGTTTAGAGGAGATGTCCAGCTGGACGGACATGATGAGCAGCATGGAGCAGCTGCTGCTGAGAGTGAGCCGTACGACAGAGCGAGGCTCAGAACTAACAGGAGAAGAGATTATTGAATCCGTTAAACAATATGTAGAACAGCATTATGCGGAGAATCTGTCCTTGCAGTGGGTCACAGATTGCTATTATATTCATCCCAACTATTTCTCTAAGCGATTTAAGCAGGTCGTCGGCATTAGCTTCAATGACTATGTGACTCGTATTCGAATTAACCGCTCCAAGGAGCTTTTGAAGACAACGTCGATGAGAATCGCCCGGATCTCTCAGTTGGTCGGCTATGACGATCAGAATTACTTCTGCAACGTCTTCAAGAAAGTCGCCGGACTTAGCCCTACCGCCTATCGGAGTGAATGTCAGGAATGACCTTGATCTTCATTCCATTGCCATCCATATATACACAATACTTTCCAGTGCCAATTACTGAAACATTAACTTGTATCCTTTCGTCTTTAATGTGAAAGCATATGTACAAGAAAGGATGATTGGCAATGAAAAATAAGATTGGGAACAATTACGTCATAACGTTTAATCGCCTAATGGCATCCTTGCTCATTGTAACTGGATTACTGGTTGCATCAGGATGCAGTTCAGATAATACTTCCGACACTTCCCAGAATAAGAGCACCTCTGAGCAAAAATATACTTCTCCTGGTAAGAAAGCCACTGCTGCTGTGTCATCGAAGCCAGCCTCGAACCCCTATGAAGCTGCAGGTATAGCGGATGCCAAAGCGTTCGACACGATGTTTGAAGCTGTTCAAGCTGCGGTTGCCAAAGATGACAAAGAGACCGTTGCTGCCAATATCCTGTATCCTCTTCGAGTGAATGGAACCGGAAGCGCTATGAAGGTAGAGAACAAGGAAGAGTTTCTGAAGCAATATGACATGATCTTCACCGCACCAGTCAAGCAGGCACTCGCGCAGCAAAAGATAGATTCCCTGTTCGTTAATTACCAGGGTGTCATGGTCGGTAATGGTGAAATTTGGTTCGGCGGCGACATCGCTGCTCCACAGAAGCTTGGCATAATTACGATAAACCATGATATCGAGACGAAAACAAAATAGAAACGAATCCATACGACGACGGAAAAATAATACCCCGAACTAGGTTAGATACTACCTGCTTCGGGGTATTCTTTCTGCTTAAAGCCGCTCGGATACGACCTTAGCTTGCATGAACAGCTGCAAATAATCTCGCCCTCCGGCCTTAGAATCCGTACCCGACATATTAAAACCGCCAAAGGGATGAACACCGACTAACGCACCTGTACATTTGCGATTAAAATACAAATTACCAACATGGAACTGCTCACGAGCTTGCTCGAGCCTCTCTCGGCTGCGTGAGATAACTGCACCTGTTAAGCCAAATACGGTATTATTAGCAAAAGTGAGCGCTTCATCGAATGAGCTTGCTTTGATCACAGCTAGCACGGGACCAAAAATCTCTTCCTGCGCAAGGCGAGCCGTAGGCAGCACGTCTGCGATAATAGTAGGTTCGATAAAATAGCCATTAGAAGGTCCCTTGTTTCCTCCGATTATGAGGCGGCCTTCTTGGCGTCCAAGCTCAATGTATTCCAATATTCTGCCATAAGCTTTGTCGTCAATAACTGGACCTATATAAGTCGATGCCTCTGTAGGCTGACCTATGATAAGCTTCTTAGTTCTATCTATGAGTTTTGTAAGCATGACATCATAGACATCCTCATGAATAATGGCTCTGGAGCAAGCTGAGCATTTCTGTCCACAGAAACCAAATGCCGAAAGGGTTATAGACTCTGCCGCAAGGTCTAGGTCACAGTCATTGTCGACGATAATTGTATCTTTACCGCCCATCTCCGCTACGACACGTTTCATCCATATTTGCCCTGGATTCGCCTTGGCGGCTCTCTCATTGATTCGCAGTCCGACTTCCCGAGATCCTGTGAAGCTAATAAACCTTGTCAAAGGATGATCAACCAAATAATCCCCCACCTCGCTGCCCGAGCCCGGAAGAAAATTCACCACACCCGAAGGTAAACCCGCCTCCTGCAGCAGTTCCATGAATTTGGCTGCTATTACTGGAGTCGGACTTGCCGGCTTTAATACAACGGTATTCCCAGTTACGATGGCGGCTGTTGTCATCCCAACTAGAATAGCGAGCGGAAAATTCCAAGGTGGAATGACAACCCCAACACCGAGTGGAATGTAAACAAGCTCGTTATCTTCCCCAGGAATGCGAACGAGCGGCTGCCGCTCGGCAAGACGATCCATCTCACGAGCGTAGAATGCCAAGAAATCTATCGCTTCGGCCGTATCCACATCTGCTTCAACCCAGCTCTTGCCCGCTTCATAGACCATCCATGCCGAGAATTCATGCATACGGCGGCGCAGAATAGCTGCTGCTTTATAGAGATAACGCGAGCGGACGCTTGCCGGAACCCGTTTCCAAGATTCAAACACAGACGCTGCGGTTTGAATCGCTTCTTCTGCCAGCGCTGAATTCGCCTGCCCAATGATCCCGACTATTTGACTCGTCTCTGCGGGATTAATAGAGACTGTCTGGTGATCCGTTGCTATGGACTTCCCCCCTATAATAGGGCCGTACACCCGGCCTAGCTCGGATTCAACTTGCGTTAATGCGGCTTGAAAAGCTATTTGATGAGGCTCCAAAGAGAAATCGGTAAAGGGTTCATTCCGGTAGTCTTCCAGCATGCCAGCACTCCTCCTCTGACTTGATGAATAACAAGTAAAATAGCCACTCTACAACACTCTAAGCAGAAAGGGGGATAAAGATGCTCAAACCGTTAAATTCATTTTGATTTTCTAACGATTTCCTTCAGCTTTCCAAGAGTTAGCGAGCCATATACCCTTCGAATCCTCATACCTCAATCCCTTGCGGCATAAGGATCTTATTATTGATGGAAGGAGATGCCTGATGGATACCCCAACTCAATTCTTTCGCTCCATCCTGCTTGCCCTTGCTGGGAACCGCGCGGTTGAAGCGTTAGCACTCAAATATGGCTTGAAGCTTGGCGCCAGCCAGTTCGTTGCTGGCGAATCACTAGAAGAAGCTCTAGAGCAGGTTCGCCTGTTGAATGCCAAAGGCATCCTCACCACACTCGATCATCTGGGTGAAGGCATTCGGCAGCTCTCTGAAGCCGCCGTATATAAGGATGAATATATCAAGCTGCTCCATCATATTCGGGCGACCGGCGCCTATGCGAATGTATCCCTCAAGCCGACTCAGTTAGGGCTGGCGCTTGATCCGGAGGCCGCTTACACTCACATTCGTGAAATTGTGACTCATGCGAAGTCATTCGGAAACTTCGTACGTATGGATATGGAGAATTCACCCTATACCGATGCTACTATTCAAATCATGAAGCGGCTGCATACGGAAGGACTATCCAATGTCGGGACCGTTATTCAGGCTTACCTCTATCGAAGCGAGGAAGATATACACCTGCTAACAGAGGAAGGATTTAACCTCAGGCTCGTGAAAGGAGCTTACAAGGAAGCAAAATCCATTGCCTATCCGAAGCTAAGCGAGGTTGATGAGAACTTCAAGCGCATCATTGCCCATCGATTACGCAGCACAATCTATACGGGTGTGGCCACTCACGATGAGAAGATCATTGAATGGGTCAAATCCTTCGTTAAGCAAGAGAGGATCTCACGATCTACCTATGAGTTTCAAATGCTGTATGGCATAAGAATGCCACTTCAGGAGCGACTAGCCAGAGAAGGGTATACCGTCCGCTGCTACGTGCCGTATGGACGAATGTGGTATCCGTATTTTGTTAGGAGGTTGGCAGAACGGCCTGCTAATATGTGGTTTCTTGTCAAGAATATGATAAAGCGGTGATTTTCCGAACCCTTTGAGCAGACCTTGGAACGGAATAAAGGAGGAGGCATCACGATGACGAATATCCCTTCCAGCAGAATCATTCAACAAACCGATACGCATGGGGCGAGGAACTATCATCCCCTGCCAATCGTCATCTCGCAGGCGCAGGGCGTATGGGTTGAAGATCCGGAAGGCCGCCGATATATGGATATGCTAAGCGCTTATTCCGCACTCAACCAAGGTCATCGGCATCCCGCTATTATTGCGGCCTTGAAGGAACAGGCCGATAAAGTAACACTCACTTCGAGAGCTTTTCATAATGAAACATTGGGACAATTGTATGCGCAGTTAGCGGCATATACGGGCAAATCGATGATTTTACCGATGAATACGGGGGCAGAAGCGGTGGAGACAGCGCTTAAGGCGATTCGTCGATGGGGGTATGATGTAAAAGGAATTGCAGAGGATCAGGCAGAGATTATCGTATGCGAGGATAACTTTCACGGTCGAACGATCACGATTACTTCTTTCTCTTCAGCACCGGACTATAAGCGTGGCTTCGGTCCCTTTACGCCTGGATTCCGTATCATTCCCTATGGAGATATCCAAGCGCTCGAAGCAGCAATCGGACCGAACACCGTAGGCTTCTTATTCGAACCCATTCAAGGGGAAGCAGGCATTCGCATTCCACCAGCAGGCTTCTTGCGCCAAGCTCGCGAGCTGTGCAGCAAGCATCATGTCCTGCTCGCAGCTGATGAGATTCAGACCGGCTTTGGTCGGACGGGTCGTCGCTTTGCCTGCGATTGGGAGAACGTCGTGCCGGATATGTATATTATGGGTAAAGCGCTCGGAGGCGGTGTGTTCCCTGTATCGGCCATCGCTGCCAGCCCTGATATTCTGGGCGTCTTCGACCCCGGTTCACATGGTTCCACCTTCGGCGGGAATCCGCTTGGAAGTGCTGTCGCATCTGCTGCGCTGAAGGTGATTGAGGATGAACGGCTAGCCGAGCGCTCCGAAGAGCTTGGCAGCTATTTATTGGAAGCATTGAAGAGCATCCACAACCCGCTCATCACTGATATTCGCGGACGCGGTCTATTCATCGGATTGGAGCTAGCCGTGCCTGCAAGGCCTTATTGCGAGAAAATGATGGAAGCCGGTCTGCTCTGCAAAGAGACGCATGAGCACACGATCCGGTTTGCCCCGCCGCTTATCATTACACGGGAAGAGCTAGATTGGGCCATCGAGCGAATCTACTCGGTCTTGCGTGTATCCTCGACTTAAGTCTAGAAATAAACTGTTCCATAGTCCGTTCTTCAACTCATGCTGTAAGGGTATAGTTAATTTAAGTACTTTTACCATTTGCTTTGAAGGAGTAGGATGTATGGAATGGATAAACCGCTTGTTTGAGCAATATGGCTATTTTGTTTTATTTTTCGGCTTACTATCCGAGTCTTTAGCAACACCATTCCCAGGAGAATTAGCGATGGCCTATTCTGGATATATGGCCTCTCTCGGCCAATTCCATCTGATATTCGTGATCCTATTGTCCTTCCTCGGAACGACAATCGGGACAACAATTACTTATTTCATTGGACAGAAGCTGGGAATACCCTTTTTCACTAAGTATGGCAAATACATGTTTCTACATCCTGGGCGAATTGAGAAGATAACGTCCTGGTTCGAGAAATATGGCAGTAAAATCTTGCTCATCAGCTATTTCATTCCTGGCTTTCGTCATTTCACAGGCTACGTCTCGGGAATTATTCGGATTCGTTTTCGTACGTTTTTAATTTTCAACCACACAGGAGCACTGCTATGGGTGACTACCTACATTATGGTTGGAAGACTACTTGGACATCGATTCGAAACAATCATCCATCTGATTACGAAATACTCCATCCGGGCTGGGTGCATAATCGCACTTGGAATTGCAGCTTTCATACTGGTTAAAAAATATAAGAAACAGCTCTTCGTATTTGCAAGAGCAAACTCTTATGTCATTCTATTGGCACTATTAGTAATGGCTTTAAGCTTATTGAGCCTGAGCTCCCCTTAAGCTTAAAGCTTTTTTTTCTTGTTTAATCGTTGTGTTCTCCATCAGACCACGAATGATCTAACTTGGAACCTACCTCGCCTGCAAATACGATCCTACCGTTCTCCGGTAGTAAGACCTGTTTCTTACCGCTAACCACGGTGAATCTCAGCCAGGGTTCGCTTTCACAAACAAAAAGTGAAAAAACCACCCAATGGGCGGTTTTTATATCACTTATATTCATGTACAAAATAGTGGAGAGACCTGTTTCAGTTCACTTATTTTATTTCTTTCATAAATTCTCTAAAGTTTTCAACGATTTCTTTTGATTTGGTATGGTGTAGATAATGTTCTCCGTCAAGTGTAATCACTTTTCCATGTACAGAATCTTTGACTTGCTCTTCATGCAGTGGTATCCATCTTTTCACACCTGTGTTATTCGCTTGAATAAAGAAAATAACGGGAAGATTTTTAGGGAATGTTAAATTTCTAGCTGCTACAAAATTAGGATAAATATTTTTCATTTCATTCAGGGTAGTGGAATTATTCATGTTCTTATTCGTGATCATTCTTATTTGTGCTTTTGTTTTATCATCATACGGCAATGAAGCATACGGGTCGCCAGATATTTTCGTGATCATTCTCAAGAGACCGGAATCTTTGAGTAATTTAAACGTTTTTATTGGGAATTTGACATCCATTCCGCCCTGCGTTGGAACACTGCTATCAATCCCTGCAAATGCACTCACTTCGTTTGGATATTTGTTCGCATAATCTAATCCGTAAATGCCTGCAATGGAATGGCCCATTAGCGTGTAACGATCAATATGAAGCTGCTGTAAAGCTTCATGAATTTCACTTACAATATTCGCTGTGTTTCGTTCCTTATCGGTTCCATCACTTAATCCATAACCAAAAGGCTCAACCACGACTACTTTGTAAAAGGGTGATAGTTCTTCCACTAGCGGCTTAAAATCAAGTGCCGGCGCTGATGTTCCAAAGCCTGGCAGGAGCACGACTGTTTCTTCGCCTTTTCCTTGAATCAAAACATTCATCTTTTTCCCATCGACGGTTACAGACTGACCATAGGGTTCTATTTTTCCCTGCTCCGATTTGTTGCAGACAATATTAACTATAAAAACAATGGCTAGGAAAAGTACTATTAGTATAGCTATAACTCCTATGGATTTAAGTATAATGTTAAGCGCTTTTTTCATTCTCGTACCCTCTCTCATTTTCATTACCTCTCTTAGTTGCACTCTCATCTTCTCCTGTCCTCATCTGTTTATAGGGCTACCTTAACGAACCGGTAATGAAAGCTTATACGACGAAGATGTACTCCCTGTGACGACAATATGAACGGAGTATGAACAAGCAAAAAAAATGCTGCGGCGTCACATGCAAGGAAGCTTGCACATAATGCCATAGCATGGGGAATGCGGTTAGTCAATCCGATTGATACCACATGAAACTAACTAATCTGTTGGCGTAGTGATTGGCAAGGTGACAATGAAGGTCGTTCCTTGGCCTGGTTCGCTTTCCACTCGGATGTCGCCTTGATGAAGCGATACGATCTGTTTAACGATGGCGAGTCCCATACCGCTACCGCCATACTTACGACTGTGGGAGCGATCGGCCTTAAAAAACCGTTCGAATATACGCTTCTGGTCCTCGAGGGAAATACCAATGCCAGTGTCGGATATTCGGACTATCACATTGTTGATATCTTGTTTGATGCTGACGTTAATAACGCCGCCATCTTCAGAAAATTTTATGCTATTACCGAGTATATTGGTCCACACCTGATTGAGCTGGTCATGATCAGCCGTCAGGTTAATTGCCTTCAAATTGAGCTCGAAACGGATGTTGCGAGCTGACCATTGCGGCTGGATCGCGACGATCACTCGTCTGATCTGTTCATCAAGACTGAAGGTGACCAACCGCAGTTGCTGTGACTGCGATTCAAGCAAACTCAGCTTTAGCAGGCTATCGCTCATCTTGGACATCCGATTTGCTTCAGCGATGATAATATCGAGATAGCGGCTTCGGTCGTTATCTGCGATGTCTACTTGCTTGAGCGCTATAGCATAACCGGATATTGAGGTGAGCGGAGACTGAACCTCGTGGGACACGTTCGTTACGAATTCCCTGCGCATCTGCTCAAGTTGCTTCAGATCGTGCATCATTTCTTCGAAGCTGCGAGCCAAAGTACCCAGCTCACCCTTTTGCTTAATATTCAGCTTGACGTTGAAATCTCCACCTGCTATCTGCCTAGTCGCTTTTGTCAGCTTTTTGATCGGTCTGACTAGGAACATCGCAGCAACCAGAATCAATAGGCTTCCTGCTATCAACGAATAGGTTGAAAAGTTCAAAATCCACTTTATGATAAAAGAGGTGGAAGGGAGGGCGATCGATTCTACAAACATCGCTTTCGTTCCCATGTCAGTTGTCAACGGCAACCCTAAGAGGACCGTAGCAACACCAGTCGGATTGACTTGAACAACTTCTCCATCTAGTACTTTTTTTACTTGTTCCATAGTCACAGTGGTAGGATTGTGTCCGTTAAGCGCTCCGTATGACTGGAACTGTCCTGTTTCTTCGTAAATTCGAATATGATAAGATTTAAGCTGATTCATTCCACTAACGAAATCGTCCGCCTCACGTAATGGTAATTTCTCGTAAATCCGGGCGATGTCCTGACCGAAGTAAAGTAAGGGGATTTGTAAGTTTTCGTTCAATTTATCTTTAAATACCCAAGTTGACACAAAAAAGGAAATGATCGTTCCTCCGATTACGGAGACTAGAAATATCAGGACGACGCGTGTATATAAGGATCTGATCATTCGTACACCTCAAGCCGGTAGCCAAGCCCACGCACCGTCTCGATACGAAAATCGGGTGTAGTCGCGAACCGTTCGCGCAGGCGTTTAATATGTACGTCTATCGTTCGATCATCTCCAGCGTAATCGATCCCCCAAATTTGATCGATCAACTGCTCGCGCGTATAGACTTGTCCGGGTGTTCCAGCGAGCTTATATAGCAATTCGAACTCCTTGAGCGGCAACGTGAGCGACTCCGTCCCTCTCATCACCTTATAGGTCTGCCGATCAAGGATGACGTTGCCGAACTGAATCGTCTGCGTGGAGCCAATCCGGTATCGTTTCAGTAAAGCCCTAACACGAGCTGTCAACTCCAACGGATCGAATGGTTTCGTCATATAATCGTCCGTCCCAAGTTCGAACCCTTTCACTTTCTCCCATGTTTCGCCTCTTGCAGTCAGCATAAGTAACGGAAGATCAGGATTGGCTCTTCGGAGCTCCTTGCATAACGTCCAACCATCCATAACCGGCATCATAATATCGAGCACGACAAGATCGACATGCGTCGAGGCATAGACGGTCAATGCTTCCTTGCCGTCCGCGGCTTCGGCTGTTTCGAATCCGTCGTTGCGTAGAAATAAACAGACGAGTTCGCGAATGTTCGCATCGTCGTCAGCAACCAATATAGTAGGCATCCGTTCCCTCTTTTCCCTGTTTTCCATTCCATACAGTAGTAACCATTATACTATAAATAGATCTGAAACATTGAATAACGTAACGTATCATATCTAATCTTTCTAGGCTCTCTGTCCACCACTGTATTACAATCTTGACTTTACTCATAAAGCTTCCCCTCATTCCAATATCACCTGATTTACGAAGACTGCGGTATACCAAGGTGTCGATAACGTCCGTTGTTGAGAACAGCAGCGACGCATCACCTACCATGGCGTAAAACATTCCGAAGTCGGCATTCAAGTTTCTTCCAACTGAAGCAAGGTGAGAATCAAGATCGTTGGCTTCAACATGGGAAGACTAATATAGCGCATTTGCTGCCACCGGGAAGCACCGTCGATGGAGGAAACTTTACGGCTCAGATTTAGCTTGTTCTCTTAGGTAGCCGAGCATACCAAAAAGCCGTCCAAATCGGACGGCTTTCTCTCCTTTATTTGAGTGCAATCATGTCCGTTACAACAGCTCCAAATATTCCTTGACAGGAATATTCCTATAAAGGTATATTAAAAACATGAATTTGACCTTTATGCTCTTGCTGAGCGGAACGGTTACCATTAATAATGGTGGAGGAATGAAATCATGGCAGAAGAACAAGCAGTGAATTCAACGTTTACCTCAGTTAATAATAACGAACTCCTTGTTAAGCGTGTCTTGAATGCTCCGCGTGAACTCGTTTATCAAACTTGGACGGATCCTGAACACTTGCCACATTGGTGGGGACCCCGAGGTTTTACGATCACCACGCATGAAATAGACGTACGCCCAGGTGGTGTGTGGCATTACATTATGCATGGTCCTGACGGAGTTGATTATGATAATAAAATCACTTATATCGAGGTCATTAACCCCGAGCGCCTCGTTTATTCCCACGGCGGAGATGGTGAGGACGAGCAGTTCCGAGTGAACGTGACTTTTGCAGTGCAAAACAATAAGACCGAACTCACAATGCAGTCGATTTTCAAATCAGCTGCAGAACTAGAGATGGTCATTAAAGAATATGGAGCTATTGAGGGTGCAAAATCAACACTTGATCGACTTGAGGAGCAATTGGCGAAGATAAAACTATGATGAGGTGATAGGAATGGCACTACAAGCAAAACGAATTTTCGTGAATTTACCGGTTAAAGATCTGAACAAATCTATTGATTTTTTCACGAAAGTTGGCTTTGAATTTAACCCTCAATTTACAGACGAGAGCACCACGTGCATGATTGTAGGAGAAAATATCTATGTTATGCTGCTCGTTGAAAACCGCTTTAAAACTTTTGTCAAAAAAGAGATTGCGGATACAACGACAACTACAGAAGTGATTGTGGCTCTATCTGCTTCAAGCAAGGAAGAAGTCGATGAGATTGTAAACAAGGCCCTTGCCGCTGGTGGGAAGCCTTTCAATGATCCGATTGACCATGGCTTTATGTATGGATGGAGTTTTGAGGATATCGATGGTCACCTCTGGGAGTTCATCTATATGGACGAAAGTGCTGTCAATCAAGCTTAAATGGCCTATCCGGCTGTCGAGAAAACCTCGACAGCCCTTTTAATATCCTGTTAAAAGGTATATTCTCTTTCAACTTTACAAATTTTCACTTTGTAATTTTGGTATCAGTCTTGCATACCTATCGAGAACATAGGTCTTCGAATCTCATCTTTCATGACTGAATCATTCTTCAACATTCCCTCAGGAGTTGATCTAAATCATAAAATGCATCCCTTAACCATGGATGTACCACTCTCAATTTTTCTCGTTGCTGCCAAAGGTAATTAATATAGGCATATGAAGCATGCTCTATGGATTTTTCAAGTCCCTGATAGATGTCTTTGATATAAGGTGGACTTCCGGACTGGTCCCATGCAATTTTATCAGCAACAAATAGTACATTATCCAGAAGTGTAGCGTGCTTTCTCAAAGTTGTATGACACCCTACCGCGTTCAGAATCGTAGGATTCGATATGTTGAACAAATTCCTAGCCATCTCTTTTGATAATTTCTGATGAATGATCATCGGAAAGGTTTCTTCTTCTGGTAAAACCTCAACTCCTAGCTGATGAGCAATAGATATTCTTATTTCGTTTGGGAATACCGCACTAATATCATGCAGATATCCCGCATACTCAGCTTCTCTTGAGTTAGCACCAAACATGATTGCAATTCTTTTCGATTCTTCCCCGACTTTTAAGCAGTGCACCCCTATCTCCTCACAGCCGTTCCTCGATAAGAAATTATAAACGTCCTCACGTAAGTTTCCGGTTAACTCGCTAAATAATAACTCAGAATAAGCTGCGTGCATAAACAATATCCCCTCCAGCTTGAGCATCCATTCTTTTATATGGTAACATATGTAATGTTTGTAAGTCGTAAGATATGAAAGAAGGATTCTCATGAAACGTACAATTGTTTTCATAGTAGTAGTTCTTTGCTTAGCTGGTATAGCGATATATCAGAATAATGAGAAACAAAATACGATGCTAACTTTTTCCGCTCACATGAAACCGAAGCCTGATTATATTGCTCCTACGCTACAATTACCTGACCTCAGCGGTATGAGCATTGTAATAGGAGGTAAACGGGACAAGCTGCTTCTCGTTAATTTCTGGGCATCCTACTGTAGGCCTTGTGAACGGGAAGCGCCATATTTACAGACGTTGTCGAAAAAGTACAGTGAACAGCTTCAGATATATGGTATTAATGCAACGAGCTACGACAAGGAGAGACAAGCTAGAGAATTTGTCGATCAACAGAAACTCACATTTCCAATTCTAATGGATCGTAAAGGTATAGCACTAGATCTGTATAAAATTTCTTCGTTTCCGACAAGCTTACTTATCGACAGTGAAGGAATTGTAAGGGAGCGCATCACAGGAATCATTTCGGAGAAGAAGTGGGAGACAATCATTGAGAAATGGATTGATTTGAATGATCGGCAGGATCAAGAAATTAGTGAACAAAGGCAACCGATATATTAGGCCGGTTGCCTTTTCTTTTGCCTATCGAACTCGTGCTGAGCGCTTTTCACACATGTACTTGCTACATCCCCGCCACGGTGTCGAACAGACCTAAAGCCGGTTTTCGAGGTTCCAGGATGAGCGTATCATCCTTTCAATTTCACAACTATGGTTACCTCCGGCCTTCTCATAGTTCTTGGAATCCAAAATGCTGTTTTGCTAGCTCTTTGAATTTAACATTGTCAATCTGTTCCTTTTTCGATTTTCCATTAATCCATTGTGTGAAAGAAGTATCGGTTAACGTTACATTCCCATCGCTTTTAAGTTGCGTAATCAGTGGAGTTTTATTAAATCGTGATTCTTTGTGCTCAACGATGATTCCTTGGACTTCATTCAATTCAGATAAATTCTCTAATGATCGTTTTGAATCAAAAGCATAACCTATTTTCCAATCTGTATCTTTATATTTTAGTTTCATTTCAAGTATAAAGTCCCCATAATCACTTTCCATGGCTTTGACTCGAAATTCACCATTCACAGAGGAGGTTGTTTCACCATTTAGCGGCACAGGTTTTAGCGGTAGGTTGCCACCAAACCCAGTATCAATCAAGTACGTTTGACCTTCATGCTGCAAAAGAATAGCTACATGCGTTCTACCAAGTTTCGACCAGTCTTTCGTCTCATTATTGTATACTTCTCCGCGAACTAATACTACATTATACCCATTCTCAACTAAGAAAAAATAAAGCAGAGGATTCAATTGATAGCATAGACCACCTTCATTTTTTATGAGAATCTTGTTAATCAAATTTTCTTTTGTTATAGCTCTTGTTTTATTTGAAATGATGCATAAATTTTCAAAAGGAAGGATTGTTGCTGTTTTTTCAAGAATGTTATCTAATGTTTCAAATGTAAGTTTTTCGTTCTCTGGGATGCCAAGTCTTTTACGAAATAGCCCATTCAACTCATTCATTATAAAGATTCCCTCCATTTTTTGACTCAAAGATCGTTTTCTCCTGAAGATAGACTCAAGTGCTAGGAAACAAATTGTTTTAATTCGTTATTCCTTCCTGGATATTATACAACTAGCTATACATCTGGAGAAGCCAAACTCTGTACGGCTCCATGTACTAGTGGAGCAAGTCTTGCTAAGTATTCTCTCGCGACCTTCGATTGAATTACAATTTTTGGTTCTCCAATAAACTTGTTTCTTCTTCAATCCGACTAATGTCATTACGCTGGAATAACAACTCTAGGTCTTGGATTTGTCGGTTAGCTGGAACTGAATTCAAATTCCAAATGGGTTGGCCAAGTGTTAGAAACCTTCTTATTTTTTCACAGGAGAAGGGAATGAACGGATGCAATAAATTAGACAAATTCGCTATCATTTGCACACATGTATGAAGTGTATATCCACACGCTTCTCGATTTTCCTTGATCTGTGCCCATGGCTTTTGTTCATCAAAGAATTTGTTTGCTCCGCGAACATAAGCAAAAATTAGCTCAATAGCTTCCTTTAGATGACCTTCTTCAATTAAGACCCCAGAAGCTAGATACAAATCCTCAGTTGTTTTCTTCCATTCTTCATTAAGGTTTCCTTCAGGAACACGTCCTTCAAAAGATTTGTCGATAAAAGCCAATGTTCGATTAACAAAATTACCAAATGCGCCAAGCAATTCCCCATTGTGGCTATGGATGAACTCCCTCCATGAAAAATCAGTATCCCGTTTCTCTGGTCCATTGGCGATCAGAAAATAGCGAATGGAATCTGGTTGATAGCGACTCATAATGTCCGGTACCCAAACAGCCCAATTGCTACTTGTCGAAAACTTTTTCCCTTCTAAGGTCATATATTCACAGGAAATTATTCGATCTGGCAAATGGAGACCACCTACACCCAAGAGCAATGCTGGCCAAACCACTGTATGGAAAGGTATATTGTCTTTACCATGCACATAATAAGCGGTTATTTCCTCCGTTCCCTTCAGCCAGAAAGATTCCCAGCTACCACCTGTCTCAGCAGCCCACTGCTTGCTTGCCGATAAGTAGCCGCTGACTGCTTCGATCCAAACGTAGATTTTTTTATCTTCGAACCCTTCAACCGGAACATCAACACCCCAAGTTAAGTCCCTAGTTACAGCACGATCTTGAAGTCCTTCTTTTAAGTATCGTCCGGTTAATTGTACAGCATTTTCTTTCCATCCTTGAGCTTGTTTTGCATACTCGGTCAATTCAGCTTGGAACCCAGAGAGTGCAAGGTAATAATGCTCTGTTGGTCGCTCAACAGGAGGGTTCCCGCATATCTTACAAGTTTTGTCTGATAGGTCTGCAGGATCTAGCAATGTAGAACAGAAATCACATTGATCGCCTCGGGCACGGTTCTTACAAACAGGGCAAACCCCCTCAACATATCGATCTGGTAAAAATCGTTGGTCCGTTTCACAATACGTCTGCTGGATTGTTTTTTTGTATAAATATCCTTTTTCCAGTAGACTCAAAAACAATTCCTGTACGACATGATGATGAAAAACTTGATCAGTACGCGTGTACAAATCATAAGTAAACCCCAACTGTTTAAAGCACTCGGCAAACTCCTGATGAAATCGATCGGCAATATCCCCTGGCGAGACCCCCTCCTGAATGGCTTGCACTGCAACAGGTGTACCGTGGCAATCACTACCCGAAACGTACAACACCTTTCCTCCCTTCGAACGAAAATAACGTGCTAACACATCTCCTGGCAATAAACTTGCCAATCGTCCCAAATGCAATGAACCGTTCGCATATGGCCAAGCTCCGCCTATAAAAATATTTGCCATTAAGACTCCTCCTTTTTGGACAAACAAAAAAAGCCCTCATCCCGAAGGGACGAGAGCTATGCTCACGTGGTACCACCCAATTTTATTAATGCCTTGCAGCATTAACCTCTTCAGGTACGACGCGTTTGCGTTTATACCCTAGCACAGTAACGGGTGCGGGTTCCGGCGCAGCCTACAACCAAATGAGGGTTCGATGCGCAGCTCAGAGACCATATTCCCAAGGTTATTCTTTACCCCTTTTCAGCAACCGGGGCTCTCTGTATTAAGACATCACCATGGTACTCTTTCTCTTCTTAGCTTTTTTCTGAATATTCAAGTTATTGGAAAGTATACTGAATATGATTTCCTAAGTCAAGGTTATTAAATAGATGGCTTGCCGCTACTTGTGATACGGTTCTCCGCGCTGTCTGTAACGGCAAGTTACGAAATATGGCCATCCTTTAATGGATGGCCATGAATGAATCTTAACTAATCTTCCGTTATGCGCTAGGAGGCGTGCAGATAAGGAATCAATGCGGCTTGCTCCTCCATGTTTTTTCGTAATTCCGCAGGATCCCTTCATGGTTAGGAGGACCTGTTCCTTAATACACGCTCGATCCGCTGATCAGGCACGAACCAGATCGCAGCGACAAGCACGTAGAAGAAGCATGACACCCATGAATTGAGATATGCCACTACAATAGCAATCAGGTAGAGCAAGAGTGAAATCTTGCCTTTGAAGTCCCTACCCATCGCGACCACGAAATCGGAATCGGAGGAGTGCTGTTTAAGAATCTCGTGTTGCAACAGCCGGTACGAAAAGGCCGCTAACAGCAACACGATACCATACAACGCCGTAGGCGTGGAGGAGAAGCTACTTTCTCCTATCCAAGCCGTGGAGAACGGCACAAGAGATAGCGAGAATAGCAACAACAAATTTAGCCACATTAGCTTTCCGTTTAAGCTATGAACCGTGTGGAGGAGATGATGATGGTTGTTCCAATATATCCCTACATAAACAAAGCTGACCGCGTAGCTGAGGAACTTGGGAACCAGGTCGACCAAGGAATTCCAATCGTGGCCCTCGGGAACTTTGAATTCGAGCACCATGATGGTAATTATGATGGCTAGCACGCCATCGCTGAACGCTTCCATGCGATTCGCTTTCAACACATTCATTCCTTTCTGAGAAAGTTCTGAAATTGTAGTTTCGACACAAGCATTGAATTCCCTTCTTCCGCTTCAAACTTTCTTAGGAAAACCACTCTTGGAAAATAACCGTATTCCAAGCTCTTTTTCATAGTCATGTGCTCCTTAAAAAACTTGCCGTTACTTGTGATACGGTTCGCCTTAACGGGTATAACGTGTACTTCTCATTCGATCGAAGCTACATCAAGGAATTGCGTTAGCAATTCTATTTTTCCTTTTAAATCATCATTCCAATTTGTATTCGGTCCAATAGCAATCATTTTATCAATACTTGAATGCTTATTTTTTTTAGAATTTTCAATTTTCTCACAGATTACAGAGATAACAGTGATTATCCCTTTTTTCAATTCAATAATATAATCATCCTCAATGAACATTTCTGGTAATAGAATTTCTCGACACTCCCAAACGTGAGGTAGTGTCTTAGCTAATTTTATAGCCTTTTCATCTTCATATATTTTCAAATAAAGAAAGCAAAGATTTGCTTTAGTTGTACTTCTAATTTTTTCATTTGTACTACTTAACAACACACGTTCAGATAGTGTAATAGCTTCATTGACTAACTCAAATTTTGTATCCGTATTAATTTTTAACGTTAATGCTAATGCAAGTTCAGACAAAAATCCACAATTGTTAGGGTATACTTTTATCGCCTCTCTAAGCGTTTGAATAGCTTCGTCAATCATCCCTTTTGACTCATATTCATGGACAATAGAAAATGTGCTGTTAATTTTTTCGACATTGCGAATATCATCCATTCCCATCAATTCATCAATTGATACATTATAGTAATTTGCAATGCTTGGAAGCATGGTGACATCTGGATAAGTCGAGTTATTTTCCCAACGGCTAATTGCTTGAGGGGATACACCAAATACCTCTGCAAGCTTTTCCTGTGTAAGTTCGTTTTTAATTCTAAGTTTTCGAAGATTTTCGCCAATTCTGATTTTCATAATCATTACTCCTCGTATAATATTTCTTGAAGCTTCTATAAAAACAATACTACAAGCAACTTGCAAATCACCATTACTCATTTGATGAGCAAAAGACAACTAAAGTGAGATTAGTTTTTAAGTTATTTAAGACGTCTCATCCTGCTTAGAGACGCAAACAACTAAACAATATAATGCTGCGCAACCTCTAGAGCCAGGCAGTTTTAAAAATCCAATTATGGTTAATTGCAAAAAAAAGATCAACAAAAAAAGCTTTTCGCCTCTCTACTGGAAACGATATGGTATATCTCCTTGCCAATACACCATCAATCGTTATCTCCATATGTCCGCTGATAACACAGGAAATTCAATTCTTTGCTTTACCATCACTTGTGATACGGTTCTCCGCGCTGTCTGTAACGGCAAGTTTTTCACGAAGAAAGGCCATCCCCATGGACAATGTCATTAAGTTAAGCTCAAAGACAAGATAGGGAATAAAAATGGAATCCGAAACGGTATGGGAAAAAGCCCTGTGCCGTTTGTTTTTTTGTGCAAGCAAGGAAAAAAGCGTACAGCAAACAAAGCGGATGGAATATCCGCTTAAAAAAATGTTCATATGAACCGAATTATGCTACTCTGTAGACGAAGCTAACAGCTGATTTATAGCGAATTTTGCGCGTATTCTGCTGCCCTGGTCGAATGGGTCGAATCGGCAAAATGTTTTTGCGAATCAGTGCTTCAACATCGGGCAGGGATTCATCGTCCCTTGGGCGCAGGAAATGTCTACAAACATGAACGGCGACCGTGAAGTTGACTTGGTATTGGTGCCGTTTATCCATTTGGGAAATGACGACGTGTGAGGTCATCATTTCAGCGAAATTGTACATGATCATTCTTGCGAAAATCTCTTGGATGATGGACTCTTGCTTCTTTGCGTGAAAATTCGTCAGACCGACGGTGTATTTTAATGCTCTGAAAGAAGTTTCGATGCCCCATCGCATGTTATAAATGGACTTGATTTCATTGGGTGGGAAATCAGCGACTGAAAGATTCGTAAGGACGGTTTCATAAGCGCCACTCGGCAGGACGAAACGAACAACCCGAAAGGAAATCGGATAAAACAAGTTCTCATGCCGATCCAAAAAATCAAATGTAGACGTGGAAGGGACGAACTTGTAAATCTCGGGATGAGCCTTGACTTCTTTGGTATGTTTTTTGGTGAGTGTCAGATGAACGTCAATATCAAACTCTCCGCTAAAGGGCAAATGCAAGCCCGAAAGAATACCACTGGAATTCAGATCCTTTACCCGTATGACATAGTTCCACCCTTTGCGTTCAATATGCGCGAAATTGTTGTAACTTTCATACCCCCTATCGGCAGTAACAATGGTTTTGCCTTTGATGGGGGAACGGTCAACCATAGCAGCAAGCGCCCTTCCCTCGTTGCACAACCTTCGTGGCTGAACAATGGCATCCACGTAAAATCTATTGCACAAGTCATAGGCTGCGTTCAAATGCAGAAGGTTATAGCCTTTCGTGTTCGGTTGACTTTGAATATAAGTTTCCGTGTCGGCAGGGTCAGTTGCGACATGCAAATCCGAACCGTCAACGGCAAGTAATCGATACCCTCGATAGTCCTTGATATTCGTATACGATTGCGTAAATTTGTGAAACAAGAATTCCACAGCAGACGGCAGGATTTTATTCCTCTGCTGGACAAAAGCAGAAGTGGTTGCGGTGTTTACGTCATAGCCCTGCGATTCCAAGAGTTCCTTATATATGCTGTTCCCCCCCATTGAGATCAGGAGTTGCATAACCGTTTCAAAGGGTAGCTTTTTCTTTCGGGTAAAATCTTGTTCAGGTTTTTTGACATAAGGTGCTGGTGCCGCTGACATTTCTCGTATGAGGGATGTCAGCGTTTCTTTTAGCGAATTCGCGTACTCATTCATTGGCGTAACCTCCTCGTTTTTCCAAGGGGCTTCGCCACACAATTTCATCTGCTTGTCAAGTTCTATTTTCTTTTTTGTGCAAAAAAAGAGCGGGCTATCTTTTCGATAACCTGCTCTTGTTCTTGATTTTTGGCCCTGCGCCTTAACTTAATGACATTGTCCCCATGGATGGCCTCACACTTTCTACAAGTTCTTCTTACGTATTGCCTCCCTTGCTTCTTCCCGATCATCGAAGTGTATCGTTTCGTCTTTTAGAATTTGATACGTTTCATGCCCCTTCCCCGCGATAATAACTATATCTCCCGAACTGGCCACTTCAATAGCACGGTTAATCGCTTGCCTACGATCAACAATCAGTTCATACGAGTCAACAGGAGCTTGAGAATCAATTAAACCACGCTGAATGTCCTTAAGTATGCCGTTAGGGTCTTCAGTACGCGGGTTATCAGATGTAATGATAACAAAATCACTGTACTTTGCAGCCAGTTCACCCATAATTGGACGTTTGGTTCGATCTCGGTCTCCACCGCAACCAAACACAGTAACTATTTTCTTTTCCGCAAAATCACGTAAAGTAGAGAGCGCTTTGTCTAAACCGTCCGGGGTATGAGCGTAGTCAGCAAGTACAAGAAAATCCTGTCCCTTATCAACAACTTCCATGCGACCAGAGACACTCACCAATTCTGCTACCCCTTGTTGAATCACATCAAGGGGTACTTGTTCCACAAGTGCGGCGCTAATTGCAGCAAGAGCATTGTACACATTAAACTTTCCAATCATCTTAAGTTCTATTGACGTCTTTCCAGCAAAGGAGAGCAAGTTGAATTTTGTACCTTTTGAAGTTAACTGAATATCTTTGGCCATTACATCTGCTAAGTTATTGATTCCATAAGTAACAACCTGTGCACCAGTTACACTTTTTAAATACTTAGATGCTTCGTCGTCAGCATTTAAAACGGCAAACTTTCGTTTGGAAGGGTCTGCCGAGAATGAGTTTCCCATTCTTGAGAAAAGTAATCCCTTTGCCGCGAGATAGCTTTCCATTGTTCCATGATAATTTAAGTGGTCTTGTGTTAGATTTGTAAAAACGGCTGTTCGAAATTCACAACCAAGTACCCGACCCATGTGAAGACCCTGAGAAGTAACTTCCATTACACAGAAGTCAGTCGAATTTTCTTTCATTTTGCTTAGATTTGATTGTAACCGATTAGGATCTTGTGTATTTATATCTGTTTCGAACATTGTGGAACCAATTTTAGTGCCGATATTCCCCATCAATCCAGTTCGGTACCCTGCTTGAGCAAATATTGACTCGATCATGTAACTTGTTGTTGTCTTTCCATTCGTTCCAGTAACTCCAATCAACTTGAGATCCAAACTTGGGTACCCGTAGAAATGTGCCGAAAGAACTGCTAAAGCGTAACGAGCATCAGATACTTTTACAGTTGGCACATCTACATACACATCACGCTCTAAAACCAAAGCAGCCGCACCAGCTTTTATAGCCTCATCTATAAATTTGTGACGGTCTTCTTGGAATCCAGGAATACCGGGAATACAAACAAAAAGCTCTCCCGGTTTTAGATGTTGCGAGTTAATGTTTATCCCTGAAATCTCAACGTCTGTATCTCCATTAACGTGAGAAATAGTCAGTTGATTAATAAGCTCCTTTAATTTCAAAAGTGTCCCCCCTGACTCGAGTCAGAAATCTGCTTACATAATATAGTATTCCCCCTGTGGAATGATTTTTCTTTCAGTTTAATGAAAATATCGAATACCTATCCATCTAGTTCAGTTACATATTCTGGTTAATCAACAGGCTTGTATCACCACTAAACTAAACTAAACTAAACTAATCTGTTCAGTTAGCTGAACAAAGGGCTGAACTGCGCTCCCCTATCCTTGCCTAATGAGGCATTATACTGTCTTTCTCCTATGGAACAACTGCTTTAAGCTGTCCAAATTAGCACAAATTGTTCCGCCGATAATTGTAAGGACTCCCGCAGCCATTAACCAAGTGATCTTCTCGCCATAAAATAGCATTCCGATTGCGAGGGCAATCAGCGGCGATACATAGAGCCAAGTTGACGGAAAGACGGGATTCGTTTTGGCAACAAGCCAATAGAAAAGACTATGTCCTACCATTGAGCCGATAACGATTAGGTAGAGAAGAGGCCCGATCACTTTGGTCGTCAACATGCCCTTGATGTCCACTTGTTCCGTGAAAGAAGACAGAATAAGCAGCAGTAAGCCTCCCATAATCATTTGAGCCGCGTTTAGTGCAATGGGTGATGTTTGCGGAAATCGCTGAATAACTTGTTTGGAATATAGCGCACCAGAAGAATAGAAGATCTCCCCAATCAAAATCGCGATGCATCCGAATACCCAAACTTTATTAGCGGTCACGGTAAGGCTTGGAAGCAGCAGCAAGACGATTCCAGCGAATCCAAGGATGCACCCGAATATAGAGAGTGCCGTTGCCTTCAGCCGCATGACGAATGTTTGCATGATAAGAATCATCATCGGCCCCGTAGCTGATAAAACGGCAGCTATACCGGAAGATACATATTGTTCCGCCCAGTAAAGGGCTGAGAATGTGCCGAACGTTAGGCCAATTCCAGTGAGCAGCACTTCTTTACGGAATAACAGCGCTAAGCTGGCCTTTTTTCTCCATACCATCCAAAGAAACAAAATGATACCTGCCACCGTGAACCTTAATCCCGCTGAGAAGAAAGGCGGTGTATGAGCATCCGCACCTACTTTAATCGCCAAAAATGTTGTACCAAAAATGAGACATACGAGCAAGTAATTAAAAATAATCATGGATGTTCCCCCTTTTGATGTATCATACTAGACAGGGGATAGAACAGATGAATGATAACAGAACAGATTAGTAGAGCTTTGACTATAATTAACGAATAGGGGAGGACGAGCTGTGAAGCAAGAGGAGTCATCGACGAAAGATACTAAACTTCTTTTTAGACAAGCATACGATTATATCGTCACTAGGATCGAGCTGGGAGAGTGGCAAACTCATGACAAGCTCCCTTCGATTAGAATGCTCGCCCAAGAGCTCCGGATTCACCGGCTAACTGTATTTCGGGCCTATCAGATGTTAAAACAAAACGGGAAGGCTTATGTAAAGGAGAAATCAGGTTATTACGTAAGTCCAGGAAATACGCAGCAGGTAATATCTGAACATCCGGAGAGTCACCCCGTCACCTCTTCCGGCTTCTTGAAAAACTCCTTAGCCGAAATTCAGCAGGTACCTGTTGTTTATCAATTCTCCCAAGCACTGATCGATCCGAATTTGCTGCCTAATCTTTACCTGTCCGAATATGTTAAGCAAGTTTTCGACGATTATCCAAAATTAATGGGTACTTACTCCAATGTACAAGGAGACGAGGAGCTTTGCGAATTCCTTTGTCGCTATATGAAGGAGTCACACAATCTTCAACTGTCAGTAAGCGATCTGTTGGTTACGACCGGGGGCCAGCAGGCGATTGACTTGATATCTCGGGTATACATCAGACCGATGGACCCCATTTTGGTAGAAAGGCCGACATATAGTTCTGCGCTGGATATTTTCCGCCAGCAGGGTGCACGGATTATCCCAGTCGACATTACACTGGGTGGTTATGATCTGGAGAAAGTTGAAATGCTGATGATACAGCATCGACCCCGGATTTTCTACATGAATCCAACCTTTCATAATCCGACGGGGTACACGGTTCCCAAGGCTCAACGCAAGCAGCTTGTTGAACTGGCTGAACGGTATCACTGTTTACTAGTAGAAGATGATGCCATTCACGAGATGTATTTTGATGAACCGCCTCCTGAGCCCATGCTTACTTACGATACAAATGGTTGGGTTGTGTATATCCGCAGCTTCAGTAAATATGTGGCGCCGGGACTTCGCATTTGCGTCGTCATCGGACGACCTTCCGTGATAACACCTCTCCTTACCGCAAAATCGCTGGCTGACAATGGAACCCCTCTCGTCAACCAGAAGCTTTTCTTACACTACTTCGAATCAGAACGGATGAGGCAGCACTTGAAGAAGCTGCGCATCGCTCTCCAAGTAAGAAAAGAAATCGTGGAGGAGGAATTGAAAACTACCGGATGGACATGGGACAGTCCCAAAGGCGGCTTCAACCTGTGGCTCAAACTTCCCGAAACCCTCCCTGTAGAAGGATTTCTAAACGAATGTATGGAGCAATCAATCTCTTTCATTCCGGGTATAATTTGTGATCCGCTCAGAGAGATGCGATCTTGGATCCGTTTAAGCTATTCCTTCATTAATGAAGAGCATTTGAGGAGTGGAGTCAGGCGACTTGCAAACATTGCGGAGCGCTATTCTGTCCGATAATAGAGAAGCTCCGCTGCCCCTCGAAAGAAAGATCCCCTACTTCGCTTCGTTATAGGCTCTCAACAGCGTATAACGGTTAGGCCGAACGAGATGCGCTTCATTCAGGCTTCTCGTTAACAGCTCTGGTTTCACTCCAAGCTCCTCTGGAGTCGTTGCGCCACCGACGGTCCTCAAGAGCTGACGAATCGTCTGCTCATCTGGAATCAAGCTGATTTCGTCCCGAATCGCTTGCAAGAGTGCGGGAGCAACGGGAACAAGAGAATCATCAGCGAGCTGATGATACAATCTGGATATCTCCGCGCAGGCAACACCAACCTTTGCTCCGTGGAGAATTTGTCTACTTCCAAGACGAAGAAATTCCATTTCCCAATAATGGGATAGATGATGCTCAGCGCCCGACGCCGGATGAGATTGACCAAACAACAGCATGGCAAAGCCTGATTCAAGCAAGGCACCCATGAGCAGTCGTATCCCTTCCGAGCTGCGCTTGGCAATTTCATCACTATGATCCACACATTGCTGTAATGCATTTCTAGTCATCTCAGCTACCACTTCAGAGTAAGGCTCTCCACCTGCAAGATGTCCAAATTTCCAATCAAACAGCGAAGTGTATTTACCTAACATATCGCCAAAGCCCGCCGCAACAAGCGCAGCCGGTGCCTTCGTCAAAATATCTAAATCCGCAAAAATCGCATTTGGACCGATCGCAGTGATTGTCTTTTTCTCGCCTCTTAGAATGATTGGCGCTCCCTTAGAATTAAATCCATCAACAGATGGCGCCGTTGGTACCGATACAAAAGGGATATTTAACGTATAAGCAGAGAAGCGTACAATATCATGCAGCGTTCCCGTGCCAACAGCCACAACAACTTCTGAAGAGTGAGTCTTCAGCGCCAAGATGAGCTGAATGATCGAAGCTTCATCTGCGATGACGTCACCTTGATGGTCAGGATCGATAATTGTCACCTGTACTGCTACTCCAAGCTCCTGTATAGACGACTCCAACGCCTGACCGGCAATGTCATAGGTTCGAGCATCAGCTACTATTGCGACGTGACCATAATCTTGATCCTTCAAGTATGGTGCAACCTGTTGAACGGCACCGTGCTCAAGCAGGACTGGCCCGATAGCTAATAGGTCGGGGTCCAATCCCTCTATTCTGGAGGCTGCTTGTTGAATTGAATCCATGAAATGGGTCATTTGAATTCCTCTTTTCATTGCAAATTTAGTTGTCCATATAAGAGTGATTCTACTATTCAATCCGGTTTATAGGCTATTATAGATAGAACTCATAGAATGTGATATACCCAATCAAGCTTTGGCAATTCGTTTAAGATAACAGACGTGAGTTAAGAGTTTACTTTCTCTACCTGTACACGACCCGAGAAGAAGGTCGCCCCCTCTCCCATATCCGCCACGCGATCTGGGGTAAGCGAATTGACCAGCGCCTTGCCTTTGGCAGCATCGGACCATAGCCCTTGACTTAACACCACACCCGGCAGGACATCTTCCCCTACCGCCGCTGTGAGCTCGCAGCTCCCTCGCTCATTAAATGCACGCACAGCATCACCATTATCAATCCCAAGTCTTGAAGCATCCGCAATATTCATATGCAGCTTCGGTGTTTTCTCCAGCTTCACGTGCTTCTCATTATTCCCAAAAGTCGAGTTCAAAAAGTTATGATTAGCAGTTGGCACGAATAAGAAGGGCAGTGACTCATCTTCAACGAGAGATGTGTAGGTTGGCAGGGGTGGATAACCCTTACGCTCCATCGCTTCAGAATAAAGCTCGATCTTACCGCTTGGCGTTCGCAGCTTCCCTGGGAATAGCGGCTTCACCTTTGCTTTTACAAATTCATGATCCATCAAGGCTTGGACCGTTATTTCTTGCACAGGAGGATTATTCGGATTGTCTAGTGCCTGACCAATCATATCCTCATCTGTATCTAGGAATGGCTGTTCATCGAATCCCATCGCCTGCGCCAATAATCGAAACACATCCACATTGGATTTGCATTCCTCATAAGGCTCAATAACGGGCTTTTGAATCTGCAAGTAATGATGCCAGTAAGAGCTGTAGAGATCCATATTCTCAAAGGATGACGTAGCCGGCAGCACAATATCAGCATAAGAAGCGGTCTCAGTAAGGAATAGATCATGAACAACCGTAAATAGATCCTCTCGCTGCATCCCATCTCTCACCTTGTTTGCATGCGGAGCAACGACAGCGGGATTGGAATTATATACATACAGCGAGCGGATAGGTGGATCAAGCTCAAGTAAGGCCTGACCGAGCAGATTCATGTTGATTTTGCGTGTGCTGGTCTTCAGCAGATCCGGTCGCTCCAACGCGCGCTTATTGAGGCTTAAATAACCACCATTTCCTTTAATCGCTCCGCCACCTTGCTGAAGCCATTGACCTGTCAGTGCCGGCAGACATGCAATCGTCCGGATAGTCATTCCCCCGTTATCATGATGCTGCGGACCGTTGCCAATCCGAATGAAGGCTGGCGTTATCTCTCCATACATGCGGGCAAGCTTCAAGATATCTTCAACTGGGACACCCGTAATAGATGAAACGACCTCCGGTGAATACTGCTTCACATGCTCGCGGAGTTTCTCATAACCCGTTGTATACTGCTGAAGAAAAGCCTCATCCACCAAGCCTTCATCGAATAAAATATGCATCATCCCAAGCGCGAGCGCTGAGTCGGTACCAGGCAGAATCGGAATGAACCAGTCCGCCCAGCGTGCTGTACGATTGTTATGGACATCAATAACAATGATCTTAGCTCCATTCTTACGCGCCTTCTCAGCAATCGTCACCTGATGCATATTGGTACTTACCGCATTAATACCCCACATAATAAATAACTTGGCATGAACGGTATCTTCTGGATCCGTACCGTAGCTTCCACCCATCGTATAGCCATAGCCTTCCGTACCCGCTGCTTCACAAATGGAGTAGATAAGCCGACTTGCTCCCATCCGATTAAACAACCGCCTGCCCATACCTTCGGTTCCAATTCTACCCATATTGCCGTAAAAGCTATAAGGAAGAATCGCTTCGGCACCTTCCGAGGCAATAACCGATTTCCAATTGGAGGTAATGGTCTGAATCGCTTCTTCCCATGTTATTCGCTCGAATTGGTTATCGCCCTTCTTCCCAACCCGCTTCAAAGGGTAGCGAAGTCGCTTTTCATCATAGATGCGTTCCGTCATGTGACGGACTTTATTGCAGATAGCCCCTTGCGTGACTGGATGGTTCGGATCTCCTTCTATTTTGACGATCTTGCCGGATTCCTTATGAATAAGCAATCCGCATTGATCAGGACAATCGAGTGAACAGACAGAGGGAAAGACACCTGACTGCTGGTCTATAGTAGATTTCATGATCGCTCTCCCTTTGGGGTTTTCACACGCACCGTTGCTTACGTAAAGTTAAGTAAATTATAGCATATGGGCGGGGTGCATTCTTACACCATATCCTGCTTGATATATTCGAAGCCTCGTGCATAGAAGCCCGCTGCGCGGACGGATCATTCTTAAGGGTCACTGTTGTCTCCCTATTTCTTGATTCTATCCCTTAGGGGTAGAAATAAGGAGACAAAGGCGAACGCTAGCGCTTCTTCAGAACGATTCCGTCCGCTTCGCTTTTGTTTCGTGTTGGCTAGCACTGATTATGGGTTAGAGCCAGAAAAGGATAGTCTGATATTTCAAATAAAAACCGGGTAACCCAGAATCGATTTCTGGGTTACCCGGAGTGGCCTGACAGCTTATTGGATAGCCATTTTATTAATTATTAATAACTAGAGACAATTTATAATTGACATAATGGTTTAATTCGCCTAAAAATCTGTCGAGTACCTCGTTGGACGGAAACCTGCACTCCATAAGATAACATCCCTCTCCGCTAATTTTGAAATTATTCACAATATACGGATGCTGCGTTTCTATAAACGACAAGAATGGTTTATGATCGAAGCTCTTCGTATAAATATTAATAAACGAATGGACCGGGTATCCCGTTTTCATGTGATTCTGATGAATCGTATAGCCTTCAATCACTCCGTCTTCCTCTAATTTAAGCACCCGCTTGGCCGTCGCCTGACCAGTCATGTGAATGTTTTCTCCCAGTTCCTTCATCGAAATTCTGGCATTCTTTTTGAGTTCTTCCAGAATTCGTTTATCAGTATGATCCAGCATGAATAACAACCTCTTTCATTATTCAAGTATTTCTTCCGTTTTTCGTGATTTAATATATGTCCCAATTTCTTTATAAATATTATCCTATTAAAGAAGATAATAAAAGGAGGCATTCACAATGAAGATCAGGCAAATACGAAATGCAACAATGCTTCTAAACTATGGCAACATGACTTTTTTAATCGATCCATTTTTAGGGGCAAAGGGGGTCTATCCACCCTTTCCCAATACTTCAAATCAAGTCAACAATCCGACCGTCGATTTGCCGATTCCTGTCGAGGAAATCATCCAGGCCGATGCGGTCATTGTGACTCACTTGCACCCGGACCATTTCGACGCAGCTGCGATCGAGGCGCTTTCCAAAGATATGATCGTGATAGCGCAATCGGATGTAGACGCCGACGAGATCAGAAAAAAAGGTTTCCACAACGTACAAGCTTTAAATCGCATTTCTCAAATAGGTGATGTCAGTTTGAATCAAACAAGCGGCAAACACGGTGAAGGGGAAATTGGGCAACTTATGGGCGAAGTTTCGGGGGTTGTCTTTAAACATCCGGATGAGAAGACATTATACATCGCAGGCGATACCATCTGGTGCGATGATGTTGAGGAGGCTATTGGTCTTCATCGTCCTGAAGTGATTATTGTAAACGGAGGTTCCGCGCAGTTCCTGCAAGGCGCTCCCATTACAATGGGTAAAGAAGACATCTATCGGACATACACAGAAGCCCCGCAATCGACAATTATCGTATCCCATATGGAGGCGGTTAATCACTGCTTTTTGACAAGACAGGAATTGACTAGCTTTATTGAAGAGAAGGGGCTCACGGCCAACATATTCGTTCCTGTCGATGGGGAGTCAATCGTTCGTTAATAAGGGAGTTGTCATATGCAGCATAAGGAGGCTTTTTTCAAAGGTTACCAAGACCAGGTTTTATTTCGAAGAACCTGGTCTCCCGATACCACTCCAAAGGCGTGTATAGCCATCATTCATGGAGTCGGTTCTCACAGTGGAGGCATTCTGAATATCGTTAACCCGTTAGTTCAAGAAGGCTACGAGGTGTGTGCTTACGATATCAGGGGGCATGGTCGTTCCGAGGGAGATCGCGCTTTTATAAACGGGTTTGAACAATTTCGTAAAGACACATTTATGTTCTTGAACGAAATAACACTTGATATGCCGAATGTTCCTGTTTTCCTTATGGGCCATAGCTTGGGCGGTGTTATCGCATTGGACTATGCAATGCATATGCATTCATCCGTTAAATTGCAGGGGCTGGTGCTGATATGCCCAGCCATCATACCTGAACGCATTCGTCAATACCTGTCGAACATACCAGCCGATACCCCTAATGAAGCAGCCTATCCTGAGGCTCCGGATTTTGAACAACTAACGAGAGACATCCATGTCATACGCGAGTTCAAACGGGATCCTTTAAGGCAACATATCAAAACAGCCGGTCTTCATAGGGGAACACTCACAGCGGTGGAGGCAATCCTCCAGAGTCCGCAAAAAATTAATGTTCCGCTTCTAATCGTACAGGGGCTGGACGATCAGATTGTTCCACCGGAAAATACGAGGGCGTTGTTTGATCTGGTACCTGAGACGGTAAGTAAAAGTTATCTAGGCTATTCCGGCATGCTCCATAATCCTCATGATGACATAGGGAGAGAAATCGTCATGAGGGACATCTCTTATTGGATCCAAGGAGTTTAATCTCTCGTATCCTGAAATCATAAACATAGGGGGTTCTTCCTTTCATCTCGGTGTGTTGTTTAGCGACTACTACTTCGAGATTTAGGGAGGCACTCCTTTTTTCGCACTTAAAAAAAACCTGCCACAGCAAGGCTTTGGAATTATGAAACTTACTCATTAAAGTAGATATAAATTCATATCATGCACCTATTAAATCATATTGCCAAGCTATCAGATCATTCTCCATCCACTTAACCATTGTCCTTGTTGTCAGTTCGACTTTGAAGATGTACAAGTGAATCGAATAGAGCAACATGGAGGTTAAATCATAATGAAAGCATTACAATCTTTTCTAAAAACTTCTCAGACTAAGTTTGGTCTTGTATTTGGATTATTTGTCCCCTTGTTTTTCATCATTGTATGGATGACGGGTTATAGCGGCGCCACGAACCGAATTGATCAATTGCATGCCGCTGTAGTCAATGAAGATGGCTCCAAGGGTGCTATTATTGCGAATCAAATTACTCAGCTTGCCCCTTTTCAAACTAAACCGATAGTATCAATCCAAGATGCTCAAGCCAAAATTAATGCAGGTGAAATTGCCATGATTATCTCCATTCAGAAAGCGAAACTGACTTACTACATCAATGAGGGTAATTCGGATATCGCAAAAGCTATGATGGAAAAAGCCGCATTAGAGATATCCAAACAACTGAATCAAATCGGAAAACAAATTGTAGAGGATCCTATACAAACTGACATCGTAAAAACAAATCCTGTAAACGATTTTTCTACGTCTATGCTGCCCATGCTTCTTGGTTTCATAGCCTATATTGCCATGATGACTATGAACATACAATTTAACCTTGCCTCACTAATGCTGAAACGTGAGTATAGCAAGTGGCAGATTTTTTTTGCTAGACAAATGCTATATATCGCTATTGCGATTGTTTTCCCATTCATTATCACAAGCGTTGCTATGCTATTTAGTAATGTACATAGTTCTTTCATATCGATGTGGACATTTCAAATCCTTGTCTTTCTTTCTTGCATGTGCGTGACGCAAATGGGCTTTGCCCTCTTCGGACATTTTGGTCCTTTATTTAATATCGCTTTAGTACCGCTGCAATTAATGACAGGTGGTAATATCATCCCTACAACGATGCTTACCCCTTTTTATAGACAATTCGATAATTTTCTCCCTGCTTCAAATGCCATCCAAGGCTATTTGCATCTCATTTATAGTGGAAGTTCCATTTCTACCTACGTTGTAAATTTGATACTTATTTCGATCGTATCTTGGGGTATTACCGTCATTTGCTTAGCCTTAAAAGAAAAATCTGTTGCATCAATCGATGCTCCTCTGAAGCACGCTCAAACCTTGGACTGAGCTCCTACTCATCACATGATGGTCTTTTTCTACTGCACCTTTAACTATTGTGATCCCGCGGCTCATACAGCATTGTCGGATTAGTTCGCGTGTTCTATTCGGCCATGTCTTCACCCCTACAGTTTCTGTAGCGGTAGTATGCTCATTTTCTATCTTGCTGAAAGCTTACCCTGAGATCCTCAGCTCATTATTCACACGGATTCTCTACCAGTCTCGGAAGTTGATCGCCGAACATACGCTTCTATACGTCCTTGGGTCGGTTACTGGACAGGAGAAGTACAAATTCCTGCTTTGTTTTTATTAATTATTAATAACTAGAGACAATTTATAATTGACATAATGGTTTAATTCGCCTAAAAATCTGTCGAGTACCTCGTTGGACGGAAACCTGCACTCCATAAGATAACATCCCTCTCCGCTAATTTTGAAATTATTCACAATATACGGATGCTGCGTTTCTATAAACGACAAGAATGGTTTATGATCGAAGCTCTTCGTATAAATATTAATAAACGAATGGACCGGGTATCCCGTTTTCATGTAATTCTGATGAATCGTATAGCCTTCAATCACTCCGTCTTCCTCTAATTTAAGAACACGGTTGGCTGTCGCCTGACCAGTCATGTGAATGTTTTCTCCCAGTTCCTTCATCGAAATTCTGGCATTCTTTTTGAGTTCTTCCAGAATTCGTTTATCAGTATGATCCAGCATGAATGACAACCTCTTTCATTATTCAAGTATTTCTTCCGTTTTTCGTGATTATATATATGTCCCAATTTCTTTATAAATATTATCCTATTAAAGAAGATTATAAAAGGAGGCATTCACAGTGAAGATCAGACAAATACGAAATGCGACAATGCTTCTAAACTATGGCAACATGACTTTTTTAATCGATCCATTTTTAGGGGCAAAGGGGGTCTATCCACCCTTTCCCAATACTTCAAATCAAGTCAACAATCCGACCGTCGATTTGCCGATTCCTGTCGAGGAAATCGTCCAGGCCGATGCGGTCATTGTGACTCACTTGCACCCGGACCATTTCGATGCGGCTGCGATCGAGGCGCTTTCCAAAGATATGATCGTGATAGCGCAATCTGATGTAGACGCCGACGCGATTAGGAAAGAAGGATTCCACAACGTACAAGTTTTAAATCGCATTTCTCGAATAGGTGATGTCTCTTTGAATCAAACAAGCGGCAAACACGGCGTAGGCGAAATTGGGCAACTTATGGGGGAAGTTTCGGGGATTGTCTTTAAACATCCGGATGAGAAGACATTATACATTTCAGGCGATACCATCTGGTGCGATGATGTTGAGGAGGCCATTGGTCTTCATCGTCCCGAAGTGATTATTGTAAACGGAGGCTCCGCGCAATTCCTGCAAGGCGCTCCCATTACGATGGGTAAAGAAGACATCTATCGGACATACACGGAAGCCCCACAATCGACAATTATCGTATCCCATATGGAGGCGGTTAACCACTGCTTGTTGACAAGACAGGAATTGATAAGCTTTATTGAAGAGAAGGGTCTCACGGCCAACATATTCGTTCCTGCCGATGGGGAGTCAATCGTTCTTTAATAGCCATCACTCCAAGGGAGCGTATTGCTATCATTCATAAAGTCGCTTCTCACAAAGGCTTATAAAGCTCCAAGACATCTTCTCGGATGTAAATAATTCGCACACAATGAAGGCCCGACTCATAAAAGAGCCGGGTATTTTTTACGGGTCTAAAGAATAATCAGTGCTAGCCATCACGAAACAAAAGCGAAGCGGACGGAATCGTTCTGAAGAAGCGATAGCGTTCGCCTTTGTCTCCTTATTTCTACCCTAAGGGATAGAATCAAGAAATAGGGAGACAACAGCGATCGTAAGAATGATCCGTCTGCGTAGCACCCTTCTAGCAAAATGCATCGAATTTATCAAGCTCTTTTAGTGTTGAGCCTTTTTTACCGTTTTATTTACCGTAAGGGGCAGATTTAGACTCCAGGGATTTCGCCTGCATGCTAGATTGGGATTTTCGATAAACCATTGCATACATGCCTGCTACAAATACCGTTCCACCGAGTGCATTCCCTATATACACCGGTATGAAATTGCTTAGATAGTCCATCCAAGTAGCTTGCCCAGCAAATATAGCGGCAGGAATAACAAACATATTGGCGACTACGTGCTGAAATCCAATTGCCACAAAGGCCATTGTCGGTAACCATATTCCTACTAGTTTAGCTATACCCTCTTCAGCACCATATGCTAACCAAACAGCGAGCCCGACTAACCAATTGCATCCAATACCCGATAGGATTGCTACGTAGAAGGGCTCTGCAATCTTAGCATGGACAACCTTCATCAGTTTATCGAGGTAAATACCATGCTCAGTCAGCCCAACTAGGTGACCAAATGCATAAGCGATGAATAGAGCTCCAACAAAATTCCCAAGCGTAATCACCAGCCAATTCCCCATTAATTGTCTTAGCCCGATCCTTCCTGAGAAATAAGCTGCTGGAACAGCCATCATATTCCCGGTAAGTAGTTCTCCGCCGGCAATTAACGTTAAAATCAGGCCCAAAGGGAAACATGCAGCACCCAGGATACTGCCAAAATCACTCCAAGGTGCTGGAACAACAGCACTTACCCTGATATATAAAAGAAATCCAATAGAGATATACGCCCCGCCCAAAAAGCCCAATACAAGCTGGTTGAGAATAGGCAAATAAACCTTCTTCTCACCTGCTTCCACGGTTTGCCTCCAGACCTGCTCTGGGTTCATGAATCCCATGTGCCTCTCCTCCTAAAAAATAATGCATTACATTTATTTTAAAGGAGTTTCTCAATAGCTTAAGTGAAAAAAATCACTAAACAACAGAAAACCTGCCCTCAAATTTCAATTAACCCCGTTATCGAATCCCAAAAGGCATCCCAATTCATTCCGTAAACCGGTGGAAAGCCAGAAAATCATGTTTTCCAACTCTTCTGCCTGTTGCTTCAACAAAGAAAAGGAGCTGCCGTTTTGCAAGCTCCTTCGCTATAGTGTCCCACTAGTTCTCTACATCTTACCTATCACCATAATCCTCGCCAACTCCGAACCTTTGCGCAGCTCTAGCGCGAGCACGTTCGATCTCCACATCGCGATTACGAGACTCTGCGTTGGTTACCAGTGAATTCAACAAAGTCCGGGCCACCGTAGCCACCTCTTCAATAGCACGATGGAACGCCTCCTCGTTCGCCTGTGAAGGCTTGTTAAAGCCCGAGAGTTTTCTCACGAATTGCTGTGAGGCCGCCAGGATCTCATCGTCGGTAGCCGGTGGGTCAAAGTTAAATAATGTCTTTATATTTCGGCACATATCTTTCTCCTTTTATTTTCTGTAGTAATATCAATATTACAACACACCAATTCTCCCATGCCAGTGAATAGAACGGCTAGACATAAATAAAAGCGGATGCCGATACAGCTGTAATTCAGCTATCGTTACCCGTTATTGTCCCAGAGCAGCCCTACTGATATTGAACTATAGTCCCCGGGAGCGTAATGTTTATTTTTGGGCTCATGTTCCAGGTAAGCTCAGCCTATTGTCCTGTAACATTATCACGATGCATGCTAATGATATCATTCAGCGATAATCCTTCAGGTGAAGCGGTGCTGTAAACTTGCTGATAATCGTCTCGTTTCCAACTGCCCAGCACTGAGTCATCAATTACGGTTTCATCCATTAGCTGTAGAAACTCCGGATGGTGCTTCTGCACCCACTGCCTGGCTTGCTTGACATTACCTACTCTGGAAATAACTACGGACTGGGGAATTACGTCGAATAGATTGTTATTGTTTTCACGCTTTTCATACAATCTCGTTAAAACGGAAGTATTGTCGTTTACTTGTTCAAGGGTTTCATCTATCAGGCGATAATAAAAGCTTTGTACTTGTTTGTTTTGATCATTAGGAAACGGTCTTTCGAATCGAAGTAATTTTAAAGTGTGCTGATTGTTTTTGAACCATCTATTCTGCTCGTAAATAACGGAATACGAAACATTTGTATAGGAATCGTCATTTAACGTGTGGTATTGCTCATAGGTACAGGGTATTGTACTCGCTCCTCCTAGGCTTGTCAAAATGCTGTATCCGTTCGGAGACAAACCATAACCATAAACTCTTACCACCTTGATTTCTTTCTGCTGAAAAGCAAAGATAGAACCAGCCAATAAAAGAATCACACAGCTAATTCCGATTACGTATAACCACTTTTTCATTGATTTATATTCCTCTCTGATGGTAAGTGCCTCTTCATAGCCCCAACATCAATTCACTCCAGACAACAAAATACCTCCTTATAATGAGTCTTTCACCCATTAGACGTAATGACGATGGAAATGTTTCTAATAAATTCCACTCGACCTCGTTAAACTCTTCTGCCAGTTAGCGTGGAAGAGGCAGCCAATTCATCATATCGGTTGCCTCTTTGGGAGTTGCATTATGTTGTTGTTCACGTTTAGCTTAACAAAACGGCAGGTTGCTACGGCATCATGCTCATTGATGTTTGTTCTACTATCGATACCCGATCGAAAAAAACATATCTGCTTTCACAAAATAAAGGTTTGATATATTCTGCCATTTTCATGTTTTTCTTCATACAGCCCATTAGTTGCGGCTCCTCGAAGACCAGAAAAACAGAAAGGCCTATTTCTAGTCACAAAAAGAAAAACCGCTCATAAGCGGTTATTCCGTTGTCAATTAGCGATATTATTTTTTGTCCACATCTGCCGTCGTCTGGGCTGGATATGATTGATTTATTACTCCGCCGTTCGGAAAATTAATGCTTACACGGTCGTCTACTGTAACTGCATCGTAATCAGCTTTATCAACTGAAATCCACATTGCATTTGGTTTAGCGTTCTCTAATATTTCGCTAAGAGGAGCTTTGGAATCGGCGACCTTATCCCGCACTACAAGTATTTTGTCGCCCTCTTTCGCGACAACAAAACCATCTCTATAATCCCAACGTTCATCCGAGTTGTTAGATGAACATCCTGTTCCAACAACACATAGCAAAGCTAATAGAAAAGCAAGGAACAATACGGTTCTTTTCAATTCATTTTCCTCCAAAGTCTCAAATATTTAGTCATAGAATATACGAAAACAAACTGTAGCGGGAATGAAACGAATTCACATGTTGATTGGATGTGATAAGCCAGTGCTTTTTGGAGTAAAGCCAATCCGTTGATAGAAAAGGTGAGCTGCTTCTCGTTCTGAACGATTACCACTATTGAGAGACATTGATACTGCAAGCTCATCAATATTCATCGTCTACCCCTTTCTTAGGCAGCTATTTTTAATAATTATGGAAAAATTATACTTTATGAGCTGATTAATAAACAAGAAGATTTTATGTTAGGTATAACCTTAAGTGACTTTCATCACTACGATAACTTTTCATTCCGTATACAATTAGAATAAAACCATTCCATTCCTGAATGGAGGTCGTAGTGTGGATAGAATAGAGAATGAAGCTACGGATACGTTTATGTTAAACGCCAAGTTTCTGCTAATTTTAATCGTTGTCATCGCCAATTGTATCGAACCCTTAATGCATCAAAGTAAAGCTTTGTATTCTATATATCTAGGTATTTACACCTTCCACATTCCAATGTTTGTGTTAGTGACAGGCTATTTCTCCAAAAGTTTTCGCCTTGATATTCCCGGGATCGAGAGTTTACAGAAGATCTTTTACCATTATCTCATCTTTCAGAGCTTATACTCGCTGCTGGATTTATTAGTGTTTCATGCACCTGGTGTTCATTATTCGTTCTTTATTCCCTATTCGTTATTATGGTTTTTGTTCAGTCACTTCTGTTGGCGGATGCTTCTTCCCCTCTTTACGAAAATGAAGCACCCCCTCGTAATCTCCATAATACTAGGGGTTCTCATTGGCTACACGCCATTCACTGGAACGATTCTCAGCTTTTCCCGAACGATCGTGTTCTTTCCCTTCTTCTTAGCTGGATATTACATTCGTTTGGATCATGTACGAACTATTATGATTCATAGGAATAGGTGGCTATTTGCTTGCTGCATGGCTGGTATTGTTATCCTTTTCAACTTATTCTCAGTAGATCCAAAATGGCTTTACAGCAGCTTTACGTTCAAAGAGATGGGCTTTTTTCATTGGTATACTGGTATATATCGCTTAAGCATCTATCTGTTGGAAATACTCGCTTCGCTCTGCTTCTTATACATTGTACCGCGCCAAAAGTCTTTTGTAACAGATTGGGGAAAATATACGGTATATGTCTTCTTACTTCACGCATTGATTACCAAAACAGCGATTTCTATGGGGCTCTTCACCTATGTACACAATTCGATACAGGTGGCACTAGTTTTATTATTGGCCACAGCACTTACCTGTCTATTATCGCAAGAAATCGTCCGCCGCTATAGCCGGCCCCTGATTGAGCCAGACCTGAATTACTGGGAGCGATGGATCGTTAAAAAATACCGAATCTAGCATCTTGAACTCGAGGCTGGCTGGGAGCTATTTGTTATAAGAAATAGAAAAGAACAAATCGTGTCGGATCGATTCCGGCACGATTTGCTCTTTGTTGAATGATTAAGTTAGGAAAGATGAAAAGCACTATCAATATCCTTAATACTTTTATCATTGATATGCACGATCTCGCCGATGCTGAACGATGAAATAACGGACTTAGCACTGTATTCAGCAACCTCCAACCGATCGAACGCAGTTAATAGATTTTGTCCTGTAACAATGACGCAGTTATTTTCTACAATTACAATCGGGGTATTCTCAACAAAAACTGCGGCTGTTTCTTTAAGATTCTCATATACAGAGGCAAAAGGCAGCTTTGGTATGTTGCGCAATAAGATATAGCTTTCAGGAATTGTTCTAGAATCAAATAGGCAATCCTTGACTGCAAAAGCCATAATATGAGGAGGATGCGCAATTATTATCGAATTCACGTGGGGGTGCATCTCATATATAGACTGATGAAGAGATACAGAGCGGCTGGGTATCATTCCTTCCTGCACTTCGCCACCCTCGATTCTCACCAAATCCTCTACTTCCAAGTACTTACGATCCACGCCATAAGGCGTAATTAGGAACGCATCTCCATCCAACCTTTGCGAAAATGTTCCTTGTGTACTTGTAAATAGCCGTTGGTCGTAGGAGCGTTTAATGAATTTACACATATCTCTGCGCAGGGCTCTTTCTTGGGTGGAAAAGGCTTTCGGAACAAACGTAGGCATGTGAATATCTTGTTGAGCCCTCACTAGATCCAAGCTTCCTTCAGATAAAAGCGTCGGCCTTCCAATCCGGTTCGCCTCGATCTCTAGTCTTGCACAATATTCCAACGTTTCGAACACTTTAAAGGCTTCAAACAAATCGGTACCCCCAACAACAACACCATGATTCTCAAGCATCACGGTATTGATACCTTTAGCCAGAACCGCTGCTATTTGTTCACCAAGCTCATAACTCCCCGGAAGCGCATAAGCAGCCATTCCAACCTCGCCACAAATATCATACTCATTTGGTAATAGATGTGTATGAGGTATCTTTCTGACAATACTGAAGGAAACAAGCGCAGGAGGATGTGCATGCACAACTGCTCTTAAATCAGGACGTGTTCGATATAGCAGCTGATGAAAGGGAAACTCGCTTGATGGCTTATGATGCCCTACGATGGTACCATCAGCCTGAACACATATGATATCCTCTCTCTTCAAGGACCCTTTATCCACACCTGCTGGTGTAATCCAAATGTCGCCCTTATCATCAAGAATGGAGAGATTGCCCCCTGATGTTGTAGTCATGCCATAACCATAGATTCGCTCCATGATTAGAATAATTTGATCTGCTGGATGCAAGAAATGAAATTGCATGGAACTACAGCTCCTTTTATGAAATCTCTAATTTTGCAAAAAAATCCACCAAAGCAAGAATGCCATAGTGGAATGATTTGTTCATTCATTTAATCCCAAAATCCAGCACCGTCAGGTTCAGCACTTTGGAGACCAAGCTCAATTATGCTGCGAGCTCTTACTACCTCTTGATCAGTTGGAGTGGGGCAGTTTTCAAGTGGATAAACCTTACCCATTTGGTGCCATTTATAGACACCCATGCGGTGGTAAGGCAGCAATTCAAGCTTTTCTACATTATCCAATGCTCCAATGAACATGCCTAGTTCTAATAAATCCTTGTAAGCGTCAGTCCATCCTGGAACTAAGACATGACGAATCCATACGGGCTTATCGATCTCATTCAAATAATAAGCAAAGCGCTTAATCCGATCGTTCGGCTGTGCCGTGAGCATGATGTGCTTATTCGGATTAATCTGCTTCAGATCCAGCAGCACCAGATCGGTTACTTGTAAAAGCTCCTGCGCATGGCTTGGCTCACAGAACCCATTTGTATCAAGTGTGGTATGCAGTCCCCAGCGTCGTTTGCACTCGGCAAACAAGCGAGCCAGGAAAGGAGCCTGTAAGGTCGGCTCCCCGCCTGTGACTGTAATACCCCCGCCTGAGCGACGATAATACTCCAGGTACGGCTCAATCTCGTTCAGTATTTCCTCTACGTCCATTTGCCTGCCGGTATTCATCTCCCATGAATCCGGATTATGGCAGTACTGGCACTGCAGCGCACAACCTTGCATGAAAAGCACAAAACGGATGCCAGGACCGTCAACGGTGCCGAAGGTGTCGAAAGAATGTATGCGTCCTTTCATCTGTCTGCACCCCTTTCTATTCTACATCGTACCGTGGAACGTACGATGGATCACATCAAGCTGCTGTTCACGCGTCAGCTTAATAAAGTTTACCGCATAGCCGGATACGCGAATGGTCAGCTGCGGGTATTGCTCCGGGTGCTCCATCGCATCCAGAAGCTGGGCACGTTCAAACACATTAATATTCAAATGATGGCCTTTATTCGCCATATAACCGTCCAGCAGAGAAACCAGATTCGAGAATCGCGTCTGCTCTTCACGGCCAAGAGCCTTCGGTACGATGGAGAACGTATTGGATATGCCGTCCTGGCAATGCTCATAAGGGATCTTCGCTACAGAAGCAAGCGATGCCAATGCCCCTTTCCGGTCGCGACCGTGCATCGGATTGGCTCCCGGTGCAAAGGGCTCGCCGGCTTTGCGGCCATCAGGCGTACTGCCTGTCTTTTTGCCATACACGACATTGGAAGTAATCGTCAGTACAGACATCGTTGGCACTGCGCCGCGATACGTTTGATGCTTCCGAATCTTATTCATAAACGTTTCCGTCAATTGAACAGCGATCGCATCAACGCGCTCATCATTGTTGCCGTATTGCGGGTATTCTCCCTCGATTTCAAAATCAACCGCGATCCCTTGCTCATTGCGGATCGGACGGACCTTCGCATACTTGATCGCACTTAACGAGTCGGCGACGACGGACAGACCGGCTATTCCCGTAGCCATCGTTCGAACGATTTCACGGTCGTGAAGCGCCATTTCCAGCCGTTCATAGCTGTATTTATCGTGCATATAGTGAATGACGTTAAGCGTATTGACATACAGCTTTGCCAGCCATTCCATCACGGTGTCGAATTTCTCCACGACTTCTTCATAAACGAGAACCTCAGAAGTCAAAGGAGCCAGGTCCGGTCCAACCTGTATGCCCAGTTTCTCATCCACACCACCGTTGATCGCATAGAGCAGTGCTTTGGCCAGATTGGCGCGGGCGCCAAAGTACTGCATCTGTTTGCCAATCCGCATCGCGGATACACAGCATGCGATGCCGTAATCATCGCCGAAGTAAGGCTTCATCAGATCGTCATTCTCATACTGGATCGAGCTGGTCTCCGCTGACACCTTGGCGCAGTATGCTTTAAAGCCATCCGGCAGCTGCGTGGACCAAAGCACGGTCAGGTTCGGCTCAGGGGCAGGCCCCAGATTGTATAAGGTATGCAGGAAGCGGAACGAGTTTTTCGTCACACGCGCCCGACCATCCAGCCCCATACCGCCTATTGATTCAGTCACCCAAGTGGGATCTCCGCTGAAGAGCTCGTTGTAGTCAGGCGTACGCAAGAATTTAACGATACGCAGCTTCATAACAAAATGGTCAACCAGCTCCTGAGCCGCTTCTTCCGATAGCGTTCCCTCTTGCATATCCCGTTCGATATAAATATCAAGAAAGCTTGATACACGCCCAAGACTCATCGCAGCCCCGTTCTGCTCCTTAATCGCGGCTAAATAGGCAAAGTACAACCATTGAACAGCTTCAGTCGCATTCGTGGCAGGCTCTGAAATATCATAACCATAGGTCTTGGCCATCTGCTTCAGCTCGCTCAAGCTGCGAATTTGCTCGGATATCTCTTCACGCAGCTGAATGATATTTTCTGTGATCGAATCGACCTCTAACTGAAGGAGATCGACCTTCTTCTCTTCGATCAGGCGATTTACGCCATAAAGCGCAACACGTCTGTAGTCGCCGATAATGCGACCTCGTCCGTATGCGTCGGGCAGCCCCGTAATGATTGCGGCTTTACGCGCTGTCTTCATCTCCGTAGTATAGGCGTCGAACACGCCTTGGTTATGCGTTTTGCGGATCTCCGTGAATAGCTGAACGATCTCCTGCGGAAGCTTATAGCCGTAAGCCTCGCAAGCATCGATAACCATGCGAATCCCCCCGAAGGGCTGAACAGAACGCTTCAGCGGCGCATCCGTTTGCAACCCAACGATTTTCTCCTTCTCCTTCGCAATATAGCCTGGAGCGTGCGAGGTAATAGTGGACACGGTATGGAGATCGATGTCCAATACCCCGCCATTTTCCCTCTCTTTACCGGTAAGAACGCTTATCATGCGCCACAGCTCTGACGTTGCTTCTGTGGGACCTGCTAGGAAAGAATGATCGTCTGTATACACAGTTACATTTTTATCGATAAAATCCTTAACGTCGATGTTCTTGGCCCACTGCCCGTGAATAAAACCTCTCCAGCTTCCTCTTTTTAAATCTGCTTCTTGTATCGCCATCATGGCACCTCCTGGATGGACTTACTCAAACCTTCCGTAAAAAGCGTTCCGGTAAACGTCCGCCAATTCTGTAACTAATGGCATCCTCGGGTTTGCAGTTGTGCATTGATCTTCAAATGCCCGGTCCGCCAAGTAATCTACCCGTGCTTCGAATTGTTCAGCATTGAAACCAAGGTCCTGAAATTTCTCCGGTATGCCAAGTGTTTTGTTCATTTTGCGAATCGCCTCGATAAGGCTGTTCACGCCTTCTTCCGTTGTTTTGGCAGGAAGCCCTAACATACGTGCAATCTCGGCATATCGTTGATCCGCGATAAAGTGGTCGTATTTAGGGAACGAAGTAAACTTCGTCGGCTTCTGAGCATTGTACCGGATTACATGCGGCATCAGAATCGCATTGGTGCGTCCATGCGCCGTATGGTATTCCCCGCCCCATTTATGAGCCAAGCTATGGTTAATACCAAGGAAGGCATTGGCAAAAGCCATTCCAGCGATCGTTGAAGCATTATGCATCTTCTCACGCGCAACTGGATCTCCCGTTGCAAAGGATTTCTCCAGGTTTTGGAATACTAACTGAATCGCCTTCATCGCCAAGCCATCGGAGTAATCATTCGCCATGACAGAGACATAAGCTTCAATCGCATGGGTTAGGACATCCATGCCCGTGTCGGCGACTGCTGTTTTCGGCAGACTGTACACATAATCGGGATCGATGATGGCTACATCAGGTGTCAGCTCATAATCAGCAAGCGGATACTTGGTATTGCCCTTTTCCTTATCTGTAATTACGGCGAAAGAAGTTACTTCCGAGCCTGTGCCTGAAGTCGTTGGAATGGCAACAAATTTGGCTTTGCGTCCCAGACGCGGATATTTGTAAACCCGTTTGCGAATATCCATGAATTTCTGCTTAAGCGCATCAAAGCTGGTATCCGGATATTCATAGAACAGCCACATCGCTTTGGCCGCGTCCATCGGCGAGCCGCCACCTAGTGCAATAATGCAGTCCGGCTGAAAGCTGGCCATCGCTGCCCTGCCGCGTTCTACCGTTTCAACCGAAGGATCTGGCTCCACATCGGAGAATACTTCGATATAGACGGGAAGCTGACGTTTGCGAAGATAATATTCCACTCGTTCCACGTAGCCGAGCTTCACCATCATAGGATCCGTCACGATCATTACTCGCGTAATGTCAGGCATTTTCTCCAAATACTGCGTGGAGCCCTTTTCAAAGTAAATTTTCGGCGGTATTTTGAACCACTGCATATTGACGGTCCGGTAAGCTACCCGCTTGATGTTGATCAAGTTGACCGCGCTCACGTTGGAGGTCGTGGAATTATGCCCATAAGAGCCGCAGCCCAGTGTCAACGAAGGCAGATTTGTGTTGTAAATGTCGCCGATCGCGCCGTGTGTGGAAGGCGAATTGACAATAATCCGTCCCGTTTGCAGCTTATTGGAGAAGGCCTGAATAACCTCTGCATTTTGTGAATGGATGACTGACGAGTGACCCATGCCGCCAAATTTGACAACTTCTACAGCACGTTCAATGCCTTGTTCAGCATTTTTCACTTTGTAGCAAGCAAGAACTGGGCTTAATTTTTCGGCTGACAAAGGGAAGGCTTCGCCGACTCCAACTAACTCCGCGACCAGAATTTTAGTATCAGCTGGTACTTTGATACCGGCCATCTCAGCGATTTTGCTTGCAGATTGACCGACGATAACGGCATTCACCGCACATTTATCGGCATTGATCACCAGCTTGGAGACCGCTTCGGTTTCTTCTTTATTCAAGAAATAACAGCCTTGATTCGCCATCAGCTTTCTTGTATCCGCATAGACGGCTTCTTCAATAATGACGGCTTGCTCAGAAGCGCAAATCATCCCATTGTCGAATGTCTTGGATAAAATCAAATCATTAACAGCCTGCTTCAAATCTGCTGTTTTCTCAATGAAACAAGGAACATTACCAGGTCCTACACCTAGAGCCGGTTTCCCTGTACTGTATGCTGCCTTCACCATCGAAGAACCTCCTGTGGCGAGTACCAACGCTACGTCTGGATGATTCATTAGCAGTTGGGTCGCTTCAACGGATGGATGCTTTACCCATTGAATAGCGTGCTCAGGCGCCCCCGCTTTAACAGCCGCTTCAAGCAAGGTAGAAGCTGCCATTGCGCTTGATTGTTGGGCAGATGGATGGAAGGCGAAGATGATAGGGTTGCGAGTTTTTGTCGCGATTAACGACTTAAACATCGTTGTTGAAGTCGGATTCGTGACCGGCGTAACCCCAGCAATAATACCAACCGGTTCAGCTACCATTTTATAGTTTTCATAAGAATTCTCTTCAATGACACCTACCGTTTTGTTGTTTTTAATGCTGTGGTAGATGTATTCCGTGGCGAACAGATTCTTGGTTATTTTATCTTCGTAAACACCGCGTCCGGTTTCTTCTACCGCAATTTTTGCAAGTGCCATGTGTCGATCAATACCAGCCAGTGCCATTTGCTGAACAATGTGATCTACTTGTTCTTGATTCAACATAAGAAATTCCAGTTGCGCCTGCTTGGCTCTAGCCACCAGTTGATTGACCTCTTCTTGTGCCGAGATTTGTACGGTCACCTTTGCTTCCTTCGTCGCCATGCTCCATCAACTCCTTATTTACTCCATAATTTCTAAATGTTTATGTGGTTTGTTATACATTTAGATTAAACTTAATCAGAACTACTAACTATGATAAAACTCACAGTTAACATGAATAATTTGTGAAAACCTTCACAATCTATTTTGAAATTAGACGACAGTTTTATCCGCTCAACACTAAAATAAGTGCTCGATAAGTTTGAAGTATTGTTCGTAGAAGCCCGTTGTGCAGACGGATCATTCTTACGATCGCTGTTGTCTCCCTATTTCTTGATTCTATCCCTTAGGGGTAGAAATAAGGAGACAAAGGCGAACGCTATCGCTTCTTCAGAACGATTCCGTCCGCTTCGCTTTTGTTTCGTGTTGGTAAGCACTGATTATGGTAGAAGATACAGCCATCCACTCTAATCTATAATGCTGGTTAAATAGAGGTCGTGTAGAAGATATCGAACCTAATATTTTAGAAGGAAAACCACCATTTCATTCTCTCGATTTTGGGCTGAGCGGTTCATTTTTCCCGTTAATCTTGCTGAGCGGACTGTGGAACCGCTATTCAGATCGAAACACGACTCAAAACAAGTTCAGCGGACACAGGATCCGCTATCAACTAAAATGCAGCTGATTTCAGACAATTTGCTGGAGAATAGCGTCTTTTCTGTCCTTTAAACCACCTACATACAGCGATTGGACTGAAATAAGAGCTCTCCTGTCCGCTCACTCTCAGCATCTGATTACCTTCGTCGTCAACCACTAGTTTGGTGTAGAGCCAATTTTGCATGTAAAATCAGACGCACAGCCCTTCTGTTTCCATGCCGGCTGATTCGGCAGAAAAGCAAAAAAACAGCTGTCATCTTTTATTGAGATGACAGCTGTTTAGTCGATATCGTGTATTGCTCAATCAAAATCATATCTTTCCTCTTTCCATGGATTTCCGTACATATGATAACCGTTCCGCTCCCAGAAGCCCGGCTTATCTTTCTCCATGAATTCGATGCCGCGCAGCCACTTGGCGCTTTTCCAGAAGTACAGATGTGGGACGACCATCCGCACGGGATAACCATGCTCCGGCGAGAGCAGTTCTCCATTATGGCGAATCGCGAGGAGTGAAGTTGCGCTTAAGAAATCCTCCAGCGGCAAATTGGTTGTCCAGCCTTGCTCAGCATGCAGCATGACATATTTTGCTTCCGGCTTCAGCTTCACCTTCTCCATGATCGTCGTGACCGCAACACCTTCCCAGACATTGTCCAGCTTAGACCACGTCGTCACACAGTGAATATCGTTGCCGAACTCCTTCATCGACAATTTCATAAACTCGTTATACGAAATCTCTGTTTCTTCCTCGACCAGGCCAAACAGCTTCAGATTCCATTTACTTAAGTCCCTATAGTCAGGGATATCTCCATGATGAAGCACAGGGAACCCTGCCGTCAGTCTCTGACCGGGCGGTGTACGAGAAGCATCATCGCCTGCTCTATCCTTTTTCTCGCTGCTAATTCCAACAACCATCGCCTATAGACCTCCAGTCTTTTGCAAACGCGGCTGCACTTCTTCACGAAGGACTAGTGGTCCAATTGTAAGGGATAATACAAGCAGCGCAGCGCCAATGATGAACGATACCCCATAGCTCTGCAGCCATAGGGGGCTGTCTTCAATTCGCTTGTAGATCATTCCGCCAATCAAAGGCCCAATGAAGCCAGTCGCCCCTGTTAAAGCTGAGAACACCGCTATATACATAGGACGATCAGCTTTGGGCGTATCCCCGATAATGAAATTGAAGATAAGTAGATTATACCCACCCGTCCCAAATCCTAATGCAATATGAACCGCAATCAATACCAGCATCACCGGCAGAATCTCGATCCCTGCCCACAGGAGGCAGGATAGCGCAATGACCGGCAGCGTCCAGAGCAGCAGTGTTCTTGTCGCGAAACGTGTATTCATCGTGCCCCAATAATAATAGCTAAACATCATAACCACCATCTGCACGGTTGTAATGACTGTAATCCACCACTTGCTGATATGAAGTGTCTCCAGCATAACGTATGAAAATAGCGGAACCGCGATATTTTGCAATAAAATAAAAATAGAAATGAACACGGTTGCTTTCATATAACTAAGATCTTTCATCGGTTTGAAGAAAAGTGCCGCCGAGCTTGATTCCTTCGATCGCTCGAATGGCGGATTCGGATACCGTCTTAGCTCAAGCGCATTCCAGACTGTACATACTGCACTGACTCCATACAAAATGATGAAGCCGGTCTGCTCCGTAAAGTGTTCAAGGATTTGACCGCCAACCAGGAGGGAAATGCTCGCAACCGCCCAATGAATCGTATTGCGTATGCCAAAATATCTCCCGCGTACTTGAGCAGGCACCATATCCGCAATAATAGATGTCCAGAATACGCCTCCGGTAGAGGCTGATATAAATGATAGCAAAAACATGCCTATAAAGACCGTAACTCGCAGATCTTCTGACACAAATAAAGGAATTAATCCGGTCGATACCCATAATATCCGATGAATAACACTAAACAAAGTAAGCAGTAGACGTCGGTTATTAAATCGCTGCATGTAAAAAGCGGCTACGAGCTGTACCATGTTGGCTAGTGCTGGGATGGCCAATGCCAGGCCGACCTCTTGAGAGTTACCCCCAAGGTATACGATAAAGATCGTTAGGATGGGTCCACCCAGCAGGTTGCCAATAATCGTAGCAGGAATGCCTTCCATAATCGATGTAAGTAATCCTCTTCGCTGATCGGAGAGTGTCTTTCGGTGAAAGACCGAAATCACATGCTTCCAAAATGACATAGTGATGTAACTCCTTCATGGTGTATACCGAGTGAATGCTTATCTCCTTGCTTACACCAAGAGCTCGCCGAGCGTCCGGACCATAACCCCAGTGCCGCCCTTTACTTCCCACGAGCGGTCATGCTCAAGCCAAGCCGTTCCGCCGATATCCAGATGCACCCAAGGTCGCTCTTCAGCGAAGGCTCCAATGAACAGTCCACCTGTGCTTGCTCCGCCAAATCGGCTGCCGCTATTCTTCATATCTGCCGCATCACTATCTAATTGCTTACGGAATTCCGGATAGGTCGGCAGAGGCCAGATCCGTTCGCCAGCCCGTTTGGAAGCGAGAATGATCTCCTGCTGCAGGACTTCATCATTACTTACCGAGCCAGTAGCCACATCACCAAGTGCAACCATAACGGCACCAGTCAATGTAGCAACATCAACAAGCTTTGTCGCTCCACGGCGAATAGCTGTCGTTAATCCATCGGCGAGTACAAGACGTCCCTCTGCATCTGTATTGACAACCTCAACCGTTGTTCCGTTCATCATCTTAAGCACGTCACCAGGTTTAATTGCACGGTCAGATGGCATGTTCTCAGCGGTAGGTATAACCGCAATTACATTTACTTGCGGACGAAGCTCTCCAACAATACGCATCGCGCCCAGAACAGCAGCCGCACCACCCATATCGCTGATCATCTCTTCCATGCCAGCCGGCTTCTTAAGCGAGATTCCACCAGTATCGAACGTTATTCCTTTGCCTATGAAGCCCCAGGTTTCTTCGTGTTCAGGTGCACCGTGATAGTGAATAACAATCATACGCGGCGGATTGACACTTCCTTGACCTACACCCAGCAGACCACCCATACCTTGCTCCGCGGCTGTCCACTCGTCAATGATCTCACAATCAAGACTATACGTACGGGCAAGCGTCTCCGCTTCCTCCGCCAGCATTTCAGGAGTAAGCTTATTACCAGGCAAATTCGTCAAATCACGAGCAAACTTCACTGAGTCTGCAAATACAGTACCACGACGGATACCTGTTTGCCACGCCTCAGCAGAAGCAGCTGCTTCCTTGCTCGCACCACCCTCAATAGGTGAGAACAGGACAGATTCTACTGTTGCTTGACGTTTCTCATCCTCTTTCTTCTCTGTCTTCCGCGTAAATAATCCGAGAGTATAGCCCTCGGTTAAAGCCTGAGCCGCCTGGCTGGCCGTATACTCCAGCGAACCGAGATATAGTGAATCTTGGACCAGCTGTTGGATAGCTACAGCTTTCACACGTCTAGCAGCCTTCGCAGCAGCCGCAGCGGAATCACGCAGTCCATTGGTCGTGAGACCTAACTGTGAGGAAATCCCTACATAGATGACATAAGCAGCTGGAAGCAGCCCGAGCGTCGGCAAGCATAGCACTTCTTTGGGCTCAGCTTTGAATAACTCCTTCTCAAAATGCTCTCTCAGCGCCGCGTCCATCTGCGGATGTACCCACTGAGCCTCATCCGTGTCCTCCCGCTTCAATTCCTCCCGACTTATGAAACGGACAATAGCATCCGCTTCAACCAATTTGCCATCCTGCCCATTTACTCCATATGTAAATTGAACGCCCATGATCAATAACAACTCCCTTATCTGTTCTGTTTTCTTACCCTCTTACTCTAGCATGACTCAACTGAATGGTTGCTCTCTTGCACTCGCAATCACATGGAACTTACCTAATTCTCTACAACAAAAAAACCGGGTTTCCCCGATTTCATAGCGCATTTGGTCCCAGAATAATGACAGCATTTATGGAAAAAAGTCCGCTGAAGAGCACAAGCAATCGCCCTTGAAACCGGGGACTCACCACCATTAGGTGCCCTCCCAAATTTCAGGTTTCAAAAGCGAAGGAAGCGAACAATTCGGTTCCACAAATCGTATAGTCATTATGCTCTTAGAGGCCATTTTCGCGATTGATTCGGGTTATACCCCGATTTTAATCCTTTATTCCACTAATGGCAAATAGATATTAAACTCCGTTCCCTCACCGATATTGCTTACTACCCTGATCGTCCCGCTATGATTTCGTACAATTCGATAGCTGACTGACAAACCAAGGCCCGTGCCCGCAGCTTTGGTCGTGAAGAACGGATCAAATAGCTTAACCTTTGTCGTTGAATCCATGCCTTTACCATTGTCCCTGATTGTAATCTCTCCGTAAGAGCCCTCTCGCTTCGTAATAATATCGATACGTCCGCCCCGATCATCTTCAAGCTCGCCAATAGCATCCATTGCGTTGCGGACAATGTTCAAGATGACTTGCTTGATTTGCTTCACGTCAATGGAAATGGTCAAATTCTCATCATAGGTCTCGTGATTAATTTGACAGCCCTTCATGTGAGCCTCGCTATCCGATAGAAGAATAACTTCTTTAAGCAGTGAGTTAATTTGCACCTCTTGCTTCATCGGTGCAGATGGCTTGGAGGAGTTAAGAAATTCATAAATGATATCATTGGCCCGATCGATCTCGCCCAGAATGATTCGGGAGTATTCTTCTTTGCCAAGCTGAGTTAAATGCGGACGAAGCAGTTGGATGAACCCCCGAATAGAAGTAAGCGGATTACGTATTTCATGAGCAATTGCAGCGGCGATTTTGCCTAGCATCGCTAGCTTATCATTCTGATAAGCTGATTGTTCAATTAACTTATATTCCGTAACATCCTTCACGCTGAATAAATAATCGCCATCAAGCTGATCCCCATAAGTGACCGTGACGAGTAAATGTCTACCGCTCGCATCTTGGAATTCCAGATATCGGCTTCGGCGAAGGAACATTTCTTTATAAATACGCAGTACAATACGCTTCGTCCCACGACGCAGCTGGGGATGGGATAATAAATCCGTTAGATTGCTGCCAATGAGCGTTTTACGAGGAATATCAAGCAGCTTGGCCATTTGCAAATTTATAAACGATAAAATACCGTCACCGTCAAAAATGGCGATGCCGCTATCCATATGCTGCAGTACATTTTCATATTTATTTTTGACCATGCGAAAGGAACGATGGGAGTTCAACAGCATGTCCCTCATTTCGCTGAACCGCTGCTCCGGCGTTTGATCCGGCTGTAACCGAAACCGAAAAGCGACCATTAATTCAATAAGGAAGATAAAAGACCGACTATAAAGCCGAAGTGCTTCTTCAGATTCGACGTTTGCTACGAGCATTTGCATAGATTCTTCATGAATGGCAATGATGTCCTCCGGATGAATGCCGTGAAGCAATTTACCAATTTCAGTTGCTTCAAAAAGCGATGCTTCGCTACCGCTTCTAATATATTCGGCAAGCGCCGGAAAGTAGCGCTTTCGAATGGCTTGCATGGCTTACTCCTCTCCTGCCGCACAAATCGGTGAGTCGATACGTAGCGGGGATATGAGCCATTTTCGAAAGGTAATCATTGTCCCCCTTATACTGTCAGTCATTACTTCCATGTCGTCGACTATCTTTTCGATCCAACGCGGATCAATGCGATTAGGACCTCGAAAATGATCGAAGAGCCGGACTTCAATACCCGATTTCACTTCTCCTTTGTTTACTCCGATTGCACGAATCGTCATATGACCCTTCTCTGAGAGAGAGACCAGCTTAAGTGCAAGTTCAGAAATGGTATACGTAATGACCGTTTGATCGATAAGACTAAAGCCAAGCTCTCTTGCAATGTCTCTTCCTCTTTGACGCGCATCAATAGCATCAGAAGTCTCTTGAATATGAAACATTTCCACTTGTCTTTCCCCTCCGCTCATAATGCTAAATCTGATCATTCCGAGTAAAGGTGACGCTTACAATCATCATAGAGACAACGCCCAATTTATGTCAACAGGAGATCCTGTCGAATAAAGGCGGATAATGGAGAGAAAAAAGGGCTACGGCAGAATAACTGCCATAGCCTAGCTAATTTCTTTGATAAACGGGTAGATCAGCAGCCTCGATCTTAGTCATGCTCTCTCTTGGAGTCTTCTTTACGATCCTTTTGTTGATTAGAAGAAGGGGATTGCTCCTCCTGTCTTATCTCATTCTTATTGTTGCTGTGGTCCTCTTGCTGGTTCTTATTATTTTCTTTGTCCTTATCTTTGTTTTTCTGCTTTTTATTTTGCTTGCGATCAACTTCATCATCTTGCTTATTACCATTCTGATCATGGTTCTTCTTATCTTTCTCATCTTTCTTATCTTTCTTATCTTTCTTATCTTTCTTATCTTTCTCATCTTTCTTATCTTTCTTATCTCCATTGTTACTCTGTTTATGGACAGACTTGTCATTCCAGCTCTTCTTCTCATTCTTCTCTTTTGAATTTACCTTTGTTGATTCACCTTTATCGTTAGACTGCCCAATCTGTACTTGAGCGGGGAGTATATTGGTATGATCATCATGATCAGAAGGCTGTTGTCCTTTCGAATCATCAGATTTCTCCTTCTCATTATTCGAGGCTTGATTCTCCTTGCTGTCCTTCTTCATTTGCTTCAGAAGCTCCTTCAGCTTCTCCTTCTGCTTCTGTTCCTGCTTCGCCTTAGAATGGGTGTTGTCGCCTTTGGTCGCTTGAATGACCGCTTTTACGCCGCCCCAAGCTTTCGCAGTCTGATGTAGGGAATGTGTCTTAAGCTCCTCAATGGAAATAGGATGCCCCTGACTTTTGGCTAAGAGATAGAAGGCTAGCTTACCCGAGGAAACACCGTCTCTATTAGCCTCTTCCCGCAATTCCTTTGGTGCCGAAAGTGTTGTCACTTCTACACCTGGCTTCGCACCTTTGTCTACCTTGGCAAGCGCCTTACGTACAGCAAGATCGACATGCTCCTTCAGATTAATTTCATAAGCAGATGCACGTTCATCATGCACCAGGACACTTGTGATCACAACATCGCCTTCTCCGTTATGGATGTAATGTCCAGCATCCACACGATCCATAATCGCCTCCGCTACCTGCTCAACGGGAAGACCTTTATAAGGTAAATTGAGAGTAACTGCAGCTCCATCCACGTTAATTGCCCGCAGCTCCTCCACTTGCTCTTCTTTGTTTACGCCAAGCTCGATACTTGGATTAACGTCTATAGTCAGATAGGCCACTACCGGAGACTCAGAAGGCCCTCCCTTCATGATGAAAGGAATAAATAGCAGCAAGATAACCGCCGCCGCGCCGAAGCTAATGCTGTATAATTTGCGCGATTGGAGCAGCCGCGACCGTTCCGAGAAGGTGATCTCTTCACCAACTATCGGTTTATTTTTGGTAGGAACTTTGCGAAACTGGCCATCTGGCATCATTACGATGACATGCCGCTTCCCGTTTTCCATCACGATTCCACGACTCATGACCGGCCTCCTTTTGCTTGTTTATCCACCTTGTGAGAATCCGTCTGTGGCTCGAGATAATACTGAAGATAAGGATAATTCCCATTATGTAAAATCGCTAATGCGATAATGTATTTGCGGTTACGTTCAATCGTTTTTCGTGAAACGGAGGCCATTTCACATAGTTCCTTAACCGGGAGCTTCTGCTTCACTTCAAAGGCCTCGAATAGCCCCTCTGCTTCAATAAACAATCGGCTAATTCCTATTAATAAAAGTCTTGAATCCGTGTGTTTAGGAGAGATTTCCTGCAGATCCGAGAAGGATATGCCATATTGCTTCAAGTGAATATCATATTCAACAATCTCATTTCTTCTTGCATCCTGTTCCTGCATAATCTGATAACGATTAACGGCTTCCTGTGTTTCAATCGGATTAACGGTCAATTCTTCATCGTCCGTTCGGTCGAACGAACTGTAGGGTACCGTACCTGCGTGACGCTGTTCTTTTCTTACATAGTCAATAAGCCTACGCCGTATGACCGTTTCGGCAAAGCCGAGAAACGATTTACCTGCATGGCTTGCATATTGTTCGATCGCTTCGTTGAACGCACTTAGCGCGATACTAAACTCATCATCACGTGAAGGATCTATATATCTTTTGCAGAATCGGCTTGTCACCTTGGCTATATAAGGCTTATACGCTTGGATAAAATCATCTCGCGAAGCCTTGCCTGAGCGGATAAGCTCCACCATTTCTTCTGGTGTATGTCGTTCATCCTTCTCGCCAGTTGGTGCTAAAGCCGGACTATGTTTGCCAAAAAATCGCTTGAATAGTACGAGTAGCAACCGCTCCACCTCACATCTACATTTTTCGTGCTGTCTATTTCTCTTGAGGGGGTCGTCGTGCAAACCCGTAAAAAAATAAAAGCCTCCTTCTCAGGAGGCATAACCCGAATTCACAACAACCATCAGATCGGAGAACGCTGCCGAAGCTTGTTTCGCCTCTGATTCAATATACCAAGTCTCTTTTTAAGCTCCGCTTCCCAAGCTTCATCACTGATTTGTTTGGCGAAGGATAGAAGATCGAGTGCCATATCAATCTGACTGGTGACGACATCCATGGGATCTTCATTCTCGTTATTCACGCAGTTCTCAAACAATTCCTTCTCTTCTTGCTCAACGTATTCAATAAAGTCAACCTCGGAAGCCCCATCACCATGAGCATATTCAGCCAAAATCTCATATTCATTTTCAATCATATGGTGAATTTCGACGCGGTGGCACACGGGACAGAAAAGAATAGGCACATTATGAATATGCGTCCGAAAATGTTTAAGCGTACCGTTAGTGCCAATCATACTCGCTCCACAACAAAAACTCATGTCCTTCTCCCCCTTAACCTCCAATAGCCAACCCAAATCACGCTGAAACCTTACTAAGCTTATTCGCGATAGACACCTGAAATTCCTGCTAAACTTCATTTTTACCTAGATAGAAAAACCCGGTAACCTTGGAAGGTTCCGGGTTCTGTCTATTCAGGTCTGAATGATATTATTTAGCTACCAGGTTTTTGTCGCCTGGTTTCCAGTTAATTGGGCACAATCCGCCGGATTGCAGAGCTTGCAGTACGCGAAGTGTTTCTTCTACGCTGCGACCAACATCGTTATGGTTAACGACTTGGTATTTAATTTCGCCTTCTGGATCAATAATGAATAGGCCGCGAAGTGCAATACCTTCTTCTTCAATCAATACACCGTAATCGCGAGCAACGCTCTTCGTGATATCAGCAGCAAGTGGGAAATTCAACTTGCCAAGACCGTTATCGTTAACTGGCGTGTTGATCCAAGCGCGGTGGCTGTGTTTGCTATCAATGCTGACACCAAGAATTTCAGTGTTCAACGCTTTGAAGGACTCAGCAGCATCGCTAAGAGCTGTAATTTCAGTTGGGCAAACAAAAGTGAAATCTAGTGGATAGAAGAAAAATACGAGCCATTTTCCTTTGTAATCTGAAAGTGCTGCTGTGCTGAAATCTTGTCCATCACCAGTAACTGTCTCCAATTTAAAATCAGGAGCCGGACGACCAACCAAACGTTCTGCCATTGAAAAAGACCTCCTAAGGTTTTTGCGTTACTTCCTGATTGGCTTCACGTGAGCAAAAACCACATCGAAAGCATACGCTTCGTTTTTGCGTTACTTCTTGATTTGGCTTCTGCGAGAGCAAAAACCACTTCGAAAACATACGCTTTTTGGTGCTATTTATGTGCGTTTAGCACGTGATGACCTGATAAAATCCTACCATCACTTTATAACAAAGTCAACAATGAAATTATTTCTATATAATAATAATTATAATTTACTTTTTCATTGCAGCGATGATTAGATCGCCCATTTCTATAGTTCCGATTGCTGTGCTCTTATCAACTGCGATGTCTCCTGTGCGGTGACCAGCATCAAGAACAGACTTAACCGCATCTTCGATTGATTGTGCTGCATCGGCATAACCGAAAGTAAGACGGAACATAAGGGCTACTGATAGAATCGTTGCGATTGGGTTGGAGATACCTTGTCCAGCAATATCAGGCGCAGAGCCATGTACCGGCTCATAAAGGCCAAAGCTGCCTTCTCCAAGTGAAGCAGAGGAAAGCATACCGATTGAACCAGTCAGCATTGCTGCTTCATCACTAAGGATGTCACCGAACATATTTTCCGTTACAATAACGTCAAAGCTCGATGGACGGCGAAGCAATTGCATGGCGCAGTTATCAACTAGAATGTGCTCAAGCTCAACATCTGGATACTCAGGAGCGATCCGGTTTACCACTTCACGCCATAGACGGGAAGTCTCAAGCACGTTAGCTTTATCAACGGATGCAAGCTTCTTGCGGCGAGTACGAGCGATCTCGAAGCCTTGACGCGCAATACGCTCAATTTCTACAACATTGTAGACACAAGTATCTACTGCCTCTTCTCCACTCGCACCTTCGCGGCGGAACTTCTCACCAAAGTAAATACCACCTGTAAGCTCACGCACAACGATTAGATCGGTCCCTTCAAGTACTTCAGGCTTCAGCGTGGAAGCTTCTTTTAAGCAATCAAACACAGTTGCTGGACGAATGTTGGAGAACAATCCCAGCTCTTTCCGAATACCAAGCAAGCCAGTCTCTGGACGAAGCTCCTTGGAGTTATTATCCCATTTAGGTCCGCCAACAGCGCCGAGCAATACAGCATCCGCATTCTTACAAATGTCGAGCGTCTCTTGCGGCAAAGGAGTCCCTTTCTCATCAATTGCAATTCCACCAAACAAGCCGTGCTCGGTCTCAAATTGATAACCGAAAAGCTCCTCTGTTTTTTTCAATACTTTTAAAGCTTCGCCTACAACTTCTGGTCCGATTCCATCGCCCGCGATAACCGCGATTTTTTTTACGTCAGCCATATGATTTGTAACTCTCCTTTTATTCAGGGCTTCACCTTTCACCGCATCTCTTTTCACGGAATGAAGGCTCCCTTTGATTATGATTCTCACTCTATCCTTAGTTGTACCATATTCAAGCCCTCATGACAAAGATATGAAAGCTATGACTTTTATAGGCAGGAGATATAAGACAGAAATATCTCCTACCGTAAAAGTTAAGCTTGTAGACTTTAAACATTTAAAGGGACCAGACAAAAAGGACTTTCCGCCAAATTATCAAGACCTGTTAAAATAATTCGTTATCCTTCGCTTGCTGTGCTGCTTCCTTGCTGCTCTTACCGCCCAGCTTGCGCAATATATTCGTCACATGGTTCTTTACCGTACGAATGGATAGAAAAGACTTCTCCGCGATTTGCGTTTGGCTGTAGCCATCATGGATCATCGAGAGCAGCTGAACCTCAGATGGGGTCAGCATCCGCTTGAACTTTTCCACCTCATATTCACGCTCAAGCTTCTTTAGTCGCCTAAACTCCTCGAGCATTTGACGTGCCGAGGTTGCATCGATAGCGGAGTGATCAGCTGCCGCCTTCCGAACGGCATCCGGGATGGATGAGAAATCGGATTTCACCAAATAATTAACCGCCCCCGCTCGAAAAGCTTCCACGACGAACGTCCGATCCTCCATAGAAGTGAGCATAATAATACGCGCCCCCGTTGATCCGGACAACTCACCAGCTAGTCGGAGACCCTCTGGACTGTCAGCCAGCATAATATCGAGCAGAATCACATCCGGTTCAAGCTCTCTCGCAAGCTGCAAGGCCTTCTCCGGTTCTTCAGCTTCAGCAATTACATCCAGATCCATTTCATTATTCAAGAAAGCGGTTAGCCCTCGTCGCCAGTCAGGGTCATCCTCCACAATCATCACGCGAATCGGTATGCTGCTCATTAGCTGACTCCTTTAATTTGTTTAATGGATGGAAAATGAAACCGCACCACCGTGCCGATACCTACTTGGCTCTGAATGCGAAGCTCTCCACCCTGCCGATTCATAAGCTGGTAGCAATAAGCAAGTCCAAGTCCGAAGTTCATTGCTTTACCACTCTTCGTTGTAAAGAATGGCTCTACTACTTTTTTGATATGCTCTTTATCAATACCACTGCCGGTATCGCGTACTTCGATTGTACTTCCCCGTTTACCGCCAAATACTTTAACGGTTAGCTCCCCGCCGGCAGGCATCGCCTCGATCGCATTTAAGATGACGTTGCTCAAGGCCTCCGATGTTTGCGCCAGATCAGCAACGGCTTCCGCCTGCTCGTCATATTGGGCATGCACAGTGATGTGTCCAGCAATCGTCTGAGGCTCCAATGCTTGAAGCTGTTCGTGAACAAGCGAAGACAGCTTGATTCGCTCTGGCTGCAAACGCAGCTCCTGTGTCCGCTCATGTACACTTCGAATTAACGATTCAATATGTGTCGTCGCAGAAGTAATAACCCGAATGTCTTCGCGAAGCTCTTGATTTGCTTCCGCTGTACGATTTATTTTATCGCTGAATAGTTTGATTTTCCCAATGTCATTCTTTATCGCATGATTCAGCATAGCCGTCCCGCTTGTTATCGCACGCAAGGAGAAGTTGAGTTGACGACGTTCAATAAGCAGCTGCACACCAAGAAAGCCAAAATTAAAAAGGGCCACAATAAAGATGATGAAAGCCACAGTAATCGGCCAAACATTATAACGCCACATGCCATAGACGCCAAATAATGGAAGAACAAAATTCATCGTAAATGCAATCAGAATAACGGGGAATACCGCGATCGTTAGAATGGCATGCGCTCGACGTTCCATAGGATGCACACTTCGCTTTGCTAGGAGCAGCACCAGACCGATTACAAAATAAGGAATCGCCCAGATAGCGAGTATCTTAAAGTGAACCGGATACCCCTTAGCAATGGGCAAAGCGAGCATACCTAGCGGCAGAATGACTAAGAACAAGGGCAATCTCTTTGTGAATCGTGTCGGTATTACCTCATGATTATAAGCACTAGCAAAGCATAAAAAGCTGTAAGGCAGCCCATAATAGCTCATCCACGAACACGCTCGCTGTAGGATACGCAGCAGCCGCTCTGCTGCAGCATCGATCTGCCCCGTCTCGAATAAGGACACAATCCAACCTTCCAAAATAGATGCCAAAGCACCCATACCACCGCAGAACGATACCAGACTCAGCCATCGTCCTGCCGGATTCTTCCGATTTGCCACAAGCAATAAAGCTGATGTGAACCATAGGGCTATCCATACAAATAACATTTGATTATATCCTCCGATGAGAAGAAATAGCTGCTATACGTTCCACATAAAATGCCGATTTCCCTCTTATTATACCATGGAGGGTAACGAGCGAGTGAAACAAAAAGAACGCCACACCTGCCGGGTTACGGCTGTGCAGCGTTCTTCTCATCTATGAACTAAATTAAACTCATTTTGTCCCGACGTCCAGGTGACTTCCGTTTCTCAATGAGGCGGTTCAATGCATCGATATAAGCGCGCGCGCTTGCTTCGAGAATGTCAGTGCTGAGGCCGCGGCCTTGTGCCGACACTTCATCCTGCATCAGAACAACATGCACTTCACCAAGAGCATCCTTACCGTGCGTGACGGATTTAATCGAGTAATCCTCAAGCTCGACTGCCTCGCCAGTTACAGCATCAATAGCGTTGTAAATCGCATCAACTGAACCATTGCCTTCAGCAGTCTGCTCTTTCACTTCGCCTTCTGCTCCACGAATAGACACGGTTGCTTTTGGAGTCGATTGATTGCCATAGTTAACTTGAATTTTCTCAAGTGTAAACACTTCCGGCGTATCAATGAGTTTCTCCTCCAGCATGGCACGAATGTCCTCGTCACTGACGTTCTTCTTCTTATCCGCCAGATCCTTGAACTTCGCGAATACCACGTTCACTGCATCTTCTCCTAGCTCATAGCCAAGATCAATGAGCTTCTCACGGAATGCTGCACGTCCCGAATGCTTACCAAGAACAAGCTTCGAATCGACCAGTCCGATCGTTTCCGGAGAAATGATTTCGTACGTTGTTTTCTCCTTCAACATGCCATCCTGATGAATACCCGATTCATGAGCAAAAGCATTCGCACCAACGATTGCTTTGTTCCCTGGGATAACCATTCCTGTCAGCTTGCTGACCAAACGGCTCGTCTTCGCAATTTCCTTCAGGTTCAATGAAGTCGTCGCTTGGAAGAACTCAGCACGCGTAGCAAGTGCCATGACCACCTCTTCGATGGCTGTGTTGCCTGCACGTTCACCAATCCCGTTGATCGTGCCTTCGATTTGATCAGCACCATTCAGAATCGCCGCTAGCGCATTTGCTGTCGCCATACCCAGATCATCATGACAATGCGCGCTTAACTGGATTTTCTCAATATCCGGCACTTGAGCTTTCAACGTTTTGAAAATGTTTCCGAACTCCGATGGGTTCATGTAACCAACCGTATCAGGAATATTCACAACCGTTGCTCCCGCGCGGATTGCCATTGCTGTCACTTCACAAAGGAAGTCCAGCTCCGTACGTCCTGCATCCTCAGGCGAGAATTCGATTTTGTCAAAATATTGCTTCGCGTAACGAATCGCTTTCTCCGCTGTCTCCAGCACCTGCTCCTTCTCCATCCGAAGTTTATACTTGCGGTGGATCGGAGAAGTCGCTAGAAACAGATGAAGACAAGGATCCTGTGCACCCTTAAGCGCTTCACGCGCCGCATCGATATCCTGCTCACGTGAACGAGAAAGACCGATTACCGTCGCATTCTTCACTGCACGTGCAACAGCATTAACCGCTGCCAGGTCGCCTGGCGAAGCTGCTGGAAAACCCGCTTCTATCCGGTCAACGCCTAGTCTCTCCAGCTGATAAGCGATCTCGACCTTCTCCTGCGTGTTCAAGTTAACCCCTGGAGATTGCTCGCCATCACGCAGCGTCGTATCGAAAATATAAATTTTGCGCATCTTGCACCTCCTAAAAGTTTTGCGAAGCAAAACTACTTCGTAAGCATTAACCTAAGTTTTGCGAAGCAAAACTACTTCGTAAGCATGATCCTGCACCTAAACAATGATCCCGGATACCGAAACGGCCCTCCTGTCTACCTAGGAGGCGACGAGAAGGACCGTCCCGTTCATCCGGGATTGCATAAATGCCTATCTATATACCGGAATCCGGCAAAAAATGATTACTTCTTGATCCAGTGCATCAATTCACGAAGCTGTCCGCCGACAACTTCGATCGGATGTTCTGCTTCGTTGCGGCGAGTAGCCGACATAAAGGCATTGTTGGATTGGTTCTCCAAGATGAAATCGCGCGCGAATTTACCTTGTTGAATATCAGTCAGAACAGCTTTCATTGCTTTCTTCGTCTCGTCAGTTACGATACGAGGTCCAGTAACATAGTCGCCGTATTCAGCTGTGTTGGAGATCGAATCACGCATAGTCGACAGACCGCCTTCATACATCAGGTCAACGATCAGTTTCAGCTCATGCAGACATTCGAAGTATGCCATTTCTGGAGCGTAGCCAGCTTCAACAAGTGTTTCAAAACCTGCTTTAACAAGTGCTGTTGCACCACCACAAAGAACAGCTTGCTCACCGAACAGGTCAGTTTCTGTTTCTTCACGGAAAGAAGTTTCGATAACGCCTGCACGAGTACAGCCGATACCTTTAGCATATGCAAGACCGATTGCTTTAGCATTACCAGTAGCATCTTGCTCGATTGCGATTAGACCCGGTACGCCGAAGCCTTCAACATAAGTACGACGAACCATATGTCCTGGTGATTTAGGAGCAACTAGCAATACGTCTGTATCTTTGCGAGCAACGATTTGACCGAAATGAACGTTGAAGCCATGAGAGAACATAAGTGCTGCGCCTTGCTTCAGGTTCGGTTCGATTTCTTCTTTGTATACGCGTGCTTGTGTTTCATCTGGCATAAGGATTTGTACTACGTCTGCGATTTTAGTAGCTTCGCCAACGGACAATACTTCGAAACCGTCGTTTTTAGCTTTTTCAGCTGATTTACCAGCACGAAGTCCGATAACTACTTTAAGTCCACTCTCACGCAAGTTTTGTGCTTGAGCATGACCTTGGCTGCCGTAACCGATAACTGCGATTGTTTTACCTTGCAGAACGCTTTGGTCTGCATCTTTTTCATAGTACAATGTAACTGCCATTTGTAAATGAAGCCTCCTTTAAATTAACCCTTTTGAGCGGGTGTTAAAGGAGGGAGGCCCGGATAAAAGTACCGATCTCCCCCGCTTTAACCCCCGCCCAAAAATGGTGGTTGAACCTAATAAATAGCTTGATGAATCGGGATTAGAGTATTGCTAGTCTTTACACATACTAGACTTCATTATCTCGCATTTCCTCGAACCATTGCAGTTACACCTGTACGAGACAGCTCACGTATTCCGTATGGTTTCAAGAGTTCCACCATCGCATCGATCTTCTCTGTATCTCCTACAACCTGTACCATCAGCGTGCTTGTACCAATATCAACAACTGCAGCTCGGAAAGTATCCACAACGCCGAGAATTTCAGGCCTTGAAGTTGGTTCAGCATTAACTTTGATAAGTGCCAATTCTCGACCTACCATTGGGTTCGCGCTTAGATCAATGACTTTAATGACATCGATCAGCTTATATAGCTGTTTCGTTACTTGCTCTAGCGTATTATCATCGCCAGTAGTGACCACTACCATCCGGGACAAGCCGGCTTCCTCACTTGTCCCGACGGTAATACTTTCAATATTAAAGCCACGGCGACCGAATAAGCCAGATACGCGCTGTAGAACACCGGGTTGATCATTTACGAGAACAGAAATCGTGTGTTTTTTCATTCCGAATCCCCCATTAACATCTGGTCAATTGTGGATCCTTGCGTAACCATCGGATACACGTTCTCGTCCTTGCGAACGACGAACTCCACTACAGCAGGTCCCGGATGATTCATCGCTTCCAACCACACCGCTCGCGCCTCTTCTTTGTTTGATGCGCGGAACCCTTTAACACCATAGGCTTCTGCCAATTTCACAAAATCAGGACTTCCCGCCAAATCGATATGACTATACCGATTCTCGTAAATCAGCTCCTGCCATTGACGTACCATACCAAGCACTTGGTTATTGATGATGACTACTTTTACCGGAATGTTATTGATTGCGCAAATCGCAAGCTCCTGCGCGCACATCTGCATTCCACCGTCACCATTAATGGAAACGACAAGTCGATCTGGATTAGCCATTTGAGCACCGATAGCTGAAGGGAAACCAAAGCCCATCGTTCCAAGACCGCCCGAGGTAACCCATGAGCGCGGTTTGTTGAATTTATAGTATTGTGCCGCCCACATTTGATGCTGACCAACGTCGGTCGTTACAATCGCTTCGCCCTTCGTTTCCTCGTAAAGCATCTCGATTACCCATTGCGGCTTGAGCTCAATATCGGAATCGATATATTTGAATGGCTTCTCTATCTTGGAAGCGGCCAGCTTAGCACGCCATGCATCTGCTTTTGCTGCCCATTTCACTTCTTTGTTCGCGATCTGTAGAACCGTCTTCACATCACCTACAATTGGAATGTGTGTCGGTACATTTTTGCCAATCTCAGCCGGATCAATATCAATATGAACGATCTTCGCTAGCGGAGCAAAACCAGCTAGTTTACCCGTAACCCGATCATCGAACCGCGCTCCGATATTGATAAGCAGATCCGCACTTTGAATGGAATTATTCGCTGTGTACGTACCATGCATACCCGGCATACCGAGCCAAAGCTCTTCACCGCTTGGAAAAGCGCCAAGTCCGAGCAATGTCGTCGTAATTGGAATACCCGACTTCTTAACAAATTCAAGCAGCTCTTCATGTCCACCAGAGTAAACAACGCCACCACCAGCTAGAATAAGCGGACGTTCCGCTTCTTCGATAGCCTTCAGCAATTTGTCAACCTGCTGCTTGTTTGGCGTCACGGTTGGATGGTAGCCACGAATACTGACTTCCTTCGCTGGCTCGAACATTGTAAGCTCTGCCGAAACATCCTTAGGAATGTCGATAAGCACTGGACCTTTACGTCCTGTATTCGCGATATGAAAAGCTTCATGAATGATACGCGGCAAATCAGCAGCCTTGCGTACCAGATAACTATGTTTGGTAATCGGCATTGTTATACCGGTAATGTCAGCTTCTTGGAAAGCATCTGTTCCTATTAGCGTTGTTGCTACGTTACCTGTGATGACGACCAGCGGCACCGAATCCATATACGCGGTAGCTATCCCAGTAACAAGGTTTGTAGCCCCAGGGCCCGACGTTGCGATACATACCCCTACTTTACCACTTGCCCGCGCATAACCGTCAGCTGCGTGAATGGCCCCTTGCTCGTGACGGGTCAGTAGATGCTTGAAATCTGAAAAACCATGCATAGCATCATAGATATACAACACCGCTCCACCAGGATAGCCGAAGACACAATCCACACCCTCTAACACCAAGCTGCGAAGCAAAATTTCTGAACCCGTGATGACCTCAGGCTTACTCAGCTTTTCAAGCAATTCTTCTTTTGACCTTAGCGTTGCATTTTGAGCGACCATCAAGTCGTCCTCCCTTCTAAAAAAAACAAAAAACCTTTCATCTCCAGACGTCAAGCGTCTAGGGACGAAAGGTTGATCTTCCGTGGTACCACCCAAATTTGTTACACGCTTTACAGCATGCAACCTCCAGAGGTAAGAACGCATGCGTTCATACCTGGGCACATTAACGTGTGCCGTTCGATTTCCCCTAATACGATTGGCATCCAGTGATGGTTTATTCACCGTTAGCTCGCATTTCATGCGATGCCAAACTTTTCAAGGAAACAGCTCCGAGGTGAGCTCGTTGGAAAGGGATTCTGGCGACGGTTGCAGCAAATCCGTCCGCTCTCTGATCAAAAGAGCCCTTAACACTTCGTCCTCTTCATAGCCGATAACTTTATTAGAATATCTGTTACTTAAACCTTATTATATGCTTAGGCATAACTTTCGTCAAGAACTAGGATGAGCAATTAGACAAAAAGTTATGTATCCAAACAGTCGTTAATGCGCATGCCCGCCACCTACTACATAAGATACCCTATTCAAATGAAATTGAAAGCTGGTGGATCTATGATAAGGCTATGGCGTCCACGAACCGACTCCGCAGAAATCATTCGTTTAATTAAAGCGGAGCTCATACCGCTATCTCATACCGCATCACCTCGTGATGCACAGACTATTCACGAATTGCCCAAGCGTCTAAGGGAAGGTGTAACCTTCGTAAACTCACGTACAAAGACGAGCACACCACTTGGATTTATCCACTTTTATATAAAAGGGGATGTCCTCCAATATGATTTGCTCGCCGTTCATCCGCAGCACCGAGGTAAAAAAATAGGCACGATGCTTATGTCCCATGTTGAGGCCTATGGCCGTTCCAAGAACTGCAGCTTAGCCAGACTTTTTGTTGACAATAGTAACCCAAGAGCACAGCGATTGTATACCCAGCTTGGATTTGACACCGTCAACTATTATCATGATCTCCGATGTTATGAAATGACAAAGGCATTAACAGCACCGTTCTAGTAAAAATTGTTAAATCCGTTGTTGAATCCACCATAAGGCTGGCAGCATTGATTACCGAAGCCGCCATAACCTGGTGGATAGCCACCAAATCCTCCTGGATAGCCACCACCAAATCCACCACCAAATCCACCACCAAATCCACCACCAAATCCTCCACCAAAGCCGCCAGCAAACGGAAGCGTACCGATTGCGAGGAGATCAAATAATACAAGCGGCAGAATTGCCCTTGTTCTGACTACTTTCTCTTTGTCTTCAGTCACAGGGCGCAAGTACAGTCTATTTTCTTGTATTCGAACGAGCTTGCCTGATGCTATCGAGCCGTCCTTGCGTACCGCATAGACTGTTTTGCCGATTAGCTTCTTCACTTGCTCTTTAGAGACACGCTGCATCTGTATTTCCTCCTTTAAATCTCGTAAGCCATAAGCCTAGAGGTCCTACAGTTTATGCTGGCCTAGACTGCTTGGTCTGTATTGTTGTCCATACACCAACGAAAAATAGGTGATTCATTTGCGAGGAGTTCCACTCTATAGGCAAGAAGAAACGGCTAACGCCGTCCTTGGCGGCGAAGCAAGTTTCTTCCCTCTGAAATATAAGCAAAGTATGGAAATAACTTATACTTTCTTATATTTGAACAAAAAAAAAGCGCCTCCCCGTTAGGAAAGGCGCTTTATCTTTAACGTGTATCGCTACGCGTTTACTTTTTGTTTAGCTACACCAGCAAGCGAGTTAAACGAATTGATATCGTTAACTGCAAGATCAGCAAGCATTTTGCGGTTAACTTCAACACCCGCAAGTTTTAAGCCGTACATGAATTTGCTGTAAGACAAGCCGTTTTGGCGAGCTGCAGCATTGATACGAACGATCCACAGTTTGCGGATGTCACGTTTGTGTTGACGACGGTCACGGTAAGCATAAAGCAAGGATTTCATTACTTGCTCTTTAGCTGTTTTAAACAGGCGATGCTTGGAACCGAAATAACCTTTTGCTAGTTTCAAAATTCTTTTACGACGACGTGCGCGGACGAATCCGCCTTTAACTCTTGCCATGAGTAGAAACCTCCCGATTGTTGTTTGCTGTTATGTTTATTTGATTAACCTTTAATGTTGGAAAGACCTTGTTGCAGACGTTTGTAGTCACCAGTAGAAAGCAATGGTTGTGTATTTAGTACACGTTTTTGACGAGCGGATTTACCGGAAAGCAAGTGATTCTTGTATGCTTTGTAACGCATAACTTTACCAGTTCCAGTAATTTTGAAGCGGTCTTTAAGACTGCTATGTGTTTTCATCTTCGGCATTTGAAGTTCCTCCTCTAAGAATGTAAATTAATTAGTTGTTTTTGGTGCCAGAATCATGATCATGCTGCGGCCTTCAAGCTTCGGCTGGCGCTCCATTACGCATAATTCAGTCACTTCACTAGCAAGACGGTCAAGAATCTTTTGGCCGACAGAGGCATGTGTAATTTCACGTCCACGGAAGCGAACGGAGCATTTCACTTTATCGCCTTCGCCAAGAAATTTCACAACGTTGCGATACTTGGTCTGGTAGTCGTTCTCGTCAATGTTGGCACGGAACCATACTTCCTTCGTATCAACAATCTTCTGATTCTTGCGGGCTTCTTTGTCTTTCTTTTGCTGCTCGTAACGGAATTTGCCGTAATCCATGATTCGGCATACCGGTGGTTTAGCTGTAGGTGCTACGTTCACCAGATCCATGTTCAAATCGATTGCCATCTGCAGCGCTTCACGAAACAATTTGATACCAATTTGTTCGCCTTCAGCACCGACGACGCGAACTTCTCTGGCCCGAATTTCATCATTAATTTGATGTTCCCTGCTAATAACCTGCCACCTCCAAGATTTACGAATCCCTTCAAAAATCAAAAAATGCGGATCCACTAGGGACCCGCATTCCAATAATCAAGATTGTAGGTGCGTCGCATAAATGCGCTGCTGCCTGTTCCAATCATCGATCGCAAACCATTCGGCCTGAGCCGGGAAGGTGAGAAGCGGGTGCCTCTACTTATGCGTACACATACAAGTTTGTATGTCACTGAAATAATATAGCACAGACAAACATTCAGTGTCAACAATATTTCACTTCGTACACAGGCTATACTTGTTTGCTTTGTACTTCTTCAAGTCTAAGCACACGTGTATGCTGGGTATGACTCCACTGCTTGTTGTTCTGCGTGAAGAACGCGTAGAACGTAATCGGTAACCAGGAAAGCTGGAAAATCACCATCGAAAAGAGATGTGCATACATTTTCGGTGATTTAATTCCTTCAAGAATCATTACCAGCGGGAACATAACAACCGTTGCCGATATTGCCGCAATGGCAACCCAGTTCGGCATGTAATAATAAATCGACGTGAATATATTGTGTGCAGGAATAATATTATCCCCCCACAGTAAGGCTGTTGCCAAGAAACCGATAAACGTGTTGTAAACCGATATGGAATACAGCGCCGCATCAAATTTTACAAAGCTGCGTTCTTTGATACTAGCCCAAAGCAAAGGGAAAAAATATTGACGGGCCACTGTAAAATGTCCTTGCATCCAACGAAGACGTTGGCGTGAAGAAGCTTTAAAGGTAAGCGGCTTCTCATCATACACTTTTGCATCATAGTTAAGTACTGGGTGTACGCCGCGTTGAACACAGCGCATCGAGAATTCAAGATCCTCGACAAGGCTTGTCGCTCCCCATCCCATTTCCTTCATCAGTTCGGTTTCGAAGCACATGCCAGTACCGCCTAGGTAGTTGGCCATATTCAAGTTTCTGCGGGAAAGCTGCCATAACCGATTACAGTACCAGTAAGTAATCGCATAAGAAGCGGTGACCCATGAATCTGTAGGGTTCTTCGTATCCAGATACCCTTGTATAACCTTATGACCTTCACACAAATCGTTGTTCATATGAATTAAGAAGTCGTTACCTACCAGGTTGTCTGCATCAAACATAACAATCGCATCATATTGTTTCGGCATGGCCCATAATTCCTTGAGCATCCATTCAATGGCATGACCTTTACCGCGCAGATTTGGGTTCTTACGCTCACAAGCTTGAACACCGTAACTGCGGGCAATTTTTGCTGTTCCGTCTGTACAGTTATCGCAAATTACAAAAATATCGTATAGTTCCTTCGGGTATTCGAGGTTTTGTAAATTCTCAATGAGAGCCCCGACCACTTGCTCTTCGTTGTGTGCAGCAACCAAAACAGCGAAAGACTTTTGCGGTTGATGTTTGAGAGCTCTGCGTTTCCTTACAATACCGAACAAAGAAATACTAAATTGATACACACCAACAAACGCCAGGAAAATCTGAACCAAGATAATAATAAAGTTGACCATTACGTTTACTGCCCCCTTGAGACCCCATTTTCATATTCTCTCTGTTTGATCTATCTCGATCTAAAGCGGACGCGGATTTCTCTTTTTATTTTATATACCGCAACCATAATGATTCTCCACACATTACGTCTTTTTGTCAAAAGAACAAATCGCCGTTGTTTGGCAAGAAACCTTGGAAAAACGCTTGCATTGCACGTCAGTGAAACCCAATCGATGTTTTTCTACCGTTTCGCTCTTATTTTCATCCATTTACGAAGAAATAATGTCTCCTTATCCATAAACGATTTAATTTTAATAAAAGTTTCAGTCATTTCACTCACTTATGTGACGAATCCATGAACAATTATCAAGGTCCGAGGCCTTTTCAAAGCGTATAAGCAGCTCTTCAAAAATCGTATCCCATGACTGACGTAAGCTGTACGCGATTCCGCGAGCCGCTAGTCGACCTCTAAGATCAGCATTCCCATGAATCTGTTTCAAAGCATCGCTGAAGGCATTTATATTGCCTGCTTCGCAAATTAGACCATTCCAGCCATGCTCGACCGTGTCCACTACCCCGCCTGCATCTGCACACACAATGGGTGTGCCACAGGCCATTGCTTCTAGAACAACATTGCCAAAGGTCTCCGTTGAAGATGGAAATAAGAAAGTATCCGCAGCTGCATACCATTGCTGGAGGTTAGGCATGCCAGTGAACCCCAAGAACCGAGTAGGAATTCGTTCTCGCTCAGCTTGCTGCTTAAGCAAATCAGCTGATGGTCCATCACCAGCTAGGACAAATAATGCATCTGGACAGATGTCGCGTTGAAATTTAGCGAATGCTGCAAGTGCAACATCGACATTTTTCTCAGGAGACAATCTTCCTGTATAAAGCACGATAAATTTGTCAGGTGAAATATCATGCTGGGTAAGGAACGTATTCCTGTCTACTCCAGGATGGTATTGCTTCGTATCAATGCCACGCGTCCATACTTCAAGGCGGGCTTCATCCCACCCCCTTTGCTTGAGGTCAAGCAGCGTTGATCTGGAAGGGACAAAGATAGAACGCGAATCATGGTGAAACCAATTCATGTATCTCCATAACATCTTAACCATCCAATGCAAATTGTAAAACGGCAAATAACGGTCAAAATGTGTGTGGTAGGATGCAACGAGCGGAACCTGATATTTGCGCGCGTAGTGAACGCCACATAAACCCATATTAAATGGGGTCGCTACATGTATAAGCGTGGGTCCAAAAGCATGCAGCGCACGACGAATATAAATCGGTCTAGGAAGAGCAAGGCGGCATTCTGGATAGAGGAAGAAGGGGAAGCTGGCAAAACGCTCGACGGATGCCATAGCGGCTCTTTCTCGGTCATCTGCTGGATCTGGGGCAAAAACAAGAACTGGGATTCCTTTACGACGCAAATACTCAACCCACCGGGCAAGTGTCCTTGCTACTCCATTCACGTCGGGTTCATAGGTATCTGTAAAAAGCGCCAGCCTCATTACAATCGCCTCCGTTTGTCCGGCTGCACATCATTCCTAGTGACCGGCTCGTCGTTTGGCGATAGTATAAAGGAACTATGTTTTCGAGGCATCAACAATGGATAAAAAGATCGTTAATATACCGTTAGCAGTCCGTTGACACGGGGTGAACAATAAAGAGTTACAGTGAGGGTGTAGGGCGGCTAGGTGGGCAGAGCCTCGCAAAAACTTGGCTTATGCTTACGAAGTGAGTTTTTGCTCACCTAAGCAAAATCCGGCTAAATAGACAGAGCTTAGAAAAAAAAGACTTATGCTTACGATGTAGTTTTTGCTTTACCTAGCCTAATCGGTTAGGTTAGGCAGAGCCTCGCAAAAACTTAGCCTATGCTTTCGAAGTGAGTTTTTGCTCGCAGGAAGTATTCGAGAAAGTTTCGCAAAAACTTTTAGGAGTGTGATTTCATGACTCGGATGGTTTTTTGGCTTGTTTCGAGTGAACAGCGGATGCTGCTGTGGGCAAATCGGAGACCGGCTCATCAAGGAATCAATATGTGGCTCAGCAGGTGGCTTGGTTTAATCACGCATACAGGCGGTGCTACTTTCACGCTTGTCACCGCCTTATTATGCGCGCTTTTGGCATCTGGACCCTGGCGTATTGCCGGTTTGCAATGTGTAATCGCAGTAGCCATAAGCCATATTCCCGTTGCAATCGTGAAGCGTAAATTCCGTCGGCTTCGCCCTTACCAGGCTATGCCGCATTTGAATACTTGCTTGAAGCCTTTATGCGACTCATCCTTCCCATCCGGCCATACAACAGCTATTTTTGCATGGCTTATACCATGGCTGCTCGCTGATGTCTCCCTGCTGCCGCTGCTGCTTCCTATTGCGCTCATACTCGGCATCTCAGTGGCTTGGTCACGAATGTACTTAGGATTGCATTATCCTTCCGATGTTGCAGTAGGCTCCGTGCTAGGCTCGCTGTCGTCTGTATTGGTTTCGGCCGCTTGGTCGTTGATCTGAGACGTGCGCTTCGCTTCCCGATGCGCAGCTAAAGCCTTCTCGCCAATAACGACCTCTACCCGGTGAATGTTATTGCCTTTCTCGACAAATTTCGCTTCGTATTCCGTAAGAACCAAATCGTCACGCAGCGTTTCCTTGTGCAAATGAAGCGAAATATTGCGCATATGAAGCTCCATATCCGCGAAGCTATTCAAAGAAAACTCAAATAAAGATTGAGAGTCTGTCTTGAAATGGATCTCTCCATTTTCATTCAGGATCTCCATGTACTTGGCCACAAATCTCGGATGAGTCAGCCTTCTGCGTGCATGCTTGGCCTTAGGCCACGGATCGCTGAAATTCAAATGAACGCGCTCGATTTCATTCGGGGCAAAGATATCTTCAATTTTCTCAATATTCGCTCGTAGTAAGGCCAAGTTAGGCGGGTGGGAAACACCTTGCTGCTCCCAAGCGATACGCGCCTTGTCACTTGCCCTGCGAATTAATTCATCATACATGTCCACGCCAATAAAATTAATCTCGGGATTACGGACGCTCATGTCGCTGATGAAGCGTCCTTTTCCCATACCAAGCTCAACGTAAATTGGCTTCTGATTGCCAAAAAATTCATGCCAACGCCCCTTGAGCGCTGCTGCATCCAATACAACAAGTTCTGGTTGGGCTTCCAAACTTTCAAGAATTCCTTTTCTGCCTCTTAAACGCATATTCGTTTCATTCCTCCACGTATCCATAAACTAGTCCTTATTGTGCCGAACATCGCGCGAATTGTAAAGTGTTCATAAATTGACAAAACAAAAAGCCGTGAGTGCTAAACACCCGTCGGCTTAGATTGTAAATGTATATTTATTTTAATTCAGTAATTGGCTCGGCTGAGCTTGCGCAGACTCCAATACTTCATTCAGCTTCTTGCGAGCGGATACTTCAACATTATGGTTCCCGTAAAAACGGATGCCAGCAAGTGCCATTAATTCTTTTCTAGTTAGTTCTACCATTACCTTCTCGTCCCCTTGGGGAATCTTAACTTGTGTGCTCATTACTCATCACCTCGCGGTTTTATTTAAAACCTTTTTTCCAGCAATTCGACCTGCTATGACAAGTGATTGAAAGTGGGGTGAAATGGATTCAAACGTTGATCTATCGCCCTTTTAATATAACACTTCATGTTAGGTATAGCAAGCCCTTTTCTAAAATAAATCTCGGTGAATTTCCAGCTATTTTGATACTGTCCCTACATCGAATACAGCTGTTCGTGATCCAAAACTTGTTTGCAGCATGGCGTTTCTAAGCAAATTTCGTTATGATTAGAGGAACGCAATTGAAGCGATATTGAAGTAAGAAAGAGGAGCATTTAAAATGCAGGTACAGTCTCAACCCGAGTTCTCTTCCATAGAGCCTAGGCTATGGAGCGACAAACGTTTTCATACATGGAACTACGAAATGCGAGAGCAATTCGGCGGAAAAGTGTTTAAAGTGATGCTCGATGCTGGATTTACTTGTCCCAATCGCGATGGTTCAATCGCCGCAGGCGGCTGCACCTTCTGCAGTGCGCGTGGTTCAGGCGATTTTGCAGGAAGCCGAAGAGATGATCTCGTCACACAATTTAATAAGATTCGTGACTTGCAGCATCAGAAGTGGCCTAATGCCCGCTACATTGGTTATTTCCAGGCATACACAAATACCTACGCACCGGTTGACGAGCTGCGGGAATATTATGAAGCGATCTTGGTCCAGCCAGGTGTGGTCGGCTTATCCATCGCCACAAGACCCGACTGCTTGCCTGATGATGTCGTCGACTATCTGGCTGAGCTGAATGAACGAACCTATCTATGGATAGAGATGGGACTTCAGACTGTTCATGAATCCACCTCGACACTCATTAATCGAGCTCATGATACCGCCTGTTATATCGATGCTGTTAAGCGACTTCGAGCACGTGGAATCCGGGTGTGCGCACACGTTATCTATGGTTTGCCTCAAGAGACACATGAGATGATGCTCGACACTAGCAGAGCTGTTGCTGCGATGGATGTGCAGGGAATTAAGATCCATCTCCTCCATCTCATGCGCAAAACACCAATGGTTAAGCAGTACGAAGCAGGCTTGCTGCGGTTTCTCGATCAAGAGGAGTACGTGAAACTAATTGGCGATACACTTGAACTGCTGCCCCCAGACATCATTGTCCACCGATTAACGGGTGACGCCCCGCGCGATCTATTAATCGGGCCCATGTGGAGTCTTAAGAAATGGGAAGTGCTCAATGCCATTGACGATGAGCTGCGCCGCCGTAATACCTGGCAAGGCCGATTGTGGGAGGCCAAATAAATGGGTTTTCTATCCGTGCTGAGTATGGCACATAAACTCATTAAAGAGCGTGTTCAACCAGGGGATACGGTAGTAGATGCAACCTGCGGGAATGGCGTAGATGCTCAATTTCTAGCAGAGCTTGTCGGATCACGCGGCACGTTGTATGCATTCGACATTCAGGAGCAAGCTCTCACGAGAACGGCAGAGCGTCTGAACGCATCGCTTCCCGTACAAGCAGTCGAACATGCCTCACAGGCTGAAGGTCCAGCTCCTTCCAGAGCGAATTCGATGAAAGAATACCCACTTCCGAAGCTGCATCTGGTGCTTGACAGCCACGAAGTGATGGCTAATCATATAGCTGTTAATTCTCAAGGTCAAATCGCCGCAATTATGTTCAATCTTGGCTACCTTCCAGGTGCAGACCCAAGTATTATTACTCTGACAGAACCAACACTTATCGCACTTCAGTCTGCAATTATGCTGCTGCGCAAAGGCGGAATCCTCACAATTGTGCTTTATCCCGGTCACTCTGGAGGAGATGCAGAAACGATTGCGGTAGAGCAATGGGCTGCCAACTTGCCACAGCAAATCGGACAGGCTGTTGTTTACAAAAGGATACAGCGGTCCGACGCACCTTTTTTAGTGGCGATCGAAAAACTATAGCCCCTTTTCCCACATAAGCTTTATGATGGAGCAATGAACAATTTGAGACGATTACGAGGAGGAAACCCAAATGGCCGTACGTAAATTAGAGCATGTTGGTATTATGGTTAAAGATTTGGAGAAATCAATTGCCTTTTATACAGAAATTGTCGGTTTGACGTACTTATACACATTACCTCATTCCAATGGCGTTATTCGTCTTGCCTTTCTAGCTGGAGCTGAAGCACGCGAATCCGAAATCGAACTCATTGAGGGTTACCAAGGCGAACTGCCGGCGGAGGGCCTTACCCACCATGTGGCCTTTACCGTTGATGATGTCGAAGCTGAGTTTGCTCGTATCCAAGGACTTGGCGTTCCATTAAGGGACACGGAGATTTCGACATTGCCAAATGGGAGCCGCTACTTCTTCTTCTATGGCCCTGATGGTGAATTCTTAGAAATGTTTCAGCCTGCATCCAAGTAAACAGCAGTATCTACTACATAGAGATAAAGGAGATTAACCCAATGACTAAGGCTTATCCCTTACAATTTAAACCAGAAATGAAGGAACGCATTTGGGGTGGACGAGCGCTTGAGCAGTTCGGTCTGACACTGCCAGAAGGATCAATCGGTGAGGGTTGGATGATTGGCGACCACCCGAATGGTACGACTAAGGTTATGAATGGAGAGCTTGCTGGACTCGGGCTTGATGACATACGCGAGCGCTATGGACGTGAATTCTTCGGTACGAAGGGTTATGCCGAAGGGGGCCGCTTCCCTCTACTTATCAAGCTGCTTGATTGTAATGATGACCTCTCCATCCAAGTACATCCGACCGATTCCTACGAAGGACTTCCAAAGGGCGAGCTTGGCAAAACAGAAATGTGGTACGTTCTTGATGCAAAGCCAGGCGCAAAGATCATTTACGGATTAAAAGATGGCGTAGATCGCGCTGCCCTTGCTGCCGCGATTGAAGAAGGCCGTGTAATGGATACGCTCCAGGAAGTACCTGTAGCGGCGGGAGATGCCTTCTACATTCCAGCGGGTACCGTTCATGCACTATGTGCAGGTGTAGTGGTTGCCGAGATTCAACAGAATTCCGATACAACCTACCGTGTGTTCGACTACAACCGTCCAGGTCTTGATGGTAAGCTTCGCGAGCTGCATGTTGAAGATTCGCTTAACGTAACCGCTTATGAAGGTGCTGGAGCAAGCCGTATGAAGACCGATAATATTGGTGACAATGAATGGCTTCAAATTGCAGAATCACCGTATTTTATTGTGGAGAAAGGGCTCGTACGTGCACCTTGGAAGCTATCCACAACACAAGAGAGTTTCGTTATTCTCGTCATCGCCGAAGGAACCGGCTCGCTTAGCTGGGAAGACGGCAAACTAGAGCTCAAAGCTGGCGAATGCTTCCTGCTCCCTGCAAGCCTTGGCGCTTATGAGCTGGATGGTAATTTAACCGTTTTACGGAGCGTTACCCCTTAAAGAACAACAAAGAGGCACCCTGGGATAAACATCTCAGAATGCCTCTTTTGTTGTTCTTACCCCTGTATAAGGGTACTAGAGTTATGCTTGCGTTTACTTCGTATTTCTATTATGGCAACAATAGCAGCCGCTGCGAATATCGTTAATAGACTCATGAGCGGATACCCGTAGCGAGCAAACGTAATAAATGGGAGATGAATGAGCCAGAAATAAACAAATGGCAGCAGGATCGGCAGTGTCTGCTTCACCCGTCTTCTCAGAGTAGTGATGACAATACCCGAGAAGCCTATGAATACGTAAAATATATGAAGAACATTAATCGACGATCGAGGAAGCCCAGGCACTGGCCGTGAATAGAACGGCGTATCAAATAGCTGGATCGATTTTCCCACGGTGAACCAATACGTATAATCAAGCGGTTTATGCTTGAAGCCGTATGCTATAACACGCTGTGCGGCAAGTTTCTGCGCCGTGTCGTTAACACCAAATAGCTTATTATCCTTATATTCCGGGAATTCTTCAAAAAAACCTTTTGGCGGTGCTCCTCGTTTAATAAGCGCACCAAGCAGCATAGGATTTCCCGTTGATTTGGTAAACGGTATAAATTCATGAAAGATGGAATAGTTACGAATCCACCAGGGGGATAGCAGTGTCATACTGCAAATGCCTACAATTGCTGTGAATTTCACAATTTCCTTCCAACTGTAATGATGAACCAGCCATAAGATCAAAAGACAAATTGGAAACAAAGCGCTTTGGGGTTTTACATAGCATGACAGACCCAACATGATGCCAACGAGAACGTATGCACTAGCTTTTTTTGTGCGAATAGCATTTATTGTACTGCAAATGAGCAACAATAAGAGCAGTTTAAACGTCGATTCTGTTAGGATCGCACCAGAGGCAAATAAATCAGGAATGTAGAGTGCGGACAGAATCATAGCAACAACAGCCACCTTACGGTTCGCAACTTCTCTTGCCAGTACAAAGATTAGAAAGACAGATATCGCCTGCATCAAGCATTGTAGAAGTCTAAACCCCATCACTGCAGCATCTCTATCCAGGAAGGTTAGGAACCCACTCAATAGAACCGGTATGGTCGGCATTATGAAATTGGTCGGCTTATCCCCGCTGTTATAAACAAGGGTATGCTTTTCTAGCAGCATCTGTGCTGCATAGACATATTTCACATCATCATTATTTCTCTTCTCATAGGAGCCAAGAAGAAAGTGGTCACCTAAAGCTAATACAACGATCACATTTACAAGAAATACGATTGCTACGATAAGAAAGACGAATTTTCGAATCTTAGGTGGTTCAGATTGTAAAGAAAACAATAATAAAACTCCTTCCCAAAAATTGCGGTATCCATGTGTAACATTTTTCTATTATACTATACAAAGTTTGTTTTATAGAAATTAGATTGTAAAACCAGAGGAGAGAAGGTTTACTATATATGCAAAATGTTAGTAAAAGTCATATTCTCGTCATTATTCCTGCCTTTAACGAGGAGGCAAATATTGCTCGCACCATTCATGAGCTAAAGCTGCATACTCCTTATGATTTTGTCGTTATTGATGATGGCTCTAAGGACCGTACATCGGCTATTATTCGCCAAGAAGGCTTCCCCTCCCTTCGTCATGCCGTGAATTTAGGGATTGGCGGTTCTATGCAAAGCGGTTATCGATATGCCGATCAGAACGGTTATCAATATGCCATTCAACTAGATGCAGATGGACAGCATCGTCCTGAGGATATCGCCAAGCTTGTCGAAGAAATTCAAACAACCAATTACGATATGGTAATCGGTTCTCGTTTCGTTGAATCGAGCAGCTACCGTGGAAGCCTATCCCGCCGACTTGGTATTTTCTATTTTCATGTGCTCGTCTTCCTGCTTACAGGGACTCGCATTTATGATCCTACCTCAGGCTTTCGAATCGTAAGCCGCTCGACTATCGAGCTTTTTTCCCGTACTTACCCAACAGATTATCCAGAGGTAGAGGTCCTTATTAGCCTATCCAAGCAGAAACGAAAAGTAAAAGAAATCCACGTCGAAATGCGTGGGAGACAAGGTGGAACCTCGTCCATCAACTGGTCAAAATCCATCTATTATATGCTAAAAGTAACCATGTTCTCACTCATTCGCAAAAGTTTCTCTTAAGGAAAGGATCCATACCAACTATGAACCAATTAGTCGCTGTAATCATTACCCTCCTATTCTTAGGACTTATTATTTCTTTTACCGTTACGCATAAACTAAAGGACCGATATGCCTTCCTGTGGCTGGTTACAGCCATTGCAGGAGTCATGGCTGCAATCTGTATTCCGCTCCTTAATCGATTTGCGTTATGGATTGGCATATCCTATATGCCAACTTTTGTCTTTCTTGTGACGATTATTTTCATATTGGGATTATTAGTGAGGCAAACGATTAGTTTATCTAAATATTCTGAGCGAATGAAGGTGTTAACACAGGAATTCGCCGTTATGGAAAAGAAAATCTTAGAACTGCAAGACCAAGTTAAGGGACGTGAAATAAATTGAGCTTCATGCAATTAATACTCATTCTTGCTAATACACTGATGTTGGTCACAGGACAATTCCTTTGGAAATATGGGTTAATGCAGCGTGATAAGCCTTTTGAAAGCCTTCGCTCCATAATTGAGCTTATGTTCTCACCCTATATTATCGGAGGCTTATTTATTTATGCTTGTGCCACTGTGTTGTGGCTCTATATCGTCTCTAAAGTCGATCTCGGCCTTGCTTATCCGATTCAAAGCTTGGCGTACATCATCTCCATTGTCGGTGCCTACTATATCTTTAATGAATCCTTGTCCGCCTTAAAAATTACTGGATGTCTGCTCATCTTAGCTGGAGTTGCCTGTATAGGTCTTTCGGCGCGTTATAGTTAACGGAGGAAATTCAATGAGCTCTGCACGTTAGATTCGAAGATCTCCTTAGCCAGCTTCTGGTTCGGAAAGCCTCGCTGCATGAGCTTCAAACCACCCGACGCGCAGGATAGATGATGGCACAGTTTATAGAACCGCATGCGATCCTCGTCCAGATCCGTTCGAGATAGATAACGATTGTAGTTCTCGAATCTGAATTGCAGGAAGCTGTGCTCATGCTCGATATCGAACCACCTTGCGCCTTCAATGTCTATTAAGTAAGGCTCAAGCTTATCATTCACTAGTACATGATCCGGACCTAACTCATCATGAATGAAGCCATAATCTTGCCTAGGACGAATCGCCGCATTCAATCGTTGAAGCATCTCAACCAACCGGCTTTCATTCATAGCGAATACCTCTACATAGCCGCAAGTGTAACGAATAGCCTCCAGCGTATTGTCATAGACCATGCGATGGCAGGGCTCCGTATGCTTCACTTTCCCCACCTGTCCCCATCCCATACTCCGAATACTGTGCATGCGCTCCAGCAGCTGAGCGAATCTATCAAAAACGATAGCCTCAACTCCCGATTCAGAATTAATGAATTCACTTAAATTATCACCTGATACATACTCCACAATCGCAAAATCGAAGGGGTACTGCGTTCTCTCTTTATTCATGTAATAGAGGGCCGGTGTCTTGATTCCTTGATGAATCAGAAACCGATTATTGTTCTCGAATAGCTCTGCACCGAAGGATTCATGTTCATCCGTTGATGTATTAATTTCCTCTTCAAAGTAATTACTAGTTAAATCCCAAATATACAGAACAAGCTGCAATCCATCCTCAAATTGGACTTTGAATACTGTTTTTTGCGCACCGCCATGAAAGTTGGTTAGGTTTGTGATCTTACTCGTTATGCCAAGAACTTCTTTAAAACATTTGGTTAAATACGCCTTACTTATCGGACAATGCTCATCTCTATCCATTCCACTCAGGCCCCATTCCATTCGTTATTTGTTATTGCATCACCTAATTTAAAGTAAAAACCAAAAAAAATATAGACTGTTTCTGACAGCTCTGATATGATGTTGAGTTAGGTCTTGATAAAATTTCACATCGATTATTTGAAGCCAAGGTGATATTCACCGATGCTCCTGCTTTCATAGAGAAAAGCTGGTAGACCTCGGTCTATCAGCTTTTTTTGCATCACCCAAACACTCGTAGGCTGCAGTAATAGCTTCCCTTACGAGAGCACAAAAAGCCTTTCGCTCTAATGGGCGAAAGGCTTTTTGTCTATCTTTCATCGGTTCTCAACCATAATCAGTGCTTGCCATCACGAGTTCACGAGTTCACGAAGTACATAGCGAAGCGGACGGAATCGTTCTGAAGAAGCGATAGCGTTCGCCTTTGTCTCCTTATTTCTACCCCTAAGGGATAGAATCAAGGAAATAGGGAGACAACAGCGATCGTAAGAATGATCCGTCCGCGCAGCGGGCTTCTTCGCGACACATCAGGCACTTAATTTACGTTGAGCCCTTTCATTAACGCAGAATAGCTTCAATCTGCTCGAGTTCTTCGCTTGAGAAAGCCAAATTATTCAACGCAGCAACGTTGTCCTCGATTTGGCTAACACGGCTTGCGCCGATCAAGGCCGAAGTCACACGTCCACCACGCAGCACCCAAGCTAGAGACATCTGAGCAAGTGACTGACCGCGCTCAGCAGCTATGGCATTTAGCTTTTGCAGTCTAGCAATCCGATCCGGCGTTACCGCATTCTCATTCAAAGCACCCGTTGTGCTTGCCGCACGCGAATCAGATGGAATACCACCCAAATATTTATTAGTGAGCAGTCCTTGTGCAAGTGGACAGAAAGCAATACTGCCTACACCGTTCTCTTCCAGCACATCCTGTAAGCCATCTTCTTCGATCCAACGATCGAACATGTTATAGCTCGGCTGATGGATAACAAGCGGTGTTCCAAGACGTTTCATAATCGCAATAGCTTCAGCCGTTTGAGCGGCATTATAACTGGAGATTCCCACATACAAAGCTTTGCCTGAACGTACCATCGAGTCCAATGCACCCATTGTTTCTTCAAGTGGCGTTTCGGGATCTGGACGGTGGGAGTAGAAAATATCGACATAATCGACTGCCATCCTCTTCAAGCTTTGCTCGAGGCTTGCGATTAAATATTTGCGTGAACCCCATTCGCCATAAGGTCCCGGCCACATGTAGTAGCCCGCTTTTGACGAAATAATCATTTCATCGCGGTAAGGCTTGAAATCGCTAGCCATCATACGACCGAACATCTCTTCCGCTGATCCCGCTGGTGGCCCATAATTATTGGCCAAATCAAAATGAGTAATTCCAAGATCAAATGCTCTGTGGAGCATTGCGCGTCCGTTCTCGTAAGTATCAACACCACCGAAGTTATGCCATAATCCGAGTGAAATGGCTGGAAGCTTAAGGCCTGTCCGCCCGCAGCGGTTATATGTCATTGAAGCGTAACGCTCATTGTTCGCCTGAAATACCATCTGTATCGCTCCCTTATTTGCTATTAATGAAACCTCTTGCATTGTAACACTAATCATAGAATCTGCTCAAGAATGCTCTGCTTTAACTAAAGATAACATAAATGGCTTAGCAGACGTCACGTCCTCTTTACCGCCACCATTATAAATCACAATTAGGAGCGTCTCCTTATCCTTGGACACGATGCCTTCCTGCAAGTAAAGTTCGAGATCAAACGGAAGCAGCTCAATTACTGCATGCTTTTGCAGCTCTCTCTCAGCAAGGCCGAGAGCCTGAAACGCTTCGGATACTTCCTCGGGTCGTTGAGCAAGACGCTGCATCCAGCCGCTCCAGACCGATTTGTCCATCGTAAAATCCCACCATAGCTTGCGCGGCTTATATTTATGTCCCAGGAAATAATCCAGCTTCATCAAGCCAAGCACAACATCCGGCTCCCAAACAAGACCTTCCTGCTTCGCTCGCAGCGAATGCGCCTCAGACAAGAATGACCACAGCCGTGAGAACAAGTCCTCCAGCTGATGTCCGATTTTTTGCCAGCCGCGACCTTCCCAGAAATCACCGAACTGTTGGAAGAAGTCGAATGGTGAGGTGAAAGCTCTCTCCACTAGATAAAGGAGGGCATGATCCATTCGATGTGCATTCCAATATTTCTCTAGTACATCTTCCACGCGTTTGATTCTTACGATATCCGAGAACGGTAAAATATCATTGCCCAGAATTTCGTAAGGTGCGCGATCCATATAGATATATCCGTGCTTCTCGGCATCAAGGCGCATACCTGTGCCACGCAGCATCTTCAGAAACCCAAGCTGCATTTCTTCGGGACGCAGTTCGAATACGTCATTGAAGGTTTTACGGAATGAATCGTAATTCTCATGCGGGAGGCCGGCAATCAAATCAAGATGCTGATCGATCTTTCCGCTTTCTTTTACCTTCATCACGGTGCGAGTCAGCTTGGCAAAATTTTGCCGGCGTTGAACCGCTTCATTCGTAATATCGTTTGTCGACTGAACCCCGATCTCGAATCGGAATACACCAGGAGGCGCATGCTCAGACAAATAATCAAGCACTTCAGGACGCATAATATCAGCCGTTATCTCAAACTGGAATACACAGCCTCGATGATTTTCGATTAAGAATCGAAACATCTCTAGCGCATAATCCCGCTTGATGTTGAAGGTACGGTCAACGAACTTAATAAGCTTTGCCCCGGAATCAATTAAGTACAGCAGGTCCGCCTTGGTACGCTCAATATCGAAGTAACGGACACCAACCTCAATACTCGATAGACAAAATTGGCAGCTGAAAGGACAGCCCCTGCTTGTCTCAAAATAAGTAACTCGACTTCCTAGGTTAGCCACATCCTCTGGGAAGCGATGAGGTGACGGAAGCGAAGCTAGACTTGGCTTCGGGCGTGGTGGATTGACAATAATCTCAATCTCGCCATTGGCATGTTCCTTGCGATAGGCAACTCCAAATACCATATGCAGCTTACAGCTATCACGCAGCTCGGTCAGCAGGTGGTGGAACGTCTCTTCCCCTTCGCCAACGACGATAAAATCTACCTGAGTCAGCCGCTCCAGCCAAAAGGCAGTATCGTAGCTCACTTCCGGACCGCCAAGGACGATTCGGATCGAAGGCTTAATTTTGCGCAGCATATCGATAACGGTTATGGTCTCTTCAATATTCCATATATAACAGGAGAATCCGACAACATCGGGGTCTCGCGAGAACAAATCCGCTACAATGTTCATAGCCGGATCTTTGATCGTATATTCTGCGATATCAATATCAAATTCATGCTGACTGAAAGCTTTCAGGCAGCGAAGCGCGAGTGAAGTATGGATAAATTTGGCGTTCAAGGTCGCCAGTACAACTTTCATTTGGTTTCAATCCCTCATTTGTCTATCTTAATGTCTTCTATTGTACCGAAATTCAACAAAAAAAAGAAGGGCAGCCTCGGCAGCACAGCCTAAGCTGTCCACCTGAAGCGGCCCTCTACATTGATTACGTGCGAACTTTAACAATCATTTTCTCTTTTCCTTGCATTTCAATAACTGGGAAACGAACACGATAAGTACCATCCGCGTTTGCGGTCACTTCATCTGCTGTAAAGCCCCGAGGCTTATAGCTGAATGTTTGATCATAGTAAACCGTCAGCTGAATCGTATCTTTAGGCAGCAATTTAGTGAACTCATAGCCGGTGTTAATTGCCCAGTAACGAAGATCATCATTAGAGCTATTGCCATAAACCATGTAGAAGGCCGGATCAATGACGGCGCTAATAACGAGCCAGCCCTCCGAATCGCGTTTCACTTCAAAGTGCTTCAGCTTGGTTGTCCCTTGGGACGTTTGAATGTCAGCGAACTGCTTCTCCAGCAATTCGCGGATTTGGTCATCAGAAGCACCAACGAGCGTATCTGGAAGCTGACTCGGTAAAAAAGCGATTTTATCCAACGGCTCATCTTCGATTTGGAAGAGAAGCATATGAATGTTCAGAACAGATACGGCAAAATTCAAATTTGCATTGGTCGCATCAACACCGGAAGAAGTAATCCCAATGAGCTCGCCATGATCATTAAACAAACCCCCGCCAGAGCTGCCGTGATCAATTGGAACGCTAATCTGATACGTCTCTTGGTAATCATTGACGATGTTGCTAATAATACCTTCAGAGGCTGTATTCTGTAAGCCTAGCGGACTGCCTATAGCAACAACATGATCCCCTTTGCTTGCTCTGAATCCAATTGAAACGGGAGCAACATTTACCGGTGCTTTCGTCTGGATCACTGCCAAATCTGTATCCTCGTCATAACCAACGAGTCCTTGGATTTCAATCGTTTTGCCGTTCAGAAGGGTAATACTTCCTGATGTTGCATCCTGCATAACATGTAGGTTAGTCAAAATTTGATTCGTGCCAATGACCACGCCGCTGCCTTGTCCAGCGTTAGTGGTAATCATGACAACCTTGCTATCATTCTTATCTATAATTTGTTTGGTAGTGAGCACTGTTGCTGCCGCAAGCTTATCAGCATACTCTTTTGCTTTTGCAGCTGCTTCCAGAAGCTGCTTATAAAGGGCTTCCGCTGATGTAATTCGAATCACTTGCGTCGCATTGTCCATTTGAACCTCAGCACCCAGCGCCTCAGCTACAAACCGAAGCGGTACCATCGTGCTGCCGTTCATCTGCAGTGGTGGTGCAGTTAATGTAACAGCTTTACCATTCTTATAAGCCTTAGTAGAACCAAGCTGCAGAGTAATCGTTGTACTGCCCTTCGTTGCTAATATCGTCTTTGTCGAGGGCTCCCAAATCAAAGTCGCCTGTAGTGCGGTAAAGATAGATCGCATCGGGACGACGGTTATGCCTTTTATCGTTACCGGTGCTGGAGCAAGTGAAAGCTTCTTCCCATCAATGAAAACTTGAATCTTGGCTGTCTGGATGGCAGTTGTTGAGCTCTGTGCGGCAGCTGCGGCTGTGTTGCCGGTCAGCCCTTGTAGGGGGGCGAATACGAGTCCGGCAGCAAGAACGGATAATAATAGCTTTTGCTTCATATTGAACCTCTTTTGTAGTTTCACGCCTTTAGTTTCCTCCAATTATCTCCTAATCTCTCAGTCGTTATCGTAACACCAGCTATCTCTTTTGTCTATTATATCTAAATTACTAGATTCAAATGTGAAGTGCCCATGTAAATTTCCATAAAATGACGATAAGGCTAGTTCTTTTTACTGCTCCTGCTGCTTAAATTCAGTTGGGCTCAGACCTGTCTCCTCTTTAAAGTTTCTCGAAAAATAGTGAATGCTGGTATAACCTAGCTTGCCTGCAATAGTTTCCAGCTTCTCCCCTCCCAATAGATAGGATTTAGCTTTGCGAATGCGCTCTGTAATGAGATATTGCTTGGGACTCACACCTGTACATTTCTTAAATAAGGAAGAGAAATAGATGACATGATAGCCGCATAACGCAGCCAGCTGTGGAATCGTCCAATTATTCTCCGGATGCATAGCGATTGCGCGAAGAGCTGGGTCGACCTTCGTTCGTTCTAGTGAGTGCGGACGTGCTGCTAAACGATCTCTGACGATGCTTGCAATCAATTCTGTCAGTAATGCGCGAAGCACGATCGCATAGCCGGTCTGTTCATTCCGATATTCATTCGCAATACGCAGCATGATTGACTCCAAAGCTGGCATAGAGAACACAGGTGGAATTAATAAAGGTTCATGGTTAGGAATACCCAGATAGTAGTTAAGCTTCGTATGTTGAAGTAAATCCCCCTCGCTGCAAGGTTGAATGTTGTAGGCAGGATGCTGAGGCTCCGGCGATGAATGCCGCAGCTGAAAGTGGAGGCTGAAATAAACAACGGGTCTTATTACAACTAGCTTATGAGGAACTTGGGGGCCGTAGAAGGTACAATCTCCGGGCCCCAGTACATAATGTTCTGCACCATAATAAACTTCAGCTTCTCCTGATACGATATGAAAAAGCTGGTAGTCCGGGATGAACCGCGGCCCCCAAGCAATACCAGCAGCCGCTTCCGCATGACCGATGAAATTAACCGTCGGCTGAATCTCATATATGGATCCTAATTGATAGCTGTCCAATGAATTCGCATCTCCTTTAACCGAATCACTCGATGATGTTTGAAAAGTGCAACACCCTGTTGCGTTAATGTAAATACGAGCTTGCTGTTATCCATTATGATTGCGTTATCAACCACAATTCCTATAAAAGAGGTGTCAGTCTCATGTTAAGTCAAGCACAATTAAATGAGTTTGAAAACAACGGATTTCTAAAGGGCAGTGTTGTTCTGGATGATGCTGAGGTAGAAGCGCTGCGCGAGGAACTCGATCTCGTCATGGACGGGCAATCGGTCAAAAAACCGGTTCTGAACCGTGACATGCTTCAGGACGACTCTCCCTATGACAATATGAAAATGACGGTTAGCTCTAAGGTTGTCCAAATCGTCAATATTTGGATGGCTAGCGATCTATTCTTGAAACATGCAGCTAACCAAACCATCTGCGAGGAAATCGCTCAGCTCTCTCACACCGATACCTTGCGGATTTGGCATGATCAAATTCAATATAAGCCGCCAATAACCGGCGGACCGACAGCTTGGCATCAGGATCACCCGCTGTGGCCGATCATTCAGCCCTCTGACCTAGTCAGCGCATGGGTCGCTTTAGACGATGCAATAATTGAGAACGGCTGCATGTGGATGGTACCAGGCAGTCACAAGTGGGGCAACCACCAACGCTATCTCTCCAGCACAGAAGATTTCTTGCCCTTCCATAAACAGCCTGAAATGCTGCCTAATCATGCAAAGGTTGAAGCCGTACCTTTTGAAATCAAGAAAGGCCAGGTCGGCTATCATCATTGCCTAACTTGGCACGGCAGTCCGCATAACCGTTCAGACAAGAAACGCCGGGCAATCGCGGTTCATTATATGCCAGGCCATACGAGATACGAGCCGATTGGCGGCCATGCGATGCTTCCATACGTTACAGTTGAACCAGGTGAGCTGCTGACTGGTCCACATTTTCCAGTCGTTTATCAGAAGTAGACTTGCCTCCGATCACGAACAAACCGATCAGCCCTTGAGGGTTAATCGGTTTGTTCGTCGTATATGGATGAACTGTTCACAAGAAGGGAGTACTACCGCTCCGTACGAATCGTTACCGCGAAGATCTCCAGCTCGGTGCTTTATTCCTGAGAACGGTTTGAAACCGTTTCGAACCGTTGGAGCACTTGAGGTCTCATAGCTTTGGTAGGCCGTTTCATGCTAATATGGAGGTTAACTTAGATAGGACGGTGTGCGTAATAAATGGACAAACGTAAAACAGATTCAAAGCGTCAGCCCAATGGAAAACAGAGCTCGCCAAGCAGGCGCTCAGAAGGCAGACCCGCTCTCAAGCCTAACGTGAAAGGAAGCAAGATGACTTCCGTAACGGATCGTTCTGCCCGTGAGTCAACAAGTAAACCCTTCGTTGTTCAAGAACCGATGGAGCTGCTTCCTTTTTTATTGAAAAACATTACAAGTGGCGGACGAAACGCGATCAAATCTATGCTGGGCCGCGGTCAAATTTCAGTTAACGGCAAGGTAGTGACCGCCTTTAATTATCAGCTCCAAGTCGGACAAACGGTTACTCTATCCAAAGATAAAGTAGTCGAGATGCCTCCTCTTATCGGACTTACGATTCTGCATGAGGATGAGGATCTTATTATCGTTGTGAAGGATGCCGGCCTGTTATCTATTGCCTCAGATAAAGAAACAGACCTGACGGCCTACAGGCAGCTGACTGCTCATGTACGAGCGAGCGGAAATGAATATAATCGAATTTTTGTCGTACATCGACTGGATCGGGATACTTCCGGAGTTATGATGTTTGCGAAGAGTGAAGAAATACAGCAGCAGCTGCAAAATTCATGGCAGGAAACCGTAAAGGAGCGCACATATGTCGCTTTGGTTGAAGGCATGGTCAAGAAACCAGAAGGAACAATTAACTCATGGTTGAAGGAAAGTAAGACGTTGAAAATGTATTCCAGCCACTACCCGAATGATGGACTGCACGCGATAACCCATTATAAAGTCATACAGTCCAATAAAAATTTCTCCTTACTTGAGGTTTCCCTTGAGACTGGACGTAAGAATCAGATTCGGGTACATATGGAGGACATTGGTCATCCTATCGTTAATGATAAGAAGTACGGCTCCAAATCCAAAGCGATTAACCGGCTGGGCCTACATGCGCGCGTATTGAGCTTCGTGCATCCTAGAACAGGAGCTCTTCTGAAATTCGAAACGGAAATTCCAAAAATGTTTCTGAATCCATTCCGTGAAGGGTTCCTAGTGAAATAGGAGGTAATTTAAGGCGTCTTCTATTCGGCTTGGTCGAGAAAGAAGGCGCCTATTCATGCAGCTATGTTCACCCCTGAAGTGGACCAAATTATATGCTATTAGAGGCTATATAAGCATCGATTTGCTCTCCCGGCAGCAGGACCGAATTACCATGGCAGACTTCAAGTCGTTTGGGCTGCAGCTTTCGCACAATTTCACTGCTGACAATCGCTTCCTTCATATCCGCTGTAAACATCGCCATTGGCTTGCGAAGCTGGCCTTTCTTGGATGTAAACAAATCACCTGCCAACATCACTTGATCCTGCTCATGATAATAAACGACATGGCCCGGTGAATGACCGGGTGTCAAATACGGCCTTAATCCTCCGACAAGCTCAAGCTCACCAGAAGCCTCCTCCTTCAGCGGTATTGCCAAGCCAGCAGCAACCGTCTGTTCAACTTTCTTTCGTTTCGGATAGGGAAGCTTACCTTCCATATAGGGCATCTCGATACGATGCGCATAGACAGGTACCTGATGCTGCTGTTGAATACGTTTGATCGCTCCAACATGATCGGAATGCCCGTGAGTCAGAACGATCGCCTTAAGGGGTCCTGCTTGCAGTTTATCTATGAAAGATAAAATTCCTTTGGTCATCAAACCCATTCCCGCATCCACGAGAATAACACCATCCTTCTCCACCACAACCCACACATGAATCGGAATTAACAGCCATGTTTTCAAACTCCAAATATGCTCGGAAATTTGTTTAATTTTCATCTCGATCATCTCCGTTTCTTCATGTAACCACTGGTTACTAACCGCTGGTTATAATATAACCAAAATCAATTATTCTGTCAATAGTTTTGATCGCGCTCACGAGGTGTGCTCTCGCTTCGGATTAACTGACACTCACGGCTTCCTCTTAGTCAAGTTGCGAAATAGTAAAGATAAAGGAGTAATTGCGAGGAAATAGGCAATAAACCTACAATTTTCTCTTTAATTTGATTATTCTGAATATTTACAAAACTAACACAAAGCGTGTACACTTAGCTCATATCATTCAGACAACGTTTTCCAAAAGAAGAATGAATGAACCTGAGTGATTGTCGGAGTAAGTACAAGTACTCCACCGAGAGGGGATAGTCCAATGAAGCAGGTAAGCGAAGCGTGTCCTATCACTAATTGGGAAAGGAGTAAGCAAGATTAAGTTATTTGCTTACAGGACATGTGGGGACCAGCGGCAAGGATGACGTCGATCGAAATTGATTGTACTCTGACCAATGAAATCAAAGTAAAGTTAGGTTAATCAAAGTTAAGTAAGGTTAAGCAAAGTTAAGTAAGGTTAAGTAAGGTTAAGTAAGGTTAAGTAAGGTTAAGTAAGGTTAAGTAAGGTTAAGTAAGGTTAACTAATGCAACGGAAGTTGTTTGAATGGAGTGTGTAAGTACCAATTGAATACGATTGAGGAGTACCGATAGGGATTCTGGTTGTCTCAGACAAGCAGAATCCCTATTATTATGTCTAAAAACAGTCGTTCATCATAAACAGTATTGAATTCGCAAATCTTACGGTCAAGCATTCGCTGTGTCCAGGAAATAGTATTTGCTCTCTTTATTTTCTCAAGGGATATACGAGTTGTATGTCCTTTTCTGCAATTAGCCCTTCATACAAGACATGATTATGGTCTGCACCTACAATAGACAAGATTCGTTTCCCTGAGTACTTCTTAATGGCGTTTTTTATTCGCTGAATCATAATAAGATGTCTACATACCCACCTAAATAATTGCGCTTGAGGGTTAATTCGTTCTAGCCATTCGTACTTCTGTTTCGTAACAGCGTCATATTCTAGTGAATTTAATGGAATAACACTTGAATTCCATGTTGAGAGCTGTCTCTGAAACCATTGCTCTAACTCAACATTCAATTTTTGCCTTTGTTGTTCGTTATAACTATTAAAAGGGTCGAAATCCATCCAAACATCAAGTTCAACCCAATCAATAGGTACAAATTCATATTTTTCTTCTTCACATAGAGGAAAGATTAAATCCCAATATTCACTTGCAGGTTCTCCCCAATATCCTCGATGATTGCTGTCTTTATTATATTTTTCCCAGCTGTTGGGAAGTACCTCACCACAAATAACATCTGGATTAAATTCTAAAATTAACTCCTTTATGAACTCCAAAGATAAATTATACTTTTGCCTAAGTTCATGATCATGAACCAATCCTAGAATACCTACAGTGGTCACGACAGAATCTCCCACCTCGCCCACATTTCTTGTGGATTTAACTCGTAAATTTGATTTTCCCTATACATGAATTGGTGCATAATAAATTCCCTGCGTATCGTTGCGAAATCTTCATGGAAATTCTTAATAAAAGCATTGATATCCTTCTCAGTGTACTTCCGCCCCTTTTCCAACTGGGAGACTAAATGTTCCAACACAATGAGTTTTTTCTTAAGTTGAACGGGCAGACTTTTCAATTTTCCTTCGGATGTGAAGAAGTTCTTAATGACGGAATCCTTTATTCGCTTATGGTCATCATGCAAAATGTCCGTACCTCCTTTGGAATCTGCTTTTCGGTAAATCAAATTTTCTGTAGCGGTGGCGTTATTCTTGATGAAGTAATCATTTAATGAAAAATAGATCGTATTTTTAACCCTTCGCTCGTTAATCAGACTAGCTTCCCGCAGTTTCGCAGCATGGTGAGTTATTGTTGCAGGTGTAACAAATAGCTTTTCTGCCAAAACTTGACCATTAAGTTCTCCATCAGCAAGCAGAATTAAAATCTTTATTCTTGTAGGATCTGCAAGAGCTTTATGATAGCTAACCACCTTATCCAATTGCATCAGTCGCATTCAACCTCCCTCATCTAATTTAACAAGTATCTAATTTATGAATCGTTAAATTAGATGATATTACAGTAGGATTGAATTGTCAACTTCCTAAGGGTTCCATTCGCACATTTTGCAAGCAGTCCAGTCCCCGAATGGATTCCTTTCATAGAATGCAGAAGTGCCGTAGAGACTTCCGTCTACTGTATGTTCTCGACTTTTCCATCTCAATAAGCTTACTTGGATACTGTGATTATGTTGATGATGAGGGGAGGTAGAACTAAATGGATGAGATATATCATTTATGCATGAGGCATATGAATCGCAGAGTTCGCGTGCATACTTGCTTTGGAGAAATCCACGAGGGCGTTATCGTTAACGTAGATGGAAACAATGTTTACTTACGGACATCGGGTGGAGTCCGTACATCGGGTAAAGTTCAAACATCGGCATGGTTTGGACCTTCAAATGATATTCTAACTTTGTCTCTCTTTACCCTTCTTGCTATAGCTTTGATCTAATGTAAGAAAATAGACAAAGAGTATTAATCCTCTTTGATACCCCTCAGACCCTTCTTAAGGGTCTATTTTTATTTCCTCTCGGAATTACACATGCGTTACATGAACTGGACTTCAATGATTAATCATCCTATGAAAAAAGGCTATTCCACAGAGCATGGCTCCTCCACCTGACCGCTAACCAACGATTGGATTGACGGCCTTTTTGTCGTTTTTTGCTCTTTTTCGAAGGAAAACAGAAAAATATGTCGAATAAATATCTCCTGACACCTAATATTTGTCATCCAATCTAATCAACAGGAGATTCTAACTTATGTCTTTTCATCGTTCTATTCATCTCGTGTTTACAAGCGTTTTATTCATGTCCTCCCTCTTCTTTGTTCTGAACAAACCCGTTTCAGCCCAAACCGCTCAACCCCTTCAACCCATTATCAATCCACAGCAAGTGTACACGTATGCGACAACGACTCGTGATTTAAAGGCTTTAGCTGCTCGTTATTCTGACTTCATTCAGCTTAGTTCAGCTGGAAAGAGTGAATATGGACGCGAGCTCTGGACAGCTGATATCGGTAAAGGCTCAGCTGTGATCTTACTTCTTGGATCGCATCATGCCCGAGAATGGATCACGACTATTAATTCTATGATGCTAATGGAACAAATGGCACAGCAATATGAACAGGGCGCTTCCGTATTTGGTGGTTACCGTGCGCGTGACTTACTTGACCGGGTCACCTTCCGAATTGTACCGATGGTTAATCCCGATGGCGTAACCCTGCAGCAGCTCGGACTCTCAGCTTTTCCAGCTGCTGTGCATCCATCTCTCATTCAAATGAACAGCGGAAGCAGCAACTTTAAACGGTGGAAGGCAAATGGTAAGGGGATTGACCTGAACCGTTCGTATCCTGCCGGCTGGAGTGATATTCATAACCCGGGCAATGCTCCCTACTATATGAACTACAAAGGCTTACAGCCACTTCAGGCCAAAGAAGCGAAAGCGATGTACGACCTTACTCTCTCCACGAAACCAGAGATCGCAGTCGCCTATCATTCCTCCGGTGAGATTTTATACTGGAACTTTAAGACGAAGCCACAATTCTTTGCGAGGGACCAAGCCATCGCGAATGCTTATGCCAGCCTAACCAGCTATCAGCTCGTTCAGCCCAAGCCTCATCCATCCGGCGGTGGCTTCACGGACTGGTTTATTACCCAATTCGAGCGTCCTGGATTAACACCAGAGCTGGGTCGATCCGCGGGTGAGACAAATGTTCCTCTCTCCGAATGGAATCGAATTTGGGGACAGCAGAGAAATACGGTCTGGCTATTAGCCAAAGAAGGCTATGCGTTATGGATGAAGCGGCAAGCTGCATCACCATTACATGTAGACATTCGAGTAACGGCTGGAGAATTCGGCTATATGTACCCGGATTTGAAATCAAGAATCGTTACAAAGGTTGAACCCGGTCGTTATACTGCTTCCAGACTCAAGGGCGATTGGATCGAAATTCAAACGATAAAGGGAATCGTCTGGATCTCAGCACGCTCCATTATTAAAGGGCCTTTCGATGTATTGGAGCAATCAACGATTGCAATAGATGCAAATACGATCGCGTATGTCTCTCCGCTTGCTGCCCTGCCATCCCCAATCATACTCACTGACCAGACAGCAACTATCGTGGAGCGCTGGCAGGGATGGCTGCTTATTCAAACGAATAGCGGCACCTATTGGATTCGCGAGCCAAAAGCAGCTGTACCGCCAACGTCAGTGACTCCTGAAGCCACCACTGTAGGAGCAGCTTAAAAGAAGTATTTGTATAGACCTCTGCTTTCTTAATCTATCAAAATAAGGCTGACCAAAGTCCATTATGAACTTTGGTCAGCCTTATCTATACCTATATAGATCTATAAATCATCTCGTTTGCTATTCTCCAGTAATGCTGTTTTCCTTCAAAATAACGTCATGCGCGCCGCCTTCAACGATGCTTGTAGCAGAGACTAAAGTAATACGAGCATTCTGCTGCAGTTCAGCAATAGAGAGCGAGCCGCAGTTACACATGGTCGATTTGATCTTATGAAGTGTCTTGTCCAAATTCTCTTGTAAGCTGCCTGCATAAGGCACGTAGGAGTCGACGCCCTCTTCAAAGACAAGTCCTTGCTTGCCACCTGTATCATAGCGCTGCCAGTTGCGAGCTCTGTTCGAGCCTTCGCCCCAGAACTCTTTCACGAAGTTGTTGCCAATCTTCAGCTTTCTCGTCGGACTCTCATCAAACCGGGCAAAATATCTGCCCATCATAACAAAGTCAGCTCCCATAGCAAGTGATAGCGTAATATGGTAATCGTGAACGATTCCTCCGTCGGAGCAGATCGGTATATAGATTCCTGTCTCACGATAATACTCATCTCGCGCTGCTGCTACCTCGATCAATGAGGATGCCTGACCTCTGCCGATCCCCTTCTGCTCACGAGTGATACAGATCGAGCCTCCGCCAATTCCAACTTTTATGAAGTCAGCCCCAGATTCGACCAAATATAGGAACCCTTCACGATCAACGATATTTCCTGCGCCAATTTTAACCTTAAAGTTCGATTTTACATATTGGATCGTTTCGCGCTGCCATTCACTGTAGCCATCTGAAGAATCAATAACAAGGACATCCGCTCCAGCTGCAACTAGAGCAGGAACTCTCTCCTCGTAATCCTTCGTATTGATTCCTGCGCCCACGATATAGCTTTTATTCGCATCCAGCAGCTCATAAGGATTTTCTTTGTGCTCATCATAATCCTTGCGGAATACGAGATAAACCAGCTTCTGCTCCTCATCCACAATCGGTAGACAATTAAGCTTATGGTCCCAAATCAAGTCATTGGCCTCCGATAGCGATAATCCGACATTCCCGTAAATGAGCTTGGAGAAAGGCGTCATAAATTCGCTAACTGGCTTGACCCGCGGGTCCCGGCTTAACCGATAATCACGTCCGGTTACGATACCAAGCAGCTTCCCTGTAGGTGTACCGTCATCCGTAATCGCAACTGTGGAATGACCTGTTCTTTCCTTAAGATCCAGCACATCCTTAAGCGTGTGACCTGGTGTCAAATTCGAACGGCTCACAACAAAACCTGCTTTGTAGCCTTTCGCCTTGCGCACCATTTCCGCTTGTCCTTCTACAGACTGGGAACCGAATATAAAGGAAATGCCGCCACTTCGCGCTAATGCAACTGCCATTCGATCATCAGAGACTGCCTGCATGACTGCGGATGAGAAAGGAATATTGAGTGAGAACTCCGGCTCCTCGCCTTGTTTGAATTTAACGATCGGTGTTTTCAAGCTCACCTTTGAGGGATTGCAATCCTTTGATGTTAAATTTGGCACCAAGAGATATTCACTAAATGTTCGAGATGGTTCTGTGTAGTAATGAGCCATGATTGACCTCCTGAAAGTTTTAATCCGAATAAATTTTTACAAGCATATCACACGGGTTTGAAACAAGCAATGGAAGGTTTAAAAGAAAAGAAACCCCAGCCAAATCCAGGGTTTCTCACCAAATAATTGGTCATCCTATTACTTCTCAGCTGCTTCGAGCAGAGCCAGCGCCTTATTGCGTTGAGGATCCTGGGCCTTGAATTTCTCCGTCAAACGCAGCGTAATTCGATAAGCAGACTTATCGTTGAGCACACCTGAATTCGGCAGCGCTTCATCACGTTGAAACTTTTTGACAGCTTCAGCGGTATCCGTGTCATAAATACCTTTTCCAACACCTACGTTGTAACCCAATGTCTGCAGCATGGTTTGCGCAATCTGCACTTTCTCTCCGTAATCGCCAGCCTTCAGATGTAAACCTGCTGGAAGTCTTGGCAGTTCGGCGTATGCAGGAGCCTCAACTCTGACAGTCGGCACAATGCCCTTCTTGTGAATCCATTGTCCATTCGGAGAGCGCCACTGCGCTTCGGTTAATTTAAGCACAGATCCATCCTTTAATTGACGGAAGTTCTGCACGATTCCTTTACCGAAGGTCTTCTCACCGATCACTGTCGCACCAGCGGTATCTTTAAGCGCAGCGGTCAACACCTCTGCTGAGCTAGCCGTATGTGCATCGACCAAGATCGCAATGGGAACCTTCCATGGCGTTGTCTGCTCAGATTTATGCGTAATGATTTGCTTTTCCCCTTTATAAACGACCTGCACAATAACTTTTCCTTTTGGCACGAAGTTCTGCGCAATTTGAATCGTCGGATCGAGCAGACCACCTGGGTTGCCACGAAGATCAATAAGAAGTCCTTTCATGCCCTGCTTTTGAAGTGAATCAAGGGCTTCCTTAAATTCTTCATCTGTTTTCTCGGCGAAGCGAGTCACATCAATTTCACCGATATTATTCTTGTCCATGTGGGAAGCTACGGTATGAACCGGTACTGCGCCGCGAGTGACCGACACCTCTAACGGCTCCTTGAGCCCTTCACGGTTAATCATCAGCTTGGCAACGGTTCCTTCCTTACCCTGTACAAGCTGCTTCAGCTCCGCTAAAGTAATTCCTTTCGTCTTCTTGCCATCTACGGTGATGAAGGTATCCCCCGATTTTAAGCCTGATTTCTCAGCAGGAGCACCTTTTATCGTATCCTCAATGATAAAATCGCCATCTTGCTCGCGAATCTCGATACCGATTCCAACAAAGTGATCCTCATAGGATTTCATATACTGCTCACCTTTATCACCTGATAAATACATCGAGTAAGGATCATCTAACGAAGCAACCATTCCTTCTGCCGCACCTTCGATAAGCGCTTTGGAATCGGCACCGTTCAGGTAGTTATTCATGATTTCTTTATAAGCGTAGGACAGATTACGGAATGTCGCCTCTTTCGTAATCGGGTACTGCCACTGAAAGCTTACTCGTCCACCAACGAAGCCCACTAGGCATGCGGCAACCACTAGTATCCCAACGGACACTCTTCTCCGCTGCTTTACTGCTTTCTCACCAAAAATGCTCATCGTCCACCTCTTTTCATCAAACAAAAAAATGAATCTGTTACTCACTTTATCGCATTCGAGCATAGGTCGCAAGCTTCCAACAAATCAAGCAAAAAAGGTGCCCTATTCAGGCTGCTGGTAGAGCAATCAGATCTGCCCATCCATCAGATCGCTCAATTATCCGGGTACGAGAATTCCAGTTATTTTAACAAACGATTTCTAGAAAATGAACAAATGGCTCCAAGTACCTACCGCAACTTATTTCTCCCTTTGTCATGATGAATAATAAGACTTGTTCAACTGAACTCTTGTGCGCTACAATCAATAAAAACATACAGAGATATAAAAGGAGCAGGAGAAACCGACATGTACAAAATGATTGCTATCGATATTGATGATACTATCCTTAATGACGACCTCGTCGTCACCGAAGGAACGAAGGCGGCACTAACAGAAGCGATTGCAAATGGTGTATTCGTTACACTCGCTACAGGCCGCATGTTCCCATCCGCTAAGAAAATCGCCATGCAAATTGAACTGAATGTTCCGATCATTACCTACCAGGGTTCATTAGTAAAGACATTGCTTGATGAGCAGGTACTTTATGAGCGCAGCGTACCGAAGGATGCAGCGAAGGAATTGATGCAATTTTGCCATGAACGCGGTTTGCATCTTCAGCTTTATATCCATGATGTCCTGTATGTTAGAGAAGATAACGAGGAAGCACGCGGCTACTCTGCGCTAGCCAAGATCCCGTTCGTCGTAGAACCGGATTTTGAGAAGCTTATCGAGCTGCCATCGACGAAGATGCTCATGATTGGTGAGCCTGACTATTTGGATCAAATTGCCCTAGAGCTTGCTCCCCTTATCGCGGACCGTGTTCATATTACGAAATCAAAGGCACATTATCTAGAAGTTACGCATAAAGAAGGTACAAAGGGCCACGCTATTTCTTTCATGGCTGAGCATATTGGCTGCACGCTCGGCGAGGTCATTGCTATCGGTGATTCCTGGAATGACCATGAGATGATTGAAGCCGCTGGACTCGGAGTCGCGATGGGCAATGCAATTCCAAAGTTGAAGGAATTAGCTCAATATGTAACCACATCCAACAATGAAGATGGCGTCATGCATGTCATCAACAAATTTATCCTCGGTAAAACAGAAGTATAAATGAATTCGAATAAAGAGCTGCTTCCCGCGTCATAATTAGTGACGACTCGAAGCAGCTCTTTTTCTCGTATACATCTACCTTGTTCATGCAAGCTTTAACAGCTTGGCTTACTAGATGATACTGTTTCACCTTTGCCTCACACTGTCAGTAAAGCAGCGAGTGAAAGCAATACGGATGTGATCGCCATCGCCGCAAGCGATTTGATCGTTGCCATACGCATATTCCGAAGATTAACATTCAGTCCAAGGCCGACCATCGCCATAGTTAGAATAAATGTGGTAACCGTCGAGATGGAATCCGTTACTTGTGTAGGAAGTATAAAAGCATGATTAAGTACAAAGCTGCCAAACAAGCTCATTGCAATAAACCCGAGTAAGAACCAGGGAAACTCGATTCGTCCACTCTCTTGCGCAGCAGCTCCATTGCTTGCCTTTCTTTTCCTTCTCATCCAAACCATCAGCACGAAGCTAAGCGGTATAAGCAGGAAGACACGACCGAGCTTGGCGAGCAAGCTAATGGCCAATGCATCTTGTCCAGCAGGTGCTGCCGCTAAAGCAACATGCGCAATCTCATGTAAACTCGTGCCCGACCAAATGCCATATTGAAGATCAGTCAGCCCGATGAACGGACGAAAGATCGTATAGCCGATTGCAAATAATGTCCCTACTAATGCGATCAGACCCGCACCAAGAGCTGTCTCCTCTTCTTTCGACTTAAGGATCGGCGATACGGCAGCAATGGCTGCTGCACCGCATATCCCTGTGCCAATACCAAGCAGGAGTGAAAGGGAAGTATCTCCTTTCAGCCATTTGGATAACAGCAGTGTCATTCCAATTGCTAGTAGAACCATTGCCATATCGCGAACGAGTAACCCCAGACCTTGATGAAGGATAACGCCAATATTCAGCTTCAAGCCGAAGAGAATAATGGCAAACCGCAGCAGCTGTTTACTGGAGAACTGTATGCCTAACCGAAGCTTCTCTGGGTACCCCCAAAAATGTCGATAGATCGCAGCAAGTAAAATTGCACAAGCCATTTGCCCTATAAGATGCAAACCAGGAAGATAGGATAACCCGTACCCGATGCATGCGAGTAAAAAGGTAAAACTGATTCCGCTCAACTTATGTTTATAGGAATTCAGACTCATTTTGAAGCTAAGAGGTTTGCTTGTTGATTGTATAGGCATGTTTGTAAGCACCTCCCTGATGTTGTTCTCATTATACGGCGCATCACTCGATAAGAGAAATCAATCATTGTGATGAAAAGGATAACGGTTTGTTATAGAGAGGAGTATGGGGAAAAGAAGCTAAGGCGATATTTACTAATTTGTAACTTGTGTATTCAGCCAGTCATCTATAATAACGTTGTATTACGAAACTTATATCACTGGAGGAACCCTAGTATGTCCCACACAAGAATGAACATCCCTATGAAACTCATGACAATTGGTGCCGTCAGTGCCCTACTGCTTACTACAGGAGCCCAACTTTCCTTCGCTTCAGATGCACAATCGATGAACAAAGCTACCGCTGCTACAGCTGCTAACTCCATTCAGGCATCGGTCAAGGTTACCACTAAAACCTTTAATGAGACGACAGATAACTATACAGCAAGATTGCAGATTCCCGTGATCGATGGGCTGTTAGATAAGAAGTATCAAGCCGAGCTTAATGATATCCTCTCACGTCATGCGATGGAGGACTTTACTATTATTAAGAAGCAAGCTAATAACGAAGCAGCTTCTCTTAAGAAAGACCCTACACCAGCCTATGAATTCCACCCCTATGATGTCGAAGTCCAATATGAGTTGAAGTCCAATGGAAGCAAAGGTACGAACGGAATCTTATCGCTCAAAGTGCTTACTTCCACCTACACCGGTGGTGCACATGGTTCGACTCGAGTCGATACTTATAATGTACGAAACAAAGCTGCCGCAACCCGAATTACGTTGAAGGATCTATTCGGCACTCATTATAAAAAAGTCATAAATGCGAAAATCAAAAGCACAATCGCAAAGGATCCAGAAAGTTATTATAAAGATGGCTTCAAAAGCATTTCTGAAGAACAGTCTTTCTACGTTCAGGATGGTAGAGCGGTTATTGTGTTCCAGCAGTATGAAATCGCACCTTACGCTGCGGGCATACCTGAAATTAATATCGCACTCCCTGGTCACACAACAACTACACCTGGAAATTTAAGCGCGCTATCTGTTATGGTTAATGGAAAAGCGTTGAAGTCCACGTCGCTTTATACCAATGACGAGGGTATTGCAATGGTCCCGTTACGTACAGTCGCTGAAGCGCTTGGTTACCAATTAAACCGGATTGGTACTAGTAAAGTAATAAGTGTTTCCAATGGAAAACAATTAGCCTACCTGGAAACCAATAAAGATAACTACGGGCTAGACGGCTTGCCTACGTTCACGATCGGTGCTGCTCCCGTTCAAAAGAATGGAAAGCTCTATGTTCCGGCTGCTTTCTTCTCAAAGGTATTGAAGGTTAAAGTGGCCTATTCCAGTAATGCTGTAACTTTTACTACTGGCTCTTAAATCGTTAATTAATCCCCTGGTCGCAAGAACTATGAGTGCTTGAACGTTGTTCCTTCGAATGGAACAAGAAAAGCTCCCCTTAGGTTGGGGAGCTTTTCTTTGTATTTAAAGATCTTTTGCACTTATCTGGGGTCTGCAGCACATGCGCTTACTATCGCTGCGCTAAAGGCCTGCGAGCACCTGATACCAAACTCCTTTTGGGGAGTAGAGTGTCTTACGAACGTAGTCCCAGCCGCCTAAGTACGAGATATCAAATAAGTCAGCTGGGATGACGAAATTGTTTTTCACTTCCTGCATCACTTTCTCATCAACGGGACGGAAGCCAAAGTCGGCAAACAAGCGCTGCGCTTCCTCGCTATGCAGGTACTCAACGAAAGCCTCTGCTACCTTGCGAGTGCCGTGTTTGTCAGCATTGACATCCACTACTGCTGCAGGGTTCTCAATAAGAATCGTCGACTTCGGAACAACAATCTCATAATGGACACCTTGTTTAATTCGTGAGATCAGCTCATTCTCGTAAGTAACAATAACATCGCCAACCCCGTATTCAAAAGCTGCCATTGACGCTCGCCCACTCTTATCGAGGGATTCAACATTCGCATGGATACGCTCAAGGAAGGCTTTTGCATAGGCGGGATCTTTCTTGCCCGTCTTCAATTCCGACTGCTTCAACCCAGCTCCGTATATCGCGTTAATATCCCACTGGGCGCCACCGGAGGTCTTCGGATTGGGGTACAGTACCTTGATCCCCTTGCGGGTCAAATCCTCCCAATCATGAATTCCTTTCGGGTTACCTTCGCGCGTTCCGAGAACGGCAATAGAGCGTGTAATCATGCCATTGCTTGGCGCTGCTTTTTTCCAATCATGCGTGATAAAGCCTGCCTTCTTAATCTTATCCATATCGCCTTCCATAGCGAGTACGGCTACGTCAGCCTCAAAGCCACCCGCAATCGCGCGTGCCTGCGTTCCAGATGCTTCATATGACTCTTGAAAGGTGACGGTCTGCCCCGTCTTCGCCTTCCACTCCGCTTGAAACTTAGGGAGCAGCTTCGCGAATGCATCCTTGGCGACAGAGTAGGCCCCAATAACGAGGGTTATATCACCTTTTGAAGGCGAGACAGGTTCCCCGTTCTTGCTCTGCTCGTTTCCGCTGCCATTGCATGCAGATAATACGAGCAGAGAAAGACATATCAGAGTCACGCTTATTAACCGCCATCCTTTTGTTAGGGTAGGTTTCATCGTCTACACAACGCTTTCTATTAAGCCTAATAGTGTGAATCAAGTACCTAGATATGAATCGGCATTGGATCTTCCTTCAGCTTGTTTTCCATAATCCATGTATCATTATCATTAAACAAGTACGCCCGATGAATAAGGACATTCACTTTATCACCTGGCTGCAGGACATCTTTCTCGAGCGAACGATAGGTGATCAGCTTGATATCACCAACCTCCACCTCGATCATCCATTCACTGCCGCGAAAATGAATATGCTTCACTTTGCCTTCCACCGTCGCTGATGGCATACGGAATTCATGACGCTTGCCAATTTCGATATACTCCGGACGAATAAGGGCTTGCGTTCCCGTCCAATTGGCTGCTTCCTCGAACCCTGGAAGACGGTCAACCTGACTTACAATCGTTGATTCGCCAATGAAGCTAGCAACGAACTGAGTTTGTGGATTCTTATATATATCCCAAGGCGATCCCTTTTGCTCCAGCCGCCCTTTGTTAATAATCATAATTTCATCAGCCACTTCAATGGCCTCATCTTGGTCATGTGTAACGAAAATGGAAGTAATCCCAAGGCGCTCAATCATATCCTTCAGCCATGTGCGAAGCTCTGAACGGATCTTGGCATCAATCGCTGCGAATGGCTCATCGAGCAGCAATAACTGCGGCTCAGGCGCCAGCGCACGGGCAAAAGCAACACGTTGACGCTGTCCACCTGACAACTGATGCGGGTAACGGTGCTCGAAGCCCTTCAAGCCTGTAAGCTCCACCAAGGACATGACACGGTCACGAATCTGGTCTTTGGGCTGCTTCTTAACCTTTAATCCGAATGCCACATTATCGTAAACGGTCATATGCTTGAACAAGGCATAGTTCTGGAACACGAAGCCAATTCCCCGCTCCTGAGGCGGCAGATCATTAACACGCTTGCCATGAAATATGATATCCCCTGATGTTGGCGTCTCCAGTCCCGCAAGCATTCGGAGAATCGATGTTTTACCGCCGCCGCTTGGTCCAAGAAGGCCAATTAGCTGTCCTTTTGCAATTTCAAAATTGACCTCATTAACGGCATGAAAGTCACCGAACTGTTTGTTTAAACCGCGCACCTCGATATGCATCGCCTAATGCACTTCCTTTCTTTTTTTGGCCCATTCCATAAGTAACAGCAATCCCACTGAGAAGGCCGCAAGCACTAGAGCAACGCTGCTAGCGGAAGTTACATTGAAATTCTCCACATCCTGATAGACGAGCGTTGTCGCTGTCTGTGTTTTGTTCATAATATTGCCTGAAACAACGAGCACCGCTCCAAACTCGCCGAGTGAGCGTGCGACGGTCAATACGACTCCATAGATGACGCCCCACCGAATCGATGGCCAGGTGACATGCCAGAACGTATACCATGAGTAAGCACCCAACGTCGAGGAAGCCTCCTCCTGCTGTGCACCGATCTCCTGCAGTACAGGCATAACCTCTCGCACCATAAGTGGGAAAGTCACGAACAACGTGGCCAAGATCATACCAGGCAGTGCATAGACAACCTTAAATCCGATATCTTCAAAAAATGCTCCGATTATTGAATTCGGCCCGAGCATCAGCACGATCATCAGTCCACCAATGACAGGTGATACAGCAAAGGGCAGATCGACAATACTATTAAGAAATTGCTTCAGTCGTCTTCCAATCCATGTGGCTCTAACCAGATAAAGAGCTAGCATAACACCGAAGATCGTATTCAATACCGTAACGACCACAACGATAATCCCTGTCATCATCAATGCATGTACGGACTGTTCGCGTGTTAATGATTCTACAAAACCATTCCAGCCATCCTCCCATGCTCCCGTGAAAATCTTGATAATCGGCGCAATGAGCAGGATAAGAAATACGAGATACGTAAGGGTAATCCACAGCTTCTTCATTTGCCAAGCCTCCTCGACTGGACGAGGTTAACGGCCCATAGAATGAGGAAGGATAGCGTGAGCAGTAGAACGGAGACAGCAGCAGCACCTTGTGTGTTATCGCTTTCGATCTCTCCGAAAATGTAAACAGCGGCAATTAACGTTTTGCCAGGAATGTTGCCCGCCACGAGGACGACAGCCCCGAATTCAGCAAGCGCACGTGAGAAGGCTAACATCGCACCACTTATAATACCAGGCAGCATCGAAGGGAATATGACTTGGAAGAATGTCTTCGCCTTGGACGCGCCAAGTGTATAAGAAGCCTCTTCCTCTGATTTGTCCATCTCTTCCAGCAGCGGCTGAACCGATCTTATAACAAAAGGGAAGGTAACAAAAATCATGGCAATAATAATGGCTGGTTCATGAAATACAATTTCCATGCCGAGTTTCTCTGATAGTCCCCCAACAAAGCTGTTGGGACCCAGCAGCAATAATATCATAAGCCCACCGACAGCTGTCGGCAGCGCAAAAGGCAAATCAACTAAACTGTTTAAGAGTCTTCGGCCCGGGAATCGGTAACGGATCAATACCCAGCCAATCATCGTACCTAGCAGTATGTTAATGATGGTAGCGATAATGGACAGCTTCAACGTTAGCCCTACAGCCTTCCACGCGAGTGGATCGGTGACGCTCTCCCAGAATGGCTTCAAGCCTAATGAAAACGACTGAGTATAAATACCTATAATGGGAATAACGATGAGGAGAACAAAATACAATATTATCGTGGTGCGAAAGCCGAAGCTCCACCATCTGCTGCGCATCATAAAATTCAACTTATCTTACCCCCTGACGCTTTCCTTGAGGAATCGCGCTAATCCCTATTAATTTACTTGGTAATATTCAATTTAGCATTTTAGGCCTAATCTAGTCAATCATTAATATAAGAAAAAGTAATCGATTATGTAAAAAAAACGAAACTCCCCTGCTTCGAACGCTGGGGAGTTTCGTTTTATTAGGGATAATGGATTGTCGCCTATTCTCCATCAATAAAATACTTGTTTTCGCCGCTTGAGAGGATTGCTTGACCTTGTGTGACATCAATAATCCAGGCAGTGAACCGCTCGGCATCTGGCGCTTCAGGCAAGCAAGTAATGATGACTCTGTCCGTGAAATCGACAGCGCCCACACGCACGCCACGCGCGTGCAGCTCATTCTCAAGCTTGCCATACCACGTGTAATCCACATCCACGATAACTTCCTGGTGCAGCACCTGCGTAATCGGTTCGGCGGCTTCAATAGCCGCAACCGCACCGTCTGTATACGCTCGAATGAGTCCTCCTGCGCCAAGCATGATACCGCCAAAGTAACGTGTGACAACAATAACCGTATTTTTGAGGCCTTGATTCTTCATGACCTCCAGAATAGGTTTTCCCGCTGTACCACTAGGTTCTCCATCATCGGATTGCTTCTGACACTCATCTCGCTCACCAATCATATAGGCGGAGCAATTATGGGTGGCATTCCAATGCTGCTTCTTCATTTCTTCTATGAACGCGATGGCTTCCGCTTCCGTAGCAACGGGCTTGCCAAAGCCGATAAAACGGGATTTCTTGATGACAATCTCTTTACTGCCTAGCTGACGAACAGTCTTGTATCGATTAAGCATGGCTTATAAGCGAGCTTCAAGCTCCGCCTTTTCTTTCTCGTAGCCTGGTTTGCCAAGAAGCGCGAACATGTTCTTTTTGTAAGCTTCAACGCCCGGTTGGTCGAAAGGATTCACGCCAAGCAGATAGCCGCTGATTCCACAAGCTTTCTCGAAGAAATAAACCAGGTAACCAAATGTGTATGGTGTTAGATCAGCAATGTTGACGATAAAGTTTGGCACTTGACCATCCGTATGAGCAAGCAGTGTACCTTCAAATGCTTTTTTATTAACGAAGTCCATTGTCTTGCCAGTCAAGAAGTTAAGTCCATCCAAGTCATTCGCATCATGCTCGATCGTGATTTGCTCGGCAACATGACCTACTTGAATAACCGTTTCGAAGATATTGCGGTTACCCTCTTGAATGAATTGTCCCATCGAGTGAAGGTCTGTCGAGAAATCGACTGCCGCTGGGAAAATCCCTTTGTAGTCTTTTCCTTCGCTTTCGCCAAACAGCTGTTTCCACCACTCCGATACAAAGTGAAGCGACGGCTCGTAGTTTACGAGGATTTCTGTTGCTTTGCCTTTGCGATAAAGCGCGTTGCGAGCCGCTGCATATTGGTAAGCTTCGTTCTCTGCCAGGTTCGGGCTGCTGTATGCTGCAGTAGCATCAGCCGCGCCTTTCATCATCGCTTCAATGTCGATACCTGCTGCTGCAATTGGAAGCAAGCCAACTGCTGTCAGCACGGAGTAGCGTCCACCTACGTCATCTGGAATGATGAAGGACTCGTAACCTTCTTCTGTAGCAAGCTTTTTGAGTGCACCTTTCTCACGATCCGTTGTTGCATAGATGCGTTTGCGAGCTTCCGCCTTGCCGTATTTGCTTTCGAGTGCTTCACGGAATACGCGGAAAGCGATAGCCGGTTCAGTCGTTGTACCGGATTTGGAGATAACATTGATGGACCAATCGCGACCTTCAAGCAATTGCTTCAAATGTGTTACATATGTAGAGCTGATATTGTTACCTGCGAACAGGACTTGAGGACCTTTGCGCTGTTCTTTCGGTTGTAGGTTATAAAAGGAATTCGAAAGCATTTCAATCGCAGCGCGCGCACCAAGGTAAGAACCGCCGATACCGATAACAACCAATACTTCAGAATCGGATTTGATCTTAGCAGCAGCCTGTTGAATACGTGAGAACTCTTCTTTATCATAATTGTTTGGCAGGTCGATCCAGCCTAAGTAGTCTGAGCCTGCGCCCGTTCCATTATGCAGCTGATCGTGGGCCGCACGAACCTGGTCTGCTAAATAATCCACTTCATGCTGCCCGATAAAGGCCAGCGCTTTACTGTAATCAAATTTAACGGCTTTACTCATGAATAAGAAACCTCCCAAAAATTTGTGTTATCGAGGAAAATTGCTCCTAAAAGCTGCCTTCAATTGCGATTGCCCTCCATTGTACCATGACCAAAAGGGTTGTCCAATTTTGCGTTAGCATTAGGATAATGGATTTTCTATGCAAACACAAGGGAATCGGAGGCTCAATTCTTCTCTACCTTGTTTTATGATAAAATAAAAGAATCATTTAATCGGCTACAAGGAGATGAAAGTCTTGAACAAAATTGGATTTATCGGACTAGGTGTCATGGGGGCACCAATGGCAGCAAATTTACTACGTAAAGGCTATCAAGTCACGCTATATAACCGCACAGCTGGTAAAGCCGATGAGCTAGTTAAACTCGGTGCTGACGAAGCTTCAACGCCGGCTGCTGTTACGCGCGCTTCCGAACTGGTCATCACAATGATTAGCAATGATGATGCCATTCGTGAGGTTTATTACGGTGAAAACGGCATACTAAGCAGTATTATGCCAGGTACGATTATCGTCGACAGCAGCACCATTTCTCCTTCTCTTGCTAGGGATCTTGCTCGTGATGTGACTGCGAAATTTGCAGACTTCCTGGATGCACCCGTAACGGGAAGCAAACCAGCTGCCGAGGGTGGGACGCTAGTATTTATGGTTGGCGGAGACAAGGCCGTTGTTGATAAGGTCGAAGATGTCCTGCTTGCAATGGGTAGAAAAGTTATACCTATGGGTCCAAATGGAAGCGGATCTACAGCGAAGCTGGCACATAATACGATTGTGGGTATTAACACTGCCGCATTGGTTGAAGGCATGGCCATCGCTGCTAGCGGCGGTATCGATGCAGCAGCCTTCCTAGAACTTGTCCAATCCGGCGGTGCTGCCAGCAAAATGGCAGAGCTAAAAGCACCGAAGCTGCTCAATCGTGATTTCACTGTTCAATTCTCATTGGAGCTCATGCTAAAAGACTTGAGACTTTCCTCTGTCCTATCGGACAACTTAAAGACCCCAACTCCGATTCTTGAAACGGTGAAAAGTTTATTCCAAATGGCCGACTCCATGGGGCTTGGCGAGCTTGACCTATCCGCACTGGCTCATTGTTATGAGCAATGGATTAATAAACGAATTACGAACTCTGGGGCACAAGATTCGATTCCTTCCGCTTTAGATGCCGCAGCAGACTCCAAAGCTGATTCTTCCGACCGTAGACGCAGCGGAAGACTTTCCCTAGATGTACCGCTCAAGCTGTCCGTCTATCAATGGGAGCAGGAAGGCTCCTTCTCCGGTCAGCTCATTGAAGGCACCTTATGCGATCTTTCCGAAAGTGGGATTCAAATCTCCTCCAAATCTCCACTCGAGAAAGACATGTTTGTCGTCATTCACTTTCCACAGGATTCTGATCTGCCGCCGGTAACTGGACGTATTATTCGTATAGAAGCAAGTGGAGAGACTTTCCGCTATGGCTGTATGCTTGCTGGACTTGCGCCTTATCAGCGTCTTCAGCTCGAAGCCTACATTAATAAACAAACAATCAGCGCTGGTTAATTAGCAAACAGGGCTTCATAGGGAAAAGGCTGCTCCTTACCGTCGATCTCACGGCGATAAGGAAGCAGCCTTTTTTTGAAGATGCATGCTAAATTTCTGGCTTACAAGTATGAGCAGCAGTAATCTGCTACAGTCGCCACTATAAGCTTGAACTTCGCGTTAGCAGGAACCGTGAACTCACCTTTGCCGGAAATGCTGATCCACTCCGAATCACCTGGCAAAAGCACCTGCAAATCCCCTGCGAGAATTTCCATGATTTCTGTCGTATCGGTACCAAACTCGTATTCACCTGGAAGCATGATACCGAGCGTTTTCTTCGTTCCATCTGCAAAAACTACGGTACGACTAGTTACTTTACCATCGAAATAGACATTGGCTTGCTTCACGATTGTAACATTTTCGAACTGGGACATGGGTAGATTCAAGCTCCTTTTATGTAAAATTAAGAAGAAACGGCTATCGCCGTCCTTGGCGGTAAAGTAAGTTTCTTCCCTCTGAAATATAAGCAAAGTATGGAGGAAACTTATACTTTCTTATATTTAAGGTAAGGCTTGCGGCCCCTTAAGAGCTGCAAGCCCCACTAATTCCTTCTAGAGATGCGGGTCCTGTTATGTGACTACAGGAGTGCTTTCACTTTGCTAACTACATTAGCAACCGTAAAGCCGTACTCTTCGATGACGCGGTTACCCGGCGCGGAAGCACCGAATGTGCTGATCGCAAGGATAGCTCCCTTGTCGCCAACATAACGCTCCCAACCAAATGGTGAAGCCATCTCAATAGCAAGACGCGCTTTAATGTCAGGAAGAATAACGGAGTCTTTGTACGCTTGTGATTGCTGCTCGAACAGATCGAAGCTTGGTAAGCTGATGACGCGAACTTGGATGCCTTCCGCTGCAAGAGCCTCCTGCGCTGCAACAGCAAGCTGCACTTCAGAACCAGTTGCAATGATTTGGGCTTGTGGTTTACCGTTTGAAGCCTCGGATACCACATAACCGCCTTTAGCAATACCTTCACGAGCATTCGTGACTGTACCTTCTAGAATCGGCAGGTTTTGACGAGTCAGAACGAGTGCAACAGGCTTGCTGCCATTCTCAAGCGCATAAGCCCAAGCTGCTGAAGTTTCATTCGCATCAGCTGGACGAATAACTGTCAGGTCCGGAATGATACGAAGTGATGCAAGCTGCTCGATCGGCTCATGTGTCGGGCCATCTTCACCAACAGCGATACTATCATGCGTAAGTACATAGACCACTGGAAGCTTCATCAGCGCAGCCAGACGAACAGCCGGCCGTAGGTAATCGGTAAATACGAAGAACGTTGCACCGTATACTTTCAAGCCGCCATGAAGCTCGATACCATTCATAGCAGCAGCCATTGCGAACTCACGAACACCAAAGTAAATATTGCGTCCGTCATAGTTACCAGCTTTGTAGACAGGCAAGCCTTTAAGGTGAGTCATTGTTGAACTCTCAAGGTCAGCAGAACCACCCACTAGGTTCGGTACATTCTTAGCTAGACCATTCAATGCATTACCGGAAGCAACACGTGTGGATACCGCTTTGTCGTCAGTAGTATAAACAGGCAAATCTTTATCCCAGCCTGCAGGAAGCTTCCCACTGATAGCTGTTTCGAACTGCGCAGCAAGCTCTGGGTTAGCTGCTTTGTAGGCTGCAAACATGGCATCCCACTCTGCGTTTGCTTTCTCGCCTTTCGCTTTTACATCTGCAAAATGTGCGCGAACTTCCTCTGGTACGAAGAAAGGCTCATTATTCCAGCCATAAAATTCCTTCGTCAGCTTTGTTTCGTCAGCACCAAGCGGTGAACCATGTGGTCCCACATGTCCGCCTTTGCCGCCTTTATTCGGGCTGCCGTAACCGATAACTGTCTTCACTTCGATCAATGTCGGTTTACCAGTCTCTGCTTGAGCAGCTGCAACTGCATTCGCAAGTGCATTCAAATCATTACCGTCTTCTACGCGAATAACCTGCCAGCCGTAAGCTTCGAAACGACCTTGAACATTCTCAGAGAAAGACAGGTTCAGCTCACCGTCTAGTGAGATATCATTGGAATCATAAAGCATAACTAATTTACCAAGCTTCAAATGTGCAGCAAGGGAAGCCGCTTCACTGGAGACGCCTTCCATTAGATCGCCATCTCCACAGATTGCATATGTAAAATGGTCAACAACGTTCAAACCGTCTTTATTATAAGTTGCGCCCAGCTGTGTCTCAGCCATTGCCATACCAACCGCCATTGCCACCCCTTGTCCAAGCGGACCTGTTGTAGCATCAACACCCGCTGTGTGACCAAATTCCGGGTGACCTGGTGTTTTGGAGCCCCATTGACGGAAGTTCTTCAGCTCGTCGATTGACAAACCATAACCGGATAGGTGTAGTAAGCTGTATAGCAGCATTGAACCATGACCCGCTGATAACACGAAACGGTCGCGGTTAATCCAAGTTGGATTGGATGGATTGTGCTTCATACTTTTTGCGAATAATTGATACCCCATTGGAGCAGCACCCATAGGCATTCCTGGGTGACCCGAGTTTGCTTTCTCAATTGCGTCAATTGCAAGTGTACGGATCGTATCAATGGAGAGCTGATCAACTGATTTTTGTGTAACTGTCATTGCGTTAGTTCCTCCTAAAAGTTTTTGCGAAATTCTGCCCCAACGTACCGATTATCGGTAAGCTCGAGCAAAAACTCACTTCGTAAGAATGGATCTTGTTTACTTTCTACTTCTGTATAGGCTTTACTTTTGAAAAAATGTTATTCTCTCTGTTAATATGCGTTTGTCACGCACTGGCTACGAGATATTGTACCATTACCTTTAACCCATTTCCATCCTTAATGCGACAGCGCTGCAATAATTATCGAAAATCAATTGCAAAAAGGGTCAAAGCGAGCCCCGCCTCAAATCTTGGCGATAGACCTCAGCTTGACCCTTCTTATTGTCAGTAAAATGCTTGAATCTATCCACAGAACTGACAATGCGCGTCTTTAATTAAAAACAACCGTTTTATTCTGGTGCACCAGAAGTCGATCCTCGGAGTGCCATTTCACTGCTCGCGCAAGTACGACACGTTCAATTGTACGACCAATTCGTTTCAAATCATCGACATTGTCGCGATGACTGACACGCTGCACATCCTGTTCAATAATCGGCCCGCCATCCAGCTCCTCAGTTACGTAATGAGCTGTTGCTCCGATGATTTTGACACCTCGGTTAAAAGCCTGTGCATAAGGCTTGCCACCAACAAATGCTGGCAGGAACGAATGATGAATGTTAATAATCCGGTTCGGAAATTGTTCAATAAACTTTGGAGAAATAATTTGCATATAACGAGCAAGTACGATCAAATCGGCTTTATCTGAAACAACCTCAAGCTGTTTCACTTCCGCCTCTGCTTTGTTATCAGCCGTAACCGGAATGTGGTGGAAAGGAATACCGAATGACTCGACCAGCGGTCTCATATCATTATGATTGCTGATAACCATGGCAATTTCCGCTTCCAAATCACCGGCTTGCCACTGCCATAACAGCTCAAGCAAACAGTGATCCTCTTTGGATACAAAGATGGCTAACCGTTTCTTACGGCTCGCACGGAATGTACTCCATTTCATACTGAACCGATCTGCTACGCGTGCAAAATCCTCCTGCAGTACAGGCAGCTCACGTTCCAAATCCTTTAAATCAAAATCAAAACGAATGAAGAACATTCCGCCCCCTGGATCCATCGAGTATTGGTCGGATTGAACGATATTCGCTCCATGCTCATAAAGAAAATGAGACACTGCCGCTACGATTCCCGAGCGGTCTGGGCATGAGATCAGCATTCTCGCTCGGTTACTCTTGTCCGGTCGCTGTGTAGATTGCTGGGGTTGATACGTGTTAGGCATAAGACGACTGACTTCCTTCCATAAACAATTAGTTATTCCGCTGCTATTGGATCTAGCTTAAACATTGACGAGAAGCGCTTTACCTGCAAACCATGCTGTAATACGCTGATTGATTGCTTCTTCAGACAACTCAGGCAGTACACGATGCTCGGCAACTAGCTCGTATAGACGGTCCATCGGCTCGCGCGGATCCGCTTTTTTTGCTTTGGCATCATTTTTAAGTACGTCCCACGTATGAAGTACATAAGCACGGTGGTCTATTTCTTCCTTATCGAAGAAGAAACGAAGACGCTCCACATCCTCAAAAAACTCACCGCCGAAGCGACTCATCGCGTCGCCCCTAAGCAGAGCGATCTCTGCTTCATACATCGGACGCTGTGTCTTGTCTACTTGTCCAATCCATGGTGTTTCTAAAATAAATGGTCGGCCCTTCAGCCCATCATGATGGACGATATTGCGAATGGCTTCATAACCGATCCAGCCTGCCCCGATTGGAGCATGACGGTCTTTACCCGCTCCGCGAGGGTTCTTGCTATCGTTGACGTGAACAACCGCGACACGATTAAGACCCACGATACGGTCAAAGTCTTCCAGTACGCCATCGATATTGCCGACTAAATCATAGCCTGCATCATGCATATGGCAGGTGTCCATACATACAGTCAGACGTTCGTTGTCGCGAACCTTATCCATAATCGACGCAATTTCCTCGAAGCTGCGTCCAATTTCCGTACCTTTGCCCGCCATCGTTTCCAGAGCGATGTTGACATTCGTTTCTTTAGTGCCTTCAAGCACCTCGTTCAAGCCTTCGGCAATGCGTGCAATTCCATATTCGGCATCCTTGTCTGTGTACGCACCTGGATGCAGAACGATATTACGAACACCGATTGCATGCGTGCGACGAATCTCCTCTTGGAGAAAACGAACCGCAAGCTCAAATGTATCATCCTTATAAGAACCTAGGTTAACAATATACGGGGCGTGAACGACGATTTCGTCAATTCCGGCCTTGCTCATTGCTGCTTTGCCTTCTTCGATGTATAAATCTTCAATCGGCTTGCGCCGGGTGTTTTGAGGAGCGCCAGTATAAATCATAAATGAGCTGGAACCGTAAGATGCAGCTTCAGTAGCCGCAGTAAGCAAGCCCTTATCGGAAAATGAAACGTGAGATCCAATTTTCAACATTGCTATTATTCGCTCCCTTTCTATTGCCAGCCTTCCCATATGAGATGGCTAACCTATTGAAATGCTTGTCCTTCCTATTTTACAAGGAATAATGAAATAAATCTAGGTTCAAGAAGAAGGACTAGACCCAACATTCGGTAGATCTTCAAGTTTCTTCTGACCGGTCAACAGGTTGCGAGGTGTATCGGGCATAGCTTATAATAGAATCAATTTTCAAAATGCGATTTGAGAACTTCTCATAATAAGGCGGCTTCGACGCCACCAAATAATGTATAATTCGTAGTAGAGGTGAAAAAGAGGCATGGGCAACAATTGGTTTATGTATTTTATCGTGTTCTGGGCCTTCGTCATGCTTGGTTTCATGTCGATTGGCGGTTATTTTATGTTCAGGAAATTCTTGAAGGTACTGCCTCAACGGGACGGCAAATCCAAGCTTGATTGGCAAAATTATTGGGTGGAACGCAGCCGCGGCATGTGGCCCGAGGATTCAAAGACCTTCCTGGAACGGTTGGTTGCTCCGGTACCAGGCGCCTTCCGTGATATTGCTAGACATTCTATTGCGGCCAAGATCGCGCAGGTTGCTGTAGAGAGCGGAGCTACTGAAGTCTCGCAGAATCACTGCATAGAAGGCTACATACGCGCGACCCCTAAGAGAGATTACCGCAGCCTCATTACATTCTTGGATAAACAAAACATTGATTATTTGCCCTATAAACATTTATTGAATAAATAACGAAAGCCGCCAATTCTGGCGGCTTTCGTTGCATGCTGCGGCTGTTTAACGATTGAAGAGAAACTTTCAAGGGTATGTATACGTTAAAGAAGGTATAGACTTGCGTTAAATGTGAGTTTTGCCACGCAAAACTTGGGTTATGCTTACGAAGTAGTTTTTGCTTGATAGCCTCATTCTTCGGCCTATCAGGCAGAACCACGCAAAAACTTAGGTTATGCTTTCGAAGTAGTTTTTGCTTGATAGCCTCATTCTTCGGCCTATCAGGCAGAGCCACGCAAAAACTTTTAGGAGGATCACATCATGAATCAAACGAACAAGAAGACAGGTAAGCGTGCTTTTGCTTTTATTATTAGTGTAATGGTAGTATTCTCAATTACAGCTGGATGCGGGAAAAATAATGATAGTCCTGCAGCAAATAGTGTGAACGAAAAGGTACATAATGAAGGGACTACAAATGATAGTACCACCGGAGGTATCAACTCTTCAGGTGGAACAGACTCCAATGTTGTCAAGCCAGAACCAACAGTACCCACTCCTCCAGCAAATGACGATAAAACCGAACCTAGTACAAAGCCTACTGCTAGTGCAGAGAAGCAAGGAGAAGGCACCTATATAGGTCAAGCAGATACAAATTCCATTGAAATCAAGACAAAAGAAGGTACAACATCTGTATTCCAAGTGGATGACAAGATGTCCGAGAAAGTAAGTCAAATAGCCGATGATGCTGCTGTTACGTTTACGTATGTCGAGAAAGAAATTAATGATGGCAGCCAAAAGATTAAGCAGCTATGGCTGATTAGCATTAAAGTTGGTTAATTAATGAATTAATGGAGGCTTGGGCTATGAAGGTCGCAGTAACCGGTGGAACTGGCTTTGTCGGCAGTAATGTCGTCGATGCACTACTACAACGTGGTGATGAGGTATGGATTATTTCACGCTCGAAGGGCAAGAAGGCCATAGAGCGCTCTGGATTGCATCGGATTACGTGGTCTGAACTTGCCTCCTCCCCTAATAAGCTTGAAGGCTTGAACGCGATCATAAACTTAGCAGGTGAATCCATTAATCAACGATGGACCAAAGCAGCGAAAGAAAGAATTCTTCAGTCCAGACTTGATGCCGCAAGTCAGATCGAGCATTTCGTTACTTTCCTGAAAACCAAGCCTCAAGTCGTTGTTAACGCTTCAGGTATTTCTATTTATGGTATGTCGCTGACGGAGACATTTGACGAGCATAGTCCATGGAACGTCAGCGATTTTCTATCTTCAGTCGTTGAGAAATGGGAAGCGGCGGCTGACCGCATTGCAGTCTCTCGCTTAGTAAAGCTTAGAGTAGGACTTGTCCTTGGTAAGAATGGCGGTGCTTTTCCTTTGATGGCCCTGCCTTATCGACTGTTTGGGGGAGGCAGAGTTGGAAGTGGCAAGCAGTGGATGCCATGGTTACATATAGAAGACATTACTCGTCTTATTTTATTCTGTCTGGATAATAAGGAGATAGAGGGAGCCGTAAATGCATGCGCGCCTGAATCGGTAACGAATGATTCGTTTGGGCGTGCACTTAGTCAAGCAATGAGCAGACCACATTGGTTCCCAGTACCGGCTTTCCTTTTAAAAACGGTATTGGGTGAATTGTCACTCTTACTGCTGGAAGGACAGCGAGCTGTACCTCGTAAAGCATTGGAGCATGGCTTTACATTCCGATATCCCACTATTGAAATTGCTATGAAGGAACTAGTAGGTAAGAACAAAAACTGAGCTTCTTCGTATTAGAGATGCCCTTATAAGGTTCGATACGTGTATTTTGGACCCTTGTCTCCAGCCAACTGTACGCAATCCCCACTGTTTAAGGGGTAGGCCTTATAAGGAATCATCATTTGACCATTCCATGTACTTCCATTTCTAGACCCGACATCCTTGGCGGACCAGCCTCCATGACTTGACGTCAATTCCAAATGAGCACGTGAAATGCCTGACGAGCTATCCACATAGTTTGTGCCTTCCTCTGAACGTCCGATTATAAAGCTTTTGGCTTGAAGAATAATTTTCTCCACAGATCCCTCTGTCTCACGCTCTACCCAAAAATTTGCCGATTCATTTGTACTGCCTGAGTAATCTGCTTCTTTACCAAGCAAAACAGTTGCCTCATTGTTATTGTTCCTACTTGCAACTATCTCCATCTGCCTTGCAGGCTCAGGAGCAGGTGCTTGTACTTCAGGTGCTTGTACTTCAGGTTCTTTACGTGCAGCAAAGGGAGTTCGATTCTCATTTCCAGCCAGCCCTACCATCACTTCATCGCGACTATTCATTTTACCCGGTATTACGCGCCCTGGTTTCTTAACGGCTCTGCTCAACGGTATCGAATCAGGCACGAAACCATCTTCCTCTTCATTCCACTTTGATCCAAGACGCCAATCTTCAGCTGAGACCTCGTTATTACCATGCTTCGCCTTCCAATATATTAATAATCCTGCTACCGCCATAATTGTTAGTCCTGTACTGATTAGAAGACTTGTCTGATTAGGGGAGGGCAAATAAAGAAATCGCCAGATTATCCCGACAATTACAATAAACATTGTGCCTAAAATCCAGCCTTTTTTGGATGGATTTTGCTCAGTATCTTCGCTATCCATATGAACAAGAGGCAGCTCTTTATCAACATTCCAATGGGTATAATTAGGTTGAGCCTCGCTGATCTTTGGCAGTTCTATATTTGAAGACTCTTTCATTCTGAATGGAATTAGGTTCGAATTTTGAATTTGCGCTGCGGCGGCTTGCCTACTAAAACGTTCCATATCCTCACTGTGAATCGTACCTAAAAGGGAATGAATCGTTTGTCGTAGACGGCTCCATGAAACATGCTCCTCTCTCAGATCGTGAAGAATACGTTGAAGACCCACTCCATCTGGCTGATCGACATAACCAATCCACTTTACCGTCATCGCAAGTACAGCTTCACCTGTGGAAGGTACAGCTTTTATCCCCCGCAGAGGCATATAAACAAGTGCCACATCCGACCAGGATTCGCCCACAAAAAGACAGTGGTCACTAAGCATAAAACCCTCCGTACGCAGCATGTAATGCTGACTATCATCAAGTGCTTCAGCTACTGTTAACAGCAGCGAATAAAACTCAAGCATGGAGATCTGCTGCGTCTGCAGTCTATGAATCAACATTCGTCTCCCGGATAGTGAAAAGCGGAAGGTAACCTTTCCATCAATGTCCACCCAGTCTATTGGAAGCAGCTTTGGAATTCGTTGACCTTGAAGCATTTGTATCTCTACCTCATCCAATTCTTCGCGCAGTATCCCCGAATCTCGGTCAACAATCATCTCATGACCCCGACTTGTAGAGAAATCAACACGCAATTCTTCTGTATTCAACACAGCTCCTCCTCTCATCTACATATAAGTGATATACCAAACAGTCAGCGCTGCCGGAACAACTGCAATCATAAAAGGAAATCGCAAGCCATTCTTATTCCATGCCAGGAGCACTTCTCTCTTGCTTTCAGTTCCTGGAACCATCATCGTAAGGATCCCCATCCATATACGCCTGCCAAAAGACCCGTTAACAAAAAGAAGGAAAACGCCCACAGCTCCCGCATAAAAGATGGCATAAGCAAGAACCTGAAAGACCGTTATCGCGCCCATCCAAGAACCAAGTGCAGCAAATAGCTTTACATCCCCCGCTCCAATCCCCTTAAGTGCATAAAGAACTAGAAGAGGTATAAACCCAGCAGCAGCACCAAGCAGGGAATAACTGCTACCAGCCAGCCCAGCATTAACGGAATGATAGCCGATCCCCATAATCACAAACGTTACCGTCAAACTGTTCGGTATCTTCATTCTTCGTACATCATTAATGAATGCGAGTAACAGCAGCAACGCCGATGCGCCGATAGAAACGGTAACGGCCATAGTACATTTCATCCTCTCAAGCTAATTCTCAAGCTAATTGTTAGGAACTTTTTTTCTCTACGATAAAATGTCTGGATACCGTCGTCCCGTCCGCTGCCGATACACTAAGCTCCCAAACACCCGGTGTTGTATTGCCGGATACCAGCCATGTCCACTCAGCCCGTCCAGTATCATCTGCCGTCGTTTCACCAATATGCTTCGCTTCGCTTCGTCCACTTTTATAATCAATGACTAAATTCAATGCACGGCAAGGATCGGTCTGAACGATTAATCGTGCCTTTCTGCCTGGGCGCAGTGGATCAGGCTCTATGGAGATAATCTGAATATGGGCATGGTCCTGATCGGTTTCTTCACCCTCTGAATTTGCCGGTACAGAATCACGAATCCAAGCTCTCTCCTCTGCCTGCTCACGTACAATAAGGGAACGTTTCGTAAATGGAAAACCAAGCTTAAACGTATACTCTGCTTCCACAAGCACGTATGCTTCCGTTTTCCCTTTGAAATCAGGCAGGGATAGCTTACTAAGTCTCAGCAGCTCTGGATCGAGTATGGCTTGATCAGCCTCATGGCGAAGTAAGGGTTCAATGACAGATCGACCAATTTCCGTTGAAGCTGTATCACTAACAGCCTTCCAATCACCACGTAAAACTGCAGCCATTAAAGGCCCAGCAGGTGAAGGAAGCCATTCCTCGAGCTTATCGGAAGCAAACGAGAGACCCGGAAGCTTCTGCATAGATGAAGAGGAATCAGGCTTTCCTGAGGCTGGAAGGGATGATGCCACCTCATCGAAGGCGAGCTCTACAGGATATATATTAGCTGCCATCTGACGAACCGTTTGGGAAACCGTGCCATGCAGCGCCATTTGAACCGCAGACAAGCGGATGAGGCAAATGAAGAAAATAATAACCATCAATACAATTGGCATAATGAGAGATGCTTCAAGCGCGATACTCCCTGATTCACACCGTAAGTTACCCGTACGACCAGCCAATTGTTTTTGTCGTTTCATAACGGTTACCCTTTACCTTTCCTTTCAAAATACCGAACCTGGTAAAGCTCTTCATGAGTCCAGGTAGGAACCAAAGGTTCACAGAGGCCGTTAGCTCACCGGATAACCCAGTAGATGTCTGGGTAAGCGTGATTCCTCTATTCTGTTCAATAACTGCGATAGCACGAGCCATTCTTCTTTCACTACTGCCATGTAAGAGTAAGAAAATCCTCAAATAATCAAGATAAGTCACATCGACTCGCACATATTTGGATAGCGGTGTCGATCCCTTCTGGGCAAGTGATAACATGTCCTCCATCGCTTTCTCTAGGCCGTATAGTATCGATGCTGCCAATACAAGGAGTGGATGACCGAGTGCGCGACACTCTACAAGTCCTTCCATCGTACGAACTGCCAGTCTAAAGGCGAATATCTCGCCATATGCAGCAGACACATTGGCAGCAGGACTATGAAGTCCATACAACAAATATTCGACTTCTTGATTATGAAGGCTCAGTGCATCTTTAAATTCGCTGCTGTCCGAACCTTGCATCATAGCTTTAAATTTAGATGGATCAAATGTTGTGAACCGATGCACGATGTATTCATTCATGTATAGCGGGTCCCGAATATCTTCGAGCATATCAGCCATGCCAGTGAAAATGGTGCCCATCTTGGACATGGAAGCTTCAGCCTCCTCATTAATATCACCATTGCTATCAGTTGAACCCCCTTCCTCCTCCGTCAGCTCCCCTTCTTTCAAGAGTTGATTAAAGTGAAGGTTTGTTTCATAACGCTTCTTCACCTCATCAAATTCCTTCTGATGCTCCTCCTTTTGCGGGACGGCTTTCATGCTTTGCAGCAGGCTGCTTACCTGTCCCCATTTGACCTTCGCCTCTTGTTCCTTTTTCTTTCGTTCCGCATCAAAGGACTGCCTCCCCGACAATTCATTAGCGCGCGCTTTAATAATGGCGGCCGGTTGGATATAGGGATATGCGTAAGCGTTATAAACATTGCGTAAGCGATTAGAACCTTCGTTAAGCTGCTGTATAGATGCTTGATTGGAAAGTGCCATAAGCATGCTAGATTGGAAGCTGGATGCTTCTGTTTGAAGAGTTTGGAATTTAGCCGTTTGTTCAGCAAGCTCCTTCCGATAATCAAGAAACCATTCAGGCGATAGAAGCAGCTGCTCCACCGCTTGTTTCGTTTGATCCATTTGAGTAAGATCATTAGCACTTACCGCAGCGGTGGTGCCGGTATCTAACTGCTGGTTGTTGACGCGGTCATAACCAGTCCCTGTCTGCTTCTGCTTCATCTGTTGAATGATAACGCGCATATCGGCATTGTAAATTTCTGCATCCTGCAAAGCCGCTACCGCCTTACTGTCCAGCTTTTGATGAAAACTTGAAGCCGATTCAACCTTATTGCTAAGCTCCGCACTTGCGGTTCTTACGTTACGTTCATAAGCGGCAATCTCATTTATATAAAGTGCTTTCTCCCCTTCCTTAAGGGAAACATCATGGTTACGCCAAGCAAGATAAGAATTATAGGTGCTGATCATGCCAGCTAGACCATTCCCACTGTTTTCAACTTCTTCAGCCGCCTTGGCCGAATCTCTTTGATAATCGAGTACAGTCTGAAGCTGAGACTCGCGTTGATCATACAACTTGCGAACCTTCTCCAGAACATCAACCGCAGTGGAGGCCTCCTTCATCGCTGATGAAATAGGTGCGAATCGGGAGGCGACCTCCATTGTGAAATCAATTGGCGCCTTATATTTCATTTCTTCAAGTACCTGTCTATTAAATACAGAATGAGTGCCAAGAACCTCGTAGCTGTCTACATGAGAGGAGAGAAGGTCAATCTGCAGCAATTGAAATGATTTATCTTTTGCCGATCTCAAATTGTTCGCTGCCGAATGTTTAAACAGCTCTCCCCTATCGGAACCACCTGTCCCGAATAATGCGTATTGATCATAGAGCCCACCCTCATAAGCGGATAAAGATGAACGAATTCCGGATTGGGCAGCTATCTCTATCTGCTTCTGAAAGGCGGCAATTCTCGCATAATCAATCAAGACAGTAGTTAATAAAAGAATCCCAGCTGTAGCGACTATGAGGTAGACCGATACAGAACCGTTTTGGCCAGACCATAACTTGAATCGCTCTTGTTTAAGGCTTGCATTGATGAATTGCAATAGTCTGTCCACACGTCCTCTCCACAGGTTCAGGCATAGAAAACATACCTTTTCATTTATTCTTCAGATCCAACACTTTCCGCTTACTGAGCACATCTGAGGCCTGCTTCTTCTTTTCCTTACTGTCTGTCATTTGACTGAATTTAGCTGAGTAATAACGAACCAAGTCGACATTGCGTATACCTTCAACAGGGTCCACCACATTGGCATGTCCCATCGTGTTAGGTTCAGAAGAACCAAGCATTGCCTCAAGAGGAGTGATAGATAATGGCTGCCGAAGTGCAACCTCAACCCGCTTCTCAATAAGACCATAGGAATATTTCATATTTCCTTCAAAGGGTTCCGGTATTCTATCTGCTATACGGCTCATCTTAGCTAGGGGAAGATTCGAAGAGGAAGCCTCAGAAGTATCCTGGTTATGACTGCCCTTCTGATTGATTTCAACCCTCATACTTTTATCGGGACTGGAGGCATCATCAAAGCCAAATAAAGATTGAATGACGCCGTTACTGGACATTCGCCAATACAAGCCATCATATTGTCCCGTCAAGCCAATTCCACTGCTCACGTCACGCTTACTATTATCCCAGCGGAACGCAGCTCGCTCAGCAGATACTGAAGCAGTATAATAAAGGACAATCTTCTGATAGCTGTACATACTAAACATAATCAACACTAAAAGAGCGAAGAAAATAGCAGGGAAGACCATGGAGGATTCCAGCGTAAAGCTTCCTTCTTCCCCTCTGGGCCAGCAGCGCATCCCCCTCTTAATTAAAGATTTCATTTGCCTTTTTATCAGCATTACCCATAAGGCTATTCAGAAGCGCGATGATCCACTTCTTAAACAACAAGGCCAAAATAATGACTACCGCAATAATTAATACGATCTCGAGTGTACCCAGGCCATCTTCCTCGCTCCAGAACTTACGCATTGTCTTTGTCCATTTTTTCACTATCGAATCTCTCCTTTAATTTTCTTTTTATCCACCCATCATGAGAATAGCCGGTGAGGCAACAAGTGCCATTAATATGAGGAATATGCCTACTAGTGGGAATACGAGCTTGGTCGATGCTTCTTCTCCTCTTGATCGAGCAACTGCTTTGCGCTTCTCCCAAAGGGAATAAGACAGCTCCTTCAATGACAATACGAGACGATCACCGCCTCTTCGGTAATTCAGCAGAATGGTCGTCGTAAATAAAGATACTTCCTGCACTGCACAGCGTCTGCTGAAAGCTTCCATCGCAGTACTGAAGGACTCGCCGTTGCGCACCTCCTCGTTCATCCGGCGAAGCTCAATCAGAAAAGAATTTTCCAGCTTCTCTTCCTTGCGCTCCGCACACCGAATTAGTGCCCGCTGGACGGTCTCTCCTGCTCCTAGCAGAAGCATCAGCTTACTTAATACTTCAGGAATAATAAGTAAAATATCTTGCTTACGCTGATCAAACTTGCTATGCGTATCTCTCCACTTCGCCGTCGGAATAACGAAGCCCAACAGTAAGCCGAGATAGAGAAGTATTTGTTCTCCGCTTAATACACTAAGCCAAGCTCCACTAATTGCAGCAGCATAACCGCAGCCTATGGCCAACGAGGCAAACTGCTTCGTTGCTTCAACCGACCATCCTGCCCCACACAGCACATAGAGCTTACTATGCAGGGCTGCCATAAAGGGTTGAAGACGATCAAAAATACCGCTTCTCTCCAGTAATAAGCGCATAGGCAAAATGATTAATCGTCTAACAGATGGATTATTCAATGCCTCGTTATCTATCTTCATAAGCCCGAACTGCTCCGAATCATGTTCACAAATTACGAACCCTATAACCCAAATCATCGTAAGCAGTATACCGATTAGTACAGCCATCGCGCGTCATGCCTCCTTCGTTCGTTATTGATCTACATACGAATGTTCATCACTCGCACCATAGCCCAATAACAAACCGCTAGGAGCAAAAGGGATACGGTTAGCAGTACATAGCCTATCTCGTGATAAAGGGGAGCCATATAATCTGGAGCTGTCATGCCTAGAAAAGCGAGAAAAACAAATGGAACAGCCATCATAATTCTAGATTCATAACGTTTCTGCGCGACCATAACCGCAATCTCCTGTTGGACTTCCAGCTTTTCACCAATCGTCTGCGATGTGCGCCGTATGACCTCAACTAAATCTCCACCTGAGCGTTTACATGTCATGAAGACATCAACGAATTGGGTGATATCATCGATTTGTGCTCTCTTACTGAAATCAGATAGCGCATGTTCGAGCGGCTCCCCATACGCCATTCGTGATTTAATGATTTCGAATTCGGTTATGACCTCTGTTCGCGGGTCGGGATAAAGCAATCGCAGATCCTCAAGAGAGGTTACAAACGCATTTTCAACTGATCGTCCTGCTGCTAGTGAAGAGGTTAAGGAATACAAAGCTTCTTTGAATTGCAGCTTTAGTCTTTCTCTACGCCTTTGCAGAAGTGAATTCCGATGCTGCCGAGGTGCCAGAAGGCCTGCAAACGATAAAATAAGCGAAACGCTAACCGATCTATAAAACAAATAAGTTGCAATAAAAGCGATAACACCCCCGACAAGCGCAGCCCTTATAAATTGTTTGTCGGTTAGGTCATATACCGAGTAATTCGGCAGTACGCTCCCCCGTCTAACCTTTGGATCATCTCTGCTCTGAGGCCAGCCAAGCCAGACTAACCAACGCTTTCGTTGGTTTCTCACTGCTCGTCATCTCCTTTCAGCGGCGTAAAACCTGCCATCTGCAGCTTCCAGGTCCGCTGCAATCGCTGCTTCGTTCTTACTAGACCGCCAATTACACGGCCGTCCTGCTCTCCTTCTTCTTCAAAGCGATAAAGCGATTGAAGGCTAACCTCGCCTCCGTCAACACCGGTTATTTCACAAATTTCGGTTACACGCCGACTTCGATCACGCATTCTAGACAGGTGAACGACAATATCGATGGCTGATCCAATTTGCTGCCTAATGACTGCAACTGGCAAGTCAGCTCCGCTAAGAACCATCGTCTCAAGCCTAGCCATCATATCCCGCGCACTGTTTGAATGCCCTGTACTCAAGCTTCCATCATGGCCAGTATTCATAGCCTGCAGCATATCGATCGCCTCACCACCCCGCACTTCCCCAACAACAATTCGATTCGGTCGCATCCGAAGTGAAGCACGGATCAGCTCTCGTATCGTGATTTCGCCTTTTCCTTCTGTATTGGCATTACGTGTTTCTAATGAAACTAAGTTTGGCACGTTACGTATTTGCAGCTCAGCCGAATCCTCGATGGTTACAATTCGCTCGTCAGAAGGAATGTATTGAGACAAAGCATTCAGGAAGGTGGTTTTCCCCGAGCCCGTTCCCCCGCTTATGAAGATATTGTACTTAGCGGCAACAAGCTGCTGAAGAAACTCGGCTGACTCCTCGCTTAACGCGCCCAGCGCTATTAAATCCGTGATTTGAAGCGGCTTATCCGGAAATTTACGAATCGTCATTGTGGGTCCCTTCAAGGCCACAGGCGGCAGAACGATATGAACCCTTGAGCCATCCTTCAGCCTGGCATCCACTATAGGTGAGGATTCATTCACGACCCGATTCACTCCCGCAACGACGGACTGTATTAAATCCTCCAGACGCGATTGGCTTTCAAATGTGAGCGGTAAACGGCTTAACTGCCCTGCACGCTCCACAAACAGCTCCTCATGACTATTGATCATAATTTCCGTTACTGTCTCATCCTCCATTAAGGGCTGAAGTAAATCTAATCCCCGGAAGGAGTGGAACAAGCGCCTAACAAGCTGTACCTTCCCGCTTGCTGTTAAGGGATGTAGACGGCACCACTGAAAGACGGTCTGCTCAATTCGCTCCATGAATGCCTCATCTGACATGGCACTGTCCAAATCGAGCTGATCCCGAATTTTAGCCTTTAGCTGCATGACGACTTCCTCTTGCATCACCTGCTCCCCCTTCGACATGAGATACCCGACTTAATAGCGAATCTACCGCTCCAAGATAAGCCGCTGAAGCGAATGTATCAAAAGCTTGACCACCGTTGTCCCATTCAGCTATATAGGGCAGCACCCCATCGATTCGCAGATTCAATTTCGTATCCATGCTTATTTCCTGCCGCTGGGCCCTTGCTTGAATGAAGCGGAATTTGCGGCTTTGCTCCAAAAATGCTGCCCCCCACTTCTGTTCGCCATACTTAAGCGCAAGCTCGGTTTTGCGGAGGACGACACTCTGCTCACTGACTAACCACAACACGTGATCGGAAGCCTCATATACCGCTTGATGGAGCGGCTCCAGTCTGCTATCCAGATCAACAACGACCATGTCATATTGACCAAGCCCAGCAATCACATGTAACAACCGCTTCGCCTGCTCGCTTGTTATAGAAAGCCGCTCTTCGGCATTACTGCAAGGAGCGAAATAATCAATCTTCAAGTTCGCATGCCGTTTGCGCAGCTGCGTTAATCGCGTTAGCGCCTTTTCCGGTTGACTCTGTAACGTATAGAGCATTTGCGAAAAATCATCCTCGCCCTCTTCTCCGAAATAAAGAGAAGTGGCATTCCATTGTTCCAAATTCAAATAAAAAACTCGCGCTTGGCGCATCCCGGCCTGTCCTGCCAGCTGCAGCGCTAGCGTAGTTTTGCCTATTCCACCGCTTGCCGAGTAAACAGAGACAACCACAGCTCCAGCACCCCCTTCAGCATGAACCATGTGATCACCCGAAGCCGAAGCGGCGTGAACAGCCGAGAATGACTGAAGCAGCTGCGGCAAAGGCTGATACTGTATGACTTCCGTATACATGGAACATTGTCCGAGGTGGGCAACAAGCACCACAGTAGGCGTTATTCCTGCTGCTTCTCCTAACTCTTCGAGCATCGATTGCTGAGCAACGATTAGATCAGCTCGATAACCAGCCCGAATGAAATGCCTTAACGCGGTCGGATTCGTAAAAGCAGTCAGCTGCCAATTCTCACCGAATGCATCCTGCCGAATATAATCGGCAAGGCGCTCAATATAATCCGCTTCCTTGACTGCAAGAATCAAGCTCTGTTTGCTCATAGATAATACCCCCACACTTCCTATGCCAATTGAGAGTTATGAAGACGCAAAAAAGCACCGTAACAACACAGATGATCTGCGTTATTACGGTGCTTCCGTAAGGTCCTTTTTCAATTGCCCATAATCTACCATAAGGTGAGGTGATCAGTCAATGCTCAGAAAAAAATTTTTTTAAACTACCATTATTCCGATTGCTTATCATAACTAAATGAACTATACTAAAGTAAGCATACACCAAATAAGTAAGTGTGTACAATAAACATATAAATAGGAGACGTGAGATATTATGAGCCAACCGACTATAATCCCAGTATTATCAGCAGAGGAATTTATCAAAACACGGCATTCCGTTCGTAATTTCAAGCGGGATGTAACGATTCCAGCAGACACATTGAACGAAATTCTGGAGCTGGCTTCAGCCGCACCATCCGCATGGAATCTTCAGCACTGGCGTTTCCTCGTCATTCAAGAACAAGCTCAGAAGGACCTTGTCAAAGGTATTGCCTATGGGCAGCAGCAAGTTTCTGATGCCTCTGTCGTTGTGGTGGTCCTTGGTGATCTTCAAGCCAATTTAACCGGACACCAAATTTATAATCAAGCTGTTGACGCAGGTGAGCTTGCTCCAGAGGTTCGCGATACACTGCTTGGTCAAATCGATGGCGCCTATAAATTTGAGCAGGTCGCTCGTGATGAAGCCCTTAAAAATGCTGGTCTAGCTTCCATGCAGCTTATGCTTGCGGCAAAAGCCAAAGGCTATGATTCGGTACCTATGGGTGGATACGATAAGGATCGATTAATTGAAGCACTCAAAATCCCTGCACGTTATCTTCCCGTTATGATTATTCCTATTGGCGAAGCAGCTAGCCCAGGACGTGCTACAGGCCGAATTACACTAGAACAGTCGGTCATAAAAGAATCATTCTAATCGTATTTATCGAACGCATCAAAACTTATACTTTCATATATTTTAAATAAAGCAAAAGCCCTCCAATCCCTCTTTTAAAAAGGGGAATCGAAGGGCTTTTGCGTCTAATGTGAAATATTAACGTTACCAGAGTCTTCATAACCTGTCATGTGGAATAACATAGGATCTACTCTATCCGCATGAAAGAACAGATTGATTTCACGCTGAGCATTTTCCGTAGAATCTGAACCATGTACAATATTCCCTGCAATATCCAAAGCGTAATCTCCCCGAATCGTTCCCGGAGCTGCTTCAACAGGATTCGTCTTGCCGATCAATGCGCGGGCATTAGCAACTGCATGCTGCCCCTCCCACACCATGGCACATACCGGACCTGATGTCAGATAATGAACCAATTCACTGAAAAAAGGCTTACTTTGAAGTTCACCGTAATGCTGCTCGGCTAGCGACTGCTCAATGGTCATTAATTGAATGGCAGTTAGCAGCAGCCCTTTCTGTTCAAACCGAGTAATGATAGGACCAATAAGCTGACGTTTCACCCCATCAGGCTTAATCATAACGAATGTGCGTTCCATTTGACGTAGGGCTCCCTTCAGAAAACAAGCTTTTACAGAAACTAAACAGCGGGCAAGATTAAGCAAATTCTTCCTCACTCTTTAGTTTTCCATTATCAGCCATGTTTCAACCCTAATCCGAGCATTCTTCCTTACTTTTCTGTAAGTTTAAGAAAGGTATGGACATCCTCAGTCGTTACCGCCACAGCACCTCTCCAGAAATCCGGCTCATCCAAACGCACGCCAAGATGCTTCTCTGCAAGCGCCTCGACTGTCATTCGGCCCGTATCGCGCAATAGCTCCACATAACGATCGGCGAAGGCTTTGCCTTCCTTTTTCGCAACTGCATAAATGCCACAGCTGAATAAAAATCCAAACGTATACGGAAAGTTATAGAATGGAACGTCGGTCAAGTAAAAATGAAGCTTAGATGCCCAAAAATTCGGATGCAGCTTGCCAAGGGCTCCATTAAAGGCTTCCCGCAGCGCTTCCTCCATCAAGCTGGACAGTTCTTCCTGACTGAGCATGCCCTTTTTCCTTTGTTCATAGAAGCGTGTTTCAAACAGGAAGCGTGCATGAATATTCATAAAAAAGGCAACCGAGCGCTGCAGCTTATCTTCGAGCAGACCCAGCTTTTCCTCAGGATCAATCGCAGCCTGCAGCGCCGAATCGGATACGATAAGCTCAGCAAACGTAGAAGCCGTCTCCGCAACATTCATGGCATATTCCTGTGCAAACGGCGGCAAATCATCCATCACATATTGATGATAAGCATGTCCAAGCTCATGAGCCAGCGTTGAAATATTCGATGCTGTACCTGAATAGGTCATGAAAATGCGAGTTTGCTTGCTCTTCGGAAAAGAAGTGCAGAATCCACCTGGTCGCTTACCCGGCCGATCTTCTGCTTCAATCCAGCCTTCTTCGAATGCCTTCTCTGTAAACTTAGCTAGATCCGGACTGAACGCTCGGAATTGATCAATGATAAAAGCCGCCGCCTCATCGTAGGGTACCGTCCGACTTGCTGATCCGATTGGGGCATCTACATCATGCCAATCAAGCTTGGCGATACCAAGCAGTTCCGCCTTACGGTCTAGATAACGAACGAGTTCCAGCTTGCCTTCATTGACTGCCGTCCACATGGCATTAAGCGTCGCTTCGCTCATGCGATTCATCTCCAGCGGTTCTTTAAGCACCGATTCCCATCCACGCTTCCCATAAAGCTTCAGACGGAAACCTGAGATCCGATTGAGTGTCTCTGCACTAAGCTCTGCCTGCTCGCCCCACTCCCGCTCCCATTCGATGAATGCGGCTGACCGTACGTCACGGTCAGGATGTGATAATCGATTATGCATTTGACCCGCAGATAGAAACTTGGTGCTTCCATCCTCCTCAGTCACCTGAAAGCGAGCCCGGGATACGATTGTATTATAGAAATCACCCCAGCCATGGTATCCATCAACGGAAAGCTCACCGGCAAGCGCCTCTAGGCTTGGGGGCAGCTTTTCTTTGGCAGCTTCGCGACGTTCATTCAATATAAAAGCGACCGGGCTAACAGCCTCTTGCTTGATCCATCGCTTCCAATCCCTTTCATCAACCAACCGGAGCTGTTCATCAAAGCTCGTTAAGGCACTGTTAAATTTGGCTGCCATGGTCTTTACTCGATCATTCAGGCCCTGTGCTGTAGAATCCTTCATCTTCTGTGCTAGTAAGCAAGAAACGAAGGAATCCACCTGACGAAGCCGCAGCAATATCGATTGAACAGTGCCGGTCCAAGCCGTCAGTTGCTCACCTTTCACAGGTTCTCTAGAAACATTTGATTGTTCCGCAGCTGCTTGCAGCTCCTGTGTCAAAACCTCAATATCTGCTTCCATCCCAGCGAGCTCAGCGACAAAAGCAGAAGAGTCCGAGCCACCCTCATAAATGGCATCTAAGTCCCATGTTAAAGTGTAATTTGTCATCATGACCTCCTAAAAATATAGAATCCTTTACCTTATAAGGATAAGCTTAAGTTCCCTATGTATGGACTACCCAACGTTGCTTAATCCATCTTTGCAGTGTATAACTGAATTATATCGAAAAGGTGACCCCTAAAGCCAATCATTAAACAAGCGGACCGCATGCTTCATCCAGCATCGGACGTTATAAGGAGCTGAATGTATGTCCAAGCCTCTGCAATTGTCTGCGGAAACAGCTGTTAAACTCTCGAAGGAACTAAACGTGCCACTTGAGCATTTGATGCATATGCCCAAACATATTTTACTTCAGAAGCTAGCCGAGCTAGCTAAGAACAGTAATAACGCACCGGAACCAACAGCTGAGAATAATCAAGCTGATAAAGGAGCAACCGATTCGTGATTCCGTTTGAACAAACATGGCCTTATGATATCATCATGAAAGATGTCTACGTCCCCTCTTGTCCCTTCTGCGGCCAAGATAATGTATTGCTTCCCCTTAAGCCAGCTGAACTCGGTGACATTCGAACGGGCAAGAAACGTTTACTCGTCTTCCCTTGCTGCCATGGACGTTTAACGATTATTGATGCTGATCAGGATTATCTGCTCGCAGATACTAAGCTAAGACGATAGAAAGTTATAGCGGATAAGCCTCGATCATCAGCATCGGGTTTTCTTAAAAGGGCTGCACATTGTGAGTCAATCCCAATATTAGAACGAAAAAGCCTCCAAAAACCACTACGATAGTGGAGTTGGAGGCTTCTTCTATGCATGTAATCCGGGAACAACCCTTATTAAACGATTGCTTGCTCTTCTTCTAAAGCTTCACTCTCAACAGGTTCATTACGCAGCAGCTGCCACATATCACGTGATGCTCGAATCATGGCTGCATCCGCGATGCGCTTATCATTCACAACCTTAGAAAACCAACGTACGGCAGTCTTTCCTTCACCAAGCCGTCTATTTAATTCACCAATTAGGAACATGAGCTTCGCATTGTTAAGTGAATCCACTTCCGTCTCATATACGTTAATATAGGAATCCAGTGCAAACCGCAGAAAACGAAGTTCCTGCTGCTGCATACCTTTGTAACGATAAAGCCAAGCTATGTGATGTAAAATACCGGCTACGACCCGCTCCTTCTCACCAATTGCTTGGGCACAAAGCAGTGCCAGCTTATAGCAATCCATGGCCTGATCCTCGCTTCGAGTACCACTGAAATCCCTATATGTCCATTTCGACCCAATTCCATCCAGATATTGTTTCTTTTGTCTATCCGACAATTGGCCTATTCCATTCTCCGTAGATGCATAGCCGCAAGTCGGACAAACACGAACAACATAATATTCTGGATTAACATCACCCTTGAAATAAGAGCAAAAGTCGCTGTCCCGTGAAGAAGCTTTCTTAAAGCTTGGTCTTACGCGGGACGTTTGGTAAGGTGTTTCACAGCAGATACAAGTCATCGAAATCATATAGAGCGGCTCCATACAACCACATCTCCTCGGCTAGTCGTCCGTATTTATAAAATGATGGGCCGGAGCGGACAAGCGCTCGATAATGAATAGTCGCAGCTCCTCCGGCATACCCAGATCAACTAGCGCTCTATTCATACAATCCAGCCATGCCTCGGCACGTTCCGGCGTTATTGGGAAAGGCATATGGCGCCCCCGCATCATCGGGTGACCATATTGATCAGAGTAAAGCGGCGGCCCTCCAAAAAATTGAGAAAGAAATAGCGCTTGCTTATCCATAACGGGTGTAATATCTTCCGGGAAAAGCGGTCCAAGTAAAGGATGCTCCTTCACTTTGGGATAAAAGACCTCAACAATGCGTCTTACCCCCTCGGTTTCGCCGACCGCTTCATAAATAGTACTATAGTTATTCATCGTCCAATTCATCTCCAATTTGTAGGTCTTTTGTAGTGGTTCTTTAAAATTATTTTTTTCCAGTAAATAGCTTCCAGAAAACAAAAAAATGCCCTTCACTAGGAGGGCATTCGGTGTGTATTAGTACGAATAAACAACAGAATTAGCTCTCATAATCCTCTTCACCAGGAGCCATCAGTGACTCACGGATGACATAAACGAAGGCGCACACGAGGATGCCGGCAATAATACTCATAAGTCATCACCCCAAGCATTCGATGTACTTCTATTATATCATAGTTATGTCGAAAATAATACTCATTTATGCAAGCGTTTTCCAAAAATTTAACAGCTCCTTCCAGTTGATTTTTGTACGGAAAAAGTATGCTTTTTAATTCAACAAGTGATGTTTGTCCTACTTGGCTCATATAGAAATAGAAAGTCATTTTTTTATTCATATGGAGGGACGCCTGTGTCTATGGTTCGTTTCATGCTTCGTCCAGCAATCATTCCTGCATGGTCGGCCGTGCTTATCACCTTGCTGCTTATTCTCTTTCCCTCTGCTGCGCTTGAGTCTTCACTTCGAGGCCTATCCATCTGGTGGCAGGTCCTATTCCCGGCACTCTTCCCTTTCTTTGTTATATCTGAGCTGCTGCTTGGCCTTGGCATTGTTCACTTCTTCGGCACGATACTTGATCCGCTTATGCGGCCACTATTCAGGCTTCCTGGCAGTGGCGGCTTCGTGGTGACGATGGGATATGCATCCGGTTATCCGGTCGGCGCTAGATTAACTGCTCAGCTCTGGGAACAGAAGCTTGTAACGCGAGCGGAGGGTGAGAGGCTTGTTGCCTTTACAACCACTTCAGATCCGATCTTCCTGATTGGGGCGGTTTCCGTTGGCTTCTTTCATAACGCAGCATTGGCACCGGTTCTCGCTGCTGCCCACTACGGAGGCGGACTCCTGATTGGTTTCCTCATGCGCTTCCATGACAGACGTTCTCCAGGTACCATCGTCTCTCCAACTGCCAAACCACCGATGCTGTCCACCAGAAGTAAAAAATCACGCTTAGCTGAAGCGCTTCGCACGATGCATCAAGCAAGACTGCTCGATGGACGCAGTATCGGGACTTTACTGCAGGACGCCGTTCAAGCAGCGCTCAGACTTATGATCGTTGTTGGTGGGCTGGTCGTTGTCTTCTCTGTAATTATGGAGATGCTTAAGCAGGCTGGAGCAATTGGCGTTCTTTCTGAAGCTATTCAAGCTATTCTTAATCTAATTGGCGTTCCAGCAGCTTTATCGGATAGTGTCGTTAATGGACTTTTTGAAGTGACACTCGGTGTGCGTTCAGCCGGTGCCGCTGCAGGTAGCGGACTTATCCATCAGGCTGCAATAGCCGCCTTCGTCCTTTCCTGGGGCGGGTTATCTGTTCACGCGCAGGTTGCCAGTCTGTTAAGTCGTACTGACCTTCGATATCGACCTTTTCTGATTGCTCGCCTCGTTCATGGATGCATTGCTGCAGCGCTCGTATATATTCTTTGGAGCATTCTGGGTCCCACCGGCTAACATTGTATTCATCGGCATTTTCCGCTATGATCGATGTATCTTATCATCAGTGCGGAAGGAGCTTACATCTTTGAACTATGTCGTTGTGGATAGAGGAGATCGATTATCTAAAGAGCTTACAGAGCGGTTTCACGTCCTAGCAGCTGCTAATGGACTTCAGCGTAACGATGACCTGCCAGAGATGGTTATATCCATCGGCGGTGACGGTACCCTCCTGCAAGCTTTCCATACTTATGTGGATCGAATAACGGATGTCGCTTTCATCGGCGTCCATACAGGTCACCTTGGTTTTTTTGCCGACTGGAAAGCTGATGAGCTTGAAGAGCTTGTACGTATGATGGCTGAGAGTGATCCGCGCATCGTACGGTACCCGCTCGCCCAAATTGAATTAGATACAGAAGAAGGACTTTCCACCCGCTTGGCACTTAATGAGTTTACGGTCAAAGGCGTAGACAATACATTAGTTGCACAAATCAATATCAATGATCAGCTGTTCGAAATGTTCCGGGGCGATGGCATTGTCGTCTCCACGCCATCAGGCAGCACGGCTTATAATAAAAGCGTGGGAGGCGCGATTATTCATCCCTCCATTGAATCACTGCAGCTTGCCGAGATTGCATCTATCAATAATCGTGTTTACCGGACGCTCGGTTCTTCCGTCGTCCTGCCGCAGCATCACCATTGCGATATTATTTCGCGCAAGGATCAGCGTTTACAGCTGACCTTTGATCATTTGAATATTACTCGCAGCGACATTCGATCCATTCGCTGCAGCGTTGCCGGTTTCAAAGTCAGCTTCGCACGTTATCGTCCGTTTCCTTTCTGGAACCGTGTGCGTGAAGCGTTTATTGGATATGACGTGAAGTAGATGAAGGTATTTCGTGCTTATTTGCAGATCGTAAAGCCATACAAATGGTTAATCGGGTGGACGATTGTGATCGGCATCATTAAATTCTCTATTCCGCTTACATTGCCGCTCTTTCTTAAGTATGTCATTGATCATATATTGCTTGCGCCTCTTCCAGCTCCTGATAAATACAAGAAGTTATTCCATGCAGTCGGACTAGCCTTTATCCTATTTGTCATCATACGCTATCCGATTGAATACTTCCGCCAATATTTTGCGCAGCTCACGACGAGCCGCGTTTTATTTGATTTAAGAAACAAGCTGTATGCTCATCTGCAGAGGCTCTCCATTCGATTCTATCAAAACCGCAAATCAGGCGAGATCATTTCTCGTATAATGAATGATGCAGAACAGACCAAAACCATCGTTGAAACCGGCCTCATGAACATTTGGCTCGATCTGTTCACTCTTTCTATTGCTTTGCTTATTATGTTTAATATGAATGTTCTATTAACTCTCGTAGCGATTGCTATCTTTCCTTTCTATGCATACGCCGTGAAAAAGCTCTATAAGCGTCTCCGTAGTTATTCCAGTTCGCGCTCCCAATCTCTTGCGGAGATGCAGGGCTATCTAAATGAGCATATTAATGGCATTTCCGTCGTGAAAAGCTTTACGCTAGAGTCCTACGAAGAACAGCAGTTCGGTGCACGTAATAAAAGCTTTTTAGAACGTGCATTCGCGCTTACGAGATGGAATGCATTTACTCAGTCTATCGTGAACACGTTAACGGAGATCGCACCGCTTCTAGTGCTTCTATTTGGCGGTTATCTGGTTATTGAGAGCCGATTGACAATTGGTGAATTTGTAGCCTTCTATGGTTATCTGGACCGTCTTTATGGACCGCTTCGCAGGCTTGTTGATTCATCAACAGTGCTCACGCAGGCGTCGGCCTCACTTGAACGTGTCATGGAATTGCTTCATGAGGAACCAGAAGTTCAAGATTTGCCTGATGCGGTTAGCATGATGAAGGTAAAAGGCGATATCACATTCAATGATGTTTCTTTCCGTTATGACAATGACAGTGATTGGGTCATCCAGCATATCCATTTAACCATTCCCCGTGGACATACGGTAGCGCTTGTCGGAATGAGTGGCGGCGGCAAATCTTCGTTGGTCAGCCTTCTCGCCAGGTTCTATGATGCCGAGGAAGGCAGAATCACAATTGATGGACAAGATATACGTAAGGTTACGCAGCAAAGCTTACGCTCACAAATCGGCATGGTGCTCCAGGATAACATTCTATTTAGCGGATCTGTCCGCGAGAATATTCAGCTTGGTAATCCATTCGGTTCAGAAGAGGAACTGCTGACAGCTGCCAAACAAGCGAATGCCCATGATTTTATCCTGACACTACCTAAGGGCTATGACACCGAGATCGGAGAACGCGGTGTCAAGCTCTCTGGGGGGCAAAAGCAGCGTATTGCAATTGCACGGGTATTCTTGAAGAACCCCGCCATTCTTGTTCTTGACGAAGCAACCTCGGCACTAGACTTAGAGTCGGAGCATGCCATTCAAGAATCACTTGCTCAGCTAGCTCAGAACCGTACCACACTCGTAATTGCACACCGTTTATCAACCATCACACATGCGGATCTAATTGTTGTTATTGAGCATGGATCGATTACCGAACAAGGAACGCATGAAGAGCTCATGGAGCAAGACGGGGCTTATGCGAGGCTATATAATGTGCAGCATTTGTAGGCAAAGAATGGATCCTGTACCAATCCCATAAAATGTGCAAAAGAACCTTCAGTTCCACTATTAAGTGGAACTGAAGGTTCTTTATAATTAACTAAGCTTAGGTCCTTGATCTTTTCCCCGCATTTGCTGCTGCGGTGAACCCGTTTCGGAGGCTGCAGCAACAGGAGCTTTGGCTGCGCCTGCGAAATGCTGTCTCTTCGCACGGTTGCGTTCGTTACGATCGCCACGATCTGATCGTTCCGGTCGTTCACTACGCTCATTTGCGTTACTGGCACGTTCCTGCTGTTGAAGATTCGCACTGCCACCCTGCTGCTGCCTAGGAGCACCTTTATCACGGTCCTTGTTAAAGGGCTTACGGCCTTCTTTGGCAGGCGGCTGATCTTTATCCGTTTCCTTCGGAGCATCCTTCCGGACATTCTTATGGTGGAATTCCCTCCGTTGATCACGCTGATGACGCGGCAGGAATTTGACCTGTTGATATTCCTGGGCACCTTCTTCACCCTCGACTACAGTCGCTGTACGAGAAGGGCCTGTTTCATAAATCTCTTCGCTGCCCTCTCGATGCTCAGAAGCATTAGCGTCGTCTTCTTCATGACCAGACAACTCTGCATCCTCACCTTGCTTCGGACTCTCTGGCTGCTTATGGAGCACGAAGTATGCACATCCGAAATTACAATATTCATTGATGTAATCTACCATACTGGAAAAAGCGCTATCGCGCGTTACTTTTGGATTATTATCACGGAAGAAGCCTTTCAACCTAAGCTGATTGTAGCCCCAATCACCGACAACGTAATCGTATCGTTCCAGAACATCGCTGAAACGCTCGCGAAAGGCTTCGATGTTCCATCCATTTTTATTTTCATGCATTAGCTCGTAAGTTCTGCCGCTGATATAGATCAAAGGTTCTCCCCACTCCTTCTCACATTGTTGCCGTTGCCTCGGTAGCGGACTTTACCTGCTCATGCGCATGATAAGAGCTTCGGACAAGCGGTGCAGATTCAACGTGACTGAACCCGCGTTTCAAACCTTCAACCTTCAATTGAGCAAATTCATCCGGGTGGACATAACGATCGATTGCCAGATGAGTTGGCGAAGGCTGCAAATATTGACCAAGTGTTAAAATATTAACGTCATGGGCACGGAGATCATCCATGGCCTGCAAAATCTCGTCCCATTCTTCCCCAACACCAAGCATAATACTTGACTTCGTAGGGATTTCTGGCTTCATTTCTTTAGCACGCTTCAGCAGCTCCATGGAACGGCTGTACTTAGCTTTCGCGCGAACGCGATCAGATAATCGCTCGACGGTCTCGATATTATGATTAAGAATATCCGGATTCGCATCCATAACGGTTTGGAGTGCATCCATGTTACCCAGAAAATCTGGAATAAGTACTTCAACGCTGCATAAAGGCATCCTTTTACGAACAGCTTTAATCGTTTCAGCGAAGATCATTGCCCCGCCATCAGCTAGATCATCACGGGCTACAGAAGTAATGACGCAATGCTTCAGTCCCATTTGTTCTGCTGCATCCGCTACGCGTTCTGGTTCCTCCAGATCAAGCTCTGTTGGCATACCCGTTGTTACCGCGCAGAATCTGCATGCTCTTGTACAAATATCGCCAAGTATCATAAAAGTCGCTGTTCGGTTCGCCCAGCATTCATAAATGTTCGGGCAGCGCGCTTCTTCGCATACCGTGTGAAGTGTTTTGGAACGCATCATATCTTTAAGTTCGGCATAATTGCCGCCTGTTGTTAGCTTAATTCGGAGCCAGTCCGGTTTTGGAAGAGATTCCTTCTGTTTGGTCTTCATGAGGGCATACCTGCTTTCTGTTGATTCCTTCGCCCTATTATAACATGTTTCGAATAAAAACCAATGATTTGCAAATCATAACAACAGTCGGTCAGCCACCATTTCACTCTGATTTCGTCAGACGACCAGCCTACAAGCTAGGCTTACCTTTTGTGGTTGGGAGAAGAAGCAATTGAGACATAACTTATTACGCCTTACGCTACTAAGCACGATCGTCATGGGTACAGCAGAAGCATTCTACGACAGCCGTGTTTCCTCTGCTGCTGTACAGCCGCAAGCGATCACTATCTTCAATCCTGCTAGCCAAATGTCCGCAAATCCAACTTCGGCACCAAAGGATGACGGCTTTGAGAAAAGACAGGAACTTTACAATCGAATCAGCGAATTAACGAGTATCCCGTGGTACCGCCTTGCCGCAATTGATCAATATGAACGAAATATTACGAAGGTTCGCTCCAAGACCCGAGAGCAGCTTGGCAGTTGGATTAGCATATTCGTAACCGAAGCCGATTGGAGCGGACAATTAAACCCGGACGTTCACGATGAGGTTCCTGCCTCCATTCGTTGGTTCAACGGTATTGGATCCGATGGAGACGGAGACGGTATAGCAAAACGTACAAATGACACAGATTTACTCTATTCGGTTGCCAGCCATTTGATGCGATATGGGGGCTCAGAGGAGGATTTTGCGATTGGTATGTGGGATTATTACCATAATGCGAGATCGGTTCAACGTGTTCAGCAGTTCTCCCGCTTGTATGCGGCTTTCGGTAAGCTAGACCTCTTCGAGCATGCTTTCCCCGTTCCCGTAGGCAACAACTACTCCTATAAGGGGACGTGGGGCACCAAACGAAGCTGGGGCGGCTATCGCATCCATGAAGGGACCGATATTTTTGCCCATCACGGACTGCCGGTACGCAGCACCTGTTATGGTGTCATTGAGGTGAAGGGTTGGAATCCTTATGGTGGCTGGAGGATGGGGATTCGTGATTTAAATAATATTTACCATTACTATGCTCATCTTTCTGGTTATGATAAGACGATAGAAGTTGGTACTGTAGTGAAACCAGGCCAAATTATCGGCTGGGTGGGAAGCTCCGGCTATGGCAAGCCCGGCACACAAGGCAAATTCCCTCCTCACCTGCATTACGGGGTGTATCGGGATCGAGGTTTAATGGAATGGTCATTCGACCCTTATCCGTTACTTCGGCAGTGGGAAGCCGAGGAGCGGAAACGAATAAAAAATAAGTAACATGCGAACAAGCGGCTGCCCTCAAATTGAAACCGTAACTCAGGTGAATAGACACTTAGGTTCTTAGGACTAAGTATCGATCCACCCGAGTTTCAGCTCAATTGAGCAACCGCTTTTTTTTTGCAAATTTTTCAACTAATTCTAAGGGCTATTTGAATGGCCTGAAGCTGAATCACTTTTCATCGAATGGGTCGATGTGTCGGAAGAGTCCGATTCTGTATTTGGATCGTTATGTGGAACTGTCGTCGAGACACCACCTCGGCCGTTCTGCACCGGTAATGAAATGCTCGGAGCATTCTGTGCCGAGCTGCCAACAGGCTTCCCGTTATTATCGTAGTAGTACATCGGCACGTCACCAACAACGAGCAGATAAGAGATCGGCACATCCGTTTCAACCAGTTCAGGCTGTGTGTCAAACGGAATAATGATCGAAACCTCTGCAACGATATGCATATATACCTCTACCAAAATCATATTAATCCCGGCATTCTGCTGTTTTGTCTCCAGATCAACCTTGGCCGCTCCGATCGGCTCGAACTTTACCGGAATTCGCGGACCAAATGAGGCGATAATCGCGCTACCCAGTGCTTGCCCAAGTGGAATTTTCTCTGGAATATCACCCATATGGTTAAGTGTGTTTTGCACTCGAATAGCTGTTTCTGACGTAATACGCATATGCTCGGCATAATTAAGCATGAAGCCCGAGATTTTACCACTGGCATTCGTTTTCCAATCGATCAGTTTATCCGGATTGGTCTGCGTGGCTACTTGCTGGGATATCGCTTCATTGATCGCTTGCGTAGCGACCTGCTTCACACGAATCTTAGCAACCGTCATCAGCGGCTCCTGCAAGTTGCGCTCGACGAATATGAACATTTGGAACATAAGTAAGCATAGGATCAGCAGAATGAATAACCACAAACCCTTACGGCTCTTTTTACCTGATCGGCGTTTTCCGCCGCTGCTGCCGCGCCATCGCCGTCTCCCCCACTTTGGCATGCGACGCCTCCTCTGCACTTCGTCCGCATTTCTTTTCCAAGCTTATGCGGAGATCGTCCAAAAAAGAAGACAACAGGTCACTTCCATTAGAATTCGAAATAACGACGAGCGTTATGATACGAAATGTTCTGAACCATTTCACCGAGTAAATCCATATCAGTAGGAGCCGCGGGATTATCGTCAAATCAATCATTAGCCAAAGGTTGGATTGGGCTAACGATTGATTTGACAATTGTAGTTGTCTCACTTATAGTTGTCTTAACAACTAAATGATATTGAGGTGTTTTTAAAGTGGAACAATCACCGTTAACAACAAGCCAGCTCGATGAATCGGTTGGCTTCCTCATGGGAGTAACCTACCGAAAATTAACAAACTTCTTGCTTCAGCGGCTCAAAAATTATGATATAACGCCTGAACAATGGGCTGTACTCGTTCGTGTGCGGGAACAGGAGGGCTTAATTCAGAAGGAACTCGCAGCGCGTTCTGGTAAAGATAAGCCAACTACAACACGAATTCTAGATACATTGGAAAGCAAGCAGTATATTACGAAGAAACCAGATAAAAGCGACAGAAGATCATTTCTTATTTACATGACTGAAAAGGGCAACACACTCATTGAGCAAACCCTACCCATCGAACGGCAAACGCTAGTCGATGTTACAGCCGGTTTCAGCAAGAGCGAATATGATATGCTCATCCAGCTGCTCTTGCGAATTGGCGAGAATCTGAATCAATTAACGAAAGAAGACTAAGGAGAGTCCTGACCATGTCTAATCAGCTAGAACTTCAAAATAATACAAAGCTCATAGAGAAACCGGAGAAGCTGTGGACGTCGACGTTTATCGCGTTAACGCTATCTTTTTTCTTGCTTTTTCTATGCTTGCAAATGCAGCTTGCCCCGCTACCTTCCTATGTAAAGGATCAGTTTCACTCGGGTAATTTTGTCGTGAGCTTATTAACCAGTCTATTTGCGTTGGCCGCCATCGTATCCCGATTTGCTACTGCTATATTGATGCGTAAGTATCAACGTAATCTTCTGCTCTTCATCGGTTTGTTCCTTACCGCAGTATCAACTGCTACAATCTCATTTACTGATTCCATTACCGTATTATTGTTTCTTCGGGTTGGCTTCGGAATTGGTTTTGGCATGAGCAGCACGATCTTGCCTACGCTAGTCTCACAAATTATACCTCGCAGTCGATTAGGTGAAGGAGTCGGATATTTCGGCTTATCCACCAGCTTAGCAATGTCATTCGGACCTATGATCGGTCTCAGCATGCTGGCTGGATACGGATTCCCTTCATTAACCACTCTTAGTAGCGTTATCGTTATCATCATTATCCCTACCCTAGTATTCAGTCGCAGCCTAACGATGAAGCCGGTTCAAGCACCAGATGAACGCAACTCAACTGCAACCGCTACAAGGAAGCCAATTACAAAATCAAGCAGAAAATTTCTACTACCGGCTATTCTGAACGCCTTATTCTCCATCACTTATGGAGGCCTGTTAAGCTTTATTGCCCTGTTTGCTAAAGAGGTCCATCTTGCCCATATCGGTTTATTTTTCCTCTTCAATGCTTTATCGGTTCTCATCATCCGGCCGATATCTGGGCGCCTCTTTGATCGAAGAGGACATATGGTATTACTCATTCCCGGTGCATTATTCATCATCGCGAGTCTGACTATTCTTTCTTATGCGCATACGTTCCCTTCTCTAGTCATCTCCGCGTTGCTTTACGGACTTGGACTCGGTGTTATTCAACCAGCCACTCAAGCCTGGATGCTTAAAGAATCACCTCTTGAGAAGCATGGCATGGTAAATAGTATGTTTTACAATTCCACTGATTTGGGTGTCGCTCTAGGTGCTATGCTGCTTGGCTCAATTGCATCTGTCAGCAGCTATGCTGTTATGTATCGCTATGCTGCCAGCATTATGCTTGTATTCTTGCTCGTATATGGCTGCATCCTCCTTGTGGGTAATAAGAAGAAACCTCAACTTGTAAAATAAGAATGTATAGTAAAGCAAGCTGAAAAAGCGCGCACCGGTTGATTATCGGCACGCGCTTTTTTAGCTTTTCCAATTGGTCTAATTTGATGAAGGTATGATCAGGTTCGTATATTTAATGAAGCTATGAGGACTGTTACAGCCTCCTTAATTAGTCGGAAACAATCAGCCGCTCATGCAAGAAATCGACGATATGCATGGCTTCCATTTTCTCTTCGGGCTTATGTTTCTGAATTCCGAGCTTCATTTGGAGCAGACAACCGGGATTGCTTGTCAGCATATACCGAGCATTCGTTTGATTGGCATGTTCCATCTTATGCTCCAGCAGCTGTCCAGCCATCTCCGGCTGGGTAACATTGTAGATGCCAGCTGACCCGCAGCAGCGATCCGATTCCTTCATTTCGATGAATTGGGCATTGGCAACCCGCTTCATCAGCTGTCTTGGAGCCGCTGAACCTTTCATGGCGTTGCGTAGATGGCAGGAATCCTGATACGTAATCCGAACCATCTCGGATGTTCCAGTATTCGCAAGAGCGTCAGCGAAAGACGGGATTCGTCCCTTCTCCATAATGAGCTGGCTCACATCGATCACACGCGTTGCGAACCAGCTTGCGTCCTCATGCCAGTTCTTATCTTCATGCAGCAAATGATCGTATTCAATCAGAAGCGCTCCGCAGCCGCCAGCGTTAGAAACGATATAGTCAACATTGGCCGCCTTGAAGGCCGCTATATTCTTCTTGGCTAGTTCTCTGGCTGCATCCATTTCTCCGCTGTGTGCATGAAGCGCTCCGCAGCAAACCTGCGTCTCAGGGATGAATACCTCAAAGCCTGCCTCCGATAATAATTTCACCGTGTTCACATTCGTTCCAGCGAACAGGACGTCCATAATACAGCCTCTGAACAGAGCCACCCTAGCAATTGGCTCTCCTTTGGCTGGATAGGAAGTACCAAGCTGCTCAATTACCCCGCGTGCCGTAGCTGCGGGAAGAATCCCTTCCATCTCGCGCATATGCAAGGGAAACAGACGCATGATGCCCGTACCTCTGGCAATCCGCTGAAGGCCGGACTTCTGGTAGAACTGCAGGGAACGCCCCAACCATTTCAATCGGCTGCGATGTGGAAACACACCGTCGAAAAACAATTTACGCAGTCCGGTAATAGGCAGGCTATGGTCAGTATGATCCTCAATCGCATCTCGTGCCTGTTCGATAAGTTGTCCATACTTGACATCAGCCGGGCATGCCGGCTCGCATGCCCTACAGCCCAGACAATGGTTCATCTGCTCCTTGAACATAGGATCAGGCTCCATCAGCCCATCGACTGCCGCCTTCATAAGTGCAATTCGACCTCGTGGTGATTCTGCTTCTACTCCGGTTTCCTTAAAGGTTGGACAAGCTGGAAGGCAAAATCCACAGCGCATGCAGTTCGTCAATTGATCGTAATCCAGCTTCTCCAGAAGTGTTCGCGACAGTGGGTTGCTGTGTTCGATAATCGGCTTATTCATAGTGTGACTATTAGCCATGCTGAATAACCACCCTTTTTTTCGTTTCCTTGGCAAACATCTTGCTAGGATTCAGAATATTATGAGGATCGAATACCGCTTTGATGCCACGCATCACTTCCATCCCCGCTGCTCCAACCTTCCATTCCAGGTAGGGAGCCTTCACGATACCGACGCCATGCTCTCCGGTTATCGTACCGCCGAGCTCGATCGCAGCCTCAAAAATCTCTTCAAATGCTAATTCAACGCGATGAATCTCTTCCTTATCCCGAGCATCCGTTGTCGCGGTAGGATGAAGATTCCCGTCCCCTGCATGCCCGAAAGTCGCAATTGTGACCCTATGTTTAGTAGCAATCTCGTTGATACGCAGCACCATATCGGCAATCTTGGACCGAGGAACAGTCGCGTCCTCCAGTATCGTTGTAGGTCGAAGTCGGGCCAAAGCGGTGAATGCACTTCTACGGGCTGTCAGCAGTTTCTCCGCTTCCTCCCGGTTCGCAGCCACTTCAATTCGGTCAGCCTTCTCAAGGATACAGATTTCTCTGATTCTCTCAATGTCCCGCTCCACCGTCTCCGGATCCCCATCCTGCTCAATCAACAGAATCGCTTCCATGTCGCGAGGGAGTCCTAGCTTGGCAAAATCATCAACGACCTGAATCGTCGGATTATCCAAGAACTCCAGCGTCGCGGGAATAATCTTCGATTCAATAATGTTGGATACTGTTCGCGCCGCACCGTACAAGTCTCGGAACATGGCCAGCATCGTTTTCTTGGCTTTCGGAGGGGGAATTAGCTTAAGCGTCGCTTCTGTAATGACTGCAAGTGTCCCTTCCGAACCGACTAACAGCTTGGTTAGATCGTAACCAGCTACATCCTTCATCAGCTTTCCTCCTGTACGAAGGATGCTTCCATTAACCATAACCGCTTCCAGACCAATAACATAGTCTTTGGTCGTTCCATACTTTAATCCACGAAGTCCGCCGGAACATTCAGCAATGTTGCCTCCAATTGTGGATATCCGCATACTGCTTGGGTCTGGGGGATAAAACAAGCCCAGTGATTCGATATGGGCGGTAAACTCCGCCGTTATGAGCCCTGTCTGGACGGTTGCAGTAAGATTCTCTAGATCGACTTCGATTATACGGTTCATGCGATGCATGACCATTACGACGCCACCTTGTATAGGAACGGTCCCTCCGCATAAGTTTGAACCTGATCCGCGTGTTACAAGCGGTATTTGCGCTTCAGATAACACTTTCATTATGTCAGCTACCTGCTGGGTAGAATCCGGATAAATAACACCGTCCGGCAGAGCTTGCAGCATGGGTGTCCCGTCGTATGAGTGCGAGACCAATGACTCCATATCGTCTCGATAGTATTTCTCTCCAACGATAGATCGCAAACGGTTCACAATTTGAGGATTTAGCATCTTCATTTCCTCCCATAAATAGTAGTCAGGTCATCTGATGACTTTATATTGATTATAGCTTATGATACAAGTAGAGTATAGTGTTCGGAATCAAATTTTTTATCTGGAGGTCACAGCTATGCACCCGATCAAAGTAGAGACCGAGAAAGGTCATGAAATCGTTACTCGGCTAATCCTTAGTCAGATCGAACAAGGACAGATTGTACCGGGGCAAAAATTACCTTCCGTTGTTGATCTTTCTATCTCATTCGGCGTAGGGCGATCGACCATACGTGAGGCACTTAGCGCATTGAAAGCGATGGGTTGGGTCGATGTCCGCCATGGCGGCGGCACATTCGTGAAGAAAATTTTGCCTTCAGACGTACAGCCTGGTGCAGGTGATCCTTTTCTAGGCGCTGAGTCGGTTAGAGAAATACTCGAGGTGAGGAAGGTGCTGGAGGTCGGTACTGTCGCACTTGCCGCGGATAGACGCAACAAGGATGATTTGAATAAATTGCAGACCATTTTGACGAGGATGGAGCTCGCTATGATCAACAATGACACCTATGACGGTGAGCGAGCCGATGTAGAGTTTCATAGTGCCATAGCAGCGGCATCACATAATTCGCTGCTTATTCAGCTGATGGATTCCCTTACCCAGCGTCTAACTGAAACGATCGGCAAGACACGGGAGCTCTGGTTTTACGAGGATAAATCTTCAGCTTCTCGACTGCTTGAGGAACACAAGAACATTTATGAAGCCATTGCCCATGGAGATAAATCGAGAGCCGTCGAACTGATCGAAGCTCATTTGACTAAAGTGGAGAATGTCCTTAATAAACGGGGAGGCACTTCTACTACTGAACTAGAAAGACATGGGTTCTATAAAAAGTAATGTTTACTCTTCAAGAATTGCTTGGGATTATTGCCATTCGGGGTTTATTTGAATGAATACTGGATCTAAAAAAAAGAAAAGCAAGGGAATCCTTGCATCCCCAAACAAAAGAACAAATTAAAATAAAGGGAATGGCAAATGACATTCCCTACCTCTCGCGGCCGGCTACGGACGCGCCCCGACTGACGGATTGACGCGCATGCGGCAAGCTGGCAGGCGGGCCGATTTTCAGCAAGTGCTCCTGGATGCGCACAGACAAGAACGCAAAAAAAAACGCAGACTTAGAAAGCCCGCGCAGCTGCTTGTTCATCAAATTGTGCTTCGATGTTCGTTAGTTTAAGCTCTTTGAAAACTCGATCCATGACATCCTGACTGACATTCCCATTTGCACGTTCAATGAGTGAGATCCGTTTTTGCGTTGTCTCTGCCCGATCTGCAAGTTCTTACTGGGAAAGATTCAGCTGGAGACGTCTTGCTAGTACGATAATTTCGCTAGAGAACATAAACTCACGCCCAGAGAAACGGAGCTATTAAATGTTGTAGCTATCCGGGGTTATTCAAACGAAGAAATTGCGTATGAATTAAAAATTCAAAAGAAAACAGTCCATATTCACATGTCCAAGTTACTCTTAAAGACGGGTAGCTCTTCATCCAGGGAATTATTATCCAAAATTATTAGTACCCTTCTGCCTAAACCAATTGATGAAGAGCATATAGACAACAACGTAGAAAATACTAGAAATGAATATTAAGGTTGAATAGAAGCGGAGAGGTGAACAAATATGAATTGTCCACGATGTGGGACCGGGGTTCTTGAAAGTATGGGTTACCTAGAATTAAAAAAAGGCCCGTTAGAATTTACAGAAATAGTACCATATAAAAAACCTGCTTTAGGAATACTTGTCTGCAGCAGGGACGATTGTGAATATACTGAGTTAAAGGCAGCACCGGAATCTCTCACTCTGGCCAAGAGAACATTGAGAGATACATATTGTCCGTGGATCAGCCGGTCTTATGATCCAATCAGACTGTCAAACACTTTAAACTTGAATGGAAAGACACGTTAGATGGATGTGGCTTTAATTGTCCAGAGTGTGGAGTAAAACATACAGAGAAAACTAGGTTTGGTTGGAATGTTTCAATTGAGTTTGCATGCGGGCTATTGCCATCTCCTCCTTCTACAAAATACAATAGGACAAAGACCTATTTCGTTTCTTTCCTCGGTACCGTTTCTCCATAGTTACACGTAGCTAAAAAGCCCTTGGGAGAGAAGAAGTGAGGGTGATGAATCTATCAATCTATATAAAATACACATTTCACGTTTACGATATTCCTGATAACGGGAACCTATTATAATGATATTATTGACTTGAACAGATCCAACTCATATATAGAAGAAACACCGTTATTCTACTGGATCTGCTGAAGCTTTGCTATTGCAGAAGGTGGAATTTTTATTTTTGATTTCGGTACATAATCCTTGACTTTCTTTGACCAAATTGTATAAGCTGAAGTCACGACGAAGACGAGATTGATCGCGGGTCTTTTCCCTCCTGAGCCACAATATCTGGCTACAAGGGAGGGGGAAGAAGTATGAACAATGACTTGATTTTGCTGTTTACTGGCGGAATGTTTCTACTGGCACTGTTGACATATATCCATGTGGTCTACAAAAGAAAATAAGACCCAAACCACTTAAGCGTTCCTAGGCGCGTGGATTGGATCTTGCTGTTTTGAGCTTAACGCTCTGCGAGGGGAAAAATCCCGCGCATCTCTTGTTATAAGTCTCTACATAGAAGCGAATCGGTCTTGCACACCGGTTCGCTTTATTATTTTGAAGTGAAAATTATCATAGTTATCATAGTTATCATGGTTATCATAGTTACTACAACTGATACAAATATACGACTTTACATATATAAAGTCAATAAGTTGAAGGCTCTGGTGGAAGGGAATTAAGAATTCTTCTTCTTCTTCAGGCTTAAAGGATATTACAACCGCTATTACCAATCTAGCTGCTGAAATGTCTAAGTTTTTGATAACATAATCAACAAATTAATCTCCGAGATCGTACGTTATATAACTAACAAGAAACGACAGTAGGGGGTATCGCTGTAAAGACCCCTAAGACAAGCTCCCTACATCGCGTACTTGAAAAAAAAAGCCTTTAGGCTTATTGTTTTTTAGAGAACGGGCATCAGTTGGCTAAACTTATTGAAAAACTCAGTAACAGGAGGTGCGTTTTTGGATAGCCTAATCGGTACTATTATATTTCTCTTGCCTGGATTGCTACTTTACTTCTGGGTTCAGTATTTCGGGATTAATCCCGTAGTTAAACATAGCCCAGCAGAATTTACAGCCATTACAGTGCTGTTGTGGTTCCCAGTTTCTGCTTCAGCGATCTATGCATTAAATTGGCTGGTAAGGATTAATAGCAGACATCCATTTTCGAAAATTGTTACATCTAATTTTACGGAAATTTGGACACTGACGAATTTAAAAAATGCTTCAGATAACATAAGCTACTTAATTGCTTTTATCATCGCTAGTACCATAATAAGCTTTATTATCGGACTAGTCTGGTCCAAATGGATTCATTATCATATCTTTATTTGGATGGTAAATAGGATTCGTATTAGTCGTGATCTGGCTCCCTTATCTAAAAATACATCAGTATGGGATGAAATATTTCTCAACAACAATGTTCAGGTTGTAGAGGTTGGAAGAATAGATAAAAAAGATGGACTTCCTATCTATGGTTGTATAAAAAATACGTCCCGGCCATTTGAACCGGAACGTCACTTGTACATTGAAGAGTTACGTGATTTTGACAAGGATTTTATTGAGAAAAATGATATAGAGGTTGAAGGTCATCTTTATGATATTAAGTCTGGCTCCTATGTAAAAATATTCAACTATGAAATGACAATTAAAGCTCTTAATAAACATTGGGGGATTGAAGAAGTATTGTCTCCTCGGGTTAAAAAGAAAAAAAAGTCATAGCTTGAGAAGGGGCCTACTATTTTCGTGGTGGTGGAGTAATTGTGGGCTTATCAACGGATCTCTCTTCTTTAACTGGTCTTGATGAATTGGTAGAAGGCATTTTCGCTCTCATAATTATTTTTTCCTTATTGGTGGAATAATAGTTGGCTTAGTTACTGATTCTGTAAGTATTCTTGGATCCTTACTTGAAGAGTCAGTCTGAGTGTTTTTTTGCATTTGAATTCCTCATTTCTTTGGCGGTGGCTTAATAGTCGGTTTGTCGACTGAATGCTCTAATGGTGGCTTTTTAGGATTTCTAGGATTTTGATTGATGTTCTTAGGTAGATCTTTATTATTCATTTTACCGGATTCCCCCTAATTTTTATACTATTTGTGTAAACTTATATTTTCGGTAATTAAGAATCTTTTTCCATGTCCTCAAACAGGTTAGCAAAAGACTTAGCAAGTAAATTGCGTTTTTCTGGAGGAAACGGATTGCGTAATGTACTGTGGAATTTTCTTTCATACTCTTCTATTTTGCTTTTGTCCCAAGTGTCAATGAAGTTCGGACTGAATACGACATTTTCACAGTAAGTTGGAATTATGTTGTTTAAGAGTTGAAGCTGCTGTCCAGCACTTAATGAAAGTAATTCTTCCCGAAATTTCTTATAGGTTTCCTCATGTTCTTTTAACCAACTGAATAGTACAATCATTTGCTCTTTCTCTGGAATGACATTTAACATCAGTAGCTGGGCAATCTCATCCGTTTTAGTAATACTACTTGCAGGCTTTCCAGAAAGATCAAATTCCAACAAGAAACCGGAACATACCGCAATAGGAGGGTTCCCTTTGAATTTTAATGCTACTGTCTCAACTATGTTATAATTCCCTCTGATCAACGCTTCATCGAATTTTTGTTTGTGATAAAGGCTGTCTTTAACTGCTAATTCGTTTCCCTTAATGTAGCTTAAGTAATAGTCGTCTTTAATTAAACTAGGTTTTATTTTCCCTACATTTTCAACTGCTTTCCGAGCTTCAAGCTTTTTATGATATTCGAATGCGAAAGTTCGATATGAGAATAGGAAATGCTGTTGTTCTGTACCTTTGTAGGGGTAGTACCAGCGTAGCTGTCACCACCCGCAAACACATGGTAAATATTAATAGTATCTCCGTTTTCAATTAGAATCTTGGTTCCAGCGATGTAGTACCGTCCGTGTACTCAATGATGTAAAACTCGCAGCCGTTTATTTCACAAGTAACGATTCCTCGGGTATCATCTTCCGGATCGTTTACTTCCGATCCGGTGCTCGTAGTCTCGCCGCAGCAAGGACATTTTACGTCCTTAATGCCAGCGGCCAGCGCCTTGATTTGTGCTTCTAGGGCTTTCTTAATGTCACTCATTCCAATACACCGTCCTTTGAATTCGAAGCCGGGGTAGTACCAGCGTAGCTGTCACCAAGGGCAAAGTAAATCTATTAGGAAAAGCGAAAACAGGGCCAGAATCCATATTCTGTGCCCTGTTTGTGCCTTTTTTTTGATACCTATTTGTCATTCTTATACATCTCAAATTTCAATACATACAAGCTCGATTCAAGGCTATAAATGCCAAGCATATCGGGCGTAAGATCAAATGACTTCATATCGTCAACGATATCTTTCCGTTCACCCGACGCCAATAGGACACCCCAATTCGCATGAGATTTTCCATCGGCACTAATATTCACGTCACTCATACCGGGGGTTAATACGGTAACACGAGCGCCGGGATAATAGACAAAAACACTATATTTCCATGGATTACCTCCATCATCCTTCATATTTTCGGTTCGAACCTCGTAGACGTTTGTTATCTCAAGTTTGAGTCCGTCAAAATTAAAAGTTTTAGTTTCTCCGTTTTGTGTCGGATCTGGTGTCGGAGAAGGTGTTTGAGATAACGTTGAAGTGGGGCTGGGGTTCATAGTTTCAGTGGGTGTACTGTTATTGCATCCGACTAGCAACATCAACATAGTAATTGCCATGAGTATTACCATAGCACGTAGCGTTTGATGGGAGGTGTTCATTATAGATTTCTCCTTGCACAAATGATTCTGGACTTCATACACCCACGCAGATAAGCTGCGTGGGTGCATTCTCGCTAACACGATTAATCGTATCTTATGAGACCGTGTTTGTCTGATATTCATAAGCATTCGAACTCGCGTTAGGATCGTTGTCCGGTTGATAGAATTTTGCAGGACCGAAAGCCGCCTGAGATGTACCACTTCGAGTTAATCTAAACATCCATTGTACGGATGTTCCTGATGGTACCTTGCCGGTAAAATTATAACTATAAACATCTCCAGATCTGGTTATAGCACCTCCATCAGTCCACGTCCCCCCCGACGTTGTGCGATAGTACATTCTGACTTCAGAAAAGTACTCTTTAACGCCGTCATTCCTAATATACGCGGTAAAAGACGCAGTGTTGCTATTCCACCCTACTACGGCATAAGCGTCTAGGTCTTTGCCAGAGTTCCAGTTCGTCGAAGATAAATGCCTGTAATTGACCTCATTTCTGAGCCATTTCACACCACCCGATGTAGAACAGATTCCAAAATGAAGGTGTGCAGCGTTGGTTCCCTGATTGCCAGATTTGCCTATCAGAGTCCCTTTCGTCTTCTTTCCGTCAGGCTCCCTACTATTCAGATGATAAAACCTAACTTTATAATCTCCATCATCTTTTACATTATTGTTGTTTGCATCCACCAAAAATTCGACATCATACGAACCTGCACCAGTTATGCCAGTTGACCACCCGTCATATGGCGCATATACATCTGTATTCAACGCGGCTTGTACGTCTACTCCGTTATGGGGATTTGTTCCAACCGGACGCGGTTGATTCCACTTGCTGTTCACTGCCACAAAGCCTGAAGTTGAAGTGGTTGAAAGCGGCGAGTTGAAATTCACAATAGATGGCGGCGTATTGCCGAAAACGATACTGTAATCAGCCGCGAATACATTTGTTGTGAAAAAGAACGCAATGGCAGTAATAGAGAGTGCAAATGCCGTTATTTTTCGTTTCATTTTTTTACCACCTCTCCTTATAATATACTATTTCCAAAAATATACAACATTACATATTAGTCTTCCTTTGTTGTTGCTATTTATGGATTAAAACATTTTTTTATACAGCATATTACTCCCCTTGTGATTTAACCAGAAAGCTGGAGGATTCACTTCCATGTTTCGCATCGACGAGTACTGCGTAATCATTCACCCAATGGAAACGAATAATATTCCCGTTAACTGCCCGAGCGTTTTGCGACGAAATAGAGAGCAATTTCTGTGACTTTGTAGACAAGTCAACAATCATTACATCGTCAACGCCAACCATTGGGTCGTTACCATAATCTATCGCAACTTTGCTTCCCGATGGTGAAAAACGGGGTTCGCCATCAAGGTATCCGGAAACTCTGGAAATTTCAGATACCCTTCCTGTTGATACATCGACACTACTAATGAACGCAGTGGAATTAGAACTGCCATCATTATAACTTGAGATCACGATTTTTCCATCCTTAACGCCGCTTATACGTAAATTCGGCAGTTTCGGAACATCTACAGTAACAGCCGTCTTGTTATTTACATCAATCATACGCGTGTCGCTGAGTGCTCCCACAACAACATTGCTATCAGTAATGAACCCGATAATATCGTTGTTAAGGGACGGATTAATCAGTTGATGTTCTTCTCCGGTATTAAGATCAATTCCCCAAACAGATGTCTCATTAAGCTCGATGCTGTCTCGATTCGTGCGATAAACGACATACTTACCATCAGGACTAATGTTTACGCTATCGACCCAAGTAAGATACCAATCTGGATGAAGCTTCGTAATCCCGAGGCTGATTTCAGCTCGAGCGAATATGCTTTCATATGTTCGGCGACAAATTTTGCACGAGATTCGGCAAGGTTGTTTATGCCGGGAATATCTTGCCCCTGCGCATCTACAATGCCGTTAGGGTAGAGTATACTCATCATTTCCGAATACTCTTCATCGTTAATTGAGTCAACCAACAGAACCGCGCCGTTCTCCCCAACCATAACATTACTGACATTTTCTTCGTACGGGACAGCCGCTAGCTTATTTTCGCTCGAAATAGGCGGGTTTGATGCTTGTATTACTTGAGAAGTCGCGACCCCGAGAAGGATAAGCGAAGTTGCTATAACTGTGATTCTAGACCATTTTTTCATAATCAAACCTCCCCTTCCTACGCTGAAATTTGATGGAAACTACAACAGAGCGAATGCTTGTTTTTGATGTAAAACGTTCGCGGAATAGAAATGTTTCTCCGGAACCTGCTTTAAAACTGCAAACTGGTCTTATGTGGGTATAACAAAAGGTCGCGAAAAGCTTGACAGATAACATCCACATGCATAGCGAAGAACATTCATTTGTTCGCTACATGACATAACACCTCCAAAAACTACTTTTCATGTCGCGTCAAGTAGGAATTTGAAACTTTAAACCCCTGCATTGACTACTACAAAATACCATCAAAAGGGATATTTATGTAATAGTTCTTGGGTTGCAAAATAACGGCAAAACTCGACTCTTGCGTAGTGGACCAGTTTAGTAAGGACACTTCAAAATGGATTTGTTTTGATGATTATTGCTCCACCAATAAGGTGTAATCATTACTCAAACTTCCCCCTCTCCACGCGTATCATTCAAGCGGAAAGAAGGGTCCTTACTGATAGAGGAAGTATCTACAAGTAAGAACGCTAATTGAATGCATCTCGTTATCAGTGGATTTCAATTTTTTTTGAGCCGCCTGACTTCTTCTTGAAACCATTAGCACAGCACTACCTTTAATAGGGATGAACGTAGACGGAACGACAAGAAGAAACGGCTAACGCCGCCCTTGGCGGCGAAGCAAGTTTCTTCCCTCTGAAATATAAGCAAAGTATAGAGGAAACTTATACTTTCTTATAATTTGAGAAGGGGCCGCCTGGAAAAAGCAGCCCCTCTTGAATATATCTCTATTCATTCCATTTATGCACCTAGGCTGCATTTACCGCCTCGCCTCTTGAACTGAACCATTTTATTTTTATCATAATCATTAAGAAAGCAAGTAAGGCGAACGCAAATCCACTCCAAATGAGCTGATGTAAGCCCAGTTGAGAAATAGTCCAACCACCGATAGAAGATCCTAAAGTAATCCCAAGGTTGGAAAATGAGACAAACAAGCTATTGCCAAATTCAGGTGCTTCTTTCGACTCTGTTGTGAGCCATGTTTGACTGACAATAAGACCACCAGAATGTACGATCCCCCAAATGAATATGATTACAATCATTGGAATGAAATAGGACCCCCAATAATAAGCGAATACGTATACGACCATATATAGAAGAGGAAACAAGATTACGGTCTTTTTTAAGTTTCTTTGCAAAAAAATCCCAAACAAAAAATTACCCAAAATCATTATTACTCCAAATGCCATCAGCATCATACTAACCCAAGATCCCTTCATATGTGTTACTTGCCCTAGATATTCCGCGAAGTAGCTGTACACAGCGAACATTGCTGCAAGGATAAACATAACTGCCGCGATATTTAACCACAATTCAGGTTTACGCAATATAGCAAGCTGCATGCCATAAGACATTCTTTTCTTAATAGGCATGGAAGGAAGCCACAATAATATCCCTGCAAAGGCAATCGTATTTACAATGGCACCAAATAAGAATGCAGCTTCTAATGAAAATCGTTCTGCAAGAAACGAAGTCAGAGGTATACCGAAAGCAAATCCGACAGTTATTCCAGCAAAAACCTTCGTCACCGCTTGGCCGCTTTTTTCCGAAGGGACAAGATTAGCTGCAGTGACAAGCGCTACCGAAAAAAAGACAGGATGAAAAATAGCAGGTAGAATTCGGAAAGCTAGCATGACATTGAAATTAGTTGTATAAGCATAAAAAATATTTGAAATAACGAAGAAAAACACCGCTGTTAATAGAATTACTTTACGATTAATTCCAGAAGTGAGTAAGGTCAGGAACGGACCTGAAATAGCAACGACTAAAGCAAATATACTTACAAGTGATCCTGCCTGTGAAGTTGTTATATTGAACTTTTGAGTGATCTGGGGCAGAACTCCTATAATCCCCATTTCAGTTGTAATAATACCGAATACCCCTAAAGCCAGTATAATGATAAGCATTGGGTTAACCTTTTTCATTTAAATAAATCTCCATTCCTAAACAAGTATATTTATCTATAAAATCATCTATCTATATATCTGGATATGTTATAACAAAAAAAACTCCTTTCTCCTATAGTTCCTTTTGGATGTAGTCGGCAAATTCCTGTATTGTCTTTTCGTTCCGACGATAATACGTCCACTTCCCGATTCGCTCAGATTCCAACAAACCAGCTTGCTGCATCGTTAACAGATAGCTAGAGATGACGGATTGTGCAAGTCCCACTTTAGCTTGAATATCCCCCACACATACACCAATTTGAAAACTGATGCCTTGTTGTAAATACTTTCTTTCATCAAAAAATTCCTTAGGATTCTTTAGCCACAGCAAAATTTGACGGCGTGTCTCGTTTGACAAAGCTTTGTAGATCAATAAAGGTTCCATATAGATCATTATATCTATTTTTATAGATTTGTAAACAGTGCGTATGCTAAAAAGGTGACGTTTCCTCGCAAGGAAAGGGAATCTAAGTGCTTCACAGCGGGTATGGAAAAGGGTAGGCATTCTGATCCTCATTGTCATTTCTCAGTATCTCAAAACTTCGTAAGTACATTACACTCAACTCCAATTAAGTTTAGCTTCTTATGTTATCATTGTACTGAGATAGAAGTTGATCGTATATGGAAAAACGGTTCAAGAAGGTTCATTAAATTGAGGAGTGATTCATCTGGAGATTATTATTCCTTCTCGTATATTAACTTACAATAAAGAACAATTAGATCGCTGGGTAATTGGAAGTCGAGAGGACTGTATTGACTCCTATTGCAAGAAACTTAAAGGCTCGAAGGGATTTGGTGAGTATATAGCGGGCAAATTCTATGAATCATTGGGTTATCAATGGATCCATCATGACTATAACCTATTTGGCGGAAACAAACTGGGAAAGTACCCTGAAGCAGAAACTATACTACGTAAACATTTTGGAGATGCAAGATATGAGAGTGGTCGAGGATACTATTCAGCTTTCTCTCAATTTGTAAAAGTGGAAGAACCCGATCTGTTGATATATAAGCCAGATTGTTCCGAGATCCTATTCGTCGAATGTAAGCGGCATGACACAAACGATAAATTAAGAGAGAGTCAGATAAGAGGGCTTGCACTTTTAAAGTTATTGTTTCATTGTGCTGTTGAAGTAGTCGAAATTATAGAGGAAGGAAGCGGACAATCCGGGGAAGGACAACCAATGGTTTGGCAGTTTTAGAAAATTACATGACACCTATGTATTATGAGATGACAATATAATTTAGCCGAGTGACTGCAGCATTTAGCCCTGTAACCCACTCGGCTATTTGATGTCCGTTCCTAATAATAGCTCAACTATTTCCCTTTATAATCTTTTCTCAATATGGCGAAAATAGCGGCATCGACAAACTGATTCTTTTCAAAAAAGTATTCCTTTAATAGTCCTTCTTCTCTCAATCCGGTTTTCACAAGTAATTTCCGTGAACTAATATTCCCTGGATCTATAAATGCCTCGATTCGGTTTAACTCTAGCTCGTTAAATCCGAATTTAATTATTTCCTTAATTGCTTCTGTCATAATACCCTTAAGCCAGAATTCAGGGTTTAATTCATATCCGATTTCAGCTTTGTAATGTTCCTTTAACCAATTATGATACCCGCAGGTTCCAATTATTCTATCTTCTGACTTCAAAGAGATTCCCCAGCGTATACCCTGATTGCTTTCAAATTTCCGATTCCAGGATTGAATCAATTCTTCGGCTTGTTTAATTTCCTTGAAACTCTCCAAATCATAATATTCAGTTACTTCATCCTTAGAAAAATACTGAAAAAGCTCTTTGGAATCTTCCTGCTTTAACTGTCTTAATACTAATCTTTCGCTTTCTAAAACGGGAAACTGTTTCATATGTAGTGTCCTTTCACTAGGTCATTCATCTTCCTCGACCGATACACTAAATGGAGCTATCTTTATCTGTTCATTCAATAAAAGGCCACCAGATGATGGCAGCCTTCCTGTAGCACTCTTTTACCTATTCAATTCTTCATATTCACTATTTAATAAACCATAAATTAACTCGTCAAAGTGCTTTCCATTAGTGAAAATCATCTTCCTGAGTCTTCCTTCTTGCTTAAAACCTAGAGACTCATGAATGGCAATGGAGCTATCGTTAAATGCATAAATATTTGCCGTTACCTTGTGGTACCGTAATTCTTCGAAATAATATCGCAGTAATAGCTTCACCGCTTCAGAAGCATAACCTTTACGCCAATGCTCACGGAAAATGCCGATTCCATATTTAAAAGTCCCATTCCGTGAATCACAGCTATGAGCATTAATACCTCCAACCAGTTCACCATCAAGCGTTTCAATAGCAAACATATAATTGTCGCCATCAGGGGTTTTAGATGATTGATGTTCTGCCCATAACTTCGTTCCCTCTTCAGATCTTGGAAAGTGAATGACATCACAAAGCCTCTCACATTCAGAATCATAATCATTATTATGATACTTTTCCCAATCGCTAGACAAAACCGAACGTAATCTGACTTTAGTTCCTGTCCAAATATTGCTTATCATATAGGCCCTCCTATTTTTTTCACTCTCACCCTTATCTACTAACGGCGGAGATCTCGAACGAGGTTCTACATTTTTATTTGAAACTACATGGTTCTCATTCCTTTCTTTTGTAAAATTATATCATAACAACAATAATCGTTGGAAAACTTTTAGCAACATTACTTGGCATGGCTTCGTTATTTAGACAGCAAGGAATATGAGAATACGAAAGTTGAGGGGTTTCAAGTGAGAAAATCTTTTACTGCTGGATTACTACTCCTGTTCATGATGAGTTTCCTAGTTGCTTGTAACCAAAAAGAAGCATCGCATCAGCAGAACCCCTATCAAAACTTAAATCTTCATATCAGTAGACTAGAAGGACAAAGTTACACGGTTTATAAGAAAATCGTTGATAATGAAACAGTGAAAACAGTAATGAGTGTTCTACTAGATGTACCATGGGAAAATGCAAAAGTATCTATGTCCCGTCAACCTGATTATAAAATTCATACCATTAATACGGATCCAGCAATTTCGTACGAACCAGTGACTTATGCCGTCTGGCTAACGCCCAAGAAAGACAGGTTAGAAGTGATTATTGAAGGAAAGTCTAAGTATGGGAAAATGACAAAGAAAGATAGTGAAAAACTATTTTCAATTCTGGAAACGCCCTGAGACGGACATCACAAATTACTTGTCCCACCTGCTTCCATCCACTTTTCCTCATCCAAAACAGCAGAAGTAACATAGCTAGAAAAAGAAAAAGGGAGAGAGCTGTGTTACTTGCTCTCTCCTCGTTTGGGTTGCATGTTATTGGTTGGAGTTACAGGCTGTGTTTGCCCGCTCCTCTGGCTTTTACTCAGCCGTTTTCCTCTTACTACTTACCCTGTTGATGGGTGGAAAAAAGGGTGCGCTTTAGTGGGGTGATACAACTTTATTTGGGCGTTACAAGTTTATTTACTTTGTTATGTGTGAGTTGTAATTCAGCTTGACACAAAAAGTAGCCCTTTAGCGTGATTTTGTAATGACTTTTGGTACAAAACGATCTTTTTTGTAATAACAATTGACACTAGAGCAAATGACAGTCCCATGGGTCATTAGAATCGGTCATCTTCGTCAATAGCGTTATCCCCTTCACTCGTGCATAGGGAGATACATAGACAATAATCCGAACCAGCCTTGTCGGTGTTCTAATTTTTCATCTGCGCTTCTTTCTGACCCAGCTCCTCCCGCCAGCGCGCCATAAAGCGATTCTGCTGAACTAGTTCACTCAAAACAGCAACAGCTTTCTGACGGTCTCCCTGCATCCACAGAATATCGCTGTTCAACTTCCTATACCAAATCTGCTCAGAGTGTCCTGACAAGGACTTCTCGTTCTCGTCTCGAGCGACATCCAAATAACGGGGATCCTGATTGGATTCATACTCTCGCATGTATAATCGGGCTTTGCGATCGTGAATCCGGTCGGCAAAGATTGCCACAGACGCGCTCCGGTCCAGCAACAGGACGGCGTCCGCTTTGCGTTTCTCCCCAATTGCCCTGGTAGCAGACTGCTGAAGCTGATCAGATACAAGCAGCAGAGTCGCGATGATCAGCGCTCCGGCTGTGACTATGCCGGCGGTCGTTTTTACTGTAACCGATCTTCCTACTTTGTTCGCTGCTGAGGCGCTCTCATCGGAGGGTGCCCCCAAAATGAACAGCAGACCGAGCAGGTAGGGAAATGATAAAGAAAAATCGACCAGACTGTGCATCATAAGTATGCAGCAAGCCAGCATGCGAAAGTGATCGAATTTGGCTTCTATTTCATCCTTCTGCTTGGCGGCAGAGAAGCCTCGAACGACCAGACTTACACAAACCGCCGCAAAGATCAGAAATCCAACAATCCCGATTTCTATCATCACCTGCAAAGGCTGGTTATGAACATATGCCGTAAAATAAGCGGCTGTCTGATAATGGTATTGCATATACGCCCATGTCCCGGCGCCAAAACCCCATACCGGCGAGTCCAAAACCATAGACCAGGCGTCATGGTAATAGACGAGTCGGGTGAAGCCTTCCCCCGTGCGGGAGACAAGCGTGCTCCACCGACTGGCCATACTAGATCCGCTCCATAGAGCAAGTATGACCAGCAGGGGTACAACTGCGAGGAGTATTAACCTGACGTAACCATGGGAAATCATTGAATCGGATAATCGGTAGCCGAGCACGAATACCACTATAACAGGGATGACTAACAACGGTGACCAGGCATACGCTGTCGCCGCAGCAATTCCAAGGGCGACATTGGCGCTGCAGCGGAACCACAGCAAGGGAAAGCTCCGTCTGCTCCAGAAAAATAATAGGACGAATGCGACGAACAACAGTGCCAGTACCGTTCTGGATTCAGTCAAACAGATACCGACAGCGCACAGGAAGATTGGGATCTGCATCCATTTGGAGCTGGAAAACCCTCTCACGGATAAAGCGAAAGTCATTATTATTCCGACCAGCAGCAGAATAGCGTACCCATTGGCGTAATCGATAAAGCCCGCCAGACGACCGTCGACGAATTGGTCGGTGGCTACCCCTAGCGGCACGGACATCGCAGTCAGCCAGACCCAGACCATCCAAATCCGGTTCATCCATTGCCGTGTTACAGACTGAGCGAATATATACAAAGGTATCAGAAAAGCCACCTTCAACAGGCTGTCTAACGCTTCGCGGTGATCGGTGCCATACCCAATACTCGCCGCATACATAGCCGTCAGCGCTAGCAGTAAGTACAGAGTAATATCCTGTGGAAGCCTTCTTCTCAGTAAGAACACAATAAAGCCAAGCGAGATAACTAATGTAGCCCACATCAGTTGGGATTCGAAGATATATCCCCGAAAAAAAGGACCACAAAATATAAATAGCGCAAGAGTTAATGTTTCCATATTTAAATTGCGAACAGTCAAGCCTTTCGTCATAGCTGTATCATCCATTTCTTCTTCATGAATACGGGAAGAGACCCGATTGCTCGGGTCCCTGTCTTCCTTATTTGTTTGCCTGATTTAACAAATTGACGAGCATTTGTGCAGCTTCCGCACGTGTCGTCATTCCTTTAGGAATGAACATGCCACTACCGTCGCCCTTGATCAGTCCATTGGCCAGGGCAAAGCCCACAGCGTCTACCGCCCAACTGCTGATTTTGACGGAATCCTTGAATGTCACATCTTTGGATGCCGAAGAAGCAGCATTCATATGCTTCAGAGCATTTTTAAGGATAACCGCCATCTCCTCCCTCGATATGGGCCTGCTTGGAGCGAACGAATCCTCACTGATGCCTTTTACAAGATTATTCTGATAGGCTGCAGCTACTGCCGAAGCATACCAAGCTGTGACAGGAACATCCTTGAAGACGGACGGCTGCTCTGTAGACAATCCAAGTGCATGTACGAGCATCACTGTGAACTCAGCTCGGGTAACCAATCTGTTCGGAGCGAACTTATCAGGTGTGGTTCCCTCTACGAATTGCTTAGCTGCCAGCTCTTCGATTGCATCATGAGCCCAATGAGCAGCACTCACATCCGCGAATGCCTTTTTCACTTGAAGTACACCATACTTGCTAAAATGTGTGACCTTCGCGACAAGCATACCATTGTCCTGTTTACTTGGTAGATAAGTCAGATTTCCGTCTTCCGAGATGTAGTATACGTTCGTCAAATGCTTCACAGCATTTGGGTCTACTTCGAACGTCAACGTTATTGGTTCATCAAAAGTTGTTAACAAGATCGACTTACTATCCTTTGCCGTGATCGACAGCTTGAAATCGTAAACGGTGCCTGCTTTTTTGAAATCTGTGCCGGAGACTGCTTTAACCGTACCCGACAGTTCACTATCACTAATTGACGTGAGGGATAAAGAGAACTGGGCATCTGCCAATTTATCTTTTCCAACCAACTCGGTTAGCTGCTTAAGCACGGCTGGAGGGATAGATACCTTGCCGTGAGTACCCGTAAGCTCCAGCACGTTTTTAGTGCCATCACCACTCAGAATGTTAGCAGGAATTACCACTGCTTCACTGTCCTTAATCTGAAGCGTGACCACGCCATCCAATGCGGCAGGGATATCTTCAGGCTTGAAGATCGTTGTCTTCGATGATACTGTGTCAGTACTTTGATCCACGCCTGGAGGGATGATGCCACCGCCCCCACCGCCGCCAGGAAAACCACCGCCATTTGCAGGGACAGTGAATGAGTTAGTCACAACAGCCTCTTCGTTCGGACCCACAGGTTGGCTGTATGCAACCGAATAAGTACCGCTAGTAAGTGCTTTTGATACTTCAAGGCTTCCATACCAATTATACGCGAGAGCTTCATAAACTTTATTTTGATGGCTATCTTTAATGGTAACAATAGCAGGGACATAATTATAGCCACCGCTTTTTCCAAGAGAAATATCCTTCAACTTCAAATCCCCACTCATAAGTTCCGGTTTCATCGTGAGGACAATTTTATCGCCCTCTGTTCTCTGGGCAATAGTTAATGAAGATTTTGACAAATCTACATGACCTGTAAATGGAATAACCGTATCCTTATCCACATCGTACGTATTATTAGTCATCCAGTATAAATTCCAAGGTTCCTCCTCGGGACTACTTGTTCCCGTAACGAACTGGAATTGCTGCTTACCAGGGCTGACGTAAGCTTTGTCCATCAATTTCCCGTCATAATAATAATTGAATGAATACCTGTTTTCTCCAGGAGCCAACGAATTAAAAGTAATGAATGGATGATTTCCCTGCAATTGCAAGAGATGCGTGCCGGGGTCTCGTAACGTCCATTTACCTGTCACCGCGTCCGTATGAACTTCTCTTCTCAGGTTATATCCGGTAGAATCACCGTCCCAGCCATTAAACACAAGCACAAAGTCTTGAGGTTTCATAATAATCTTATTAATTTTAATTTTTCCTAGACTACCATAACTTTGGCTGGCGTAGGTGCTAAACGATTTCTCTTTGAAATTGATAACCGGGAATTCCAATTGTATATCCCTCTGGAGAAAGTCTTTCGGAAGATCGCTAACTTCCGGCGAGATCGTGATGGCCGATGAAACATAAGCAACCTTTTTGAGATTTACGAACTCAGAACCCGTCAAAAGGAGCTGATTGTAATAAAGTACTCTTTCCCCACTTGACGAAATCAAATTAATCGCAAGATGCAGGGCATACTTCTGGTCAAGATCAAGAGTTGGGGGATAAGTGCATAGCATTCCATCTTCCATCCACAAATAGACTGGGGATGACGTATCATTCAGTGGCTGCAGCACCACATTGCTATATGAAATACTTCCTTTCTGATAACTGGGTGGCAATTCGATAGGAATCCGAGTTATCTGTTCACTTCTACTGATTGCTGTGATATTCGCTTGACCTGTTAGCTTGACAACATCAGAAGGAAAGTTCTGATTGGTTAATTTAAGCGAGTAGTCACCTGATTGAATCGGGATATCCGTGTGGACCAGCAAAGGATCCGACGAATGTACAGTATCTCCAATTTTTTGATTATCTGAGTTATACATTTGATAATCAAGTGTAGATCCACCGACTACTATTTGGTTAGTGCCCACTGGCTGGTCTAACGGTGCGTAGGAAAGTCCATCTTCAATATCCTGGATAGACATAACCTGCTTCTGTCTCGCACTACCTACAGTAAACGTAATCCCTTCTGTTTCGATTCGATCTGCTATTTTTGCCACTACAACATGCGAGACATCCACTAAGTTATTATCCAATTCGTCCATATAATCGGTGTATACTCGCTGATTCAGCTTTCCTGCTATGAAAAATTGATTCTCTATCCGTCTATTGACGAAGTCATGTCCGATCCCAAGTGTTATATCCTTCTTGACCTTGCCTAAATATTTACTAAAAGTGTACCTGTAAGCGCCTGATTCCACGTAGTAGGAAGCAGTAACATCGTTCCCCTTACTCACGAGGTAACGCTTCGCGAAACGTTCTTCTTTGCTAAAGGCATCATTCACGTCCAACTTGGCATTCTCAAACCCTGCCGGCAGTCGTATCTCCGCAGTCTCTCCATTCAAGTCGATGGTTTGGACATTTCCGCCATTAGGAGCGACAGTTCTGGTTAGGAAATATCCGGTATCCGTGCTAGCGTCATATAGCTTTGTAAGCATAGATATCTTGTTGTCCGTCTGAATGTAAACCTCGGCCTGATGATTATTGCCGAATAGAGCGAGGGCCGGCCAACTAGAGAACTGCTCATGATCATCCAGTACGGAGAGGAGCAATGAATCGCCCTCATTCGCCTGAGCAGCTTTAATTGTAATATGTTTGAGATTGGAGCTCTTGAACTGAATATACTTATCATCGCGAGATACGGGGCGGTGATAAAGTACTTTGTGCTGGCCGTCTGCAGATGTTCCAACCACTTCAAGTTCATAACTGCGTCCCTTCAGCAGCTTCTGGTAAGGTATGATAAAAGATCCATCGCTCGACTTTTTTGATTTATAAGTCAGAAGAGTACTGTAAACGGCCTCCCCATCATTGGCTCCCCCGATCCAAGGTGGCTGCTTCTCAAACAAAAAGACTTGGCCGTCAGCCAGAGGTTGCCCAGCTTCATTCTCTGTATGAATAACTAGCCCTTTACCATCGTATTCCGGAGCACTTTTTATCAAAACTGATTTATTCAAGCTCAGTGGCTGCTCAAGGCCGTTCATTGAGAATTCGACGGTATAACTACCGCCTTTAAGGGGCGTATCAAAAGTATGATCATAACAACACCAACTGTTTGGACTAACGTCCGTCTCATAGACGGATTGGCCCTGGCTGTCGGCAATTTTTATATGCAGATTGATTGAATGCTTCCACTCACTGCCAATCTGTTCGTAAATATCGCTTAGTTGGAAGTCGCCGTTATTCACGACAACTATAGATGATAAGCGTTCTGCGGATATATTCAAATACTGAATTGACAACTTCGGTACGTCAAAATGCAGCTCTCTATTTCCCTTTACCTCAAAATCGACGATCGTCCAGGAAGTGATTCGCTCTCCGCCGTCAATCGGCGCGCTTTGATCGGCTCTAAGCGAATAAACGCCTTCGGTGACAATCAAATCATCAATGTCTTGGAATCCAGCCGAGACACCCGCTCCCCAAAGATTGATATTCCGCAAGCCGCCAGGCAACTGAGTGACTGAAGCAGCGGATACATCCTCCTTATTAAAGACCAGATTTGTGCCCGAGAACACATTAAAGGTTTTCCGAATCAGATATCCTTCACGATTCTTCACTCCGGAGTAGCTTAATTCAAGTTTACCCGGCTTAGACAGTATAGAAAGTTCGGACATATTGGAGATATTGGCATTTACAGAAACATTGCCAAAAGAAACTCTTAACTGAGGATAAGTCCAATCTGCAAACGATGAATGATCGAGCGGTACCTCCACGGCATCCATATCAATCGTCCAGTTGCTTAATGCAACAAGCTCTTCACTTGTCATCGTATCCTCGTCGATATAAAGTAGCGACTTACCTGTTGACTTCTGTGTATAAAGCGCAGTCAGTGAAATGGTTATCTTGGCCTTCGGCGGAAGCTGAACCATTCCCAGGTCAATTATGCCATTCACAATCTTGAGATCCCTCGAGTTAGCACCGTTCTCATCATTATAAAAAATGCTCGCATTATTGTAGGGGCTGACCGAATACCCATCTATTTCTCCCATTTGAATCTTACCAGGATTCAGAGTGGTCCCTCCCGCAGAATCGACATTCTCCGATTCAGTACTGTTTGGTAAAGGAAGGTCCTGGTTAAGAGTTTCAAGGACTTTCTGCTCCTGATTAGCATCAGGATTAATATTATCCCCTACTGCTGCATTTGATCGTACCGGCATCGCCAGTGTGAAAAGCAAAACGAAGCTAATTATGCCTATTGTCCAACGTCGTAACATTTTTCTGTGCCCCCATTAAATAGAAAGAATATGGATAAGATTTACTAATGAGAATTATAACATCCGAATGGGTATGTATATGTCGAAAATTGTCGTTTAATCAAATAAATTCAATGACTACGTCACAAATACTGAAATGCTTCGGCTTGCATGCCACGGTGCAAAAGAAGCATCGTTCCTTCCACTAATTTACAAATATTAAAAAGTCCTGATTAATCAAGGATTCTTGATCATCAGGACTGACCTCACTGTGCCAAAAAAATGTTCCATTTCGGTGCCTAACAATATTCCAAACAGTGTCAATCAGAATTACAACCCACATTATTACTTTATTTGCTGTGATACTTCCTATGCACCGAATATAAGTCGTTTCACTCAAACTCCATCCAAGTATCCCGGCATTTTCCTTCGAGATCAGTAAAAAGATAGAGGTAAAAGGAGAAAAAGCCTTCAAGCATATGAGAATAATCGGGAGTACAATATTCGGAAAAAAAGCTGGGGGATACACGAGATTATTGGTGTAGGAACGTGCTTGAGTTGGGCTGAGGCCTCCTCGGTCATTTACTCCCGCTTCCTTCTCATTCATCCGTCGCTGTGCCGTGTTCTAGTGCATGCTATCGGATAAAAAATCGAGAGTAAAATCGGGAAAGTCTTGAACAGTATGCGGAAAAGACTGTGCCGATAGTTCAAAGAAAAAACGAAGTGAAATGCTTGAGGAAAGACACGGAAATCAGGGGTGTAACAAAGAAAAAACTGGAGATCAGTCGGGGGGATTGCCCGATTAACTTCCAGTCTTATGGTGAGTTTGAGGAAAAAGAGAGAGAAAAATGCATGGGTGGAACTTTCGCTGTCTTCTCATTTACTCCAGCTTTTAATTCGCTAGCCCGTTGGTCTTCCCCCGCTCTTTTCTCCCGCTTTGGGTAGGGAAATAATTGGGGGATTGGTTGGGCTGATACGAGTTTATTTGCGGCGATACGAGTTTATTTGCGGCGATACGAGTTTATTTGCTTTGTTATGAGTTTATTTGCGGTGGATACTTCTGTAAAGAGATAATAATTACTGTCCTCAACTCCCCCACCCATTCCCTCCCACTCCAGACCCCACAAACCCAAACCCCACAAGGCATCTCAGCCTTTTTCCACCCAAAATCGAGATAATAATTAGTGTCCCCCCATGTGAGGTATAACGGATGAAAACCTGGAAGGAAACTGGGTCAATTGTGAACGAAAAGAGATAATAATTAGTGTCCTCAATGGTAGAGATAATGAAAGGAAAAGACAAGTCTAATTGGGATTTTGATTGGGTAAAAGATTGAGAAAAAGCTTGGGTAAGATCCCACTTCAAATCTTTTCAAACCCTTGCTATACCTGGTTTCCGCTTGATAAATGCTTGAGTAAATATTCGAGTAGAAGAGGATTATTTCCTGCATTGCTTTTAACAGGGGGAAAGAAAAAGACTGGATAATTGATTGGGCGAAAGCGCCGACCAGTTTCCAGTCTTTGGTGAGTTGAGGACAGTTATTTGAGTAAAGGACAGTTATTTAGGTTGTGGGACAGGAATTATTGTTTCGTTAAACTTCCGCTGCCGCAGCGATTCATACAAAAGAACCGTTCCTGCCATGGCGACATTCAGCGATTCTGATTTCCCCTGCATCGGAATAATGACGTTCTCATCGACGAGCTCTAACGTCTCCGTAGACAATCCATTAGATTCATTGCCGAGAAGCAGCCAGGTTGGCCCACTCCAATCATATCCATAGCAGGTAGCTGATGCTTGAAGGCTAGTCCCGACAAGGCGGATTCCCCGCTTCTTCGCTTCTGGCAATAGCTCCTCCAGATTTCCTTCGATAATAGGCAAATGAAAAAGCGAGCCCATCGTCGATCGGACCGTCTTCGGATTATATAAGTCAACAGAGCCGCTTCCTAGCACAACCGCATCCGCTCCGACTGCATCCGCACTACGGATAATGGTTCCTACATTACCAGGATCACGTACCCCGTCCAGTACAACAACAAGTGAATTTTCTTTATATAATGCTTCTTCTTCATAAGGCATTTTTGCCACAATGCCAAAAATCGGCGGAGGTGTATCTGTACCACTGCATTTGGCCATGATGCCCTTCGTTGCTTCAATCAGCTCACAGTCCATCTCTTGAAGCAGCTGCGCAAGCTCTACAGGTATCCCCCGTTCACCATCATAAACAATCGTGCGGACATCCGCTCCCGCCTGAATTGCCTCCTGCACAAGATGCACGCCCTCAATAATGAACTGCCCCGTACGATCCCGGTGCTTCTTCTCCAGCAGTGCGGCCATTGCTTTTACTTGATCATTTTGCAAAGAAGTCAAGCTTATTATCGGTTTACTCACGTTTACTCAGCCTTCCGCATGGACAATTTCGAAATTCGTCAAATCTGCATTTTTTCCTACAATGACAAGGATGTCATTTTCCTTAATGATATCATCTGCGTAAGGAGAAATATTCATATGCTCGTTGGTCTTGATCGCTAGCACATTGCATTTATATTTGGCCCGAATATCGAGCTGCTTTAAGTTTTTACCTATCGTTGGCTGTGGTGCCTTCATCTCCACGATACTGTAATCATCTGAAAGCTCAATATAATCGAGAATATTAGGGGATATTAAATGATGAGCGACGCGCAAGCCCATATCACGCTCTGGATAAATAACCTTATCTGCACCGATTTTTTGCAGTACTTTGCCATGAAGCTCATTTTGCGCTTTGACAATTAGTTTAGGAACACCAAGATCCTTCAAAATTAAAGTGGTCAGAATACTCGCTTGAATGTCGGCTCCGATTGCGACAACAACCACGTCAAAATTGCGAATACCAATCGCCCGTAATGCTTCTTCATCGGTCGTATCCGCAGATACTGCATGAGTGACTAAACCCACGACCTCTTGAATTTTCTGTTCATTCGAATCAATTGCCAGTACCTCGAATCCAAGATTCGTCAGCGCACTAGCAACACTTGAACCGAAACGCCCCATACCAATGACTGCATACTGCTTCTTCGCCAAAGTTCGCACACCCTTTTCAAATAATGAACGCTTTGCTTTTACTGATTATACCACAGTTCAGGAGTGCTTCCGAAATCTCCTTCCAGCATGAAACTCACCCTCCCGGGAAATATTAAACCCGAAGTCGAGTAATGGAGGGATTCGGTTGAGTAATCTTGATTTGAGGCAGGCGATCGTTCGTCGGGTACAGGATAAAACAGGTGAAGAGCTTACTGACGTCATTGAAAGCTCCATTGGTCAAGACGAACGGGCACTTCCCGGTCTTGGCGTTTTATTCGAGATGATCTGGAAAAACAGCGCCGAGCCCGAGCATAGTCGGATGGTTGAGACGCTTTATAATCATCTTCACCTGACCCAGACAGCACCACCAAGTCCAAGCTAACGGCACTAATTCGATTGTGGGATGCGTCTTGTATCATTGGCGCTCCCACGCATACATATTGTAACCCCCCATAAAGAAAATCAGCCTACCCAAGGGCAAGCTGATTGAAATCAAAAGTCATTTAAGTAAATTCTCAACACAACCATTTACTTGGTTTGGGTTTCAAGAGCAGGCATGGGCTCAGGACGTTCACATGTGCTCTCCATCGTGTAGTGTTTACCATCACGCGAAGCATCGTGAATACCATGCATCGCTTCTAGCACATGATAGGCCATTGCACCACTCGCACGGTGCTGACCTCCATCTCGTATCGCCCGTGCCATATCAGCAACGCCGATACCCCGATTATTATCTGTATGCCCATGTGTCAATGCGATCTCTTCCCACTCGCCGCCAGCAGGGCGAAGCTTTACGGTTCCGCCGAATCCGTTCGGGTCTGGAACAAGCAGTGTACCAGCGCTTCCGTGAATTTCAATGTTAGGTAAAGACGTGCCAGCAGATGCATCAAAGCTCGTAATCAGCGTACCTACCGCACCATTCTGAAAATCAAGTACGCCAGCAAGATGCGTCGGTGTCTCCACTGTAATTTTCTTGCCCTTCTTCTTCTCACTGGTAATCGTACGTTCTGGATAGGAAATGACAGCGGAGCCGGTTACTCGGCGAATTGGTCCAAGCAAGGTTACAAATGCCGTTAAATAGTAAGGTCCCATATCGAACATAGGCCCGCCACCGATTTCATAATAAAACTCTGGATCCGGATGCCAGCTCTCATGACCGCCACAGATCATGAAGCCTGCTGCCGATATCGGCGTACCGATGGCACCGTCGTCGATCAGCTTCCTACAAGTCTGAATACCTCCACCGAGGAATGTTTCAGGGGCGCTCGCAACGCGAAGACCCTTCTCCTCTGCAAGCTTCAATACCTTCTTGCCTTCCTCACGGGTGACAACGATCGGTTTCTCTACATAGACGTGCTTGCCGGCCTCAAGTGCCTGAAGACAGACGGAAGCGTGTGCTTTAGGAATAGTAAGGTTCACTACAATCTCGATCTCCGGGTCAGCCATTAGCTGATCTACCGTATAGGCCTTCGCCAGACCAAACTCTTCAGCACGCTGCTGTGCACGAGCTAGGTCGAGATCCGCTGCTGCCACAAGATCAATCTCCGGATAATTCTTCAAATTGGTAAAATAGATATGGCTGATATTCCCACAGCCAACAATGCCGACCTTCACTTTATTCATTCGACAAAAGCCTCCCTGCCAAATTTATAATGATAATTGTAATGGCTCTATCTTATCCTCGTGCTGCCCAAAGAAAGCCGCGACGCATAAGCTCTGTCGTTTGCGGCATCGCGATAATATCTGCTTGATGTCCGAGTGTATTATAATAGACACGGCCATCGCCCCAACCTTTTGTCCAGACGACCGGCATTTTAACATCACCGAATGAAGTAGTCGCATGTACTTTAATAGCTGGATCTACATGCATGTAATATTGCTCCGATACCACTTCATAATCACCGATACCTTTAGTAAGTGGATCTTCGGAATCCGTCATATTCACCTGATAATGAACGCCGTCATTACCTGGATGAGCTACCCATTGACCACCGACCATATATTGAAAATCAACTTCACTGCGGAAGGAATCTCCCATACCGCCATGACAGCCAGCAATACCGCAGCCGGCTTGAACCGTTTCTAGCAATGGACGAAGCTGCTCCTGTGTAATTTCACCCATCGTCCACACTGGTACGATCAGATCAAGCTGTGCTAAGAGCTCCGCATCTTTGAAGGCATCCAACGTATCAGATACAGTCACTTCAAAACTTTCATCACGCAGAATACCAGCAAATAACTCCGCTACTTCCTTCGGTTGATGACCGTCCCATCCACCCCATACGATTAATGCTTTTCTCATTGCTACCATCCTTATAATTTATATTTATAATTACCGAAGCTCAGATATCGCGACCCAGCGGCGTTCTTCAATCGACTTATCGACGGCTTCTAGGACCGCTTGGCATTCAACACCATCCACGAAGTTTGGAACCGGCTGACGGTCCTCTTCAATTGCAAGCATAAATTCACGCATTTCATGTGTAAACGTATGCTCATAACCGATCGTATGTCCGGCAGGCCACCAAGCATCCATGTAAGCATGGGTTGAATCAGTCGCTAATACACGGCGGAATCCCTGCACATCCACCGCATCCTCGGTAAAATAAACCTCAAGCTCATTCAGACGTTCGAAGTCGAACTTGATGCTGCCTTTACTGCCGTTTATTTCAAAAGAATTCGTGCAGCGGTGACCAGGAGCGAAGCGTGTCGCTTCAATGCTTCCCAGTGCTCCACCTGCAAAACGGGCAAGGAAAACAGTTGCATCATCAACCGTTACCGCTCCAAGTGGAGCATCCTTGTCACCTTTTGCGCTTAGTCCTGTCATTGCTGAGGGAATGGGGCGCTCTTTCACGAATGTCTCGCTCATGCCGATAACCTCTTGGAACTCACCAACGAGGAAGCGTGCCATATCAATCACATGAGCACCCAGATCGCCATGTGACCCAGAGCCTGCAATTTCCTTCTGAAGACGCCACACAAGCGGGAAGGTCGGATCAACGATCCAATCCTGAAGAAACAAGCCTCGGAAATGATAAATGGTGCCGATACGCCCTTCGGAAATCAATTTCTTCGCAAGCTGCACGGCCGGTGAGAATCGATAGTTGAAGCCAACCATATGCTTCACTCCTGCTTCTTCGGCAGCATTCAGCATCTCGATGGAATCTGCTAGATTCAGTGCAAGCGGCTTCTCACAAAAGATATGTTTGCCCGCTGCCGCTGCGGCAATGGCAATTTCCTTATGTGCATCACTTGGAGCGTTAATATCAACGACATCGATATCATCACGTGTCACCATATCGCGCCAGTCTGTCTCCGCGCTCTCCCAGCCAAACTGTACACGTGCTTGCTCGACCCCACCCGCATCACGGCCACATATCGCTTTCATCTCCGGCTTCCATACTGCTGGGAAGAACATGGGCAGAGCTCGATAGGCATTGCTGTGTGCCTTCCCCATAAATTTATAGCCAATCATCCCTACGCGAACGATACTCATCGAGAATTTCCACCTTTCATAAACGAATAGTTAAAGTTATATAAAGGTTCATTTCATTTAGGCTTCTGAAAAGTTCTCGGCAGCGGACGATGCACGTACCACCACTTTAACAGGTAATTTTATTTCAAAGGATCGGTGTTCCGATTCCGCAATCACATCCAGCAGATTGGACGCTGCCATACATCCCACTTCGTAGAACGGAACTTGTATCGATGACAAAGGCGGGTCTGTCAGCCTCGCCCCATCGGAATCGTCGCAGCCCATTAATGCAACATCCTTGCCAACCTGTAAACCCAGCTCTCTTAATCCCTGTAAAAGTCCGATTGCCATTCGGTCATTTGCTGCTATTACAGCATCTATCCGACCTTCTTTAATTAACCATGCAATCGCTTCCGACAGATTATAACCGCTCTTCCTGCTGTAATTGCCGACCAGCACCATCGAGGAATCATACGGAAGCTTCATCTCCGCAAGCCCTTGTCGATAGCCTTCAAGACGGTCTAAGCTATTGGAATAAACCGATGGCCCATTCAAGAACAAGATACGTTTGCAGCCTTGATTGGCAAGGTGTTTCACCGCTTCAAAGCTGCCCATTCGGTGATCAGCATCAACCGTGTTAAAGGTTTTGCCATCAAACCGCTGATTAATAAGGCAGAATGGATATTGACCCTGCTGAAGCTCATCAAGCACAGCGCGTTCGCTCGGTACATCCTGTGCGCCAAGAATGATGCAGCCATCCACCTTTTGCGTACGGAATAAATTCACATAGTCCTTCGGCTCATCCGGTTCACGAAACAGCAGCAGTAAATCATAGCCGCGCTGCTTAGCAGTTATCCCAATACCGCTCAATACTTCAGAGAAGTAATAGGTCGAGAACAAATTAACTTTAGGCAGAAATGGCAGAATCACGCCCAAATTACCGCTTTTGCGCAGGGCAAAACGCTGAGCTAACGCACTAGGCACATAATTCAGCTGCTGTGCCGCTTCCATAACTCGCTTACGGGTATCCTCCTTCACCGGTCCGACGCCGTTCAATACCCGCGAAACCGTCGCTTCCGACACACCCGCAAGCTTGGCGACCTCTTTTCTGTTGATAGGTCCTTCCTCCGTCCACTACAGCTGTTCAAACATCTGTTTATTAGTTCTCTACTGTTCACATCATCTGTTCACATCATCTGTTCACTTCATCTGCTCACTACATCAGTCTAATCCCCGTAATGTACACGCGTACATTTTCTCATGAACAATTATCCATGTCAACATTCAATGCGCGTAAAAAGTAGCATTTATAAATAGAAATACTAAAAAGGACCTCGCTCATTTGCCTACGCTGAAATGCGAGCCACAGATAGTCACTTTTCTCAAAGTGTCCGTCATCTTACGGGTCACAGCTCAAAGCTGGCGGAGCAAGGTCCTTCTTAATCAAGCAGTGGTTACGGCGCTGTCTCTAAGAACTTAGAGGTCGGATTCTTTTCCATCGCCGTACGCATCGCATACTCATTCTCAAAAAGAGCAACATAGTTGTCTTTTTTATCTTTCACAAGCGTGGAGTTAATTCGATACTTAGATGGATCAATCTTATCGTCAACGATCCATCGTGCAAACTGGAACGTCATGCGATGAAGCTGAATCTCCACACCGTACTCCGCACGCATCCGGTACTCGAATACCTCGAATTGCAAATGTCCAACAACACCGAGAATCGTTTCATCAAAGCCGCCTGAGGAATGGAAAACTTGAATCGTACCTTCCTCTGTCAGCTGGTTGATCCCCTTTTGATACTGTTTATACTTCAGCGCATTCTTAACCGTTACTTTGGCAAAAATCTCAGGCGAGAAGGTCGGCAGCTCATCGAAAATAACCTCGCCACCTTGTGATAATGAATCGCCAATTCGGAAGATACCTGGATCGAACAAGCCGATTATGTCGCCCGGATATGCCGATTCGACAATGTCTCTATCCTGCGCAAGAAATTGCTGCGGCTGTGACAACTTAATATCCTTGCCTGCACGAACATGGCGAACGCTCATGCCACGTTCAAATCGACCCGAACAAATACGCAAGAATGCGATACGATCACGGTGAGCCGGATTCATATTCGCTTGAATTTTGAATACATAGCCTGTGAATTTATCGCTCATCGGGTCTATGAGGCCTGTTGTGCTGTTACGTGGAGTCGGTGATGGAGCGAGCTGGAGAAAGTTCTCCAGAAACGTCTGTACACCGAAGTTATTGACTGCACTACCGAAGAAAAGCGGTGTCAGCTCCCCAGCACGAACTTTATCAAAATCAAACTGATCCCCTGCTACATCAAGCAGCTCTAAATCTTGCACGAGCTGATCATGCAGATAATCACCAGCCATCTCACGAATGACGGTATCATTGTAATCCGTAACCTTTTGAACAGAGATCGTCGAGTGATCATTACCTTTGAACAACTCAACTTGATTCTTCATACGGTCGTAGACCCCACAAAGCTCACGTCCCATGCCTATTGGCCAGTTCATAGGCACAGCACGGATACCAAGTACACGTTCAAGCTCTTCCATCAATTCGAACGGGCTTTGTCCTTCACGATCGAGCTTGTTGATAAAGGTAAAGATCGGAATGCCACGCTTACGGCAAACCTGGAACAGCTTAATTGTTTGTGCCTCGACGCCCTTTGCAACGTCAATAAGCATAACAGCGCTATCCGCAGCCGTTAATGTTCGATACGTATCTTCACTAAAGTCTTGGTGACCTGGCGTATCGAGAATGTTAATCCGGTGTCCGCTATAATCAAACTGCATAACAGAGGATGTAACCGAGATTCCACGCTGCTTCTCAATCTCCATCCAGTCACTCGTCGCATGACGGTTCGCCTTACGCGCTTTAACAGTTCCAGCCTCGCGTATTGCGCCCCCGAACAGCAGCAGCTTCTCAGTTAATGTTGTTTTCCCCGCATCCGGGTGAGAAATAATAGCGAACGTTCGCCTTTTCTCTACTTCTTGCTTAATCTCATCCGTTATTGGTTTACTCATCTTGGATTCCCTTCGTTTTTACATGCCATCGATTACAAATGTCCGATTAGGGGCAGCATCGGTGGCTTCAAGCCTATGCGATGCAAAGTGTCTGTATAGTACAGTGTCAGCCGGCCAGTCAAATTAACAACACATGCATATGCTGAGGGAGGCTCAAGATCGATCTTTTCGATCGTCTCACCCTCCCCCAGCATATGCAGCAGAGCCCCTATATGAATACAGCCATGTTCATCTCTATCCACTGACAATTCCTAACTAGCATAGCCATTATCGTGACTGGAAGGTTTACTTGTCTCCGCCGGAGAGCCAGATCACATTATCTTCTTCCTGTCCGTTAACCGTCCACCAATGGAACCCATCTTCGGCAAGGAGCTTGTCCATCTGTTCAGGTCCCCATGATCCCGCTGGGTAGAACTGCAGGCTGGAGCTATCCTCTCTCCATGCTGATGCAATACGGTCGACATAAGACCAAGCCTGAGCCACTTCATCCCAGCGGGTAAAGTAGGTTGACTCCCCGCGTGCAGCATCATAGATCAGACGCTCATAAGCTTCCGGTGTGTTAATACCAATCATGCAGCTTTGGCAGAATTCCATCGATACCGGCTGCACCACATTATCAACACCAGGTTTTTTGGCATTAATCTTAATATAAATGCCTTCCATTGGGTTGACACGGAAGACCAGCAAATTCGGTGCTAGGTTATGACGTCCAGCGAACAAGACATTGTTCGGAACATTTTTAAATTCGATAACGATTTCCGTCGTTTTCACTGGCAGCCTTTTACCTGTACGAATGTAGAATGGCACACCAGCCCAGCGGAAATTATCAATAAAGACACGCGCTGCAACATAAGTTTCCGTCATAGAATCGGACTGAACCGAATCCTCTTGGCGGTAGCCATTCAAAGGTTTATTCTTGGAAGAGCCCTCAGAATATTGACCACGAATGACATTCTTGTTCACATCCTCTTCATTGGCAAAAGGACGCAGTGAACGAAGAGCCTTGACCTTCTCGTCCCGAATATCTTCAGGATGCAAGCGGCTAGGGGGCTCCATCGCGATCATGGAGAGCATTTGCATCATATGATTCTGCACCATGTCACGAAGCGCGCCGGATTTATCATAATAACCACCACGCTCTTCAACACCAACCGTTTCGGAAAGTGTGATTTGCACGTTAGCGATGTGCTTGTTGTTCCACAGAGGCTCGAAGAAAGCATTCGCAAATCGAATGACCTCGATGTTTTGCACCATTTCTTTTCCTAAGTAATGGTCAATTCGGAAGATCTCTTCTTCTTTGAAAACTTGATTCAACTGTGCGTTTAGCTTACGAGCCGATTCCAGATCATAACCGAATGGCTTCTCGATAACGAGTCGATTCCAGCCTTTGGATTCCAGCAAGCCGCCATCACGCATATTGAATGAAACAGGTCCGAAGAGATCAGGTGCAAGCGCCAAGTAAAATAGACGATTGCCCGGAATATCAAACTTGGCATCCAGCTCCTCTGTCAGGTTGTTCAACTGACGGAATCCATCCACGTTATTAATATCCAGTGACATGTAGACGAAATGCTCGGCAAATCGATTCCAAAGCTCAGTTTCGTCTGCTTTATACCGACAAAACTCACCAATTGATTCGTAAACGTCAGCACGGAACTGTTCATTTGTCCGAGGTCTACGGGCTAGACCAACTACTGCAAAATCCTCTGCTAATTTTCCTTCTTTATATAAGCTAAACAGCGCTGGAAAAAGCTTTCTCCGCGCTAGATCGCCGGTGGCTCCGAATAGATAATAAACCGCCCCCGCTGCGGCAATAGTGTCATGTTTGCTCACGTCGGTCATTTCCCTCATTTTCTCATATGTATTTTTAACAGGTTGCAAAACTCTCAAGGATCATGTTATGTAGTTTAGCATATTGAGGCATTAGATGCTATTCATGCTACCATAAAAAAATCTAATCGAAGTCGTAACTCCTTCTAATTAGGTACGATGTAATCCCCTGTAATTAAGGGAACTCCAACGATAAGCTCCGCAGAAATTCCAGCCGATGAGGCTGCTTCAGCGATTTGCAAATTCACCATTTTCGTTCCACTGCTCACTTGTGATCTTAGCTTGGAACTGAGATAGGTATTGCTGCTTGTATGACCATCATCATAGGTCTCCTGCTGCTTCGCATCCGCCCTAAGAGCAATTTGCCCAGCAGCGTCTTGACTAATGGGAATACCTCGCAGTGCAAAGCTCCCCTTAATTGAAGCTTCTAATGGAATAATCGTCTTCTCAATGCTGGTCATCGCGTTCGCAATCCGTTTATATGCAGAACCTTTTTCCGGTTCAAAAAGGATAACAAGATCGACAGGTTCATCTTTTTGTACAGCCGTTGACATCGTCTTCACTGTCTCTGACTGCTGCTGTTGATCCGTATGAATCCAGATTGTTAGCTTATTATGCCCATCAAGTTCTTCCTTCTTCCCCTCGTAGGTATTGACCGCAGTTGCTTTCAAATCTATACCTAGCTGACTAGCGGCTTCTTCTGCATCGGAGCGCTTAAGATGACCATCCCACCGAAACGACCAGCGAGCACCCGAAGAACCGCCTTTAAGCTCATCTTCACTCCATGACCAGATCGCAGAGAAATCCTTCTGCAAGGTACTTCCTACTGTTTGCTTCTGATTCTCTCTTACCTGCCATACCGACCACCCTGCTGCAATCATTAATATCAGCCATGCAACTGCTATTCCCTTCAGATTAGAGCGCTTCCTTGCAGCTGAAGACCTCGTACGAGTAGAAGGATTCGTAGTGATGAGCATTCACTCCTTAATAGAAGCTTCAAATCAACCATATACTAGGTAAATAACCATACGCACTCGCCCCTAGGTGAATACACTGATACAAGAAACCTTGGGAGGTGTAGATGAATAATGGAACCTATTTTCCCGCTCCATGAAGATCATATTAATAAGTTTTGCGGTGTCCCCGTTTGTATTATCACTCATGACGGTAACCGACATGTAGGTATTCTCACTAGCTGCCACAACGGTCGCGTCATGCTTAATGGTAGTCCTGAACAGCAACATAAATCCTCATTTGGCAGTCAAGGCACAAAGAATCATGAAAAAGGCAAGAATAAGCTGAAAGGAAAAAAGGGTGCGAAGCCAAAAAAAGCTGTCACAGAAAGTAAAGCTCAAGCCCAAGCGATATCTTCCAACGATCCGTTTAATGGAAACTCGTCATTCTCTCCATTCGGAGACTTCTTTGCCATTGATTTGGCCCAAATCGCCTTTCTGTTTCTATTACTTTAATCGCTGGAACTGCGAACGCCCGAAACCTTGCGAAGCCATCCATGCCAGGTACGGGCTTTTGCAGTACAGAAGTTTGAATTGCAGGTGTTAGCCGCAAACTATTACTCTCTATTCAACCCATCATGCTCTACATATAGTATCCTTTTATGGAAGATCAGAGAAGATTCTTTTATGAGGAAGAAGCCCCGTTATACATAAAAAAGTTAACCCGCCTATCTTCGATTTTGCGGGAGAAATCTCAAAGGATGCTGCGGAGGATGCGGAGGCTGCAGCCGCTTGGTTAACCAAGGTAGAGAACTTCGCTTTGCTACATCGCATCTAACGAGCACTAGCACACTGAGGAATTTCATTCAAAGGAGAAGTACTTCTACAATCTCTCCTTTAGCTGCTCCCCGCGGTCCAGCAGGTATTCGAATCAATCCATCCGCATCCGGTATGGAGGCAAGCATGCTTGATTTGTTAAAGGCAAGCGGGTCAGCATGCAAGATGCTATCAGCCGTGTAGAGCCGAGTTCGTACAAACCGCTCATGAGGACTCCCTTTATCCCAATCCGCGTCGAGTATGGCCGTGACTGTCCTAGGCATCGCTTCCTCCATACTTACGCCCTGCAGGCGAAGAAGAACAGGCCTTACAAACAGCTCTAAACCAACGAAACAGGCTCCCGGATTACCGGACAAGGCAACTAGCAGCTTGCCATTGACGAGTGCAGCAGAAGTCGGACTGCCAGGCCTCATAGCAACCTTATCGAATAGCAGACGGGTGCTCGGATCTAAAGAAGCCTGTAAAACCTTAGTTGAGTGCTCATAATTACTCTGAAACGGATCAGCCATTTCCTTCACTGATGAATGAAGATTCTCTGATGGAAGAGATACTGTTGAATGATCTCCTACAGTCTTTGGCTTTGCCGATGCCTCGATCTCACTTTGATCATGGTCGTGATTACGAATGCTGCGCATGACTGCAGCCATCACGTCATGGTCTCCCACGGATACTCCACCCGTGGTGATCACAATATCGGCTTGATCAAGCGCCTCTACAAGCGCCGCAACAATGGCTTCCACCTGATCAACCTTGCATCCTAGTTGAAGAGGAATACCGCCACTCTGCTCTATCATAGCGGCAACCATTCCGCTGTTGCTATCGCGGATTAAACCCGCTCCGAGCTGCGCTGTAACGGGAATCAGCTCGCTGCCCGTCGCGATAACCGCTATGCGCGGCTTTGTAAAGACCGGTACACGGGCATAGCCGAATGTACCGAGAAGAGCAGCATGTCCGGGACGAATTAACGTCCCAGACTGTGCCAGCAGGCTGCCCAGGCGAAACTCCTCGCCTGGCTGCGCAATGTGCTGGCCAGGCAGCGCGGCTTGTTTCACCTGCACAGCTGCCAGCCCGTCCAGAAGGACGTCTGTGGTCTGCTCCAGCATGACCACAGCATCCGCCCCGCACGGCACAACGCCTCCGGTCATAATCCGGATGGCGCTGCCCAGCTCTACGCCCCCAGCCGCGATCCCGCCGGCGGTGACCGGGTTCAACACCCGCAGCTTCACCGGAGAATCTGGTGAAGCCTGCAACGTATCCTCGCTCCGGACGGCATATCCGTCCATCCCTGAGCGAGCAAAGGGCGGCCAATCGCTGGTTGCACACAGCGACTCCGCTAACCGCCGTCCCCCTGCCTTCCAGAGAGGCACCATTTCCTGCTGTCCGGGTGCAACTGACTCCAAGACAAGCTTGGTCGCCTGCTCCACCTTAATTGCTCTTCGATTGAAGCGAGAAGCTCTATGTAGCTGCTGCAATTTCCGCTCTCCTCCCGCGATTATCCGCCAAGACAATTCTCCTGTTTATTTAAAAAGTTCCAAGTATGTTAGCCATTTACGCAATCTTTTCTATTGTAACAAAAGTCGTATAACCGCTCCAGCGATAAGATTGTCTTTTTCCATGTCGAAATATGATACATTTAAACGGGTTAAATCATAATCAGTGCTTGCCATCAATTCGCTCATCAACATATGAAAGGAGCCAGCTATCCTTTGGAATCCTCTTTCCCTCTCCCACATCCGATCGTTCTGCAGCTTGTTGGCTACAAGAACAGTGGCAAAACGACGCTGATAATCGACCTCATACGCCGATTGAAGCAGGATGGCTATTCCGTCGGAACCGCAAAGCATGATGCCCATCACTATCAAATGGATTACCCTGGTACAGATAGCTGGAAGCATCAAGAAGCTGGAGCAGATGTGACTGCCATCACTTCAGCCAATCAAAGTACAATCCTTCGGAGCTTTTCCGAGTCATTACCTGCACTGCTCAAGCAAATGAACGAGGTTCATATCGTATTAGTGGAAGGCTTCAAGCAGGAATCCTATCCTAAGCTAATCCTTATTCGCTCAGAAGAAGACTTCACGCTGCTAGAGGTAGTTAGTAACCCAATCGCGGTAATTGTATGGCCTCAAGCATGGGCAGCCTGGCACACAGCAAATAAGGCAGGAGATTCCTATCCACTTCCATGCTTTGCAATTAGCAGCACGAACGAAATTTATGCTTTTCTTTCTTCTCATTTCTTTTGAATCCTTCTTTTCCCAAGCCTCACGCTCCATGCTCATAAAACGACAATAAGCCGCCTCAGCTTACACCGAGGACGGCTTCTAATAGGGATCACGATGAGCTAGTTGCCAGCTCATTCTGCTATTCCATGCTTATGGGCATAGATGGCTGCTTGTGTACGATCATCTACACCAAGCTTTGCGAATATATTCGTAACATGAAATTTAACGGTCTTGATACCAATAAACAGCTCTTCCGCTACCTCTTGGTTGGACTGTCCCTTTGCTACGCATTTGAGCACGTCCATTTCCCGCTCTGTTAACTGATCATGAAGCGGTTTAACTGTCTCGGCCTTTGGCTGCCTGAAGCGATTCATCATCTTCGCCGCCACCTGCGATTCCAGTACCGATTGTCCCCGTGCTGCTGCACGGATTGCATCAGCTATTTCAGTTGCACGTGATGTTTTCAACAAATAGCTAAACGCACCCGCTTCAATAACTGGATACATTTTATTATCATCTAAGTAACTGGTCAGCACGATAACCTTGCATTCCGGGTACAGCTCCAGTAATTTACGAGTAGTCTCGATACCATCCATGCCATCCATAACCAAATCCATCAGAACAACATCCGGTTTGTATGCCTGGGCAAGACGAATCCCTTCCATTCCGTTACTCGCTTCCCCAACTACTTCGATGCCATCCTCCGTATTTAATACCGCCGCCAAACCAATTCGAACCATCTCGTGATCATCCACGAGTAAAACCTTAATAAACTGATCGACCGATTCCTTTGTTTCAATCGCTCCCATCTCGCGCGATCCCCTCCTTCTTAAACCGTTGCAGGTATCCATAGATCTATAATAACACCTTGACCCTGTGAAGTAATAAGCTGCATGGTGCCGCCTAGTTCATTCACTCGCTCTTCCATCGTAAGCAGGCCATAGGAAGTTTGTCTTTTCGATTCCAAATCAAAGCCGACCCCATTATCTTGAAAGGTTAGCCTTACGTATTTATCCGCTTGCTGCAAATGAATTTTCAATCGATCTGCTTTTGAGTGACGAAGTGTATTGGATAATGCCTCCTGCGCAATACGGAACAAATGATCTTCGGCAGCCGGATTAAGCTTAATGGTAGGATCAACCTGAAGAGAAATATCCATCGGTACCTTTTGCTTGAGCTCCTCAATCAGACTATTCAGCGCCTGACCTAGATTCTTGCCATCCAGATGTACAGGACGCAGGTGAAGTAATAACGCACGCATTTCCGATTGGGCTACAGAAGCCATCTCTTCAATAAGTTGAACCTGACGTTTAGCCCGCTCCCAATCCTTCTCAAGTGTTCGACTAACCGCTGTAGCCGTCATTGATATAGCAAAGAGCTGTTGGCTAACGGCATCGTGAAGCTCACGCGCAAGCCGCTGACGCTCTTCGATAACAGCTGAGAATCGAACCTTCTCCGTCCATGCCTCATCCTCTTCCGTGAAGCTAACCGGAGCTGCCTCCGTCTCCCCATCGATAGCTGGCAGCGTAACTCGCTGTCTCTTGCGTCGTTGTTGATCGGTCAATCGCTTTATTGCGGCACGAAGCTTCAAACCCTGTAAATAGCTATATGCTGCCGCTGACACAAGAGCAACAGCAATGACAGATAATACAATGGCAGCTGATTTACTCTGTAGGGCAAATAACTTCACATAGCCCGTTCCTTGCATAACAAGAACGATAAGCCCAAGGATAACAAGCAGCCACAGCACAGTCTCCGCTGCATTACCTCTTTTCTCAGGATTACCCGGAGGACCTCCGCGTTCTATTCGATATGCCGAAGCAGCTACACGCTCCGCCCCCTCCGTCTCTGAATGATTCGACCGATTGACGGTCGCCTCATCCGAGGATGGAGACGATTTGTCAGCCATTGTATGTATCTCCTCTCTATCTCTCATAAAAACAAGCCAGCGGCCGATACCTACTATCTAGGCATCGACCGTATTGGCTTAACCATACGTAATTCCGTCGTTACTTTATACTTTCTTCATTGAAGAACATTATTCCTGCTCTTTTGTTAAAGAAGGAGAAGGAGGGTTCAATTTGTTTTTTAGTGCCTGAAGCTGCTCTTCTACTTTCAGTTGCTTGGACGGATCAACCGTACCTACTGAAGATGAACCATTATAGCTGCTGCCATAAGGAACGCGCGCTACTTCCGCTTCTGCTTCAAGCTGCATAATTTTCTCTTCCATCCGGCTAAAGCCGCGTGAGGCATGGCCGCTCTCAATAGAATTAACTACGGTTGCTTGAGCCATTTGCTTTTTCGCTTTGGCCATTTGAGCACGAGCAGCAAGCTCATTACGCTTGTTACGGAGCTGGTAAAACTCATCCTTCATACCGTGAAGCTGCTGTAACAGCTCTTCTGCTTGTGATTTAGCACCCGCATACAGATCCGTATACTCCGCAGTCTTTTGATCGAAGAATATCTTCTCTTCAAGAAGCTTACGTGCATGCTCATCCTGACCAGCGCGGATAGCTGATTCAGCCTTAGCCTCACGGTCGACTCCTCCGCGTACAGATTCATCCAAACGCTGCTTCATGCGGCGCTCACTAGCCATTTGCTTAGCTACCGTCAGCTCGGCTTGATGGATTTCGGCCTCCATGTCACGCAGATATTGATTTAGCATTACCACCGGATCTTCCATTTTATCTAACAGCTCATGCAGAGACGCTTTCGTCATATCTTTCATCCGTTTGAATATACTCATTTTTATAAATCTCCCTTCTCATGTTTAGCTAGTTTGGCACGAAGCTCTTCAACTTCTTTACGTAATGCTTTTTTCTCCAAGTCATCCATCATAGCATCAATATTCGACGCCGGCGGCGCTGGCTGCTGCTGCCAGTTAGTTGGACCAGCAGTTGCTCCAGGGCCAGGCGGGTTTGTGTAAGGACCACCGAAACCTTGGCTAGGGTTGGAATGAGAACCATATGGATTACTATTGCTCCAGTTACCATTTCCGCTATAACCACCAGGACCAAAGCCATTTGGATTATAACCACCTGGACCAGGACCGTATCCACCGAAAGGATTAGATTCCTTAGGAACCACCAGGCCTGCAAGGATATAGACCAAGATTAATGCCCCGCTTGAGAATACGGTTAGAACGATCAGAAGAATCCGAAGCAGCGTCGCATCGACATTAAGCATCTCGGCTAGTCCGCCGCATAAACCAAATAGCTTTCTGTCGCGGCGTGACCGATACAGTTTCTTCATGATGATTTCCATCCTTCCTGCTGCAATTTGCGTTTTAATTGTTCCATTTCACGTTCAATGACAGATTGTACAGCTTCTCCTGCACCAAGTATGAAGGATTGACCGGCTTTACGAAGATCACGTAAGCTGCGGGCCTCAAGCTCCATATCGCTGATGCGATCCTCCAACCTACGGAACATACCGTCAGGCTGCTGACCGGATTGTGGGCCTGCAGCACCTCCTCCAGCATACCGTGCATTCATGCGCTGCTGCAATCGAAGGGATTCCATCCGTGCAGCGTAGTATTCGCGTTTGTCATATACCGCTTGATATTCACTGCGAAGCTCTCGCAGCTGTTCTTCCAAATCCTGTACATTTTGCTGTGTTTGCTCGTAAAGCTCTCGATATTGTGTTGAGCGCTCCTCACTTGCAGCTTTATCATGAAGCGCAATACGAGCGACCTGTTCTTCTCCAGCCTTTAGAGCCGTTAATGCTTGCTGTTCTCGCTTATCCTTCAATTGCTCCGCTTGGAGCCATTGCATTTTTAGATGATTACCGTGTGTCACATATTGCTGATACAAACGCTCGGCTTGGATGATTTCCTCCCTAGTTGACCATAGGAACTGATCAATCAGCTTAACAGGATCTTCTGCTTTCTCCAACCGTTCATTCAGCGTCGCAACTGTAATGTCGCGTACTCGCTTGATGATACTCATCGATAAACCTCCTTCATACAATCTGTTACCTTTTTCAACTTATAGGCGGCTAAGTATAATTATACACGTCTTTGACCTTTAAACATCGATACGCCCCAGAGGATTAGGCCGATTGCTAGCAGAAGAGCAATGATTCCAGCTAGTTTACCAAGCAGCATAATTGCGCCGACTGCCACCAGAATTCCGCCGATAACTTTAGAGTTGTTCTTAAGGCCGATCGCCCCAAGACCGATGAAGATGAAAGGCATTACTAATCCAATAAGCCAACCAAGGTGAATACCTAGAAAGTTCATCACCATCAAACCACCAACGACAACTAATAAAGCGCCAAGTGCAGATTTTCCATTCATTATTTGTGTCACCGCCTTTCTATTCCATAGTTTGTATTAGTTTGATTGATTTGCTTGCGACTGAAGTTGTTCATCGCTTCCTTATGTACTTATTGTAGGTGTTTCTGAAGTATTTCAAAACGGACTCGCGACGGTTTTTGATCCTAGACCTCAGTCGGGGAAGAGACCCTTCCATAGACTGAACGTGGTGATAATATAGGTAAATAGCGGGATTTCCCCTCAGAAATACCACTGCAGCACGTGCTTTATCGCCTTCAATGAATGGTCTACATACAACAAACAAGGTCCCACCCGTAAATAACGGAAGGACCTTGTTCTTCTTCACTAACAATAATACGAAACTCATTCGAATGATTAACCCTTTTTTGCCAAATACTCATCCAGCTGCTTCTGTTTCTCTTGTATAATCTTATCCTGACCAGCTGCCTTCAATTTCTCTGCATACTGGGGAATTACTTTATCAGGATCTACTGAACCGGTTTCAAGCGGATTACGGAACTCACGCAGTACGCTTTGAATAGCGCCAACTTCCGTTTTTACCTGGTCACCGTTGAATACGAATCCAAGACCTGTGGAGAGATGTGCACCTTGGTTGAAAGCCTTGAACTGCTCCCATTTGTCAGCCGGTTCCGTATCCCACAGATAGTTCAGGAATTGATTACCGAACATCCAGTTCGTTCCCGGAGCAAAGTCTTTCGTCTTATCTGTTGCTTTGATCACATGGTCGTTGACCTTCGTATAGTTAACACCTTCAATACCAAAGTTCATCAGGTTATTAACAATCGGGTCCGTATGAAGTAGAGCAATGAACATCATGGCGCGCTCCGGATCTGCGGAAGTCGATGAAATAGCAAGCATAGAGCCTGCTGTTTCCGAAGTCGATACCGTTTTTTCATTCATTTCAATTTGTGCCAATTTACCTGGAAGACCTACCGATCCAGCTACTTCTTCCGCTTTACCTGGTTTTAGCGGCGAAGGAATAGCAAATACATTTCCAGCCTTCATGGCATCCGTGGAACCAACCTGCGTAGTTGCTGCATCCGTATTAATCAGCTTTTTCAAATACATATCACGTGTTACCTTAAGTGTTTGTTTGTAAATATCAAGCTCATAGATCGGCTTCACGACCTTGTCATCCACATTCTTAAGGATAACGCCTGGAACTGTGATATCACCTAGTGGATCATAATTAGAGAAATAGTGAGAAGCGAAGTTTTCACCATCACGCAGGAACAATGGAATCATATCAGGCTTCTTAGCTTTAACCGTTTCAAGAATAGGAATAAGATCAGAAATCGTTTTAACTTTAGTCATATCCAGACCTAGCTCTTCAGCGATATCTTTGCGATAAAGAATACCTCCTTGTGAGGCAAGCTCTTTCGTTGTTGGTACACCATAATTTTTACCGTCGATTTTGGACCCTGCAAGGAAGGCTGGATCCTGATAATCTACTATTGGTTTACCTGCTGTTTTCAACAAATCATCAATAGGAAGGAACGCACCTTTTGCAACGTTCTGCGTATAACGATCCCACTGTGCCGTGAAGAAAATATCAATTTTATCACGGCCTGCAATCATCAGATTGGACTTGTCATTCCATGGACCCCAACCAATTGGCATCAGATCAACCGTTGCATTGATCTTCTCAGTCAAATATTTATTAAGTGCCGCTTCAACTGCCGCTTCGTCTTTTTGTGAACCATCAGCGCTTGGATACGTGATTTTAATTACATAAGGCTTAAGCTTAGAAGCTGAATCATCTGTCTTTGTTGTGTCGTTCGTCCCTTTGCCGGTCTCTGCATTCGTTTTTGTATCTGTATTCGTTTCTTTCGTTCCACTGTCGTTGACTGATTTGTTGCTTCCACAAGCAGCCATTACCGCAGACATAGCAAGAATTAAGATAAGCTTTAGGGTTGCGCTTTTTCTCATACGTTTCATTGGTGGACCTCCCATTTCGTCATTTTATCTATGCTCAATCGGTTGGCTTTTACCGATTATAGCCTGTATGGATCAACCTGTAACTAACCTTTAACCGCACCTACAGTAAGACCTTTTACAAAATATTTCTGAAAGAAAGGATAAGCGAACACGATTGGACCAATACCGATGACGACCATAGCCATCCGTACCGTTTCACTAGGGAATGTCAGCACAGCACCAGCGCTCTGAACCTCTCCTGCTTTTTGCGATAAATACTGAATGCTGAGCATCGTCTTATACATTAAATATTGAATCGTAATATTTTTATCGCCTGAGATGAACACTAGACTGAGGAACCAATCATTCCAATAGTTGAGTGTGTTGAATAATGCGATCGTTGCAAGTACAGGCAGAGAAAGCGGCATTACGATCTGCATGAATATTCTAAGCTCACCCGCTCCATCTATTTTAGCTGATTCCAGCACAGCATTAGGAATTGTGGTTTGGAAGAATGTTCGCATAATCAGTACAAAGAATGCACTTACGAGCAGCGGCATAATTAATGACCAAGTCGTGTCCTTTAAGTCCAGCAGTTGCACATATACGAGATACCAAGGGACTAGACCGCCATTGAACAGCATCGTGAAGAATATCAGAAAACTGAAAAATTTACGATGTGGAAAATCGGTCTTCGAAATCGGATAAGCATACAATGCCATGATGAGTAACCCAAGAACCGTTCCGACAACTGTAACCAGAATGGAGATTCCATAGGATCGAGCAATCTGTTCCCAATCCATGAAGAGGAATCGATAAGCTTCGAAACTGAAAGAGGAAGGAATAATCTTGTAACCCTCTCTTAGTACCGTCTTCTCATCAGAGAAAGAAACGATAATGACCAATAATACTGGGAAAATACAAGCTGCTGAATATAGAATAAAGAACAATTTAATGGACCAATCGAATATTGGCGATAATTTATTGTGCGGATTCGCATCCGTATTTACATGTTCCGTCGTTTCCATCCTTGAACCTCCTGAAACTTTTCTACACTTCCTGTTTCAAACCGGCTACGTCAGTAGAAAATCACTTTTGCCCAGCAGTTTTACCTAGAAGAGAGCATTATCCTTGTTAACTCGACGTACAATCCAGTTCGAAAGAAGAACGAGTATGAAGCCGACCAGAGATTGATAAAGTCCTGCTGCAGAAGAAAGACCAATGTCTCCGACGGCAAGGAACGTTCGATATACATAAGTATCAATTACGTTCGTTACCGAGAAGATCATTCCTGACTCGCGGGGCACCTGGTAGAACAAGCCGAAATCTGCGAAGAAGATACGCCCAATTTGCAGTAAAGTCATTGTAATCATGACAGGTGCAATCATCGGTATTGTAATGCCTTTAAACTGCTGCCATTTACTCGCTCCGTCAATGGTAGCAGCTTCGTAGTATTCATCATCAATGCCGATAATAGCTGCCATATAGATGACCGTATAATAGCCCATGCTTTTCCAAGTGCTGACAAGTGGGATAATATAGGGCCATACCTTCTTCTCCATATAGAACTGGATAGCATCCAGATGAAACCATGGGAATATCGTTGTATTAATGAACCCGTGTGACTCATCCAAGAATGCGAAGACGAGATAGCTGATAACGACCATGGATAAGAAGTAAGGGAGAAACATAATGGATTGATGAAACTTTGCCATAAACCGATTTTTTATCTCATTCAGCATGATGGCGAACATAACAGGTATAGCGAGGTTCAGTACGATAAACAGGGCGTTATAGGCAATTGTGTTGCGCGTAATGATCCATGCATCCGACGTTTTGAATAGATATTTAAAATTATCAAAGCCTACCCATGGGCTGCCAAGTACACCGTCGGTATAGTTAATGTTCTTGAAAGCTACGATAATGCCCAGCATAGGAATATAATTATTAAGAACAAGCAGAACAATTGCTGGGAGCATCATTACATAAAATATCCAGTATCTTCGAACATTCGTTATAAACTTCATACGGGGCCGATCCGGAATTTTTGGCTTGACGGAGACGGTTAAGCCTGTCGGTTGAGCTGCCATTTACTAGTTCCTCCTCATACAAGTCCTGAAGCCTACTTGGTTCAAATCCGCTGGCTTCACTTTTTTGCGATTTCTCTCTTGTCTTTATTGTAAAAAAAACAGCACCGACTATCTATCGGCACTGTGACTTCCTTAACACTATTATGACCTCTTCAATTCATGTCCTGATATTGTCGACGATACTCCTGCGGGGTTAGGCCTGTAGCCCTTTTGAATAGCTTGGAAAAGTGAGAAAAGTTCGTATACCCTATTTCAACAGCAATATCGCTAATCTTATGGTTTGCCTTGGTCAGCTGGTGCTTCGCTTTATTAATCCGCAAATCCACCATGTAGTCGGTTAAGGAGCCTCCTGTTTCCTTACGGAATAGCCTGGATAGGTAAGCAGAGTTCAAATAAACGTGATCGGCTATATCCTCCCTCGTAAAATCCTCTGCCAGATGCTCCTCTATATACTGCTGGACCTTATGCACAACCTGCGATACATCCTTACCATTTCCTTGTATGTAAACGACAGCCTGCGTGATGAATTGTATCGTCCATCCTTGCAGCTTAGCGAGTGACTTAACCGCTTGCTCTGCTTCCTTCCACTCCACAAAAGGCAGAAGTTCTCCTACAACTAGGGACTTCTTCTGAAGGGCACTCAGAACCACATTCACAACGCCATAATAAAACGACAATAGAAAAGCGTGATCTACCTTCTCACTCTTGATCCGCTCGAAGCATTCCTCTACTCGCTGGAGAAGCTCATTCTTTTTCCCGAATTCCAGCAATGCACTCCAGTCTGCTAGTTGAGGGATAATCGTTGAAGATCCATCCGTCTGTTTAAAATCATACTGGAACCACACCGAACCGCTGACGCTTACGTTATTGCGCTCCAACTCCATCAGCAATTGAGTTTGGGTACGAATATTCCTCACACTACTGGGTTTGCCTACATAACAGGAAATCGTTGCATATAAATAAATTTCGCATTTACGAATGAATTCCTCACATCGTCTATTGAGCTCTAAATCAGTAAGTGTTGACTCGTACAGCAGTGCGTAGAGTACGCCATTACTATCCTGAATCACATGTCCGGGATGATCATGAAGCAGCAGCTCTTCAGCAGCATTTTTGACAGCATACGTCATTATTTCTTCATCTCGTGCTGTCCACTCCTCCTTCCACTGCTCAATACTGAGCAGTATCGTTTGGATAGCCCCCTCTGCCTGAAGCGGGATATTATAAAGAGATAGAGCTGGCTCCAGTTGCTCAACAGTAGAAGGTATTCGAAGAGATAATACATCCTGCCAGAATCGTTCGACAAGAATCGGCAGCTGCTTATTCCATTGCTCATAATAGTAGGTATAGGTTTGAGTGAACGCTTCCTGCTCTTCAAGTCGACGCAAACGTTCTATTGCATCAACAACACGAGCCTTCAGCATTTGATGATCAATTGGTTTCAACAGATAATCAAAGCTCTCTAACTGAACAGCCTGCTGGGCGTACTTAAAGTCTGCATGGCCAGTTAAAAAGATAGTTATCGTTTTCGTTGAATGTTGGTTCACCCATTCCAATAAATCAATACCCGTTTGTAAAGGCATGTCGATATCCGAAATTAGAATATGGATGCTTTGATCCACGAACATACTCTTGGCTTCTTCAACATCATATGCCTTATGGAAACTTGCAATCGGCAAATCCGACCAGTCAATGCCTTCAATTATGCCACGAATCGCAATCTCTTCATCGTCAACGACGAGCATGTTATACATCCTGCTTTCCTTCCTCCCCTTCCGCACCCGCCTTAACATTTACCATTTCTGACCAGTGGAAGAATCGAAATGTAACAATAGCACCACTTCCATTCGCCTGATTATCAAATTCAATCTCTGCCTTATCCCCATAGCGAAGTTTAAGCCTATGTATAACGTTCACTATGCCTAAACGACTTGACTGTGCTTCAGACAGCGGTCTATTGGACTGAAGATCCTCCAATACCTCTTGCACAAATCCAATCCCATTGTCACTCACTTTTATGATCAACGTACCCTCTTCTGTTTGCACACCTTCAATGGATATCCGGAAAATCTGTCTTCGATTTTTAAATCCATGCAAAATTGAATTTTCTACGACGGGCTGAATAGTCAGTGCAGGGATTAGTAAGGAGAATGCCTCATCGGGTATATCAATCTCCACATCTAATTTGTCTGGAAAACGTAATTTTTGAATATCGATATAATTACGAATATGATTAATTTCCTCACCGAGGGAGATCGTATCTCGATTGGCCGTCATGATGAAGCGGAAGTAATCCGCTAGATGAAGCGACATTTTCTTAACCGATTCCGTATCCTTAAGAGCCGCAAAATTATAAATGATATTTAAACTGTTCATATAAAAATGCGGATTGATCTGTGCCTGCAGCTGTTTCATCTCACTCTTCTGAACCCGCAGCTGTTCCTCATACACGCCTATCTTCAACGTTTCAATCTGCCCGGCCATCTGATTAAATGTATTCGCCAGAAAATTAAATTCAACACTTCCCTGTGACTGAAGTCGAATCCCCAGCATACCCAGCGAGATTTTCTTCATCCCGATTATAATCTCGGCTAGCGGCTTAAACATAATCCCCCTCATGAAGAATAAATAACCCATTAGCAAGATAAGGAACCCGAGGGGCACAAAGTAAGTCGCCTTCTGAAAGAACAGTAAGCTCTTAAGCAGTGTCTTCTCGGGTATTGTGACCACATAGGTCATCGGGGCCATCGTGCTGTTTTGGCTCATGATCAAATAACTTTCATCACTGACCTTATCTTTGACAGTTTGGTAGGCCTCGTTGGATAAATCAAAATCAGTCAACGCAATCGCAGGCTCCTTAGTCGACAGAGGCTGCAGAAGCTTCGTACCTGCACTTCGATATAACGAACTTTCTCCAATATCGCCATCTGCCCATTGATAGCCAAGAGGCACCACAATGTCACTTAACTTGATGATAGCTCCAACATAAAAGCCTTCAGTCACTCGGAAAGTAGTGACAAGGAAGTAACCACCCTGGACTCTCTCATCGTACCAAAGGATCCATCCTGATAATTCATCCCCGCTAACAGCCCCAGCCTTTATTACATCCTTCACATTATCTTGTACAACCTTCTGCATCTTTCCATAATCCGATACGGTCCCAATAATTTCATCATTCTCATGATAAAGAAAAATCGTATCGATTATGCTATAAAATCCGACATCTCGATTGATTTTATTGTTAATTCTTACTTTCGTAAGAACATAGGTATCGCTGCCATAGGGATAAGAAGTTAATATGCCGACATCCGAATCCAGAACAGCCATTTTGTAAAGATAGCTATTTATTTCCTTCATGTAACTATCTGTCTGCTTAACAAAAATATCGAGCGTATTTCGATAGGTCTGTGATACCTTCTCCCTAACAACTTCCTTTGCATAAAGATTATTAATCATCATAAAAACAACAAGAGGAAGCATAATCGCGATAAAGCCAATAATGAGCTTGTTCTTTAAAGATTGGATGATCCTCAACGACCCTGCTCCCCCTACTTAACAACTAGTTCCTCTACCTCACATAAATAAATGACTTCATCCTTGCATTCTTAGATAAGGCTAACCATCAGATTTCTATCAACACTAACTAAAATGTTAGCGTTCTCATATATAAGCAAGAAATCGTTCTCTAACTATACATACATAAAGTTCGTTTAGTCAATAAATTTACATTTTTGTACAGTTAATATATGTAAGATAAAATACAAAAATACAATTCAAAAAAATCCTGAAGTCAACTGACTTCAGGATTTTATTCGGGTGCCGCCGAGAGGACGCGAACCTCGACGATTCACTTTTTGCGTCGCGCTAGCGTAGTCCAATCTGCTTTTCGTTGATATGAAAAAGTTATAGTTATGCTCATTCTCACTGAGCGAATCTATCATCTACTTCTTCTTAAGCGCGATTTGACCTTGCTCAGTACCCCAATAGCCGGTTTGAACGTTCAACATTAGGTTATTAGCTGTAGACACTTCGGTAGGGATATCGAACGCTACCTTAGCCGTGTAAGTGATCCCTGGATTGATCTTTTGGAGAAACATGCTATGTTTGCCGTTGACATAAAAATCAGCTACAGCGTCAGCCTCATACTCTACGTCACCTACAACCAATTTGAAAAATGAGCTATTCGTCGTGATCGCTTTCTTTTCACCATTCTTAAGCGTAACATCGACGATCAGATATGTGCCAGAAGCTGTTTGGGACATGAATTTGTCACCAATAGTTTGTTTTGTTTGTATGCTGTTGACTCTAAAAAGGTCATCCCCTACTTGAAGCGTATCTCCTATCTTTGCTATCTTCGCTTCTTCCTCAGCTTTCGCCTTGGCATCCGCATCTGCTTTAGCTTTGATGTCTGCCTTCACTTTTGCGTCAGCATCCGCCTTAGCCTTCGCTTTAGCCTCAGCCTTCTCCCTAGCTTTGGTATCTGCCTTCACTTTTGCGTCAGCATCAGATACTACAGCTCCTGTAGTCGCGGTATCCGATCCACCGATTGTACCGCCTACACCCAAAACAACGAGTCCCATGAGAGCGAACAAAAGTGTTTTCTTACGAGAGAAGTTGCGCGTCCATTTCAGCATCTTTGGATTGATCGACAAGACTAAGAATACGATAATCGCTAGAAAACCAATTAAAGCTAAAAATGTACCCACTGTCGTAAAACCCCCTTTTTTGTAAGTTCCTGCTTTATTATAGGATAAATTACCCAAAAAAAGATAGTGATTATTACTAGTTTCGGTTCAATACTAAAATAAGTGCTTGATAAATGCGAAGCATGGTGCATAGAAGGCCGCTTTGCTGCCGGATCATTCTTAAGGGTCGCTGTTGTCTCCCTATTTCTTGATTCTATACCTTAGAGGTAGAAATAAGGAGACAAAGGCGAACGCTATTGCTTATTCAGAACGATTCCGTCCGCTTCACTTTTTTTTCGTGATGGCTAGCACTGATTATGGTATAGAGCACTAGTTAGTGCGTCCTTAGTATTTTTAATGACTTTTACATACGCTTCGATAGTAAGTAGATATTTCTTTTCAAGCAAAGAAAAAGCCACTGACTTACCGTCAGCGGCGCATAATTCCGTTTTGACCTTTTCTCATTATCCTCTTATCTGCAATCTATTTTCCGCTAAGCGAGTCTCTAGCTCGCTCCAGTTTGCGGTTATTCGCCCCACACAGTTCCGCAGTCATTTCCATAGTTCCGTCAGACAGTGACCTGCAGCCCGTATACAGTCGGCTCGAAGTGAATTCCCAGAGCTAGTGTACAGGGAATGCGTTCTGCGATGAGTTTCATTCAGCTCTTCGGCAATAATCTATCTGTCCCTAAAGAAAGATGGTTTCCATGATATTCCATTCCATACATCCGACTGGAATCAATAAAGGCAAATACTCATGTATTTTTTCTCACTGCTCTGAACAGTTAACACATGAGGAGTTGGATGAGTGTTTGACTCGGTTGCAACTTGGAGTTCATATTCAAGGGGGGCTCCTCCAAGCTCCTGAACCTATTGGAGTCATGAGCTGATTGATGCTGCTGATTTACTCAAGAAAATGTCGGAGAATAAAGAACAAATATTTCTTTGTTCTTATGAGGATTTATCTGATTTTGTAATCCCAATAGTCCACATCACCCGCCCGTAATGAATCCCGCTTAATAAATATATTGTTAATGACAAGAGTAACTGCTTGAGCGCATCCAGACTCATGTAAAGCCAGCGACAGTCATATCCTCGGATTTCTCATACCCTACCAGCTCCTATGTGTTAATCTCCGTCAATTTTTCAAAAGAAATACACTATGTCGTTCTAGATCGCAGGCATTATATTTCCGCCACAGACAGGAATATAGGCGCCCGTAATAAATCCAGCCAGGTCCGAAGCCAAGAACGCCACCGTGTTAGCGATATCTTGGTCCTCCCCCCTTCTCCTCAGAGGGACTCCTGCCTCGTATTCCGAACGCTGCACCGTACCGTTCTTTCTATCCCGGTCGCTGATGGTCCACCCAGGTGCTACTTGATTCACGGTGATCTGATGTTCGCCAACTTCCTTGGCCAACACGCGGTACAAACCATCCATGCCTCGTTTACCCGCTACATATGCGGATTGATTAGAGTTGTTCAGCATTGAGCATTCCGTGTTGATGCCAATGATTCTCCCGTATTTCCGATCTATCATCCCCGGGACAAATGCTTTGGCCAAATATACATTTTGCAAGATGCAGGACTGGAATTGACTCTCGTAATCTTGCGGCGACTGATTCAAGATTGTCGTCCATTCATACTGAATGACCGCATTAGCCACTACGATGTCGATTTTCTCCATGGCGTGTTCCGCCTGTTCTTTCATCCGAAAAACGGATTGTTCATTTGTTATATCCGCCTGGACCATAACGGCCTGTACGCCGAGCTTCTCCGTCTCCTCTTTCAATTGCTTGGCTTTAGCTTCATTCTGGAGATAATGAATGACCAAGTTAGCCCCGCAATTCGCCAACGTCCTAGCCATAACCCTGCCTAGCTCTCCCGTGGCCCCGGTAATTAGCACTGTTCGGCCAGACAAATCAATATGCATGGAAATCCCCTCCGATTCTTAATCTTGCAGCCACACACGCAAATCCGCTGTCGTCCTGAGGATATCATCCCTCTGCTCATCGCCCGATATTTCACGCTCGATGACAAATTCACCATTAAACCCCAAAGCCTTAAGCTTACGAATGAATACCGGGAAGTTCACTTTCCCTTCCCCAGCTCTAACTTCCTCCCCCTGTTGCCATCCGTAGGGTATAGACCATCCTTCACGTGTACATTGCGTACATATTGTCCGATCGTATCCAGCGCATCAATAGGATTGCCTTTGCCGTACAGAATTAAATTCGCCGGATCCAAATTAATTCCGAGATTGGAGGTTCCTACCCTTTCAATCGTGCGAAGCAGTACGATCGGGGTCTCTTGTCCGGTTTCAAACCAAAACCCAATTCACAGCTGTTCGCAATAAAGCGCTACTTCACGAATTGCCTCAACAACACCCGGATAAGCCGGATCAGTCAAGTTCTCAGGAATGAATCCGCAGTGTGTAATAATGGCAGGAGCGTGAACCCATACTGCAAAATCCGCCCACTTCTTAAGCGCGTCAATCCGTTCCGCGCGATACTCTTCTGGCACAAGACCAAGGGTAACCGGCCCTCCCGTAAAGTTCCATTCCGCCGGTCTAGGGACTCCCGCCCATACCGCGCACACGCGCACATTCGCGGCTTTCGCATCCCTGACTACGCGTTCCGCTATTTCTGGGGTGCACTGCCCGATATCCCATCCGCACAATTGGCATACTTTAAAGCCGTAATCGCTGACATTCTAAAACAAATTTCCCTGATCGCCCGAATTCAGCGTAAGGATCACTCCGATTTCCATAATCTTAACCTCACTTTCTTCACAAATAACCAGATTAATGTGCTGATAAAAGAACAAATGCCCCGGATTGGAGTGCAGATTCTCTCTCCGCTTCCGCAATTTGCAGCGTAATCAACGAATCTTCAGGCTTGGAAATTTCAATATTCCCGTTGCTTAACAGCTTATTTGCAAAATATTTAATTTCCCGGTAGTATCCATGATCTCCTGAATGCTCGTACACCCAAGCTCTACCGTCCTTCGGATATATAGTCAAGCGGTTTTCCTTAAAGACTAAAGTCGCAGTCTCCGCATGCACGCGGTAGCTCATCTCGAACCCTACATCGCCCTGGAGGGACAAGTCCGCTTGCGCGTTAATGATTTTCCCGTCGGGATATCTGTAATGCGCGGACACAATGTCAAAACGCTCAGTGCTCAAAGCCGAGCCCCCCTGAGGCTTGCCGAACAGCCAATATATCATATCCACATCATGTGAAATCATTCTTAATAAGTTAAATAGTACAGCAACTTCGAAATATAAGATTTAGCTTATATATCGTAAAATTTGCATTCGTGCTTGCATTTTAGGCCGTTTTTTTTATGCTTATTAGAAGGTTGATTATCGAGCCGCGTTTATTAGTATAAACAGAGATATGGGGCGGGACATATGGAATACAAACCTTACAAACCCATCGAATATATTGTTGTCAGCAGCCTTGTGTCTTATTATTACTTCGAGCTATCAAAACGGCATCTTACCCTGGCGAGAAGCATGATTTCTGGGAGATCGTCTACCTGGACAAAGGTGAGGTCGAGGCTGAAACGGATACTGACCTCTATCTTTTAAAGCAGTGGGATATCGCTTTCCATAGCACGAATGAGTATCATCGTCTGCGAAGCACAGTTACCAACGCCCCCAAGGTAGTACGCGGTTAGTTTTTTTGCAATATAGTATAAAACGCAAAAACGCCGACTGCACATAGTGTACAATCGACGTTTATATTTGTGAAAATTAGAGTTTATTGTGGTGCCGGCGAGAGGACTCGAACCTCCACGGTTTCCCTCACGATTTTGAGTCGCGCGCGTCTGCCATTCCGCCACGCCGGCATGTTATAATGGCGCGCCCTAAGAGATTCGAACTCCTGACCTTTTGATTCGTAGTCAAACGCTCTATCCAGCTGAGCTAAGGGCGCAGATTATTTAAGGTTGTGGAGGCGCCACCCAGATTCGAACTGGGGGTAAAGCTTTTGCAGAGCTCTGCCTTACCACTTGGCTATGGCGCCAAAATGAGAAAAAAAAGATGGAGCGGAAGACGGGAATCGAACCCGCGACCCTCGCCTTGGCAAGGCGATGCTCTACCGCTGAGCCACTTCCGCACATAATGGCTGGGGATCTAGGATTCGAACCTAGGTTGACGGAGTCAAAGTCCGTTGCCTTACCGCTTGGCTAATCCCCAATTATGTAACTACTTTTTTTAGTTTTTATGGGGCGATCGACGGGACTTGAACCCGCGAATGCCGGATCCACAAACCGGTGCGTTAACCCCTTCGCCACGACCGCCATAAAAAGGTATTCAGTTGGCAGGGGCAGCAGGAATTGAACCCACACCAACGGTTTTGGAGACCGTTGTTCTACCCTTAAACTATGCCCCTAAATAAAAAACTGGTGGAGGATGATGGATTCGAACCACCGAACTCGATGAGAGCAGATTTACAGTCTGCCGTGTTTAGCCACTTCACTAATCCTCCATGATGGTGCCGGCGAGAGGAGTCGAACCCCCGACCTACTGATTACAAGTCAGTTGCTCTACCAACTGAGCTACACCGGCATATTCAATTGATGCAAAAATGGTGGCTCGGGACGGAATCGAACCGCCGACACGAGGATTTTCAGTCCTCTGCTCTACCGACTGAGCTACCGAGCCGTTTGAGCAATTTGGTTAAATGGCGGAGCTGACGGGATTCGAACCCGCGGTCTCCTGCGTGACAGGCAGGCATGTTGGGCCACTACACCACAGCTCCACATTGTTCAATTGAATCATGTCCAAAATTAATTGGTTGCGGGGGCAGGATTTGAACCTGCGGCCTTCGGGTTATGAGCCCGACGAGCTACCGGGCTGCTCCACCCCGCGTCATTATAAGTAAATCTAAAGTTGTTATGGTGGAGGCTGACGGGATCGAACCGCCGACCCTCTGCTTGTAAGGCAGATGCTCTCCCAGCTGAGCTAAGCCTCCATATTGTTGAGCGACAAGTAATACTATAACTCATTTACCATACTCATTGCAAGTCTTTTTTTATCTTTTTTTTCAAAAGAATTTGGTGACCCGTAGGGGACTCGAACCCCTGTTACCTCCGTGAAAGGGAGGTGTCTTAACCACTTGACCAACGGGCCTTATACTGGCGGAGAGAGAGGGATTCGAACCCTCGAGGCGCGATTAACACCTACACGATTTCCAATCGTGCTCCTTCGACCACTCGGACACCTCTCCAGATGGCTCCCCGAACAGGACTCGAACCTGTGACAACTCGATTAACAGTCGAGTGCTCTACCAACTGAGCTATCAGGGAACAATATACATCAGGTTATTACACCTTAAAAACTGGATACGAACATTTGCGAAATGTTGTCTTAGCTTATGTTAGCTGTTACACGTAAGTCCCGAAGCCTTGCTCTCACCAATGGTGAGAAGCGGTAGGATAAGCCCTCGACCGATTAGTATTCGTCAGCTGCATGCATTGCTGCACTTCCACCTCGAACCTATCAACCTAGTCGTCTTCTAGGGGTCTTACTAAATTGGGAAATCTCATCTTGAGGGGGGCTTCACGCTTAGATGCTTTCAGCGCTTATCCCGTCCGCACGTAGCTACCCAGCTATGCTCCTGGCGGAACAACTGGTACACCAGCGGTGCGTCCATCCCGGTCCTCTCGTACTAAGGACAGCTCCTCTCAAATTTCCTGCGCCCACGACAGATAGGGACCGAACTGTCTCACGACGTTCTGAACCCAGCTCGCGTACCGCTTTAATGGGCGAACAGCCCAACCCTTGGGACCTACTTCAGCCCCAGGATGCGATGAGCCGACATCGAGGTGCCAAACCTCCCCGTCGATGTGGACTCTTGGGGGAGATAAGCCTGTTATCCCCAGGGTAGCTTTTATCCGTTGAGCGATGGCCCTTCCATGCGGTACCACCGGATCACTAAGCCCGACTTTCGTCCCTGCTCGACTTGTAGGTCTCGCAGTCAAGCTCCCTTATGCCTTTACACGCTACGAATGATTTCCAACCATTCTGAGGGAACCTTTGGGCGCCTCCGTTACTCTTTAGGAGGCGACCGCCCCAGTCAAACTGCCCACCTGACACGGTCCCTGTACCGGATTACGGTACCAGGTTAGAACTCCGATACGATCAGGGTGGTATCCCAACGGTGCCTCCACCGAAGCTGGCGCTCCGGTTTCTTAGGCTCCCACCTATCCTGTACAGATCGTACCAAAGTCCAATATCAAGCTGCAGTAAAGCTCCATGGGGTCTTTCCGTCTTGTCGCGGGTAACCTGCATCTTCACAGGTATTAAAATTTCACCGGATCTCTCGTTGAGACAGCGCCCAAGTCGTTACGCCATTCGTGCGGGTCAGAATTTACCTGACAAGGAATTTCGCTACCTTAGGACCGTTATAGTTACGGCCGCCGTTTACTGGGGCTTCAGTTCATAGCTTCGCCTTGCGGCTAACCACTCCCCTTAACCTTCCAGCACCGGGCAGGCGTCAGCCCGTATACTTCGCCTTACGGCTTCGCACAGACCTGTGTTTTTGCTAAACAGTCGCTTGGGCCTTTTCACTGCGGCCCCCTCGGGCTATTCACCCTACCGAGGCACCTCTTCTCCCGAAGTTACGAGGTCATTTTGCCGAGTTCCTTAACGAGAGTTCTTCCGAGCGCCTTAGCATACTCTGCTCGCCTACCTGTGTCGGTTTGCGGTACGGGCACCTTCACCTGGCTAGAGG
>NZ_AP019308.1:6080000-6810000 GCF_003945345.1 Paenibacillus baekrokdamisoli | reverse complement strand
CTTCATTCTTCAGTTTAGGCTATAATGATTTCGCAGTTTAATATTCTTGTTCGACAATGTCCGCCCGGTTTCCTGCTTAGTTTCAATAAAACCGTGTCGGTCCGACAGAAAGGATTTGAAACATGTTCGCAAAATCGAGTAAGATTAACGAATTTCGGCTGTGGGGACTCCTATTAACTCTTTTTGGCATGGGTCTTATGATACTCGGAACAGCAGGTATCGTTTTCTGGGGAGGTTCTACCGGAAGAGTATTTGCAGCGGTATTCATGGTTATCGGTATGGTCTCTATGCTAGCAAGCGTCGCTATTTACTTCTGGGCTGGTATGCTTTCGACCAGCGCTGTCATTCTAATGTGTCCAGAATGCGGTAGACAAACCAAAATACTCGGTAAGACTGACCGTTGTATGTACTGTAAAACGAAAATGACGCTGGATCCGAAGCAAGCAACAGACTTGGATGAGGATGAGCTCGCATCCATTTCTTCGACGCCTCCCAATGCGTAACCTCTGCCATTGAACAAACAAAGGCCCCACGGACGGAAATATCCGTTTATGGGGCCTTTGTCATTTTATAATTAGAATTTAAAATTGATTATGGCAGCTTCGTTAAGGATTGATCAATAACATTCCAAATATCTTGCGATTGAAAAGCACGCTGCCATGTTGCAACTCCAGCCAGCCCGTATTTCTTCGCAATTGCCGTTCGTCCTTGCATCGATAATGCATCCTCGATCCAGATCCGCTTCAAAGCTCCATCTTCGTTATATTCGACGTAATTCTGCCCAGACTTTGAATCTATCACGGGCGTTAGCTTGTACTTCGCAATGATTGTTGCGACTGTATCCATACCAACAGTTTTAGAGGTTACGTCAACCTTTCCATTCTTGTCTTTCTTCTCGCTCCAAATCCGTGTATAAAGGGGCATACCCAGTATTAACTTACTAGGTGCCACTTGATCTTCCTGAATAATTCGCTTAAGCGTACGATCTACCCATGGAAGAGAAGCAACGGAGCCTGATGTAGGACTCTTCGCCCAATGCTCATCATAGGCCATTACCATCATATAGTCGACAACTTTACCTAGTGAAGAGCGGTTAAGGAATGCTGACCACATCTCACTACTGGATTTTGGAGTTACATCTATAGAGACAACGATTCCCTGTTCATGGAGCAATGGGGTTAGCTCTCGAACAAATTGAACCAAGTTTTCTTTATCTGCTGTTTCTACATTCTCAAAATCTAAATTGATCCCTTGTAAACGAAACATTTTGGCGTATGAAAGAATCTGCTGAATCATTGTAAACCGCGAATTGACACTTCCAAGGGCTGCTGTCGTTTTGACCGGTTCAAAATCATTACTAAAAAGTCCCCATACCTGCATACCTTGATTATGTGCCCAATTCACATAGTGCATATCCGCTTTACTGCTGATATTCCCTGCTCCATCGGCAAGTTCAAACCATGTTGGGCTAACTACATTAACGCCCGGCATTGGGGTTATTTTATCGGTATTTACGGATGCACTGCTATAGATTGCTTCCCAAGTTAGGTTAATTTTATGGCCTACGGCTTTCCATGCAATAAATGGTTTTGGTTCTTCAGGGCTCTTAATTTGCTCCATGCTGGATAATTTCAAATCGCCTTTCGCTGTATAACCAATCATATTCCCCTCGATACTTTGTACCAAATACCAGCCATCCTTCTCACCCCAAACCCTTACCTCGCCCTTAGCAGCAAGCTTCTTGACGATCGGCGCTCGAATCGTTGGCTTCTGACGAATAGAAACTTCTCGTGAGGCAGCGGCATGCTGAACCGCTTCGCCAGCCCTCATAACAGTTACTGAATGCAGGTCTTTGTTATATTCCACATGAATGCCATAAAGTTCTTGTAGCGGTGCAATTGGAATGAAGACCGTATTGTTCTTTACTTCTGCAGCGAAACGAAGCGTGTAAGGCTTACTGTTGATTGTCGCTGTCAGTGTATTGGTCTTCAATCGAAGCAGCTTGTCCACGTCAGTTAAAATGATGGAACCACTTTTCTTCTCATAATAGACTTCTTCTTGAAGTCCCAACTGTCCCTGTATAAAAGATAACGGAAGCTTGATTGCATCATCATTGACGACGATTGCACCTAACTTCGTGATTTGACCATGATAAATGATTGGATAAGTTGACCCATAATCAACCTTTATCACTTCAGTATTAGGTACATAGCGCTGCCAGCCAAACCACATGCCGGCAATCATTGCTGCTAATCCACTAGTAATAACAAGCCATCTCAGCCATCCGCCTTGGTGGCGGCGAGGACGAATTCGAACTGTTTCCACGCTATGCTGTCTCCTCTCTTCTGAGCCAAATTCCAGGCAATACTACATACATACGTTTAAAACAATTAGCTCCTTTAATAACAAATAAAAAAACGCGCAGAAGGTGGAGTAAATCCTCTACCCTTGCACGTTCGTCCACACGGTTATGAGCTGGTTAGGAATTAGGCCTGGAGCATTCGGCACATTGTCCGTATACTTCCATCCGATGGCCTTCAACCTTGAATCCCGTTTGCCTGGATGCCTCGGTCTCAACTTCCGTTAGCGGTGGATAATCAAAATCAACGATTGTGCCGCAGGAACGACAGATCGCATGGTAATGTTCAGATAAATCAGCGTCAAACCGACTTGAGTCGTCGCCATACGTCAGCTCTCGGACGAATCCTGCGTCAACAAACAAACGCAGATTATTATAAATAGTCGCAACACTCATGCTAGGAAATGCAGGAGATAACGACTTATAAATCTCATCGGCTGTAGGATGAGTCATGGAATTCATAAGGAAACTCAAGATAGCATGACGCTGCGGGGTCATACGTACACCGGTACTTTTCAATTGCTCAAGTGCCTGTTCAACGGTTGCGCCCATGCCCTTCACGTCCTTTCCCATTCGTTAGAACCATTGTACGTGCTTACTTTTCCTTTTGTCAATGAAAGCGGAAATCATTTTATGGACTGTAACGATTTACCGCAATGCTGCTATTGGCATCAATATCGATCCGATAAGTCGCTGCACCGATGTCCCCGCTTATCGTTTTTTTGGTCGAAATGAGAGGCAATTCGGATGAAACGGTACCAAAGGTAACCGAGCCGTTCACCGAAAAATTGCCCTGCTCGGGGACGTAGAGTCTGATATCCCCTATTGAACTGTCAATGTCCCAATTGCCGCCAACGGCAGCGCTGTGAATCTCGATATCCCCATTAAGGGTACCCGCTTTAATAGAGCTTTGTGCTTCTTTAATAATGATCTCACCGTTCTTCGTATCCGCCTCAATATGACCTGTAATATGCTTGAGCTCCATATTCCCGCTTAAGGTTGATCCCTCGAATTCACCAGTAATTTGCTGTGCCTTTACACTTCCATTATAGGTTGCCAATTGAACATTGCCCTCGATAGCAGCAGCAGTAATATCTCCATTCTTTGTCTGCACATTAACAGGACCAAATAGGTTACTTAGTTTGGCTTCTCCTGAGGTGATCTTAATGTTCAGGCCGCCAGGCAGAACAAGACCCGCTATGTCTACTGAGCCATTCGTAGCGACTATATTGATCTTGGAAGAAACGGGTTCTTCCGTCAAAGGAGCTTTATTATTCGGTGAAGCAGAACCGGCTGCTTCAGGTTCAACTGCTGTCACTGAGTTAGACGAGTCAACAGGGCTAGAGGTTTCATTTATTTTATTCGCCGTATCGACTGGTGATTCTTCATGCTTAACTATGGGCAGCGCGAATACAGAAGAAGCCGGTATAGTGATGATCATATTCATACGCGGCTTACGGTTGCCATTTGCACCGTATGGCTGACCTTTTGCTTGAATCGACAGTTTTTCGCCTTCGCTGATAGCGACCTTTGATTGCTCGGCAACCGAGTCCGCTTCTTTCTTATCCGTTACATCGACCCACATGACAGTCTCAACTGTAACTTCATTTCCTTCGCCTTTCTTCACACTCACTTTTCCATTTGGATTATCGATGGATATCGTCTTCGTATCGGGTCCGATCGGCACGCTAGCTTTTTCCTTCGTATACATAAATCCCTTTTCCTCACCAAACCCGCTCATACCGGCAAAGTTGACTTTAAAATCATCCAACCAACGAAGAGGCATTGCTGCATACTGGGTTACCGCAAAGGCAGTTACCGCAATAACTACAGCTATAAAGCTGCCCCCGATATCAAAAGAAAGCCTCCTGCTCCTTGATCGGTTGATAAAACTGTATACGACCACTTCTATGCCAAGCATAACGAATGCAGCAGGCCACCATTGTCCCAGCACACCGATATCGTTACGGCCTTGTAATTGATCCCACAGCAGTAATCCACCAACAACTAGAATTACTGTCGCTGACGTTATGCGTCCAAGCTTAAACATGCCTTTCCCCCTCTTCATAACGACAAGCAATGCAAGGATAATAAGACCAATTCCAGGCAAGTAGCTACCTATTGTTTCCAGCCAAGATGTGAGAACAGAAGGCGCACGAACGAGTAAGAGAAGGATAAGCGCGACAAGGATAACCGCAGCTCCTTGAAAAGCAACAACTCCGCTATTCTGGCGCTGTTCATCCGTATTACCTGCTTCCCCAAACTGCCGTATATAAGCGCCTTGCTGAAGTGTATCGAATACGCTATAGAACCAGAAAAACGGAATTGCCAAACCAAGAAATACGATTAATAAAGCGTAGCTACCGCCACCCTCATCTGCAAAACGAAGCATCGCCACAATATCTGTCAATGCGCTCATTAGAAGTAGAAGTCCCTTCAAATGCTGACCTAACACCAGATGTCCCGCTCCTGGAACAAGAAAGGCTAGAAGCGGCGCCAATATTCGATCATACTGCTTCTGTTCACGCATCCTTCGCCGCCTCCTTTTAAACAACTATTTTCATTATTAGTAGCCTATAGTGTAACACATTCTTATCGACAAAAGATTAGGAGACACGGAAAGAGGCATGTCCGCCGTTAAGGGACATGCCTCTTTCCTTACATATATTTCAAGGAATAACATTGTTATTCTTATTGATTCAGACGCTCCAGCAGAAGCTTATTAACTAATGCTGGGTTCGCTTTACCTTTGGTCTCTTTCATAACCTGACCAACAAGGAAACCAACTGCTTTTTCCTTACCTGCTTTAAAATCTTCTACCGATTGCGGATTACCGCTTACGATACGATCAACGACTTCCTTAATTGCGCCCTCGTCGCTAATTTGAACGAGACCTTGCTCCTCAACGATTTGCTGTGGACGCTTGCCGCTCTCCAGCATCTCCTTGAAGACGGTTTTGGCGATTTTGCTGCTGATCGTTCCTTTTTCCAAAAGACCGATCATTTCGCCGAGCCCTTGGCCAGTCAGCTTAATCTCATCAAGCTCCAAGCCGCCAGCATTCAGGTACCCCAGCATATCACCCATAATCCAGTTGGCTACTGCTTTGGCATCCTTCGTAAACTGCAAGCTCTCTTCAAAGAAATCAGCAAGCTTCTTAGAGGCCGTTATGACATCTGCATCATAGGAGGATAGACCAAATTCTGCTGTGTAACGCGCTTTGCGTGCATCTGGCAGCTCTGGAATGGAAGCAAGAACGCTCGACTTCCACTCCGCATCAATATGGATTTGAACCAGATCCGGGTCCGGGAAATAGCGGTAATCATGAGCCTCTTCCTTACTGCGCATGGAGAAGGTTTTGCCTTGCGTCTCATCCCAGCGACGGGTCTCTTGAACCACCTTGCCCCCGCTATCCAGCACATCGGCTTGACGCATTTGCTCGTATTCAAGACCGCGCTGAACGCCGCGGAACGAGTTCATGTTCTTAAGCTCTGCTCTTGTGCCAAACTGTTCTTGATCATACGGACGAAGACTGACGTTAGCATCACAGCGCAGTGAGCCCTCTTCCATCTTCACATCGGACACTTCGCAATACAGCATGATAGCTTTGAGCTTCTCTAGATAAGCTTTTGCTTCCTCAGGACTGCGAAGGTCCGGCTCCGATACAATCTCAACAAGCGGCGTGCCTACACGGTTAAAATCAACCAAGGATGCGAATCCGCCATCAACGTGAGTTAGCTTACCCGCATCTTCTTCTAAATGAAGACGAGTAATACCGATGCGTTTGGTCGTGCCGTTCACTTCAATATCGATCCAGCCATTCTCGCCAACAGGCTTGTCAAACTGGGAGATTTGGTAGGCTTTTGGTGAATCGGGATAGAAATAGTTCTTGCGGTCAAATTTGCTTATGTCGGCAATTTCGCAATTAAGCGCCATGGCCGCTTTCATCGCGTATTCCAGCGCTTGACGGTTCAATACTGGCAGAACGCCAGGATGCCCCAGACAAATTGGACATGTATGGGTATTTGGCGGAGCGCCGAATGACGTCGAACAGCCACAGAAGATTTTACTCTTCGTATGAAGCTCAACATGCACTTCCAGCCCAACTACCGTTTCATACCTATTCGGTTCAAACATGAATTAGCCCCTCCTGCTTCCCTAACATTCGCTCCCCTTACAGCTGCGGACGTTGTTTGTGATGATCAGTATGTTGTTCAAAAGCATGCGCAGCACGTAGAACGGTACGCTCGTCAAAAGCTTTTCCGATAATTTGCAGTCCAACCGGCATACCGTCAGCAAAACCACAAGGCACGCTAATAGCTGGAACGCCTGCAAGGCTAACTGGAATGGTACAAATATCATTCAAATACATCGTCAACGGATCACCGACTTGCTCACCAATACGGAAAGCTGTTGTCGGAGCCGTAGGCCCGATGATTAGGTCGTAGTTCTCAAATACGTTATCAAAATCCTGTTTAATGAGGGTGCGAACTTTCTGCGCCTTCAAATAATAAGCATCATAATAACCTGAGCTAAGCGCATACGTTCCCAGCATGATGCGACGTTTCACTTCATCGCCGAATCCTTGACTGCGGGACTTACGGTACAGATCAATTAAGTTGTCCGGATTATCCGTACGAACCCCATAACGAACACCATCAAAACGGGCCAGATTGGAAGATGCCTCGGACGAGGCAAGCAAATAGTAAGTCGCTACCGCATATTCGGTATGCGGCAGAGAAACTTCCTCCCAAGTTGCGCCTAGGCTCTCAAATTGTTTGAGCGCAGCAAGAACCGATTCTTTTACTTTCGGATCGATACCTTGTCCGAGGTATTCCTTCGGTACACCAATACGCAGACCCTTCACATCACCGGTTAGGGAGCTGAGATAATCAGGGATTTCAACATTGGCAGACGTAGAGTCCATCGGATCATAGCCAGCAATTGCTTGAAGTACATAGGCCGAGTCCTCAACGTTCTTCGTGAGTGGACCGATCTGATCAAGCGAAGAGGCGAAAGCCACAAGACCGAAGCGCGATACAAGTCCGTACGTCGGTTTGAGACCAACGATACCGCAGTATGCCGCTGGCTGACGGATCGAACCACCTGTGTCTGAGCCAAGGGAGAAGTAAACTTGTCCCGCTGCTACGGAAGCTGCGGAACCACCGCTTGAGCCGCCTGGAACATAATCCGTGTTCCATGGATTGCGCGTTGGGAAAAAGCTAGAGTTCTCATTTGAACCGCCCATCGCGAATTCATCCATATTGAGCTTACCAATCGTGATCGATTGCGCAGCTTTCAGCTTCTTCACAACTGCTGCATCATAGATGGGATCATAGTTGCTCAGAAACTGGCTTGCACAAGTCGTGAGTAGTCCTTCTGTCACGATATTATCTTTAATACCAGCGGGCAAACCAAACAAAAGACCGCGCTCGCCGTCTTCTTGCAGAAGCTTGTCCAGCTCGGCAGCGGCAGCGCGAGCGCCGTCCTCATTCAGTGTTAAGAATGCTTTTATCGATTCGTCCGTTTGGGCGATCCGTTTGTATGATTCGTCAACAAGCTCATTGACGGATAGCTCTTTACTCGTTAGTTGATTATGTATATCCTGCAATCGCAAATCAAAAAGTGCCAACGGTTTCCCCTCCTAAAAGTTTTTGCGTGGCTTTGCCAGTTATGCCGAAGAATGAGGCATGATCAAGCAAAAACTACTTCGAAAGCATAATCTTAAGTTTTTGCGTGGCTTTGCCAGTTATGCCGAAGAATGAGGCATGATCAAGCAAAAACTACTTCGAAAGCATAATCTAAGTTTTTGCGTGGCTTTGCCAGTTATGCCGAAGAATGAGGCATCATCAAGCAAAAACTACTTCGAAAGCATAATCTTAAGTTTTTGCGTGGCTTTGCCAGCTATGCCGAAGAATGAGGCATGGTCAAGCAAAAACTACTTCGAAAGCATAATCTTAAGTTTTTGCGTGGCTTTGCCTCAGACTTTATTATTCAAGTACTGCTGGCACTTTGAATTGTCCGTCTTCAGCATCCGGCGCATTCTTCAGTGCGACTTCGACCGTAACCGATTCACGGTTAACGTCATCTCGCATAACATTCGTAACCGGCAGCACATGGCTTGTCGGCTCGACATCATCCGTATTTAACTCATCCAGCTTCTCGGCGTATTTCAAGATCGCACTCAGCTGACCGGCAAATTGTTCTTTTTCCTGCTCAGAAAGCTCCAGCCGCGCCAAATTGGCGACATGCTCGACATCTTTTATAGTGATACTCATGGGCGCGTGTCCCTCCCTTTCCATCCTTTTGCTCACATTCTATCTATTATAAACGAACCTGCCATCCAAACTCAATGGAATTGAATGCTTGTGATTACACGCAGGACTTAAACCGGAACCGAGGAACGGTACATTTCCCTGATCATATCTTCGATATCCGGCTCTTTCACACTCAAATCAATAACGGGAAGCTGCGTGGAGAGAGCACCAATTAACTCCGATGCGGATAGCTTGCTTTTGTGAAAGCGATAGGTCAGTTTATGTCCCTCGCGTTTGATAAGTTCCGCTGCAGGATGATACAAAGCAGCTTCATTAGGCATGTGACTCAGCTCAAGAACTAGTAATCGGTAAGGAGCCATTCGCAGAATCAGCTCCGAAAGCGGACCATCCTCTACCACTTTGCCATGATTGATCACGATCAATCGATTGCAGAGCTGCTCAACATCGTCCAAATCATGCGTTGTCAAAATAATCGTTGTGCCGCGTGTACGGTTCATTTCCCGGATAAAATCTCTAATATTCTGCTTCGCTTCAACATCTAGGCCGATTGTCGGCTCATCAAGAAACAGAATGGATGGCGAGTGCAGCATCGCCGCCGCAAGGTCACCTCTCATGCGCTCGCCCAATGATAATTGACGTACCGGAGTATTAATGATTCGATCAATGCCAAGCACTTCATTCATAAGCCTAATATTCGTATCGAAGGTATCCGTATCAATCCGGTAGATTCGCTTCAACAACTCAAAGGTTTCGCCGAGCCTTAAATCCCAATACAGCTGCGTACGCTGACCAAAGACGACACCAAGCTGCCTTACGACGGCCTTACGATTGACTTGAGGGGAATGGCCAGCTACTTTTACAGTCCCAGAGGTTGGATGTAGAATACCCGTTAGCATTTTAATTGTGGTCGACTTACCTGCTCCATTGGGACCCAGATAACCAACGATTTCGCCTGGTTCAATGCGGAAGCTAATGCCATCTACACCCCTAACAAGCTTTTTCTCCGGACGGAATAAGCTTTGAATAGACCCGCTCAGTCCACTCTTCTTTTTGATAATCGTATATTCCTTCACTACATCTATACATTCAATCATGGGGAGTCCTCCTAAGATCGTTCTAAGAATAGGATTAAGATCCTGCGCTTTCGTACCGTTTCAAACCAAAAAGAAATGTAAGATGTGCTAAGACAAACATGAGGACCCCAATAATCGGTGTCCAAATGGCTAATCCGATCGGTATGGTGAATCCATCATCTTGTCCGATCAGCTCGGTCGCTGGATAAAAGCTAATAAATCCAATCGGCAGCAGAAAGGTAAGCAGCCACTGCACAAGGCGTGGGTATATGGTCAAAGGATACATTGTCGTACGTTCCATTGTTGCAAGGGTGAGGTTAATGAGCGACCCACTGCGCTTTGTCCAAAAAGCAGCTGACCCCATAATTGTGCAGATCGATGCTCGAATGAACATTCCACCTATGACAACCATCAGAATTTGAATCGCGCTCCATAGGCTCCACTCAAAACCCGACTGTACGCAGCCATATAGAAAAATGAGCGTGCCCGGAATTAAATCGATAAAGCCGATAAAATTGATATAGTTCGCGATAAATTGAAAAAATACGTTCATCGGGCGCAGCAGCATCCGATCGAAACCACCATTGACAACCATATTATCGATATGCCATGTCTGTATGAAGAAAATGACAGAAAGGCCATGACTGAGAAGGCCAAGCCCATATAGAAAAGCAAGCTGCGGGAAGCTCCAGCCTGCAAGCGGTTGAAACTGATCCACCATCAGCTTAAGCACCCAGACTCCACTTAAATATTGAAGCGGAATCATAAGAAACCAGCTCACAAGGAATAGCGGGTATTCCAACTGACGTTGTATAGCTAATCGAGCAAAGCAATAGGCTACCGAGATATGATAGCGAATTGTACCTGTCATTGACGTTTAACCTCCCTGTATGAGCGTGACTCGCTTCGCTCGGTTCCAGACCGCATAAACAATACCGGTCAGCACAATAATCCACAAAAGCTGTATAACAAATGCAGTGCCTGCCTCCGCATAACTGATTTTTCCAATGTAGATCGAGAGCGGCATTTGGTACATGTATTGAAAAGGCAGCCAGCGTGAAGCCGTCTGCATCCAATCTGGAAAATACCATATGGGGATTAGACTTCCTGATAAAATACGGACGAGTGCATCCTTGACCATACCCAGATTACCTAATTCCATCACCCAAAAGGAAGTCATGCCTACGATTGCACCCAGCAGCCAAAGCAGGACGAAACTCAGCATAACGCTAGGCAGGAAGAGCAGGAAAGCGATCCAACTTGATGGAAGCGGAGGGGTAAATAAAAAGGAGGCCAATATAACGAGAGGCAGTGCTCGATTCACAAGAGAGCTTACTGTTGTACCTAGATCCTCCGCCAGAAACATCCCTAGCAGTGTAATCGGCTTAATAAAATCGGTTGCAATCTGTCCTTCGCGAACTCGGTTATAGATATCATTCTGTACATTAACCGAAAGCATCGCTCCAAGAACAACGGAAAGAATGGAATAAATAACCATCTGGTGCTCAGAAACACCGGCGACCACACCCTTACCTCGATAAGCGGCTTCCCACAGAAACACAGTTGCTAGGAGCATAACCGCATTGGAGGCGACTGCTGTGAAGACCTCAAAGCGATAAGCAATCGTCGTTAAAATTCTCATTTTGAAAAAATAGTAATAGGCAGACAAGCCGCTTTCCCCCAATCTCTATGAACTCGTCAAAACTTTTCATTAGAATACCTCCATTGGAAGATTTGGGCAATACAAAATTATGGAATTAGTGGCCACGCAAAGCAATCATTTGATGAATGCTGCGTGTCCCATGGCCACGCAAAGCAATCATCATGCATAAAAAAATCATTTTGGGCTAAGGCTGTTTTTATGTTCTTTTCATTCCCTTTTAAGGAAAGATGTACATACTGCGTAATGCTTCAACCACTACAAGACTTAGGAGGATTGGAAAATGAGAAAGAATTACATGAAAACATTGGGAATCACAGCGGTATTCACTTTGATGATTCCTATAAGCGCCTTTGCGGCGACAAACGGCACGAACTCCACGACCCAATTGCAAGTGTCTGCAGCTGAAAGTGGAACTCAATCGGCTGAGGCTGGCAAAAGCTTCGATCATCATCATAGGCATGGAGGGTCCGGTGGAATAATGAGTCAGGAGGTCCTCGACCTGCTGAAGCTGGATCGGAACACACTTCGCGATAAATTAAAAGCAGGACAAACGCTTGCTCAGATTGCTCAATCGCAGGGTGTTTCTCGCGAGGATTTGAAGAAGGCACTGACGAATGCTTTTTCAAAAAGACAAGATGAGATGAAGCAGCATTTCCAGAAGAACCTCGATCTTATTGTGGACGGGAAATTCCAACCTGGCAAATGGCAAGGAAAAGGGCCTGCCAGTGGCTACATTATCGGCAGGGGCAATGACCTATCTGCATTAGCTAAACAGCTCGGTATCAGCACCGAGGCGCTGCACCAAGCTATGGCTTCCGGCAAGACACTTGCTGAGTTGGCCAAGGAAAAGGGTGTCAATGTTCAAAAGCTGATTAAAGTCCAGAAGCAAATCATAGTGGATCGAATTAATCAGGCAGTTAAGGATGGAAGGCTGACACAAGCACAGGCAGACAAACAAATTGCTCACACCGATCAGTTCGCCGAAAACATCGTTAATGGGAATTTCGGCAACCGATTCCATAGTAGTCGCGGCTATCACAGCATGGCCGATGAAGGTAAGGCTGCAGAATAGTCGTAATCGCACAGAAAATGCGTACAATTTAGTTCACATGGAAATAAGGAGCCTACACAACCCCTATGAGGCGGCTGTGTAGGCTCCTTACTTTTACAATATGATTCACTACGTTCACTTCCCAATTGCCGCGAAAAATTCAAGATTTACGCGGCGACAGCATCCACTCACATCTCATCGTTAAATGATCACCTGTCATCTCGGCCGTTAGCTTCCCCTCCATCTTGCCCATCAAGCCCTTCGCAATGGATAGCCCAAGCCCCGTACCTGCTCCTGCTCCTGTTCCTGATCTTGTCTGATCCACTGTAAAGAAGCGATTGAACAATACGCTAGGATCGTTATCAGGCAAAGGGTTAGCTTTATTCGTAATCATTAAAACAGCAGTTGATTGCTGCTTCAAGAAAGTTATGCTCACTTTGCCAGTTGCATGCTTAATCGTATTGAGGAGCAGATTCTCGATGACTCTCCTAACAGCCGATTCATCGGCAATGACGATAATCTCATCCTGCGGAATATGAATATCAGGAACAAGAAGTCGTTCATTGAATTGATCGTATAGACCGAGTATGATCTCTGGCAGCAGATTGTTCATTTTCAAGTGCCCAAGCTGTAGAGCGTAATCAATGGATTCTATAACAGATAGTTCAAAAAAATCATTTAACAGCGCTTGCAGCCTTTTGGTTCGATTCTTGATTATGGCTACATATTCCTGCTTCTCCTCAGCTGTTAGATCATCGGCCTCTAAGAGCTGAATATATCCGAAAATAGAAGTCAGCGGTGTTCGAATATCATGGGAGATATTAGCTACCATTTGCTTCAATTCCTTTTCCGTTCTTAGCTGCTCTGCCTTCGCTGCAAGGAGTAAATCGGACTGGCGATTAATCTGTGCAGCCAGCCCCTCTATATGAATATCGAACAGAGCGACATCCAATTTCTTACCCGTGTCACGATTATTATAGGTCATCAGCTGCTTCGTCATGCTCTTCAATTCTCGCTTGACCATTAGAGATCGGATGAGGAGCAGCATTAAGAGAATGATCAAGAGGATCATGATATAGAGCATACTACCTCACCCGCTTCCTAAAATATTTATTTGATTTCTTTTTTTCTATAAACCCATATACTTAGCAGTGAAAAGACGATACAAGTGATGATCGGAACAAGTAGGATACGAAGCCATTCCCCTTCCTCCATCTTGAATTTGCTTAACCCGTCAAATAACTTAAATACCGAATTGTTGTAGATGATCTCGATAAACGGAAAGACACTCCCCATTATGGCTAACACCGTATTAATCAAAATAAAGAATGTTATGGAGAAGGCAATCGCTTTGCCACTTTCATTAAAAACCGTCGCAAACAAGGCCATAATAGAAGAAACTGAAATGGAATATAGAATGGTCAAGCCGATCGATCGAAGGATAAATGTACCCGTAGCAACATCAGTTAAATGGCCGACTCCAGAAAGCAGAGATGCAACTGTACTCGTAATAATAGGGAACAACAGCCCCAATATGCTTCCCGCTATCATCAATGCTACCAGCTTAGAGCCTAAAATCTTAGCTCTGCTGTTTCCTGATGAGGCAATCGTCTTCATAACGCCTGTTGAATACTCACTAGCAATAAAAAATCCGGCAAAAATACAAATTGAAATACTAGTAATGAAAGAGTTACCCATCATTGCATTCACGAAAAAATCTACTCCCGAACCTCCAGGTTTACCTTGAGATAGCGAACTGATATATAAAGCGACAGGAAACGCGATAGCAGCTAATGCAATGATAATAACCAGCGTCCAGAAAGATCGTTCCTTGCGCAGCTTGAAAAGTTCCGAACGGATCAGATTAACCATGGTTTACACCCCCGATTCGTTTTGTGAAGAAGCTCTCTAGGTCTTCACCCATCGGTATAAACTGTTCAATGATTAATCCACCCTCGAACAATGCGGTCGAAACCTTCCCAGGATTATCCAGATACTTGAAGAGCTTAATGATCCCATCTGGCATAACCTCGAATTCAGTAGCCTCTAATTGATTTTCAATGACCACAGCTGCTTTGGACGGATCATCAACTTTAATATGCAGATACTGCTGGCACTTATCATTCAGCTCCTTCGTCGTCAGCTGCTCCAGAAGCTTCCCATGATGAATGATGCCATAATCGCTGGCTAATAAGTGAAGCTCACTCAAGATATGACTGGAGATCAAGATTGTAATTCCCATCTCCCGATTGAGTTTCTTCAACAATTCCCGCATCTCCACAACGCCCATGGGATCTAGCCCGTTGGTAGGCTCATCAAGGATCAGAAATTCCGGATCACCCAGCATGGCGATTCCTAGGCCAAGACGCTGCTTCATACCGAGTGAGAAGTTTTTGGCCTTCTTCTTATCTGTCTCCTGCAGTCCAACAAGTGCCAGTGTCTTCATAATGCTATCCTGACCGGGAATGCCTCTTTGAAGACGATAGGTCTCTAAATTCTCATAAGCCGTCATATTGGGAAAAATGGCCGGACTTTCAATGATTGAGCCGATCCGCTTGCGGGCAGCAATAATCTCTCGCTCCTGGCTTTTACCAAATAGTTCGATAGATCCGGTCGTGGGGAATGCAAGACCCGCCGCAATGCGAATTAAGGTGGATTTCCCTGCCCCATTCTGCCCGATAAAGCCATAAATGGAGCCCTTTTTAATGGAGAGATCGACTTTGTCCAAAGCGTAGCTATGCTTGAATTTCTTAGTTAGTTGGTTGGTTCGAAGAACATATTCATTCATTTAATTCGTGCCTCCCTTATGTGATAGCTTCAGTATAGAAATGAAACCATAAGAGAAGCTAAAGACAATTCTTAAGAAACCCTTAAGCCTTAAGACGGTAGCCCATCCCCCAAACGGTTTCGATGAATTCTTCATTTGGACTCGCTTTGGCTAGTTTGCTCCTGAGGTTGCTAACGTGGACATTAATCGTATTATCATCCCCAAAATAAGGCTCACCCCATACGCTTTCATAGACGTTAGCCTTGGTAAAAATCTTCTTGGGTGACGATAAAAGTAACGCGAGAATATCAAACTCTCGAGAGGTAAAGGTTACTTCTATACCCTGAATATGAACAGTCTGAGCATCTTGATCGAGTGTTATCGTTTTGTGCTGAAGTTTATTAGAACGAGCTTCGGCTGGTATTCGTTTATACCTGCGCAAATGAGAATCAATGCGAGCCGATACTTCCTCGATGTCGAAAGGCTTCGTAATAAAGTCATCCGCACCCCCACGAAGGGCTGCTATTTTGGTCTGCTGCTCCCCTTTGGCCGAGATTATGATGACGGGCATTTGGATAGATTCTTTTCGCTGACTTAGGATATGAAGAAGCTCTTCACCAGTCTTCCCAGGAAGCATTAAATCAAGGAGTACCATATTCCATTCCTGCTTCTCCAGATAGAGCAGCGCTTCCGTTCCAGAATAGGCAGACTGTGGTACATAACCGCTTTTTCTTAAAATACTGCATAACAGATGATTAAGATCGTTATCATCTTCAACCACTAAAATGTGGACCGGCTTATCCATATTAACACTCCCAGTCATCGCCAAAGATTAAAAAAAGAACGGCGATCATTCGCCGTCCTGCCTTAGATCCAAGCTTTAAGATGTACCTGTCGAATAAAATCCTCTTGCGTCTGCCCTTCAATGCCGTTGTCTTCTTCGACAATCTCCTCTTCATCACCATTCATAATGCGGAGAAACAGCTCCTCATTATGAGTAGCCAAAGCAAAGTCAATGAGAGCTTCACGTTCCACACGTTCAGCCTCGATCTGGATCAACACCTCTTCAAGCTCGATGTCAGCAGATGGAACGTAGAAGTTGCGATTTGCCTTCGGTACGCGGATTACGTAATCAAATGCATTATCGGCATTACGATCATACGCAATTATATAGCCATATTCCCCAACGGGAAGACTTTGTTCGAACAAATCTGAAACGATAACGATTTTTTGCCCCAGCTTATGCATGCACTCAACCCCTGTCACCTATTAAACGATGCTTCTATTCCTCTATCCTACTAAAAAAAAGTAGGGAAGTCCAATAGAGTAACACATCAAATAAGCTACATGCTATCTAAGGAGGGTCTTTTACGAAGACTCCAAGCTGTACACATCAAGAGAACAGTAATGAGGATCACAGTCATAACTATCACTGGCCAAGTTCGAACCGCTATATGATCAATAAGCTGCTCCGAGGCGAACTGGGATAACTTGCCTGGGTTCCACGCCAGCAAATGAGGAAACAAGGATGCTGTAATTGTAAGTAAAGCGGCAGTGGCTAGAGCGCTGAAGGCAGCCCCCGCGGCACTGCGATACAGGGAACTGAATAAGAGAGTCAACGTACCGACGAAGACAAGCCATAGCCCAAAGAACATAAAACTATGAATGACAGACCGCCAGGCTAAGGCATCAAATAAGGTACTCGTATAGTACCATGCCGCTCCAAAGCCAGCCGCAAAGGATAGGGTCGATAATGTCAGCATCGCAGCCCACTTAGAGGTCACGAAGGATAAATAGGACACTGGCTTCATCAATATCATTGATGCTGTTCCACTCATCCTCTCGCCTGACAAGGCTCCCATGAACGAGAGGGCAAGGACTAGCAATCCCAAAGTACCGAATTGCTGTATCGTCTGCGCCAGCACTTCCTCTGGATGAGGCGTGGGGATTTCAATAACGGCACCTTTGGGCAAGTTACCTGCATTTGCAAGAATGTCCGGTAAAAAATAAGTAGTAACAGGCTGCATCGCGCCTAAAAGAATAAAAACGAGAGGAACCCAAATCAACTTATAGCTTCGGGCCAGTTCCATCCACTCTTTCTTATACAGTACGATCCATTTACTCATGATTCACTCACCACCCTCATGAACAAATCCTCTAGTGTGCTGTATCCAAATTCCAGCCTTGTGACTTGCACTTCGGCACTTAGAACCTGTGCAAGTATATCTCGCCTTGCTGAGTCTATATCATTAACGAGAAGCTTAGCTCCATTACCATTCATTAACAACACGGAAGATTGTATGAACTTGGGAGGCTGCTTCAGCCATCTGGCTAACCATTCCTTAGACTTCGGATCGCCTTCCGTTTCAATAAATAGTACAGACTGACGATGCTGATTACGAAGACTATTCATAGAACCGCTAATCGCGATATGACCCGATCGCATGATAAGGACATCATCACAGAGCTCTTCCGCATCGTGAAGCACATGTGTGGAGAACAGTACTGTAGTCTCTTGTTTAAGCTCGCTCAGCAGCTCCATCACTTCACGCCTGCCTATCGGATCAAGAGCGGAAACCGGTTCATCGAGAATAAGCAGCTTCGGCCGATGAATGAGCGCCTGAGCCAGACCAAGCCGCTGCTTCATCCCACCGGAATATCCGCCAATGCGGCGTTTGGCAGCATCTGCAATACCAACGCGCTGGAGCATGGAATCACACAGGAGATCAGCTTCCTTGCCGCTCAACCCACATAATTTAGCAGAATAGAGTAAGAATTCTCTTCCTGTCATCCAACCATAAAAAGCAGGAACCTGCGGTAAATATCCAATAATTTGACGCCGATCGATTCCATCTGCAAGGCCAGGGAAGGAAATCGTGCCCGTTGTAGGTGCCAAGAGTCCAGTCAACATACGAATCGTAGTCGTTTTACCCGCTCCATTGGGGCCAAGAAGCGCTACACACCGACCTTCCCCAATGGTAAAGCTAATATGATCTACAGCCTTTTTAGCTCCAAAGGATTTGCTCAATCCTTCGACGGCAAGAAGGGAAGGAACGCTGCCATGTACTGTCCCCTCATCGGTGACTGGTTTAGAAATGTTCGAGGTTAGAATAGGCATCAGTTAGGTGCTCCTCCTTCCCATGACAAAGAACAAGATTGGTCCTATCAAGCTGCCCAATATAATAGCTAACACCCATATCCATTTGGGGCCCCGTGTCTCTTCCGTACGGATACATACCACAAGAGCAGTTAGCATAAGTATGAGTTGGATCACTACGATGGGTCCTACGATCGTCATCAGCTGTGTTGTGCTTAAATCACTCATCTCTCTTTATCCCTCCATAAACTAAGATTTATTTTTTGGGCGCTTTAACCCATCTTTTCGGACAAACAGCCAGTAAAATAAAAGGGGCAGTGGAAACTGAATCATGCCCCAAATCGCCCAAAACCATCGATAACGCGGACTATATTGTGAGGCATTCAGAAACAGCCAGGAGGACTGACACATGAGAATGATCCCAACCAAAATACAAATCATTAATTTCAATGGGTCCATTTGCGCCGTCCCTCCTGTTTTCTTGGTCTTAAGGTAACGCCCAAAAAGATAGCCGCTGCCATTAAAGCAGTCGCTTGAATGATCGCAAAGAGAATGATATTGCTTTGCAGCAGCAGCAGAAGTCCACTAACCATAAAACCTCCAATCACCCATAACAGCAATAAATCACGCCATAGGTGACGAGTGATGACCTGCTTGTGTTCACCAATCAGCTGCTCCAAGCTGTCCACAGAAGGTACATCCGGACTAATGGAAGCATCCCAATGAGACAGATGGCTACCTAACAGCTGTTGAAAATCCAACTCATCTCTCGACTCCTCGAAGCTGTCATCAGAAGAATCAAATTTATCGAAAATCGTTGATTCGCTTATCTTATCCAGTGTTTCCTTCCTACTGCGCTGCTTCTTTCTACTGCTCATCATCACTCAGCTCCTTTCTCAACTGTTTCAGACCATTGTGGAGTCGGGATTTCACGGTACCAATCGGGATATCCAGCCACTTTGCGATTTCCTCGTATTCAAATCCATAATAATGCTTAAGTAGAATCGGAACCCGAACTCCGTAAGGCAATGCTTCGAGTGCATCCAGCGCATCGGGCCACTCCTCTTGTCGCATTGCAGCATCGAACCGGATCGCATGCATAGCCTGCTCTTGTGCCTGCCACTTCTTCTCACGCTGAACCTTGCGCATTTCATCCATATACAGCCTCGTTGCAATGGAAATCAGCCACGTGGAGAACTTCGACTTTTGCCCAAAGGTCTTAATTCTCTCCATCGCTCGCAGCATCGTGTCTTGAGCAAGATCCTCCGCCATTCCTTTATTCATAGTAACCTTGAGCAGGTAGCGATAGAGGACGGCATAATTATCGCGAAGCAGCGTGGCTAAGGCATGGTTATCACCACGTATTGCAAGCTTCATCATGTATGGATCATCCAGTTGTGGCACGATTGTACTCATGCAGCAGCCCCTTTCCCGCATGTTGATGACTTGTTTATTTTCTCTATTGTCCTTAATCGCCAATATGACGCTTAGCTATGCCATTTTGTTCATCATACCTTAAATCTTTTTTCGGCCAAAAGAAAAAACCGCCCCATGACAATGGCGGTTTAATTTATTTTTAGTGAGGCGAGCTTGGATAACCCACCTTAGGTCTATTAAAATGTAACGAAACCCATAGCCATTTTTGCACGAAGAAGTGTTGAGTGAGCTGCTTCTGCCGCTTTTACAGCTCCCTCCTTAAGGATACGAATAAGCTCATCAGAATCGATGATCTCTCTGTACCTCTCCTGTATGGGCACCAGCTTGTTAACGACAACTTCAGCCAAGTCTTTCTTAAAAGTTCCATAGCCTTGACCTTCGTAGCGCCTTCCAATAGTTGCAATCGAGTCTCCAGAGAACACCGCGTATATCTCAATTAAATTACTGACAGCGGGCTTATTATCCCAATCATAGCGAACATTCATATCCGAATCGGTCACAGCTTTAGATAGCTTTTTGCGGATGTCATCCGGCGAATCCAGCAGCAGTACATAACTGTTCCGATTCGGGTTACTCTTGCTCATTTTCTTGGTTGGGTCATCCAACCCCATAATACGTGAACCAATACTTTGAATGATGGGCTCAGGAACTGTAAATGTAGGTTCGAATCGACTATTGAAACGCATGGCTAAATCTCTGGTCATCTCAAGATGCTGTTTTTGGTCTTCCCCTACAGGCACATGCGTTGCTTGGTAAAGGAGTATATCGGCTGCCATTAAGGCAGGATAAGTAAATAGGGCTGAACTAACCGAGTCTTTTCCTTCTGACTTTTCTTTGAACTGCGTCATTCTGCTCAGTTCGCCAAAATGGGTTTGGGTTTCCATGATCCATCCGAGTTCAACATGAGCCGGTACATGAGATTGAATAAAAATCGTCGCTTTGTTAGGATCAACCCCAGCAGCAATGTAAAATGCAGCTATTTCCTTTGAACGTTGGAATAATTCTTTGGGGTCCTGGGGGACGGTTACCGCGTGAAGATCCGGCACGAAGAAGAAACATTCAAAGTCATGTTGAATCGTTATAAATTGATGCAGCGCACCACCATAGCCTCCAATATTCAACTCACCACTTGGCTTAATTCCGGAAAGTACTCTTTTCATATAAAAGCCTCCTTGTTTTTGGACAACAAAAAAACACTTGTCCCCTAAAGGGACGAAGTGTTTACTCCGCGATACCACCCGAATTCGGCCACAGGCCGCACTCTTTCAAGTCAAAACATCTAACCTGATTCCCCTAGATAACGGAGGGACACACCGTCAACGCCTACTAGTTGCATAACCAACGTTCGGATTGAAGCGAAGAGAGCCATTCACCTGAACAATTGTGCCGGACCTCTCACCAGTCGCCGACTCGCTTTGACAATTGAAGCAAGCTACTAATTCCCTTCATGGCCGTTTGTATGAATGGATAATATTAACACTACAATAATCTAAGTCTTCAAGTCAATCATGAGCTTCAGCGCTTTTAAAATGGACGTTTTTCCAGCATTCGAGTATCCTTCTAAAATGATTCACAAATGTACGAGAGATGTTTCTCTATAAAATGCTTTAATTTTTGTGAAAGGTGTGTTCAGCAAAGGAAGCAATCTCAACAAAATGATTCCTAAGGTAGAAACGGATTGCAGCTGCATTAGATTTAGCTACACGCAGGTAGACCGATTGATGGCCTTTTTGTTCTATCAACAAGTTTAGAGCATGTAAGAGCAATGTCTTGCCGTAACCTAATCCTTGATACTCGGGATGAACAACCAAATCTTGTATGTATTTACCGCTTATAATGTAAGTACCGACTAGTCGGTCGCCGGACCAGAACGAAACCAATTCATCCGTTTGCGATTTGAGCGCCAACCTTTCAGAGAAAATTCCTTTATTGTTTGCATACCAATCCACTGACCAGCCGTTATCCTTGTTCAACTGGTAATAGCTCTGTTCAAACAAAGTAACGAAATCCTCTAATGCGGACTGTTCAAATGCTTTTATCGTTAATTTTGTAGGTACGAATTCAAGCGGGACTTGGCCCTGATAAACGAATTCATATCCTTCCATATCTGGAGTGAAACCTAACTTCTTGACCAACTCGATGATACTTTTGTTGCCACCATAAACGTTAAAACATAAAGGATCATTATCCTCTATGTATGGACGTATGGTCGACTCTATCAGTCGAATCACTTGATCATCCACCATATCTTGCATAAAAGACGCGTAGGCATAGTTAGTCCCTTCCCAGCGAACAAGGCAGAAAACACCACTAGTTATTGGGTTCTCGTCGTGAAGAAAGATCGTTATACCTGACTTCTCCATTGCAGCTCTAACAAACACTTCTGTGTTAGGAGAAAGACGAGCTATCAACGAGAGAATGGATTGCTTTTGTTGTTCTGCGATCATTTTCTATTCTCCATTCCTTTAGATTTGTTGCTCCATAGTTCAATAACATTCAATTCGAGAAAATTAATAATATATCCACTATATTCCTCCTGAAAGTGAAAAATGAATGCCGGTCTGTTAATTAACTAAATCGGCATCGTCCATTTCCTTAAGGGTTCGTCATCCCAAATTTGCACTTCTATATATCGTTCTGGGCCGTTTTGTCCTTCAGGATTCCAATCTTGTGGTAATCCGAATTCGTTAATTACATTGTAGATCTCATCTATCGTGTAGACCTGATTTCGATACGGCTTTCCATCTTGGTACCTCATCGTTGGAAATAAATCTCCATAAGTAAAGCTAATGGTGCACGGTTCGAATTCATGTATTGATATTTTTAACTCCCTGCCATTTGGATACCAACCCAAAAGCCATGGACACTCTCCAACAGTCATATAATGGGGATAGCTTCTAATAGGTTTACCGCTCTTCCGTATAAATAATTCTCTTGCCTTTATTTCGAGACTACGCCTTATTTCAAGATAATCAATAGACCGTTTACTTGCAAACCCCTTCTTATCAAGCCGAATAACATTAAGAATTTGCTCTGCGTCCTCTATGCTATGATCTTAGCCACATCATTGGAATATTCCCCCCACCGGGAAAAAATCCTCTATTTTACTGCTGCTGCATATTTCTATGGACTTAGGAAAAAAAAAGAAATCGATGTGGTATGATAAAATCAGGAAATTCCGCACTCTTAATTGCATAGTAATTCCAATATTAATTCGACTGATCGAGGTGAACTGTTATGAAAGAACTAAAAGTACATACGTATGAAGAGGCCGTGCGACTTATTCATGAAGTCGGTATTCTACCTTTAGCCCCCTTAATCCCAGATCACCCGTCACTCTATCAAATCACTCACGGTGAGTCGTGGTTAACTGGCACTGATTTAGATCCTTGGCTGTGGCGGGCACGGTTTCCGAGCGACGGCACGGCTGCCTATGGCAAATTCCTAAAAAAAAAATCGGTTCTCATTTCACGTGAACTGTTTCCATGGGTCAAAGCCATTTTAGGAAACCCACAACCCGTTGAAGATCGTTATAAGCACGGGCTTGTTTCAAAAGCTTCTCTAGAGCTTTTCCAGCAAATCAGAGAAGAAGAAGGGATTGAAACTAGGTCGTTAAGATTGAAAACGGGCATGAATGCCAAAGAAATGAAAAAAACCTTTGGACAAGGCTTATTGGAATTACAATGCATGCTGGATATCGTCATTTCCGGTGTCAAAGAAAACAGAGTTTTGGTAGATGAGAAAAGCGCATGGCAAAGTACTTCATTCCAGACAGCGGATCATTGGATGGAGAGCGTTGGATTGCACGAAATCAACATTGACTTGAAGATTGCCAAAAAAGAATTACACTCTCGATTAAAAAGCAGTTGTAGTCCTGATGCGATGAAATTTTTCACTAAACTGTTTCAGTTCGATTAACCAAGGGTTTGATCTTTCTGTTTTTTTAAAAGTAGAAGCTTCAATAAAAGGATTTCCACACAAAACAAAGTGAAAATGCAAAAAAGGCATCCCTCATAAAATCGAGGAATGCCAAGAACGCATTTATTTTACTGAACCATCGAGTTAAAGGACATAATCCACATCGAACCGCCAACGATGACAACGACGATGAAGAGCCCAAGTATAAGTGTCATCACATTGTAACGCGGCTTCTCGCCCTCACGGATATGCATGAAGAAGAACAACTGAACGAGCAGCTGCACAACCGCAGCCAGCATAATCGTAATGATTGTGGCTGTCTTCCCCATATTTGCCTTAAAGACGATGAGGAGCGGAATGATAGTAAGGACAATGGATAAAATAAATCCAATGATATAGGACTTGAGTGATCCATGCTCCTCATGAGAAGCATCATGCCCATGGTCGTGATGTGTCTGTGTCGGTGTACTCACGCTACATCACCCCCATCAAGTAGACGACGGTGAAGAGGAAGATCCACACGACGTCGAGAAAATGCCAATACAAGCTGATAACCGTTATTTTGCGACGAGTCACAGAGGTAATGCCGTGTTTGGATAGCTGCACCATTAACCCAATCATCCAGAAGAGACCTATGGAAACGTGCAAGCCATGCGTACCCACAAGTGTGAAGAATCCCGATAGAAAAGCACTTCGAGATATCGTAGCACCTTCGTGAACCATTTTAACGAACTCATTGATCTCAAGACCAACGAAGGATGCGCCGAGCAAGGCAGTCACGATGAGCCAGCCAATAAGCTGCTTCACCTTGCCTTTGTTCATAGCCAATACCGCTAGACCACTTGTAAAACTGCTCGTTAACAGGATGAAAGTCTCGGCAATGACTCCCGGCATTTCAAAGAGTTCTTTGGCCGTTGGACCGCCATCGGTATGGTATCGCAAGACGACATAGGTAGCGAATAGCGTGCCGAACAGCAAACAGTCCGTTACAAGAAAAATCCAGAAGCCTAATATTTTCATCGACTCTTGGTCATGATGATCATGACCATGTGCGTCATTGTGATCCTGCTTAGTCGTATTTACAGCGTGCTGCATTATACCGCCCTCCCCGAAGCCGTTTCAATCTGCCGAACTTCATCGGCAGGAATGTAATAGTCCACATCGTATTGGAAGGAACGTACGAACAGGGTGACAGCAACCCCAGCAAGGCCAGCGAAAGCCATCCAAACCCAGTCGAATACAAATCCGAATCCGGCAACAAACCAGAACGCGGAGAAAATGAACGGTACCCCTGAATTACGAGGCATATGAATAGCTTCAAGCTTAGAAGCCTGGACTAATGGAGCCGGTGCAAAATCACGCCGTTCCTTATCTTCCCAGAACGGATCTCTCTCATCCACTTCTGGTACTACTGCGAAGTTGTAGACAGGTGGCGGTGATGGGATTGACCATTCCAGCGTACGACCATTCCACGGATCCCCTGTCGTATCACGCTCGCCATATTTGGCACTGTAAGCAATTTGCCAAACTTGGAAGACGAACCCAATCCCCATTAAGAAAGCACCGATTGTCGAAACTAGATTAAGCGGGCCCCAGCCCATATCCCAGCCGTACGTATACACGCGGCGAGTCATACCCATGAAGCCAAGCGCATACTGCGGCATAAAGCAGACATAGAAACCGATATTCCAAAGCCAGAATGCATATTTGCCTAGTCGATCATTCAATTTGAAGCCGAACAGCTTCGGCCACCAATAATAAATACCCGCTAAGTAACCGAACACCACGCCGCCGATCAACACTTGGTGGAAATGAGCAATCAGGAAGTAGCTATTATGATATTGGTAATCCGCTGGTGCGACTGCGAGCATGACACCCGTTGCTCCACCAACGACGAAGCAGGGTATAAAGGCGAGCGTCCACATCATAGGTTGTTCCATCCGTATTCGGCCCCGGAACATCGTGAAGAGCCAGTTAAAGATTTTGGCTCCTGTTGGTATTCCGATGGCCATTGTCGCTATCGCGAAGGCGACGTTGACATCCGCTCCTGAGCCCATCGTGAAGAAGTGATGAACCCAGGTGAAGAATGAGAGTACACTGATGCTCATTAAGGAGAATACCATCGATTTGTAGCCAAAAATCCTTTTACGAGAGAAGGTACTAACAATCTCCGAGAATATTCCGAATGCCGGGAGAACTACAATATAGACCTCAGGATGACCCCACATCCAGATGAGATTGACGTACATCATCGGGTTACCCCCGCCATCCATCGTGAAGAAATGGGCACCCATGAACCGATCGATAAACAGCAGAGCTAGTGTTACCGTAAGAATAGGGAATGCGAATATAATAATGACGCTGCTTGAGAAGACAGACCAGGTGAATAAAGGCAGCTTCATCATTTTCATGCCTGGTGCGCGCATCTTCAGAATCGTTACGATAAAGTTAATCCCCGTTGCCAAGGAACCTATTCCTGAGATCTGAATACCCCATAAATAGAAATTCTCCCCGACGCCCGGACTATGAGACATCTCCGACAGCGGCGGATAGCTCAGCCAGCCTGCATCCGGCGAGCCGCCGATGACGAATGATAGGTTGAACAACATCGCCCCGAACAGGAACATCCAGAAGCTGACTGCGTTCAAATACGGATATGCGACATCACGCGCTCCGATCTGGAGCGGTACAACCATATTAAACAATCCGAACATCATCGGCATCGCCATGAATAGAATCATGATCGTACCGTGTGTGGTGAATATCGCATTATAATGGTCTGCTTCCAGTAACTTCATATTCGGCAGTGCTAGCTGCGTACGCATAAGAAGCGCATCGACGCCGCCCCGGAAGAGCATCAGCAGGGAAGCGATCAGGTACATCATCCCGATTTTTTTGTGGTCGACGGTTGTCAGCCATTCACGCCAGAGCCAGCCCCACTTCTTAAAGTAGAAAAGGACGAACAAAATGGCCAGCGTGGTTAGGCCAATAGAGACGTCCGCTCCATATATGAGCGGATCGCCGGTCACAAAGAAATGGGAGGCAAAATCTTTAATACGTTCTAGCATGGTCTATTGCCCTCCCTTATTGCTTCTGGTTAGTAGTGGTTTGATCAGGTTCCATATTAGACATATCATGGGACATGTCGTTCATGTTCATATTCATATTGTTCATGTTGTGAGAATTGCTGTCCTTGTTCGTGGTGCCTGAATTGTCCACTGGCTTTTGATCCTTAGAATCCTGCTTGTTGTCGTCCATCTGCATGTGATGTCCGCCTCCATTCTTGTTCACCACGGAGTCAAACAAGCCAGCTGGGTAGGAAGAGAAGGTTTGCTCTTCAGATTTGGAAGGCAGTGCTAATTTCTTATATCCAGCTTCCGTCAGTTGATTAGCGGACTTCTTCACTGTATCCACCCACTTGTTGAAATCCGCCTGCGGCTCGGAGATGACATTAAAGCGCATATGTGCGAATTCTTTCCCTGAAAAGTTGGCGCCAGTTCCGTAATATTTGCCTGGCTTATCTGCCTGCAGCCAAAGAGACATGGCCATGCCAGGCATCGTGTATTCTTGACCGCCAAGCTGCGGAACCCAGAATGAGTTCATCGGCGCATCACTTGTAAGCTCGAAATGCACTTGAACGCCAGCCGGAATGTGGACATAGTTCACGGTAGCGATATTCTGATCCGGATATTGAAATAACCACTTCCAATCTAATGAAGTGACTTGAATCTCAATCGGTTTGCTATCCGTCACCGGCGGCCTCGCCAGTGCATAAGTATCACGTGCCGTAAAGTAACCTAGAATGCCGATAATGACAATCGGTATCCCCCACCAGAGAATCTCCAGCACCTTGCTGTCATCCCAATGTGGTTTGTAAGGTGCCTTATTGTCAGGCGTATCCCGGTAACGCCATATAATAAAGGCAGTAATGCCCAGCACCGGAATAACGACGATGGCACATAGAATAACAGACAGAATAATAAGTCGGTACTGCGTCTGCGCGACAGGTCCCTGCGGATCGAACACGACGTACTTACTGTCGCATCCCGCTAGCAGCACCATCGTACACAGTCCAGTGATCAGCAGCATCAAGCCGCGGAGTTTGGTGGATTTCTTCATGTTGATTCTCATCTCCTTGCGTGCCTCTCGTAAGCAGCTTTACGCTCTTTTCGTTAGCATAGCAGAAGATATACAGATTGGATCGCTCGTTAACAGAACCGTCATTGTTCTGTTTCTTTTCAGACACTTTTCGTTCAACGACTGTTCACGAATGGATATTCAGGCCTCAGTTATATGGAAAAAGCGGAAATAAAAAACAGCGTCCTCCGCGCTATGCATCATTCGCATAAGCTGGTGGAACGCTGTTAGTAGGAAAGTTTATTGACAGCCAAGCTGGGATGTCCAGCCCCTCAAAGTTAAATGAGTTCTAGATCCGCAGGTACGGCAATGGCCGCTTGCGAAGGCTTAGCAAAAGAACATGATTGAAGGACGCGGACAAGCGTTCCAGTAACGGCAACCTGACTACCGCCAATGATAAAGCCAATGCCAATCATTAATCCAAGGTTCGTATCCTTAAACTCTCTGCAAAAATATAAGGTAATAACCATTCCAATGACAGCCAAGACACAACCGATTTTCTGTAAAATCGATGTCCATCGCACTTCATCAACTGCTGTTTGAATACGCTTTCCATTTAAGCTGGCTTCATGGTTCTCTTTCATGCCTCAACACTCCCGTGACAATATTATTGTCACTATTATATCACATTTTAGACACGAAGTATTCAATATTCGCTCACAAAATGAACACTTTTATTCGCCCTTTTTTACAGGAAATCTGTTAATACCATCTTGTCTAAATCTGTACATTCAGAGGCCAACTATGATAACATTTATTTACCGATTTATCTTATTGGAAAACTAAGTGAATAAGGAGAGAACATTAGATGTCGAAGATTGCTAAGAATCTAACAGAATTAATCGGGAATACCCCTTTGCTTGAACTTACGAATTATAATCGAAACCATGGTTTGGAGGCTCCCTTAATTGCTAAGCTGGAATCCTTTAATCCGGCTGGAAGTGTGAAGGATCGAATTGGGTTTGCAATGATCAGGGCCGCGGAAGAGCAGGGTCTCCTCCACAAGGATTCCATTATTATAGAGCCCACTAGCGGCAACACGGGGGTTGGACTTGCTTTTGCTGCTGCAGCCCTTGGGTATAAGCTAATCATTACCCTACCGGAGAGCTTTAGTTTGGAGCGTAGACAGCTTCTAACCGCATACGGGGCGGAGCTTATTCTTACGCCTGCTGCGGAAGGAATGAATGGCGCCATTAAGAAAGCAGAGGAACTGACTGCCAGTACCCCAAACGCTTATATGCCGCAGCAATTCACAAACCCTGCGAATCCGATCGTTCATCGCAGAACTACGGCTGAAGAAATATGGCGGGACACAGACGGAGGCGTCGATATCTTCGTTGGAGGCGTTGGATCAGGAGGAACCATCTCTGGAGTAGGCTCAGCATTAAAAGAGAAAAAGCCATCTGTTCGAATAGTTGCCGTTGAACCCTATGATTCTCCTGTCCTATCTGGAGGAAAACGAGGTATTCATAAGATTCAGGGGATCGGCGCTGGGTTCGTACCCGACAATTATCACCCCTCCGTCGTCGATGAAATCTTCACGGTTAAGAATGAAGAAGCCATCGAAACGGCACGAGCCTTGGCTCGGAGTGAAGGGTTACTAGTTGGAATCTCTTCGGGCGCTGCGGTCTTCGCAGCAACTCAAATTGCGAAACGCCCTGAAAACAAAAACAAAAATATCGTCGTCTTATTGCCTGATACGGGTGAGCGATATTTATCGACTTCACTCTTCGAGGATAAGTAAGCAGCATTATTAAATCGACATCGCCCCGAAACCGCCATCCACACGAATAAGTGAGCCGGTTACGAAGCTCGAAGCCGCCTCTGAAGCCAGCCATACGACCGCACCCTGCAGCTCCTTCGGATTGCCGAAGCGGCTCATCGGCGTATGGCTCATAATACTCGTTACCCGCTCCTGCGAGAGAATAGCCTTGTTCTGCTCTGCCGGGAAAAATCCAGGGATAATCGCATTCACTCTGACCCCGTGCGGAGCAAATTCACGTGCAAGAAACTGCGTCATGCTGTTGACTGCATGCTTGGAAGCGGAATAGGTGAATACACGAGAAAGCGGAGGCCCTGAGGAAACGGAACTGATCGTAATGATACTGCCGCCATTACCAGCATCGATCATAGAGCGCCCGAATACTTGACAGGCAAGCATGACACTCTTCGCATTGACATCCATAATGTAGTCCCATTCTTCTTCGGTAATATCAAAGAAAGGCGTCGCGCTATTCGTGCCAGCGGCATGAAGCATGATATCAGCTCGTCCCGACCAAGCCAGAATCTCTTCCAGCACCTGCTCGAGGTCTGCTTTTACCGTGGTATCGGCTTGAAACAGCTTCACACGCTCCTCCATTAACAGATGCTTCACAAGAGGCTCCGCTTTCTCTATATTCCGAGCAACAAGCGCAACTTGAGCACCATGTGCGTGAAGGGCATCAGCCATGACGCTGCCGAGTGTGCTGCCTGCGCCAATCACAACCACGGTGCGGCCAGTTAGATCAAAAAGCGGGGTCATCATCGCGAGCTGCCTCCTTTATCGTTCCTTTATTGCTCTTTCATTTTCTTCCTATAGGTCTCGGGACTGCTTCCAACGGTTGCTTTAAACAAACGGCTGAAATGCGCTAGATGTTGAAAGCCGACGGCTTGGCAGACATCCGATACCATCCGCTCCGGCTCTAACCGGAACAGCATTTTGGCTTGATTAATACGTCTGTTGTACAAATATTTGAAAACCGTTGTTCCGGTTACTTCTTTAAATAGGTTGGATAAATAAGGCTTAGTCAGATGAAGCGCACTCGCAATATGCTCCAAAGTTACATCCTCGATATAATGATCCTCTAAGTAGGTAATCACATTCTGAACGTGCTGCTCCTTATGAGAGCGGTGCTCACGATCACGAATGGGCTCTGTACACCAACCGCGTATTAGATGAAGCAGTTCAAAAAAACGCAGTGTAAAACGGTCATAGGCCGTTATCGCCGCAGCCTTATGAGTATCGATTTTTTGCTCATGAAGACGACTCATCTCACTCAAGAGCTTCTCCATCTCCGCCTGGTCTTGCTCGTTCAAGGAAATCCGAATGTTACGAAGCTCTTCGAAGGGTCTAAGCAGGACGGAAGCCGATTCTAGCTGAAGAATGCGATGCACATAAGCCGGATCAAAATGAATGATAGAGCGCACATAGGGTAGATTGGGAGAAGGATTAGGACAATGCAGTGTCATGCCATGCATGAGAATCAGATCTCCTGGATGCAGGATCATCAGCTTGTCGCCAATCAAATAGTTGCATTCGCCCTCTTGAAAATAATAGATTTCGTAAAAGGCATGGGAGTGAAATTGAGCCCCAGCCATAGGCCTTCTATCCTTATAAGATAACTCAATCGGCTGCTGCCATTGCATCGTGAGCGGCATGGACCTTCCCTCCAACCCGGTCGCCGTCTCCGGCGCTAGTTCATATGAAGATTGTACCATGCCCTCTCACTCCCCGCATTTTCTCATTGTTCGAGCCTTATTCCACGCGAATGGCCATATTCTGGGCGATGAGACATAGTTCGGCCGCTTTAAAGGCATGCTCCTGCGTCATTGCATTCTCCGTTCGGTGGATGCAATCAAGGATTAGCTGCCCGAAGAATGGGAAACCGACTTGACCGTTTACCGCAAAATGCTGCTCCCCGTCTCTATTAACTAGGTATACATGATCACCCTGCTTATCGCGCGCGATATCGATATATTTGCGAAGCTCGATATAGCCATCGGTTCCCAATATAACCGTCCGGCCATCTCCCCAACTCCCGAGACCAGAAGGTGTAAACCAGTCTACGCGAAAATAGTTTGTTGCTCCGTTATCGCCAATCAGCGTCGCGTCCCCGAAATCCTCAAGCTCTGGATAGTCTGGGTTACTGTAATTTGCTACCTTACTGTGAGCGACTTTCGCGTCTTTGCAGCCGGAGTAGTAGAGAAACTGCTCGATCTGGTGGCTCCCAATATCGCATAGAATACCGCCATACTGCGCTTTGCGAAAAAACCAATCGGGACGTGATGCTTTATTCAGCCGGTGCGGACCTGTACCTATGACCTGCAGGACACGGCCAATTGCACCTTCATGGATAAGCTGCCCTGCATAGATGGCACTCTCCACATGCAGCCGTTCACTGTAATAAACCATATATTTGCGGCCGGTTTTGGCTGCTTTTTCCCTTGCTGCATCAAGCTGCTCCAGTGTCGTGAACGGTGCTTTGTCTGTAAAATAATCCTTACCATGATCCATAACCCTCATGCCCAGCGCTGCTCGCTCAGACGGAATTGCCGCTGCAGCAACCAGCTTAACTTCATTGTCTTCTAGAATCTGTTCAGGAGATGTGGCGACCTGCACCTGCGGGTACGTCTCAACAAACTGCTCAACCTTTGCATAATCCGGATCATAGACCCATTTGAGCGTGCCGCCCGCTTCAAGCAGTCCATTCGTCTGTCCATAAATATGGCCGTGATCAAGCGCCATAGCGGCGAATACGAATTCACCGGGACCGACTACTGGCTCTGGCTTCGTAATAGATATCGGTGCATAATTCATACCATCATTTCGATTAGTGGATGACATTCGCTTCGCTCTCCTCCCGATCATTGGCCATTTTGCTCAAATAGCGATAGCTGATGGCTAGGCTTTCGAACGGATCACCTGCACATTCATCTTGCTCGACAACATACCACTGTACGCCTGTGTCGCGGCACGCTTCTATAATGGCTGGAAAATTCATGTTCCCTGCTCCGATTTCGGAAAAAACTTGATTGTCATTGACAATAGCCATGTCCTTGAGATGAATGACCTTCATGCGTCCTTCGACTTTCCGAATCCATTCTACCGGGTCGGCTCCACCCGCTTGCACCCAATACGTGTCCAATTCAAACCCTACATGCTCCGGATCGGACGATTCGAGCAGCCAATCCATACCCGTCTTGCCTTCAAACTTCTCGAATTCGAATTTATGATTGTGATAAATGAGCTGCAAACCAGCTTCTGTCAGCTTGCTGCCGATCTCGGTTAGCAGCTTACCCATTGCCGTGTAGCCTGCTTTGCCAGTGCGATATTCCACTGGTAAGCCGCCAAGTCCGACATAGCGGCAATTCCAGGCGAGGTGCTGTTCAATCACGCTATCCAGCTCATTCACTAATCGGTCAAATGAAATATGCGTTGCGCAGATCTTTAACTGGTGAGCGCCGCATATCTCTTTCACTTCTGCATATGGAATCGGACCGATACCCGACACTTGAACAGCGTCGTAACCGATTGCTCTCACTTTCTTCAACGCGGCATCCAGCTCTTCCGCAGTATGGGCAAAGTCTCTTAAGGTGTATAGCTGCGCAGCTATTTGATTACGTCTCAATCCAATCACATCCCCTTAAGTTTATGTTCCTTGTATCAATTGGCGGTTCTGCTTGGCTTTATCCAGCACACGCTGGAAGTTACCGCCGAAATAAGCTTCAACATCACGGCGGATTTCTTCTTCCGTAATGCCCCATCCGTCCTTCAGGAGACGATTATACTTGGAGATGAGGATATCTGCGATGATACCGCGGGAGTGATCCCATTTATTGATAAGCTGCTCAAGTACCCGGCAGTCCGAGTGCTGAGGGATGAAGCTTGTTCCGAGCAGCTCGACACGAAATGCCGTCAGCTCGCGGATCATCGATTCGGTATGGAGGAACCACCAGCAGCCGAACAAGGTGATGTTGCGGAATTTGCGGGAGAGCACCGTAAGCTCATGCTGGTTCTCTCGTGCCAAGACCGTAATGAGCAGCTCCAGATTCGTATATCGCTTGGCGATTCCTTCAAGCAAGCTTAGGTCGGAGCGCATGCTCATATCTCCGGCAAGCCGCAGCAGAGGATTCACCTGACGGCGAACACCTATCATAAGTGCAAGCGGCAGACCAAGCTCGAGGCAAACAGGAACAACGGCGCCATCAAGGAGAATCGTTAAGCTGCTGCTGGTGACGCTTGCTGCCTTGTTGTGCTCGTATCCAGCATCACCTGGCAGTGAAACCATGAGGTACAGCGCATCCATACGCAGAGCCCAATCCTTTAAGAAACGTCTTACCTCTTGCAGCGTCGATGGGGCAGAAGCATCATCCTCTACCAAGTAACCTTGCACACGCAGATCCTGCGCAGCGGCCGGCCAATCGAGCAGCAGCTTGTCGATCCGCAGTGCTGCGTCAAAACGCGCGTCGCTCTTCCCTCTGCTTGCTTGCCAGACCTCGCGTTCCTTCGCATCGAATGGATCGTTGGTCATCACGATCCGCTCGATCTTGGCCACCTCCAGCACGTCATCTATCTGCTGAGAGGTTGACTTTGCGGCAAGTGCGGCGCGATATGCATTCAGATCGCGGCCATATTGGGTCGGTGAAAGTCCGAGACGATTCAAGGCTGTAATAACCCCCGACGCCGCTTCACTAAGGGGTGATCGATCAACGAACAGTGTCTGCCAAACGGCTTCGGCTCGGCTTGCATTGTCCAGCATCCAATATTCGTCATAGGTCATATCTGTATGACGGAAAAACTCCGCAGTCAGATAATGGTACTGGAGCAGCTCATCAATACCCCAAAGGAGATGCTCATTAAACGCCTCAGCATATAAATGCGTGTGCATATCGATGACACGAGTTTCCGTCGTTACTTGGCGAATGACCTTTTCGAGCTCAGAGAACGTGGTAATCTGCTCATTCACATGTGCCTGATGTACATTCATTTCCCTTAATCCTCCTCCTAGACCGTCTTCGAGCCAGCACTAGCTTCCTGCCTCTGATAAGCTGATTTGGCAATCCGTTTGTTCAGCTCAGCTTCATGCAGAGCTTCGTCAAACGGCAGATCAACCCATCCATCAAGCCAAGTGGATAAATGCATCGCATTGGAAATCGTCAAGCCCTTAATTCCTTCTTCTCCCGGTGCGACAAGCGGTGTATTGTTCCGAACAGAATCGGTGAAATTTTGTAGGATGCCTGCATGCTCTGGACTTGGTCCATCACTTGGAATGTCGATTTTCCAGCATTCCGGTGCGCCAAATAACTCCTTGTTCCGCTCATTAAATGCCGTTTCGGACTCACGCAGCCGCCAGAACGTCATACGACCCTCTTCGATGACGATTTTGCCGCGATCACCTGATACCTCAAAACGATTCGTACCTGGCGCCTCTGAGGTTGCCGTTATAAATACGCCAGTTGCACCATTCTCATATTCTACATAAGCGGTTACATCGTTCTCGACCTCTATATCACGATGCTTCCCGAACTGACAGAACGCACGGATTCGCTTCGGCATCATGCCAATCGTCCATTGCCACAAATCCAAATTATGCGGACATTGGTTAATGAGCACTCCACCGCCTTCGCCGCCCCAGGTTGCACGCCATGACCCCGAATCATAATAAGCCTGGGATCGGTACCAATTGGTAATGATCCAGTTCGTACGACGGATCTCTCCAAGCTCCCCAGATACGATGAGATCACGCAGCTTCTGGTAGAGCGGATTCATTCGCTGGTTATATACGATTCCGAATTTCTTGCTGCTGGCTGCTGCTGCCTCGTTCATTTCCCTTACCTGCTTGGCATAGACGCCGGCAGGCTTCTCAATCAATACATGCATCCCTTTGTCAAAAGCCTGGATCGCTTCAACGGGGTGATCATAATGTGGAGTTGCAACAATGACAGCATCGACTAGCCCTGAATCAATCATGGAAGCGGAATCCTCAAACACTGCTACATCCTTCAAATTTTCTCTTGCCCATTGGCGCTGCTTCTCGAACCCGTCACATACCGCTGTTAAAACGGCTCCTTTTATCGAACCATCTGTTAAAATTCTGGCGTGACCCGACCCCATATTGCCAATTCCAATAATGCCATAGCGAACCTTGCTCATTGTATCTCCTCCATCCAAGATTTCATTTGTTTGGCGTATGTGTGAAGCATCGTCTTCGTATCATAGGTATTGCTGAAATCCTCGACGCCGAACCAGCCTTCATAGCCAACAGCGCATAAGTCGCTTAATACCTGCTTCCAAGGGAAACACAGATAATTTAATCATGTCTATTTACCTTCGTTTTGGAGATGGCTTCCCAGATTCCATTCAGATAGGTTGCACCAAGCGCCCTGTCATAGAGTCCATACCCCGGTCGGCCTTGCTCGCCCCATATCATTCGGCCATGATCCGGGCGAAGCGGGCCATTGAAGCCATTCTCCCAAAGTGCCTCAAGCACCCGCACCATATCGATGGAGCCGTCTGAAGAGAGATGAGAAGATTCTTGAAAAGACCTTGGGCCCGTTCGTAAAATGTTGCGTGTATGTGCAAAATGCAGCTTTTGCCGTGAGCCGAAATGCTGAATGATAGCCAGAAGATCATTATTCTCATCCGCGCCAAGAGAGCCCGAGCAGAACGTAATTCCATTAGCTGGACTGTCCACATGCTCAGTAAGTCGGCGGAGCTGATTAAGATTTCCTACGATACGCGGCAGCCCGAATATGGACCAAGGCGGATCATCCGGATGAATAGCCATGCAAACACCCGCTTCCTCCGCGACAGGAATAATTCTCTCGAGGAAGTAGGCTAGATTACTCCACAGAACCTCTTCAGTTACATCCTTATAAGCATCTATCAGCTGCTGCATGCTATCCTTCGTGTAGCTCTCGTCCCAGCCTGGAAGAGAAAGATCGCCTTTAACCGGGTCCATTCTTCTAATGGTCTCATCCTCAAAGGTTAAGGTCGTTGAACCATCCGGAAGCGGATAAGCGAGCTCGGAGCGCGTCCAATCGAATACCGGCATGAAATTATAGCAGATGACTGGTACTCCAGCTTCACCGAGACTTCTGATCGTTTGACTGTAATTATCAATCAAACGGTCGCGTGACGGCCTTCCTAGCTTGATATCTTCGTGAACAGGAACACTCTCGATAACAGCCAGCTCCAAGCCGCTGGCCTCAACCGTTTGCTTTAACTCCGCAATCGACGCTTGAGTCCAAGCCTCCCCAACCGGCACATCGTACAAAGCAGTCACAATGCCCGTTACACCAGGAATTTGGCGGATTTTCTGGAGCGTTACCGGATCACTGGATCCAAACCACCGAAATGACATTTTCATCAGCTGCACCTCTATTTAATTGTAGTAGGCTTCCTCGGAATCGTTTTCAACTTTATGTTCAAGGTCATTGTAGCATAGGAAATTAAGCTTGGAGCATGGATCGAGGTTTCACTTAACTACAGTCAAATGAATAGGAGAAATACCGTGCTGGAGTCAAAAGGAAATGGAAACTGTCGATGAATCCTAGTTTGCCATCGAAGAAGTTAGCATTTCAACAAATCTCGTGGCCGCAAGCGATAGCATCCGTTCACGGCGCATGACGATACCAATGCTTCTTGAAGGAATAGGCACAAGGGTCTGAACCTCAAGCAAGGTGCCTGCTTCAATTTCCTCTGCTGCAAACGAACGCGTCATAAAAGCTGCACCATATCCAAGTCTCGCAAACTCGACAAGCAAATCCACACTACCCAGCTCAATATCTGCCTCCACCGTCAGCGACTGAGCGGCGAACCACTGCTCGACAAAACGACGAGTGCTGCTTCCTGCGGATAGCAAAAGAAGCGGTGTGGCTGCTATTGCTTCTGCCGACCGCGGATGACGGGCTAGTTCCTCGAATGCTTGTCCTACTAGAAAGGTATCTTGGATCGTCATCATTGATTTGACCTCCAATTGTGGATCCGTGACGATAGGTAAATGAACAATGCCGCAGTCAATCTGACCATCGCGAAGTCGCTGAACAATATCCGGGGTTTTGCCATGGGATAATTGGATACGAACTTCAGGATACTGGGCATGAAACGCATCCAATTGTGGAATCAGCAGGTGCTTGATTAAAGAGTCACTGGCACCGATACGAATCTCCCCGCCATCCAGCCGCTTCAATGCTTGCATTTTAGCCTCACCCGCTCCTAAGAGAGTGAGCGATTGATCGACGTAATCGAACAAGACCCTTCCTTCTTCCGTGAGCTCTACCCCTTTAGATAGCCGATAAAATAGCTTCATGGCGAGGGCATTTTCCAATTGTTTAATGGCGTAGCTTACGGATGGCTGCGTGATATACAGCTCCTCAGCAGCTTTAGTTAGATTCTTACTCTTCGCTGTTTGGTGGAAGATACGGTACCACTCTAGATTTTGAATGATATAGAACACCTCTATGTCTATGTATGTTTATTCGAATTTCATCTATTCCATGATTCTTATTATAATCAAGCTGCAGGAGTCATTCAACCAGAGAGGATGAAAGAAATGACAAAAAAATCGATTGTGGAAGCAGATCTCGAAGCACGTTCACCATGGTCCAGCTATAAGGATAAGCAAGAAGTAATACTCTCTCCGCCAACAACCGCTGTGAATGCCAGCATAACCATTCCAGGGAGCAAAAGCTTAACGAATCGGGCGCTTCTCCTCGCTGCCATGGCGAAAGGCACAACGCAGATAGAAGGACTCTTGAAAGGTGATGACTCTTACTGGTGTATCAACATTCTGAAACAGCTGGGTGTTCATGTTGAGATTCAAGGGGAGAGCGCTACCGTTGAAGGCATTAACGGAGAGTGGCCTAATCGAACAGGTGAGTTATATGTCGGGGCCGCTGGCACTGTCGCTCGATTCTTACCTGGATTACTCGCTGCTGGGCAAGGCTTGTGGAGGATGACCGGAAGTCATCGAATGAGTGAACGGCCTTTGGCCCCCTTACTTTATCAGCTTGCTGCAATGGGAGGTGTGTTCACTTACGAGAGGATTGAAGGTCAATTGCCCTATACGCTTGAGGCAAAAGGGTTACAAGGCGGTGAGCCGGTATTAGCCGGATCCATTTCCAGTCAGTTTATTAGCGGCTTATTGATGGCTGCTCCTTATGCAGAGCAAACTCTGAGGCTTAGTATTGATGGTCCAATTGTGCAGCGGGAATATGTGGAGATGACCCTTGAAATGATGCGAAAGTTCGGCGCTGATTCGAATGTAGAAGACGAAGGACAGGTGATTACGATACTGCCTAATGGGTATCAAGCGCCATCAGCCGCTATCGTATTAGAGCCTGACGTTTCGACCTGCTGCTATTTCTGGGCACTTGCCGCGCTGACGAATGGCCGAATACGCGTGGAAGGGATCTCACTGCGGACACTTCAGCCCGATATGGAGATGGTCCATGTTCTGGAGAAAATGGGCTGCTCTATGGTGCATGGAGAGAATTACGTCGAGGTAACGGGGACTAATCAATTGAAGGGCGGTTTTACACTTAGCATGAAACGGTGGTCTGATCAAACATTGACGATGGCTGTGTTAGCTATCTTTGCTGATGGTCCGATTACCTTTACGGATGCCGCTCATATTCGTCATCATGAGTGCGACCGAATAAGCGCGATCTGTACGGAGCTGATTAAGATGGGTATTCAAGTAGAAGAGCATCCTGACGGTTTGACCGTCTACCCGGGCATTCCTCAGTCTGCTCTCCTCGATCCCCATGATGATCATCGTATGGCAATGGCACTTTCTCTTATTGGAGTGAAGGTTCCCCATATTCGCATCGCCAACCCCGGCTGCGTATCGAAAACCTGCCCGGATTATTATGAAAGAATGGAAGCGCTTGGCTTGAAAGTTAGTTGGCTTTAAGGGATGATAATGAGTCCTTCAGGCGATTGAGTAAGTGCTCGAAATCCCTTATCTGTAATAAGATAAGTATTCTCTATGCCGACGACTCCCCTACCTGGGAAGGTGAATTTGGGCTCTATAGCCAGAACCATTCCAGGTTCAAGGGGATCCTTGAAGCTTCTCGCTAGTACAGGCCACTCATCTACCTCCAATCCAATACCATGACCAAGAAATTTAACCTGATCCGTACCGAATCCCATAAAATGCTCTGCTAAACCAACCTTGTCCACATGCTTCAGTGCTGCTGCATATAATGCGTCGCATGCTGTACCAGGACGCATAAGTTGCTCGGACTCCCGAATGATGGCTTCGGTATAGGCATAAGCAGAAGCAAGATCATCCGGTAAACTACCGATGACTGCTGTGCGTGTCTGATCAATGACATAGCCATCGATACAGCAGCCAATATCGATAAGGATCGGTTCTCCTCTAAGAATGGGCTTTCGGCTGACGCTCTGCGGTGCCGCCGGACCAAGTCCACGGCCACCAGCTGGCCCATCGAATGCACTTGGTATAGCAGCCGCTTCACCCGATCCTAACATACCCGTGAGAACTTCCATATTATAGCTGCGTGTTCGCATCACTCCGATATGGCCTCGAATTCGAATCTCATATTCAATACGGGCCATGAGCTCAAGCTCCGTGATGCCTTCCTTCAGGACGTGCGCTGCGGCTTCAAGTGCTTCTGCTACTACAGCGGCAGCCGCTTCAATTCGTCCGATCTCCCATGCGGATTTGATCATTCGCACACGGCGAATAAGGGAGGAACCATCTACTAGTGAGCAGCTTGCAGGGGAGCTGGTGTTACCAGCAATAGTGCCACTAGTCTTGATGTTATTAATGGTACTGCTGTTGGTAGTGATGTTGTTGTTTTCATGGCCATTGTCTGCGATGACCTCTGCCAGCTTCCAATAGGTCTGTGCCGGCAGCACATCCATCTCTGTAGCGATTCGTATTGGAGTCTCCGAAGCAAATAAACCCGGATAATCCTTCTCAAGCTGAGATCGGAACACACGAAGCGATGGCATCGGCTCTACCTTTAAACAAGATTCCTGCCTTGCACGTGCCAGGCTGCGACGAACGTAAAAGGTCGAGTCACCTACAGCAGGAACAAATGCAAATCCTGCCTGCATGGAACCTGTCAAATAATAAAGATCCACATGCTGCGTTACAAGAAAAGCCGCAATATCTTCCTGAAGCATGAATTTCTGAAGTCGTTCTACTCTTGCCTTTATTTCATCTGGCTGCAATAAACTTTGTATCATGGTTAGCTTCGCTCCTAGCTTTAGCATCTATGCTCCCATTACAACAAAAGAACAGCATGCTCGTCAACTTACTACGAGCTCAGCTGTTCCTTTAATCATCCATTCAATAGGGTCAATCATGCCCAATATAAAGAGAATATTAGTAAGACTCCGGAACGAGAAAAGTGGTTTTAGGTTAACTTTTTCCATGTCGAGAACATATTGAATCAAATCTAGATCAAAACTAAGAATCATCTCTCCAAAAAGCAGTATACCAGGAATAGGTACCAGGAATAGGTTCTTGAGCTTTTAAGCTGCGTAGGAGAAGTAACTTTAGAATTTCGGATCTATTGAAAAAAACCACATGGAGTATTACTCACATGTGGTCAAATCTAATATACTAATCAATTATTTCAATATTTTGCTCTTCTATGTCCCAATCGTAAATCTTACCAAATAGTTGTTCGAGTCCACAATAATTACAACTAAAGAGATATCGGGATTGTCCTCTTACTTCTTCGCCAATACGTATATTGCCCACTTCAATTCTTACCATTGTATGAGACCAATCGCTTCCTCCGCATACATGGCACAACAATTCTTTTTGCCAAACCTTTATTTTCGACATCGCTATCCCCCTCTTCTTATACTCTTTTTACAGTAATTGTTTGTAATAATATTGTGTAGTAATCTCCTTATTCTATTATATTTTGGTGGCTTCAGGAATGGAGCAGCGGCTTCATTCCTTTGATAAAATTGACTAGCCCGAAATGATACCATTACTTGAAGATGTAGACCTATGGGAAAGTATGTTAAACTCACAAATAATAGATCTCAGGGGGGCTTTCTATGTCAGGCTGGTTTGATGCACGTCATGCAAAACCATTTATTGCCTATTCTGAGGCACATATAGGTGTTTTAGTATTCCTTCTCCTGCTAATGGTTTTACTCTACCTGTTTCGAAAATCATTTAGAACTACAGGCAGTAAAGCCATGCGTTACGGTCTTGCTGCTGTACTCGTATTGTGTGAGCTTTCACTGAACCTTTGGTATATCCAGCAGGGCGTATTCCACTCAGCGACAACACTTCCTTTAGAGCTGTGCAGCATTTCTTTATATCTCTCCGTATTCATGCTATTATTCCGCAGCCGCTTTTTATTTCGAATCGTTTATTTTACAGGACTGGGCGGCGCCCTTCAGGCACTAGCCACTCCAGTGCTTGGGTTTGGATTCCCCCATTACCGCTTTCTTGAATTTTTCATCGCTCACGGAGTTATTATTATAAGTGTGCTCTATATGGTCTGGGTGGAAGGATTCAAACCGACGTTCCGTTCCGCCTTCACTGCCTTTGCATGGCTGAATGCGATCGCTGTTCCGGTGGTGTACATTAATACGGTTACCGGTGGTAATTACATGTTCCTTGCACGCAAGCCCGATACAGCCTCGCTGCTGGACTTGCTTGGACCATATCCGTTCTATATTCTTTCGCTGGAGGCCGTCGCGCTTATAATGTTCCTCCTGTTGTATCTTCCTTTTTCACCGTTGTTCGCAGCCAAGACTGTGGCGAATAAGAACGTGGCAGAGCCCGACGTGGATCATTCGTGACGGTTGTAACATAAATGAAATAAAGGCAAGACTAGCACGACTTCTACAATATTGCGGCTTTCTTGTTACGCAGCATGCGGATCTTTATTATTTGAGAATATATATATTAAGCTATTTAATATTCGGCAGAGAACACATTTCTCCTACAATTATATCCCGACATTCAAGGTTGAAGAAGAGTGGAAGCATGGCTACTATAAACCTTGTATCTTGGTTAGCTCCGCTCCTAGCTTTAGCACCTATGCTCCCATAACAACAAAAGAACAGCATGCTCGTCAACTTACTACGAGCTCAGCTGTTCCTTTAATCATCCATTCAATAGGATCAATCACGGTAAAGACACGTGGATATATGACATGCGCGATTACAATAACGCCAGGTCGCTTCAAGGTCACTTCGTAATCATAAACGCTATTGCGGTATGTAAACGGGAAAGAACGGTCATCATTGATAACTTCAAAGACGAGAACCTCCACCTTCTCCCGCAAATAGGCACCTGGCAGCTGTTTCCCGTTCTCATCAAGCTGAAGATTGGCTTGCAAATATCGATTAGCTTCTAAGAAGGCCGCAGTTTCATTAATATGAAATCTGCCATCTGCCAATGCAGTTCGATCTACCTGCTGCGCAGCAGCATGAGCTGCACGGTTAACCGCATGCTTTCCTTGGAACAAAGCGGTAACCGCCATTTCCTCATCCGTCTGCAGCGCATGCATAAACATCCAGATCACCATCATTAACAAGATCAGAACCAGCTTATACACGGCCTCCCCCCCTCTTTCCGACTCTTTAAGGAACGTATTCACTCATTTTCATTCCCGTTGCCCGAAGGCGAGCATTAGGTGGAGGAGGCGCAATCCCGATTAATTGGTCGATTGCATACAAGCCATCAACGGGATAACTAACCGTAAGTGACAGGCCAACTCCCCGAGGGAGTGGCACAACAGAGCTAATGGCACTCATCCCATTCGCAGCCTGTACCTCATAGTTAATGGACCCCGGCTGTAGACCAATTTGGGCCAGTCTTAATTTGGACTGCTCGATCATGGCGCTATCGATATAACCATGATCACCATTGGCTCCGACCTCCAGCAAATAATCCACCTCCTGCTGAAGAACCGCCTGTCGAACGATAAGCACATGCTTATAGATTGGAGAGAACATGAACCAGCACATCATCGCCGCAAACAAAATAAAGACGAGAATACTCTTCACGGGCTCATCCTCCGGATGTTATCACTCATATGCTGGCCAGATTGCTTAAGCTGCGCCTTCGTTCCTTGCTCACCACCGGTCACATTCGTGTAGATAAGTACGACCATAATGATAAGCAGTAATGACATTAACAAAGCCCGCATCCGCTCCCACCTTTTAAAGAGTTATTAGTTGAACTTACATGTACCTATTCTTATTGCGAGCTAGAGACTCACCTGGAAGCAAACGCCGTTTATTAGTGAAGCTTACCAATATCCTTCTTACAAGCTATGGAGTCAATATACTGATTTTCGTGTTTGCAGAATTACCCTGTGTTTCGATCTGTGCTTTTGTTCCTGTTGTATCCTTTGAGATGATGGCATTAAACAACACTACAACCACAACCAGCATCATGACAGTAATTAAGATATTTCGCATTCTCTCACCTCCTCCAAATATTTATAGGCGCTATCCTTCTAGTCCTCCATCCAAAATCAATTCAAAATCAATTCAAAGAACTGAACAGCTTCTGTCCTTCTCGCACCCAAGGGTAAATGAAGATTTGGAACGTATACAGAATCGGAATACCCGCAAGCACGAATAACACATAAGAGGTTGATTCTTTACGGCTATCCTTAGCCAGCTCCAGCTTCTCTTTGTAATCATTAATTCTCTCTCGAAGAAGATCATAGTAATGCTCGCTCTCATGCAGTCGAAGCGAATCGATCGTTTCCACAAAACTAAGCCCTTCTTCCGTACCGAGCCGAAGCTTGAAGCGCCGCAGTGCACCTTCTGCATCGTGATACCATTCACCCAGCAGCATTTGAAAATCACTGCGCATGGTTCGGGTAAAAGGTAAACAGCGCATAAGCTTCGTATGAACATGAAGAGAAGAACCCGCTAAATAAAGCAGTTGATTACTAACGATGAAAATTTCTTTGGTCATCCGCTCTGAACGAGTTCTACGGAAAGCCTCCAGCCAAGGCTGATCCCACAGCAGCAGCAGTATGACTACTGCAAGCAGTAGTGGTGGTGCATAGCTGGGAAACAAACGGAGCGGCAGCTGAGATAGACTGTAAATAAGAATGACCCAGAGCGGAACTCCAGCTAAAAATAGTCGTCTAGCAAGCACATAAATGGCTGCATCGCCGATATACCCACAACCAGCTAGCAGACGCTCACGTTCCTTAAAGCCCGGATCTATTCGGCTAATTCGAACAAAGCTCAGCCATTTATCCGGCACATGCTTATGCTGCCAACGGAAGGCGGCTAGATGAGCAAACCGCGGTCGTTTCACAGACAGCATGCGCAGTAGAGAACCAACAAACAAGAAACCTAGTACATACTGACCCACAAGAGCTGCCCACATTACAACAACCCCAACCGACTGCGTCATATTCCCACTCGCTTTCAGATGTGCCGCCTGCGGCTTCACACACTTATTAAGAATGTAATTACTGATTCCTCAATCATGCCTTCAATTACATTTACATCTTCTTACGAGACAGCCATAACCCCATCACAAAGGAACAAAAGATCAGTACAACGGCATTAAGCAGTAAATCACGACCACCTGGGTCGATAATATAATACAAATAAGAATTCTGAGGGTTATAGTGAAAATTGATGCCTACAAAAAGCGCGAGAAAGAGTATCGGCGAGAAGTTAGCTAGTCTAATTTCAAGCAGCTTGTTACGCTCCTGTTGATTCGCTCTGCGAGATTTACGCATATCGGTAATCAAGTCCTTCAAATTAGCTGCAATCGGATGCCCCTCAGCCAAGCCAGCGCGAACAATATTGACAAAATAATCTGCCCATACATGTCCGAGCGATGCCGAAAATATTCGTAAGCTTGCCTCATCATCAGCACGAACGGAAATATTACGATACAGCTGTTCGAATACAGCCTGCATCGGGCCGAGCAGGCGCTTCTCTTCAACCGTTCTCTGAAGAGCTGTTCGTATTTGCTTCCCTCCGCTAACTAAGCAGCATTGATAGAACAGCTCAACAGCTGGCAAAAAATCAATACGCGTCCTCATTTGACCTTGTACCAGCACTACTCTTAGCAGCGTATAGGGAAGTGCTCCGAGTACTCCACCAAGCAATAGTGTCCCTTTTACACTCTGAAATAATAATGCACCTAGTGATATACCTGAAAGGAATAACAATAAGCTTGAACTAACAATAACACCTGGACCAAAGGGCACACGCAGCGCTTCGAGCAGCTCGGATAAATGCCGGTACAATCGATCAAACCGCATGAGGAACCTGGTGAATCGATGCTGCAAACGGTCATTCTGCCAGGAATGAAGTCGGCTGACATACTGCTGTCTGACTATCCCAATCTGTAGGAGCTGCCTGAAGGCAATGAACAACGTAATGAATAACGTGATGCCAACAGCGACTAACGCAAGCTTCACCACGATTCGTCCCCCCTTTTCTCACATCAAAGTGCCACTTAACGAACAGCTAGTTAGATCGATACCTGCGAGGTTTAATTTGACAGCGGCAGCTTTAGATGGCTCTGAAGGGTAAATCCACTCCTCCGTCTTTACGTCATAAACAGCCCAATCCACCACTGTAACCTCACCTCCAGACCAGCCGATCTCCGCTAGCCTAACCACTCGTCTCCTGCCTGCATCAGATCGCATTTCAATTCCAATCTGTGTCACCTGTTCTGCGATTCTCTTGGTCAGCCTCACCGGATTCATCCCACGGCCATCCAGCATACACATATCCGATATCGCTTCAGGCACATCCTCAAGTGTATTCGCATGCAGCGTCGTCATACTGCCGGAGTGACCCCGCGTGCAAGCACGCACATAGATATTGGCATCCTCGTCACGAATTTCGGCATGGATAATTCTCTGGGGTGATTGTCGAAGAGCGAGCTTGAATGCCTGCACAGATCGATGGAGCGGGTCTTCTTCATCGGTCTCATATTCAATAATGTTCTTATTAGGGAAGTCACGACAAAGCATCAACTCATGTCGGCTCTCTATCGTTACGATCCGTTCCTCGTCTGGCAGTTCACCGATTAGCGCCTTGATCAGGTGCGTCTTACCTGAATTCGTCGGTCCGATAACGACTATATTGAACCTCGCTTGCAGTACAGCAAGCAGCATCTCCCTAAGCCGCTCACTCATTGTTCCATACTCCGGTTCACTAAGCGCATGGAGATGGAACCGCCGAACCGTATAGAAACGCAGAGTCAATGTCGGCTGTGCCGTAAACCCAAACCCCGTCATCGTCACCCGAGTTCCATCACGGAGCATAACCTCTGCCCATTTCTTCCGTGGATTAATGCGGTCATTGTTGTAGAGCACTAGATTCTGTTGAATCCGTTCCACTTCACGTAAGGATTCAAAGGAATACTCCGAGGGCCGACTACAGCCATCCCGCACTTCAAATATCCGCGTTCCTACAACCTGTATTTCTTCAAGCCCTTCTCTATGCTGCAGCACAAGCTCCAGCACATTCAGTCCAATTACTTCTGCGAATAATGCTTCAGCGAGCGATGCGTAGGGATGCTTATAATCCGGCAGCTCATGGATACGCTGACGAAGGAGACGATCCGCAATAACAGCCAATAACTGCTCCCGCTCCTCTGCATAACCAAGCACAGCGCGATTCAGACTCTCGTTGTATTGCCTTTTCTCCTCTTCCGTGTCTCCGCGCGGCAGCACTAGATAGGTGCGAATATCCTCTGCAAGCCGTCCAAAATCCCGCAGAACCTCTGCTTCCCTTTCACTCTCATCAAGCTGGTCAGGCTGCCCTGCTTCTTCCGCCCACAGCTTGGTTGAATAAGCTGCTGGTGAAAACCTCTCTTGACCCCCCATTAGGACCCCACTTCTCCACGATGCGTCAGTAGCTTCTTATACCAAGGCTGTATCGCAATTTGCACTTGCCGATGAAGTCCGTGTTTTCGAATGATTTGTTTCGCAGGCTCTGCCATGAGCCGCTTCCCTTGTTCGTTCTGTACCAGCCACTCATCTAACATCCCGCTATCCAGCTGGGAAAGCAGATCCTCAGACAATCTCCATTCACCGATAAAGGGTACACCAAGCTCTTTGCAAATCTCTTTCACATGAAAACCTCCATTTCTCCATGGTGGATGTACAATAACCGCTTCATAATCGTCACTGGCAATACCGAATACGGGTGAAAGCTGCTTAATCCAACGCTGAGCATCCTCTTGAAAATGAGACAGCGCACTTGTTGTCACAAGGATTCGAGAGTTTGCTCGTCGCAGGGTGCATAAGGTTGCAGCGTTATCCCAATAGGCGCTAACATCTGCAATCACGACATCAAATGATTGCTGCGCGACATCGAGCAGGTGATCCATCTCCTCTACCGTAAAAAACTCAGCCTGATCACGCATGATATTCCCGAATAAAAGGTGACAATTGTTATTGCCGCGTGCTTGATGCATCGAGCGAAGCAGCTTATCCGAATATAAAGAGTTTGTTCGAAGCTCCGGTCTAAGCGAATCAAGTGTTATCGAAGGGGAATCCACCCCTACATAACGATGAAGCTTGGAGCTCTTCAAATTCAAGCATAGGTAGCCAACAGAGAGAGCACCTTCTTGCGCCATCCGGCAGGCAGCAGCGATAGCCGCGACCGTCGTCCCGATATTAGGTGTCGTTCCGATAAATGCAATAAGCGGTGCCTTCATAGTGCTCACTTCACCACCCTTGCATCATCATTAACACCTGTTTGTATGTCTAAGGATTCAGAGGAGTAAGCGATAACGACTTTGCTTTTTCCAGACTTGCATAACGAATCGAGCTGAAGCCACTGGGCTTCTGATAAATTCAAATTAATATAATCGATCATGCCATTCGCATCTCGCCTTGAAGCGTACATTTTCTCTTTATCACCATTTGCAAGGGACATTAGATTCGGATTCGTTGTATCGTCTATTTCGACATTACCGGATGATTTCACAGAAGCAACGGTAACCGTTTCTGCGAATAGCCGTGTAGATGCGGCTAGTTCTCCCGAAAGATATACGATCACTTTGTCTCCTGCGCGAATACCGTTAGAAACTGACAACACATAATCCCTTGGGATTTGAAAAGTAGACTGGGTGCGACTTGGAAGCAGCCTAAACCGATCCATCTTCCATTTCAGCAGCGGTTCATCGGACCCGAGCGGCACCACTGCTTCCATTCCGTTTGCTTCCTCCACAGAAAAGATCATATCGGATACATAAGATGCCTTCGATATTTGCTTTACCGTCAGCATATCCGTGGTCAATCGCTCTCCGGCCTGTACGAATTGCTTAGGTACCACTACCGAAACCGTTTCCTGAAACTTGACCTGTCTTAGCTGCAGCATATAGACTCCGTAAACGAGAAGTCCAGATAATAACGCAGCTGCCAAACTTACAAACAGATTCCGCTTTCTGTTCATCACTTTGTCCTTTCTACAGCCCTTACGACAACAAAAAAAGAACGCAGCCGGGGCATTATGCCCAGCATGCGTTCTTCGCATAGCTCGTCGCTATTAAACTGTTCTATATGATGACATCATAATAGCAGACAACTTTTGTACTGTCTATACAAAAATGTTAATTTGCCAAATATCATCCAATCGAAGCTTCTATTTCCCAAAACTTCCGACCCGTATAATTTACAATTCATCAGATGTCTAAATTCACACCGCTCGTTTTCTGTTCAAGCATTTTTTTCAATATACTGCCGATATGCGCACCCGCTTCAACCGGAGGCGTGCCTCTTTGATGAATGTTAGATATAACGGTTCTCTCACTTTCAACGGTGCCTTTTCGCGGACGATAGCACATGTAGGCACTTAACGACTTCGAAGAAAGAAGACCTGGTCGTTCACCGATTAACAGCACAAGCACCTCCGGCTGAAGCAATTCACCGATAGGATCCATAACAGCAACCCGCCCACCGCGAACGAAAAAGGTTGTGCCCACCGTTAGTCCATTGGCACTGAGTGAATCAAGCAGAGAAGGATACACATCGCGCAGGTTGGCATCTACTGCATTTGCACTTAGCCCATCAGAAACGACGATTTGTACCTGCGGCTTGGCTTTACAGTTTAATTGGATTGCACGCATGCCATCTTCCGTAATGATGCGGCCCATATCCGGACGTTTCAAATAATTTTCTATGTTCTCATAACGGGTCTCTACGGTAAACATGCCGAATTCATCCAGCAGTAATGGACTAACTTCACCGTAGATCGAATCTACAGCTGCTGCGTGGTCGCATCTGAATTTGAGCATTTCCTTCGTTAAGGGGCGTGTTCCTGCACGCCATACGCCGATACGGGCAGGAGTACTTGCGAGAAGCTCCTGCATCCCTTCTTCCCACTTGGGAAAGGGTACTTTGGAGGAAGGCGTTTCAAAGCCGATATCCTCTATGACGATGTCCTCTTTAGGGGGAGACGGATCTGCAGCAAGAGCTGGGCTAGCTGGGCTATCCACAGCGGTTGACGAGATCCTTTTATTCAATTCAGCCATCACTCGATCAACTAGCTGTTCCACAGAAACGTTCAGATTCATGCTTTAACCTCCCATTGCATCCTACATAAATAAGCTAGGGTCACCGGCGAGCGGAGTCAATTTACCATTCTCCATAATCCCCATTTTGACAAGCCATTGTTCAAATTCCGGAGCAGGCCTTCGGCCCATTGTCTCTCGCAAGGTAGCAATATCATGGTAGCTTGTCGACTGATAGTTCAGCATGCAATCATCCGCCATCGCCACGCCAATAATAAAGTTTACACCTGCAGCCGTAAGCAGTACGGATAAATTATCCATATCATTCTGGTCGGCTTTCATATGGTTCGTGTAACAGACATCTACACCCATCGGCAAGCCATGCAGCTTACCCATGAAATGATCTTCAAGGCCCGCGCGGATAACCTGCCTGCTATCATACAAGTACTCTGGACCAATAAAGCCGACTACCGTATTTACCATAAAAGGTTGATACTTTCTAGCTAGCGCATAACAGCGCGATTCGAGCGTGAGCTGATCAATGCCAAAGTGTGCTTCGCTGGATAGCTCAGAGCCTTGCCCCGTTTCAAAATACCATAGGTTCGGACCTGTACCGGTACCCTCTTTGTGAATAAGCTCATGTGCTTCATCCAACAGCCCCAAGCTAATGCCAAATGCTTTATTACCTGCCTCAGAGCCGGCAAGACTTTGGAACATCATATCCGCTGGCGCACCATTACGGATGGCTCGCATTTGCGTTTTGACATGCGCGAGCACGCAGTTCTGCGTTGGGATATTCCACTTGGCCATCACTTCTTTGGTTGCGTTCAGCAAATTTTTGACGCTGTCTGCGGAATCGATCACGGGATTAATACCAAGAACGGCATCCCCAATCCCATAGCTTAATGCTTCAAATAAAGACGCCTTCATCCCTTGAATACTGTCCGTTGGATGATTCGGCTGTGCGCGTCCAGCAAGGACACCCCTTTGGCCCATCGAGGTATTGCAGGTTGTGATCACTTCCATCTTGGAAGCAGCCTGCACCAAATCCAAATTGCTCATTAATTTAGCTGCAGCAGCAATCATTTCACTCGTTAAACCGCGAGAAACCCTGCGGATCCGGCTGCTGTCTGTGTCCTGTTGGAGCAGGAATTCCCTAAGCTCTGCAACGGTCCAGTTTCTAACTTCGGCAAACATCTTCTCGCTTACTGCCTCGTCGATTACTCTGGAAACTTCATCGATTTCAGGTGGAAGCAGCGGATGATTGCGGATATCCGCCAGCGTGATATCGGAGAGCACCAGCTTAGCGGCCATTCTTTCTTTGGCATCTTCGGCGGCGATACCCGCCAGCTGATCGCCCGATTTTTCTTCGTTTGCTTTCGCCATAACTTCTTTCAAATCACGGAATTGAAATGTGGTCCCGAACAATGTCGTTTTCAGCTTCAAGCTTGTATCGCTCCTCCGGTTTTGTCGTTAAAAGCTAGTGTTTTGATCACAACGGGAATCATGGTTCCTGAGATCGGCTCTCCCAAATCAATATAATCACCATGCTCGACTTTAATTTGATCGATGCAAATCAGCTTTAAGCTATTGCCTACTTGCTTTTGCAGCGATTGTCCGAGCGCCAGTGCCATGTCATTCTCACAAATGATGACCAATACTCCGCTAGTCGGAAAATAAATTCGGTAGCTTTCTGCAAGCTTCACAGCTAACTCTTGCACTGATTTATAAGTGGGCTGCAAGGAACCAGTAAGTGCCAGCGCGAACGGCGGAGAGGATTCCTGTCCATAAAGTGCGGCACAGGTCTTCATGGCTTCATGAAGCGCTTCGACAAGCACTGCTGCGTGCTCAAGTGTCGCGTTTGTTATTGGCAGCTTATAGACAGGAAGATTACGGATTGGCAGTTCCGAAGCATCTAAGTGGACGGTAGCCCCGCTTATTTCCGTGCTCTGCATCCCTGCGCCAATCACAGTTGCTCGCACAGTCTGATCCGGCTGGGTAAGCTTGATCGGATAACGAGCCAAAGTCTCCTTCAACGAATGAGCAAGGAGTGGACCGATATCGCCATGAACGGCCATTTCAGCCATATTGGCGGGAGCTGCCTTCTCCATTAAAAGTCCTACCCCTCCGGAGATCATCCACTCCTCAATAGGCGGGACTGCAAGGCCGTAGTCTCCGAGAATGAGCTCGGACAAAGCTTTATCATTTCGCGGATGCTTGAATCCCGTCATAAAGTCCAACATATCACGGCACATCTCGGCGCAAATTTCTTTGAGTAAAGTAAAACTGACCTGCTGCCCAACCCTTATTCGAAATCCGCAAGCGTCAAGCCATGGCCTTATAGAAGGTGATATCGCTGCAATAATACCGTTGCTATCAACCTGAATAAGCCTACCGCCCACATGAAACGTGACCGTCCCTACGGGTCTTCCCCGAAGGAATACCGCAGCATTGGCTGTCCCACCGCCCACATCGATGTTGGCGACAGCTCCTCGAGCTTCCCTTGAGCGATTTTCTGCCCCGGCGCCTTTGCCAGCCAGTAAACCCTCAAGATCTGCACCTGCCGTTGCCACAACGAAATCGCCGGAGCGCTCTGCAAGCAAATGGAGAATGTGACGCGCATTTCGCTTAATAGCTGTCTCACCGGTAATAATGACTGCGCCCGACTTTAGCGAGGAAGGACTAATTGCGGCAAGTTCGTACTCCCGCAGCAAGATGTCCCAGATTCTCTCCGCGTCTATCTCGTCATCACTTAACAAAGGCGTGCTGTAAATCGGACTTGCGTAGACAAGCTCGCGCTCAACAATCTCATACCTCGGAATGGAGACAGCACTTGAAGTACGAATAAGTTTTAATCGACTTACAATCATTTTGGTCGTGCTCGTTCCAATATCGATCCCCACACTGGTAATCCATTGCTCTTCCATGCGGTTCACCCATTTCATAGCTTTTATGTAATAGCACCCAGACCTTCTTCCAACAGTCTAACTGCAAGCTGGGGCAATGACACACGTTCTGTCATGCTCAGTTTCCTCAGCTTTTGGTAGGCTTCATCTTCGTCCAGATCGAATGCCTTCATGATCATGCCTTTAGCTCGCTCAATCAGCTTGCGTTCCTCCAGGGTTTGCTTAAGCTGCTCAATATCTTTTTTGAGCTCATCCATTTTTGCCTTCTGACTGAGCGCAATTTCAACGGCCGGGATTAAATCAGCCTCTGAAACAGGTTTGACTAGATAAGCAGTAACCCCCGCCTGACGGGCATCCTGAACCAATTCCTTCTGACTGTAAGCCGTCAGCAGAAGTACAGCTGTATCCTGCATCTTACGAATAATTTGCGAAGCTTTGATTCCATTCATCACAGGCATCTTGACATCCATGATGACAAGATCCGGCTTCAGCTTGGCAACAAGCTCTATCGCTTCCTGTCCGTTTTTCGCTTCGCCTACGACAGTGTACGCTTCCTCTTCCAGCATTTCCCGGATGTCCATACGAATTATGGGATCATCATCGACAACGACGATTGTGTTTTTCACAGACCATCCTCCTGATCGGACACCTTAGTGGGAAGCGGAAATAGGATTTCCACCTTTGTTCCTTGCTTATCTGAAGTAAGACTCATCTGTCCGGCGAGATTTTCTTGAACCAGAGTCTCCGATATTTTCAAACCGATATGTCCTTTTGTATTAGCGCCATCAGGCTGTACTTTATTGTTTATGCCGCAGCCATTATCTGAGACGCGGAGCCTTGCAGAATCTTCGGTAACTTGGAGGGAGATTTCGATCTCTCCTTCATTACGATCCTGAAAAGCATGAATGACACAATTTTGCACCAGCTCGTTAATGACCAGAGCCAATGTAGTTGCTTGCTCAGAGGGTAAAATCAGTTCGTCGCCGCTCAGCCAGGCACGTATGGACTGATCCGGTTTGACCGAGGATGAAATAATGTTCTTAGCGATTCGTTCTGCTACTTCTTTAAATGGAATCATCTCGATCCCCTCAAAAGCGAGCATTTCATGAATGATGGCAATACTATTAATCCTATTGATACTGTCGCGGTATACGTTCTGCACTTCCTCATGCTGTGTCCTTCGCATTTGGAGCCGCAGCAGGCCGGACACGGTTTGCAGGTTGTTTTTCACACGATGGTGAATTTCTTTAATAACTGCCGATTTAATAATCAACTGCTTTTCCTTTTCCTTCAGCTCGGATAAATCACGAATAAGCATAAATCCGCCTACTGTCATTTGATCCCGATAGATCGATAGAGCCTTCAACTCAAAGGTGACGTTCCCAATCTGAAACTCCTCATGAAATACACCAGCTTGATTCAGCAGACTAGCTCGGTTCAGCTTTCCGTAAAACAAGTCGCCTAATGAACTGCCTTCAATCATGTCCGAGTATCCGATCTCCATTAGTAACTTTCGGGCCTGAGGGTTGGTGTATGTGATCCATTCATTCTCATCGAATAACACGATGCCTTCTTGCATGAGCGATTGCATGCCGCCTTCAGATAGAGCCAGACTTAGCAGCGTTTCACTTAATTGCTCGGTCGTCTCAATCAGTCGTTCAACATTTTTCTCCTGCTCCAATTTCTCGGAAATATCCTTCTCCATGATGAGTGCACCAATTACTTTACCTTGTTTGGAATGAATGGGAATTACATTTTGCTGCATTGCGATTCCTTCTTGCGAAGTACCGCGGGAACCGATCACAGGCTTGCCGGAAAGCAGACAAAACATAACAGCAGGCTCATTCTGCACATAGGCATATTGACCAACAACCGATGTTTTATATAAAGAAACGGCAGTGGAAGGGTGGGCTTGAGCGATCACCAGTGCGGAGCTCTCGTCATCGAGTGGGCAATCAATAAACATATCGGATTGGGATACATCCGCTATCCATTGAAGCTGCCCTGCCAAACCCATGATGCTTTCCGCTTCTTGCTTCGTTAATGTCGTGTTCTGGAAGCTCATTTCTTCGACCACTATCATAAATATCGCCTCGCCTGCACATGGATAGAATAGTTTTGATCCTTTTTGATCCCATTGTCACATAAACGAAGGTATTTACGATAGTCTTTAAAAATGGGTTCGTACCTTATCCTATAAAACATAAGATTGCAGCTTACTTCGCAGTTCATCGATCCCTTGTAAAGATTCCGAGGAGGTAAAATAAATATCTCCCTTCCGAAGAGATTGCCGAAGCAGCCTGACCGCCCGATCGGTATCAGCTTGCGGATGGTCGAGCTTGGTTATAACGCCAAGTGCAGGGATTGGAAACCCTCCGGAAAAATCAGGAGGGAAGTAATTTCTCTCCCTCGTTGCATCATGGAGGAGCACCAGCGCTGCCGCTTCATGGGATGTCGCCATTAATGATCGGTAGAACATCGGATTTTCACTGTATTCACCTGGCGTATCAATTAACCAATCCCTGTATATAAGTGATTGCGTTTTGGCTGCTGGCTCATTTTCACCGAACAATCGCTTGATCAAAGTTGATTTCCCCGCACCAATGGCGCCGATTATCATTATCTTTTTCATAGCTTCAAGACCTTGTTAGTGGTGCAGTGGAGAATTGAAGCTTTTCCTCAAGGAACACCGTAACCGCCTCAAGCGCCATGCACACTGCCGAAACTTCTCCGACGATGACAAGCGAACCTGTAAAACGGTCCAAATAACCAATTCCCACATGAGCCGCCTTCGTCGCGATATCCGCGGCAATTATGGCCGTCTCCGTTGGGGTTAACGTTAATATACCAATGGCGCTGGCTTCCTCGATGCCAAGCTTTGTGTAAAGAATCGGATCTGGATTGGCAATAACATGTGCAAGTGTAAGCTGTTTGCCTGGTACGTATTCCTGGATTACCCTTTGCTTCTCCATGGTCATTCTTCCTCCAACCCGCTATCATCTTCGACGTCAAAGCTGTCAACAATGCCGACAATCATCGCATCAATCGGTACATTTCTTCCGCTAAACAGCGTACGTGCCGGGCTCCCCCTAGATACAATCACTCGTTCACCAACACCGGCTCCAATGCGATCTACGGCGATGACCGGCTGTCCAGCCTCCCGTCCTTTAAAGTCGATGGGCTGGACAACCATCAGCTTCAAATTGTCCATCCCCTCTTCTTTTTGAGTCGCCCAGACGCTGCCGATTACTTTTCCAAACAACATAAGGCCTCACCTTTCATCCGCAAATTGGACGTCAACGCCTTTTTCCTTCAGCATATCTTTGGCCAGCGGCGACAGAATCGTTCCCTTGGAGAGGATCAATTTGGAAAAGCGTTTGCTCTTCATTTGTTGATTCACCCACTCTGCAGAAACGAGCCCTCCTTCGAACTTTACATCTGCTTCATCTAGTTTCTGTTTCTGGTCGATTGGACTGGCAGAAGAGTCAGCAGTAGGTTCCGTTGACTTTACTGCGGTATCCGCGCATTTTCGAACGACCCATTCAGCCAAGCTTTTCGCAGGAGCGAACTCAACACCATACATTTGCATTTCTTGCTTGTAATAATCAAAGAGCTTCTGAAACGGCTTTGGAAGCTCCAGCGTTCTCAAAGTACGTCGGTCCGCCCTTTTTAACCCTGGGCTATCATCGCCCACTAAGACGAATTTGTTCAGGACCAGCGCCGAGAAGATGATCTCCGATTTCACTGTCCCTTTCATGCCTAGTGCCGCGCGTCCTGCATTATCTAGATCGATCTCCGGAATGACAATACCGTCATAGTCCATAGGCACCTCTATAGGAGCTGGTGCGAATTCATCTACAGCAATAGATTTGCCAGGGCCGCCCGACTCGATTTTCTTCATCCCGAGCCACGCTGAGGTTATACCGTCCAGGAACAGGATATCGTATTGAATCCCATGATTCCGCAGCAGAATAAAATGATCGGTGTATCCTTCATGAGCCGTACTATCGCAAAAAATATATAAGACTTTAGGCTTCTTAACCGCTTCTGCCTGCATCGTTGTGACAAGCTCACGGACGATCGACTCAATCATTTCTTTGATCTCCAACTGCCGTTACCCCCCTACGGAATCCGTAATTATGCCGTTCTTCCCAATGACTTGAACAGAGTCTCCTGTGTGAAGTCCGGCAGCATTAGCTTCGTCCGTATCGATGTGGAAATCCAAGGAGAACCTCTCGTTTACTCGAACAACAACATCCGCATAGATGAGAGGACGGTCGCCCATTGTTGATAAAATCATGCGATCACCCGGTGCAACCTGATACCGAGCTGCTTCTGCGACGGACATATGCACATGGTTTTTGGCTACAATCAGCCCTTCCTTAAGTACAACTGCTCCTGACGGTCCTGCGACCGTAATTCCACTTGTACCCAGGATGTCGCCAGAGAGCCTGACAGCAGGTTGAATCCCAAGCGTATAGCTGTCTGTCCGTGAGATTTCAACCTGTGAAGCTCCTCGGGAAGGCCCAAGTATGCGGACATTTTGAATAATTCCCTTTGGACCAATTAGCGTTACCGTTTCCTTCGCTGCAAATTGTCCGGGCTGTGATAGCTCGCGAAGCACAGTCAATGCGTATCCGGTGCCAAACAATGCATCCACATGCTCCTTAGAGAGATGGATATGTCGGTTGGATACCCCTACGGGAATAAGTCGATTAGAATCTGACTTGATATCAGCAAGAACAATTGGCGTTTTCGCCGATGACTTTTGAATGGCTATTCCTCTAGATTTCAGAAAATCCGCCGCAGCCGGCGTCAGTTTATCCCCCTCAATAATCAGAAACGGATTCGGGATGCCCTTTGCCAGCTGGGCGCGCAGAGACGTTTCCGTTATGAGCGCCATAGCTGCAATTAACCTTCAAGTTTAGGCAAGATGAATTCGATGTCCGAATGTGGACGTGGAATGACGTGAACAGCAACGAGCTCTCCAACCTTCTCCGCAGCAGCTGCGCCGGCATCCGTTGCCGCTTTGACAGCGCCTACATCCCCGCGTACTAAAACAGTAACCAGACCGCCGCCAACATGAACCTTGCCTACCAATCTTACATTGGCTGCTTTAACCATTGCGTCTGCCGCTTCGATTGACCCAATCAATCCTTTTGTTTCAACCATACCTAATGCTGTGTGTTCTCCTGCCATTTTAAAATTCCTCCTCAGATGGTTTAAGATTATTGCTATTTATATGGGAAATCAGTAAAACCTTATGAAAGCTTCATTTGGGAAAGCACGCTTTTTACAATATCCAATACTTCGTCCCTTGAAATGCCCGGATAGCTTTGCTCGCCTATGCTGGCAGCTATCTTGTGGGCGGTCTGCGTAGTTGTTTCCGTTTCCGATTCCGTTTCAGTACCCGTTTCAGTACCCGTTTCCGTCGGCATTTCCCGAATTCCGAAAGCGACCCGTTTAATGTTCATCAGATGCTGGGGTCCTATATTGTCTGAGGTCACGTTGTTGCCAAACGAACCACAGCCAAGTGTAAGAGAGGGCATAATGCCGGTTGTAGCTCCAATACCACCGAAGGTAGTGCCACTGTTGACGATAATCCGCGAGGCCGGTTTCTCAAGACCGAAAGCCTCAATGATGGATAGATCTTCACAATGAATCCCAAGCGTATGACCCAAACCTCCAAGCTCTAAAAGCTCTATACACCTGCGGCAGCCATCCTGCCAATCACTAACCGTATACAGGGCAAGAATCGAGGTCAGCTTTTCCACAGAAAATGGATATTGAAGCCCGACATTCGTTTCCTCTGCAATCAACACCCGCGCATGGTTCGGAACTGTGATCCCTGCCATCCCACCAATGACTTGTGGTGATTTACCTACAATTTTGGGATTTAACCCTTTGCCAATCATAATGATGGCTGCGACCTTTTGCTTTTCCTCTTCATTGAGAAAATGAGCTCCCTGCCGCTTCAGCTCTTCAACCAACTGCGATTTGACCGATTGGTCCACGACAAGCGCTTGCTCGGAGGCACAGATCGTGCCGTAGTCGAAGGTTTTGCTTTGCAAGATGTCGCTCACCGCTTTGGTGAGATTCGCGCTGTGGTGGATATAAACCGGAACATTGCCCGGCCCCACACCATAAGCCGGCTTGCCTGAGCTATAGGCCGCTTTCACCATCGCAGTACCGCCAGTAGCCAGAATGACATCGGTAAGCTTATGCTTCATCAGCTCATTGCTAGCCTCAATAGATGGCTTTGTTAGGCAGTGGATCAGCCCTTCGGGTGCCCCCGCCTTCTCCGCAGCCTCGCACATTATCTTTGCTGCTTCTTGGGAACAGCGCAGTGCCGAGGGATGCGGAGAAATAACTATAGCGTTTCTAGCCTTCAATGCGATCATACATTTGAACATGACCGTTGAAGTGGGATTGGTCGAAGGAATAATGGCAGCTACAATACCCACAGGCTGGGCCACTTCCCAAACCTTGCGCTCCTCATCCTTATGTATGATGCCGACTGTCTTCATATCCTTGATTGCCCCATACACATTGCGCGCAACAAACAAGTTCTTTGCTTTCTTGTCCACGCTTTTCCCAAAGCCTGTTTCCTCAGCTGCCAATACGCCAAGCCGCTCCGCTTCCTTTTCTGCTGCCTGAGCCATGGCAAAGATGATCTCGTCGATTTGCAGCTGTGTCATTTTCTCCAGCTGTTTCTGCGCCGACTTCGCCTCATACAGAAAATTGCGAACCTCTTGAATCGATTGCAAATCCGAATCCAGCTTCATTTCCATCACTCCTGTCTTACCTTCATGACAATCCGAAGGAGCATGACTTCCTTAGAGTCTCGTGCCTCGTCTTCTAGGAGGTTCGTCGGTTCCCTTCTCCGCCTCTTCCGAGCTTGCTCGCAGATCCGGCGGCAGCAAGCTCTCTACAAAGGACCATAAAGATATATCCGGTCTTGCGATGACATGCGATCCAAGAAGCTTTCCGACCGCGGTTGCTGCTGCTGCTCCTGCTTCAACCGCTGCTTTTACGGCAGCCACATCACCCAGTATATATATCGTAACGATTCCAGCATCGACCTTCTCATAAGAGGTTACTCTAACATCCGCCGTCTTGGCTGCAGCATCGGCCGCAGCAATCAATGCTGGAATACCAAAGGTCTCTATCATTCCTAAAGCCTGCATCTGCAAATTCAATCCCGATCACCCGCACTTTCTCATCCGAATTTTAAAGGATTCCTTGCCACCTCAGTTACCGCTTGGGCAAATGCCTCCGCTGCTGCTGTGCAAGCTGACTGACTTCCTGTCAATAATCCCCCACCGAAATTAGTCTCCGTAGGCGGACCATAAAACTGGCACATCCGGACATCAGCGGCCTTTAATGCCGCGTCTATCCCAAAGACGGCTTCAAGCGGTGGTGCGATCAAATAAGCTAGAGGTTCCCCCTCTTGAATATTTGCGATCTGGGAGAGATAAGAGCCTGTTCTGGAGATAACATGTGCGTAGTAAGCATGCGTTCCCTCGCCGTTGAGGGAATAAAAGCATGCACCACTTTCCATAACAGCTGCTGCAGCATCCAGACCACTTCTCACTTCTGCCGGAGTTGCACCGCCAATCATGCCGATAAACTCACCGGACAACGGGCCAGATGCATGTGATGACCCTGCATAAAACGATTTGGCATATACGACTTCAACAGCTGCCATTTTCGTTGCCTCATCGATAGCGGTGTAGCCAACGTCGTCAATCGTTGCCGTTAGCAGACCTAAGCTGCGAATGCCTGGTTTCAGTCCCAACTGCTGCGCAAGCCCAGCATCCACGTTCGAAATAATCCGAACGGCCAGCGGAATCGCGCGTAAAGGTTGTGGTTCCACTCCTATCACCCCCTGGCCCAAAAAGATGAGAAAAACAGAAAATGCCTAGGAAATAAGAGCACTAATCGCTCTTATCACCTAGGCATCGTTGCCTAAATTACTATGCTGTTGCGTATTATTAATCTCACTTTAAAACAAAGCTGGATATTCTGCAAGGGATTAATTTATAGCTCAAGCAGAGACAGCAAAAAGCAGGACCCCTTCGAGAGCCCTGCTCTTATTATTCCGTAAAATTAAAAATCAATTAAGCCAACGCTGATTTGCAGCGCCTCATCCACCTTACGCATCGTCTCATCGTCAAGGTGTGTAATCTTATCGGTCAAGCGCTGTTTATCAATCGTTCGGATCTGCTCCAATAGCAGCACAGAATCTCGGTCAAACCCGTGTGACGCAGCGTCAATTTCGACATGCGTCGGCAGTTTGGCCTTCTGAATTTGTGCAGTTATGGCAGCTACAATCACAGTTGGACTGAAGCGATTGCCGATATCATTCTGAATAACAAGAACTGGACGGACGCCACCCTGCTCTGAACCGACAACAGGTGACAAGTCAGCAAAAAATACATCGCCGCGTTTAACGATCAAGCTTACACCCCGCTTACGAGTCGGCCGAGCGTATCGCCGGCATCTTCCTCCGCTTGAAAAGCTTCCGATGCCATCACCAAGTTGATTTTCGCCATTTCCAAATAACCGCGCTGCATTGATTCGCGAATTTGGCGCTTTTTACGCTCGATTAAATACAACTTCATCGCCTGACGAATAAATTCACTTCGGTTTGAGTTTTCTTTGGCAACGATCCCGTCGACTTCCTCCAGCAAATGATCAGGCAGGCTGATCATTATCCTTTTGGTGTTTTGCAAATTGGCCACCGAACTCGCACCCCCAAAACATTTCCAGCAAAAGCGCACTAACAGTATGTCATTATTTGGTCTGTAATATACACCCTCATATCTATGCCTGATGTATATCAAGTATGCTACATCTCTTAGCAGCTTCCAAATCTACACAAAATGATGCTCTTACTTAATTCGAGATTAATCAATAAAATCCTCTTCTTACCTTGTAGAACCTTATGCGGTAATTTATAGCACGTTGGAATCTTAATCCAAAGGATTATGCACCACAACCACTTGGCCGTCTCGGGTATAAACGCGAGGTACACGGGTTGCAATCATACATATAAGCTCATAATTAATGGTTCCAAGCTTATCTGCAATCTCTTCCACCGTAATCGTCTCTTTGCCTTGAGAGCCGATAAGTACGACTTCCTCACCCGCTTCAACAGGATTCATGCTATCAACCGAATCCGCTGCTGCTGCCGGATCGAGTGCAATCATACATTGGTCCATGCAAATGGTCCCAAGAACGGGAACACGCTGTCCACGCACGATAGCCTCGGCTTTGCCAGTCAGCATTCGGCTGTAACCATCTGCATAACCGATCGGCAAGGTACCGATTCTCTCTTCACCCTTAGTTACATAACGAGTTCCATAACTGATTCCCCAGCCTGGCGGAGCTTGCTTCACCATGACAACTTTTGTCTTGAGTGAAAGTACAGGCTCCAGCTGTATCCGCTGCTTGTTTACTTCGGCGGAGGGATATAGACCATACATACTGATTCCAAGTCTCAGCATGCTGCCGCCCCATTCCGGCGTATCAATACCAGCTGCACTGTTAGCTGCATGAATGATCGGGATATGGATACTGCGCCGCTTTAGCTCCTGAACGAGCACTGCAAAGCGTTCATATTGTAGCTGTGTATACGTCTTATCCGTTTCGTCTGCCTGGGCATAATGTGTGAACATCCCTTCAACCTCAAGACCCGGTTCACTCATAGCTCGATTAATAAAACGAAGGGCATCTTCTACTTGCTCAGCAAGCAGACCGAGTCTACCCATGCCTGTATCAATCTTGATATGAACGCGAAGCGGCTTCTCCGCTGCTGGCAGAGCGGCTGCAGCCATCACTATCTCTTCACTAAATAAGGCAATAGTGATGTCTGATTCCCTCGCTGAAGCAAGACCTTCAGGAGGCACATAACCAAGTACTAGGATAGGAATCTCAATACCAGCTTTACGAAGCTGCAAGGCTTCGTCGAGGAAAGCTACGCCTAGATAGTCTACACCGCTTGCTTCCGCTTCTCTAGCTACTTGGGCGGCTCCATGTCCATAAGCATTGGCTTTGACCGAAGCCATCAACCGCATGCCCTTTGGCATAACCGAACGAAATGAAAGTATATTGCGCCGCAGCGCATCGAGCGAAATTTCCACTCTAGTTGGTCGATAATATGCGTTCACGCTTCCACCTTCTTTTCATTTAGGAAGAACCAGCTAACGCCATCTTTTGATGGTATCGTTCGTTAGTTAGCTTCTTCCTCAAAATATCAGAAAGTAAAGGAAAAATAGATACTTTCTGATATTCCCAACGTAAACGCCCACCTCGAGGGTGGACGTTTATCTCTACAACCCGTAACCTTTATGTTAAACGTTTTGGCTTCGAGCTGTCAATGAAACAGAAGGGGATTTCACTTTCAAATTAGCTGGGAAATGTTTCTGCCCAGCAGTCTATTATTTCGTCATCTCGCCCTGTACCGACTGCGCTACCTTCATCATCTCCGATTCCGGAAGCGTTCCACTCGTAAGCCGATATTCAATGCCACCGTCAGTCCATGTTAAGGTTTTCTGCTCATCTCCACTAATCGAACCATACGTAAAGCCCAGATCAACCATGGTTCCCTTCATTTGTGATGCTGCTACATCTCTAGGCTGTGTTTCGATGAGGGTGTAATCATAATCGCCTGTATAGCGAATCATGATCCCTGGGTTTCCGCCAAAGACGATATCCTGTTGATCCTTCTCAGAGACACCTGCCGGTAGATAAGATGGCTCCATCGGTGTGAAAGCTGCAGGTTTGGCAGCATGTGGATCCTTCTGACCATCAACAGGACCCAAAGAATTCTCGGAGTCTTCATTCGTAGTAGAATTAGTTGATCCAGACGTATCCTCTGAGTTAGTGGAATTATTCGATGTGCTCGAATTGTTCGAGTCAGGTGTTGTTGTTTCATCATCTGCTGCATTATTGGAGCTTGAGGAATTCGAATTATTATCTGGTGTTGCCATTGTTGGTTGATTGCTTGTGTTGCTGCCCATATTCTTCTGGGTATCGAAAACACTCTTATCCAGCTTGGAATCAAATTCGAAGGAATCAAAATTGACCTCAACCATAACAGCAGCATTAGCATCACTGACTTTAACTTGCTTTGGTGAATAGTCGGATTTATTCAGCCAAATCTTTTGACGTGCTAGGGAACCGTTCTGATAATTAGCCATCACATCGAATACATAGGAATCTTTATCGACGGCGAACTGACGCGAATTATCGAGCAAAATACTTTGGATAAGTGTCTGATACAGGTACACTTGGCCTTGATTGGCCGGCCAGTCGCTTTGGAAGCGGAATACCTTATTCAGCCTTGGTGTTAAGACGAAGACGCCTTCATCATTACGCAGGACGATCTGCGTGATATCTTTCTTCGCGTTAGTCAGTTCAATACGGTAATACTGCGGCTTCTGGTAAGAAACATCAACTTGATACTCAACTGGCTGCTGTCCGGTGTGCAGAGTCATTATGCCTTTCCCATGATAACTGCCCAAGCTAGTTACCACTTTGTCCAAATCCTTGACAACCGATTCCGAATCCTTAGTCCCGCAGCCTGCGAGCACCGCCATAGCGCACAGTAAGAGTACTAACATAAAACCAATTCGACGACGCATCAGATCAACCCCTCATCACAATGTTTTAAACGTATCCGGAGCTGTACTGCAGCAGGTGCGTTACATTCGTGTCGCACAAGCTCGTACGGGACGTGGCCGTTTACGCTCGACTTGTACCATGTTTATGAGGGGACTTGGACATTTATGCAGACTAGCCTGACAAGCTAAGGCCAGACATGAGCACGACTGTTGTTTCTCCTATCCATTCAAGCGTTCAACCACATAGTTGGACAAGTCGTCTCTGAACACCGCAGATGAGTATTCAATGATGCTCCAGCGGCTGTTTCATCAGCAAATACGGGCTTTTCTTATCGACGGATCGCCGAATTCGCAGTTTATAACGAGTCTGCAGCCATTCATATAGAGAACCATCCACCAATGCTTGTCCGATTTGTAGTATCATGAAATGAGGCAAAGGAGCGTTAACATTAATGAAAAAGAAATGGTCTTTAACGATCGGAGTCAGTGTGCTCGCGAGTTTATTGTTATTGTTCACTGCTATGAATTCCGTCTGCTCCGCCACAACAGCCCATTATGCCTTTCCCCAGCATACGACCTACACGAGCGGTACGATCAAACCTACGAACGTCACGCAGAGTGCCATGGACAACGCGGTTCAGAGCAAATGGAATACTTGGAAGTCTAATTATCTGAAAACAGCCGGCAGCGGCAAATATTACATCAAATACAACAATGCCGGAGGAACTGTATCCGAAGCCCATGGCTACGGCATGCTATTCACGGTCATCATGGCCGGATACGATAGCAACGCGCAAACCTATTTCGATGGGTTGTACAACTATTATAAAGCTCATCCAAGCAGCAACAACTCTGCCTTAATGGCCTGGAAGCAGAACAGCAGCTTCGTTAACATCGAAGGCGCAGACTCCGCGACGGACGGCGACATGGACATTGCTTTCTCCTTACTGCTTGCTCATAAGCAATGGGGCAGTGCCGGCACCATCGATTATTTGTCCGCCGCGAAGATGATCATTAACGCTATCATGGCAAACGACGTCAATCAATCCAACTGGACGCTGCGTATGGGAGATTGGGCAACAAGCGGCGCCGAAGCGACTGCAACAAGGCCGTCCGACTTTATGCTGGATCATCTTAAGGCGTTCAAGAAAGCGACCTCCGACGCGAAGTGGGATAATGTAGTCGGCAAGACGTACACGATCATTAATTCCTTATACAACAATTACAGCTCCAGCACCGGGTTGCTGCCGGACTTCGTGGTCTTCTTCAGCAACACCTACAAACCGGCTCCGGCCAACTACCTGGAGGATGCGAACGACGGCAATTATAACTACAATTCCTGCCGCATTCCATGGCGGATTACGACCGATTATTTGGTAAATGGGGATACGCAAGCAATCAGTCAATTGACGAGGATGAATAACTGGATTAAGTCCAAGACAAGAAGCACCCCATCCAAGATACTTGACGGCTACAAGCTGAATGGAACCGCCTTCGGCTCCTCCAACAGCGACGCCTTCTACGCTCCATTCGGTGTTAGCGCCATGATCAACTCGTCGAATCAAAGCTGGCTTAATTCCGTTTGGTCAGTCACAAACAGCAGCAGCCCGAAAGAATATTATGAAGACAGCATCAAGCTCTTCTCGATGATTGTCATGTCGGGTAATTGGTGGACGTACTGATAGAAAATCGACAAAGATAAAAGGGTTGAGCAGCGTCGTTAGCTGCTCAACCCTTTTTTCCATAGGTTTTTACCCCGTGCTAAATAATCCCAAATTCAAACCGATATGGAGCGTATAGCAGATCAGATGGCACAAAAATCTTAGTAAGCGAGATTAAACAGGAAATTGATAAGGCTTCTCCTTCAGAAAATGATACGAACAACTCTTCAATTACTAGCCTGCAAAGTGATACTACTAACCAAAACACGGAACAGATGATAAATCTCCTAAACTACCAAGCTGGTATTGTGAGCCGTAAAATATAACAAATAAATACTATTTTTTCTATCCACAATAATTAAAAGACTGCATGGAGTTTGCTTCTCCAATACAGCCTTATTAAACGTCATCCTATGACGGGTTGTTAGTATTTCACTTAAACCCCTTTAATGTATCTACCAGTTTATCCAGATCCTCTGTGTCATTAAATAAATGAACAGACACCCTGAATCTGCCGTCACCTCCCCATACATATATATTATGAACACGCAGCATCTCCGCGATTTGTTCCCCCCGATCGGATGCAACGCTAATATTACCGGCTCTATTATGCGGCGCAGCAGGTGTCATTACTTCGAAGCCCAAATCGGTGAGCTGCTCAATTAATCGGCTACCAAGCGACAGGATATGCTGTTCGATACGTTCAATCCCCTGCTCCAAAAGAAATCCCGCAGAAAAATTAGTTGCATAAACAGTCGGATAGCTCGGAAACCCCAGCTCGAAACGGCGAGCATCTTCGTGGAAAGAAAAATTTTCAAACCGTGTAGGACTGAACATATCGGTTACGCTTCTCCAGCCGACGGCTCGCGGAGCAAAATCGGCAACACGTCTCGGGTTGACGGCGATCACCCCAAGGCCATGAGTGGATAGAAGCCACTTATAAGAACTGCAAACGACAAAGTCGGCATCGTTCATATTCACCGGCACTGCGCCGAGCGACTGGGTAGCATCTAGGAGCAGCAATGTTTCCGTCTTCTTGAGCTCGGAGTAAAGCTCCTTATAGTCAAGCCTTGCACCGGTCAGATAACTCACATGACTCGTTACAACAAGCTTTGTGCGTTCATCCACCTGATCCATTATGTCTTCTATGGAAATTTCCCAATCGCGGTGCTGCACGACGCGAACTTTAAGGCCATTGTTTTTTAATTGAAGCCAGGGAAGAATACCCGACGGAAACTCTAATGTATGAATTACAACATTATCACCTTCCTTGAAGTCCAACGAATGGGCAATCATGGACATCGCTTCAGATGTATTGGATACAAAGGCAATATCAGAAGGCTTGCCTTGCAAAAGGCGCGCCACGTTTTCTTTACAGGACTGTTCAACTTCTGCGTTCCGTTTCCGTCCGTCTGGACCTTTCCCCCTGAACGATATATACTCGTTTATTGCATCTTGACAACCTTGATGAAGTGGAGCCTCTGCCCCACTGTAAAGCCAAGTACAGTTCTCTAAACCAATGAAGGATTTTTTATTTACCAGTGCATTCATGTTTGTTTGTGCATTCATATTCTTTTTCTCTCCTTCTCCTCTCGCTGCATTACCTTAGATACCCACTATTCCTTTACACTTCCTATGACAATGCCCTTAATAAAATACTTTTGCAGGAACGGATACACTAATAATATGGGGAGCGATCCCATGAAGATTTGCGCAGCCTTCAAAGTTCGGTCGTTAATTTCGGCTAACATCTTAATCTCTTGTTCTGTAATAGACGTAAAGTTCTTTTGGATGACGACCGTTTGCAAGTAGCTTTGCATCGGGTAATGATCCGGAGAGTTCATTAATATAAGCCCATCAAACCAGGAATTCCAATGCCCTACAACGGTGAACAATATTAATGTAGCCAGTGCAGGCATAGACAACGGAACAAAAATACGGAACAAGGTGGTGAAGTGACCGGCGCCGTCCATGAACGAGGCTTCTTCCAGCTCTTTGGGCAAATTGCGAAAAAAATTCAATAGCAGAATGACGTTAAATACCGGGACGGCGCTAGGTATAAGCAAAGCCCATATCGTATCAAGCAGACCCGTTGCCCGAATCGTCATATACCATGGTATAAGACCGCCGCTAAACAGGATCGAAACAAACAGCCCCCAAACATAAACGGTACGCCATTTAAAAGACGTTACTTCTTTGGACAGGGGATACGCCATTAATATGGTGAAGAACATATTGATCACTGTACCCAGCGCAACCCGTTCGACTGAAATCAGGAAGGAAGCCACAAACTCTTTTTTCGCCAATACGAATTCATAGGATTTAAAAGTAAACCCAACCGGCCATAGCTTGACGATTCCTGCCGAAGCTTCAGTATTGCTGCTGAGCGACACAGCAAGAACATGAATGAGCGGCAGCAAGCAGAGCAAGGATATTCCAATTAGAAAGGTATAGTTGAGCACATTGAATATTTTTCTGCTTAAAGATGTACTTTGAGGCAAACCTACCCCTCCTAAAATATGCGATATTTGGCAAAGCGGTAAGCAAGGTAATAGGTCAAGGAAATAAAAATACACGCCACTACTGAACTAAGCAATCCTACTGCTGTAGCCGGTCCGTACTGAGCGTCAATCAGCCCCATCCGATAAACAAACGTATCGATTATATCCCCGCTATCATACACTTGCGGACTATATAAATTAAACACCTGATCGAATCCGGCATTTAAAATACCGCCTAAGCTGAGCGTAGCCATTAAAACGATAATTGGTCTCATGCCTGGTAACGTAACATGCCATGTTTGTTTGATACGGTTTGCTCCATCGATCACAGCCGCTTCATACAACGTAGGATTGATACTGGTCAATGCAGCCAAATAAATGATCGTGCTGAATCCAAATTCTTTCCATAAATGGGAAAAAATAAGAACGAAAGGGAACCACTGATTATCGCCTAGAAAGTAAATCGGTTTTATCCCGAAAATACCTAATGCCCAATTAACAATGCCGCTTGACGGTGACAGGATATCGATCATGATTCCGCCAAGAATGACCCAAGAAAGAAAATGAGGCAAATAAATCAACGTTTGAATGCCGCGTTTGACATATCTGTGCATCACTTCATTTAGCAATAATGCGATTGTTATCGGCGCGATCAGACCCGTGATGATTTTCATCAAAGCGATAAATATCGTATTCTTGAATACCTGCAACGTATCTGGCAAACTCCAGAAGTATTTAAAATTCGCCAATCCAATCCACTTCGAGTCAAAAAAACCTTTGGCTGGAATGTACTTTTGAAACGCAATGACAATGCCAAACATGGGGCCGTAACTGTATATAAGGACAATGATTAAACCTGGCAACAGCATGAGATGCAAGGGGAAACTGGATGTTCTGCTTTTCAATCAAACCCCACCTTCAGCGATATTTGCAATCCTTCATTATAGAGAGAATGGGGAAGGGTATCCCTGTTGGCGTCCCCTTCCCGTTATTCCATGCCTATCCTTAATGAACAACTATTTGTTGTTTGCCGCCCATTCGTTTATTTGCTGGGTAACTTCGTCTCCGCCAAATTTCTTCCAGTCACTGACGAATTTGTCGAAATCATTTATCGAAGCTTTGCCCATAATGATTTTCGTAATCATCTCGAGCTCCAGCTTGGATAATGTCGGCCCCTTATCTACCGATGCCGATACGGCCGCACCGTAGAACGCATTGATTTGGAACTGATCATTTTTCCGATATTCGTTCGCCTGACCGAGCGATCCGTTCTCGCCGTAAACTTTATCCCATCCCCATAAAGTACGGTCGCCTTTTAACGCACCCTGCACTTTCTCCAGAACCGATTTATCGCCGGCGCTTAATTTCGATGTATCTCCCGTTTTTAGTCCATCCGCTATTCTTAGCCATTGATCGGAATTTCCGAAAGATTTGCTTGCCAGAATCGCATTCATCGGCCAAATTTCCGATCCGTCTGCGCCAATGCTCATTTCTGAGATGACTTTAGGATCAATACTCTCGTTAATGCTGAGATAATAATCGAGCATTTTCAGCATCGCCTCGGGATGCTTGCTTCCTTTCTTAACGACCCAATAACCAAAAGAAGGATTTACACCAAGCTCCGCCTGAAACTTAGCAGGCTCCGCATCGATGGAGGCTAGAGGATAAAACTTCCATTCAGCGTTTTTGTTTTTATCCGCGCTTGTTTGCAACGGATACATCGGCGCCCAGAACGGATTATACAGCATGCCGATCTTTCCGCTGGCAATGTCTTCTCCCACTTTGTCAAACGCTTTGGAGCCGAACTCCGGATCAATCTGGCCTTTCTTGAACATCTCTTGCAGGACGCCTAACGCTTGCTTCATTTGTGGTTGAATCGTACTGTATACCAATTGGCCATTTGCATCCTTCAGCCATATCCCCTTGTAGGCATGAAAGCTGTTCAGGAATCCGTTAAATGCGGAGAAATCCTTGTCCAATGCCAACCCGAACGTATCATTCTTATTGTTGCCGTCCGGATCCTTCGTCGTGAATGCTTCGGCGATGGCAAGCACATCCTGCATTGTCTTCGGTTCCGGTAGGTTTAACTTCTTCAGCCAGTCGGAGCGGATCCAAATCATATCAGCAGCTTCTCTTGTAGGGTAAGTATAAGGGATTCCCATCAGCTTCCCGTCGAAGGTAGCGGACTTCATAACCAAATCCCCTGCGTCCGCCATTACCGCTTTCACCCGATCGGAAGCAGATTTGTTATACACATCGGTCATATCTTCAATAAGATCTGCATCGCGCAATTGTTTAAACTGCTCCTGATCGACTTTGAAGAAATCGGGGAGATCTCCGGATGCGATCGTCAGGTTCATCTTCTGTTTATATTGGGCCAGGTCAACCTCCCATAAATATTTCAATTTGATTCCGAATTCCTTCTCATAGGCTCTTGTCCACGGATTGTTTTCCAGAGAATCACCGTTTGTATATTTTACGGTAGGTTTTTTCTCCGTTACAGTCGTAACCGTGATTACAGGGTCGTACTTACCATCCTTCATTCCATCGTCAGTTGTCGGTGGTGTTTGTTCCCCGCTTTGGGATGGCGCTGGTGTTTGTTTCGTATTACCTGTCTCTTCTTTTTTACTACATGCTGACAGAACAACGGTAACCATGAGAATGAAAGAAAATGTGAGTGCCAATGTGCGTTTCATTGTTTAACCTCCCTGTTTTTGTACATCCGCTTCTTTACTAAATGAGTCCGTGCTTTCCTTCTGTTATTGCCACACCTCCACGTAAACAGATGATATGGAATCCCCGTCTTTCATTTGGGAATTTAACCCGTTTCAGCATTGCAAACCATTGTAAGCCCTTTCAAATACACACTCCGATTTCCAGATCGCAATTCTTCCCAAACCGTTCTTATGTATTATATATAATGTATTATATTTAAAATAACAAATCGAATATTCTTTGTCAATCAAAAATTACAACGCTTTCACAGAGAAAATCTCATCAAAAACACCGACAAAATTGTACACATCAAATACTCGATGACAATTTTCCTCATTTTTCCATACCATTGTTTTTACGCCTTCCCATATACATAGAGCTTGTTCGACTTCTCCTCTATCAAGCAGTTCCAAACCACGAGTCATCTCCGTCCAAATTTCTGCGTGTATCCCAAGATGTCTCCAAGAAACGGCGTGACACGGATTTGCATGGTGAATGTTCTTTTCGATTACGCACTCGAATTGACGAATAAGCGAATAGATGTTTTGAAAACAAGATTTGCGGTCTACCTCATTCCGATCGGTCTCCTTTTCCAGATTAAGATCGAAATACAGTTCCGACAGCTCCTCCGCATACTTCAAGCAAAGAGGACCGTCTTCCCCATAGGCACTCGCATAATAATCCTCTGCCATTTCTCTGAAGCTTAACTCTTTGTTCCATAATGTTCGGGCCATTACTGTCATGCCAAGTCCGTTTGGAAAGAAGGCTCTCTGTACCTGACAACTGACAAAACCATTCAGACCGATCTGATGCAAATGACGGATATCCTCGTATACCATTCTCGATATATGGACATAACCGGGATCCCTTTGATGAGCCCACATGAAATGGTAGTCGAAATCAAAGCTATCGCCCTTAAACCGGCTTTGCCATGCCTTAAGAAAACTTACATTCCCCTCCACGGTTTGCGGTAAATCTACCTTATTTCTGAAAAAAGGAGGAACATCAGAAACGCCTTCGATAGTCGAAAATGATTGCCGGTATGAGCGGGTAATCGGGGCGAATTGCATCACAAAACGATCGGGATTGATGAACTTTTCATATTCAGGGGGCCACAGCAGTTCATGGTAGATAAGAAATACGATACGAGTTTCAATGCCTAGAGCAGTCAAGCCTTCATCCAGTTCATTCATTAACCTGACATACAAATCGGAAGGTGACATAAGAACACACTGCTCGCACTCGCATTGATTATTGAAACCATCCGACAACCAAACATGCAGCAGATCAACTTCCGGATGTAAGGATGCGTAGAGAACAATTTCCTCAATCATTTTACTGCGGGCTTCTGAATTCGAATAACACAGATCCGTATTTATAGGAATACCTTGCCATAATTCACGTTTGCCGTTCACTAGGGCGAAAAACTGGGAAGTCTCAGGATCAACTTCGTCCCCCCATTTCTCCCAACTTAATCCTACAATTCCAAAAGGCGCACAAGTCCACCCATGACCCACAGCTTGATAAATCATCCCTCTTTTTTGAATCTCTTGCTTCGCTAACGCAACGTATGCTCTTGCCACTTCCACATTGAAATCTCCGGACGGAAGCTTCAGCGGATTATTCAAATGGTTGTACCATCGTTCAAAGAAAAAATAGGCTTCTCTGAATTGGATAAAATAGCTATTAAATCCAATTTTGGTCATCCAATCGATCATATCGGTCACATGTTCAAGACTGACCGCCCCTTCAATACAAATTCCCCTGTACCGATAAGAAGCGTGCTCATACACTCTTACCGTGAAAGATCCGATATCCGCTTTCGGTAAATATTCACCGTCCGCCCCTGGCCTTACCCATCTGCAGCCTAGCTCATTAAGAAAGCGATAGACCGAGAACAGTACGCTGCGTGGGTTTACACCGCTAATGATTCCTTGTCCACCGGATACATCGATCCACAAAGCATCATCATACTCTTCCTGTTCGTCAACAAGAAATGGAGAATGCGGAAAGTCACATGGCAGCCCAATCCATAGTCCTTTTTCTCTCTGGTCGTATTGTTCCGCACTTTTGAGGGCTATGCCGCAATCTGTAATCGCTTCTAAATATCGAACTAATTCTTGCGCAGCAAAATTAATCGTTTGGTCATTATGTTCAATAACATGAATACAGCCAGCCTGAAGCAGGTCTAATTCTCGAATCATATCATTTCCCCTCGTCTCATACAGTTAGATATATAAACGATTATATATAATGTATTATGCATGTCAATAGCGGACTATGCATTTCACGAGCACGACTAATGTATTGACAAATTCTAAATTATGTAGTTAACATTAGTTTAAATTATATATTATGTTTAATCTATAATTTAAGGAGGTGTTCTATCCGACCAATTATCGGTTAAGAAATGGCTCAAAGGGAACAAAAATGTAAGCGTTTCCCTTCCCCAACCATGGGCCAGCTTAAGTTTTATTGCAACTCACAGCTTACTATTTGAGAATGGAGTGATTGTATGCAAGCACACCGATTGTGGCACAAGCTCATCATCGTCACCTTAATGCTGTGTCTGGTCTCCTCTTCATTCGGGACCTTGATCGGCGGTAAACATGCAAATGCAGAAGAAAATCGTGTGGACACCGAATCCGATATCTCTGGCTTGTCCGATGTGACTGGCCATTGGGCGGAAACACAGCTGCTTGATTGGTTAAATAAAGGTTTTATTAAGGGCTATCAAGACCATACCTTCCGGCCAGATAAAGTGCTCTCGAGAGGTGAATTTATGACTCTCGTAAACCGGTCCTTCGGATTTGTTGAAGAAGCACCGATTTCATTCGACGATGTCGCTTCTGACAATTGGGCGTACTCCGAAGTTGCCAAAGCAGTGAAAGCAGAATATGTGACAGGTTATGTGGACGGGACGATTAGAACGCAGCGGGAAGTAACCCGCGAAGAAGCGGCGGTAATGATCTCCCGGTTACTTAAATTGAGCGGCATAGAACAACCAGCAAATCCTTTCTCCGACTCCGACTCTTTCTCCGCATGGAGTAAGACACAGATTGCTGCTGTTGCTGATAAGAAATTGATGATCGGATACAAGGACGGCAGCTTCCGGCCCAAAAGTACAATTACACGCGCCGAAATCGTTGTCGCTTTGGCAAGGGCTTTAAATTACAGGATTGCCCACTCCGCAGACAGCGCTGGAGCCTATGGCCCATCGACAGGGGTTCAAACGATTGAAGGAGACTATATCGTCGATGCGGCCGGCGTCACGCTGCAGAACATGCGCATTACCGGAAACCTGCTGTTGACGGCAAATATAGGGGAAGGTGACGTTTATTTAAAAAACGTCAACGTTAAAGGACATACGGAAATTAAAGGCGGTGGAGAAAACAGTATCCATCTTGTCGACAGCATCCTCTCTACGATCACGATTAATAAAAAGAATGGAACCGTCCGCATTGTTGCGGAGGGGAATACGGTTATTTCAGAAGCACTTATCCGTACATCAGCCATACTTGAAGAATCAAAATTGACAGATGAAGGTTTCATTAAAGTAACGTTGGAAGAAGCTCTCCCGAAAGGAGCTTCCGTCAAATTGAATGGAAATTTTAAAACAGTGGTAATCGCGGCTGCGGGTATTGCCTTGACGCTTTCGGGCAAGGTTGACCGCATGGATATTCCGGATACGGCTACCGGACTGCAGTTGACCATGAGCAACGAATCCACCATTGTGTCCTTAATTGTTAATGCCTTAATTAAAGTGTTAGGTCAAGGTACGATTGAAAGCGTTTCAATGGGGGAACATGCAAAGGGAACCTCCTTCGAAAAAGCGCCGATAAGCATCAAGGGGCCAGGGGCACCGGTATCGGTAACACCTTCTGGACCCAGCAATCCATCTACCGGACTGGGAACTCTATCGGTCATTGCGAACGGGCAGCCCAATGCCATCATCATACTGGCTGACGACGCTTCCAAGAAAGTAAGTCTTGCGGCAAATACATTAAAAGAATATGTATACAAATCGACCGGAGCGCAGCTGCCCGTTATGACTGAAACGGAATACTCCCAAAGTGCCGGAAATACGAGTAAAAATCGGATTTATATCGGTAAAGCCGCACCCGGCCAAGAAACGAACGCCGCAAGTATGCTGAATGGAATGCTTGAAGACGGCTACATCATCCTTCCCCGTCAGAGCGATATTTCAATAGTGGGGCGGAAAGATATAGGTACTGAATACGGGGTGTACGAATTCTTGGAGCGTTATGTCGGCGTACGGTGGCTGCTGCCGGGGGAATTCGGAGAAGATGTACCCCACCTTACCGATTTGACTGTTCCGCTGACAAATGTCAAACAACAACCGGCGTTTTGGTCACGCATGATGTGGCCTCTCCAATATGTGAATGAAGGCGGCAACAACCCTACACAGTATGAATGGGGAGTCCGCAATCGTCTGCGTATTCAAAATATCGGGTTCGATCATACTTTATGGTTAATGTTTCTGCCTGGCGTCTATCTCAAAGATCATCCCGATTACTATCCGCATAACAGTAACGGTGATCCTCTCATTCCTGCTTATTTTTACGGCTGGCAGCCTTGCTATAGTAATGATGCAACCGTACAGGTTGCTGTCGATTGGATTGACGTCTATTTCCGAGACCATCCAGACGCCTCATCGGTTTCACTCGGCGTTAACGACAATGGAGGCTTCTGCGAAGCGCAGCCGAATCATCCGAAAAATCCACATAAATTGAATTCTCTCGGACTGCCGGATATGTCCGACATTTATTACAGTTGGGTAAACAAGGTCGTTGAGAAAGTGCTTAAAAAATATCCGGACAAGTGGTTCGGACTTCTCGCTTACCAAGAAGTATACGATCCGCCTTCTTTCGCGCTGAACGAACGCGTCGTGCCTTATTTGACGAAAGATCGGCTCGCATGGAGCGACCCCGAAGTTCGCTCGCATGATCAGGCGATCGTGGATAAATGGCTGAAGAAAGCACAGTATATCGGATTCTACGATTACAACTATGGAACTCCCTATGTGCTGCCGCGTATCTACAATCACTTGATGGCTGACAATTATCGATACGCCATCGATCATAATGTCATTGCCAGTTACGGCGAACTGTTCCCGAATTGGGGAGAAGCACCCAAAATATGGCTGATGACCAAGCTGTTATGGGATCCTAAGCAAGATGTCGACGCCTTGCTTGACGATTGGTATAAACGAGCTGTCGGGCCTGAGGCCGCCCCCTACTTGAAAGCTTATTACGACCACTGGGAAAATTTCTGGCAAAACAGAATTAAAGAAACAGATTGGTTCCAAGGCCGTAAAAACATCGTGTATTTCATGTACAACTCGGCGGCCTATTTATCGGCGGTAACGGATGAGGAGATCGCCCAGAGCAGAAGTTGGCTGGAAACGGCCGTTGAGAAAGCGCAGACGGATCAGCAAAAAGCCAGAGCCAAGCTGCTCCTTAAAGCCTTCGAATATTACGAAGCTTCTGCCTTGAGTTATCCCAAAGCCGTTGGACCGCTTAAGGATGCAAATTCCGCGTTGGACTTGCTTGCAAAATCCATCGATTTCGAGCCGAAAATGGCTTATGCCAAAAAAAGGCTGGAATTAGTCGAGCAGTTCAAGAACGATATTCTGCTAAAGCATCAATGGGATCCCCGCAGCGAGAGTACGCTGCTATGGTCTGGTCTGAATGCCAATGCCTTCTGGAGACTTGCCGACTACATCAAATCTCATGAAGCTAACGGAGGACCGGTTAGGCAAAGAGTGAATGAACTGACAGCCGCCGATCAGCCCGAAATGGCACGGAACTATGCTCAGCTGCTGCTGAGGGCTGTCGATGAAGGACCGATCAATCTGAACTCTTCCTTTGAAGAAGCGGGCGATCCCGCCAACACCAAAGTGACGGCTAAGTATTGGGATGCGAATATCGTCAATTTCGGCAAATTCGAACGGAAAGAATTCCCTGCCAATTCGAACGAAGTCAATTCCGGTAAAGCAAGCATCTTTGTGAAGAACTTCTATTACGGCGATATTAACCAGACTGTCGATGCCAAGACGGGGTTGATCATTTCGCGGCTTAAATACTACGTAACCGAAGATACGAGAACGGTCGGAGATATCTGGATCGAACTGAATCTACTTGATGAGAACGGACAGAAGCTGTCTACGATCAAGAGCGATCGGCAGCCTTTCTACCTGTCTCTAGGCCGGTGGGAGAACATTCAAATCATGGATAAAATCCCGGCTCGCGTGAATGGCGTCCCTGTCAAAAAGGTACAGATGGCTGCCGTTGTCAACGGCTTCTTCGAGGGCGGCACGATGTACATTGACGATTACGAGCTATACCAGGCGAATGAAGCTTTTGAATTGCCTTTACTATCGTCAGCTCAAGCTGCCGAAGGATCGATCGACATTGTATTCAATAAGGCGCCTGGACAAGTACCGACCGCAGCTGATTTTAAGGTGCGGCAAATGAACGGTGGCGAGACGGCCTCCGTTGATGCGACTTTGGTATCATGGAATGCAAGCACTCTCACGGCAAGGTTATCCGTCCCCAGTATTAAAGGCAAACCGTGGGCGCAGAGCGTGAGTTACAACGTGTCCTATCTGGATACCGACTCCATATTCACAAATGCAGTCACGATTCCACGAATGGAAGGATACACGACTGTCAGCAGCGATTCTTCTTTCGAACTATGGAATGACGTAAGCGGCCTTCCCCAGAAATGGTGGTATTCGGCTGAAGGAATTACTCGTTCCGATACGGTAAAACGTACGGGGCAATATGGCATAGTCGCGCAATACAGGTACCCTGGCGGGATCGTCCAGGATATGGAGGCACTGGAGCCTGGACATTACATCGCGGTGTTCCATTATAAAACATCCGCAGCTAACGGAAAACTACAATGGGTGATCACACCCAAGAACGGTACCGAATCGATAGCAGGGATCGTATCCGGTCCAAGTCAGGCTTCGGCATCTAACGGAAACTGGATGACTCATTCATTCGAGTTCGACGCAGCTGCTGATTACAACGGCAAAGCGGTCACGTCCACCCAGTTGCTGATTTTGCTGACTGAATTCCAACCGGGTGATACGATTTACATCGATGATGCGGAAATCATCCGTGTGGACGAACCGTCCCAAAAACCGTCGATATCGTCTGCCCATGCGGCAGAAGGTTCAATCGATATTGTATTCAATCACGCGCCTGAACAGATGCCCGCAGCAGCTGATTTTACCATACAGCAAATAGGCGATGATCAAGCGGTTACGATCTCTCCGAGCTTGGTATCCTGGGATGCGATTTCCCGTACGGCGAAGTTATCGGTTCCTGTCATTGCAAGGCAGCCGTGGGCGCAGAGCGCAACTTACACCATATCCTATAAAACGACCGGGACGATATCCACAAATGCCGTTGTTATCCCTCGATTGGAAGGATACACGACAGTCAATAACGATCCTTCGTTCGAACTATGGGATGCCGCAACGGGTCTTCCCCAGAAATGGTGGTATTCCGCCGAAGGAATTACGCGTTCCGATACGGTAAAACGTACGGGGCAATATGGCATGGTCGCGCAATACAGGTACCCTGGCGGGATTGTCCAGGATATGGGGGCATTGGAGCCCGGCCATTACATGGCAGTGTTCCATTATCAAACAACCGCAGCTAACGGAAAAGTACAATGGGTGATCACGCCCAAGAACGGTACTGAATCGATAGCAGGAATCGTATCCGATCCAAGTCAGGCATCGGCATCTAACGGAAAATGGATGACTCATTCATTCGAGTTCGACGCAGCTGCTGATTACAACGGCAAGACGGTCACGGCCACTCAACTGCTGATCCTTTTATCAGATTTCCAAAACGGTGATACCATTTTCTTCGATGACGCAGAAATCATTAGAATGAACTGATCTTATCGGTGGGATTCGACTCCCACCGATCTTTCTTGTCATAATAATTCTGAATTTTCAATCTATTATGGAAGGAATGTGCTAACTATGAGTAGAGGTAGGTTAAAATTAGCAGCCGTTTCCGCAATTATTTTCCTGATTATGGCCATGCCGCATAAATCCTCCGCATATACCAACTCAGATTTTAAAATCGGCATTTACTGGCCGCCAGTCGCAGCTTACACGAATGCTGCGCAATATGATTATTTGCAAGAAGCAAATATTAATTGGATCATTAATACACCTGGTACGGATTTACTGACGGAATCAATCAGCAATACGATGTTGGATTTAGCACAGACTAGAGGAATGAAAGTCATTGCTTCCGATGCAAGATTTAATCAAATTTATACCAATGTCGCTACTGATGCGCAAATCGATGCAATGGCTGACAGCTATAAGAACCACGCTGCCTTGGGTGGATACTATGTCATGGATGAGCCCTTTGCTAACCAAATCCCGTATGTTGCAAATGCAAACAGCAGATTTTTACTCAAAAAACCGGATGCTGTGAATTTTATTAATTTGCTGCCAATCAATCCAACTAACGTTGAAACCGAGATATCCCCCGCTATTGCGTTATCGCAAACCTCTACAGGGCTCGGCTATTTTGTTACAAGCACAAGCCCTCTTGGGCAAACTTTCACATTACCATCGGACTGTACGTATATAGATTCTATCGAATTAAATGTGGACCCTTATCAATGGGGGAGCGGGGAAACGCTGACATTGAAACTATGGGACTCGCCTTCTAAGACCACCCTTATCGCTTCAAGTACACTCGCCGGGAGTACTAATTTGTACCCGAGATTTTCTCTAAAAGCCTCCGTTACCGCAAACACCTCCTATTACTGGGAATTAACCCATAACGGAGGAGGAGACAATTCCATCGGTTGGGTTGCCTCTTCATCAGGGAATGTATATTCGAACGGAACCGCTTATGTAAATGGTACAGCCGTAAATTCCGATTTTTATTTCCAAGTGTATAAAACCTCCCAGAAAGCTCCGTTTTCCTTTATGGCTCAATTGGAAACGGGATCCGGCTATTTCGTTACAAGTACAAACCGGCTTGGGCAAACTTTCTATACACCCGCTGAATTTACCTTTATCGATTTGATTGAGCTGAATGTGGACAGCGCCCAGTGGGGCAGCGGGGAAACACTCACTTTAACTTTGTGGGATTCGCCTTCCAAATCTACGCAAATTGCTTCGGCTTCTTTATCAGCAACCAACAATGGCAACTACCCCAGATTCCCAATAAAAGCTGTCGTTTCCCCTATCACCTCCTATTATTGGGAATTAACCCATAATGGAGGAGGAGACAATTCGGTTGGTTGGGTAACTGCCTCAACACAAAATGCTTTATTCGGAGATGCTTATGAAAACGGGGTTGCAAAAAATAATGATTTTTATTTCAGTCTCTATTCAAATCGGTATCCGCGTTTATTATCCTCGTTTGATGAAAGCGGGGAACAGGTCCGTGCGAACTCTCTTGTTGCGTTAACGCAATCACAGACAGGCAGCGGCAGCTTTGTTACCAGTACCAACCCTCTCGGACAAACGTTCACCACCCCTTCCGATTGCTCCTATATCGATTATATAGAGCTGTATTTAGACCCTACAAGTTGGAGCAGCAGCGAAGCATTGACTTTAATTTTATGGAATTCACCTTCCAAGACAACAAGAATTGCTTCCTACACTTTATCAGAGTCCAGAAATGGCCAGTTCCCGCGTTTCCTTCTCAATACAAGCGTATCACCAAATACTTCCTATTACTGGGAATTATCCCATAGTGGCGGAGGTAATAACTCTATCGGATGGGTGACCCGCTCATCTGCCGATGTTTATGCAGGAGGAAGTGCATATGAGAATGGAGCAGCCAAGTCCTACGATTTTTGGTTTAAGGTATACAAAGACCGCTTATCTAAAGATAAATCCATTAATCAAACGTCTACCGGCACCGGTTCATTCGTCACTTTAACAAATAAACTGGGTCAGACCTTTAAAACGCCATCCACACTTGACAGAGTAATGCAATATATTGAATTAAATATCGATTCCACGCCGACGCAATGGTCACCGGATGAATATTTAACGTTAACGCTCTACAACGATACGTCCAAGCAACAGGTTCTCGGTAAATCTACTTTAAACCGTTCCTTCAACAGCGACCGTCCTAGATTTTATATTTGGGCCGATTTGCAGCCGAACACAACCTATTACTTTGAACTTACCCATAGCGGCGGCGGGGACAATTCCGTCGGATGGGTAAGCCAATCTACTGCAAATGTATATAACGATGGAAACGCATACGTAAACGGTATTGCGCAAAGCTCGGATCTCTATTTCAGAGCGGTATTTAGTTCGTGTTATCAAGACTATCTGGAGGAGTTTGTCGATGCAGCGGGTTCATCGAATTTGGGCTACTTGACTTACGATCAATATCCGATAGTTTACGGGTCCGGAATAAATATCGGCTATTATCGGAATAAAGAATTGATCCGTTCCATGGGGCTTAAAAAAGGGGTGCCTACAGCCAGTTTCTTGCAATCGTTCGGCATCCCCAGCAGTTTCAGGCGCCCGGTCGAGGATGAAATGAGATTTAATGTGTATACAAGCCTCGCTTATGGAAACAAAGCATTGTACTGGTTCACGTGGTGGACTCCGACCGGTCAAGGCTCTACACGGTTCGATAACGGCATTATCGACGCCAACGGCATCCCGACGGATTTATTCATCTCTCTTAAAAACTTGAATACGGAAGTGAAAAAATTGGGCAACACTTTGATGAGCTTAACGTCGCAAGGCGTTTATCATTCGGGTGTTGTGGAAGCCGGTTCGCAAAGTGTACCGTCGTCATTGTTCTGGCAGCCGGACAAAGGCTCCGATAATGTGATCATATCCTACTTCAAGAATGCGAGTAATCGTAAGTATATTATGGTTGTCAATAAGTCATTAGATAACACTGATAATTTCACTTTCCGTGTGAATCCCAAACCTGCAACCGTGACAGAGGTTTCAAAATCTACAGGGCTGGAAGTGAGCACGAATTATAATGTTTCAACGGGAATGATCTCTCAGCAGCTTCTACCCGGTGAAGGAAGGCTGTACGCCCTCCCTAGCAGCTATTAAAATGAAGATGATTAAATACGAGCATTAAAGCATCACTATGCAAAAGACCGCCCGAATGGCGGTCATACCCCTGTCAAGTAGACATTAGAAAAAAGCTATGCTGCCAGCGCGCACCGGTATTCAATCGGTGCGCGTTGTGTCAGTTTAGCCTGAAAGCGGTGGTAGTTATAATAATAGATGTACTCTTCCACAGCTTGCCGAATTTCCGTTTCTGAATTACACTGTATGCCTTGATCCGAATGGAGCACGGCTTCCGAAACGTCTCTTTTTCTTGTCCATTGCTCGACAGTGTCCAGCACAAGCTGAACGTCATTCCGTTCATACAGCTGCCAAGCCACAATCTCATTGTTGAATAAATCTTGTATGACGGACAGGTAATGGAAGTTCGTACCGTCGGAAATATAGGTAATATCGGTGACCATTTTTTGTTGAGGCGCTGTGGCATGGAATTTGCGCTTTAGGCGATTCGGAAACACGACCGAAGGTGTGTAATTGGATTGTTTTCGCTTCTTACGAATAACCGATTGGATGGCTAGGCCTTTCATGAGTCGACTCAACTATTTCATAGTTATCTCGCTTTCTAGGGGCTTCTCCTTTATTAGATTTGGATACCGCTTTTTTAAGTAGTCCACCTGCGCTTTCAGGTAATCCCGTTCTTCCTCTACGGTGCTAAAGTTCGTACGAGGACGTCCAGAAAGTGGATTAGTTATCTCTCCGCGCACGTCAAAGGCCTCTCCGCTCAACCATTTTTTCACCCACACCTTTAATTGGGTGCAATGTCTAATCCCCAACTTCTCGGCTACCCTTTTGTAGCTGACTGAACCCTCTATGTATTCCTTTATTGCCGCTAACTTAATCCGTATACTGATTGAATGTTTGTCCTTTTTTAGCCATACAAAAATCCCCTCCAAGTTCACTCATTCCTCATGGTACCATAAGGTTTTTTCTGAGTGTCTACTTAAAGGGGATAATACCACGTTAAACGTTAAACGGTTGGCTTTTTGATCGTTAAATAGCTATGAACTTCAGGGTGTCCCCATGTACTGGAGCATAGAATTTGCCGTAGCGAAGAATAACGTGCGACGGCATTTCGGCAACTTTGCTTACAAGAGCTTGAATCCCTTCGATCGTCGTTTTTCTAGGCAGGCAATCTGAGGTGGTAATATTCGGAGAACTGCCGAATCTGTTCCTCCGCATTCTTCTTATTGGAGGTATTGCTGTTCCGTAAAATGTTGACTAGATCGGATTATTGGATAACGTGCGGGCACAACCCAAGATTACAAACGAACGGTTTGCATTATCGCTTAATCGGCGGCAAGATGCTTGCACATCCCACACCGCAGCAACAGCCTAGGCATACCAACAGGATAACAAATCATTTTCTAGATTAGGCCTGAATCGTTCAATGCTCGCCGTACCAGAACGGCGGCCTCAGCTCGGTTCATACTTTCCTGGGGCAGAATACGTCCGTTATTGCCTTTCACGATACCTTGCTGGATGAGGTAAGCAACAGACTCTCTGGCCCACCCAGAAACGCGATCTCCATCCCGATAAGCGGACAAGATCCGGTTTGCTTCTTCCGCACCCAGCGGGGAATAGGAGTTGCCTTGGATGGAACGAAGCGCGTTCGCAAGCATGATCATTCCCTGCTCACGAGACACGGCGACCTGCCCATGAAACAATCCGTCACCGAATCCGGAGACGAGCCCCTTCTCGGCGGCGATTGCTACAGGCGTTTGGTCCCATGCCCCGTTCCCCGCATCGGGAAATCCGCTTGTAATTGCGTCAGGGCGCATCCATCCGAACCCTCTCACGATTATAGCGGCGAACTCCGATCGTTGAACCATGCGGTTCGGCTCAAACTTCGCGGATCCCGTACCCGACACGACTAACCGCGCTCCCATCTCATTGACTTCGTTTTTCGCCCAATGGGCTTCAAGGTCGGAGAATCGCTGCGGGTTTTCAATGACGGCATAGACATCATGCTCAGCCAGATCATGTATGACTGCAAAAGTACGGCCATCCCGATGGTCAACGGTTGTCGGTATGGAGAACATGGAACCGTTCGGATAGATGGCAATTCCAATCGGAGTTCCGCTCGAATTCGTCCCTGCTGACAGAACAATCGATTTCGAGATATTGCTTCCCGGAATATGAATGGCGTCAACCGTGTTGCCTGCATGCGTAAAAGTCAACTTTACGACAATCGGATCGGCCAGCCATAAGTAACCTTGCGTCTTTGCTGCCTGTTTCGTTCGAGCAAGATCGTCATCCCATAAGCGCTGAATGGTCACTTTCGCCTCTATCTCGCTTAGGGATACGGAGCCGAGACGTTTCGCGATAGCCTGCCAATCCAATTGCTCCGCATGCACCGGAAACGACAACCAAGGAGTTTGGATTTCAAGAGACGCGCCTTTTTCGGCCATTCTTGCCAAGTCTTCGGCTGTCAACCCTTCAATCGCAGCATCGTTTGCCGTCGTCAAGTAGACGCCAAGCTGGCCGCCGCCGTTGCGATCGATAAGGGACCTGATTTTGCCCGCATCAAGTACGACTGCCGACACTTGACGGTTTCCGCTAGTTCTTAACGTCACTGTAGCGTAGGACTCGGTGATTCCGTTCATCTTCGTCTCGATTCCCGTGGCGGGATTGGGCAATGGCACATCGCCCGGATTACTTCCTCCGAATGCTCCCGCGTAAGAAATGACGGGCGTTGCCGCCTCTGCGCTTCGCTCTCCGATGAGGTTCGAACCGGTCGCCAGGTAATGCCAGGAACCCTTCCCTGCAAATTGAACCCTGATCGCGAATTCGGTTTCGCCGATTCCCAATTGCTGCTCTCCCGCGAGTGTGTCCTGATCGTCCAGCCAACCGTTTCCGTTCCGATCGTTCCAAATTTGGACCCGCGATCCCGCCGCAGAGGTTCCTTTAATCGTATACTCAGATTCGTTAATCTCAACGGCTTGCTCCGGCGATGTCACGGTCGGCGACGGCATGACTGGTTCTCTTACATGCAGGCCCACATACCTGTAAGACACATCCGCTTTGTCCAAGGAAAATTGCGGCAGCCTCTCCAAGCTGGTCCATCGATAAGGGTCCGCAGCTTGCCCCCTTATCAGTCCATCCGGCCGAACCTCAACAACCATCTGCACACGTATGGACCCCATGTCCGCTTGAACGATGGCGATGCCTGGTTTTAACGCCGTTAACCGACCGTTCGCGACCGAGACGACGTCCGTCTGCTCGGTACTCCATGCAACCGGCGACAAAGGCGTACGGTAAACGCCTGTATCCGTTAATTCGGTTACGGATAAGCTCGTCTCGTCGCCGATCCCGAGCAAAGAATAGGGCTTATCAGCGATCAAGGCGGCAGCCCCTGACTCGACGGGCAGCTTCATGCGGAAGTTGAGTTCGACCAGCCCTATCTCCAAAGCGGATCCGTCCGGTTTCAGCAAATAAATGTCGGTATTGTCCAACGTTTGTCCTCGGAAGGCGGAGACGTCAATATCGAACGTTCCAAGCTGTCCGTCGTAAGCAATGGCGTATGAATTGTAAAAGGGCTGTTTCGGATCCCATGAACGCATGTAGAAGGTCACCGTTTGGCCTTCGTAATCCGCATTGTTAACGAAGCCGAACTTGCCGGTCAGATGAACGTCCCGCTCATCAGGAACCTGCATGGCAATGCGCCCGTTGATTCCCGTTCCGCTTGCATTGCTAGTAATCAAGATCGGATTCGCGTATGAACGACCATCTTCCATCGTGACGGATACCGGCCTGGAAGCCCCGCCGTATTCCGTAGAAGTTCCAAACGGAAAAGAGGCATAAGTCGGTTCGACGGTCCATGTCCCTTCCTCGGCAAACACCGGCAGCAAATCCGAATAAACATATTCATCGCCGATGACATGGACATAGCTTCTGGCAACAAATTCATCCGTCACCAATGTAATTTCCGCCGTCCCTTTACCTAGAGCCCTTATGACGCCTTGCGGCGATACGGCAACCAAATCGGGACGGCTGCTAAAGAAGACGGAGTCTCCGCCCGGCGCCCACAGCTCCCGGCTTCCATCGTTATAAATTTTCTGAACGACCAGTGATTCCGTCGAATCCACCTGCAGTGTCTTGTTCTTATCTGCGAACAAAAGCTTCTGAATCTTCTTCTGCGGCGGCTCGTCCTCGAAGACCAACTTGAGCTCCGTCAGATCGATTTTACCGTAGGTGACGTCCGTAGCGGATTTATTCCGCACGTTCACATCAATTCTGATCTTCTGACCTGCGTAAGCGGATAGATCCGCTTCCAATGTCGTTCCCGCTCCCGTGACGGACAGATCCTTCTGCAGCACGAACAGGCTTCCTGCACCGCCTTCCTTATACCCTTCGAGAATAAGCGAGTTGTATGTTCCTTCGGGCGTGCCCAATGGATAGCGGAACGTGGCGACGGCTTTGACCCCTTTCTTGTTGGGTACCTGCAATGAATCCAACGATCCGCTTACCTGCTCTCCAGACTGCAGCGGCTCGTAGCGGTACGCGCCGTCGTATGTTTTGCCGTCTTCCGATATGACCTGTGTCATGACGTTCGAAATCCCGAAGGCGTTGCCCGTCCCGAATGTGTACGGATGCCAGCCATTCGTCATCGACCAGGTGCTCCATGCGGCGTTCGCCATAAGTGGAAGAAGTGAATTTCCCAACGGTTGCTTAACCGTCAAAGTAACTGAATTGCTAATTCCGCCCACAGTAGCCGTGATGACGGTTTGGCCTGGGGCAAGGGCGGTCAATCGGCCGGACTGGGTAATCGTCGCGACGGCTTCATCGCTGCTTGACCATGTCGGCGCTTCCGTCATTTCGTCTTTATAGAAGTAATATCCATCGGGCGTTACGCCTGTTACGTCAAAGCTAAGCAAGGATCCGACTATTGCTTCCAACGTTCGAGGTTGAGTCGCCTCCAACAGCTGATGTTCCAGCGTCTCGCCGGATAAACGGACAACGAACCGATCCAGCGTTGTCGAATAGGCATTGCCGCCGTTCAAATGAAGGTCTTCCTTGCTTCCGTTATAATAAACCAACGTTTGCGGACCGGCCGTTGCAATCGCCAGTTTCCCGTCTTGGCCTGGTTGGACCATCCGATCATTCGTTACATCGTACTTGGGCGTTGCATCCGGAAAATAGACCGTATCCGTACCGGCTGCCGGAAGCGTTACGGTTACGAACGATTCGTTCGCGTTTACCTGGAGGCCGCTTCTAGAATATAAATGAACTCCCGCTTCATCGGCCAAATTTCGGTAGAAAGGTACGGAAGAGATGGACGGTGAACCGATCCACACTTCTTTGCCGCCGCTATGCTGCTTATAAGCGGCGGTAACCTTGGAGCCGGTGCGGCCAAGCACATGAACGCCGTCCGATTCCTCGGCCGCGAACATCGGGATCGGCGAATCGGATCCGCCCAGCTCTTCTCCCGGCGCGATTCCGGCGAGCAGCGGTTCAGCGTTGTCGTCGACCGCGGCGATCCGATACGATTGAGGCGCCGATTCCGTCGTCACTAACCCCGTTATTTCGCCGATCTGATCCGCCGAGCGCCGATCGGCTTGACTCGCGTCCCTTTTCCAATAACCCGACGCATATAACCAAATGACCGTTTTCCCCGTCTTGTCCCACTGATTCAGCGCGGTTCGCTGATCATCGCTCAAAGCGTAGGCATTGGCGAACAAATACAGCTTGTACGGATCTGCCCTGCCCGAAAGCACATCGGACAGCAGCACGATATCATACGGCGCCCCGGCCTTGGACAACTCTTCCCGAATGAGCCTAAGCCTCTCGTTCACGGACGAGCCGGAGACGGATTGAACCATCTGCGAGAACTCGTCAACGACAAGCGCGATTTCCGCGCCCGACTTGCGGGGAAGGTTCACGGCGGCATTGGCCAATTGATTCATCTTGCGGATTTCGTTGACCATTCTGGCGTTGTTAAAGCCGCCGTATCCCGTATCGTCGTACCAATGCAAGCCGTACGACTTCGTCAGCGCAAAGCCGAAATTCCGCCACAGCAGGGCAAGGGACCCATCAACGCCATCGGAAAGCGGGGGGGCTCCGTGCGTATCCGTCCCGATATGGGTGGCATAATCATCTTCTCCAACGTAAAGTTTGCCGTGCAACCGGGCCGAATCCATCGCCCCGTGTACGCTCGTAAACCCGTCCGACAGGTTGCGATGCGTATAATCCAACGGTGAATAGAGCAGATCGATATCCGGACTATTCAACAGCGTTTCTATGTCCAGTTCTCCGGAGAGCGGGCCATATTGGCCGAATGCCATTGTATAACCGCTATACACGGACATTAGCTTAGAGCGCCCTGTCTCTTCCTTCACGACGCCGGCCAGATCCGCAATGAACTGGGATAATTGCTTGTTCTGATACTGCACATAATCAATTACACTGCGATCCGAAGCGGGATTGAGGAAAGGGTCGCCGCTAGCCTTTACCGGAATGGAAGCGGATTCAAAAGTAACCGTAGAATCGTTCCAAGACTGGCGCAGCTTGCCGAGATCCGAATCGTATGTGAGTTTCAGCCATTCCCGGAACGACGCAGTATTGCTGACACTTCGGTCGAAATCGCGATTGGCCCATGTGTCGACGTTAAACCATTCACCCGTGCTCCCGCCGCTGAGCATGTAACCAAGAATCCGATCCTTCATCGGACTAGCTTCGTAACGACGGATTTGTTCCCTCAGGAAAAGCTCCGCCCGGTTTTTCCACTCCTTGGAACCATAGGAATTCGCTCCCCATGAGGCGCCTTTGTCGACATTGACTTCCGCGGCGTTCGCGCTGTCAAAACCGAACGAAAAGTCCGTGCCAAGCCATAAGATCGGGAGAAAATAAGCCTTGGGATCTTTCTCAGCGATCTTCTGCATCTCGGGGAGCCATACTTCCAGCGTCGGGTAACCGGTCGTATGTCTAGGCTGGTAGATGTGAATGCCTGCATAGTTAGCCGTCTGCGTCATTCTCGGATACCAATCCCACTGGAACCAGCCTATGAGAGGCTGGGGTTTGCCATTGACGTGAAGCGTGGGATTACCGTTAAGATCTTCGACGGTCGCGGATCGCACCGGCTCGAAAGCCGCGGAACTTTCCGCGCCTCCGCTCGCATGTGCTTTAGGGGCGCCTATCAGGGAGAAGCTGCTTGCAGACAACAGAAAAAAACAAACCATGGACATGATCATGCGTTTCACTTTCCATTCCTCCTCAAGGGTCGTGCATTATTCAACAATCGAATCGGCAGAACGCAAATGAACGACGACTTCATAGTTATCCGCTTCCGGAACCGTAAAAGTTTGTCCGTTCGGGAGCTCCACGGTTACCGGAATTTGGCGGGGTCCCTGAACATACAGGCGAAACCGGCCATCGTCATCCAACTCCCATTTGACATGCACCGTCCCTTGCAGCGTAGCCACTTTGCCTTCCGCCCAAGCGAGATGGCCTATCCGAGGTTGAACCTTGATCCGCTTAAATCCCGGCTCGGCGGGTTTCACGCCTAATATTTCCGCGGGAAACTCATAGAGCGGAGTCGCTCCCCAGCCGTGACAATCGCTTCTTTGCGAGACAGGGTCCTCAACCCAAGTCGTCAGGTTAAGATCCGCGAGCCGCCTCCAAGTTTCCCATAGTGGGAAAGAGAGTTCATAGAGTCCGGTATCGGATAAAGCTCGAAACAGGAAAAATGCCATGGCATAAGAGACGTTCGGCAAAGAAGAGTCGCGCATCATCGTTTCTAGTAGTTTACGCGCTACTTCACCGCTCACCGTGCCGGATAGTCCCCCCCATATTTGGGCGTGCTGCGAATATTCCTCCGCATCCGGACCATCCCGAAAGAGTTGCCGCTGTTCCGACCAACAATTTACGCGGATCGCTTCATTGACGTTGTCTGCGCGCAGTCTGTATTCTTCTGCGGTCGTAGCTCTGCCGGCAAATTCGTTCAGTTCCGCGGCCGCATTCAGAGCCGCAACGTATTGCATGCTGAGTACGGTAAGGGGCCCCTTCTGATTGGCAATAGGCACTCCCGCGAAATCTCGCCAATGTTCGACCCAATCCACGAAAGACCAATACTGCGGAGGCATTTGCCCGACAAGTCCTCGTTCGTCAAGCTGTCGTTCGAACCATCCCAACACCGCATCGATCGTAGGCAAATACATCCTGACGAGTTCAGAATCGGCGAAATAATGATAGTGGTCGTGAACCATCATGATCCAATAGACCGAAAACCCAGGAATAATTTGCGGAAATAGAGAAGGATATCGGCTTTGAAGCATCCCGTTCGGTAGAAGTGAACTATGGAAGTCGAATATCGCTTTGCGGGCCAACCGGTCGTCGGCGCTCAACTGATAGGTAAACAAAACCTGAAGCCTAGTATCCATCGCATATTGCAGCTGTTCGTAGAAAGGACAATCTTCATAAGTCTCGTGCATGCAACGCTTTAACGTATTGATGCTAATATCCCACAGCTTGCGCAGCGATTCGTCCGAACTGCGAAAATCTGCTTGAATCTCTAGCGGATAACCAGTCTCGCGATAGTTCAACCGATGAAGGATAAGCGGCTCGCTGCCAACTTCGACTTGGAGCCGCACGAAGCGGAACGTACGAAACCAAAACGGCTCGTATACTTCATAGCGTTCCAAAGAGGGATCCCCGAATCCTTGAACGCGATAGACATCTTCCTCCCCGATCAGGAGTCCCTTCGATGAATCGTCGCGAACCCCTTTGTTGCGGCGAATCGTGGATTCCTGAGGATCCTCGTAGCATTCGGCGCAGAGCATACGAACGCTGCTCCCCCGCCCTCCGATCATCGCCAAACACAAGTAACCCGTCGTCAATTCACCCGCATCCAGCTCGATCATAAACCGATGTCCGGCTTTCAATTCGAATCCATGGCCTTCCCCCGGTATCCGCCCCTCATGAAGGAGATGGAACCCGGGCTCCCCCCCTTGACCGCCTTCCATTCTCATAATCGAGCGAAATCCCCGTTCTTCTTCATATAAGGGCGGTATTGGACGCGGAGTAAGCGGCCAAGGCGTAAGCTGACCATACGTAGGGTCGTATGCGCTAGCGATTACCGAGGCTTTGTCCCAATGCCGGTCTTCATACTCGATCTCTTCCCAACCGTGCGGCAACAACATCCCGTCCACACGCTCTACTCCCCCGACATACAGCGTTTCAAGCTCGCCGGGATGAAACGAAAGCGCCCGATCCTCCAAATAAACCCACTCTTCGCTGCTGTTTAACTCAGTGGTAACGCAACCATTTTCATCGACAAGATCGCCTTCCAAGAAAAAAGCACCTGTATTGGAGCGCCAGACGGATGCAGGCCCCCCCGCGCCGAGAACAAACGGTTCCGAAACGGCGAAATGAAGCACCTTTGCCGCCAGCACGTTTTTCCCAGGACGTAAATGCTCCGTCAAATCGACCGTCTCGTAATGATGCGTATACCGGTCCCCCTTGCATGGACCGACCGAAACCGATTTGCCATTCAAATATAATCGGTAACGGCTATCCGCCGAAACCCGGACGACCAGAGCGCCGACGTCCCCCTCCGGAACACTGAAGCTTCTTCGAAAATAGACCAACTCATGCTGGCCTTCCCGCGCCGCGACTTCAGTCTTTTGCTTCCAAATCCATTGTGCCTGCCATGTTCTGTGTTGCTCCATTCTGACCTCCTGCTGTTCGCGAATAATCGTGTAATCCGGGAATAGCCCTATTCCCCTTCGACCTTCAATACTTTCATGTTATTGCCGCCTACGGAAACGGCGTACCGCTGAAGCTCCGCTTTATCGGCCCGCGACTTCGAACCGTTCATTAAGTTACCGTAACGACTGTCTTCAAGCTCCCGCCCCTTCCGTTACAGCTTCAGCGCTCCGCTGGTCATGCCGGAAATAAATTGCCTGGAAGCGATGATAAAGAACAGAAGCAATGGCAAGCTGGTTATGATGTATCCGGCGAACAAAGGTCCTACTTGCTCGTTAAATTGCGACGTGAACGTCAATAGACCGACGGCCACCGTCTTCTTGGCATCGTCCGTTAATACGATGGAGGGCAAAATAATATCGTTCCACGTATTGAGAATGTTCAAGATGACCAAAGTCGTAATAATCGGTCGGCTAAGCGGTACAGCGATCCGCATAAACGATTGGAAGATGGATGCCCCGTCGATATAAGCCGCCTCGAACAACTCGCCCGGGAGCTTCTCCATGAATCCGCGCATCAAGAATATTCCGAACGGGATTCCACCCGCAATATAAGGTCCAATCAGCCCCCAACTCGAATCGATCAGTTGCAGATCGCGGATTAGGATAAATAACGGAATCAAAGATAGAATTCCAGGAATCATCATCAGCGAAATGATGATGTAGAAGATCGCCTCACGCAGCGGAAACACGAATCGTGCCAGTATAAACCCGCTGATCGAAGAAAATATAACGATCCCTAACGTCGCCGCGGCGGTAATGAATACCGTGTTCATCATGAAAGGACGAACTGTCTCCCAAGCGAGCGAATAATTTTCTAAGTAGAAAGGAAGGGTGATTCCCCAAGGATTATGGGTATCCTGATCAAAGTTTTTGACACTTTTAAACAACATCGAAATAAACGGGTAAACCGTTAGCAGCAGCAAAACCCACAACGCGATATGGGAAACCAACTGCCCTGCCGAGAACCTTCTGGAAAAAACTTTCATATATCATTCCTCCGAATCTATTGATCCGCTTTGATAAATTTCATATTGATGAACGTGATAGCCAGAATAACGATAAAGATAACGAATCCGATCATCGACGCGTATCCGAAATTGCTATATGAAAAGGCCTGCTCGTACATAAGCCAGCCCGGAACAGCAGTAGCTGAACCCGGCCCGCCCTTTGTAAGCACGAGTTGTACGCCAAACCCCTGAAGCCCCCCTATAATCCCAAGGACGACCATTAGCTTAATTTGCCCGGTAATCAAGGGTAGATCTATGCGGAAAAAGCGTCGTACTCCCACCGCGCCTTCCACTTCGGCTGCCTCGATCACTTCTTGGGAAATACTTTGAAACCCCGCCAAATAAATCAGAAAACCTAATCCCGCAACCCACGGGAAACCGATCAACACGATGGATGACAAAGCCATTGAAGGGTCGCCTAGCCATCCATAATCATGCGGCAAGCCAAACGATGCCAACACCGTATTGAATAATCCCGTCAACGGATCCATTAGGCTTTTCCAGAGCAGCAAAACGACAACACCCGGAACGACCATAGGCAAGATGAACATGTATCGAAAGAACCCGGAGAGCCTGGCATGCTTCAGGTTAAAGACTAGTGCCGCCCCGATAAGACTCATGACATTCCCGCAGATCAAGCCTACAACGAGCAGAAACAGCATGTTCCATATGGAATCCAGCAGGAAGGAATCCTCGAGCATATATTCGAAGTTTTGCAACCCTACCCACTCGGCTGTCGCCCCGTTCCAGTTCGTGAATGCATGATAAAGCGCGGACAATGGGGGGAAAAAACCGAAGATAAGCAAAATCGCCAACGTGGGCAATAGAAACAAATAATAAAGTTTCGCCCGGTAAAGCCGTCTACCATATCCCATACGTTCTTCTCCCATCAATAACAGTATTAAGATTTGATGTCGGAGCGCCCCTATTGCCAGCTGGCGCTCCGACACCAAGTTAAGTCACATTACCACTTCGACTCGTCGTATTTGTGCTGCTGAACGAGGCTGTTCACACTTTTCTTCATCGCTTTCCCGAGTTCGACGAACAATTTATCCAAACTGATCGAACCTAGCAAATAATCGACGGACAACTTTTCATAAGCTTGGCCGTACTCGGGACCCGCTAGCACCGCAGCGTAGAAAGCGCCCCAAGTCAAATAGCCGTCTTTATAATCCTGCTGGAACTGGTCGTACATGGGCTTGAACATTTCTACGGCTTCCGCGCCGTTCGCGGCCGGAATGGCTGCTTCCAGTTTGTTTACTAGACGGGCGTTGTTCTTCGGAGATGTTAAATACATCAGGAAGTCCGCCGCGAGATCTGCCGTCCCTTTTTTCTCGGCCGAATTGGTCAACTGCCATGCCGTAGCATAGCCTGCCGTTCCGCGAATCGTGTTGGCTCCCCCGAATGGAGATTCTTCTTGCGACAAGATCGGGAATGACATCGTTCCGTAATCGAACTTGCGTTCTTTATCGTCTTGGACATTGCGCATATGAATGCCGACCGCTTCGATCATGGCCACTTTTCCGGTAACGAACGCCTTATAAGCGTCCGTGCTGTTCCACCCTTTAGGGTATCCGTCCGTCTTCTCTTTTTTCAGCTTGTAGTATTCGCGGTTTTCTGGGGAATCGACTTGATACAAGTCTTTCTTGTACGCGCGAACGAATTCTTCCTGATCGATGATGCCGTTAGGCGTAAGGACGTCCCATTCTTTGATCTTCTTGGCGAATACCGCCGTCTCAAGCGTAATGTCGGACCAACGATAGATCGGCATGTACGGTGCTACGCCAATCGCCTTTAGTTTTTTCTCCGCTTCGAAGAACTCCGTATACGTCACCGGCGGCTTGTCAATACCGGCTTTCGCAAACAGCTCTTTATTGAAAATAATGCCGATCGGCACCGCGTCAATAGGAATGTAATACACCTTACCGTCGCCTGATTTGTTCAACCAAGTTTCGTTATACAAGTCCTTCCATTTCGCGTTACCTTCCGCGTAAGGGTTAGGCATATCCAAATATTTGTCGAAAGGCAGTACCCAGCCCTTCGGATAATCCTCGTCCTTGAATACGCCGATTTGGTAAATGATATCCGCGGCAGTTCCGGCAGCTAGCTGCGCGATGGCTACCTTGCGGTCTTTGGATTTGGTTGGCGATAAAATCTCGATTTTCGCTTCCGGATGCAGCTTCTCCCATTCGTCCGCCAATACCCGAATTTCATTGTAGGGGTGAGGGTTGGCGTCGGATTTTTCCATGCTCGTCGTCGGCGCATAGTCGGTGAAATCCCCGCCTGGATCGACGACGATTACTTTTTTCTCGACGGGTTGTTTCGGATCCTCCGCTTTTGCGGGTTCGCTTGTGCTTGCGCTCGGCTTCGGCTGATTGTTGCCGGATGCCTGCTCTTTATTTCCGCCGGAGCCGGAACTGCAAGCCGACAGAATCAGCATCGCAATCATGGCGACAGCCAATGTTTTATACCATTTATTAGATCGAATCATTTCATGACCCCCATATTTTTGAGATAATGGTAACGCAACCATTTTGTTGTAGACTTCCTCTTTACCATACATTAATGGCCAAGAGGAGTTCCTTCCAGCACATGCACGCCATAGCCGTCGAGCTTCATCGGCCAGCCCAAAGCCATATCGGAGCCGTTCAACTCGAAAGAGCCTTCAGCTGGCTTCATAAGATCGCATACTTCCCATCGAACGGAATCCGCGTTGATAAAGCTTTCAACTTTGATTTCCCCGATACCCAATTCAACGCGTTTCGTTTCGTTATCCGGATTGGCGACATACAGCAGCCAACGTTGACCATTCGTCCATAGGATTGCGATAATCCTTGGGTCGCTAACGAATATACCGCGATAGCTGCATTTCCCCGCTGCCATCACTTCGTTATGTTCCCGGATTGACATCATGGATCGGTAAAAGTCCTCGTTTCCTTGCTCTGCCCCGTAGAAGGACATGAACCCGCCGTTCATGAACATCGCGGTACCGACCATTACGCGGTGGGCTTCGACGCCGAAGGCTTCTCGATTGAATTGTCCTTGGTGGAAGCCGGCCCATTCATGCGAATCGTGAGAATCGGTCTGATGGACGACGCTTATCCCTTCGGGCATCGCGGCTTCCGCTTCTTCCAGCCATTCCGCCAGGTCTCTCCAGCACAACGTGTTCTCCGAAGCTTTCCTCCAGAACTTGTCGGACATGCCTCGCGGATCGATAACGTTGGCCATCGCCGGATAGATCCAGTGATAGTCATAGTTGTAGCGATACGGATGATACCGGGCAACCAACGGTCCGCAGCCTTCGGTGTACATGATTTTGCCCGGGTAAGCCGCGGCAACCTTCGCTCCGATTCCTTCCATCATGCGATAACCAGCGTATAATGCCTCGTAAGCCGGCCGATCGATAAGCGGGTCCCAATTCGGAAAGAAATTCCACGTTTGTGCATCCAACCTGAAGCCGTCGATGTCGAGCTCCCGGATCAGATAGATCATCGCATCGGCGATGTGATTCTGCAGATCGGGATTCGATAAATCGAACGATCGTGTATACGTGCGGGCGAACTCTCCGTTCTCATGACGCGAAAACCATTCCGGATGCCCGTCAAGATAAGGCGAATCGAAGCGATAATTCCCGTCCGGCATGCACCAGTCCTTCGGTTCTTCCTCGAGCGGCCCGTGGAACACGATGTCGATGATCACCTTGATTCCGACATTGTGGGCTGCCTTTACGAGGTTTCTTAATCCCATCCGATCCCCGAAAGTCGTATCGACATCGAAGAAATCATAAACCGAATAAGACGGGAACGGAAACCTCGGCATCACCTCCAAGGCGTTGAATCCCAACTCGCGGATATAAGCCAGCTGACGGATCACATCGTCATAGCTCGAGAATACGGTTCTGCCCATCTTTTCGCCAATTTGAATTTCGCAGATTCTCAACTCCCGGCGGTCGGACATTTCCTCCCCGGCGTAACGATACGGACCGAAGCTTCTGGCGGCCTGCCATACCGCCTCGACTCTATCACCGGAAAATCGGCCGAAATAAAACGTTCCGACCTCAAGCGTCTCTCCCGGGGATAGGAGGCACGGGCAGTATACCGTGCTTTCCCGTATAACCTGGTCATCGATGCGAAGAAGCCTAGATTTCATCGGATATGCATCGCTCGCCCACCAGGTCAACGCCGCGACTTTTTCCCGAGCGTCATACACGCCCATAATCCCGGAACGATTACCCGGTTCATCCGATCCGTACGGTGTAGGACTTTCCGAAGCAAACTGCATGGGATTCGGATATTGATCGACTTTCCGGCGAAGCTGATAAGGTAAATCCAGTTCCGGCGCGTATCCCGGCATCAAAATCTCGCAATCGCCGAGTTTATTCCGACCTAATCCTTCGACGATCCATTTCAACGAGCGGATCACTCGCTTTTCCGCGCCAAGGTTCGTAAGGGAGACTTGCAGCGCCACGTCGGTTCGACTTATTCGAAATGCGAGGACCATTCTCCAATCCGTCCCCAATAAGAGGTTCAACTTCAGAAACGCTTCTTCCTTGGCTTCACCCGGCCTGAAATCGACAGATTCCAGTACCCCGTCTCCTCCGATACGATTCGTTCGCTGAACATGTATCATCTGCCCTTCGTTGTTAGGACCGCTTTCGCCATCCACATCAAACCGAACGAGCGAATGGGAGAACGCAAACTCCTCGTGGCCATCCATCGAGATGGATAATGGCTGTCCCGTCAACGCATCGTAGCCAATTCGAATCGGGTGATGTTCGACATAGTTGATCAACTGTTATCTTCCCTACTTCCCGGGACAGCTTCCGTATGAACGGGCGGTCCGTATTCCGTGCTGAACCGTTCCATTTCCTGCAGAACGGCAGCATACTGCATATGAAGCAGTTGTAATTGGGCTTCGATCAGGCGTTTTTTGAGCTCAAGGTTTTCCAGATACAATTCATAGTGCATGATCAGCACCATTCGTATCGATATAACCGATTCGATTGGAACCGTTATAAAACTCGATCTTCTGCGTTGAGGCGTTATACTTCATCTTAATCATGTTGGACGCTTCAAGCGCAATACTATCGTTCGCCTTGATTCGGATGGCCGAATCGGAATGCGTACCGGTCGATAGGTCCAGGCCGACATTGTTCGTGCCCGACGACCGAAAAGCATATGTACCGTTCGACTGTACGTCAACGCCGGTCGTTACGTTCCCGGTCAAGAGCAGCCCCTTTTTAAAAGAGCCTTGGTTAGAATCGCCGTTAACCGGGCCAAGCCGTATTCCCGCATAAGCTTGGCATGTCGATCCTGCAGCGACTCCTTTTCCGACTACGATATCGATTCCGAAGCGGATCTGGTTCGTATCTTGACCGTTGGCGAACACATCTACTTCCAATCCTAGAAGGCCGGTCGTACCCGCGGTCTGCGTGTGGTCGCGAGCTTCGAAAACACCAGCCCAAGTCGGCCCCGTTCCATGCCGGTTGCCTTGCCCGTAAAGAGCTACGTTCTCTCCCGCGCTAGCGAAATTGTTAAGTACGCTTGTAATGCCCCATTCAAAAGCGGTTACTCCGTTCCGCACCGTATCAACAACATATAAAGCGCTGTTCACATAACCAGGACTTCCACCCGAATAATTGGCGTCCCTGGAAATATTCATGGATGATGTCGTTGAGGCAGCGGGCGCGTTGACTTGCACGGTTCCGGTAAAGTTCGTTGTCCCTTGATCCGCGGCCACCGCGAATCCGGCGGGTAGAAGGCTGCCTGCTAACAATGCAGCCCCTGTTACTCCGATCGAAGCAAGAAATTTTTTTCTACTTACCTGTTTCTCCTCGATCGTATCATTGTCGTTGGACTTGGACTGCGCGTCTTCGAGCATACCATCTCTCCTCAAATGATATCGCAACCATAAATATAACAACAAAATGAACGATAGCCCTCTTCGACATCTCTTTATTCCTGTATTCAGTAGATCATTATTAATGATTGCGCAATCATTTAGGTTCATCATATCGAGCCGTCTTGTCTTTGTCAATAGAAAATCCGGCTCATGCGGTACTGAATTTATTTGTGCGCTTTCGCCGTGCTCTCCCTAATAAGCAGAGCCGGTTTTAAAGTGATGTTGCTATTATCGTCGTGACCGTATATTTTCTTCACAAGCAATTGAGCTGCCACCTCTCCGACTTTATTCTGAGGGTGGGCAACCGTTGTTAACCGCGGGAAAATTTGATCGCCGACAATGATTCCATCAATGCCGATAATAGACAGCTCTTCAGGGATTCTAATGCCTAAGCGATGGGCCGCATGGATAGCTCCCACCGCAAGAAGGTCGTTTCCGGCGAAGATCGCCGTAGGCCGAGAAACCCGCTGCAATAGACGATGAGCCGCTTCTTCCGCGACTTTCACATCTTCTACAGGGATCAATTCGACTAGCGAAGTGTCGAAACCCAAACCGAATTTGAGGTGGGCATCCTTATAAGCACGAAGACGATCGATCCACACGTTGGCATCCCGTTCCACCGATATGTGCGCAATCCTCGTGTGTCCTAACGCATATAGGTGATCCATGGCGATTCTTCCCGCCAAATAATTGTCCACTTCTATGCACGACAAAATCGTCGAACGCGGGTTGGGATCCATGAGGACAATGGGAATGCTTTTTTGCTTTAAGTTAGCCAGTTCCTCCAGATTGGCATGGAACTTCTCCTGAAGCTTTAAGGAATCGAATTCGATCGATGTGATGACAATCCCGTCCACGCGCTTCTCCAGTAGGAGCTCCAGATTCTGGGTAGCCGTTTCATAATCCTTTGCGTTGCATATAATGACATTTTTGCCTAGCGAGCGGGCCATGGTCTCGAGACCAAGAATAAACTCCGGGTAGTACGGATTGGCGATGTTAGACAACAGCAATCCAATCGTATCGGTTCTGTTTGTGACCAAACTTCTGGCTATACTGTTCGGTTTGAAATTCAATTCATCAATCGCTCTCGTTACCTTTGCCCGAGTGGAGGGTTTCACTTGCTCCGGGGAACTAATTACCCGAGATACGGTAATGGGAGAGACTCCTGCAAGTTTTGCGACATCTTTCATGGTAATCATAAGGCTCTCCGTCCTGAAATCAATAATGATTGCGTTATCATTTATAATGATAATTTGATTTCTATTATGTGTCAAATCTAGCGAATTCGAGGACCGGGACGAGAACCGAGAGTGTTTAATCAGAATCACGCCATCCTGCAAACCTCACTACCATTGTCCTTAACTTTGTTAGGAATAATATCTTTCGGCGTTCTGGAACCATCCACCGACCGTTCTTCACTCGCATCGACACGAGCGGCTCAGGTTCCGCTTCGCCTTGTCCCGAGGTGGACGCAAATTGAAGTTTTTCAGCTAGCGATCCCATTATGATACCCGCCTCCAATAATGCAAACTGCGGGCCAATACAACCTCTGGAGCCTCCCCCGAACGGAAAATAAGCAAATCTCGCCCATTGAGAAACTTCGCCGTCGAACCTCTCCGGACGAAATGCGCTAATCGGCGAGAATATCGTACCGGCCGTTTGGCGGATCGTAATATCTAACGCGGCTGCCAGCTCCGCTTTGTCCACATCAAGGTCTTGAACAAACTGCGTGCAATAATGCCAAGCGTTAACTACATCATTACCTCATGCATGGGAATGGGCACCCCATCCTCATTTGCTTCCCCCGCCAAGGACCGCGTTAGCCGTTTCTTATTGTATCACTTTCAATGAAGATTAGGGAGCCCAGCCGCCGCTCGTTCTTCCGCCTGCTGCAGCTGCTCAAGAATGAAACGGCTATTCAGCTCCTTTTCCTTCAAATCCTGAACCGTATAGTAATAATGATTGCTCGCTTCAAATCCGATCCGGGAATCCCTGATGACAATATCGTATAGCTGCCGGGCATTGTCCGCTTCCTTACGGACAATATCCATTAGTTTGCGGCACGCCTTAAGCCGGGTTTGTTCACGATTCGCGGCCAGGTACCGGTTTCGGGTTATCACGAATTCGGTCTGTAAATACGTGCTATGAAAATGAAGATGAGCTGTGGAAGCCGCCGTCATCAAGCTGTCGAACTCGTGTTTGGCATCAGGAAGCACGAGCTTCCGCGCTTTCTCCAGCAGCTGCAGCCCCTTCCTCCAACCGTCCGACAGCTTCTTGAACTGACTGGCAAAAACGGATTCCGAATAAATCCCTCTCCAAGACAGAAGATCGTCATACGGAAAACCAATCATCGTCGCCTGAAATCCCGTCGGCTGCAGATGCAGCAGATTGACGGGCCCGAAATTTTGCGGGGCGCAATACAGCACGTTCAGATCAAACGGAAATTCCTGGAATGCTCGGCTGAAAGCGGCTGAAGCATTCGCTATCCCTTGTCCCGCAGCGCTTCCGAATTTGTCCCGAAGCAGCTCATTGATCCCGGTCTTTTCCCCGGTTTCGCTCTCCCAGTAGTATTCGGCAGCCAGCTCTAGATTAAGCGAAGGGTACCCGCCCAGCGTCCAACTCAACAGCAGACCGCTGACTCCCGAATCATTCAAACGATTCAAATGCTCCTCGAGCAGTTGGAAGACGGGCAAGAACGGTACCGCGGAGCATTCCCACGTGTTATTGAACTGCACCTTCGCCGCCGTCCGCAGCCCCCGCTCATTCGCAGTCCGCCAGCTTTGCAGCGACTTCTCTCCCGGCCCGACTACGGACATGGAATAGTCGATGACCTGTCCCGGTACTCCCACAATGTTCGTGGCTATCGCTTCCTCGCTGGTGGACATGACGATAACATTGTCTGGAAGTCTTTCGATCGCGTTTGCTATATCGCTCTCCGTCCATCCCCAATCCGCGGACCATCCCCACGTCCAGCAAAGAATGCGCGCGTTGGGTTGTTCACTGAACGCGCCTTCCGCGATGAGTCCGTTCACTTCCGCTACCACTTCGCTTGGCTTTCTCTTGCTGCAGCGTGGACAATTCGTCAGACCGCCAGCCGCACGGGAATAGCAATGCGTCCAATTTTCCGACATCGTAATGGTAAACAGACCTGCCAAATCAGGAACCTCGCGAAACAGCCGAGCAATCGCTCCGCGTAAGAGCTTCTGAACTTCCGGATGGGATGTGCACATCATCGCTTGGCCGTCCTCCGTATGTCCCTGCCAATCCGGCTTGTCGGCAAAAAAAGGAACAGGCATGGACCGGGGCTCGTTGCAGTACAAATAAACGCCGATTCCGTATTGCCTAGCTCTTGCCGCCAGCCTGCGCAGTCCAACGATTCGCTTCTCCCAATCGACGGATAATTCCGGCGCTGCATCCCACGGTACCAAGCTGTACAGAACGCTTTGCAGCCAGATCCCGTTGACTCCTGCATCGGAAAGCCTTTCTAGCAATTCGTCCGGGTACGGGTCCAACTCGGGTGACAGAAGGGGATCCCCGTATACCGCGCTGTAGGAGTAAATAATGCGTAAATCAAATTTCGAGGTCCTCCGGTACTCACCTGCGATAACATAGGGTACCCTGCGTTTCCGCATTTGCCCGGCAAGCCATTGCAGCCCCCGCATAATTCCTGTCTCGGCTGAAGCCCTGATCGTTATGGTATCCACGCCCACGGAAATCGTATGGCTCTCCGCAGGCTGAGACAGATCCGGCACGATTTCAATTCGCATGACCGGCCTATGTTCAACAGTTGCCGATAAAGCAGAACTATTTTGGATGATCCACTTCGTTCCCCAAATCTGTTCATGTTTCCTTACGAATCGTTCTAACGATGAATCCAGAATGGAATTCCCTCGCGGCGCTTCGATTGTCCAGGGAATGTCTAGCCTGAGCTCCCCCGGATCAGGTTTCCTCGCCGGAACTCGGTCTCGTACAGATGGCTCTCGATATTGGTCTAGAAAATCGAAAGGTTGTTCGAACCTTTCTCCATGAGTTAAAGATCCTGTCCGTTTACCGAAATGGGTTACGATCGTTTCTCGGATATGCCGCGTCTGATCTCGTTCCATCGCATTCAAAGGCCGATAACGGACCGGCTCCGTCCAAGGCTTCATGCTGCCCAGCTTGATCCATAGGAAATCATCCTCTTTCAAAGTGAAAGCAAGTCGCTCCTCCGTCCATCCCAGCAGTTGAAGAAGCTGCTCGAAGGGGAGCAGATGCCAGTTGGCGCGGATGATCGTAATGTAACCTCTTTCGAGCCATCTCGCTTCGTTCCCAGCCGTCGATTTATCAAGCCCCAGTTCTGTTGCGGCTTCTATGATTTGCGCTTCGGTGGCGCCCAGCACCTCACCGAGCCTACCAGTCGATACCATGCCCCAATTGCGCCAAATGACCGCCTGCATGTGTGTAGGGAAATGCGGCAAAGCCAGCGCCCTCTTTTCTGAATCCGTTTGCAGCTCGAGAATCATTGCGAATCCCCTTTCATGCCGATATAGGCGTACCGATTCGATTTGCCAATCTGCCCAGCTTGCTGATCTCCACGACGATCTCGTCCCCGTCCTTCAGCCAAACGCGCTTCTCCGGCGGATAGCCGAAAATAACGCCTTGCGGCGTTCCGGTGAGGATGATGTCTCCTGGGCTCAAAGTCATATATTCGCTGATATAACTGACCAATTCGTCGCAATAAAAAATCATATCCGATGTATGGGATTGCTGCCGAACTTCTCCGTTCAAGCGGCAGCCGAGCTCCAGACGGTTCGGATCCCCGACTTCGTCTGCCGTCACCAGGTACGGGCCGATCGGACAGAAGTGATCCAGGCTTTTGCCGAGCATCCATTGATTCGTTCTGAACTGCAAATCCCTGGATGACAGGTCATTGGCGATGCAATAACCGAATACATGCTCCAGCGCCTCGTCTTTGGAAACTCTGCTCGTCGTCTGGCCGATCACGATCACAAGCTCCACTTCGTAATCTGCTTCCTTTACGGAAGGAGGCAGTGGAATCGTCTGCCCGTGAGCGGCGATGGAATTGTTGAATTTATTGAAAAGAACGGGGAATTCCGGAATGCTCATGTTGGATTCCGCGGCATGCTCGCGATAATTTAAACCAACACAAATGATTTTCCCCGGACTAGGAACGCACGGGCCTAATGTCAGATCTTCCTCGGGCAGCAGATTGCCGGCTTCCACAGCACTCCGCACGTGCTCCTTCAGCTGCTTGATCACTGGGTCGCCCCCGGCGATCAAAGCTTCCATCGTTTGCGGCCATCCGTCCGCCGCGGGAATTTTCACGACTCCGGATTCAGTCTTGACGCCCAGTCGTAAGCCTTCTTCCGTTGCAAATGTAAGCAGTTTCATTCCTTACACCCCATCATGTTCATTTCGTTACCGTCTCTTCAAGCACGATCTCACGTCCCGTCGCACAGGAAGCCGCAATCGCATCGGCCACTTCAACGCCATGAACGGCATCGGCGAACGAGATGACGGTCGGATCTTCTCCCCGTGAAATACAGCGGCAAATATAGGTCAGCTGCTCCCGCAAACATCCTACCGATTGTCCATGCAGCTTCGTATGAATGTTCATATCAGGCGTCAGTCTGCCTCCGCTATTCCATATTTGCAAACCCGAGTTGCTAGTTTCAAAGTGGGCGGTGCCGCTCTGCCCAATCACTTCGATCGCATCTGCGATTTCGACTCCCGCTTCGTCCGGCGTCATCCAATTGCTGTGCAATACGGCCAAAGCGCCATTCTCGAATTCGAGGTTCGCCCACAGTACTTCCGGAGAGGCAGCGCCGGAAACGGATTTCCCATAAGCTTTCACGCTTCTGACACGACATCCGGCATACCAGATAGCCAAATCGATATCATGAATCATCAGTTCGAATACCGTATGTACGCGTTGAAAGGTATCGAATAAATAATGCTCCCGTGAACGTTTCATGTACATGCTGACCGGTGTACCGACCCGGTTCGACTGAACCGCTTCTTTAATCGCGGCATAGCGGGGGTCGAACCGGAGCAAATGCCCTGGCAGCAGCAAGCGGCCGCTGTCGGCAGCGGCAGCCTGCATTGCCCTTGCCTCGTCAGGCCGGGTCGTTACTGGCTTTTCCACTAGGACGTGTTTGCCGGATCGAAGCGCTTTCAAAGTCGGCTCCAGATGCTGGCTTTCGAAGGTCACCACACTGATCAAATCGATATCGTTCCGCTGCAGCAGGTCATCTGCATTTAAATAAAGGTTTACGATGCCGTATTCTAACCCCGCACGTTCCAGCCGTTCTGGCGAGCTGTCGCATATGGCCACGACTTCCGCTTGCCCAAGCGAGCTATAAGCTTCTAGATGGCACATGCCCCATCTGCCCAAGCCGAGAATTCCCACTCTCACTTTGTTCATTCGTTATCTCCCCCTCTATAAATTCGGTGGAATATCCAACCGTTCGAAGCAAGCATGCGCTTTTTCGATATGCTTCCAGGCTTCGGTCAACAGGAACGCGCCGTGCCCAGGAAACAAACTATCGATGCCGAGCCTGTGCAGCTTAGCTACCGTATCGGCGTATTCGGGTATAATGCAATCCCAGACATTCTGAATGACTACCTTCCCTCCGGCAAAAACCGAATCCCCGCTGAACAACAGCTTTCTTCTATCCCTCTCGAGCATAAAAGCGATGTGACCCCGCGCGTGGCCTGGCGTATCGACCACTTTCAGCACGGTGTTCCCGATGACAATCTCATCGTTCTCCTGCACGCCCCGTGCGACCGGGCAAGGCGGAAATTCGTAATCCGCCGGATACACACCCGCTCTTACCGCCGCGGTAATGCTTACCTTATCCCGGTCTCCCCGTTCAATCCAGGGCAAGATCTCCTTTGAAGTAATGACCTGTACCCCGTATTGACGGTGAAAATAAGCGGCACCGGCCGCATGATCGCCATGTCCATGGGTAAGGAGCAAATACCGAATTTGCGTCGGAGAAATTCCGATGCATTCGATATTCGCCACGATGCGCTCCGGCTCCAATCCCCCGCCGGAATCGATTAAGGCGTATTCCCCGCCTCCTCCGTCCAGCACGTAAACGTTGCAATCCATCGGATCGCTCAGTTGGATGCCATACTTGCCGCTGCCGACCATAAATATGCCTTCATCGACCTTGATCATGAAGGGATATAGGCGATGCATTCGATTTCCACGCGCATGCCGGGAGGAAATTTGCCGATTTCGACCGTGCTGCGGACGGGCGGCTCCTCTTTGAAGAAAGTGCCATACACGCTGTCGTACGTCCGGAAGTCATCCAATTCATCGATGAAGGAAGTCACTTTCACAACATGCTCCAGTGAGGTGCCGGCAGCCTTTAAGATTTCCTGCATATATTCAAGAACGACACGCGTTTGCCGCGCCATATCGTCCGGGCACAGTACTTCTCCCGTAGCGATATCGAAAGGACATGTTCCCGCCACGTAAACCATATCACCAAGCTTCACGGCCTGGGAATATGAGCCGCTCGGTTTCGGCGCTTTATCCGTAGTTATGATTTCCTTTTTCACAGTCGGCCTCTCTCCTCTTAATTGCCCTTGTAGTTACAAGCCAATTGATAATAAAACTCAGCCGCCTGTACAACTTCCGCGACCGGAACCCACTCTTCGGCGGAGTGCGCCTGATCGATCGAACCCGGACCGTACACGATAGACGGAATCCCTTCCCATGCCTGCAGCTTGCTTGCATTGCTTCCATAAGATACGCCGCGCAGCGACGGGTTCAAGCCGAGTGAGCCTGCGACGCGCTGCGCCGCCTGGACAACCGCGGCGCCATGAGGCGTGTTTAACGCTGGGTCCAACAACAGCGGCTCCACTGAAATTTTCGCGTCAGGGAGTGCTTCCTTCAACTGGCGCTCGAACACGGACAATACTTGTTCCGGTGTTTCTCCGGGAACGATACGCCGATCCACGCGGATTTCGCAATTTTCCGGAACAATATTAATCTGACTGCCTCCGTTAACGGTGCTGACGACGATTGTCGGCTGTCCACACAGCTCGCTCCCAAATTGCGCCAACTGAGGCTCAACCCGCTCCCTCACATGGCGAACGACATCCATCATCACATAGATAGCGTTGTCTCCCTTGTGCGGAACGGAGCTGTGAGCGGCTTTGCCGTGCGTTTGCACAGAGAAGCGAGCGCAGCCCTTATGCTCGACTACGATGCCGAGCTCCGTTGGTTCGCCGACAACGGCACCCGATAACGGAATATGCAGCGACATGAAAGCCGTAAGTCCCTGAAAAGCGTACTCCTCATCGACTGAAGCGCAGAAGACAAGGTCTGCGTTCAGAAGCTCCGAATGCAACGCGCAGCGCTCCATCATATGGATCATTCCCGCCAACGCGCCCTTCGTGTCGCATGCTCCTCTTCCATAAAGCCTGCCATCACGATAGAGTGGAATGAGCGCATTATCCATGCTCCCGATCGATACGGTATCCATATGCGCCTCGAATAGTAAGGCGGACTCTGGTTTGCCTACCCGCAATTCGGCAATAATATTGTCACGGCCTTCGGCAACGGGCTGGCGGGTAACCTGCAGCCCCGCCTTGCGCATACGCATTTCGATATAATCGGCAACGTCCCGCTCTCCCCGGGCGTCCTCCCCATAATGCGGATTGACGCTTTGAATACGGAGCAGATCGTCCAATATCTGTACAGCGGGGTGAATCGCGCCATCAATCGCCAATGATTCCATTCTTCTCACTCCTACAGCCAGTTGATATCGTCATAGGCCCAATTCTCAGCCTCGGGCAGTTCCCTGAATTCGTTAAACGAACGTAGAATATGTTTGCGCATCACTTTCTCTGCATGATCAGGATCGCGGCGTACAAGCGCGTCGATCAGTTCAGCATGCTGCTCGACTTCCTTATGCTTCGTCGATACTCGCCCCAGAATTCGTGCTGCAAGTGATATGTGGAACGTGATGGAATCATAGCTTGCGCTTAACCGGGAATGATTGGATAACCGGATAATGCTTTGATGAAGATATACAGAATCTTGGAGCAGCGAATCTACCGAATCGTCTGCCATCTTTCTCTTCATCTCTTCGAAGAATTGCACCAGTTCCTCGATATCTTCGTCGGTTGCAAACTGGACAGCCAAACGAATCGCAAGACCTTCAAGCATGGACCGCAGAGAATAGACCTCAAAAATATCCTTCATCTCGAACGTACGCACCATCGGCCCTTTGTTCGGCACAATCGTAATGATGCCTTCGCCAGACAGCTGCCGAATCGCCTCCCGGACCGGCGTTTGACTGATGCCGAGATCTTTGGCAACCTTCGTCTCCACGATCCGATCGCCGGGACTGAGATGCCCGTCGAGAATTTGCTGCTTGATAAACTCGGCCAAATCCACGCTCATGCTTTGCTTTTCCAAAAATGTTTGTCGGGTTATAGGTTCCTTCATCGATTATTACCAACTTTCCATCATAATTATTTTCCATATCTTATATAATACCTTAAATATAAAAGATAGTATAGAAAACTCACACGATGTAAAGGACAATCGAATCAAGGTTTGAGCAAAATTTTTCCACTGGTTACTTTACCGTCGACCAATTGTGCAAACGCCTGAAAACCTTCTGAAAGCGGACGAATTTCAGTCCAACCCGTCTCCGTTATTTTCCCGGCGATCAACAAATCTACAGCATCCTGAAAATCCTGGCGCGTGTAGCAGAACGAGCCCAATATCTCAATTTCATTTCGTATCACATGGTTAATAGGTAATACCGTTTCGTCGATGCCCAGTCCAATGTTCATGAAGGTTCCGCCGGGATTAAGCAGCTTTATAGCCGCCTCTCTGGTCGGTTGGAAGCCTGCGGCATCAATCACAACATCTATCCCTTTCGAACCAAATACTTGCTCCGCCCTCTCTTCCAACTTATCCTCGCGTGCATTAGCGGTCTCTTCAATCCCCACACTCCGACTCATCGTCAATCTTGCCTGATTGGTATCCACAATCATCACCTTCGATGCTCCAAGCAGCGAAGCTGTCATGGCGCAGAGCAAGCCGATGCCGCCGGCGCCGAAAACAACAACATTGGAAAAAGGATGTCGTTCCATCGCTCTCCGAGTCGCCCGAAGCGAACAAGCAAGCGGTTCCGCAAGCGCAGCACGAAATGAACTCATCGATTCAGGCACTTCGATTACGGCCTCAACAGGGACGATCGCCCACTCTGCGAATGCACCGGGTTGATGAATGCCAATAATTTTTCTACTCTCGCACAATTGGGTCAGCCCCTTAAGACACTGACCGCAATTTCCGCAGAAGAGTAACGGATTAACAACGATTTTTTTGCCTATTAGAGCTCCGTTCTCTTGATTGCCAACCTGCTCTACAACGCCACAAAACTCATGTCCCATAATTAAAGGAGGCTTGCGAAGACTGTTATGCCCCAAATACCCTTCGATTTCCGAACCGCATATCCCCACAACCTCTATACGCACAAGGACTTCATTATCTTGAGGAACGGGACGCTCCCGCTCTTCCCAATCCATTCTTTCCGCTGCACTCCAAACTAAAGCTTTCATTGCGTACCTCCATCCTTATACGGTGTCTATTTATTATATATAATACATAATGTATAAGTTACCCTATGGTTTTTGCTTTGTCAATCCATTTTTTCACACCGGTTGAAAGCCCTTACCGCGTATTGACATAATAGAAATTTATATTAAGATTTACGTGTGGGATTATATATTAAATATTATATTTATTACTAGGGAGGGTTTAGAATTGACAATAAAAGTAGGAATTGTTGGTGCCCGAGGCTTAAGTACAATTCGAGGCTTTCAATCAAGTCCTGAAGCGGAAGTCGTAGCTATATGTGATTTAGACGAATCCTTGTTGGCGGAAGCTTCAAAGCAGTTTAATATCCCCAGAACGTACCGGATATTCGAAGATATGCTGGAATCAGATATTGATGCGGTCGTCATTGCGACACCCATGCAATTACACACGCCGCAGACGCTGGCCGCTCTTGAAGCAGGAAAACATGTCCTGAGTGAAGTTACTGCTGGAGTCACGATGGATGAGCTATGGTGGCTTAAAGAAAATGTTGAAAAACATAACCAGGTTTATATGATGGCAGAAAACTATTGTTATATCCCTGAGAATCAGCTGATCAATAATATGGTCGAGCAGGGTTTGTTCGGTGAGGTGTATTTCGGGGAAGGGGAGTATATACACGACCTCAAAAGCCTTACAGTAGGATATAACCGTCCATCTTCGAACAATCAGAAGACTTCCTGGAGAAAGTATTGGCAGACCGGCAAACGAGGGGCTTTCTATCCGACTCACAGTCTGGGACCGGTCATGAAATGGTTCAAAGGTGATCGAATCGAAAGTGTCTCCTGTTTCGGCACGGGCTGGCATACCTCTCCCGAGCATAAACAGGAGGATACTTCGATTACATTATGTAGACTGGCTAGCGGAAAATTAATCAAAATCCGCATCGACTGTATTTCCAATCGTCCGCACAATATGTCTTATTACTCCCTGCAAGGCACCAAAGGATGCTATGAAGCCCCAAGAGGACTCGGAGATCAGCACAAAATCTGTTTAACGGCAGGACAAAATGATAAAGACAATCTTCAATGGCAGCCGTTAAAAGATTTCTATCATTTACTTCCCGAACGTTATTTGAATGCGACAGAAGAGCAAAGAGAATCAGGTCATTGGGGTGGTGATTATTTCATCATTCAGGATTTTATCGACGCAATTACTAAGAACGTACAGCCCTCAATCAATGTCTATGATGCCTGCGAATGGACTGCCGTCGCCTTTCTTTCCGAGTTGTCTGCAATGAACGGCGGCAAGGCAATTCCTATGCCGAATTTCCGAACCAGCAGTTCATTTAAGGATCAAATTATCAACTTATCCTGAGAGAAGCTAAATGTTATGCGATTTTCTTCTATGGCTTTTTGAGGAACAATGGGTGTGATATCACTCTCACCCATTGTTGCTTGTCAAATAAAAGAGAGGATGTGTCAAGTCATAGATCATGTATCGAATCTACGATTAAATTTATTTCCATTTGGACCTTATTGATATTCACTTTCCAATTTTCCTCACTAAAGCCGCTTTCCAACATTAAGTCCAACTCAATAACAGCTGATAACAAGGAGTCCGCACACAGATTTCCTGCAACACCTCTTAAAGTATGAACCACTCTGCGAATCTTCGAAAGCTGCTTTCTAACCAAGGCCTCCTCAACATCTTGTGCGAAATTGTGATACTCCTCGTTAAATTTCTTAATTACATATTGGACAATGTGAATTTTTCCATCCAATTGTTCCAGCAGCCGCTCCGCATGAATGCCCTTCAGATGATGAAGCCAGTCAAGATTCTGCCATTTGTCGATGATTTCTTCCAACCGCTTTACATCCACAGGTTTTATCAAAATGTCGTTCATTCCGATTTTCAAACAATTTTCATGATCTTGCTTCATCACATTTGCCGTCAGGGCGATAATTGGCATTCGATTGTACAATTTGTTTTGCCTAAGCTTCTTTGTTGTTTCGTAGCCATCCATTTCCGGCATATGAAGGTCCATGAGAATGAGATTCCAATTTAAAAGGTTCGCCTTTTCCAGTACCTCGAAACCATTTATAGCAATCTCAACAGAATAACCCAATTGTTTGAGAAGCTCTGAAATGACCAACTGATTAATTTCATTGTCTTCCGCAACTAGAATGCAGCCTTTGGTTTCAACTACTTTACCTATGAACTTATTATGGTTTAGGCTGTGATAAGATTCATCCCTATCCTGATTCTGTGTCAGTGCTTGAAAGGTTTGAAATAAACTAAATCTGCTGATTGGCTTTATTAATGTAGCATCAGCTCTTAGCTCGTAAGGAAGCTGTAACAGTTCCTCTCTACCGAAAACAGTTGTAATAGCAATAACCCTTGTCTTCTCTCGATTTAAAGAGTCCAAGAAACGTTTCCAAATTTGGAGGGCGTTCATATGATCCATTTCCATATCCACTACAATGAAATCAATCTGATGAGAATAATCAACAGAAGCGTCTTTATTTAACGTTTGGAATAACTCTGAAGTTGACGAAACAGTCCCGACCCGTAATTGAAATGAACTCGAAATTTCAGATAAATAATCACGGGCAAGCGGGTAATCTTCAGCTATAATCACACGCAGGTTGCCTTCAACAAGTTCAGGAGCAGGATTTATTTCTTGCCGATTTCTTTCAAACATCACGCTAAAGAAGAATGTGCTGCCTTTCCCGAGGATACTCTCTACCTCCAGCATTCCCCCCATAGACTCGACGAGATGCTGACAAATAACCAAACCTAGTCCTGAACCGCCATATATTCGACTTGTTGAAATATCCGCTTGTGCAAAGGGCATAAATAGTTTGGATAGCTGCTCCTCAGAAATACCAATTCCGGTATCCTCAATAGAAAAAGATACAAGGAGATGATCATCAACGTACTCCTCTAATCTTACTTTGATCAAAACATGGCCATTTTCCGTGAACTTGATCGCATTATTGGTCAAATTGATTAACACTTGTTCCAATCGGAAAGGATCCCCGTTGACTACGACAGGTAGATCGGCTGAGGTATCGATAATCATCTCTATTTGCTTCATTCCAAGTGTTACACTGGATACATCAGCCAGTCTCTGAAACAACTCATCCAAAGAGAAATCTACTTTCTCAAGCGTAATTTGACCCGCTTCAATTTTAGAAAAATCCAATATATCGTTTATCGTTCCAAGCAGGGCATTCGATGAAGACTGAATTTTGTCCATATACTCTTTTTGGATATCCAAAAGCTCCGTTCGCTGCATGAGCAATGATAAGCCAATGATTCCATTCAATGGAGTTCGTATTTCATGGCTCATTCTGGCCAAAAACTGGCTCTTTGCCTGATTAGCCGCTTCCGATTCCCTTCTTCTTTTATAGTCGGTAATGTCGTGAATGTTTCCAATAATCCCCTTCATCTCGTGCCCCGCAGCATCAAAATAAGGCGTCAGCGTTAGGATACATTCATATTTTTCACCGCAAGGCATTTCAATGTCTGCTTCAAATTTCTGTGTTTTCCTACTTACCACAGCCATCCTTAAGCGTTCCAGCCATTCGCGCTCCGAATCTATTTTTACCAATTCCGTCAGCAATTTGCCCAACAGTTGTTCTGAATCACACTGAAAAGCTTTACAAAACTTCTGATTTGCAGAAACCAATTTGCCATCAGACTGGAACCCAATAATAAAATCCTGTGAATTCTCGACGAGTGCACGATACAGCTGCTCGCTCTCCTTAATCCGATTTTGGGCCAGAATGTGATCGGTCATATCCAAAACCGTGCCAATCACTTCTTTGACCTCTCCGGCAGCATCTTTAACCGGGAATAAAGATGTAATAATAACCAGCCCGTTATACTCCATTTCGTAGGCGTTCGCCTCGCCGCGCCAAGCTTTGTCGTAACTTTCCAAAACAATGGGGGGAAGGTTCTCTAGATTGAATGGTGTTCCAAATGTGGATGAATATCCTTCAATTAATTTATGTAAAAGCTGTCCTTCCAACATGGTATGAATATAGGAATTTTCCTTGTCTTTCACAAACTTGAACGTCACCCCTGGCTGAAAACGAAGCATGTCCAGCACTCCTTTTTGCACATCTTCCAGCTGTTGCTGCAGCTTGTTAGAGCGAATTAAATAATCCAGAATTGCAGCTGTATACAATCCACCGACAACAATCATCGTCAGATAAAGCGGATTTATCGGCACATGAAAAAAGAGATACAGGGTCATCTGCCCAACAACGGTGCCTAGAAGCAGCAAAAACCATCGTTTCCAATAACCAGCGATATACTTAAGAATGAAATGGCCCATGATACAAAAGCTGACTCCGGCTACAAGAACACGGGGAATAGCGGTATAATCCATAAATCCAGATTTCGTGACCACCCCGAAATAAAACAGGATAAACGTCAACACCGAAAAACATAGCGCAAAATCACGAAACATAATTTCCCCCTATACTATTTATTCCCACTAAATATGTTCAGCGAGCGCTCAACTCCAGCCACGCGACAGCATTCCTCCTTGGTGATTACGATAATCCCGAGGATACCCTACTTTTTTGTTGTCTGCATAGACTCCAAATCATGGTAATTCATCCGTATTGGTATATCGCAATTCAAGAAAATACACCTCGCACAATTGGTTAATGGTGGTGGGTGTCTTCCATCTTCCAATTGCACTTCGGTGCATTTTTGTTTTTTATCCGATTTTATGAGCTTTTTGAATTTGAGCTTTAAGGAAATACGAATAGAAGTAGGGGAACAGCGAGGAGGAGATCTCTCCCTCAAAAAGCAGACTGCTGTAGTTTCTACAGCAGTCTCGAAAGATGAGCCTTATTTTAAGGATTAAATTTTAAAAACAGATACGGAAGTATGAAGGTCTTCGGCAAGCTCCGCCAGCGATTGGCAAGTAGCAGCCGTTTCTTCCGATGCGGCTGCGGATTCCTCACTGGCAGCGGCAATCGACTGGACGGACAGCATAACTTCGGTAGCTTGGGCTGCTTCTTCTTCGCAGGCAGCCGCGATTTCATGGACTTTTTGCGAGGAATCATCGACCATTCGAATAATCGTTTGGAACGCTTCTCCTGTTTGGGAGGACTGTGCCACACTTTCCAGCACAGCCTCCACACTTTTTTTGGTGTTATCTTGCATCACTTTAATAATAGCTGAGATCTCTTTAGTCGCTTGGCTGCTGCGCTCCGCGAGTTTACGAACCTCGTCGGCAACGACAGCAAACCCTTTACCTTGTTCTCCTGCCCGAGCCGCTTCAATGGCGGCATTAAGCGCAAGCAGATTGGTTTGATCGGCAATATCATCGATGACCTCGATAATGGAACCGATTGTCAAAGAATCATCTTCTAGACGAGCCATCGTTTGGTTAACCTGCTGCATGCCCCTTAAAGACGCTTGTACGACCTTCTCGCCTTCACTGGCGGTAACCACGGTTTGTTTCGACAGCTCTGCTGCATGCTCGGCATTTAGAGCTACGGAATTAATAACAATTGTCAATTCTTCAAACAGTTCCGAGATGGATTGGGCCGAATTAGCTTGATTCGTGCTGCTGCTGGCGATTTCTTCCGTACCTGCAGATATTTCTTCAGAAGCGGCTGCCACACTTTGCGAGGATTGCAAGATGCCCCCGATCAGCTGCTGATAGCTAGCGATCATCTGATTAATAGAAACCGAGAGCTGGCCTACCTCGTCTTTGGTATCCATATCAAGCTTCTCTCGCAAATCACCGCTTGCTACTTTAGCGACCAAGGACACCATTTTATTCAATGGCCGAGCAATCATTTGTGCGATTATATATCCCAAGATAATGCTAACGAGGAAAGCGATGATAACAACAACAATGGTGATAGTCCGGGCAGTCCTATACTCTTTATTCGCTGTCTCATTAACTTCTTTAGCCAATTTGACATTGATGTCCATCAATTTAACCAAGCTCTCACGTAAATTGGTTGCCGCAGTTCTTAATTCCGTCGTCTTAAAATTATTGAATTCTGTGATGTCATCCTTATACGCAAGCTGAGTCGCAGTTTCGAAAGCCTTCGAATAAGCCGGATAAAGTAAATCAAAGTTCTTTAGTTCGTCTTTCTCAGGCTGGGTAAGCGGAGTATTCCGGTAAGTATCGATCCTTTCCTGAATATCTTTCAGGCTAACCTGAGCATTAGTAACTAACTTATCTTTATCCGCTTTCGTCGCAGCGGTGCCTATGTCACGGATAGCAACTCGCATTTCTTGCGTACTGTACTGTGCTTCAGACAAGTTTTGCACGGAAATGAGGTTGTTGCTGTACATCGTTTTGAGATAGTTATCCATCAGGCGTAAATTTGAAATGCTATAAATACCAACTGCAGCTACAATAATGGCAATGATAACGAATGCGGAAATTAATTTAACCGAAGTTTTCAAATTCATGATGATCTTCATTTGGTTCACCCTCTGTTTCATAATTTGTTATTTCATCTGTACATACATTTGCTCTTCATTTCACCTACGGGGTAATGAGTTCCACGATCCGTTCGACGTCAGTGGGTGGGCTGAAATAATAGCCTTGAAGCAGTCCACAGCCATAATCCTTGAGCAAATGCAATTCCTCTTCTGTCTCCACACCTTCGGCCACGACCTGAAGACCCAGATTATGAGCCATCGCAATCATCGTATTAACAATCGCCGCGTTTACCTGATTATGCTGCAGCCCCTTTATAAAGGATTGATCGATTTTCATTTTATCAATCGGGTAGTCCTTCAGATAACCAAGCGAGCTGTATCCTGTCCCAAAATCGTCCATAGCTATCTGGACACCCAGCTTCTTGAGCTCATACAGCGTATCCAATGCTACTCTGACATCCATGGTCATGCTCTCGGTTATTTCCAGCTCCAAATATTGAGGCAGCAGCTCCGTCTCCTCCAATATTTGTTGAATCGTCCTGCTCAATCGTGAATCATTAAACTGACGGCTGGACAGGTTGACTGAAATAAACATTTTTGGCAAGCCAGCGACCTGCCATATCTTGTTTTGCTTACAGGCTTCTTTTAAAACCCACTCCCCAATCTCAAGAATAAGTCCGGTTTCCTCGGCAACCGGAATAAAGTCGGAGGGCGGTACGTGCCCAAGATGAGGATTATGCCATCGGAGAAGACTCTCCAGACCTACAATTTGACCTGTGTAAGAATCAACCACCGGCTGATAAAGAAGACGCAATTCCTCATTCTCAATCGCTTTGCGCAAGTGGTTCTCTAGCTCCATGCGTTTATGAAACCGTTCATTCATTTTCCTGCTGTAAAACTGATAGCTGCTGCTTGCTTGTTCTTTGGCGTTGTACATGGCCATTTCCGCTGCTGCTATCAAACTTTCAACTTCGGTTGCATCATGTGGGAATCGGCTGATCCCCATGCTTACACTCGTATGGATCTCTTGTCCGTTCAGCAGAATAGGCGCTTTGACAATGCTCAATATCTGCTCAGCGGTCGTTGCAATACCCTCCGGACTGTTCAAGGGCAGCATCAATAAGTACGTATCCCCTCCCACTCGCGCAACTCTTCGTCTTCCCTGGATGCTTCGTTCCAATCTGCGGGATATAATTTGTAAAAGCCAGTCTCCTGTATCGTGCCCGAGCGTATCATTAATCAACTTAAAATGATCAAGTCCCACATAAAGCACGGCAAAACTATTCGATGCCGATTGCGCTTGATCCAGTGTTTGTCTAAGGAACTCCGAAAAAAACTTCCGGTTAGGCAGACCTGTAAGCTGATCGTGATTGGCTAAATAATTCATATGCTCTTCTGTTCTTCTTTGCTCCGTAATGTCAACACTTAGAGACATGACCTCAATGACCTTACCGTCCCGAACAACTGGCCTTAACACAGTCAAGTAGGACAAGCTCTTCCATTCTGTCTGGTACCGGATGACCCTTTGTTGAGACCAGGACTTAGAATAATGAATCCAATGGTGCTCTGCAATCTGCGCAGGGTAAAAGTCATGCAATTCCTTATCGACGATCTGTTCCGGCTTCAAGCCCATTCGAAACAACAGCTCACCTTCGCAGCTCGTATGAAGGAAACGTCCCTGCTCTTCGATAAATTTGAACACCATTCCATTCTGCTGCGAAAGCGTTTTGCGAAATTCCTGCTGTGCAATTCGTAAGTCTTCTTCCATTTTTACGCTATAATTTATCCACTCCAATAGTACCTTTACAGCCATTTCCTTCGACGAGGCGACCGTTCCAAAGAAGCCGTGAACCCCATTTTTAATCGCAATTTTACACCGTTGCAGAAACTCTTCGGTCATCAAATCGTTAACTGGCTTTTGAAACAGGATATCTTTATGAAAATAATCCGCAGCACCCATACGCATGGCTTGAATCGTCTGCATCGAGCCTTCGGACGTATAACTGCTGAGCATGACCACAGGGACAGGACAATGATTCATAATAAAATGAAGCGCAGTAAGACCATCCATTTCAGGCATTTCCACATCGATGACAACCAAATCCGGCCTGAATTCCACGATACAATCGAGTGCATCCAGTCCATTCTTCGCTGTTCCTGCAATAAAAAATTGTGAATCCTGCTCAAACAATGCCATCGCCATTTGCCTCATCAAGCTGGAATCATCAACAATCAGAACTCCGTATCTGTCCATTGTATTCATCAGAAGCCAGCCTTTTGCTCTTGATTCTCGCTTTCTTGCGGCAGCAAGCGTTCCACATCCAATAATGTGATTAATTGATTATTCGCTTTGCAAATCCCATTGACAGCTTGACGCAGCCGGCCTTCCATTCCTTCCGGAACGGGTTCAATCGCATCTTCGCCGATTGTCAGCACTTGAGTCACCCGATCCACCCAAAACCCAACATCCTTGTTACCGACTTCGATAATCATGATACGGTTTTCCGGAGATTGCGCTTGCATCGCCATGCCAAGGCTGAGCCTGAGATCGTAAACAGGCAGCAAGGCGCCTCGAAGATTGATAATTCCCAATAAGAAGGGATCGCTAGAAACCATTTGGGTCAGCTGAGTCGGCGTAATGATCTCCTTGACCTTATGGATATCCAGTGCGTAAGTTTCCGAGTCCAGCGCAAAGGTCACCAACTTCAAATCCTTAACAACCTTAGAACCGGGCTGCTTCCCATCACCCAAAGTCCGGGCGCTCCCGCTATTTCGGATAATGGATCCAACATCCAGAATAAGGGCAATACCCCCATCCCCCAGGATGGTCGAGCCGGCAATAAAGGGTACGTGCCCCACATAATTCCCCAGTGTTTTAATAACGATTTCTTGATTACCAATCGGATGATCGACCAAAAGACAGACCCGTTTCTCCGCCATACCGACGATTACGATGAACATTCGGCTCTTTTCGTGACTCTCTCTCGGTTCTTGACTGGAGACACGAAGAATATGGTTCAATCGGACCAATGGGACGATGTCACCTCTAACCATACATACCTCGCGCCCTTGGAGCGTCTTAATATCCTCCTCATGCAGTCTGGAAATTTCGATCACATTGACGAGCGGTAAAGCGTATGTGCGGCTATCGACTTCAACCAACAAGGAACGAATGATGGCAAGCGTTAATGGAAGCTTGATGGTAAATATCGTTCCTTGACCTAATGTGGTATCAATATCAATAATCCCGTTCAGCTTTTCGATATGCGCACGTACAATATCCATGCCGACTCCTCGACCGGACAAATCAGTTACCCGCTCGGCTGTGGACATCCCGGAACGGAATATAAGCGAGATAAGCTCTTTGCGTGATAGACGATTTGCTTCCTCTTCAGTCAGGAAGCCCTTCTCGATTGCCTTCCGCTTGTTTCTCTCAGGGTCGATCCCACGACCGTCATCTGCAATCGTTAGTACGATTGCATTCTCTTGATGCGTGGCTTTCAGCACGATCTGACCTTTGGTTGGCTTCCCGATCCGCGCCCTTTCTTCCGGCGGCTCCAACCCGTGGTCGGCAGCATTGCGCAGCATATGGATCAGCGGATCGCTGATTTCTTCGATCAGAGTGCGGTCCAGCTCCGTTTCTTTCCCCTCGATCGTTAATTCAATTTCTTTGCCTGCCTGCTGCGCCAAATCGCGGATCAGGCGAGGGAAGCGATTGAACAACTGTTCGATTGGAAGCATCCGAGTTTTCATCATACCTTCCTGCAGCTCGCCGATCACCCGACCCAAATGGTTGGTGATATCCTCTAACGAGCCGATTTCATTCTCGCCCTTAAAACGGCTTCTGAGTTGTCTCCCCACTTCATGCAGACGCGTCTGATCGATAATTAATTCCCCCACGAGATTGATCAGATGCTCCAGACGACTGACATCGACACGTACAGTTTGGCTGATATTCCCTTTGTTTTCCTTACCGGAAATTTCGGCTGCTTCGTTATTTTCAGTAGCCGGTACAAATACTTCCGGTAGAATCAATTTCTTGGACTCCGTGAGGGACTCAGGTTTAACAGGCACAATCGAGATGTGGTTTAAGTAGGAACTTACCTTCAATTCCTGAATATAGCTCTCCATGTTTTCACTTGTTGAGAACAAGCCATATATAGGGCAAGGCTGCCATTGCTCAGATAACATTTCACTAATTGAAGGACGGAAATCATGGAAATTCCCCTTCATCTTTAATTGTTCAACAAGCAGCAATGCTCTTGCCGCGGGCATCTCGATATCTGCCTTCATGGAAAAATTCACGATACTGAGCTTCTCATTCTCTTTAAGGCCAGTAAGAAACGAAGGAATGTCTTGATCCTCGAAGAGCTCGATCAGCAAATCGCCAGCTTGCAGCGGGGCATTCATGCCCGTTTCGTTCTCTTTGCTCTTCATCGCAACGTTTTCCGAAGGGCTCATGTAGGGTTCAAGCAGCTCCAGCAGCTCATATATCGGTTTCTCGACATGCACTCCCTGCAGAAACAGCTCTCTTTGCACTTTCAAATAATCAACGCAGCGAAACAGCACATTGACCAAATTAACATCCAACGCTAAACGATTGTTACGAAGCAAATCAAAAACGCTTTCCACCTTATGGGTCAAATCCTTAATTTGCTCGAAGCCCATTACAGCAGACGAGCCTTTAAGCGTATGTGCCGCTCTGAAAATAGTTTGCAGCACAGGCAGAGCATTTTGCTCGCTGACCCGTTCCAATTCAAGCAGCATTTGATCCAAAATTTGCAGTTGTTCCTCTAATTCATCCAGGTATATGCTCATGTATGCCGAAGTGATGTTATCCATGTTACAGCCCCCTCTGTTCGAGCACAGCTTCGATCGTCAATATGCTGACTAGCCGATCATCCGCATGTCCTATACCTGCTATCAGGTTCTGATCCACACGGTCACTGCCGACTGGCGTATTCTGAATACGCGAGAAGGTTGTAACATGATAAACCCTGTCGACTACTAATCCCACAGCGACTTCTCCGTGACATACAATCACAATGCGCGTGGAAGAGCTATGTCCGGTGTATGGCTTGCCTAATGTCTTGCACAAACTGACGACGGGAACCATTTTCCCCCTAAGATTGATGACTCCTTCTAGATCAGAATGGCTGTTGGGAATTTCGGCGATAGCCTGCATTCTGATAATTTCCTGTATCCCCAGGATGGGAACAGCAAACCGTTCGTGATGCAAACCTACTTCTATAAACTGCTGTGCATCCATGCTTACTAGACTCCTTTTTTGTTTCTACTTAGGTTTCCCTATATACATGGGAGCGAAATACTAGGTACAGCATATTTTGAAAAGGCTTTCAACATTCACACTAATAAGCCGCTAATATTATTGTTAGCATTATTAACGAAAACAAAATTTCATAGAGTCACTGAGTCACTCGCCCTAATCACCACTGGCTGCTTCGCCAATAATATGATGACCGCCTTTAGAAAGGATATCCTTTAACATCATTCTCATAAAAGCTGCGTCATCAACAACCAAAATATTTGCCATCTACTATGCCGCCTTTTTCATACAGGGTCTCTCCTAGCCTACCAAACGACTCCAAGCGCCCATCTATCGTGACTGGTATATGCATCACTTGTTTAACAGAATCAATTGTACATTCCAATAGTTCGCATACTTTTTCATTAGATGTTAGCAATGAAAATATTCCCTCCTTTAGAAATGTACAAACATAAAAAAATGTAATATTTCTATTACTTTTTACCTATTACTGAAATCATACTGTACAAATGTTAGTGTTGTTCCAGAGAATTTATTAGTTTTTTAACAATCAAATTAATACATAACTAATTTTCGCTTAAAATTATTAGGTCTAGCAGCTCAATGGAAAGTTAGTGCGTTTTAAAGATTCCTTTCCAAATTTCGACACAATATAATACAATTAATGAGCAGTATGCAAATATACCTTCTTACATTAGAACTTCAAAAAAACAGTTCAGAAAAGATAATTTGGGGGATTACTCATGCACAAGGTTTTATTAATTGAGGACGACGATATTATCGGTGAAATGATTCGCATGTATCTTACTGAGGAGAACTTCCTAGTTCTGCGGGCCCACAACGGACAGGAGGGCGTGCTTGTTCTTAACGAATTTGAACCGGAGCTCATATTACTTGACTTGAAGCTTCCCGATTTTGAAGGAACAGACTTGTGCAATACTCTCCGCAAAATCACCACGGTGCCGATCATTATCATTTCAGCAAACTCAAAGGTTAGCGAAAAAATCAAAGCTTTCACCGTTGGCGCTGACGATTATTTATGCAAACCATTCAGTATGCATGAGATGAAAGCCAGAATATTAGCCGTACTACGCCGATTAAAGCAAGCTCCTCCTGCTATGAAAACTGTTCATGCATTGAATCATAGTGAAGCTCCCAAAAGTGTCATAGACGTTAATATAGAGAAAAGAATTTTATTCGTTCAAGGGGAAGCGACTGAGATTACGTTCTCGGAATTTGAACTAATCAAGTTATTATTCGGAAATCCAGAAAAAGTTTTTCGGAGAGAAGATCTAATTAATGGATTGCGGGGATTTGATTATTTCGTAAATGATCGTTCTATTGACGTGCATATAACAAATTTGCGAAGAAAAATCGAGAAGAACCCCAAAGAGCCAAGACATATCAAAACAGTAAGGGGCGTCGGTTATAAATTCGTTTTGTAAATATTATTAATAAGCTTATCTTCCATGCCCTCCCCAAAATCCCCTGTCGTAGTTCTAGCCAGTACACCGAATGGATATATTCAAGAACCCCTTCCCAGAGCATCATGCTCTAGTGTCGCCTCCCGCTTCAGCGTATCGGGATAACGGTTAAACAGTTGAACTTTCCTCCCCATAAAAATTCACCCCTTAGCGTAGACATCGGTTTACCCTGGGGGTTTTACCAATGTCTACGCTAAGGGGTGCAGCTCAGATGATACAGCATAGCATAGCGTGAATGCTGCTAATTTCTATACAAGCAATTATTTAACCAATCTTCTCCGCTTCCCGCTCCTTGGCGTATCTATTCTCCGGAACCCGAACACCTAGGTTGCCGCGCAGCGTATCCGACTCATACTCTTCACGATACAGACCACGCTTCTGCAGAATCGGCACGACCTGCTCGACGAAGGTCTCGAATCCGCCAGGCACCCCACCTCCGACGATAAAGCCGTCCGCTCCGCCTTCCTCGAACCATTGCTGGAGAAGATCAGCCACTTTCTCAGGTGTACCGGTGAATGGACTTCGCGGTGTTGTAACCCGCAGGGCTACCTCACGCAGAGTGAAGCCTTTTTCCTTTGCTTCCTCCTTGATTCGGTCCGTCATGCTGCGGAAGCTGTTTTTGCCGAGTTCTCCAATCTCTGGGAATGGCTCATCCAGTGGATATTGCGAGAAATCATGATGCTCAAAAAAGCGTCCCAAATAGTTAAGTGCATCCGAAATGCTGACCAGCTGTGTTGATTCCGTATATATGCGCTCCGCCTCTTCTTCCGTGCTTCCGATATAGGCACCTATACCAGGGAAGATGAGAACCTCCTCCGGCGAGCGGCCTTGCTCTTTAACCCGTCTCTTGACATCCGCGTAATACAGCTTCGCTTCTTCTAGAGTCGGAGCATTTGCGAAGATCGCATCTGCTACCTTGGCTGCAAAGTTCTTACCATCCTCCGAGGCTCCCGCTTGGAAAATAACCGGCTGCCCCTGCTTGGATCTTCCGACGTTCAGCGGGCCTTGAACAGAGAAGAACTCCCCTTGATGATCCAAACGATGCATCTTCTGAGGATCAAAATATTCACCGGTCTCTTTGTTGCGCGTGAAGGCATCTTCCTCCCATGAGTCCCATAAGCCCTTGGCTACGTCCAAATACTCATCAGCGATTCGATAACGCACGGGATGTGCTGGATGCTCTGCTTTGCTAAAGTTAAGGGCTGTCCCCTCAAGTGGCGAAGTGACTACGTTCCAGCCTGATCGGCCGCCGCTAATTTGATCAATTGAACCGAATTGACGGGCTACTGTGAAGGGCTCGCTATAGGAGGTAGACAAGGTACCTACAAGCCCTATATTAGAAGTGACTGCTGCAAGCGCAGACAGAACAGTAATCGGCTCAAAACGATTCAGAAAGTGAGGAATCGACTTCTCATTGATAAACAAACCATCTGCAACAAATAGAAAATCAAATTTGCCTTCCTCTGCTTTCAACGCCAAGTGCTTATAATAAGGAAAATTCACACTGGCATCGGCGGGAGCATCTGGGTGTCTCCAAGCCGCCATATTCCCTCCAGCACCGTTAAGTATAGCCCCTAGTCTGATTTTTCGTGGAGTCGTCATTTTATCATCCCTCTCTTATTTCCGATAATTCCAAGTGATTAAATGTGTTTTATGGTCGTATTTTAACATTCTCATTCATACGCGTCTAATAAAAGTGTTCAATGCAGGTATAGCTTTTTTCTATACGAGAGCACGAGCTAATCCATTTTACAAATTTTTCATAATTTAATCATTTCCGCTTAACAATCTTCTTCTATTCTATGAAAAGACAAAGATTGTACATAGTGATCGAGGAGAGATGATAATGAAGTTGGTTTCCAAGAAGTGGGTTGCAGCCCTTGGTGTTGTATCCGTAGTTGCATTCAGCACTCAGATTGCACAAGCAGCAGAGGTAGCTTTAAAAGCGTTCGCTATAAAGGCGAAGCTCGTTGCAGGCACGAATGAAGTGAAACTAGACAAAGATCCTGTCACGATTAATGGCAGCTTATATGTTCCCGTTAAAGCAATCGGCGATGCGCTTGGCCAAAAGGTGACATGGGATAACAGCAGCAAAACACTCACTATAAAGGAATACCCATTCGTTGCTAACAAATACACATGGACGACTGCACCTGATCTAGGCTCGGGCCTTAAAGAGGGCGGCTTCTCTGGACTCGTGCACGTACCAGGCGATCCTGATAACGTATTCTATTCCCTTGCAGACCGTGGCCCTAACGGACAAATTACCATCGATAAATCAGTAAACCGTACCTTCCCGGTACAAGATTATGTTCCTCGCTTTTACAAAATCCAACTGGATGGCGATCAAATCAAAGTTCTCGAAACGAATAAAATATTGCTACCAGTAGGTGCAGCAGGTGTGGTTTCCAAAAACCGCAACACGACCGGCCTCAGCAATGTAAGCACGGATGAGAAGTCCTACGACAATACAGGTAAAACGCTGCTTCCTCTAGATCCTGATGGCCTTGATCTAGAAGGAATTACGTACAGTCCATCCGATGATACGTTCTGGATGTCCGATGAGTACCGTCCTTCACTTATCCAAATTAAGCGTGATGGCACGCTGATCGGCCGTTATGTTCCTACTGGTGACAAAGAGAAGCTTAAAGGTGCACAAACGCCTATCTTTGATACGCTCCCAGCGATCTATTCTAAACGTATTGCGAATCGTGGTTTTGAAGGCGTAACGATTAGCCCAGACGGTAAATTCCTCTATGCATCGATCCAAAGCCCAATGGCGGTGCCAGATAAAGCGACGGGCGAAGCGTCTCGCAACCTGCGTATTTTAAAAATGGATCTTGCCACAAAACAAATCGTTGGCGAATATGTATACGCCGCCGAAGATGCTAAAACATTCGTTAACGTTGCTCAAAAAGATGTCGTTATCTCCGATCTTCAAGCCTTGTCCACGGATGTATTGCTAGTTGACGAGCGCGATAAAAATGAAGGCAGTGCAGCACAAATCAAACGCGTGTACAAGATCGATCTTTCACATGCAACGAATATTCTTAACCAAGATCTAAGCAGCAATCTTGAAGGAACTTCTCTGGATCAATTAAAAGAAAAGAAAATCATCACAGCAGCCAAATCGCTAGTTCTTGATTTGACGAAGCTTGACTATCCATTCGAGAAGTTTGAAGGCTTGACTGTTGTGAATAAGAACACGATCGCTATTACAAACGACAATGATTTCGGAGTCGGCGAGTATGATGCGAATGGCGTCCTGAAGATTAATGATAAACAAACACAGGTTTGGGTGATTGAAGTAAAAGATTTGTGGTAATTCTGTGATAAGTTCTGAGGTAATTCTTTATGGTACAACAGGGGACAAGCCAGAGGCAGCGAATAACTGCTTCTGGCTTGTCCCTTTTCAAATTCATTACAGAGCTGAGAAACAGTCCTTTTCACACCTAAAACTGCGAAAAAACCGCCCTAATATTACGGACGGTTCTGGCGTTCATTTGTAGATTCTTTTTAGTGAGCAGGTGCTGCAGCCGCTGGCTCCGGCAAATGTGAAACGACAACTTGGTAAATGGTCACCTTGTTCCCAACGATTGGCCCATTCGCTGCTGCCGCTTCGCCAGATGGATGATTATTTTGCGCGTCGCTTGCAGCACCTGTTTCTGGCGCACCGTGGCTGTGAGCTGCAGGAGTCGACGAGGGTTGCGCTTCTGCCTGTTCTGCTGAAGCTGCTGCTTCCGCACGGCGAGCATGCGCATGACGGAACGAATCACTGTTCGCCCATGCATGGAAGTCTGCTTCTTTCTCCCATGTTGTACATACGCGAATTTCTTCGTTTCCTTCCCCATTCGTCGTGTGCAGTACATCCATTCGAACAAAGCCTGGGAATGTGTGTACAGTCTTTGGTGTACGGAATCGCTCCAGAACAGCCTCTCCAAACCCAGCGCGCACTTCAATCCGATTCTCAACGAGTATCATTCCTTTATTACCCCTTTCCTCCGTGTCAGTTAGTGATCTCAAAAACTCCACAACTCCTTTAGCCTGCTCGCCGCCCATTAACGCATGCTGCATCAAAGGAATACCATGCGGACCAGCTGCATGGACCATTTGCGGATAGTTATTAAGCGTGGTCTGTACAAGATCAAGATCTCCCAGCATGGCTGCAGCGAATAGATCCAAACGAGCTCCTTTGGCTAACAGCCACTGCGCAATATCACGTCGTCCGACGTGAGAAGCTGCTCCGAGAGCGGTCTCCCAATCATCTCCGCCCCAATTCATCGATGCATGCAATAAACCAGGTTCTTGCTCCAGCAATGCTTGAACTTTACGTAGATCAGCATGCGCTGCTCCAACAAATTCTCTTACCAGCTCGTTATCAAGGGCTACCTTTGCCACATGAACTCTCCTTTTTAATTCGTCACACAATAGACGAATTATATAATAGTCTATTAAATACCCAAACCAAATGATTCATTGACTAAGCAATTTCTTCATGTGCTTGTTGTCTGACTACGCCGCACGGAAGAAAAACCGGCACTCCATCATCGTTGTGCACCTTTGCCTCGATTCCGAATACATCGCGAAAGAAATCGACCTGGAACACGTCGGAGGGCTTCCCTTCCCGTACAACAGCCCCTTGCTTCATCGCTACAATTCGGTCGCAATAGCGGGCAGCCTGATTAAGATCATGGAGAACCATAATGACTGTAATCCCTTGTTCACGGTTTAATAAACGAATGAGCTCCATTAATTCCAACTGATGCGCAATATCAAGATAGGTCGTCGGTTCATCAAGCAGCAGGGTATTAGGGGTCTGTGCCATACACATCGCAAGCCATGCACGCTGCCGCTCTCCTCCTGATAATTCCAGAAGAGAACGATGCTGCAGTCCGCCCATGCTTGTCACTTGCAAAGCCCAATCGACTACTTCCTCATGTTTGCCTCTACATTCCTCGTACCATCTCAGATGAGGATTACGTCCTCTGCGCACAAGATCACGGACAGTAATGTCCAAAGCAGCCTCCTGCGTCTGCGTCAGCATGGTCATCTGTCTAGCAATCGACTTACTATTCATGCCCGCCATATTCTGATCACCCATGGATACGGTTCCTCGCTGCGGAGAAACCAGCCTCGCCAGCATGCGTAAGACAGTGGACTTACCAGATCCGTTAGGTCCAACTATTCCGAGCCATTCACCAGTAGAAACCCCTAAATTGAAGCCATCTACAATGGACTCTGACGGGCGGTAGCCATATTTCAGATCGGATGCCGTTAACGCTTGAGTCATCCTTTAAACCCCCTTCTAAGCAAATAGAGAAAGAAAGGCGCACCCAGAAGCGCGAGTAATATACCTACAGGAAATTCAATCGGGTCAAACCAGCTGCGTGCCGCCGTGTCTGCCGCTATAATAAGAGTCCCACCACCTATTGCAGATAGCGGTAAAAAGATCCGATAATCATTCCCCACTAATAAACGCACGATATGAGGAACAACCAAGCCAACGAAACCGACCATCCCGACAATACTAATTGCAGCACCCGCCAGAAAAGTAGACAGCAGAATGATCAGAAGTCTGCCCATCTCCACTCGACTGCCAAGCAGCTTGGCAGCATCATCTCCTAATACAAGAAGATTGGCCTGCTTCACTAGGAAAATAGAGGCAATTATACCGATTACCGTGTACGGAAGCAGTGTCTCAAAGTGAATCCAGCTGCGTCCGTTCAAGCTTCCCGACATCCATGGCAGTACAGCCTGAACCTTCTCGCTATTGAGAATCATCAGAGCTGTCATTGCCGCACCAAGCAAGGAATTAACCGAAACTCCTGCCAGTATGAGCCGTAAGGGGGAAGCTCCTCCCTTCCAAGAGAGAGCGTAGACGGTTACTGCCGCAGCCAATGCACCTAAGAATGCAGAGATGGGCAGGTAAGCGATTTGCTCCGGAAACAAAATCATAATGATAACAGCTGCAAGCCCGCCGCCTGATGAAACGCCGATAATACCGGGATCAGCTAATGGATTGCGGAATACTCCCTGTAAAAAAGCACCTGCAACGGCAAGGCAAATCCCTGCCAGCAGGCCTGTCAATATGCGTGGAAGTCTTAAGTTCCATACAATCTGGCGAGCTTCCGAATCGGAAGCATGGAACAATGATGTCCATACTTCACGAGCCGGGATAGAGATAGAGCCTGACATTAGACCAACGAGCCCTGCAAGCAGCAGGAGGACAATACTTATGATTAGAATCGTGGCATTACGAACAAATTTGGGATTGCGTGCTTCTTGAGCTGTCGCCCTGGATAAAACGGTAGCCATCGTACTATTTCACCTGAAGCAGCAGCTTATTGATTGTTTCAATGGCTTGTGGCGCTCTCAGGCCAGGATTAGCAGCAAAGAGATCCGATGGCAGCACTTCAAATTGATCATTTTTTACAGCGCTTAGGCTCTTCCAAGCTGCATTCGTCTCGAACTGTTTCTTAAAGCTTGCTTTCACCTCTGCAGCGTCACCATGCGTAATGAATAGAATAAGGTCAGGATTGGAGGCGATAATACGTTCCAGACTAAGCTCAGCATATTGCGGCATGGTGTCCATTTTCGGGAAATCAGAAGCTACATTCTTCCCGCCAGAAAGCTCAAGGAAGTTACCTGGGTAGCTTGTTGGAAGTGCAATGACGAAGCTGCTCGCAGAACCATAAACAATAAGCGTCTTTGGCTTCACCTTCGGTTTGGTGAGCGAATCGACTTTTTTGTCCATTCCTTTAATAAGCTGCTCCGCTTTGGTCTCTTGGCTGAGAATTCGGCCATATAAGCGCACAGAGGCCTGAATCTCATCGTAAGTATTATGTGAATTAAACATCACCTGAGCACCCAGCTTCTCAATAGTTGCCTGCTGGGTTTTCAATGATGGACTAGCAATAACTAGATCCGGCTTCAGTGTTGCAAGCTTCTCGAATAGAATGCCATGTGAACTGCCTACCTCTGGAACAGCGGCTGCTTCAGCAGGATACACTGCGCCGATTGCAGTAGGACGTCCAACGACTGAACCACCTAGTGAATAGATAATTTCTGTATCTGAAGAAGCCAGTGTAACGATCCGTCTTGGTTTCTTATTCAACGTAAAGGAGCCGGTGCTTGTTTGCACAGTCAGCTTGCTGCTCAGAGCTACCGTACTTATGTTCTTGTGGTAAGTTACCCATTTGCCAAAGGCTTCAGAGATAAGACGGAGAGGTACGAAGGTCTTCCCATTCACAAAGACTGGAGCTGCGTCTAGCGTTGTACGAACGCCATTTATGTATGCGGAACTGGAGCCGACAGTGAGCTTAACATTGTTCCCGCCTTGATTTGCCGAAATGGTTTTGCTTTTGGAATCCCAAGAAGCTTTGCCCCCTAGCGCGTTTACAATACTGCTGTAAGGCACCAACGTTCTTCCATTTACAACCTGCGGCACAGCATCTAATGAAACGGCTTTCCCATCCAAGGTCACTTTAATTGCTGCACTTGCAGCACTTGCAGCGCTTGCGAAGTTACCTTTTCCTGTTGTTGTTACAGGCGCCAGCAGCACCGATGCAGCTAATAAACCAGTTAATGCCTTGCGAAACATTTTCCCATCTCCTCTATTAATAATGATAATCAATATCAATTAACCTTCTTCATTGTATTGATAATGATTATCGTTGTCAATATATAATTTAGAAATAGATTCCTTTTTTTCTGGTACAGGCACCGTTTCTTTCGAGCTGGGCTGATACCGATTATCGAATACAAATCAGTGAAATCCTCCTCCCGTCGGTCCTAGAATTCAGTCTAAGGAATGAGGGAATGGGAGATTCATTCCCTTATAATCAGTAAAGAAACATGAACGATGAACACTTCCCCCCGTTCATAATTAGTTCATAATTGGCGATTACGCTTACTTCAGAATCTATAAATGGAACAGGAGAGAAGGTTAAATGATGATTTTGCAAAAAGAAAACAACAAGAAGCTCGTTCTAACCGGTTTGCTGATCGGTCTTATTTTCGCCGAGCTGGACGAAACGGTTGTCTCGACAGCGATGCCGACGATTATCCGTGAGCTTCACGGGTTGTCGCTCTATGGATGGGTAGCGGGCATTTATATGCTTGCGGTGACGATGTTCATGCCAATCTTAGGCAAGCTCGCAGACCTCTACGGACGCAAACGCGTCTATCTAAGCTGTATGGCCTTGTTTATAGTTGGCTCCATTGTAAGTGGTATGGCTTCTTCTATGACGATGCTGTTAGTCGGACGGGGTATACAAGGCATTGGTGCAGGGGGGCTTATGCCGCTTGCGCTGGTCATTATCGGGGATACGTATCCACTCGAGCAGCGAGCAAAGATTCAGAGTTTATTCGGTCCGATGATGATCCTTCCCCAGCTTCTGGGACCCACGGTCGGCGGTTATTTGGTTGGACATGTGAATTGGCACTGGGTATTCCTTATTAATATTCCAATTGGTATCATTGCCGCTTCGGTACTATCCATTGGCATGCGAGAGTCCAGAAGCAGCGAGAAACGAAAGATTGACTGGATCGGGGCACTCACCCTTATACTCGCGCTTCTCTCTCTTTTACTTGCACCTGTATTGATTGATAACAATGGATTATCCTGGTCTTCGCCTATCATCATTGGCATGCTTGTTCTCTCTGCCTTGTTTACTGCCTTGTTCGTATGGATTGAATCCAAGGTTCAGGAACCGATTATCCCACTCCATTTGTTCCGTAATCGTAATGTCGTTGTGCTGTCTATCCTTGTACTCATCTTAATGCTTGGCTTGATGGGCGGCATTGCCACCTTCCCCTTCTTCGCTCAGAATGTCATGGGTCTGACACCAACAGCTGCCGGGTATCTGACGCTGGCCTTCATGGCAGGAGCTATTCCATCGAGTATATTAAACGGCTTCCTCATCACGAGAGTTCCCTACCGCAACCTCTTTATCATCTGCTTCATTCTTCCGGTAATCGGCTTCATCTTGCTCACGCAGATTGGAATCGGCACTACCGTTCTCTACATCGTCGTAACGTTCTTCATTCTAGGTCTTGGTATTGGAGCGTTGTTCGGCGGTGATAACCTGATCGTTCAAGAATCTGTGGATAAAGAGCATAGCGGTGTTGCGCTCGGTACCGTTCAATTATTCCAGGCGCTTGGCGCTACGATCGGACTCAGCATCTTCGGCAGCTTACTCGCTCGTCAAATCAAGAGCGGCGTTGCTGATTTAGCTGATCAATTACCCGCTGGCAAGGCTGAGAATATTGCAACGGGAGGGATTCCTTCCGGTCTTGCCCCTGATCTCCTTGTTAAAATTCAAACGGTATTCGCAGAGGCGTTCCAGAACATATTCGTCATCTCGCTTTTCTTCGTTATCGCCGCCTTCTTCGTCACTTGGTTTTTGAAAAAAGAAGTGCTCACTAAAAAAGCGGAGCCAGATCAAGCTGCCGCATCGCTCCATTAAATGTTTGAAACCTCCGCGCAAGTGGCATTAGAAAAGGTGACTTCTGATCATTAAGAAGTCACCTTTTTGATGCTCTAGTGCCTTTTTCCGAATAATAGCTGTTATACATAAAAATATATAATTTTGATTGCTCACCCTCTATACTATACTTATAGGAAGTCTCGCTTTCTTACTTTGAAGGGAATTTGGAGGATGACGCAATGAAATACGAGATTCTATACTCTGGGGCTTTTGCCATGCTCAAAGTAAATCTGGGCTCAGGCGAAAGCGTGAAAGCAGAGAGTGGCGCAATGGTTTCCATGACGCCGAATATTAATCTTAGAGGTTCTGTTGATGGAGGTATTCTTCGCGGACTTGGAAGAATGCTCAGCGGAGAGAAATTTTTCTTTCAGGAACTGACTGCAGGCGGAGGACAAGGAGAAGTTCTGCTAGCTCCCGGCTCTGTTGGCGATATCCAGGCGATCGAGCTTGACGGATCGTACAAGCTGTATGTACAAAAGGATGGCTTCCTCGCGGGTACGCAGGGTATCCAGGTTAATACAAAGATGCAGAATCTAGCAAAAGGTTTTCTATCTGGTGAAGGCTTTTTCATCGTCGAAATTAGCGGCAGCGGTACCGTATTCCTCTCCTCCTTCGGCGCCATCCATGCGATCAATCTCGCACCGGGTGAAGAAATGGTCATCGATAACGGGCATCTGGTTGCATGGCCAGACTATATGGATTACAAGATTGAGAAAGCAGCCTCTGGCTGGATCTCCAGCTTAACGAGCGGAGAAGGAATCGTATGCCGATTCCGTGGAGAAGGAGTCGTTCTTATTCAAAGCCGCAATCCTAAGGGCTTCGGCAGCTGGATCAAATCCTTTCTTCCTACCGGAGGCTAGAGGCTGATTCTGTGGTTGGCTCACGAGTGAAAGAAGCCATCGCTGCTCTTATGGCGATGGCTTCTTCTATTGATGCAGATGATGAGTGAACCTTTCTTTCGTAATCAAGAATCCCCTACAAAATTAACGTTTACTCTGGATATTCGACTGACCTTAAGACTTCAGAATAACTTTGATGCAGTTTGTCGTTAAATATTTTGCAGCATTCCGCATCAGTTTGCCCCAGTCTATGCTAACCTATTGTTATAAGATTCATGGGATTCGTAACTGTTTAGGGGGATCGTTATTTATGAAAGACAATCGTTCTAAGCGGATTTTGTTCACTGGCGGAGGGTCCGCTGGTCATGTTACGGTGAACGCAGCCATCATCCCATCGTTCATTCGTGACGGCTGGAAGGTAGCTTACATCGGCTCTGTGAGCGGCATTGAATCGCAGCTGGTAGACAGAATGGAAGGCGTAGATTATTATGGCATCGCGACTGGGAAGCTAAGACGTTATAAGAGTCTGGAGAATTTGAAAGATCCATTCCGCGTCATGAAGGGTGTCTATCAAGCCTATCGGATACTTCGCAAGCTGAAGCCTGACGTCCTCTTCTCCAAGGGCGGCTTTGTTTCCGTTCCTGTCGTGCTGGCCGCTTGGATGAATAGCATCCCCATTCTCATTCATGAATCGGATTTGACACCGGGACTGGCGAATCGAATTGCCATTCCGTTCGCTCAAGCGGTCTGTGTAACCTTCGAACAAACCGCCCAAACAATTAAAGGCGACAAGGCTGTCCACATTGGGCCTATTCTAAGAAATGAGCTTCGACAGGGCCGTGCTTCACGCGGATTGAACAGGTGCAAATTCACACCTGGCAAGCCAGTCCTGCTCATTATGGGTGGAAGCTTGGGGGCGAGTACAATCAATCAGATGGTTCGCCGCCATGCTTCCAAGTTAGCCGATACGTATCAAATCATCCACATTTGCGGCAAAGGTCAGCTGGATGGCTCCATTCATATCCCTGGATACATCCAATTCGAATACATTCATGATGAGCTGGCCGATGTGTTGGCTTGTACAGATCTTGTCATTTCGAGGGCTGGCTCCAATTCGATCTTCGAATTTCTTGCGCTGCATAAGCCGATGCTGCTCATTCCGCTCTCGAAGGCATCTAGCCGCGGCGATCAAATTCTGAATGCTCAGATATTCCAGCAGGCTGGTTATTGCGAGGTTTTGCTTGAGGAAGAGATGAACGACGACAATTTCTTACAAGCTTTGCATACGGTTTTCTCCCAAAGAGGCCAAATAAAAGAGAAAATGAAGCGCGCCGAAAGTGGAGATGCGATGAACAAATTGATCGCTCTGATACATAATACTTCTAAGCAATGAAGATAGGTGCGATTATCCAATACAGCGTCTATCATCAGTTCATGTCTGTTATCGATTTAAAGCCTCCCCATGCTGGATTGTTACACAGCATAGAGAGGCTTTAAATTGTTTTCATACATGTTATTAGGGATTGGATCTATATGAGGAGGTTAGCTCTCCTCACCTAGCTCCACATAACGTTGAAGCGCAGTCAGCTTATTCTCCCAAAAGCGAGAATAGAAATCGAGCCACCGCTGTAGATCCTGAAGCGGCTCCGGCTCCAGCCGATAGCGCGTCTCGCGTCCGACCTTGCGTTCTTTAACAAGTCCAGCAGCAGCCAGTATGCGCAAATGCTTGGAAACTGCAGTTCGACTCATCGGAAAGTGGCTGCTGATCACATTGACCGGCATTTCATGATCGACGAGCAGCTTCAATACTTGTCGTCTTGTCGGATCTGCGATAGCTTGGAAGACATCATGCTTGACTAAAGGCTCCGCCATTTAGGCCTCGACATAGGTGCGAAGCGCATTGATAATACCATTCCAGCCTTGATCCATGAAGCCGCGAACAATCGTATGGGGTTGTCCGAATTCAGTAATGGTATCGGCATTCCAACCGGAATGAATTAGCGTAAACTCTGTTTTACCATCCTGATCGACTAATTCGCAGGTAATCTTCCAATCCTTGCCCCATTCAAATGCCATCCTAGTTTGGGGGGTAATCTCGATGACCTTACAAGGCGACATTCCAAAGGGGCCCGCATTAATCTCAAACTCATGACCCTCAATAGGCTGAAAATCATTAGGCATGAACCAGGCCGCTATGCCCTCTGATGTTGATACGGCTTCCCACACTTTGCTTATCGGTGCTTGCAGTACCAAGGTATGCCGAATATCCGGCAATGATTGTTCTGTTGTTTCTTCCATGATGTAATTGCCTCCTCATTATTTGTTGGACTTCATTTTAATTTTATCTTGATGCCGAAACCGCAGTGCTGACCATTTGTCATCAACCGCGACATTGCTCACAGGTCAAATATGAACCCTATTGGTTTCGCTTTATTATATGACACCTTTTAGTTTCATGTCAAACAATAATAGATGTAAGACGTGGCAAAAAATAATTGAATTTTTAGGCTCTGAACCATAATCAGTGCTTGCCATCACGAAGTACCTAGCGAAGCGGACGGAATCGTTCTGAAGAAGCGATAGCGTTCGCCTTTGTCTCCGTATTTCTACCCCTTAGGGATAGAATCAAGAAATAGGGAGACAACAGCGATCGTAAGAATGATCCGTCCGCGCAGCGGACTTCTACGCACAATGATTCACATTTATCTGCCTTTGACTCTTAAGCAATGAGCGAGTAAAAGTCTCCCTATAACGAACATATAGAAGGACCTGAAGCAGATTGAAAGTCTGCGATCAGGTCCTTCCTTTTTGCATAACGATTATCTATAAAGAAGCAACAGACACAACCGTACCGCTCTTACTAGCACGAAGAACGGCTTCGAGCACCGCTTGATTGTTAAAACCATCCTCAAGCGAAGCGAACTCAGCTGACTCCTTGCCGCTAATGAGATCTGTGAAGGATTGCCAAGGATTCAGTGCATGTTCACTTGGCACTTCGATTGTCTCTGTCACAGTACCTGGTTCACCGTCCTTCGCATATGTCCAGATTAGCTGTTTGTCGTTCAGTGTGCTGACATGCAGCGTCCCTGCATCACCGTAAATGGTCAGCTCATGCTGATTACCACTGCCGATGGCATTACGAGACGTCTGGAATACACCAACCGTGCCGTTTGAGAATCTTGCATTGAAGCAAGCAAAATCATCGACATTCACCTTTACAGGCAAGCCGGTCAACGGATCAGGTCTCTCCGGTATAATCGTAGTAAGCATCGCCTGCAGCTCACTGATCCGCTCCCCAAGCACATATTGCGACAAGTCAATCATATGCGAGCCTAGATCACCTAACGTCCCCGTGCCCGTGATGCTTTCATCAAAACGCCATACGAAGGGGGTACGTGATGGCGGGGCTCCCCACTCTTGTAAATATTGGACGAAGATATGATTCACACGGCCTACCTTCCCACCTTGGACAAGCTGTTTCACATATTGGAATGCTGCCCCGTTCCGGTAGGAGAAATTGATGATGCACGGAATTGGATTACGTTGGTATAGCTCCAGTACTTCAACTGCTTCCTCATAGGTTCGTGTAAGCGGCTTCTCCGCATACAGGGGCTTACCTGCTGCGATGCATGCTTTTAAGATTCCCGCATGAGCATTGTTCGGCGTGACCGAGACCACTCCGTCCACTTCCGAATCCGCGATAAGGGCTTCAGATGATTGGTATCGCCTCGCTTCATCAATGCCAAGCTGGTCTCCTATTTCTTGAAGTGCTTGCGTACTGACATCACATAAAGCAATAATTCGAAGGCCCTGCACCTTCCCAAATTGTTCAATATGGTAGCGGGCCATGCCTCCGAGTCCAATAATACCAATTTTCACTTCTCTCATCGTACACCCTCACTTTCAATAGTTAAATAAAATGGATACCTTTAAACTTCGCACTTTCTTCTCGTTATTCCTTCTATCGTTTTGACTACTCATATTTAGCCATAATCTCGGCAAGAATCCGTTTCATACCTTCCACCAGTTCTTGTGGATGTTTCACCGTCGCTTCATTTCCGAGGCCAATGAAAAACTTTGCAAAAAACGGAAGGTCACTGCTGGGAATATTGCCCTCAAGCCAACCAGTACCATTATTGCGAATATGCAGACTTGGCACCGACCATAATTCAGCCTCACATTTCTGAACCCCTTCTTGGCTCAATTCCACATAAAGACTGACATGCTCTTGCTCTAGCTTGATTACCGATTCCCTATTCCCAAGATGAATATGCCGAAGATCCCTCGGTTTCGATGTGGAAGGATCATAAGTAGCTGAATGAATTCTGTCACATCGGAATACCCGATAATCCTCTCTTTGAAAACAATAGGCGGGACAATACCATAAGCCGCTGCTTGCATAGAGACCAATCGGTTGTATTTGGCGACTTGATTTCCCTTCTCGCGATTCATAATCGATGAGAATGATTTTTTGGTAAATGGCCCCGTCGAGCAAGATCGATAAATAAGGAAATTGCGCTTGTCTTCTCGGCGTAACAAAATCAACCCGATTCTTCATTTGATCGATACGATCCCTTACGTCTCCAGACATATAGTAATAAAATTTGCTCAATGCGGAAGAAGATTCCGTTTCAAAGGGAAGGAATGAATAGTGCCGAAGGGCATGGCATGCAAAAAATATGGCGACGGCTTCTTCCTCGGTAAAGGCGATAGGAGGCAGAATTCTTTCCTTCAGCACCTGGTAACCGCCATGAGGTCCAACTTCCGAATACAAGGGAACCCCGAGCTCACTCAATTCCTGCAAGTCCCTTAATATCGTCCTCGTTGACACGTCAAACTCGCGTGCAAGCTCCTTGACTGTAAACTTCTTTTTTCGATTAACAGCCATCATTAATTCCATGAGTCGTTTCGCTTTGGACATCGCTTTACTCCATTATTATTTATATTTGTGACAGCACTTGTCACTATTATCAACTACAATTAGAAGTAAGTCGAGGAATTACAGGCTTAGCGAGAAAGAAGGTAGTCAACCTCGACTTGAGTGATAGTCTCTACCATTACGATTTATCAAAATTTGAGAACCTAAGGAGCTGTTGAATCATGACTTACCAATTGACCCCCTTGATTATGATGAACGGAAACGCAAAGGAAGCTATTCAATTTTATGAAGAATCTCTAGATGCGAGAATCCTCTTTATGCAAACAATCGGAGAGGGTCCGGAAACCCCTGAATCCCCTATTCCAGCAAATGTGAAGGATCTTGTAGCACACTCCTTGTTAAAAGTCGGCGATATGGAAATCATGGTTTCCGATATTATCCCAGGCCAACCCCATCAAAGGGGAAATCAAGTAACCATCTGTATAACGACGAATGAAAAGGAAGAAGCAAAACAAATTTATGAAGCTTTGAGTCAAAGCGGTCAGGTAAATTCACCACTGCAAGAAACTTATTTCAGTCCTGCTTATGGTATGGTAACGGACAAGTTCGGGGTATGCTTCCATATTTTCACTAATAGGCAGCACTAGTATTTGTCGGGTATTACCGCTCGCTCTTGGTCCTGCGTGCCGTATTAGCAACTCTAATATTCGATCAATTATCTGCATGGAAGCCGATTTGGCTTCTGTGGAACAACACCAAAAAACGGCTCTATTCGCATCATCTGCGAATAGAGCCGTTCATCTTTCTTTGATAAAAGAATCAATTATTCATAATTGTTTGAGCTCTTGCAGCAAGACTTCCTTCGAAAAATGCTCGCCGATAAACACGGCTACATCATTCACCTTCGCTTGTGGCGTAATGCGAATAAACTCCACCTCGCCATAAGCGTATTGAAATAAAAATCGGCTGTTCGTATCGGTGAACGTAACGATCCCTTTCGCCCGATATACTTCCTTTGGTAATCGTCTAATCAGTGCTTCAAACTCATGACTATCGATAGCTGCAGGCAAATAATGCGTTAACGTCATAACATGCTCATGCGATACATAGGGGGCTCCGTCTTTATGCTCATGGTCATCATGATCATGAGCACGGTTATGATCATGATTGCAGTTCGCTCCGCAAATATGATGATCATGTGCATGGTCATGGGCATGGTCATGGGCGTGGTCATGAGCGTGGTCATGAGCGTGGTCATGTGAATCATCAGCATACTGCTTATTGTCATCCTTATTTCCGTGTTCATTATGCTTCTCAGGTTCATGCTTATGTCCATTATCCACCAAACGCGCTCTTCCAGCGTCACGATCAAGATCGAATACACTTAGTTCCGTTAAGCATCGTACCGTGACCGTCAGCGGAGCGAATGCATTCAACTCCCGCACAATCTGCTGGACGTTGATAAGATCCTCCGGGTTCAGCTTATCCGCTTTGTTGACAATAAGATCCGTCGCACAGCGAATTTGATCCTGCATCAGCTTGAACGTACGTCCGCCCTTCTTACTGCGCTCCAGCAGCTCAGGGCCATCCACAACGGTAGCAATTACTCGCAAATCTACACGGATTAGAAGCGCTGTCTCGGTTATGGCATCCATAATTTCCATCGGGTTAGCTGCACCTGTTGATTCAATGAGTACAACATCCGGATTATGCTCCTCAATTAGCTCCTTCAGCTCCATACTTAGATCTCCTCGTATGGTACAGCAGATACAGCCGCTCAGCATCTCTGCCATCGGTATATCACTATCAATGAATTGACCATCTAAATTCACATCGCCCAGTTCATTCATGACAACCGCTGTCTTCACGTTCAAGGCTTTATAATAGTCGATCAGATGGTTAAGTAAGGTAGTCTTGCCGCTCCCAAGAAAGCCAGACAGGAGGTGCACGGGTATGGTCCGTTCTTCATTATCGATCATTTCTTGTGATGGATTAGATTCAGTCATGGTATTCATCGTCCCCTTAAACCGTTTATTCTCCCTGTATTATATCGTAATTATTACAAAGTTAACAGAGCAGGAAACAACTGCTGCACAGCTGCTGTCACTCACTCCATCCTAGCAATCAGTCCCCAGCCATCCTTTTATTAAACTTCACATTTAGTAATCATGTTTAATGGCTCGCTCTCATACTTTGTTCTTTAGAGGAGCGTGGTGTGTACAATGGAACAATCCGTAATTCCAGTAATCGTGTTAAGCGGTTTTCTAGGCAGCGGCAAAACCACCCTGCTGCTTCGGCTGCTTAAGCACGCCAATGACAGTGGATTTCGCACATCAGTGCTGATGAATGAGGTCGGAAAAGTTGATGTGGACGGCGTACTAGTGAGCAGCAGCACAGCCAATCAAATGATTGAGAGTGTTACAGAAGGCTGCTTATGCTGCAGCAAGAAGAGTGAGCTAGCTTCATGCCTTGAACGACTGGCCCTGCAGAGACCGGATGTCATAGTCATTGAACTAACCGGCGTCGCCAATCCAGAGGAAATTGCCGAGGCGATGACAGAACCAACCCTTATCGGCAAAATAGTACTCCATCGAATCATTACCGTGCTCGATGCGGAGAATGCACTTGATTATAATAGCATTTTCTCATCCGACCGTGAGCTTGTACGAACACTCCGAAGGCAAATCGAAGTTGCTGATGCCGTTATTGCAAACAAATCGGATCTAATCTCAGATCGAACGAAAGCAAAGGTCGAACAGATGGTAAGAGACCGTAATCCCGACTGCCTGCTTGTGCCTGCCATCCGTTGCGACATCGACCCCGCGCTTGCATTCACCGGTGTTGTCCGCAGGCAAACCAAACAGCTTGAATTCAGCCGCCAGCATGGAGCCTCTTCGATCGGCCAATCACTTAAGCTTTCCGTGAAAGTTGCCGGCAAGCCGCAGCAGGAAGCGATTGTTATGCAACACAGCTCCCATCAAGAGGCTTTGAACACGTCCCCTGGCAGGCAGCAGCTGGCACAGAGCAAGACGACGAAACATGCTAGTACTCAGGTGATCCCTGGAAGCTCCTTCTCTCGCATTCGAACAGTTGCCATATATCCAGAGGAATCCACTACCTTATCACGTCGCCTGTTCGAGAGCTTCATCACCGGTCGGGGCAATAACTGCTTGCGAGCGAAAGGATATTTGCCCTTCGGTCCGAACAATCAGCTGCTGCTGTTCCAGCTGGCGGGGAAGCGAGTGGAATGGTCCCCGTGTACATACGAGGGAAGGCCTTACTTCGTTATGATTGGTATTGACTTGAACGCCGCACAGCTTGAGCAGGAGTGGCAAAGGTTCACGAAGAAATAGCCCGCGAACCATCCACCGGTTTATGACAATGGCCTCGACTTCGCTAAACATGCGAAGTCGAGGCCTACTATCATCCATTTTACAGGTACGCCGCCTGCTTCATGCGGTATTCCATTGCCGAGATCCCTTCCATCTCCCGGAACACCCTAACGAACTGCTTCGGGTTCTCAAAGCCGACCTGTTCGCTGATGTCATATGTTATCAACGTCTATCCCTGTGTCACTCGCTCCGTTAGTATCTCTGTATTCCCGTTCTCACGGGTTTCTTCATAAATGACGGCTACTTTCATCGGCTTTCTCTCCTTCATACAACAGTATGGGTACTCATTCATCCAATTGAGATTCGCAGCATGGAGACGATAATCTTAGACGAGTCCTTACATTTCTCGCATGAATGAGGGATTTGTAGTAGAATAGGGTCTCAGCTACACTATACGATTACGAGGTGTCCGCATGGCTATAAGTTTTACTAAATCTATTATCAGTCGATTAAACAGAGAGTTAGCAGATATACAAAGTCAAAGTACGAATGAAAAGAATAAAAAAGAAAAAGCGCTTGCTAAAATAAATCAATTACAAAGAGATATTAAATTAAGCAGCTCACCTAGTGATCTGAGCAGCAAAATGAGCCGAATAAACAAGCTGAACGAAGAAATTAAAACGATCAATCGCGTACAGGCTGATCTATCCAAGCAGTTCGTTACTAAAACAGCGGCGCTTAAGCAGCAGCTTGCCAAAGATAAACCATCCAATCACATCGAATGAAAAGGAAAAATGTCTTTGTAACACAATAGTAGTGGTTGACTACTTATAAACTTACAACGAAGCTGAGGGAGCTTTCTTCTTAGAAGCCCTCGCACGAATCACTATTTCGATGATAAGCAGATTAGGAACCCAGCACAACCAAGCTACAACCCGATATCCAGCCTCAAAATCGCCAAAAAGCAGAGCAAGGGGCGCTAACCAGATTCTAAGCGTTACAGCTGCAAAGGTTAGCGCATAACTGCGAAGCATCCATGCTTTATGAGCTTGGATATCTTTGACCATAATTTTACGCAAGGCGATCCATGTGGTTGCTACCCACAATACATCTAACCCGAAGAAGCCAAGTCCAGCGATCCAACCGCCTGTCGCAAAAAGGGATAAATACAGACTCACAATTCCACTCACTGTTATAGAGATAATATAGACATAGCCTAGCAGTCTGTGCTGACGTACCCTAGCCTTCGATTGCTTCAGGAAAATCTGGAATGGTCCAATGATTAGAGCTAACATGGCCGTCACAATATGCGCATACAACACATACACCCATGGTGCTAGGTGAAAATCTGGTTTTTGCAGTTTGAAAGCGACGAGTCCAGCATCACTAGCACGAAATACCCCGTACTGAACAATGACATATCCCGCAATCGAAAATGCAAAAATAAAAACGAGTGCTCGAATGATTTTTATTCCCATAACAAATCCCACTCTCCTCTGTATTGTTGATGATAATCTTCGCTTACTACATTTAATTGATCACCGTTCAATTAAAGAATAAAAAAATTACTCCAGTCCACGCAGCAGCAATTGAACATGCAAGTTAGCAAGCTTGGCAATGTCTTCAAATGATTGGGCGCTGTGAATATAAAAGCTGACGAAACCATGAAGAGACAGAAACAGTACCCAGATCAATTCGAAGTCGTTTGCGCGGGCCGCGTTGGTCACTTGCAGCGATTCGTTCACTGTGGTGGAGAATTTCTCATAACTGCCCATCTTCGATTGCGTCGTGTAACAGTCGAGTCCAGGTTCCTGAATCAGAAACATCAGCTCGAATGATCGTTTGTTCTCAAGACCGAATCGGATAAAAGACAGAAAGATCAGCTCTAGCCGATCACGTCCGGGATTTGTCGATATGCTTACCGCTTCTTCAAGCAGGCCATCCAGCTGGTGAAAATCCTCAGCCGTCATTGCACTGAACAGCTCAGCCTTCTCCCGAAAGTGGTAATAGAGCGATCCTGGCGAATAGCCGAGCTCCTTCGCAATGCCGCGCATAGATACATCGCGGTAACCGTGCTGCACGAACTGCTCCCTTGCAGCTTCAAGAATCCTCTCTCTGCTCAACTCATGCTCGACAGCTTTCCTTGGTGACATGGGGAAGTTCCTCCTTTTTTGAACGGTGTTTAATTAAACAATAGCATACGCTGTATATTTCTGTCAACGAGCAGCAAGCCTGGGAATTCATCAACCGAGCCAGAAAATCGGATAAACACACCCCGTCCAATAGACAAACCGACTCAAATGCCCCTATCAAAGAAGCTGATTTCCTGTAAAAGAGCTTCTTTAATAGGGAATCTAACATTCCAGGTTCCGTTAGGCTCATGCCAGTTATCATCGATCATAATCACACCTGGAGGCATCCCGTTCGCCAAGGCTGGTTTTGCATAGACCAAATAAAGCGCCCCTTATTAGAAAGAAGCAGTGGACATGCTTGACGGTCCATGGTCTACAATCGGAACATATTGAATATCATTCGTGTTTTATTGACCTTTTCTTATTTCGAAATGAATGTGCTGGCGTATCTCTCCTTCGGATGTTAACCTCTATTTATCTAACGATCTGGCTAAATAGACTAGGAGATTATCGATGCTTACACCTTCATCTTTCGGATTTCATGTAACTGATCCTAAACCTTACATGGTATTGGATTCCATAGGCTGGGAGACTATACGCGGGGAAAGCTACCGCTTCAACGGGAGGTCGACCAATGATTGCTCAAGGAATAATCGTTCAAGGTAATAGTGTCTTAATGGTCAAGCAGTTTGTCCAACGAGGGGATATCGTTTGGAATTTCCCAGGTGGTGGCATTGAAGAGAACGAAACCCCAGAACAGGCTTGTCTCAGAGAAGTAAAAGAAGAAACGTTGAAATTGCATGGATTGACTTAGACGACAATGAGAAATTCGATTCTTTTACTACCCCAATGTTGAATCTATATCGGGAGGAATCAGCATAATTTTCACGATGTCCCCTATACCTGAACGGAACGCCCACATCTCACCAGAAGGCAAGTCATGGGCGTTCCGTCTGGGAGCCTCATCGCGTATTATAAGGGCTTATTTATGTCGCTACAGCTGCTGCCATAACTCACGAGCCACTTTTGCAAATAACAAGGACTGTTTCCATCTATCACTGATTTCTTGGTGCCGACCGTCAAATTCATTCATCGTGATGGCATAGGAAGGTGGCCCCAATTCACATACAAATGGAAAAATGGCATCTCGGCTTGCCGATTTCATCCAGTTCCGCATGCCACTATGCCACCAGCGCTTGTAATGCTCGAATATGGGATGTTGGCCTGCATCTCCTATATCCACTTGGATTTGTTCCCCGTTAGAGACCCGGGCATGAATGCATGACGTTCGGGTTAGCAGCTTCTGCAAGAGACGCTCTGCCTCATCCGTTATCGTATGCATTTCACCAGCAACAACATAATGAGAGAAATCGATAGTCAACTGCAAATCCTCTACATGTTCAACGTAAGCTACCGTCCTTAACAAATCCTGCGTAAATGTACCTCGGTGCGTTTCGATGAAGATTGGAATCCCAGTCTCCCAAGACAATTTGGTTATCCCCCGAATGAGCTGCTCTGCAGGTCCGTCGATAAGAAAAGGAGTTAAAACTTGAGCATTCACGAATTGAACATCCCCGTACGTTTGTACCCTTTCGAGAAACTGTGCCATATCTGAGATGCTCGTCGGATACGCATTAACACTGAACGATAAATGATATTGCTTCAGCAATTCCCTCCACTGTGCGGCTTCCTCTGGGGCTGGAAGAAAGCCATTAATGCCATCAAATCCGGCTTTGCTAATTTGTTCGAACCGCTCTTCCAAACTCCATTCCCGGCCTTCCGTACCTAAGCCAGTCATTGTCCACCACGAAATCTGAACCTCCAAACGAGAATCTTTAACAACCGAATATCCTTCGGATTGAAATTTCTGCTGCTGCTCCTGAGGGATCCTTCGCCATGATTGATTGATCTCGAAAACCTCCATTGTCGCCTGATTATCATTTGGATCTTCATCCTCCTTAAAGTATAGAGGCGCATGAAGAAGGTTTGAAGGATCAATCATGCTAAAAACTCTCATAATCCTGCTGCATACTAAAAAAGGCGTCCAGCAGAGGATCTCCGACGACACCTGGATTTTATAGATTAGTAGACCCTATGCTCCCTACTAAGAAAGTAGCATATTCTAGAATTTAATTACATTGATAGATAAGTATTATTTATGTAATAATTGGCAGGTAGGCATTCAATACTATTGGGGAGTGTTTAAAGTGAAGAAGAAGGTCATTGGTTTAACAATAGCTGGATTAGTCGCTCTATCTGGCGTGGTAAGTGCAGCGAGTTTGTGGGGTACATACAAAGGTAATGATATTATTCGATTAACTGTCGGGGGTAAGCAAACGAAAGTGACAGACGTTCCAGCTATTAGTTATAATGGCAGAACGATGGTGCCTTTGTATCTATTATCACAAGCTGGAATTACAGCAACTTGGGATGGTAAAAATAAAACTGTAGATATTGCACCCTCTAAATCACTAGATGAAGCTGCTATACGTGAAATTCCTGTAAGTTGGTTGCAATTGTATACAAGCGCTTCAGATATCTATGTTAAATGGGATGAGTTTGGGTCTGATCTTCAATATTTACATCGTACAGTATCTAGTGCGATGGATTATGCTGTTTCAGGAACCGGAGAAAACACCCTTTTATCCGGTGCAAAAGGCGACCTAGTAACCGATCAAAATCTCTATAACACATTGGTTTCTGATTCAAAAGATGTTAATGTAGATCTCGATTCAAATGACCTCACTTCTGATTTTGATCAATTAGCAAGCCAATACAAGCTTGCCTTAGATCATTACAAAAATGCTTTAGCTGCTATTGATAGATATAGCAAAAGTAAAAACGATGCTGATTACAAATTACAGTCATCAGAGATCGCATTAGCTTGGGATATAATAGATAAACAAAGAAAAGTAGCATGGGCTGGGTATGAAGAATACAAAGAGTTAATCTTTAGCTTTAAATGAGACCCTTCGGGGTCTTTTTCTGAATGAAGCTCATCCCCGATTACTTGGGATGAGCTTCATTCAATATTTAAGCCGAGATAGACCTCTTCTAGAAGCTCTCGTACGAATCACTTTAACCTCTATATTTTTTCAAGAATTGTACCGCTTTCGTAATATCCACTTCGGGATTTGTTCCCACCTCACGCTCAATGGTTAAATATCCCTTATAGCCAATATCAACCAATGCCTGCAAGTATGCGTCCCAATCTACGCTGCCTTCACCGAGGGGAACCTCACGAAAGGAATCGCCTGACTCAGCAGCCTCCGCCATTGTCTCATGATCGAGGGGCTTGTAGCCAAGTGAACCATATACCTGACGCGGATCAACTTCACGAAGTCGTACCCCATCCTTAGCATGTGTATGAACGATGTAGTCACGTAGTGCATGCACACCTTGGGCAGGGTCGTCACCCGTAACCATGACCATGTTGGCGGGATCGAAATTAACAGAAACGCCTTTTGAGCTGAGTCCATCGAGGAAGCCTTTTAAGGTAATAGCAGTCTCTGGTCCTGTTTCAATGGCGAAATAGGCATTCATGCTTTTGGCATAAGTACTCAGCTCATCGCAAGCTGTATGCATAGCTTCATAAATCTCACCGTTCTTATCCTCAGGCACTACACCGATATGCGTTGTGACTACATTTACACCAAGCTCTACGGCTAAATCTAAAATTTGCTTCGACTTCGCGATTTTCTCTACATTAGCTCGCTTATCCTGAAAGCCGTGACCACCTAAATCGCCGACTAATGCGGAAATCTCTAACCCAAGAGATGCAATATATGATTTCCATTCTTTGCGAGCTGCTTGAGAAAGATTATCCGGTCCAAATGCACCTGAACCCGCATAAATCTGTACCCCATCGGCACCCACTTCTTTTGCCTTTACTAAGCCTTCTCGCACACCCACTCGAAAGCTGTCCACAATCACGCCAATCTTATTAGGAACAATTATCATAAACTATGCCTCCTTTTGAATGGAAGTATCAATATTCTCATGCCCGTGACAAGCTTAATGCGCTAATGCCGAATTTTTATAAATAAACCTCTTTACCCATAGCAGCAGACTCATAAATACCACAGAGGATTTTCATCATTTCCACTCCATCTTCAACTGGACTTAAAGGCTGTCGTCCCGTTTGGACACAGCTTACAAAATGGTTGATTTCATTCTGAAAGGCAGAATCGCCGTGAAAGCCTTGATGATCGACTTGAGGCACTATACTTACAATCGTGTTATGGTTTTCCGTTGTTATGCTAATCGAAGGATCAATGACATAGCCGCCTTTATCCCCATACAATTTCACGGATCCTTCATCCTCTTTGATGTGTAGGGAGAAGCTAACATCAACAAACAAGGAAGCACCATTCTCAAAACGAATCAATGCGTTTGCCAGATCTTCAACCGTATTTAAGTTGGGGTCCCAATCTGCTGCCTTATAGTAAGAAAGATTCTGAATATGTGCACGATTACCAAGCTTGCGGTAGGTGTTGCCGCTTACCGATTTCACCTTAGGTCTGCCCATCATATACCAACAAAGGTCAATCATGTGTACACCTATATCAATCAGAGGTCCGCCACCTGAGCGTTCAACATCCGCAAACCATCCGCCTGGATTGCCTAATCGACGTATCGAGGAAGCCTTGGCATAATAGATCTCACCAAAATCACCCTTTTCACTAAAGGAACGCAGCATTTGCACATTAGCATCATACCGACGGACAAAACCGACCTGCAGCAATTTGCCGCTTCGCTTCACTGCATCTTGCATAAGCAATGCTTGCTCAACTGTTTTGCAAAGAGGCTTTTCCACAAGCACATGCTTTCCAGCGTCGAGCGCAGCTATGCTGATTTCAGCGTGAGATAGATTCCATGTACAAACACTAACTGCATCAATTTCCTTATCCGCCAGCAGCTCTTGATAACTGACATATATCTTAGAAGCTCCGTATTGCGCACCTTTGCGTTTAGCGCGTTCCTCGTTTAGATCACATACCGCATAAATTTCAACATCCGGATGATTTTGATACGATTTTAAATGTTCATCTGATATCGACCCTGCTCCAATAACCGCAACCTTTAGCTTCTTCATTCGTTCTCTCTCCTTCGATCTAGCCTTTAACCCCTGTCCACGCTACCCCACGCTCGATAAGCTTCTGGCAGCTGGCGAAAACGATAAGCAACGGAATCGTTGCGATCATCAATGTCGACATCACGATCTGGGGACCCATTGCCTGATTATTCGTAAAATCGTTTAGTGCAACTGTAAGCGTCCAAACCTCTTCTTTGCGCGCCACGACAAGCGGCCACAAAAACTCATTCCATGTACCCATGAACGACATCACGCTAACGGTGGTGAAAATCGGCAATGACAATGGAATAATCATCGTAAAATAAATGCGATATTCCGAAGATCCATCAATACGGGCAGCCTGCAGCAGTTCCCCCGGCAGCTGATCGAAAAATCCTTTGAATAAAAAGATAATAATTCCCCATGCGGAATGCGGTAAAATAATGCCCCAAAGCGTATCCACCAGCCCTAGCTTGACAATCGTCAAATACAACGGCACCAAAACAGCAATTTCGGGAATCATGATGGTGGCAACAAAAAACATTGTTAAAACGATTCCCCACTTCTTACTAACAAGTCTGGAAAGAGCATAAGAGGCCATGCCGCCGATCATAATATGGAGCAAAATCGTAGCGGTTGTAACGAATAAGCTGTTGCCGATATAAGTAAGCAAACCGACTCCAGAGTCGCCTCCCCTTGTCTTCCAAATCACTCTGTAATTGTCGAATAATCGCGCCCAGTTGTCCGTTTGCTTGATCGCCTGGAGCGAACCTTTCATAAATGTGGACTCCTTTAGGAATCCAGCAATTTGAGTCATTTGATTTCCCGTCGATAGTTCGGATACAGAACCTTCCCGTACGATCTGTTCTTCCGCCTTATCCAAGGAAACACCACCTGCATACTCGGTGTATTTGGTATATCGGCTATCGCGTATGGTCTGAAGCTTCAACTTCATCATCTCATCGGTAAATACCTGAGCAGGTACAACCTTTGGCTTCCCGGCTGTAAACAGATAAGAAGGCGTTGTCGCCTCGAATATTTTCTTTCCATCCTTCGTACCGATAATGTGCATTTCGCCGATCGCTTCATTTTGAAACTTTCTCCATGTAAACCAAGTCGCTTTGGCAGCTTCTAGCTCATAAAACGACTTATCATCGCCTGCAGTATTACCGCTGTAGTCGATCATAATGGAAACGGTTTGTGGAATAGAAGGAATCCATTTCGGGGGAAGTGAATAGATGGACTTCCCATCTTTAAGAGACGAACTGAGCATCCAAGCTAGCGGAATCAAACTTACAGCTATAAATACGATCGTAATGATATAAGCTGTTACCTTTAAGCTGACCGCGCCTTTTTCTCGAATTCGGTTGGATTTCATGCTGCTGCTTCTCCTTTCCTCCTCTATTCGGTCTGGTCTTTCGATAACCGAAGCTGAACTAACGTGATCACCGCAATGAGCAGAAACATAATTAACGAAATTGCACCCGCCAAACCAAATCGATACGATTTGAACGCATATTCATAAACGAGCATCGTAAGCACACGCGTGCTGTTCACCGGTCCGCCACCCGTCATAATGTACATCGGTTCGAATGTAAGGAACACCCCTGCTAAGAACGCTATGAACTGAATGCCGATAATAAATCGAAGCCCTGGGAAAATAATTTTGAGGATTCGCTGCCATGGATTCGCTCCATCAATTTTGGCTGCCTCAATAACTTCTTCGGGTATGCTCCGCATGGCAGAATAGTAGATGAGCACGTTGATCCCGCCTCCCAGCATGCTCGGGATTACAATTGCTAATTTGGCAATTGACGGATCACTTAACCAGTTATATGGACCAAGACCGATCCAGTTCAGCCACTCATTGAGCAGTCCATAATCGGGGTTGTACATCCACTTCCAAAGCACGAAACCCGCCACACTCGGAACGGCCGCAGGAAGCAAATAAAGAAACCGGAACACTGCATTGCTTCGATGAATTTCATTCAGGAAAAGGGCTTGAACGATCGGAACCCAAAACGTTAATCCGACAAAAAGCGCACCGAAAATAAGGGTATTTCCAAACGCGGTCCAGAAGTCCGATGATTGATACAATAATAAATAGTTGCCGAGCCCAACAAAACGACCGGGCGGATCCATCAGATTGTAATCAAAAAAGCTCATGTACACCGCTTGCAACAGCGGAATGTATTTAAATATCAGAAACGAAACAACAGCAGGCGTTAAAAAAAGAATAGCTATCCAGCGAATTTTTCGGCGACGAGGTGTCGGCCGCAGCGGTACGTTTGATTGTATCGGTATGTCCAGATAGATGACCTCCGTTATTAAAATTCCTCAGGAACTGCTTTAAACAGCATGGGTTGCCTGCCCGTCGCAAATCCTGAGGAACCTATTCGACTACTACTCTTTATTTTTTAATTTCCTTGTTGTATGGATCGACGACTTCCCTTTGTGCCAATACCTCAGCCGCCTTCAATTCAGTTAGCGGATCGGCTTTCTCATCAATCAATACTTTTTGTATCGCCTTCACGACATAGCTGCCAAGGCGTTCTTTCAAGAAGTATTCAAGCTGCACGTTTTCCGCTGTTTTGACAACGCTGGTCACTAGATCAGCCGGGACATTTTTCGAAAATTGTGATGCATCCACATCTTTGCGGACGGAAAGCAAATTCGGCAATACTCCATTGTCAGATTGGAATTTCAACATTTTTTCTGTCGACTCTTTAGAATTTCTGAACGCTACATAAGTAAAAGCCGCATCCTGTCTTTCCTTAGGCACAGTAGGATTAATAATCCAGTATGATCCGCCGGTTTGCGAAGGAGCTTTACCTGAAGGACCAACTGGGAACGGTGAAAAACCGACCTCGTTTAAGTCCATTCCCCCTTGTACCGCACCCATAAACCAGTCAGATGCAGACAAAATCATTCCAACGCGTCCAAGGAAGAAGTCTTTCTGGTTATCCCCGATATCTTGAACGATATTTTTCTGTACGGCTTTATATTTCCACTTCAAATCTTTATAAAATTGCAGCGCGGTTACAGTCGGTTGTTTACTAAAGTCCAATGTTACCGTACCGTCTGCATTTTTAGTTGTCAGGTCTCCACCCGCTTGCCATACATAATATTCGAACCACCAATCGGCCCAGTCCATGCCAAGTAATGCATAGCCGTATTGGTTTTTGCCTGGATCCGTCAATTTTTTTGCGTAATCGACGAATTCATCCCAGTTTGCAGGTGCTTTATCAGGGTCCAATCCCGCTGCTTTAAACAATTTCTTGTTGTACATGAGCCCCATCGTATACATATTGTTCGGAATGCCGTATACTTTGCCGTCAATCGTACCTGCTGCCATTGCCGTAGGAAGATACTGATCCTTATCGGCGTAAGACTGCCATTGCGATGTCAGATCTAGGGCAAAGCCCTGTTTGACCCAGTCGCCGATGATTGGGAAATAGGCTGCGGCGTATGCATCCGGTCCGTTCCCACCAGCCATCGAAGTAACGAACACTTCTCGGTCGTTCGTCCCTGTCGGCTGAACCTCGTGTTTCACTTTAATATTGGGATATTTCGCGTCGAATTCAGCGAAGATTTCATCATAAACCGGCTTTAATATATCGTCCGGCTTCGTTTTATCCCAAACTGTTATTTCTACTGGTTCATTGTTGGCCACGTTCTCTTCCGTCGTACTTCCTGCCGCATTGTTTGTTTTCTGCGGGGTTCCCGACTCGCCTTCCGTACTGCTTTTTGGATCATTCCCCTTACCGCATGCTGCCGTAATGACCAGCATTGCAATGACCATCAAGATGCTGAGCCATTTTCCACTAGTTCTCAATCTTTTGTGCATCCCCTTTTCCTCCTTCGTATTTGTTTACATGTTGATCATAAAGGGTTCTGTCCGGAGAAAGAATACGTTATCTTAACAACCGACTTTCGTTTTATTAACATGATCCGATTGTTTCCTCGCGGTATTTTTTGGGAGATACACCGTACATTTTTCGAAATACGCTGCTAAAATAAGCCTGGCTGTCATAACCGACAATGCCGGCAATTTGCGCCAGTCTTAAATCGGCGTTGGACATCAGACGGATCGCATGATTCAATCGTACTTTCGTAATGTAATTATTGAAATTTTCACCACATCGGAGTTTAAATAGCTTGCAGAAATAGTTAGGATGAATGAAATAATGGTCCGCGACCCACGATAGTGTAATATTTTCATAATAATGATGATCGATGTAATGTTTCACTTCATTAATCACATCATCGTTCGTAGCCGCCTTTGCATCAGGTATGGATAACATGACGGTACGTGCCGTTTGAAAGAGCGCATCCACACCAGTTCGCCATGATCGACAGGACAACAGCATGGTCAGAAAATGTTGTTTTTCGTTCAGAATGATTTCACTCGGATCGATATATTCACTTAAACATTTCCTGAGCAATGCGTACAATTGCAGGGAGAGCTGTTCAAATTCTAAATATCCCGCATGCGGCAAATTGCATAAGTATTGATACTGCTGCTCAAGCCATTGATAGATTTGCTCTTCGTCTTTGCTTTGCAGAAAAGCGGAGATCAATCTTTCCTGATCCGCGGTAATGATTGCCGTTACGCCGATTCGCTCTTTAGGATCTGAGAAATGAAGGGCCGCGTATTCGTATACTTTCCCGGTCCCATGCAAAACTTCACCTCGTACCGCCATCCAGGCTTGTTCGTATGCATATTTCAAACCTGTACCGGAGGCGTTTGGCTTGCTGATGCCAACCGCAGCTTCCATTTGCAAATACTGGCGTAAACTGTCAAGCGCATCATTAGCTAAACGCTGATAGCTCGTCCATTTCACACTTGCCCCGATTGGCACAATTGCTATTATCTCGTCAGAATGATAGGCATGTCTGAATACAATGCTGCTATTGCCAGACTGAGTGAGCAATTGCTCTACAATATTTTTAACGCCGAACCATATCAATTGTTCATCCTCTGCTTGGAAGCCTTTATGCGGAAATGAAAACGGTCGGATGCGGAAAACAAATACTGCACAGCCCGATGCTTGCAATCGATCGATTTGCACTAGATCTTCGTGATGATGCAGTTCATGCGCCTCTTCCTGGATTCGCCACGTTAACATTCGCTCTTTCTCCGACGTCTTGTTCGCTTCGTAGTGCCTGAGCAGCAAGCTGCGATAATCCTGCTCACCATCTTTGGCCAGGAAATGCTCTTTCATTTTCTCCAATACTTGCTGTAATTCATTTGCATTTACTGGCTTCAACAAATAATGAACCACACCGAATTGCATGGCTTTACGCGCATATTGAAAGTCGTCATATCCGCTAATGACAACGAATTGGATATTAGGATCGATTTGCTTTGTCCTTTCGATCAAAGTTAAACCGTCGATCACGGGCATGCGAATATCGGTCAACACGATGTTCGGTCTTCCCGTTTGGATTTGTTCCAATGCATCCTCTCCGTCCACCGCGTCCCCGATGAACTCCAACTGCATGGCTTGCCAATTGATTTTGGAGAAAATCCCTTTTCTCATCAATGGTTCGTCGTCAACGATGAGCACTTTCAACATCTTCTTCACCTCTCTGCAATTTTATCGGCACAATGAAAGAGACGGAGGTTCCGACTCCGGGCTCACTATGTATCGTTAATCCGGATTTTTCATTGCAGAACAGTCTTAATCTCTGATTTACATTATTCAAGCCGATGGATACGCGATCTCTGTTCATCTGCTGCTTCTGTTCGTTTTTGTACTCATTTCGCATCATATCCTTGATCGTTTGCAAATGCTCCCTCTCGATTCCAGCCCCATTGTCACTGATTTGAATAAACACCCATTCTCTGTCCAACGATTTGGCCATAATGGTAATCATTCCTCCTCGTCGTAATTGTTCTATACCGTGTTTGAATGTGTTTTCGATAATGGGTTGTAAAATAAGCTTAGGAAGTTTGATTTGCTCCAAGTCCGGTTCAATATCAAATGTATACGTGAAACGATCTTCATAACGGATTTGCTGGATTGACAAATAAAGCCGTACCTGATGAACCTCTTCCCGCAGAGTGGCGTATTGTCCACCGCTAATATTGTAGCGGAACATCCCCCCGAGCGACTGACTAATAAAACTGATTTGTTCATTACCATCGATCGCAGCGATCGCATCGATCGTACCGAGCGCATTGTACAAAAAATGGGGGTTAATTTGGGCCTGCAAAGCAATCCATTCGGCATCCTTTTTGAGCAGCTCGGCTTCATAATTTTTCTCTACCAAACTGTCGATTTCCCTTATCATCCGATTGAAGCTGACACCGAGAAAACCGATTTCATCATAGGATTGGATCGGTACTGAAACGTTGAAATTACCCATTTCCACCTGTTTCATATGCTGGCGGAGTTTATGAATCGGCTTTGTCATTTTGTTTGAAATAAAATAGGCTGCTAACATGGCAACAAATAAGCTTATCAAACCGATCGTAACTGCATAATTGCGTACTTGTTTCACTTCCGCCAATATCGTGTTGAGCGGTATTTTACCAACAAGCATCATCTCGTGGTTACTAAATTTTCGGTATACCGTCACGTATTGCTGGCCATTAATGGTAGTTTTACTGTATCCCTTCATTCCTTGAAAAACAGTTTGCAAGAACATAGGGTCCTTCAGAATATTTTGTCCGATCCTTCGTTCGTCTTCGCTTACGATGATATTTCTCTTGCCGTCTACGATGTTGAAATTATGCATACCTGTCGGATTCATATCAGAGAGCGCCTTTTTCAACACCTTCCCACGCAAATCAACACGCATCACACCGACCAGCTTCTGGCTGTAAGTATTCAATTTTTTAAGCGGCTGAATGTAACTAAGCGTGTATTCCGGCTCAAGTAAGTCTTCCGGTACCGATCGTGCCACACGCCACTGCGGGGTACTATCGTCCTGACTCGCCAGATGAAATACGGCCGCCTTTTCCTGTTCAATCAAACTCTCATAATCAACGTTATTTCGTATTCCGCTATAATCAATGGCATTTCTCTCTCCACTATTCAATTGATTGCCGAGCTTATCATAAATCGCGATTATAGAAATTTGAGCATTTCTTAGCCTCGTCATATGGATCTTAGATTGATAGAGCGTCCTTTTCGTAGTGTCCTCCGACATCCTTTCGAGAAATTGCTGCAGCACGGAATCTGTAAAAAATCCCCAGACCTCGTTCTGGATGTTGCCCATTTGCAATTCGAGCCGCTCTACCGTCTGATCTGCCAGCTTTTCTACATTGGTCAGTGTATTTCTCTCCACACTCTCAGACATCTGGTGGTAATAGATCATACCTGTAATAAATATGGCCAAATAGGCAACTCCAAAGAAGGAGAGGATCAGCTTAGCCTTAAAACTATTCTGGATCCATCTCCACGGGTTCACAATGGATCGCCATTTATTGAACAACAGAATCTCTCCTTTTACGACAAATATTCTCTACTATTCTAGTTCTTTTTCCCCTGGTAAATGAAGGTTTCACCTACCTTGTCATAATTTGTTTCTGTTGTCCAGCTATTTTCAAACTGCGTTACTGTGTTAGCCGCAGCTTTCCTCTTTTTATGCTTTTCGGCATGAATACGTTAAAACCCGGACGGTTTACCAATCGTGGTAAACAAGTCCGGGTTTGACATTCTATTGTTTCTTTTCTAGCATACGCATGAGTAAAACGATCGCTTCAGCTCTTGTAGCCTTGTCATTCGGAGCTAGTCGATTACCTTCTTTCCCCTGAAACAAACCTTCACTGACGGCTGCTTTCATTCCCCCTTGCGCCCAAACCGGGATATCCAAAACATCAATAAAAGTCAACACAGCTTCTTCATCGATCTGAAGCTTCATGACTCGTGCTGCAATAACAGCCATTTCTGCGCGACTGATCTGCTGGTCAGGGCGGAATGTATGATCCCCATAACCTTGAATCAACCCCGCTTCCACTGCTTTCGCTACACTGCTAGCAGCCCATGCCGGAATTTGCCCGCTATCTGCAAAAGCTACACGGGGTGCGTCTCCTTCAAGCTTTAGTACGCGATCTAACATCGCAACAAATTCAACACGTGTTACGTTGTTGTTTGGCCGATAGGTCCGATCCGAATAACCTTGGACAAAGCCAAGCTCTAACGCTTTCGTGATTTGCCCCTTAGCCCAGTGGCCTTGAAGATCCGTGAAGCTCACCTTCTCAGGTTCGGGTTCTGTCACAACGCTATTGTCCAAGGCAAATACGGCGAATTTGGTGAAATGATCGACTTCAACGGAAATTGTGCTGCCTTGTACCGTACCGCCAAGCTCAATCCATTTTTTCAAATTTTCATCATAATAGTAGATGGAAGGTTTTTCACTTCCGATTTTAGAAGGGTCAAACGTAATGCTGATCGTTACTGGCTTGGCGAAATTGCCAGGCACATTTTTCAAAATTTCATATACCGGGCTGGCGGTCCTTAGTCCGCTCGGAAGCAGACCCGCTAGATCCTCCACTTGCGTGATAGTAACGGTCATTTGCTGATTGGTGGCACCCTTGGGAACTTTCACACTGACACGATCGGATAATTTAACAATAGCGGAATCGCCTGCGGCGATGGTTCCTTTACCGTTATTGCCATTTCCGTTATCCCCGTTATTTGTGCCGCCGCTGCCACCGCCCCCAGGGTTATGGAGTGGAACGACAGTCACGATAGCCGACGCCGTCTTACCTTCATAGCTGACATTGATCGTCGTAGTACCCGTGGACAGCCGTTACGATTCCACTAGCATTTATCGATGCAAGCCCGCTATTCATCGTGTTATATGTTGCGGATGGTGTGACAACGGAACGGCTTCCGTCGGAATAGACTGCAGAAACGACCGTCTGATGGGTCTTTCCTACTTCCAATTCATAGCTTGTCGAGTCCAATTCAATACCTGTCATTGTCGTCGGAAGGTCCAAAGAAAGTAGATAAGGAGTTAACGGTTTCAATGCCATCGGATCCGCAGTCACATTCGTACCGCTAATCAAATCAGTCCAATGAATCGACTTTTGCCCATGAACCTTAACGTATGCTTGCTTCGACAACGCTGTATAGTTATTGATATTGATAAGCAGCTTGCCATTGTGCTTGACACTGCGCCATTCAACACCTTGAATCGGTTCATTTGTTTCTGCATCCATGAGCAGAACTTCAATCATTCCGGAGGCTGTAAAGTACGGCAGCATCACTTCTCGGATACCTACTGCCGAAGTATCCGACGGAATGAGCAGCGTGTTGCTATTGGTCATCACTGCATTGCGGACGACACTCGGTAAAGGTTGATTATGCTCATTATATTTCAAAGCGTTATTGCCGATTATAACCACCTTACCACCCTGCTCTGCATAACTGCGAACCGCTGTTAACGTCTCTTCATTCACATGTGTCGCATCAGGTATAATCAAATATTTGAAAGCCTGCGAATGACCTTCCTTCAGCTGCTTCTCGGAGATAAAACCTACCTTTAGTCCGCTTAAACTCGTTGCTTCATAAGCGTTTGTTACCGCAGAGAAGTATTTCGGTGCGAATACGGACGATGGGATCGAGTACAAAATAGCTACTTCCGCTTGGTCTTCCTGGAAAGCAGTAACCTCGTAAGCAAGACGGTTCAAGTCTAAATTCGTCTTACCAACGGCAGCCACTACATCCGGACGATGCAAGATGCTTCCGTAGAAATCGCTCGTCGTATTATTACTTCGTTCCCATGACCATATCGTAGTAGCCGATTGTCCATGAATGGCATCCTGCCACAGTACGGAACGGACATGATCCGCCTGCTCCGGTGTATATACGTTGTCGCCGTCCCGGATGACATGGTTCTCGGAGTTGAACACCGGCGCTTTTTTAAATGAAGTTTGCATGTCATAAAATTTCAGTTCACTCATGAAGCCATCTTTTCCTTGACCCAAATAATTGGAATTGTCATTCCCATTGATTTGGCTTAGCTCGCTGAACTGCTCTGGATCGGTTCCCCATGTTAATTGAGCTGTCGAATCCACTGAGCTATCCATGACTTTCGAATGAACCGGTAGGCTCGGATCGATCTCGTGGATGATTCCCGCCATCCAGCTATGCCAATCGGAAAACAGTTTATTGTTGAAAATAACCCAATCATAAAATTGCGGTGTCGCTTCCCAGTGGAGCGGCACGGCTTTGGAATGTGGGGGCATACCCACTTCATCAAAGGAATGATAATTCGTTCCGTATACTTGGTTCAAATCACCGATATTTCCATCATAAATTCCCGATAAATAAGTATGCCATTTCGGCAAATTTATCGGATCAACCGCTGAAAAATAGGCCGGTTCGTTGGATATCGTAATGCTGTGCAGTGACGGGTAATCTTTAACAAGCGGTATGATCGTCCGCAAGTAGGCTTCGATGATTTCTCTGGCTTTTGGCGCATCGATGTTAAAGTGAATCCAACCTTGGCTGTTGCTCTTTAGTTCAGGCCACTTTTCCAGCGCCCAAGCAGGGAAATAATGCGGCGAAAGCAGCAAATTCACGGCAATATTATGATCGCTCGCATTTTGCAGCACCTTTTGAATATCATTTTTGATCGCTGAAGTGGATATGAGGTATTCTTCTCCTCCTGTGGATGGAACATTGTTTTCAAACCCCGGATCCGTCAATAAATTGACCGTGCTTCCCTGTACGGTCATACTGACATCGTCTGTCCATACTTTACCGATTGCATTCTCCGACAAAATGAGAAACGGGAATGAAGTTTCGTTTGCTCCGGTCGTGTATTCATAGGTAATCTCTGTCCAATCATAGGTTCCCGTAGGGAACATCTTTCGATAATCCCAGTTCTTACCTCCAGGGAACCAAACGTCCTTCACATTCTCGCCTTTGACCCATGCCTTGAACTCGTAAGTCGTGTTCGGTTTCACAGCGATGTTCTGCATCACATTTATATATTTATTTGGGCTGAGCGGGGTACTGTTCGTAATAAGGAGTGATGCCTTACCTGAATGATGCACACTCCAATCAACATTCGCTTTCGCCTGAACGCCATTGGTTGCATTGACCGTCCAGCCAAATAACGAATCAGCCGCTCGAATAACACTGTCCGGCCCGATTTCCACCTGGATGATGTTTGTTCCGTAACCCTCAAACTGGGGAATATCCTGCCGAACTTGCTCGAAATGTCCATAACCTGTAAAGAAGACGGGTCTTTGCTCTGTTTTGTTATTGACGGAATCATACGTATCCGCAATAAAGGAATAATCTTGAATCGCCGGTCGCAGCAGCCCCGTTTTATACCGTGGTACATTCCGCGATTCCTTGCTTCCGTTTAAATATCCTTGCAAATTATCGACAGCCTCGTTGTAAAGCGCCTCTAATTTCTGAATAACGTAAAAGGAACGTTCCAACATGCCATTCGCTGCATCCTCTTTTCCATATTCGATAAAGTTGCGGATAACCGTTGCGTTGACTTCTTCATAATCTGCATTGATATGCTGCGCCTTCGCAGCAAGCAGCAAATTCTCCAACGCCGGCATTTTGCCCGCAAGCTCATCGAACTGTGCAGAGTCAACTTTAAGTGTCAGTGTCTCCGCCTTACTTTTACCGGTCGCTGCTTCATGGACCGTAACGGTAATGGGGTAAATACCTGGCACCGAACGCATAATATCTATATTTTTCTTCAACACCGTTTGTGCCGGAATCGTAATGTTGCGATCCAGACTAAGCTCAGGTGAGGTAAGGTTCAACGTGATATCGTGATTGCTGTAGTTCGGGATTTGAAGCGTATAAGTCGATGATTCCCCTTTGGAAAGCACTGTTTTCCCATCGAACCAAGTACCCCAGTCATCCGTTTGCTGAACCAGATCGAGAACCGCGAACCTACTCGGATCTTTGCCGTTGCCAATACCGCCCGCCCACTCGATCCACCCTCTCCGTCCATTGCCATCGTTATCATTAGTAAGCAGCTCAAATCGGAATCGATGGTCTGGCTTTCCAGTAGAAAAAATCGCTTTCCAAGGAATTTTTGCTTCATAGGTCGTCACATTCAAATTTTGCGTAGAATGGAATGCCACCGCTTCCTTGCCGAGCGATGCCGTCCCACTATTCCACCGCCAAATGTCAGACTGACCGTTCACAAGGGCGAATCCGTATTCTGGACCATACGTATTGCCATCCTGACTAAACGCAATTTGTACACTATCCCCCATCCAAATCCCATCGCCGCCGACAGCTTCGTGACTGTTATCCTTCACTTGGATGCCCAAATAAAAGGCGTCATCGTCATAAGCAAACCGTGCATGGGTGGACAAATCGTCATTGCCGCCCCAGCCGTCGAGTATGACTTGCCGAGTGTTGTCCGAAGGCAGCGAAATACCGGTAAAACTGTCCCATTCGTTCAGTATCCCATTTACTTCAATTCCATCAGTCGATTTAAATATTGGTGCATATTTTCCGTAACCAAGCATGCTTTTGAATTGATTTAAGCTTAAGAATGTCTCTCCAGTCGCACCCGTTCCTAAATTGTACACAAAATCAGAAACCGGGCTATCCTCCAAGTCCGTTGCAGTGGCAAATGCCCGGATCATCATAGCTTTTTCAAGAACGATCGGCTGGCTGTACGCTGCCTTAGTCCCTGAAACTCTCGGATCGGAGCCGTCAACCGTATAATAAATCGTTGAATCGATAGTCTCAGAAGTTAGTTGAACCGGTGTGTTGATCAACACTTCTCCGGTCGTGTCAGCCATCACCTGTTTAACTTGCATCGGTCTCAAGATTCGCATATTGTCGAATGTATAGGTAACACTTGTACGCCCCTCAAGGTCGGCCTTGGTGTATATATAAAAATTTATAAATCCGATCTGATCCCTTGAAATCGGAATCGAAGCCAAGTCGATTTCCACCGTATTCCATTGATTGGCCGTCAACCGTTCGAGTGCCCTTTCATAAACGATCCCGGAACCCCCTGAAATTTTCAATTTAAGCGGTTCTGCTTCTCCGATCGTTTGGGAAGTCGGGAAAACATCGAATACTAGTTTTGCTGCCTTCGAAAGATTTAGCTTCGGCACAGGGCTCCAAAAAAAATTAATATAGCCATCCGCTGCAGAATTGATGTCATACGTTACTCGGGCCGCTTTAGTACCTTCCGTTTGTATATCGCCCTCCTGTTCTACCGTTGTATGACCTGCCGCCGAGCTATCTCCGGTCCACTCCGTCAAATTGTCAAAACCGTTTATGAGCTCAGCTTGCAGTTGTTTTTCAAACCCGGCGTTCTTCAGTAAATTGGTGCCCGACCCCATTTTTACCATGGACAAATCATCAAACCAAACTTCGTCCGTCATATTCTCCGTAAGAATGCGAAAGTCGAAGGTATGTTCATTATTACCAGTCGTGTACGTCGTCGTAACTTGTTGCCAGTCATAACTTCCTGTAGGAACAGCTTGCTGCAGCATCCAGCCCGGAGCTCCGCCGAACCATGTGTTGTTGACGTTGTTTCCTTTGACCCACACAGAAATCTCGTATTCGGTATTCGGCTCGACTGAAACCGCTTGAGAAACCGTAAAGTACACGTTTGGTGATAATGGTGAGGCATTGGTCAACTGTAAAGCATGCCCCCCTCGATGATAGACATTCGGATCGATCATATAGCTACTATTCACACCACCGCTTCGAAGAAATGACCAATGCATGACCTTCGGGCTATCAAGTTCGTTTGCCCATACCTTGCTTGTACCCGTTCCAAAAGACAGTGTTACCATGGTGAACATCAAAATTGCCACCAAGTAAGCGATTCCAACTTTTTTCAACATTACTTTTCCCCCTTAGATTTCATAGCAAAATCCATTGCAAGCCAGATGCCGATCAACAAGAAAAGTTGTAAACATCTTGCTGAACAAGATCACTATAAATGAGGCGGAAAACATTAAATATAAAATTATTAAGGAAATAGTTTCACTATTTTAACTCCATCAACGAATCCTCACTCGCTTCGTCACTCACATTGTTTATTGCTGTAGAAGCTGATTGGGCCACACAGACGATGAAGTTATTAAGTTGGTTTATTTGCATGTTACTAAAACAATGAAAAAAGAAGCCTCTCAGAAGTTCAGGAGAACTCATGAGAAGCTTCTTATCAGATTGGAACGTAACTACTATTTCGTAATCGTGAGAGCTTGCTTAACTACAGCAACATAAGAACTAATGACAAACATACATTTACATTTGGAATTCGACCACTGCATCCGTTCCTATGTTTTGCACTTTCTCTTTGTAGGTTCCTTCATAAGTCATGCCAAACGTATAGGAGCCAGACAATAATTCCTTGCTCATCTCACCTCCAGTTGTATTACCGATGGTCCGCCAGCTTCCCGCGTAATAGCTTACAATACCGCTATCCAATGGATTTCCCAAACTGTCCTTCAGCTGTAGCTTGACGTTGACCGTTTGGAATTCGACCACTGCGTCCGTTCCTATGTTTTGTACCATCTCCTTATATGTTCCCTCATAAGCCATGCCGAAGGTGTAGGAGCCAGATAATAGTTCCTTGCTGGTCTCGCCTCCAATTGTATTGCCCATGGTCCGCCAGCTTCCCGCATAATATATTACAGTACCGCTGTCCAACGGATTCCCTTGGCTATCCTTCAGTTGAACCTTGACGTTAACTGTCTGGAACTCGACCACTGCGTCCGTTCCTATGTTTTGCACCTTCTCTTTGTAGGTTCCTTCATAAGTCATGCCAAACGTATAGGAGCCGGACAATAATTCCTTGCTGGTCTCGCCTCCAATTGTATTACCGATGGTTCGCCAGCTTCCTGCATAATATTTTACAGTACCGCTGTCCAACGGATTCCCTTGGCTATCCTTCAGTTGAATCTTGACGTTAACTGTCTGGAATTCGACCACTGCGTCCGTTCCTGTGTTTTGCACCTTCTCTTTGTAGGTTCCCTCATAAGTCATCGCGAAGGTGTAACTTTTATTGGGTAAAGATTTACTTACCGTTCCGGAGGTATCGGTTATGCCAAAATCCTTCCATCCGCCGTCATAGTATTTAACTACGCCGCCGCTCAATGGAATTCCATTGCTGTCTTTGAGTTGAACCTTTACAGCTGTCGCAGCAATCGTAAAGCCAAGATTCTGAGGAGGCTCAACATTCCCCGCTTGATCCGTTGACTTATAGATCATGGTGTACGAACCTTGCTTATTAAACGTAACAGCTGACGTGTAAAGCTGCCATGTACTCGCGTTATCCAGACTGTACTCGGTTGTCGCCACACCCGACAAGTTATCGGTACTTTCCAATGTTACCGTAACAGGATGTACGTACATGCCATTTAGTCCATCTGGCTGTTCAGGCGACACGGTCGCTGTTGTAACAGGGGATGTTTTGTCAATGTTAAGGCTAAGATTCTTGGAAATCTCGGAATTGCCAGCACGGTCAACGGAATAATATTCGATTGCGTAAGCGCCTTCCTCATGAAGATAGACGTCGCCGATCACCGTCGTCCAAGCGCCTCCGTTTACCCGATATTCCGTCCGTTCCACCCCGGACCCAGCGAGACCGTCATCGGCATGGAAACGAAGCGTGACATCCTGATTGTTGAAAACATCCGCTCCAGCCAAGCCGTCTATTTCGACGGAAGTAACAGGGGCTTGCGAATCAAGAATGATTTTGCCATATAAGCCAGAGTCTTTCACTTTTCCGATGCCGCTTCCCCATTCCAGCCAACCCATCCGCCCGCTGCCATCGTTTGCATTAACGAGAAAGGACATATAAAGCGGCTCGTTCCTGTTCAACACATAGGGATAAAGCTCCGACCAGTCCAGATGGATTTTATAAGTGATTTTATCTCCTGTGCGATCAATGAAAACTTTTCCGTATTGCACAAAATTTTGTTTTGGCGTCCAGTTCGACGGTAAATTCCCACCGATATATGGAGTGATTTCTTTCCATAAAACCGGACCGTTCGCGGTTAACGCCGTTTGAAATTCTACCTGCCCTTCCGTCGGCATTCCCGCTCCGGTGGGATCGAACCCAAATTGAACGCTGTCTCCTCGCCAATAGTTGCCAGCAGACTCATTCTGGACAAACTTATGATCGGTGACATCGACAACGATATCTATTCCTGTCTCCGAATAACCAACGGCTGATTTGGCATCGAAACCAGCAGGGATCGGTTCTCCAGAGAGTCCTTCATAGACCCACTTCTGCGGAGTCCAAAGTATATTGCTATCGTTCAAGACCCCAGTCGCATGATCGAACAATTCCCCCTGCTTCCCATAGCTTGTCGGAGTTCCTGTGCTACGCTTCACTATTTCGAAACTAGATAACAAGACGTCATCCGTCGGAGTAAGAGCGGCAAGAAGGGCCGTATTAACATGCTCAATGTAATACATTTTTCCGGGTTTCAGTTGAAACGAGCTTGAAGCGCTGTTCTGTTTCCCCATCCAATCACGAATGGTGGTTTCACTTGAAAAGGCTGCGGAAATTTTCGGATCGATCGTAGATTCATTCGAGCCATCCAGCCAAACGATAAGAAGCGGGCTGCCATTGTTATCGAAATAAACCGCTTTTTGACCATTCCCTAATGAATACTCGCCGCGATAAGTCACTTGCTTTCCGATCGTTTCCATAAGTCGATGCATGGCGACCGCACCCATTCTGGGCTCGATAGAAGGTTTTTTGCGGAAAAGCCCAGATGCGTGCGCCTGCCAGCCTTCCGATTGTGCAAATGTCAGTGTCTCGGTTTCCGTCAGGTTCGTCATCTCGAAGTAAGCGATCTGCTCAACTTGATGCTTGATCTGATACAAGTAATCAAGCATCATCTTCTTCACTACATCCAATTCCACCGGCATGCCGTTAAAATCGGAAGTACCTACCAATCCCGCATGGCTTTCTGAAGTGACCCACGCTTTGGAAGGGACTTGATACAACTGATCCAACTCCGCGAAGTAATCGGGATTCGGAAACGCACCGTGTAGGGCCAGCTTATCGAAATAGTTCGCACCGCCCAAACTCAACAATTCCTTATAGAACGGCAGATACCGTCTGCCGCCCAACCCACCAATCCAAATCTCAGAGTCAGGCTGAGCACTCTTAATCGTTTCATATCCGGTTTTCAAAAGCTCAACAAACTTCTCAGGCGTATCCTGCCAAAAAATGCTGCCACCCGGTAGATGAGGCTCGTTCCAAATTTCCCACTTCTTGATTTGATCCCCGTAACGCGCGACCAAAACACGGAGGAAGTCGGAAAAATCACCCATATTCGCAGGGGCGTAGGTGGCATAACCAGGGACAGCTGTATAAATTTTGGTATCTTCCGGGTGCGAGGATGCCCATTGTGGCGTATATAATATATTGCCAACCAGATCGAAACCGTAATTTTTCAGCAAATTGATCTGTTGATCGAATGGAGCCCAGTTATAAACGCCGCGCTGCGGCTCAAGCGCCCACGATGTATTCGTAAACTGCGTTCCCCAAGGAACCGAATGGATTCGGGCAAAGCTGAACCCTATCTTATCCGCAAGCTTCATGGAACTTTCACCTTCCAACTGATAGCTAAAGCCGAACATAGGGCTGCGTTCCTCACGGCTTTTCGGTTGGCTGCCGACGACAGCAACGGAATACCGATTGCGGGTAAATTCCTTAGTAGTGCCTTTAGTTGACGTCACGGTGTAAGTATCTGTGATCGTCATTGGTTGACTGACACCTTGCTTGAAATAGTCAAAAACAACTTCATAATATCCTTCGGAAACCGGTCTCCAGTTCCACCCATTATCCAACAATTGCTGGCGACTAACGGATAATTGCGTAACCAATTGGTTGTCTTCGTCATAAACAGTACCTCTCACCGACTGAACCGATGCGGGCAGAGCACCGTTCTCCGTGCGAAAAACAACATCCTGCCCCAGCTCCCACCAGTTCGCAAACGCATTCGACTTCAACGAAATATCGTCCACGAATTCCATATGAACATCATCAAAAAAAAGTTTTCCTCGCAGACTTCCGGAAGCGCTTCCACGAGTTGTCGCCAGATTCAAGCGTATTTTATTTGTACCTACGGGAAACTGGTTACTCTTGAGCGTAAATGTTTGCTCCGACCAGGATACAGAAGGAGCCGACACTGGCACATTTGCCGTTCCAATGAAACTCCCATCCTGCCAAAAACTGACGAACACCCACGGAGTATTGCCCGCATAGTCCGACGATTCTTTGATTTTGTACTTCATTTGAATGGATTGAAATCCACCAGAAAGAGAGATGGGCTGAGACGACCAGCCGGCAGACCCTGAATCTGCGGTCGTGATATAAAGCGAGTTCGAACCGCTTGCCGCCTCCGTATTCGTCACACCGGTATCGATCGGAATAGTCCTGCTCCATAAAGAGGAAGTCCAATTATTCGGATTCAACTTGCCTTGATTGGCCGTCGTTTCCTCAAATCCAGGATTCGCCACCTCGATGGTATTGGACAGCTTCCCTACCTCCATTTTGACATCGTCGTAATAAAGCATTCCTAGATAATTACCAGTTTGGCTTACACGGGATGTCGCCAAGTTGATTCGCACCTGATTGGTTCCTGCAGGGAATTGGCTGCTGTTTACGCTAAATGTATTGTTCGTCCATGAACTGGAATTGACAGACACTGGCGCAGCTGATGTACCGAGAAAAGTGCCGTCTTTCCAATAGCTCAAGAACACCCACGGAATATTCCCGGCATAGTCCGCCGATTTCTTCACCTTGAAGGTTGCGCGAACTTCCTGAACATCGTCGGATAAAGCAAGCAAGGGGGATGTCCAGCCTGCGGCACCCAGATCCACGCTGCCCATAAACAACGAATTCGCACCGCTACCCGCCTCCGTACTCGTTACGCCTGTATTAGCCGGTGCCGTCCTGCTCCAAAGCGACGAAACCCAATCTTTAGGAACCAGCTTTCCTCCCTGCACAAGAGTTGTTTCAAATCCGGGATTACTTAAAGTAATGTCCGAATACTGGAAACTTTGAAGATACGCGATGACAGGGAAAAGGAATACGAACAATAACCCCCCTAAAAAGCTTACAACTATCTTTTTCATACAATCACTCCTCCTTTTTCTTTCTCCAAAATATCGTTGCGCTTCCTTCTTTTCATCGTACTCCCCCTCGACTGATAATAAAAAGCAGGCATCGATTGCCTGCTTTTTATCTATTGTAGAACTGGTCTCCCCCTCTGGATACGAGACATTTTTGTGATCGTTATCTTTTTTTAACCTATATGGCTATCTACCAAGTAATCTCGATTGTGCCGCTTATATCTTCCAAACGAATGAAGCCCTCAGCACTATGATCGGCAAATTCAATGTAACGACCCTCGTTATTGACTTCCACTGTTCCCGAACGCAATATTTCTAAAGGAGGAAGAATGGTCACTTCCGCAGCCTGCAAACCTGTTACGACAATACTGCGATTTGTCGCTTTATTGCGTGTACGGATCGGGTGCCCTTCCTTACATGCTACGATACCCGACTGCGTTTGCTTGACGAACACCCTGCATTCCTTGTGGAAGGCGCAGTCTAAAGAGTAGGTGACACGACTATTTTCGATGAGAGCGGACTGTCCAATTAATAACGGCGCTCCATATGGAAACTGAAATTGGATGGTCGCTGTCGTATCCTGCTTGTATCCACTGAAGTGATAGGCATTGTCATGGCGGGAAACAAAGCAATAGATTGGCTTAGCATGCTCCTGATATCTCGTACCGGGGTAAAATGTTGTCGTGTCATCATATCTTGTTTGCAGAAAGACGTACCCCAAATCCGCAAGCAAATACCTGGTCAAAACGGAAGTGTCCACATATTCCATACCATGCCTGATGGGCAAATGGGAGTTGGACCCGGTTTCGAATGCCAACGTCCCCCGCAGCCAAGCAATGCTGCCGCCATTCCACTCCGGCAAGTTCCTTGACAGCGCGTAAACCCTTGTTTGCGCTTGCTGGCTGACAACAGCTCTTATCTGCGTGTATTCATCCGTTGACTGAGCGACGATCTCGCAAATCGGACCCCCGGATATAAGCGGATCGTGTTTCAGCAGCGAGCTTCGCGGATGCTTTAACACGTCTTCCTCCATTATCGTCTGTAACTCCAATTCTCCATATATCCCCACCGTCTGCTGCAGGTTGAGCAATCCCAGTAAAGTGGGATCCGATAGCGGACCATAGAGCAGCACCTTCCCGCCCTGCCGCACAAACAGCGCAAGCTGCTTTGTTCGTTCTCCTGTCATCAACGATGCGGAAGCAAACAGGACGGTTTCCTGAAGGCAAGGAATGTTACGATTTACAATTTGCGTAAAGCTGTCTGTACTTACTACCGTGTTGAGAGTCAGTCCTTGGTTAATCGCATTCCGGACAAACCATTCGTCAAAAAAAACGAGACTCGCCCGCTCCTGCGATTCGGCAACCTCTGCGAAATACTCCTTAAAAGGGTAAAGCCATGTCAAGACACCGGGTTGATCCGGAAAGTCTTTGATTGCCCTAGCTATATGGGGAATCACTTCCATCGGGCATTCCTCTACCAATTCCCCTTTTTCCGTATCAATCGTAAGAATCTCCACAATTCCGGGATTTTCAATGCTACCCTCTGCGTTCATCCGCCCAATAGAAAGCGGACAATAGATGTCGTAAGCTTCTCTGTCGTAGGCATCCCACCAGGGATTTTGCCAAAACCAGGGGTCGTTGGCATAAAATCGAAACGGAAACGTCTTTCCTGGCAATTCGGCAATACGGGACATTAATCCGACCATCTCCAAGCCGAAATCACGATTCAGCGCACCCCATGGCGAATTTGGCGGCGGGAACTCCAAATACTTTTTCGCGTATAACTCCTGCAGTGGGACAAAGTCTTTGGCCAAATCAATACCCGTGCTAAAATTAGTGCCCCTTACCTCTGTCCGAAAATCGGGACACTCCTTTTTGAAATCGTCCCAAAACGACATTACATTCCCTGACATTTCCTGAAAATCAACTTGATTAAACTGATGACCATCAAAGTTACTGCCAAGAAAAGTCCAAGGAAAATAAGAAAAGCCAAAACCGTTAGAGAACCAAATGTAATCAAACCCAAAGTCCGTAAAGAAATGTTGGGATTGTCGGCCTAGGAACCGACCGAACGAGGTCCCCTCAGGAATACCGTTGGGGAAACCTGTATAGGGGACATGATCCTCCTTTAACTTGGACCAACTGCAAATAACCTTATAATCTGGTCGAAGAGAAACAAAATTCCCGCCCAATGCAGCTTCGTTGACCTCAGGATGCAGCTTGTATTTGAAATCGGAGTAAACAAATTCTGGACCCGGATCAAACGTCGCTCCCACTTGCATCTGCAATCCCTGTTCAACAGCCAAACGTTTGAAGGTTGCCACAATTCGCTGCAAATCCCGGTAAGTGATGCGCACTGGGTTCTCTGAGTACTCGCGCGCCCTCATTGGATCGTCCGGATCCGTTATACCGAAGCATTCTTCATTAGCTAAGCCAATATAACGTGCCCATTCGATTTCCGAATCGTAGTCGCCGTTCCACATCAAAATTTCGCTGCCATCTGCTGTCCATAAGAGTATCGAGCAATGCTCTGCCATGCTGATTAACGGCTGCCATTGTCGGAGCATTTCTTTGCATACTTCCTCCACATGAACCGGCTCCATACTTTTGAAAGGCTTTAGGCTTGTCTCCAGTGTAGCTCTATAAAGCGATGCTGTTTTCTTCATCTACTGCCCCTCCGTCACAATGCCCTGAACAGATATTATAGTATTAAATAAACATTTCCTTCTTCCACCGCAATCGGGTAACCACGCAGTTTGAACTTGGAATCAGCCGCCAGATGATGCCCATCGGTCAAATCAAATTCCCAGCCGTGCCAGGGGCAGCGCAGGATCTGACCTTCACAGCCAAATTCGTATTCATATACATCCGTCGGCAGCGTCGTCCCATTGATAAGCCCTTTACAAACTGGCGCTCCTGCATGGGGGCATACATTTCGCCAGGCGTAGAATCTGCCTCCAACGTAGAAAATTCCGATTTCCATACTTTTTACAGTGACGATCTTCTTACCTGCTATTTTTATTTCTTCCTCTGTTGCCGCAAAATGCTTGTTCACGGTTCGCACACCCCTAGACCAGCCACTCGACCCGGAAGACGATATAATTCCTGTGCATTTTCTCCCATGATACGCCGTTTCATTTCTTTGGGCATTGGCGGCAAAGCCATCATCGGGTTATCGAAATCCCAATGCGGATAATCAGTTGAAAACATGAGCCGTTTGTCCGCTCCAATCATTTCGAAAATTTGCAGTAAGTGCTGCGGATTATCAGGTTCTTCGATCGGCTGGCTAGTTAAATAGACATGCTCGCGAATGTATTCTGAAGGTCGCCGTCTTAACCACGGAACCGTTGAACGAAGCGCCTTATAATTTTTATCCATCCGCCACATCAAGTGAGGCATCCATGATATGCCGCCCTCAATAGCGATAAATTTTAAACCCGGATATTTCTCGAACGCACCCTCGCAAACAAGGCTATTCACATGTGCCATATAACCTGTAGGCAAAATGTTATGCCATTCAAGATAACGTGTGGGATACCCTGAATGGGTAGGTGCAGGTGAAATTCCGCGACCTTCCCCACCTGGGTGTACGGCAACAGGGAGCCCATTTCGTTCGGCCGCTTCGTATATGGGATGAAAAAATCGTTGACCGAACAACTGATTCGATGCACTCGTCATAATGACCTGTACCATATGCTTGTTCGAAGCCATACGATCAATCTCCCGCGCGGCCGCATGAGGGTCCGTATTGTTGATCAGAATCGAACCTCTGAATTTCGGTGAAGCCTTGAGCCATACCTCAGCCATCCAATCATTCCAAGCTGACGCGACAATGTTGGCATAATCCGGATCGGGGTACAACGATATTTCAATACCCGAATTCAAGATGGCATAGTCAATATGATACTGCTCGAGCAAATGCTTGAGCATAAACTCCGGATCGGTCCCTGGCCCCCCACCGTTCTCTGGAAAGGCATCCTTCATTGCGCCTCCGACTGCGGAATAATAAAGTCTTTCCGCGCCAATACCCATTTCTAACCATTGCTCATGCCATACTCGGGGAAGAAAAGGCAACAGTTCACTCCTACTTTTCATTCCATTGTGCACATCGGAATCCACTATTAGAGGCTTTTCTGCCATGTATGGTCCCATCCTTTGAAAGAAGATATAAGTTCCTTTATTCTTTTACGCTTCCTAGCACTATCCCTTTCATAAAAAAGCGCTGTATGAATGGATAGACGAGCAGAATTGGCAGCGCCCCTAAAAAAATTTGTGCCGACTTTGCCGTCCGATCCGATACCTCTGCCAGCAATTCCAGGTCGGCGCTGCCAGCCAAAAGTGTATCTACAGCAGTAATTACGGTATAGAGATAACTTTGTAAAGGATAATTGTCTGGCGAATTCATAAAGATAATGCCGTCAAACCAGGCGTTCCACTGCCCAACAATCGAAAATAGCGTCAACGTTGCTAACGATGGCATTGATAATGGGACATAAATGCGCCACAACACAGTCCAATGCCCTGCCCCATCGATTTGCGAAGCTTCTTCTAATTCTTTGGGCAAGCCGCGAAAAAAGTTGAGCAAGATGAGAATATTGAATACCGGCAAAGCATGATGCAGAACAAGAGCCCAAATCGAATCAAGCAAGCCCAATGCTTTGATCGTCATATACAAGGGAATCAGCCCGCCGCTGAACAGCATCGTGAACACAAAGATCCAAGCATAAATCGTTCTGCCTTTTAACGCTGAAGGATCCTTGGACAACGGATAAGCGACCAGAAGCACAAGCAACATATTCAAGGAAACACCCAACACTACACGCTGCAAGGTTACTCCGAGCGAACGTACAAACTCCGGTTTCTGAATAATAAATTCGTATGCCTTCCACGTGAAATCTACCGGCCATAGCTTGACTAAGCCAGCAGCAGCAGCGGAGCTGGAGCTAAGCGATACCGCCAATACGTTCGCAAGCGGCAAAATGCACAAGATCGCGAGTCCGAGTAAACCGGTATAATTGAGTGCAATAAATAGTTTTCTGGACATCGATGGGTGTTCAACCATTTCACTTCCCTCCGTTCTTTTAGAAAACTCTGTAATTTGCAAAGCGATATGCTAGTAGGTAGGACGAAGAAAGCAAAAGGAAGGAAACAACCGATTTAAACAACCCGATTGCCGTTGCAACACCGTATTGCGCATCGACGATGCCAATGCGGTAAACAAAGGTGTCAATAATATCGCCGCTCTGGTAAACCACAGGGCTGTATAGATTAAACACTTGCTCAAACCCTGCATTCAAGACGTTTCCTATGCTTAAAGTGACCATTAGCACAATAATCGGGGTCATGCCCGGCAATGTCACATGCCACGTTTGTTTCCAACGGTTAGCGCCATCAATCACAGACGCTTCATAAAGCGATGGATTGATACTTGTGATGGCAGCAAGATATATAATGGAGCCGAAGCCAAATTCCTTCCATTCGTTTGAAAGCACCAGTGTAAAAGGAAACCAATGGTTATCTGCCATAAAAAAAATCTGTTTGATCCCTAACCATTGCAATCCTTGGTTGACAATCCCAGTAGAAGGGGACAAAATGTCCATTAAGACTCCACTTAAAATAACCCAAGATAAAAAATGAGGTAAATAAACCAATGTCTGCACAGCACGTTTGAAAAACTCTTTACGGATTTCATTGAGCAGTATGGCCACAGTGAGCGGAACGACCAACCCCGCTATGATCTTCATACAAGCAATAAAAATCGTGTTCCATATGACCCGGTAAAAGCTAGGAAGTTTAAATACATAAATAAAATTATCGAAGCCGATCAAAGGAGAACCAAAAATGCCCTTGGTCGGTGTAAACTTCTGAAAGGCAATGATGATGCCCAGCATAGGTCCATAGCTGAAGATGAGCACAAGCAATAAACCTGGAATAATCATCAAGTGCAGCGGAAGCTGTAGCCTCCATTTATTGTTCATTATGTTTCATCTCCCTCTGCGTTTCTGTATTGAAAAGGAGAGGCCTGAAGAGTTCACTCCCCAGACCTCCTCGCCCTTAATTATTTGTTCTTGTTGTAATAATCATTAACTTCATTGGCAATCGCATCGCCACCTATGCTCTTCCATTCACTTACGAATTTATCAAATTCGCTGACAGGCGCTTCACCCATAATGATTTTAGTCATCATTTCGATCTGCATCTTCTCGAGCGTAGAATTCTTCTCCACCATCGTAGCCGTCGGGGCACCGGTAAAGGCGTTGAATTGATACGTTTTATTATTAAAATAAGTGGCAATGACTGCAAACGCACCCTCCGGTCCGAAGGTCCGTTCTGAGAACCACATACTATCGTCACCCGCACGGAAATTCGTGATCCGACCGAAATGTACCGATGCCGGAAAGCCCAGCTTACTTCCGTCGCCTTTGTTTTTCAGTTCTTCAACAACCTTCAAATGTGCATTGATATTTACATCCGCAGGATCAATCAGGACCGGAAAATATTTTCCTGGAAAGATGCCCGTAGCCGTATCGGTGATAAACGGATTTTTAGTGCCGCTGTAATCCGTTTGATAATAATATTTGTTATAAAGATTCAATAATTTGACAACCGCTTCGGGGTTTTTAATCCCTTTCTTCACTACAAAGAAGGAAGTTGCCGCATCAGCGACCTGTGGCAAAGCTGGTTCGCTGTCAGCTGAAACAATTGGAAAAGCCCGCCAATCGGCTTTAGGATCGTTTTTACGATTGTCCTTGTAGAACCCAGTGGCATCGCCTACATTACCGAACGCCAAGCCGAGCCTGCCTGCTGCTGCGTCCTCCATCACTTTATTCCAAGGCTTCACTGCAAACTCTTTGTCGATAATACCGTCTTTGTACAGCCGCTGCAGCTTTTCCAAGGCCGGCTTCATCTCTGGCTGTACCGAACCGAACACGAGCTTGCCAGAAGCGTCCTTCACCCAGAATGTTGGGTATGCGTGATAAGCGTTAAAGAATCCGGTAAGGGAAGACGGTACGACTTGAATCAAATCTTTATTGATGCCTAATCCAATGGTATCCGCTTTTCCGTTTCCGTCCGGGTCGTTCTTGGCGAACGCAGTAGCGATTGCATAGACGTCATCCATTGTCTTCGGCTCCGCGAGCTTCAGTTTTTGCATCCAATCCGTTCGAATCCAAACCATACTTGCAGAAGCGACGCCATTATTCGGAAGCGTTTGCGGAATGGCCATCAGCTTGCCGTTATATGTTACAGACTTCATTGCCGCTCCTCCGTCTTTGAGCATGGCCTCTTTGGTGAACTCCGAAGCGTATTTATCATAAGCGGCGGAAATATCCTCTACTAAATCGGAATCGATCAGACGCTGCATCACGGTACGATCAACTGCCATAAAATCAGGAAGTTCTCCTGAAGCAAGTGTCACATTCAACTTTTGCTGGAATTGCGCAGAATCGACGACCCATAAGTTTTTAACTTTAATGCCCAAATCATTTTCCATAATTGGCGTCCAGATGTTCTTGTCGAGCGATTCTCCTTCGGCAAATTTGTAGCTCGCATCAATACTGCGTATCGTTGACAATTCAATGGCTGGGCTATATTTCCCGAACGGATCACCTTCCTTGCTGTCTTCGGTCGCAGCCGATACTTTCGGCTCAGCCTCCTTGCTGTCTCCGGTTGCTACGGCCGTAGCCGAAGTTTTCGGTTCAGCCTCTTTTGTAGAACAAGCACTAATCAACAAGATTGATGAGACCACTGACGCTACAATCATTGAGCTGCGTTTTGTTTTTGATTTACTCATGCAAATTCCCCCTTATATTTTTTCTCGCATCTTGATTATAGAACGAGCGAACTCCTAAAAATACGAGACTTTATTAACATCGTTATCTTATTTTGTCCTGTTAGCGAATTAGAAAAAATGAGATAAGATACGAATCTCAATAAAAATCCAGCTAGTTCCCTGTTTATGGAATTTCATCCTTTAAGTAGAGACTCAAAAAAATCTTCATGTTATCATGAAGAAACGAGTGAACTTGGAGGGGATCAGTGGACAAGAAAAAGAGACGTCACAGAAGCCGTGCTCCATTCGGATCAAGGCTTTCAGTATACGTCTCAAGCGTACAACTCACGATTGGAAGCATTCAGCGTCAAAGGCAGCCACTCTCGCAAAGCAACCTGCCTAGATAACGCGTGCATGCATCGAATCTTTCTTGACCAGTTTCTAGGTCAATTCCCGATATTCAAGCGGCGTACTGTTGGTAACTTTCTTAAACAAGCGTGTGAAATAAGGAGCGGAGTCGAACCCGACTTCCGCAGCGACTTCATGTATTTTTAAGCTTGTACTTTTCAATAAATGTTTGGCGCGTACAATCCGAACCTCCGTAATGTAATCGAGCAAATTAGTTCCTGTAAGCTGCTTGTAAAGGCGCGATAAATAGGGTGGACTGAGGTAGACAACTTCGGACAATCGTGTAAGCGATAGATCCTCCCGGATGAAATCGTTAACATATTGATGTATACGCCGTATCATATCATGGGTCCTTTCTTGCTGCATGTTGCCGTTATAATCAGCAAGCGCCTCACCCAGCCTACAAAAATAGGCAAGTGCAGCCTGCCAAGAACTATGATTTTCCATTTGGGTGTATTTATCCAGTTGCAGCTTTGTGCCAATATTAGAAACAAGATTACGACGGTTCACATACGATAGAAAAAATGCTGATAAATTAGCGAACATTTCCAGTGTTAAATAAGTTATCTTCGTCTCGGGCAATTCTGTCTCGTCAAAACGTGTAAACTCCTCGAACATCAGTAAAAATTGCGATTTATCTCCGTTGTCCAGATGTGATTCCAGAAGATCCAGCTTCCGCATATGATTGCGGAACGCAGTCTCAGCAAAGAAGGCTCGGTTGGATCGTTCCCCAGCTCCCGCTGCAGGTTCAGTTTCTGTTACGAGCATTTCTTTGCTTCGAATCAAGCCGTTGCTGAGCATCAGCTTGAGTGAATCGAATTGTCGGGCAGCTTCTTCCCAAAGGCATGGGCGCGAGCTCAAAATTAGAGAGATCGGCAGCTTCAACAGCTTACCGCACGTGGCCTGAACCGATTCCGAAGTTCCTTTGACAAATTGATGAAGCCTTTCCCATTCATCTGTCAAATCATAGTCGCGCCGATCTTCAGTAAGGCCTGGCTGAACGAGCCAGACGAAGCGGAATCGGTCGTAGGGTATGAAGAGGAACCGAGATTTTGCAGCCAAATAGTCTTCAGCGATATTCTGTATGGAATAGAGCATGAGCGCTTTGTCCGACATCGACACGTATGTCCCCCAGTCATCCACCCGTCCAAGTGCGATATATACGGGTTGATCCGGATCTAATTCGATGCCGAGCTCTGGAAATCGTCTTTTTAGGCCTACGACTGAATCTCCTTCTCCAGCAAGTAGGTCAAACAAATAATCTCTACGTAAAGTAGGGAGCGCTTGCTGCAGCTGATTGCGGGCATTATTGAGAATGCTGCCCTCCTGCAATTCCAACTTGATCTCTTCCACAGCCTTCTCAATGGCGCGGAAAATCAATTCATCGCCTTCCGTTTTCAGAACATAGTCCATTCCCCCTTTTCGAATGGCTGTTTGAATATAATCAAAATCGTTGTAACCGGACAAAAAAATAATTTTGCAGCGCGGCCATTGTTCCCGTACTCGATCCGCCAGCTCGAGTCCGCTCATCCCCGGCATCCTTATGTCGGTAAGTAATATATCTAAACGCATCCCGCGCATTTTATCCAACGCTTGAATACCCGTATACGCTTTGGAAATCGTCAACTCGTAACGATCCCATTCGTGCAGTGCATCCGTCAAATAATCGACAGCTAGCGGCTCATCATCAACCAGCATCAAGTGCAGCATATTGTTCCCCCTGACCCTTCATCATCTGAATTTTCATTGTCACCTTAAGTCCTCCGCCCAACCTCGAACGTAAGCTAATGCCTGATTCTCCACCGAATTTCAACTGCAGTCGGCGATTTACATTGTTCATGCCGCTGACTTCGACATTTACATTTTCGGATAAAAATCTGCTATTCCAATGAGCGAGATCCGTTTCTGACATGCCCGCCCCATTGTCTTCAACCACGATGCGAATTTCATCCTCGTCTTCTTCAAGTGAAACGGACAGAATACCATCTGCTATCGTATTTTCAAGTCCGTAATTATAAGCATTCTCCACCAGCGGCTGCAAGATAAGGCGCGGTACCATCAATGAGTGTAATCCTTCAGGCAAATCGCTTATCATCACTTTAACGCGATTGGAAAAACGGATGTTTTGAATTTCCATATACGTGCGTACGTGATGCCACTCCTGCTCGAGCGGAACATCATCTCCTGTTTTCTTTGTAATGTAGCGGAAGTAATCGCCTAGATATTTTGTAAATTTCAAACTATTTTCATAATCCTGAGCCTTGGTTATCCGGTATAGTAAATATAAGCTGTTGTACAAAAAGTGAGGGTTGATCTGAGACTGCAGTTGGTTCAACTCGGCCTGCTGCATGAGCAGCTTCTGCTCGTAAACCTCGTAGATAAGCGTTTTCAGCTTGGCTGTCATTCCGTTAAATTGTTGATATAAATAACTGAATTCATCTCTACTTTTATGGTGCAGCGAGATGGACAAATTGCCAGTTTCAACATTACGAAGAGCGCGCACCATCTTCGTCATAGGTTTGTGAATCACTTGATAAACCCAATAAGAGACCAACACAATAATTGCTGCTGTAACAATAGACATGATGATAATGAAGCCTTTGTATTTTTTTAACGGCCCCAACACTTCCGACTCCGGCACATAAACCAGCAGCGTCGTATCCGTATCAGGAGAATACTCGTAGGCTGTAATATAATTTTGCTTGTTCAGTTGGATCGTTTTAATCCCTTGTCGAGCATTACTATTGCTCTTCACCCATTCACGAACTATTCTCGTCATTGGCTCCATCTCTTGTTGGTTCGTATCGCTTGCAATCATCCATTCCGAACTCACAATTGCGGCACCGCCTTGTTCATAATTGGCGATTTGCTGTAAGAACTGCTGCAATTGAGGGACCGATACTTCGGTTTCCAAGACGAATAACGGGTCACGTTGGGGCGAAGTAGGTACAGATGGATAAAATTCACGAAGAAACAAGCTGCCTTTCTTATAAAAGAAAGGCGATTTATGCGGTTCGTCCCGTGAACTTCTTAGTGATTCCAATACTTCTGGGGAGAGCGTTTTCGACAGTTCCTCAGTCGAGACAATTCGTTGAATTGGAGGAATGTAGACATTAGCCTTAGTAACATAAATCCCCGCGCTCTTCATCATCTCCAGCTTTTGCTGAAATTGTTTCACCATAGTTGATCGATCGTAATAAGATAAGCCTTCTGCTATCACACTTAAGGAGAGCAAATCGTTATCGTTAACGTATTCCCGCTGTAACCGAACCATACGATCGATTTCCTTATTCAACGAATTGTTGTAAAAATGGATCTGGGCTTGCATTGATTTTGATATTTCATTTCTGACAATCCGAGATCCCAAATCATTCATCTCGATCGCCAATATATAAACAGGAAGTATCACGACGAAGAACATAACTAGCAGCTTTGTAAAAATGGAAAACCACCAATTTCGCCGATTTAATTTCATAGACATCATATATCCCCCTTAACACTATGACTCTACCATAACCTGTTCATCAGTTTGAAGGCCGCATCCTGCACATCGGTAAAACAAAAAAGAGCATAACCAGTGTATTGATCGGTACGCTCATTTATTCGTAATCGTTTGATTTACTATAGCATTACAAGATGATGCGTGCCAATGCCTGGAAACATAAATATCCGAACCCATTCTGTCTGCACCGTGTACGGGTTATCATTTCATAATCCCAATAAGCCCCAAAGAACGTGAGCTTAAAAGCCTCACAAACGCCTTGTGCTTGCCCGGATTCGCCGCTTTCCCGCTGAAAAGCTTGATCCGCAACGCGCCTTCGCTCGTCAGATCGCCCGAATAGGCGACGGTTACAACGTCTCCTTCTTTGACCGACGGCTCCAGGCCCTCGCCGTCCTGTAGACGGGAGAGCCACTCATGATTACCATTTAAAATGCGGATCGCGGATCGAGCGACAATGTCTTCATATCGATAAGCGGCATCACGCCAAGATCGACGGCAAACAAGTTGCCGACAATCCTCTCATGCGCCGCAGCCGCTTCCCCATTGCTCATCATGAGATGCAGCGCGATGATTTTGGCATGAACGCGCTTTGTGTAGGGCTGCAGCTCCACCCACTTTTGCAAATACGGCAAAGCAAACTCGAACCTATACTGCCTCACCTCGTAATCGGCAATATGCTCCAGCAGATCGATAAACTTCAGCTCCAGCTCGCCCCGCCGTTCCTCAGCCCATAGGTAGTCGTTCTCCGCCAAATATCCGTCCCGATACAACTCCACCGCTCTCTTCGCTTCAGCAACATCATTGCCGTCCATGCATCGCCGATAGGCTTGTTCAAACTCTTCGTAATCCCACTGTTCAGGAGACCATAGAAGCCGGCAGAGCCCCCCTCCGGCGCGAGTTTGCTCGATCACGTCGAACAGACCGAACGTTTCCAGCTCTTTTCGGAGCTGATACACCGTCGTATATAGCATCGATTGCGCCCGTTCTGCGTCGCGGTCCCCCCACAGCGCTTCCATGATGTTAGCTTTGGCGATCGGCTGACCCCGGTGGTGCAGCAGAAACGCGAGCAGCTCCTCCGTCTTTGCTCTACGAAACTTCAGATTATCCCCCTTCCCGGTTTCCAGGGAAAATCGCCCGAAGCTTTGAACAGTCAAGCGTTTTGGCTGCGCATATGACCGCTCTATCCCTCGCCTCTTGGAAAAACGATCCAACGTCTTGCGTATCCGTTCCGCCGTCATCGGCTTCATGACATAATCGAGTGCTTCCGTCTCGAAGGCATATACCGCATAATCGTCATAGGCGGTTATGAAAACAATGGCGACGTCGGGCCTGTTCTCTTGAATTCGTCCGGCCAGCTCCAGCCCGTGCATACCCGGCATCTTCATATCGATGAATACGATATCGGTCTCCGTCGTGAGCATCCGCTCCAGCAATTGCTCCGCGTCGTGAAAAAGTCCGCAAATGTGCACATCGTCGAACGACCGCAGCACGCTTTCGGCCATTCTCAAAGCCGGAAGTTCATCATCGACCGCCATTATATTGATCATCTGCAAGTTCCCCCCTTGGAATACGAATTGCCACGATCGTACCACCGCTCGCCTTGCTTTCCATCGTGAAACCGCGGCCGTACATACGGTTCAAGCGCTGTTTGATATTTCGCAGAGCGACGCCGCTTGCTGCCTCGCGGTCGCCGAACGGCTGATCTTTCATTGGCGGCGTAAGTCCTGCGCCATCATCTTCGACCGTTATCATGACCTCATCCTGAACAGTGTGAACAGAAATGGTAATCGTGCCTCCCTGTTTCCTATGGGCTAGGCCGTGATGTACCGCATTTTCGACGAGCGGCTGAATGACGAGCGGCGGCAGCAAGCAATTCATATCGCCGTTAACATCGTAGATGACGCGCAACCTCTCGCCGAAACGGGCTTTCTCGATCGACAGATAGGCCTCCACAAGCTCCATCTCTTTGCGCAGCGGCACGAGCCTGTCCATATTTCGAAAATCAAAGCTGCCCCGCAAATATTGGCTGAGCTTGGCCAGCAAGTCCCGCGCAGCCTGCGCATCATCCAGTGAGAAAGCCGAGATCGTATTTAGCGCGTTGTATAGAAAGTGAGGCTTGATTTGTGCCTGCAAGAACGCCATCTCGGCGATGATGGATTCGCTGACGGACATTTTCATTTTCAGCAGTGTCCGTATGCGCGCTTTCATTTCTCCCGCATCGACCGGCTTACTGAGAAAGTCGTTCACTCCCGCGTCGAACGCCGCCAACATTTCCTCGGGCCGCGATCTTGCCGTAAGCAACAGCACCGGGAGCTCCGACAGCGAGTATCGCTTGCGGATCGTTCTGCATATCTCGTAGCCAGACATGCCAGGCATCATAAGATCGACAACCGCCAAGTCGATGCGTCTATTGTGCTCAAGCTGGTGCATCGCTTCCATTCCGCTTGAGACGGCAATAACTGTATAGTTCTCCAGGGACAATAGGTTCAGCAGCACCTGCCGATTCGTGGCATCGTCGTCCACAACGAGAACGGTAACCGTTCCATCGCCGTCAAGCCTGATCGTCTCTGACGAGGATGCAGCTGATGCGGCCGTTTCCAGCAAGGCGAGCGACATTTTCTCTCCTGTTGCAGCCGGTTTCTGCACTGCCTCGCTTGCTAGGGGCAGCGTAAACGTGAATACCGCGCCTTTCCCAAGCTCCGACTCCGCCCAAATGATTCCGCCGTGCAATTCCACCAATCGCCTGGCAATGCTGAGTCCAAGCCCCGTTCCGCCGTAGCCTCTCTCAATCGAACCTTGTACTTGCTCAAATGATTCAAATACAGCCTCCAGCTTATCCTGCGGAATCCCGATGCCGGTATCCGAAACGGAAATCACCAGCCAACCGTTTTCCTCCCGAGCCGCAACCCTAATTTCGCCTTCCGCGGTGAACTTAAGCGCATTCCCGATCAGATTGTTTAAAATTTGCATCAGCCTGTCTTCGTCTGCATAAGCGACGTGTCGATCGCTCAGAATTTCTATGTATCGCACCGGCTTGACTCCGGCTAGATGGCGGAACATTTCGAATACGACGCTCACGACTTGTTTTAAAGCAACCGGCTGCCGCTTCAAAACAAGCTCTCCGTTTTTCAATTTGGCGAAATCAAGAAGATCTCCTACCAGATTGGACATTCTTTTGCCGGTACTTACGATCATGGCCATATTTTCCTCTTGCTTCGACGACATTCGACCGGCTGCGCCCTCAAGCAACGATTGGGCGATATTAATAATTCCGTGCAGTGGCGTTCTCATTTCATGCGATGTATTGGCTAGAAATTCGTCCTTCAAACGGTCCATGGAACGCAGCCTATCCGAAAGCATATGAACCTCCCCGAACGCATACACAAACCTTTTGGACAACAGCAACCCTTGCGTAAATGCAAAGCACATCCATGCGGCAAGTGCAACATAAGAGAATTGGCCGATACCGATAAATTCGAGGCTGGCCGCGGCGGCGAAGAACAGCAATGACAGCGCGCCGATCAACATGTAGAATGGAACGTCCTTCTCTCGCATCGCGCCGACGGACATGATGTATACGACATAAAGGTTTCCAATAAACGCCAAGCCGAAGCTGAAGACGCTCATATGCGAAAAGACCACAGCCGGAGTCGCAAGAATGAACAGCATCTGCCCAGCCGCGATGATCCCAAACACTCTCATTACGGGCTTGTTGAACAAAATGGGAAAGGAATGCCGCGCGTACAGCAGCAAAAATAATTGCGTACAAGCACCGGACAAATCTTGCAGCTTCGCAAATAATTCGTATGGAATGTTCGGCAACAACAAAGACATGATTTTCTCTCCGTGCGTCACCGTATATAGGCAAAAAGATACGCTAAACAGGCCGAAATAAAGCCAAGAGCGCTCCAGGCCACGCATCCAAAACAGCATAATGAAAAAGATCCCCATAATCAAAAATGCGGACGTCGTCAATAAATCCTTCGCTATCGCTGTCTCCCGAGCAGACTGAATGTCTTGCTGGTAGCCGAGGACGACAGAACTGGTGATTCCCCCCTGAAAATAGCGATAATTCGCGACCTGAATAATAATGTCGGCACGATTGCCGTCCGCCGAAAAATAACGAACGTAAGGCGCATTGACAGACACCGTCTCCGACTTGTTCTTCTCAGGAATGCCGCGAGCGCCGATCTCCCGGCCATTTACGAACAGCTTGTGGGCCGTTTTAATATTCGTCTGCCTGATTCCGTAAATCCGCCCGGCCTCTTCCGGAAGCTTCACACGCAAGCGAAACGTTCCATATCCGTAAGGCGAGCTCTTGGATTGCTTGTCCACATAATGCTCCCAATTGTCCGGCACATGAACGTAACGCGTCATTTCCGGCCTGTTGCCGTCCTGTTTGTCCAAATCGAAGTCGGCCGGAGTAAGGAGGCGACCAGAGTAAAATTCCCACTCCCCATCGAGGGGCACGATGCCATCAGCAGCAAAATCCCGCTGCGTTAAATCCAGTTCCCCGTTGACCGCTTCTGGTCTTCCTTCGACCGACCGGCTTGTCACATGCCAGTACGTTATACTAAGAAAAAGCATCACACCCAAAATCATTAATGCAATCACTGCTTTATTGCGCGTCATTCCGTCGTCCCCTTATCTAGATCTCCAATGTATTCCATTCGACATGCATGTCGAATTTCCTTGGAGCCGGTATCATTGCCGGTTTACAGGAGCCTTTATTAGCGCTCTCTAGAGCTTAGAGGACGAGGAAGATTTCTGCTATGAAGCTTATTATGGTTTCATGTTTATAATGATTGTGTTAACTAGGTTACTGATATATGACTATTTGTTTATATATGGTAATATTTGAGGAGATTGATATTATTAGAGGGGGAGAAAACCAGAGATGAAAAAAATCATTGCCCTATTGTTGGCATTAACCCTAGTTATGTCAATGGCAAGCGTGGCATCTGCGCATTCTGGCCGAACAGACAAACACGGCGGCCATAAATGCTCAGAGAAATCCAAGAAAAAAGGCTTATGTACCGGATATCACTATCATTGATTTTGTCCTCCGGGCACACTCGTAAATTAATGGGGGGAATAGTGTGTCTTTAAGTGATGATTTAGAAAAAACACCAGTAAAGAATATTGAAAGTATAGAAATTCCCAAAACTAATAAACCTTACTTATATGGTTTTGGTGGATGGTTAATCTTATTTTCAATAGGAATAGCCTTTCAATTTTTAGGTAATTTTAAACTTTTAATTGATAATTATGAATTTGCAACTTCGGATGATTTTTTAAATTTGACTCAAGTCAGCAGTGAAAATTATAACTCTCTGTGGAAACCAACAATCTGGTTTGAAATGCTCGGTCAAGCATCATTAGTTGCTTTAGCTTTACTAATCGCTTTCTTTTGTATTAAAAAAAGTCCTAAATTTAAGACTATCTCGATAACATACATCGTGTTTTCCCTGGTTTTCCAAGTCATTTTACTACTTGTATTATCGAAGATACAGCAGGACTACACCTCTGAATTGTTTTCTGAAGGTGAGCTATATACTGATCTCATTAAAAGTATTATTTACTCAATTATTTGGATTCCTTACTTTCTAGTATCTAGAAGGGTCAAAAACACATTCACGCCTTCACCAGAACTAGAACAGAGTTAACTGAGACTAACGTTGCTCTCGATGAAATTATAGATCGTCTAGCTCACAAAGACGACAAGAAACCAGACTCGTTTACCTGAATGTGACCAAAGAACGCAAAAAAGAGGCTTCGCAAAAGTTCGGAGAACTGATGCGAAGCCTCTTTACCGCGCGTGACCAAATGATGCTGCGAAGGACTCGAAACCCTTACTACATAAGGGTTCTCGGGTCTTTCTTACATCATGCCGCCCATTCCGCCCATACCACCCATGCCGCCCATGTCAGGCATGCCTGGTTTGTCTTTTTCTGGTTTGTCAGCAACAACTGCTTCAGTTGTCAGGAACATAGCTGCAACGGATGCTGCGTTTTGAAGAGCGGAGCGTGTTACTTTCGCAGGGTCAACGATACCAGCTGCGAACATATTTACCCACTCGCCAGTAGCTGCGTTGTAGCCTACGCCGATCTCTTCGTGTTTCAGACGCTCAACGATAACGGAGCCTTCTTGGCCTGCGTTAGCTGCGATTGTGCGAACTGGCTCTTCAAGAGCGCGAAGCACGATGTTAACGCCTGTTTTCTCGTCGCCCACTGCGTTAACAGCTGCAACTGCTTTGTATACATTCACGAGTGCAGTACCGCCACCGGAAACTACGCCTTCTTCAACTGCTGCGCGAGTTGAGTTCAGGGCATCTTCGATGCGCAATTTGCGCTCTTTCAATTCTGTTTCAGTCGCTGCGCCAACTTTGATAACAGCTACGCCGCCAGCAAGTTTAGCAAGACGCTCTTGAAGCTTCTCACGGTCGAAGTCGGAAGTTGTTTCTTCCAGCTGCGCACGGATTTGGTTGATGCGAACGTCGATATCTTTCTTGTCGCCAGCACCGTCAACAACGATTGTGTTTTCTTTTGTTACGCGGATTTGACGCGCGGAACCAAGCTGTTCAACTGTTGTTGCTTTAAGCTCAAGACCAAGCTCTTCTGTGATAACTTGACCGCCTGTAAGAGCAGCGATATCGCCAAGCATCGATTTGCGACGGTCGCCAAAGCCTGGAGCTTTAACAGCCACACAAGTGAATGTACCGCGAAGACGGTTAACTAGAAGCGTAGCAAGAGCTTCGCCTTCAACGTCTTCAGCGATGATTAGCAATTGCTTGCCGGATTGAACAACTTTCTCAAGAACCGGAAGGATCTCTTGAATGTTGGAGATTTTTTTGTCAGTGATCAGGATGTATGGGTTATCAAGGACAGCTTCCATTTTATCCGTATCTGTGATCATGTATGGGGAAAGGTATCCGCGGTCGAACTGCATACCTTCAACCACTTCAAGCTCTGTTACGAAGCCTTTGGATTCTTCAACAGTAATAACGCCGTCGTTTCCAACTTTCTCCATAGCTTCAGCGATCAATTGACCCACTTCATCATCGCCAGAGGAGATGGAAGCAACTTGTGCGATCGAATGTTTGCCTTCGATTGGTTTAGCAATCACTTTAAGCTCTTCAAGAGCTGCGCGAACTGCTTTCTCGATACCTTTACGGATAACCATTGGGTTAGCGCCTGCAGTAACGTTTTTCAAGCCTTCACGAATCATAGCTTGTGCAAGAACAGTTGCTGTTGTTGTTCCGTCACCGGCAACATCATTTGTTTTTGTAGCTACTTCTTTAACTAGTTGAGCACCCATGTTCTCGAATGCATCTTCCAGCTCGATTTCTTTTGCAATGGATACACCATCATTTGTAATCAACGGGCTACCAAATTTTTTCTCAAGTACCACGTTGCGGCCTTTAGGACCCAATGTAACTTTAACTGCATTCGCAAGAGCGTCAACTCCGCGCAGCATTGCGCGACGAGCGTCTTCGCCAAATTTAATTTCTTTAGCCATTGTCAATTACCTCCTGAAATAAATTTGATTTTGGTGATGCGTTAAGTAAGATTTACCATGTATGTCGGGGTCAAAGCGCTTCGCTTATCCCAAAATTGCGTGGATGTCGCTCTCTTTCATAATCAAAAGCTCTTTGCCTTCATATTTAACTTCAGTGCCTGCATATTTGGAGAACAATACGCGGTCGCCTTCTTTAACTTCAAGTGCAATGCGAACGCCGTCTTTCAACGTGCCGCTACCTACTGCGATAACTTTGCCTTCTTGCGGCTTTTCTTTCGCATTGTCCGGCAGCAAAATGCCGCTTGCAGTTGTTTCTTCTTTCGCGATTGGCTCAATCAATACGCGTTCACCCAAAGGTCTGATCATGAAAATAGCCTCCTTCTAATTTATGTTGCTCTATATTCTTATTAGCACTCGCAACTGTTAAGTGCTAACAACCATTTTTAATAATACCGATTTTGAATCCAAATTTCAAGTCCTTCCCACTAAATTTGCATGATTTTAATAGTTATGTAGTTTTCCTTCAGCATGATGGACCCATACGAGCGCAAAAAAAGCCGGCCAGCGGCCGACTTCGATTAATTTCCGTATTCTTCTTCCCAAGCTTTATCTGCTGCCAGCTGCTTACGATAGACAACGCTAGATAGTAGAACACTTATTTCGTAAAGGATAATCAGCGGAACCGCAACCAAGGAGTCCGAGATAAAATCTGGAGGTGTTACGACAACGCCGATGAAGATAAGAACGAAATACGCGAGACGTCTCATTTTGCGAAGACGCTTTGGCGTCAGAATACGAAGCTTGGTCAAGAACATGATGACAATCGGAAGCTCAAAGAGCAAGGAGATTGGAATCAGAATATTGAACATAAACGAGAAATATTGCATAACGCCATAGGTCTCTTCTAGATTCAAATGTCTAGCAACCTTAGTCGTGAAATTAAACGCCATCGGAAACACGACAAAGTAAGAGAAAGCAAGTCCAATCAAGAACATGATGAGTACAAAAGGCACATAGATTAAAGTGGCCCGCTGCTCCTTGACCCGAAGTGCTGGCTTCACGAATCCCCATAATTGAAAAGCGGCAAACGGCAGCACTAGGATAAGCGCAATAACAAGCGCAAATTTCATATACATGCCAATTCCGTCCCATAGGGAGAACGCATGCAGCGACATGCCATTCACAGGCTCTTGACTCATCAAATAGTTATAAGCAGGATCCGCCATGAATAGTCCAATGATCATGCCTATGATTAGAACAATAAGCACATAAATTAGCCTGCGGCGAAATTCGCCAAGATGCTCGAACAATGACATTAATTGCAATTCATCATGAGAAGCACCCGGAGCCTTAGATTTGGTCACCGACTACTCACCTCTCTTTCTCGTTCAGGTGCTAACTTGTTTATGTTCCATTCATAAAGGTCATAAAAAAAGCGGGCCCCGTTATTCCGGGAGCCGCTTGTTGTCCGCCTCTGCGTCGGTTTTACGGATCACTTCAGTCCGACTTACTTCCTTGCGGTCATCGTTGTCATCCATCATATCTCTTGCGCCTGCTTTGAATTCCTTCAATGTGCGGCCAAACGCTCGGCCAAGCTCAGGCAATTTGTTAGGTCCGAACAGCAGCAATGCAATAAGGGCAAGTAGAATAAAGCCAGTTACGCCAATACCGTTAAACATAGTCACAACCTCCTAATAGTTTCATTAATCAATCTGACTCAGCAGCCGTGCAAGCCTCCGTAGCCCATCTGTACAATATCTTCTCTAGTGATAACATCTCCTGCCAAAATTCGGGGCAATAACGCATCAAATGAAGTATAAGGATCATGCATGACACAACCAGGTAATCCCATAATAGGTTTACCTTCTAAATATCCAATAAGCAGCATGGAGCCAGGAAGCATAGGTGTACCATAGCTTACAATACTCGCACCCGCTTCTTTAATAGCTGCCGGTGTACGGTCATCCGGATCAACGGACATCCCACCAGTTACAACTATCATATCATATTGTTGTGAAAGCAAATAGTGTATTTCCTTGACAATAATTTGTCTATCATCAGGAGAAAATCGTTGTTCTGCAATTTCTGAACCGAGAGCTTCCACTATACGACGGACGGCTGGTCCGAACTTATCTTGAATACGGCCGGAGAACACTTCTCCCCCAGTAGTAAGCAGTCCGATCCGGAATGAGCGAAGCGGCCTAACCCTTACTGGGGAGCGGCCTTCATGAAGTAAGCGATAGTTGTCTACTAGCTCCTCGACAGCCGCTACTTTTTCCTCTGGAACGAACAATGGAACAACTCTTGTCGCTGCGAGTTGTCCACCTGGCATAACGACGGAGTGAGTCCGAAGCGTCGCTAATGCGATCTCACCTAAATGATTAATGGCATGAACAAGTGAGGCATCAATGACCGCTAGCCCTGGAACATTCAGATCAGACTTAATAGCAACCTTACCTTCATGCGGATCGGTCATCTTCGTACCTTGGCCCTGAAGCGCAGCAGCCATTCGCATGGCAGCTTCATCCTCATGGAGATCGCCTTCGCCCAGCTGCATAATATAGATATGCTCCTTACCGATATCAAGGAGCCTCGGAATGTCAGCTTCCGTGACAATATGCCCTTTTTTAAATAAACGGCCTTTGAACTGCCCCGGAATGATTTGGGTTAAGTCATGTGCCAGCCGAAGACCAATCGCTTCCTTTACGGGTACTTCCTTGAGAGAAGTACCAGATTGTGGCTCGCTCATTCGTTATGATCTCCCATTCTACCAGATAGAATGCTAAGCGCATGGGGAAGCTGATCCATAATGGCCATTAAATTCTCATGAACACCCTTCGGACTGCCCGGCAAATTAATAATTAATGAACGCCCTCGAATACCGCACACGCCCCGTGAGAGCATCGCACTTCTTGTCCGTTGAAGCGCTCCGATACGCATTGCCTCAGCAAGGCCGGGAACGATTCGGTCTATGACCTTCATTGTCGCCTCTGGAGTCAAATCGCGGGGAGCGAGTCCAGTGCCGCCAGTTGTAATCACGAGATCCGCTTGAAAATAATCCGTCATTTCAATAAGTGCGGCCATAATTTCGTCCTGTTCATCAGGCACAATGCGATAATCGACAATCTCTCCGCTCAATTCTTCTTCAACCAATTCCCTGATAACCTGGGCACTTGTATCTTCCCGTTCTCCGCGTGAGCCTTTATCGCTTGCCGTTAACAACGCCACTTTCCAACGCATGAACTTCTCCCCCCATCCGAAAAACGAATAACGATCGTTACTTTTGGACGTAATCGCCGCTTTTACCGCCGCTCTTGGATACCAGATACGTCGGTCCGATGACCATATCTTTTTGCAATGCCTTACACATGTCGTATACCGTGAGTGCTACAGCAGAAACTGCAGTCAGCGCCTCCATCTCAACACCTGTTTTGCCGGTTGTTTTCACTGTTCCTTCTATATATAAAGCATCTGCCCCATTATCGGCAAATGTAATATTTACCCCTGTAAGCGGCAGCGGATGACACATCGGAATCCAGTCCGACGTCTTCTTCGCAGCCATAATTCCTGCAATCTGTGCAACAGCAAGCACATCACCCTTGCCAATTGTACCTGCTTTAATTCGCAATAGTGTGTCATTAGCCATGGTGACGGTCGTCCGCGCAATTGCGATGCGAGTAGTGACCTCTTTATCTGAGACATCAACCATGCGAGCTCGACCCTGTTCGTTAAAATGTGTCAGATCCATCCTTTGCTCCTTTCAGCTTCTTGGAAGCAGAAGTAGACATCCACTGAAAGCCTTGCTCCGTCACGACTGCATCCATCCTAGCATCATGATGATCCATAGGCACTTCTTCCATCCATTGCGTGTCATAGCCAACACCAAGCCAAAGTGGAAATGGTCTCTTGCCTTCCTCTGTTAGCTGATGAAGACGCTCATTAAAGCGATCGTAATAGCCTCCGCCGTAGCCTAACCGTCCGCCCGCAAGATCAAAGGCAAGTCCAGGTACGATCACAAGCTCCGGTACAAAGGAAGCCTCGCAGCGTTTGGCCCTTGTTGGATCAGGCTCTAATATGCCATAGGCACCTGAGATTAACTCATCCCAGCTGCTAATGATATAGAGTTCCATGGAACGATCAGCTCTGACACAGCGTGGAACGATGACCAAATGATTAGAACGCCAGCCCCACTCGAGGAGCGGCTTCGTATCCAGCTCTGAACGAAAAGGAACATACGTCATGAAGCTGTATCTTGCGTCCCGCTGTTGATGCTCCAGCCAGTCGACTAGAACTCGGCAGGTCGCTGCAGACCACTCCGCTTGAAGCTGCTGAGGCAAGCCGTCCCGATTATTGCTTGCAGCTGCACGTGCTTCCTTTTTCCATTCTGGAAACTCGTTTATAGCCCTGCTTTGATCCATCTTAACCTTCCTTGCCGTTTCTAATCATAGTTGTTATTTAGTTTACCACTCTTGACCAAATTTCGCCAATGCAGAAGGAACGGCTTATTCTGTCGCGTTTCGCCGCATTTTCATGTAAACTAGGGAGAAAAAGCAGTCGCCCGTCCACAGCGGAATCGGCTGACAAAGCTTTCTAGTTTGGAGGTTATTCCATTATGCTACTTCAAGTATCCGATATATCCAAAAGCTACGGGGTAAGCAGCGTGCTCTCTTCGATAACTTTTCAAGTACAGCCCCGCGAACGTGTTGGGTTAGTCGGTGTCAACGGTGCAGGTAAATCGACGCTGCTCCGTATTGTCGCAGGCGAAATGTCAGCGGACTCCGGCACCATCTATAAGGCTAAAGAAACGACAATCGGTTATCTGGCTCAATCGAGTGGACTTCAATCAGATAACTCTATTGATGCAGAAATGCGCGCAGTATTTGCTCATTTAACCGAGGCCGAACAGGAGCTTCGTTCCCTTGAGCAGCAAATTGCGGATCCGTTACTACATGCGGATACTAAGCAATATGAAGCAACTTTGGAGCGATATGCCCGTCTTTCAGACTGGTTTCGTGAAAAGGGCGGCTTCGAGATGGAAACACGTATTCGAAGCATCCTTCATGGGATGGGCTTCGCGCAATTCTCACCAGATACGATCATATCAACTTTAAGCGGCGGGCAGAAAACTCGATTGGCGCTTGCTCGTATTCTACTGCAATCACCTGACCTGCTTATGCTTGATGAGCCGACCAACTACCTTGATATTGAGACTCTAACATGGCTTGAAGATTACTTGCGCGGCTATGAAGGTGGCATACTGGTTGTTTCCCATGACCGTTACTTCCTCGATGCAGTCGTGCAGACGATTGTGGAGATCGAACGTCATACAGCTAGGCGTTATACAGGCAACTACAGCCGTTTTATTGATATTAAAGCAGCCGAATTCGAAGCTCAGATGAAACAATTCGACAAGCAGCAAGACGAGATTGCCAAGCTGGAGGATTTCGTTCAACGCAACCTTGTACGGGCATCAACAACTAAGCGTGCTCAAAGCAGGCGCAAAACGCTTGAGAAGATGGATCGTCTTGATAAGCCGTTAGGTGATTTAAAAAAAGCACATTTTTCGTTTGAAATTGACCGCCAGAGCGGGAATGATGTCCTTGCTATTAATGATTTATCTATAAAGTTCGTCGAGAAGACAGAACCATTGTTTCGTCATGTGACCTTCCGCCTTGAACGCGGTGAGAATGTGGCGCTAATAGGACCTAATGGAATTGGCAAATCGACGCTGTTGAAGGCCATGTTAAGCGATAAACCTGATGTTGCCCACGGCACGATTAAATGGGGAACGAATGTGACGATCGGGTATTATGACCAAGAACATACGGGCTTGAATCCCTCTAATACAGTCTTGGAAGAGCTATGGAATAGCTATCCAGGCATTGAAGAAGCACGAATTCGAACGGTGCTTGGTAATTTTCTGTTCAGCGGAGATGATGTAAAGAAGCGAATCAGTGCGCTTAGTGGCGGAGAACGTGCAAGGGTATCCCTGTCTAAACTCATGCTTGCCCGCGCCAATATGCTCATTCTTGATGAGCCTACTAACCATCTTGACCTTTACAGCAAGGAAGTGCTTGAATCGGCACTACTCGACTATGACGGCACATTGCTCTTTATTTCGCATGATCGATACTTCCTGAACAAAATGGCAGAACGTATTGTCGAACTTCATCCGCAAGGAACCCATCATTTCCTGGGAAATTATGACGAAATGATCCAGAAAAAACGTGAAAACGAAGAACTGCTGATGGAAACGCTGTCACTTTCACAAGGAAAACAAGGGAAGGCCTCTACTTCGACAGAGCCGCTCTCTCCGAATTCTTATGAAGCAGATAAGCAAGCCAAACGTGAGGAACGCAGCCGCCAGCGTAAGCAGGAGCAGTTCGAACAGGATATTGCGCGTCTTGAAGGTGAAATCGAAGAGCTGGAGAGACAGCTTACCGATCCTGAAATCTATAATGACTACATCCGCGTACAAACGATTCAATCCGATACCGATGCAAAAAAAGCGCAGCTTCAGGCGGTTTACGAGGCTTGGGAGGAACTTTTAGCGTAGATGCCCCTCCGTGCTATATAAGTTGAACTAGAGATATAACAAGTGAGTGGAGCAGATAGATGATTCTGTAGAAGCGTCAGCGTTCGCCTTTGAGACCGGAAGAACATTCCCTCTGTGCAGCGGCTCATTGTTCGATTCTTAAGTTCAACTTATATAGTAGGTATCTGCTAAAAAGCGAATTTCATCTAATCCGGACAGCACTAGACACAAGTGCTGCCCGGTTTTTTTGTGTCCGCAGATGACAGATCAATATAACAAAATGACGAACTCCTTCGACAGCATCACTCATCTTGTCATAAGACTCAACTAGGTTAACTTCTTATCAATCGTCTTTTTTCACTGTGATTAGCTGCAACGATTACTTCAGTTGATAGCAGCCGCTTTGCTCCCATCTATCAAAGAAACGTACAAGAACGTACTAATCGATCCTTTTATCCACAATTCAAAAGAAATAACGGCTCAACACTAAAATAAGTGCTAGATAAATACGAAGCATGGTGTGTAGAAGACCGCAACGCGGACGGATCATTCTTACGATCGCTGTTGTCTCCCTATTTCTTGATTCTATCCCTCAGAGGTAGAAATCCGGAGACAAAGGCGAACGCTATCGCTTCTTCAGAACGATTCCGTCCGCTTCGCTTTTGTTTCTCGATGGCAAGCACTCGTTATGGTTTAGAGCCGAAATAACTTTGTGAAGTTTACGCAGCTTTAGTATAAAAATAAAGATAACGACATTAATCAATTCTTCGACTGAAAGAAAGCCTCTTTAACGGTCGGTCATTTACTTCTTCCTTAATCTCTCAAACAAATCGTTCTGACTTTGATTAGTTAGGGTCAAACATGTTCTATCCCCTCTTTCCACAGTTTTATCCACAGGATAGAGTGAATTGTAAGGCAATTCAAACACTACTGACTACTTGAAACGCTAATAAATTAACCATTTATTAATACTTTGCTAAGATGTGGACAGTCAAGCCACTCCTTTATTCCCATTATCCACATTATCCACAAAGGGGCTGTGAAAAACTTATCCCATTTTTGTACACATTGTAAATGCCCGAATTCTGTGGGTTTGAGCAAGTTACACACATTTCATGCAAGGTTTGTGGATAAGTCCGTGGATAACTCTGCCAATATCCTATTACAAAGAAAAAAAGCAGAGAGTTATCCCTGCTCTTGCCTTTCTTGTAATCTTAAAAACTAACTTGAAGGTGCTATCTATCCTGCCTATTAATGACTTTAGAGATTGACCATTCGAGGGTTTTGCTCAGAAAGCTTTATTTCTTCCTTCCAATATACAACAAATGAGAAGATATCCCCAGAATTGAGGGTTCTCGGGCCATCTTTATGAGAAAGCTGATCAGCTTCTTGTGCTCAGTCTCCCCTTTGTTTATCCACATGTTCCAATGCTCTTGACTCAGCAGCGTTCCAAGGTTAGTCGAACCAATAAGCTCAACGCCTTCGAAGCCATGCTCCTCCATAAAGGGATTAATCTCTTCAACCGGATAGTAATACGCGCCCGTATATCTACCCTCATCCTGATGATTAAATATACCCGATTCATAGAATGCTTCAATGGTATCCACATTATCATTAGGCTTCCAATGATCCGGCCTTAAGAGGGAGGTAAGGACATGATTCGTTCGATTTCGAAAAGCGACAAACACGACTCCACCAGGTTTGGTAACACGGTATAACTCCTTTACTGCCATAGATCTCTCATCCGCCTTCTGCAGATGGTATAAAGGTCCGAGCATGAGTGATGCATCGAAACTCACATTCGATAAGGCATCCAAATGAGTTGCATTCTGAATATGGAACCCCGCGAAGTGCTGCTCTAGTCCTAATTCCGCTGCCTTTATCTCGGCAAGCTCGACTGAATGAGGCGTTAGATCGGTTAAAGTAATTTGGTAGCCACATCTCGCAAGCTCCATCGCATACTTCCCCGGTCCAGCCCCATTATCCAAAATACACCCCGAAGAAGGTAAATACTTCTTCATATAATGCCAGTTCACGGTAAACTCTAATGGCTCTCGGTCTAACCGACTCCATTCACGCTCTCCAAAGCTTGTGTAATAATCTACAACATGATTGTTAACCTCAGGTTTCATGGATAAGACCTCTTTTCTAAAGTACTAGGAAGTCATTTCGGGAGGGGTACAGCTTAAGAAGGACTGAATTCGCGAGCATAACAGAAGGACCTCCTCATCAGCAGCTCGATGAGCAGCCGGCCAACTCGCTAGAATGGTGGGACCCCAGAAGATGGGTCGTTCACCTTACTCCACTTCCATTCCGAGTATGAGATTGAGCACCAAAGCGTTACCTTCACGATAGGATCCAGTAACGCTTCATTTTGGTGCAGAATCGACTATATTGGGAGCAGATTAATTAATTAATTTATTAAGGGTGTAAACCAGCTTTCCCCCCTCTGCTTACGCCCCTTGCTTCGCGTCCGATGTTTGCCCGCTCAGCAGCTGCTGATTACACGCAGCCACATATGCCTGAGCAGCAGCCAGAATAATATCGTTGTGAATGGCAGTACCGCGATAACGCACATTGTTATGCACAATGCTGACGATTGCTTCACCGCGCGCATCCTCGCCTGTGGATAGGGAATGAAGCTCCAAATCCTCGAACTCGCCCGCTTCCGGGATCGCCTGTTGAATGCAGTGAATAACAGCTTCCAGCGGGCCTTTACCTGTACCGGTGAAATTGCTATCTTCTTGAGAATCACGTTCACGGATTGTAACTGATGCAATCCGAGATTCGTTCGTACCGGCCATCACCTGAAGATGAACCAACGAATACGGATCATGCTGCATATCTGTTGATTCACTCGCTAGACGGATAAGCTCATTATCCGGCACCAGCTTCAGCTCGTCAGCTTTTGCAATGAATCGGTTGTAGACATCAACAAGCTGTTCCTCATTAAGGGTGATGCCAAATTCATTCAGACGATGCTTGATCGCATGACGACCGGAGTGCTTGCCAAGCACGATCATACTACGTGGAATACCCATTGCTTCTGGATCCATAATCTCGAAGGTATTGCGGTTCTTCAGCAGACCATCCTGATGAATGCCAGATTCATGCTGGAAGGCATTGCGTCCAACGATCGGCTTGTTGTAAGCGATGGGGAAATTCATCGCTCTGCTTACCATGCGTGAAGTCTCATAGATCTCACTTGTTACGATTCCCGTCTGTACACCAATAGCTGATTTTCTCGTTTCAATGGCCATGACCAGCTCCTCAAGCGAGCAGTTGCCAGCACGTTCACCGATACCATTAACGGTTACTTCAACCTGCGTCGCGCCACCGCGAATGGCTGCCAGACTATTGGCTACCGCCAGACCAAGGTCATTATGGCAGTGAGCGCTGAAGACCACTTTATCCCCGCCACGCGCTTGGCGCCGCACTGAACGGAACATTTCTTCGTATTCCTCTGGCATTGCATAGCCAAGTGTGTCCGGCAGATTGATGACAGTCGCTCCCTCGGCGATTACCGCCTCCACCATTTCAATGACAAACTCACGTCCAGAACGACTCGCATCCATAGGTGAGAATTCAATCTCATCCACGAACTGTTTGCCGTAAGCGACCATTTCACGGGCAATCTGCATAACCTGCTCCCGTGTTTTCTTCAGCTGAAAGTCCAAATGAATGTCAGAGGATGAAATAAACAGATGCAGACGGCGTCTAGCCGCATCTGCCGTTGCACGAACAGCAGCATCGATGTCGACTTTCATTGCCCGTGCAAAGCCGACGATCTCCACATTATGAAGCTCGCGGGAAATTTGCTGTACCGCCGCAAAGTCGCCTGGACTCGAGATCGGGAAGCCCGGCTCAATAATATCTACGCCAAGCTTAGCCAGCTGGCGGGCAAGGATTATTTTCTGTTCAGGCGCAAGTGTTGCCCCCGGTGATTGTTCACCATCACGTAGTGTCGTATCAAAGATACGAATACGCTGCAGGGCATCGGAATTGTTAATGGCGTTCACTGAAGGGTTAGTTTGGGATTGATTAATGGTCATAAGAATTAACCTCCTGAAATAGTTTGGATTTGGTCTATCTGGGTTCGTTATGGATGCTTAGGTCCACAATGGGAGCCAACTCGTAACTGGGTATAGCATTGGACGGAGATTTGGAGCGCTTCGAACAGCTTCGGACAATAGAAAAAGCCCGTCGTCTCTTGTTATACAAGAGACGACAGGCTTTGTAGGCTTGCCGCGGTACCACTCTAGTTGCCCGAACCTGATGGTCCGAACCCGCTTATGCAACCTGAGCGCTTATTCAACGCTGCATGATATGAAGTCCGATTCCAATGGGGATAACCTCCCATCAAGCTGATGAGATACTATACGTCCTTGGCGACAACATTCATGCGAGGCGTGAATTTGCTAGCTCTGGTTGCACCCGATGACGGAGGTCAGCCGTATCGGAGTACCATCCTGCTTTAACTTCTTTGCCTGATAAGGCTAAAGTTAAGGAGGACTTCCCCCGTTCCGCTTCCAGGCGAGTTCGGACATCCATCGTCTGCGTCGCACCTAGCCGCAGCTCTCTGACGTTTCACCACTTGATCAGCGGTTAACGCTTGTTCCCGGATTTGAGTCCTAATGCTCCTGTTCATTGCGTTTCGTTTATATTTGCTTTTGCTTTATTTCAAAAAGCTTAGATTCGACTTGGTATGTTATCTTCACTTGAACACCTTGATTTATCACCGCTTCGGAAAACAAAAAAAGCCTGTCGTCTCTAATTCAAGAGACGACAGACTGTAAGGTCCGCGCGGTACCACCCTTGTTGACGTTCCCCTCGCATGCGAGAGCAATGAACGCCCACCTTTAGCGTGCCAACGACTCTAGAAATCGTAGGTACGCACCCGATCACGGAGGTTATCCGTTACAACGTACGCGATCCTGATGATAGCCTTGGCCTTCGGCCGACCATTGATCGTTTCCGTAATACCGCTCCCAGGCGAGTTTCTGGCTGCCATCGACTGCGTTGCACCAACCCGCAGCTCTCTAATCCCGGCCCTGCCTTACTACTCCTGTTCGTCGCGTTTAGAAGGTATATCTGCCAGCTGAGACATCAGCTGCAGCAACAAATCGTGTGTTGTTGCTTATTATATGCTCATCTTTAACTGTCTGTCAATTCAGAATTTGAATTTTCTTCTAGTTCCTGTTCTGAACTAACGCCCCCGGTTGTTTAACAAGGGTACTATAATATTATGATATCAGTTTCAAACCAATGGCTGCCGCTAAAACCATACTTATAAATAAAATCCGCTTCCAGTCATTGGATTCTCCGTAAAAGAATATGCCTACGAGTGTACCTCCTACGGTACCTATTCCAGTCCAGATTGCGTAGGCTGTACCCATCGGAAGTGTTTTCATTGCTTGACTTAAAAATCCAAAACTCATTATCATCCCACCGAACAAAATGATGAATGATTGTAAGTTTCTATGCTTACTAACTTTGTTCATTCCTATTACTCCAACCACTTCAAACATACCAGCCAGAGTGAGAAAAGCCCAGCCCACTATGTTGCAACCCCTTTCTCATCTGAATCTTCTTTCGTAACCATTTTCAGTCCGAGCACACCGGATATTAGTAAGAGAATTAGCAATACTTTAATCCAACTGAAAGGTTCATCGAAAATAATCATTTCAACTCCAACTGTTCCCACTGTGCCAATACCAGTAAAAACAGCATAAACAGTACCAACTGGCAATCTTTTGGTCGAACGAATCAACATATCAAATGATATACAAATCGCTATAAATGTTCCCATCCAAGAAATCAGATTACTGGCGTTTTTCAACCCAGTTACCCATACTATTTCAAATAGTCCTGCGATACATACAAATATCCAATTTCGGTTCATTTTATTTCTCCCTTATACAACACTGCTATTCTTTTGATACTCCCCGCCAATATAGATACCAAGAAGCATCTATCCTTTTCATCAGACGACCAGGACCTCCATAGAGCATCTCAACAAAGACTCCATCGAGTATTCCCATGAAAGCGACAGTAGCACGCTCAGCACCGACGGAAGGACTGATGCTTCCTTCAGAAGCCGCTTTCTCCATAATAGGAGCAAATAAAGATTCCATTTTGTCCAAGTTATCGTAGACGTATTTCATCACTTGCTCGTATAGATGTGACGGAGGAAAAAATGACATCCTTAACCAAAATTTTGTGTTGTCGTTCTCTTCATATCGATCTTTATATGCCATTAAAAAACCGAAGAGAGCTTTTTCTGCTGTATGATGAGCATGACTTTCTATGTAGCTAGTAACGAACTTTAATTCGTTCAAAAACACATCATGCAACACAGCAAGAAAAAGCTCGTCTTTTCCTTTGAAGTGAGTATAAATCGATTGTTTCTTGATCCCTACTTCACTGGAAATATCCGCCAATGATGAACCTTCATATCCGTTTTTGGCGAAAATTGCGAGAGAAACCTCTCTTATACGATTAGATGTCATGTGAATCCACCTTCCGAACGTTCGTCAGTTATTTTAACATGTAAATTATTTTAATACAATATAATTAGTGCTCAATACTAAAATTAGTGCTTGATAAATGCGAAGCATGGCGCCTAGAAGGCCGCTACACGGACGGATCGTTCTTAAGGGTCGCTGTTGTCTCCCTATTTCTTGATTCTATCCCTTAGGGGTAGAAATAAGGAGACAAAGGCGAACGCTTTCGCTTCTTCAGAACGATTCCGTCCGCTTCGCTGGGTACTTCGTGATGGCAAGAACTCATTATGATTTAGAGCCAGTAATAGAATGTAATCTTGCAAGAAATTAGATATACAAAAAATGTAGGAGTTGAAAAAAGCTTAACCGGTCTTTAGCCATTTTATCAAACTTTGGATTCGCCTCCAGCTGCCGTGCTTTGAATTAGGCAGTTTGTCGCGGATGCATTTGGAAATGTGGCGTTGATTAAGCTGTACAGCCAGTTAGAAAAGGAAAAGGGGCATTCCTTCAAGTCGTTTCCGACTTTTTGGATAGCCCCGTATGTGTTGGAAAGCTAGCTTCGAACCGACCACTCTTCAAGCGATAATCCCGGTTCAGCTTTCATATCAAGCGATGTAAACTCGCCTCGCTTATACTTCAAGTGCGCGGCTGCGCCGATCATTGCGGCATTATCTGTGCAGAGCACTAGCGGAGGGATAAGCAGCGGCACACCTTCTGCTGCGCAGCGATCCGTCAGTGCCGCGCGAAGTCCGCCGTTTGCCGCAACGCCTCCGCATAGCAGCAGCTGCTTGGCGCCTTCTGCTCGAACGGCGCGGAGCGCTTTTGTCACCAGCACGTCAATGACCGAAGCTTGAAAACCGCGAGCCAAAGCGGCTTGCCTTGGCGTTTCACCTTTCATTTTGGCAGAATTAATCGCCGCTAGGACAGCCGACTTCAAACCGCTAAAACTGAAATCATAGGAATTGGCATCGAGCCAAGCACGAGGCATTACGATCTCTTCCTCAGAGCTCTGCGCCAGCTTATCAATATGAGGCCCGCCAGGGTAAGGGAAATTAAGCGTCCGCGCTACTTTGTCGTAGGCTTCCCCAACTGCATCATCGCGCGTGCGCCCGATAATTCGAAATACACCCTCGCTCTCCAGCACGACAAGCTCGGTATGTCCCCCGGAAGCTACAAGTGCAATACAAGGATATACCAGCTCATGAACAAGCTGATTGGCATAGATATGTCCTGCGATATGATGCGTTCCGATCAGGGGTAGATCGAGTGCCATGGCAAGACTTTTGGCAGCTACGATACCTACCAGCAGCGATCCGACCAAGCCTGGGCCTTGCGTAACCGCAATAGCAGACAGATCTCGGAAATTGATTCCTGCTTCTCTTATCGCCTGCTCCATAATAAGGGTAATGGATTCCACATGCTGACGCGATGCGATCTCTGGCACGACACCGCCGTATCTTTCATGCGTCTCGATTTGGCTTGAGATGATGTTCGTTACGATTTCTTTGCCACCGCGAATGACCGCGACCGCGGTTTCATCACAGCTAGTCTCAATCGCTAGTATAAGTTCATTTGATATCATGCTCTTGCTCCACTCCGTCTGCTAAGGAAAGCTCAGCCCACATAATGAGGGCATCCTCAAGATTATCCGAATAATAAGCGGGCCTTACACCCGCTGGCTCGAAGCCGAGCTTGCGATAAAGACGCTGCGCGATCAGATTGCTGACACGAACCTCTAAGGTCATACGCGCTGATCCGCAGAAGACAGCCAGCTTCTGAAGCTCAATGAGCATTTTTTCACCGAGACCACGGCCGCGATAATTCTCACGAACCGCTATGTTGGTCACATGCGCTTCGTCCATAATTGTCCACATTCCGCCATAACCAATAACGATACCATCGTAATCCATTACCATATAGCGGGCAAAATGGTTGTTTGTCAGCTCATTCACAAATGCCTCCTCTGTCCAAGGACAGGTGAAGGCTTCAAGCTCAATGTTCACGATCTCCGGCACGTCTGACAAGGTCATGGAGCGGAAGACCAGCTTTTCCACATTCATTTCGGTCACTATTTGCCCGCTCCTTCCTTATTCCCTTCAAGCTCCTTGCTTGTTCGCTGCCGCAGGTTCACTTCCGCTTCGGTCAGCTGGGTATAGTTTGGAATAAAAGTATGCACATCGTCGCTCTCTCCAGCCTTAAACCGTTTGATCCCAAGCGCAGCGACCGAACGTCCTTCCATGATAAAAGAAACCTGCCGCACATCAACGAACGGCAGCTCTAAGTCCTGTTGTTGGTCACGAGAACAGATTGTCCATAAACGATCAGCCTCCGCCTCATGAAGAGATAAATCCCCTACAATCCAAATGGCAGCAGGAGCTGCATCCGGATCAACTTGAGCGGTAAGCAAAGCAAGCTCGTCCACCCAATCATGCATGAGGCGTATGCCATCCTTAGCCAATCGACTCCAGCTTCCATCCGCTGATGCAGCAAACAAAGCCGTGTATACCTGCCCACGCCGAGCATCCATAATCGGTACGAACCAGTGTTGACGAGGAGCCGCATCCAAGGAAGGAAGATGAGATGGCTCTGGGTTCTCCGCCTGCCAGGCACCGTAGGCCAGTGATTCCAAGCTCGAAACGCCGACAAGGGGCTTGTCCCATGCCCAAGCAAGCGTCTTCCCAACGGATACGGCAATCCGCATGCCCGTATAGGAGCCTGGTCCGCAGCCAATCGCAATCCCGTCCAGCTGCTCGGGAGTGACTCCATTATCCGCAAGCAATGCCTTGACGATGGATACCGTATGAACGGAGTGATTGCGTTCAGCCAAGGATTGCACCTCACCAATCGTTTCCCCGCCTTGCACGAGTGCCGCAGCCAAAGAGGCCGTAGAAGTATCAAGCGCCAGTACTAGAGGTCCGAGTGGTCCGGTCCATACCTTATTTTGTGATTGTAGTTCGTTCATCCGTTAACCTGCTCCCATCGCCTTTAGTTGTTCGCACCATCCCGCATAGCGTTCGCCCATACCTGTTATCGAGATCCGGCGAGCCTCACCGCCCATATGCTCGATATACAGCTGCAGCCGCTCCGGTGGAAGCAAGGCTTCTATGAGACTGGCCCACTCCACAATCGTCACGCCATCTCCATAAAAATAATCATCTAGTCCCAGCTCATCCGCTTCCTGCTCCGACAGACGATACACATCCATATGATAAAGCGGCAAACGCTCGCCGTTATATTCTTTAATAATCGTAAACGTTGGACTATTGACGATTCCGCTCACACCAATTCCTTTGGCAAAGGCTTGCGAGAATCTTGTCTTCCCCGCTCCCAAGTCACCATCAAGAGCAAGTATCGTACCTGGCATCGCCCAGGCAGCCAGTAATTCTGCTAAATGTATCGTGTCCTGCTCACTTTTTACCGTCCATACGGTTTGGCTTGTCATACTCATAAACTTCCACCACTTCTCATTGCGTTATTGTGCAAAATGGTTATAACCACGCTTAGCGATCGGCTCGCGCGGATGTTCAGTAGTGAACTGACCTACGCCGACGCGCCTCTTCTGAGGCTCCGCGTCGCGGATAAGTGTAACCCCTGCGGGGCCAGCGCTGACTTCGCCGATGATGAACATCGGCAGACCAGCAGCGGCTAGCTCCGCTTTGGCAGCTAGTGCGTCGCTAGGCGTGATCGTGCCTAGCAGGACGTAGTCTTCGCCGCCGTAGAGCATCCACTCGAGCGGCTCCACTTGGACGCGGTGCGCGTAGGCGGCTAGGCTGCCGCTGCGCGGAAGCTGCGATTCGCGCAGCGCGAGGGAGACGCCAGATGCTTCGGCGATCTCCCATGCCTCGCTTGCGAGGCCGTCGCTGACGTCATTCAGCGACGTAACTGTGCCGCGCGCGGCAAGCATCCGCGCCGCGCGCACGGAGGGTGCCGGGCGGCGGTGCGCCTGCACCAGCGCCGCCGTTCCGGCGGCCTCCGCCGCGGCTAGCGGCACGCATGGCGGCGGCGAGCTTGCCGCGCCGCCAGCTTGCTGCGGCGATGCCGCCGCTGACCCATTGGCCGCGGCGGCGAGCAGCCAGTGCAGACCGGCCGCGGCCATGCCGAGCGGGCCGGTCACGAATACGGCATCGCCGGGCTGCGCGCCCGCCCGGCGTATGGCCTTGCCAGCCTCGACGGTACCCATCACCGTCACGGCCACAACCAAGTGCAGCGGCGACGATGTCGTATCACCGCCAACAATCGCAACGCCGTAATGCTCGGCGCATGCGTACAACCCATCATAGAGCCGGCGCATCCTAGCCGGCTCCCAAGCCTGCGGCACGCTCACAGAGACGAGCGCGTGCCGCGGCACACCACCCATTGCCGCGATATCACTCACGTTCGCGGCAAGCGACTTCCAGCCGACATCGGCTTCCGCCATCGTCGCTGCATTGAAGTGGACCGTCTCCACCATCGTGTCGACGGCCAGCAGCCACTGCAAAGCGCCGCTCTCTCCAGGCGGCACTTCCACCACGGCGGTATCATCACCGATTCCAACCACGACGCCTTGCTCCCTTAAACGCTCCGTACTTTGCCGGCTGTCCGTCCAAAGGCGGATGCTCTCGAATTCGTCCAGACCAACCGCCTCCTAGGACCCTATATCTTTATTCTCCGCTGAATGCTGCGTGACCTACCGGTCACGCAAACCAATCTTGCCCGCTGAATGCTGCATAACCTACCGGTCACGCAAACCAATCAGCGGTTTTATTTTCATTATATCGGTCACTGTTCCACCCCGCAACAAAACGGGCAAGACTGCACAGGAAATGTGCGGTCTTGCCCGTATCGCTCCATACTCTAATGCGGCTCCAAACTCCACTCCCTAGTGAATGTCACGTTTCTTGAAACGTCCGCCTTTGACATCATGGATGTTGCCAACAGCCAGAAACGCTGCAGGGTCATGCTCCTGAACGATCGACTTCATTTTGGCTTCCTCGAGACGTGTGATTACACAGAAGATGACACGTTTCGTTCCGCCTGTAAAGCCACCTTCACCATGAAGATACGTTACACCCCGACCAAGCCGGCTCATAATCGCATCGCCAACTTCCTTGGCATCTTCGCTAATGATCCATACCGCTTTGGATTCATCGAACCCTTCAAGTACCATATCAATAACCTTGAACGCTATGTAGTAAGCGATCAGCGAGTACATCGCACTATCCCAAGAAAAGACAAAGCCTGCACTGCCAAGTATGAAGAGATTGAAGAACATGACTACTTCTCCTACCGAGAACGGCAGCTTTTTACTGAATAAGATAGCAATGATTTCGGTTCCGTCAAGGGATCCTCCGAACCGGATAACAAGACCAACACCTATACCAAGAATAACGCCACCAACAACAGGTGCCAGAAAATTACTGTTTGTTATTGCTTGGACTGGATGCAGCAGCTGCGTTCCGATCGACATAACGGTAACACCATACAACGTTGATAAAGCAAACGTCTTACCAATCTGCTTGTAACCGATAATAAGAAAAGGAATGTTAAGTATGAATAGAAACAACCCTAGCGGCAAGCCCGTCAGATGCGCAATAATAATCGATATCCCGACGACTCCACCATCAATAATGTTGTTTGGTACGAGGAAAATCTCAAGAGCAACGGATACGAGCGCCGCACCGATCGTAATAAATAAGATCCGCAGCAGCAGCTCAAGCTTTGTTAACTTATAGTGCTGTTTCGCCATATCTACCCCCATGAAGCTTAGACTAAATTCCCGCTTCTACAACCATTATACCTCATTTTAGCCCGAATTTAAAGAATAAGGATAGTTTATCTTCATTTATTAGTTATTACATGTATTTATCGTCTGTTTTCAATGATAGATTTTAGTAATGCAGTACGATAAAGTCACTATCTTCTTTATAGCAACACTCTTTTAAATTAACCTAACTTCCCTTATTATACACGTAAACGCACCAAAATAGCCCAAGCTTTTCCCGCTTGGGCAAGAGTCCATAACTTATAGGAAAGATACTTATTCTTATTCTCACGATCATCACCATTAGAACATCGAAAATACGAATCGAGCTAAGACCATCTCCCTTATTTCCCTTTTGTTAACCTTCTATTTAACCGCCTCTTCTTCCATCAAACAAAAAGCTCCCCATCCCACGATTTCCCGTGTGATTGAGAGCTTTTCTTATTTCATCAAGCTAGTCCTTTTCGTCCAATCGATCTACAGAAACTGTCATTGTGTTAAGAGGGTTGGATTCGATTTGCACAGTTGCCATTCCATTGGCTTCATCGACATTCTCAATCCACACCGCCTTGCCCTCCAAACGTACCGAGAAGGTGTCCTTGGACTGATAGATTTGTTGGGCGCGCTCCGTCTTCATCTGTTATTGCCGCTCCTTTCGAATAAATCTCGCCTTACTATTCCCCGCTTTCCAACTCCTGCTCCTGCTCCTGCTCCAGTTCCTGCTCCTGCTTCATTTCCATCGTATCTGTTGTCGATTCCGCTACTAATCCGTTGTGCAGCGTTACTTGTCCACCGCCGAGTCCTTCATTCACCATCCGGTCGATATCCAGGAAATAATTTTCACGGCCCTCATGCTTCAAGTCGTTATTCGTCCCAGTCGGGGAATTACCTGCTTCAGTCACGCAAATCCCTCCTTACGTTCTCAGATGGCCTTCCTTTACGAAAATATACCCGATTAGATTGCGTTTCATGCATTCTGGGAACACTGTAATCATAGCCTGTTAACATGATGCTTTTCGTAATTAAGATAGGGGGAAACGATATGCATACGGTTTGGAAAGGGGCCATCAGCTTTGGTCTCGTGCATGTACCAGTAAAAATGTTCTCGGCTACGGAGGATAAGGATATCTCCATGAAGCTGATTCACCGAGAATGCGGAAGCAATATCTCTTATATTCGCAAATGTCCAACCTGTGAGGTTGAAGTGGACTGGGATGCAATTGTAAAAGGATATGAGTATGAAAAGGGTCACTATGTCTTGTTCGAGAAGGATGAGCTCGAGCAGCTGTCTGATGATGTGACAAAAACGATTAAAATTTTGGATTTTGTAGCGTTAGAAGAAATTGATCCGATTTATTTTCAGAAAACCTACTACCTCTCACCTGATCAAGCAGGTGGCAATGCCTATAATTTACTGCTTGAAGCGATGAGACAATCCGGGCGAATCGGTATTGCTAAAGTATCCATTCGTTCAAAAAGCTCACTAGCCGCCATTCGCATTATCGGGGATTGCTTGGCTATGGAGACCATTTTCTTCCCGGATGAGATCCGTTCGGTAGATCAGGTCCCTGGACTTCCAGAGCATGTTGATGTCAATGAGAAGGAGCTGATGATGGCTCGTATGCTCATCGAACAGCTCTCTACACCTTTTGAGCCTGCCAAATACAATGATGATTACCGCAGCCGTCTGATGGATATGATTCAACATAAAATTGCCGGCGAAGAGGTGCGAGTGGCGCCGGAGCAGCAGCGCACGAATGTGCTTGACCTCATGGCTGCACTGCAGGCAAGCCTCGAGGCCGTGAAGCTCCCACCTGATGCAAAGGGCAGTCTAGATACTGGCGCAACCCATGCAGCTCATACGGGCAGCGGTACAACAGAAGCTGATACAGTGCGGACAGCTTCGTCTGAAGCTGCTGCTCAGGACGGTACTCAGGCAGGAGTAGGAGCAAGTGACACATCAGCTGCGAAGGTACCAAAACCTCGCAAGCCGAGGGGCAGCTCCGGATCAGCGAAGCAGGGCGGTGCCTTAGGATGAAACAACCTTTTCAAGCTCAACAAAACCATATAGAAGCAGGAAGCGGCGAGGGCGATCCCCTCGTCTTTCCTGCTTTGGACGTCAATATCGAAGCCGCAATGGAATGGGCCGATCCTGTCTCTACCATTCCTTTACTTCCTGAGGAGCCAATGGCACCGATATCAGATAATAATGTCCCTATCGGTAAAGACTGGGGCTACCAGCTAAAGTGGGACGGTGTGCGGATTCTTGCTCGTATTCATGCGCATGGAAAAGTGGAGCTTTATTCACGCCGATTATATTTGAAGAATACCATTTATTCCGAGATTACCTCCCTTCTAGAAGAGAATGCGCCCTCCCTTGGCAGCTGCTTGCTTGATGGTGAGGTCGTTTGGTGGGATGGGATTCGGGTGAATTTCCAGCAGGTTTTGAAGAGAGAACGTTCAAGAGGATTGTCTAGGCAGTCATTGAGCCAGCAGCACCAACAGCAGATGGAAGCTCCGATAGGTCCAAGCGGAGGACTTGTCTATGTGTTATTTGATCTGCTTGCCGATCATACAGGTGATATTCGTAATCTTCCTTACCAAGAACGATATCGCAGGCTTACTGCTTTATGTCCATCAGACAATACACGTTTGTTCGTAACCGATTTATTCGATGATGGCCAAGCATTATGGGATTGGGTGGAAGCGAATCATTGGGAGGGAATCGTCAGTAAGAAGCTGTCGAGCACTTATAAGGAAGGCAAGAAGCATCGCGATTGGCTCAAGAAGAAAACGAATTTGGTGCTTGATATCGACATTGTTGGGTTGAAATGGCGCAATGGGATTATCGCTAGTCTCGTTATGGAGTATGACGGGGACTATCTAGGTAGTGTCTCACTGGGACTAAATGATGCTTTGCGCCGGGTTCTGGCAACTACCTTTGTCACGGAACAATCACGTAAAGAGATCGTTCCTTGCCCGTTCAACACAATACCGGAGGAGCTGAAGCGTGAGCATATACAGTGGCTGCCGCTTTCATTCAAATGCAGAGTAAGCGGCCTGGAACGTACATCGGCTGGACAGCTTCGTCATCCGAAGCTAGTCACCTTCTTACCGAAAGAGCCGTTAACATGAACCGTACAATGAAAGGCAAAGTAATGATTGAGGGACAGGAACTAACGATCAGTAACCCAACCAAGCTCCTATTTCCCGAGATGGGTATTACGAAGGCGATGTACCTGCAGCGACTTACCGCTCTTTCGCCTTGGCTGCTTAAGCATTGTCAGGATCGTTATTTGACGACCATTCGTTATCCTGACGGTGTAACCGGCAAATCCTTTTATCAAAAAAACTGCCCCGCACCTACGCCTGCATTCGTGCAAACCGATGAACGTGAGGGGATTCATTACGTAAAGCTGCAGTCGCTGCCTGTACTCCTCTGGCTCGGTAACTTGGCATGTCTGGAATTTCATGCTTCCTTTGATCGCATCAGTGATCGAGACCACCCTACTGAGTGGGTGCTTGATATCGATCCTTCGTTAGAGGAGGAGCCGCGTATCATGGAAGCAGCATCCTTGGTGGGTGAGCTTCTCGAATCGCTTGGAATCGCATCTACTCCCAAGACATCAGGGGCGACAGGTATTCAAATCATTGTCCCCCTTATACCAGACCTCACCTTCGATGAGCTCCGTCGGATCGGCGAATTCGTCGGTACCTTCTTATCGAACAAGTACCCCCGTCTGTTTACAATCGAACGCTTGAAGAAGCTGCGCGGGGATCTTATTTATATTGACTATCTTCAGCATTATCAGGGCAAAACGATTATTGCACCCTATTCTCCACGGGCCCGCAATCGAGCAACGGTGTCTACGCCGCTTTACTGGGAAGAGGTTCGACGCAACGTCGCCATTACAGACTTTAATCTCCTTAATATTGAAGCTCGACTCGCCCAAGAGGGGGATCTGTTAGATCTTGTAGCTCCCCAGCCGTTGCGGCACATACTAGCCTTCATCAGCGGCTCAAAAAAAGGGCAATCTGAATGATAATCCTCTTCGATTGATAAATAGTTCTAACGAGCATTCAGCAAACTTTCAGCCCGCCTTCATCGATTATTAAGTTTCGATCCTTATTGTATGTTTGTAAGGATGATACTCATGAAGGAGGTAAATAACAATGAAGAAAACAAGAAAGCTGCATTTATGGATTGGTCTGATCTCCTCTCTGTTTATACTCATTCAATCCGTCACAGGGCTAGTGATCTCTGAGCCATGGCTAGTGGGTGGTTCGTCTCGAGGTGACATGCCTCAAATGCAAATAAGCGGCAGTATGAATGGGGGGACTGGGGGGACAGCTGTAAGTACTGGGACAAGCACCAATACGAATACACAGGCTGCCTCCAACAGTGACTCTAGTTCTGCAGTGGACCAAGGCCAGCAGCAAAAACAAGGCGGACAAGGCTTCCCTCCGGGCGGAGCTGGAGGCGGAGGAGACAGTCAGGGTGGAATCGTTGGCTTCGCCAAGAAGCTCCATGAAGGCATGATCTATGGCAATAGCTACAAAATCTTTGTTGATCTAACCGCCATAAGCTTGATTTTCATGACATTGACAGGTATTTTCTTATCCATACGGGTCCTTAAAGGGCAAAGCAAGCAGCGCCGCAGAGCGAAAGATACTCCCATTAACGTCACGACATAAAAGCCTTTGATTCAAGCAGGGAAGCCCGACCATACTAGCTATGTGATCGGGCTTTCCCTGCTGTGGGAATGGAGCTTGATTAACGGCTGCCCCATGACAGTTATTTCTTTCGAACAGGAAAACAAATATCCGTAATCGATTCCTCGGAGTCGGGACCCTGATTTCGTTCATCATAGATTTCTATATTATAAAGACCCGAAAGCTCGTATCCGCTTTGTTTTAACCACGTAGAGTATAAGTAGTCATGCACAGCACCAGCATTTTCAGCTGGACCTTTGAATGTAAATAAGGCATACGTATTTACTGGAATCTCTCTGTATACCATACCATCTGGAATGTTCTCGTTAGCGGAAACTTCAATTCCAATGAAGAACTCAAAGGGGTCTGTTTCGGGATTATAATTCTCAGGATCCGTTGAAACCCCAAAAACTTCTTTTTCATTTATACCATTTATTACTTCTGCTCTTCTTTCCAAAAAATTGGATGCTAGCTTAATTGTCGTCTTGTTCTGCTGCACATCATAAAGTGTAACGTTGGTGGCTAAGCCGATTAATTTCATTGATGGCTTGTCTACAATAACTGCCTGCATATTCTACCTCCAATTTGTATCTTTTTGATAATATTCGGCAGATAAGTCAAGCCTCCTTCAGAATCTTCTCGATCTGCTCCTGAATATCAGCGGACAGCTCTATTCCAGATGCTTTTACATTCTCCTCGACCTGCTCCGGACGACTAGCACCAACGAGTGCGCTTGCCACATTCGGCTGACGAAGAATCCAGGCGAGTGCTAATTGTCCCGTCGTAATCTGAAGCTCAGCAGCAATCGCAGACAGCTCAACCACTTGGTTAATCTTCTCTTCTGTAATCCCGTTGCGTACCCACTCCAGCTTGGAAGCACGGCTTCCTTCTGGCAATTCCGTCACGGAGTTATATTTGCCCGTCAACAGCCCTTGAGCAAGAGGCGAGAACACAACTTGCCCAACGCCATTCTTCTCACCAAACGGAATAACTTCCTTCTCGATATAGCGGTTGAACATATTATATACCGGCTGATTGACGACGATACGATCAAGCAAGTAACGATCAGCAACCGCTAAGCCCTCCGCCATTTGCGCTGCTGTCCATTCGCTTACGCCCACATAAAGCACCTTGCCCTGACGGATCAGATCATCAATTGCACGAAGCGTTTCATAGAGCGGCGTCTCCGGATCATGCCGATGACAATAGAAAATATCTACATAATCCGTGCCTAAGCGCTTCAAGCTTGCATGACACTGTTCAATAACATGTTTCCGTGAAAGGCCACGGTCATTGGGACCATCACCCATGGGCCAAAAGGCTTTCGTAGCTAAGACATAAGATTCACGCGGAAAAGCTCTAATCGTTTCCCCAAGCAGAATTTCTGCAGCGCCTTGCTCATATACGTTAGCCGAATCAAAGAAATTAATACCAAGTCCATATGCAGTCTGAATCGCCTTAACGGCATTCTCGCGTTCTACATAGCCTCCATAAGTTAACCAGCTGCCTAAACTAATCTCACTTACTTTCAAGCCGCTGCCACCAAGTCTACGATAATTCATAGGTAACCTCCTACAAGTTTTTTACGAAACATCCCCATTTACTTCCTGCGAGTAAAAACGACTTCGGAAGCATAGGCTCTAGGTTGTTATCTCTCATTATTCAATCTCAATGTCATTGTACGCATATTCATATACTTATTAAAGTAGTGAAAAACATATCACTTTATTATAATATCTATATATACTATACTTAAAGTTACTAGGTTAGAAGAAGGAGTACGTTTATATGTCTACAAGTAATTACGTCCCTAAGGAACCCGTTATTATTGACTGTAATATTGAGAAGACATTGAATGTAATCGGCGGAAAATGGGCCTTTCTTGTCCTTCGCGAGCTGTTCTGCGGAACAAGGCGATTCGGCGAGCTGCAGCGGCTTATTCCAGCCGTTAGCCCACGAGCGCTCACCAGTACACTTCGTCATCTGGAGGAGCAGGGTGTTCTGGAGCGGCATGTATTCCCAACAGTACCCGTTACTGTCGAATACACCTTAACGCCTAAGGGTGAAGATCTCCATGAGATGTTCAAGGAAATGAAGCTGTGGGCAGCTAAATGGACCTAAGAATTTTATACTTACTGATATTATTTAAAAAACCATCACACCCATGCCAGAAGAAATGGCTAAGGAAGATGGTTTTTGTCGTTTACGGTCTATAAGCCGATGATTTGTTTAATCTGAACGGTGCGATGGGAGGATAGATCAATGAATTGTTCGTCCACCTTGATCAGCGGCGCCTCTTCCTCATGCGGGTTAATAAAGACGATTTCGCCGATCCGATCATCCGTTAGGACGACTTTCTGTCCGACCATCTTTGTCATGATGTTCTCAAGAAAAACAGAAACAATATGTGGGTCAAGCTTTCCGAAGTAACCTTCTTTCATCTGACGAACAACCTGATAGAATGGCAGCGCATCGTGATACGGCCGTTTAGAGGACATCGCATGGAAGATATCTGCAATCGCCACTATTTTGCTGAACAGATCGATCTTGTCTGACATAAGTCCGAGCGGATATCCTCCGCCATCCTCGCGTTCATGATGCTGAAGCGCAACAAGAGCCGTACGATAGCTAATGCCTTCTGTATTCTTCAATATCTCGTACCCATAGATGGCATGCTTTTTGACCAAATCAAACTCTTCTTCGGTCAATTTACCCGGTTTATTCAGCACTTCACTCGGTATCTTCAGCTTGCCCACATCATGCAGTGTGCCTGCGAATGTAAGCGCTGTTAAATCTTCGTCACTTAACTCCAGCCATTTGCCAATAAGTGTGGAAATAACACCTACGCCAATATTATGCTGATACGTGTAATCATCCTGTGCCTTCACGGCTTCAAACAATTCGAATATATTCGGGTGATTCGCCACCTGCTGTACAGCCGGGATAACTTGCTCCTGCAATTCATTGACGGGAACCGTACCTGATTCATGAATGGTATCATACAACAGTTTGGCTTGTGTAACCACCTGATTCACGAGTCCACGCGGCGTGGTGCTCTTCTGTTCTTTCTCCTCGACAACAACATCAAGAATAACAGAGATACTATCAATTTTGTGATTCTCAAGCACGATCAAATGTTCTTCCAGCAGCACCGTTCGCGCAGGTAAGACGGTAACGCCGAATGCATTTACTACATCATTTCGCAGCCTTTTCCCCAAATATTGTCTCATAATGCCTCCGCCGAATCATAATTGTCTATTGTGAACGAATGGAAAATTTATTCTTTTCACTACTTTACCATGAAGGATAGACAATTGTCCCAGAAAATCATTTGCAAATCGTTCAAAATATCTAATTTTCATCGTTTTTTAACCATTTATTCGGATAATACCCATTCATAAGTCATCAAGGCTTGTGTCCATCGCTCGACAATATGCTCTCTTCTTGGCTTGAGCATCAGCGGCTTGCGCGTCCGAGCAGCAGCATTTGTCGGAGACTGCATGCTTCCTTGCTCCCCTCCACCTTTGCGCAGTGTGGATTTGGAGCGGTGAAGCACCATTTTGACCGCTGGAACGGTACATTGTAATTCGTCGGCAATATCTTGATAGGAGTAATGAAAGACCTCTGCAAGGAGCAGCATCTCACCCTCTCGTTCGGACAAATGCTCGGTAACCCATTCTAGCAATCCACGAATGGATACATAGCTCGGATCATAATAAGGCTGCTGGAGTGCTTCATCAATGGGTACAAGGGTAGCTCGACGCCTACGGTGAGCATCAATATGCAGATTTTTAGCAATTTTATAGAGCAAGGAGCGAGGATGAAGAAGCTCACCATTTTTTCGATAGTGATTGAAGGCTCTTAGGAGCGTGTCCTGAAGCAAATCCTCGGATTCCCATTTGGATGCCGTCAAATAGTAACAATATGCCCGCACATGATTCAGATGCGGTGTAATGACATCTTCGAATTCGGCCCACGGCTTCATGCTTCGTTCCTCCTCGCTTCATAACGATCGACTTTATGCTTAATTAAAGTCTAACCGTTCATTATGAAAATCATGTGAAAATGGTTTTCCCACACGAGCTGCGAATGACTTTGAATATCTGTATGACCATGGCTTCCACCCAGTCTGGTGTATGGCGCATCGCCTCCTCCAGCGTACACGGGCCAGGAACGATGGAGAAGGCGCTCACTTCACCAAGCTCATCCAGCTCATGTGTAGATAATTGGTTGGTGCCGCAGAGCACGATAACCGGAATCCTTGAGCGACTCGCCGCTGCACAAACACCTGCGACGACCTTCCCTGACAACGTTTGTTCATCCAGTCTGCCTTCGCCAGTAATGACATAATCAGCATCCTGCAGCGCTTTCTCAAAATGGCTTGCTTCCATAACGACTTCAATGCCTGAGAAAATCTCCGCATTCAAGAAACCCATCATGCCAGCTCCCATACCACCCGCTGCTCCACCACCTGCCAGATATAAGACATCAATGCCCCGCGTCTCTTCAATGCATTCAGCCAATCGGCGCAGACCCTCATCGAGCAAGACGACCATCTCTGGTGTCGCCCCTTTCTGAGGACCAAAGACAGCGGACGCCCCTGAGGGGCCGCAAAGTTCATTCGTCACATCACAAGCAATGGTAAAATGACACTCGGCTAGTCTCTCATCCAGCTGTGTGAGATCGATTCGATACAAATCACGAAGGGCACCTCCTCCATCCGGAAGCTGCTGACCCTCTGCATTCATCAATTGAAGTCCCAGTGCTCGGAGCATGCCAGTTGCGCCATCATTGGTCGCACTGCCGCCTAGGCCGATGATAAAGCTTCTAAAGCCTTGATCAAGAGCATGAAGAATGAGCTGGCCCGTACCGCGCGTAGTCGTTATTAAAGGCTGCCGTTCATCATCCTTTAATAAGGGAAGTCCTGAGGCTGCCGCCATCTCAATGACTGCCGTTCGTCCATCTCCCAGAACGCCATAGGTGGCTTGCCGGACACGACCTAGCGGGTCGCATGCAGCAGCACTCACCAATGACCCGCCAGTAGCATCAACTAGATGATTCACCATCCCCTCCCCACCATCTGCAAGAGGCTTGCAGATAAGGTCTGCCTTCGGAAATACAGATCTGACTCCATTGGCAATTGCGGCACATAACTCAGACGCCGTTAAAGATCCCTTAAAGGAATCTGGCGCAATCACGACTTTCATAGCACTTCCCCCTGATATCTCAATAGAATCATAACAAAAGCCCCTGCCAACGTTCTTATTCAGAACATTACAGGGGCTTTGGATTTAAATCAATTCCGTATGCATATCGTGATACCAGGTTCAAACCGCGACTCCGTCAACAACCAACGTCATCTCCGATGATTATAGGTCTTCGGCATATAAGTCGGTTGGACTTAACTCAAATACCCATTTGCCATCCTTTTTAGTCAAATACATTTCTGTAATGGTACGATACGTGAAGCTGTCTTGATCATCCTTTTGATTAATAGTCATTTGTGTAAGTAAAACCGCTGAATTGTCGTTCAGCTCCACAATCGCACTTTTCTCCAGAGTCATTGTCAGAGTAATCGCGTCGAATGCACTTTTCATATCCACAATATCATCTTCCAAACCATCCGCGCTTGGATTCAGCGTTGCCCGGTAGGCATCGATATTACTTGAATTAATGGCTTTGATTTGATCATTCAAAAGAGCATTAATCGCTGTTTTATCAGCGTCCGGCGCTTGGACTTCCTGCTTCCATAAGCTATCTACATCCGTTACCGTAAATGACTGCTGGTCGATGGAGAGAATACGCCATTCCCCTGTCTTTTCTTTACGCAGGGTATACACATATTCGCTTTCATTATTCGGATAAAATCCGGAACCGCTAATCTTTTTAATTTGTTCTGTTGTAACAACGACAGCTTCGCTATTCGAATAAGTATCGATTGTTTTATCGATGTAAGTCGTTTTAATTTGCGAAATTGCGAACTGTGCTTCCATATTAGCTTTGATCTCATCGCGATCATGATATTGAGAATAGAACAAGGACGCGTATCCTGCAGCATCGTTTGCAGCCTCGGCCGCAGCTAATTTATCAAGAACATCAAAGATGGCAGCTGTCTGAGCTTTGGTTGGCCTCTTATCTGTAATGAATACCGTCTGCTTCGCTGCATTCCATTCTACGTTTTTGTCCGATAAGGTCGCGATAAACCGCACACCTACTAGGGTACGGCCATTGATAATTATCATTTCTCCATTTACCGGTACGGGGCTGCCATTTACTAATGCAGTAGAACCTGTTGTCCCCATCTCGATTGTACGCTCGGATGAAGTCGCTTTAATTTTCTTCGTTGCTGCCACGTAGTCGATCTTGTACCCTAATGCTGTGAATAAGGTGCGAAATTCGACAAAAGTTTTACCGCTTAGCACGACAGGAGGAGCTGGGAATACGACCTCCTTACCATTCAAATCTACGTGAATCTGCTTGGCAGCACTTGCTGCCGATACTGAGCCCACTGACATAATTAGTAGAAGAATTGCGGTCATTGCCATAATCAACACACGTTTCATGATGTCCCTCATTTCGTTTCTTTTGTTGTGAGCTTCTCTAGTATTTTATCCCAACTCTAATAATCTTACAAATATATTCCTAGCATTCCTTCTCTCAACCTGAGGTGGGAAAGATTGAAACATCAAAAAAAGACATCGCCTAACCACTTGGAAGTGATTAGACGAAGCCATTCTTCAGTTTGATTCTCTCACACGAGCAGATCTCCGGAATAAACGTATACAAACCGCTATCCAGCATGCACTTATCCAATAACCGCCAATGACATCAGAAGGATAATGAACGCCTAGATAAATGCGGCTAAGTCCAATACTGAGAATCATGCAGCCACTGAAAACCAGCAAGGCGATTCTCCAGCGCTGTGAAGGCAAATGCCGCCAGAGCAAGAAAGTCATCAGCCCATAGAACGTGAAGGCTGCCATGGAATGACCGCTCGGGAAGCTAAATCCCTCCTGTTCGATGATCCGATGAATATCAGGCCTAGCACGATGATACAACCGCTTCAACAGCTCATTTAGCAGCGTAGACCCCAACATCCCGCCGATGAGAAGGATAAGCTCTTTGCGATGTTTGAGAACAATAAACAAGACGACAGCCACTACGATAATAAGTGGAATGGTCACGGACGAAGAACCTACCGCAGAGAGCAGCTTCGCTGCCTTAGTCAGCGTCGGACTTTCCCAGCCTTGAACGACATCAATAATCGATGCATCAAACTGCTTTAATTGATTCCGACTTACAAGGATAGACAATCCTTCAAACCCTGCGATTGCAACCAGTAGAACAAGTAACCACATCAGCCAGTCACCTCCATGCCCATCGAATGCTTAGTCATGGCTGGTCACCAAAGGCAAGTCAATCCAGATCGCGGACTTATCATCAGAGGTCTTCATTCTTGGGAATTGCCTGCAGTCCGGGTCAGACATCTCTAAGGCGGCCAACCACTCGATGTAAGAGGACAGACCCTTTTCCTGCACAAGCGCGGCGACTTCCGACGCACCATCCTTGTCCGATACGCCTGCGGGCTTGGGAATATACAATCCATCCGAGAATAGCAGCAAGGCTTGGACATTCGTCCGACTGATTCGGCCATACTCGGCATAGTCAGCGAACTTCGACTCCCCGTTCAACACCGCATAGCCGCCCGGAGCGTTAGCTAACGCCCTCCCTCGGATGATCTGGGGCTTCACATACTCCCACAGCTCGGCTTTTGAAGACAAGCCTGAGGCAATACCTTGCGACCATACTTCTTTGGTCCTATCGTCGACATGGGCAAGCTGATCATGCGTAATCACTCGAATGCGACCATCCGTATAGAAGACAGCAATCATACAATCGCCTGCCTGTGCAAACTCAATCCACTCTGGCTGTATTTGCACCACTGCAGCACAGGCGCTCCACAGCTCTTCCTTTTGCTCAGGTCGAATTCCAGCCTCAATCATTCGCGTACGGAGTAAAAGGTTAACCTCTGCCAACCTATCGACTAAACCTTCTGCTCCTCCTGTTCGGTCCTGCTCCTTAAGCTCATTCAAACAAGTCGCAATAAGATGGGCAGCGAGATAACCGCCCGTCTCTCCATTTGCATTCTTGTAGGGAACGAGGGAGGTGGCACCATCGATCACCCCATAAAGCTGAATGGCTTCATTCCTGATTAGAGCATCCTCGTTCAAGATGCCGTTTCCTTGTACCAATACAGTTGTTATTCTCATAGCTGCACTTCCCTTATGGATTTATGACAAGCGTTCCCCTTAAGTATTACCATTTCCTAGAGCTGAATGAACGTGAGCTTCTTCTAAACCTTCTCGGACCATCGCCACAAAATAATCCACATGTTTAGGCGCGCATGCAATTAGATAAGGCTCAGCATTCATGCCCTGAAACTTATTCCCTTCAAAATCAACAATAACACCGCCAGCTTCCTGCACCATAAGCAAGCCGGAATATAGATCCAAGCCCTCCGAATCATAAAGAATAATTCCGTTCAAATCCCCTCGTGCCAGCATGCACCATTGCAGTGTCGGCGCCCATAATCTCATCATTCTTTTCGTATGTACATCTATGTGCTGCCTCAGCTTCACGGCCCGCGCTTGATTTTGTACCCCATGTCCTTGAATCCAGCCCACAGTAGCTCGGTTAAACTCTCTAGCTCGGCTCATCGTAATCGGCTGAGAATTACAACTTGTACCCTGATTCACAGTGGATACATATAATCGATCTGTCATCGGTTCATAAATGACCGCCATTACTGTTTCAAGTTGGTATACAAGTGTAATTGAAATGGCAAATAGGGGAAGCCCCACCGCATAATTATTGGTACCATCAAGTGGATCTATCAGCCACATCCAATCATTCTTTACTTGGTTATCTCCAAATTCCTCCGACCTTATGTGATGCGTTGGAAAGACCGTTTGGATTTTCTTCATAATAATAGCTTCCGCCAGATGATCCACTTCAGTAACAATGTCACCATGCTCATCCTTCTCTTCATAATGACCCAGCGTATCGAATCGGCTGCGTGCCAGTCTTCCCGCTTCCAAAGCCGCTGCTATCGCTACTTCTCGTGCTGTGAAGATGATATTCAGATTGCTATTCATATGAAACCTCCTTTTCCCCTCAAAGACTGCTTGCTTGATACCAGAGTAATAAGGCAGGCCCGGTCGAGCCCACCTTATACATTTTATCGCAGAACCTTGCGAAGGAAAACATTCCCTTCCAAATTTGGTCCATAAACATCAGGAAGATTAGCTACTGGAATAAACCCATTTTTGCCATAGAAGGCGATAACATCATAGTCCTCTGCATAAGTCATCATTAACAAACAATAGACGCCTCTGCCCCTCGATACCTTCTCTACATGTTGGAGAAGGAGAGATCCAATTCCTCTTCTTCTACTGTCTTTGCTTACACCCATCTGCATCACTTCCGCTCTAGCACCTAACGCAGAAATCCCCTCAGGAGCCTCTTCATGCAGAACAGAAATAATTCCGTATAGTTGCTCATCGAGAGGATCCTGATAGACAAAAAACATCGTCCCTCTGCTGAACAATGATCCAATCTTTCGTCTCAGCCACTGCTCGTGATTCGGATTACTGCGATCCAGATTAACATGCTCGAGCTCTGCCAAAATATCTAAGAAAGGCTCAATCTCGGTTTCACTGATGGGTCTAATTAGGAATGGCCCTCGTTCAACGGTGAAATAGTCGTAATCTGCACCGTCCGATAGTTGAACCAGCTGTCTATGCTGAAAGCCCACCTTCTCAATCACCCTTCTCGAGGCAATATTGAAAGGCTTGACGATAGCTACGATCTGCTGCAGTGAGGATTGCTGGAAGATATAGCGCAGCATACCTCTTGCAGCCTCCGTTGTTAGCCCCTGATTACGATAATGCTCCGATATGGCATAAGCAATCTCTCGATCTGCCGGGTCCAGCTTGTCATTGGGAAATACCCCGCACCAGCCGATCAACTCCTCATTCCGCTTGTCTGTAATAGCCAGCATGATTCGAATATCATCAGGATCAAAACTTGCATAGGACGAGACGACAAATTCAAGAAAGTCCTTCGTTTGTTTTACTGTCATATTCCAATCAGGCAGGATGTCGGTAATTTGCTTTTGCCTCGTTAATTTGTATAGCTCTCCTGCATCCTCCAGCGTGAATTCTCGCAGGATCAAAGATTCCGTCTCAAAACCTAATTGTTGTCTCATTTATTGGACACTCCTTCAGATCTAAAAGTTATGGGGATGAATCGTTAATGAAATAAAAAAAACGGAGTGCCCCAAATAGGCACTCCGCAGCTATAGTGAAAGCCCGCAAAAGTACTTGTAAAGGGTCAAAACGGCACAGAAATCCCTTGTTTCTAGTTGGAATTTTTGTGCAATTTCATCTAACCTCTACAAGTATGCTGGCATCGTATATGAATTCCCCTTCCAAAAAAACTTCCTTTACTATACTACTGTTAATATTACCCTGTAAACCCTTAAGCTGCATGCCCTTAATCGACAAGACATGCATTAAATTGTATACTCTTAGAAGAAAATAAATAATGGTGGTGAAGGTTATTATATACGCAGTTGCGTTTGTTGTATCATTTCTTATCGTCTATCTGTTAATACCCCCGTTTGGGAAATTGGCCTTTCGATTGGATTTTGTGGACAAGCCCCAAAAGGACACGGAACGTAAGCTGCATCGAGAACCGATCCCACTCACGGCAAGCTATGTAATCTTCATCGGGTTCTTCATCACCTATTTGCTTATGACAAGAGACTTTGACATACAAACCGTTGCGATCTTTGTAGGCGGGGTATTGTTACTCGTCATTGGTACGGTTGATGACTGGTATAAGACAAAAGGCAAAGACTTTCCAGCACTCCCGAAATTTATCGTACAGATCTCAGCTGCAATAGTGGTCTATGCAGCTGGCATTGCTTTTACAGGGTTCTATAACCCTTTCTCAGGTGAATATGTCGTTCTTCCAGCTATCCTTCAATTCGTTCTAACGATCCTGTGGATTTTTGGAGTCACCACGGTTATTAACTTCTCTGATGGCATGGATGGACTTGCCGGTGGACTCTCTGCCATATCCGCGATTACGTTGTTTGTTGTCGCATTAGCTATGGGTCAATCAACTTCTGCTATGATGGCCATTATTGTTGTTGGGGTTACAGTGGCTTACCTGAGGTATAACAAACCGCCTGCGCGGATATTCATGGGGGATGCTGGAGCTACCTTTATCGGTTTCATTCTGGCTGTTATCGCCCTCGACGGTGCATTCAAGCAAGCAACAGTGCTGTCTCTATTCATACCGATCCTAGCGCTTGGCGTGCCGATCTTCGATAATCTGTTCGTCGTGGTTAAGCGATTCTTGCAGGGCAAATCCATCTATCAGGCAGATGCCAGTCAAGCGCACTACCGCTTACTGCGCGCAGGCCTCAATCATAAGCAAGTGGTCATGGTTCTTTATTTAATCAGCACCTGTCTGTGTTTATCGTCGATCATCCTTCTATTAGTTCAAACCTAAGAAGAAACATTGACACCGTCCTCTAATAATGAGACAAATTTCTTCTAAATATTGAACTGGATAGTTGACTACGCGACTTTCGCTGCGCGAGCAGATCATTCCTCCGATCGCTGTTGCAGCCCGATTCTTTGATTGTAATAACCCTATTAGGGTTAGAATCCAGCTGCAAAGGCGAACACTATCGTTTCTCCAGAACGATTCTGCTCTCTCCGCTGCTGCTATCTGTTTCTTTTAAGCAATAAGGCGCATCCCTATCAAAGGGACGCGCCTTATTGCTTTGTATATCAGTTAAAGTTTCACCATTCAACAAACATCAAATTCAACAGGCCAAATAAAAAGACCTGGGCTGCTTTTACCTTCCTTCACTTGGTCCAAATAATCGGTCACGCTCTTATTCTGCTCATCTAGCTGCTTGACCATCTTCTCAGGACCTGTGAACATTTCACTCGTAAAAGCAAGGTTGAATCGCTCCAACCCAGGAGATTGTGGTGGGATAGGTAAGGATAGAAATTCTTTGTTCGCCACTTTACCCTTGAGATATCCGCATAGGTCCGTCAATGCTTCGGCATTTCTGGCAAGTATGCTGATGATTCTCAGCGGATTATTCTTATCGTATCTCATATAGCCAGCCAACTGCTGATCAATTATAACAGCTGAAGCTTGTATGCCGCTGCCAGGACTAATCCAATCGGTTATAGAAGTACTCGGCCTGATCGCTAGCTCGGCATCCTTGTACCAATATTCCCACATCTCAATGAATGCTTCCATATCGGACAGTTCAATTCTTCTTTCTTCAACAAGCCGAAGCGGAGAAGGAATATCCTTAAGCTGAATGTTAATTTGAGCTTGACCCCACATGTTAGCATGATAGCCAAACCTGGGATAATAAGTCGGATGTCCAATAAGAAGGGACAGGTGGTACCCTTTTTGCTTTGCTCGTTTGTGCCCTTCTTCAATTAATTGCGAGCCCACGCCTTGGTTCTGAAACTCCGTATAAACGGCGATAGGACCAAGTATTAGCCCCTTTAAAATCATACCCTTTACATACATTTGCTGTGGTGTAAAAAGCATATGTCCAATGACTTTGCCATCCTGTTCCGCTACTAATGACAACTCCGGGTCGAATGTCTTACGATTTCTTAGAACGCTGACTAAAGAAACCTCACCCATTCCAAAACTATAAATAAACGTTACCGCATGTACAGCTGCTATATCCTGAAAATCGTTTCTATGCTCAGAACGAATAATAGTGTTATTCAAGTCGTTACCCCTTTTCATAGTTAAAGGGCACCAACGCAGTTTATAGGGTTAAATGATGCGCTGACCCTTCAATTCGATATACCCGACTGTTAAATAGCTACTTTTCATAGTCATCGCCTCCTAATATGTCCTGTCTACACTTTACAGGATTTAGGCAATTTATTAAAGTGAAAGTAAATGCCTGTTAAAGAAGGGAAAATAACTTACCAGCCTTTGAGTGTCCTATGGAAATAGTAGATCTTACCTTTATTTTACACCCGGATATGAAAATTAAAATGCCCAGAGCCCATACACCATCAGGTTGGATTACATTTGGGTTTTACGAGGATTTAAACGAAGCAACAATGATCGCATTAGAGGGCATGATTGATTTGTTAGAAGAGCTGCATAAATTAGAGCGTAAGGAAGCATTGACAATCGCAAGTTTAGTCGTGGATTTAAGAATCACTCAGATTGTAAATGGAGTTAAAGGCGTTCATGCAGTACTTCCTCATAATTGCATTAGTAAGATTTAAGTTAAAGAACAAATCGGTAAAGACCATCCCGATTCAATTAGTATGCCAGTTACTCTCACCTGTAAAAGATTGCTCACTATAAGGTTAGTTTCATTATCGGTTGGTTCAACAAAAGGCTGCCAATGGTTGTTGGCAGCCCTTCTGTAACATTTTTACCGTTGCATTTCACCATTGAGCGTTTCAATCGCAAACATAAAATTATCATCATGGCTTATCAAATAGGCCCTGTTTCTGGAAGCTTTTCTTGCGGTATAACCGATTCAGCCTGCAGTTTAGGGAGTGACACATTTCGCAGAATCTGTGTAAGATCAGCACCAGCTAATGCTTGCACAGCCTCTGGAAGTGTAGCCATTATATCCGTTATGTACCCGGTTATTTTACTTGCCCCTCCTCCGCCTTGCCCGTTCCCTGAGTCTACGATGACAATTTTCTCTGTTTTGCTTAATGGCTCTGCAACTGCACGAGCGATGTCAGGTAAGACGTTGTAGAGCATTTCGAGCATTGCAGCTTCTCCATATTTGGCCATAGCTTCAGCCAATTTCCCCTTCGCTTCCGCATGAGCAAGACCCTTGGCTCTAACAACCTCAGCTTCGGCTAGACCTTCCACTTTGATCGCTTCTGCATCGGCAGCTGCTTTCTGTTCGATTGTAAACCGGTCAGCGGTAGCCTTCTGCTCAGCTGCATAACGATCCGCATCGGCTTGCTTCATGACCGTTGCTTCGAGCTCCTTTTGTTTACGCTCGATCTCCTTGGTATCCAACTCAATTTGCTTTTCCTTCTCAATAACTTTGATATTCATCTGCTCAGAAGTAACAGCTTGCATCGATTTGGCCTCTTGAAGCTTATAGGCAACATCTGCCTCCGCTTTCTTCAGGTCCTGCTCCTTCTTAAACTCTGCTTTACGGATCTCCATGATTTTCTCGGCTTCAGCTATCTTCGTGTTTGCTTCGAATTCAGCAATCTTACCCTCTTGAATAGCTTGTGACTTTTTGATTAATTCTTCTCTTTGATTCTCAGCTTTGGCGACCTCGGCATCTTTCTTTACTCTAGCAATTTCCGCTTGCCCCAGAGACTCAAGGAACCCATTACGGTCACGTACGTCACTGATCGTAAAGCTGACGATCTGGAAACCCATCTTATTCAAATCCGTTGCTGCAATCTCCTGTACATTCTTAGCAAAGTCTTCCCGATTCTTGTAGACATCCTCTACAGTCATCGTACCCAGTATGGCACGAAGATGGCCTTCCAGCGTTTGTGTACAGATGTTTTGCAATTCCTCATCCGGTTTGCCTAGGAATTGCTCGGCTGCAGTCGTAATCGATTCAATATCACCTTTAATCTTAATTTGAGCGACCCCATCGACCATAACGGCTACACCCTTGGATGTGTATACCTCTGGGGTCTTAATGTGGAGCGTGTACAGCTGTAAGGATAGGAATGAGGCATTTTGTAAAATAGGCCAAACAAACGTACCGCCGGCTTTTACAACCTTCGGCCCATCACCAGTCATCGCACCAGTAATGATCATCGCTTCATCTGCTTTTACCGTTCGATAACGTGAAGCAAACACGATTCCCAGTAGGAACAATACCACGACTACGCCAATGGGAATGATCAATGTCCAGTTTAAGCTCATTATTAAAACCTCCGTATATTATAGTTTTTCTACCACGAATGTACCGCCCAGTTCTTCGACGACCCTTACATATTCACCTTGTAAAATCGTTTCCCCATGCCGCGACTTGGCTGGGGCACTTAATCTTGTTCCGCCCTGCTCATAGATGATCTCGCCTCTAGATGTACTAACGATTGATGTAATCACTTCTGCTCTTCCCCCGATCAGCTCTTTACTTGACTTCGCGGTCGAGTGGTTCGCAGCCTGTAAGGGAACGACAACCAGCAAGAACATACCCGTTGAAGCGGCTAACGCAGCTGCAATCGCGATTACAGCAATCAAGAATTGTGAGAGCTCCGTATTCTTCATAAGAAAATAACCTAACCCGCCAAAGACAGTAATAAAGGAAGCGATGGTTGTCGGAGAAAAGAACGGAAGATGCCCGCCGCTTGCATCAAAATGTAAATGAAAAATGTCTCCAACGAATAAAGTTACGATGGCAAATACGAGTCCTATTAGAAATAAAACAAGGTATAACGTTTCCATATCGAATTCACCTCCTTGAAGTGCCAATAGGAATGACCGAACATCCTCCACTACTAAGGTATGACCCTTATGAGATGGAATGACTTTCCGAATCGCTTTACATTTGTGAATAATTCCTAATAAGGCGTAATTCAATTATTACATAAATCACCCAGTAAATCCTGAATTATGTATAAATAAACTTGGTTGTGCTTCACGCTGTGCTGCGAAATGGACTGAAGTATCCCTTGTCCTCTAGGGTGGCTATCCCCCCGGGTTAACATAAGCAGAATGATGCCACCCCAGGACGAGTTCGTACATACAATAGCAATAGCAAGAGAAACAGGGTTATCGGAAGCGACATTACATCAATGGAAAAAGAAAACAATGTCTAAGGGGATAGTAGTTCCAGGTGGTGAGCCGCGGAAGAAGCAAGAAACCCAGTTCCAAAACAATCAAAAGTCCCGATGTGCGGATGCATCATCGGGACTTTTACTATAATTATGATTTTCATAAAAACGCTAACCCATCTGAACGAACATCGGAGTATCCGCCGGATCGTCGATCAATAGCTCCAGCTCTTCATCCAGCTTCAGGATGGACAGCGAGCAGCCACCCATTTCCAACGAGGTGACGTATTCGCCCACATATGAACGAGATATCGAGATGCCGAGCTCTCTAAGGCGGGCGTCCACCCTGCGGAATAGGATCAGAAGCTCCATTCTCGTCGTCGAACCTAGACCATTCACCAGTACCGCGACCCTACTGCCCGATTCAAGCCGCAGTTCCTGCCTGATGGCGTCCAGCAAAATGTCGGCCGTTTCGTCCGCAGAGACGATACTGCCCCGCTGGATTCCCGGCTCCCCGTGAATGCCCAAGCCGATTTCCATTTCTCCGTCGCCCAGCGTAAAGCTTGGCTTCCCGGTTTGCGGAATCCGGCAAGGAGACAAACCAACACCCATCGTTCTCAACCGATCGTTGGCCTTGCGGGTCACTCGCTCCACCTCATTCAAGGTATATCCGCGTTCAGCAGCAGCTCCCGCCGTTTTGAACACGAGGAATCCACCGGCAATGCCGCGGCGCTTGTCGATTTCGTGAGCGGGGGCAGAAGCGATATCGTCGGTCACCAATACTGTCTCGACACGGATGCCCTCCATGTCGGCCAACTCCACAGCCATGTCGAAGTTCATGCAATCTCCGGCATAATTCCCGTATATGTAGATCACGCCGGCGCCGCTGTCAATCGTCTTCGTCACTTCAAGGATCGGATTAGGTGGCGGGGAAGCGAAGATATTACCGACAGGAACGCCGTCCGCCATTCCTTTGCCGATAAAGCCCATGAACGCCGGCTCATGTCCCGAGCCGCCCCCGATGACGACGCCGACTTTCCCATGACCGTGCTTTCGCACGCTAACTACGGAACGCTTGTTGGCAGACAGAACAGAAACATATTGGGGATACGCCGCCGCATACCCTTCGATCATCTCGTCAACTACCGCATCCGGGTGATTGATTAATTTCTTCATGCCCGCCCCTCCCCAAGTATTTCTGCTCCTGCTCCATGATTTTGTCTATTTTGCGGGCGGAGTTACCGCCTTCGAAGCTGGAAGACAGCCATGCGTTCACAACTTTCTTGGCCGCCTCCATTCCGATGACCTTAGCACCCATCGTCAAAATTTGCGCGTTGTTGCTTTTCTGCGCCCGCTCCGCCGAGTACGTATCATGGCATAACGCAGCGCGAATGCCGGGCACTTTGCCCGCGGCAATCGCCACGCCGATGCCGGTACCGCAGATGAGAATGCCCCGTTCCAGTTCCCCCGAGCGAATCCGGTCAGCAACGGCAAAAGCGACGTCGGGATAATCGGCGTCCGCATAACCGTTGCAGCCAAAGTCCTCCACTTCAACGTCGGAGTCAGACAGCAAATTCTTGATCGCTTCCTTCATCTCATAGCCGTGATGATCGCTGCCGATCCCTAGCTTCATTCTGAACCACCGTCTTTCGAATCGATTGATTCTAGCATATCCGCGAAGACCGATAAGATGAGATAGGCGGAAACCGCCCCCGGGTCCTGATGGGATAGCGATCGGTTGCCAAGTCGGCTAGAGCGGCCTTTCCGGGAAACCATTTCCGCCGTGGCGATCATTCCCGCCCTGCCCGCGCTTACCGCATCGCGGAAGCTCGCGTGTACGTCCTTCCCATGCCTATAACCTTCCCGCAAGCTTTCGAGAGCCGGTGCCCACACGTCGACCATCGTTTTGTCTCCGACGGCCGCTTTGCCGCGTTCAATGATTCCCTCCACGAACGCTGTCCAGAACGACAGGAGATCCTCCTCTGATAATGCCATTTTCTCCTTGACCGCCGCTCCCGCCCGCATGAATGCGGTGGCATAGAGCGGACCTACGGAGGAGCCCACCGCATTCAGGAAGGTCATTCCCGCCGTCTTACATAGCAAGCCGCAATCTGTATTTTCCGGCATGTCGGCCAGCGCTTCCTTGATCGCCCGCCAGCCGAGGGACATCGTAATCCCGTGATCGCCGTCTCCCAGCTCGCGGTCCAGATCGGACAAATGCTCTTTTTCGCTATCCATCTTGTAGGCGATCGTATGCAAAATCATTTTTAGCTGCTGACTCGTGACTTCCACAGATTCTCCCCCTCATCCGAGTTATCTTGGGAAAGCTTCCCTAGCGCCCCCGTCTACCGAAATAATGCAACCCGTCGTCACCCGCGACTTGTCGCTCGCGAGGAATAACGCCGCTTCGGCGACATCTTCCACAGTGATCGATTCTTTAAGCAACGTACGGTCGCGGAGGAAATCCTCGTATCGGTCTGCATCGACGCCGTAGGCTTTCGCGCGGTTAGCCACCATTTCTGGCGACCATAGATCGGTAAACACGCCGTCCGGATTAATCATGTTGGAACGGATTTTATCCTTGCCGTGCTCGATGGCCAGCATGCGGCACAATTGCGCTTCGGACGCTTTGGCGCAGCTATATGCGCCGAAATCCTTACCCGGAGCGAGCGCGTTTTTCGTATTCACGAATACTAGGCTACCTCCATTCCCTTGCTCCAACAACGCTCTTACCACCGCTCGGGAAGATAGGAAGTGCCCCGTCGAATTGACGGCAAAGCTTTTCTCCCACGCCCCGATCGGCATGTCAATTAGCGAACCGACAATCGCGATTCCAGCATTCGACACCAGAATATCTACTCCCCCGAAGGCTAGTACGCACTCGGCAATGCCTTGGTTAACGGATTCCTCGTTCGTCACGTCGACTACCGCGGTTCTCACACGACTGCTGTATACGGCAAGCTTCTTCTCCGCTTCGGCCAATCCGGCAGGATTGATGTCGGTCAAGACAACGCAAGCCCCTTCCTGAAGCAGCCGCTCCGCAATCGCATAACCGATGCCGCGCGCCGCTCCTGTAACGACGGCCACCTTGCCGTTCAGGTCCTTCGGTTTCGGGCGAAGGCTAAGCTTGTATAGTTCCATTGGCCAATACTCCGCATTGAATACTTCCGCTTCCGGCATCGTTTTGAATTTCCCGATCGCTTCCGCGCCCTCCATGATTTGCACCGTATGCTTGTAAATTTCAACCGGCGCTTGCGAATCCAATACGTCCGTTCCTACGCCCCACAGTCCGATACCAGGCACAATGACAAGTCGAGGCACCGGATTGTGCGGAGTAAAGTTCGACCGGTGATACTTGTCGAAATAGTTTAAATAATTTTCCTCGTATTTCTTCACTCCTTGACGGAGTGCTTCCTTCAGTGACTCAACGTTCCGAGGGTCTTCTACCTCCACGACAAGCGGAGACGGCTTCGTGCTTAGTACGTGCTCCGGAGTCGCCGGACCGGTCTGCGACAGCTCCAGAAGGTTATCCGCATTAACGAAGCGAAGCGCCTCCTCGGAATCTTCGAACGTCAGAATCATCGGCAACACGGAGCTAACCGCTCCGCGCAAAGCCGGAGCTGCTTGGGCCGCGATCGCCCTGCGCTCTTCGCGAGTCAATTCCGGAACGCCATTCTTGTGCGGGAAGGCCACTTTCACTTCGAGCGCTTTGCGAATGCGCTGCTCGGCGCGGTCGACTAGCTCGATATGCCGTTCATAGGCTTCTTCACAGGAATCCGACCAGGTAACCAAACCATGATGGAGCAATACGAGCCCCGGAGCCTCCAAATTGCCCTGGACCGCCGCGCCGACCTGCTTGGCGACAAGAAAGCCGGGGCGATGGTACGGCACGATCAACGCGTCTTCGCTAAGCGCTTCTCTCACTAACTGCTCGGAATGAGCATTGTTGGCAATGCTCAAGATAGCGTCGGAATGCGAGTGCAGCACCCAACGGAACGGAATAAACCCATGCAGCAGCGTTTCAATAGAGGGCCTAGGAGAATCCGGAGACATAAGCGCATGGGAAATGTAGCGGACCATCTCGTCATCGGTCATATCCTCCCGCTGGAAGAGAGGCAGCACTTCGTTTAACTTGACGCCCGCGAAGCCTTGCTGCTTAATCGTTGACAACTGATGGCCGCTCGCCTTGACCCGCAGAACATTTACTTCTTTCTCCATGAAATCCTGCTCTAGTCTTTTGACGGAAGTGTTCCCTCCCCCGCCTTGCACGAGAGAAGTATCAGAACCTAGCAGGTTGGATACGTAAACTAGCTGTTCCATATCATTCATCGATTTCGCTACTTCATTTGACCATAGGCTTTTCATAGTTTACCCTCCAGATGTTTATCTATATATGATTTATTTGAAACCCGTAATTTCCGCCAATTGGGCAAAATCGTCCTTCAGTTTCGGATACAACCCGGCGAATAAGCCATACATCCGATCGTACAATTGACTATTATTGAGATCCGGCTTGTGCTGCTCAGAAACGGATATCCAATCGTTCACGATGTCGTAGCTGCCGAAAGCGCCTACTCCGACACCCGCGACGATCGCGTCACCGACCGGGGCTCCCAGCGAATTTTTCACATGCTGCGTTGGCACCCCGAGCACATCCGCCATGATTTGCCGCCATAGACGGCTGTTCGCTCCACCTTCGACCATCGTCACGAGTGGATTCACCTGCGTTCCCGACCGCTTCGCGATGTCCACGTTCTGTTTGATGCCATAAGCAACGCCTTCCATGAACGAACGGATGTAATGTCCGCGGGTGTGGTACAAGGAAGCTCCGAATATAACCCCGCGCGCCAATGGATCCCACATCGGGGTGCGTTCGCCCATGAAGTACGGCAGCACGAGCATTCCGTCCGAACCCGGAGGAACCTTCTCCGCTTCCAGGTTCATAATATCGTATGGGCTAATGTTCAGACGGTTTGCCGCGTCCACTTCGACCTGTCCGAACGTATCCCGGAAATAACGGATGAGCGCGCCCGCGCATACCAACGCTCCGACGGTTGAATATTTCGTTTTGGAATCGGCCGCGTGTACGATCGTGATCATATTCTTGGCGAACGTCGGTTTATCGTGAATAGCACCCCATACCCCCGCCGTACCAAGGGTAATGCTGTTGTCCCCGTTGTTCAGCACTCCCGTGGACACCCAAGCCGCATTGCAATCGACGGTGCCGGCCACGACCGGAGTCCCTTCCATAAGACCAGTTAACGCAGCGGCATCTCGGGTCACATGTCCGACCACTTCATCGCAAGGATACGCATCCGGCAGCTTATCGGCGCTCAGCCCAATTTCCTTCAGCATTTGTTCGTCCCAGCGCTTGTTGACGATATCAAACGCGATTCCGATCAAGCTTGCATTGCTGTAATCCGTCACGCATTTGCCGGTCAGCTTCATGAGCGGATAGTCTTTGGCGGTAAGCATTTTGTACGCCTTGTCATAAAGCTCGGGACGATTGTTCTTCTCCCACAGCAGCTTCACCGTGGCGTAATAGGAATCGATCGGATTGCCCGACCGCTCGAATACCGCATCCTCGCCCAAAATCCGAGCGATCTGCCCGCATTCCGCGGTTCCTCGGCGATCCATCCAGAAGTGGGACAGCTGCAGCGGATTAAGCTCGCGATCAACGAGGATGCATGCCGGAGACATGGCACTCAGCCCAACTCCGAGAACGTCCGAGGGCGAAATCTTCGATGCTTCCAACGACTTCTTGATCGTTTGAGCAACGGCATTCCAATACGTATCGGGATGGTGCTCAGCCCAGCCGGGGCGGGACGCTATCAGCGGATATTCGACATAATGCGTGCCCAATACCTTGCCGTCCAGGTCCATGACGACGGACTTGGTCCCGCCTGTTCCGATATCGCAGCCAACGAGGTAACCTTTAGCCATGCTTGCGCACTCCTTCTCATTCAAAGTTTCTGTGTCGTGCTTCCATTTCTTGTCGGGTTACAGACAAGCCGTTTTGCAGCATCATGACGAGTATATCGAAGAGCAACGCAATAGACTGCTCGAACAAATTTCCCATCGGCTGTATGGAAGGGACGAGATCACCTTTACCGCGATATACCGCGGCTGGCACCCAAAGCACCGCATCCGCGATGTGGGACGTCATCCTGTCTGGAGTACCGGTAATGACGACAAGCTCAGCACCCGCCTTTTTCGCTTGCTCAGCCACGTAATGGATATGGCCGATCTCACCCGATCCGGACGTGGCGATAAGCAGGTCGCCTTCGCGGATGGCTGGCGTCGTGTCGTCCCACACCCAATGAGTCTCTTTGCCCAAGTGCATCAATCGCATTGCCAATCCTCGTGTCGCGAGGCCTTCGCGCCCCACTCCGATCAGAAATATCCGAGGGCTTCTCCTGACGCGTTCAACGACTTGACCCCACTGATCGGAATCCACTCTATCGAATACTTCCGCCAACTCTGTTAAAATAATGCCTGATAGCCGTTTGAGATCCATCGCCTACCTCCGGATGAGCAACGTTTTAAGACCGAATTTGCCCTCTCCCGTCTTCCATTTTTCCATATAATAGTTAATGATCATGACGAGAAGGAGCATACAGCCCCAGATCAGCTTTTTCGCATAGGGTGTAAAGCTGAACAAAGTAAAGGCGCTTTGCAGAAATTGCAGAAGAAACAAAGCGAGAATAACACCCGTAATCTTGCCCCTCCCGCCATCTGGATTAACCCCGCCAAGAACGGCTACAAGAATCGCTTGCAGCAAATAGGTATCTCCATAGCCGACTTTCGCGGAGTTAACCCTCGAGATGATAATGATGGCTGCCAGTCCTGCGAGCAACCCGGCAAACATATACACCTGCACGATCAAGCGCTCCGATCGAATGCCACTGAATTTCAAGGCGACGTGGTTTTCCCCGTACAAATAAACCCTTGTGCCGAGCTTCGTTCTGGAAAGCACGACGGCGGCCACGACCGCAACGATGACGAAGATAATGAAAACATAAGGCACGTTCAGCACGCTTCCCGCCCCGAAATCCAGGAACGATTCCGGGAAGCCTACAATCCCTTGGCCCGATGTGATGGCCATGCCTATTCCGGTAAAGAGAATCATCGTACCGAGCGTCGCCAAGATCGGCGGCACGGACAGTTTGGCGATCAGTAAGCCATTAATCGCTCCGCATATCATCGAAACCACAAGCGCCGCGACTACCGCGATCGCCACTAGCAAAGGAGTGGATATCCCGCTGTCCATCGGAATTAACGACCCGGACAAAATGTATGCCGCCACAATTCCCGACACACCCGCGATAGCGATCAAGGAGAGATCGATTCCCCCGGTCAGCATCGTGAGCGCCATGGCAATGGCCAGCAGCCCGAACTCGGGAATCTGATATGCCATCGATTGAAGATTGTTCACCGACAGAAATTGATCACCCTGCATCAAGACCAAAAACGCAGCCACAACGACTGAAATGACGGATAAGACGGACATATGGGGATCCCTGCGTAATAGCTTGGCCATCTCATTCACTCTTCTTGACCCCCTAGCTACTAAAAATAAGATTCTTTTCGTTTTTGATTCTTTCCTGATAGGAAGTAATCGCGACACTCGTGACCAAGACGATACCGATAAACAGGCTGTTCCATGAGGTCGAAAGCTTCAGGAAAACAAGAGTGGAATTGAGCAATTGGATGATGGTTACCCCGAGCAGTGTCCCGAAGATTTTCCCCTGCCCTCCCGTCAGCTTGGCTCCGCCGATTACGGCCGCAGCAATGATGGATAACTCGGTTCCGACCAGCGATACAGGATTCACCATCTTGACCTCAGATACGTAAATGACACCCATAATGCCCGCGAGCACGCCCACGAACGAATAGATGACGAGTCGCAAGACGAACAAGTTAAATCCCGCGCGGACCGCAGCTTCCTCCGAGTTGCCCATGGCAAAAATCCCTCTGCCGATCATCGTCTTATAGAGAAGAAACCACGTTGCCACAATGACTACGATAACAGGAATGATAAATACCGATAAGCCGTATACGGTATTGGTGGAAGTCGTAAACTCGAGCAGCCGTGACGAGCCGAATTTCATCAGCGAGACCGGCATTTGGCTAGGAGTAATGCTTTTCGTTCCCAAGAACGTCGTCATTAATCCATAGAACACGCTTGACGTACCCAGGGTCACGATGAGCGCAGGCAGCTTGAAGCAATGGATAATCAAGGCGTTAATCGTACCAAGCAGAAGACCAATGATGCCGGAAACCGCGAACGCGAACAAAAGATTATCGATCCCCGTAGCCAGCATTGCCCTCGCCGCCGTGTAGCCTCCAATGATGGCAACGGCCGTGAAGGAAACGTCGATTCCCCTGGATATGAGAACGACAAGCACTCCAAGGGCAAGGATCATCATCCCGGAAGATGCGCGCAGCATATCCATCAGCGTTTCTAAGCTTAGGAATGCGGGATTGACGAGGGTAACGACCGTGGAATATGCCAATATGATAATTAGCAAATAAATTTCCATCTTGTTTAGAGCGAGCCGTTTCAAGAGACCCCCACCTTTTCCTGTGAATTCGCTTGGTCGCTTGTCTGACCGGGACTGCTCATGACGCGCAGAATATACTCTCGCGCATCCGACTTCTCAAGCTCCTCTTCCGATAAGGCTTCTACAATCCGGCCATCATACATGATGAGGAGCTTGTTACAATTGGCCATAATCTCGTCCAGCTCGTCCGAGATCAGAATGACGCCCATGTTTTCTGCCGTAAAGCTATGGATTTGTTCGTAAATTTCACTTTTGGAGCCGATATCGATGCCTACCGTAGGCGTATCCAAGATAAACAACTCGGGATTCGTAACGACCCATTTGGCGATGACGGCTTTCTGTTGATTACCGCCGGAGAGGTTTCGAATCGGCGTGTCCACGTCGTGCGTGCGGATTCTTAGCTTGCTCACATAATTTGCAGCAACCTCGGTTTGCTTCGCTCTATCTATAAACCCCGCGGTCATCTTTAGCTGATCATGGATGGTTGAGGAAATATTTTCCTTCACGCTTTGTTTCATGAAGAGCCCTTGGGAATGTCGATCCTCCGGAAGCAGCGCGATTCCGTGCCCAACGGCATCTGCCGGCGAAGCAATCTTACTGGGCTTTCCCTTGATCCGAATTTCGCCCGAATCGATCGGATTAAGTCCGAAGAGGGATAGAGCAAGTTCGGTTCGTCCCGAGCCAAGCAGCCCGATAATCCCCAATATATCTCCCCGTCGTACGGTAAAATTAATATTTTCATAATGGCCGCTCTTCTTCAGGTTCCGAACCTCCAGAAGTGGCGTATCATCCTTGGCTATCCGTTTGTAACGCGGAAATTCAACCTGCCTCCCCGTCATATGAAAAGATAGACTTTTATGATCCAAATCCTGTACTGCGTAGTCGCCCGTCTTCTTGCCTTCCCTGAATATCGTGATCTGGTCGGATATCTCGAAGATTTCATCGAACTTGTGGCTGATGAATACCACGGACAACCCTTTAGCCTTCAAGTCCATTACTATGGATAAGAGCCTATCCACTTCTTTCTTAGTTAACGCCGTCGTCGGCTCGTCCATGAACAGCACCTTAGCGTTCTGGCTTAACGCTCGGCAGATCGCCACCAATTGACGGTTCGCAACGGATAACGACTCGACACTCGCCCTCAGATCCAGGGACAGCTGGATTCTCTGAAGCTGCTCCTCGGCGATTCGGTTTATCTCTTTCCAATTCACCAGGCGCTTGCGCGTGGCGACCATTCGGTTCATGACGATGTTCTCCGCTACGGACATATGGGGAAATAGAGACAAGTCTTGATAGATCACCTGAACGCCCATGTCTATAGCCTGAATGGGAGTCAGCTTCCGATATGACGTATCGTCAAACAGAATCTCCCCTGAATCCGGCGTAACGACGCCCGCGATCGTCTTGACGAAGGTCGATTTTCCCGATCCGTTCTCGCCCGCCAGACAGAGAATTTCCCCCAGATTGATCGTAACGGATACGTCATCCAAAGCCTTAACGCCCATATAGGATTTCGTAATATTCTTAGCGCTAATAATGGGAGGAAGCATAATAGTAGGTTAACCTCCTTCTCTACCTGTGCCGATCGAACCCTTTCCATCCTGCAAGGCTAGAAGAATTAGAAGAACACCCTTGAGACGTTCCTCTAATCCTTCAAGCTCAATTATCAGAACGGATAGTCGTCGACGTTGTCTTTGTTCAGGATTAACGTCGCTTTTGCTTTAAGAACTTTTCCTTCCAATGTAACGCTCTCATACCCAGGACGCTTCAAATCGATACCGCTTTTGATTTCCTCGCCCTTGAGGATTTTATACGCAACCAAAGCCGCGGCATAACCCGCATCCGCCGGTCTCCAGCACAGAGCTTGGTACATAAAACCTTCCTTCAGGTAATTGCCGGACACGGACGGCAGCCCGATTCCTGTAACGTGAACGTTCTTGTTGTTCTTCTCTTGCAGCACGAGCGAGGACGATGCCCCGGAAGAAACGGAAGTATTGAAAATACCTTTAATATCGGGATACGCCTTCAGAACTTCCTGAGCCTTCTCATAAGCGATTTTCTCGTCGTTGCGATCTTCGTAAGGCTGTTTAGATACAAATTCCATCTTCGGGTACTTCTCGGTTACATACTTCAACCCGGCGTTATACCATTGCATATGTGTTTGCATCGTTAGAGCACCGACAAAACCGGTAAACTTCCCTTCATAGTTCATCGACTTAGCCATCGCTTCGAACATCGCCACGCCGAAATCGTCATTGTTAAACGCTTCCAAGTCGTAGTCTACGATATCGGCCAATCCTTCCGCCTCATGGCTGACAACCACGATCCCTTTCTCCTTGGCTTTCTTGAGAACGGGCGCCATCGCGGTCGGATCATTAGGCACAACCAGTATTGCGTCTACTCCTTGGGCGATCAAATCCTCGACCATTTGTACTTGCTTCGCGGGATCCCCGCCTTCCGGCGCGATCTGTGAAGCGTCTACGTCTGCGTATTCCTTGTCGAATTCGTCAACACCCGTGCGCATATCGTCAAACCATGAGATTCCTTCGTGTTTTGCGACCATGACAATTTTATACTTCTTTTCTTTGTTGCCTCCCGCGGAAGAATCGGAGCCTTCTGCCTCGTTAGATTTGGAAGAACAACCTGACAATACCGTCGTTGCAGCAACAATCGTACTAAGTAATATCATCCAACCTTTACGTTTCATGTTCACTATTCCCCTTTAGATGATTTCGGAAAAATTTTCGTACATTCTTTTCTTGTGGACAGCCTGCTCGCGATCACCTCCCAACGAAACAATCAAGACCCAGAATATAAAGCGCTTACAACACGATTTTCATCATCATATTATAGTTTTTATTTGTTGTCAACGGAAAATTGTTGTTTTGTATAATAGTTTTGCAAAGTATTGTTGATTTACATGTGATTTTTAACTTACAAATTATCGTTTTATTGATTAATTTTACGTTTTATTGACGTTTTTCTTTAAAAAGATTAAAAAGAAGCGCCTCACTTTGTTTTTTGGTAAAATTTTTCGCTCTCAAAAAAGAAAAAACCATACTATATAATCAAAATCATTATGAATAACTCTTAAAGTAAAGCAATGAAAACAAATGAATTTCCAGAGGATTTACGGGAAATATTGCAAACGATTGAGTTTCATTTTATTTTCATTGACGTTTATTGATTATTTTTTTATACTTTTGTAGACTCAATTTAAGTAATCAGATCATATAACGTTTACAACGGGAGGTCCTATGTTAGCTCTAGAGCGCAGAAATAAGATTGTGCAAATCATCAACAAGCAAAAACAACTCTCTATTAAACAGCTATCGGCGGATTTGAAGGTTTCCGAGGGTACGCTGCGGAACGACTTGAAGGCGTTGGAGGAGGAAGGCTTGCTTGAGAGGACACATGGAGGGGCTGTCCTTCCGAAGCAGCAGCTCACCGACACCTCATTCCGGCCTAACCGGCAAGAGATCAACGTCGCGGAGAAGATGGCGATCGGCAAAGCCGCAGCGGATTTAATCCAGAACGGCCAATGCATTATTCTCGACGCAAGTACGACGGGGCTTGAACTGGTGTCCAATTTAATGCACATGGAATCTCTGACGGTCGTGACGAACGGATTGATCACGGCGCAAGAGCTTAACCGCAATCCGCATATTAACGTCATCGTGATCGGCGGTGTATTGCGATCCGGCTCGAGCAATCTGGAGGGGCTGCTGGGTAAAGATTTATTGTCGCAGATTCATGCGGACATCTTCTTCACCTCCGCTCACGGCTTCACAATTACGGAAGGATTGACCGTTTTCGACGTCTACGAGGCTGAACTGAAAAAATTAATGGCCAGCAACGCGAACAAAGTCGTCGCAATGGTCGACCACACGAAACTGGGCAAACGTTCGACGGCTACGTTCGCGAACTTGTCGCAGATCGATACGATCATTACGGACTCAGCCGCGAATCTGGAGTTCTTGGAACAGATCAAAGGCGTGGAAGTCATCATCGCGAATTAAGGCGAGAGGACAAGTGAGGAAGGCATCGAAGAGCAGAAAACCCCAAGGTAAACAAGAACGTTGTTGATTTGATTGAGATAGTCGCTGCGACCGGTGGCATATACCCGTACATGAGGCAGCGCTTCCTCCGGATCGATCTCGGGATGCGGGTTGGCATTTCCTGTCGTGACATCTCGACAGCTGGTTAAGACCATCTTGTTGTTGAAACGTCCTTATAAGTTTGATCCTCAAAGCCTTTAACGACTCCTAATTGGGCTAAACTATCAATCACATCTTTTGCCCAATAGGCTTCACTGACATCTTTGAATTGTTGAACAAACAAAAAAAGCGCCCTCGAAGGTGCAAGAACACCTTTGAAAACGCTCGAAGCAGTAAGTTTATTCAGCATCGGGCAGCGGCCTGCGACCGTTAAAGCCATCATGCCAGCCGTGATAGTGGGTAATACGTTCCTCCCCTTCCTTCCAGCAGATCAGAACGTCCTTACCGTCTATAATGGTTGGAAAGTCGATGAGACCGGGATTAATCATCTTCAGCAGCACGCCTTTTCGCGTGAAGTTCTCAATCAAGAGATCGGCTTCAACTCGCATGAATTCAAGCCTGCCTTCCGCCTCAAAGAAAGGGTCTTTGACAGCATTCTTGGGTACAGTTGACTGTTCATGCTTCACCTTCAGCTTCTGAAGCTCTATATACTGATCTTCCATTTCATCAGCTAATGTTCTTAGGGCTTGCAAATCTTCTTTCAATTGCGGGAGAAGCTCATTAGCCTCATGTACGGTAAATAATTTATTTTCCACGTCCTAATCCACTCCTTCCCTTAAGTTTACTAAATAGCAGCCGTAATTTCCAATCTACTCATCCATTCATCCGCTGGAACTCAATCATGAATTCTGCCAGAGCTTTACAAGCCTGAAGGGAGACTGCATTATAGGAAGAAGCGCGTAATCCCCCGACACTTCGATGCCCTGCCAATCCTTCAAAACCATTTTGTTCCGACTCCGCAATAAAGCGTTGTTCCATTTCCTCACTCGCCATTCTCCAAGTCATGTTCATATGCGACCGATCCTCTTTATTGATGATTCCTTGATAGAAACCGCCGCTAGCATCAATTACATCGTACAGTAAGCGGGCTTTCTCCGTATTTCTCTGCTCCAATTGATCAATACCACCTTGTTTCTGTGTCCAATTCAATACTAATTTCATCATATAAATGGAATGGACTGGCGGTGTGTTATAGAGAGATTGATGCTTCACAAAGGTCTCATATCGTAATATCTGAGGGATGCTGGAGGATGCGCGCTGCAGCATCTCTTCCTTTATGATAACTGCGGTGACTCCAGCAGGGCCCAGATTCTTTTGAGCACCGGCATAAATCATAGCAAAGCGCTGGAACGGAAGTTTGCGGCTTAGAAGATCACTCGTCATATCCGCAATCAAAGGGACATCTCCTGTTGTCGGCAGTTCGTTATATCGCGATCCTTCGATTGTATTGTTCGTCGTGATGTGAAGGTAAGCGGAGGCTCGATCAATCTCTACCTCATTCATGCTTGGAATTTTACTCCACTTGTCATTCTTCGAACTTGCTGTAAGGCGGGCTGCACCAATAAATTTAGCCTCCGAATATGCTTTTTCCGAGAAACTGCCTGTCAGAATATACTCTGCTGCTGCATATGGTGGAAGAAAATTCAGGGGCACCAAGGCGAACTGCGTACTCGCTCCACCTCCCATGAAGAGAACATGATACCCCTTCTTCAAACCGAGCAATTGAAGGAAAAGCTTCTGCGTGTCTTCGTTCAGCTGCTCTACCGCAGCACTCCGATGGGACATTTCCATTAGAGATAAGCCCAAGTTCTGATACTCTACAAATTCCTCTTGTGCCTGAATTAGAACCTCAAGCGGTAATGCAGCCGGACCCGGATTGAAATTAAAAAGTCTGTTTGACATCGCCTGTTCCTCCCATATATACGAGTAAAAACACAAAAAACGCCCTCATCCGATTGGGACGAGGAGCGTTGCTCGCGATGCCACCCAATTTGAGAACGCTTGGGCAACAAGCCATTCTCCATCTTGGTTCCGCGATAACGGGCGGTACCGGTTAACTTAGAAGGAATCAAATCCTGATCCCTCTTGGCGAGAACGCCTCCGAGTTGGATGCTCTTCATAGGCTCGATCATGTATGATTATTGCTACGAATTATATCCTCTTATTGGAAGCTGGTCAATAGTCATTTATCTTGGGTGTCATTTATCTTGGAGTATTCTCTTATAATTTAATGCATATCTTCCCGAAATAACTGCCTTCCGCTAGATAACGCAGCGCTTCAACTGACTCTTCGAAGGGGAATACACGGTCAATGACGGGACGAAGCTTGTTCTGACTGATCGCGCGGTTCATAGCTTCAAACATATCACGATTGCCGACATTGATTCCTTGAAGCCTCACTTTCTTCCGAAAGGCATGCATGATATTAAAGCCATCTACGGTATGCCCGGATAAGAGGCCTATCAAGCTTACCTGTCCACCGAACCGAACGGAGGCAACGGAACGATTCAATGTAGAGGCACCTCCGAGCTCTATAACATGGTCTACCCCGCGGCCACTCGTCCATTCCCATATCTCTTTGTCCCAGTCAGGGTTGTCGCGATAATTGATACCGTAATCTGCACCGAGCTTCTTCGATTGCTTCAGCTTCTCATCACTGCTGGAGGTCACAATGACTGCTGCACCATGGAGCTTTGCGAACTGAAGAGCGAACAGGGAAACACCGCCTGTACCTTGTACGACAACGGTATCACCAGCTTTGACCTTGCCCTCCGTAACAATGGCATGCCATGCCGTAACCCCTGCGCAAGGGAGCGAAGCTACCTCTTCATCCGTCAAATGCTCGGGCACATGAACCAACCCATCCTCATGCAAAACCGTATATTCCGCGAGCATGCCATCTAACGGACTTCCCAAAGACTGGTTCAGCACTTTCTCCGAAGGGTCTCCTGTAATCCAGCCTTGTACGAATATCCCGCTTACACGATCTCCAATTTTGAAGCGAGATGTTTGTTCTCCTAAGGCCACAACTACACCGACACCATCCGATGTTGGAATTAGCGGATGCTGCAGATTGGGATTATAAACTCCATTAATGACACCCAAATCCCTCGCGTTTAATGCCACTGCGTGTATCTTTATCAGTACTTCTCCAGGTCCGGGAGTAGGTTTCGGTCGCTCTACCGCTACGACATGGCTAAGACCAAAACCGTTTTGAATTTCGAATGCTCTCATGTTACATCTCTCCTCCAATTGGCTATGTACATACAATATTATATGTACTAAAATTATGTAAGTAGGCACTTTAAAGTACCTCAAAATTTTCATATGAATGGAGGGACACTAGGATGGCAAAAGCGAAAATCTTGAATCCGGACATCTCGATAGAGGCCTGCGCATATCGTCAAGTCCTCGATATCATTTCAAACAAATGGACAGCGCTTGTCATCTATGCACTTGAAGACGGAACTAAACGATATGCAGAGATAAGAAGACGAATCGCGGGAATCACTCAGAAGATGCTCACACAGACACTCCGTCAACTGGAAAGAGACGGGCTAGTGAACCGTGACGTTCATGAGGCGGCCTCTCCCTTCGTTACCTATACATTAACACCACTTGGCCAAACCATGACACCGCATCTGCGCTTATTCAAGCAATGGGCCACTGATCATTATGCGTCTGTTAAGCAGGCGAGAAGAGAATATGATCGAACAAAAGACGCTTGTTTCCCGAATTAGCAGCGGGGAACAAGCGTCTTTGCATATCGATTGATCAAGTCATCCTCTAACGGTATTAAGCTCAATCACGTTATGGTCCGGATCAAGCAGGAATATCTGAGCGAACCCGGTAATGCTGTTAGGATTGGCCTTGTGCGCTATATGATGCTGCTGAAGCCACCCAATCGTTTCTTCGTAATCCTTCACACGCAGGGCAAAATGACCGTCCCGCGTATCAATCCCGCCTACGCGGTTCGTTTCTCCCTGGTGGACAATGAGATGCAGCTGCTGACCATCTTCACCAATGCCATACCAAGCACCGGGAAAATCAAACGGCGGCCGCAGAATCTCGCACAAGCCGAGTATCTGTTCATAGAACGTCTTTGCCCGTTCAAGATCGGTTACGATCAGGCTAATATGATGTATGCCTTCATGCTTAATCATCGCTTTGCTCACCACCCAAACCGTCATTTGTACCTATTCTACCATTTTCGTGCAAAAGAAAAACCGCCCTTTAATAAGAGCGGTTCAAAAATTGAAATAGCGTTATCCGAATAACTCCATGCGTGCATCAAGAAGCGGAAATTACAATGCTTTTATCATCCCACCGTCTACAATCAAGGTCTGCCCCGTTACATAGGAATTTGCAAATGACCCGTAAAAAACAACGATTTTAGCGAATTCCTCCGGCGTGCCCATACGTCCTAAGGGGATTTGCATAGCTGCCTCGGCCTGTATCTCTTCTATTGAGAAGCCGCGGTCGTTTGCTCGCTTCCTATCGAGTTCAGTAATGCGATCAGTAGCAATTCTGCCTGGTGCGACGGTGTTAATCAGAATCCCATCTGGCGCCAGCTCCGCAGCTAAACTCTTGGTTAACGACTGAACCCCTGCCCGAAATACATTGGACAAAATAAGCCCCGGTATTGGCAGCTTGATGGAGGTAGATGCCAAATTCACAATTCGCCCTCCATCTGCTAAGCGTAAATAAGGTAAGCTTTCGTTGATCATCCGAATCGTGCTTAATAGACTAAGCTCAAACCCCTGCTGCCAATCTGAATCGGTCATATCGGCGAAATTCCCGCTCCTAGGGCCTCCTGCATTCGTGACTAAGATATCCAGACCACCACCTGCCGAAGCTGCAATTTGAATGGCGTGGCGGATATCATCTTTATTCATCACATCCATTTGGACGATCGTAACTTCCCGTCCCGTCAAAGCAAATATCTCTTCTCGGGCTTGTTCAAGCTGATCCATACTTCGACTGGCAATTGTAACCATTGCCCCTTCTTTAGCAAATTCAAGGGCGCTGGCCTTGCCTAAGCCTTTACTTGCTGCAGCTACAAAAACCGATTTATTTGCAAGTCCAAGATCCATGTTTGATCCCTCTTGTCATGATCGAATTTGTTAAATAAATGCTATATTCCAGCATCCTGGGCAAGCCATTGCAGCAAATCACGTTGATTGTCTGCCGAGACACCGTGATCTGATAAATAGGTAACATAGGAGAACAATGGCGTCCGTTGTTTCATATAAGCTGCAGTCTCGTTTCCGATTCGAATCGGAAACACAGAATCATACTCCCCATGGGAGATAAAGACGGACACCTGCTCAAGAATCATCAGCGGGTACTCCGTTTTCACAAAATCAGGAATATATCCATTCAACGCAGCAATCCCCTTTAATTGTACACCCATCGTCAAAGCAAGTGTAAGGGATAAGATTGCACCTTGGCTAAAGCCGAGCAAATACCTTCTGGAGCTATCAATTGGATATTGGTCAGTTGCATACTTAATGAATGATTGAAGCTCGTGAATCGCTTTATCGAATGTCTCGCGAATCGGATTGCCAAGGCTCTTCAGCTCATAATATTGGTATCCTGCTCCCAATGTAAGATCTCCTCGAATTCCGATAATAATAAATTCGTCCGATAGCGGTTCTACGAGATCATACATATTACGTTCATTGGACCCTTTACCGTGCAGTGTGAAAATCACCGGATACTTGCGGTTTGGATCAAGTTGAGCGGGTAAATGAATGTCGTACTCGTAGAAAGGTGTCATGACTGTTTCCCTCTGCCAAACAGAATGTGATCAACCGATAATTGGGTCGAACCTGCTGCCATTAAATATACGGTAAGCATTAAATAAGCCAAGTCCAGCTCATAGCCGGTCGTTCCCCCACTACCAAGTAAGCCTAATGACCACTTCATTGTCACGATAGCTCCGATCAGCATGATGATGAAAAGCGCGGATACATATCTTGTGAATAGTCCGATAACGAGTAGGATGCCTCCAAACAATTCAAGCGGACCTGCAATATAGGCTAAGAATCCAGGCGTTCCTGCACTTTCAAACCACGCCGACACGTTTCCAAGACCCATTTGGAACTTACTGTAACCATGCGCGATAAATAATATACCCAGCACCACTCGCATTAACGTGGTTACCAAAGAAACTTTGTTCATTTTCCCAACCTCCAAAATATTTGTAATACAAAACTAATGTTTGTATGAACAATATAAACTTCATAATCCAGAAAGTCAATAAAAAATTCCTTATATTAATTTAAAATTTCTATTTGTAATATTTATAAAAAGTGGCATCGAGCTTGATGAGCGTAGAGGTTTTTCGTTGCTTACGATATGAATCAGCGTACAACAAAAAAATCCCCCTACTAAACGTAGGAGGAAGAAGTTTCATTAAAATTATAGAATTAAATTACTCCACTTCAACAATCAATTCAATTTCTACCGGCGTGTTAAAAGGAAGCTCATTTGCAGAAATTGCAGAGCGTGCATGTCTGCCTTTTTCCCCCAGCACTTCTTCTAGAAGATCAGAAGCACCATTAATGACATACGGTTGTTCTACAAATCCATTGGCCGAATTAACAAAAGCCAGCATTTTGACCACCTGTTTGATACGATCTAGATCACCAAGATGAGCTTTCAATACGGCTAGTAAATTGATGGCAACCTGCCTTGCAGCCGCATAACCCTGCTCCACAGTTAAGTCGGATCCGACCTTGCCTTCGAACATTAGCACACCATTAATGCGGCAATCACAGCCGGATGTATAAACCACGTTGCCAACTTGTTTGGCTGGAACGTATGTCGCTACTGCTTCTGGCACCTCACCTAGTATAATTCCTTTTTCCGCTAAAATCTGCTCCACTCTTGCCATATCTGATCTCTCCTTTTTGATTGTTCCCTTATGATCATTCAATCTCTATAACTTTAATTATAAATGCGCATGAATAAAGCAGCCTGGTCTAGCTGTCGTGTGGGTCTGATGCGATAATGTATTTATCCCGTTAACCCATACATGGGAAATACCCGTTGGAATCTGAGTGGGTTCCTCAAAGGTCGCTTGATCTGTAATCGTATCTGGATCAAACACGATCAGATCTGCTTGATAGCCAGGAACGAGCAGCCCTCTTTTGCCTAATTTGAAGCGCTGTGCCGGAAAGGATGTAATTTTCCGAACGGCTTGTTCTAGCGAAAGCCGCTTTTCCTGCCGCACATATTTAGCAAATAATCGCGGGAATGACCCGTAGGTTCGCGGATGCGGCTTCCCGGTCACACAACCGAGGCTATCCGAGATGATGATCGACTTATCCCAGGTTACCACTTGGCTGACATCCTCTTCTGACATATGGAAGTAAACGATGGAGATTTTGCCTTCCTCCTCCAGAAGCAGATCCAGAGCGCAATCGATCGGAGCAACGCCGCGTATCTCACTAATCTCCAGAATATGCTTCCCTTCCAGCCCACGGTTAGTAACGAAGTTCATACTTGAAATGAATATACTGTTCCAGCCCGTGGAGACTACAAGGTTATCCCATTCTACTTGCTCTTCCATCAATTGTTGTTTCACTTGGCTGCGTAAGGCAGGATCCTTAAGCCTTTCCAACGTGCATGTAATACCGCCTTCAAGCACCCATGGAGGAAGCACGGTGGTTAAGCTGGTAGAACCTGCGGAATAAGGATAGGCATCGCAGGTAACATCCATCCCCCTTGCTCTTGCGCTTTCGATCAGGTCAAGCGCAATTTGGATTTTCCCCCAATTGATCTTCCCTGCAGCCTTCAGATGACAGATATGAAGCGAGATGCCACTTTTCTCCGCTATCCATATCACTTCTTGAATAGAAGGAATCAAATTGTTGCCTTCCCCGCGAATATGAGTGGCTAGTAATCCATTATACTTTTGCAGCACACGACAAAGACCCGCGAGTTCCTCCTTTGAGGTATAACTCCCAGGTGCGTAGAGCAGACCAATTGAAAGTCCGATTGCCCCAGCCTTCATCCCTTCTTCCAGCAGCCTTTTCATTTGTGTCATTTCATCAGAGGTTGCGGGTCTATTGGCAAATCCCATGACTGCAATGCGCAAAGCGCCATGAGCGACATAAGTTGCGACATTCTCTGAAGGCTTTGACCCAGCTAAAACCTCCATATACTGCTCAACCGTTTTCCAAGGCCACGCGAATGAAGCACTTCCTATGACTGGCTCCACATAGCTTTCGAGCAGATGTTTATGTTGATGGGACCATGGAGCTGGTGCAAGTCCACAGTTTCCTACGACCTCTGTTGTAACGCCTTGCTGCATCTTGATCTCACTTAACGGTTGTTCGAGAATCAATAGATCGGAATGCGTATGCCCATCAATAAATCCAGGAGAAATGACCTGCTGCTTGGCGTCAATGATGTTCCTACTCTCGAGATCTGCCCTCCCTACATGGGTGATCACGCCGTCTTTGACCCCTATCTCACCTAGATACCATGGATTTCCAGTGCCATCAATAATCCTACCATTCTTGATAATTAGATCCAACATTTTGGGACCTCCCTTAATGCAGCATACCTCTGCCGAGTACGATTATCTTTTCTATGGTGTGATCGTTCTTTTGTAAATACACTTGATTATGAAGGTTTATTGTACTGCAAATATGATTAGGGATAATTTCTAGCGTGTCGCCTATTTGAAAGGAATGCCCTTTGTCGATTGTGATAATGCCATGCTCTTCATTCATTCGCTCTAGCACCGCGCCCGGAGCATTAACAATATACCCGAAGCCAACTAAATCAAGTGGTTTGTTACCCGGCTGAACATCCGTCGCAAATGTTTTACTTCCGCCGTCGATAATTAATCGATCCTCCGAAGGCATGCTAACAATGGTCGCAATAACAGCAGCAGCAACTTCCTCTAATGAGCAAACGCCCAGCTGTGTCTGCATGCGGTCATGAAATACATACGTGCCAGGCCTTACTTCTGTTACACCCTGTACTTCAGCTGCGGATAGCCCAGTTGGGGTCGATCCCACGCTCACATCTGTGACTTCGATCCCGTTTACCCTTAATTCATTAGCTAAAGTCGCCATCAACAGCCCTTCCTCCAATCCCGCTTGGCGAATATCCAGAGTCGGAAGTCCCTTCAGCATTGCGCCACGGTAGGTGAAAATGCCTGTTAATCGAAGATTCGATAATTGTTGGATTTGTAGGGCAAGCTCCAGCGCTTTCTCCTGTGCAATACCTGTACGATATAGACCCGTATCGATCTCCAAACGTACTTCTAGCGAAATATCACTTTCAATTGCTGCTTCAGAAAGACGCTTAGCGCCTTCAAGGCTATCCACGCCAACGATGATTCTTATCGTTCTCGCTAATTGGATGACTCGCTTAATTTTGCTAGGAACAACAATCGGATAAGCCACGAATATATCCGTTATGCCATGGCTTGCCATAATTTCCGCTTCTGCGACCTTGGCTACCGTAATGCCAACCGCTCCAGCTTCCAACTGGAGCATCGCGAAGTCTGGAATCTTATGTGTTTTTACATGCGGTCGTAATTGAACACCCTGGTGATTTACAGCTTCCGCCATACGGACAATATTCCGTTTCATCTTTTGCTCATTAATGAGAACGTACGGAGTCTCCAGCATGTAATCATCCTCCTCGAATTGCAGTAAGTCCCCAACTCATTTATCTAAACATATATTACCATTTTTCTCTCCGTAATAAATAGAAAGCTAGAGCGGGATCTCGCCTCAGCGAATTCATTTAACTGAAGAGGAGTCGATCTTGATAAAATAATACACTTATCCCCACATTCGATTTGGTATGATGAAAGCAATTCAAACAGTCTTGCCGAAGAGAGGGTGGATATGGAAGCCGTTAAAGCGGTACAAAATGCGATTGATTACATGGAAGAGCATCTTGACGAGCATGTAGAGCTAGAGCAGATTGCAGCCATCGCTTATATGTCGGTCCCATCGTTGTACCGTGTGTTCTATACGATGACCGGACATCCGCTGAAGGAGTATATCCGCAAACGCCGAACGAGTCAGGCTGCTATTTTGCTCAGACAAACGAAGCTTCCAATCGTAGATATTGCGATTACATGCGGGTTTGAATCCTACCAAGCTTTTACCAAATCATTCAAGAAGCTTGTCGGGCTAACGCCTGGCACCTATCGTGATGCCTCCCTTTATTACAGCTTTGAACGGGTTAATCTGCTAGAGAAAGTAAGCTATACGGAGCTCAAGGAAGTAAGCGAGCAATTCGCTGATGTGAAGGTCATAAGGATGGCGCCGATGCCTGTGCTTACTTATCGGTATCGCTCTTCCTTAAGAGAAGGACTAGAGGAACAAGCTTTTCACACTTTCTATTGTCAGCTGACTGAGTCGGGATTCCCTTTAGCTGATGCACGTATTATAGGACGCAATGTGGAGCCCTCTGACTCTTATGATGAGCATGAATATGAGATTATGGCTACTTATACGGAGCTGAATCAACCGTTACTACCATTTAATCCCGATTACCGAACAGCTATTATCGCAGGTGGTCTATATGCCGTCAGCTTAACAGCTGCTGATAACGCACATACGATTATTTCTTCTTGGAATCGCTTGCTTGCGGAGTGGCTTCCCAAAAGCACCTTCACGCTGGGTGAGCACTCTTTTTTAGAAGAATGGATGCATTACAAAGGAAAAGTGTCACGACTAAAGCTCTTTCTACCTGTTCAGCGGGCCAAGGAGCAGCCTTCGATTGAGATTATAGATATACCCTCTGTTCCCATACGCAGCTTCCGTTGTGATGGACCTCGCAGTCAAACGATGGCCGATGAACAGCTCACCGCATGGCTGCAAGATCGAAGGCTATCCATGGATGTTAGTGAGGAAATCCAGCTGTACATGAGCTCCAATTACGGGGTACTACCCACTAGTGACGATTATTGGTATGAACTTAGTATTTCACTTCCGGGCTCTACTCTCCTGCTAGAGGCAAATAAGATCATTGAAGGCGGTCTCTACGCCTGCCTGACAACTCCAGCATATGGCTCCATGACTGGGGTTATGGATAGACTATATAGCTGGCTTTATCAGAATGCTGACTATGAGCATGACGATCTCAGAGCGGCGCATGCTAAGTATATTCCTGGTTCAAATGAGGATCTGGAGCGAACAACCTGCGTTTCCTGCTGTATTCCAGTACGTCTTACGAAATCATGAAAGGAGCTCTATTATGGACCAGCATGCAAGCAAGCATAACCCAACACCCGCACAAGAATCCGAGAATTATAAGCCGCAACTAATTCCCAATACACTGAAAATGATTAAGGGAGGATTAACAATGAATGAGCAAGATCATCAAGCATCAACCACTGTCAAAAGCCCCATCAAGAACAAGATCGGCAGCGTCTTTATCCCCGTAAAAGATATTGAGCGTGCACGCGAATGGTACTGCAAGCTTCTTGGACTAACGCCAGATTGCGAGATTATGAATGGACACCTATGTCCGCTTCCTATGGAAGGTGCCGGTGTTATTCTCGACACCATGCCAATGTGGGGCGGCAAGGAACCTGGCGGCGCTCCTAGCATCCAGACCCCCACATTCATGTTTCTCACAACTGATCTGCAAGCCTCTTATAGTTTTGCAAAGGATAATCAGGTTACTTTAGTGACCGATATCCAGTTTGACCATTGGTTCGTTATTAAAGATCCGGATAATAATCTCCTCATGATCTGCAAGGAATAGATAGCCATCTAATCAACAACGAGAATTAATTCACGCGTGCTTCCTTCAAGCAGCGTTCGATTCTGCTCAGCGCCTCTTCCAATTGGGAAATGGAGGCGGCGTAAGAGCAGCGTATGAAACCCTCCCCGCCTGAGCCAAACACATTGCCCGGAACGGTCGCTACCTTCGCCTTGTTAATCAAAAACTCTGCAAATTGCTCCGAGCTCATTCCAGTGCTAACGATGGATGGAAAAGCGTAGAACGCGCCCTGCGGTTCATGGCAGGATAGACCGATATCCTGTAATCCACGAACAAACATCCTTCTGCGTTGATTGAACGAATCTCTCATGAAATCTTTATCTGCAAGCCCATTACGCAATGACTCAATCGCCGCAATCTGTCCAAGGATAGGTGCACAAAGTACGGTGTATTGATGAATCTTCAGCATGGCAGCTATCAAAGCCGGATTACCGCAGGCATATCCAATTCTCCACCCCGTCATGGCGAAGGCTTTGGAGAAACCGCCAATGACCAGCACCCTATCCAGCATCCCCGGAAGGGAAGCGAAGCTTACGTGCTTCTGATCATAGGTAAGCTCAGCATAGAGCTCATCGGAGATGACGATAAGGTTATGTTCCTCTACTACCTTCGCAATGGGAATCCAATCCTCGTAGGTCATCGTAGCGCCAGTTGGATTGCTTGGATAGTTAATAATCAATGCCTTGGTATGAGGCGTTATCTTCTCAAGCAGCGATTCTGCCGTTAGCTTGAACTGATTGTCGGCTGAAGTTTCGACCTCAACAACCTTCCCGCCATTCAGAGCGGTCAGTGGAGAGTAAGCGATATAGCTTGGTGTGGGAACAATGATCTCGTCACCTGGAGTAAGCAATGCACGAAAAGCCAAATCGATTGCTTCACTCCCTCCAACCGTAACCATGATTTCGTTCTCGGGCTCGTATTTCAATTGAAAGCCTGTATCTAAATAGTGGGCAATCTCTTCTCTTAGCTCTAATAGACCCGCATTGGGCGTATAGGTCGTTCTTCCCTTCTCTAGGGCACGCACACAGGCTTCCCTTACATGCTCTGGTGTTACAAAATCCGGTTCACCCACGCCAAGTGAGATCATATCCTTGTTTCCTTCAGCCAAGCTGAAAAATTTACGGATGCCAGAAGGCGGAATCTTCACGACGTTCGGTGAGAGTAATGCTTGCATATCGAATGGTTTCATGCTCTTCCCTCCTTATTGTGAACAACAAAAAAAACCCGCCCCTATAAAGGGACGAGTTTATACCCGTGTTACCACCCTAGTTCCACGACAAAGTCGTGACACTCCGCTCACGTATCCATCAATACGTGTTCCCAGTAACGCTGGAAATGCGGCAGAGCTTACTCAAGGTTCAGCCTGCTTCTCGGAGATGGCTTTCCGTTTAGACCCGAACGTTGGTTTTCAGCAATCCCAACTCTCTGTTCGATCAGGGCTATAACGTACTCTTTCTCGTCAACGAATGTAAAGCTATTGTGTTTGTTGTTGGTTATTATATCGACAAGTGATTGGAATTACAATATATTTTTTTGGAAGCATGGTTCTCCTGATTGTTCCGCTGCTTAGTCTCCTATATTTCAAAAATGGAATCGATCACAATGGGGAGATTATCTCTTAATGTGCTCGCGCCAAGCACCGACCTAGCATGAAGACCTCGCTCGCCGAAGACTTCAAGTATAAGATCCGAGCATCCATTCAACACCTTATGCGGCTCCTCGAATTCTGGTACCGCATTGACGAAGCCTTGAATTTTGACGACACGCTTCACGAGGTCCAGACTACCAAGAGCTTCCTTCAATACTGCGAGAACCTCAATTCCGGCCAGTCTTGCGAATTGATATCCCTCTTCGGTAGTATACTCCTGTCCGAGCTTGCCCTTTGGTTTCCCAGCAGGGCCCTTCCCAGATATGAACAGTAAGCCATTGGAGATCACATAGTTCGCATACTTAGCCGCTGGCTCGCTTGCCTCCGGCAGCACAATGCCAAGCTCCGCTAATCGAGCTTCAACTGTTTCCGACATGCTCATCCCTCCACGATATATAGGTTGGTAAATTGGGGATATCGTATCATGCTTAGAGGGGATGCTGCAATTGTTATTCCGCTATGCTGCCGGATCATTCTTAAGGGTCGCTGCTGTCTCCCTATTTCTTGATTCTATCCCTTAGGGGTAGAAATAAGAAGACAAAAGCGAACGCTATTGCTTCTTCTATCTACTAATTTTATGGAAACAGAATTATTTTGAACCCTCTGTCAGACGATCGACAGAAGTACAAGGAAAGCGGGTTTATTCGGAGCTGTCCAGCCGCTAACCATTCGCATGCAAAAGCCCTGAACAACGCCATCATCGGCGTTGTCCAGGGCTTTTGTTATTCTTCAGGCTGAATGCCGAAGGCCTCAGCGACCAGTTTGAATGATTTGCGCTTGGCCTCAAAATCATGAACCATTGTGGCAATCATGATCTCATTCGTCTCATACTGTTCACTAAGACGAAGCAGCTGCTCCTTCACGGACTTCTGGGAGCCAATCACGATTCGTTTACGATTCTCCTGTATGCGCAGCTTGTCCATAGGTGAATAGGGATAAGCCAGGGCCTTCTCGGGCGTTGCAATTCCATCACTGAAACGTCCTTGCTCAAGCAGCAGAAATTGATAATGAAAGCTAGCTGCGAGATGCTCCGCTTCCTCATCCGTATCTGCACATATGACGAAAATAGCAACCATCGACTGCGGCTCTATTCCATAGCCAGATGGGACAAAATCATCCTTATAGGTCTTAACGACCGGAGCCCCTCCACTCCCATTGATAAACTGGGCAAAGGCAAAGGATACGCCGAGTTCTGCTGCCAAAGCCGCACTATCACCACTTGAACCCAGCAGCCACACCTCCGGTTTGGTTGCCACGGATGGCGATGCCAGTAAGCCAGGGAAGCGGTGTGTAGGCGTATTCGAATCATTAAAATAATGGAGCAAATCAGCAATTTGCTGCGGGTACTGATCAACATAGCCGTAGTCCGTTTTCCCTTCCTGCAGGGCCCGCGTCACAATCGGCATACCGCCTGGTGCACGCCCAAGACCGACATCAATACGTCCAGGATAAAGGGCTTCGAGCAGACGGAAATTCTCCGCAACCTTGTAGGCGCTATAATGGGGCAGCATAACCCCTCCCGTACCGACACGGATGGTCGAGGTATGAGCGGCAATATGTGAAATGAATACTTCTGGACTCGAATGAGCAAGGCTAGCTGTATTATGGTGCTCGGATACCCAGAACCTTTTGTAGCCGAGTCGTTCTGACAATTGAGCCAGCTTCACGGTCTCGATTAGCGTCTGCTGAGCCGTGCTCCCTTCTGGAATGGGTGATTGATCAAGAACACTTAAACTCAGCATTGCCTGTACCTCCGATGATAAGAATACTTGCCCTGAAGCTGTTGCTTACTCGTTTATACCAGCTTTGTTACGAGCTCCTGAAGATTGCTCGACCATTCGGTGTAATCATCGCTCTCTTCCCATAATTCCTTCAACTCGGAGTTTTCGAGAATTTTATTCACCGCTTTGCTCGCTAATGCAACTACATTCTCATTCACCTTTTTCGGTTTAAACCGAGTCACCGCCTCTGTCAATTCCTCCGGCAATGGACCATTCGTCTTCCCTAGTAATGCTGCAATAAACTCTGCCGCAGCAAGGGCGGATGAGCCGTATGGCTCCACTATATAATCATCCTCTACCGCACTGCTTAACGTTTCATTGAGAAAACCAAGGGTTGGCGCTTCAAGAAACTCGCCCATCCAATCCAACGTATCATCGCTATCAAAAGTCTTTGTTCCCCATGCTCCCATATATGGTTGCCTCACTTTATGAATAGTATTTTCTTATGACTATCAAGTCTTCTTCTATTAAATCATGTTCGGGACAAAATGGAAAATCGAGGCTATGGCTACTTCCGGTGCATTTTAAACTCCAGAAACAGCTCATTATAGTGAGAAAGCATTCGCTTGCCTAGATTCTTATACACCTCGAGCTTCTCTGTCAGCTCCGGGTCTGGATAGAAACGCTTATCCTGTGCGATTTCCGCAGGTAAATATTCAAGCGCCTTCTCGTTCGGTGTTGAATAGCCGACGTATTCGGCATTCTGTGCAGCATGCTTGGGGTCGAGCATGAAGTTGATGAAAGCATGCGCCCCTTCAATGTTGCGTGCCGTCTTCGGAATAACCATATTATCAAACCAAAGGTTAGAGCCTTCCTTCGGCACGACATAATCGAGCTTATCATTCTCGCCCATTATCTCTGAAGCATCGCCGGACCAGACTACGCCGACAGCCGCTTCCTCATTGGCAAGCAGCATCTTGATTTCATCGCCGACGATTGCTTTTACATTGCCAGTTAGCTTGTTGAGCTTGTTCTTCGCTTCCTGCAGATGCGCTTCATTCGTATCATTGAGTGAATAATGAAGGCTATTCAAGCCCATTCCAATCACTTCACGCGCACCGTCTACAAGCAGAATTTGATTATGCAGGCTGGGGTCCCATAGATCATTCCAGCTCGTGAACTTCTTCCCGCCCAACATGTCCGAATTATAGATAATACCTACCGTCCCCCAGAAATATGGGATGGAATAAGCATTATCCGGATCAAACGACAAGTGCAGGAAGCGCGGATTAATATATTTCAAATTAGGCAGCTTACTTTGATCGATTGGCAGGAGCAGGTTCTCTTCTCTCATTTTGCTAATCGCATATTCGGAAGGAATGCTGATATCGAAGGTTGTTCCGCCTTGTTCGATCTTCGTCATCATCGCTTCGTTGGAATCAAAGGTTTGATAGATGACCTTCAAGCCGCTTTCCTTTTCAAATTCTGCAATAAGCTCGGGATCAATATAATCTCCCCAGTTATAGATGGTCAGGGTGCTGCCGCCAGTAAAGCCCTGAGAGGAGTTAAGCCTAGATGCCCCATACATCAACGCCAAAGCAATAACGACCACAACCGTAAACATCTGAATCAGCTGTCTCATTTGCTCGGCATCCCCCAATCTGTGCGGGAGCGATTATTACGTCGATTGATGAAATAATACCCAACAACCAAAATGAGCGTAAGTAAAAAGATAAGGGTTGATAACGCATTGATCGACAGTGCAACGCCCTGTCTTGCCCGTGAGTAAATCTCAACGGATAACGTAGAGAAGCCATTGCCTGTGACGAAGAATGTAACGGCAAAATCATCCAGTGAGTACGTTAACGCCATGAAGAACCCCGCGAATATCCCTGGCTTGATGAATGGCAGGATAACCTTGGAGAGAACATCCATGCTCGTAGCTCCAAGATCGCGCGCAGCATCGATTAGTGTTGGACTCATTTCCTCCAGCTTGGGCAGCACCATAATGACCACGATCGGCACGCTGAAGGCGATATGTGACAGCAGTACAGAGGTGAAGCCAAGTTTAATGCCAATAATGGTAAACAGGATTAAGAAGGACGCACCAATAATAACATCCGGACTTACGATCAGCACGTTATTGAGTGAGAGCAGCGCACTCTGCGTTTGATACTTCTTCACCTGATGGATGGCAAGCGCCCCAAAAACGCCCAGAATTGTCGAGATCGCTGAAGATAGCAGCGCAATGACGAAGGTATTTAAGACAATGATTAATAACCGCGTATCCGCGAACACCTCTTTGTACCAAACCAATGTAAAGCCCTCGAACTTGTGCATCGTGCCGCCGCTGTTGAAGGAGAAGTACATCAGGTAAAAGATTGGTGCATACAAGATGATAAAGACAATGATTAGATAAATGTTCGATAGCTTCCCTTTGTTCATCCTGCAGCCCTCACTTTCGGTTACGGTTACCCGTTAGAATCATAATGATCGCCATCGCGATAATGAGGAAGACGGCAATCGTTGCCCCCATCCCCCAATCCTGCGTGACGAGAAAATGCTGCTCAATCGCCGTACCAAGCGTAATAACACGGTTGCCGGCAATGAGGCGCGTAATCATAAACAGCGAAAGCGCCGGTATGAACACGGCTTGGCAGCCTGACTTCACACCGCTAATCGTAAGCGGAAAGATAACACGGCGAAACGTCGTCCACGGCGATGCACCTAGATCACGCGCGGCGTAGACGAGTGACGGATTAAGCTCCTCAAGCGCATTGAAAATCGGCAGCACCATGAACGGAATGAAAATATATACGGATACGAAGATAAAGCTAAAATCAGTGAACAAAATTTGCTGCGTACCAATTCCGAACAGCTCCAGCATTTTATTCGCAGCACCGTAAGTGCCGAATAGACCAATGAACGCATAGGTTTTGAGCAGCAAATTGATCCAACTAGGCAAGATAATGAGCAGCATCCACAGCTGCTTATGCTTGGTCTTGGTTAGCAAATAAGCGGTCGGATACGCGACAAGTAAGGAAAAAGCCGTAATCAGGAACGCATACCAAAACGAGCTGAACGTCATTTTCATATAGACAGGTGTAAAGAAGTCCTTATAATTGCCGAACGTGAAATTCCCCTCGACATCGAAGAAGGAATAATAAACGATCAATACAATCGGTGCAATGACAAATAGAATAATCCATAAGAGATAAGGAATCAGATAAAGATTACGAGTACCCGTATTCCTCTGTATAGCCGCCCTCATGCGTAAGCTTCCAATCGTCTGTCGAAGTCTTCCTCCGACTCTCCAAAGCGCATCACGTGAATCGCTTCCGGCTCGAAGGTCAGACCAATCGATTCACCAACAACGACCTTCTTCGTTGAGTGGACAAGCCATTTATTGCCGGTCTCGTCACTGCTAATAATCTCGTAATGTACGCCCCTGAATAGCTGCGAATCGACACGAACCTGAAGCTGGCCCAGCTCATGCGTGGTAATCTCTAGATCCTCAGGACGAATAACAATCTCGATCAGCTCATTTGGATTGAGTCCTCTATCGACACATTCGAACGTACGGCCGGCAAATTCCACGAGAAAGTCCTGCGTCATTTTACCAGGAACGATGTTGGATTCTCCAATGAAGTCGGCCACAAACCGGTTAATCGGCTCATCGTAAATATCAGTAGGTGTCCCGCTCTGCTGGATGATCCCTTGGCTAAGCACGAAGATCTCATCAGACATCGCTAGCGCTTCTTCCTGATCATGGGTGACGAATATAAACGTAATACCTAGTCGTCTCTGAAGCTCACGCAGCTCATATTGCATTTCGGTTCTCAGCTTCAAATCGAGGGCAGATAACGGCTCGTCCAGTAAAATAATTTCCGGCTCATTCACGATTGCCCGCGCGATCGCAACACGTTGGCGCTGACCGCCGGACATCTCCGTAATTTCCCGGCCTTCGTAGCCCACTAGATTGACGAAACGAAGGGCCTCCATTACTTTGGCTGTAATATCGGCTTTCTTCAGCTTCTTGATGCGCAAGCCAAAAGCCACATTCTCGAATACATTCAAATGCGGGAACAAGGCGTAGTCCTGAAATACGGTATTAACCTGCCGCTTATTAGCTGGAATATGATTGATTACTTTACCATTGAAATGGATCTTACCGCTTGTGGGCTCTGTGAATCCGGCGATTAATCGAAGAATCGTCGTTTTGCCACAGCCTGAAGGGCCAAGCAGCGTATAGAACTTCCCGCGCTCGATCTCAAAGCTGACATCCTTCAAGATGGCTGAATCGCCATTAAATTGTTTAGTTACCTGCTCAAAACGGATAATCGGTTGTTCAGTCATAATAAGGCCTTTTCCCCTTTTGATTATGTAGTCCCCTCTGGATAGCATACCCAATCCAGGATCATTACTAATAACACCCTACTTCTATCATACGACGAAATCTTCAGAAGCTAAATAGCTTACATAATCGGATTACATATTTAACATGGAGTTAACAACAATTTTATGGATAAAAATGTTGGTTCACTCCCCTTCCGCAGAATCGCGAGTAGGGCTTCGGATAGCTTCTAATCCCTTTCCAGTCTGAAGTCATAGCTGTCCAGAGATGGCGGTTTCCTACATAATTATTGAATTTTTGTTCTTTTCGATGTATTATTCTTAATATAACTTTCGTAACGAAGTTAATTTGAATAATATGATTACCATATGTAAACAAGATGACGCGAATGGCCACTCCATAACTCCTTTTGATTTACCCGTCGTTGACGCCAACCGTCAGTGGATTGGATCATCGCGTGCACAATAAAAGAAATCAGGAAAAGGAATGTGATGAATAATGTGGAGTGAGCTTCTAAAGCTGTTCGTTTCTTTCGGTAGAGCAACTATGCTCGGATATGGCGGAGGCCCTTCTATTATCCCTCTCTATGAGAACGAAGTGGTCAGCCGTATGAAATGGATGACAACGGAAGACTTTGGTCATGCACTTGCGTTTGGCAACTCCCTGCCCGGACCCATTGCAACGAAACTGGCCGCTTATATCGGGTTTAAAGTTGCTGGATGGCCCGGTGCCACGATTGCGCTAGCTGCTGTCGTGCTGCCGACGGCATTATTGATGATCCTACTCGTAGGCTTGATGTCTAAACTGCAGAATAATACGATTATTAAAGGGATGATTCGGGGTATACAGCCTGTCATCTTCGTGATGATGGCGATGCTCGCTTATGATTTTGCCAAGTTTGCTTTGAAAACATCGCCTGGTGTGATTAACTTTATTCCGTTTCTGCTGGCAGCCGGCTATTTCATTCTTGTTAATTATCTGAATGTGAATGCGGTTTATGGGATTGTTGGTTCTTTGGTTATTGGGGCGCTTTTCCTTCGAGGGTAAGGTGAAGTCAACGTCTACACTCACGGTCAAGGGATAAAGGCAAAGGCAAAGGCAAAGGCAAAGGCAAAGGCAAGGGCAAGGGCAAGGGCAAGGGCAAATACAATGGCAAAGGCAAGGGCAAAGGCAAGGGCAAAGGCAAAGGCAAAGGCAAAGGCAAAGGCAAAGGCAAAGGCAAAGACAAAAGCATGTGACACACTCCGCAGCAATCGGCCTCCAGCCACTGTTAAACTCGTTCAGCTTGATTACACGATTGCGGTTGCTGAACAAGTTTAAAGGCGGCACGTAAACTTTCCGGCTCGATTGCTGCTGCACTTTGTCACACTACAATACTAAAAACCATTTAAACCCTTTAAACCCTTTAAACCCTTTAAACCCTTTAAACCCTTAAACCATTTAGACCCTTAGACCATTTAGACCCTTAGACCATTTAGACTCTTAGACCATTTAGACTCTTAGACCCTTTGACCCTTTGACCCTTCCAAAGCCTAAACAAGATGAGGAACATAAGGAATGACCTCCACTACTTATCATCGTTTGGACGTCACTTTTATATATAGGTATAAACTATTTTGTTAATAGTTTCTATATATTTTACGAATAAGTAGATGTGCAATAGTATGTAGACAGAGACTTCAACCCTTTGGAGGTGGAATGGATGGAAATCCGAGATGAGGTTCGCAGAAATTTCGATAAGGTTGCGCAGGAGTATGATGGTCAACGAAGAAAGCTGATACCCTGCTTTGATGATTTTTATCAGGCAGGTGTTTCTATGGCAGAGTCAAACACGATATCCCCAACCATCCTAGACTTAGGTGCTGGAACAGGCTTATTCTCGTCCCTTCTCTTACAGAGATATCCGGGTGCGAAGGTTACGCTTATTGATATTTCCGAGAAAATGATGGAGGTTACGAGATTACGACTTCAAGGGTTTAATACGATTACCTATGTGGTGGATGATTATACGAATTATACGTCATCTGAGAAATTCGATATTATCATCTCAGCCCTTTCGATTCATCATCTTTCTGATGCCGATAAGTTGAAATTATACAATAATACGTATTCGAATTTGAAGGATACTGGTGTATTCATTAATGCTGATCAAGTTCTTGGTCATACACCATTCATTGAATCGCTCTATAAGGAGGACTGGAGGAACAAAGTGGAAGTCAGCGGTTTATCCAGAGATGAGCTTGATTCCGCTTATGAACGCACACAACTCGATCGAATGGCACCCTTGCATACACAACTGGATTGGTTACAGCAAATCGGTTTCTCGGATGTAGATGTTGTATATAAGTATTTCAATTTCGTTGTTTTGTATGGACGAAAATCGATATAACTTTGATGTACCCCCCTTTATTTATTAACCGTGCAAAAAGGTTTATATTAATAGGGAAAGGTGATGATGAAATGACGAATATGGATCAAATACGCAACATTTATTGTGTCGGAAGAAATTATGCCCAACATGCTAAGGAAATGGGAAATGATGTTCCGGAGCAGCCGATGATTTTCTCCAAACCCACTCATGCCCTGCATGCTTCTGAAGGAACGCTGCGGATGCCAGGCGATATCGGAGAAATTCATCACGAGCTGGAGTTGGTGGTTCGGATCGCAGCCACATATGAGCAAGGTAAGCCACTAACAGAGCTTGTTGATGGGATCGCGCTTGGTATTGATTGGACGGCTAGAGACGTGCAAAATGTGTTAAAAGAAAAGCGTCATCCTTGGCTGCTCGCCAAAGGTTTCAAAGGAGCAGCCGTGCTGTCGGACTTCGCTGCCTTCCAAGGTAAGGAGCAGTTCGAACAGCTTCAATTCAGTCTCCGCCGCAATGGACAGGTCGTGCAAAATGGCTCTCCGAAGGACATGATCTTCTCCCTGGAGCAGTTAGTTGACTATATCGGTACGCAATTTGGTCTTGGAGCAGGCGATATTATCTATACCGGAACACCAGCAGGTGTCGGTGCGGTCAAACACGGCGATGTTATCGAGCTTATTTGGGATACACCTGTTGAAGGCACGAGACAAACCTTTGGCCCGCTCCATATCGAATTGGTTTAGATCCATTTTTTCTTTTTGAAAAATAGGATCATACCGATGACGAGCGAAAGGATAACACCCCATACATAAACATAGCCAAAATCCCACCTTAATTCCGGTATGATCTTAAAGTTCATACCGTAGAGGCCGACAACAAAAGAAAGCGGTAGAAAGATCGTACTAAATATCGTTAGCGTCTTCATCGTTTCGTTCATTCGGTCAGCCTTCATGGAAATCTGCATCTCAAGCAATCCAGTCAAGGAATCCCGAAAGCTATCGATGGAATCTACTACCCGTGAGATATGATCAAAGATATCTACAAAGTAAACATCGGCTTCAGGTGAAGAATAAGGGAAGTTCTGATGACTGATTGATCCTAATATGGATCGTTCTTCTATAAATGTCCGGCGAAGCCCATGCGTAAGTCTTTTTAATTTAAATACTTCACTGGAAATGTTGGCATAAGGATCGTTGTGTATCGCTTCTTCCCACTGTTCGACTGTATCTTCAATATGGTCGATAATTTGGACGTAGTCATCTACACAACGGTCCATGATGTAATAGAGGATTTGGGCTGGATATTTCATCTTCCCTTCTGCTCGCTGCAGTTCATCATACAAGCTGTCCAGAACAGGAATATCATCTTTAAAAATAGTCACCACATAATTGCTGCCGACAACGATCGCAATTTCAAGTGGTTTGCATTGTTCATCGATTGTAAAGAAAGAGATAAAAATATTATTTTTGTAGCGGTCCATTTTGGGACGTTGATTTAATTTGATGGCATCTTCAACCAACAGATGGTGGCTTTCCAGTAAGTCGTGCAGCACAAAAGTAGTTTCAGCAGGCTCAGGGTTGCGTAGACGAATCCATACCACCTCATTCTCCTCAGGCTTTCTTACCTTCTCCGTATGGGTTTCCATCGTATCTTTGTTATAAACCAGCATAATTACCCTCCTCGTTCATGGTCGTATTTCATACGAGAGAATATGATCAGTTCGACTATTATGTTGTTATGTAAAGTCGCACCTTCAATGAACAACTTTCTGTTTCATTTATGTGTCTTATAATAGGTTTCAGCGGTATAGATATTCCAGTACCAATACTTATTTCCTTGAGCCATCACCAAACGATCTAACCAAATTTCAAAATTGCAGTTTAGGTCTATCGGATCCTCTAAATCCAAGACGTCTGACCAAAATAAATAGTTTTTGTCTCTTCGTAAAGGATCACAGTTATTTGATTTGATTAAAAGTAATTCTTCCCCGTTATCGATACCAATGGGATAAAACGATTCTAATAGATCATCTTTATAGAACTCATAGTTCTCTATAATCTCTTCAACAGAAAATAATTCTATTCCCCCACCATATTCGCCTAAGGAATAGAGAACACCACCATTGTGTATCTTTAAGAAGTCCATATAGTCTGGAGGTATTATCAAATTGGTTTCCTTGATTAAGCGCTTAAAATCTGAATCACGAGCCGGTTCATTAAATGTACAAACCGTATTTAATTCTTCACCATGATCAACTTGAACTCTTAAATAATTCTTTTCACTTTGTCTTTCCTTCAGCTTTTGTAGAGTAAGATGAACGATTGGAAATGTGCTCATGATTAATTTCCTTCCTCTTGTGCGATTTTACATAACGTGTGTTGTATTCACGAACCCGAGAGCCTTAAGTGATCGCAAGGGAACGGGTCGCCAGACTTAAGCTCGCAGTGGTTGTCCGGCTGATTCCACTTCCAGGCTTTCTACTTCTTTCCGGACCAAGGAGCGTCCGCGACGCAGCGTGAATACGGTGTTATCTCTTTTTGATATATCTTCAAATATTCATATCAATCTCTTTCAATTTAATCAATTCGATAAGCTTTTGCCTTAGTTTCTCTATTACTTTCCATTCCATTTGTAGATGTTTATACTTTGAAAAATCGTAAGCTTCAAGAAAGCTATACTTCGGAAACCATTCAAAAAACGATTTATATAGCCATTCTTTTGTTTTATATCGTTCTAATGGATCTTCAAGCTTCATTACTATCCCACCGGATGATAATCCATAAATAAACATCATGTATGTATTAAAGTCTGCAGTAATAAGTTCATGCGGAGCATTTTTTCTAAATTCTTCTGTAAAATCATGTTCCAATTGTCTAAAGTCTTTATAAGGAAACTGACCTATTGTTTCATGTTTATATATTTGTACTATCTCTTCAATCAGCTTCTTCAAGGTCTCACCTTCAGGAATAAAATTTATGAATTGTAATTGTGTTATTTCAGATAACGTTCTTGTATTCACGAACCCTCACTGGCTTAAGTGAGCGAGGGGATAGCGATCGGGTCCGACGGACTTAGCCAGTGCAGGGTTGTCTGGCTGATCTACTTCCAGGCTTCTCCACTTCGGTCCGGATCAAGGAGCGTTAGCGACGCAGCGTGAATACAGTGTTAGACGAAGTAATTTAGTTTGCCTCCAAGCATTAACTACATCAGTCTATTATCTCTTATACTCTTCGATGTCTATTATAGTAGAAATCCGGTTAAAATCTTTTTTATAAATGTCAAAGTAGGTAAAGTCTTTGATGTATTCACCAGTTTTTTGTTGATCCGCCTTTTCTTTAAACCAAAAAGTCAGTCGATTCGGTATAATTTCAAACTCATTTCTAAATATATTTATGAGTTGCAGTATTCCTTCATAGTCATTATTATTGAAAATCTTGTTAATAGTTAGGTTGATATCTATTTCACCATTTAATAAATCTAAGTGCTTTAATACACTAGGGATTTCAGAATGAGGTATATATTCATCATTTAAGGTGTTTTTGTTAATTTGAATACGAATTGTATTTAATGTATTAAACACGTTTTGTGCTTTTAAGCCTACCAATTCTTTAAGTTCATTACTCCAAATTGAATTAATTAGATTATCATGATATTTATTATCAACTTTTGATTTCTTTACATTGAAGGCAATATTGGGGGAATCAATTAAATAACATGACTTATGCAGTTCATGAGATTAATCGGTAATTGTGAGAATCTATGCTTGAATGCACCGGCCACATGGTCATGGAGAGATTTTTGGGCCAATATGCGGAAATAAGGCTTGCAAAACGGCGTGCCTCTATGTCAAAATCGATGTAGATTCGCTTTAAACCCTTGTGGTTTCTTGTGCGAACCTGGCAACGAGTGTGGAAGAGACCGCGAACCATTTCGCCGTGGGTGTGGCTCTCATCACTCGTTTTTTCTTTGTTTACTTGCCATAACGCATAGGCAAGTAGCGTCTCCGCAGCAAAAAGTAACTCCATGTGCGCGTGCTGATGTGCTTCGGATGTAGAGTGGCACTTTTCAAAGCCAAGTTCTTGTTTGGCCGCGCGGAAAAACACCTCTATACGCCAACGCTTTCCGTACACTTCAAGCGCCTTATCTGGCGCATCATGTCGGTTGCTAATGATCAAGTAGGCTCCTTTGTAGGTTGCCGGTTCATCTGGTGAATCTTCCTTCACATCAACGCTTTCCTCGTCTTCTTTAAGCCGCATAGCGACAACGGCAGCAAGGGGAACGAAGCGTTGTTTCGTTACAAGTTGCCCTTTCCGCCCTTCAGCAAGATAAGGTATTTTCATATAAATATCAGATACTGAAATGGCGAAGATTCCCTTCTTGCTGGATGTAGATAAGCGCTTGTATGTATCCTGAATAAGCTGTCGCGCCGTAACAGGTACATACCGATCACGACGTCCGGGGACTGTAATCTTTCGATGCAGTGCAGTATTGCGCTTAGCTTTAGTTACCCAGTCAAAGGAATGCTCTTGCAAGAAAACGAAAAAGTCTTTGCATAAATACCATCGGTCCATCGCTACCCAGAGGCGGCAAGTGACCGACTCGCGAAGCATGAGCAGCATTTGTCTGGCTAAATCAAACTTGGTCAAGCCGGTTTCCTCGTCAGACATTTTGCGCCAAACGCGGTAGAACAACGGATATTCGAGTCCGTTTCGGAGCACGGCCTGAAGGACAACGAGGTTCATGCACCAGCTATAGGATTTGGATGAAGAGTCCCTGAGCCAGCACAGGAATGGCAGTTTCTTTGCATAGGGATGGGCGCTATGTGTATCGTCGAGATTAATAATATCGCCTTCTTGAAGCGCGGTTTCCCGTTCTTCCTGAAGCCTGGCAACCCGTTTTTTCCCAAACGTCAGCCATGCATGGGGAACTGTGAAGAACCGGCTGAGCGTGTATTGTGCGAGTTTGTAGGGTTTAAACATGAGTTCAAGTAGAGCATCTTTCCCAGCCAGTTCGCTCATTTGTACAACCGATGAGCATCCAGAGATCAATCCGATGATGTACATAAAGCAAAGCATCCATGAAGGAGCTCCGCTTCGTTTGAATATCCCAGCTTGCATCAAGAGCAAAGAAAAGTCGAACTTTTCCCAAAGTGATCGCAAGACCGGCGCTCCCGCGCATTCGCCTTGTGAAAGCTTACGAAATCGTGGATTTTCAAGGGTTTGTTTCACGAAAATCACCTATTATCTCGAAGGTATACCCAGTAGAAAAGGTATTCTTCGTGATTATCGGGGTGATTCCAAAAAGTCAAGGGATTTTCCGGGTTTTAGTTTACATTTCTATGACTATTGATCGTTTTCCAACGATTGGAATGAACTGCATAAGTCATGAAATAAGCATAAGTAGTGTAATCCATATCCCCAAAAGTAGACAGCTTAAAGCTATAATAGACCTCACTAATTGCGGATTGGTCTTGATACCTATCTTGTAAATAAGACTTTACTTCTTTCTTAATTAAGTACTTATCTATTGGATTGCCATAAAATATTGAATAAATATAACTACCAAAGATTAGTGGTAAGAGAACTATCGCTAAAGTAAGTAATCTTTTAATTATTCTCATGGTTTATACTCCTAGCAAATTATTTCATCTAACGTTCTTGTATTCACGACGCCCCACCATCCTAAAGGAGAGTAGCGACTGGCCGCGATGCGGTTGGGTAGTGGGATGTGTCCGGCTGAATATGCTTCCCTGCTACTACCAATTGCATCTCCGAATCCACATCTCTCCTGCCGGGCCGAGGGCCGCATGGCCCGAAGCATGAATACGGTGTTATGTGAAGTATGCCTCTCCTTGAACTAAACAGTTATTAGTCTTCTAAATTATCAATTCTATCTGAACGAATCCAGCTCATTTCATTCAGATTTAAAATATCTTTATATAGTTCAACAAGTTCATGGGGATTTTGATTCTCCATTAGAGATTCATAATTAATCTTTGATTCTAATTTTCTGATTTGTTCTTCGTTAATATTAAATAAATTTAGGCATTCAAAATTACAGTTATCAAATTGTTTTTTTAATAATTCTTTGTATTCTTCGCTTGATAAAAGTTCAGCTTTTAAGTTGTCCGATTCTGAATTCATATATAAAAATTCTATAGGATCTTCATCTGGATATCTTTCTTGAGTCAGATCACATAAAGCATTATGTTCTAGTTCATAAGAAAAATAAAAGCTTGCTTGAACGTGAGACTTGAATATGACTGAATAGCCCCAACCATGATCTTCAAAATTATAAAAATACAAAATAGGTATCTGATTAGTTAGATCAATAATATCTGTAGGATAATCATTGTTTACATAGGTTTCATTCGTGAAGAAAACAAGCCACTTTTCATTAAGCTCTTTAATAAAAGTGGGGTTGCTTTGTTCCACCACGCTCCTATAATCATTTAAGGTAATGTTACCCGAAGTAAATTCACTCATATAAAATCTCCTTTAGATTAGCTTTAGTCATATTTCATATAACGATCTTGTATTCATGAACCCGAGAGCCTTAAGTGACCGACAGGGAACGGATCGTTAGACTTTGGCTCGCAGTGGTTGTCCGGCTGAATCTACCCTCGGCATTTCTGCTTCGGTCCTGACCAAGGAGCGTTGGAGAGACGCATCGTGAATATGGTGTTAGCTGAAGTCATTAACTTCTCGAACTAACTACGGCGATCTCTTGATTTGCTTAAATATATCCATCTCTATCTATGTACCAATATAATTGTATTCGTAGAGTGCTAATCCCTGTAAAACTACTTCAATCTCATAATCATAGCGTTCAAGTATTTCAATTGGCAAAGATACTGTAATTCTGTCCCCAGTTCCATATGAATAAGATTCAACTTCAATCAGTTTATTGAGATGATAGAACGTTAAATTTACAGGAAGGTCACTCCATCCGTTATCAAATATACTGTCTATCAGAAACGATCCTTGTAATTTTTTAGTTGCTTGCTCTAGGTTTACCATCATTACAACTTCATCATCACCCTGTATTAATTGTCGATATGCTTTTTCTATTATTACATTTGTATTTCCAACCTTTTTAATTACTTGGTTTATGTTAACATCATGATTCATATCTACTGGAATCCAGTCTTTTCGAAACAAGATATTAATAGATTCAGTTTTACTCAACAAGCTTTTATTCCAAGACTGCCAAGCGAGAATAGTTTCGACTCTTACTGATTCGCTCTCATATTGCTTGTATCGTTTTTCTTTCGCAACTTTTCCTGAATAATCAATAGCTATTATGATGAATGTCAAAACAAATATAATACTACCAAACTTAAATAAACTTCTACTCACTTTGGATTTTCTCCCCCCGTCTAATAAGAAATTACATATTGGTTCTTTACGTACTTCACCGATTTCTTATAACGTTCTTGTATCTGCGAACCCGAGAGCCATAAAGGAGTGAAGCAACTGGGTCCGACAGGGCTTAAGCTCGCAGAGTTGTCTTCCTGAACCACTTCTCCGAATTAACTTCAGGCTGATCAAGGGGCGAAAGCCCTGCAATGGCTGGAAGTTAGCTTCCGAATACCAAGTGCCTTGGAGAAGAAGACGTCTTTACGGAAAGGCTCGATATGATCAAAATCGCTTTTACCTTGGTAAAGAAGCCCTAGGTAGGCACGGACGTTATCAGCGTGAGAAATCGTTGGAACGTTGGTGCCACCAACCCGAACTTAGGTTGAGTCGTTTATTCAAATGCGTTTCGGCTAGCAGTTGACCAACTAAGATAAGTCCAGCACGAGAAGTTAAATAATCACTGGAAGTTTCGAGGATAAATGTAGTAGACATGAATATTCACCTCACGGGTGTAATGGTATTGCTGCATAAAACCAGCTATTATCTCCATTTTAATCCCTGAGGCTCTCGAAATCTATCGTTTTCATCAAAGCTATTTCACGGATTCAGGTTATAATGAATTTATTATGAAACTAAGGAGATGAACCTATTTATGAAAAAAGAGTTCACTGTTCATTTTAAGGTCATTCATCATGATAGAAGTTCTCTGTTACGAGGTATTCTGTTCCTCGAAGAGGATCAACAACCAACCTTAAATGATTATGAACAATGTCTAAGGGACTGTGGTCATGATGTTGTCTTATTAGATAAAGAACACTTCATTTATAAAGCCTCTAAACCAGACGAAGAATATATCATTCACGTTTTGGAGGATAAAACCAAAATTAGTAGAGATCTTATACTAGAAAGTTTAGTTAGAAATCTGATGGCTCCCAATTGATATTGTCACTCGGCAAGTAGACTAGGAAGCAAGCCCTCGGGATGATAGTAGTGTATTCCACCACATCAACAATCTCAAAAAAAATAAGCCCAGAATATGGACTCATTCATTGCAATCTAAAAATAGGGGAGAGCGCCCAATTCGATAACGGGGCGTCTCTCCCTTATTAGACCTTTATTTTATTCCTTTTTCATCATAGTAAGCATCCGCTTGCTTCTTAACGTAAGCAAGAAGCTCATCTACGCCGGCTTTTTTGAGTTTCTCTCTATATGTCGCAAGCGCCTTGTCTGGATCGTCCACAAGCCCCATCATCAATGGCTCTCCGTACTGCTTTAACACCTGGTTAACGGCCGCGACCTGCGTCTTAACCTCCTGATAATCCATAAGCAGCGGTGCGAAGATGTTCGGTTTGCTCTCTGCCTTGAATTCTTCATTAAGCGATTCCAGGCCAGACCATCCTCCTTCTTCATTACGCATGTTCGGCTCATAGCGCCAGCCCCAGCTTGCGATGTCATATTTGGTTACAACCTTAGGATCCTGACCTTTGGCCGGAACAAGAATATGCTTCCCGTCGCCAAGGTCATCATAGTGAAGTCCAGCAATACCATATGTCATCAATGAGAAATAAGCCGGATCGTTACGCAGCTTGTCGAGCACCATTAGGGAACGCTCAGGATTTTCTGCGCTCTTCGGAATCGCCATGCCGTTATTGATCGATAGGTTAGGAATGGCATAGTTATGGAAGCGCGTGAATGGGAAATAACCCAGTTGGATTTCAGGATTGGACTTCTTCAGGTCATTAATAAACCCGCCTGCACCTGCCGGATTTCTCCAGTAGACCGCTCCGTTGCCTGTCTTGATCCCATCACCAGCTTCCTTCTGATTGGAAAGGGTATTAGAAGACCAGAAGCCTTTCTGTGCCCAATTCTTCATCCGCTTGACCCAATCTTCAAACTCCTGCGTGAATGGATACGCGACAATGTCACGCGGCGAATCGTATGACTTCGCTGCAATGACACCGCTGTCACCGCCAATTTGCTTGAAGTCATAGTAATTGAGGAACAAATAAAATTGCTCATTCCACGCTTTTCCATTGATTGGAACAACCTTTGGCTTCGCTTTCTTTACCCCATCCAGATAAGCCTCGATTGAGTCGAGATCCTTGATCTCTGGAAGGTTCAGCTCTTTTCTCCAGTCTTCACGGAACACAATGCCGTCAGGCGTGTACTCAGGGAAGGTGCTTGGGACAGCGTAGATGCTGCTGCCCACGCTTACATCTTTCCAATCCTGCTCCGGAATCGTTTTCCATGTCTCTGGTGCGTAAGTTGGAAGCAGATCTTTCACATCCAAGAAAGCACCCTTCTTAGCAAACTTGTAGAAATCTGACCAACTTGATGCGAAGATCATATCGATTTTCTCTCCAGAGGTAAGCAGCAGATTATATTTGGTCTGCCAATCAGTCCATGAGGTGAAATTCAGTTTAACTGTCGTATTCAGATCCTTCTCGAGCAGCTTATTCCATTCCGTCACAACCTTATCGGTATCCTTATGCGCATCTCCAAGCAAATACCAATTCAGAGTAACCTTCTTTGAAGTGTCCGGCTTGGCCGGATCGCTCGGTGAATTGCTATCCGATTTCGTTGAATTCGTTGTTGATGGAGCGTTCTCATTCACTGGCTTGCTGTTGCCATCTTTATTGCCGCTGCAGCCTGACAAGAGGGCTGTAAAGAGCGAGACCGCGATTAAAATTGACCCTGCCTTATTTCTCTTCTTCTGTACCATAAATTTCTGACTCCTCCCATTGATAAGGTGATGAATGTATGTTAGCCGGCGTCCCGGTTCTAACCTTTAACGGCTCCAATCGTAAGCCCTTTAACAAAGAAACGCTGTACGAAAGGATATAGGAAAATAATCGGGCCTGTCACAACAACCGCGGCCGCCATCTTAAGCGTCTCTGCAGGCGGCTTCATATCAGCCGATAAATTGCCCGCGATATTTGTTTTCAGTACGGCTGCGCTGGACAATATTTTGTATAGCAGGAACTGAAGCGGATATTTGTCTCCTGAGGTGATGAACAGATTCGCGCTGAACCAATCATTCCAGTAAGCCAGCGCCATGAATAAGCCAATCGTCGCCAAGCCGGGGGTCGACAAAGGCAGTACAAGCTTTCGGTAAATGAGAAAGTCGCCGGCACCATCGATTTTCGCCGATTCGACGATGGAATCTGGAATAGATTTCATAAAGTTCTTCATGAGAATGATATTCCAAGCCCCGACAAGACCCGGCAAGACTAGCGCTAAGTAACTATCCTTCAGTTCCAGATAGCTTACGATTAAGATATACCAAGGAATTAGTCCCCCGCTGAATAGAGTCGTAAAGTAAATGAAAAAGGCAAGCTTATTGCGATAAAGAAAATCTGGACGAGCGAGCACGTATCCAGCCATTGAAGTTAAGAATAAACCCGCAAGCGTACCGCATACTGTAATCAAGATCGTCACCTGATAGGCTTTCAGAATTTGTCCAGGCTCGCTGAACACCGCTTTATACGCCATTAGGGAAAAATTATCCGGTATGAGCTTGAAGCCATCCGAAAGGATTTCCAGCTCCGAGGTAAAGGAACCTGTTAGGATAAATAGAAAAGGCAGCAGGCAGAGCAGGCTGGTTAGAGTTAACATGATGTATCCCGCCACATTAAACACAATCGTTGATCGTTCTGTCTTCATTGGTTCCTCCTATTTAGAACAGAGCATAATCTTCTCTTGTTTTCCGGATGATATAATTCACGACAAGCACCAACATAAGCCCGAAGAAGGATTGATACAATCCAGCGGCGGTTCCCATACCAATATCAAAGTTAACCGCAAGTGAGCGATAGACGTAAGTATCAATAATGTCGGTCGCTTCGAAGAGCAGGCCGTTGTTTCCAACGATTTGGTAAAACAAATCGAACTGTCCCTTCAAAATACCACCAAGACTAAGCAGGACAAGCAGGATAAACGTTGGAATAAGCATCGGTATCGTTATGCTGCGAATTCGTTGGAATATATTCGCGCCATCAATCTTGGCCGCTTCGTAATACTCATCTCCGATACTCATGATTGCGGCCAGATAGATAACTGTGCCATAACCGAGCCCTTTCCAGAGATTGAAGAAGACGATTATGTATTTCCAAGGTGCGGTATGCATATAGAAGTCATACTCAGCAAGTCCAAGCTGGTGCAGTAGTGTATTGATGACACCGTTCTCTGAATTGAACAGGTTGAATACAAAAGCGCCGACCAGAACAAAAGAAATGAAATAAGGTAGAAACATTGCGGATTGTGCGGTTTTCTTGAAGAGCCTGCCTGGAATTTCTGCCAGGAAAATGGCGCATGTCAGCTGCAGCATATTGCCGACCATGATAAATGCCAGGTTGTAAAACATAGTGTTTTTTGTCAGCGCCCATAAAGATCCCGATTCGACCAAAAATCTAAAGTTCTGCCAGCCGATGAATTCGCTGCCGAATAACCCGCCTTCAAAACTATAATTGGTGAAGGCATAATAGATGCCAACCATCGGAAGATAGGCGAAGATGAGAAAGAAAAGCAAAGTAGGAGCAATCATAACAAACATAACTCTGTTGCGGATAAGCTCCCCGAACATGCCGCGCATACATAACACCTCCAAACAATTTAATTTTTATTTTGTATTGAAATCGATTTCATTTTGAATTATATTGGATACATACGGATGTTGTCAAACAATTATTTTACTGAGGCAGATGAGCAATGGATATTAAAATTATCGACGTGGCAACCCAAGCGGGTGTATCAGCTGCAACGGTTTCCCGCGTGCTAAACGGCAATTCCCAGGTTAAACAAAGAACAAGGGAAAAGGTTAAACGGGCAATTTTGGAGTTGGGCTATTATCCCAATGCTGTAGCCAAAAATTTGCGTTCGCAGAAATCAATGATGATCGGAATCATTGTCCCAGATATCAACGCCTCCTACTATACGGATATAATTAAAGGCATCGAAAATATGGCCTACTCGCGCAAATATAGAGTGATTATTTGCGACGCGAAGAATGACAGAGAGCATGAACTGGAGTATCTCAACCTACTGATCAGTCGAACGATAGACGGCATGATTCTCGCTACGACGCTGCTGACAGATGAAGAGCTTGGCTCCTTCTCCGACAGAGGCTATAACGTCGCCTTAATCGGCAGGAATATTGAGCATGACGGGATTCCCTGCATCTTCACAGACAATGTTAAATTCTCAAGAGAGGTCGTCTATCATCTCGTTGAGCAGGGTCACCGCGATATCGTCTTCCTAAGCGGCTACGCGGAGTCTGTTGACAGTTATGAGCGTCTGGAAGGTTATCTCAAAGGATTGAAGGAGTATACGATCCCTTTCCGGCCAGAGCTTGTCGAGAACGGCGATTTCAATGAGACTGGCGGCTACGAGGCTATGAATCGCCTATTTGATAAGGGCTTGTTGTTCACTGCAGTCTATGCTGCCAATGACGAGATGGCGCTCGGAGTATACAGGGCCTGCAGAGAGCGGGGCATCCAAATTCCACAGCAGCTTGCCATCGTTGGCGTTGATAATAATCGGATTAGTAAATATTTGAGCCCTACGCTCAGCACGGTTAACCAGCCGAAGTACACCATGGGAGCGGTCATCGCTGAGAAACTGATCGATCAGATGGTAGAGAAGGAATTTAATGATATGCGCGTCTTCAAGGTTGACTCCGAGCTAATCGTCCGTGGCTCTTCCAGTTTCCGAAGAGAACAATGACAGGTGCTTGACGCTGCCGAATCCAGGTGCATAGGGGCTGTCCCAAAAGGGTAAACCAGAGTGAGACAATCCCATATTATGTGCAAAAGAACCTTCAAAGCCACTATGAAAGTGGATCTGAAGGTTCTTTTTTACCCGAATATTACGTGAAAAGTGGGGGCTAAATTTTCCGGAAATGACTTTTGAGACAGCCCCGGCTTTAAGCGATTTAATTAGAATCTCCAGCGATTACTCTCCCTAAGAAGAGCAATCACCGGAGTCAAACGATTGGCTTACTAACGTTTAGGATTGTATAGCCGGTAAAGCACGACCGCTGCCTCAGCCCTTGTTAGTGGTGAAGCAGGCTTCAAATACCCATTGTTTCCTTGGAATAGACCTTCTACAAGCATGCTTGACACGCTATCTTCCGCATACTTGGCAATGGCCGCTGAATCCTTGTAGCTCATCAAAGCTTCCTTGCTGCCTGCTGCAGTTTGCAAGCCCGCAGCCTTCATAGCATTGTGGAGCATAATCATCATCTCTTGACGCGACACCAGCGACATCGGATTAAACTGATTGCCTCCTTGACCCTGTACAACTCCAAGTGTCCGGGCTTCGTTCACATCTTCATAGTAATAAGCGCCTGGAAGAACATCCTTGAAGTCTTTGGAGCGTTCCGCATGCAGGTCCAGCACTCTCATAATCATCACAATGGCGTCTGCTCTTGTTATCTGCTGTTCAGGTGAAAAGGTCTTCACAGCTGTCCCATTGATTGCTCCTTTGGAAGCCAACGCTTCAATCGCTTGCTGTGCCCATCCGAAGCGTTCCAGATCGCCAAACGTCTTCGCGACGGAGACGACGGCGTAACGACTGAAGTGATGAGTAGCAAATGTCATCTCACCCGATACCTTGTCATAGCGTCCGCTAACGACTGGAGCTGCTGTTCCGTCCTCCTTGATTTGCCAGAAAGTCAGCCGTTCCGGGTTCGTTCGTTCGTCATCAGAAGCCTTATATGCAGCTCGGAATGTGACGGAAACCTTGTCATTACGCCATTCTACAAGCTTGCCGTCGATGGCTGCATGAAGCTCGATAACCGGATGATTGCCAACTGCTCCTTTCACGGTTTCACTCGCGCCAGACAAATCAGCCGAACCGATCATAATGGAAATCTCCTTGGCTGATCCAGCTGCCTGCCCTTCGAACATATTTCCAGGGAGGGTGAGTTGGCCTGTCGGTGTAACAAACTCCATTCTTAGCTTCTCTTGCCCGATCAGATAGGATGCAGGCACTCTTAATTCAAAGGTATCTTTACCCAGTGAAGCTGGGATTGTAAAGCGGATCGTACGGATACCTTTCGCATCTGCTGAGCCGGCATTTATGGCCTTCTCAATATCCGTTTGATCCAAGGAAAGAACAGCTTTGGAATCTGTATTCGAAACTATGCCGGAGCCTGGACTCGAATCGATAATCCCGCCATCCTGCTTCCTTGCGATTATTACGCTGCCTTGACCTGGCACCGCCTCGTAGTAAACGAAATTGCCTGCCCCTTCATGGACTGGCTGCAGAGTTTGAACAAGACTTCCCTGTGTTGCCGTTACTTTCGTCCAGTCAGCCGGAATCTTCGTTCTCAATGTGAGCGATTCGTTATAGACTGCCTTATCTAGAGAGCCAGTAAGCTTCACCTCAATCGAATTAGACGAACCAGCCTTTGCTTCAATCGAGACATCTTGTCTCTCGCGCAAATATTTGCCTACTTCAGTCAAGGTGCCATTCCACAGCGCATCTTCTCTGCCATGAACATAGCCGTAATGATTGTCGAACAAGCTGAGTGGTGGGGATGACCATCCTTCCCCCTCATTCCCATGTCCGGTCAGAACGAGCCAGTTCCCCTTAGCAATGCCAAAATCTGTCCAGTCATTCAAAGACTTGACCGTCGTTGTGCTTTCGGCCATCGTGCTGCTTAAGCCATAATAGCGAGTTGTGCCAGCTGTATTACCCGCATTGTTACCCCCTTGGCGTGCAGCAACGAAATATTTAGCCGCTTCCTCCGATACCTTACTGTTGGTGTTATTATACGGCAGCGCCAACGATTCTGGCTTATGTCCCGTTTTTAATTCAATTTGTGCAATTGAATCCTTAAACTCGGTCTTCATTTCGTTAGTTGTCAGTGTAGTCAGATCCCTATGGGTTACCGTATGGCTGGCAGCGTCGAAATATCCTTTATCCAGCAGTGCTTTCCACTGAGCCCATGTTCCTGTGGATGCTCCCACATCATTATAGGACTTATCAATCCAACCACTAATTAGTGCTAAGGTGCCGACCAAACTATACTTCTCGTGCAAGCTGGCAAAACGAAGCACTGAGTCGTAAATGCCGTCGTCATAAACAATTGAATAAGCCCCAGCCTTGCAGCCCTTCCATATGCAGATTTCGGTATCGCCCACCGTGCCTGCGGCTCCTTTAATTGCTTTTGCAACCGTATTTGCAATCGTCCACGCTCCCTTGGGATTCGGATGAATCTTATCCGGGAAATCGACGGACTGGTCTGCTGTTGCCGCATTCACATCAATCAGGGCTGAGCCTGATGCCTCTGCTGCCTTCTTCACCAACGGGATAACACCGTTCTGCAGCACGGATGATACGATTCCGTATGCGCTGGTCGGATCGTCATTGAAAATCCAAGGCGGCAAATTGACGTATACCTTCGGATGACTTGGCAGTTCCTTATAGGCTTCAATCATTTCCTTGTAATCGCTCAGGAAGCTGTTACTGCCGTTGCTCCAGTTCCCAGACTTCGTATCGTTTGTTCCAAGCTGTATGACTACGATATCCGGCGCATACTTTTTACTAGCCTCAAAAGCCGCTTCATTCCAATAAGGCTTGTCGCCTTTCTTCTGCAGCGTACTGCCGCTAACGCCAAAGTTCTTGACCGCGTACTTATCGCCCAACATCGACTGAAGCTGTGCAGGGTAGCTGGTCACTCCAGCATACTCCAGTCCCGCTCCAGCTGTGATACTATCGCCGATTGCGGCTACCTTGATTTGCCCTTCCGGCTGCGGTTTCTCCGGAATTTGTTCGGTATACGTGGCGGGTATTTCATCCGATGGATATTCAGCGAAATACAAATCATCGAAATAATAAGTGCCAGGATTCCATTCCGCCAAGCGAATTTCCTTCAGCTTGCGCACATCTGCCGATGTTTTGCTGAGCGGAATATACACCTTGGTCCACTGCCCCTTCACAGCAGAAACATCCGTCCAGTTGTCAATGGAAACCGTTCCATCCGTATCTACGAAGGTTACATGAACGGTATTCGAGCCCTGCATATCCTTCACATAAAACACCAAATAATTGAAATCAGAGGCATCCAAGGAAGCTGCTCCGCCCTGAGGTGTAATAATGACGGATTGGCCATTTGCTCCAGGAGCCCCGCCATCGCCTGTAACCTCCAGCTTCACGCTGCCAGTGCCGCCCGGATTTACTCCGAAAGTCCGGTCAACGGTTGCGAGTGCATTCATTCCCTGAGTAACCTGAACTTGAGCTTCCTCAAAGGACTGGAACCAGCCGCTTGCACCGATCGGATATGATGGGGGAAGCGAGCTATCCTTGAATGTAGCCGCGAATATATCGTCTATTAGCAATTGATCCGAAGGCGCAAGTCCAATACGGACCTGCTTGATCGCCATCGTATTGAGCTTTCTGCTGGAGAGAGGAAATCCCTGTGCTCCCTGCAGAGAAAGGCTGAGCAGCGTCCATTTATTCTTCACTGTGCGCTCTTCTGTAGACGACGTCCAGGTATTACCTTCCGCATCCACTAAGGTGATGGAAAGCGGTCTGCCCCCTACACTATCCTTTGCATAGAAATTCAAGTAATTATAAACAGACAGGTCGCTATTGATCATACCACCTTGAGGTACGATTGCAGCATAAGCGCCGTCAGCTGCGGAGTCGACAGTGATCTTCATACTCTTGGAAGCGCCGCCTCCTGGACTGTCGATAACGGATTCCAACTTAACTTCATTTCCGGACGCTACAACCCCCTTGCCCGATTCAAAGCTCTGGAACCAGGTAGAGATGCCGACAGGATGAGGTATTGCGCCAGAAGAAGTATGGGTATATCTGTTATATCTCTCAGCAACAATGTCCGTCACTTGCTTCGGCTTCGTTCGATCCATATGGTACAATCCCATTGTCTGCAATCCAGTAATGTTGGTATACCAGTTATAAGCCGTCCACCAGGCTGCACCGCTAAGCAGGCCGGAAGGGTTGGCCTTTCCCTCCTCGGTGACAGTGGCTGTTCGAGCAAAGGCGTTGAATGTGCCCGTAAATAGCTTCGTTTGTTTCGTGTCCGCAGGGCTCTCATCCCCCGACCAATATCCGTACTCCGTAGCAATGATCGGCTTGTCAGGATAAAGTGCGTGAATACGCTCGATCTCTTCTTGTGTATCAACGTCCATATTCTTGCCATAGAATGCACCGAAGTACATTGTCATGCCGATGACATCTGCGGCTGAATGTGAATGATCGCTCTCACCTTTATACGGATTCGCCACAGCGGATTGACCGACCAGACGGGTCCCGTCAATCGCATGGGCAGTGTCCTTAAGCTCCGTGATGTAATTCACGCGCTGAAGCTGTCCAGCTGATTCATTGCTCACCCCATCAAACCATATCGAAGGACGATTATAGTTGCTATAGATCATCTCCTCCAGCATCTGCTTTGCCTGACCGCGCTGACGCTGAAGATCAAACGCATCACCGCTGTACCAATAAGCCGGAATCTCCTGCCAAATGGCTAGCCCGATTCGATCAGAATATTGATAGGTTGGCAGACTATGAGGGAAATGACCAGTCCGCACAAAGTTCGCCTTTACATCTTCCTTGATCTTCTGCAAATCACTGTAACGAGTCGCTAGATCCAGTGAAGGTCCTTTATCGCTGCTGTCCTCCGTATATCCTACACCTGCTAGGAAAGGAGCTAGCTCACCGTTCAGCTTGATCTTTACGCCATCCGCCTCCAGCGTGCGAATGCCGAATTGCGTATAGAATGTATCTTTAACCGTTCCTCCAACCTTCTGCTCTACCTTCAGAATATAGAGATTTGGGCTAGCAGGACTCCATAACTTCGGACTTGGAACCTTTAACTGCAGCGTCTGTACCGCTTGCTTGTTCGCTGCAACCGTGAGAGTCGTACCTGTTGTCTTCAGAGACATCTGGCCGACCAAGTCCTGTCCATATTCACTAAGACGATTGCTGTCAAGCACATTCGCTTCATATACACTGTACGTTAACTGCACATTCTCATCTGCCGTACTGGTATTGTTCAAGAATGTGCGGATTGAGAGCGTTCCGTCTGTGCTCAGCGTACGAATGTCACTGCGGACAATGTAGCTATCCGGCAGGAATTCGAAGTAAGCGTCTCTCAGAATACCTGTATAGTTAAACCAGTCTGACTTGGCATAAGGCAGAATCTCGCCATTAGCGAACGTATCCCATTTGGGATTATCAACTCTTACAGCGATGACATTGTCCCCGCCATAATTGAGCAGACTTGAGGCTTCAAGAGAAAATGGCGTATAGCCGCCTTGATGTCCGCCTGCATACTTTCCGTTGATCCATACATCCGCAAAATAGTTGACTCCCAGAAAGTTTAATTGTGCTGGAACGCCTTTCATCGAGCTGTCTACGGAGAAATGCTTGCGGTACCAAACACCGCTCTGATAACCCGATTTGTCGCTCTTATTCTCTGGTCCATTCACCGATTCGTAAGCGCTAATCTCATCCTCCGGCATCGGCAGTGCTTTAACCTTCCATTTGGAATCATCGAAGTCCGCTTTCTGCTTCCCATCGGCCTCTTTTTCAAGCCCTTCGATTCTGTCTTGATTCCGAGCCGAAGCAGACAACTCTGAATTCAGGCTTGTTCTAAGCTTATTCCAATTTCCATTCAGAGAAATATAAGTTCTATCCTTCTGCTTCTCGTACGAACCAAGCGGCAGCCCGTTCGCAAACGGCATGGATTCACCGTTAACATCCTTAAGCACCAGTTGTGTGTACCCTGCATTGGGAAAATCGTCATTCGCACTTTTGCCCAGATAGAACTCGTCAAAATAGTAAATTCCCGCCTTCTCAGGTGTAACCGTCACCTGTGAAAGCTGCGAGAACCGGAAGTTAGCCGATTTATCCAGCGGTACGACAATACGGCTCCAGCTATCCTTATCTGTTAACTTGCTTGTTGTTGTCGATTCAATGACCTTGCCTTCCGCATCCTTCAATTGCACGCGTAAATTCTGTCCACCCTGTGCATCCCACACATAGAAAATAAGATGACTGAAATTCGTTGCATCGATTTCTGGGCGATAATCATAAGGTTTTTCTTTGTTGATCGAGGCTCCAAGCGCTTGGGGCTTAATATTCACGCCATTCACCCCAGGATCTGTTGAATCGGCGGCCACTAATGCTTTGACGCTGCTGGAATGGTAAGCATTCGCAGACTCAGCCCCGCTCACAGATGTCTGTACACCCGTACCGGCCGAAATTCCGTAGAGGCCATCTTGTCCCTTCGTCTCGAAGCTCTGATACCAAATTGCACCGATGTTCGCAGACTCACCAATGAAACCCGGCAGCTCGTCGTTCTCATCCATTGCGAAGAAAATATCATCAACGAGATAAGTTCCTGCATTATATACACCAATATCAATAGACGTAATATTAGATAAATCAATACCCGTTGCTCCATCCAGCGGAAGAAGCATCTTCACCCACTTATTCTTGGTTGAGTTTGTTGTTCCCCACTTATCCAGTACACCTCCATCCGCATCCTTCATACGGATCTCCACACCATTGCTGCCTTGCATATCCTTGAAGTAGAAGGCGAGATAGTGATAACCGGAGGCATTGAAGCTCCCAGCCGCCTTTGGAACTACTCCCAGATAGGTACCGCCGACATAAGGCCAGCCAGATCCAGTTGTCGTCAGCTTCACGCTTGTTTTCTCTGCTGCGTTAGCTACATCCTCTGCCGTCTCTGCCGAAGCACCGCTGCCTGCGGAGAATCCACTTCCATGCTCAAAGTCGTTGAACAGTGAAGTACGTTCCGGCTCATACGCCGGAGAGGCATCCGACATATTTTGTCCAAAATAGAGGTCATCATAGTAATAGACATTGCCCCAGCCCCAGTAAGTTCCCAGTTGAATCTCTTGCAGCTTAGCGAAGTTGAGCTTCGTCTTGTCTAAGGGTACAATCATCTTCACCCATTGGTTGGATTGCGTCTTAACCGTCTGCCCAGAGTCTGTATCCCAGACAGCTCCCTCCGCATCCTTAAAGACCACATGCATGTTAACTCCGGCATCCTTCGAGGTATCCTTGACGTAGAACATCAAATACTTATAGTTAGACACGTCCATGTAATCGTTACCCGATACTTTGCTATCATCTTGGGGGGCAATGTGAACACCGTAAATGCCCGTGTTCCATTCACCGTTCTTCTCGATCCCATCCCCATCGGTATACGTATTTTGCACGGACTTCAGGCTGCCCGAGCTGGAGGAATACGCAGTAGGACTAGCTGTATGCTGGGCTACTGTCGCACTTCCTTGGCCATTCAGGCCATACTTTCCATTGATACCGGGGGTATCAAAGCTCTGGTACATAATCGGTTTGGCCGGTACCAAAGGTCCTTCCGGATATGCCGGAGGCAAATCAGAGGCGAGCTGAGCAAAATAAAGCTCATCGAAATAATATTGGTTATTCCAACCCCAGTACTCACCTAGTGATATGGAGACGATTCTGGAGAAGTCAAAATCCTTGGTCTTGTCTAATGAAATAGATAGACGAGTCCACTCATTCTTCACAGATACCACATCTTTCGTTTCTGGACTCCACATTTTGCCGTCTGCGTCCTTGAATACAACATTGGGATTATGAGCGTCGGCATCCAATATGTAGAAGCTAAATACGTTGTAATTCGAAGCATCATAGTAAGCTTCTCCGGCAACAGTGACATCCTCCTGCGGTGTCACAATAAAGCCGTAAACATTCGTATCCCATGCGCCGCCGCTTGGATTGTTGTCATTCGATTGCACAAGTTTCGCGCTTTTCGTGCTCCCATTGCCAGGCGTTTTACCAGAGATCGTAACTGTGGAAGCGCTCCCTATTGAGGCAATGCCATTGTTCCCAGCTGATCCAGGCTGTTCGAAATTCTGGTACCAATTAGCCGGTGGAATCGACCCAGCTTCCGCACTTGCGTTTTGAGAGCCTATTCCAGTAAGCACAGTTGAGAAAAGAAGCGCAAAGGTCAATGTTATTGCCGAAACCTTTCTCCATCTTATTAACCGTGTGAATCCTTGCATAGTTCTATTCCTCCTGATCTATTGTTATAGCTATGAAACCGATTTCAATTTTACTTAAAAAAATAACCTCCTTCTGTATTATTCGTACTTTGGGGCCATACAAGATAGAAATTTCTTTACAATAAAACAAAATGTAATCGATTTCAATTTCCATTATAAAGAAGACATGAAGAGGGTGTCAATGGCACTTGGGGCGATTCCCAAACTTTTTATTTGCCGCAGCCACTCAGCAAATAGGTTTGTGTTTCCGAATCCGCTCTGGAAATGGGAGATTTCGTGGCTGACGTGCCGGGACTCTGAAAAAGGCATGAATGGTCGGTTAGCTATCTCGATGAATGTACATATGAAGAAGACTCTCGAACGATTAATTCTGATTCTACAGTTATGATTCGGGGTCCTTTATCAGGCTCATCACCTAATTGGGCAATGATTTTCTCCGTGAGAAGTGCGCCGAGCTGGAATTTAGGCTGATTCACGGTACTTAAGCTAGGCGTAACATATTCCGTAATACGATTGTTGTCTACCCCTACTATCGCAAGTTGTTCCGGTATGGAAATACCCATCTCCCGACATGCCTTAAGAACGCCAAGCGCCATTTCGTCATTGGCTGCATACACCGCAGTGAATGGGATATTTTTCCGGAGAAGCCTTTTCGTAGCCGAATATCCCCCCTCTTCACTGAAATCACCGCATTCAATCAGCTCTGGAAAGAAAGGAATCCGCCGTTCCTTCAATGCTTTCATATACCCTTCCAGACGCTCATAGCTATCAACAATCTCAGGATATCCATTAATATAAGCAATATGGCGATGACCTTGATCAAGAAAATGACGAATAACATCTGTCGAAAACTTAACATTATCCGTAAGGCAGCATGGAATACTGTCATGATCAATACTTCTGCCAATCAGACCTATTTTATGCCCATTATCTGCGAGCTCTGTCAGCAACTCGTCTCTCAAGGTAGAAGATACTAGGATGAGCGCGTCTACCGTTCGGTTCTTCAGCAGCCCCAGATAATCCTGTTCCTTCTCCGGCTTATTGTCTGAATCACAAACAATAACCTTATAGTTTAAAGCATAGGCCGTATTCTGAATACCCTTAATAATCTCCGCAAAATAGGCAATATTGATATCCTGAATAATGACACCAATCGTGCGGGTACGCTGTGAACGAAGATGCTTCGCTGCCGCATTGGGATGATAATTCAGCTCTTCAATAGCCTGCAGCACCCGCTCCGCTGTCTTCTTCGTCACTAAACTGCTATTATTCAACACTCTCGATACTGTCGCCGGCGACACGTCTGCCAACTTAGCCACATCAACAAGTTTACGATCCATAAGTTCTCAATCCCGATCCGTATTAATCTATATAATATAATTATATGTTTGTTATCTCATGAACACAAGTAGGGTGGTTTCGTGCATCAGACGGGCTCTGTGCGATAATAGGGGTTTGTAAAAAGTCAATTTGTGATTCTACATTCCCCACCTAGAGCTTGATTTCACACATAAAAAGAGCCTTCATCTCCACTGAAGTGGAATTAAAGACTCTTTTCTGTAAATATTGGGATGCTCTCATTATTGCGAATACTGCCGTTATCTGAAGGCCCCACTTCTTGAATTACAATTAATTATTATTAAAAAGAAGGAGAGAATTTCTTCTCTCCTTCCATAGTTAGAATAGGGAGGAATCAAATAAACGCCCCGCTTTCACAATTGATTGGTTCTATCTTACATTAAGTAAACGGATTTGAAAATAATTGCTTTTGGGGGCTTTCAGATAACGTTCTTGTATTCACGAACCCTTATTGGCATAAGGCGCGTAAACGCCGTGTCCGACGGACTTAGCCAGTGCAGGGTTGTCCGGCTGAATCAACTTCCCGATTACTAAAATTCTTGTAATATACTTACTCCATCTTTATCAAAATCAACTAAATATCTCTTATTCTGCCCGTGTGAACTATAATTAGCTTCAATTTTTATTATGTACTTTCCGTATCGAGTAAGATGTGTTTCTTCAGTAATAGTTTTTTTCACATATAGTTCAATTTCGTTATCAAACAATTTCTTTTTTGTTATTTCCATTTGTGTGCTAACATTTGTTTCTAAAACAATAAAATCTACTTTCACATTACTATGATATTCGTAATTTCTATTAACTGTTATAGACAACTTTAATGTAGTGTCTTGCTCATTCGCATTAATATCCAAAATGCTCAATCTCGAAGATAGTTCTACAGGGAAAGGATCTGGAGGCATCGTTTCGTCTTTGCTCTCAATGTTTGGTCTTACATTAGAACAAGAAACCAAAAAAATTAATATAAGTATGCTTGAAAGTAATCGGGCATATCTCAAAGCTTTACCTCCTTAAAGTCTTGCAGAGGTTTCACATATCGAGCTTGTATCTGCGAACCCGAGAGGCCTTAAGTGACAGTAGGGAACGGGTCATCAGACTTAGGCTCACAGTGGTTCGACTTTCTGGCTCTTCAACTTCGGTCCGGACCAAGGGCGCTAGCCCGCAGCGTGAATACGGTGTTTTCTGATGGTGAAGTCACCTTGAAATACCTACAAAACTGCACTTAATGTCTCTTGATAAATATTGTAGTTCTCATCATCAAAACATATAAATTGAATTCTGTTAAAAGAATTATTCAGTTCCACAAAGCCTTTAACTGTTTTTATTGCAATTTCAGCTGCCTTATCTTTAGGGAACTTATAGATTCCTGTGCTTATATTAGGAAATGAAATGCTCTTGATTCCATTCAAAAGCGCAAGGTTTAAAGTGTTTTTATAACAATTACTAAGCTTTTCGTTTTCTTTGTTATTTCCACCATTCCATACAGGTCCTACTGTGTGTATCACAAAGTTAGCTTTCAATTTGCCTGCCGTTGTTATTACCGCTTCCCCAACTGGGCAATTTCCTTGCTTGTTTCTGATTCGAATACATTCATCAAGTATTTCTTTACCACCTGCTCGGTGGATAGCTCCATCCACTCCTCCGCCGCCGAGCAAACTTGTGTTTGCAGCATTCACAATGCATTCCAAATCAGATTGTGTAATGTCACGTTTAACTAACTCAATTATGGTTGAATTTAACAAGTATTCCATTGAATATTCCTCTCTTTAGCAATTGTAGCTTTCTGATAACATTCTTGTATTCACAACCCTCACTGGCTTAAGAGAGCGATAACGAACGGGCCCGGGACTTAGCCAGTGCAGGGTTGTCCGGCTCATTCTACTTCCTGGCACCTCAACTCCGGTCCGGACCAAGGCGTAAGCCCGCAGCGTGAATACGATGTCATCTGAAGTTATTCGTCATCTTTGAGAAACCACCGAATTTGTTGCCCCTTCGATACAATCCATCATTGTTTCATATAATGCATTCGAGAAGTCATTATATTCAGTCTCTTTTCCATGTTGCTGTGCAGAATAGGGTGGACTATCATTCCAAGACCCCATTCCACCAAATACCCACGAACTGTAAACTGTATTGATTATCCTTTGGGCTTCAACAGAATAAATACTGGATAATTGATCTTCCGCAATAATAATGCCATCAAGAATTTGAATCCCCTTATCAAAGAAACTCTCTCTCCAAAAATCTTCTTGTATCTCATGTGCCAATTGACTTAGGTTTACTAATGCACTTCTTAATTGGTTTGATAAATCAAGTAAATCTGACTGACGCTTTTTTAATTTTATATTTTCCCTGAAATCAAGCTTATTATATGAAATTTCCCACCTTGTGTTCGGTGGTTTCTCTTCTAACTCCCAATTTGCAATCCAGAGTTCATTAAAATTATCAAATTGGCAGATAAGTCCCCATCTGCGTCCGCCACCAACAAAGGCACTTGTAATTCTCTCGTCTTTACTTCTATCGGAATTAAAAATAAATATCCCTTTGCACTTACGTTCCCTCAAATCATGCATCCATGACAAAGTATCATATTCTTTGAGCGATTTTGAGAATAAAGAGAATAGGTGTTTCTTGTCTTTATATTCAGGTATAAACTTAATTAAGTAATGTGAATTGTCTTTATAATGTTTCGGTTCTTCAAGTATATTTTTGAGCAAATATAAATTTCCAAACGAAGCCAAGAGCATTAGATGATGAAGCTCTCCATTCATAGCTCTATCTCCTTAACGAATAATTTCACATAACGTTCTTGTGTTCTCGACGTCCCACCACCTTAAAGGAGCGGAGCGATTGGCCGCGACGCGGTTGGAGTTGCTCGATTTAATTCATTGTTATAGTCCCTTTGTTTAAAATAAAATGGTCCTATATGGTTCAATTTCATGTCCTCACCTTTCTTAAAATCACGCCAGCAAATCATATTATTACTCTCTTCAATGATCGCAGATATATATCCACAGTCCAGATCTCCACACTGTGCACATACGAATATCGGATAACGATTGCCACCTAATGGACTTAATCTTACTAATGTTAGTTCACTTATTCTTAATTCTAAATTCTTATCTTCAGGTTCTAACACAGGAATGAAACCATGTCTCTTAACTAATTCATAAAGAGATCTTCCATCAATTAAAAAATCAATGAACAATCTATCTTTTTACCTTGTCCACCAGGTTCAATTTCGCCATAGCCAGTTGCTGACCAAACCTTTCCTCGATAGAATTCACTCAAATGATCACGTTGGTCATAATTAAACGTGGCTCTAATTATACAATCCAGTTGTCCTAGCAGATATTTCTGATAACGTTCTTGTATCTACGAACCCTCGAACTCGCCGTTACTGCCAGCTTCGAGTAAGCTGAATAATTACTTCAATGCTACAAATAAATCAATCTCATTGTCTGGACTTTCTGGTTTATATCTTTCATCCCAAATTTCAAAATCATAATCCTTTGGTTCATTTCCAGTCTCTCTAATCAATTGGTCATATACATAGTCATACGTACGGCTAAGCTCCGATTCAAGTCCCTTATGTGTGTAAGTAACATACTTACTTTCTGTGACAGCATGACTTATCATATTTAATGGAACATCGCCTTGCTTACTTACTTCATAACAGAGAATTTGTATAAACCTATCCACCTGAGGATTAAAATCGGACTTCATAGGATAAATCTGCATTAAAATTACATTCTCATTTTTCTTGTTTTGAATTTCGTCTTTTCTTTCAAATAGTGAATGATAAACGTTCTTACCAAGACCAGACTCAAACTCTTTAATATTTGCTTCAATTTTGTAACCTACAACATGAAAAAGGGGTAATGTTATTACTTTAGCTTCCATGAAATCTCCTTCATTCAAAATGTTTATTTGTAGTAATTGCGTTTAACAGACCAAGGAGGAGCGTCAGCTCCGCAGCATAGATACGGTGTTATCAGAAGGAATCTGCTTCTTCGAAAAACTTACAAAAGTCTTGTTAATTCTATATTGGAATATGTACGATCAGAATAATCTTCATCTCCAAATATCCCGTTAATCTTGTCAAACCCTAACTTAATCCAGAATCTCAATGCAGACCAGTTCTTTAATGCTACATTAATTCTAATTTCTTTATATTCTAGTCTAGTTAGTTCAATAATTAATTGATTTATTATTTCTTGTCCATATCCTTGTTTCTTATATTTATTTCCTACACACATAAAAGCTATATATGTAATGTCACTCCGTGGATAGCCGTGGTATATACTTAGCATTCCGATCAAATTGTTACTTTCTTCATTGGTTTTTATCGTTTGTATTTTATAGTTCTCTTTCTTACCACCTGGCGGTAAATCTCCTTTAAAGTAACATTGATTTATGTATTCTATATCTGGTTCACGTCCATTCCAACGACTTATGTTGCTACTTGATTCATAAAGTTCTTGTACTTCTTCTAATTCTTGAAGTTTGAGATCCTCAAATATGAGTCTTTCAGATTTCCAAGGGTTTTTCAGAGCCACTATAGTATCACTCCAGTTGGTTAAATATTTTATTTGCACTTCAATTTCTGTCCAGACCAAAGGCGTAAGCCCGCAGCGTGAATACGGTGTTATCTGCTGTTACTGCCTTCTTTGAACAACTTACACTAATGGTCTGATCTGAAATCTCTTGACGATTACGGGGTCTATAAAAAGCTTCGGCCAGACTGAGGGCGGATGCCCAATGCGTGAATACTGCTAGGCGAAGCCCATTGTATTACCCTCAAATTTCTAAACAGTGTTTAAAATATCATTATTATGATAAAATTATTAATGTGGGATATTTCTTAACGAGGTGATGACCGTGCCAATTATTAAACCGATTTCTGATCTTAGAAATAACTTTAATTACATTTCTGAGGTTTGTCATACTGAAGGTGAACCGGTATTCATTACAAAAAACGGTCATGAGGATTTGGTTGTTATGAGCCATGCCCTTTATGAAAAACAACTGGCTGTAATTGAATTGTATCAAAAATTGGCAGTTGCCGAAAAAGAAAGTTCTGATCCATCGGTGCATAGAGTTGATCATTCTGATCTCATGAGTAAATTAAGGAGCCGCATCAATGGAGAAAAACCTTCCGATTAAATATCTGCCATCCGCTGAACAGGATATTATAGAAATCATTGATTATGTCTCCATGGATAATCCTCCAGCTGCCTTAAATCTCCTCAATCAGTTTGATGAGTCCATTTCCATTCTTGCCTATTTTCCTTTAAGCGGACCTATTCCTAATGATGCTAGACTCCAACTTCTTAATTATAGAATGTTAGGCATTCAAAGTTATCTTGTATTTTATGTCGTTCAAAATGAATTTGTTGAAATTCGCAGGGTTCTTCATGCGAAACGTAAATATGACTTTTTGCTTTAGCTCTTATTATGTAGTACTTCGGATTTCACCTAACGTTCTTGTATTTACGAAGTCCCACCACCCTAAAGGAGCGAAGCGACCAGCCACGATGTGGTTGGGTAGTGCGCCTGTGTCCTGCTGATTCTGCTTTCCTGCTGCTGCCGATTACATCCTCGAATCAACATCGGACTTCGGTCCGGGCCGAGGGGCGAATCCCCCAATGCGTGAATACGGTATTAGATGATGTGGCTGACTTCTTGAATTCACTTTCAATATTTCATGGCTTTCCATATGCACTTGTAGTCTTTAAGTAGTCGTTCAAGATACCGGCAGAGATAGCTGCACAGCCTTGAATGCCCCTAGATTCCAGAAAGCTCAATATCTGCGCAGAACACAGCCGTGTAACTGGTTATCTCCAAGCATTCTAACCACCCGGGAGACGTTGATGATGGACTGTGTAAGGTTCACCGGTTTAACTTAAAAACCATTTTGTTCATAGCTTGCCCTCCTCCAATTCATTTTGAATTGTGTGTACGCTTTCAAACCCATCGACTTCCTGTCTTCTTCGGGCTCCTCCCTCGACTCGGAAAACAAAAAGACCCACTTCAATTACCGCATCCGAAATCCATGCGCAATTCGAAGTGAGACTCTCTTTCTCCGTCACAAAGTATTAACTTAGTTTTATTTTAGGTCAGCGCTTTTATTCCTGTCAATAACCTCCTAGGGCTTGACAACATTCGTTATTCAGGACTTCACTCTATAGATAACGTCCATGCTGGGCGATACCACAAAAACGAGGAACCCTCTTGGACGGGTTCCTCATTTCATTCCAAATTGGGAGGTGAATTGATCTGATTGTGTGATGCAAAAGATTTTATAAATGTCTGGCGACGACCGTCTTCTTGCGGGTGTAAAACTCCACTCCGTCTTTCCCGTTAGCGTGAAGGTCGCCATAGAACGATTTTTTGTAGCCCGAGAACGGAAAGAAGGCCATGGGCGCCGGTACTCCTACATTTACCCCAAGCATCCCGGCATCCATATTTTCGCGGAATTCCCGAATCGCGCTTGCGCTATCCGTATAAATACAGCCGCCGTTGGCAAATTCGGACTGGTTCGCAACATCGATTGCATCGCTTAGCGATTGTACCCGGATCACCTGAAGAACAGGGGCAAATATTTCATCATTCCAAATCTCCATTCCCGGTTTCGCATAATCGAATATCGTCGGGCCCAAGAAATAACCATCGCCTTGGGCTGCCTCATGGCTCCTGCCATCCAATACGAGCTTTGCCCCCTCTTCCTCGCCTTTCACGATATATTGGATCGTTCGATTCTTATGGGAGTCCCTGATTACGGGCCCCAAGAACACTTTCTCATGAAGTCCGTTCCCGATGCTCAACCCTTTCGCCGTTTCCGTCAAACGTTCTACGAGAGTGTCCGAAACCTCGCCAACGGCTACGACTACGGAGCAAGCCATGCAGCGTTCGCCCGCAGATCCGAATGCCGCATTAATGATTTCCTTGACCGTAAGCTCCATATTCGCATCCGGCATGACGATCGAATGATTTTTGGCTCCGCCCAGCGCTTGTACCCGTTTTCCATAAGCAGCAGCCGTTTTGTACACATATTCCGCAACCGGCTGTGAGCCTACAAAGGAAATCGCGTTGACGCCGGGATGCTCGAGCAAACCGTTCACGACATCATGGGCGCCGTGCACGATGTTGAATACGCCGTCGGGCAATCCCGCTTCGGATAGCAGCTCTGCCAGCCTATTCGCAAGCAGCGGCGTTCTTTCCGAAGGCTTCAATACGAACGTGTTTCCGCAGGCGATCGCAAGCGGGAACATCCAGCAAGGTACCATCATCGGGAAGTTAAACGGCGTAATTCCACCAACGACTCCAAGCGGATACCGATACATGGCGGATTCCAAACCCGTAGCGATATCCGGCAGTACGCTGCCCATCATGAGGGTCGGCGCACCGGCCGCAAACTCTACGCACTCGATGCCCCGAAGCACTTCCCCGTAGGCTTCCCCGTAGCTTTTGCCATTCTCCAAAGTAACAAGCTCTGCGAGCTCTTTCCAGTTGTCGACGAGCAATTGCTGATACTTAAACAGAATACGCGCCCGTTTGGGAACCGCGACGTTCTTCCACTCCTTAAAGGCTTCCGCGGCAGCCGTTACCGCGCGATCCAAATCTTCCTTGGAGGACAACGGAACTTTCGCAATCCATTCTCCCGTAGCCGGATTGGGAACGTCGTCCGTCTTGCCGGATGTTGCCTCGACCCACTGTCCGCCGATATAGTTTTTCACCAATTGTACCGTCATCCCTGATTCCCCCTTAATTCTCGTTCCGATCAATAACCGCTTGAATCTGCTCAACGGTCGGCATAGCATCCGAACAGCTGTGGCTGGCTACGACGATGGATGCCGAAGCGCTGCCGAACTTCTGGCAACGGTCGACGCTCCACCCTTGGAATAAGCCGTATATGAATGCTCCCGCAAAAGAATCCCCAGCCCCGAACGTTTTGACAACTATAGTCGGATAAGTGCCGGAGCGGAATGTTTTACCGTCGTTAGTAAAAGAGATGGAGCCGTTCGAGCCGTGTTTCACCATAACAAGCTTTGCTTTGCAGCGAAGCCAGGTTTCCGCGGTGTACCAGTCATCATGTCGAAGCTCCCCGAACGGCGCTTCCATGAGATCGAACTCTTCCCTGCCTGCGATGATAACGTCGCTTTTCTCCGCGACCATGCGGCAGTAGATCCCTGTTTCCTCCGGTGAATTCCAGGAGTAAGGACGATAATCCACATCGAAAAAAACAAGAACATTATGCTTGATCGCGTATTCCAAAGCCATGAACACCGCTTCTCGAGACGGACTTTTGGATAGCGCCGTTCCGGATATCAAGATCGCTTTCGACTGCCGGATATACTCTTCCTTGACGTCTTTAGGCTCCAGCTTCAAATCGGCCACATTGTCTCGGTACATAAGGATGCTGCAATCTTCAGACGATTTGATTTCCGTAAAGGCCAGACCAGTTACGGCGCCGGTTCGATCGACGACGATATTCCCAGTATCGATTCCTTCTTTGACTAAATAACTCGTAATATAATTCCCGAACTGATCGTTGGCTACTTTGCCTATAAACCCAGTTCTCAGCCCCAGCCTGGCAGCGGCTACCGCGATATTCGCCGGAGATCCGCCTAAATATTTAGTAAAAGTCAGCGTTTCCTCCATAGGACGATTGATCTCATTGGCGTTCATATCGATGCACAAGCGCCCTATGGCGATTAGATCAAGAGGACGATCTTGAGAAAATGGGATCGTGTTCATTCATGACTGCTCCTCTCTGACAGGCGGTTTAAACAACCATTCGTGCGCAGGATCATTGTGGAATTTCCAAGTTCGTACCGGTCCGGCCATTACGTTCAAATAGTAAAGGTCGTAACCAGGGACCGCCGAAACGGGATGATACCCCTTCGGAACCAACACGGCATCGCCATTAATAACCGACATCGTTTCATCCAACGATCGATCATCCGTATACACTCTTTGAACGGCAAAACCATGATCCGGATTTACCCGGTGATAATAAATTTCTTCCAAATAAGACTCATGCGGTAAATTTTCTTGATCGTGCTTATGCGGAGGAAAGCTGGACCAGTGTCCATTCGGGGTGAACACTTCCACGACAAGTAAACTGCCGGCTTCTTGCTGCTCAGGCAAAATGCTATGCACCCGCCGCGTCATATTGCCGTATCCGCGAATTTCTACTTGAACGTTTTCAGGCCGAATTAATCTGGCAGGATAAGCAGGAGATGGATTGCCGACAGCGCTGGAAACAGCTATTTCTACATCCGTCAATGCAATAACCTCGATAAAATCATTCATCGGCACATACATGGAGTAAGGGGGTATTTCTTCAAATAGGCTCATTCGTCGCCCGATATTGGCGTATTTCAGCTCGTTTGTGAAGACATCAGCCCGACCCTGGAGCAACGTAACGCAAATCTCCATCCCGCCGGTGCTCTTGCGCATCGATTGTCCGGACTTTAATCGGTAGACATCCAAGCCGATGTATTCCCAAGCTGCCGACTCAGGAGTAATGGAAAGCACTTTTCCTTCCGCATCCGGATGCTGACTAGGCACGATTAATTTCGACATTTATGCATCACTGCTCCTTTCCGGAACTTGTTCTTATTTCACCGCTTCAAGTTTGTTTTGAAGCTTTCTGTACGCTTCGTTAACCTTTACGCTCTCGGAAACTTCAGCAACATCGACTCTCCACCATGATTCGTATCCGGACGTATTGGTTCCAGGCACGACCTTGATATGAATGAGTGTCGTCGTTTCCTCGTTTCTCGCATCCTCCAAAGCTTGCTTCAGTTCATCGATCGTTTGCGCCGTATAAGCTTTCGCACCCAGACTCCGGGCATTGGCGGCAAAGTCGAATCCCATGTAGCCGCCGGACAATCCCCCTTGTTCGGGAGAGAAATACCGGAATTCATTGCCGAATCCGTCGCTGCCATTTTCCCTTTGCAAATTGTGAATACATTGGAAGCCGTGATTGTCAAGGAGCAGAACGGTAATCTTCCGTCCTTCCTGAAGGCTGGTCACTAATTCCGAGTGCATCATCAAATAGCTTCCGTCACCGACCATAGCGTACACTTCGCGGTGAGGATGAGCTAACTTCACGCCGAACGCCCCCGCAACCTCGTAACCCATGCAAGAAAAACCGTATTCCATATGATAGGTATTCGGCCGCGTCGTTTTCCAGAGCCGATGAAGATCCCCGGGCATGCTGCCTGCCGCACCGATAATGACATCTTCGGGCTGCACGAATGCGTTGATTTCCCCGAGTACCCGCGTTTGCGCCAAACCGTCTTCTCTTTCCAACGCATAGAGCCGATCGATTTCACTTATCCATTCGGATTTGGCAAGGGCTAGCCGATCGGAATCATAGCTAGAGACATACCCGGCCGCTTGCAGGTCAAGGGTCAATTGGCGCAAAGCTAATTTGGCATCCGCTTGAACGGATACCTTACTCAACTTGGCAGCGTCGAGGCTATTCACGTTTAATTGGAGAAATTCCACCTCGGGATGTTGAAAAAGGCTCTTGGAGGCTGTCGTGAAATCGCTCATTCGGGTCCCTACACAAATGACAAGGTCGGCATCCTTCGCTAATCGGTTTGCCGATAGCGATCCGGTCGTTCCTATTGCCCCCATATTGAGCGGATGATTCCACGCCATCGCGCTTTTTCCGGCCTGCGTTTCCCCGACAGGGATCCGGAAAGCTTCCGCAAACTCGCGCAGCTCTTCTGTTGCCAATGAGTAATGCACGCCGCCCCCAGCAATGATAATCGGGCTTTTCTTTCTTGAGATCAGCTCCAAGGCACGCTTGCGGGCTGACTCCGCCATCGGTCTTCTGTCAATGGAGTGAACCCGCTTCTCAAAGAAAGAAGCCGGATAGTCATAAGCCTCGCATTGAACATCCTGCGGAAGGGCAAGCGTTACGGCTCCCGTATCCGCAGGGTCCGTAAGCACTCGCATCGCGTGAAGCAATGAGGTCATCAACTGCTCCGGCCTCAAGATGCGATCCCAAAATCTGCTCACCGGCTTGAAAGCGTCATTGGCCGATATAGTATAATCGGACGGATGTTCCACCTGCTGGAGAACGGGATCCGGTTGTCTTGTAGAGAAAATATCCCCTGGAAGGAAAAGAACCGGAATTCGGTTCACGGTTGCCGTAGCGGCAGCCGTCACCATGTTCAATGCGCCCGGGCCGATGGAAGATGTGCAGGCGAATATGCTCAGTCTGTTGTTCTGCTTGGCGAAAGCCATTGCCGCGTGAGCCATTGCTTGCTCGTTTTTCCCTTGGATGAATTTCAGGTTCCCCGGCATGCGTTCCAGCGCTTCGCCGATCCCCGTTACATTGCCATGTCCGAAAATCCCCATAACGCCGTGAATGAATTTCATTTCCCGATGATCAATTTCAATATATTGTTGATCCAGGAAGCGGACCAAAGCTTGAGCCATAGTTAAACGGATCGTCGTCATTCTCTTCCCCCATTTCGGTATTAAACAAATCTATAGCCCCAGCTTTTCCGTCATTTTCACCAAGTTCGTCAAACTCATGTCCAAGCTGTCGAACGGGCTTCCCGCACATTCATCCTGCTCGACCGCATACCATTCGACCCCGTTTTTCTCGCCCCACAACAAAATCGGTTCGAAATCGATCAATCCCGTCCCGACTTCGGCGTAAAACTGTCTCCCGTCGGCCGTCATATCTTTCAAGTGCAGGATCGGAATTCGACCCGAAAATTTCTGAATATATTCCAACGGGTCTCTCCCTGCATATTTCACCCAATAAGTATCGACTTCCGGATAAAGAAACTGATTTCCCACCGGTGCCATCAAATAATCCAGCGCAATCTGGCCTTCAACCATCGTGTGAAATTCGAAGTCATGGTTGTGATAACCGACCCTGTAACCGAAAGGATTAACTTTGGCTGCCGTTGCAAGAAGTTCCTTCTTCGCTTGGATATAGCCGTCGACATGCTGCATATCGTCTTCCAGGTAGTGACAGAAGAAATCCTTCGTTCCGAATGCTCTGCCCTCTTCCAAAACGGCCTCCAGTTCGTTATTCATACGGTCCAAGCCGACATGCATTCCCGCTGCTCGAAGTCCTGTTTCTTTCAGCACCGCGCTAATTTCGTTTGCACTGAGTCCAAACAAACCATCGATCTGAACGGCTTCCCATCCCATCTTCTTCAACCTTCGCAACGTCGCCGAAAAATCTTTCGTCAATTCATCTCGAAGCGTATAGAGCTGAGCGGCAAATTTATGTTTCATGGTTGTTCCTCCTCTAACGTATTTAAGCGATTTGATTCCCAAGCAGGGAAGCTGCCCTCTCGTCCAGAAATACTTCGACCCGGTTGTGCCCCTGAAGCAGACTCGAAGGAACATGTCCATTCATTTCGCCAAGCACCGTTGCCTTCACGATTTCGGCTTTCTTGTCTCCGTCAGCTAGAAGCAGCACGTCTTTCGTCTCCATAATGTGCTTCATGCCTAAAGTAATTCCGTGGTTCAAATTCTTTTGCTCGGAGAAGTACTTTACCGACACCGTCCGCGTAACATCGTCCAGCTCTACCACGTGAGAATAGGCATCCAACTCGCAGTCGGGCTCATTAAATCCAAGATGCCCATTCAAACCTACGCCAAGCACAATCAAATCGATGGGACCATACTCTTTAATGAATAGATCCATTTTATCGCACTCTTCGATCAAGTCGCTGCTCCGGCCATCATAGAAATGAATCTGATTTTCGCTAATGTTCAAAGGTTCAAAAAAGTGTTGATCCAATGTGCTTCTGCAGCTGCCTTCATCTTCCCCGCCAAGACCGACCCATTCGTCCAAGCTAATAAACCTGCACTGCGCGAATGAGACCCGATTCTCTCTGGATGCATCGATTAAATGACGGAATGTCCCCAATGGAGTCGACCCTCCCGCGAGCGATAGGAGCGCATTTGGCTTCTGATGTATGGCTTTAATAATATGTTCCGCAGCCATCCTAGACAGTTCCTCGTAATTTCCAGCTATATTTATTTTCATAACTCAGTCTTCCTTTCTAAATATAGGATGTTCAATTGTTAAGTAATGACATTCTGAACATTTTCGAAGGAATAAGAGATAATTCCCAGAACTCCGGAATTTTCACCGACTTGGGTCGGCTCGATTATCGTTTGAATGGGTGTTATTCTCTCTACCATTTGACGCACTTCAGGCAATAACCCTTCCAGATATGACCCTAACTCTCCGCCAATGATGACCTTTTCAGGGTTAAGCAAGCTTACCATATTGGCGATCCCAAGAGACAAATGGTTAACAAATCGCTGAACGACTCTTACCGCTTGAATTTCATCTCTTTTGTATTGTTCGAACAATTCCTCGATGGACGATTCATAAAGAGACAGCGCATCAACCGATACCTTCTTATCGAAAGTTCCGAAATTGCCCAGTGTATTCACTTTTTGGTATAGCAGGTCCTCTTCAAATGCAAAATATCCAAGCTCGCCTGCCATAAAATCTTTCCCTTGAACCAATTTTCCATTACATACCATGGCACTCCCAATACCGGCTTTTATCGATATATAAATAAACTCATCGACATTTTGGCAGGCACCTAACCAACGCTCCCCAAGGGCGGCGCAGTTGACATCGTTATTTACAAAAATTGGCTTATCCAAAAGCTTGCGGAACTGTTCGGCTAAGTGAACGTTTTTCCAGTCCAATTCAGGAGCACCCACTACAATACCATCCACACTGTTCGTTAATCCAGGTACGCAAAACCCGACAGAAATAACTTTATCTAGAGAAATGTTCGCTTTTTGAACCGTCTCCAGAAGGTGGTCCCGGATCTTCTCCAGCATCGGTTTCTCTTTGTACTTGGCCAAGGTAATGATCGTCCCATCCAGATCGGAAACGCAAATAAGATAACCTTTTTCATTCAATTCAATTCCGATGCCGTAAGCCGAGCTCGGATTAAAGCTCAATTGAATGGCCCTTCTTCCGCCTTCTTTGGTCGAGGAGCCCAAGCCTGTTTCCGATACGAATTTTTTAGCAATCAATTCGTCGACGATCAAAGAAACCGTTGATCTACTCATTCCTATTTTCTGAGCAATCGAAGCCCTGCTAATGGGTTGATCTGTGCGTATCGTCTCCAGTACCAAATCACGATTGATTTTTTTGATCAGGTCAAGATTAACTGATTTCATTGTACACCATGCCCCTTCAACGAACTGAAATAGATGCTCGTAGTTTGTAATGAATCCGAACAAAACGATCTATTTCAGTATTACATAAAAAATGATTTCGTCAATCGTTCTTTTTCCGGTTAGCCTATTTTACCGCTCCCGCTGTCAGCCCTTCGATAAGGTAGCGCTGGAAGAAAAGGATAATGAGGATCGGCGGAATAATTCCAATGAAACCGGCAGCCGCAAGAAGTCCGTAATCCACCGTAAATCTCCCTAAAAATTCATTAATCGCCACCGGCATCGTCTTTGCAATCTGGCTAGAGGTTAAGACGAGGGGGGTGAGAAAATCATTCCAAGAGTTCATGAACGCGAATACGCCCGTAGCAAACAAACCCGGCGTACTAATCGGCAGTATAATTCGAAATAGAGCCCCGAATCGTCCCAAGCCGTCAATGAACGCCGCCTCCTCCAAATCCTTCGGAATGGAGAAAAAGAAGCTTCGCATGATCCATATGATAAAAGGCAGATTAAAAGCCATTTGCGCCAATATAATGGAGGTTTTGGTGTCAAGAAGGCCCATTTGTCGAAAAATCACGTAGATCGGGATGAGAATGGCGATACCGGGAATCATCTGGGTGATCAATACAAGCAGCATGAAGCTGTCTCGAAAACGGAAGTTCAATCTTGCGAATGCATAAGCACCCAATGCACCGAACAACAAACAGAAAAAAGTAGTCACCGCAGCCACGATCAAGCTGTTAATCATGGATGATACAAACCCGGATAAAGCCGCTTGTCCCATAATCGCCTTCTCAAAGTTAGCAAAGGTCATATGCGTAGGAATAAAACGATTCGCCCCGCTAATAATGTCTTGATTGGTCGAGAAGCTTGTCGATAAAGTCGAGAGAAAGGGAGCAAGCGTAAAAGCCATTAGTATGGCTAATCCAATATACGTCATCAGCTTTTTCAAAAGATATGTCTCCTTTCTCTTAAGATATGTTTTGAACCTTCATTAATTTGATGTAAACGAACACAAGCACAAGGATAAGGAAAGTCACGATATAGCTTCCGGCAGCGCTTACACCGAAATTAGCAAACGTAAAGCCTTGTTTATATAAATAAAGGCCGACTATTTCCGTATTGTTTGCCGGACCTCCTTTTGTCAAAGCGAAAATGAGATCGAACGAACGGAACGCATCAATTGTTCGCAAAATAAGCAGGACAAGCGTTGTCGCTTGCAAATAAGGCATGGTGATATGCCAGAATGCCTTGCGTTTCGTCGCTCCGTCGACGGATGCCGCTTCGAACAAATCCTGAGGAATGGTTTGCAAGGCAGCGAGATATAACAAGGCTACGAAAGGAAACGATCTCCAGATTTCGGAGAGGAACAGCATGATCAGCGACCACTTTGCATCGGACAACCATGCAATATTGTGATGAATTATTCCGACTTTCATTAATAACGCATTAAGCGAACCATAGTTCGGATGAAGAATCAGCTTCCAAATCATACCGACGATAACAAGAGGGATTGCCCACGGGATAAGGAGCAATGTGCGGAATAAACCTCGCGCTCGAATTTTGCTATTCAGCAAAAGCGCCGCATATAGCCCGACAAGCAAACTGCCGATTACCGTAACGACGGCAAAATAAAAAGTGATTTTAAGACTATTCCAAAAAGCGGGATCGCTCAAGTTGTCCATGAAGTTTCTGAAGCCGACGAATTCCGTGCCTACGTCGGGATTCGTGATGTTCAGGTCTACAAAGCTCAAATAGATGGAATAGATAAGCGGATAAAGCAATAGTCCCAAAATGAGAAGCAAGGTTGGCGCAAGCAGGATCAGAGCAAACCGGCCTTCTGACATGATCTTCGTATTCTGCTTCACTATAATCCCCCCGATCAAAAACAAAAACCTATCTCCAACGCTAGTTCGTCAGGTAACAAGGAAGCTGCGAGTGGTACGGTCGTATCGTCTACACCCACCCGCAACTTCCTTATTCATTCCGCAGCAAAGACAGATTCAGGTTTTTATGAATTATTTGTTGTATTTTTCCATGATTTTCTGTGTTTCTTGATCTGCTTCCTGCAGCGCTTCTTGAGGGGTTTTGGACTTAAGCAGAGCCATCTGGATATGATCTTGCATCATAGCAGACCATTCCTGGTACCAAGGCAATTGCGGTCTGGCCAGAGCCGTGTCCGCTTGTTTCATGGCCACCTCGAACCCGGGCAAGTTTTTCTTGATTTCCGGATCTTCGGAAACGCTTTTCCACGCGGTAAATTTATCCGTTCCGCCCGTTTTTAATATCATATCCTTTTGGCCTTCAGGACCATTGAGGAATTGAATGAAATCCCAAGCTTCTTTCGGGTTTTTGGAGCCTTTGGAGATCGCTTGAACGAACGAACCGATGGTCGAAGCCGAGCTGACTTTGCTTGGGAAAAGCGACAAATCCGTCATATTGACCACTTGGGAATTTTCCGGTTTATTCAGATCCATCAACGGAATTCCCCACTGGAACTGGAACGCCGTTTGTCCTGCCGCAAATGCGGAGTTTACATCGCTTTCGCCGAATTGAATCGATGCCGGATCGACGATTTTGTATTTGTAAATCATGTCATACATGAGCTGTAATGCTTCCAAGCCTTTCTCGTTGTTGAAGTTTGGCTTTCCGTTCTCGAATGGCTCAGCCCCCATTGACCCCATAATGGCGACGAAATCGCATATGACGGCTTCCATTCTGCCCCAACTCCAAGCGGAAGCGTACGGCACTATCCCATCCTTCTGCAATTTCTGGCTGAGCTGAATGAACTCGTCCCAAGTTTGGGGCGCATGATCTACGCCGATTTTTTTCAACATGTCCTTATTGTATCCGAATGTTTTCCAAGCGGTATACCATGGAAGACCATACGTTTTACCCTTGTATTGAATGAACCGATTGGCGTAGTCCATCAAATCGCCTTTAAGCTCTTTAGTCATATACTGATCAACAGGAACAATCCAGCCTGCGTCCGCGAATTTAGCCAAATAAATATCGTCGATTCCGATGATGTCGTACGTATCGGATCCGGCCACGGCATCATTCGTTAACTTCGTGATAATATCATTCCACGCAACGACTTCAATATTTACTTTTACGCCGGTTTTTTCCTCGAATGCTTTGGATCTGGCGTTATAATAGTCTTCCATCCCTGGAGGCGTAATCGCGGTAAGCGTAATCCCTTTATTAGGCTTTGCCGATTCCGTTTCTCCGCTGCTTGAATTTCCGTTAGACCCGCAAGCCGTTAGTAATAAAACCATGCACATCAGTACAACAAGACTTTTCATATTTTTGTTCATATGCACGTTTCCCCTTTTCATTTAAATTGATTATTCATCAGTTGCAGAAACCCATTACAAACTTGATACTCAACATCCGTTTGAATCCGGTATGAAGATAAGCGCTGATCACCTCCCTCTATCCGAAGGCTAGTCCCTATGCGAAGATAGGATCATTTGTCTTTAAGTCCAGCCAATCTAGCTCAGTCGGGCTCAAGGAAATTTCAGCCCCCGTAAAACTTGATTGCAGCTCTTCGACTTTTTCGGGGCCGATAAGGGCGAAGGTTGGAAATCTTTGGTGAAGCACATATGCCAAAGCGATTTGAATCGGAGTGACGTCTTTCTTCGTCGCCAGAGCCCTAGCCCGATTAAGCCTCTCCCAATTCTCTTCGCTATAGTAAACTCGCACCATGTCCTCGTTGTCTCGATTGTTAGGAGAGAACCTTCCCGAGAAAAAACCGCCCGCCTGCGCTGACCACGCCAACAATGGAATCTGATTACTTTCATGCCACTGGCAGAAGCTTTCGTCCGCCGATACGCATCCGGGCCAATGAGGCTCCAAAGGCTTAGCCAAGCTGAAGTTTGGACTTGTGAAGGCAAACCCTTTAAGGTTGTTGTCTTGGGCGTATTGGTTCGCTTCGATTACACGGCTTAGCTTCCAATTAGATGCGCCGATCGTTCTGACATATCCATCACGAAGCGCTTGATTAAGAGCTTCAATAACTTCTCCGACCGGAACTGTCACATCATCTCTATGAAGCGCATACATTTCCACGTGTTTTACGCGAAGCCGGTCAAGACTCTCCATGAGGTCCTCTTTGATGTATTTTGCGCTTACTCTTGGTCCGGGATTACCATCGTCAGGATGACAGCCCTTCGTTAAGATCACAACCCGATCTCGAATATTCCGTTTTTCCAGCCAACGACCAAGCGCTTCCTCGCTGCCTTCATATTGATGAGCGGAATCGAAAGTATTTCCGCCTAGTTCGATATAAGCGTCAGATAATCGGGTAACGTGATCCATGTGATCCGGATGATAAGCATCTCCGCCCGTACCCATAACCAATTGCGTCGATGCCAGCTGCACACCTGGAATTTGAATTCGTTTCATAAAATCCCTCCGTCTTCATATTGTTCCTATTGCGCGTCAAGCTTATTTATTAGAAATGCGGCGGCGCCATAAGCACCGGCATTCTCACCTAAGGTAGAGCATTCGATAATCACGGGTACGGGCGACATCTTTGCAACCTGATCCCGCAAATGATCGATTACCTCTGATAGCGCTTCCGAAACGCCTCCACCGAGAATGATTTTCTGAGGATTCAATAAGCTCGAGAGATTCGCAATCGTAATCGATAAAGTCTTAAGATATTGCGTGAAGATGTCGAAGCCTTCTCCGTTGTTCTCTTTATATTGCTTGAATATCATTTCAGGACGAATCCGATGACTTGACAGCGCTCTTCCGGATATCTTCTCTTCAAGTGCCCCAAAATTTTTGAACGTATATCGCTTATTCTCCTGCCAATCTTCTTCGGACAACAGATATCCGATTTCACCAGCCATAAACCGGTTGCCGTAAAAAAGTTTTCCCCCGGTTACAATCGCCGCGCCAACACCCGTCCCAATCGCAATAAACACGAAATCATCCGCGGATTTGGCAGAGCCGAGCCAACGTTCTCCTAGCGCCGCGCAGTTCACATCATTTTCAACTGTGACCGTTTTCATCAATAAAGCTTGCATTTGTTCGACAAAATTCAGACTATGCCATTGCAATGCCGGAGCTTCAATGACAATTCCTTTATCAATATCCGTTACGGCCGGAACGCCGAACCCGTAGCCTGCGATTTTATCTTTGTTCACTTTGGAATCGGAAACGCATTCATTAACAATCTCGGCAATACTATTCAAATCGCTCGAAGTTGTTGTCTTGTGCCTAGAAACGACTCGTCCATTTCGGTCAACGATTTGAACGATCACTTTTGTTCCACCTATGTCGACACCAACATAAAGGGCATCAGAATCGTTATGACTTAGATCGATCAAGGGTGTACCTCCATACGGTTTCTGTTAGTTTGTTTCGAGAATGAACTAACTGAATTGAATGATAAACCATCTTATCTACCCTTGTCAATATGAAGTTCGAATTAAGTATAGCTAATCACAACGAGAGTCCAAGATGGCTTTACTGATTCTAATGTCAAAGAAACTCTTATAACGAGTCAATTTTCGAGCCAATACTTGCAGAGGTTGTATGTCAAACAGCTTCAATCGAAATCCATGCGCATTGTTATTTTACTGCGTAAGCGTCAAATAGCCCCCATCTAGAGCTGGGAGCGAAATCAAAGTAATATTTCAATTATGAAGGCAAGGCTCGCAGTGGTTGTCCGGCTGAATTTACCCTCGGCACTTCTACTCCGGTCCGGACCAGGGCGTATGCACGTAGCGTGAATACGGTGTTAAACGAAGTACCTGACTTCTTTGAATCTACTTCAAATTCTATATTGCCATTATTTAGAGTCCTCATTATTTCCTTTATTCTTATTTCTCCCCCTAAATAAATCTATTATTTTACCCATTAGAAATGCCCCAAAACTTACTAAAAAGATAGATAATCCATATGATTGTATCTCTTCCGAACGTTTTGCTTCTTGATTATAGATATTTAACATTTCTTGAGTTGGATCTTGATAGGGTATTCCTGGATGTTTTACAAATCCAACAATCAATATACTTATTCCAATAAGTAAAAAAACCAAACTAATTCTTCTGAAATGCTTCATAATGCTCCTCTTATATATTGTATTTAAAGGTTTTACTATTTTTCGATCTTCAAGTATTTCACCTAACGTTCTTGTATTCACGAACTCAGAGCCTTAAGTGATCGGAGGGAACGGGTCATCAGACTTAGGCTCGCAGTGGTTGTCCGGCTGAATACACTCCCCTGCCAATTGCTCCGGTCCGGACCGAGGGTGAATTCCGAAGCGTGAATACGTTGTTATAGGATGTTGACGTCCTCTTTGAGCAACCCGAGCAATCAACTTTCCTTAACCTGAACTCTTACTATCGTTTCCCATTTATCTGGGGTAGGATGACACATGGGTTGATTTAAATATAATTCCCGTCTTTCTCCAACAACTTCAAAACCGTTGGATTTCGCGTAATTAATTAAGTCATTCAGAGTTCTCTCCGTCTCACGATAATGTCCTTTATGTAATTTCTGAATACACAATCCTTGTTCTATCCTTTGTAACTTCGTTTCCGGAATATTTTCATTTCGATACTTCTTTTCTATACTCTTCCTAGCCTCATCGTAAATTTCATAATCAATAAAGTCAGGGACTTGCATCATCTCAGTATAAATCCACTCCTCTTCACCAATTTTCCTAAGCCATACTATTTCATGCGGCATTAGTTTAAATTGATAGTCACATTTATTTTTAGTTATTCGTTTGATTTGATTTATAGTTTTCCATACAGCCCAATAGTCTGTTTCTGGTCGTCCCAGCCAATTGAGCTTACCTTGTCCCTCTTGTACCAAAAATTGTAGAGGAGGGATCTCTATTAATTCAACTCTATCCGAACCCATCTGATAAACAGATTTATATATCTTTCTATGGTCATTCACTTTCATGAATATCACCCTCGATTAATTAATAATGGATTTACGTCAATTTCCTATTACGTTCTTGTATTCGCGACGTATGGTCCGCAGCGCGAATACGGTGTTATATGAAGTAGCCGACTTCTTTGATTCATCCTCAAAATTCGTATTTCTTTATTATTTCATCATTAATGACTTCACCTGTGTTTTTAAATCCAACTGATTTATAAAGGTATTCTGCTTTTAGATTATCCGATTTATGCCCTATCATAATTTCATTGCAAGAATGCTTTTGACTTATCAATTCTAATAACTTAATGAGCCCTGCTTTTCCATATCCATGTCCTTGTTGGTGTTCATCAATCATAAAGACATAAATCCAGTATCTCTGATCATCTGGATCCTTACAGTACATACAGAAACCTATTACTTCTTCGTCTATACTGACTGCTAAAGGTACTAGGTGTTTTTCGTATTTTGATTCAGCTATCGAATATACTATAGGTACAATAAATGATTTTCCATTTTCTTTGCTAATATTTAGTTGGGTGCATTGAAACCAATTGTCTTTTGTAATCTCTTTTATTTGAATAATTGTGGTTTCCTTCTTTCAATGTTTTTAAAAAGGATCTTCGGCTATTTCATATAACGTTCTTGTGTTCACGAACCCGAGAGCCTTAAGTGACCGGAGGGAACGGGTCGTCAGACTTAGGCTCGCAGTTGTCCGGCTGAACTCACCCTCGGCACTTCTGCTCCGTCCGGACCAAGGACGTATGCCCGCAGCGTGAATACGGTGTTATAAGTTGTCCCCGCCTTCATTGATATACTTACATTGGTCTATTAATCAAGTTCTGACTTATAAGGGTTTGCATAGAGATCGAAAAGAATTTCGGCTCCAATATTATTTGCTATTTTAATCATTTCTTTATTAATTGATAACGTAGGAGTAAATCCCTCATTCATTATAATTACGATCATAAACATGCAACATAAATTATATCTCTTACAAATTTCGATTATTTTTTCTTCTTTTCCTTTAAGTTGGTTTACTACTTTATTAAGCTGTTCATCAACATCTAAGGATTCTTCATAATCAGATCCAATCTCCCAAGCAGTTTCTTTCCTGAAATTTGTTATATTCTGAATGATATTGGAGTGAGGATTTCTTTGAATAGATTCTCCCTTTGTATGTGAATGAGTTGGCTTTAATTTCAAAGTATTTGAAATATAGTCGATTGGAAATTGATCACCGTATAGACTAAAGTATACTTTTACGTTCGTCTTCTTCAGATGAACCACCTCAAATAGTTTCTTGTTTAATGATCTTGCGGGGATTTCTTATAACGTTGTTATGTTCCCGAACCCTCACCGACTTAAGGCCGTTAGACCGGGCGCGATGCGCTTAGTCGGTGCAGGGTTGTCTGCCTGAATACCTCCGGCAGACCAAGGGGCGTAAGCCCCGCAGCGGGAACGGTGTTATACGAAGACTTGCTCATCTGCGAATTTGCTACAATACTTATTTAACCCTCTCGAAAGTGCTTTCAAAATATGCTCCTGATACATGATTGATATAATCTTTAATTACTTTTCTTACTGGGTAAGGTTGTAAATTGTGTACTTCCATTTCATCAATATGTATCCAATAAAATTCTAAATGACTTTCTTGCGATACGGGGTTAATAGTATAATTCAATTCTTGTATTTCGGTTTTAAATAAATGGTTAATTTCTTGATGATAAACTTCTTCAAGATCAAACTCTGCTTCCACAATCCCTAAGTATTCCTTTACTTCACTTTCTAATCCAAGTTCTTCAAGTATTTCTCTAGATAGAGATGTCCTTATACCTTCTCGAAACTCTACATGTCCACCAGGTAGAAAGGTATTATCCATTCCGAGACAATGGGCAACTAATATATGATCTTCAGACAAAATAATCCCTCTAGCTAATACATGATACTTTTGTTTCTTTTCCGATCCCATCTTCTATTATCTCCCTCAATGTCTTAATAGGGTTTGTATAATCATTCTGCAAGTTTTCGTATAACGTTCTTGTATTCACGACGTCCCACCACCTTAAGCCCGAAGAGCGGCCGCGATGCGGTTAGATGGTGCGGATTGTTCCGGGTGATTCCACCCTCGGCACTTCTACTTCTGTCCAAACGAAGGGCGTATGACCGCAGAGTGAATACGGTATTAGCTGATGTCAGCGACTTCCTTAAAAATACGATAATTGCACTTAACTTTCCCTATAATAAAAATCAATTAAAGATGGTGTGTAAACAACTATTTATTCTTTTTCATCTGGTCCATTACTGTTTGAATCTCTTCACGACTGAATACACCTTCAAATGAACACATTAAACAAGATCGCAACTCAATATTATTGCCATTTTCATCAATGTCCGCAACAGGTTCGGTCCAATCAACTACTTGTCCGCAGAAATCACACTTTTTTGTAGCAAGTTCACCTTCGTCATACATTTCTTCATTGTCGTAAAAATTACTCAAATTTTTCCACCTCATTATTGATGAGTTCTATAATCAGTTTTCAATATACTTTTCGCTGATTTCAGCTAACGTTCTTGTATTCACGTCGAAAGACTTAAGGGCAGATCAGATCGGCGCAGCCATCCATTCTACCAGTTCGCGAAGCGTAATTAGTCTTGCAGATGGGCTGAACCTGCTTCCCTGCTACTGCCAATGGCATCCTCGAATCCACATCTAACTTCGACCGGACCGAGGGGTGGATGCCCCAAAGCGTGAAATATGGTGTTATCAGATGGTCGAGACTCCTTGATTAAACTACTAATTCTTATATTCAATCAATTCAATTCTTCTTCCATCTGGATCTTCAAGGACTGCTCTAAATCCTCTTTTATTTTCGGTACGATTTGATATTACTTTACCTTTTAATATATCTATTTGATCAATAATTTCTTTTATATCTTTAACATAAAACCCCAACATCATTGCTCCAGCATTTTTCCAGCCAGGTAAGCTTCCTTCATCTCCAGGATAAATTTCAATTACAAGCTGATCTTGAACATATGAATAATGAATAGGTCCATTTCCATGTTGTTCTTCAACTAATTGTATTCCCAAGCCTTGATAGAAGGTTTTGACTTCTTCAATTTTAGAAGTTCTAATCATTATCAAATTAATAGATGTTTTCATAAGGATTCAACGCCTCCGATCGATTAAGAAACTTCATTTATTTGTTTGTTTGTTTGTTTTATTCGAATTCCTCGACTTTCTGACAACGTTGTTATATTCACGAACCCGAGAGCCTTAAGTGAGCGATAGCGAACGGGTCGTCAGACTTAGGCTCGCAGTGGTTGTCCGGCTGAACCAACCCTCGGCACTTCTACTTCGGTCCGAATCAAGGGCGTCAGCCCGCAGCGGAATACGGTGTTATAAGATCTCCCCGCCTTCGAAGCATTTCTTACAACAATGGGTTCTCTCCAAATCTTTCCCATAAGATCGGATATCTCTTTTCTAAGTCATCTTCTTCCCAATCAAATTCAATATCTTCTGATTTAAATTCATATCCCCGAGTTTCTAATGCATTCAAAAATTCAGTATAAATATCGTCATTATATTCAAACTCTTCGGTTTTTTGAAAAGTATATGCATCTGAAGCAACTGATAATATCTCTTCCAATTGAGGAGCTAATTCTTCTTCCAAGTAATATTCAGGGATATATTTCGCAAGAGATTCAGGATGCCCGAGTACCTTATTGAACACTTCTTCTCCTTGAGCGATTAACCAGCCCCTAAAGTAATCAAAACAATCATCGGAGCATCCTCCCATAATTACAAAAGCTGCACCCCATAATGAAGAAGTATATAATTGTTCCAACTTATGTCTAAACACTAATTCGAATTCAATGATTTCATCAGTTGTTTTCTTTACCAATTCATTGGTTATCCATTCTACTTGCTCTTCACTATGTTCTTTAGATTGTTCTATCATTTTCCAAAAGTCGTTATTCGTCATTTAAATGATCTCCTTTAATGTTTTATATCAGTGCGGGGATTTCTTATAACGTTCTTGTATTCACGACGTCCATTCCCCTTAGATAGCTCTTATCTTAGGGGAATGGATGTCTCCGCTGCCTCCACTTGAATTACTATCAAAATTTATTTCTTTCTAGGCCATGAACCACCGATTGATAATCTGCTCAATAACTGGCGGGCCATATTCCTGAGGATAAATGCTTACAGCTACGAATATCGTTGTAATTATTAATACTAGCCATGAAATGGTAGATAGATAAGGTCTACTTATCTTTTGAATAATAATTCCTGCTACTATTATCAAAGTATTAATAATGAAAATTATTGGTATAGCGACAATCCTGCCTAAACCTGTGTTTGGATAATAATTGATTAATAAATGCACCACTATAATAGTTGGGAATACAGCCAACAAATAGATAATTAAGTTTCTTAAAATTCTATTCAAGTTTTATCTCCCTTATCCTCTTGATTTACATAGGCATGAGAGCACTTTTGCCTTTTCATTTAGGATTGAAGCAAGTAACACTCCTCTAACAATTACTATAAACTTTACGCCAGATGTCGTATCATTTCGTTTGATTAAAAGACATCTCCATCAAGACCAGCCTTTCCATTATAACAGAGATAGTAAATATTGGAGATAAAAAGGAGGCTCACAAAGTCTATAAGACTCTGCAAACCCCCGATGCTTTCTGTTCAATATAAGTTATGAAGGATATACATTTCAATCATTCAGCTCTCATAAGAATTATTGAATAATTCCTTATTTTTTCAGGTGTTGTAATAATTGACCACCGTCTGCTACTTTCTGAAACACTGTGCCTTTTGTCGTCCATTTATCACATATTTGTTCGCCTTCAATAATAATTCCATTCTCATCGAGTCTTATCACTACAGGAAGATCATGAAGATAATACTCCGTATCCGACTTCGGCTCCAAATGTTTTCTTCCACCATCAGGGGTAACAATATATTTGCCAACTATTTCGATATGCTGATTTAATTCCACATTGAAGTATGTTCCGGATGGAAATACGACTTTAGGAGGATCTATGTATGACAAGTCCATAAAGTTAAGGAGTAAATCCACATATTCTCCCCACTTCCCTTGAGTAATTTCCACTGATAATTTTGGCAAGGGCGCTGAATCAAATAACAGTTTTGCATATTCACCATAATCCCTTAGGAACATTTTGTAACCTTCTGCTCCTGCTGGACGACCCTTATAATACGGCCGTTCCTTATCCCTATTCCAAATGCGTTCTAGAAAAGTCACACCCCTCTCCCTCACAAGATAGTTGATCGTATCATCCGTTTTTTCCCTGTATAAATAAATGAGTGATGGATGCAGCGGTGAAATAATCCTATAGATCGCTTCAATAAACGCCATGAGTTGAGTGAAAGGTACATCCGCCAAGATTAGGCTATAGATTTGATATTGAAATAGGCTGCTGTCCAAAATGACAATCTCATCTGAATAGTTTTGCTTATTTACGAAATGCTCCCACTTTTCCAAAGCTACCTTCATGTATCGATCTACGGTGAAATTCCATACATCGTACTTTTTTAATTGTTGATAGGCGTCTTCACCCAATTGATTGGAATGGTTCCATTCTACTTCAAGCAAGTCAATACCGATTGAGTTATTACGTCTCATGCTTATCGGCTCAAGAATTGAAACAGAATGCGGGTAACGAGTAATAAAATCCTTGTATTCATGCTCCTCCATACAAGCTTCATAAAAGAATAAAGTAGGGTGAGGCCTAGCAACTTCATGGACCCATTTTGCCCGATGACCATTTCTCTCCAGCTGTGATAAAAGAATGCCTGAATTCGTGGATTTCCCCGTTGATGGTAGACCCTCCATTAAAATCAATCTCGACCTAACCATTTTCGGGACCCCTCAGACTTTTTCGATTCAAATTAAAAGATATGAGATGGTCTTTACGTTCAACTTCCCGCTGGAATCCTAATTTGCTCATTAAGTTTATGGACCTTTTATTCTCTGGTTCAGCAGTTGCATCGATCATCGTGAGTCCCAGTTCTCGAAATCCGAAGTCGATTATTCCCTTCATCCCTTCATACATTAAGCCTTTGCCCCAGTAAAGCTTAGATAAATCAAATCCGACCTCTGCGATAAAGTGATCGTCGGCCCTTCTCAAACAGTGATACCCACATGTACCGATCAAATTATTCTTGTCCTTATCAAATAGCCCCCACCGGCAGCCCGAATCCTCAAGATGAAATCTAATTATTTCTTCAGCTTCTTTTATATCTTTGCATGGTTCAATATCCATAAATCTTGTAACCTCTTCATCCGAGAAATGTTTCCATACTTCTTCGGCGTCGTGTAGTGTTAAAATCCGAAGATTCAGTCTGTCTGTTTCTAATGAAGGAAACTCTATCTTTCTATTGTTCGGCACAACACCTTACCCCCTTATTGCGTCAAAGCTGGAATATAACATCTCTGAACTTCTAGAGGACCTGCCGCGAATCCAAGATTGTGATACACAGACTCTGCGATGTTTCCCTGCATCACATAGAGACGAAGAATAGGGTGATCTTGCTCTCTTAACACACTCAGAGCTCTTCGGAGCATCTTGGTTGCAATCCCTTTCCCCCTGTGAGAAGGAGCAACAGTAATATTAAATATAGCCGGCACATCATCCTGCAAGGAAACAAGGCAGCAGCCAATTAATTGAGCTGTAGTTGAATCATAGACAAGGCTCGATGCAAGCAGCAGCTTCTCATTCGATTCTTGAGTGAATTGATTAGTCCACGAGGTGTACCAATCGCGCGAAGTCTGCTTTCTTCGTACTCCGTCAATCATACCCAAGTAGCTTAAATAAGAGAGTTTACTTATTTCTTCTGAGTTGGTGAGACTGACCTGATCAGCTTCTGTACATAATTCAGGTGAGGAAATCTTAAGATCGTCATCCCATTCCATTGTAAAAGCTTCGGTTGGCCGCTGCATCCAGCGGCATCTAAATTCGCCAGGCCAAAATCCAGCTCTCGAGAAGAGGTCGATTTGATCCGGTAAGATTTCATAGGCCGTTATATCTTTCGTCCGATCCGACCACTTCAGAAGAGCTTGCTTCAGCAATTTCATGACTTTGCTTTCCTCATTAAAGGGTGGGATGAAAAACAAGCCGAATATTACGTTTGGTGCAATCACAACTCCACCAATCCTCGCAGCTCCTTTATAAATCCAAAACTTTCTTCTCCAATGGTTCATAGTCAAACCCTGATCCTTAAAAAATCCGTTATACTCCATGTTATAGTAAATCGAATAATAAATGCCCCAATCATTTGGGTCAGCTTGCTGTATAGAAATATCATCAGATAGATCAAATCGCGTTAAATCCTCGGACCAATCATTCATAATAAGTACCTCCAGTGTCTAATAAATCCCCTAGTAGTTCTTGTTCCATTTCGCCATTAATGACTTTTCAAAAAAGCTTCAAATTGAGTCATATTTTCAAAACGGTTAATGTCTACTCCTTGGCGTCTCAGGTGGTTTTCAAGAAGATGATCAAGACGCTCTACTGCCTCTTGAAGTGGCGCTAGATTATTAGGGTCAAGAAGAGCAGCTAAATTCGGCAATCCTGTTCGGTTATAACAGCTCTGATAATCCAAGCTAGGGTCCAATGAATTTGGCCAATGCCCCTTTTCGGTGTAATAAAGAAAACGAGCAGTCAAATCCTGCACACCAATAGACACGAAGAAAGCCGAGTGATAATCGTTCGTTTCACAAGCCGTTAAGATTTTATCCAAAGTCCCTTTTATCTCTTCATAAAAGCCTTTCATTCTATCGGGATAAGAGGGTCCGGTGGAATACGTTTCTTTTTGTTGCAACAATAAATCTAGCGTATCCTGTGCGAGCTGCTCACATGCTTCTCGAATTTCTTTGGACAACTGAGCATACATAATGGTTTCCAGAAGCTCCTCAAGACGAGATGGTTTTAATGGGAAACTCATGATTTGTTCTGAGTTCTTGCCCCAGCCCTTAGTAAAATAGGTGCGATTCAATAGCGCAAGACTATCAAGCACGTTCGTCAAAACTTCGTGGGCTTCATTCCGGTAAAATGTAATGTTCTCCGGATTGTCACTGCGACTCATTTTATACAAATGCACATAAGCATCGCGAAGCTTGGCCTCCGCACGCTCCATTAACTTCAATCCATGCTGGGGCATTTCGGTGATTGTATCGCGCAGCTTAAGAAAGCGTGTCTGGTCATCGTCTGAACGGACATATAATATTTTACAATCGGCGATAATCGTCGTAAATGAGTCTTCGAATGCAGCCATTCTTTCAGCTCGTTCCCAGCTAATTGGCCAAAAATCAAAGCTTATGTCGTTCAACACAAACTGGATGCTCGCATGGTAACCTTTGGATGTAGCTGGAATGAAAAAGAAATCCAAATCCGACCGCTTGGTTGCTGTTCCTTGCGCCTGCGATCCGTAGTAACCAATTAAAGCAATGTCATCCGGATAGTTGGTACGAATATGATTAACTAGCGTATGGGCGATGTCGAGTATGTTCTCCATCCTAATTCCCCCTTGTTGATCTATATGTTATATAGCGTTAATTATTAAGTATGCGGCACCACAAATATAGGTAAAGAACAACTGCTAACCGAATTTTACGCAAAAAAAGAAGCACGTCAGCATCTCAGCAAACGTACCTCTTGGGGCTATGATTTTGAATATATAATTTTTTTGATGCTCTCATGGGAGAGGAAGTAATGGATAGCCAACTGTTCAATTGTGCTTCCAGTGGCAAGCTTTTGACGGATTTCCTTGTTTCTCTCAGTCAAATATGATCGGTTACCCGATTTTTCTCCCCATTTTTTCCGAATGCCTTCTGGATTAGGGATATAAACCACTTCACCATGCACATACTTTTGTATTTCTTTCAGTAATTCTTCTGGAAAAATGTCATTGGCGCTTATATATTTCATGCTAACTTCGCTCCTTAAAATTGTTATCCAATTTAAGTGAGCAAAGCCTAATTATAAACAAATATCATCACGCAAAGGTAGAATGACAGCGTGCGGTTAATGATTCAGCTCCATACAAACAACCGCAATTGTTCATAATATAGACTTTGCATGGAGCTTGCGAACATCGAAATATATTACTCTATCCATAGTGACCCTCCTTCAAGATAATGTATGACGTGAAATTCTTGTTCCTCTAACTATATAAGTTGAACTTAAGAGACGAACAATGAGCCGCTGCACAGATGGAATGTTCTTCCGATCGCTGTTGAGCCCGGATTTCTTATTTTGTCCCCTGATAAGGGGGAAATCCGGTCTCAAAGGCGAACGCTGACGCTTCTCCAGAATCATCCATCTGCTCCGCTCACTTGTTATATCTCTAGTTTAACTTATATAGTTTCGCGAGAGCCCCAAAAGTTTCCTTCTTGTTATTGAGTGATTCTACTTTTAACGTCATAAAGAAGGGGTAAGAACTCCCATTTGGGATCATTCCAGTTTTTTTATAAAACCGGTCTTAACGCCCTTAACGAATCCACATTTCTCATAGAATTGATGGATTTCCTCTCTCTTTGAACCTGTCATTAACATGACCTTATAACAATTGTTTTCTATTGCAGATTCAACAGCTTGATGTAAAACCATTCGTGCAAATCCATTTCCTCTATAGTCTTCATGTGTGACCACGTTCTCAATTAATCCATACGGCCTTGCATTTCTTGTTAAGTTCTTAATGACAGAAAGTACGCATGACGAAACCAATTCCCCTTCATGCTCAACTACAAGAATCTTCATATATCGGTCATGAATGATCTCATTCCAAAGCTGAAAAATGATTTATCATTTGGGTGAACTCCATACTTCAATGAAGTTTCCATCCGGATCGTAGAACGAAAAGGACTTTCCTTGATAGTCAAAGATTTCCCCGACTTTTAGACCTTTATTAACAAAATATTGATACGCTGATTCCGCATCATCAACCATGAAACCATATGATGATTGAAGTGCTCCATCTGGATAAATGAAATGAGAATGAAGGCTATGCTCATTTTGTTGAAATAGGATTCTAATTCCTGATTCGTTCCCTAATTCCATGTAAAATGGATCTTCTTTTACAATTTGAAATCCCAAATGTTCACCATACCATTCCGCCGACCGTGCAAAATCGCTTACTGGAATAGTGAGATAACTACTTTTAATTGTATTGCCATTCTAATTGCCCCTTCCTCATTTTTGCTTTTGTAATGCAGTGACAATCTCATTCGCTAGATCATCAATATCTTTTGTACCATCTACAACCAGATTACAATCTTTCTTTACGTTCTCATTCACTAATGCATAGGTATGCCTGCTCACTGAAAGATATTGATCAACATATTCAACAATACTGTTTAATAATACAGATACTTCAACATCCTCTGGAACAGTTTGCGCTGCCCTTTTCACAGTCCGCGCAAAAGCAATCTCCAGTGGAATATCTATGCAAACCACATAGTCGATAAGTCCAGACATTGCAGTTCGTCCCCTGCCGAAAGGCTCTTCGACAATAACTAAACCATTAATATCTTGCTGCTGAGTACGTATGGCTCGCAAGTCTTCAACCAGTTTGGGGGTTATAAAATCATCTGGATTACAGCCGTCACTTACCCATTTTGACAAATCTGCGGGGAACGTTGTAGTTTCTTTATAATCATCAAAATGGAGTGAACATGCATTTGGAAGACGTTGAATAACTGCATGGACTAGACTGCTTTTACCTGAACCTGATGGTCCACTAATCGAAACAACGGTAATACTCATAGCTCGTACCTACTTTCATATTATCGACCGATTTACAAACTAGTTCAGAAAATTATTGCTATTAAGTTTTGTGTCGCAGAAGAATTCCCAGTCTTGGTATTTACAATGATTTACACTATTATAAATAAAGTTAAGTTATAGTTCAATCAGCTATACATGCCAACATCGGAGTTGAAACGAATGAAACGCATTATAATCCCCCTCGCTTTAGCACTAGTTCTCTTGTCATTGGGCGCCTGTACGAATCATGACCAGGCATCGAACAGTTCTCATCCTGCCACGGCAGCCAATTTGACCACTACCATCAATGTTCCCTCTGCACAGACAGATACCAAACAAGAAGAAGATACCGGTTTGCCCACAGGCGCCGTACATACGGACTCCATCGCATTATACGGACAAGTATACGAAATTAATTACTGGAACGAGGGTGAATTCGATTACACGCGATTTGTAATCAAAAAGAATAAACGGGTCCTATTTGACAGCTTAAAAGCCGGTGTTACCATGGAAGGCGGAATGAAAGCAGCGGAGGAAGAGAACATTTGGTCGCAAGGTGTAGAGCAGAACAATCGGCCAGCTTTCCTATTTACACTAGCAGATAACCGACCTAATTCTGCAAGCATCATTGTGGAAGAGTTGGATGGAAGTATGCAGGTGACCATGCACGATAATATCGAAGCATGGTTTGAGGATGTTGACGGTAGCGGCAGTATGGAGCTCGTGGGCTTTCCTTCTTATGGTGAAGTGCCGCTCTCACCTGCTTTGGTAGCGATCTACCAGTGGAAGGACAATCAATATAAACCAAGCCCAGCCTTAACTCATCACTATTGGGAAGCTCGGCTTAAGCAGCGTGAAAGGGCATTCCAAGACGATCCAAGTGAAATGACGCTAGATTCCTTGTTATCCGCCTATTTGCTGCTAAACAAATTGGGTGATGCCAAGAAACAGTTTCCCACATTTTCTAAATGGGCTGCCCAAAGCAAGGTTGACGATGGATTTGTGGCGGAGTATGAGCAATTTCTGAGCGACGAGACTACTACTCATGAACGTGATTATGTGAACTGGATGTCTCAAGTCGAACCACTACAAAAATAGAAGACGAGATGCAGGTCCTTCAAATCTATCGTTTTCAATTCATGAATTCAAGCTAAAATAAGAGGCTGTCCCAAAGTCATTAACATGACCTAGGTACACCCTCTTATTTTACATAAAACGGAAAAAAATACTGGTACTTCATGTACCGTCTGTTCAGACTTACCTTGATGTCTAACTCCTAGTAAATTATAGAAGTACCTTAGACACTAGAAAGAATAGCCGAAAAATAGCTCAGCATTGCTCAAGCTAGTCCATATGTCAGGGCTTTCACTGCCCACATACCAAAAGGCCGTGCCCGCAATATGATTATTTGCAGCCAATTTATATTTCGCGGTTAATGAACGGCCGTCTTCTATCCAAATGCTATGCTTTACGCGGTTTTTCGTATAACTAGTCGTATACTGTCCACCGCTGGAATCCCATACCAGCTTAGACGAGTATGTATTTATAAGCTGGTTTTGCTCGATGAGTGTAATGAAATCGGCAGACGAAACGCCTCCACTCTCATTCAAGGTCCAGTCCAGATTGTAGTAAGGCATTGCCAAAATGACCTTTTCATTCGATACAGCTTTAAGCAGCTTGTTTATTGCACTCTCCACAAAAGGCAAGGATGCAACTGAGCCCGCTACTGTGCCTCCGCTCCAATGTTCGTCGTAGCCCATCATCACGATGTAATCGGCATGTTTGCCCAATTCGGCATAATCGAACGCCTCTGTCCAATCCCACTCCAGATCCGGAGAGACGTTGACAGCTAGAACGGCGTCAATAGCGTGAAGCTTCTCACTCAAATCCGTAATAAACGTCGTCATCACAGCGCGATCTTCAGGAGCTACATTTTCAAAATCGATATTAAGTCCGTCTAATCCATATCTTTTGACAATCGCCGTCAAATTATTAATCACTTGGTTTCTGGAAGTGGAGTCCGACAAAACTTGATGCGTAACTTCTTGATTGCTCCGATTGCCAACCATTGCCCAAACTTTTTTCTTGTTCTTCTTAGCCCAAGTAATGAGTGACGAATCCGTATTGTCTGTTATAGCGCCTGAGTTTCCCATGAAATACCACCGTGGAGACAATGTATTCACATTCGATTGCAGGACGCTTTGTTCATATTCCGACGTTGTTTGGTCGTACTGCCACCCCAGCTGAACGGTGTCTTGTGCCTTGGATTTGAGCTCAGCCGACCAGCTGTTATTTTGCAAAACTCGATCAATCATAACAGCGGTTTCCTGCCTGGTTATCGAATCGTTCGGACGAAACTTGCCGGTATTGTCGCCTTTCATCAAACCTAGCTTCTGCATCGTGCCAATGGGTGCCTTCGCCCAAGCTGCAATGAGGCTAGAATCCTTAAAACCCTTAGAGACACTCGTTACAGCCTCAGGTTGTTTTAATGCGCGGGCTAACAGAGCAGCTGCCTCCTGCCTTGTTACCGACTTCGCCGGAGCAAATGTACTTGCGCTTGTACCTTCTGCCAAACCAAGCTGCACCGCCGCTTGAATCCATCCGTAATACCAGGCACTCTTGGAGACATCCGTAAATGGAGAAACGGGACTGCTCACCGGATGGAGCCTGAGCATCCTATCCAACACCGTTACGAATTCGGCACGGGTAATCGATTGGGTCGGAGAAAAGGTTGATGCTGACGTACCAGTTATAATATTTTTCTCATATAAATCTATGATTTCACTTTTTGCGAAGCTGCTGGATATATCGTTGTAAGGCATTGCACTTTGAGCCGAAGCATGCTGCAGTAAATAACTCGCCAAATAAAGACCGACGACTGCTAACAATGCTATCCTACCTATTTTGCGTTTCACGAAGATTCTCCTTCTATCAGAAGAGACTGAATTCTCCGTATCTTAACAAATATAGTTCAATTACACACGATTCAAATATTGGTAGTTCACTTTCAACCTCAGAACTACTAAGGATTAAGCTAGTTCTAAGCTGGTCCTAAGCTGCATTTAATATTGCTAATCTATTATGAATCTATGAGGGAGTGATGGATATGAGCTCTTCTACTATTAATGAATACCTGGACGAATATAATGATTACATGAGACTATACGAGATTTTTGGAGATCATGAATATCTTGAGGAAGCAATAGAAGTACTGAACAGTTTAAAGGTGAGGGCCCTTAGAGCTGAACAGCATAATCGCATTGTGTGGAAGGTTATGAGTCGTAGGATTCATGCGTATTGAGAAGCTATACAGCAATGGAATGCTATAAGTAAGAACGCGAAGAGCCACCTTCACTGGGAAGACGGCTCTTTTCCTCAACCGATGATTCTTGGAGAGATTGAATAAACGCATGTGGTAATATTTATAAGGTTTGTTGTACATAATATTTCTAAGGAGTATGAGCAATTTCTGAGACAAGCTGTGGCATGAGAATAACACCTACTTGGGTCGGCAGCTTGCTTTCCATCACTGTCGAAATTTCTGAACTGGGAAGCATCTTAATTGGTTCATTAAGCTTCGAAAAAATATATAGAGTATAATAATACATGAAATAACAAGTCCTTGAGATACAGCAATTAATATGTCGTTTTTCCAATACGTTTTTGTGTAAAAACTGAACAATCTAAATATAAGAAAAGCAAAAATTGATATAAGAAGCCAATTTATTAACAAATAATCACTCCTTATTTAAGGTTTTCACTTCATCCCAAGCTGCTTTAAACTCAGCTACATTCGTGTATCTTAACTCCCTATCTGGATTCACAGCCCTTAATGCAACCTCATAAAGTCCTTTCCCTGCTTCCCACTTCGTAAAGGAACGATCAAGCTCCCCACCGATCAGAGCGAATGCTACCGCTCCCATGGTAAATACATTCGTTCGTTCATCAATCTGAGCATCCATAACAAACTCTTCTGGTGACATAAATCGTGAAGACCCCCAGAGTCTGCCCATCGTATTGATAAATGGTTTCCTTTGGTAAAGATCAATGTCACAGATTTTTGTTTCGTTGCTTTTGAAATCACAGATTAGACTCCCGTCATAGAAATCAACGGCGACCCAGCCTCTATTCTCCACATCTACATGGAACGAATAAATATTTGCCAATGAGACTATTCTTTGCTCTACTGTTAATTGTCTAAAGCGGTAATAAGGGGATGCGGGATTATTATATTTGGCTGGAGGCGGATAAGACCAATGTGCATGAAGAGACTCCCCTTCGAACCATTTGAAAACAGCGGCATATCCAGATCCGATTTCGAAATGATCAATCAACTCGATCAGGCATGGATGGCTTAATTCATCGTAAAGATGAACCGCATCTCTTAAACTTTGAATGGCGTTATGTTTGTCACCTGCAAAATGAAGAGGTTTTGCGCCTGCATATTTAATGAATCGCCTATCACCGTCTTTCTCGACACCGAAGCTAATGTTTCCGGAATCTTGTTGGTCGAAAACACAGAACACATGACCTAGCATCTGCAGCCAACTAAAATCATGCTCTTCCTGGACCTGAAACACGACATCCTCTAATTGAATGGTAAAGAGCTTTTCTATCATTGGTCTCCTCCTCTTATTATTACTTCCAAAATTCGTTTCATGGTCAACCCTCTAAAAATAAGCATTAAACTGAATGAAAAAGAAAAGCAGCGGCGAGTTAGAACTCTAAAAATAAAGTCTTAGACTACCACTGCTTTTTATAAAGCTATCATTATCCGTTTAACCATAGCAAACTAAAAGGTTTTCCTTTTTTCATTTCTTATTGTATGGAAGCGATTGATGAAGTGTTAATATCTTCACCATTAAGGATAATTTTTTTTAAGGATGACTCTTTTACCTTTATATAAAATAATTTTTCACTTTTTTGATCTGATGGTCTTGGTCTAACATTTATGTTTATCGAGCTACTGGAGTTTGAATCTATTGAAACAGCGTTAATAGAGAATTTTTTAGTAACAGGAATTGAATAATTAATATACAGATAGTATATATCCCCCTCATTATTAGTAATGTTCTTTCCAAGATAGATCCCATTCATTTTTCTATTTTTTTCGATCCATTTCTGAATGTTTCCATCTGCAGATTTTAAGTCTAAATACGTAATTGAAATGTTTTGAGAGTTCGAGCAACCTGTTACAAATATCAAGATTAAAAAAAGCAGAATTTTAAATTTTCTCAAAGTGAATACTCCAATTTGGTTAGTATGGATTCAATAATTTATTAATTTGAAATAGTAAATTTAAAATCGATTGAAACAGAAATTACTTCAATCTGAACTGGATCTCGAACGTCTACTCTCTGGGAAGTTTGCTACGAATGACCTCGTTCTTTATCTTGGCTTATTTGCTTACAATATGCTTCGTCGACTGCATCTGATTGGAAGAGCATCCAGAACGAAAAGGACACGGAGACGTAGATCGTCACAGATTCAGGGTAGAGTGAATCAATGACTTTGTTTGGGTTTAAATGGAGCATAAACATCTGCTGTAAAATCATTTGAAAAAACATCGAATCCGTCATCTTGCTGCTCAACCATATAACCGTGGTCGTAGTCGCCATTTTCAAGAATCCATGAGTGCAGGATGGAATATGTCTCGCCAAACTTAGTAGCTGAGCCCTTGTGCTTATAGGTTGCATACATCTGTTCAGGAATTTTTTGAACAACCATATCCTTTGGAATATCCCCTAGTTCTGATACTTCAGCAGTAACAAACCATGTCGGAATTTCATCAGACTCCGTCGGTTCAAACATAATAAGTCCTTTACCAGTGCGGTTAGGGATTTCATTTAACCGTTTTTTTAATTGCTCAATTGCATTTGGAATTTCAATTGGATTTTTGTTACTAGGGCAGGTGTGCCTTGTACCTACTGCTAAAAATTCCTTTACAACAACATTGATGGACATTTTTTTAACCATCTCTCATTTTGGATTTGTGCGATTGCTCAAAGAACGTCTGCCCATTTGCTGACGGTGGATAGGTGATCTTTTAGGATTGGTACTAGGAAAAGATAGTACTTATCCATCCAGAATTAAGGTGTTATTTTCTAATTAATACAAATTGAGTAGAAAAGGAGTCTTTGCTTGAAAATAGAGACAAAAAAACTTATATTTGCCGGGGTTATTAATATTGTAACGACTATGATCTTAAATTTTGCCTTTTACACTTATCTTGGTGATTATTATTGGATTCCATGGTCGGGAGATGAAGGGCTTCGCTATCTATGGGTATACGGTGGAACAAGTACTCTCTTTTTCGGCTTATCGTTTGTTTCATTTATGATGTATCAATATAGAGAGGTAAGTAATATTACGTACTTTTTAAATGTACCCTTACCACTATACAATCTATTGGGTACTTTTGCTCCCATTTATGATGGTCGTTTAATCAGGACTCAATTAGGTTGGATTTTCTGCCCAATTTTATATGCGATTATTATATCGGCTTTTCTTTCAGCTCTGCTTTCGTATTTTTTTAGTCCTGGTAGTCGAGTGGATGCTTGTTTGTCAAAATCTTTTCACTTATTATGCCGATTCAGAAAGGTTGCCTAAACGAGGGAATAGTTATTGCTGGAAAAGTTCAACTAACTTAGGAACGATAGTGGAGGAGCTTGCCGTATGAAGGCTCCTTTTTCTTAGTTCAAGTAACGGGCAGGGTACCGAATAAAATGTAATAAGATCGGCGTAATCGACATCCTGAATCGATGTGCCGTGCTGGATGGCTAGCGCCGCTGCGGTAGCCGCCAATTGTCCCAGGGTCATGAACACTAGCTCCATCCGGATCGAGCCGAACGCGATATGGCAGGAGGAGAGGCGGACGGGCACCAGCAGGTTGAGGCATTCTTCGCACTTGGGAATGATGGATCAGTACGAAATTGGGGAGGGGCCGGAAGGACGAACCTCAACGTTGCCTTCATTGATGCAACGGCCATCAATGACGATGCGCCGGCAGTTGTGAGAGTCCATCTGATAAGCGGCGAGCCCAGCGGGATCGGACACTTTGAGGTAGGTAGCCACGGCAGTCGTCTTCAGTCATCACTAGGTCCGAAATCATTCTCCGCGCTTTGCGGATGTAAGCTGTGGAGACCAGCCTCCGAAATCCGTATATTCGTCAGCCGGCAACCCCCATTGCCGCGCCTCATTACGTATGACCTCGGGTATGCGCTTATCATTGCAAAGGAAATAGAGTAAATCCAGATTATAAGTCAAGTGGTCTTGGAAATTGCGGAAGAGAGCGTGACGACGGAGCCCTCGGTCGGGCTCGTCGCCGATAAGGGCCATTGAGCCAGCGTTCATTCGTTGCTGGTGATATTCTTTACTAGTAAAATTTTATCCCGTTTCGGATCAAAAAGCCTGATTTTTAATCCAATGCAGATGAAAGCAAGCATCAGAAACAATACACCGCTCCATATAATCTGATGCGTTCCCATCTGGGATAGAAACCACCCCCCCGAGGTGGTACCTAATGAGACACCTAGATTTCCAAAAGATACAAACAAGCTATTTGCAAACTCAGGCGCTTCTGAGGCCTCAGAGGTTAGCCAAGTCTGGCTTATTATGAGACCGCTTGTGAAAACAACTCCCCATGCAATGATAATAACAATCATCGGAATCGTGTAGGTTCCCGCATAAAATATCAATAAATAGATCATTCCCAATACCAAAGGATAAAAAATGGTAGTTTTAACGATGCTTTTACTTAATAGTTTACCAGCTTGTATATTGCCGTAAACACCACTCGCTCCAAATAGAATTAACATGACACTTATCGTTGTACCCTTCATGTTTGTCACTTTCCCTAGATATTCTGCAAAATAGCTGTATACGGCGAATAAAGCTGCCATAATCAAACATGCAGTTGCAATATTAAGCCATAATTGGGGTTTTACCAAAACTTTCAATTGTTTCCCATAGGACATTTTTTCTTTTACTGGCATGGAGGGGATCCAGCTTAAAATACTCATACATGTAATAGCATTGATAACCGCTGAGAATAAAAATGATGATTCAAGAGAAAATTGATTTCCAATAAATGAAGTGATCGGAATTCCTAAGACCATTCCTACAGTCACGCCAGTAAATACTTTGGCCACTGCTTTGGTACTTTGATCTTTTGGGACAGAACTCGCAGCCGCCGTAAAAGCGACCGAAAAATAAACGGGATGAAGAAAAGCAGGTAGAATTCGAAAAAGTAATAGAACCGTGTAGTTGGGGGCGAATGCTGAGCCAAGATTAGATATTGCAAAAATAGCAAGTACTCCAGCCAAGATATTTTTGCGATTTACCCCTGAAAATAATAAAGTCATAAATGGACCGAAAATGGCAATGACGAGAGCGAACAGACTTACAAGTAATCCTGCTTGCGAAACACTGATTCGGAAGTGCTGAGTAATCTGTGGTAAAGTACCCACAACGCCAAGTTCGGTATTAATTATTCCAAATATGCCGATGGCGATGATAGAGGAAATATATGACTTTTTCATAGAATTAAAATTCTCCTTAGTTTCAATGAATAAACAACAAAATACATGTAAGGGATAAAATGTATTTCATGAATTGGCGACCAAACAATACCCAATGGTTGATGGATATTATGGTCAGACTCATTCTGTTATGTTAAGCATGTAATTTTTCTCCATTACCTTATACGTCACGATCTTATCTGCAAGCAAATTCAAATTTTGGTTAAGCTCAATCATATGTTGTTGAACTTCTTTGTAGTGCTCCTCGAGAAGAATTCTCCTTTCAGTTAAAGTTGAATCGCCTCGCCACCTTAGCTCGGCGATTTCGAGCATTTTGTTGATTGGCATTCCTGTGGCTTTCAGTCGATTCAAAAACTCAATCCAGATGATGTCTTCTTTTGAATAACAGCGGTAACCATTTTTATTGCGATGGATTGAGCTAAGAAGACCAATATTTTCGTAATAACGCAACGTGTGAACACTAAGACCCGTAACGTCAGCAACCTGTCGAATTGTTAATAACTTTTCCATAACAACAGTATATACTTTCGAGTTCACTCTAAAGCAAGCACTTTTATTTTTATGTATCCTAACGTAAACGATCCGCGAGTAAAATTATCGCGGAAAATGAAACGGGGCGTATCATCGGTGCTCAAATTGTGGGTGCGGAAGCATCAAATTTAATTGCTGAGATAGGATTTGCCATTGTAACGAATTTGCTTTTTGTCCATCTGTTGACTCAATAAGCAGGGTACGCGTATCCGTATAATGTAGGCGTTTGTGATTATGGGAGGGGAAAGAGATTAAAAATGTCCTTGAACAAATTAAAAGAGTCCGTATACAGTATTTTTCCATCTACTTATAATTATCAACAACAGGATCAGCAAACTCTGACCTGAAATTTACTTGATTCTTTTTCGAAAGAAAGCATCATGACTCCGTTGATTCCTCCTCAATGTCAGTAAATTCCCCCTTCAACTTTCAAATTCCCATTACGTTTTTTCATTTCATTAATGAATAATTCCTTATCGACTGGAGAGATAATGACACTCCCCAAGATTCCTGTCTTATAGTGAACTTCCAATGCATCTTGAGAAAATAAGATTTTATAACCTACCCATATATTAGGGTTTCTTGTAATTCTGGTTATATCCCGGTATTGAATCCTGGACTTAAACAACCCACCCTTTACAACCAAATGGTCTTGTAACAATACATACTTTATATCGATGGCTATCCAAGCTAAAAATCCCGTTATGATGATATCCAGAATGATGACAGTTAATAGCTCACCTGCTTTCGGCGGTGAGAAGATCAGGGGGACAAGGAAGATCACATTAATAAATAATAGTAATCCCACCCACAAATTGATAAAAAAGCGATCTCTTTTGGTTTTAAAGGTCATTGGCGAAGTCCCTCCTTTAAACTAAAATTCCGAGCAATTTATATTCTTCAGACACATTAGAAGTACAAATTAACTCTACCCTGTTATCAGTGAATGAAATAGAGTACGTAACCACGTACGGTGTTTCAATGTACACTCTCGTAATGATTAGTTTGTTTGCTTCCTTCCAACAGGCATGAGTAACTACCTCTTGTTGATGTAGAGCTAAATCCTTAACAAATAGATCACTTGAGGTGACTAGACAATCCAATTCACATTTATATGACTTAACAGTCTCGTCCTCATAGGTCATTTGAAACTCTACGTGCTCATCTTTTGAAAAAAAGCTAAGCTGCGAGATATGCTGGGGATTATCCTTTAATGAATAGTGACGGTCTTGTAATTGTATGCAATTGATAGATGGCGACTGCGGTTTGGTGAACGGATAAGTCATAGCTGAAAGATATTTCTGTAACGATTGCTGATCAGCCTTACTTTGCAGAACATCTTTGTTTATATTCCCGAGGATATGTTCATAAAAGAGATCGAGCAGTGTCTGAAGCTGTTTCATACTTGAGAAGCTTGATGTACCTGCGATAACAATATTGGATTGTGGCGCTACAAAGCAAAATTGGCCGTACCCGCCATTCCCCATGAAGCATCCATCACGACACAAGAAAAACTGATACCCATAGCCTTGTGAGAAATCAATTCTTTCTTCGTCTCTTCTTGTATCGCTTTGCTCTTTGGTTGCCAGATCTATGTAGGACTCTGAAACAATTCTTTGTCCATTGAATACCCCTTTGTTAAGCAGCATCTGACCGAATTTAGCTATACCTTCGGTTGGAATACTGAGTCCCATTCCTCCAGCAGCAACACCCATCGGACAAGTTTCCCACGATGGTCGTGAGATACCCAAGGGCTCAAACAAGCGAGGCATGAGATAATCGGTTAAAGGTTGGGCGGTAACTTTTTCGATTATAGCCGATAACATGTAGGTTGAATGTGTACTATAGCGGTAATAGGTTCCTGGCCTATGCTCTACTTCAGCCGATAAAAATGCCTTAACCCAATCGGTTTCTTGTGCCACATAGCCATAAATATTATCATGATGACCAGCATTCATGGATAAAAGATGATGTATCGTCATTTGCGACAAGTTCTCCGATATCGAATCTGGCAATTTGTCTGGAAAAAATGATATAACGGATTCACTTAAGTCCAGGTATCCTTCATCTCGAGCAATTCCGATTGCAATGGATGTAAAGCTCTTGCTGAGTGAAAATAAGAGTTGGGGACGTTCTTTACGATAAGGCTTTCTATAGAACTGAGCCGTAGCTTTGCCATTTTGCAAGAGAACAAAACTATTTACATGGAGATTTAATTGTTCCATACGTGAGAAAAACATAAGTAATGACCTAGAAGAAAGACCATGATTCTCTGGATAATCCGTTTGTATCTCTTTCATCAAGATCACATCCTCTTTTCGGATCCTATCCCTCGTTGTTGCTTTCTCCTTATATCTACTTTCACTTATATGGGAAGCAAGATATCGACTTTCAGGAGCATCATCAGGTTAAGGTATTGACACATTATTCATTTTAAGTCTATCAAACTCATAGATCGTTCGAAGATAAAATGGACTGTTTGTATCATCCCTTTGAAAAACACCCATGTACCCAACATCATGAAAAATAACATATTCCATATCAATCAATGGTTCAGGACGATTGGATTGCCAATAATAATGTAATTCCCTTGGGGCCTCATACCATAACCAATCTAAGTCTTTAATTGCAATATTTTTATGATTGAGAGCCCATATACTGAATGTAACATGAGGATCTTCTATTCGTATTTCGGACGCGGGATTTTTATCTTTTAAACCTTCTGCAGCCGTTTTAAGCACAGCATTAATATCTGACTCTGAGGAAAAATTAGATACGGATTTAATTTGATTAAATTCATTTGAATAACGACTAGTTTGAGAAATTTCTTTAATTTGGTTAAAAGTAATCTTAGGGGCGTAGGAAATGGCATAGACGGAAATCAATCCAAAAATAAGAGCTTTTGATAAAGGGAAGTTTATCTTCTTTTTCACATACAATAATGCAATTATAAAACCAACAGGAATCACCAAACCAAAGAGATTGACAGAAAATTCACAAACGAAATACACCCCAATAACCATTAGCCAGTTTTTTGCATCCATGGTTTTTCTTTGGTCAACATACGACACTAATAATAAAACAAGGAAACTAACCCAAAGAATTAAACCCAACTATCATCCCTCCTTCCATTCTTAAATCAAGAATCAAGTCTGAGCATGTGATAGTTATTCTTAATGTAGTTATAGGCCGAATATATAGTCAAAATCAAAGCCATATACATAAGTATTTCATCGACTGGAATTGCTGTGATGAAGCTGAATGGGTCGTCTTTAATAAATGCACCCGCACAAGCGGCAATCTCTTGCTCTTCTTCAATAACGAAATGTTGAGCTTTTCGAAGCTAATCTACCTATCATCGGGATTCACCCTTTTTTAAAAGTAGTTTGTTTAAAGTATACGTATTCTTCAGCTCTTCACAAAACCCTTTATAAATAACTAACCTCCTTTGATTCTGGACTTTTTCAGTGGCCTCAGAAATCAGGGCGGCCTTTTGTGATTGACTAAGACAGACATAATTTGTTGTGAAGAAAATAAAATTGACAATCAAATTGTTTGTCGAATATAATACAAACAGAGAATTTAAACAATTGTTTAAAACAAACGTTTAAAAAAGATAACTAGGAGTGATGACAAAATGAAACAGGCATTACAAGCACTTATGAAGCGCCCTACGACAATGGTAGGCATTATTACGGCAATTATGTTCCAAGTTATATTTTCAGTTATTTGGATGACAGGATATAATGGTATAACGGATCGTACTGATCAATTAAGCATTGCGATTGTGAATGAGGATCAACAATTGGGACAACAAGTCGCGGGCAAGCTGGAGAAAGAACTCCCTTTTCAAATGTCACAGATTGATAATCTGGAAGACGCGAAACGTCAGTTAGATGAACGCGATTTGCAAATGATTATCTATATTCCAGCGGATTTCACATCGAAAGCATCTGCAGCAGATAGTCAAGCAGCAGTGAAATATTTTATTAATGGTTCGAATCCGGCATTAATTAAGAGCATTATGAGTGGAGTTGCAACGACAGTTACCTCTCAGGTGAATCAAAATGCAGTAGCCGCAGGGGTAGAGTCCGCTCTAGGAGCTGCTAATATGCCGTCTGAACAGGCAGCAGCAGCAGCACAGGGATTGTCGTCGCGTGTAACGAGTGATATTCAAACAGTAAATGCAGTAAAGGGAATGAATAATCAAATGGCACCGATGATGTTGGTGCTGGCTTCTTTTGTCGGTGCAATGATCATGGGAATGAATATCGAGCAGTCAGCAATGGCTATTCGAGCGCATGTTGGACGTTGGAACCGATTCGGTGCAAGGAGTGTAATTAATGTATTGGCTGCAATCATTGTATCTCTGGTTGGTTCGTCGCTAATTGTAGCGTTCGGCGGGCAGACTGAACAAGGATTCCTGCAACTGTGGTTGTTCCAATTTCTATTCGTGGTTACTTTCATGTTTGTATCCCAGATGTTCCTGTATCTATTCGGTCTGACCGGCATGCTGTTTAATATTATTTTATTGTCGGCGCAGCTTGTTACATCCGGTGCTATTGTGCCGCGTGAATTGCTGTCGGGCTTCTTTGTTGGACTTGGCAACGTACTTCCAGCTACTTATGCGGTTGAAGGCGCGATGAATACACTATTTGGTGGGCCAGGGGTAGGAAGCGAAGTGGGTGCACTTCTTCTGATTACCACAGTGGCGATCATAATTAGCGCCCTTGCTGTTGCACTAAAACGTCAGCCAGTTTTACAGCCATCCGGGGTTGTTGCGAAACAGAGCTAATTTAGAAGGAGGAATAGAATGACTATACCTGATAATGATAGTAAAATGCGAATATTGCTGGCTGCAAGGAAATTGTTCGCGACTAAGGGATTCGATGGAACGACAGTGAGGCAGATATGCGAAGAAGCAGGTGTGAATGTTGCACTCGTGTCCTATCATTTTGGCGGTAAGGAAAATATGTTTCCTGCATTATTTGATTCATTTTTTTTCCCTAATGAAATGATTGCGGCTATGGACCGAGAGATGGATCCATTAGAAGGGCTTAAATTTATCATAAGTGAAGTTACACGGTTTCGTGGAAAAGATCCAGAGCTAATAAGCATCATTCAGCAGGAAGTCATAATGAATACACCCCGCGTTCATAAAATCCGGGAGCATGTAGTACCGATATGGAATTTACTGCAGCATTGGCTTGTAGAAGGACGCAAACATGGCGTATTCCACTATCGTTCGCTCGATACGGCGTTAATGTCGACCGTCGGAACGCTGTTATTTCACCAAGATTCAGACTACTGGAAAGTAATGAAAGTTGATGATCAGGTCTCAATTGATGAGATGATTGAGGATATCACTGCTTTTATATTAGGTGGATTGCAGGTTAAGGGATAAATGATTCGAGGCCAATGAAAAACTTACGGTTTTTAGAAGCTTTCAAAAAAAGGACGACCATCAATTCGATTTTTGAATTGAAAGTCGTCCTTTTTGATTAGGTTTTGGGTCTTCTTCGGCTCTATTTGCATGTGCATACCGAAATTGTCTATTTCCATATCCTCTCTACACACTCCAATTGATTCTGATTAAATGTCATTCGGTATATATCAGGTTTCGAGGTGGAGTTCCAAAACTCAAATCCGTACTTATCGTCATAGTGATTCATTATGATGGTCATTATATTGCCATGTGTACCTATGACGATATTGTTCCCCCGTTGTTCCTCTAGAATTCTCTCAATAATGGGTATAGATCTTTGTTGTACGCTCCTTGTCGTTTCTCCACCCTCTAAAGCGAAATCCTTATCAACAAAGGATTTACGTATTGCTTCATAAAGTTCATCCCATGGCGCTTTATAATCCAAGCCTTTGATCGGTCGCTCGACGAGCTCCTCGTACTCTACAATAGGTAAGCACTTATGCTCCGCTATGTATTGAATCGTTTGCTTCGCTCTAGTATAGGGACTCGATGCCATATAATGGACATCAATATCCGTGAACAATCTGGCGACTCGCTTCGCGGCTGCAATACCTTCTTCCGAAAGCCCCCGAGTTCTTTCTTGACCAAATTCAAAAGGTGACTCTGCATGCCTTACCATATAGATGATTGTTTTCATTTATATCCTCCATTCCGTGCTCCCATAAGATATATATTCATACGAATTCAGGAATTCCCCGAAGTTAATAATGGTTCATACATCATGATCGCGTGATTCTCAGTGATGAACTCGTCGCAGATCAGTTCATTATCCATATTGAACACTTTTCTGAATATCGTATTATGCCTACTATAACCACCCCAATACTCTTGCGTGATCCAGTGTTCCTTTTCATAGACTTCATAAGCTCTTGTTTCTGGAAGATCCGCTCTCCATTCCCCAACTAAATGGGTGTCAGTCAAATAAATAACCAATTGGTACGTTTGATTGGTTTGATTCTCGATCTGCAAATCCAAATAGTTATAAGCGCATGTTGCCCCGCTTCCAAAGGGTTGACTGCGCTGCGAATCAGGAAATACATCATAGCTGTGTCGATATCTCTCTGTAACCGTTAATGGAGAATGAAGCGTCATCCAATAGATTAAATTTGATAGCTGACACAAGCCACCTCCGATACCCGTTATCACCTTCCCATAAAACAAAATCATGCCGTCCACATACCCTTTTCTTTTGGTGGTATTGCCAATAAAGCGCCAATAAGAGAAGGTTTCACCTGGTTTAATTATGATTCTGTTTAAACGTTTCGAAGCAATATGCAGGTTCTTTACTTTATTGTGCTGCAGCCACATATCTACTTCTTTCAGCTGCCTGATTAATGGGGTCTTATGTTCAGATATGATATGTGGAAGTAGAGCGTTCTCATTTCTTGTAGTAGCGAATTTATTTCTACGCGCATACCAATGCCAGTAGCGTTTGAACCGAAAATACTTTTTCCCGACATAGATTCTGAGTGAGCTTCTATTTATTGGTTTTTGCACATTCCTCTCCTTTTTAATGAAGAATACGAGAATATACAGCACTTCCTCCCCTGCCTATAACTTCCAAAAAATCCTATTATTCATTTTAGCTCAGTTTGGCTACTATTCCTAGATTGTTTGTACGATTATGTTATGAGGAGGGAGTGTGTAGAAAAGCTTCAGGCAGAGGCGTTTGAGAACTTTTTGAGGTCGTTTAAGTAAGAGTATGTAATAAGAAAATAAGCAATTAAAAGCCTTTCTACTAGACGAACATAGGCTTAAAGAGAATGCTAAGCGACCTCCTCCCGGTAGAATACCGAGAAGCGATCGCCGCTTAACACGCTCTATTATTGCTGTTCACTTATCGGGTGTTATTGACCTAACATTAATCAATTTTTGAATCCATGGTTTCCAAGATATCCTTAATAATACGGTAAATTAGTTTTTTCTCCTCTAAGCTTCGATGATAAAGTAACGAATTTATCGTCTCCAATAATTGTGCATTCTCAAAACTTGAATATTTGGAATCAATTTCATGGAATTGGAACATTTCAGTAGGAGTCACATTCAGACCATTTATAATTTTTTCCAATGTCTCGATCGAAATATTCCGATCCCCTCGTTCTACGGAGCCGATATAAGAGGCATTAATCCCCGCTTTTTCAGCTAATTCCTCTTGCGTTAAGTTATTAATTTTTCTCAAATACCGTAATCTTTCTCCGATTAGTTTTAGTAACAAGAACTACCACCTCTCTACCAGATTAGAGAAGCAGTGTAACCAAAAACAGAGCATATTATTCACTAATTCATTGATAATCTTGCTTATATGCACTAAAATTAAATTAAACTCAAAATTCCCTAAGATTAAACTTTAGAGAGGAGAATGGTATTAAAATGTATTATGTTAATGTTGTTTTAGGTCCAAAAAACAAAAGTCGACCAATTTATATTCAAGGTGATCCCATTACACCAGATTATTATTTATTCGATGATTATCTCTTTAATGAAAGAAAACATATGTACTTAACTTCATTTTTAAAAATGCAAAGCATAATGGGCGAAACAGCTCATACCGCCCATATAAATCTGTATTTATTTCAACTAGATATTTTATCGTCCGGAGCAATTGATGGCTTTATTTATTACCAATTCCCCTCTTGCAGAAAATTACTGGTTTGGATTTCTGATTTCCAGAACAAAGATAGTAAAGCATATAATTACTTTCAACATAATTAGTGCCATGCCATCCGCCAGGAGCAAAGTCCCCCCTTCCCCTTGGTCGCCATCACTGCCGCTGACTTGCCGCGTGTTAAATCTTAACCACTTTATCTGAGCCCTTTTTCCGCGATATGCTCAAGCATTTTGACCAATACGGACCAATCAATGACTAAACCGGACTGATCCGGAACATCCTTAAAAATAGCATGAATTTCATTAGTCATGTCATCCGCCATCCTCTCCATCATTTTCTCAAACTCAATCTCCTGAAGCTCTAGACGACAATTGTATCCTGCTTTGTAGATTATTTTTCACATAGACGACAGATCCCATTCAACTGTAAACTAATAAACATTTTTTAAAAAGCTGTTGCTTGTGAAATAGAAGAGAGATGATTATAATTCTTTACAGTAAGTTAATTATACAACAAAGTGTTTATTAGTTTCATGATGAATTTGAAGGGATTGAGCATGATGAGTAAAGATTTAGCCTTTGATAGCAGTTCCATTAAGAAAGGCCCCCTATTGTTTGTTATGATTCTGGGGACGTTCATCGCCGTTTTGAATCAGACCATTATGAGCGTCGCGACGCCGGAGCTGATGATCGATTTTGACATCGCAGCATCTACGGCTCAATGGCTGACAACCGGCTATATGCTGGTTAACGGTGTTCTTATTCCGATCACCGCATTTCTAATGCAAAGGTTTACGACCCGTGAGCTTTTTCAGACTTCCATGATTGTTTTTCTCGGTGGAACCATTGTTTCAGCATTGGCGCATAGCTTCGACGTATTGCTGGTTGGCCGTCTGATTCAAGCAGCTGGAGCAGGTATTATTATGCCGCTGCTAATGACTGTCGTTCTGACCATTTTCCCTCCCGAAAAGCGTGGAGCAGCGATGGGAATGGTCGGTTTCGCTATTATCTTCGCTCCTGCTATCGGGCCTACACTCGCCGGTTATGTCATTGAGCATTATTCATGGCGTACGATGTTTTATGGAATCATTCCGTTTGTCGCTATTGTTATCGTTATTGCCTTTATTTATTTGAAAAATGTGTCAGAGCGAAGTTATCCCAAGATTGATGTTTGGGGTGCCATTCTCTCAACAATCGGATTTGGTGCTCTTCTTTATGGGTTTAGCAGCGCTGCGAGCAAAGGCTGGTCAAGTGCGGAAGTGCTTGTATCTATAGCTATAGGCGTGGTTTTATTGGTTCTGTTCGTTTTGCGGCAGCTGACCACTAAGAGCCCTCTTCTTGATCTCAGGGCATTCAAATACAGTATGTTCTCACTGACGACCGTTATTAATATTGTGGTAACGATGGTCATGTATGCAGATATGATGCTGCTTCCGTTATATTTGCAGAATGCTCGCGGATACACTCCTATGGAGTCTGGACTTCTGATGCTCCCTGGTGCGCTTCTAATGGGCTTTATGATGCCGGTGACAGGAAAGCTGTTCGATCGGTTTGGAGCAAAGTGGCTGTCAATAATCGGTATGATTATTACGATCGCAACAACAATCGGTTTCGTTAATCTGACCGATTCCACAAGTTATACGTATTTAGTTCTGATGTCCACAGGACGACGCTTCGGAATGGCTATGTTCCTGATGCCGATCACAACAGCAGGCCTTAATCAACTGCCTGCAAGACTGAATGCGCATGGTACGGCTATTTCCAACACCATTAAACAGGTTGCCGGCGGGATTGGTACCGCGCTGCTTGTCACAGTTATGACAACCAGTACGAAGACTCATTTTAAGGATATGATGGCCGCTGGTGGTACAGGGACAAAAGGGCATATGTTAATGGAGTCGACGATTCAGGGTATTAATGATGCGTATCTTGTCATTGTTGGAATCGGAATTGTCGGTCTGCTGCTTTCTTTCTTCATTAAACGTACCGGGCAGGTCGAGGAAGAGGAAATCGGAAACCTGGACCGAACAAGAGTTAGGGAAGCATAAGAAGAGGATAGGATGCAACACAAGGACCCAGCGTATACGGATGATCAGGTTCCTTTTCGTTAGAAGAACATGCGAAAGAGCTTCTCCGCTTCGTTAAGCTGGAGAAGCTCTTCTGTGTGAAGCGGGAGCATGCAATGGCATCATGGAGCCGCCCCTTTAGTTTGTATATCAGGCTTCAATAGGCATCATGATTGTAAATTCTGGATCTTTTATATAAGGGTCGTGATTCATAGGATATTCCTCAAAATGAGTAACATCTCCCTTATGCAGCTGATAGCCCTGATTTTCAATCCATGCATATATATTTTGATAAGAGGCATCAACATTTTGTCCTCTTTTGTGCTCGCATTTTGCATAGGTCAATGTAGGAACCACAATACTTGTCATACCTTCTGGCATATGTTCTATCCTTTTGACTTCAACGACTGCATAGTGAGTAAAGCGCCCCTCTTGGACATGATAGGATAATCCTAAGAGAGTATCCGGATGCACAACATTCTGTATTTCTTGTAGGCGATTCTTTAATTCCGTTTGGATGACTCGAATTCCACCAGCCCCTGCTTCAGCAAAAGTGCCTTCCCACTTCAACCCTACCGCATGAAAAGATTCAATTGTGACTATTGTTAATTCATTTCTCTGTTCCACATGCATCGCCTCCCAGTCCCTTTAAAAGGGTAGATTACTTGTCAGAAAAACTTTCCCCTTATTCCTCCCCAATGATTCGGCAGCACGAACAGCCTCCTGTACTTCCAGTAGATCGTAACTAGAAGCTGGTCTCATAAGTGTCAATTTCTTCTCCATTATCATGGATATCAAGTGGCTAAATGTTTCTTGCCAAGCTTGAATAGTTACCTGTTGATTCCAATGTCGCAAATGAAATATCTTCATCTTTATTTTGTCTCTATTTGTTATTTCCGACCAAACAATAGGAATGCCTGATAATAGACCTATGGTTAAAAAAGTACCGCTAGGGCGTATACACATGGCTAAATCTGTACCAGAGGACCCTCCGACAGAATCAATAGCAGCATGAACACCTAATCCATTCGTCAGCTCCATAACAGTCTGATATAAAGGTGTTTCCGTTGAATTAATGACACATGAAGCACCCAGCTGAAGTAACTCCTCCGTATAATTATTATTCCTCGTAACAGCAATAAGCCGAAAGCCAATAATCTTAGATAGTTGAGCAAAGAGGCGACCAATAGAAGAGCCGCCAGCATTTATAATTAAAACATCGTCTGGTCTTAATTTTAATACTTCTGTACAAGTAAGCCACGCCGTTAGCGGGTTTATATATAATTGGGCGGCTATGTAATCATCAATAGAATGAGGGATGGGAACCGCTAATTCGGCGGTTGTTTTAACATATTCTTGCCATGTACCTTCCCCTCTTAGAGGCAGCACACGTTTACCAATAAGCTCTTGAGAAACAGAGGGGCCTACCTCTTCTATAATACCGACCCCTTCATAACCAGGAATAGCAGGTAAAGAAATCCGATGAGAATAGGCTCCTCTAATTGGGATGAGATCAGATGGATTGATAGGGCAAGCGGTCATACGCACAAGGACTTCTCCAGCAATAGGCAGTTCAATTCTTTTATTTTCAACTTTTAATACATGCCCGGGATCTCCAAAATGATAGAATTTAATGCATTTAACTTTCAAAATAACAGTCTCTCCTTCTATTATGCGTCCCCTTCATCCTCAGGAGATGGCCAGCCACCCCACAGATTGGATAGATGGCCGTCTGGATCGCGAAGCGTAAAGCTGTAGCCTCCGCCTTTTTTATAGATCATCTCACCCGTTTGAATGCCCTTCTCCTTGAGTTCTTCATATACGCTATGAATGTTCTCTACCTGCAGAGAAATAATAGGCTGAAGCTGCCCAGCGCTGTTGGTGAAATCCAGATTTGGAACCTTCGGACAACGAATCAAACCAAGCCCCACACCGCCTACATTCAGCCAAGCCTCATTATCCCCTGGTTGAAAATCGAACGTGAACGGAATTCCGAGGTTCTCCCGATACCACTTCACGGAGATCTCCAAATCCTTTACCGGTAATTGAACCACTGCACAATTGCTCACTTTAACAGCCACCGCTTCCAGCTCCTTCATTTTGTTGTTGATTTTACCCTGCATCTGTAGAAAATGTTTGAATTGGCCCTTCCCAGTCGTCCTCTCTAATTTCCCGATAGTTGTTATTTGTATATTTTCCAATTATCTTTCTCCAAAAAGCTTGAGCTGGTTTGTTTGTTTCGATTTGACCAACTTTCCATATGCCGCTGAATGTATTGAATAATTCGGTAGACACATGCTGACCTACTCCTAGTTTTCTATATTTCTTCATGACAAAGAACTCAGCCACCGAATAAATGGTTTGGTTATGTTCATTTGTACCAACCTCTCTTACTAATGCAAACCCAGCCAGTTTTCCATCTACTCGAATGAAAAATGGATGTCTGCCCTCTTCCGTCCAATATTGATCCAGATACCTATATCCATATAAGCCATTTTCATTAACATCTTCAGGTTCGAATTCGCTAAAATCATAATTATAGAGCTCCAAAAGATTCCTTAACGTCGATTTCTGATCATACTCCACACTATTAATCGTTATCATATCTATGCTCCTTCCTCGACTAATCAGGAATGATTGCCCAATCTACCTCTGAGTTCTTACAAAACGGGTTCCTTCATCTTTCTGGTTCCCTACTAAGTCTTTCTCTTCAATAATGAATTGATTAAACGGCTCTGTATGAATTCTCACGAAATTCACCACGATGCTGATATTATCAAGATAGAATGAGTTAATCCCCTTAGGCTTTAATTGCCGATCACCAAAAATAATCAAGTGGCCCTCTTTTATCTCAATATGGATATCAACATTCATCTCTTCATTTCGATAAATTCCAGTATATTGTTGTAGTTCAGAGAGAGGAACAACCGGATCTGGATCATATGACCATCCGTAATAATTCAATATTTTACTGTGGTAGGTTGTCCAATCCCAATTCGTGTTTTCGATTGCCAGCGTATTTAGACTGCACTTAGAATAAGCAGAAATGGCAACCTGTGCGTATTCATACAAAAAGTTAAGATGTACATCTGGACCACAATCCCCTTGATTCGCATAGTAGGGCTCGTGTTTATATTGCTCATACGTTTTATTCAGCCAATTCCTGCCTCCTCTAGTATCCATCATTCTATTGATTCCTATGTTTGGGTCATCCTGATATAGATAGATCAGACTACAATTCATATTGGTTAATCGTGCGTATATCTTCTCAATAAATTGTACAATTACTTCTCTATCAATATCCATATGCAACAAGTGAAGAATGGGGCTTTGAAATAAAGCAGATTCCATTACAATAGTCGTTTCAGTATCTGATTGCTCACTCAAGAATTTATCCCAATTCGTAATATACCGTTCCATCCAATCCTTGTAATTAGTAATAGGCTCTTGAATGAAAATCGGATGTTGAAAAGTAGATTCATGAAAAAGTTCTGTCTTTAATCCATTCCTTTCAGCTTGTAAGGCAATAAACCTTGCAGTTGTGGACTTTCCAGAGCCTGGAATACCTTCTATAAGTATAAGATTCACAATACTTCCTCCCTCTGATCTCTTAATTCGGGTTCCTTTTCAAAATTAATGCCTGTTTAACAAAGTAAAGGGCTGCCGTATGGCAACCCTTTTGACCGCTTAACCTCCATCCTCAATTTGAGTTATTTTTTCGGTTCGATTTGATGATCAACTTCGTATTTTTCTATTAAGCTGTGGCCTAATTCGGTTGTCCACATCCGGTATACCCCATCATTACATTCACTTGCACGATCCCATATTTCTGGTTTGTGTAACAAACTCAAGGATTGTTCTACTGTCAAATGTTCGGTACGAACGATATCATCCCAGCGATGATAATGTATTTTGACGATCTCCAACACTTCACTGTGTAGCAGCTTTTCCAATTTATCTGTTGCCACTTCGTATACTTGATGTATTTTATAAGCTGGATAGCGGTTAGAAAGATCGTAGATAAGCTGAGAAAACGGTTCCTCTGCTTCAGCTGCATTTAACAAAATCATATATTCATCTGTGTCTTGTATTAAATAACTAGCTTTATTCAAACGGCATCGTCACCCCCAAGCACATATTCTTGTTCAACACTGGAGACTCATAAACTTAACTTTTATTATTCGATTCAGGGCATGGAAAATCCTGCTAATGAGGAGCTAAAACTTACAATTATTCACTATTCGAAAACTGCCTGTTGCACTCGTAGTACTTGATAAATTCGAAGTTTGGTGCGTAGAAGCCCGCTGCGCGGACGGATCATTCTTACGATCGCTGTTGTCTCCCTATTTCTTGATTCTATCCCTTAGGGGTAGAAATAAGGAGACAAAGGCGAACGCTATCGCTTCTTCAGAACGATTCCGTCCGCTTCGCTAGGTACTTCGTGATGGCAAGCACTGATTAGAATAAGATAAGGAATAACCAACACAGGCTACTACAATAAATAAAAGAGAATACAACACCTTTTTACTCAAAACGTTATTCTCCGAATAGTTGGTGATCTACCATCTAAACATAAATGGTACACATCAGGATTGAATAAGGCTTCCCATTCCTCAAATCCGAATTGCTTATTGTCGTAATACTTAAGCAGCAAGGACATCAAGTTTCCATGAGTTGCTAAGACCACATGGTTAAGTCCACTATTTACCACATCCGTAATCACTGATAATGCACGCTTCATAGCTGCGCTGCTTGATTCCCCGCCCTCATAACACAACTCAAGATCATTAAAAGTATGGCGAAGCATTTCACGCCAGTTCGGATGATTCTCACCGCATAATTCCCTTTCCGATAACCGTTCATCTGTAATAACATTAATTCTCCGTTTATTGGCTAATGGAAGAATAGACTGGATTGCCCTGACAAGACCCCAGAAATCCTTACCGAGCTTCCAGCGTCATCTTCTTCCTATATTGATGTGGGGATGTACCCGTTTTTTTCTTAAACAAGGCATGAAAAAACTTCACATCCTTATATCCCACTTCGCTCGAAATATCCATAACACTCAGCCCGCTGTAACCGAGCAGCTCGCAGCTTTTTTGAATACGCAAATTTTGGATGTACTCGGTAAAGGTCTGTCCTGTTGCAATTTTGAATAAGCGTTGTAAATAGCTGACACTGATCGGAATCATGTTTGCCAGCTGTTCCAACGTAATCGCTTCACAGAAATGGTCCGAAATGAAATGAAGAATCGGTTCCAGCTGATTATACGATGTATGAGCTTCATCTTCTTGCTTATCTAAACGATTCAGGAATAAAATTAATTGCAACAAATAACCACTAATAATCCCTTCGTAGCCAGTAAGGTGAAGCGTGTGCTCTTTAAACAATTTCTCCATGACATATTTGATTTCATGATGCGAGTCCGTAAATCGCCGATACGGGCTGGATTCAGCAGATAACATACGTTCTATTGAAAAGGGAAGCGAGTGCGCATATTGAAACCGAGCCACTACATCGGGACTAAATAAACAGTTATAAACGATCATCTCATGCACCGGCTTGGTTGATATAGGACGATACACATGCGATGTTCCAATCGGAATAAGAAAGACATCTCCTTTCTCTACCAGAAGCCTTTCATCCCCTATATAATGAAACCCTTTTCCCTCGGCCACATAGCTAATTTCGATAAAATCATGCGTATGCATCGGAAGTCCAAAGGACTCGCGTTCTCGCGTCACACTAATCGGAAACCCAGATTTCCAAAAGAAATCTCCTTTCAATGTATAGCCCGTTGCGTTCGTCATTGCCTATTCCCACCTTCAAAAAGGATGCGATCTACCTATAAATATAGCTCATCCACCACTTTTTTACATGGTCAGAACGTATTAAGCTTCTTTTGAAGACCTATTTTATTTGGGAAAAGGAAGTGCTCCACTTGCAAATCCATACGCTGAAAGTTAACGGTCTTACTAAGCCGCTCGGCATAGATGACTATTCTCTGCGTTTCTCATGGCAGCTATCTAGTGAAGCTAGGGCGGCTCATCTGCCGGCTTGCCTCATTCGGGTGGCTACCTCTTTACAACAGCTACATGAAGGTATCTCCGACGTTTGGGAAAGCGAGCTTGTCGAAGGTGGTACTTTATTTGTTGATTATACGGGTCGAGCGTTGGATGGACATACGCGTTACTGGTGGCAAGTCGCAGCATTGGGTACAGACGGTCACTATGCAGCATCGGAACCGGCCTACTGGGATACGGGCTTGTTTCCGGAAGACTGGCAGGCAGAGTGGGTTTGGAGCTCACCGCAAGTGCTGGTAAACGACTTTGCTTATTTACGTAAATCATTCCCAATTAAGCTATCGGTGACTTACGCTAAACTATTCATTTCCGCTCATAATGTGGCACAGGTGTACTTGAACGGTGAGCGAATAGGCGGATACGGCTCTCCTGCCCCTACCCATCCCTGGAAGCAAAAATACTATCTCGCCTACGACATAACTACAGCTCTGCAACCAGGTATGAACTGCCTTGCAGCTGTTGCGCACTACCTCGGTGGCAATGGACAGAACTATGTGGACGGATTGCCTGGGTTCCGTGCGCAGCTGGAGGTGCTTTACTCCGATGGTTCAAGGGATACCTTTAGCACTGATTCGACGTGGGACTCCCTTATCGATATTCCGCATCGCGTAGGAACACCTTACCAACAAAATCGTTGTATATCCGCAATCGAGGATTTTGACGCGCGTAAATATGACCCTGACTGGATGCATGTCGAGTTCGATAGGACGAAACTAGCTAAAGCGTCTGTTGCGCAAATTGCTAAAGAAGAGTGGCCGATGAAGTGGCAAGAGATACCTGAAGGTGCGATTGAGGAGCTCATCATCCCTCTTGAAGTAGGTGGAGACAGCTACGCTCAAGTATTCGATGCGGGCAAAATTGTTTCAGGTTGGCCTCGGTTGACGTTTAAAGGTATACCTGGCGTAACCATACGGATGCGTTATTCCGAAGATCTGGATGCGGATGGGCATGTGAAGCATAATGTCTGCAATGAGACGTCGGAGCATTATTACGATCAATATACAATGCGGGGTGCTGAGACGGAGACTTGGCAGCCTGATTTATCCTATAAGGCATTCCGCTATATAGAGATAACCGGGTATCCAGAAAAGATAGTGCCAGGCACCAACTTGGTTATTGCTTCTGCTCATACCGATATCGCATGCGAAGGAACTTTCTCTTGCTCAAGCGAGCTATTGAACAAATTGTATGCTGCTAGCATCCAAACCCAAAAAAACAATACTCTCGGTCAATTGGTAGATTGCCCGCATCGTGAACAAGCTCAGTATTTAGCGGATTCCGACCTGCAGGCTGAACTCCTTTTATTTAATTTCGATGCACGCCATATGCTCGAGAAGTTGCTCAGCGATTTCACGAGCGCACAGCTGGAAGACGGGACATTTCCGTTCGTTTTCCCATCCAATTATGAGAACCCGGAGTTTAATCTGCAAATACCCGAATGGGATCTCCACTACTGTACGGTTTTGAGGAAACTCTATTTTATTTATGGCGATCAACGGCTGCTTACGCGTCATTATGAGTCCGCCAAACGGATGGTGGACTATTACATCAGCATTATCGACCTTGAGGTAGGCCTTGTTCCCATCGATAAAGGATGGCATATTAGCGACTGGCCTTATCCTTCGGTTGATCATAGTTCCAACTTTCTAACTGTGCAAAATATCAAGCTGCTTCAGGCCATCCGAATCATCGCCGATATCGCCTCACTTATCGGACTTAGTCAGGAGTCATTGGACTACACGCAGATCGCAGACAACCTGCAAACAAGCATCGTCCAAAGGTTGTACGATCCCGAGCTGAAGCTTTTCCGGGATTGCCTTGGTTCCGAGCAGACGCATCAGGGCGTGAACGCCATCGCTTTGTTCGTCGACCTTGTTCCTCAAGGCGACCGCGAGGAAGCTATCGCTTATGTGGCAGCCAAACAATGGGAGTGTAACACGGTGTTGTCGCTCCCGCTCCTGCGCATGCTTTTCGAGAATGGACAACAGGAAGCAGCCTATCGGCTTATTAACCGCGAAGAGTATCCGGGGTGGGGGCATATAATTAATCAGGGAGCCAAAACCTTGTGGGAAGGATGGGATGATATCGAATCTCATTGCCACGCTTGGAATGGCTATCCGGCGCGGCTGCTGCAAGAATATGTTGTCGGCATTCAGCCGCTTACCCCCGGCTTCGCAGATGTGCGAATCAAGCCCTACATGCCGGAGGATCTCGCATTCGCAGAAGCATCGGTGCCAACCGTACGCGGCCATGTCCGTGTGCGTTGGGAGCGTACAATAGATACTCTCGGTTTCCATTTCACAATCTGCATTCCCGTTTCTATGAACGCTCAGTTCATCGTGGATATGCCAGGTTCGGTAGAAAGCGTACAAATCATGGAGACGAACAAAGTCATCTGGGAGGACAATAAGTTCCAGCTTGGCGTCAGCGGAGTACAAAGCTGCGAGCGTACAAATGCCGGATTCGAAATCGGGCTGGCCTCCGGTTCCTATGACTTTACACTTATTCACGGGTAACAGATAAGATCACTATTTGTTCAGGAGGATCATTTCCTGGTCACAGTAGAATGTTTCTCCAGCTCTAGTGCTGCCTCGTCTTCTAGAGGCAGCCTTTTTTGAAGTAAACAACACTGTTCTTGATGAGAGACGGTTTCATGCGGATCACCTTTTCTCAGCGTGCGTTTGAGAATTAGTTCAGTTTCTCCTCGTACCGGACCTTTCCTTACCGTGATATTCCTTTTTTATACTACCATAATTAGGAAATCATATTCCGGTTTTCTTTACTACTTTGTTACGCATAAATGTGCACAGCAGAGCAAAGGGCTGCCATGCGGCAGCCCTTAATGGTATTGTACTATCGATATCCGAAGTCCTTGTTCTGCAGGAGGCATTCCCATAACCCCCATGAAAGGACGTAAGGATATCTTATGTCCATGTTGACTCAGAGGACGACCCACATATTGCTATGACCTTAGTTTTCCTTGTATTCATCTCCTGCTCTTTGTTTTAGGCTGATGTGACCGAAGCTACCACCAACTGCAGAAAACTAGAACATTAAAATGTAATGGAGATCCAACTCCATAGAACCAGTACAATCAAAATCATTATTGGATTGACCCTTACATAAGATCTTTACGGATTGTAGATTAGCAACAATTGCGGTAAACGATGAATTCGGACCAACATCAACACTTTCATGATCACTGGAAGATTTGGTTATTGTAATTTGCATTGTACAGGATTTACTAGTGTTTATTATTGTGACGGTTCCCGAAGGATTTTTTTCACTGGAATCCGAAGCAACATAGAAATACGTTTGAGTCGTAGCGGCATCACATTTTTGGTTAATGGGAACACATCTGTGTATGCAGATAAGCTTTTTTATTAATGTTTTTCTTGTCCTTGAATCCCGGGGGCATTTCTTAATCCGTTTTCTCTTTTTGGAGTGACAGATACGATTACATTCTATGTTTTTTTTTCGTTTGCACTTCTTTTTCATAGACCCATCTCCCCCCATATTACTTTGTATGAGGAATTGAGCTGAATGCACCCCCAACAAACATCCAATTTTTGAAGAATGGGACTTACACCAGTTAAAAATATACAAGCTCAACATACTATACATGAATAAGGAAGAGAGGTAGTGATACTATGTGTGGAAATTCATCAAGTTCTGCCGTGTTTAATTTTTGTAATAATGTGCCAAAGCAATTTACCAATATTCAACAATGTAATCCCATTTCCCAACCTACTCCGAGTGTTACTGCTCTTAATTACTTTACTAATCAAACGGGGTTAGTAGTAAATGGTTCATTTACCGTCGTTAATACCAGTACTTCTTCCGTCTTTAATGTTGACTATACCACGGGTGTCACGACATTAACCTTCGTTGTTACAGCTGGTCGTTCGGAAACAATCTTCGTTGAAGATTTGAGAAGCATTACAATCGAAAGTCTTACAGGAGTAACACCTGAAGCAAATGCCACAGGAAGTTTAGTATTAGATTTACATTATTGCGTAAAATGCACTTAGTTAAGACGAATACCTCTCTCTAGGGTATTTCGATCGGCCTGCGAGCAATTTTCCTAACCCTAGCTGTGCTTTTACCTTGATTTACGAAGCTAACTCGTCTCTCTGATTGCTTTTCGGGGCTATGCTTTCACCCTCAATATCCACTTTCGGCAATACGCGGTCCAACCACTTTGGAATGTACCACGCTGATTTTCCCATCAGAGACATGACTGCAGGGACGAATGTCATTCGAACAAGAAACGCATCAATTAGTACCCCGGCCGTAAGTGCGAGCCCTAAGGATTTAGTTGTGGAATCATCTGTAAATATGAAGCTGCAAAATACAGCAATCATGATAAGCGCCGCAACCGAAACGACGAGCCCATTATGTTCCATACCGGTAATAACCGATTTCTTAGCATCACCGCTATGCGTATAGTCCTCTCGCATCCGAGTTACCAAGAAAACTTGGTAATCCATAGCGAGTCCAAAGACGATCCCTACGAGTAGAATCGGCAGGAAATTCAAGATCGGTCCTACGTTCGTTACACCGAACAAGTCGTTCAGATACCCGTCTTGGAACACAAGCACAACGGCACCAAGCGAAGAGAAAATCGTAAACAGGAAACCAACGATTGCCTTGATGGGAACCAGTATGGAACGGAACACAATAGCAAGGATAATCAAACCTAATCCTACAATGGTTGCGATGAATATAGGCAATGCGTCATTTAGACTATCCGTTATATCAATATTCATAACGGTAGCTCCTGTAAGCATGATTTCCGCATTGTGGGTTTCTTCGATATCCGCATTGTATTCTCTTATCGATTTCACGAGTTCAATGGTTTGATCTGACGATGGCCCTTCGCTTGGCATTACAGTCAGAATGGATACCGTACCCGAAGGATTGGAGATGGGCGGTGTTACGCTCACAACGCGCTCCATTTTTTTGACGTCATCCCCAACGATCGAAGCAACCTTCTTTGTTGTTTCGCTATCGGAAGTCTTCACTACGACTGTAATGGGGCCGTTAATACCTGCCCCAAATCCTTCAGCCATTAGATCATAAGCTCTTCTCTCGGTTGTTTCCGTCGATCTCGTTCCGTTATCGGGAAGTCCTGTTTTCATGTGCAGAACTGGATAACACATAGCGGCGATCAAAATAAGAGAGACCAAAGCTACGGGCACGGGGAATCGCGAAACAAATCTTCCCCAAAAGCCAAATACGTTCGAACGTTGTGGCTTTGCCACTTCTTTTCTTCTTTTCGGAATGATTCGCTTACCCATCAGGGAGAGAAGTGCAGGGACAAGGGTAACTGCGATACTCATAGCCATAATGACTGTTACTGCAGCGGCGATCCCCATTTGGGTAAGGAACGGCATGTTAACTACAGTCAAGCCTACAAGAGCAATGATAACGGTGAGACCGGCAAAGATAACCGCGCTTCCTGCAGTAGCTGTAGCAATAGCTATGGCTTCAGTTGTGTCATATCGTTTGCTTGCTTCCTGACGTGCTCTGGAAAGAATGAGCAGTGCATAGTCAATCCCTACAGCAAGTCCTAACATCATCGAAAGTGCAGTTGCTGTCCCCGTTATGCTAATAAAGCCTGATCCAAAATTGACGAGCATCATTCCTGCCACGATACCAATAATAGACGATAGGATCGGAATCCCTGCCATAAGCATGGACATGAATGTGATGCCCAGGATTAAAAACGCTACCCCCATCCCGATTAATTCAGCGCTAGAGCCGCCGCTTGCTGCAGTTACTTGAACGGTTCCGCTTAACTCCGTCTGAATGCCTGCATTCTGGGTGATATCCATATTAGTCAACACAGTGTCTTTTGAAACCTGAGTAACATCTTTTGCAGCAACTTTGTAGATTAAGCTGCCATATCCGATTCGTTTATCCGGACTCAAGGTTCCCATCGTATAGGGATCCATGGCTGCTGCGATTTCTTGATCTTTCAAGGAGGCATCGAAGAACGATTTCACAGCCTCTTTCATTTTTACATCTTCAAGTGTTTTTCCTTCAGGTGCTTTTAAAACGACTTGAACGCTTCCAGTCTCTACTTCGCCATTTCCCGACGGAAATTCTTTTGATAACAAATCAATAGCTCGTTGAGACTCCGTACCAGGTATGGAAATCTTATCCGATTTCTCACCGTTAAATGTCAATCCTAATGTGACGATTAAACCCAAGATAAGTACCCAGGATAAAATGGCCTTCCAGCGATTGTTTGCGCACCATTTCCCAAGTTTGTAAAGCTTCTCTGCCATCAAATACTCACTCCTTTTTAAATGTGAAACTCTCGATATCTTGCATTCATCATAAACGAAGGCGAAAAATAAAAAATCGTACATAAGGGCAATCCCCTAATGTACGATCGGGCAAATGATGTGAAGGTTTCAATTACAATTGCAGTATCCCACGCTCCACCGCGACGGCGACCGCCTGCGATCTCGAATCAACTCCTAATTTATTGTAAATATTGGTTAAATGGGCCTTTACTGTCCGTTCGGAGATTCCCATATCGAAGCCAATCTCTTTGCTTCGAGATCCGCGGGCAATCGCTTGAACCACCATCAATTCTTTGTCTGTAAGAGCTATCTTCTCCGAGGAAGACTCTTTGACCTGTACTGGCATCTTGTTACCGAATACTTTCTCGGTGATCTCCGGAAGAAGCAACGTCTCGCCCCTCATCGCTGCATCAATTGAGCGAAATATCATTTCCCTTCCCGTATCCTTGAGCAAATACCCTTTGGCACCTAACGCGAGTCCTCGGATCATCATTTCATCCTCGTTATAGGTAGTCAAAATAATAACCGGGATATCAAGTCCTCTAGCTTTGAGCGCTGTCATGGTATCTAAGCCACCCATCTCAGGCATGTTCAAATCCAATAGGATAATGTCTGGTTTGCATGCCTCCACCAGTCGGAGCGCTTCGACACCGTTGGATGCTTCTGCAACAACCTCGTACCTTTGATTGGTTTCTAGGATCAGTTTTAATCCCTCACGAACGACAAGGTGGTCATCTACTATAAGAATCTTAATTGTCATAAGATGGTGTCCTCCTGTTGTAATGGAATCCGAACGGAAACTTGAGTTCCCTTCTTTCCGCTTTCGATTTTGATATCTCCTCCAATAATTCTGGCTCGTTCATATAAACCAATTAAACCATAGCGACCGGATTGTTTCCCGATTAGCTTTGTAGCGAACCCTATGCCATCATCGGTAATTTTAAGCTCAATTGCGTCTTCTCGTGTTGCAACTAAGATTTCTACGTTCGACGCCATGGCATATTTTGCTGTATTGGCTAAACATTCTCGGATGATGTGTAAGCTATGTTCGATGATTAACTTCGACACCGAATGGGGATTCGATAATTGTGTGGAAATATGAACTCCTGTAGCATGTGAAAAACGTTCAGCTTCATCCTGCACGGCTTTAGAAAGGTCTAATACCTCTGCGGAATTCGCGCGCAAGTCGTCAATGGCACTTCTCGCCTCGGAAAGCGTGCGCTTTGCTTGGGCCTTTGACAGCTGAACAATCTCATGAGCGCGATGCATATTGCCGTTCTCTAAATGCGCATCCACAGCATCAAGCTGCATGATGAGACCTGCCAGTCCTTGTGCTAGAGTATCATGTAAATCACGGGCCATCCTTTGACGTTCGTTGGCGATAGTTAGCTCCTCCACTTTCCTGTGCGCCCGTTCCAATTCACGCAAAAACAACTGGGTCCGCAATTTAACGCGAACCTGTTTATAGAACAAGCTCGCATAGGAGATAACGATAACCATCACTACAATGAGCGATGGCAAAAATGATGCCAAAACCTCGGACGGCCCGAACCATACAAATGAAACGGAAAACAGAGTGTAATAAATTATACCGACCAAAAGCATCTTGCGACGTTGAAAAAATACGCCAATACTTTGCCCGAGCAATCCTGTGGTCAAAGTTGTAAATATGGCAGAATAATCGTCTGACATGAGTAACGCACAGCCCCAAACGATAATTCCTTGCGTCATAAAATAGAGCAAAGGCCGTTTATCGACAATGGAACTGGCATACCAATGCAACAACATGTGGATCAGAATAAGACCTGTAAAAAAAATAAATTCGACTAATTTAGGGGAAATAGGTATGTGGGAGATCAATACAGAAAAATAAATCAAAATGACCCAAATTAAAGTCGGTAGACGAGAGTCGAGCAGAACATTTGAGGTATCATATTGGAAATCATCATATGGTTGGTTTTTCGAATATTTTTTGTCGCTCACGTAGGGTCACCTCTATAGTGTACATATTATAACTCATTAGTTTATCAGAAGACGTACTTTATGACATAATCAATTTTTCCATCCCAATCGCGTTTCAAAGACCTGCCATTTCGCGATATGCGTCTAGCCGCGTTCGCAATCGCTATCATTGCGATATAATCGCTTTTGGGGGCGTTTAACCATGTTACATCTCCATCATAAAGCGGAGGCAACTAAAAAAAATCGTACAAAAGGGCACCCCCTACTGCACGATCGGGCAAAAATGGGATGCCTTCATTGAAATATCCTGCCCGTTACTTCAACAAAGAAAAGGAGCTGCCGTTTAGCAAGCTCCTACACTTTAGTTCCCCGTTAGGGTTATGGTACTTCTCCATTCTACCCTGCTGTCCAACGGCACAAATTTCAAAACAGATGGACACCGCTTCTACCGAAACTTTCTACACACTCATGCAGAAAGGCGTCTAGCGTGCGGGGCTCTCTGCCGAGCAAGCGCTTCACAGTGTCAGTAGGCCTTTCCGGCACAACCGCAGCCATGGCTTGAATTTCCACGACATGGTTCGCGATCCAAGGAGGCATTTGTCCATGCTCGATTGGCCATCTCGCTCAACCGAATCTGGAGAAATGAATCTCTGAGGCATGTCCAAGCTTGGCTCGCGCTGCCATTAGCCTAGACGCGACGAGTATAGCCTGTGCGTCTATGTCTAGTTTGAGGGTGCACTCATCGCCAAATGACATGAGCTTGATCCGATAACTAAATAAGCCCGCAATTTATGCGGACTTGTCCAGGATGCTCCGCTAATGCCTCAAGCAATTGGTGTACCGTTTTTAACAGGTTCATCTGGTTTTAAGAGAACCACATCACCTTCTTCTGGAACACCACCGATTACCAACACCTCAGATTTAAAACCCGCGATACGTCTAACAGGAAAATTCATTACTGCGATTACTTGTCGTCCAATAAGTTGTTCTGATTCATATCTTTGTGTAATCTGAGCCGAAGAGCATTTAATACCAATCTCACCAAAATCAATTTCTAATTTTATTGCAGGTTTTCGAGCTTCTGGAAACGGCTCTGCTTTAATTACAGTACCGACACGGATATCTAATTTCATAAAATCCTCAATTGTAACCACGATTGCTACCTCCATTTTTTACAGTTACGCTAATTTTACGGTATCACTATTATTAATTAAAGGTTATTCATTTATTTTGTGATCGTATCGTTCTGAATCATCCGTAACGCCTCCTGCTAGAGCTTCCCGCCGGGCAGCCTACATGATGTTGAATTAGTTGTGTTCCATTTGCTGAAGTGAGCTTGTGAACTAGCAATGATTACATTATGATAGTGAACATTAAGAGCAACAATGGCTTGCAACATAGGGACTCAAATGGAGGATTTGAACAGATGGATGAAAGAAATCGAGACTTTTCAGAAGTATGCCCTAGCGATCAAAATTCTTGGACTTCCTCTGACACCATTCATAGTGACCTACTTGCCACCAAGGATCTTGTTTATAACCCGTGCAGATTTGATTACTCTCGACCACTCGCAGAAGCACAAAATGCTGAATATGGGGCATATGTATTTAACTTGAATGCTCTCTCCATTAGATTTCGTGTCGCAAGAATCACTCCTACAAAGGTCGGTCAATTTGTGACTTTATGGGAGAGAGTTGGGAATGGACCGATCCAACCATATGATATATCAGATCCAGTCGATTTCTTCGTTATTAGTACACGAAAAGGTAGTAACTTTGGTCATTTTGTATTTCCAAAAGCTGTTCTATGTGATCAGGATATAGTATCCAATAAAGGTAAAGGTGGTAAAAGAGCAATACGTGTTTACCCACCTTGGGACAATCCTACGAGCCGTCAGGCTCAAAAAACTCAGATATGGCAGTTAGAATATTTCCTAGAGATACCTTTGAATATACCAATAGACTCTGTTCGTGCTCAAATGCTTTACGATCCCCAATCTATTGTTACCCGTTAATGAACTATCGACTTAGAATACTTTTGATCCATCGTTGATAATAATTCGATTGCTCGGAAACCGATACGAAAATCAACTCTTCATTGCATTCGAAAATATCAACTATATCTGCTATTTTAGCTGAAACCCCTAGATGTAATTTATAAGCCGTCCTAGCAACCCCCATTGATAATTACATGGTGGATGGATAAACGTTAATAGCTGCCCCATTGCATAAGATTTGAGTATTTCTCTCCTCGAGATCCCTTCTTAGACTCTGCAAAGCAGTAAAGTAATTTTCGCTTTGACTGATCATTTTGTTACCGTCAAAAGTCAATTTCAGAAGGACCATTTCTTGATCATTCGGAGATTCTTCGAACAATATCAATTCTCCAATTACCTGGTTCGTGCTATTCATCAATAGCCTAACTTTTGAAATTTCGTAATCAGTCTGAGTATTCATTTTTTTCGCTCACCTTTTTTTCTAATACTTTTAAACTCTCGTTATCCGTCCCTCGGAATAAACAAATAGGCTAAGCTAGCTCTGCGGGAGTATCTCTAGCTTAGCCTATTTAAATAAAGATCACCGCTTATTTTCTGAGCGTTGGAATGAGCCGATGATGCATGAATAACAAATCCAATCCATCAATTACGTCTGTGACGACTATTTTACTAGCCATTAACGTCGCCGTTGCACAGCCTTCTTTCCCTATTACAGCGATTGAAAGATCGGCTTGACGAAACATTAACTCATCATTTACCCCGTTACCCATAACAGCAACACCTGGTGCAATCTTACGAACAAAACTTCTTTTCTCCTCCCGTTGGTCATCCTGACCGATAACGTGCAGCTCCACGGGCAGTCCCTCACATTCTCTAGCGGCACTACCGTTACTATCAGCGGTTAATACATGGATTTTAAGTAATTTCTCTAATTCTATTTGCTTTTCCCTGACATTTGGTAAAATCCGTCCGTCTTTAACACATACCAACTACCTTCAACTGAGGCACTTTAAAAGAATCTACGATACAGATCTCGTCTACGCACTGCCGCTTCATACTGCTTCCGTAATTCACTCAACTTCATAGTAAAACCCTCCCAATAATCCTAATAAATCTAGTTTATTGAGAGGTTTAATCTCTTTTCTGCACTAGCGTTACCCTTTAGCTGAATGGCCCGAAGCGTGAATATGATGTTATACACAGTTCTCGACTTCTTGTTGAGCATTCAAATAATTAATCTTCCCAGAAAAAGAAACAGTCAAAAATCTTATAACTTTCGTCTTCATTAATAATTGTTGGAATAGATATATTAAAATCTATTGGTTCTTCAAGATAATCTTTACTTAGAATTCCAAAATGATAATTTTCCAATTGTTCCTTTATCCTATTCTCTATTTCCATCCATTCTCCAGTAGGTACTGTTGCTATTAATTTTGTAGTTAAAAATTCATGACTTCCTCCATGTGAATGTCGTCTAACTTGACTTCGCCCATACGCAGCGACGGGTGCGTGTCTGCACACATACAGCAAAATACCATTGATGGTTGTATGCCCTTTAATGATTTCTGTTGACGATCCATCTTTCTTATAGCAGAAGATATTTACAAATGAAGCATATCCACTTCCATAGTTATTAAAATCTGCTTCGACTTTCAAATTTTTTATCGAACTTAAACCGCCAACTAAATTATTAATATATGAATCGATCTCTTCATCATTTTTCTGTTCAAGATTGTAAGGATAGTATTCTCCAACAAATTTCTGTTGAACTATCGATTTCAAAGTTAATTCGTCTTTCTTCATGTCTTTCCGCCTTTCGAGAATTGCGTATAACGTCTTATTTAACGAATTTCGAAAATTCGCGACTACCTTAATGGTAGTATTCTCGAAGTTATTGCGTAATTCTGCCCGTTAGCTTAATAAAATGAGCAGGCTACCGAAGCGCCTGCTCATCAATGTATATCATTCAACTATCGTTTCCCGTTAGCCATTCATGCAGCGCAAGACCAGCGCTGCACCACAGAGGATGAAAATGGATGAAATCCGTCAATACTTCTACTACGGCTGGGTGAGGAAGGTCGATCAACTATGGTGCCTTAGAGCCCATCCGTTAGTCTGACTCCACCGACCACGGTGCATCACAGAATGTCGCTCCTTCGGGAAGCACTCATGGTAGATTAATCCTATTTTGGTTGTTGCACCAGCCCCCAATATTCAAAGCCGTAGAAAGGACAATTTCAATGGATATACTCATTGAGCGCGCATGTGGCATGGATGTTCATAAGGATTCCATTACTGCATGTACAATGACACCCGAAGGAAAGGAGATTCAAACGTTCTCTACTAAAACCGTATTTCTACTCCAATTAATTGACTGGATTAAAAAGCATGGTTGTACCCACGTAGCGATGGAGAGTACAGGCGTATTCTGGAAGCCAATAGTTAACCTATTAGAAGCTGAAGATATTGAATTTTTAGTTGTAAATGCTCAGCATATGAAAGCTCTCCCCGGACGTAAAACGGATGTGAAAGATGCGGAATGGATAGCCCAACTTCTTCGTCATGGGCTGCTAAAGGCAAGCTTCATTCCGAACCGTTACCAAAGGGAACTGCGAGAACTAGTTCGTTATCGCCGAAGCATCATTGAAGAACGAGCTAGACAACATAATCGGATTCAAAAAGTGTTAGAAGGAGCAAATATCAAGCTTGGGTCTGTGGTTTCAGATATTATGGGTGTCTCATCTAAGGACATGCTTCACGCCATCGCAGACGGTGAAGAAGATCCGGAGAAATTAGCAAGCTTCGCTCGGCGAACGCTGAAAAAGAAGAAAGATGAACTTGAGCTCGCTCTTCGAGGTTACGTTAATCCTCATCAACGCATGATGCTTAAAACCATTTTAGGTCACATTGACTTCCTCACCGAACAAATTGAGAGGTTAGATCAAGAGGTTGCCCAGAGAGTTATTTCAGATCAAGAAGACATCGAGCGATTAGACTCTATCCCTGGAATTGCCACTCGAATGGCTGAACAAATCTTAGCTGAAATAGGAACAAACATTAAAGAACAGTTTCCAAGTGCGGCTCACTTATGTTCTTGGGCAGCACTCGTACCTGGACATAATGAGAGTGCAGGCAAACGGAAATCCTCTAAAGGAAAGAAAGGAAACAAATATTTAAAATCTGCCTTAACAGAAGCCGCACACTCCGTAGGTGCTTCAAAAAACTATCTTGGCGCTATGTACAGACGAACATTAGCACGAAAAGGCAGAAAAAGAGCAGCTGTTGTTGTGGCCCATGCCATGCTGAGAATCGCTTATTATCTGCTGACAAGAAAAGAAATGTATGTAGACTTAGGTGAAGATTATTTTGATAAACAAAAACTTGGAGCTATTGTACGGAATTCGGTTCGAAGACTCGAAACTTTAGGCTACAACGTTACCATTTCGGAAGTCTCCTGATCCACGGATCACCAATATCCTAGGCGCTTCATATTTTTAAAAAATCAAAGAGACGCGTCTTCTTTAGTGCTGCTCTTTTCTTCGACTCCCAGCTTTTAATTTTCATGGTAGTTGAAGCTTTCATAATTTTTAGCAAAAGATTGTTGTCAAATTTTGTAATAGTTTTTCTTTTATAGAATGATAATAAACGATACGATGAATTGTTTCGTGGACTTCGCTGATACCCATTTGTCTTTCTTCCTCATCTGTACATTCAATCATCAAAGCCCTTTTTATATTATATTCAAGCCACTCAAGCCAACCAAAGCCGCTGCCGTACAGCGTTTCCCAATCAACCTGAACATTCCCGTACTCTTCATGATAGGATACGATAAACGCCTTTAATAACTCAAAGTCTATGCTGCAAAGCACATAGCCCGACCAACTTAAAGCCAGTTGATACATATCCCAAAATGGATTTCCATAATCAAGACATTCTAAATCAATAATAAAAGGATTTCCATCCACCCACAAAATATTTTTGCTGTCCATATCGCCGTTGTTGATACAGGTGACAGCCGGTATCTTTTTTAGTGCCATATTAAATTCTTTTTGGCAAGCGTACAAGATTTCTCTACAACTATTTAACTTGTCTGCGATTTCTGGACACTCTGTATTTGCCGTGGCAATATATGCGCCCCAATCAATACAAATTTCATCTCTGACAAATGGTTTCTCAAACTGCTCGATTTTGTGAATTTTAGCCAAGAGTTCACCCGCTATTTTACAATGCTCCTTTTTTATTTCATCCCAATGAAGCGCTCTCCCTTCAACCCACGGAAAGACGTAGTAATATTGATTTTCGATACACTGCATTTTGCGGCCATTTATCTCCATTGCCGGAACAATGGGCATTTTGTTTTCTTGCAATACCCGTTCTAAACGCTCTGCCCTTTGATAATTCCGGAATACATCCGGCCTTTTCATAATAGCGGGGTTTAATAGCTTTATTGCATATTTTCCTGTAGTGGTCTCTAAACAATACATTTTATGCATATAACCACCAGAAACCCTTTGTGGTTGTAGTTTGAAAGAGCCTAAATTTAAATCGGTCAATATTTTATGGAACGTAACACTATTTTCCAATTTAGGTACACCGCCTAATATAATATTTCTTCGTCTCGCCCTTCCAAACTACGGGCGAATATTATGCTTACCAATTACCAATAATACCATTTCATTTTGCTTATAAATGAGAAAGTTTATCTTTAATATTTTTTGACTTATACTACAACGCTATACTGCCCGATAACTTTATGAAGCGATAAATGCTTAGGCATTACTCTTTATTATAAATTCAACTCATCTTCCTGCGTACTGAGCCAACCATCATACTCTGTCCGACCTGCACCAATTATTACTTTCATCCAATTACCACCATCCACTCTTGTTCTTAGGTATTCTATGCAGTCAAACAATATAACTAATTAGATATTCTTCAGGATGCAGATAATTCCTTTATTTGTAACTATCCTGCCCGTTACTTCAATAGAAAAGAGAAGCCGCCACGTAGCAAGCTCCTCCACTATAGTTACCCATTAGTTCAACAATTTAAATCAACAGCCGTGTACTACCCACTCATTAATTTTGGGCAATTGAAAAGAACCGCCGGGATCCTGCTCTAGAGGGTTCGTTTTTGCATTATAGCGGTGCCGTTCCTGGATTATCGCCATAATCTATAGGCATGTTTCTTATATGTGATAAACGAAACGGTAGCCGGACCAACAGCAGCTCCGCGATAAAAAGGAATATCCCGATGAAAAGGAGCATGATCGACCAGCTTTCTTCTATATTCAACAGAAACGGATAAAAGATAAGCTGCGCAACAAACACGACCATGTAGAGCTTCCGCCTGATGATAATGGTATCCAGCAGCTCCGGTGGAGCTATCGGTCTCGCGACCGCATACAGTCCTTGAAAGATCAAATAGGCGAGCAGAGCATGCAGAATGGCTGTTCCTTGAATGTAAGCATGCATGCCAAGCGGTGCGGTGGTTAACTGGTTGATGTCAATGCTCGTTTTGACCATGAGCTGCGGCAACGATAAGAAGATGAGGACAGCCGCCAGCCAGCTTGCCTTTTTGAAGCTAATATCCACGGTTCCGAGCTGGCCTAAAGCTATAAGGATCATAATATATCCGATCAAATCCGGGAGAACATCGAAGGATCCCAAATGAAGATCAACGAGCGGAAATACAAGTCCCCAGCCGAGCCTCCTTAATGCGCTTCGCATGGAAGGGTTCAAGAAAGCTCACCTCCGGAGCGAACCAGCCGCTTGATTTGCTTCTCGTTCAGGTAAAGATTGAAATTGGTAGGAATGCGATCGTATATCGTTCTTCCGTCCTCTGTCTTGAAGGTAAGCAAAATGTACGTTTTATACACCTCGAAGGCTGCCGGTGTATTCTCCGGTATGATCCATTTGTAGTTAAACGTCAACGGGGCCCCGGCGGCTAGCCGTATAGGCAGCTGTGGAATCGGTTTATCCCGGCCTGCCATTGTCAGCTCGAACATAGAACTTAGCCTGTCACTGAAACTGTAATCGACTTGTTCCAAGGTAAGAGGCTGCTTGACGGTTACGCTGTATTGGCCAGTACCGTCTGTGGAGCCTCTGCTTGACGACATTTCCAGCAAGCTCTCCTTCTGATCCCACACCACATTGATTTCCCCGATCGGCACCTTTTCGGGCTGGCCTTCGCTATAATATACCGTGGCTTCTTTGATCGTGACTGGTACCTTCTCCATTTGCCCGGCTTCCTCGGTTCTCCATTCGCCATAAGCCTTCCCGAGCACTTGATGCCTGTAAGAATTCGGATGCGGATCGATTTGAAATCGAAGCATCGGGAGCTCCTCCAGCTGAATCCCCGTTACCTTCCTGCCTTTCTTTTTGTTCTCTAAATAGGTCAATTCGATCCGATCGCTCTGATTCCCGTTTACTATCATATAATGCTTCAAAAAGATCGGTTTCTCCAGCTGCATGGATTGGTAATACCGAACATTACCGATCCAGCTTGCCGCAATCAACAGCACAACAATCGGCCATAAGAACTTACTGCCCGGCCGCAGCTTTGGGTTCGTATGCAAAGCCCTCGCCCCTTCCTCATTCATCCAGTTTACCACTATTCTGGATACAGGTTAAGATAAGGATGTCGGAGAAAAGCGGTGCTTTGTCGCTTGTTCGAAATCGTAACTTATAGCAGCACACTCTCATTTAATAATCGATTGTCCCTTACGATTTTTCTTACCTTCTTCATCGATCCGCGTGTTTGGGTACTCCAGCGATTCGGTCGAGAAGTAGCCACCTCAGACAGGCAAGCGCTTCAAAGATCTCCAACTCCCCCGTCGCTACGGGCATTTCCTCTTGATATTTGTACAAAAACGTAAGGCTTTTGCTCTCGCTCAAATAGATACGCAGAAGCAGACAAGCCCATGACAGATCATACCTAGGATCCCCCAGTTGCCCGTTCGTCCAGTCGATCACCGTGTATTGTCCATTCTCTTCTAGAATATTGCCTAAATTGAAATCGCCGTGAATAACCCGGTCCATTTTCATATCCGCGGAAGCGACGAGACGGATCAGTTCCTCTTTCATCGCCGGAAACGCCTCGATCCCCGAGAAAAAATACCCAACAAAATCATACCTAGCTAGCGCCCTACCCTCCAATCCATCCGGAGGCAGCCGGTGAATGTCGGCTAAAACAGCGGCAATTTTCTTAAAAATGCTTGGACTCACCTTCGTTATTGAAGTGCCGTGATAGCGGGTCAGCAGCACACCGTCCCCAGTTTCGGTTCGCCCATAGCCGATCGGCTCGGATACGCGGATTCCCTGCCGATGAAGAGCTTCCAAAAGGCGATATTGGCGCAGGATGTCAGGTTTCGAGCGATTGTTCCACACCTTCAGCACAAAATGCTTCTCCCCCTGCGTGATCTTAATCACATCCGCCTCAAGCCCCGGCGAAAGCGGGCTAAGCGTCAGTTCAGCCCCTGAAGTAATCAGGGTGTTCAAAATTGGGTTTGTTTCATGCCATTCAATACCCGCCAATAAGTCATTCATGGGATTTCACGCTACCTTACCTTCAAATTGTTTCATATCTCACCTCTGGTGATTTACTCCTTCCAGATTCAACATTTTGCTGCGTTATCCTGCCCGTTACTTCAATGAAAAAAAAGGGAGCAACTGCCCGCGACAGTCAGCTCCCTGTTTAATTCACTTTTTTCTTAGTTCCAGTAATTATTATATTCTCCACTACTAATTCACTGCCGAAATGCGGCGAGCCTAAAATTATTTCAACATAATCAACGACAGCTCCATGCTCCACATACCCCGTAACCTTTACATTAAAACCACCATGGCCGTCCTTTCTTACACCAGCTATTTCATAGGATGAAGCTCTAATGTTCCCGAACTTCAAAATGACAGCCTTTTCTATTCTTGAGTAAAATTCAAACAACATCGCCTCTTTCATCAAAGCTATGTTTTCATGGGGGGCAACATACGGATCATATGGGCTTATTTTCTTCAATTCACCTTCGCTAGGAGCTGCTATCACCGAATTTTCAAATACTGACATAAAAGCAATAAATACAATCAGAAATACGCAAAGCTCTAGTCTGATTGTATTTTTTAATCCCTTCCAAAACATAGGAAAACTCCCTCCTTTTCAAGGCATTTTTCCCGAAAGGTTATTCAATTATCCTGCCCGTTAGCGTAACGAGGCTGCCGTTCAATCAACGGCAGCCTCGTGGTGTAGTTTATTGCGCTATCGTGTCCCGTTAGCGTAATCCATTTATGTCGACCGGAAAGTTATTCTCAATCTGATCAAAATCATCTTTCTGTAAATCCCATCCTAAAGCATGCAGATTATCTAAGATGTGTTCCTTGTTCACCGCTTTAGGGATAGTAACAATTCCTCGCTGCCTTAACACCCAGTTTAACGCCACTTGATACGCTGTCTTGCCATATTTAACTCCTATTGAATCCAATACATTTCGTTCTTTTGTTCCAACCTCAGGAAAACCATTCATGCCAAACACATGAGGAGCATAACCGAACGGGGAGTACCCCATAACGGTGATTCCATTTTCCTTACAAAAAGGAAAAACTTCATTCTCGATACGTCTATCGTTTAAATGATATGCTACTTGATTGCAAACTAACGGGATACTGCCTAAACAGTGTTGAGCTTCTAGCATTAATTGAGTGGTAAAGTTACTTACTCCAACATACTTGACCAAGCCCTTATTTACTAATTCAGCCATCGCTTCCATCGTTTCTGAGACATCATATTGTTGGCTTGGCCAGTGCTGTAAATATAAATCTATGTGACTTGTTTTTAAGTGTTCTAAGCTTGCCTCGGCCGCCATTAAGACACCTTTGTAAGAACAATTTTTTTCAGAAACCTTAGTTACAAGGAATACATTATTTCTTATGTCTTGAATTGCTTGACCGACAATTTTTTCGGCTCCACCATTACCATATTCTTCTGCAGTATCAATCAGAGTGAGCCCGTTTTCTATACCGAAACGTAATGCCTCTATTTCTTGTTTCTCACTATTCTTTTTTTCTCCAAACTTCCAAGTCCCTTGTCCTATAGCAGGAATGCTTACTCCTGTGTTGCCTAGTCTACGATATAACATAACTAACCCCCCAAATAGCTGGTTGATACCAAACAAATTGCAGCATGAATTAAGTTTTGTATTACGGCTGTTAAGTACACCCATATTCTAACATGCATTATTGAAGATTACTCCCCGTTAGCACAACAAAGGCTGCCGGATACATATTGTCGGCAGCCTCGTCGTTGATTTAACACACCATTTTCACCCAATTAGCATGCGTCAGTACTAGAATATGTAAACACTTTATCATTCCATTTAACTGGCCTTTAGTTCAACAATTAAGTTTTGTTTTCTTTAAATAATAATGCTCTTACAGCAAACCGAGGGAGAATCAATTGTCTTCTCCATCTCGATGGTTGATTCATCAATCTAAACAACCATTCTATATTTAGCTTCCGATAGATTGCCGGCGCTCTTTTAACTTTCCCAGCAATTATATCGAGACTTCCCCCAACACCAATAGCGATTTTAGCGTTGAGTTTATTTTTGTTCTTATGAATCCAACGTTCAGCATATGGAGCCCCAAGTGCAACTACTAAGATATCAGGTCTTAGGGAGCTGATATCTTCAACAATCTTAGCTTCTTCCAACTCATTAAAAAAACCATGATGTCTACCCAATATAGATACATTCTGGTATGTCCTATTGATAACTTCCGACGTTTTTTTGCTTGTTGCTTCATCCGCACCAAGTAAGTAAAATGACCAATGATTCTGGTTCCCAGTCTCAAGCAATTTGATTAAGAGGTCGCAACCAGTAACCCGCTCAGGAAGAGGATTTCCTTTTAGGCGAGATACCATGACAATTCCAATACCATCGGCTGTAAGAAGACCAGCCTCATCAATAATCGATCGTAACTGCTTATCATGCTGACAAGACATTGTGATTTCCGGATTCAACGTAACCACATGGAAAAGTTCAGGTTTATTCTGTTGAATTACGTTATTAAGTAATTCGACAGAATAATCCATTGTTATTTTTGGAACCGGTATTCCCATTATCTTTGAGTAGTTTTCCATTTGGATATCCACCTTTGGTTAATATACCCATATCTTAGCACAAAAGTTTTGATGTCACTAACCTGCCCGTGAACGGAGTGAAGGGCTGCCACTCGGCAACCCTTCGGTATTGGACTATCGTTCCCTACGAATCTCTTTTTTATTGTGTGTAACATAACTGTGTAATATCATCCCAAGGATCACTACAAACATACCGCTCCAAGATAAAGGAGAAGGAACCTGTATCGATAAAAATATTAGTTCTCCTATTAATGCAAATAGCACTTCCATGGATTGCGTTGCTTCAATGGAAGCCAGCTTCTGCATGTTCCCTCTTACCATATCTGTTGCTTTAAAGAATAGGACAGTAGCGATTACCCCTGAAAAAACGGCAACCAAAACGGCTTGAACAGTTTGCACTTTACTTGGTGTACCCACGTTAAAAAAACCGTACAACGATAGCACAAACCAGAGCGGCAAACTAGCTAAAGTCATCCCTAGTACACGTTGATATGCATCTAACCGCCCCGCACATATCTCCATCATTTTATGATTGCCTAATGGATAAGCAAATGAAGCTATAATGACAGGTATGATTCCGTATAACAAATCTGTTAAAGAAATGTCTTTTGAGTTCCAGCGATAAGCCAACCCGGTGAATATGCTGAAGCAAAACATAAGGGAGCATAGAATAATCCAAACCCCACAAAGCTCCATAACATCCAAGTTCCTAATTGTTCTCTCATTACTTTCAAAAGAGGTACAAGGTTATTTTTAGCCATTACAATGATTAAAAGAAGTGGAACCATGAAGATATAACGCAACGAAGCACTCCAAATCCAACTCCCACCTGACAATTCCATAGATCGATTAAGAACAAATGTAAAAGCAAAAAAGAAAGCGGCGAAGACACCTAATAATATAGCTCGCAAATGACTCACCTATCTGTCTGTTTAGATTGTTCCTTTATTAAATCGCTTTTCATTTTTATTTTCAAGACTTTTTCTTTAACAAATCTTCCCTTTAGCGTAGAAAAGAGCTGCCAATCGGCAGCCCTTTTCCAAGCTCATTCGGGAGCCCCCTTTATTCATCCAACTAGGCTGTATTCAGCTTGTAGTATAGCTTCCGCTGCTGCATTAACTCTTCATGTGTACCTGCTTCGACTATTCTTCCACGATCCATTACCAGAATGCGACTAGCCAGTTTCGCTAGCTCCATCTTATGAGTTACAATAACAGCCGTCTTCCCTTCCAAAAAGGAAAGCAGATTGTGCATGACCTCCTGCTCAGTCTGAATATCCAAAGAAGAGGTAGGCTCGTCGAAAATGTAGAGCTCTGACTCTCGCAAAAACACTCTAGACAAGGATAGCCGCTGCCGTTGTCCTCCTGAGAGATTTAAGCCTCTCTCCTTAATAGGCGCGTCATATTTCCCGTCTAAACCATCAACAACGCTATGCAGTGCGGCCGATTCTGCTGCTTGAATTAGTTCATTTTCCGAAACTTGCTGCTTGTTTAAGACAATGTTATCTCTAACTTTACCAGCGAAGAAAGCAGGTGTCTGCGATACATAGGTAACGACATCATTCTCCTCCATCAGCTGATCTGACGCCGATCGGCTTGATAAGAGCACTTCACCAATTGTTGGCTCATATAAGCCAGCACATAACTTACAAAGTGTTGACTTACCCGCACCGCTAGGCCCTACAACAGCAATAATCTCGCCCCGGTTGACCTCCATCGTAATCCCATTTAAGACAGGCGTTTCTGATTCGGCCGGCATAAATTGTACATCACTCAGCTTCAGAACGGGCTCCTGCTCTTTCAAAATGTCAGGCTGTTTCTGGTAACGACTAATCTCTGGCTCCATTCTCATCCAGTCATAAATGCGCCCGAAAGCTCCGGCCCCTTCTTGCATTCTGCTCCATTGACGGGAGAGCCCCAAGACTGGCCAAACGACCAGTTCGAACAGTAAACTGCAGGCAACGACCATTCCAGGAGTGAGCGATTCTCTTGCAGCAGATAGGGCAATGATGGACAATGCGACTAGCTGAGTCATATAAAAGACTGCCATAGCCGTGTTATCCGCCATACTTTCTGTCATAGCAAGTTTGGAACGGCCTCGATTCAGAACCATTTGATGCTTCGTAAATCTGCCTAAGAACCATTTTGCAGCTTCGTAATGCTTAATGACACTAATTCCATTCATATATTCTTGAATTTTATGCTGTGCGACGGCCTCCCCAGCTTCCACATTCGCGGACTCGGTTCGAAGCCGCCCATCAAAGAAGCGGCTGCAGAAAAAAATCGCAATAACACTGAGGATGGCAACGACAGCCAGCAAACGATCTACTTTCAACAAGTACCCGAAAGATAGCGCAATAATGAAGATAACGGTTATGAATTCAACCGCTGCTTCGATCAGATCCGTGCCGTGCTTGGTATCTTCCTTCACTCTGAGAACGATATCGCCCGACAATTGTTTTTGCACAAAAGAAAAGGGCATCCGGTTAATTAACCCAAATAAATGTAACGACATCTCTTTATAGACAGCATTATTCAGCCAAACCAGAAGATATCGATGAACTGTAAGTAGTAAGACGAATCCAAATAGAGCAGCTGTCATGATTAAAGTTAATCCGATTATTTCCTTTTGATTGCTTCCTTTTATGGAATCGATGAAGAAACCCTGTGAATAAGCAACACTCCAATCAAATAGAGCATCACCAAAAAGAAGAATGAAAACGAAAGTGGCCGCTATCCAATAGGGCTTCATGAATCGGAGTATGATCGGCCAATGCTTCCATACGCTTGTTGTCTCTCCGCTGTTCATACCCATTCCTCCACGACTGCTTCTTGTTGTTTAATAAACTGGTCATATCCGCTTCTCTTTGCGACTAGTTCATCATGAGTTCCGGTATCGATAACCTGGCCCTTATTCATATAGACAATATGATCGGCTTGTCTGATCGAGGATAGCTTATGAGTCACAATGATAACCGTCATATTCTTGGCGGATTCCATCAAAGCGTTGTTGATTCGCTGCTCATTAATCGGATCTTGTGCTGATGTTGGCTCATCTAACAATAGAACCGAAGCATTTTTAAGAAATGCTCTAGCTAGAGCGAGCCGCTGTTTCTCACCGCCAGACAAAGGAACTCCCTGATCTCCTATAACCGTGTCATACCCTGTGGGGTGAAGCATGATCGTCTCATGGATGCAAGCACGTTGTGCCGCCAAAACGATCCTTTCTTGCGCTGCATCTTCGCTGCCAAACGTAATATTATCGCGAAATGTCCCTGCAACGATAAAAGATTCCTGCGGTACATAGGCAATCGTATGGCGTAATTGTTTTGGGGACAGAGCTTGGATAGGAAGTCCATCATAATGAATGTTTCCTATTCCAACTTCGTATAAGCCAGCAATAACATGTAAAAGTGTTGTTTTGCCGCAACCGCTTGAGCCTGTAATAGCAGTCAGATGCCCTTTGTGGGCTGAGAAAGATAGATTGGATAGCGTGTTTTCTTGCTCATCGGAATACGCAAAACTGATGTTATGAAGCGTAATCCCTTGGCCTTTTGCCGAGCTGACGCTGTTATCTACATCGGAGGATACATTCTCGCTTTGCATATCAAAGACGGTAAACACTCGATTGGCGTGAGAGATCGCCCCCATGAGCTCCGCCCATAGTCCTGAAATGGAAACAAGCGGCCGCGTTAATTGGCTGCTTGCCACGAGAAATGCGACTAATCCAGCGATATCCATGTGCCCCTCATAGATTTGGAGTCCACCGACCAATAAGATAAATATCATCCCACCGAACGTAGAGAACCGTCCACTAGCATCCAATATCCGCTCCATTATCGATACTTTCATGGATAGCTTGAAAACGCGGTTTAATTTATTCTCGAATAATCCTTTCATATAAGAGCCTAGAGCATAAGTTCTTATTTCCTCAGGCGCTTGGACCACATCTGTGAGAAAGGAATCTCTTTCCGCGACTTGGATATTGTGCTCATCATGGCTTTTCCGAAGCCATTTGCTTAACGGAATTGCGACTGCGGAGAACAGCAATGTATATCCAATCACACCTAGTGATAGAGTCATATTGATCCAACTGAAATAGAGAAAAGCAATTACGATTTGAATTATATTGCGCAGCAAAGAAATTAGCTTATCATTTAATCCTAGCTGCGCTTCCCTAGCAGAGTCCCAGACTCGGCTTGTCAGATCACCTGTATGATAACGCTGGGTTTCCCCAAAGGAGGCATCGGCGAGTTTGGTTAACATGGCCGACTGGAGACTCATAACCGAGATATTATTTAATGCCGTACTTAACCAAGTTGTCAGCGTAGTGATGAGTACACGGGAGACAATGATGCATATGCCTAGAACAGCCCCACCATAGACCAAACCTACATTGGTTTCAGTTGCTCCTTTAATAATTCTGCGAATGGCTTCCATATATCCAACCTCAATAAACGAGGTAATAATAGATGCAGCTAAGAGTAAAACCATCCAATGCCAGTACCGACCTGACATCTGAAACAGACGAATTAATGTTTTTCCTGTAGCATATGATTCATTTTTGCGTTCCATGGGAAATCTCTGCTCCGTTCTTGTAATAGGATTAGCTAAATATTACTATACAATATAAGGAATAGAATTAATGGACTTATCTTGCTAGATTCTACTTACATACATACATAAGAAATTGGAGATACCTGCATGCGATCTGATTTAATACAAGCCTTTGACGCCCTATTCGATTATATCGAAGATCATATTACCGAAAAACTTACCTTGGAGGTACTCGCCGACTCCGTTAATATCTCAAAATATCATCTGCACCGTCTGATCAAATCTGTCAGTGGTCAGCCGCTAGGAGAGTATGTACGTGCTCGAAAACTAGCCAGGAGCTTTGAGCAGTTAATACATTCGTCTTGGAAAATCATCGAAATTAGCGAGCATTATGCTTTTGAGCACGAGCATACCTATATTCGGGCCTTTAAAAAAGCTTTTGACATCACTCCGCTGCAATATAGAAAACATGGTGTCGGTAATGTGAAAATAACAGAAAAAATGAGCACTAGTATGATTACTAGGCTCCAGGAAGGTTATATTTTTCAACCCTTCTATGTTAGAAGGTCTTCGATGAAGCTTGTTGGCAGAAGGAGTGTTATTCGCTATATCGATAATGAATTATTCCATGAAGCAAATACGAAGGGGAATGATTTTTTTGAAAATGAATGGCACAAAATTAACAACCGTATATGCCCCAATGTGTATATCGGTTTAACAAGAGAAATTGACCCTTCCTACAGTACTTATCTGCCATCTGCAGAAGTACGCTCTCTTGAACAAGGTTCCGAAGGCTTGGATTGGGATGAACTGCCTGCCAATCAATACGCCGTATTTCGTTATGTAGGCGACTTTCATCCGAGCCGGATTACCATCGATCATTTGGATCAGATTTGGACTTTTATCGACGATTATTGGCAGCATCATTCAGGTTATTCGAAGGCAGAAGCGTACTATTTTGAATCGATTGATAGCAGCTTGGCCCGTGAGGATTACGGTGAAATGGACATATACATCCCAATTAGACAGAATGTGAATGGTGCGGAGCCGCCGCGAACCGAGTCCCTCCACTATAATTCTCCGTTAGCCGAATACGAAGAAGGAATCTCTCCATCAGAGTAGTAACGGATTGCTTTCCCCTTCTTTTCAGCATACTCAATTTCTTTTCTAGTGCTGTTACCTATGTAACCATCAACATTAATAACGAATATTTCATCGGAAATATCAATTTTTCTAAAATGTAAGTTTCCCAGTAATTCAGCTTGCTCTTGTGTTATTTCAAACCCTTCACTCTGTTCAAAGAAGGCTAATCCAATAACTATGTTTCCTTGAAGTGTAAGAAATGCATTTGCTTGTTCGAATTGATTCTTGAATTTTGTAGAACCGCATAAAGTTATAACCCTCATGATTTTATCCTTTCTCAGTTAACCGACCTTTAGCTTAACGAAGGGCTGCCAAGTGGTTCTGTCGTAGTAATCTAGCAAACAATAGCAGGTCAGCCGATACCTTCATTGTTATTTTTCTTTGCTGAGAATATTAATAACTGTGAAACCAACGACAAGCGTAACTGCAACGGACTATCCAGATAAAGATCACAGAATTTCGATTGATCATTTGTTCCATCCACCTTCCTAGCCCGTTAATTGAGCAAAGGCAGCCGGTCATTTATTTAGATCGGCTGCCTTCTCCTATTTAATGAGCTCTCGTTCTCTGCTAGCGTAATCATTTTAACAGGAACTGTTGCCTCATCGTGTTTCAACTTTCTCGTTCCCCGTTACTTTAGTTGAAGTTTAATGTCGTTCTCTTTTATAGGTACACGAGGACTTCCATCCATATAGAATTTATTTTTGTCTGCGTCATAGTAGATCAGGTATTTCTGATGATCCGTAGTCCTCGTCACCTGAATCACGTACATTCGCTCGGATAACAAAAATTTGTTTGATGTGATATCATAAATAAATTGCTTTTGATCGTTCTTAAAAGCATATAGCCCCCCGGTCGATTTGGACTGTGCAATCATAAACCTGCTAGTAAACAGACTGGTTACTTGATTGTAATCTTCCGTCAGCTCCATTCCTGATTGATCACCATAAAATACAGGTTCTCCATCTTGAATTCTAGCATAGAATCTCGATATCACTGTATCCGTACTTCGAGGCATTTCTATCTCATATTCATTAGAATCAGAATGCTTTACATAGAAAAGATGATAATTTAAATAAAGTTCCTCACGGGATTTAGGTACTTTGTTGTTTGAAGCCGAATCTCGAAAATAAAAAAAACCCGTTTTATCATCCTTTTTAATGATGCGCGCCCTAAACACCTCATCTATCAGGTCATATTCCGTTCGTAACCGTTTCAAATCCAATGGTTGCTCATCACAATAAACGGCTGAGAGAACATTACCTTTTGAAACTACGCGAATCTGATGTTCGGGCGTCTGAATGGCGAAATCCCAATTTCCATTTGCTTTCAACATCTTCTCTAGCTTACCAGAGAGATAATCGTCAATGGTATACGTTCGATCCATGAAACCATCCACGTGAAAAACAGGATATTCCTTAGTTATAAATTCAACGCGAGTCAGTCCCATATTTTCAAAATAAGCTTTAATCGGATGTTCCCAAGAAGCGATGTCAGTAATTGTTTTAAAATCTTTTTCACTTGATACAGTATCGGAAGATAGTGACGAGTCCTCGGAGTCCTCGGATAAGCTAGATTGTGGACTTATTTCTGAATTATCGTTAACAATGGGTTCAATTAATTGCTTTTTGATCAACTCGCCACTATTTGCGACATTCGAGTTCGATTCAACTTCATTTTGGCATCCGATGGTTAAGATAGAAGTACATAAGAGCGTACCGATCAACTTAATCGCTTTCTTTTTCATGTGTTGTCCTTTTTGGTGGCTGGATTATTGACAGTTTCTTCGTATTTTCATTATGTGATAGCTACATAGCTACTCTGTCTTTCCACCTCGTTATTAAAGTACCATGAAATTCCACTTTCTTACTACATAATTGTGCTAATTTTGGAGAAAATCAACGGATTTGCTAACTACCCTCTCCTGTTGCTTATTCCGTTATCTTGCTCGTTAGCTCAACAAAACCGCCATAATAGTGGCTTGTTTGTTATAAAACTATCTTTTTCTGTTAGTGGAATAAATAAATCGGCTAAGCTAGGTCTGCCGCAGCATCCCTAGCTTAGCCGATTTAAGTAAAGATCACCGCTTATTTTCTAAGCGTTGGAATGAGTCGATGATGCATGAGTAACAAATCCAATCCATCAATTATGTCTGTGACGACTATTTTACTAGCCATTAACGTCGCCGTTGCACAGCCTTCTTTCCCTATTACAGCGATTGAAAGATCAGCTTCACGAAACATTAGCTCATCATTTACCCCGTTGCCCAAAACAGCAACACCTGGTGCAATTTTACGAACAAAACTACTTTTCTCCTCCCGTTGGTCATCCTTACCGATAACGTGCAGCTCAACTGGCAATCCCTCACATTCTCTAGCGGCACTACCGTTGCTATCAGCGGTTAATACATGGATTTTAAGTAATTTGTCTAATTCTATTAGCTTTTCCCTGACATTTGGTAAAATCCGTCCGTCTAGAGCGATCGTTCCATTAAAATCTAAAACGAGATGATTAATTAGAAGTTTATCTTGTCCAGGAATAAGTACCTGCATTGCGTCTCACCTTTCGCTCTCACATTTTTTTCATTTTAACACAAACGTATCCACGGAATACAGAATGTATGCTTTCTGCTCTTCTGCCCGTTAATGCAGAAAGGTAACCATTTGCAATGGCGGCCTTGAAACTGTAAAGAGGGATATCCTCTGCCATGTAGAATGTAATTAAACATTATACATTTATTGGGGTGTAAAAATGGGGCTACGAAAATTTACGACACTTGTTATCATACTGATCTCCTCTTTGTTCTCTCTTGCTTTCAGCACTTCAGGCAACTATCAACTGACGGACACGTCAAATGGTTTTACGATTGAAGTGAAGAATATCGGGACCAGAGTACAGGGTACCTATTTGCCTCCCGGCAAGGGGAATTGGGTCGCTTACTGGCTATATTATGATAGCTCTGAGAGTGATTTGTTTTTCGTAAATGCCATAACTAAGCAAGCAAAGAGAATTGGGTTCAGCCGAGTGAATGATGGTCAATACGATCACAGCATCGATTTTGTAAGGCCTATCGGTTTTCTCTCGGAGAGTGACTTTATTTACACTTCGGCCCGAGTGGTTAATAAAAAAGTGATTTACAGTATCAGGAGCTTTCATATTTCGAGCGGCAAGGAGACGCTGCTGTTCGATAATGTGCTTAAAAACATTGATTTCTACCGCGGGCCCATATGGTTGAACAAGAAGAAGGATGTTCTAATGATGGCATCCAACACAGGCGAAATCGTTCATTATAATTTGAAGAAGCGTAATTTATTCGTCCTCAAGAAGAAATTTCCCGCCGAATGGCCCTATGATGCAATTTCCATTTCTTCTACCGGTAATTACTTCGAAGCCGAGGATATCTACGATTTGAATGGTACCGTCCTCAACAAAACTCACAACAAAAACCCGAACGTCAAGGCATCCCAAAACATTTTCAAACGAACTGAATTCGGTTTAGATGACAATTACGTCGCGCGTTCCTATACATTTGATGATAGCGACAAGCACATACTTGATCCTCAAACCGCCATGTTTGATTATAGTTTCGCCACCCAAGCCATTGATATTGAGAGAGTATCTGGAGAACTCGTTCGCCGAATTCAAATCAAGCCTGGATCGAATCGCTATGTGGAGTTACATAGCTGGCTCTCACCCGAAACTGTAGTTTTGCATTATTTTAAACTTAAACCCGTTGAGAATGAAGATCCGGTTATCATTAATTCCTCCTACGTAAAGTACGATATCCGGACAGGTAAGTCGAAGAATATTCCTACTCCGCAGCCCAAATATGAAGATCAAAGAAGCTTCACGCTGCGCAAAGAATGGGAAATCCAGGTGAGGCAGGATTTCCGTCAGGATAAAAAATCAGACAAAGTTATCAAAGACAATGCGATTATTCAGTACACCAAGGTTTCCTCTAAAGGTGTTAAATAACCCCATACTTTCTGTCAATATCTGATTACAACACATGCTCGAATTAGGAATGTAGAATTTGTACGTTTCGCTCGACTGCCACGTTAGTTGAGAAAAGACAGCCGGTCTACTACGATCGGCTGCCACCAATATTCAAGAATATCTTCAGGTGCAGGTATCCATACTTTTTCCTCTAAGATGCTTATTTGTATTTGGGTTAAAGTTGCAGTTGACTTAGGGCATAGGAGTAAACAGATTGCTTACTATGTTATTTACCCATTCATAAGTGAAAACTCCCGTAAGTAACAAGGCTAAAATATTTGCAGTAATCTTATTGACCTTTGGAATTATTCCAATAAGCTTGTACATAATGATAAAACAAAATGCCGTTACCATTAGAGATAAGAGGACAGACATCCACATCACATTTTCCCTCCCTAATTATTCGGTAGCATTATGGCAAAGGATATATATTCTTGTCCTCATACAAAACCTCAGAAAAGATCAATCATATTTGTAGTATCTATTCATGTAGTCATCAAGCTCCTTCCAAGCTATCCAAGGTGAAGAATGAATTTTGTGTTTAATTTCAAGACCTGCAGCGATTAAGTTAATACGATCCTTCGGATCATCACGAACTCCATTTCGAACTATAACGATTCCATCGACTCCACTAGGTGTTTTTCTCATCGCTAATAATTCCAACTCTTCTCTAGACGGAACTTCGGTACCAATCCAGTCGTAGAGCTCAAACTCAGGAACTGATCGTCCATTTGATTCCGAGATACGATAAACACGAAGCAAGACATAACGCCCTGAAAGCAATCGATAAGAAATAACATCACCTTGGCGGAGATGGGTTTGCTCTCGAAATACTTTTTTTAGTTTTTTTGGTGCTGGTTGCGGTTCCATTAATTGTATCCTAAGTTTCTTTAATACAATTTGTCGTTTCTTCAGTTCGGTTGGGTCATCCCAACGGTCCAAATCTTCTCCGTTATCTATGATTTGAAGCGCCTTATCCTTTACGTCTTCCTGCAGGCGTCCTAACTTCCACTGCGTTAATGCCAGTGAGAGCCAGAATGCGAGGGTGTCATCGGGATCATCCAACTCTTCTATGTAGTTCTCAATAATGAGTCGAGTCGCTTCTTCTCCCGTATAATTATCACCTAGCAATTCTTTATAAATGTCTCTGACATCACATGCAATATCGTCCGACATTATAGCTGTACCCCAAGCCCCCATTGTTGCTGCACCTCATCCAAATTAATATAATAGTTAATCGCATAAAATTACCTAACATTAAGAATCATTCCACTCTATTCTATGATTGGAGAGATATCCAATGCTGTTTAGCAGCATAAATAAATGAAATACCGTCTTTAATGACCTTTAAAGCCTTTTCTGAAGATTGTTCTAGAGGATAGTACGATTGTATTGAATGATAAAAGGAAGTTATTTCATCTGCGACTGAAGGTATTGATGACAACAAAGTTACTGAATCTTGTTTTTTCAGCCCCCATATTCTAGTACCGTCCTTATGAATGACTGTCAGTAATTGAAATGCAATTGGCCAAACTATCGTACACATAAGTCTTGTGCATCTTTCTATTCGATCTTCTCCATGATCAAGTAATTGATGCGTATCAAATGCAGCAGCAGGAATCAATTTATCCAATGACTCTACGGCATCTTGGTATATTTGATCATTCGTCGCCTCAGACACAAGTAAATGACCTGCTAGAAGCTGATAAGTTCCTCGAATTGGGCCAAGATATTTATTGGTTTTTGGTGACAAAACACTAAATTGTATGTATCGAAATGGCCATACTTCGATTAAGGATAGATCTTTATGAATGGCTATACAAAGCTCCGAAGGTAATCTCATAGCTTCGTTTAAAGCGGAGTCATCCATATATAGTATGTAATCAATATCGCTGCTCCCTTGGATGAATCCGCCCTTAATAGCTGAGCCCTGTACAATTAAACCAATGAATGAATTTCCTATATGCTTTAAAATAATCTCGCGTACTAATGTATTGATTCTAGCAACTGAATTTCCTTTTTCCATCTTTATCCCCTCTCTTAGCCTGCTCCTTGCCTTCTCCTATCAAGACGAATCGCTTAACTCAAAGCAACATACATTTCTTTCAGATAAGTTAAAGCTTTCCTCTCTAACATGGATATTTCTCTTAAAATTGCAATAATGTCTTCTGTTTCAGTATCATTAAACAGCTCGCGTGGTTGTTCGTACGGAAACCTGCTTTTCAAAGTATTACATCTGGAAGAGATTTCGGTGTAAGTCATAATTGCCTCATCAACCGACTGTTTCAACTTGCCATTTAATTTATCCTTTATATCTGCCAAGAAGAGTATTGCCTGGTACCTAGCTTCATTAACAACCTCGATAATAAGGGCGAAATCAAATTTGTAAACGTTATTGCGCTCAAAGCCATTTATCCATTCTTCAAACGCTCGAGAACCAACAAAGTACATTTTTCCTGACCACTTATAGCTCCCATCATCATTTAGACGAATTGCGAATTGTAGTGCTTCCTTAAAAGCAGTCATTTCATCTAGACTAGGCGCGGTGTCAGCCCAATGTAATGAAATTAAACCACTCGTTGAGTCTCGAGGTTCGGCAATCTTCCGTTCATTTGCACAATTCATGCACGGACAATGAACTAAACCTAGTAAGTTCCACGGGATAACCTCTTGACTGTGTTCATACCCTGTATGCCATGAATCAATGTAGTAACCGATGCTATCATAAGCGATGATAACAGAGGTTTGATTGTCTTGACCTAAATTTTTCGCAAACACAGGTTTATTAGAGTTGATTGCCATCCTTGCTTTCTCCCACGCCTCGGATTGAAGTTTGGAAAAAGTCACACCTTCGGCATATTGGTGAAATCCTTCAATTTCTAGGCCAATATTCCGCGCAAGTCGAAAGATTTCTGGTTCTGGCGGGCCAGCATTAGGCTGAACTAAATTCTCGTCAATAACAAATAGGAAAGCAAGCCCTGTCATACCATAAATCTGCGTTGCTGTTACAGGAATTTGATAATAATCAGCAGCCGATTTAATTGCTCCGAGTTGGGATGCGTCCATACCAGCGAAACCGTAATTATCTAGTTGTATTCTAGTAGTAGGAGTGTCACTAAAACTTTCTTTCATCGACTTTCGCCCCTTAGAATAATTAAATTTTCACATATTTCAAGCCAACTGCTCCTGTTATTTATTCGACTCTTGTTTCCCGTTAAAGTAGTATATACTTGAATGGAAATAATAGGAATGCATTTTTTTGTCGGTACTAGAATAGAAGATTAAATTTTCTGGAGGTCACTATGAACGATATCAAAAATATTGTTGAGCATTTGGACCGCATTCTGAACGAATTTGTTCAACTTGAACCGATGCCAGGATTAGCCATTGGCATCGTCAAAGACTACCAAATGATTTATGCTAAAGGGTTCGGTGTGAAGGATATAACAACCAAAGAGCCTGTCGATAAAAACACGCTATTCCACCACGCATCCATATCAAAGACGCTAGTAGCTACTGGTATTTTACAACTGGTTGAGCGTGGAATGATCGATCTGGACTCATCGATTACGAACTACCTCCCCTACTTTAGCATGGCGGACGAGAGGTACCGACTTATCACAATTAGACAGCTTCTGAATCATACTTCAGGGATGCCAGATGAAGACGATTATGAATGGGATCGGCCGCAATACGATGATCAAAGCTTGGAGAGATACGTGAAAAGCATTAATAATCGTGAGCTTTTAACCGATCCTGGAAAACAATTCTCTTATAGTAATATTGGTTATGAGATACTGGGGGATATAATCGCTAAAGTATCAGGTGTAAGTTTTGAGCAATATATGAATGACCATATTATTGAATCAACACGAATGCAAGGCAGCACTTATTTAAAACATGAGGCGGATATTCATTTAGCCACGCCCCATATTCTTGGAGTACAAAACGGTTACGGTGGTGTTATTAGCGATGTTTTCCCCTATAATCGTGCTCATAGCCCTAGCTCCACGTTATACGCTAACGCCGAAGATATGTGCAGATATGCTATTGCTCACTTAAATAGAGGTTCTGCCTCCGATGGTCAAACCATTCTGAGAACTCAAAGTTATGACGAACTATGGAAACAACATGCTTCTACTGGTTATGGAGCAGAACAGGCAAACATAGGGCTGTCTTGGTTCCTTGGGGAGTATAAAGGGAGCCGGATGGTATCACATTCGGGCATGGACACAGGCTTCCAAAGCAACCTTATTTTGCTGCCCGATAAAGGCATCGCTGTGTCAGTTATGACAAACTCTGATTATGTTTGGCTCTATAGTATTTGCATGTCCGTAATAGATATAGTGCTGGGCACAGACCTGCAGCATATTAAACGGTCCATGGCTCACCATTTGTCGAAATTTTCTACCACAAGTGGGATTGAGTCCGCGCTAGAGGAGTACAATAGAATAAAGAACGATGAGCTTGATCACTACTATTTATGGGAAAGTGAGTTTATCTTTATCGCTAATACGTTAGCAGAGAATGGGTATTCTACGGAGGCAATAGCAATAATGAAGCTATCCGTTCAAATGTTCCCCGAATCCTCCGATTTACATAAGTGTCTGAATGAACTGCTTGTCAAAAAATAAACTAGCTACCGCTAGCAGAGCAAAGGGGCTGCCGCGAGGCAGCCATTCGTATTATAAGGTCAACCAGAGATTACTGCTTGGCCTTTTCTAGTGGTCGGTTCACGATGGAGGTTGCCTGGTGCCGGTGGTAAATATATTGCTTTTTCCTCAGCATGCCGTATTATTGCAATAAAACTTTTAAACATCTTAATTTCGACATTAATTTTAACTAGAATCAGATATAATTGTATTGGAATTGGTCGAACTATAATCGAATTCATTATTTCAGGAGTGTTATATGCTCAGTAGACTAGTAAGATATGGATTAATTCCTTCATTAACAGCCTTTATTGTGATGTCCTCATTTATATTGGGAAAAGTAACTAGCCCTCCCTTGTTATTTATTTCCGCTGTATTTTTTTCCTCTATCATGATGTTTGATAATAAATCAAAAGTAACTCTTTATCTTCAAGCGATAGCGCTTGCATTTTTTCATTGGTCTAGTCATCTCAATTGGTGCCAGTTACTGTATTTTATATTAATTGTTATGGAAATAAGAAATCGAAGACATTTTAGGTATACACTATCGATCTCCGCTGGATATTCACTCCTTTATACATCCGTAAGGCTGACTTACCATCCGTGGGATGAGTATAACCTCTTGGTTTCCATATATGACTTGTTCAGTTTCATGTTGGTAGTCTTTGTTATACAGTATATCCTCACAGCTGAATTAGAAAGAAAGCGTCTTCAAAAGCGGAATAAATTTTTAACCTTTCATGACCCACTCACGAATCTGCTCAATTATGACGGTTACATTAACGCGGTAAACGATTTGGTCGATAACAAGAAATCTAACTTTGTATTACTATTATTGGACTTTCAGGACTTTAAAAGTATCAACAAAGAAAGTATAAGTTGTGGTAACGAGATATTGACGAAGATATCCATCATCATACAAACCTACTTTTCGAATGCTGTGGCTATTTCCCGTTATGCCGGAGATCGTTTCGCATTGGCGATTCCTACAACAGAAAACGCCGTTAGCGATGTTCAAGAGATATTGGAGTCGCGAAGCTTGGGTTATGAAGTCACATATAGCATGGCTATGTTCCCCGAAGAGGGCTCTTCTTCACAACAAATCATCACATTAGCGGAAGATCGTCTATTTCAGAATAAAAGAGTACTGTGGCTGAAACGTGAAGAGGAACTGTTTAGAAGCGAAAAATTGAAAATGGTCGGTGAACTTGCTGCGGGCATGGCGCATGAAATTCGAAACCCACTGACAACACTTAAGGGATTCATCGATTTATCAAAATCCCAGTCGTATAACATTGGGCCATGGGTGGATATCATCACCAATGAAATTACAAGGATGAACGAACTAACAGCTGAATTCTTGCAATTCTCCAAGCCCCATATGAGTAATATGAAACCGGAGCCCATATCCGGCTGCTTGGACAGAGTCAAATACTTAACCGAATCGCAAGCCGTTTCGAAAGGACATTGCATAAATCTTTATAACATTGATGAATCCATCCTTGTTGTCATGGATCGAGACAAAATCGTTCAGGTACTTATTAATCTTGTGCGAAATGCTCTAGAAGCAATGGTTGAACCGGGTCACATTCATATCCAAGTGAAACGAATGGATACCAAACACACAGTGATTGAAATCCAAGATACCGGAAAAGGCATACCTGAAGATGTGCTCCCAAAAATATTTGATCCTTTTTACACAACAAAAGAAGAGGGAACTGGGCTTGGCCTGTCAATCTGCCACAAGATTATTCAAGACCACAACGGTATACTATCAGTGAAAAGCATAGTAAATGAAGGTTCGTTATTTACCATTACTCTGCCTGTTATTTGACCAGGAAAGAATACAGTAAAAATCCGTTTTAGAATTGAAGAAAACACATTGGTTTTTGTTCAATGTTTGTACATCAACTACTCGATACATAATTCCCATACCTACTATGCTCGTTTCAAGATATTTGGATAAAAACGAATCATATGTACCTCATGTGGGATCAGAAAGTAAAAAGTGAAAATATTCATCCTGAGTGTCCATTATTACACGTTCTACTTGTTCAAATTGTGTATGCAGGAATGTGCAGAGCTCGAAAAGAGCATCTGAGGTTTCGTAAACAAGTTTCTTGATGACTAAATCATTTTTATACTGATAATGCTTGTGGAACGAAAATACCAAATATCCTAAAATCTTTCCATCTTTTCTGTATCCTACGATTCGATTCTCGCTAAAGTCAAACAGATCACCCAGTCCTTTATCCAGCTTTTCGGCTAACCCGTTTGTCCTTTCAAAAAATCTATTGTAGCAATTCAGAACCTCATTTCTATCGTCTAAATCCCAAACCCCATCTTCTTATAAAACCCCAATTTAAATGGGTATAACGTGACCATAGCTCATTTTCGAATTACACAATGTTCTTGCAAAATAGTTAATGATCTCTTTGTTACTTCTTACAATAAATCGCTTATTGGCATATTGATGTGTCATACTTATGGTTTATTCAATGGTTCAAAAATCGTCCATCCTGTCGATTTCGGGTAATCACTCCATAATTCTATAATGTTTCCATCTGGATCATGCAGTTTAAACGAAAGTCCTACATAATCAGTAATATGGCTAACTTGAATCCCAGACTCTATCAATTGTTGATAAGCTTCATTAATATCGGAAACAATAAATCCATACGCCGCTTGTGTTCCATTAGAGTAGTTCATATGAGACGTAACTTTACAATCATCATTATCAATTAAAATAATTCTAACTCCAGTATCAGATCTCAATTCCAGGAATAGTTTATCTTCTTTGAACTTTTTGAATTCTAAGTGTTTATTGTACCAACTCGCTGAAGCTTGAAGATTACTTACTGGTATATAGATATAACTATTAATAACTTGCATGACATCACCTCCCCTTAGATCTTCCACCAATATCCAACTGACTGAAACAACAAGTTTTGTTAAATATAATAAAATTGATATAATTACCCTATAAAACAAACAATTAGGAGGGACAGCCATCATGCTTAGAGAAAAAATACCCCGTTAATCTCGTGGTCCTCCTCCCCTCTCTTCATTCCGCATCCATTTCAGATGTATAGAGAGGACGAAAAAGTAATGTGGCCTAAAACAGTAGATTGGAAAAACCTGAGATTTGGTGTTGAAATTGAGTTTATTGATGGTAACCCAGAACATGTTGAGCTATTACCTGGTTGGGTTATGTCATTGGATGAACGGCAGATTGACGAAACAGGAGCGGAGTCAGGCAGTGAACTTAAACCGCCTCCGATCCGGTGGGATGATCGAGAACAAATTCGAGTCATGTTGAAGCGGCTTGAAGCACAGGGTGCAACGGTAAATTGGAGCTGTGGACTTCATGTTCACATTGGTCTGGAGCCTTGGGGGCAAGACATTGTACTCCCATTATTAGACGCAGCATTGCTGTATCAACAGGCTCTGCAAGCACTCTTGCAAACCAGCGAACATCGGTTAATATTCTGTCCGCCTGTTACCCCTGTGATGCGCCAAGGTTATACTTCCAATCCAAGTCCATCCGCAGTCCGCCACCTGGGACGTCCCCAATCCCATCGTTGTGGAATCAATACAGCAGCATGGTTTGATGTGGGTACCGTGGAAATCCGTTACGGAAACGGTTCATTGAACATCGATGAAATACTTAACACCATTGAGCTTTGTTTACGTTTCGTCTCCGCAATAGGTGCTGGGAGTAAGCTTGCTGATGATGATCCTCATACCATGGCTGTTGAACTCGGTGCTCCCACTAAAGGCTATCCAGCGCCCATTTCAACTCCGCGATGGTATAACGAGCGAACATGGCTTGAAGAAGCACTAATTCCCGTTCTTGCCCCTTTTGCAGCCAATCTTGTAGAAGGAGGCGAGATTCACCACATCTTGCCTGTAGCTGACGGAATCTTGGTTGCAATTGAACAACCTGGTGGAGCGATGTGCAAATATGTTTTTGCTCCCCCCTCTGCAGGCTGGGAACTCAAACGTGAACATGTGGAGTGACACAATGAAGAGTACCTGTCCTCTTCACTGATTCGAAAGCCGTGAATTTAACCTCGATGACTTCTGAATTCTTCATTTCTCAGAAGTCATCTTTTTCTATGACAAGCGTCATGAATTACCCACAAGCATTGCTTTTAATTCGTAAAAATCACTTACTTTATCAAGTTCTGAGGAGACAATCGTTTTCTCTTTATCTAACAATATCGACTTCATTCCTGCTAGCCTCGGCGCTAAATAATCATTCTCATAATCATCCCCAACGAATAATATCTGTTCTGGATTGCAACCAGCACGTTGTATGGCGTAATCGTAGATTCGAGCACTAGGCTTTCTCCATCCCATATTGATTGAAGTTACTATAAATTCAAATATGCCGTTAATGTTGTTTAATTCAAGCAGCTCTTCAATCCCATCATTGATCATAAAATTAGAAACCACTGCAAGCTTATAATGTTTGGACAGCTGTAATAAGGTACTCTTTACCTCTTCCTTGACAAAGCATTGCGACTTATAGGTTCTCCAGTAATTTTCATAAAGCATTTGTACCACTTGCTGCTTGGAGCTAACTGGAATGGATTCTGTTCCATCCACAATATGTTCAATTCTTCTCATTAACTCGTACTCTTCATGCTGTTCAATACGTTGCGCAATTTGTCTTTTTGAATGACTATATCTCTCCAAAAATCCTTCGAAGTCACTCCAATAATGTTCGACCCCTGAATTTGAAAAAGCCCAATAGGCGTAATCGCTGTGACTGGGCAATTCATATAAATCAACTAGGGTCTCCATACAATCGAAGAAGATGTACTTTATTTGTTTCAACATGCAGCTCTCCCTGAAGAAATATTCTGAATACCGAGGATCATTCAAAATGCTCTTCTATAATGATTAAATCCACTTTTTTGTCCGCAGCTTGAATAATGACTTTAGGTGAAATATTGGTCGAGTAGCCAATTCGATTAATAACCTTGGGACCGTAATCGTAGAAAGCAAATTCTTCGCCCTCATCGAATTGTGCGAACAGGTTCCCGAACATCAATTCGATTGTTTGTCCAAATTGTTCAGCGTCCAATCCTGATCCCTCCTTATTAATCATCATCATTCATATAAGACATAACTTCGTCCATGTAGCTATCAAAAGGGCTTGCCGTATCAACAATCAAATACCGATCTTCAGTCGGTCTTTTCATATTGCTATTTTCGATGGTAAATAAGATATCTAATTCAGCTGGCACTTCAGAAACTTGACTTATCATTCGTTGGCGGTTCTTCAATCTCCAATCTCAGTCCCCTTATCCAACAGATCTGTGTACAAACATGGACTATCAAGAATAACACTGCGACTTTCTGAGAGATAATAGTCAACCAAAGACCAATCTATATCGTAGGATGCTATGCCTGCGACTCTGGGGTCGATATTGGATTCCAAAGATTTCATAGATTCCAATAATGCAGATTTCACAATATCATGGTCAACAACAATTGCACCTGTTTTCTTTGATATTGCTTTAGCTAGAGTAGACTTTCCCGAACCAGGATACCCTGACATTTGAAGGAAAAACAAAGGAATCACCTCATCTCAAATAAATTTTCCACTTCACCTAACGTAAAAAAAAATCTTCATATCTCATTAACGATCGCCTTTTTCGGAATCCCTAACGATACCCCAACACTATTGAGAAAATCCCACTCTCCCCCCAGGTACCAATATAACATCTGCGTGCATAATTTCCGTTTTCAGAAAAATAAACTTGGTAATAGGATCAAATGGATACGTCATCTGTTACCTCCATATATTGGACTCGCATTATCCGCTAGTGAAGTAAACATTTAGATTAGAACACAAACACAGGTCCATTCCATCTTTCATCTTGTATCATCTGCTCTTGGTACGAGCCGTCATCCTTATATTTCGTAATCACGTGCTTCCAGAATTCATATGCGTCTTTGTTGGCGAATGTTTGTCTTATCTACCATGTACCACGAAACTGATCAAATAGCGAAAATGCAACTTCTTTACCCACACCTCTGCGTCTGTACTTCCTCATAATAAAGAAATCACTTATTGTGTTTGTCTTTTCTGCTGAACTTAGTTTCATATATTCTTTAGGAACATCAAGACTAACTAAAACAAATCCCGCTATTTCCTCATCCACTTTGACGATAAAGGGGCGCCGATATTCCTCCGTCCATTGGTGGTCCAAGTATTTATATAAATAGAGCCCGTGTTTGTTTAATACATGTCCATCAAATTCACTACTGTCATAACGGTATAACTGTATTAGATTGTAAAGAACTGTCTTATCTTCATATGGGAGAAGAGATAATTCAATATTCATATACGGGACAATTCCTCCTGCACCGGCAGGACAACCGTTTCTCTTATTAATCCTAATTTTACCATGTAGGGGATTGGGACTGCATTAATTTCCTGCTTAACGAAGCAAGGGCTACCCATGCGGCCAATGTCATTAAGTTAAGGCGCAGGGCCAAAAATCAAGAACAAGAGCAGGTTATCGAAAAGATAGCCCGCTCTTTTTTTGCACAAAAAAGAAAATAGAACTTGACAAGCAGATGAAATTGTGTGGCGAAGCCCCTTGGAAAAACGAGGAGGTTACGCCAATGAATGAGTACGCGAATTCGCTAAAAGAAACGCTGACATCCCTCATACGAGAAATGTCAGCGGCACCAGCACCTTATGTCAAAAAACCTGAACAAGATTTTACCCGAAAGAAAAAGCTACCCTTTGAAACGGTTATGCAACTCCTGATCTCAATGGGGGGGAACAGCATATATAAGGAACTCTTGGAATCGCAGGGCTATGACGTAAACACCGCAACCACTTCTGCTTTTGTCCAGCAGAGGAATAAAATCCTGCCGTCTGCTGTGGAATTCTTGTTTCACAAATTTACGCAATCGTATACGAATATCAAGGACTATCGAGGGTATCGATTACTTGCCGTTGACGGTTCGGATTTGCATGTCGCAACTGACCCTGCCGACACGGAAACTTATATTCAAAGTCAACCGAACACGAAAGGCTATAACCTTCTGCATTTGAACGCAGCCTATGACTTGTGCAATAGATTTTACGTGGATGCCATTGTTCAGCCACGAAGGTTGTGCAACGAGGGAAGGGCGCTTGCTGCTATGGTTGACCGTTCCCCCATCAAAGGCAAAACCATTGTTACTGCCGATAGGGGGTATGAAAGTTACAACAATTTCGCGCATATTGAACGCAAAGGGTGGAACTATGTCATACGGGTAAAGGATCTGAATTCCAGTGGTATTCTTTCGGGCTTGCATTTGCCCTTTAGCGGAGAGTTTGATATTGACGTTCATCTGACACTCACCAAAAAACATACCAAAGAAGTCAAGGCTCATCCCGAGATTTACAAGTTCGTCCCTTCCACGTCTACATTTGATTTTTTGGATCGGCATGAGAACTTGTTTTATCCGATTTCCTTTCGGGTTGTTCGTTTCGTCCTGCCGAGTGGCGCTTATGAAACCGTCCTTACGAATCTTTCAGTCGCTGATTTCCCACCCAATGAAATCAAGTCCATTTATAACATGCGATGGGGCATCGAAACTTCTTTCAGAGCATTAAAATACACCGTCGGTCTGACGAATTTTCACGCAAAGAAGCAAGAGTCCATCATCCAAGAGATTTTCGCAAGAATGATCATGTACAATTTCGCTGAAATGATGACCTCACACGTCGTCATTTCCCAAATGGATAAACGGCACCAATACCAAGTCAACTTCACGGTCGCCGTTCATGTTTGTAGACATTTCCTGCGCCCAAGGGACGATGAATCCCTGCCCGATGTTGAAGCACTGATTCGCAAAAACATTTTGCCGATTCGACCCATTCGACCAGGGCAGCAGAATACGCGCAAAATTCGCTATAAATCAGCTGTTAGCTTCGTCTACAGAGTAGCATAATTCGGTTCATATGAACATTTTTTTAAGCGGATATTCCATCCGCTTTGTTTGCTGTACGCTTTTTTCCTTGCTTGCACAAAAAAACAAACGGCACAGGGCTTTTTCCCATACCGTTTCGGATTCCATTTTTATTCCCTATCTTGTCTTTGAGCTTAACTTAATGACATTGCCCATGCGGCAGCCCTTCCTTAGGGTAGTTAACTATTCTGTTTTTATTGAGCCTTTTCATACTGAAATTTACGCTTATACAACATCAGCCAAGTTTGTGCGGCGATGAAAATGGATGAATACGCCCCGCTTACCAATCCAAATATTAGAGCTAGTGAGAACAGATGAATACCTTCCCCACCTAACCATAACAAACCGACTGCTGAGATGAAGACCGTAAGCACCGTGTATATAGAGCGCCTCATCGTCTGCCACAGGCTCAAGTTCACAAGCTCTTCTAAATCGGATACCGATTTGATCGTTGTCTTCCTCAGATTCGTGCGAATTCGGTCGAATATAACAATGGTATCGTTAAGCGAGTAACCGACAATCGTCAGAATAGCAGCGATAAAAGTAAGATCAATCTCTAATCGGAACACAGAAAACAAAGCAATTGGAAGCAGAATATCATGAAATAATGCGATAATACACGCTATCCCATATAAATAGTGAAAGCGGATTGAGGTATAAAGCACGATGCCAACCGAAGCAATAAGTATCGCATAGCCTGCCTTCTTCACCATCTCATTCGCAATCATGGGGTCGACCGTCGATTCCTGTTTGCTTACTTGATCCCCATACTGTTCTTTCAGTTTGTTCTCTACAGCATTTAACTGGTGAATGGGTATAGGTCTGCTGAAGGTAGTCGTCGCAGAGGTTCCGTTCTCACCGTATTTAACAACGGGCTTCATCTTTACGGATGGAATCTCCTCTTGAATGATCCTTGTAAGATCACTATTTTCAAACTTCGCACCTACATAGACATCCAGCCTTGTTCCCGATTGAAAATCAACACCGAGGTTCAGCCCCCTGATCAATATCACAGTCAATCCCAATATAAGGATTAAGGTGGAGAAGACCAGATACCGATTTCTTCTCTTGACGATATTTGGCCGACGCTTAAAATTGTTTATTTCACGTTGGCCGGACTTTATTCCGAACCACCATGAGGCTTTCTGAAACACATTATTCTTCAAGAGCAGCCAGAGAAGGAATCTGGAGCCAAATACATTGGTGAAAAGACTGACAATGATCGTCATCATTAGTACAATTGCGAACCCTTTTACCGCGTTGGTACCAATAAGCATCAGCACCAATGCAGCTATAAGAGTGGTTACATGGGCATCTACAATCGTGGGAAATGAGGATTTCGCGGCATTTCGGCAAGCGGACCGAATGCTTTTGCCATCCATAAGCTCCTCTTTAATCTTCTCGTACGTAATAATGTTCGCATCAACAGCCATGCCTATGGCTAGAATAAACCCGGCAATGCCTGAGAGCGTCAGCGTCGCATTCATCCAGTCAAGAAGAAGGAAGCAGATATAGACAAAACCAAGAATCGTCAGGTTGGCAATTAGTCCAGATAGACGATAGGTGATCAGCATGAAGAGAATGATCAAAGCTAATGCTGCATATCCGGCGAATAAAGTTCTGTGAAGAGCCTCCCCCCCGAGACTGGCCGAAACGGAATTGACTTGTTTCTCTATCAGCTGGGCAGGCAGCGATCCCGCATTCAGTAGGTCCTTCATTTCGGTTGCGGAATCGAGATTCTCGCTTGAAATGGCCGACGTTCCGTCACTAATAATACTTCGTACGATCGGCGCGGAAATCTCCTTGTCGTCCAGCATAATAGACAAAGGTTTGCCCAAATTCTCTGCCGTTACATCCTTTAACTTAGCAGGGTCCTTAAACTTCACAATAATCTCGGGATGATTCAATTGGTCATACCCGATACTCGCTCCGTTTGGGGATAACTCTTGCCCATCTAACACGATTCGGCCCTGTTCGTCTTTGAACGTCAAATAAGCGGGTTGATTAATCAGTTCTCTAAGCTTCGTTTGATCCTTAACACCAGCGAGCTTCACTCGAATGCGATCGGATCCTTCTATGGTAATATCCGGCTCTGCTACTTTACTGATATTAATTCGCTTTTCGATCATTCGCTCGGTTGCTAGAAGCAGTTCCTTCGTTACCTTTTCTTTGGAATCCACGGGTTTAACCTGATAAAGAATCTCGAAGCCGCCTTTCAAATCAAGGCCAAGCTTAATATGGCTCGCAATCTGAGTTACGGTCGATAAAATAAAGATCACCAAAAATAATACCGTGATTATGAACGGTAATAATGCTTTTACATTTATGCGCAAGCTAAATACTCCCTTTCATTCTATAGTTATAGATGAAAAGGAATTAGCCTATGAATTTGGATTTATATTTGATGGGATTAAGAAGATAGAGAAGCCTAAGCGTGGGGACGAAGGAACGAATATGAAATTTCAGACTTGCGTGAGGGGGTGAGAGTTTAAATAGGGACATAATAAAGAGGAGAAAGAGGATCGTTTGAACGGTAGGATGACTATGCTTAAACGCGGATGGTTCGATTTCACTAGTCGCATAATTGTGGTTCGCCACTGTAATCTGCGCAATTTCTCCATGTTCTATATCAGAATGCTGCAGCGGGACGAAACAGGCGGCCAGCAAGATAACAAGCAGAAGCACAATGTTCAGTGTTCTTTTCATTGGTACACCCCCTCTCTATTAGATCGGATTATATCACTTGATTCGCATTTGTGTAAATATATGGTTTTCTAAGTGAATTTTCACTTTCGAGACCTGCTATTTACATCTTGGTTAGTAAGGAGGTCTTTCTCCCCCGTTCTTGTAAGCTGATAATGACTCGCGCTCTACTTGATAAGAAAAAATCGCGAACTCACTTCTCCCCCTATACTCCAGGTTTCGGTGAAAGTGACGATATATTTTTCATTTGCTATTTCTTCTGCATTGGTTTCTCTTTTGACGTGGAATCCATCAATTATTATTTCTTGCCATGTACCAATACGATCTGGGAAATCGTCTACCTCCGTCCCTTTCCCAGCAGTGGCAAATTCAACAGCATCTTCCTTTGTAAAAGCTGGCAGCGGCGGTAGTGGTGAAGAAATCATTTGAAAGCAGCCCCAAGCGATTCCATATATAAGAATGGGGATGAGAATAAACCATTTTATTCCCTTTTGCTTTAAAACCCTTATCGATAACCACCTATCTATCCCTGCGTACCCCAAAGCAATCCCTCCACCAAATAACATAAACATCCCATTTTGAAACAATAGTCCAGGAGCTGATCCGAAAAATCCATGTAAAAGGATATACACCCAATAATTTTTTGATAAGGATTTGTTTTGTGCCCATTCTAGTCCAATTGATACTACGTTGCCATAGATCAGAATAATAACTCCTGCATATATTATAATGATCAAAGACAAAACAATAAGCTGATTCCCAAGGTTATAATTAGAGCCCACACTGCTATCATCTAGGACCATAAAACCAGCCATTACAATAGCGGTAAACATTGTTGCAACAAATGTAGCGACTAACTTTCGAATTGCACGACGGAATAAAACATTTTGCATGAAATCCACCCTCATTCAAGTTAATTAGATTCTTCTATTTCCATAGTATCTAAACGCCTGAAAATGGAGCAGTTCTAACTTTTATAGAACCATATTCTTAGAAAGGTTAGGAACACCGCTTATTAATCACCATAGCCGTTAACATAGTAAAGGACTGCCTCGCGGCAGCCCTCATGGTATTCAGTGAAATTCATCTTTGTTAAGCCCATAAATGACTCTGTCGAGATACTGGCCATGAAGCATCTCATAATTTCTAATAATACCCTCCTCGGTGAAGCCTAAGCGTTCTGGAATAGCACGGCTCTTCATATTATTGGTCGCAACACCAATTTCATTTTTTTGCAGACCTAAATCATTAAACGCATGGTTTGACTTTGACCATTTCCAAAATCCATCACGCAAACCATACAAAAAAGTTCTCCTTTATTCCGTTAAGAATAAGGAGAACTTTTTTGTGGTTAAATAACTCGACGAGCGGTAACATAGGTCTTATCCCATGCACTTCCGGAGAAGGTCGAGATCGTCACGCCTAATCCTTTTTTGTATGTATGGAGCAGCTTGCCATTTCCAATATAGATGCTAACATGATTGATAACGCCATCCCTGTTCGTATCTGAGAAAATTAAATCGCCCGCTTTAAGGTTCTTTCTTGAGACATACTTGCCTGCTTTGGATTGGCTGAGCGAAGAGCGCGGCAGCGTGATTCCATTTTTCTTGTATACATATTGTGTAAAGGAAGAGCAATCAAATTTGCTCGTATTGCCTGCAGTAGCTCCAAATTTGTAGTCTATTCCAATATATTTCTTGCCTGTCGCTATTATTTTACTTGCAGTTGAACTGCTTACTGATGCTGCTTGCGCTGGCTGAGGCACAGCAATCACGCTTGCTGAGAATGCTATAGATAGACTAATAGCGACTCCTGCTAATGTTTTTGCTAGAGTACGTTTCTTTATTTTAGACATGTTGTTCCTCCTAGGTGTAAGTTAGCAATGTGATGTCCTAGCAATAACATAACACAACTAAACTATCAATAATTTACCAATGAAAGAACAAACCCTTGCTACACCTAGGCAAAACCCCTTTTATTAAAATATAATGATAAAATCTTCATATTTGCCCATTTACAATACATAAAGGAGTAAAGACCGTTATGGAGTTAAAAAATACTATACTTTGCATTCCAAAGGAAGCCAACTATACGAGTAACGAGGATATGACTATAAGAAAGTTGGGGGAGTCTCCTATATGCTGCGCGGTTGGAAATTGACGGTTTTTGGAGTTGTTATTGTAGGTGCTACAGCGGTTATAGCCCCATTACTTCATTTGGTGCCGTTTGCGAAAACCATCCCACTCTTTATTTTGTTTCTTCTGTTTGTAAGCAGTCTTGAAATAATGGAATGGACCAAACGAAGAGTAGTGAAATCAAAGAAACATAAAAAAACTCTCTGAGCTAGTGCCCAGAGAGCCTTTTCTTGCCTCTAAATTGGTCCAAAAGCAGGCTATCGTAAAAAAAATGAAGTGAACCTATAATAGCAAAAGTCTCTCTTCGTATCCATGTACGTTAACCGTTTATCCCCACAATAAGTGAACCCAGCCTTCTCGGTAACTTTTATTGAAGCGATATTCTCTGCTTTCGATCGCCATAGTTTTGTACTGCCAAAACGGCAGCCCTTTAATATTGAGCTATCATTAATGACTAGAATTCATCACGCATAAAAATCGCTCAGTTCCTGGATATAGCTCACCTAAACTTTTCACTGTGAACCCACATGAACGATAAAAGTTAACTGCGTCTTTATCTGTTTCAGCTTCAATAGCAGTAATGGCGTGTAACAATATAATCTCATTCATTAATTTACGTCCGATTCCATTTCCTCTGAAACTATGGTCTACTGCAATATGAAGAATTACTGCGCTCTTCTCTACTGGGTTAAGCTTTAGACCAATAATGGCTGCTACCCTATCAGCGTCATAATAAGCATATACACACCGTAAAGGATCTGCTTCATATGCCTCAACGATCTTATTCATCTTCGTTCTATCTGGGTTGAACATACATTGTGCCAGCACGGAGGTTATTTGCAAGGAAAACTCATCAATCTTTTTCAAAAAAAACATGCTTTCACCTCTCTACTTAACGGCGTACTATATGGCAACCTACGAATCCCGGCAGACGGACTGAAGAAGCCATTTCTAATGATGAGTGCCGAGCCATCAGTAGGTAATTGCACTAACTCCTGACCATGATCAACTTGCTTGGGAAGAAACCTGTTTGGCGGATGCATCCACCGGGATTACATATCGACCGGGTCCTGCCACCACCGCTGCAATAATGCCAATTACGGCAAAAACGATAGATAGAATAAAGCCATGATTGATCGCAGTTCCTAATGAATCTCGGACAAAATCAAGAATATCCTTTGGTACGTCTCCCGTTGCACGCACAAGCTGTTCAGGATTCGCAAGCGTGCTAATTTTATCCTGTGGAATTTGATGCGCGGCAGCCCCATCGGCAAGTAAATTCTTCAGGTTGCTATTCACAACCGATGCCATGATGGATGCGCCAAGCACACCACCAATGCTTCGCCAGAAACCCACTATGGAAGAGCTGATCCCAATATATTTGCGCTCTACACTAGCAGCCATCGCTGTTTGTGCTACACTCATCAAAGGACCAATTGCTCCAAGTCCCAGAATAACCATAAGCCCCATCATGTACCACTTGGATGCATCATGGCTAACTGTACTCAATAAATAGCTGACGATAACCCCAGCCACCATAGTAAAAGTAATTAATGTCCGATAAGCAAACCTGGATTGTAAGAATCCAAAAGCAACGGCCCCCACAATCAGAGAAGCCATCATCGGTGTTAAAAGTCCATTGGAATTCGCCTGACCGAGCACGGCCGTCGAGAAGATCGGCAGGTAAGCAATAGCTGAGAACATAATCGCCCCCTGACATAGACAAGCCAAGCTCAACCCCACAACCATCCTATTTTTGAACAAATTTAACGGTAATACAGGCTCATCAGCACGCAGCTCGACTAAAATAAACATCAAGCCTACGACTACCGATACAGCAAGCAGCGACAGGACCTGCCACGACATCCAAGCATAATCCTTGCCTCCCAATTCTAGAGCTAGCATGAGCGACACCGTGCATATAATCAGGAATAAAGTTCCCAAGTAATCAATCTTCGGTTTTCTATCGGAACGGGATTCCTTCAAGGCGAACAATAAGACAAGGAACGACGCAATGCCAATCGGAACATTAACGTAAAAGCACCATCTCCAGCCCCAGAACTCCGATAAAAGAGTACCGATCTGCGGCCCCGCCACGGAGGACAATCCGAAAATCCCGGCAAATACACCTGACATTTTGGCAGCTTGCTTAGGATCGGCAAACACCGTATAAATGATTGTAAAGCTGATAGGAAGAAGGGCTCCAGCACCAACCCCTTGAATCGCTCGGAACACGATCAATTGAGTAATATCCTGCGCGGTCCCGCACAAGGCAGATCCAATTAGAAAAATAGAAATACCAATCAAATAAAAAAGCTTGCGACCGAACAAATCAGACATCTTCCCGAATACAAGCATCATGCTCGTTGAAGCCAGCATATAAGCCGTGAATACCCAGCTGACTTGCTCGAAACCACCAATATCCTTAATAATGTGACTGAGCGCGGCTGAGGTGATCGTGTTATCCAAAGACGACATCAGCAGACCCAAGGCCATAGCCAGAATGATAAGCCCTGTTTTTTCCTTTTGCATGTTAAACCTCTTCTCCTTATAATGGTGCTTTTAATTTCTGTAATCCATCCACGAGAATTCTGAGATTGCTTTCTTGAACGGCAATGCCCAGCGTAATACATATTTCCTGTGTCGGGCTCATTGTCGATTTCCAACGCTCATAATCTACACTCAATTTCTTGATCTGCTGCTCCTCTTTCGCAATACTCTTCTCCAACCACTGAATCACGTACTCGGGCTCCATCCATTCGCCGAAAAACAACCGCACCATAAAATCCGACTTCAGCTCGACATCCTGGAGATCACTCTCCATATAATGCATAAACGCTTCACGGCCTGCCTCTGTGATGGTGTACACGTTCTTATTCGGCTTACTCTCTTGCTGAATACTCTCTTTAGTGATTAAACCTTGCTTCTCCATCTTGCTGAGTGTCGGATAGATCGTTCCATAACTTGCATTGTAAAAATAAGAAAACAACGTTTCAAATTTATGCTTGATCTCATATCCCGAATAGTTACCGTCCATTAAAATTCCCAGAATTACATCTTGACTGGTCAAATCATCACCTCTTTCTTATGTCTTAGTAGGATATTCCATATATTAGCACAGTACATGTATCGAATCAACATATATCAGTTCAGAATATAAATCTTTTTTTGTAAAAAGAATAACGGACACGGGAGATTATTCAGAAAGTTGCCATTTCGCACAAAAAGAGACCCACAGCAACGGGCTGCGGGTCTTAAGAAAAGATATATTAAAAAGGGGGGTTGCTCTTATTATAAACGCCCTTTATTAACGGAAGATGAAAATAATATTTCATCTTTATTACAAAAACGTATCAATCCCCTACAATTGTCGGCGACTGCTGCATATCTATCTGTTTAGAATGAACTAATGACTTGCCAAATCTCAGGTGTATCTTGGCCGATCAACCAAGCTGCCGTACCCTTTAATTTATATTTGTTGATGATGTCCAGCCGCAGCTTCACTGAATTTTCATCCTCAACCCAAATTTGATGCTTCTCATTGCCTTCAATGTACTCCACATAATTTTGTTTTGTTTTTGGATCCCATTTCTTAACTAATCCCTTATCGGTGATAATTCTCTCGACATCTGCCAATGCCAAGTCGGTTCTGTGAATCTTCCGGCTGTTCAGGTCGGTAACCCAGTCTCTTGTGTAAAAAGGGATGGCGAGCATGACCTTGCGGGCAGGGACATCGTTCAACAGCAGCTGAATGCCCTTCTCAACCCAAGGCAAAGGAGCAACCGAACCGACATGGCCGCCGCCTCCTATATCCTCATCATATCCCATCATAATGATGAAGTCAGCGACTTTGCCCAACTTGCGGCGGTCGAAGCAGCCGGACCAATTGGGATCGGGATTTTCCCGGCTCACATCAACGGAAACTAGCATGCCATGTGGTTGGAGCGCAGCTTTCAGCAACCGAATAAAATTGACGTAATCCGCTTTATTTTTCATATCCATATTTTCGAAATCGACGTTAATGCCGTCAATATCGTTTTGTACCAAAATATCGCGTAACCGATTAATTGTTTTTTTGCTCTTGATCGGGTCACTTAAAATGGCATTTGTCACGTCTGGGTCAAATGTGTTCCCAAATAACGGCCACACTTGTTTGCCTGAATCATGCGCCCATTCAACATATCGGGCGTCAGCCTCAGAAATGACCAATTGATTGGCATCTAATTTAAACCACTTTGGGGAAACGACGTTAAGGGTTGGGGAGATGCTGCTTTGTTCGATGTAAGTATCCGTTGTACCGAAAGCGTTCCATCCCATCACAATGCGGTTTGTGCTTTTGGGTATCCGTTGCGGATTCGCTTTGGATTCCTGTTTCAGGTGGGATGTGTCCGCAGGTGGACGTTGCGCCGGGGAGCCGCAGGGTAAGAGCAAGGCAAAAGTAAAGATCGACAATATCATCATCGAATATTTCAATTTTATCCGCCATTTCATCTTTTTCCATTTAATATGCTGTTCTGGCCTTCCTAATATGCATCAATCAGCTATAATCACATCTTCTGAATTTGAAAAGACATTCTCAATCCAACCTTTTCATGTCTTAAAATCCTTTTGGAACTATCCTAATATCCTGCCCGTTCGTAACAGGCTGCCAGCAAAAACCGGCAGCCTGTTGTCGTTATACTATAGTCCCGTTATTTCAACCTATTTTCGACTCTTTCATTCTTCTGGGTGATTTCCTCTATAGTTTCCCGTTAGCGTAACCAATTATGAATCCAAACTTATTTCATTAATAAGAAAATCGCCTTGTTCTATTTTCACTACACTCTTTTCTTTTGTATAATCCCAACCATTATTTATGGCATATTTAGTTATGCTAGCACAAACACTCGGTTCATGTAGGTTTGTGGACCAATTTACTGCCCAAGAAAACAATACTAAAAAACGATGTTTTAGTTTTTGAAGGATAGATTTTAAAACTTATTGTCTCATTTTCAGGCGTTTGGTCAATTATACAATGAAACAAGCAATCATCAATTACGATTTTCTTTACTTCCTTCGTAAAAAGCTTCATTGTTTACGCCCCTATTATAAAGACGATTTTCTTGATTAATAAAATCTCATTTTTGTCTTAAGTTATCCTGCCAGTTGAAAAGGCTACCGAGATCGGTAGCCTTTTGTCGTAAGTTTAATATTCCTAGGCATGCGATAACATAGGAGCACAGAATGCGGTTTTTATGTTCCAATCATTCTTTGACTTGATAAATAGTAAGTCACTCTGTTTCTTTGGTTCATAATTCACTTTTTCTGCAAATCGATCCGGAGTGAAATGAAAATGGATCGTTTCGGTATTAATGTTGCTGATATGAGAGAGTAAATCAGTAAAATCGACTTTGTGTTGACTCACTACATCATACAATTGAAGAATATCCCCTTCATTCTGATAGACAATAATAGCGTCATACTCTTCAAAAAAGTAAATATCGTCTGGAAAAACATTCAGGGCATAGAACATGAAAATACCTTGGTTATTACTAATCCCAAATTGATTCGAAATTGGCGAACGCGTTTGAAGGATTCTTTTAAGAAGTTCTTGATCTTTTTCATAGGCACAATTGAGCTTTCGAAGTCCGTTATCAACAAGTGAGCGGGAAGAAACTTTCATGCTAAAGTGAGATTCGGACATCGCAGTGAATCCGAATTTAGGATAAAAGTGGTGAACGCTGTCGTTCGCAAACAAATAAAAAACTTCGCACTCATCTTGATAGGTTTCTAATACGTGATTCATTAATTGCCTTGATAATCCGTTTCCTCTAAAATCGGGGTGCGTCATGACAGTCCCTATTTGAATTGCACTTTTGTTTTTCCCGCTTATCATCAAGTTCATTTTACTTATCGAAACGTTAGAAATTACTTTTTTATCTTTAACAATCGAGTGGCAAACGTAATTCTCATCCCAGTACCCCTTTTGGTACCAGTCTTCAAAATCAATACCAAATACCTTAATTGCTAATTCATTGAAACTTTTTCTTAGTAATTCATTTTCCTGATAGCAGCAAATTGTTGAATAACCGGACGATTCTATTCCTAGATTCATTTTAGTTCCTCCTCAGTGTGGAAGGAAACAAAATAGTGAGGTTATAGGAGAAAATGAGCTCAAAAAAATGCAGACACCGCGTAGGTAACTGCATCGATGGCTTATAACACTCCATACGTTGCATCCTTGTAATGGATCAAATGGACAAACTAATCCCTTGGTTAAAAAATACCCAAAAGAAAGAATGCCTCATGATACGTATCCATTACAAAGCTGCTGGCATAGAGTTTGAATCTCCTTCCGTAATTCTCCTAAAAACAAAGATAACAAATGTTTATTTTCATTACAAGAAAATTTTGTAATCATTCAATCATTGTAAAGGGAGAAGAACTTCAGCCTCATCAGGCCAAACTGGGTTTTCAAAATGGTATATCTCTAAAGCCAGGGCTCGCCTGTCATTTTGTTGGCCGTTGGCATCCAAATAGTTATGAATGACTTGATATGGATCACCTTTGGATTTTACTTTCGCATAACGATGAGGAGGAATCGTAAAACCGATCATTCCTTCGGGCACATCCGAAAGTTCCTCGACTTCCATACAAATCAAGTAAGTAAATAGAACCTCTGAAGAAAAACTCGGACTAATATATCGTTCAGGATGGATGATGTTGCATATTTCATCTTTGCGTTTGTAAAACTCTTGCTTCATTGCTTCCACCCTTTCGGGAAGGTGTCCCTGAAAGGGGGATGTGACATACAAGCCTACAAGTTTTATCTCTGGCAATTCAAGCAGTTGAACTTGGTTTTCGGGGTACATTAGTAATCAATCCTTTCCATGCTATGCCGCTTTTTTTCGCTATCGGGCAGGTTAGTTAAGCATTATTTCTATACTTTACAATTTTCACATTCAAATTCGGTCCAAGAATTTAATAGCTTTTGCCCGCAAACCGCACAACTCCTGTCACCTGAATACCAGTAGCCTGTTTTGTGGAATAAAGCAATACTTCTTACCCAATGAATATCCATCTCGTGTGCCGGTGGATATATATCACCTTCTTCATCTACAGGAGGTGCTGGTTCATTACCTGACAAGAAACCCTTAATCCAATACTTTGTAGTTGAAGGCATGTCGCCTATCTCTCCAAGCGATACATTAAAGTACACATTTTTTTGTGGGCAATAGGCTGATATTCTCCCATGAAAAGTATGAGGGTTTCCTACAATGAAATGCTTGCCTTTGCAATGTTCTTTAAAGGTGAACCAGAGGTCTTTATCAAAATCTTGAATTTTTTTCAATTACTCACCGCCTATATGATCATCTCTATTATGTTACATTTACATATCCTCATAGTATACTCCCGTCCATTACTTCAATAAGAAAAGAGGAGTTCCCTCACAGCAAGCTCCTCCACTTTAGTTACGTTAGTTTAATTACGGTTCTAACAACAATGGTCAGTTCCCGACCTTAAACCTTATACACTGAATCCCTACCAAGCAGGTTTCTCCCAGTCCTTTTGACGCTCTTGGCGAAATCTTTGTACCCACTGTTCTGCAACCTCATCTGCTAACCGATCAAACGCTGGCGGGGAAACTTTCACGTTGTTCGCTCTGATATTTAAGAACTCCAGAACTTTCATAACGGTTCCTTCGTAGTCTAGAATAAAATCCTCATAGACAATCGTTAGGGGAATAATCCCTTCTTCAGAAAAGAAATCTTCCATTGCAGCTTCGCGTAAAGAGCATTCGGTAAATAAATGATTGATCGCATCGAAATGATACTTATCATCAATATCATGCTCCTGTGGTTTTTCCCCATGCTGTCTGTGCCACTCCCCTGATACAATCGCTCTCCACCATGAAACCGCTAGTCGAACTTTATTTCTCCGTGTCATATAAATATGCTTGTTGCAATTTGGAAAAGCTTCGCTCCATACTTTAGCCTTGGTGGCTGTTTCAGGTACTTCATAAAGCTTCCTAAAAGCGCGGATCCACTCGGAGTTGAGTGAGGTCTTTACTCCAAATACCCCGTTCGGTGTTGTGCCCGCTTCCCACATGTGTTCGACATCTTCTTTACTAATCGTATTAGGATCTCTCTCGTGCATCCATTCGCATGGATTTCCTGCTACCCCTGTTGAAGCAAGCGCAGTATTCAATAGGGTACTTCCCGTTCGTTGTGAAAACCAAATCGTATAGCTTTGTTCAGGTCTCATTTAGATCATCCTTTCTTTTGCATCTCGTTTTAAGATCCCTTCTGTACGACCGGGATGTATACCAGAAAATTAGCCTCGTTCCCGGTATCGTAACGATCCCACCTAGGTCCAATCGGATCAAATCCATGTTTATTCAGCATCCGTGAGTACTCCATACACATGAATTTATCATTTTTTCTCGATTCTAGCGTAACGAATAAAGTAGGATTCAAGCATTCGAGTCGTGCATTCCATTCGGAAGGCAACTGCAGTTTTTTGAAATTCACAACTTTAACTGCGAGGCAATATCCGATTTCTACCTCAAGTGTATTCCCGTAGGCACGCAGTAAGTGAATATAACTGCCGGGTACAATATCCATATTGACCGACGCTAATCTCTTCAAATTCAAATCAATAGGCTGCTCGAATGGAAGGGAGGAATGAGGGAGAACATGAGAAAACCAGACCATTACGGTCTGATCCTCCCACTTCACCATTTGAACGGTTTTCTGCCCCGGCCTAATACCGCGCAGATACTGTTTAGCAACTTGTAATGACTTCAGGCTTTGTTCAACCTCCTGCCTCCATCGTTCAAGCAGCTTCTCCTGATCCTCCAGAGAGGATCGAAGGAATACGCGAATATCATTGATCGGCACTGCGGATTGTCGAAAAGATTGAATAAGGCGTGCAATGGGAATTTGATCATCAGAGTAATAGCGATAACCGTTGTCTCCCCGCGTATCCGGAACTAATAGCTCTTTATTCTCGTAGTAGCGTAGTGTGGTAGGTGGCAATCCAGTTTGCAGAGCAAATGCCTGAATCGTCATCTTCATGCCGCTTTCCTCCTAGATTTCAATAAATCTCATAGGACCAGACATTAATGCGATTGCCATCAGGATCGTAGAAATGATAATCGTTCAAATCCGAATCCGGAAGCTCGATTCCATTAGCGATCAACCATGAACGTGAAGCTTCGAATTCATGCGGATGTACATGGAAATATGTACGAGACATTGGATTTCCCCTGAGAGCCCCAGAAATTGTATGATCTTCAATTAGCCATACATGCATCGGATAGCTCGCATCAGGCTCTTGCTGACCGTGAACGGATAGAGGCATCCGAAGAAGTGCAGTTCCTGCATGCTGACCATCAGCTAACTTTTCGAATCCCAATACCTCTTGGTACCAGTTAACGGATTTATCGATATCTGACACTGTAATAATCAACGCAATATCCCCAAAGCTAATGAGACGAGAGTCTGGAAAGCGAACTTCTCTTGATGGATGCTGAACAGCCGTAATCCGAGCACCTTCATAAGCAGTAATATCCACGTATTTTCTGCCACCAGCTAGAAGAACAGGCTCTGAAACCTTAATTCCTTTCTTCGTAAAATGATCCGTCAAAGCTTCTAAATCCTCTGAACTGAAACATAAGCGCAAATGGCCTTCGCTTAAGGCACCAGCTTGATAATGCATAAAATCATCATGAAATGATTTTAGGTTTGCCTGTCCAAAGCGGGGGAGTGGGAAGAAAGCCATCTTGCCAACTGGAACCATCTCCTGTCCCGCGCAACGCCAGCCCATATGCTCGCTATACCACTCTACCGCTTCCTCAAAGCCATCCCAAGATGCCATAATAAAGCCACCGTCAAATCCAAAGTTCGGTCTTTCCATGGATAGATTCTCCTTTAATTTCCTTATTAAGGTCATTATAAAGGTTCTAGTTGCTAGAATGTCAACCATTTTTGTCGTGTTCTGTGGACTTGGTTTTGAGTGTGACTGTAATCGAAAAGAGGAGCTGCCGTTTAGCAAGCTCCTCCGCTATAATTATCCATTAGTTTAATACAGGTTAGTTAAAATTAATTATCACGAGTCGAATTGAAATTAGATTGGTTTAATAAGAATGATTTCTAATGGTTCATTCTCCAACAATAAACATCCAGCATCTTTATAGCCTAATGTCCTATAAAAATGTTGTGCTTCTTCATTTGCTAGTGTAGAGGTCATAACCAATTTACTTCCTTTTTGCTTCATATGATTTTCCCAAAAGAGGACAACTTTTCCTCCTAAACCGTTGCCTCGATACTGCTCATCGAGCCATATCATATTCATAAAAGGGGTGTTGTCCCAAAAATACCCGTATCTCATCCACCCGATATTCATGTTTTGCTGATTACGTATTATGTAGATCTCTTTTTCCTTTATTTTCGTCATAATTAGGTTCTCTAATATATGGTGATCACGATCGACAATGTATTCGTAATCTAATTCGGTAGCGAATTCAATATTCAAAGTTAATTTCTCTCCTTATGGTGCTTTACCTAGAATGCATAAGACTAGAATAACACGCACCTTAGCAGCATACAAATATTTCTATTTTTTTAAGTGTCCTGCCCGTTAACGTACCGTAGGGCTACCGTTCGACAGCCCTCATGATATTGAACTATAGTGTTCCGTTAGTAATTAGGCAAACAAAGAAATCAATTCTTTTAACGAATTTATGATGTAATCTGGGGAATAATTTTCTGGCAATGCTTTATTTTTTCGATTAATCCAAGCAACCTTAATTCCTGCGTTTTGGGCACCTGCAACATCACTAGTGAGTGAGTCACCAACATGTAGAACCTCTAGTGGGTTAAGATTATATGCCGCAAGGGCTTGCTGAAACATCTCAGGTCTTGGCTTATAAGATTTTACGTCCTCACTGGTAATAACATTTTCAAATGATAATCCGTTATGATTAATTGCCGATTGAATGTCATTTCGGTCAATGTTTGAGAGGATTATTTTCGGGGTACTGATACTCCTCAAAAATACATTTGTGTCCTCAAATAGTTGGGGAGATTGCCAGTGATCATATAAAATTTCGCTAAGTTCTCTTGGATTTTCAGATGAGTTATAAAAGGCAATTGTATCCTCTAAGGAACATAGTTCGATTTCACGTTGAGTTTTAAAGTTATCACCATAAGATGAGTAAAAAGTTTTAGAAAAAGAATCCCACCAATATCTTCCGATGTCTTTGGCTGTAGTTCGAGTTGAACTCGATGTCAAAATTTTTTTGCATATTTCCTCAATAAACACATCATCTTCGTGCACGAGTGTACCGTAGAAATCAAGAAACACAGCTTTATACATAAAATCCAATCACGCTCCTTCCCGCCTCTCTATCACTGTACCGCTTTACCACAGTAATATATTTGGGTTAATTTGTATATTACTATCCTGCCCGTTACTTCAACAGGAAAGAGGAGCTGCAGCATAGCAAGCTCCTCCACTATCGTGTTCCGTTAGTTTCATAATCTAATGGTCATTAAATCTTCATCCCAATACAGTTCACCCGATTTTAACGCATTTCTTTCTGTCCCATAAACTTTAAATCCAATTGATTCATATAAACTTTTTGCCATGGTATTGACTGATATCACGGTTAGATTGATCTGCTCCAGACCACTGAATTCTTTCGCCCTTTTGACTAGTTCTATCATCAATGCCTTACCAATACCTTGCCCACGATAATTAGGTGAAACATACATAGCATAAACATTTCCCTTATGATTTGATTTTACATTGCTTTCCTGTACAAAAGTTACAATTCCAATCAAATCATTATTTATAAACGCACCCAACGTAAACCTGCTATCGGTTACTTTAAGGTTTTGTTGTGTTTGCTCAATTGGTTTTGTCCTCTCGATTTCATAAGTCGTTAAAAATGACTCAGGACTTTCCTTTAAGGAATCCAACCGAATTTCACGATATATCTCTGCATCTAATGATTCCAACAACCGAATTAACATGACCCGCTCCTCCATTGCCGCCTAATCTTGGATGGAACAATTATACAACACTTCTTTTGTACTTGTTCGGTATCGTCGAAGCATCATTGAAGAAAGGGCCAGACAACATAATCGCATTCAAAAAGTGTTGGAAGGAGCTAATATTAAGCTCGGCTCTGTTGTCTCTGATATTATGGGGGTTTCCTCTCGTGATATGCTGCATGCCATTGCAGAAGGTGAAGATGATCCCGAAAAACTAGCAAACTTCGCTAGACGCACCATGAAGAAAAAAAAGGATGAGCTCGAACTTGCTCTTCAAGGTTATGTAAATCCTCACCAACGCCTGATGATTAAGCCCCTATTAACTCACATTGATTTTTTAAGTGAACAGATCATATTGCTGGATCAAGAAGTCGCTAAGCGGGTAACTCCTTTTCATGACGATGTCGAACGTTTAGATTCGATTCCTGGTATCGCCTCGCGAATGGCCGAACAGATCATCGCGGAAATTGGGACGGATGTTAAGAAGCAGTTTCCCAGTGCAGCGCACTTATGTTCATGGGCAGGACTAGTACCTGGACATAACGAAAGTGCAGGAAAAAGGAAATCTGCCAAAGCCAAAAACGGAAACAAATATCTCAATCTGCTCTAATTGAAGCAGCCCATTCCGTTACAGCGTCAAAGAATTATCTCGGCGCCATGTATAGACGTACAGCTGCACGAAAAGGTAAAAAACGAGCAGCCATAAATGTGGCTCATGCGATGTTAAGGACTGCCTTCTATCTCTTAACTCGTAACGAAATGTATGTAGACTTAGGTGAAGATTATTTCGACAAACAGAAGCAACAATCTATTGTAAAGTACGCCGTTCGACGATTAGAAAACTTAGGTTATTCTGTGTCCATTTCAGAAGTCTCCTAATCCTCCTCTAAGATAACCATATTCTTTATTTTAGGCGCTGCGCCTTTTTAAAAAACGAATATGCTGCGTCTTCTTTAGTGCTGTCTTTTTCTGCAACTGCGAATTTAATTTTCATGGGAGAAAATAAAGAAATGAACGATATGATAATTATAGATTAATATCCTCACCATTCAACGAGTTAGGTGCGTGGCCGCAACTATCTCGATTAATAAACTTACTTATGACATTTACTTAATTAAAATTGGTTGATATAATACATGTGCTATATACTAAATAATTCCAAACATAAGGGGAATAGTCATAATGAAATTCATTAAAAACAAGTCACAATTTATTTCTGGGGTAGTAGTCGGTGGACTGCTTTTCGGGGCTGTAGGAGCATTTGCTGCAGGTGGACAGATGATCGAGGTTTTCTATAACGTAAAGAATATCAAAATTAATAATGTATCGAAAATGCCTTCCGAGTCTAAACCATTTGTTAAGGATGGAGTGACATTTGTTCCACTGCGTTTTGTTGCTGAAGGTCTTGGACAAGCTGTTAAATGGGATGGAAAGACTCAGACAGTACTTATCGGTGAGACAGGGGAAGAAAACGTTACATATCTTGGAAACGGAATTACCGCTATGAATTTCCAAACATCAAGGGGTGGAGGTTATTCTAGTATAATTGATGGTACAGAATATGATAAGGGTGGAGATGGTGCGAAAAAAATGCCGAAAGATATTGCCGGCAATGAGTATTCTGACTATTCAACTGCTTGGTCTTATGAAGATACAACTATAGAGTACCCACTAAATGGGAAATACAAGAAATTCAAAGCAACTATAGGCATTCCATACGATTACCGTGAAAATACGACAACAGGTAAGCTTGAAATTTCAGTTGACGGTACTTTATTTAAAACCATTAAGTTGGAGCCAGGGAAGTTTTCTGAGAACATTGAGTTAGATGTATCTCATGCGAACAAAATGGCTTTTAAACTCTCTGATGATGAAAGTGGTTCTTCAAAATACATTGTAGTAGGTATTTATAAAGGACGTTTGACGAATTAATAGACTATCAAACCTTATGTAGACTATTGAAAAATCGAATGCTCACACTAGTCATGTCCAACATGAATTTTCACCTTAAATGAGGAAGCAACATAGAAGCCATAGTATGGTTCTATTAAGTGCTTCCTTTTTTTAGAGGAAACTTACAAAATCGATTTTTCAATTCATTAGAGGTACCATCATCGAATTTGTAGCGCGATTCTTCGAATGTACAGTGAAAGCCACGTCTATTCCACAGAATAGCGGCGTTCGAGCTATACTTCACGAATTGTGCGGTGATATGAATACTTCAAATATGGAGAATTTGTAAAGTTCGTAAAAAGAACATTATGTGAAATCCTTGTAGAGCAGAGTAAATCAATAAAAAAGGTGGATATTATTTATGGGAACTTGGGGATATGGAATATTCGAAGATGATTTTACACTAGATGTAAAAGATCTATTTAATTCTTTTATCAAAGAAGAAGTAGGTATTGACCAGATAATCGCTAGACTTGTTCGATTTTATTCAGAAGAAATTCAGGATGTAGAGGACGGCCCATTATTCTTTTTTGCATTATCATCTCTTCTTCTAGAACGAAATGAATTACGAGAAGATATTAAGGAACAAACAATAAATGTAATCAATCTTGGGATCGATCAAGAAAAATGGAAAAGAGCGGGGTTCTTTAGCCGACAAGCAAGGAAGCGTGCATTAAATAATTTAAAGAAAAGTCTAGATAATACCAATTTTGTGAATGAAGTAAGTGCAGTTGATCAAGAAGATCTTGAAAATGATAGATTTAAACCAGGCACAGCAAGATATTCAGTATATGAATTATCGGATCAAAAAACAGAAAAAGTTTATTACGTTGGTAAGACAATCAACCTCGAATTAAGATCAAAATATTTTGAATTAAATCCAATGAAGAATTAATGATTAGGGCTGGACGCGAAACTCTTTCCAGAAAAGAGGAGACTTTATTCATGAATGATAAAATCAAAGGGTTAATTGTGGGTATCACTATTGGTTTTTTGTTAACTGCTTCGACTGCATTTGCTTCTAACAGTACAAGTATTAAAGCTGTAATACATAAGATTAATATCTATGTAGATGGAACAAAGAAAACGAATACTGATGCGATTACCTATAAGGGATCTGTTTATGTACCGATTCGTATTCTGGGTAACTCAATAGGCAAGCAAGTCGGACTTAATGGCGAAAACATTTATATAGGCAAGCAGCCAGTTACTCAAATTACTGACGATAAGGCAATTAAAATCGTATATAACAAGATCAAAAAAGAGGCAGATAAATATCATCTGCATTTCATGATTGAGAGTGACGCCACCAGTAACAAGATTACAGTTCATGCCTTCGAAGATTTTCCGGATCATATTGCTACATATGGTTGGTACTATGTAGACAGAACTACCGGAAAAACCACAAAAATGGATATGCTTACGGGCGATGAAGTGAATCTTTAAAGAAATGAAACTAAGGCAATGAATCATACATCATAAAGAAAAGGCCCAAGCGAATGACCACACGCGCTTGGGCCTTTTTGGCGCTCTAGCAATCCTTAAGCGGAATGGAAAATTCAACATAAAAAGGATGAAGTTCTTCATTCAAGCAAAGCTCAATTCTTTGCTTAAAATTCCCCCAATTTACCATCTCTAATGCTGTTGCGATTGGAAAAAATCCTACTTCTAAAGACTCAGGGGTAGTTGTTAATTCTCCTCCGACTGGTCTGCCTAAAAATAAAGTGTTACAAATACTACTACTTACATTTTGAAAAACACCACAAAACTTTGTCACTTCTATATCTATACCGCTCTCTTCCTTTGTTTCCCTTATCGCTGCATCTTTCAATGATTCACCTTCTTCAACCTGCCCTCCTGGCATTTCCCATCCTCGCTTAGGTCCTTTTATCAATAATATATCGTTACGCTCATTAACTACAATTGTTGCCGCAGAAACTATATGTTTTGGAGCCACTTCATCGTCCTCCCCTTTTTAAATTAACAAAACTAGATTACCACTAATTTCCTATTACTGTATACTGCCCGTTAGAGTAACGCCTTCTGTGGCTAGGCTTTTACAAATGTAATTGAGCGATTATTTCACCATCACTATTCACCGATCCTGTATCTTTGAAACCAATTGATTCGTATATCTTTTTTGCTTTTAAATTGTCTTTCGTATAGATTACCTTAACCACTGAGGCTTTTCCATGAGGGTAGGTTCTTATTATCTCAAGTGCTTTTTGTAATGCCTCTTTTCCGTATCCTTTATTTTGATAGCGTTTATCTATCATAAATCTATATACATCGTAATAGTAAGCACCATTCTCTAGCTCGTACGACATAGCAATAAAACCTACCATTATATCCTTGTAGTAAATTGCGTATATCATTGGAATGAAGTCTTTATTTGTTAATGCTACGTAGGCTCCAGCAATAGAATATATGTTTGCTGCTACAAATTTCTTCTGATCCTCCTCAATGTCTAGATAAATACATTCTTGAAAGTTATCTTTCGTTATTGCTTCTAGGCGTATCATTTATAAACACCCCTCATGTTTTTTTTCACATCGGCATGTATTCGCTACATTTCGATCAATCACCTCTTTTTGGATATTATAGTTAAACTATCCTGTTTGTTAGGTTAATAAAAATAAGCAGGCTTCGACAGCCTGCTCGACAATGTGTGTTATTCAACTATCGTTCCTCGTTAGCTTAATGCATTACAAAATGTGTACATTTGTAATTCGACCATCTCTTTCCCGTTTGCCTTCCGTAAAGGAACTTGCCGGAATGAGCCTTCATGGATGAAGCCGATGCTGAGCAGCTCGCTTTGTACAACCTTGTTATCGGGTTCAATCTCAATCACAACTCGTGTCATATTTATCGTTTCGAACATAAATGCCAGCATCACCTTTATCGCTTCCTTGGCGATCTCCACTATATCCAAAGAGCGGTTCAACTCATATGTGAACCAGACCCGCTGATCCTTCACATTGAACACCGCATGTATAACCCCAACAAGGCGATTGTCGTAATTGCTGCTGAATATGCCCCATGTTATTGCTTTTTTCTTGAAATAGTCGCGTTCAAAATGAGTGATTAACACGGATACTCTGTCTTGGCTCCAAACTCTACTCTTATAAATCTGGTACATGTCCTCAGCGTGACCAGCATCAATCCTCTTCAGGAACACATTGCCAGACTGTAAAACCGGGAATTGTTGAAATGCTGGGTCCAGCATAGAACTTTTGCGTTTTTGGATGCTCTTATGCTTCGGCAATTCGGGGATACTCCATTTTTGGAGTAAAGCGTTCGCTTTCATAATCTTTTGCAGTCGTTGGAACTTAATCCGATCTTGCTTTGCATACCCTTTTCTATGCTCCAGGAGCCATTTCAGACATACCATCGCCTCAAAGATTTCGAGTTCTTCCTCCGGAATCGGATTTTCCTCCAAATATGCCTTTCGAAAAGCTGCGGTTTTCCATGCTGAAGCAAAAAAGATGCTGCTGAACAATATGGACTTAGCGAAATCGAAGCGCCGATCCCCAAGTTGTCCATTTGTCCAATCAATCACCCGATATTGCCGGTCCTTCTCCACCACGTTATCAAGGTGATAGTCGCCATGAATGATGCGGTCTTGTTTCAACGAAGCAATGCCCATGAGATACTCGAGTGCTTCATGAAGATCAGGGTACTCCTTGATGCCCCAGTAGTGGTAGTCAACAAAATTATGTTTCGGCAGGTACTCAGAATCATTTTCGCTAACAGGGGTGTTATGTATCTTAGCTAATAGCGTTCCAAAATCAGTGAATGTATTTACATCGAATTTAGATAGTGGTTTTCCTTCATAGCTAGTCAACAGCACCTGATGGTCCGTATCCTTGTTTACTCCCCAGGCAACCGGCTTCGGCACCGGTAAAGCTAGTTCGGTCATAACAATCAGCAACCGATATTGCATAGAAATATTCGGTTTCGAGTCCTTGTTCCATCTCTTAAGCACGAAGCTGTCTTGATCAAGATTGATCTTCATAACTTCAGCCTCAAAACCTTGTCTCATTGACTCTACTGTTATTTTCTCTCGATTCAACAGATCGTCCAACCTTTGATTCTGTTCTCTCCAGTCAATGTTCGCAAGCGGGTGTTCCATCACAGCAGATCAACCTCTCTCTTACAACCATATTTGCATGCAAAATCTATCATTAATATACCGAACGTGTATTCCCTTGTAAATATATCCTTTAAAACGTCGATTGAACTATGCTGCCCGTTAGTTGAGAAAACGGCAGCCATTACGAGGGGCTGCCGTTTCTTCGTGTTTATTGTGCTAACGTTCCCCGTTAGTTTAAATCCAGCCGACCCTGTTATCTACTATAAAATCTAATCCACTTCAGTAGGATGACATTTAATGGATTGGTAACATTCGTTTCCATGTCTTCTGTAGTAGCGCCTGGTTGTGTTACCGAAGCGAATACCGTCGGAAACTCCGACAATATGGTCAGCAAGTTTTTCTAAAAATTTCTTTAATTGAACTAAATATTTTTATTATTATTTTAGAAAAACCTTGAAAGAAGTCACTTAGATATTTTTTGACTAGGAACCCTACCAAAGTAAAGAATAGTGAAATAACTATTATAAACACAAATAGTTTTAGCCCTGTTTCTATCGATTCCATTTGAATACAGCGCCTCCTTTACAATTATCATTATAAACTTAACATCCACTTTTAAGCCAATACCTGGCTTCCAGCTGCCGTCGTGTTGTTATTGAACTAACGTATCCCGTTAGGTTAATAACCAAAGGTAGACTGGGTTATTACTCATAAAAAATCATTTGTGATTTATCGTCTTGTAATATGAGAGCCTATCTCGTAACGTACCAGTATGAAATCCAAATTTATGCCCATCAGGATCTGTGAAATAAACTGACCTTTCATCCCTTTCATCTCGTTTGCGACCAAGGAGAATATTTATAACTATATCTTCAAGTTTTTTGACTATAGAATTAAAATCTTCACTTTTTACAGTAAAAGTTATATGTGTATAATTCATCTAAATCATTAACAAAAAAACAATTTTCAAAAAATGAATGAGCTGCGTCTTTCTTTACTGCTGCCCTTTTCTGCAACTAGGCTGATGTGCCGGCAGCCTGTTTTTTGTTCTTGCACTCTCTACAATATTTGCAATACTTCTATGGCATCTTTTAAGTGCGTTGGTATCTCAGCAAATAAGGTTTTCACTTATTCTTTCCTTGGTTTGACTAAAAGGTCTCCAGTCCCTTCCTTGGGGGAAAAGGCCAATTCGAGATTTTTTCTACTTGTATGTGGCTTTTTAGCTCCCTGCGGTGTCTAATTAAATGTAAGGTCAAGAGGAGGTTCTTACAATGTCTGGAGCTCATGACAAAAACCCTGTTTATCCGGATGAACAGGGAAACATCAAAAAATTTGAAATCACCTATGATCAATATCGCAAAAGAATCTGCAAATATCTCTCGTTGAAAGTCAATCCTATGGTTGCAGATGACCTAACGCAACAAGTTTTCTTAAAGGCAATAGAGAACATTCATACTTTCAAAGAAAATTCCAGTTTATTCACTTGGATTTTCAAAATTGCTCAGAATATAGCGAAAAATGAATTTCGAAGTTTATCACGAAAAAAAGAAATCCCATATGATTTTACAGGTTACGAATCGCAGTCTATCTCTCTTGATTTTGCTAAAAATGTTGAAATCCGTATTGATATTAGTTCAGCGTTAAAAAAACTAAACGAGCTAGATCAACAGGTTATTTCATTGCGTTTTTTTGTTGACTGCACCTTGTCGGAAATTTCCAAAATCGTTGGAATGCGTGAGAGTGCAGTAAAGAACAGGTTGTACCGATCATTAGAGAAATTAAGAAGAGAATTAAAAGAATGGGGTGACATTGCCATTATGTCTATTCAAGATATGATATCAATAGTAAATAAAAGTGAAACCAATGACATGACTGTTAGTCTGAAGAAGGTTCATCAAGACTTATTTGATGAGCTTAAGGATAATGTTGAAAGAATTACATTGAAATATAAACACCAGCCATCCAGAAAAATTATCATTGAAATTTATCCAGATCTTCCGACCTTCCATCAAGCTGTGGGAGAAGAAAATGCTCCAAATTGGTTCATGGGTACTTTTGAGGAGAATTATTTAAAAATTGTTTCTCCTTTGAATCCTGGACCAGAGCATACGTATCAATCCATTCTTAAATCCACCGTACACTTGTTCACAATGTGGTTAATCACTGACATTAATCCGCTTGCTCCAAAATGGGCGCGTCAGGGTATTGGAGGATATGAGTCAAAAGGGATGAGCGAAGAATTCATCAAGAACAGTACTTTAGATACCATTCATAATCTTGTTATCCCGTCTTTTCAAGAGTTAAATAATGATACTTGGGATTTTGAAACGATGAAAGGATTTCAATTTTCTTATTTAATTGTGGAGTTCATTGTTGATAAATATGGATTAGATGCATTAAATAAAGTGATTAGAAATCCCAATGGTTTTAATGAAATCTTTCAATGTTCTGAGTCAGAGCTGCATGAGCAATGGGTCGAGTATGTAAGAAACAAATAGTAATGTTTCTGGTCCGTTAAGCCCGGTTATAAACCGGGCTTTTATTCTATTATCCTCTAGCTGGAATAGCTTAATAGCCCCCCTCTAATGTTTTCCATTTGAGTGAAGCCCTCGTCCAATCACATTTGCAGACGCTGGATCAAATCCTAATTCTCTAATCCAAACTGATAACTGACCGATATGATGAATCTCATGAGCAATAACATGCCTCATTATTTCACCAAATGTAAAATCGTCAAGAATGTTTTCTTCCAATTCATTAGACCAACTATTAACAAATTTCTCCACTTCAGTCCGGCAACTATTTGATAATCTCTCAATTGCATCCAGGTTTTTGTAGTCTTCGAACTTATAATGGGAACCGGGTAATTGTTGAAGCGCAAGTAAAATCCATGCCTGTTCAACATCCACAATATGATGGAGTGTTCGAAGAAAACTTCCAATCCCACCTACACGTTCCCTTATTAATTCTTCTTCTGGTAATCTCTTCAATAGTTGAAACCATTCATCACGGACTTGCCAATTGTATCGAAATAGTAATTGCATATTCCTTCACCCTCAACATTTTTATGTACTTGCAGCCGATTTACGCTTAATTTAAGGATAAGTAGTCCTGATAAATTGCAATGGTCAGCTCGACATCCCGGCCCGCTCTAGATACAGGTTAGTAATGAATGAAAATAAAAAACGGAGCCACCCATTCTTGCGAGGTCTCCGTCTTCCTTGTGTATTATTTTTGGTTTCGTGCCGCCCTCATCGCAGCACCTTCTTCCTCATTAGGACCATATACACCAGGAGGGACCAGGCCTGCTTGCCGTATAAGAATGGTCATCTGTCCACGGTGATGAATTTGGTGACGAATCACCATGTTTAGTACACCGCCGTATGTCATGTTCATCGATCCGAACAAGAGCAGGTTCTCAGATAATTGTGTGTCCGTCCACTGCTGCTTTAGTGCGTCTACAACGGCACTGCTCATAACGCGATAACTTTCAACGATATGGGAAGCGTTCGAGGGAGTGGGATGCTTGTAATCCGGTCCCTCGAATTGGAGCCCGGTGGAACCCAGGATTGCGCCGAGCGCGCCGACCAGGTGCCAACCCAGATCTCCGAGCGTTCTTGGTTGGGTATCCGAAACTGCTTGCTTCAGTGACTGGTCGGTCAGGACCTTGAGCACTTTAAGTGTAGCTTCCTCTTCGCGGCTCCAGTCCTCCACGAATTCATCGATTGATCGATACATATCAGTCATCGCTCCTCTATATGTAAATACAATAAGTATATCATTACAAAGGTACTCGAACAAACCTTCATGTTGTCCTGGTCTTCTACTGTGTCAGAGGGAGATCAACAGGCTGCCGACAAATCGGCAGTCTGTTGATTGATGTGCTATAGTGTCCCGATGATAATTCTTCATACTCATTTGACTCCCATCTAAACTGATAGAATCAGTTCGAGACTATGGGTTATTTCGTCGGCAATCATATTAATGATTGATTGCAAATCTCCGTGATCAGCCTTTTCCAGAGCGATGTAATAGTCTTGGCGGTTCTCATTCCGGATGATTGCTGGTGGAAGGCCGTGCTTCATCAAAATGACGTTCATCGATAAACGACTTAAATGTCCATTACCATCGGTAAAGGGATGAATTGCAACGAGTTTATGATGGAACATAGCCGCAAGTTGAACAGGATGCATTCTCTTCCTCTCCTCTTCATACCACTTTATGAGAAGTTCCATTTCTAATGGAACCTGAATGTATGAAGTATAATTGTGAATTTGCCCAGAGAGGGTCAAGACGTGATTATCTTCCTTTTTATATTCTCCTGGGGAAAAATCGATATCCCGCACACCTTGAAAGAGAATCGCATGAAAGTCCTTGATCAAACGTTCAGTTAGATCCCTTTCGAATATTCCTTCCTGCAGATAATCGATTGCTTCAGCATGGTTAACGATCTCTAGGTGCTCCCGAAGTGACTTCCCTTTAACCGTTAGACCTTCACGGAGAAAGAAAGCCGTTTCTTGATAGGTGAAAGTATTGCCTTCTATAGCGTTGGAATGGTAAGTCCACTCTTCACGAAATTTTTGCATGATTGTTTTCATGAGTTCCGGCTTCAGCGGGCGCTGCTGATCAACCTGTTTCCTTAATTCGTCAATTTTTTCCCACATATCACATATTCCTTTCTGAATTTATCCAGATATAAGTATTATAACAGATGCTAGATCCTTAGATTTGATTGCTTCACCCTGCCCAATTTCACAAGTAGATAGAGATGAAAAAGGTACCTTAATTACATGTCGTTGGAAGCATGTAATTTAAGTACCTTTTTACTTCTGTATCTCTCCATGACTAATGGCGAGGATGTTGTTATAATCGTATTTATTAAATGACTAGAGATAAAAGTAGTATACCACCTAGAGAAACAAATGATGCAATAAGGCAGGCGGCAGTGAAGCTCTTAAACATATCCGGTAATGATAATCCTAAATATTCTTTTACAAACCAAAAACTCGAATCGTTGACATGGCACCAGCCAATCGCTCCGGAGCCAATGGCGAGAACGATAATTTCCGGGCTCATACCAGGATAAGCAGCCAGCATAGGTGCCACCATGCCTGCAGTGCTAATCATGGCCACCGTGGCGGAACCGATAGCAAGGTGCATAAGCCAAGCTATTAGCCAAGCGAGAATAATTGGGTTCATATTTAGTGACATCAAAATCTTAGACAATTCATTACCTACACCACTGTCAACTAAGATGCCATTAAAAGCTCCACCGCCACCAATAATCAGCAAGATGCCGGCAATCGGTCCAAAGCATTGTTCTGTAAGCGTTAACAGGTTTTTCATTTTTAAACCACGAGAAAGGCCTAACGTATAATAAGCTACAAATACCGAAATGAGAAGTGCTATAAGTGGATTGCCTAAGAAAGTAACAATAGGCAGTAAAGACGAATCTTTTGAGAGAAACAATGTACTAACCGTTTTTCCTACCATAATGAATAGTGGCAATAGGATAGTAAATAGGGTAATGCCGAAGCTTGGAAGATTCTCAACTGGCGTTGCAATCCCTTCTGATTCCTTTAATACTCCAGTCTTGCACTTCGTACTGATAAACTTGGCCCAAATTGGACCAGCTAAAATAGCAGTAGGAGTTCCTATAAGAAGAGCATATAGAATGACCTTCCCTACATCAGCCCCCAAAGTTGTAGTAATTGCAAACGCTGCCGGATGTGGAGGCACCATCGAGTGAACGACCATCAGTGATACTGCCAAAGGAATCCCAACACGGAGTAACGACATCTTCGCTTGTTTGGCAACTATGAAAACCAAGGGAAAAAGTAAAACAAATCCTACTTCAAAAAATACGGGAATTCCGGCAATTAAGCCGACAATTGTCATAGCCCAGGGAGCCCTTTTTTCTCCCATTTTCTCTAGTAATGTTCGTGCAAGGCGCTCCGCTCCGCCAGATACTTCCAACATTTTGCCTAAAATCGTGCCAAAGCCGATAATAATAGCCAGAGAACCTAACGTTCCGGCCATTCCATTTTCAATGGAAGTAGCAATCTTAGGAAGAGGCATACCTGTAGCAACTCCCACAAATATACACACTATTATTAAGGAAAGAAAGGGATGTATTTTAACTCGAAGAATGAGAAAGATGAGAATTGCTATAGATGCGACTAATACTAGCATCATCATTGTTCCAGTTTCCATTTTCTTAGCCTCTCCCTATACTATAAAGTAAATTAGCTGTTTGCACCTTTGCGGTAGAAATCATCCATGACATCTTTTGGAACCATGCCGCCACCAGTAGCCCAAAGAATGTGAGTGGCATTTTGCATCTTCTGTTCAAGGTGATTATTTTTTAAATAATCTTTTCCCATCGAAGAAGCGTTCAGTTGAACGGGTCCGATAAATCCTGCAACTGCCGATGGTTCTAAGAATTTTCCTTCTGAATCGGCTAACTTTCTAAGGATTCGATAGAGACAGTCGTCTTGAATAGTAAAGACACCACTAATATCTTTCTCTAGTGCTTTGCCCACAAAGCCTGATGGTCTCCCTACGGCAAGCCCATCTGCTGCAGTAATATTATCAATGCCAAATTCCTGAGCTGATACCTCGTTATGCTTACGTGTCATTAAACCTAGCAACATTGCCGGTGAATGGGTTGGCTCTGCAAAAAAGCAATGGACATTGTCTCCAAATACTGTCCGCAATCCGAAAGTGATTCCGCCAGGAGCGCCGCCTACACCGCAAGGTAGATAGACGAAAAGCGGATGATCCTGATCGACTGGAATCTTCATGTCGTTTAGTTGCTTTTGGAACCGTTTAGCTGCTACGGCATAACCGAGGAATAACGTTGAAGAATTTTCATCATCAACGAAGTGGCTATTGGGATCTTCCTGGGATTGTTGTCTGCCTGCCTCTACTGCTTTCCCATAGTCGCTATTGTGTTCAACTACGATTGCACCTTTTTGCCGCAATAAATCTTTTTTCCATTGTTTAGCGTCAGCAGACATATGCACAATAACTTTGAAACCTAATTGGGCACTCATAATACCAATACTAAGACCTAGATTACCGGTTGATCCGACCACAATCGAATAATTCGAAAATAGAGTCCGAAATTTTTCATCTGCCATAATGGAGTAGTCATCGGTTATTGACAGTATGCCGTGCTTAAAGGCTATCTCTTCGCCCACTTTTAATATTTCGTAAATTCCTCCGCGAGCCTTTACAGATCCAGAGATGGGCAGGTGACTGTCACATTTGAGATATAAAGTTCCCGCTATTTCCTGATTGAACATTTCTGATAACTTCTGCTGCATTTTTGGGATGGATACTAATTCAGATTCGATGATTCCGTTTTTTTCCTTGGTCTCCGGGAATACTTTTGCTAAATAGGGGGCGAAACGAAGCAGTCGTTGTTCCGCATCTTCGATATCAGCTATCCCTAATTCCGTGTTAATCATTCGGTTGTTGCAGCTCTCAAGCTGCGGGTTTACCCAGAAAACTTCTTCAGCATCAATGATTTGCTGCAGTTCCGGTAATTCATTTTTCCACTCTTCGACCGTTTTTCCAGCAATTTTGTTAGTCATTTTTACCTCCGTTTTAAAATGGATCAAATTTATTTCCAAAAGGCGATTTGGGGTTGGTATTACATTTATTTTTCTGCGATAAATTCTATTTCTACTTTGGCTCCCTTAGGAAGACCTGCAACCTGGATGCAGGAACGTGCGGGTTTGCCAGACTTGAAATAAGAGCCGTAGATTTCATTCAGACAAGTAAAGTCATCATTCATTTCACCTGTCTGCGGATTAATTCCAAGTTGCCCCGATGCATACAAACGTTAAGCGCTTACAATTGCTTGCGAATAGGGTCCAGTAGCGGCTGGAGCCTTATCGGTCATAATTGTTTTTTTAATAGCATTTTATCTCCTTGTTTTTTAAGTGACATTCTAATGATGATATTCTAACGGAGACTCAAAAAGTTAAATCAGGTTTAATAAATTAAATATAAATGCATATTAGCATTTTGCGTTTATTAAATCAAGCTTAATAATTATCATTTTTTTGGTAAGGAAATAATGATTTAATCTGGATAAAAAAACCGTTTCTGTATTTACAAGTGTGCAATACACTTGTAAATACAGAAACGGTCTAAACGCTTCATCTATTAATATGATTGTTTTCTAAAATGTTGGAGGAGTAATAGCAAAAATAACGGTTGCTTCTTTATCCGATCTATTTTCCCACTTATGTTCAATCCCAGGTGGTATTTTTACACTGTCTCCATTATATAAAGTCTCCACATCGTTCCCAATAAATAATACTACCTCACCCGCTAATACATACGCGACTTCTTCACCAATGTGTCTCATAGGTTTTTCGGCAGATTGGGATTCAGGCGGTAATTTCATTAAAACCATCTCAATTGAGCCGCTTAAATCCGGAGACAATAATGAATATTCCCAATTGTTCGATGATGGAAATATGATTTTTTTTCTGGAATTTGCTCTGGTAATTAAATCTTTAGTTTGCACAAATTCAGTAAATAAACTAAATAAAGGAACTTCCAATGCATCAGCAATCAAGCGTAGAGTATTCAGTGACGGACTAGAAAGTCCCCTTTCAATTTGACTTAACATTGATGAAGTTACATTCGTTATTTCTGATAACTGTTTAATCGTATAATTCTTATTTTTGCGAAATTTTACGATTGTTTTACCTAATTCTAGATTATCCATAATTCATCATACCTCTTAAAAATACCTCAAATTTTATTAATATGCCGTTCCTGATTTTAAATTCCTATAAATATAAACATATCATAAATCTTAGATATTTTAAAGTTACAGAGTTTATTACTCGGTTATTTGTCTTAATATTTTTGCTGGATTACCCGCGACTATTGTATTTGAAGGCACGTCCTTCGTGACAACTGAACCTGCAGCTACAATGGAATTATCGCCAATATTTACACCAGGTAAGATTACACAACTCCCGCCAATCCATACCTTGTTTCCTATAGTTATCGGTATCCCATAACCACTTTTATTTCTATCCTTTGGTTCTACAGAATGACCAGCGGTATAGATCCCAACATTCGGAGCTATCATGCAATCATCACCAATTCTTACCTCTGCCATGTCTAAAATCGTACAGTTATAACCTGCATAAAAGTTATTTCCTACGTGGATGTTGTAACCTAAATCGCAATGAAAGTTGTGCTCGATGCTAAGCCCTTCTCCTGCACTTCCAAACAATTCCCGAATAATATTTTCTTTCTTTTCAAATTCTTCAAAGTCACTCCTGTTAAATTCTTGAACCAGTTTCTGAGCTCTAATGCTTTTCATCTTTAATTCTTCAGTACCTCTTTGATAATAAATTTTTTCTTTTTTGCCATCGCCCATATGTATACTCCTTTTAATTTCAATTTGTGTAGTTCGGTTAAATCAAACATATAGTTTAGGCGAATCAAAGTAAAGTCATTCCACTATCCTCTACCGTATTATGAGGTCACCAGCATGTAACGCGTTCCTTGCAAGGGAAACGGCAGAAATTACAGCGTTTTCCGCATAAACTCCGTAATATACTTTTCCTTAAAGCCAAGGCTGTCATACAGACTCCTGGCATAATTCCCGACGACACACCAAAGATCGACGGTTGCGCTGCCACGCTGATGGATCTCGTTGCATAAATACATAACAAACTTTCTTCCGATCCCAAGCCCCTGAAAGTCTGTACGGACGGAAATACTGCTGAGTTCATTACCACTAAGGTGGCTATAAGCAACGATTTCCCCATTTATTTCGTAGACAAAACGGTTTTCCGCATCCTCTTTCCATGCTCTTCGTTCTTTTTCACTGGGCTGGGCAATCACAGAATCAAGAAAGCACCCGACACGGACGCGCATTTCATGAAAAGCTGCGGCATACAGCAACTGACTGGCAAGATAGTCTTCGTCCGTATACAGCCTCACCGGAAGTTTCTCCAATGGAAAGGTATCGGCGGTTCGCTGCATATAAGCCGAAGAAAAATATTTGTCATAACCGAGCTTACGCGCAAACGCAAGAGATGCTTGATGACCGGTACGAAAGGAACTCCTGACTTTTTCGGTTCCGCCCGCCTGCAATTCGTTTTCAGCATACTTTACCATTGCAGAACCGATTCCTTGCCTGCGAAACTGTGGAGCGACGAACACAGTTAAATAGGTCTGTGATGCAGGCTCGTTCACTTGGGCTAGTGCAACAAGCTTATCCTCAATAAACGCGGTAATAAACAGTTCCGGTTCTTCAGCAAGCACCCGAAGGATGTTTTCACCCGCGTCGACGTCATAGCCTAATAATTCTCTAGCGGCATAATAATCTTTTTCACTGAAGTGTTCGTATCGGATACCTGATATGTTCATAGCCTTTGATTTCCTCCGTTTTTATTGGGGTGTTGTAGAATTAATTCTGTTTCAGGAGTACCATCCGACCATTCTCATCCTGGAACAGGGAGAGGGTCTCGCCTGATGGATGTTGTTCATAGTAGGAGAAGCCGAGCTTGCGGAGATGGATGAATTGAGCCTGTAGAATATCCATGGACGGTTTCTCCTGGAGAATTCTCTGTTGCTTGTTCTTCCATCCGGTAACAACAATGGACAAGACAAACAGTACACCGATAGCAGCAAGCATCTTCCAGAATGCATGGAAGTCTCGTTCTAGTACGATATGGTCAGTGAACCATTCTATGAATTTTGGAATAGACAGTTCGACAGCAGACAGAAATAGACCCGATAGAACGAAGACCATCAGTACGCTCTTATAAGGTAGAAGAAACGAAAAAAGCCAGTGATAGATGAGCCAAGGCCGAGCAGTGGTTACTAAAGATCGCAACGCTTCACCTTCTCACAAATAAATTTAAAAGCGCTTCCTTGATTTTAACCAATGAATTTCAGGGTTTACAAATGCTAATCACATAAGGAAAATTATTACACAGACATATTTACTTGTCTATCACCGTCATCAATTCACATAGAAATCGCTTGGAAAGAGCAGACCACTATTGTGATCTGCTCTTTTCAACTATTGTTCCTCGTTAGTTCAATTCCGTGTGCATTAGATTTGTTCTTTTCTCCTTAGCCGTCCTTCGCTTGCTGTTGTTGCCGGATCTCCTTAACCCGCTGCTCGTACTATCCTGATCCAATCATTATTTTTCAATTTTTAACCCTTGTCCCTCTCAAAACGCGCCCGGAAACCCGAGCTATACAAGGGCTTATGCGCCCCTATTGCGTAACATTGCCCGCTGTTTCTGCTTGCGCTCGGCGATTGTTGGTACTGAATTCCTTTCAAAATGTCTCTATTACGTTGGAAAAAAATTCTGATATACTATTGATAATTGATATACTGTGTTGTACGATGTATATGCAGGAGGTACAATACATGAATGTCGAAGATTGGAAATCACAAATTAAGCGAGGAACACTCGATTTTTGTATTCTATTGCTAATAAAGCAGCGACCATATTATGGGTATGAAATCATAAGTAAGTTAGAGCAGTATCCTATTGTTGCTGCAAAAGAAAATACAATTTATCCTCTACTTAGAAGATTATTGAATGAAGAATATATTTCTTCATCTTGGCAAGAAAGTACAGAGGGCTTACCACCGAGAAAATATTATACCATTACAAAAAAAGGAGACGAATACTTAAACGCTATGTCCTTAGAATGGGATAATTTATTAATAGCTATATCAGAAATTAAAGGAGCGTTAGATTATGGATAAAATTATGAATGACTATCTTGAAAAAATTGAAAAGTATTTGAAACCTATGTCTGCTTCCGAGCGTCTTGACATTGTAAAAGAAATTAAAAGTGTAATGCTTGAATTGCAAAATAATGGTGTATCTTCTGAGCAAATCATCGAGCGGTTAGGAAACCCAAAAGAATTAGCGAAAGCATACTTAGGTGAAGCCATTTCAAAGAACAGTACATTTAGTTGGCATAAATTCGGCGCTGTATTTGCATTTTATAGCTATGCAGGCGTCAACGGTATGTTTGTTTTGCCGTTTATCAGTATTCTTTCCATTGCTTTTATGATTAGTGGAGTTATTACACCGATAGGCGGAATTATTAAATTTGGTGGGTATCTTATGGGATATGATATTGCCGGAATAACAATCGAAATTGGAGCATATACAGCAAGCAGCCCAATGCAGTTCTTGGCAATTTCTATTGTGATTGGTGTGTTGATGTTTTGGTTGGGGAAAGTGTTATGGAAACTTACAATTAAATATATACACGCAATTAGTCAGAAAATGAAATCGGCAGCACGGAGCTTTTGAATTCTGGTCCAGTTGAGCTGCAGCTGCTTGTGATGACTCTCCGGCATCGTCTTCCTTTGCATTAACCAACGTTACGCTGCCAAGCGCCAGCGATCTAGGACAAGATCTTATATACTTAAGTAGGGTAAGACGGGGAATTACTTCCCCGGAATCCCCATCAAACCGTGATGCGGATTCCCGCACACGGCTTTCCTTCGTCAGTTCCCCATCTTCAGGAGTGAGCTGTCAAAAGGACGAACAGGGTAACCGCCCTTTTATCCATCACAGGTTGTATTTAATGTCGTCCATTATGACAGAGGCTCTTACTTGACGAATTCAGCCATTACAATATTTCAATGTACCCTTCTGTTCCATGCACGCGAATTCGTTGCCCGTCTTTTATCAGATTGGTAGCATTTTCCACTCCAACAACTGCTGCTAAGCCATATTCACGCGCGATAACTGCTCCATGGGTCATCAGTCCACCAACTTCGGTGACTAGGCCCTTTATGGATACAAACAATGGTGTCCAGCTGGGGTCTGTAAAGGAGGTGACTAATATATCTCCATCTTCTACATTAGCATCTTCCATATATAAGATGACACGTGCTCGCCCCTCTATAACTCCTGAAGAAACAGGTAGACCTACAATAGCTCCAGCCGGGATATTTTCCCTATCATACTTACCTGCAATGATTTCACCATCAGACGTAATAACACGTGGTGGCGTTAGTTTTTCATAAAATTTGTACTCGTCTTTTCGTTTGCTGATGATCTGGTAATCCAGTTTATTTGTGCGTACGACTTCGTGAAGTTCTTCAAAAGTGAGATCGTATATATCTTCTTTTTCAAGAATAACGCCCGCTTGTACAAGTTGTTCGGCTTCTTTCAGCAAAGCTTGCTTATAAATGAAGTAGCGGTTAACCATGCCGTATTTCGGATATTCCCGATAACCGATGAAATTCCGGATTAAGCTGATCACTCGTTTTGTCTCTTCAGCTTTTTGTTCACCATCCGGTAATTGCTTCAATCGATCTAATAACTCTTGTTCTTTTTCTAAAGCTTCCTGTCGCCCTTGCTCAAATTTCCGATTGCCAGCATTAGGCTCAAAGTTTTTGATATTACTGAGAATCATGGGAACAAGTGAAATTGGTTTTTCACTCCAACGAGTTCTCGAAATATCGATTTCACCGGCACATCGCATTCCGTATTTGCCCAGATAAGCATAGATAGCGTCTTGAGTTTCTTGTCCACCATCCAACTTAACCAGTTCACCCAAAAAATGTTCATCTTTTACATGTTGTAAATAATCAATTACTTCCGGATAAGGACGAATCACATCTGCGACATCCAATAGCGCCAGACCCATTTCCGAAGTGATATTGTTTGGTACAGATTGAGAAAGCGTATCTGCTGCGTTTTTTTCACCTAACCACTCGTACATTTTTTCATTGATCCATGACGAAGCATTCATAGCAGTCATAAAAACCTTTGAACTTTGTGGGTCAAATAAGATCTTCTTTAATTCCTGGAGATCTTCCAGAATAAAATCAAATAAATCTGCTCCTGATTTCGTTTGGATGTTTTGTTTTAATTCTTCTATCGATGTTTGACTGTTCTTAATCAAATCAGAAACGATTGCCGGATCGTTTTCGATTTGTGCTTGAAAACCTGCAGACGGCATACCTGCATTACTTTTACTGGGACTCGGTTCTTTTTTATCATTTGGTAACAATTTTATAAAATCTCGCTCTATTATGGTCATGAGTGCATCTTTCATGAGCGGATCGTGTTGTCCCATGGCATCTAATAACATTTTTCTACTGTCAGGTGAAGCCAGCATATGTGTGACATCAACAAACAACCTTCCACCAGCTTTACGCATGGGTGCAGGAGTCGTTAACAGGAAAAAAGACAGTCCCAATGGTTTCATAGAGTCAGTCATCATTTGTTGATGACCGACAGATACATAGACGTGATTTTCTTGATCATTCGCTTCAGGGATGGGGTATAAAGTAGTGATTGGCCGACTCTGGACAATATAAAATGTATCTTCAGTTAAACACCATTCGATATCTTGTGGGTAACCAAAATAAGCTTCGATCTGTCTTCCGATGCGTGCCAGTTGCAAAATTTGTTGTTCAGTAAGTGTTTGAGTCTTTTGCTGATCAGGATCGATCTGGTTTGTCTCTGTTCCGCCTTCTTTTCGTCCGTAGATAGCTATTTTTTTGGTTGCTATCCTCTTATCGACGATTTCCTCATCCTGTATTTTATAACAATCGGCAGATACCAAGCCAGAAACCAGTGCTTCTCCAAGTCCAAAACTGGCATCGATGGATAGCAGCTTCCGGTTTGAAGTAATCGGATCAGCGGTAAATAAAATCCCTGAAGCCTGTGGGAAAACCATCCTTTGAACGATAACGGATAAATAAACTTGACTGTGGTCAAACCCATTTTGCATACGGTAGATTACCGCACGATCCGTAAATAGGGAAGCCCAACATTTGCTGATATGCTGCAAGATGGCATCGACGCCGATGATATTTAAATAGGTGTCTTGTTGACCAGCAAAAGAGGCATGCGGTAAATCTTCAGCAGTCGCACTAGAACGCACTGCATAAGCATGTTCATCACCAAGCTGGGAGAGGTAGTGAGTAACTGCTTTCACAACATCGGAAGGAATTTCTGCTTCCATAATGATTTGTCGAAGCTTCCGGCTGGTTTCACCAATTTGATCCCGATCTTCTACGTTTAGCATTGTTAGTCGATCCAACAAAGCATGATACGTTTCGTTTTGTCCGATGGCTTTTTGATATCCCACTGTTGTAACACAAAATCCTTCGGGTACTAGTATTCCTTCAATATTTGATAATTTCCCTAAATTTAACCCTTTTCCGCCAACGAGCAAAAGCTGCGTATTGTCCATTTCCCGAAAACCGAGAACCAAAGAAGAACTCATCCAATATCTCCCCTAACCATTAAATTGAGAAAAACATTTGACAAGAGTTTACCGACATAGTACAATTAAAATGTAAGGTGAAACAACTATATCTATTTAATTGTGAAAAGTTGCAATCTGATTATATCATCGTGTCTGTTTATATGCAATATATAAGAACCTGGATAACTACCCAGGTTCTTTTTTGATTTCCGGTTATCATTAGTCACATCAAAAACCATGGTTCGAGCCGAACTCGGTCACTGCATAGTTCCCTAGCGGCCCTATGCAGCCTAAGGAAATTCTGAAGTTGCGTCGGGTTCTTATTGAGCTACCCTGCCCGTTAGCGTAATGGATTTTAGAGACATGATTAGATTTTTTCAATAGGAACATATAAGTACAATTCCCCGCCACTATCTTTTGGATTATAAAACTCTTGAATTGCCCCGACAATTTGATAATTGTTTATAGGCAAGTAGTCCGATAGCATGTTTTTCAAGGTATCTTGATATGACTCCTGCGTACACTTTGTCACAACATATTTGAATGCAGGGAGAGTCCACTTCGTCCATCCATCTGGAGGTATCGCATCGTCAGTAACTTCGCATCCCGCTAAATATTTTCCACCGTCCCTCCACCTTTCAAAATTACCACTAACATCACTCATTGCTCCCCAAATTCCAACAATGTTTCCATCGACATCTAATTTTGCAAGATCACTGATTTCAAAAAAATTGTTATTTGCCTCTTGCCATAGAGGTAGTATCCAATTCGAACTCTCAGATGAAAGTCCTTCCCCCGATTTACCAATCACTGAAAACCGCTGCTTTTCAATTAATTCGACCACTCTCATAGCCCCCTTGATCTTTGTTAATTCACAAATTCTGCGAGGTAATTGAACTATCCTGCCCGTTCGTGTTCAGTGACCCCCTGTCATGATTATTTTGTTCATTTAATTGCATATATCGATAACCACTGAGGAATAGCAGCCAAGGGGTTTATTTCCCATTTGCACAATTGATCAAGTTCTTCATTTGACCTAGTATCTCTTTCATCGCTTGATTCATCAACCCAAAATGTACCATCCTCTGCATACATTTCTTCAATATGCTTAATGGTTAAACCTGATGAAATAACAGCATTCATTATATCCTGTATACGCCATTTATAAGTTGGTATTTCTCCAAAAGGACCTGTTGAGTCATAAGGCTTTACTACAGTTATTTTCTCTGTATCTCTTCCCAACGGACGCATAAAAGGGTGAATGTCAAACATTATATAAGAACCATTGCTTTTAAGAATTCTATTGATATTGTTGTACATGGAATTTAAATCATTAATCCATACATGGACGCCATTTGATGTATATACAAAATCATATTCGCCGCTTTTAATATTGCTTAAACTCATTGTATCATCACATATAAATTCAATATCCCAACCATGTTTATGAGCTATAGCAGCAGTGTTTTCCAATTGTTGTTCCGATATGTCGGAGGAAGTTACTTTGGCTCCCATCATATGAAAAGCAAAAACAGCATGGTTGTCACCGCTTGAAGGAACACAAATTCGTTTGCCTTGCAAGCTTGGAATTGCCTTTTTAATCATTGAATACGTAGTAGGGTGAAATGCTGATTCTGGATGTTTTATTATTTTTGAAATCGCTTCATCTGTTCTATATCTTTCATACCATGTTCCAGACCATTGGTTCCAACTATCTTTAATTATATTAATATGATTCTCCATTAAATTGCCCCTTTTCACATTATCCGTTCGATCACATCTGCAATTATACTAGTAGCAACATCTTGAAAATATATAATAAACAAGTAGAAATTATATATTACACAAAAAAAAGTCACATCAGAATTTAATCCAACATGACTTTGAATAACCTATTTTTTTGAATAAACGATTTTTTTAATACTATCGCGGGAAAGACAGAAATGATCTGAAAGTTGATCAATAGTGAAACCAAAGGAAAATTTTTGACGAATCTCATTGTTTCTATGGTCCAAATATTTTCTACTTCCTGAATTTTCGCCCCATTTCTTACGTAATCCTTGAGGCTTAGAGACATACACCATTCCACCATGTATATACTTCTGTATTTCATTTAGCAATTCTTCTGGAAAGATAGAATCAGCGTTTATATATTTCATGATAGCTCTGCTCCTTAAAATTGTTGAGAGTTTTAAGGTAGCAAAGTCTATACTATAAACAATTATCACCATGCAAGGATTTAAGGCGGTAATTTATTGCTAGCTCCATACAAACAACCGCCGTCGTTTATAGTGTAGACTTTGCATAGAGCTTATCTTAAACCTTGCCATAGTGACCATCCTTCCTAAAATATCGTTTCAAGCACAAGAGCAGTTTATTGAGCTCTCATTCCTCGTTAGCTTAATGCAAAATGGTTACTCGGGCTATTACATATTCAAAATTAGTTTGGTTTAATTAATGCTTATTAGTCAAGGTTAATCATCTTATCAAAGCAGTATGAATCTTTGTCATAGCCATTATGCTCATAAAAAGCATGGGCGTCGGTTCGCTTAAATCCGCTACATAAAATAATACTTGATATTCCGTTTTCTTTAGCATAATTTTCAGTGTGTCTTAGTAGTTTTGTTCCTATCCCACTATGCTGAAATTCCTTTTTAACAGCAAGACCTGTAATATGTAGATAACCAATTGGATCCCCTACGGATAATGCCTGAACTATAGTTACAAAACCAACCACATCATTTTCAAATAATGCAACAAATGTTTTGTAATTCCCGTCCTTATTCATTTTTTCCATAGTAACTCGAAAGTTTTCATCATTAACATTGCGAACTCCAAGTACATCGTTCCATAAAAAAACAACCTCAGTATAATCATTTTCTGCAATTTCTCGTATCTTAATTTCCATACTCGCCCCCCCATTAATAGAAACATTCGAACAAAGGATTCGACAATTGATGAAGCAATCCTGCCCGTTTATCGGAGAAAACAAAAACGGCTGCCGAAGCAACCGCTATTTCACTAACGTTCTGCGTTAGCTCAATGATCTGAAGAAACTGTTTCACTCAAGCTATTCCTCAGAAATCTCTACGCACTATCTAAACCCCATTTGACGCCGAAATTAGGCATTCACCTTGCCTAGGGCGAATATCTTAATGGGGAAGTACATTTTAAAGAATTGAGGCGATACACTTGGGGTACTTCGTTACTGTGGAACCGGGCGTAAAAGTATTTATAGAGGACATCAATCCGAAGGGAAATAAAACGATACTTTTTATTCATGGATGGCCGCTAAACCATAACCAGTTCGAATATCAGTTCAATTTCCTTCCTAAGCTCGGATATCGTTGTATCGGAATGGACTGGAGAGGATACGGCAATTCGGATAAACCATTCGACGGTTACGGTTTCGATAGATTAGCAGATGATCTTCGTATGGTCATCGAAGCGTTACAGCTAAAAAACATAACACTGGCAGGACACTCTACCGGAGGCGCGATCTCGATTCGTTATATGGCTCGTTACAAAGGGTACGGGGTATCTAAACTCGTCCTGATCGACGCTGCGTCTCCATCAAGCGTTCCAAAAGAATTTACGAATAAAATCATCGAAGAAACAAACAATGACCGTCCGAAAATGCTGCAAAACCAAACGGGGATTTTTTTCTTTCAGTACATTTCTGAACCGAAATCCGAATGGTTCTTTCTAATGGGTTTACAAGCTGCGAATTGGTCGACTTCCGCCATTATGGTCACGCTAAGAGACGAGAATGTTTACAACGATCTTGGACAGATCGATGTGCCCACATTAATTATTCATGGAATTCATGATAAAGTCGTTCCGTTTACCCAAGCTCAGGAAACAAATAAGCTGATTAAAAATTCGCGATTAGTTCCATTCCAATACAGCGGCCATTGCCCTTTTTTGGAGGAGCGGGATAGATTCAACCAACTATTATCTTCTTTTGCATAACGCCTCGGATTAGCCTCACCATCGCTCCCCATAAATATAGTCCGATAATGCCCGATGATTGAGCAAATCTGCCCGTTAGTACCGATTAAAATAATTCTTGCCCTCTTCTGAGTAAATATTAAAAGTCTGGAAAGTGGACACAGGCTGTTACGCTCTTCTTGTGCACATGCAGTCCGCAAACGCGCTCAAGAATGCCCTCCATGATGAACATCATTTCTCCGGCTTTTATTTTGCGGGGCTGGCGCAACTAACCGAAAGGGGTTAATCTACCCTGCGTGCTTCCCGAAAAGGGAGCGACAAGGACGGTGCACCTGGTTGTTGGAGTTAGACTAATACAAGAGCTCGCAGCATCATAGAATTACAACCTTCCTCGCCAGCCTTACTCCGAATACACCACACCTATCCGTGACGTTTCGCAAACAAGCCAAATTACTACAGGGAAAAAGAGTACAGGTTACAACCACCGGTAGCATTTTTACTGGAACTCTCCTATCGGTTGGTACGGATTTTCTAATTCTTAGTGCCGTTATTAGAGCGCGCAGAAGGCGACTCATCATGCGACTGGCAGAGATTATTCTGCTCTCAAGGTTATTAGGCTAATATTTAGATGTCGGATACAAAAGCCAGGGATTTTCCCCTACCCCAACAGTAAAATAAACTGTGGGGTTTGGTTTTTTAGATTTATACCTTTTTCAGTAAGGATCCTTTTAGTGTCCGCCAAAAGTTTCTCAGAATCCAAGACTAGAAAATCTAGCTTGCTAGCAGCCTACTTGCCTAACGTAACTTGCTTTATAGGCTAGCTAACGCCTGATTAAAGTCTTCCATTAAATCATCGATATCCTCGAGCCCAACAGATAACCTAACGGTGTGCTCTAATCGTGTTTCATGCTCGGTGCGAGATTTCTGTTCGGGATTAATGGCTAGACCCGGGGAATAAATCAGGCTTTCAAAGCCTCCCCAGCTCACGCCGATTTGAAATAGCTTCAGATTGTTCATCAGCTTTGCTACAGCAGAAGGACCGCCATGCAGCTCAAAGCTGAACAAACCTGTATTCCCGCTAAACTGTCGTACCGCAAGCTCATGCTGCTCATGCTGCTCCAGCAAAGGAAGATTAACTCTGCTAACTTGAGGGTGCTGGCTAAGCATAAGCGCAATTTGCTTCGCGGACTCAGCATGCTGCTTCATACGTAATCCGAATGTCTTCAGTCCACGAGTAAGCAGCCACGCCTCCAACGGTGCTAATGTAGCTCCAAGTAGTACGATTTCATTGTTCGCTATCGCGTCGATCCGCTCTTGCGAAGCAATGACTACTCCAGCAGTCACATCACTGTGACCTGACAAATATTTGGAAGCGGAATGGATCACGATGTCAATGCCCCATTCAATGGGGCGCATAGTTGCAGGTGTTGCACAAGTGTTATCCATTACCGTTAATAATTGATGTTCCTTGGCGATTTGTACGACAGCCGGAATATCGAACACATCCATGTAAAAGGTTGAAAACCCTTCACAATACAGCATTTTCGTATTCGGCTTAATCGCTGCTTGTACCTGGTCTAATTGTCTGAAATCCACGAAATCAGCAGTAATACCAAACTTAGGCAAGTAGTTTTGAAGCAGCTGATGTGTGCCACCGTATATCGGATAGCTGCACACCACATGGTCGCCTTGGCTCAAGCAGTGAAGCAACGTAGATGAGATCGCTGCCATTCCCGAAGTGAATAGCTTGGCCGCCTCTCCCTTTTCCAACGCCGCTAGCTTCTTCTCTGCTATCTGCTGAGTAGGATTAGAAATCCTTGAATAATAATAAGTCTCTTCCTGCCATTGCGACTTTTGGAATGCCTCATACGAATCAAATGTAAATAGTGTATTAATAAATACGGGTGGAACAACCGCTCCTAGAAACGTTTCATCCCCATAATGGGCAAGAATAGTCTGCATACCTGCATCCTTGGTTTCCTTCCCTAATTGCTTGCTCATCTTGTCCTCTCCACCCTCTACCTCTATCTATTCAAACTTATCGAGTGTTATCCTTTAACGACTCCATCTGTCAATCCATCTACAACAAAACGATAGGGTGTCTACCCTTTTACAGCCCCATCCGTCAGTCCTTCAACAACAAATCGCTGCATAACGGCAAACATAATCAACGATGGAACGGTTGCTGCTATGCCTCCAGCCGTCATGACACCCCAGTCAATATCATAGTTGTGTATAAACATGTTCAATCCTACTGGAATTGTTTTTAAACTGTCGCTGCTTATAATCATAACTGCTCCAAGCAGATCGTTCCACGCTCCAATAAAGGCAAAGATGAAGGTTGCAATCACACCCGGTACCATTAGAGGCAGAATGATTTTGAACAGTGACTGCATTTTGTTGCAGCCGTCGATCAATGCAGCTTCTTCAAGGTCCATCGGAATTCGATCGAAAAAGTTCCGCATTAAGATCAAGCTAAATGGAATAGTCCCAACTGTGTAAAAAAGGATGAGTCCGCCCATTGTGTTGGTTAAGCCAAGCTTGGAATACATAATAATCGTCGGTACTAACACGAGGACACCTGGAATCAATTGTGTTAACAGCAAGCCGTAAATGACAAGTTTATGTCCTCTGAATTTGAATCTCGCCATCGCATAACCACCAAGAACGGCCAGACAAGTACCAAAGAATCCGGTAGCTAATGAAAGAATAATACTGTTCTTAAAAAATACGGCAAAATTAGAGGTTTCAAAAAGGTAGATGTAATTGTCAAATGTGATATGTTTAGGCCAATACTGAATATTTGTTGTAAGGATATCCAATTTGGGTTTTAACGATGTGATGAATAGCCAATAGAATGGCGCTAATACCATCAGCAGATAACCCAACAAAACAACAAAACGGACAATAACAATAGGCGTACGTTGTTTTTTGTTCATTATAAGTTACCTGCTTTTTCAAATTTAGTGAGACGAAGGAAAACAAAAGTAAATAGGAGTAATAACACCATAAAGAATAGACCAATAGCCGCTGCTTGACCGTAGTCTAGCGATGCAAAAGCTTTCATGAACATATAGGAAGCTAAGGTATTGGATGAATTTGCAGGTCCGCCAGTCGTCATAATATAGATCAATTCGGCAGATGAAAACACCCAAATGGTTCTTAGCAGCAATGTAATCAGAATGGTTTGCTTGATATAACTAAAGGTAACATTCCAAAACCTAGAAATTATACCCGCTCCATCCATTTCCGCCGCTTCGTAAATCTCATGCGGAATAGATTGCATCGCTGCAAGCAGCATGATTGCAAAGAAAGGAATTCCCGTCCAGGCCATGGCAATAATAACCGAGTATAGCGCCATTTTAGGATCGGACAGGAAATAAATTTTATCGTGAATTATCCCAAGCTTCAACAGAATATCATTGACAGGTCCGTACTCTGTATTAAATAACCAGCGGAATGTCAAGCCAATGACAAAGGAGGAAACTGCCCATGGCAGGAAAACGACAGCCTGATAAACATTACGCAAAGGAAACGGACGACTCAAAGATAACGAGAGAATAAAACCGAGAATAAATTGCGCTCCTACGGTTAAAACTACCCAGATTAGAGTGTTTTTCATGATTAACGGAAAGTTATTATCTGTAAGAACAGCTTTAAAGTTCTCAATTCCGTTAAAACCGATATCATTAGGAGCGGTCAGCTTATAGCTTTGGAAGGCGTACAAGATAGAACTCAATAAGGGATACGCCAGAAAAATAAATAATAGAAAAAAACTAGGAAAGAGCAGTATATACGGTTCATTCTTACGAAGATATTTCAAATGTAGAAACCCCCAGTCACTTCTGAATTTCAAAAAAACATATCAGAGGTCAGTGAACCAACCCCTGATAGAATAGGAATCATATGAATCGTATCCTTACTTGCCTTTATAATTTGCTGCATGTGGAACTGGGATGTCAGGGTGATCTTTCATAAATTTCTGTTGTGCCTTCGTTAAGAAGTCTCCCAAATGCTTCAACGTATCTTCAGCTGATTGTGCACCCAATAAATATTTTTGTACTTCTGCATCCATAAAGCTTTCTCTGAATTCACCAAGCTCAGGGAATTTGCCATAATCAGCAGGAGGTATCAGTTTCGGATCATTCAACATATCGATAAAGCCTTTCATTGGACCTTGGCCTAGCTCAGGATCTTTAAGAGAATCTTGCATGATCGGGATCATGGTCATTACTTTACTATATTTATTATTGTTTTCCGGTTTGGATAAAAATTCAATAAATTTCCAAGCTGCTTCTTTATTCTTAGAGTTTTTGGAAATACTGTAGCCCCATGAAGCTCCTGCTCCGGCATATGTGTTGCCGTCTACTGCAGTAGGACTAGGAATAACCGTCCAAGTACCATCCTTCATGGAGGCTTTTGCCGTAGCTACTACTTCAGTAGTTTGAGCTAGTATTCCGGTTACGCCAGATGTGAAGCCCTGCACCATTTCTTGGTATCCCCAGTTTATGGAGTCCTTTGGAGCCCAGCCTTTTTTATAGATATCGGTGTATCTCTTGAATGCAGTCAATGCTTCGGGTCTTAAAAGAACCGATGTGCCGTCTGCTTCATAGCTTTCGCCTTTTGTAACAGAGAAAATGTAAGCTAAGATTTGGTCAAACCCTGCACGAGCTCCACGGTATGAAAAACCATAACGATTTTTGGCTGGATCTGTCAATTTCTCGGCAACATTAAACAATTCATCCCATGTTTTAGGCAATTCCAGATTAGCCTCTTTCATCCAGTCTGTTCTTATGAACAATGCACCGCCCATAAAAGCATCCGGGATGAGATAAACATCTTTGAATGGTTCACGCTGCTGTTGCTCGATTGTAACGTTTTTTACGAAGGCTGTAAGATTATCTTTCTTATCCCATTCATCATATTGGGTCGAAATCGGCTCCAGAAAGCCTGCTGGAACAAAAGTAGTTAACCAAGCTGGGTAAACGTTGACGACATCGGGCAATGTTTTGCTTTGACCTTGTGTTGTCAGCTTTGCAAACGCTTGATCCCATGGCACTGTTTCCAAATTCACTTTGATATTCGTATTTTCTTTTTCGAAATCAGCAATGATTTCATTAAAGAATTTCTCTCTCTCAGGCGATGGAGCAACGTCAGTAAAGCTGATTTCAATCTTCTTGCCTGAACCTCCACTGCCGCCGCTGCTGCAAGCGGTTGTAACTAGTAATGCCGTGCTAATAGCTAGTAAACCAATCATTCTTTTATTCATCGAAATACCCCTCTCAATGCAATTTTTTATAATGCATTTCCAATTACAAGGTGCTGCTTCTATGCATAAGAATCCATACTGTAAAAGAATATCCTCACTCTTCGGGGACAATCCAAAATGGCTGGGACCACGCCATCTTATTACCACGTCCCAAGCACTCGATACGTACATAGAATGCTTCATTCAGATCTTTATTGTGTAATCTGGGATTCTCGCGCAATTCCTTCATGGTCATAGAAGAAGAACCTCCATTTACTTTTTTCAATACAACCCCATTTCGACTAATCCAATGAACTTCATCAGCATCGGATTCTATTGAAATACACTGATTGTTATCTTTTGCTTCAATTTTTGAAATGGATACTCCCGTTGATGCATAAAAGCGTCCCTCTGAAAGTGCATCGACAATTCTTTCTGGATCAATGGCTTGCGAATCTGGCCACTGCACACAGTTCCAAGCAATAAATTGATCTTCCCGTGCATGCTGGTCATCCGTTGCATGGCCAAAAATCCTCCATCCCTTACTCAACAGATGGTCCCAGCGATCAGTCGCTAAAGCCTGTCCGAACAGTCTTTCGATAACCCCAGTATAGATTTCTATACCTTTAATACCTTCCATCGAATCGAGCAATTGATCTGTAGCATATTCTTGAAAGGGCTTGAAGTTGGGATGATTGAAAATGCAAAGTCCTCCGGCCTGATGCACTCTATCCATAATTTCCCTGGGTGTCAATGAAAGCGCAGGAAGTACTCTGTCAGCTCCAAGATATTGAAGAGTTTGTTCGTCTTTAGCCGCGACCTCTACGGCCGGGATTACACACATCTTCGTATAGGGCTGTAGTTCTTCTCGTCTGAGTAAAAAATCATGTTCAGAAAGGGCAAAGTAATCGTATCCAGCTTCCTCATAAGCACGCACAATTGTTAAAGGTTCGTCGGTGCCATCCGACCTCGTCGAATGTCCATGATGATTGCCGCGAAGCCATTTGAAGCTAATGTCTGACTCTAAGTAGGACGATATAAATTTATGCTGTTTTATTTCCAATATTTTCTCTTCCTCTCTCAATCCGTTTGGTCTTCCCTAAATTTAATGCCCCATAAACGAAGTTCCAAGTCGATGGGCCGGACCGGCGGCTGGATTTGGTCGGGGATATAAAGTAGTTCCTCGCCCAGCATTTGTCCGTATTGCGTAAACATGTCGTCGTTCAAGAAACGGGTTTCGATAAATACATCGCTGTCTTGTACTGTAATGATCCGGTAAGATGGTTTTATTAGGCAAGCGGCGGTCTGAATATACACCCATGGGCTGCTGTGGTGTGTAGAGTGAATATGATTGTGACCGTTGCAATACAACCCGATTCCCTGCTTACTCGCGAGAATGTCTGTTAGCCTGTCATTCCGGATGGAAAGATGCGCCATCTCGGAAAAAGTGGTGGTTCCAAACAACGGGTGATGGGCAAACAATATAACCGGCTTGCTCTCGCTGCTCAATATCAATTCCTGCAGCCAGTCGAGTTGTTCGTCCGAGATCGCTCCCGAAGAATCATCAGGACACTGTTCCCGCACCGTATCGATAAACGCCACAATGGCTTCCTCAGTCGACACATGATAATACAGGGGACGCTGCATTACCGAAGGTATTAGCTCCTTTGGAATCGTCAGAGCATCATGATTTCCTATCGCTTGGAAGAAGTGAATAGGTCTCTCATTCGCAATTTGGTAGATCCGGCCGAATTCCGCAGGAGAGCCAGAGTGCGTTAAGTCACCGACTGAAACATGCATATCGGCCGGGACCTGAAATACATTATCGAGATAACGTTTGAGGAAATCTTCCTGATACTCCTTCAACGAAGGATCAGCGAATGATAGCGAATAATGCAGGTCCCCCATCACTACGATCTTCAACATGGCTATCCCCCTGTGCTGGCTTTGATATTGTCATCTTTAAAGGTCAAAATGCCGCAAATTCAGGTACACAATCTTTTCGTAAAAACGGTCCTAAGACCCTCCCAATATTTCGATACAACAATGAGAATTAACAGTAAGGATTGGATTCTTAGCATGATCACTCCCAGGGGAATTATATTGTTAGTATCAGATCTGATTGCGCAACTTTCTGTAGAAACCGTCAATTGTGGAAACCTTATAAGTGGGAACTGGGCTTGCTCGTGGACGACTTCTGTGGTAAGAAATCCAAAGCGTATCGATTCCCGCATTCCTGCCCCCCTTAATGTCGGTGTAAATATTGTCGCCAACCATTAGGCACGCGTCCCGGCTAGTTCCGGAAAGCTCAAGCGCTTTTTGAAACGGATATGGCTCGGGTTTTCCAATCGAAATAACGCTTGGCCGGTCCAACATGGAAAGCACCGACGCCAGCAGTGCCCCCGTCTCTGGCACTCGCTCCCCGAACGCACCTGGGTGGTACACATCGGAATTGGTAAGAACCAGTTTTGCGCCCCTCTGCACTTGGTTGACGCTTCTCCTCAATTTCTCGTAATTAAAGTGGACATCCCGGCCTAATACTATGAATTCGGATGTGCTGTGATCGTCCAGGCGGACGACTCGATGTCCAAATCCCCTTAAGCTTGTCTCCAAGGATTTCGATCCGCATACCGATACAGTTACCCTGCCGTACTTCTCTAGCAGATATTTTCCGGTTAAATCGGTAGCTACCATAGCCTTCATTCCCAAAACAGGAAATCCCATGCCCGACATTTTGGCAAGTACCTCCTCCGATGTCTCGGTAGAATTATTGCTCAGAAAAATGATCTTTTTGTTCTTGTCTGCAAGGTATGAGATAAGTGCGATTGACCCTGGGTATGGTTCATTTCCCGTGTACAAGCATCCATCCAGGTCAAAAATATAAGTTTCATAATGCCCAAGCTTACATGTCATCCCTATATTCTCCCGATTTTGGTCTATGGAGTATAATTCCCTAAATAATTATTTATAGTGAATTTTATTCCTTTTAAGTTATTTTTTGATTCTATCTTTCAAGATAAGTATCGTATTTTAATAAATGAGGATTCGATTCATGGATCATACCTCCTGACTGTCCGCCTTCATCGAGGAATTACATTCTTTATTTAATCAATAAATGCAGAATAATATTCCTTGTCGATTAAACATTTTTATCATAACTGTTGAATGTTAACTGAGGGTTATTGGTGATTTTAAATATTGTAAATTTGAACGGGGTTTACTTGAATTGATTGGAATGTGATAATATAAAATCATTGATGATGATTAATAAAAAGTATGGAGAGCGTTCATGGACATTGCGAAGGATTACCTAGTCATTATTAAAAATTTTTTACCCTCTATGCATCAAGGAGAAAAAAAAATAGCGGAATACATTCTGAGTCACCCCGCTGATGTCATTAATATGACAATTGCTCAACTGGCTATTCTTCTGTCAGTCGCAGATTCAAGTATTGTCCGATTCTGCCGATTAATTGGTTTGAACGGATTTACTGACCTAAAAATTAATTTAGCTAAGAACATTTCCAAATCATCATACCCCGTACCGGAAGAGATCAGTCTTCATGATGACGATTACTCGATTGCTTTGAAGGTATTCAGTTCAAGCATTCAAACCTTACAGAATACAATAAATACATTGGATAAAGAGGAATTTCATCGAACGGTTCAACTTTTATTACAGGCTAAGCGAATAGAAATTTACGGCATTGGAACATCCGCAACACTCGCCCAAGACGCTTATTATCGCTTTATGCGTATCGGTCTTCCGGCTTATGCAGTCACCGATCCTCATATCAGTCGCATATCTGCAAGCATGCTAGATGATGAATGTGTGGCACTTGGTATTTCACATACCGGCCGCACAAAAGATACAATTGAAACATTACAAATTGCAAAAGGAAAAGGCGCAAAAATTATTGGCATTACAAGTTTTTATAAAACTCCCCTTCTGGATCTCGTAGATAGCAGATTGGTCATCTCATCTATTGAAGCAGACTTTCTAAAAGAAGCTGTGTCCTCTAGAATTGCACATCTGGGATTAATTGACAGCTTATGTACTTGCCTTATCATCAGAAGGTACAAACAGACAGAGCCGCTACTTGACAGTATGACTTATATTCTAAATCAGTTGCGTTATTAGTTTTATCTGGAAAGCTACATATCAACGGCTAAGACCCACCTTGCCTATTTTGCGAACAAATTATATGAAGCTGGAAGGGATTAAGTTGTAGCGGTAGCTATATCTTCTTTTTTTGGCGGTCATGCATGCTTAGTTCGCGTCATTTGTTCAATAACTATTAACTTATGGCATATCACCGAACCACCACCTTTCGAGTCTAAATTAATCTAATTATTATAGTTTCCTAACAATAAGGATATTCCTTCCATGTGGTCCTAAGCACTGAATCGGTAATGTTTCTGTAACTATCCTGCCCTATCGTATTATAAGGTCACCAGATCTTTCTGGTAGACCTTATTTTTGTGTGGTCATAAGATTACGGTAGCCGGGGATCGAACGTTTCTGCCCGTGGGACTTGGATCCTGAGAGCTATTCCGTTCATCCCCCCCTACTTGTTAAACCATGATTAGGCTGGTTGGGACAGAGATCCCGGATAACAAGCGATACTGTGGACGACAAGAAGGCTAGGGGTTGCCACCGAATATCAGATCAGGAGTGGTTGAATGAACCCTGTCATTGGATTGGATGTATCTAAAGGAGAAAGTCATGCACAAGCTTTTTCAGATCGGGGAACGCCCTACGGAAAGACCTTCCGGTTTAAGCACGATCTTGACGGATTAGCGTCCTTCCTCCGTTACGTTCAAGACTTGGAGTCCTTTACTAGGCAGCGTCCAGCCGTTGTGTTAGAAGCAACGGGTCATTATCACAGCCCAGTCATTCAGTTCCTGGATGAGCATCCGTATCTGTACATTATTATCAATCCGTTCCTTTCACACCAAACAAAAAAGAGCCAAATACGCAAGGTGAAAACGGATGTTGCTGATGCGTACCAACTGGGGGAAATGTTCTACAAAGAAGAGCTGGAGCCTTACAAAAAGCGGGGTCAGTATCTGATGAATCTCCGTTACCTGACTCGGCAATATGAGTCTCTGACGGGTATGTATGTCCAAGCAAAGCTGCAGTTTCAGGCGGTGTTAGATCAGGTCTTTCCGGAATATCATGGCGTGTTTGGCGACCTTTATTCGAAGGTGTCACTCCGTTTCCTGGCTCTATACCCAACGTCTCAATCGGTGCTGGCCATGTCTGAGAACGACGTAACGCTTCGGATACAGCACCTTGTGGGACATGTCAACTCTAACCGGTGGTCGCTGGAACGGGCACAGAAGCTAATAGCTGCAGCAGAGCGAAATCCCTTTAGGGAGACTGCTTTTCCGAGTCATTTAATTGCCTTAGAATTGCTCATTAACCTACTTCTTCAATACCAAGAGCATCTAGCGAAACTTGATCAATCCATAGAGGCTCTGGCTGAAGAATTACAAGAGTATGATTTAGTCCAATCGATACCCGGCATCGGCACCAAAATTGCAGCAACAATTTTAGCTGAAATCGGGGAAATTGATTGGTTCGATCACGCCAAGAAACTGGTTGCGTTTGCCGGTATTGATCCAAGTGTGTTTGCTTCCGGCAAGTTTACAGCAACACGAAATAAAATCACCAAACGTGGTTCTAGGAGGCTTCGGACAGCCTTATATCAAGCTGTAAGGTGTGGTCTGAAAGGCTCACGTAACAAAAGAATAAGAGCTTATTACGATAAAAAGCGTGCAGAGGGAAAACTGTTTAAAGTAGCTGTGATCGCGTGTGCAAATAAACTGCTCCACTGGATTTTTGCGATTTTGACCAAGAAAGAAGCATTCATCCTAGACTGAATATGCAGCGCTTAGATATGGAGGAAAACCTTCCCAATATCTGTGGGACGGTTATTTGTCATATCCTTTTTCCAGTATAGCATCCTTCGTTTTGTTCATTAATAAATAAATATTGACAAGCTATTAGCTGGAATAGCGTAACGTAGAGCCGCCCGAAGGCGGCCCTCATGATATTGAACTATCGTGTTCCGTTAGCGTAATGGAGACTGCCGACGTTGAAGATAATTATCGATCAGGGCATACATGAAACCAACAGTTCCGAAGATTAAAATGGAGCTGCTAATATTCAGATCGTATTCCTGAATAAAGTGGTCACTGTAAAACTTATGGAATATGAAGATTCCTCCTATTCCACCCAGCATGGAATACAGTAGCACCCGACCAAGCGCAACGGTCACGATTTTGCTAATAACGATAGATAACGGTATTAAAATAACAGGATAGAAGACAGATGCAATAAGAAACATCATCGTGATAAAAATAAAACCTATATTACGAAGACCATAATATTCGCTTGTGGTGATTTTATATCCTTCTATTAGTTCCAAGCCCAATGCAGCAACGCTGAACAAAATGATAAAAGAAATCCATAAAATTAAGTATCTTACTATGTGCAAAATTATCACCACCTATTTGAGCTAATCAGCCTTTTGTGTACCCGTTAGTCAAGTGAAGGCTGCTGATCGATGGCGATCGGCAGCCTTTATTCTTGTTCGTTGAGCTATCGTGTTCCGTTAGTTCAATAAGCTAAGAAATGCTGGGAGTAATATTAACAAAATAGAGCCTGAAAGTAGTAGTTGGGTTGCTCCTCTTGGAAGTTTTTCTCTTCCCTGTCCTTTGTACCATCCACTGAATTGCATTTTATTTCTATATAAAACGAAAATCAGAATGTAAATACCAAGCATTGCAATCCAACCATGTTTATCAATGTTTATGTCGATTTCTGAGTATATTTTTCTAATTAAATATCCCGAAAATCCCCAAAGAAGTACGACTATAATAATAATACGAAGCAATTCAAGTATAACCCTCAACGTATCTCCTCCTTATGCTCAGCCACCTTAACCCTTTTAGCCACCTTAACCCTTTACGTTTCAATAACTTGGAAAGCTGCGCTAAACTGCCCGTTAGCGTGGAAAAGCAGCCGGTTTATTTCGGCTGCCTTGTTGTGTTCAGTATCAAGCTATAGTGTCCGGGGAGCGTAACTGTTAAGTTATGAGATTCAAAATATCATCCATTTCAATCAACGAAAAATTGTTTTCCATATTATATCGTGCACGCTTCAAGAACTCCTGAGACCAATCATCGAGTGTATCAATATTTCCGTTTCGATAAAGAGCTGAATAAAGTATTGCTTGTCTCATATCCAGAAATAGTGGTAAGTCTCTTAACAATTTTATATCAATCGCGTGTTCCTTTACGTAACCTTTTAAGAACGATGTCAGGTACCTTTTGACAAAAGTTAGAACATCTTCATCAGGTCTAGGTACTGCAATTCCATAAAATAAGTTAACTGAAATATCTTGCACGAACCATCCGTATTGACATTCATCGAAGTCAAATACAGTGATGAGTCCATTTGGTTGAACTGTATAATTACCAAAACAAAAATCACCATGAATAAGTCCATAATTATCACTATCACGTGATAATTTGTGGACCCTCTGCATCAAAGATTCAAAATGAGCAATTACAAGATCTTGGGAAGAGGGGATATTATTTGTGAATTCTCGAAGATAATTATTTTTTTGCCAATCGTATCGTTTAATCTCTCCTGTACTAGGAATGTATTTTTTAGTGAGTGCATGCATTCTTCCAGCAATTGCTCCCAATTTTTCGAACTCTTCTATTTGAGATATTTCATCACTCCAAGGGGCACCAAGAGCTTTTTGGAATGCAACGACAAAAAAACCGTTCATCTTTTCAATTAGCTTACCGTTACTTGATTTCACTGGACATGATACAGGAACATCATTATTCGAAAGATATTGTATCCATTCTAGTTCACCTTGTATAAGCTCTAGAGATCTGTGAGATTCATGTATAATCCGAATGACGAAATTCCGTGCTTCATTATTACTTCCATAGGTGAAATTTTGGTTATTCCCCAATAGACTCAGCTCATCAGTCATAAACCCATACCTTTTTGCTGCTTCAGCTAGAATCTTATCCGTAAATAAGGCTTCAATTGATGGATTCATATTACACCTCAATATATTTTATTTCAAAGTATTATCTCACTTCTAATTGAATTGACAAGACGAAAGTAGCCCAAAATATTCTTAGTTTAATACCCTTATTAACACTTCGTAATTCGGAGATTTTTCCCTATAGGTTTCATTTTTTCAGCCTCTTTCCATATAGACTATAAAAAGAAAATACACTAACAGGTCTCTTTTGTAAATAAATCCCACACTAACCTGCCCGTTAGGTGAGCGAAAGGCTGCCCTTCGGCAGCCCTTTCGGTATTGAACTATAGTGTTCCGTCCCTCGGTTTAGTTGAGTAACCTCTTCATTTTCGTAGTTCTATGAAATACTTAATTACTACCACCAAACACAATTACATAACCATCTAAATCTTTAACTGCAAACTCCTTCCACTTGTTACTTCCCATATCTTCAATCTGTGGAGCATACGCAATAACAGCTCCTTTAGCTACAAATTCTTCATATAATGACTGAACTCCATCAAAATCTGAATAAGCGTAAGTATCCCAACTTGTAGGTGGACCAGGCCAATCGTTGGGGTAATTCTCTTTTGATGGTTTAGCATTTGGTCGGACGTCTTCGGGTTTCTCAGCTTGTTGCAGTAAAAAGCCTACTCCTTCACGTTCAACGTGGCCCCACCCATCAACAATAAAGCCCAAGACGTCTTGATAGTATTTTTTAGCGTTAGCTAGATCCGAAACTAATCTCACCTGTAAAGCGTTTTTAATTCGAGCCTTTACCTTTCCGACAAAGTCCTCGCCAAGTTTTAAGTCTTGAGCAGTATGTTCAACCAATTCGATCAACTCCTTCTTTAAAATCGCTTTTGATCTTCTTAAACGACTTTCCGTTGTACCTAGTGGAACATCCAATAATTGGCTTATTTCTCTGGTGTTGAACCCGCCAATGTAATACATTAACGTAGTGGTACGATATTTTTCATCTAAAACACTTAGCGCTTTCCATACCGCTTGTTTATCTGATTTACGATTTATTCGCTCTTCTAATGACAAATCATCAGGGAGATCCATGGCCTCACTAAGTGGTCTCTCCGCAAGTTGCCGTTTTCTATAACGGTCGGTACAGAGATTTCTTGTGATGCTGATTACCCAACTCCCAAACTTCTCAATATCACGTAATTGTTCCATGTTATACCATGCTTTTACAAAAGCTTCTTGAGCGATATCTTGTGATGAATGAAAATCATTTAGAACACTAAAGGCGACTCCGTAAACCACATTTGAATATTTTCGAACTAGTTTCGTAAAGGCTTCCTGATCCCCATATGAGGATTTTCTTACAAGCTCAATTTCTGTATGATTTCTCAACAATTCACCCCCTCTATAAAAGCTGACGGAAAACAACCATAAAAACATTCAATCTTCCCATTAATATTAAAATAATTTTCGTAATACCTATGACGGATCTTTTTTTCACTTCATCACAAAATAAGTGTACCGTAAAAATAAGCAGCGGTAGACTTGGACATGAAAAATAAAGTCCTCGACTGCCGCTGCTTTTATGTATAGTGATTGGAAATCAGGGGATCCGGAGGTTCGGGTTATCAATAAATCTCAATAGAAATTTTATATGCCATGGTCATTTGTTCATTTAATTGCGTATATCGATAACCATTGAGGAATAGCAGCCAAAGGATTTATTTCCCATTTGCACAATTTATCAAGTTCTTCATTTGACCTAGTATCTCTTTCATCGCTTGATTCATCAACCCAAAATGTACCATCCTCTGCATACATTTCTTCAATATGCTTAATGTTTAAACCTGATGAAATAACAGCATTCATTATATCCTGTATACGCCATTTATAAGTTGGTATTTCTCCGAAAGGACCTGTTGAGTCATAAGGCTTTACTACAGTTATTTTCTCTGTATCTCTTCCCAACGGACGCATAAAAGGGTGACGGCAACAACTGATCGGGGAAAAGAGTTCGCTTGTTACAATGCCTTAGAAGACGTACACAACATCAAGGTTTATTTTGCGGATCCCTATTCCTCTTGGCAACGAGGTTCCAACGAGAATGGAAATGGCCTCCTGCGTGAGTTTATCCCTAAAGGTCATGACTTTGCAGAGGTCTCTGACGAGGAACTGGCTGAAGCCATTCGCCTCATCAACCATCGCCCTCGTAAATGTCTAAGCTGGAAATCTGCACACGAATCATTCATGGACGAACTGTCGCACTTAGCTTGACAATCCGTCTTATATTAATATGATTATCCATTAGATTGCCCCTTTTCACATTATCCGTTCGATCACATCGAATAGAAATGGAGTATCATTTAAATATTCTCTTATGTAGGCTTGGGCGTACTGTTGTTCGTCGATTAAACTGGATGTTTCTCTTGGATCGGAGGCATGATGGCAGTAATTCTCGATCATGAACATGACGAAGAAACATTCCAGATGCCGAACATAGTCCGTTTCCAGCTTTCTTACACTCTCGTAGCCTTGGATAAACAACCATCGATGCTTCGGCCAAAGCTCTAATATTGTGCCTGCCATATCGTAGAGATAATAACCGTAACCACACCTTCCGAAATCTATTGGATAGGGGTGATCATTGTTGAAAACAATATTGCCGGTATGTAAATCCCCATGAATAAGTCCGTAGTTATTGTCGTTCCGATGCATAACTGCAAGTTCGGATACGATCTTCTCAGCCGCGGCTTGATAAGACTTCCATGCCTCACCCGATAAAAAACATGTATAATGCTGTTCCAACTTAATCATTTCACGTCTGAAACTGTCTGCTCCCCATGTGGGTCTAACAAAATCAGGAGGTGGGACGAAACTCGCAGCTACTTCATGAAGTCTACCCATTAATACTCCCATATTATAGGCACAGCTATCCGTAAATTCCCCACTTGCATGCTCTCCCTCTATCCATCGCATCATCGTGACATAGGGGCGCCGATATCCCTCTTCGGTAGCGATCTCCAATACATAGGAGCCATCACAACTTACCAACCCTTCTGGTACAGTTAGATCAACCGATTTGTTCAATGCCTGGAGAAAAGTAAGTTCTGAACGGATCTCCTCTTTGCTCAATCGATCCGAATGAATACGAAGCAAATAACTTTTCGCTGTACTTGTCTCAATTTTATACGTAATCGTTTCGGATAGTTGGATAAATTGAATGCGATCCCATTCCAAGTCATACTGTTGTAGTGCCGATAGAGCAACTTTCCTCGCTCGAACTAGCAAAGACCGCCTATTCTCATCCGTATCATATTGAAAAAATTCATACATATGTTGTCCCCCCTCAACTGTTATTAACATCACCTTTTTGTTGTTATACATGTAATTATACTAGTAGCAACATCTTGAAAATATATAATAAACAAGTAGAAATTATATATTACACAAAAAAAAGTCACATCAGAATTTAATCCAACATGACTTTGAATAACCTATTTTTTTGAATAAACGATTTTTTTAATACTATCGCGGGAAAGACAGAAATGATCTGAAAGTTGATCAATAGTGAAACCAAAGGAAAATTTTGACGGATCTCATTGTTTCTAAGGTTCAAATATTGTCTGCTTCCTGAATTTCCGCCCCATTTCTTACGTAATCCTTGAGGCTTAGGGACATACACCATTCCACCATGTATATACTTCTGTATTTCATTTAGCAATTCTTCTGGAAAGATAATATCAGCGTTTACATATTTCATGATAGCTCTACTCCTTAAAATAGTTGAGAGTTTTAAGGTAGCAAAGTCTATACTATAAACAATTATCACCATGCAAGGAATTAAGGCGGTAATTTATTGCTAGCTCCATACAAACAACCGCCGTCGTTTATAGTGTAGACTTTGCACAGAGCTTATCATAAACCTTGCCATAGTGACCATCCTTCCTAAAATATCGTTTCGAGCACAAGAGCAGTTTATTGAGCTCTCGTTACCCGTTAGCGTAATCGTCAGATGTCCAATGAAACAAATTCCTCCCCCATAATTTTTTAAACGTAAGCGTCTATACATATTTTTTTCATAATGATAACGTACCCTTCGTAGACGGAACAACATCGCCTGTTATCCTAATTGCTTTCTTCAACGCATCGCCGAATGCCACGAAAATTGCCTCATTTATATGGTGTGTATTTCTGCCGTATTCCAAATTGATGTGCATGGTTATCCCGCTATTATGCGCTACAGCGAGAAAAAACTCTTTGGTTAATTCGGTTTCAAACTCGCCTGCTCGTGTTGACGGCATTTCCACGTTAAACACTAAAAAAGAGCGATTAGATATACTCAAATCCACTAATGCTAAGCTCTCATCCATAGGTATACGTGAACTACCATAACGGTTTATGCCTTTTTTATCCCCTATAGCCTTTTTGATTGCTTGCCCCAAGCATATTCCAATGTCCTCAACCGTGTGATGCCCATCTATCTCTAAATCACCTTTGCAATCCACATTTAGTTTTATTCCTGCCCTAAAAGCAAAAAGCGTGAGCATATGGTTAAAGAATCCAATTCCCGTGTTGATATTGCCTTCACTGTATTCATCGAGATTAAGCTCCAGTTTTATTTCTGTTTCTTTTGTTTTTCTGTTAATTAATGCCTCTCGCACAATAACAAACTCCCTTCTTATCTGAGGTATTGCCTTTTGGTATTTCTAGCCGAATGAATTCGATTAAGACCACATCCTTTATCACTTTACTTCTCTAATATGTTATCGTAATAAAGTGATAATGTAAAGTTATGTAAGTAGGTCAGCCACGCTAAACTGCTCGTTCGTATTATAAGGTCGACCAGATAGATCTGGTGACCTTATTTTTATGAGGTAGTAAGCTAGCGGTAGCCGGGGATCGAACGTTTCTGCCCGTGGGACTTGGATCCCGAGAGCTATTCCGTTCATCCCCCCCTACTTGTTAAACCATGATTAGGCTGGTTGGGACAGAGATCCCGAATAACAAGCGATACTGTGGACGACAAGAAGGCTAGGGGTTGCCGGCGAATATCAGATCAGGAGTGGTTGAATGAACCCTGTCATTGGATTGGATGTATCTAAAGGAGAAAGTCATGCACAAGCTTTTTCAGATCGGGGAACGCCCTACGGAAAGACCTTCCGGTTTAAGCACGATCTTGACGGATTAGCGTCCTTCCTCCGTTATCTTCAAGACTTGGAGTCCTTTACTAGGCAGCGTCCGGCCGTTGTATTAGAAGCAACGGGCCATTATCACAGCCCAGTCATTCAGTTCCTGGATGAGCATCCGTATCTGTACATTATTATCAATCCGTTCCTTTCACACCAAGCAAAAAAGAGCCAATTACGCAAGGTGAAAACGGATGTTGCTGATGCGTATCAACTGGGGGAAATGTTCTACAAAGAAGAGCTGGAGCCTTACAAAAAGCGGGGTCAGTATCTGATGAATCTCCGTTACCTGACTCGGCAATATGAGTCTCTGACGGGTATGTATGTCCAAGCAAAGCTGCAGTTTCAGGCGGTGTTAGATCAGGTCTTTCCGGAATATCATGGCGTGTTTGGCGACCTTTATTCGAAGGTGTCACTCCGTTTCCTGGCTCTATACCCAACGTCTCAATCGGTGCTGGCCATGTCTGAGAACGACGTAACGGTTCGGATACAGCACCTTGTGGGACATGTCAACTCTAACCGGTGGTCGCTGGAACGGGCACAGAAGCTAATAGCTGCAGCAGAGCGAAATCCCTTTAGGGAGACTGCTTTTCCGAGTCATTTAATTGCCTTAGAATTGCTCATTAACTTACTTCTTCAATACCAAGAGCATCTAGCGAAACTTGATCAATCCATAGAGGCTCTGGCTGAAGAATTACAAGAGTATGATTTAGTCCAATCGATACCCGGCATTGGCACCAAAATTGCTGCAACAATTTTAGCTGAAATCGGGGAAATTGATCGGTTCGATCACGCCAAGAAACTGGTTGCGTTTGCCGGTATTGATCCAAGTGTGTTTGCTTCCGGCAAGTTTACAGCAACACGAAATAAAATCACCAAACGCGGTTCTAGGAGGCTTCGGACAGCCTTATATCAAGCTGTAAGGTGTGGTCTGAAAGGCTCACGTAACAAAAGAATAAGAGCTTATTACGATAAAAAGCGTGCAGAGGGAAAACTGTTTAAAGTAGCTGTGATCGCGTGTGCAAATAAACTACTCCACTGGATTTTTGCGATTTTGACCAAGAAAGAAGCATTTATCCTAGACTGAATATGCAGCGCTTAGATATGGAGGAAAACCTTCCCAATATCTGTGGGACGGTTATTTGTCATATCCTTTTTCCAGTATAGCATCCTTCGTTTTGTTCATTAATAAATAAATATTGACAAGCTATTAGCTGGAATAACGTAATGAAAAAAGGAGCAGCTGCCGTCAGCAAACTGCTCCATGGTGCGTTATGTCCCGTTAGTTCAATAACCTTTACTATTATAGTCGCTTAAATTTGAAGAGATCGAGTAATGCATAGAAGAATCGGAGTGTGTCTTCCTGAGAAGAAATTTTATCTTCATACACTTCGTAGAAAGCATTTGCCTGTGCATGAGTTTTATCTAAATTCCCTCCATAAAATCCATAAACAGCCCGCGCAAGCGTCCAAGCAAATGAGGAGCAATTAAGGTGTCTCTTTTTAGTCGGCTTACCCGCAGTCGTTTTCCAAGCCCAGACTTCCGTTAAAGCAATTAATGCCATTTCGGGAGTTTCAGCACTGAATTCTGGACAAAATCCTTCCTCTACCCCAATCACTTTCACTTCTTCCAAACCGATCGTTTTACCCAGGGTTACAATCAAGTCCTTTCGCATTAAGTCCCGAATCGTTGGGAAATGGACATTGGAAAAGTCGAGCATATCATTTTTCCAGAACCATAAATCATCCTCATCTTTAATATTCGAAAAATCAATTGTAAGTACCTCATCCAACTGGTTCTGAGTTAAATCCGGTAGTTCCTTATTATTATGTTCTATGGTCGTAAACTTTGGAATTTCTCTATAGTAACAAACCCCGTCCTTACAACCGTAGACTATTGTACATCCCGTATCTTCGTACATCATTGTTTCTTCAAAATCAGCAGGTGAGGCTTCCTTTACATATTGAACGAATGATTGTGCTGCCAGTATAGTATGGGAATCTATCCGGTGCCCCCCAATAGCAAGACCACTGGGGCCTTCATAAACAGTAAACTCATAGGATTGTCCAGCATCGTCCGTTGCTGTAATGAAATACTGAAACGCATTTTCTGAATTTGAAGTTTTATAAGCGGGTTGCCCAAACAAAGTCAATAATGAACCCCTAAATTGGGCTGTCTCTTCTCCAAATTGGATTTCTGGAGAGAGAATCTTTGAACTTCCAAGGATACTATTCCGATTCTTACTTAAACAAAACTGATACATTATTTAGAATTCCTTTCTATTTGATATATGCCTTACTTACATCCATACTACGTAAAAATGGAATAGTCAGCAATTATTTGGTTCGATATGGCATCATTTAATCACTCGTTATCTTTGTAACTATCCTGCCCGTTACTTCAATAGAATAGAGGATCTGCCTCACAGTAAGATCCTCCACTATCGTTCTTCGTTAGCTTAACAAATTTTCTGTTTTGACCAATTCATAAAATACTATGTCTTCATAGATTCCCGACTTTAATACATGTTTAGGGAAAGTGTCTTCATACTTCATCCCAATTTTACTCATTACCTTGTAAGATGCTGGGTTTTTCGTCATCGCAGCAGCGAAAATACGATTTAACTGCAACTCATCAAAGCCGAATTGAACTATCGTTTGGGCGGCTTCTGTGGCAAAGCCTTGCCCCCAAAATGGACGACCTACCCAGTAAGCTAATTCTGCTTGATTATCGTTTTTGGAAACACGCAAACTTACACATCCAATTAGCGATTTTCCTTCCTTTTTGACCATAGCGAAAGAATAAATCTCACCGTTTTCAGCCGCTTGCCGGGTACGTTCAATCCATGCTTCAGCCGCCCCATCTGGATATGGGTGAGGAATGGAGAGAGTTGTACGTGCAACTTCTTCGTGCCCAGCTAATTTTTGAACCATTTTAGCATCAGCTGGCTCGAAAAGTCGAAGTATTACGCGATTTGTTTCGAATATAGGTTCCATGTTTTAACCTCCGTTATAACTCGACATTCGAATGAAGCCCTACAATTCAATTACTTCCACAATCCCTACTAAACTCTGGATATATTGCATAAATCCCTTCATTCATGTCATCTCCATCGTAAATAAAATCGGCAGAATCGTCTCCAATTGCATACCCCTTGATCCCTTCAGCAGAATTGCATCGTTTTGCATCAACTTATTCTTTAATTCCTTCATTAACTCTTCTTTGTCCAGAAACGCCTGGACACTGCCATTGGGAAACCTCTTCTCCGCTTGTAATGCAATATGCCTACCGAGAGTGCCGACGGTATAAACATAATCAATTTTACTGGGATCAATATTGCGCCCTATATCTCGATGAAATTCCAGCTCTTGTTCACCGAGTTCAAGCATGTCTCCTAACACTAAATATTTTCTTGAAAAACCAGTCAATTCTTCAAAGGTTTTTATTGCAGCGGTCATCGAGATCGGGCTTGCATTCCACGCGTCATTAATTATTGTTAGTCCCGAGGGGGAAATAATCTTCTCCATTCGCATGCTGGTTATTTTCAAGGATCTAAAACCCTCATCCACTTTTGCTGGACCTATACCTAAGTTTGATGCGACAGCAACTGTGGCAAGTGCATTTGAGATGTTGTGAGATCCAAGAAGCGGTATATAGAACTTATCGTCACCGACTGTAAAAAAGGAACCTTCTGAGTTCGTTTCGATCGATGCAACATTATAGTCATTTGACTTGCTTTCGCCAAAACTAATTACAGATATCGTTTTCGTGATGTTTATTCCTTTAAGTCCATTGATTAAAAGTGGTTCGTCACCATTGTAGATGAGCTTCCCGTCATCTTGCATTCCATTTACAATTTCTAATTTCGCGGTTGCAATTTCTTCCCGAGATCCAAGACTCGACAAGTGAGACACACCTATCATTGTAATGACAGCTATGTCTGGCTGGGCTATACGGGAGAGTCGATCGATCTGCCCACGTTCACTCATCCCCATCTCAATTACTGCAACATCTGTGCTTTTATCTACCTCTAATATGGTCAAGGGTACGCCAATTTGGCTGTTTAAATTCCCCTTTGTCTTATGAACTCGATATGTTGTTCCCAGCACTGAATTTATCATGTCTTTTGTGGTCGTCTTGCCATTGCTGCCAGTAACTCCAATTACTTTGATCGGTAATTCAATTCGATAATTAGTGGCAAGAGTTTGTAGTGCTATTAAGCAATCATCTACATAGATTAATGGAAAATGAATGGGTGGGTTCGGGTGATCCTTTTGCCATAAAGATGCTGTTGCCCCTTTTGCTATTGCCTCTTCCACGTAGTCATGGCCATCTAATCGTCTTATTATTGGGACAAATAGATTTCCTGTCTTTATTGTTCGAGAATCAATGGACACTCCTTGAATTGAAAGATCCTCATGCAGAACGGATAGCCCACTTCCTTCAGCCATATGTTCAATAACTTTTAGCTTATGACAAATCATTGAAACACCACCTCTTATATTTAACTTAATCATTATGGTTCCCTATCAATAAGGATATTCCTTCTAAGTTAATCCTAGGCATTAGTACGGTAATTCTCTCTACACTAACCTCCCGTTGCTTTAATCAAAGAAAGGAGGAACTGCATCGCTGCAGCTCCTCCACTATAGTTCTTCGTTAATCCAGCTTATTTGCCTAGAAAACCAGAAACTTTGTCATTGAATGATTATCCTGATGATCACTTCACATCCGCCATAGCCAGACAAGTGTACACCTCACTGCCCCCGTAATATGCCATCCATTTGCCTTCATAACGAGTAATACCGGTAAAAAAGATACAATCGCGGAAGTAGGAGATGATTGTATCCGGATTAGACACGCTTCGTGCATTCTCCCACGGATACTTCTCTTCCGCAATGAGAACAGGACGAGGCAGCCATTCCAGTGGCTTGCCCGGATTGTCCTTAGACAACAGTACTTCGCCCACTGCATAGAAATGCCCCGTATGGTGCCCGCCGGTGAATAGTACGATTTGGTCAGGATGCTCATCGGAATAATCCGTTACGGCGAAGCAGCCTTCTCCCCCCGGCCAGAACTCACTAAGCTCCTCAGATTCCCAATGAAGCAGATCATCAGAATAAGCGATTAGACCATCATTAATGTACATAACGAATTGGCCATTAATGCTTACCGCTTCATTATCCGGGTTCTGAAGCACGCATGGATTGCGGTGAATGCGGGCTGCTTCCGGGAAAGCAAAGCCGACCTTCTCCCACTGGAGCAAATCCTTCGAGGTTGCCATGAACACCCCGTTGCGAGTCGGATTGTTATGATCACGCCAGTCCCACTTGTTGCAGTAAAGGTAATACGTATCCTCATGCTTCACAACACATACATCCTCGAAGCTGAAGTCTGCATCTTCTCCATGACGGAACAGTGGGTTATAAGCATTCATTCGAACGAAGTTAATGCCATCCTCACTGACGGCTACTCCGATGTCGCAGATGTAATCAATGCTGCCCATATCGGTCTTGCCTACTTCCTGCCCACCCCAAAAGTCTTCCCGAAGCGGCTCTTCCCCGCGGTAGATATAATAGAATTGGCCATCCTTTCGAACAACGGCTCCATTATGAACGCCTCCACCGAAGCGCCCTCTGTCCCAGCCTTCTTCAGCAGGAGCGAAGATCGGATTACCTTCGAATTTATGAAACGGCCCGATCGCCCAATCCGGCAGTTGGTAATGATCCAGATCAACCGGAGCTTTGGAGAATCCACCCCAATAACGTTCCTCGTTATATTGTGTTGCCTCGTACATCTCTTGATGATGGGCCTTGCCACCCAGCTGCCACTCAAAGAATCCATCTCCGAAAAAGATTTTACGCTCATTTGACTGCTCGCTCATTATAATGCCTCCCGAATAAATGTGGTGGTACTAAAGCTGTTCATATTCCAGAAAAGGATCTGGAATTTCGGCCACATAGGCCGCGGCATCGCTGGCACCGACATAGAGCGCTGCCATTCCGCCTTCTTTGCGAACCAGTCCACCGCTGAAGATGACATCGACAAGGTCGGGCCGTTTCGTGGGTCCTTCTGGGAAAATGCTGCGGCGTGCGATGAGCTTCATTGGTGTCTTCTCCATCGTTTGGGGATTGATTGCAAAGGTCATCGCATAATAATGCCGATCTCCCTCACTATCAAACGAAGCGATATGACCGAGCACACCGATAAGTCCATTCGCCAGCAGATGCGGCTCATTCGCTCCGCCCCATTCCTCCGCTACAAACTGATCCTGGAAGACAGGCGCATCGTTAATTTGCTGTGCGGTAATTGCCTCAAGCTTATTAGTCTTAAAGAATCCAATCTTGCCCCTGCCGCCCTTCTCACCCTGGGGCCTTGTAAGCACGCCGATTTCACCGCCCGCAAGCTCTACCACCCGCACATCCTTCATATGCTCAGGTCCGGTTAAGAAGAGCTTTAATGTATCCAGACTAGCGCCTCGATACATTTCCGTTACCCAAGAAATGATATGCTTAGGATTCATCGGGTCTGCAGTGACCCTAACGCCACCTAAGATAAGCTCTCCCTTTATGCGGGTCATGAAGGGATCCTGCAGCTCATAGGTCCGGTAATGGGGATGAGGCCGCCAAGCTTCTCCCTCCTGCCGGAAGAAGATAACCTGCGAGAGCTCGGTATCACGGCTTTCTACCCTTCCTGCTATAATCAGATCATTCTGATCGAGAAAAGCGGCTGTAATATTATAAACATCCTTGTCATCGACATCTTCAAAAATAATTCGATTGCTGTGCTTTGCGCTGGCTTGATTATTGGAGTTTAGTTGTTTGCTGATATCCCGATTTGCACAAACGTTCTCGAATTGCTCTAAGAGTTCGGAGCAAGATTGAGTACTGGTCTGCCGCTGAAGTGCCATAAACTTCCCTCCATGATGGTAGTAGACTGATGTCGTTAACTCCAGGATCTTATCAGCTTCATTATAGAACGCCTTGGGAATTTCCCGTTACAAGCCGGTTTATTGAAATAAGATGGTTTTTCTCCTTTAATAGAAGGACTCAACAAAAAAACCGACCGCATCAGCGAAGAATTTCTCTTCACTCCTGCAGGTCGGTTATCATCACAGATTCAGTTATGCATTTCCCCGGAACAGCAGACGATATTCACTCGGAGAGCAGCCTGTCTTTTGCCGGAAGATCTTGCCGAAGTACTTCTCATCATGGAAGCCGGATTGCTCTGAAATTTGATAAACGGGATAATTGGTGGATTCAAGCAAAGCCTTTGCGCGTCTAATGTTCAAATCCTGTACGAAGGCTACAAAGGGGATGCCTACGATTTCCTTGAAGCTTTTGCTGAAATAGCTAATACTCATATTAATGGCTTTGCAGATTTCAGTCTGGGTTAGCTTATCGCCCGCATGATCATTAAGCATATCGACTGAAGTTATAATAGATTGTACAACTTCCTCGGAGTACATCGTATTGCGAAGCAGAGTTCTTGCCTTCTGGCGAGTCGTCTCAATCCATTCCTTCAGCTCGGGCATCGACTCTTTGCTGTCCAGCAATGGCTTCAGGGACTGCAGCTCTTCCAAGGAAGGGCAGCTAATAATCCACTGCTCCTGTGCACGCTGAAGGATGGCTTTAAAGCCAAAGGTCTGAAATCCATGAAGTGAAAGACCCATAATCGTCTCGTATTCACTCTTATCGACAAACCATTTCAAAGCGCACCATCGATGAGCAAACGCTTCATGATCCGTTGTATCTGCCGCAGCTATTCCTTCTCGCTTGCCATCTCGAGCCGCTTGCGCGAACTGATCGGCTATACGCTTAAGCAAATCCAAGACGGAATCATCGTCTAGCTGGGTCTTCACAATGTAATCAATCGCCCCGAGCCGCAACGCCTGCTGTAGGAAATCAAAATCCTGATGACAGGTCAGCACCACCGAACGGATATGGGAATGCTTCTCTTTCAGTACCCGAAGCAGCTCAATACCTCCCATGCCAGGCATGGAAATATCCGTAAACACAAGATCAATTGGTGTTTGCTCGATCAATTTGAGTGCCGCCTCGGCGGTTTCTGCTTCACCTGCAAGCTCCATTTCGAAACGCGCAAATGGCAGCATGCTGAGTATCCCTCTGCGGACTAATGGCTCATCCTCGACAATCATCACTCTAAGCATCGGCTTCCCTCCCCGTTAATTGATCCGGTATGACAATCGTAATCGTTGTTCCTTCGTCCATAATACTTTCAATAACCATCTCAGCATTATGCCCGTAGTATACCTCCAGCATTTTCTTTACATAATTAAGTCCAATACCTAGACCTGATTGGCGATTACCCTGTCCATTCACCAGCTCTTGGATTTTCTCTGCGCTCATGCCTTTCCCGCTATCGACAACCGTAATATAAACTCGGTTATGTGCGGCCTTGCCTATCGTTACGGTGATATTGCCATGCTCACTTAGCAAACCATGATAGAGCGCATTTTCCACAAGCGGCTGCAGGACGAACCTTGGAATGGGAATATCGTTAATCTCCTGATCCGTCTCTACCTTGACGTTAAAACGATGATCGTACCTTACGTTCTGAAGTTCAATATAGTCATACAGAGCTCCAATTTCCTCTTGGATCGTTACAATCATGCTGCTCTTCGCCATGTTATAATGCAGCACACGTGTAAATACCTTCACTAAATTAACGATCTCCGTCTGGCCATTTGCCCGAGCAAGCCATTGAATTGTATTGAGGGAGTTATGGAGAAAATGCGGATTGATCTGAGACATCAGCTTCTCCACCTCCAGCTCCCCTCTTCGCTTTTCCTTATATTCCACTTCATATATGAGCTCGACAATCTTCTCTCGCATCGTTCGGAAGCTGCTGAACAGGATATCAAATTCCTGCAAATTCGTCTTTAAAGCGGATTGCTCGTCCTGCTTATAGCTGAATCGCTTCATTTCCTTATTAATTCCCTGAAGGGGACGATAGACCATCCGCCATATATAGGAGGCAGCCAGCACAGTTACAATTAGTGATAGAATCGCCACTCCGATGAATTGAATCTGCCAGGCGTTCATTTCTTTCTCGTAGCTGGTCAGAGGTACAAGAAAGTACAGCATCCAGCCTTGACTGCTTGTGGCTGAGAATTGTTTATAAGCCTCTAATCTGGCATCGTTCGCACTTAATTGGGTACCCTCCGGAATTTCCGGCGTCAGTTCGCTAAACATGACTGTTCCGTTCTTGTCCGTGAGCAGCTGCTTCACTTGCGAGCCAATTAAGGTATTCGTAAACGTATGAAGGAGATCACCAAATCTCGTTTCCAAATAAATATAGTAGCTTTGATTCGATCTGTAATCGATTTTGCGTATGAGAGAAAGAACACTTTCATCATGTCCCTTTAATACCGATGGATGAGGGCTGTTGAAGGAAAGCAGATTCGCTTGATAGAGAAGCTTAAATGAGTGATCCTCCAGCCTGTTGAAGCTAAAAGCCGGCTTGAGGGGAGAGGACTCAAATTGAACCGCATTCTCATACTCTGGGAGATACAAGAACAGTCCATTTACGCTCGGATTCGAGTAGATAATGTTGGTCAGCGACTTATCGATGCGCAGAAACAAATCCGTTTTGTCCACAGGCTCCGTGCTGTTCAAATAATCCAACACGTCGTCACCCAATCCGCCATTGACCACGAGCAGCTGCGATACACTGCTAAGATTGGCGAGTGCTTTCTCCACCGCTTCTCTCTCGTTATCGACAAGCGACTGGTAATTCGTACTGATCTTCTCCAGCTGCACCTTGTACATCCAATAATAAGACGTGAAGCCAATCAAGGCGATCGGGGTAATACTGACAACGATTAATAGAATAATAAGGCGGCCTTTGAGTGTATCCGGCCAGATCACGTTTCTCCATCGGCGGCTGCCGGCTCCCATGCTGTCCATTGCTATAACCATCCCTTCACAAGAAAAACGACGCCAGATTGACCCATTATACCATGATTGATACCTGTCTCAGAACGATCTAGATGGGCTGTTAAGGCTGGAATACCGGGGTAAACACCAAATGCGAGCAGGATAAATACCTGCTCGCATGACATGGATCTTGCTTCAGCCTTCATCTTACCGATCAAACCCGATCTGGCAGCGCTCTACCCATTCTCTCTGACTTTATTGTATCCTCGATTGAAAACAAGGAGATACAGGAGCATTTATCCATTTACGGATGTTCTCTTGCATCCTCCTGCTGCAGAACAAATTACTCCCCCTATCGGAGCAAAATAATAGGGGGATTGGATAGTGGTCATGGCAGTCTATCCTCAAGGAACAGGTCGCCTCACTTGCTTCCTACTCTTTAATGGCTCCGATCATTACGCCTTGGATGAAGTACTTCTGAAGGAACGGGTACAGCGCAACGATCGGAAAAGTCGCTACGATGATCGTCGCTGCCTTGATCGATTCGGGAGTGACGGTAACCGCTTGATTGCTCCCGCCACCCATTCTCGCCTGCGTTACCGCAAGCTCGTTGACCAGTTCCGCTTCCTTGATCACCTTGTACATGACGAACTGCAAGGTGTACAAATCCTTCTTGGTCACAAAATAGAGGGAAGTGGTCCAATCATTCCAATGGGTCACAGCCAACCACAATATAACGGTGGCCATTACGGGCATGGACAATGGAATAATGATTTTCCTCAAAATCTGAATTTCGTTTGCCCCGTCGATAATCGCTGCTTCTTCAAGGCCGCTAGGAAGCGATTGGATATAAGTCCTTATGATGATCATATAGAAGAATACGAAGCCCATCGGTAGAACATAAATCAAGAAATTATTCATCAGGTGTAGATACCTGTATAGAAAATAAAGCGGGATAAGTCCACCCGAAATGAACGTAGGAATAATGAGAAAGATGATCAGGAAATTTCTCCCCGGCAAGTTTTTCCTCGTCAACGCATAAGCCGCGCCCGTAATCAGAATCAATCCGAGCAAGGTTCCGAGCAGTACCCTTCCTCCCGAAATGATGAGCGAGCCTACAAAGCTGCTATTCGAGAAAACGGTTTCATAATTGCTCCAAGTAAATTCCCGCGGAAACACCGTGATGCCACCGAAAATGGTATCTTGTCCGTCGTTAAGAGAAACGGCCAGCTGATTCAGGTATGGGTACAATGTAATGACGCAGAGAAAGATCATGAATACGATATTAAACAGCCGAAATGCCTTTTCTCCAAAACTTGTTCTCATGAGCTCTCTCCTTTACCATATTCCGACTTGACTTGTTTTTTTGGAAATCCAGTTGACCCCATATACGATCAAGAACGAGACGATGCCTTGTGCCAAACCGAATGCCGTTGCCAAGGAATAATTCCCCTGCTGAATGCCAAGCTGGTAAACCAACGTGTTGACCACCTGCGTTTGTTCCATGGTGTATAAATTCTGAAATCCGTAAACCTGTTCGAAATTCGAAGAGACAAGGCTGCCGGACGAAAGGATGAAGATAATCATCGCCGTAGGCATAATGCCTGGGAGCGTAATATGAATCATTTGCTTCCAGCGCCCACAACCGTCGATCTTGGCAGCTTCATATAATTGAGAGTCAATCCCCGCGATCGCGGCGAGGAATATAACGGATGACCACCCGATGTTCTTCCAGAGATGAGATCCGAATAGGATGGCTACGAAATTATCAGGGTCCATCAAAATGTTCGTTCGCTCGATTTCATGCCCGGCCAAAAACTCTTTCAGGTCATTAAAAGGTCCGCTCATTTCGAAGAAGGCGTAGAACAAGGCGACGACCGAAATCCAGGACAGGAAGTAAGGTAAATAACTGACGGTTTGCACGAATCGCTTAAAGAATCTTCCTCTTAATTCATTGAATAGCAGCGCAAGGATAATTGGAAACGGAAAGCCGATAATCAGAATAATAGAGTTATAATAGAGGGTGTTTACGACCGCTTTGGCAAATACCGGATCTGAGAAAATAACGTCAAACTGCTTAAATCCGACGAAGGGACTACCGAACATCCCCTTAAAAATATTGAAATCCTGAAATGACATCACGATACCGATCATCGGCACGTAACAAAAAATAATCGTCCACAGCACTGCCCCTGAAATCAGTAAATAGAGGAACTTATTTCGTCTTATTCGCTGGGATAACGTAAGTTGGTTCTGCATTTTGCCTTGTTCCCCTCTCTGCGAGTTATCATATATTCATTATACAAAGGGGTAGGAGTACGATTAAGTCAACAGATTGCTTAAATCTATCAAAATTTGCTTATTAAAAAACGCCATCTGTGCATGCGCAGACGGCGTTAAAATTAATATTCAGCTCGCATCGAACGTCCTGAACTCTCTTCTCTCATTTAGCTCAGCCTCGTTTAACGCTTCTATTCGGATCGTTACTTTTGTGCCTTTTCCCACTTCACTTTCGATGGCTATCCCGTGGTTGTTCCCGTAATAAGCTTGGATTCGCTTGATAACATTCTTGATTCCGTATCCCCCGAAGCTCGCCGTGAAATTCAAGTTCATAATGTCGTTAATGCTTTCCGGCCCCATACCGCGCCCATTATCGCTAATTTCGAAGACGATATCGGGTAGGGCAAGGTATCCTTTAATCGTCACGATCGCATTTTCACTTTTCCCGTTAAGCCCATGCAGAATCGCGTTTTCAACAACCGGCTGAATGAGGTGCTTGGACGTATAGAAACCTAATATCTCTTCCTCGATATCAAGGACCAATTGGTAGTCTACAGAATGCGCAATGACATTAATTTTCACGTATTCTTTAATCATTTCCAGCTCTGAGGCTACGCTGATCAGGCTATTCCCTTTGCTCAGGGCAATTCGATAATATTTCGTCATGGCATCAATAATCTCAACCGTTTTATGATCTTTGTTCCATAAAGCTGTCCAATTAATAACCGATAAGGAGTTATAGAGAAGATGGGGATTGATTCTGGATTGCAGCAGCTCGATTTCCAAAGAGCTTTTTTCCAGCTTAACGGTTACCATCTCTTTATGGATTTCATTCAAGCGGCTAACAAGCTCTTTTAATTTAAGTTTGATGATCGACACATCGTCTGTTCCCGTAATTTGAATCAACTCCTCATTGAGTAGGAGCTGATCGTTACGCTTGATTTTGTTAATGAAATTTTCCAAGTTCCCCGTAATCCGATGCGCGGTCGTTTTGGAAGCGAGCAGCATCACGAAAATATAAATCATGAAAAAACCGACTACCAACATAATGGTTCGGAATGTTTTCTTATTAACTTCCATCTTCGGGATGGCAACTATGATTTGATTCCCATCCTTTAAGCTGCTGCTAACGATAAAATAGTCCTTCTGGGAGATTGATTGCAGATTCGGGATCTCCAGTTGAGTTTGATTGTTGAGATGCAGAATATCTCCGTCTTTGTTTACGGATAGGATCAATCCCCTATCAGGAACCCCAATCATGTCCATTTTCAAAGCCACGATGTTGTAGGGGATGTTAACCTCAAGAATGCCAATGGAGGTTTTGAAATCAACGATATTCCGGTAGAAAGTCAGATAACGTTGATCATCTTTCACGGTTAGGTCCGACTTCCATATAATCTCCGTGGTGGGTGATTTCTTGGCTTCTTCAATAAAGTCATTCGATTCTATATTCGTCAGTTTATCAATAAACTTGCCATCAAATAAGGTCTCATTGTCGGCATGAATAATGAAAGGGCTTCGAATGTCTTCATAATAGGGCTCGCCGATCATCGCATCGGTGTCCTCGAAGAAATATATCATTTGCTCCAGATCATTGCCGTAGTTTTTTTGAAGGTTCTTGATCAATTTCTGATTCGTAATCATATAGCTGCTTTTATCAATATATTTAACTAATAGCTCATCAATTAAATTTTTGCTCTCATTTAGCCGGATCCCGATCGCGTCTAAATATTCCCCCTTGTTCTTCTGATACGTATAGAAGCAAACATAGATTGAAATAAGTATGATCGGAATGCTGGTGAAAATAATTAAGTTTTTGAAAATCTGGTTGTTCATGGTCGAGGCGGGAAGAAAGGAACGGATCTTCTCTTTAATCATGCTGCCGCAACCTCTCAGACCGAGTATTGTCCCTGTACTGCTTAGAGGTTAAGCCCGTGTACTCTTTGAATACAGCAGCAAAATAGGAGGCTGTTTTGTAACCCGTTTTCTCTGCGATTTCATATATTTTAATATACGGGTCCTGCAGCATCTGCTTCGCAGCTTCCATTCGCTTGATAATCAAGTAGTCGAATATGGTATGCCCCGTTTGCTGCTTGAAGATAAGATTCGCATGGCTGCTGCTAATATAAAGCGAGCTGACGATTTGACCAACATTTTCGATTTCCGCATAACGTTCTTCAATAATCCATTTAATATCGTCAACAATTTTCTGATACCGTCCGCTGTCTACTTTTGCGAAAAAATTTCTGACCGTATCGATAATTTGAATCATCCATTGTTTGATGTCGGTTATCGTTTCAAATTTCTGAAGCTTGCTCCATACGATCAGATCATCTCCGAAGATGCTGCCGAAGCTCTCATTTCTCTCTATCAGATAGGTTTGCACGACGTTAATAATGGAATAGGTAAGACTCTTGATAAACGCAGGGGGATAATGCAGCTCCGTATTAAAAAGATGATCAATGAAAGTAATAATATCCTGCGATTGTCCGCTTTCGATCATCCAGTCAAGCTTGCTCTTAATTTCCAGAATGTTATATTGAAACTCTCGCTCGGGTTCCTGTACTTCGTTTGCCATTATGATCCTGTTTCCACTGCTGAAAAACTTCGAGGTTACTGCGTATTGCGCGGATTCAAACGCTTTGGGAAGCAGCATGATACTAGTGGAAAGATCGCTTATCCCAATTGTAATCGGTAGATCTAATTTATCCTTAACATACTCCTTGCATTGGTTAGCTCTATTAACGATTTGATTTATCGCATCAGCACGCTCTGCTAGGTCTAGGATAAGAATAATAGCCAAGCTATTGTTCTGCTGATTGGTTACGTAACCGTGCATTTCAAGCATGATCGTCTCTTCGACGCATTGCTGCACGCGATAAATCATGAAATGCTTGTTTTCCACCGTAATGTCCGCATAGAGCAAGTCGTAATTGTCGATTTGCAGGAATAGCACCGAGTAGCATTTATCCGCAAAATCCATCCCCAAATAGGCCATCCGGTGCCTGATATCCTCTTCACCGTCTAACTTTCCATATAAGAGGTCTCTAATCAATTGCTCTTGAAGCACCGGCATGCTCTCTTGGATTTGTCTCCTTAGCATATGATCATCATGCACTTTGTCCATTTCTGCTTGCTTTAGCTTGATGACCTTCTCGATCGTGCTCGTTAATTCTGCCAGATTTATCGGCTTTAGAATATAGCCGTGCACTTCAAGGCTGATGGCATCCTTTAAATATTCGAAGTCATCAAAGCAGCTCATGAATATGAATTTTATATCCGGAAGTTCGGCTTTAATCTTTTCAGTCATCTTAATTCCATCTAATACGGGCATAGAGACATCCGTCAGGATAAAGTCAGGCAGCAGCTCGACTGCCTGTTGATATCCCTCTAGTCCGTCAACCGCAAGGCCTATAACTTCAATATTAAGAGCTTCCCAATCTATCAGCCTTTTGATTCCAACTCTATCGGAAATATTATCATCAACTATAAGGATGGAGAACATTCGCTCAACTCCCCGTCATTGGTGCTTATTTTTTACCATTCCAAAAAAGGCTCAACACTAAAATAAGTTGATAAATTCGAAGCCTTGTGCGTAGAAGCCCGCTATGCGGACGGATCATTCTTACGATCGCTGTTGTCTCCCTATTTCTTGATTCTATCCCTAAGGGGTAGAAATAAGGAGACAAAGGCGAACGCTATCGCTTCTTCAGAACGATTCCGTCCGCTTCGCTTTTGTTTCGTGCTGGCAAGCACTAATTATGATTTAGATCCCCAAAAATCTACGAATTTTACCGGTTTCCCGTCTGCTGCTGCCGATTGCACGGATAGCGGGAATACTGAGCTCCACATGACAGCATCGTATACATCAACAGCTGGTTTGGTTCCGTCCAGAATCGCCGATACAAACTCATGCAGGATAAAGAAATCACCGCCTCCATGACCGGCTTGCTCGGCAACGCTGCCCCAGGTTTGCCACAACGGATGTTCCCATTCATCCGCATAATTCCAAAGCGGCTCCCACTCTGCTGAACCATCCGAGGACATTCCTGGCGACCGTCCCTGCAACCAAATCAGAGGATCTTCATTATGATGACGGGGAGAAAGATATGCTCCTTTAGTACCTTGAAGAGCGTAATGCAACATATTGTGCGGGCGTGACGATTGTATATCATAGCGTAAAGTAATTAACTTCCCCTTCTTCGTGCGGATCAGTGTAACTGCGGAATCACCCTGCTGCCAATGATCGAGCCCTGCTCCCGGGTGCTCCTCTCCGAAAAGCTCCTTGTAATAGATTTGCCCTGCTAAGCCTTCAGACACGAATGTGGTTAGACTGTCAAATTGATCTTCTCCATTACGATGAAGATCAAGCCACTTAGCCACAGGTCCAAGCGAATGTGTTGGATATGTATTACCTCGGTAATTTTTCAACATATTGCCGCGCCACGTCAATTTCCCATCTGGATAATGAGTAAGATTCCGAACATCGTGAATATAACCGCCCTCTACATGAACGAGATCACCAAAGAGGCCATGCTGCACCATATTATTGATCATCATGTTTGGACGCATGAAACAGTAATTCTCCGCCATCATGTAGGTTAAGCCGGTTTTCTCTACGGTTTCGATCAATTCCCAGCCTTCCTCCAAAGTCGTTATCGCAATGACTTCGCTAATGACGTGCTTCCCAGCCTGCAAGGCCTGAATGGCTTGGCGGGCATGAATGAATAACGGTGTTGCCAAAAATACCGCGTCGACCTGTTCATCATCCAATAAACGCTCATAATTATCGTACGACCGAACTTCCGGAAACTCTTCCTTCCATAGATGCAGCACCGCCTCATCGTGATCACAAACAGCAACCAATTGAGCTTTATCGGCCAAGCTGCCTAGCACTTTACTAAAGGTGCCTCCACGCCCTCCGCCTACGACAGCTAACCGAACCATTTTATTCTTACTCATGTAAACATCCCTTTCTATCTTGAATCGATGCCTGCTGAATGAATTAGGGTGAGTTATGCAAATCATGCATAACTCACCAGTTATAACCTATATTAATTCCTATCTTTTCATGGAATTTGGCGGATTAACTCCACGTCATCAAAATAGACTTGTGTCCCTATTGGGATATTTTCCGTAAGGATCGACAATTGGGCACTTTTTACATCTTTTCCGCTATACTGCGATTCAATGTCAAACTCCAACGAGACTGTCGTCCACTTGCCATTCGAATTTGCCACTGGCACGGCCACTGCGGGGATGGCTTTAATAGTCGTGCCCGCCGCATCTTTTAGTACAAAAAAATACGTCAACGTTCCCGCTGTCTGCGCCGAAGTCAGGAAGTGAAACACCCCGACATAATGACCGGGGACTATACTTTCCAAGTTTTGAACTGGTGCGGAGCCAGAACTGTTCTGTCCATACAGAATAACGCCGTACTGGCCGCTGCGCTTGACGTTATTCGAAACCGTGTATCCATCGCCCCAAAACCACCAGCCATCAGGGGCCCCATTCGTCCACTGCTCGAAGGAAGAATTGGCCAACACCGATGTGTAGCCTAACTGCCGCGCGACGGTTACGGCATTCGTAACGATGGCTTCCCCGCCTTTGTAACGAACTTCATAGACAACGCTTTGCTCCCATGGCAGCGGCAACAAAGTCGGTACAGTCAGCGTAGCCGTAAGCGTCGCGCCATCCCACATTACATCGTTCGGGGGGGTTGCCGTGCCCCCGTTGTCCATCCGTTCCACCGTGAAATCTTGAATGGTCGGTGCCTGTTCAGGCGCCTTGTTAAATACGACTCGCAGCTTGCCATTTTCGGCTTCAGCCGAAGCCGGCCCCGGCGGAATTACCTCATTCTGGCGGTATAACTCCACGTCATCCAGATAGACTTTTGCGCCTGTTTGGATATTTTCTGTAAGCATACACAATTGAGCTTTTGCCACCGGTACGCCGTTATACTGCGATTCAACGTTAAACTCCACCGGCACTGTCGTCCACTTTCCGTTCGAATTTGCCACTGGCACGGCAGCCGTTGTGGGGATAGCGTAAATAGTGTTGCCCGTCGCATCTTTTAGTACAAACAAATACTTCAACGTTCCCGTTGTCTGAGACGAAGTAAGGAAGTTGAACATCCCGACATAATGTCCGGGTTTGATGGTTGCCAAATCTTGAACCACGCAGGAGGCAGGACTGTTCTGTCCGTTCAGAACAACGCCGTTCTGACCGCTCCGCTTAACAATATCCGAAAGCCCGAAGCCAGCGCCCCAGAACCACCAGCCGTTAGGAGCCCCTTCTGTCCACTGCTCGAAGGAAGAGTTGGTAAAAACCGATGTATATCCTTCCTTCCGAGCGACAGCAACGGCATTCGTGCGGATGAGGTCTTTGCTGCCGTAAGTGATTTCATAAACGACACTTTGCTCCCATGGCTCCGGAGACAATGTCGGCACAGTCAGCGTAGCCGTATGCGTCGCAGGATCCCACTTTACATCGGTCGGGGTTACCTTCTCCCCGTTATCCGCCCGTTCCACTGTAAAATCTCGAGCAAGCGGCCCTTGTTCCAGCGCCTCACTAAATTTTATCCGCAGTGTACCATTCTCGGCTTCAGCCGAAGCCAGCAGCGGCACTTCACTTGGCTCATTCGCTTGATAGAGCTCGAAATCGTCCAGGTACAATGTCCCGCCCTCGAAAAACCCGTTTACGGTAGCCGACATGCTAACGCTTTCGACTGCTACCCCGTTCACCTTGCTTGGAATGACATCCATGATTTGAATGGTTTCCCATCGTCCCATAGAATTGCTGAAGGGCTGCTGTTCACTCTTTAATGTCGCCAGCTTATTGCCGTCCTTATCAAGCAGGTTCAGCTCCAGCCATATATCGCCGAGGGATACGATGTCTTTGGAGACAAAATATTTGAGCCGGGCAATAACTAATCCAGCTTGAGCGGAGACGGTCTGATTGATGTCGCCGTAATAGAAATTCTTCACATAGATACTCGCACTTCCCGAGGTAACTTTGTCTTTGTCCGATTGGTCAGAATATACTTTTCGTTCAAATTTTCCATAATTCAGAATATTTGCATCCCAGTTTTTGGCTGTCACTTTGCCATTGTCGGTTTCTGAAGCCTCTTCGAAGGAGGCATTCAAATTATTCGGCCCTTCATTTACGGCTCGAAGTAATAATTTCGCATAGTTGCGAATGGATGGCGACTGCCCCGTCGAAGCATATTCATCCACCTTATCCCGGACCAAGTGTGTAGTCGACTGATCCGCTTTGATATAGGCAACCAACTTCCAGAATGCGTCTGCATTCAGTCCGGACCATAACATTTTATAGGCATTCATATCAACGTATTGATTATGTTTCAAGACAGGATCGTCCGCGTACTCAGCGAGCAGTGTCTGCCTCTTTTGGGCGTATGCCATTTTATGCTCGAAATTGACAGCATCATTAAGCAATTCGAGCGCTTTAGTATCATTGTTCAGCGGCCCAACCGCCTTCGGATAGCTCAGCGCCGACGCTTCATAATACTCGAATGCGCGAAGCAATAAGCTCGCCCGTTTCTTTTGCTGAGCCGTCACTGCCTTTTCCAGCGCTGTTTCCAGCCAGACTCGGCTCTGCGCGATCTCTTCATCGGTCACGAGCGACAGATAGGATGACGAGGTGAAATTTAAGTACGTTGTGTTCTTCCGTCCCTCGAACCACCCTGATTGTTTGATTCGATTTTCCCAGAAGTCGTTCCAATGATCATAGTAGGCCTTCAAATACGGCGCAGCGTCAGCGCCGACCGCACGCGTGTACCACTCGCTTAGCAAGGCGTTGACATTCTGATCGGGATTCCATAGGAGCTTGGCCATTAGCCATATTTTCGGCCCCTCTCCTACGTTTGGAAATAGCTCCGAGAAATAAGCAATCGCGTTATTGTCCTTGCCATACTGGAACATATCTGCCATTACATTATTGTAAACACGTGGCAGCGCATACGGTACTCCGTATGTGTAATCGTAGAATCCGATATGGGCCGCTCTCTTATTCCATGCTGCCATAACCGCTTGATCTTTCGCTAGAACATCAGGGTCGCTCCAGGCCATCCTGTCCTTAGTCAAGTACGGAACGACACGTTTGTTCAGTGAAAAAGAAGGCGGATCATATACTTCCTGATAGGCAAGTAAGCCGAACCATTTATCCTGAAGTCCTTCATGTGCAAGCACTTTCTCGACGACTTCATTCACCCATTTATAATAAATATCCGACATGTCAGTCAGACCAAGTGAATTCTGCTTATCCGTGTAGTTCGGATGATTTGGATTTTCCTCGCAAAATGAACCATTGTCATTGACCGCGAGCGATACAGACGGTTCGTTCGGATGACTATTGAAATAGTTCACAATCCAATCCACGGCCACTTGAACCGTATCCGGGTTGCTGTAGCAGGGCTGCCAGCCCCAGTTAACGCCGGGAATATAAGGCACTCCATTTTTTTGTGAATAATAGTCGGGATGTGCTGCTAAGTATTCACTCGGCGGGAACATTTGCCATACGTTATGTTCGTAACCGCTGTTCTGAAGTCGCAGCCTGTTGTGTACTCCCCATTCATGGATGGTCGGATTGCTGCCGGCCAAATCAACATATTGAAGAGGATACATCACGCGGGACAAGTATGCCGGTTGTTCGCGCACGTCCTGGGCAGGCACCGACAGATTCGCAAGCTTCGGCACATCTTCACCGTCTATACCTGGCATAAGCCATCTTACACCTACATAACGTTCAAGGAATTCATCGACGCCATATTCCGTTCCGATATCGGTAGGTCCGATAATGGTCACGCTCTTCCCGTGCGGATGGATGACGTAACCATCTTCAAGCAAATCGGTAAGCTTGCCAGCTATATGCGTGTCGCCGTCCGAAGCGGTCGTACCCACATAGATGCGTACTAAATCGCTATTTGTTCCTTTCATCGTGTTAAATTCGGCTTCCGTCATAACTGGAAGTGCAGCACCAGTTGACTTGGCTATATACTGGACAAGCGTGCCCGCTGCCGCAGAGGTTCGCTTACTTGCATCTTGTGCAACGATGACTACCGCATTGGCCGCACCATCTTTGACAATGGAAGGCCGTGTAACTGGCTGCGGTGGAGTTGTTGGATTTGAAGAAGAGGTCGGGGAAGTAGCGGCCCCAGGACCTTCCTTTTTCTCAGGCTGTTTCTCAAATGTTGAATCCTTTGCGTTATTGCTAATGATTGCTGTCACGATTTTACCTTGGCCGATTGCCCGAATGACAGCGTCTAATATCAGAGAATCGATAACAGCATCCTTGCCGAGGTTCAGGTTCATGCCTTCTGCCTTATCGGACACGTGGAGCTGATGAACAGTTCCCCGCGGTATTTCAATGCTGATTTTGCGGGCTTCAACATCCACATTCATCCAAGTACCGAGCAGCAATACCTTGGAGTCCGGTGGTAGTTCAGCACTCAGCTTCGCGTTAGTAAACCCGTCTCCTGTAACGTTTGCTTCCTCTAAGACAGCGGAGGACTGCAGAATAACCGTTGCGACAGTTGTCGATCCTTCCACAACGATCCGGACTGTACTGCCTTTCTTGCTTACAATGATGGTATGCAGCACGCTATTTACCAAGTGAATGCTGTTGGAACCGCCGCCTTGAACGGTCGTTACCCCTTCAACTGTCACGTTTTTCAGGGAAACATCGCCCTCACCGATTCCTTCAGCCAAAAGCAGGCTGCCGGTGATTTTCATATTCTGCAGCGTAACGCCAGCCGTGTTAACCACGACATCCCGATGGATTGTCTGAACCCCCGTACTGGGGCCATAAGTTCCAGCCTTGTCATAGGTGATCGGACTCCGGGCCGTAAGGGTACGGTCCAACGCTACAACAGCTTCTGCACGCGTAATGAATGCAAGGGGTCGAAAGCTCTCATTGGCGAACCCGACCATAATGCCCATGGAAGCGATTGCTCCGACGGCATCCTGGCTCCATACCGCAATATCCACAAAGTCTTTAAAATGTTCCGCCTCACTGCCGCTTCCCTGAAGGTCAAGCTTCAGCAAGCGGGCTGCAATAACCGCTGCTTCTTGCCGGCTTATTTTATCGTTCGTGCGAATCGTTCCATCTGCATAACCTTTGATGTAGTCTGCTTTAACGGCTTTAGCGACCTCTTTGTAATCCCAATCCGTTGTCAACAAATCGCTAAAACGGACATCAGCCTCATCGGTAAGATTGAAGGAGCGATTGACAAGAGCAATAAACTCGCCTCTAGTAACAGGTTGATCAGGCTTTACATTACCGTCACCATAACCTTTAATCAATCCTTTGAGCATCCATTCCCGTAATTGCTTCTCCGCCCAATGACCGGTAACATCGGAAGACTTTTGCTCTGTTCGTTCGGCGTTTTCGCTATTCGGATCATTTGAAGAGGTTGAAGCAGCATAAGCTGAGCTGAGTGATGATAGGAATAGGCAGACAATCATGATTATTGATATAACTCTCCTGAAGCGTAGACTTGTCCTCATCTTTTCATTGCCTCCTTGGTTTCGAGCTTTTTATCCTTTCACGGCTCCCAATGTAGCTCCCTCCATAATTCTGCGCTGCAGAAAAATATACATAATGACGAGAGGAATCATCGTGAGCATAAGTCCAGCGAATAAAGTGACCCAGTCTGATTTGTACTGCATAATTTGACTTGCCTGATACATGGCGACACCGATCGTATACTTCGCCGGATCGCCCAAGTAAATGAATGGCCCTAGAAAATTGTTATACAAGCCGAGAAGTTTGAAAATCGCCACCGTCACCATACCGGCCGTTGACAGCGGCATAATGATACGGAAGAAAATCTGAAAGATAGAAGCACCGTCAATGGCTCCACTTTCTTCGAGTTCCTTCGGCAGGGACTGCATAAATCCACCCAGCATCATAAGAAAGAAAGCGCTCTCACTGAAGCTGTCCAGAATAATCAGTCCTGTTAGACTATTCGTTAAATGCATATCCCGCATGAGAATATATTGCGGCACCAAAGCGTTAATGCCGGGAAGGAATAGCGACAGCATGATAACAGCCCACATCAGCTTCCGTCCTCTAAACTCCAAACGGGTTAACACATAAGCGTTGATAGCCGTTAAGAAAGTGCCGATCACCAAGCTTACTCCTACATAATAAATCGTATTGATCAGCGACTTGCCGATTCCGTATTCACTCCATGCGTCTTGATAATTGATCCAGTTCATCTTTTTCGGCAGTTCCCATACACCCTGGAAAAACTCCTGATTCGTCTTCAGCGATTCATAGAATACCCAGATCAAAGGAAACAGGATCGACACTGACCAGATCAGGAGAATGATGTTCCACCAGGCATCGACGATCGTTCTTTTCTCTTTCACTGTTTTTCCTCCTATTCCTTCCTTCTAATACTCGGCATCCCGATTCGCTGTAAGTTTATCAATCACCAGCTTCGCCAGCACGAGAATAACGAACAAGAACATGCCAATCGCAGATGCATAACCATAATTGTGAGTTCCGGTACCGAATGCGTTATTAAACATATATAACCCAATGACATCGGTTGAACCCGAAGGTCCGCCGTTCGTTAAAATTAAGATGTTCTCGAATCCCTTAAACACGCCCAGAATGAGAAAAATCGCGGATACACGAATAATCGGCATGATGAGCGGAAGCGTTATGCGGAACAGCCGGGTCGTATGGCTTGCCCCTTCGAGTATGGCTGATTCATATAATGATTTCGGAATTGTGCTAATCGCGTTCATGAAAATGACGAAATAGAACCCGACTCCTCCCCAGACAGCTGGCGGAATGGTCGCCCATAAAGCCGTTTCTTGCTCACCCAGCCAGTAGAAATTCCCGACGTCAATCCCAATCAGCCGCAGTCCGGCATTCAATAATCCGAAGGTCCCATCGTACACAAAAGCCCATAGCAAGGAAATTGCAACCGTAGAAAGCACATTTGGGAAGAAAAACAGCACTTTATAAATCGAATTGAATCGGTATTTCTTATTGGCCATCAAATAGGCAAGAATCAGTGAAATGAAAATGACCAGAGGAGGAATGGTAACCATGAACAGCACGTTATGCCATAACGCCCGCCATACGTATTGGTCCTGAAACATATTGATGAAATTTTGAAAACCGACAAATACAGGCTCTTTAATTCCATCCCAATCGAGCAGCGAATAATAAATGGTAAGCAGATTCGGGTATAACGTAAACAGGATATATCCTCCGAAAGCGGGGGTAGTTGCCATCAAAATAAACAGTCGTTTTTGAAATTTCGTCTTTTGCTGCCAACTACGTCTAGGATGACCGGCATTCGTGATCGGTACAGACATTTCTTCCAAAGTGATATCGCCCCCTTTGATATTCCCGGAGCGCTGAAGCATCAGCGCTCCGGGATGTGCTTAAATACTGGCTAGCGGCGTTTATTACTTCTGCGCAGCGATCGCTTTATTCAGCATGTCTTCGGCTTCTTGCAGCTTCGGCGCAGGATCTAGCTTGCCTGAAGCAACATCGTTTAACATTTCTTCAACTGACTTTCTTGCCTTCTCAGCGTTTGGATCGGTCAGTGTAACGTTGCGTGAATCAGTTGTGCCTTTGACCTTATTATTTTTCCAATAATTCAGAATGGCTTTAGGTGCATCCTGCAGCTTGTCAATGAGCGCCGGATCATTCATGAAATCGCTGCGCACCGGTAGTGAGCCTGCCTTCTCCGCGAAACGCTGCTGTACATCCAGATTCCAAATCCAGGCAAGAAACTCTTTCGCCCATTTCTTGTTTATTTCCGGCTTGGCCGCCCAAATATAATGGCCTCCGCTTGCATAGCTTTGATAGTATTTCGTGCTTTCTGGATTATCGCCCATCGGCGCCAGCATGAAGCCCCACTTAAAGCCGTCTGGGATGGAATCCTTCATTTCGTTCTGCACCCATTCGCCCGTCGAGGCCAACGCAGCTTGTCCTTGCAGAAGCTGCATTTGCGATTGCGTATGCGTTAATGCGGCTACACCGTTCGGAAACGCTTTCTTCTTGCCCAGCTCATAAATTCGCTTGTACAGCTCCAAACTTTCTGGAGACGTATAGAAAGGAGTTTTGTAATTTCTGTACGTATCATCGAATGCGTCCAAACTTCCGTTAATTTCAGCCATTTCGTATTGTTGTGCGATTCCAAAGCTAAAGCTTAAATAAACGGGATATTTACCCGGATAGGTTATCGGAATAAGACCCGACGCTTTAATCTTGTCGACAAGGTCGTTAAATTCGCCCCATGTCTTTGGATTTTCATTCCATCCGTTTTTCTCGAACAAAACTTTGTTGTAGAACAGGCCTGATACGCTTTGTCCAAATGGAAATGCATATACTTTCCCCAATACTTTTGGTGCACCCTCATAAATGCCCGATTGCAGCTCTTTCAACGTTTTTCCTTCATTGTCGAACGCTTTGTGCGCCCACAGATCGTCCTGCGGCTCGATTTTGCCTGCTTCCGCTAGACTGAGGATCGTACTGGGTCCGCCGGTCACGAAGTTCGCAAAAATATCGAACATGTCGTCATCGTTGTTAGCAGCTATTTTCGTCCCGATGATCGTATCAATTTTCGGTGAATACGTCGTTTCAAAGCTTACATTCGGAAACTTCTTCTTGAATGTATCCATTGCATAATCGATCCATTCCCTGCCGTTTGCGTTTTCCCAATAAGCAAATTTAAGTGTTACTTTCTCATTCTTAGGAAGCCCGTTCTCCGGATACACATCCGATTCCGTCGTTTTCTCTCCGGCTCCGGTTCCTTTATCCGTGTTAGTTGCCGATGGTTTGTCGGCCGTGTTTTCCTTATTACCGCTGCATGCTGTCAATGAAATGACAGTTACCATGCACAGCACCGTCAGTGCCCAAACCCCTTTACCTTTTCGTTTCATTTGTTGAACCCTCCCAATTTGATTTACGTTTCCTCAACAAAAGTATCATTCGCGGTTCTTCATCGTAAATAGACCATTTAATACACGGTAGATATAATCAAGAATTAAGTTGATTTTTCAGGCAATAGACTTTTATTTACCTGTAGATATTTTCTCGAATAGAAGCTCAAAAGGCTGATGCAGCGCAGGTATTTGATGCTTTTTATAAAAAAAACCCGGGCTTTATTCAGCCGGGCTCGTTCTTATTTTTTGTCTTCCGGTATTGTCCAGGGGTAACGCCGGTATGCTTCTTGAATACCCGAATGAAGGTCAGCGACTGCTCGTAACCGACGGCCCGGCCGATGTCCTGGATCGCGTCCTCCGTTTCCACCAGTAGACACTCCGCCTTCTCCATCCGGATAGAGGTAACGTATTCTACAAATTTGACCCCGAACGCTTCCCGGAACAACCGGCTCAAGTAATTCGCGTTTAATCCGAACTCCTCGCTCAGCTGCATGAGCGACAGATTTGGATTATGGGAATTGTCGCTGATATATTGCTTCACGTGAAGCACGAGCTGATGCGTCGACTTACCCTCGCGCAGCTCGCCGATTCGAATATGGGTATCCTGCAGGATGCTGCGGAATTCATTGAATATATCGTCCAGTCTTTCTTTATGTTTGAGCGCATTGAGCAGCGCTCCGTGCGTGTCTTCGTTCCATATCCGGTACAGCTCCTCCGGCAGCTCGGCCATTTCCTTCTGCAGATGCCCGATCAGCACCTGCATCAGACTATACAAATCATCATAAGAGTATAATTGATCTTGAATATTGTCATACATTTTCTGATAATGTCGTTCCCATTCCTTATCGCCTGCCCGGAACGACTGGCTGACGGCACGAATGCACTGCAGCTGGGTGAATAGCTCGCCCTTGGGCCTAGATATAACATTGACATGTTCGATAATCCGGTTATATCCAAGCGACGGTTTAAAGCTGACGGCGGCAATCGCTTCCCGGAATGATTCCGATACCCGTTCCAATCCGTCCGTATGCCGGCCGACCCCGATCGTAACGGTAAAATCCAGATTTTCCTCCACCCATTGCCGAAGTGATTCGCACAATAGTACCGTTTCCTGTTCCCCGTCTTCCTGATGGCGGAATATCACCAGTATGGCCATCCGGCACTGATCGATCCATTCGGCCCATACCGTATAAAGCTTGTTCTCGCTCATTTCCTGTACGACCTTGCTGAGGACATGCTTCAGCAAATGCTGATCGCTGCGGTATTGACGGTCAAATTCCGCGAAGTGATCGATCTCGGCCAAAGCAACGACCGTCTCCGTCACCTTGCCGTTCAAACCCAGCTGCTTCAGTTCCTCCAGCCAGGCTTTAGGCCGCGAATTCGCATTCCCCTCCATCATGCTCAGGAACAAATGCCGTTTACGGTACACCATGTTCTTCTGATGCTGTTCCTGAAGCATATTCGATTCGTCCAGCAGCCCTTCAATCGTCGTTTCGATAAGCTGAAAATCGTCTACTTTCCGCGCCGCGTTCTCTTCGGCCGAAATCGGCCTGACATTCGATATCAGGTTCAACAACGACCTGATCGGCCTATAATTACGCCTCGAAACGTAAATCATCCATACCATCCCGGCCAGTATGATCAGACAGCCAAGCCCAATCCAAATGTAAAATAAAGACGATACGAAATTGACGATCGTGCCTCCGTGGTTTCCGCTTCGAAACGTCCAACCGGTCATATTCGAATTCGCTTCGGACAAAACCTTAGCTTGGATAGACTTGGATGGATTGTTCCCGGTATCCGGTGTACGATCCGTTTCGGTAGATACGATGAACTTGCCGTTCCGGTCGGCCAGCTCCACGAAATTCGTCTGCGTATATACCATGCTTTGCATGAGCATGCGAAGACGTTCGGGGCGGATATTGACGACCATGATGCTGTAATCGGACAAATCGGCGATCTTAGCCAAGCTGATCATTTGTTCCTCCTGTCCTGAGACCTGCAGCGTTCTTAACGTCCAACCGTAGGGTTTCTTGCTGCTGACGGTCAGGCCGAGATACTGCTTGTCGGCGAACGCATTCAGCCTCATCAGCGTTGATGGGGTTAAAACGATCTGATCAGCAGTGCGGAATAAGTAAATCGAGTCGATTATCGGATTGTTCTGCATCAGCTCCTTGAGTGCGCTCACCGCCTGCAAATCGGCATAGTTGCGTTCTTGGGGCGTCTTTTCGGTATAAAAAAGCTTGATTCGCTCGTTATTTTGAATTTCGTACAGCATCATCGAATCAATTCCGGCCAATGTGTTGTCAACCAGCTCCATGACATTATGCGATAGCGCTTCATTTGCTTTGTAAGCCGATTTTCTGGACATCTCGTTAATCGTCAAATACGTAATTAAGAACAAGCTAAGGCAAATAATAAATAACACCAGCAAATAAGAATGAAGCAGCTTGTAAAACCAACTTTTCCCCATGTCGTTTCCCTCGGTTCCAATGACTTCCCTGCTAGTCCCTATTATCCTGTCAAATAGCATTTGCTGTAAAGCCGTTTAACAAAAGTTGTTTATTTCACACGAAAAAACAATTAATATAAGTTATAAACGAATAAAATGACGAGAAATCAATCACTAAGGGGAGGAAAACAAGTGAGAGGAATCAGGATTAAGATCGGCGTCTCGCTAGCTGTTATCCTACTCGTCGCATGCGGTGCCTATATCATGTTACACAACGGATGGCTGGGATCTCGCGATCCAGACACTACGCAAGGGAACACCGCAGAGAAGCTTACTTTGAAGTTTTTCATCAGCGGACCTCCCACATCAACTTTGCCTGTTCCAGAAGAAGACTTCGTCTTGCAAACGATTGAAAGTAAGTTTGATGTCAACCTGGAAGTCACGGTCATGGCTCCGGGCGACGATTATACCGCGATACTTGCGGCGAAACTGGCCTCCAACGACCCACCCGACATGTGGCTCAATATTAGTTCAGATGGTGGCGCTAAATATACGCTGGATAATGTGCTAGCGGACATGTCATTTTTTGCAACCCCTTCCACTATGCCGAACTATTTCAAGTACTGGATCAACGAGAAAGAGCTGCGCGAATACCAGGTGCACAACAAATTTACCCGCGCGCCAATTCCCTATGACCGAAAGGCATACCGCGCCTACTATATACGCAAGGATTGGCTCGACCGTCTTGGGCTAGCCATTCCGCAAACGTACGAGCAATATGTCAACGTGCTTCGCGCCTTTACTTTTAACGATCCAGACGGCAACGGCATCAACGACACTTATGGCTTCACAACATCCGGCAACGGGACGAGCATTTCCATGGAATGGCCGGAATATATCAAGAACGGCCTTCTATATCCGGCATATTACGACAACAATCAATTGGTCGACATGCAGACGGATGTGCGTGTCGGACAAACCGTGAACGATATTGTCAAGATCATGAATACGGGTGTAATTGACCCGGATTGGTTTCTAAATTCGACGCAAAGGCAATTTACCAAAGCCGTTCAAGGCAAAGTAGGAATCATTATGGGCGATACGGCTGACTTCGCGTTGGACTCGAACCGGGATAGCCTGCAGTCAAGAAGCCGCATCATCAATCCAAAGGCCAACTGGGTACCGTTCAACCCGTTTGGCAATCATCCACTGCGCGTGGCAGTTTCAACCGATTACCCGTTCGTCTTCTCCAACAATACGGCAGGAGCCAACCCGGAGAAGCTGATGAAGACGGCGAGTATTCTTGACTGGCTGGCAGGCGAGGAAGGCTACTTGCTTACTCATTACGGCTTGGAAGGAAAACATTACACGAGGGTAGGAAACCGAATTACACTAATACCGGAAGCTATCGAAAAAGATATTCGTAATAAAGGAGATTTCCTGCAAATCTGGGACTTCTTCACACCCGATGCGCCCGAAGTTCTGGGCCTTACAGTTCTCGATCCGCGTGTAACCGAACGGGATAAGAAGATCTTGCAATCGTTAGCAGCCATACCGGTGCATGAAGGTCTCGGTACGACTTTAACACCGCCCTTCACCATCAATGTGGAGGCTATGCGCAGCAGGCAGGATGAACTTCAGGTGAAAATGCTATTCTCGGATAAATCAGGCCAGAACTGGCCGCAATACCGCCAAGAGCTGATGTCGAAGTATAACGGAGATGTCATCATTAAGCATTATGAGGATAAAATCAGGTCTTCTCAAAAGAAGTAGGAAGTGAACTTCCTGGAACGTTCAATAAAGCAAGCTGCGGCTCCTGTGTTAAACCGGAAACCGCAGCTTGCTTTATTTTTATGACCTTCGCGAGCTTTCCTTCTATGACCTTCGCGAGCTTTCTTTCTATGACCTTCGCGAGCTTTCTTTCTATGGCCTTCGGAGGTTCCCTTCTATCATTGGCCGACCTTGTGCAGCAGCTGGAGTGAATGCTGAACGAAGATTTCGCCCGTATCGATCGCAAGCCTGCTGTGGCTGGTGATGATCGGCTCATATCCTCCCTGCTGATAGGCAATGCGTGTACAAATATAGCCTCCTGTGGAACCGTTGCACAGCTCGTTCACGATAGTAAAAGGAAAGGGAGACTTTTCTTTAATCTCCAGACCGAATTCGACGAATAATTCGCCGGGAAGTCCGACAATGGCCAGCTCACCCAAGCTTATCACCTGAATCTCGGCCTCCACGTACGAGGTGTCCCTGCTTTCCGACGCTTTCAGCAGCTCTTGCGCGAAATTAGCCTTAATAGCCGGAGACAAAGCTTCAAGTTGAATCTGCTGTACAGCCTGAATATCCTCTTCCGACGGTAAACGATACTGAACTGGGAATACGGTTTGTTTCACAGCGACCTGCAGCTTGGACGCCGTTTTAATTTTCTCCCTGGCCTTCAGCACTTCCCGGGAGAGGATACGGCCCATCTTCTTATAATGGGCGATGGACGGGTCGTAATCAGCTTCGTTCCCGTCCATCGCGTTGACGTGGTTGATATTGCCGCTCGCTCCCATCAGAAACAGACTGACGGCTTGATCCCCAAGCTCTTTCTTCAGCCTGACCGAGAGCTCGCCCGGATAGTCCGCGCTATATTCGGTGCCTCCTACAGCATCCGTGTGACAAGCGTAATTCGTCAGCACACCGATCGGGCTACCCTGCTCATCATCGATTCGCATCACGAAAACCTGCGGGTCGATAGGACCGGTCGGACGATCGATGAACGGGTTTCCAATACCCGGATTCGTCTTTACGGTTCCGTCCTTCATATAAAATCTGCGATTAAAAGCGATATGCGGTTCATATCCCACGCCAAAGCCGATGCGCGCATTCCGGCGCTGCCGATAAGCCGCAATAGCCGCATCCGCCGCCCGCTCCTTCATCCAGGAAAGATACTGATCATCAGCCTCGTAAAATGAAGTGCTGATGACCGGCGGCCCGGTGTGCGTATGTGTAGCGGATACCATGATGCACGAGTAGGGGATATCTGTAAAAGCGGCGATGCGTCCCCGAATGCCGGCAACAATCAAGGGGGTCAGGTCGAGGCAATCGAGCGCGACAATCGCGACGATGCCCCCGACAGCTTGAACAACCAGCGCTTTGGCATACAGCCTGTCTTTAATCCCAGTCGCTTTCCGGTCATGGAAGTAACCGGGTATCGTGTTTCCAAGCGGAGGGGTAATATCGACTTCACTCATTCCGCATTTCATCCTAGTTCTCTCTCCCACATCATCAGATATTGTTCGTATTGAGACGTAAATCCGGCTTCCTCAAGCATCTCGATCAACTCCGGATTAGACATTGATAAATTTACGGCTTGTTTCGGATATGCCCCATCAAACTGCCCGAACAGCTGCTGCAGCAGGATGCGGAATAATAACGGCTTGTCTTCACGTTTAGGGTCTGCCTCACACTGATAAAGATTGATCGAGCTAATTGCTCCATCTGCGGACCTCTTGCATTGAAACAAGGCATAAGCAATAACTTGATTCGATGAATCGGTTAACTTGAGGCATTCGCCTTCCGGGATGTTATGCCACTGGCATTCCCAAGCCGCCAGATCGCGGTAGAAGGGAATGGAGGCGGCATCGGAACATTTCCCGTAAGTCCTTTCCATCTCTACCGGGATGAGAAAACCGGAGAACGGATACCCTGAAGGTTCGGAGCTTGACAGCCCGATGAGCCGATCAACAATACGAAAGCCGCCTTTTTCGTAGGCCGATACAGCGTACGTATTCTTAGTCACGACTTCCAGAAATGATCGATCTGCCGTTTCATTCACCAGAATGCGCCGAACTTCGCCCATCATCGCTCTAGCAATCCCTTGCCCCCGATATTCTGGAAATACGCCCGTCCCGCCATTCCAGGCCATCTTTACCCCATTTACAGTTTTGAAAGCTAGAAACACAAACCCTACAGGCTGATCCCCGATATAGGCCACGACAGACAACTCGGGACGAATGCTGAAATCAGAGAAGCTAGCCAGCAATTGCTCCAACGTGACTGTCATATTCGTGTAGTAGCCTTCGAAGCCTCTGTTTTTTAACGTAAGCGCCTGCTCGAAGGTGCAATGATGCAACCTTTCCAACTTGATTTCATGTGACTGCAGCTGCATGGGTCTTTTCCCGCCTTTCTTCCTTGTCCCTACCTTCGATTAGGAATTCCCGGGGCGCTTTTGCACCCCGGGACGCCGGACAACTTCATATTAGTTTCTATTGACCATACTTGCTGGAGCGTCTGTGCTATAGTGGCTGGAACGATCCAAGACGTTAACGCTCGGATTACCGCTTCGATATAGGGTCATTACCGTAACGCCTGCCCTTGTCACCCTGATATTATCGTAAGAAGCTTGAAGGACTTCCGAAACCGAATCGTTCTCGAATGCCAGCATCCACGAAGCCGAGGTTTTACCTGCCATAGTGCTTGGTACTGTAAGCTCGCGATGGTACCATTTCCCGAATGCTTTTGATCTAAGATCACCGGTAGGTTTGCCTGTAATGCCGTTCTGATCTTGCCAGACCTGGTCTCTAAAGACGCTGTTGTCCGTATTCTTAATATCGATACCGCCAATTTCCGAGGAGTTAGTGGAAAGCTTTACATCGTAGGAGATGACATCTCCCGCTTGAAATGTGAAGGACTGATTGGAAATCGTACGGTAATAATATTTATCTGCTGCTGCGCCGTCCGTCTTCTGAGACAGCTTAAGAGCCCGATTGCTTGCATACACCAGCAATTCCGAGATAGCCATCTGATTGCCGGCCTGGCCCGGTCCGTCCGGTTTCGTTCCTTTAATTCGCACATATCTGGCCGACACATGCGCGGGCTCCATATAAGTCGGAGGAGTCGTAATAAACCGGGTGATGCTTCTTCTTCCGTCAGCCACGCCATATTCCGTCACCCCTGTGAGGAGGCCGTATCCGCTTGTCGGACTTGTATCAGAGACCGCTATTTCAAAGCTTGTCGCCCAGTTGTTAGGACCGAACACCACTTCAATCTTGTCGATGTCGACCACTTGACCCAAATCCACCACCTGTGACCAGGCATATTGATTGCTTGCCATAGCTAATGTGGTCGCATTCGCATCCAGCGCATTGGCGGCTTCGGCTCCGACTTGCATCGTGGCTGGACTTCCGTCACTGTAGTAGGTCGTCGTCGATTTTTTGTACGCATAATTAAAATATTCGTATACTTCCAGTTCAGCTATGGCCATTTGGGCACCCGTCTGTCCCGCTCCATCCGGTTTAATCGCTTTAATGCGCACGAATCTGGCAACAACCGGTGTGAAGGTTTGCTCATTTAACCCTCCCGTGCCGCCGGTAACCGTCTTCACTGTTGTGAAGCTTCCGCTGCCGCCGGTTGCGGAAACCTGGATCTCATAATTGGTCGCGTAATTATTAGGCAGGAACAACGTTCGGACTCGATTGATATTGTACAAATCCCCAAGATCCACTTCCAATGTCCACGGATACTGATTGGCGGCGATTGCGCTTGTGTTGGGGTTGCCGTCCACCGCATTATAGGCCTCTGAGAGAGTTTGCATGAATGCAGGGCTTCCGTCATTGTAATAACCGGTTGCTTTCTGAGCGAAGGCGCGATTATAAATGGGCGTAATGGCAGGCGCTCGAACAGGAAGTGAGGAAGGCGTAAACGCGACCTTGCCGTACACCTGTAATTCCGCGATAGCCATCTGGGTTCCTGTCTGTCCCCCGGCATCCGGCTTAATGGCTTTGATCCGCACATATCTTGCATTTACCGGGGTGAAGGTTTGCTCGCTTACCCCTCCGGTAGATCCTGTCACAGTTTTAACCGTTGTAAAATTTCCGTTGCCGCCGATCGTCGATACTTGTATTTCATAGTCTGTAGCCCATAAATTCGCAGTCGTCGGCGGGTTTGCAGCGAATATCGTGACCACTCTGTCAATCGTATAGCTGTTGCCCAAATCAACCTCTTGCGTCCACGCGAATTGATTCGTCGCCAATGCGTACGTCGCAGGATTTCCATCTACAGCTCTATAAGCTTCGGATCCTGCATGCATGGTGGCGGCAGAGCCGTTATTGTAATAGGCCGAAGCCGTTTTCCCCAGAGCGAAATTGACGTTGGTTCGCGGCAGCAAATCCGCATAAGCCGCTTCCAATCCCACGTTGTCCAGAATGGATGAAGGAACGTTCCCGTTGCCTATCGTGTAATTGTTCGCCACTAAACCGGATCTTGCCCACCAGTAACCATTGTTTATCGTCCAGTAATTAAATTCGATATCGCTGTCATTAGAGGTATCGATAACGTTGGTTACGTAGGAGTGCAAAATATTGTTGGCAACCGTAAGATATCTGCTGCCCGAATCCAAATAGATGGCACCGAATTCGTCATGCACATCATGAATGTAGTTGCCTTCGATTACGCCTCCGGGTTGGGCGCCTAAATTGTAAATACCGCCTCCATCCCGCAAGTAAGTCATAATATTATAAATATGGTTGTAGGTCACAACGTTGTTTTTACTTGTCTGCGGAACATTATATTCGGCTCTCCACTGATCTTCGGCTTTCAAAATGAGATCGGGTTTTTCCGCAAAATCCCGATCTCCCCATCCGTAGCCTAATGAGATAGCCGTGTAGGGCAGATCAGATATTTCATTGTGGCTAATTAATGTCCCTTCCGTATACCCGACAAAGATAGCTACGCACCCTCGATATTCAGCCGCTACATCATGGATATAGTTATTCTTGATTTCATTGTTTTTCACGATATATCTCGTGTCCTGAGGGTAGCTATCGTTCATCGAAATTCCGCCGATCTGGATGCCCGACCCGGAAATATCCGTAAACTCATTCCCGGAGATGACGTTGTTCTGGCTTCCGCCGCTGAAGCCGACGCCTGAAGCTCCCAGGTGGATAAACTTATTTCTTTCCAGCCGGATGTTTTTGGCCGTTGTGAAACGTATATTGGTCGGTACAATGACCCTTTTATCCACATCAGAACTATAATCCGGATTGGATAACGTAGATGCCTGAATCTGAGCGAAGCCGTTGCTGCCGTTAGGTTCGAGCCAGGTTGCATAAGCGAAGGTAATGCCTTCGAATTGGATATGTTGGATGGGATTCGTCAAAGTTCCCGTTCCTTCTACAAGTGTTTCAAGCTTGGCAGCGACGACGTTAGCGGTTGCCATATTCTCTCCCGTTCTCGGCTTGTAATAAATCTTATGGGCAGTGCGGTCGAGATACCATTCTCCCTGCTCGTCTAGGAACGTATAGGAATTTTCCATATACGTCGGGTTGGGACTATTATCTTTGATCGTTACCGCGCCAATGTTGTAAGCCATTTCCCATGCGGGCTGCTTCATTGTAATCGTCGTGCCGGAGATGCTTGCAATACCTACCCGCAGCTCCACCCAGGCTATTTTATACACGAACTCGACGTCACTTATGTTCGCCCAGTTCTGCATATTCGTATCCGATGTCGTGTAGCCCGTGGAATTGACGATAGCCCCCGGCAGTCCGCCGGAGGTTCTTGCGCGAACGGCCCGTGTACCGTTCACATAGAGCTGGCGGGTTTCCAATGAGGGACTGACGTCAGCTTTCCATATGTTATTTACGGCATCATGCAAAGTCCATCCCGTTATGGTTTGACCGCCGCTTATGACGGGCGTTTCTCCCGGGTAGCTTTTATAGATGACGTTGTTGCCGTTCGTACCCGAATCGCTCTGATTTAATTGAAGAGCGCTTGTCAGAACATGGTCTCCGCCCCGAAGATAGACGATAATATCCCCGGTCATATTGGCGTTAATCGTGCGAACGGTATCCCGCGCTTTCTCAATTGTTTTGAAAGGGGAGCCGATCGCGCCGGAATTCGTATCACTGCCTGCTGCAGGGTCTACATAATAAGAGGCTTGGGTGGAGGCCGATGCCGTAAATATAAACAAACAAGTAAACAGAACCAAACACAGGACGAAGGATAAAACGAATTTTCTCATGCTCATTTTAATTCCCTCCCAATCGAGTTGATTTGAGTACTCCTATGACAACGGCAGGAAGTGCTGCAAAGCCAGTGCTGCAAAGCCAGTACTGCAAAGCCAGTGCCGCAAAGCCTGCACACTCCCTGCCGGTGCCATTATGGGAATTTATTTGGTCTGAGCTTCCCGCTTCTCCAATAGAGGAAGGGCAATTCGGGTCTGCTCCTCAAGCATCTTATCCACGTCGATTACCTTTCTGAAGTTGGAAACGGCGGCATCCCATTTTTTGTTGAATTCCTCTTCATTTTTGGCGGTTAAAGTGATCTTGAACGGGTTATCCCATGTCGCTCTTGTCGACCAAAGCTTCTGCACTTCAGGAATATTGGCATATTCTGCCGACCAGGATTGCACATTCGGAACGGGCACCAATCCCTTCACCCATGGGCTTGTAACCGGAATTTTAATCGCCTTGGCCAATGTATCAAAGCGGGTAAGCTTATTCAGAATAAGAGGATTGAATACACTGGCCGAATCCGCCCATTTCTCTACGCCGTACCAGAACCCCGGGGTCCCCCCGCTGTAGGGAATGCTGTTGAAGTTCAGCCCTTTGGCATCCTTCCAATCCATCGCGGCCATATCGCCGTCGATCAAGAACTTCTGGAGGCTGGCATCTTTAAACTTTCTCGTTCCATCTGGAAGCTCCTCATAGAGGCCCGCTTCCTTCGTTCCCCAGAACTTGATTTCATCCCATTCGGCTGTAAACATCGTATTAATCCAGTTAAGCACTTGCGGCACTTGATCTTCCTTGACCGTTTTCAAGATGGACAATGTGTCCAGGAACGAAGGCGGCCCCTCCAAATACGCAGGAAATTCGGCTCTTTGTGCCACTTGCGTATAGAAAGGCATATACCTGAACGCTTTACCCGCCTTTTCCAGTTCCGTATTTACTTGATCGACCGACATCCCGATCCATGATACCGGTACTATCGCATACTGACCGTTCATGACCTTTTCCTTGAACTTCTCTGCGTTGTGAACGAGCGATTCCGGATCAATGACTTTATCGTTGATCATCTTGTTTTGAATTTTCGCCGCTTCTTTAAAGACGGGGTTTAAATAGCCGAAATCCATTTTTCTCTCCGGAATGTTCAACCAGCCGGTGTAATAGTAGCCCTTGTAGCCCATCATTTCTGCTCCAAGAACGCTGAGAGCGATCCAGTTGTCGCCGCCGTCATATCCGCTGGCAAAGACGGGATTGTTCCCTTCCTTTAACCCAAGAGCTTTGATGTCGTACATAAACTTGATATATTCATCCGTGGTTTTGATAGGCAGTACGAAGTCGTCACCGATGGGAGCGTTCTTTTCTTTAATCCGCTTCATCGCTTCTTCATAGTTCATTGCCGTCGGAATCAGCTTCTTCAGGATGTCGTCTCTAACATACAGGATGTCGCTGGCAATTTTATTTTTAAATGTACCGAATGAATTCATCATATCGTCAGACAATCCGGGGTCCAGTTCCTTATTCACGCGAAAATTATAGGGAACGCCATAGATCTTACCGTCTACTTTGATAGATTCCCATACATACTCCGGCACATTTTTCCATACTTCGGGAGCATATTTCTGCAGCATCTCCGGAGTCAGTTCCCAGTTCAGATCGCCTTCATGCAGCTTAGCGTGGTGAGCAGGACCTTGACCTGCTTGTGTGAGAACGAGACTAGGCAGGTTGCCGCTCGCTACTAGCGTTGTAAGCTTTGGCTCCCATTGTTGCCCTCCATTCCCATAGAACTCCTTAACCTTTACCTTCGTTTTCTGATATAGCCAATCGCCTGGGATATCTTCCTTCGGCCTATCCACGGCTTGCACGTCAGTACCTTGCGTATTCCAGATGGTCAGCTCCAAATCTTTTGTAGGCTTGTAGCCTTTTTCTTCAGCAGCTGAGGACGATGGCTGTGTGGTTTCTTTACTTGTTTTGCCACTGGATGGAGTTACGGTATTATTGCTGTTCGTACACGCTGAGATAATAGCGGCAAGTAATGTTATTACGATGGTTAAGCTTAGTAATTTTTTTGCCATACTCATGTCTCCCCTTTTGTGCTTGGTATCAACCCTAATTGAAAGCGTTAACATATCGCTTATATTAATTCTATTGAATCCAGTAACGCACAACAATATTACGATCTGATTAAAAACATTAATATCTGCTTAGGATGATAGATTAGCTAAAAGGGAGAAGAGCGGCTTCATATAAAAAATCACCCTGGTGGGTGATTTGGTCCTGCTTGCAAACTGCTCAATTAGTCGTTACTTCATTTCAATCTATCCTCAGACCAATTTCCAGCGATCACTTTGCAATTGACGCGAGAGCAGCTGCATGAACTGTGCCCCATCTGCCCCGTCAAAAGGGCGATGATCAAAAGAAGCATTCAAATCCATCATTGTAGCAACCTCAATCGAATCACCGACTACAACCGGCATTTTCCTAGCCATACCGACTGCCAGAATACCAGCCTCTGGTGGATTGATGAGCGCTGTGAATTCAGCAATATCAAAGGTGGCCAGACTTGAAATCGTGAACGTGCCTCCCGTCATCTCACCGACACTTAATGTGCCCGCTTTGGCTTTACTTACAAGGGCATGTCTCCGCTTGGCGATCTCAACAAGAGACAATTGGTCGGCATTACGTATAACCGGCACCACAAGACCATCCTGTACGGAAACGGCTAGTCCAATATTGACCTCTTGATGCTCCAAAATATACGAGCCGCTTGGATCCGTGCAGAAGGAAACGTTCACCTGAGGTACCTGCCTTAATACACGGCCCACAGCCTGAATAATGAAATCCAGCACGGATAACCGAACCCCGACTGTCTCCTCAACGCTATGGACTAACATTTCACGGATTTTCAACACATGGCATAGATCCACACTGCTCTTTACTTGGAATTGCGGGATTTCACGGAAACTATAGGTAAGTCTTTCAGCGATCATTTTTCGCATGGCACTTAGTGGTTTCTTGGAAGTCGTGTCTTGGGGTGCTTCTCGCTCTGCACCGCTCTCAGAAGACTCCATCGTTACTGGTACACCTATAATATCACGCAGCACAATTCTTCCATCCGGTCCTGTTCCGTCGATCGTGTTAAGTTCGATACCCTTCTGTACGGAAAGCCTTCTTGCGGCTGGCGATACACGAATTCGTTCGCTGCGTATCACGTCTCCACTCCCCTGATGGTCGGAAAGAATGCCGATTATGCCACCAACAGCAATCGCATCACCGGGCTTGACCCGCTGTTCGATAAGAAACCCTTGCTCAGAAGATTCAATTTCCAGAGTTGCTTTGTCGGTCTCTATCGTGGCCAGGACTTCCTTCATTTGAATATATTCGCCAACCTGCTTCTCCCATGTGACGATGTGCGCTTCTTCCATGGTTGATCCCATCTTCGGCAATCTAATCTCTATGTTCAGTGCTCTCACCTCTTATTTGGCAGCTAATTAACTGTGAATCGCCATGCCAGACACAGCCATTGCCGCTTCTCCGAATATTTCAGAAAGGCTAGGGTGCGGATAAACATTCATTCCCATTTCCCAAGCAGTACCTTCCATAAATATGGCAAAGCCGGACATTGCAATTAATTCCGTAGCCCCTTGTCCAATCATATGCGTGCCCAATATCATGTCCGTCTTCTCATCCACGATCATTTTTATGAAGCCTTCCCCATCACCATGAATAAGTGATCTACCGTTAAAATGCAGCGGAAATTTTCCTATCTTCACCTTGTATCCAGCAGCTTTGGCCTGTTCTTCCGTCAAACCAACACTGGCGATTTCAGGATGCGTATACGTGCAGCGTGCCACTCTTTCGGGCTGATAGGGTAAGGTGCTTATCCCACAAATGGTATCCGCTGCGATCAGAGCTTGCTGAGTCGCGACATGCGCCAATTGATAGCTGCCTGCGATATCCCCTACAGCGTATAATCCGGGTACAGCGGTTTCCATATAAGCATTGGTTTGCAAGAATGCTCCTTCATCTTCCATACCGACGTTTGATAAGCCTAATGCGGAGATGTTATTTTTTCTCCCTACCGCGAATAGGATGACATCCGTCTGATGCACGGATGTTTCCCCTTTTGTTGACTGCAGGGTATACAACATCTTCCCGTCTTCCATCTGCTCCATATGTTCAATGAGTATCCGGTAACCCGGCATCGTTTCAATGCCTCTTTTATCGAAGGCACTCCCGATCTGCTCTGATATCTCCTTATCTTCCAACGGAGCCAAGCGATCTTCCGACTCGACAATCCGAACAGCACTGCCCAGTTCTTGAAAATAACAGGCAAATTCCAAACCAATCGCTCCAGCGCCTATAATCGTAATATGATCAGGTCTAAGCGGGTGAGCGAGAATCTCATCACTGGTGAACAGCTTGATTCCATCGATCGTGATGCCTCTTGGTATATTGGGCCTGGATCCTGTAGCCAAAATAACGTGATTGGAGAAAATGGTTTGCACGCTACCCGTTGACTCGTTTTCAACCCCGATTTCGAAATGCTTTTGTTTACCAACAAGATGCCCATGACCGTGTAGAAGGGTAATCTTGTTTTTCTTTATTAAATATTGAATCCCTTGATATAGTTGATTCACGATGGCTTTCTTACGTTCAAACGCCTTTGCCGCATTAAAGAAAAGGGAATCCTGATTGACCTCAATACCGAATTCGTCCATCTGCTTCACTCGATTATATAGCTTGGAGCTTTCAAGTAAAGATTTGGTCGGGATACATCCTTGATGAAGGCATGTGCCTCCCAGAAGATGCTTCTCCACGATCACAACTCTTTTCCCATGCTGCGCCGCACGAATTGCCGCAACATAACCTCCCGTACCTCCGCCGATAATCGCGACGTCATACACGTTGGACTGATCCATACCCGGCATGACAATCACCTCCTGCACTACCGAATTGTTTTGCGAACAGCGTTGACTATATCAATGGTTTGCGGCAGCATTTCCTTCTCCAGGTTCATATTGTAGGGAACGGGGGTATTCTCTGCGGTTACCCGGATAATCGGCGCATCCAATTCGTCGAAGGCTTCTTCCTGGATTCTAGCCGATATCTCAGCTCCCCAGCCGTAGGCACCGGTCGCTTCATGTACGATAACCAACCGATGGGTTTGCTTAACCGACTGAATGACGGCAGCGATATCGAGCGGAACGAGGGTTCGCAAATCAATGACCTCCACTTCAATCCCTTCCTTACTGAGCAGCTCGGCCGCTTCCAGTGAGAAGGGAACCATTCTGGACAGGGTAACGATCGTTACATCTTTGCCTCGCCGTTTGATATCCGCTTGGCCCAGTGGAATTGTATACGACTCCAAGGGTACATGACCTTTCTGGTTATATAGCATTTTATGTTCAATGAAAATAACGGGACTGCCTTCTCTTACTGCACTCTTCAGCAGCCCTTTCGCATCATAAGGCGTACTTGGCGCAACGACTTTAAGTCCAGGAATATGGGCAAAGATCGTTTCCAGGCTTTGCGAATGCTGTGCTCCGTTGCCGCGCCCGCCCCCGCCCTGCGTGCGGATAACTAACGGGATTGACGTCTGCCCGCCCGACATATACTTCATCTTCGCGGCTTGATTCACAATCTGATCCAGCGCAACCAAGGTAAAATCAATCCACATGATTTCGATGATTGGTATAAGCCCTGTCATGGCCGCACCGACGCCTGCGCCGATAAATCCGGTTTCTGAAATGGGCATATCTATAACTCTTTCCGCGCCGAATTCATTGTACAAGCCTTTGGTTACTTTGAAGACGCCGCCATACGATCCAATGTCTTCACCCATCAATACAATATCCGCATCCCGTCTCATTTCTTCTTGTAAGGCTTCGTTGATCGCCTCAGAATAACTTATCAATCGATCAGTAGACATGCGTGAATATTTCCTCCAATTCCGGTTCACTGGCTTTTCTGGCCCGTTCATAAGCGTCACCGATTTGAGTGCGTATTTCTTCCGTTACCGCTGACAAACTCTCTTCACTAAGCAGATTGCGATTACGGCATAGCTCTCTGAATTGAGTTAAGGGTTCCTTCTTCCGCCAGCTCTCTACCTCGGCCCGCTCACGATAGCTTTCGGAATCGCCGAACATGTGCCCGACTAAGCGGTATGTCTTTGCTTCAATAAAAGTAGGTCCGCCGCCTGCCCGCGCACGTGCCATCGCCTCTTGTCCGACTTCATAAACCGCTCGAATATCATTCCCATCGACGATGACAGATGGAATCCGATAAGCCGCCCCTCTCTCTGCTATGTGCTCGTTCAAGAGCGACTCCTTAATGGGCGTCATTTCCGAATACAAATTGTTCTCACAAACAAATACAACAGGCAGTTTAAATACAGCCGCCAGATTCAAGCCCTCATGAAAGGCGCCTTGATTCGTCGCGCCATCTCCGAAAAAGGTAACGGACACCCGCTCTAGTTTTTTGAGCTTAGAAGTAAATGCCGCACCAACCGCAATAGGAATACCAGCTCCCACAATGCCATTGGCACCCAGAATGCCAAGCTCAGGGGAAGCAATGTGCATGGGCCCTCCCTTCCCTTTGCAATATCCGTCAATCCGCCCCATCATTTCAGCAAAGAGACGAAACGGATCCGCTCCCTTGGCCAATGCTTGTCCTCTTCCTCGATAAGTCATGGTCATGTAATCCTGCTCTGCCATAACCATTCCCATCCCTGCAGCCACTGCTTCTTGACCGATATAAGAGTGAAGTGAGCCGCCCATAAGCCCCTCTTTGTACATTTCTATACTTTTTTCCTCAAATTCACGAATGAGATTAAGAAGCCGCCATGCCTGCAGCACACGATCCTCGTCCCAGTTCCACGAAGCTTCATTCCATACATGCTTCGTCATATACTCACTCATGCGGGCTTCCTCCCTCAGCATCTATCTTCTTGGGTGCAAGATGACCGCCCACAGCAAAGGTGCCTTCCTTCAATTCGATGAATTCAATACGCACTTCCGCCGGCATAATTTCCAGGACATCACAGATCGCCTCGGTCATCTTGTCTGCAAGCAACGCGATACGTTTACTGCTGCGGCCTTCCATCAGCTTCATTGTTATATAAGGCATTCTTCATCTCCCATTCCGTATAGCTTGGACATCGTCATACGCGATTTAAGAAGCGTCTGTACCTCCATTGATTCCAATCGCTTCCCCCGTAATATAACGCGCTGCATCACTTGCCAGAAAAGCAGCCAAATCGGCCACCTCATCCGGTGAAGCTAATCTGCCCATTGGAATAATACGTTCCCAATGCTTCTGAATATCGTCCTGTGAGATGTCCAATAGCTCAGAACGGGATTCGCGGACCTGCTGGATCATAGGTGTGTCGATGATTCCTGGACATAAAGCATTGACCCTTATGTTAGACGGAGCCAGCGCAACAGCCGCTGAACGTGTCAAACTAATGACCGCTGCTTTGGACGCGGCATAATGTGCTGCCATAGGTCGATGCAGCCGCCCTGCAGTGGATGACAAATTAATAATGCTGCCGCCATTCCCCTGCTCAATCATCTCTTTGGCTACCAATTGAATGAGCTGAAAGGTGGTCGTCACATTAATGGCAAACATCCTATTCCATTCATCCGCTTTGATTTCCAAGAACGAACGCGTTTCCATGATCCCTGCCACGTTCGCAAGCACGTCTATTTTTTGAAATTGTGATTTTGTTTGCTCGACTACATATTCCAAAGCCGTTGAATCCGTCAGGTCAATGCGGTATCCAGAAGCAGATACCCCTAGCTCGCAGCATTGCTGAACCGTATCATTCAACTGCTCCTCATTAATATCGGTTAGAACAAGGTTGGCCCCTTGAGAAGCTAGCTTAAGGCTTATGCTTCTCCCAATACCTCCACCCGCGCCAGTTACTAAGCAAACTCTTCCGTCAAGATTCCCCATATGAAGTACCCCTTTATAGATTAATAGAAATGACAATATCCCCTTATTCGGTCGTCAAGATCTTACTTGTATACATGTCTAACAGGATGGGGTCGATGGTCAGGCCCAGCCCCGGGGAGTTAGTCGGATACGCCATACCGTCTCGTTGCATATAACTTGTTCCCACAATCAGATGATAATTGCTGTTTCTTCCTTCCGTAGATACAGCCTCTATCATCTTGCAGCCTGGCAATGCAAGGCCTAAATGAATATGGATCGATCCGAAATAATGGGGAAGCAGTGAAAGATTGCTTGCAGCAGCTAGTGCAGCGATTCGCTTCCACTCCGTAATTCCTCCGCAGAGCGTTGCATCCGCACGGACAATATCCATACAACCGTTGCTTATATATTGTTTAAATGTCCATCTTCCTGCCAGAAACTCACCGACGGCGATTGGAACGTCCACCTGATTACAAAGCCACGACATTTGTTCCATTTGTTCCGGGGGGAGCGGCTCTTCAACAAACGATAGGCCACTTGTCTCTTTCCCGGCTTTTTCGATCCAGCGTTTAACGGCTTTAACATCCTTCCAAGCACCATTAGCATCAACGCCTAGAGAGATGGATTCCGGAAGGCACTTGCGCAAAGTGATAAACCGCTGCATATCCTCTTCCATCGTTGCTCCGCCAACCATTAGCTTGAGGTGCTTGAACCCTTGTTCCGCATAGCCCCTATATTCTTCCTGAAGCTTGCCCAGGTCCTTGTCATTCGCATAATATCCACCAGACATAAGTAAAGGGATTGATTCACGGTAACCGCCCAGCAAGGTATGCAGTGGAAGACCGGCCTTCTTCGCTTTCAGATCCCACAGAGCGATATCGATCAGACTTATTGCCCGCATGATCATGCCCTGCCTGCCATTTAACCGCCCGTTATCGTACATGGCTTCCCATATCTTCTCGGTACAATCAATCGGATATTTCATGATTTGAGGTGCAATCTGTTCTACAATAATTGAGGATAGATCTGCCCCTCTGGCAAATCCGATTGCATAGCCTTTACGGTCCATCGTCGTAGACACTTCAACAAAACAATAATCGCGTTTGACTATTTTACTTCCGCCGATCCATAATGGCACCTCTAAGGGGATTTCAACATTTCGAGCCCTAACACTGCGAATGCATTCTTGCATCACTCCGCACTCCCTGTTACTCAAGTGAATGGGGAGCAATAAGCCCCCTTGCATGATCATAATGAAAATGCTGTAAATTGGCGCTGCAGCAGCCCGGTGTATCCACGTTAATGACCTCTTTGGCGAACAATCCGAATGCGGTCTGCCAGGCGACTGCCGATTTAACGACGATTATTTTGTAATCCGCAGGCCATAATCCCGCATAACGGATGTGGCCTAAATCCCATGGCGCCGTTCGCTTCTCTGTCAGCACAACTGTAAGCAGACCGGCTTCGATCACGGCTGTCATTCCCATATCAGCCAACTGTCCTTTCCGAAAGGGCCCCACGTAATGATAGGCTCCATCAAACAGATGACGCACTTTTCCTTCTATATATACAGGAGCTCCATGAAGACGATCACTCTTCCCGCCGATAGAATGAGAGAATGTAGCACCGATACCGACATAAGCCGCTGCCTTAACAGCCTCTATATCCCGGATAACGATCAAGGTGGGTACCGTTATCCCAACCAGATGCTTCAATAAATGGGTCGCATCCGCAGGTGCCCCTCCTCCTACGTTATCAGATCCCTCAACGAGGATAACTGGGCCTTCGACTGCATGCAGCGCTTGCTCTATCGCTTCCTGCGGTGAATAATAGCTAACCTGAAAGGTTTCCCGCCGTTCGGCTGCCATCATCAATAGTTGTTGGGAGCATTTATCCGCAAGCGCTTGGTCATTGTCCGTCGTTACGACAAATGACATCCCCGCATCTTTAATATCGCTGTAGGGGAATCCTCCGGCAACCGTTACATTAAGAACTTTATCCATCTGTTCCATGCTGAAAGCTTGTTCCATCAACTCTTTCATGCTGCCCTCAGAGGTTACCATCCCCTGCGGTACGAGAAGCATTCCTGTATGAGCATAAGCTTGAACAGGATGAACTTCCTTGTTCTGCATACGAATAATGAACTCCAAAGCCTCGACGCCGCGTTCATACATATCGATATGCGGATAGGTTTTATAGGCTATAATCAGATCAGAGAAATCGACCATTTGATGAGAGATATTCGCATGGAGATCTAAGGTTAATACAATCGGGATCTCACGTCCAAGATGCTCACGAATCCTTCTCAGGCACTCCCCTTCGAAGTCTTCATAATTCTCGGATACCATCGCCCCGTGCATAATTAACACTAATCCGTGCGCATGATCATCAAGAGATTCAATAATAGCGTCCAACAGTAAATCAGCCACAGAAGCCCTAACCATTCCACTTGGCAGTGCAGCCGTATATAAACCTGAGCTCAGTCTTACCCCGCATTTATCGGCTGCGTCAATCAGACCTCCCATGGTTGTTTGCGTATCTCTATAGTCATTAACGAATTGGTCAAGATCACAAACCCATTCCTCGCGGAACGCTTCCTCTCCCGTCTGGCCGGGTGCAAAGGTATTGGTCTCATGAAATATGCCAGCAACCGCAATCACCGTTTTCATTTCACTCACTTTATGTAACTCCTTCACATGAATCATTCTTATTTAGCGTATTTCGTTTTTTTGCCGCATTCCCCAGCATCTTCCCGGTGTATCCACGAGAAACATTTGAATGTTGCCCTGATCAGCTACAGTAACGTAACAATGCTTGCCTTCAGGACCTCCAAAGGTAAGATTGGTACATTGCATGCCCTCAAGTGAAATCTCCTCAAGTATGTCTCCCGACGGAGACAGCTTCGCGACAACACCTTTGCCATGACGGGTTACATATAAGTTGCCTGCCATATCACAACGCATCCCATCCAATGAATAATCCGGGAATTCAATGAACAACCGCTTATTATGAATGTTCTTGTCCTTATCCAATGTGTAAGCCCAGATTCTACGCTGAACGGACTCATTTACGTAGAGCACCTCTTCATCCGGACTCACTTCGATTCCGTTCGTAGTACCCATATTCGAATCTAATAATTGCGTTGTTCCATCCAGATTTATTCTCCAAAGGTTGCCCGTTCCGCTGCCCCAATCGGGATCACTGGCAAATATAATATCATCGCTTGTAATTGCGATATCATTGGGTTGATTCATTAAGGGCTCGTGTGCGTGAACAGAACACTTCAACGTATGCATATCAACCTTCAGAATATTATGGTTTGTATAATCGGCTATGAACATCTCCCCCCGGCTGCTAAACCGGATTCCATTGCCAATGCTTCCTCCCGGTAATTCAACAAATACGCTTCCTTGTCCCTGCGGGGATACAATTCCGATTGTTCCCTGAGTTGAATAATTAACAGCATATATATTTCCGGCCCGATCACAGGCTGGGCCTTCGATTCCTTCGGTAAATAAGAAAGGGGCAGTAAACGTTCGAGCTTGATAGTTTTCCATAACGATTCCTCCCATAGCATTTGTGGTCATTCAAGACCGTGTATTCTTCTTCAATGCATCCACCGCAATTGCATCAATTTCAACTAATAAATCGTAATTCAGGTCGCAATAGATCGTCGTTCTCGCAGGGTAAGGCGCTTCGAAGAAACGGGCGTATACCTCATTAAACTCGTTATATAGGCTTCGGTCCGTCAAATATACATTAACTTTAACGACATCCTTCAAGGATAACCCGGCTTCGATTAGTATTCTGCGTATATGCTCCATCGTCGAAACAGTCTGAGATTCAATATCGGAACCCACGACATCACCAGTTAAGGGATCAAGTCCACCCTGCCCGGAAATATAGAGGCAGGAGTCCGTCTGGAACGAGCTGGAGAAGGGCTTGGGAGCAAGCCGTGATATTGTAGTGTCATCATTCATAAAAGAGTTGCCTCCATCCAATTGTTAATCTATTTAAATATCAATTCAGCGGTTTCCATACGTTTTCTTTCATATAAAGATTCCATCGCATAATTAATCATGCCGCTCGTCAGGAATGTCCGTTTCTTGGGAAATGGTTCCACCCTTGTATTGATAAAATCCTCAATCATCCTCGTTAATGTTTCGAAATGTCCGAATGGGCGTTCCAAATCGCTAAGACATATTGCTGAATGAATGTCGCCTGAGTTACTGCGGATAGAAAATCCCCAACGGTCAATCCAATTATTTTGTTGTATGACATACCCACGGGTACCATTCACATAATTAACGATAAACAATACCGTTTTTTCACTCGAATGCTTCGGATGTGTTGAATCCGCTTTATTAAACAGAGCCTGCGCGCTCATCATCAGATCTTCCGGCCACTCGTTCCGGGCCATCGCTTCCCAAACTTCATTCCCTTGCAGGGCTAGAATGGATTGGACACCAAGATTGCTTCCCTGCCTTCTCTCGGCCAGCGATTGAAGTACCTCCAAAGCGTGAAATCCATACTTTTCAGTCTGGGAAGAGAAGCTGACAACTAACCATTCCGAGGCATCTGCTATATCTGTTGGATCAAGAGCGGGAACATGTGGAGCATGCGGAATGGAAGACCCCCCCATAAACGGATGATCTCGCTTCAGAAGCTCGTTATACATCCACACTGTATCGTCAATGTTATAGGCTAAGTGTTTGTCTGAGAAAATCGGTATCGTTGTCTCATTCAAGTTGTCTAATACACGTAGAACTTCTTCAAAAAAGCGACGACGCGGATACCATTTTCGGCCGTATTGATCCTCTGGATAATCCCCATGCTCACCAATGATGATGATACCGTCCAAGCCACCGTCAGCATGTGCCGATGTCAATGTTTCTTCAATGGTTAAATATATGGGCACTCCGCGAGAGGCGGCACGCTCCCTGCTCATGTCATTCTCCGGAACCTGATCCGTATAAATGGCAGCAACTTCAATTCGCGGTGTATATTCGAAATCACCCAACAGCCGGCCAAGTATGACGTCCGCATGAGAATTGAAAGTGTATTCCGTGACAATAACAGCAACTCGTTTCGAATTCTGTCCCGGACTAAGAGGGTTTACCGCCATTATTCTACACTTCCTTTCTCCATCGCTTGCACGGTCGTTATCAGCCATTCCGCAACACAATCTACGATGCAGGACAAATACTTTCTCCCCGCTTCAGCTGTTGCTTTGTAAGGAGCATCCGTATATCCGTCCACCCCGGTTAACTCCCGATGCTTGCCGATGAAGGTTCCGGGCCTGCCTTTGGTAATCCATTCCCTTTCCGTATGCGTCGTCTGAATCCTATCCTGGCGAACTTGCTCAGGCGCCAGTGCCAAGACCGCCGCAGTTTCAAATCCACCGGCATGCCCAGGCACCATTCCAATTTCCGCTGCGCCCATCTCCTTCAAAGCCGCAGAAGCCAAGTGCCAATAGGAAGCGGAAGCTACCCATATCGGATGGCGAACCGCAAGATCATTGGCTGTTTGGATCATAATCGGCTCATTCCCTCCATGCGCATTGAGGAAGATGATCTTTGTAAAACCATCTGTTATAAGGCTTTCACCTATATCCTTGAGCACCTGTAAGTACGTCGATGAAGTGAAGGATAATGTTCCCCCGAATGACAGATGATGCTGGGAACAACCAATCGTCAACACTGGTGCCATTAAGATGGGTACCTGGTCTGCCGCTTTACTTATCGCTTCTGTCGTTATATGCTCACAGATCAAGCTATCGGTATATACCGGCAAGTGAGGACCATGCTGTTCAGTGGCAGCAAGCGGAACAACTACGGCATAACCGCTTCGGGCCTTATTCGTGATATCCTCACGTGTCAATTCATGCAGCATCCACTCTCTCATATCCAAAGCCCTCCATTGACCGGATAGATTGATCCTGTTACATAGGAAGATAAATCGGATAATAAGAACGCGGCTACCTCATTAATTTCATTCGGATGCCCGCTTCTACCGACCAACGACTCTATTTTCATTCCATCGATATGCTCACGACCCAAATCTGCTAACTGCTGCGTGGATTTAAAATCACCCGGGACAATGGCATTCGCTCGAATCCCATATGCGGAATATTCCAGCGCAATAATACGCGTCAGCTGCTCAAGACCGGCTTTGGCTGAACCATATGCCGCGTTGTTCACCCTGGGTCTGGAGCTCATTATGGAAGAAGTATTCACGATTGATCCCCCTCCGGAGGCAATCATGTACGGTGCAGCATATTTACAAATGAGAAATCCGCTGGTCAACGTTCCCCTTAATGAATGTTCCCATTCATGCAAAGACATTTCCGCTATAGATCTTGAAGGTTGGTAATAAGCGTTGTGATAATAGCCATTTAATCGGCCAAATTGACTGTGGATTTGTTTGGTAACATCCCTTATTTGGTCTTCATTCGTACAATCGGCTTCCATATAAGTGAAACGATCTGTTCCATACCTCTCAGTCAGGCTATATATTTCAGGAAAGCTCTCGATTTCCTTAATGTCTATTGCAGCGATTGTCGCGCCTTTGTCCAAGAACAGTTGAATGGCCGCTTGGCCAGCTACACCTAAAGCTCCTGTTATAAGAATCACCTTGTCTTGCAATTGCAATGAACTCATGTCGTATCGCCTCCTGTATTGAAAATTGCTACCCTTTCACCGCTCCCAATGTTGCTCCTTCAGCTATTTTCTTCTGGAATACAATATAGAGAATAAGGGTTGGCAGCATAGCAATTGTGACCCCGGCGAATAACGTCACCAGATCCGATTTATATTGCATAATCTGGTTTGCGTGATACATTTTCACCCCAATTGTGTGCTTCTTTTCATCGCTTAAATATATAAATGGACCTAGAAAATTATTGTATAAACCTAGAAATTTGAATATAGCAACTGTGACGATGCCTGGAGTGGACAATGGAACAATAATACGCATGAAGGTTTGAAATAGCGAAGCACCATCCATAAACGCACTTTCCTCTAGTTCTTTAGGCAGTGACTGCATGAATCCTCCGAGCAGCATCAGAAAAAACACGCTCTCGCCCAAGCTATCCAATAAAACAAGTCCCGTCAAACTATTAAGCAGATGCAGGTCTCGCATAAGTATATATTGAGGAATCAATGCGTTAATGCCGGGCAAGAACAAAGAAAGCATAATGATTGACCATATCATCTTCCGTCCCCGAAACTCTAATCGGACGAGAGCATAGGCATTAATTGTCGTAAGGAATGTCCCTACAATCAGGCTGACGCCAACGTAGTATAAAGTATTCAACATCGTCGAACCAAGCTCATATGAAACCCATGCTTTTTTGTAATTGACCCAGGCCCACTTCTGCGGAAGGGCCCACACATTAGCAAAAAACTCCTGGTTAGTCTTTAAAGATTCATATAACACCCACAGCAAAGGTACAACAATGGACATTGCCCAGATGAACAGAATTATTCTCCACAAATAGTCACCTATCGTTCGTTCATTTACTTTCAATCTGTCCCCTACTTTCAATATCGCAATAATTAATATTCGAGGCTATCCTTTGATCCGATTCTGTCGGTAACTAATTTCACGACAATAAGAATAACGAATAGAAACATTCCAATGGCTGAAGCATAGCCATAATTATGCGACGTGCTGCCGAAAGCCATACTAAACATATAAAGTCCAATAACTTCAGTCGATCCAGACGGACCGCCATTGGTTAAAATCAGCATAAACTCGAATCCTTTAAACACACCAAGCGATAAGAACAAAATACCAACCCTAATAATAGGAGTGAGCAATGGGATGGTAATTTTGAATAGTCTCGTCGTATGGTTTGCTCCCTCTAGTACCGCTGCTTCATATAAAGAAGGAGGAATACTCTTCATGGCATTCATGAAAATAACGACATATAATCCCACCCCGCTCCAAATTAATGGCGGCAGCAAAGCCCAAAGTGCTGTTCTTTCATCACCCAGCCAATAATATTCTTTCATATCGATGCCGATCACTTTTAGTATTCCGTTCAACATGCCATAGCTTCCGTCATATATGAAAGACCATAGCAATGCGATAACGATAGCGGCTAATATATTTGGAATAAAGAATAGAATCCTGTATATTTTAACTTCAAAATAACCTTTATTTATGAGCAGATACGCCAAAATAAGTGAAATATAAACCGTTAAAACAGGGATGGTAACAATTAATATCAAATTATGATATAGAGCACGCCACATATATTCATCCTTAAACATAGACACGAAATTAAAAAGGCCAACAAACTTCGCCTCAGAAATTCCATTCCATTCCAACAACGAGTAGTAAACGGAAACGATATTCGGATATAGATTAAATAGCAGATATCCAATAAAACAGGGCCAAACTGCGAATAGGACAAACAATCGCTTCTGCATATCACTCTTCTTCATCAAAGACCCTTTATGTGCTCTGCTTGTTGTTTCAGGCGATGCCATTGTCAAATCTCCTTTCAGATTGTTCCATTAATACGAGAGGGAAGGAATATCCTGATTCCTTCCCTCTCGATTATGGTTGTGGTTATTATTTCTTTTCTTTAATGGCCTTCTCTACTAACTTCTCCGCCGCTTCCAATATTGGCATAGGATCCTTCTTGCCAGATGTTACTTCATTGATCATTTCTGTCGCCATCTTATCGGCTTGGGCAGCAATAGGGCCGGTAATAAGAACTTCTTTCATCGTCAAACCTAATTTCACCTTGTTGTTCTTGGAGAATTCCATAATCGCTCTCGGTGCATCTTGCAATTCTTTAATATTGTCCGGATTGTCAAGGAAGTCCTTACGAATTGGATAAATCCCGGCAAACTTATTATTATAGGCCTGGATATCATTACTCAATAGAAACAAATTGAATTCTTTGGCCCAATTCTTAATCAGGTCACTTTTATTTTTCCAGATCATAATGCCGCCGGCTCCAATGTAATTCTCAATCCATATCGTATCTCCCGCTGTGCTGCTGAACGGAATTGCCATGAAGCCCCACTTGAAACCATCTGGAATGGAATCTTTCATCTCATTCTGTACCCAATCCCCTGTTGCTCCAAGTGCTGCCTTGTGCTGCAGCAACTGCATTTGGGATTGTGTATGATTCAGTGCAGCTACTCCAGGAGGGAAGTAACCTAGTTTACCCATCTCATAAATACGCTTCCAAATTTCCTTATTTTCTACTGAAGTATAAATCGGCTCTTCGCTCTTCCGGAATCTTTTAGTAAACTCTTCTAAATTACCGTTTTTCTCTGCAATCTCAAACTGTTTGATTCCAAATGCGAATGATAGATACGTAGGATGTACACCAGGATATGTAATTGGGATAATTCCTTTAGCCTTAATATCTGCCATTAATTGAAGAAATTCTTCCCAAGTTTTAGGATTTTGATTCCATCCATTTTTCTCAAACAGCGCTTTGTCATAGAATAGGCCCACTGTAGATCCGCCCATCGGAAGTTCGTAAAACTTCCCATCATATTGTTCCGCGAACTCAAATGTCCCTTCATTAACAAGATTGCGGAAAGTCTTACCATTCGAATCAGGCAGCACACGATTCCATAAATCTGTCATCTCTTCAAACAATCCTGCTTTAATGACTTGAACCTTCTCATCTTTTGTATTAAATGCTGGTGAAATAATGTCAAACATGTCATTATCATCTTTAGCAGCAATTTTTGTACTGATCAGATCCATAATCTTAGGAGAATAAGTGACATCAAATTTTACATTCGGATATTTTTCTGTGAATTTTGCAATTGCATGATCCACCCATTCACGACCATATCCGTTTTCCCAGTAACCGAATCTGATGGTTACCTTTTCGGTTTTGGACAATCCATTCTCAGGATATACATCGGCATCTTTACTTGTCGAGGTGGACGGAGAGTCACTATTGGATGGCTTAGTTGTTTGTTCTCCAGTCTCCTTGCTGCTGCTACAACCGATTACGATTGTAAACATCATAGCCACACTTACTAACATGCCTAAGGCTTTGTTCATAGACACTTTCATTTAGACGCCCCCCGAAATTAATATGTTTGATCTGTCCGCTATACAATTCACAATTGCTTTGTAGCAACCCGCATATTAATTATTAATTCACGGATATGAATTGTTTTCACGTATTGTCAAATTGATATTACCTCTTAGATTGATTGATGTCAATAACTATTTTGTATTTGTGAAATAGTTTTACATTAGTGAAAAAATAAGATATGACGAGACTTATGTTACATCCATTGTTTGATTCTTTGATCTGTCCAATGTCTGTATAGAGGATGATTCATAATCACCCTCTGTACAGAACCCTGCCTGAGCTATTCCGCTGGTACCGACAACTTATATAATGCGACATCATCCAGATATAATTTCTCTCCAGCTAGCAAATCCCATGTCGGGAAACTAAGCTGCACCTGGGTAACCGGCGCAGTTACTTCAAACTCAAGCTCCATCCTCTTCCAACTGCCGTTGCTAGTGGCTACAGATTCTTTCTCAGTCACCACGCTGCTGACAATTGCACCGTTCTGATCCCGCAAGTTGTGGCCCCACTGAATCGCAGCTCCGGTGGTCGAACCTGCAGGCGTATAATAGTAGAATACCGCTTCATATACACCTGGCTCGACAGCTACCGTTTGAATCGGTCCGCCCACGAGGGAAACTCCATCAAGTTCCAGACTAAAGTCGCCCGTTCTCGTAACAGTGCCGCTGCGGCTTATTGTTCCGTTTGCCCCTTCCTTCCAGAGCCACCATGGTGCATCACCATTTTCAAAGGAGGGATTCAGCACCAGATTTGATAGATTCGTTGCAGCTTCTACAACATACGGAGCTGCTTCAATATAGGCTCCACCTTCATAGGAGACTCGATATACGATACTTTTCTCCACTGAAGCAGCATAGGGCCTCGGAATCGTCAAGGTTGCCGTTAGCGTATTCTCATCCCATGCCACTGCGGTTGGAGTCACTTCCACCAGCCCAGCGCTGCCTGATTGCTGCTCGACCTTAAAGCTCGTCAGCTCTGGCACTGTTGCTGGCGCTTGATTAAACACAACTTCAAGCGCTCCCTGCCCGGCTTGCACGGATGCAACTTTAGACGCTGGAGCATCCAGCCGATATAGAGCAATGTCATCCAGATACACCGTCTCTCCCAACTGTAAATCCCATGTCGGGAAAATAAGCTGCACCTGATTCACCGGCGCTGTTACTTCAAATATAGTCTCCATCATTTTCCAGCTTCCCTTGCTTGCAGCTACTCCCTCCTTCGCTGTCACCACGCTGCTGACAATTGCATTGTTCTGATCCCGCAGGTTAAGTCCCCACTGAATCGTTGCTCCGGTCGTGGAACCAGCAGGCGTATAATAGTAGGCTACTGCTTCATATAAACCAGGAGCAACGGTTACCGTCTGAATCGGTCCGCCTACGCTGGCAACCCCTTCAAGCTTAAGACTGTAATCACCCGTTCTCTTTACAGTATTGCTTCGGCTTAAATTACCGTTTGTCCCTTCCTTCCACAACCACCATGTCCCATCAGCTATTTCGAAAGATGGATTCTGCAGCAGATTGGTTAAATGAGCTGCAGATTCCAGCTCTACTGCATTAGAGAGTAATGCCGTACGATTCTGATAGGAAACACTATAAATAATGCTTTGCTCCAAATAGGCCGAGACAGGTACGGGGATGGTCAGCCTTGCCGTTTGGGTTAATTCATCCCATGAAATAGCACTCGGCGTAATATCCTTAACCGAGGATAGAACAGCCTTCCCTTCGATCATACTTTTCTGCATTTGCGTAACTTTAAAATCCGCCAGCATAGGTTCGGACATTAACGGCGAATCAAATCCAACTTTAATAGCACCTAGCTCTGCTTCTACAGAAGTTACCTGTATGGGTTTGATCACTGAACTGTCCAACAAATACAAAGCCATGTCATCCATATAGAGTTTATCTCCGGACTTCAAGCCCCATATCGGAGGACCATACTCAGCAGTCACAGTGGATGCAGGAGCATTGAAGATGGCCTCCATCGTCACCCATTTACCCTTGTTTGCATAGGTCGGCATATAATTCGTAATCACACTATCTATAATATTGTTGTTTTTGTCACGTAAGTTGATATACCACTGAATGGTCCCTTTGGTCACGGAATCCTCTGGCACATAAAAACGCAGAAGCGCTCCATACTTGCCAGGTTGTGTAATGGGGATATTCTGGGCAAGTCCTCCAACTGCAGCTACACTGTTGACTTCAATACTTTGGCTGCCAGAATGGCTTAATTCTGAAGTTCTGATGAATGAGCCCTCTGCTTCATTCTGCCAATGGCTCCAGTTCCTTGCTTCGTTCGGATCGCCCGCTTTCCCGATTTCAAAAGATGGATTCTTAACCAGATTTGGAGCATCATTGAGTACCGCTAATAACAGCAAGGCATATTCCTTCACATAGGGTCCTTGGCCCTCTTGTGCGATAGAATTGAGACTCACCTTAAAGGCATCTACTTCATTTGATGGTGCTGTCTCCAGCCATAACAACAACGAGGAGAACAAGCCCGGTTGGGTTCCATTCCATCCGAAGGTTCCTTTAATTGGATTGCTAGTCAAATAAAGAATAGGATCTGTTTTCGAAGCTAGATTCAAAGCCGTCTGCTTATCTGCCATCTCCATCGCAGTGCTTAATTCAGTCAGCATATTCAGTGCAGCCTGTAATGAAGTGGGTGCCTCTATCTTAGCTTTGCGCATATAACCAAGCGACGAGGCCTCATAATATTCGAATGTATCAAGCAGCTTCTCTGCACGGGTAATTTGAGCTTTTGTTCCTGCATGTTTAACCACTTGCTCCATTAAGTTACGGCTCAAGGACAAATCCTCGTCCGTTACTTCAGCCAGATAAATGTAGTCATAGAGATTCATGAAATTGTTGCGGTTCGGTGAGTTGGCCCAGTTCAAGTACCATTCAGATTTGAAAATCCGCTCTGACCAGAATTGTTCCCAGTGATCGTAGTACTCCTTCAAGTAAGGTGCTGCTTCCTGGCCGACTGCTCTCACATACCAGTCATTCAACAGCGCGTCCACATCCTGGTTTGGATTCCACTGAAGCTTTGCGGACAACCAAGGCTTGGGCCCCTCACCGAAGTTCGGAAATAATTCTGCAACATGCGCAACGACGTTGTTAGCTAATGAATATTGATAATTCTTAGCCATGACATTCGGATAGAAACGCGGAACGCCATATGGAAAGCCATATAGATACTCGTAAAAAGCCAGGCCGGTAGCCTTCTTCGACCAGTCCTCCGTGAGCCGGTGCCCTTCTTCTGCCTTTGCTTCATCATTCCAGGAAAGCCGATCATCCGTAATATAAGGAATAACTCTTGGGTTCAGTTTAAGATCGGGATCAGTCGGCGGATCGTAAACATTCCAGTAAGCCAGTAATCCGAAATACTTGTCCGGATATTGTTTCAGAACACCTTCCACGATCTTATTGACCCATGCATAATAAACATTCGACATGTCCAGATAGCCAAGTGAATTCAATGCAGGCGGATTCGGATAATGAGGATCCGAAGGGTTCGCCTCGCAGAAATTACTGTTATCATTAATGCCTAGTGAATAAGATATCTCACCCGGATGGGCCGCGAAATAGGCATTGATTTTTACAATTGCAGCTGCAGCAGTTGTATCATTCATACAAGGCTGCCAACCGTGAATTGTAGCGGGAACTACACCGCCTGGATAGTATTCAGGGTGATCGCTGTTTTCAGCGGGATTAAACAATACATTCAAATTATGATGGAAACGAATGGTATCATGCATACGATTGAGCTTTGTCCACTCAACATTCGTTGCAGGGCTTTCCGTTCCGAAAAATTTTCTAGAAATAAATGAGGGCTGATCCCGGACACTACTAAGAGGTATGACAAGTTTCGATGCCTGCGGCACATCTTCACCATCTGGCCCAGGGAGCAGCCAGCGTACGCCTACATACCGCTCAAGAAACTCAATTACACCGAATTCCGTTCCCCAAGAGCTTGGCCCTTTAATAGAGATCGAATTATTGCTTAGCTGGGGATAGATTACAAAGCCGTCTGCGCCCAGATTCAGCAGCTGGCTATTTACGCTAGACTCGCTGCCTGGAGCAATTGCCCCGACATAGATATGAGTACCTCCGCTGGGTATCCCAACATCCCCAATGGTGTAAATTTTGAGCTCTGCACTTGTCGATTTCTTAATATAATTGACTAATAGATCAGCTGCTTCCAAGGTTTGCTTGTCGGCAGTCTCGCTCACCAGAATCGTTGCAGCTGCTGCACCTGAATCTACAATCGTTAACGAGTTAGGTGAGTTTACGATGTTCGTACCCGTAACCCCCGTCATACCGCCTGTCTGACTTTCAGGCTGACGCTCAAAAGTTGATCCCTTTGCCGCTTCACTGATTGTTGCAGATTGAATCACACCTTGACCATATACTTTGACAACTGCATTTAGAATCAATCGAATAATACGAGATCCTGTCTGTACATGTACATCTATATCCTTTGCGGAAATCGAAACCTCATCAAATTGTCCGGTTAACGAGATACTCGAATGAGGAGGAAGCTTGTCGCTCACCTGTACATTCTGAAATCCCTTCCCCGTAAGATTGAGCTCTTCAAGCAAAGCAGAGGATAAGATGGCAATATCTTCAACGCTTGTCGTACCTTCTACCACAATACGCACAGGGCTTGCTGATTTATTAACAGATACATGGACCAACGTACAATCCACAACATGAATACTGTTAACTCCTCCTCCCTGTATGCTTGTTTCTCCTTTGACTGAAACATTGATCAGTGATACGTCCCCTTCACCGATGCCTTCCGCCAAAATCAAATCACCCTGAATATTAAAATTTCTCAATGTAATTCCTGGTTTGTTCACCACAACATTACCGTTAATTGTTGTTAGCTTCTCAGCAGTTCCATAGACACCTGCCTTATCATAGGTCGTCGTTTGCTGTACGCCAGCTGACACCTTCAAGGCGCGATCCAGCATGACTACCATTTCGGCTCGAGTGATTGACGCCTCCGGTTTAAAGCTGCCATCCAGGTACCCTTTGACGATTCCTTTGGCAACAAGCGATTGAATGGCAGACTTGCTCCATGAAGCAATCTTTGCATGATCCGTAAATGAGATTGAGGAATCCGCCAAAGTCTCATCCATATGAAGCAGTCTGGCGATCATCAATGCTGCTTCTTGTCTGTTCACATGATTTTTACTACCTATCGAATTGTTCCCATATCCCTTTATGTATCCGGCTTTTACCGCTTTAGCTACCTCGTCATATTCCCAATCCGTTGCAGAAAGATCGGAGAACTGTAATTCGGCCTTCTCGGTAAAACCGAAGGAGCGATTGATCAGCGCAAAGCCTTCACCTCTGGTTACAATTCGATTCGGTTCGAATTTCCCATTCAAATAACCGGAAATCCAACCGCGATCCAGCCATTCAAGAAGAGTACGCTCTGCCCAATTCCCCCTTATGTCAGATACAGAACCAGAAGCTTTGGAATCAGAAGCTTTGGAATCCGATAATTCGACAGTGTTCACGCCGGCAACAGACGCTGCGCCGCATAATGAACTGAAGCTGAATGATAGTAGGCAGATAATTAATAGAATAGATATTCGAGCCTTTCTGCTCGTTATCATTTCATGAAGCCCCCTTTGGTTATGAATGATGAATGCATACAATAAACGGTTAGCCTAGACCTAATTCAGCCTATACAGCGCAAAATGAGAGATCTCCAAGTCCAGTCGTTCATCCGGTTTAATCTCGTAAACTTGAAATACCAATGGAACCTTGCAAGGTTCATTCACAACTTCAAACATCGCTTCTAAAGTGATTTCGTCACCTTTGCCTGTTATTAATGGTATTCTGCCTGTAATGATAGAATCGACAATCTCACCTTGACCATTGGCAATCTGAAAATACCAATTGATTGTCGCGTCTAATGCCATCTCATCCGTAACATTCAGTCTGATTACTACCCCGTAACAGCCCGGTTCCAAGTGAACTTCTTGTAACCTGCATATACCGGTGCGGATTTTCGTTAATGCATTTTCTGACCAATCCCATTGGATTGTTTCATTCGGTGAATTCTTGGCAGGTCTAGTGCAAATCGAATGGTTATGCAGTAGATTCTCACCCTGATCTAACTCCGCTAACATAAACCGCGCATAATCTCGTAAATCCGTTTGTTCCTCACCATTCCCGTACAGTTTAAGCTGCTGAATGAACTCCTCAGGATCAGACGTATGCTTAAGCCATTGTGCTAGGCAGGGAGATAAAGCTCTTTCCGTGCCTCGCCATATCCAAACACCATCGAAGGAAAATAGATCACTGGGTGATACGAGTATCGGATCGACCTGCGGAACCTTTAATCCCTGCAGCCTCCTCTTTGCTATTGATACTGTGCGACTACTATCGAATAGCAGCTCGGCCACTTCCTGATTGTTTGTCGGGCAGAGAATGCTATTAGTTCTCATATAGCTCAGCACAGAATCTTCATAGTATTCAAAGGTGCTCATAAGCAGATGAGCTCGTTTCTTCTGAGCGTCTGTTTCTGCATGTAAGACGACCTTCTCCATCAACCTGCGGCTCTTTGCCATATCATCGTCTGTCACTGCTTGCAAATAACTGGAATCAAACAAATCAAGAAAATTAAAATGTATGGGGGAATCTGCCCATTTACGGTACCATTTCGTCTTGAAAATACGCGTTTCCCAGAAATATTCCCAATATTCAAAATATTCACGCAAGTATGAGGCCGCTTTTATTCCAACCGTTCGAATATACCATTGGCTTAGTAAATCTTCGATATTCAGAAAGGGATTCCACTGAAGCTTCGCTGAAATCCATGGCTTTGGTCCCTCTCCAAAATTGGGAAACAGTTCGGCAACATGTGCAATGACGTTCGTATTCCTTGCATATTTGTAGTTCTCAGCCATTCTATGGATATAAACTCGCGGGACACAATAGGGAGTGCCGTATAGATATTCATAGAACGCAAGATGATCCGCCGCTTTCTTCCATCGTTCCGTATGGTCATGCCCTTCTAGCCGCTTAACGGGATCTATCCAAGTCATTCTATCATCTGTAATGTAAGGTACGATTCGAGGATGAAGCTTTACATTTGTCGGCGGGTCATAAACATTCCAATAGGCCAGCAGCCCGAAATATTTATCAGGAAATTTCTCGGTGACTCCCGCAACAATTTTGTTAATCCATGGATAATAGACATCTGACATATCCAAATATCCGATTGAATTTAATTTGCCCGTATACAAGGGATGAGCAGGATTGGCTTCACAGTAATTCTGGCTGTCATTAATGCCCAGAGAATAAGATAATTCGTCTGGATTCCTTTCAAAATAAGTAATGATACGCTGAATTGCAGCATTCGCCGTTGTGTCGTTCATACTTGGCTGCCAGTTATCAGGATGATCCGGCAAAACTCCATCCGGATAATACTCCGCATGATCCGCGTGAAATTCAGTGTCAAATAAAACGGACATATTGTGATGGAACTGAATCATGTCATGCATTCTGTTTCGTCTGGCCCATTCCGTGCTCGTAGCCAGTTTATCCGTGCCGAAGAAATGTCTGGAGATAGATTGGGGTGCATCCCGTACTATGACAACTGGAATTGAAATATCGGTATGACGCGGAACATCCTCCCCATCAGGCCCTGGCATTAACCAACAAACGCCAACATAGCGCTCCAGAAACTCGAGTACTCCGTATTCCGTACCCCAAGACGTATTTCCAATGATGCTAATACTGTTTCCTTGCGGATAAATAACAAAGCCGTCATCTCCCAATCCATTGAGAGCACTTTCTGCATTTAATTCGATTTCCGGATCAAGAACACCAATATAAATACGGTTTTTGTCATGGGGTATATCTGGATCTGTTGTAATAAATCGGAGCATTTGCCCACTTGTAGACAGCTGTAAATATTTCTCAAGTATCGATGCTGCGTGACAAATTTGAGCATTTGCATCAGGAGCCAATACTATTATTGCTGTGATTTCTCCTCCTTCGCTAATTTTGATCGCTTCAGTTGTCATGATAGATAACCTCATTTCATACTTACAAGATAAAAAAGCGCTTACATATACGATGATATAGATTATGGATTTAGTTGTATTGTAAGTGACTGCAATTTGAGTGTCAACACTTTTTTCTTATTTGTGAATTAAATTCTTATATTTGAATTTTATTGAAGGGAGTTTTAAATCGGAAGAGTCAAAAACGAGCAGCACAAGGGTTTTGAGAGGATGAACGCAGGGGGAATATAAGTAATCGATCATTTCGCAAATATATTGGAGGTTATAGCCACACAAAAATAAACCTTTTATAATCTAATTTGGGACAACCTGAATTCACGTCGTCCCAAATTAGATAATCATTCTATTCGAACAATTTGTATCTACGCGTAAGCCTCTCAAACAGGAGTATCTATTTCATTAGCATGAGTTCGATCGACGTTATTGTAAACCTTTCGACTAAGTTCAAAGCTGGCACGTTCAATCCAGTAATGAGCCTTAGCCCACGTATCCTCAGTAATCCGCACTGTTGGCATCGAGATACTGATTGACGCTACGACCTCATTATTCTGATCGTACACCCCACTCGCTAAACAATGCACACCGTTTACAGTTTCGCCGATATTGTAGCCGATCCCCGTTCTTTTTACTGTCTCTAGCTCGATTAACAAATCGGCGAAATTGCTTATTGTTTTATCTGTGACTTGATCCAATTGATTCGTCGGATACAGTACACGCAGCTCCTCAATCGTCAGATTAGCCAGCAATATTTTTCCGGAGGCAGTAGCGTGCAGCGGAAGCGTATCTCCCTGATTGGGTGCATAGCGCAGAGCTTGCGAGCTCACTTTCTCTCCGATGTAATGAAGCTGGCTGTCTTTCCGAACCGATAAGCTAACCGATTCATTGAGATCATCAACTATTTTCTCGGCAATCTGATAAAATTCATCACTCAGGCTTGTGCCCTGCGTATACCTGTTTTGGATCATAAATAGCTTATACCCAATTCTGAATTGCTTTCCTGACTTGTCGACCTCCAAATATCCTCGATTAAGCATGTTCTGTAAAATGCCGTAGGTACTGCTCGGAGGCATTTTGAGATTCTTGGATATTTCCGTTAAATTATATGTGTCTGTTCCACCAGTAAAAAGCTCAAAAATATCAAGAACACGATCGGCAGATTTAACTTTTGGAGAAATTTTTTCCAATTTAATCACCCTTTTACCGAATTGAATTCACACTTATGAATTCCCTCTCATTTTATCCAATTCCATTACAATTGTCCAACGATTATTGAATTCAAAGCATTACAGAGAAAAGGTATAGGATAATACCTCTTCTCCGCGACACTTGCAAATACTAGTGAATCTCAACCTCGGCAAACTGCATGCGATAGGGCAGGCCAGACTCAGTTGTAATTTGTCTCAGGCTTGTTCCCTCCACTTTGACATACCTGGCAGTCTGTGCAGCAAATGTGAAGCTCTGTACTAAACCAGGCGGCAACACATATCCCGATCGAGTAACAACCGTCGTCCAGGGACCTCCAGAATTGGCCGCCACTTGCACCGTGAAATCGATTGGAAAACCAGAACCCACATTCCCGTTATTGTTTACCGGATAAAGATCGACCTCGCTAATCGTTCTTGTCTGCTGCATATCGAACGAAATCGCTTCTGTATGATTGGTACCCGTATTGCTATTGCTGGACCAGCCCATCAATCCAGATACCGAATTCCGCGTCAAATCGGCTGCTTTAGCTACACCCCAATTGGAATTTTCTACAGAACTAGTGGAAGTTACTAATGATCCTTTAGCATAATTAGAAGCTGCGTAGACCTCAAACTCGGATAATTGCAAGCGATACTCACCAGCATTAACTCTTAGATTCGTTGCTTCAAACTTCACATATCTTGCTGTTAAAGGTGTAAATGCGAACCATTGACTGACATTCCCGGTTAATGGATAGCCTGTTTTTGTAACAACTGTCGTCCAGGGGCCTGAAGAGCTTGTTGCGACTTTGATTGTAAAATCAATTGGAAAACCAGTGCCGACATTTCCTGCATCGTTACGCTGAAATAAGTCGACCTCGCCAACTGTTGTCGCATTGCCCAGATCAACTGTAATAGATTCGGTGTGATTAGCAGCAACATTGCTATTGCTTTGCCATCCTAGAGCACCCGCAACTGTATTGCGTTGATCATCATTAACCAGCTGCTTACCCCAACCTGTATTTGAGCTTTCTAAAGAGCTTGAAGCAGTTACCGTTGCTTCGGCTGCTAAGTTAAGATTCGGTGAGAACCCACTCGGCATAGCAAACAATCGCCCTTCACCTGGACTGAGCGTTATATTTAAGATTCCTGTTGTAGAATTGTATCCAGATGCACTAACTTCCAAGCCGGTTGTTTTGGATATTTCCGTTATGGATGCCGGATTCGGGCTGAAATTAAAGCTTACTGTTTTACTCGCTGTATAGTCCCGATTGGTTAGCATGACGTATTTACGGCCGCTGGTGTTCTTAAAATAACCAATCATCACCGGTTGCGTGAGATCGGCTGGTTTGACAAAAAAATTAGGAGGGAGCGACTTTGTTCCCATAGGAATAGTCGTTCCGGTATGATAGACACGCAAGGAGGTTAAATCCTTCAGTGTTCCTCCTAGCTTGCGCATCTCTGAGTTAAGTGTCTGAATTTGTGTATAACGAGGAAGAAGTGTCCCATTATCATCGACAGCAGTTCCATTGAAACTCACGCTAGGATCTGGGCGCCAATAGGTATACCAATTCAATTTCTTGGCCCCGTAGGTTAATAGGGTATACACATTCCATCTCATCATGTCCATTGTGACGGTTCTCGTATCTCCATCTAGGCTTTGCAGAAATCCACCGTAAAGTACATCATGAAAAAGTCCCCGGCTGCGAACCAACTCTGCATTCTGAAAGTAACTTGGATTATCAGATGAACCATACAGAAAATTATAACTATCATAAAGGATATAATTCGCCCCGCTGTATTGAATCCAGTCGTCTAAATAATTCTCATAATTCGAGCCTTGATTATCGCGAGTCGTATACAGCCTAAAAAAGAAATCGTAGGATTGGCTAACGCCATTCTCATATGCAGCGCCGCCCGTATAGACATTCGTACTCGAACGTGAGATACCCCCAATCGAATTATCGCCTCCCCCTGTATGGACCAGCTCCAGGTAATACGTGGATAGCGGCGTTACTGCTTTGCTTAGTTGAAAGTAGTGATAATAATCCGGGTCCTTGTTATTACCAGTCCCGAGAGCGAGCGCTTCACTCAAGAGAAGAGATTTGGCCGGACTATCCCAAAGTCTAAGGATCAGCATTTCACTCGAGGACCATTGGGTTGCATCAATATACAGGTCAACTCCATCTAGATATTGAGTGCCTGCCGGTATCATAATCGTCTGTCCCAAGCTATGAGTCGATGTTATGGTGGAGCCGCTGCCTTGAGCCCCCGAATTGGATAGAAATAATTTACCATAGGGTGCCTGTACTCTTTCATCTGTTACGTTAGGCAGCATGTTGACATAGTAATCCATGTTAGGAGCAAATACCTTAGCCTGTTTATAAGCATTGGCGAAGCCTTCCATCTGAAACGCCGTCGGTTCGTCCACGATATGAATACCTGTCACACGCGAATCGTTTTTATACGGGGTCAAAGCCGTTTGCAAGGCAGCGATATCAGCTGCAGTATATACAAGTTTACCTGTTATATCATCATCAGAGACCTGAAGTTTTACATTGTTGGCATAACTGTTGGCAATACCGGTTTCATTAGCAGCCTTATTCATTGTACCCGCCCACATCCTGACTCCTGTCATGACATCAATATTAGCAGCAGCTATATTTGCCCAATTCGTATTGGTGTTGTAATCTGCTCCAACATAGATGGGCGGCTGCCAAAAACCTCCTACCTCGAATGTTCCGGTACCGGTAGCGCTGGCATATGAACCCCCTGATAAGACTGTAAAAAGCGCAATCGATAAAAATATAAACCGTTTTATTGTTACCACTACCTTTTCCAAATTCATTGTTAACACCCCTTTAATATATTTTTCTCATATGTCTAATAAATTCATACATATGAAATTATTAAACGATATTCTGATTCCAACCATTCTAGAACGTCATGCTCCAAGACGTAAAAAAAATCACCCTGACGGGTGATTTGGCCTGCTTGCCAACGGCTCCATTGTTCGTTGGTTTATATCAATCTATCTTATGCTCAGGTATCGAACCCGGCTTCTTTCAGCATCCGCGCTAGATTGACCCGCGCCTTTGCCACCCTTTCATCCAGTACGCTGATCGGTATACCAGCTCCGAAGCTTCCGTCAGCGCCGTCAAGTCGCTCCACGACGACCGGACCGGCGAAACCCGCTTCACGAAGTGTCGCGAACATGGCTGGGAAGTTGGCGTCCCCTTCTCCCGGAAGAGGAAAGCCTGCCTCCGCGCGCGCACCTCGATGATCCTTCGCGATGAACGAAACGGTCTGCGCCGCAATTAATGGTAAGTCGGCGGAAGGCTCGATGCCCTCGTAGAAACGCACGTTGCCAGGATCGTATGAAGCCTTCACATGCTGAGAACCGATGGTTCGCAGCGTATCGGCAATTACGTTCGCCGAAGCCGTGTTGCCCGTATGAGGCTTGATCGTGACGATGAGTCCGTGTTTGCCCGCTTCCTCGCCCACTTCGCGAAATTTCGCCGCAAAATCATCGTTTATCGGCATCATCTCCTCGTCAGTTAGCGGCTCAGTGGGAAAATTCCGGTAACTCGTCGTACCGAGTGAAAGCAATTCCTGTACGCCTATCGCTTGCGCGAACGCCATTCGCTGCCGCGCTAGCTCAATCGGACGGTCCGGAGCCAAGACGTCTGTGCTGACAAGCGTCACCGGTTCCAGTCCATATCGCTCCAGCAAGCGGATGATCCGCGCCGCTTCTCCTGTCGCCCTGTCGTCGAACGCCGGCTTGCCCTCATGAGGCAAGCCGAACGATACGTATCGGTAACCGGCACGGGCGATGCTTTCCAACGACTGCTCGAATGGATACTGGTTATATATCCAGGTCATGCACGCCAGTTTGACTTTCTGCTTCATGGCTGCACCTTGAATCCTGCTCGCGTCACGCTCCCCAAGGCAGAGTAGTCAACGTGCACTTCCCTACGTTCCTTGAGCGAGCGGTAAGCTGCTTCGGAAACGGCAACTACACGCAGTCCATCCGCAAGCGAGATAAGGGGCTGTTTATTGTCACGTATGCACTCGATAAAGTGCGAGTTCAGGCGAACCCACATGTCATTATCCGCAAAGGTTGTTGTCCGCCCGGGTCCGTCGTCGTCCTTCTCCAATAATTGCCCGTTGTTATTGATGACGGTCAGGTTCTCTGTCGCCACTCCCGTCATGTCGTATTCGACGCGGGTCACCCATGGCGTGCTGACCTGTCCGATCCCTCCGTTCGCGAAACGAAGCGATACGGTAAATGCGTCCGCCACGCTTCCCGGCGGAAGCAGATATGTCCCCCCGTAAGCAAATACCGATTCGATCTCGCCGCACATCCACATCAGCAGATCATAATCGTGTGAGCCGTGAGAGAAAATCGGCCCTTTCGCGGTCTCATCATCGAAATACCAGCTCGGCGTATCGTAATAATGATCACGGTATTTATCATATACCTTCTGATTCGGATCGAGATAATGGGTGCGCATCGACCAGGCTTGAATCGGCTTGCCAGCACTGCCGCTCGAAACGGCTTGCTTCATCGCTCTGTACACAGGTGAGAAACGAAGCGGATAACCAACCATCGCCTTCAAATGTGGATGTTTCACCCCGGCCTCAACGATCTCGACCGCGTCAGCCGTTGAAGTGGCGATCGCCTTCTCTAGAAACAAATGTTTACCCGACTCCAGAACCGCCTTGGAAACTTCCACGTGCAGATGATCCGGGGTCGCCACCCATACCGCATCCAAATCTTGTTCCAGCAACGATTCATACGAATCGTATACGGTAGCCCCTACCTCCGCCGCCAGCGCCTCGGCTTTAGAACGCGTCCGGTTGTGAACAGCAGCGACTTTGACGCCCGGCAGCGCATGCAGCGTGCGGGCGTGCAGAGAACCCATCAGCCCACAGCCGATTATACCTACTTGAATGGTCATAGCCTGCTCCTCCTTCTTATCTTTTCCTGTTACAAAGTCACTTGAACTCCGGCGCTGCTATCCATCGCCCAGATCGTCCGATGTGATTTTAGTGCTTCATGGCCGTCGGTTTCGGGCCGATTGCCGGTTTCAATGCATTGCAGAAAGTGCTCGATTTCAAACGCGACATTCACATCAATACTTGATTCGAGTTCCTGTGGACGCTCAAACAACGTTGTTGTCCCCTTACCCGTCACCGCTTCAACGGTCCATAAGTCGCTGTTCAATTGCAGCATGCCTTCCGTCAAATGGATTTGGCAGATGGCGGGCGTGTTTGTGTACTTCATTCCCCAACTGCTAACCAGATGCGCAAGCGCTCCGCTTTTGAATTCTATAATCCCGTGGGATGTCCCTTCGCCCTCCATCCATTCGGTTCCGACCCTCGTTCCGAATTGGGCAACACGTGCAGGCTCTCCCAGCAAGTACAACAAGATGTCGATGTAATGGCAGCCGTGGCTGAACAATACACCTCCGCCCAGTTTCTCCTTGCTCGCAAACCATGTCCCCGGCATCGGATTCAGGAAGCCCTGCACCCAAACTTGGGCGCTGATCGGCTTGCCGTATTTGCCGCTGTCGACCGCTTCCTTCAATATCCGGATCGCAGGCAAGTACCTTACGACATAGGCCATCATTAGCGTCACGCCTTTATGTTCAGCGGCTTGAACAACGCTGAGGCAATCGTCCTCCGAGTTCGCAAGCGGCTTTTCCAACAGAACATGCTTACCCGCAGCAATCGCCTGAAGAGCTTGCGGCGCATGTAGATGATGCGGCGTGCACAAACTGACCGCATCGACATCATCCAGTATCTTCGTCCAATCGGTCGTATAATTGCAACCTAGTTCTTCTGCCGTTTTCGCCGCTTTGCTCTCATCCAGATCGACCACCCAGCGCAAATCCGAACGCTCCGACTTTTTGAATGCATGCGCGTGGGCAAGCCCCATATTCAATCCAACAACGGCCGTACGAATTTTCCCCACCGTTCTCTCCTCCTATCGATTCAAAACAGCTTCTCCCCGTAATAATAAAGGCGCTTCAGAATAAAAAGCTTTGGCTAAAACGATGTTAAATTTGCACTTTTGTATTTCGTTTGCACTTTTATTGACACAGCAAATCGCCCGCTTTACTATGAAGGGGCGAGATATAAATCAACCGAGTATGAACCAAAGGACGGTCGCAGATGGAGAAAAAGCGATATCGGTTTATTAAGCTGAAGGAGCAAATTTCGATTGATAAAATTTACTCCTTTCATTACAACGAATTTAATAAAGACTTTGTGTACAGCGGAGAACAGCATAACTTCTGGGAGTTCTTGTATGTAGACAAAGGAGAGGTTGAGATTACGACCGATTTCGCCTCCTTCCATCTCACGCAAGGAGATATGATCTTTTATTCGCCGAATGAATTTCACAGCTTGAAGTGCAATCGCAGAACGCCACCGAACACGTTCATCGTTGCGTTTGGCTGCAAGTCCGAAGCGATGCGTTTTTTCACGCATAAGATGCTGCGTCTTGGCAACGAAGAACGGCAGCTGCTCTTGCTGCTGATCGAGGAGGCCGACAAGCTGTTTCTTCTCCCGGTCGCGAGCCCGTCCGCCAAACCCAAGTCGGATCTTCCGTCGTTTCCGCTGACCCGAAGGGATAAGCCGGATTTCGGCGCCGAGCAGCTGATTAAGATTTATTTGGAGGCCTTGCTGATTCGACTAATCCGCCGCAATCAAGGACAGCCGACAAAGCCGAAGCTGTCTTCGGTATCAGCAGAGAAAGGACAGCGCGACCTCGTCAATCGGATCATCGAATATCTGGACGCCCATCTCCTTGAGCATCCATCGCTCGACACGTTATGCACTGAATTCGCCCTGAGCAAGTCATATCTTCGCTCCCTATTCCGCGACCATACCGGCTGCGGTGTAACGGAATACGTCGTGCGGTTGAGGATAGAACAGGCCAAGCGGCACATTCGCGAGGAAACGTACAACATGACTGAAATCGCCGAACGGCTTGGCTACACAAGCCTCCATTATTTCTCGCGCCAGTTCAAGCTCGCAACCGGCATGTCACCGTCTGAGTATTCCAAAACCATGCAGGCACAAGTGTAGGAGGCTTCGCAAACTGGATGCCTCCTTTCGGCTTTCTTATTGCCCTTGCCGGGTTGCTTGAACATAATAAAAACCGCCAAGGTTCCTGTCGGTTTCTCTCGAGACACTTATGGTCGCCGCTAACCCTCATGGGTCAGCTATTTACTTCCACCACCTCGTGGTGCACTTGGGTGTTTCACCCGTTGGTACGATGCGCTGCCAAGCGCAAAAAGGACTGGCACCCAGAGCCGATTAACGACTCTGGAGCTCAGCCCCTCTTTTCCCATTCTCTTGTCTATCTTATTTCGCTGCAGTCGCTTGTTGATCCAAGAATGCTTGAAGCTGCTTCTTCACTTCTGCCTTAATGGTTTCAATGTCCGCTTGAAGGCGGCTATTACCCTCCCATTTGGCTTGAAGCTTAGTCATACCAGCCGCAGGATCCTTCACCATTCCAAGCTTGTAGGCTAGTTCCTCGTTGAATACTTTTACGAAATCCGGATTTGCCAGCTGGCTCTTCACAGGCTCTTGGTTAAAAGCAAATCCAGAAAGTGCAGATTTAATGAAGGTTTTCTCATCCGCAATATACTTGTAGTATTCAACAAGCTTATCAGGAATGCTCTCAGATAGACGAATATACGTCGGGCTCCACGTTAGTAAGTAACCATTAAAGCTATAGTTAGTAGCCAAGTCTGTGCCCGCAGGATATTTGAATTTGTCATCGCCTACAGGCTCCCAGTTCTTGCCCTTGATACCCAGTTCAAATAGATCATGATTGTCTTGGCTCTCGAAGAGCCAGTTGATGAAGCTCATAGCCCGGTCCGCGTTAGCAGATGTTTTAGGAATACAAAGGAAGTTCCAAATTCGGAAATCGCTGATGTAGTAAGGATTTGGCTGTACCTTTTCACGCGTTTTATTCTGGTAGAGGTATACACCCAGCTCTGCTGTAGGAACGCCTGCTTTGAGCTGCGCATTAATCGCGTCAAAGTTAGACATCGTCTCGAGCATGGATGCTGCTTTACCTGCTGCGAAGGTGCCCGTAGCATCTTTGCGGACAATCGGCTCTTTCTCTAAGTAGCCTTTGTCATGCCATTCGCGAACGGTTTCATAGGTCGAGTAATCTTTGGTATTAAAAGGAGCCGGGAAATTCTTCTGGTTAGCTGCTTTATCCCCGCTCAGCGTGACTTCAACCACTTTGTTATCTTTAATCAGCGTCGATGCTATTACGTTAGGCCCTAGAACGAGATCCCATATGCCGGCAGCCGGCTTGTTAGGTAGCTCTTTATTACCTTCAATGACTCCCGCTGCACCGTAATTACCATCGTTTTTGACAACGAATGGAATGACGTTCTTGTCATTTTTCAGCACATTATCGAAGTATTTCAGCATATCGTCGTTATTGTTAATTTCACCCATGCCATATTTGGCAGCCAAATCTTTACGATAAAACATAGCCCCTAGCTCGCCCAAATAGTGACCAAGCGGTACCCCATACGTATGAAGCTTGCCATCTGCACCGGTGAACTTATTATTATCGAGGAAGCCTTGACCGAAGGCTTTCTTAAGGCCCGGCCATTTGTCATTATTAAAGTAATCATCCAGATTCGTATAGTTATCTTGGGAGATGAATGTATTCATGTTCATCCACGGTGCATCAAAAGCAATATCAACTTGCTCACCAGCAGCAAGCTTCAGCTTCAGCTTGTTCACATAGTCTGCCTGCGGTGTGAAGGTAAAGTTCAGCTTCAGGTTCAGCGAGTCCTTGGTCTCTTTCTCGAACTCCGCCACCACATCGTCAAACTGCTTCGGCTTATCGCCCCAGAGCATAATGTTAAGCGTTTGAGCATCCGGTACTTTTGCCCCCTCCTTAGGAGTGTCCGCATTCGTGCCCTTGTCTGTTGTAGGCTTATTCGTCGTCCCATTGGTCGTCCCATTGGTCGTCTCATTGTTACTGCCGCAAGCAGCTAACAGAGATGATAGCATCATAGCCGTAATCACAATCGATGCCGCTTTGGTCACTTTTCTGTTCATTTGTATAACCCTCCCGATGAATGAATGAAAAAGTCTATATGCCAATCGGCCACAAGCCGAGTTTAGCCTTTAATGGCCCCTACCTTCAAGCCCCCAACGAAATAACGCTGAAGAAAAGGATATAGGAAAATAATGGGTCCCACCGTTACCATAGCCGTAGCCAATCGAACCGTGTATGCCGGTGCAGTAGCCGTTGTCGATTGTGCGCCTGCTACGGCGATGTTCTGCGCCATGTCGACGTTCCGAATAATCTGCATGATGATGTATTGCAGCGAGTACAAATTTGGATTATCAATGAAAAGCATCGCTGGTGTCCAAGCTGACCAATAGCCTAAGGCATAGAATAAGCCGATCGTCGCCAAGGCAGGTAATGAGAGCGGTAACACAATCGAGCGCAGTACTCTCGTTTCACCCGCGCCTTCCAGCTTAGCGGATTCGAACAATTCCTTCGGAATATCATTGAAAAAGTTACGCATGAGGAAGAGGTTCCATGGTGACAGCAGCGCGGGCAAAATATAAACCCAGATTGAATCTTTCAGGTGTAGATATTTGGTTATCAGGATGTAGTTCGATACCATCCCGCCGCTGAACAGCATCGTAAAGTAAAAGAACATGGCGATATGTGAAGCATAATACAGCCTTCCGCCAGATAAGGCATATGCGGCCATGCTGGTTACCAGCAAGCTTAGCGCCGTTCCTACTACGGTAACGAATATCGTGATGAGGTAAGCTTTAGGTATCGTGTTTGTTGTCAGAATAGCCTTGTAGGCCGCAATCGAAAATTCGTTTGGCAGCAGCTTGTAGCCATCGCGGAGCAAGGCTGTTTCATCCGTAATCGAGCTTGCGATAACAAGTAAGAAAGGATATAAACACAAGATGGCGAACACAGCCGTGAATAGATAGAAAATCACCGACATCCACCGATCAAAGATTGAGTTTTTCATGGGTGACCCTCCTAAACGATTTTGCGTGGCTCTGCCCGATAGACCGAGGAACGAGGTCATTCAAGCAAAAACGACTTCGGAAGCGTAATCTAAGTTTTTGCGTGGCCCTGCCTAAGTTTTTGCGTGCACTTGCCATCACGAAGTACCTAGCGGAGCGGACGGAATCGTTCTGAAGAAGCGATAGCGTTCGCCTTTGTCTCCGTATTTCTACCCCTAAGGGATATAATCAAGAAATAGGGAGACAACAGCGATCGTAAGAATGATCCGTCCGCGTAGCGGCCTTCTTCGAATATCAAGTGTTGAGCCTAAAACAAGGCAGATTCTTTATCCAGCTTCCCAGCAACCTTATTAGCCGTAATGACAAGAATGAATCCGACCAAGGATTGGAACAAGGCAATTGCCTGCGTCATTCCAAATGAGCCTGTTGTGCGAAGAGCCCGGAATACATACGTATCAATCGTATCTGTGCGGCTCGTGAGGAACGTATTATCACCGACCAAGGAATAGATCATATCGAGATTACCGCCAAAGATATTGCCAAGGCTCAGCAGGAAGAGCATCACAATCGTGCTTTTCAGCATGGGAATTGTAATTCGGAAGATGCTTTGGAACCTAGATGCACCGTCGATTCGCGCCGCTTCATACATTTCTTTATCAATGCCTACAATAGCAGCCATGTAGACAATGGCACCGAAACCAGCCGTTTTCCAGAGATTAAAGAGAACAAGAATGACCGGCCATACCTTATCATCCGTGTAGAAATCAATGGTGTTCATTCCCATAGAGGTCAGGAAATGATTAATGACACCAGTGTCTGCCGTGAAGAAGGCGACTGAGAATAGTCCAACGATCGGCCATGAGATAAAGTTGGGTAAAATCATGACGGACTGCATGACGCGCACACCTATGTTTTTGCCTAACTCCGTCAACATAATCGCAAGCGTGAGTGCAAGAATCGTTCCAGTAATAATAAACATCACATTGAAGAGTACCGTATTAGACGTAATGATGAGCCAATCCTGACCGCGAAAGAAGAACACAAAGTTCTTCATGCCGATCCATTCGCTATGCCATATCCCTTTAATGGGATTAAAATCTTGGAAGGCGATGAGGACGCCGATCATAGGCAGATAAGCGAAAATGACACTGAATATTACGGCCGGTATAGCAAGAGCATAAAGATATCGATTGGTGACTAAATCCCGCAAGCCTTTATGTTTGATAACTGTCGTTTTCATGCTGCATCCTCCGTTTCACTAGCTTGCTGTACATTTATTGTAGCCCATCTTCACCTTAGGACGTTACAAGCTGGTTTATCGAGAAATGATGATTTTCTTGTGACAAAATAAGGCCCAGAGCAAAAAAACCGCCCCTTCCGTGAAGAATTCACCTCATTAACAAAAATATCCCCATGAATAGGAAGCAACCAACCTTCGGTCAGCGTTTCCATATTCATGGGGATATCGATACATGCTATTTTATGCTTTTACCGCTTGGAGCCAAGCATTGGCAATTAGTGCATTGCCAGCTGCCGAAGGATGAACACCATCCGGTGCCCAATACTCAGGTCCCGTCTTCGTGGCTGCTGCTGCGAACAAGCCATCAAGTGGAACATATAGCGTCTTGAATTCATTGGCGAGGTCACGTACCGCCTGAATCTTCGGATCAAGGTCTTTACGCCATGTCTTCTGCTGCTCGTTAACAGGCAAGACGAATGGCTCGATCAGAATAAAATTGGCATTGAGCTGATTCTTAGTCTGCTGCATCAATTTACGGTAGGTACTGGTGTATTCTTCTAAACGAAATGGAGTATCGTTGATACCAATATAAATCGATACCCACGTTGGCTTCAAATCCAGACAATCGGCTTGCCAGCGTTCCTCCAAATCAACAACACGATTACCGCCCACACCACGATTAAGGAAGCTTACCCCTTTCTCATCATGCTTATTAGCAAATAGTGATGCAATAAGATTCACATAACCCGAACCTAGATCCGCTCCATTATCTCGGTTTCGTCCCGCATCCGTAATGCTGTCTCCTTGAAACAAAACGACCGCGTTATCATCAATTAATGTCATGATTATCACCCCTCCGCAAACGATTATACACGCAATGAATGAACTCGTCTCCACTTTTATATACATATCTTTCCATGAAAAATTCACCTCGTTAACAAAAATATCCCCATGAATAGGAAGCAACCAACCTTCAGTCAGCGTTTCCATATTCATGAGGATATCAATGCATGCTATTTATGCTTTTACCGCTTGGAGCCAAGCATTGGCAATTAGTGCATTGCCAGCTGCCGAAGGATGAACACCATCCGGTGCCCAATACTCAGGTCCCGTCTTCGTGGCTGCTGCTGCGAACAAGCCATCAAGTGGAACATATAGCGTCTTGAATTCATTGGCCAGCTCGCGTACCGCCTGAATCTTCGGATCAAGGTCTTCGCGCCATGTCTTCTGTTGCTCGTTAACAGGCAAGACGAATGGCTCGACTAAGATGAACTTGGCATTGAGCTGATTCTTAGTCTGTTGAATCAATTTGCGGTAAGTATTGGTGTAATCTTCTACACTTAATGGATTATTACTATCATAGCGCCGCCAAGTATCGTTGATACCAATATAAATGGAAACCCAGGTTGGCTTCAAATCGAGGCAATCGGCTTGCCAGCGTCTCTCCAAATCAACAACACGATCACCGCTCACACCACGATTAAGGAAGCTTACCCCTTTATCATCATGCTTATTAGCAAATAGTGATGCAATAAGATTCACATAACCCGGACCTAGATCCGCTCCATTATCTCGGTTTCGTCCCGCATCCGTAATACTGTCTCCTTGAAACAAAACGACCGCTTTATTGTCAATTAATGTCATGTTATCACTCCTCAGAGATGATTATACACGCAATGTATTAGCTCGTCTCCACTTTTATATACACATGCTCATCGGGCTTTAGCGTTAATGTAATTCTTCCTTCTGTTACGGATATTTCACTTGGATTAGCATCATCTACATGCTTGCTGATCCATACCGTGCGGTTGGCAGCAGACTCCGTCCATACGATATCAAAGGTCTTCTCTACCGCTTCCGGATTATAAGCAATAAAGGCAAGTCCCATATGCTGTACATCATTGAGATCGGCAATCTTATAGTTGTTGAGGTTAAGCAGCAAAATATCGCGGTCGCTGCTCTTCCCGAAGGCCTCCCACATGAGATAAGCCTGGTAGACCTGACCGCAGCCATAGATCTCCTGCCCAATCCAGCCCGTCTTCTCATCCTCCAGTACCCCAAGATTCTCAAATGGAATGTACATCAGACTTGAGCTGTGACGGTTCTCCGGCAAGCACTGCGGGAACATGTACAGATTATTCTTCCTAGCATGATTGAATACACGCAGCAGCCCTTTGCTTGCTTCAAGTGTATCTAAGGTAGATGCAATTCGCGCCAAACATTCGATGTTCTCGAAGAAAGCCGGATAAATAATGGGCGTACAGGCCTGGAACATAGCAAAGGTATTATAGCTTTGGTATTCTTCTTTCGTATTATCATTGAACCAGTACATCATGCGAAGATTCTGCGCGACCAAGTATTCATAAATTTCCTTGTATACCCCATCACCAGTCAGCTTATGCAGCTCCGAAGCGGCTTGAATGCCAAGACCGAACATGAATACTTCTTGAGAAAGCGAACTAACCGGCATATTCAAGAGCGGTTTAATCGCACGAGAAGCTTCTTCTAGATATAACGGTTTACCCGTTGCCTTATACAAGCTCACCATGAAGTAGGCATAAATACCAGCGACCATATAGGCATCACCATTGCCGTGCTTACGCAATGTTCCCATATTGAAGCTAAGCGGGAATAAATAATTCACGTTGCGACTAAGGGGAATTAGCACATCCTCAATCTCAGCCTGTGCATAATCAAGCAGGTCCTGCTCCCCTTTCAAATACGCAATTTGCCACGTTTGCTCTAGAATGTAAACGAACTGCCAGGTTCCGATGACACCATCCCGGAATACCGCGTTCCCAGAATTCTTCCGGGCCTGCTCATCTTCTACCTTGTGACCAACATAAGTGCGGATGAACGCCAGAATACGATCAAGAAGCGCCGTGTAGTGACGATTAGGTTTCACGGCATCAACGATGGCAAGCGGATAACCGATGAATACTGCCGAATCGATACAAGGACTTTTCGTGAAATCAATGGTCAGGTTCTTGCTCTCGAATGCTTCCTGCCAAGCTGGTGAGTAGCCATTAACATAGTTAAGAATAAAGTCATCGAACGTATCATTCGAGTTCCAGCATTGCGGATCCATGAGATCCGTTGTGCAGCGCTCCGTGAAGTCTTCCCAATCCGTCGCTTTCTCCGGCCACTCCGCTTCAGCGGGTACAAGCTGGAGGCAATGATCCATAAGCTCTTTAAGCGCGGTCGTCTCGGTTGGCGAAGACAGCTGCTTCCGAGCCTTCAAGTAAAACGTAAAAGTCTGCTCGCCCGCAGGGAACACATACCCCGAGAATCCATCCGCATATAGACCCAGCTCATAAGCTGGTGACGGCTTATAGCGTCTACGGAAACCACAGCGATAGTTAAGGAATCTCGCAATATTGTCACGAGACATCCAAGACATATCCGTCATATCAAAATACATCATCAAGTCAAAATGATAATAGGAATCGTAATAATACATCGCTGGACAGTCGTTACCGTACGCTTCATCATTCCATTTGGTCGGATTGTTGATACTCGTCTTGAACCAGACATGATCGCCTCTGTCATAAGGAGGAAGAAGCCCCATATCGATCGTAAGTTCCGGCTCTACGCCATCTATCATCTGCAGCGCAATATTCTGATCGCTGTTCACGTTCACCTTTACCTTCAACCAATCATTGCTGCTATCATACGTAATGCTAGCTTCCCATGGATAAGTGATTGCTTCCTTCTGCGCATTGAGCGCTTGCCCCGTCCCCGTCAGCTTCCATTCCTGATCAGCAGTCACGATTGTAATTGCCGAGGGATAAAGGTCAAAGCTCTTTCCCTTAACCAGGGAGTTGCCACGGGCGGAGACGGCATTCCATTCCCTATCCTTGCCGTTCACGTAAAGTGTATAGCCATAGCCACCCTTTTCTTCTAGCCAATCGAAGACCAACTTAAACTGCTTACCCGCTATGATATAAGGCTGTATGCTGATAGTCATCCTTAATTATCTCATTCCTCTCATTTATCAATTCTCGCAAGATCTTCATGAAGCACAGTAAACTGCAAATGGGCACTCACTGTCTCATGGGCTTCCCATTTCATCGCCGTTCCGCGATCGATCGACTCCTGAAGCCCGCTTGCCGGCGGCGAAGTGAACATTTCTAATCCGACATTGAAATGCCTTCCATAGTAAGGAGGTGACGTATCGCCTCCAAAATCTCTCCAAAACCAGAGATGAGGCCACTTTTCTGCATCCCAGCTGATCTGAGCACCGATCCCATCCGGACGCATTAGTCGGTACGCTCCATGATCAACCTTTAGCGACTCGAATCCTCCCGGACTTCCAAACTCAGGCACGATAAAAGGAGGCCTATTCACAGGCAGCTCAATAGAGGTTCCTGGAGTCAGGAAAGGCGTGCCGAACGTGATATGATGTCCCCAATCCGCGAATATTCTTGCTATAGACTCATTCGTTACCCGCTCATAAATCTGGAAGCCGGGTGCTCCGGTGACCAGCGTTACCATCTTCTCAATAACAAGCGGCATCGTCCGAAGTCGATTCGTGAAGCAGACCGTTATCTCCTCCGGCGTATCCTTCAGAATCGAATACGACCATTCGGTTAAACTGACTTCACCATAGGCTTCCATCGAGATACCCTGAAACTGGTGCTTGCCTGATAAATGCGGCAGGATCTCCTGCCACCCGCCTTCATATTGCTGTTGAAACGCAGTGAATAGCGCTTCCCGCTTGCGTAAGCCAAGCTGGGTCATCCAGCAAAAGTCGGTGTCCGTTGGTTTGTGCAGCAGTTCAATGACATCACTCCCTTTGCCAGGAAGCATCGTTAATCGGAAGACCTCATTCTCCATGACAACGGTGTCGTATCCCTTATAAACAAGATCCGTTGTGATTCTGCAGGCATAATTTCGTTTATTGTTCATGTCCTTACTATAGCTGGGTGGTTTAGAAAGGCGTGAGATGCGGAATTGATGGGATGTAGCGGTTTTCTTGTTATCCAAGAAGGCCGTATAAAAAAAACACCTGTTTTCTGAAAATTATTCCCCTATGGGCGTCCTCATCTTAATCATTTTATTTTCATGCGAATGCTATGATATACTGGGCCAAAAAGAAGGATGTGGCGCTGTGCTATTCTCCGAATATAAAGTCAGAGATGTTGTACTGAAAAATCGGATTGTCATGTCACCGATGTGTATGTACTCCTGCATCAATAAAGACGGTAAAATAACGCCTTTTCATCTCGTTCATTACACGACCAGAGCTGTCGGCGGTGCTGGACTAATTATGGTAGAGGCTACCTCCGTCACTGAGCAAGGAAGAATCTCCTATCAAGATCTTGGCATATGGGAGGATGGCCAAATCTCTGGTCTGCGGCAGCTTGTGCAGTTTATTCATGATTCCGGCAGCAAGGCTGCTATTCAATTGGCACATGCAGGTAGAAAAGCAACCATCGACGAACCCATAATCGCCCCTTCCGCGATTGCCTTCAGTGACAAGATGAAGACACCGGAAGCGATGACGATAAGTCAGATCCATGAAGCCATTGAAGCCTTTGTCAAAGGGGCACAGCGAGCGATAGAGGCTGGATTCGATATTCTAGAAATCCATGCGGCGCATGGCTATTTAATTAATGAATTTCTTTCTCCGTTATCGAATAAGAGAGAAGATGAGTATGGTGGCGATGCAGCAGGCCGTTACCGCTTCCTGAGCGAAATTGTGAGCGCAATTCGTGCCATCTGGGAAGGGCCAATATTCGTAAGAGTCTCTGCAAGCGACTATCATGAGGAAGGATTAAATGTAGAGGATTATGTGCAAATATCTGCAAACCTGAAAGAACAGGGCGTGGATCTAATTGATTGCAGCTCTGGGGCTTTAGTTTCCATGGCTCCACATACATACCCCGGTTATCAGGTTCCTTTTGCCGATAAAATCCGTAACGAGGCCCATATTGATACAGCGGCGGTTGGTTTGATTACTCGTGCCGTTCAGGCCGAGGAAATTCTGCAAAGCGGAAGAGCCGATCTGATCTTCTTAGCACGTGAGCTGCTTCGCGACCCCTACTGGCCGCGCACTGCGGCTAAGGAGCTTGGCGTAACCATTGAGGCACCTAAGCAATATGCCCGAGCTTGGTAATTGCTGAATCACGAATGGAATGGACAGCTACTCAAATTGATAGTAAATGGCGGTCTTAAGGCCGCGAAACGGAGGTGATGGCGTGGGATCACGAACATTTCAAATGCAGTGTACAGATGGTTCACAGCGGTTTGCTTGTGAATGGCAGCCTGAGAATACACAAAGGGTGAAAGGCGTTATCGGTATTATCCATGGAATGGGCGAACATATTGGTCGGTACGACCATGTGGCAGACATGTTCACTGCTAATGATTACGTTGTCCTTGGCTTTGATCAGTGCGGGCATGGACGTACGGAAGGCAAGCGTGGCCATACCGTCTCCTATGAGGCTCTCCTACTCGGAATAGATGGCATGCTGGCTCATGCTAGACACACTTATCCTGACGTACCTGTCTATTTGTTTGGCCATAGTATGGGCGGTAACGTCACACTGAATTATATCTTGCGACGCAAGCCTGCTATTGAGGGAGCCATAATAACAGGTCCTTGGCTAAAGCTCGCCTTCTCTCCTCCGCCGCTGCAGGTTGTTATAGCCCGAATCGTGGAGCGAGTTCTCCCTGCATACACAAGTAAAAGGCCATTAAATGTCGATCATTTGACCTCCGACCCTGGCATGATGGAGATGTACCGGAATGATACGCTCGGACATGGCAATATTACAGCAAGATTCTTCTTATCTATTCAAAGTGCTGGATTGTGGGCCTTGAAGCATGCTTCGGAATGGTCAATTCCTCTGCTTCTCATGCATGGAGGATCAGACCGAGTGACCTCCATTAACGCCAGCAGGCAATTTGCTCAAGCGGCCGGTCCGAACTGCACCTTCATGGAATGGACTGGATTCCAGCATGAGCTGCATAATGAGAGCAAACGCGAAGAGGTTTTCACTACTATGATTGGGTGGCTGGAGCAGCGGAATTCTTAACCTTATGATTTTGGCATCAGGTGGACATTATTCCTAGGTCGAAAACAGAGAGTCTATCCCAAAAGAATAAGAGAGAATGAGGTAGTCCAAAATCAAAACAAAACGCCCCAAGAAACCACTGAAAAGTGGAACTTGAGGCTTTTTGTCGCGAATTCCAGACTATTGAAGGGGGCTCAAAAAGCAAAAAAAACTTTTGAGACAGCCCGATCTCCGCATTCATGTTTCGCTTAATATTACGACCCATTCTAACATCAAAGGTGTATCACCAAATGGATTGCAGCTCCCAAGCGTCGAACGAATGGAGGATCGTGCTCCCTTGCCGTGAGAATAGCTTAATGCCTAGACTGTCCGGATTCGGGTAGATCCGGTTGGTTATTGTTTTGTGGCCACCGTTTATGAACAATTCTACCGAAGAACGGTCCAAGAACAAGTGCAGTTTCAACCGCCCGCGTTCCATCGGTTCAATGGTTAGCTCACTAATTCCACCGTCTCCTTGCCCCGATTGGTTGCGGTCCATAAGGAGTTGACCATTGCTGGTGCAGTAAGAGATTTCTGTATATTGACTATCATCCGCCGAACAGCGCAGCAACAGTCCGAACTCTTCTTCGTGAGAATCGCTTACTTCAAAGACCGCGACGATTTCGAGTGCGTCAGACTGGAGTGCATGCAGTCGCAGGACTGTATCGCGTTCAATCACCTGCCGCTCTAAGGAATGGTGTTTCCCTCTCAAAGCAGTAAGCTCCGCAACGGGCTCCATTGTGATGGTACCCTTCTCCGTCAGTTTCAGCTCGCGCGGAATGGTCATTGCGCCCATCCATCCATCTTCCTGCTCGGGCATCTTTGCACCCCAAATATTCATCCAGCCAATCATTATGCGGCGACCTTGATCATCGAGCAAAGTCTGCGGCGCATAGAAATCAAAGCCGTAATCGAGCCGTTCGGAGTATGCTGTCTCCAGCTTCCCCGAATCGTAATTAAATGAACCTGATAGATACATAGTTTTCGTTGAGCCCATATTCATCGGAGAGATAATGAGAACATGATTTGCCTCTCCCAAAGGAAACAAGTCCGGGCATTCCCACATATCGCCCATCGTACCATCGCTTTGCGCTGCTGCACCTGAATATTGCCAGTGGTGGAGACTGTCAGACGTATACAGCTGCACTTTTCCATGCCCATCCTTGCCGCTGCCAATGACCATGTACCACTTATCTTCATGCTTCCATACTTTCGGATCGCGAAATCCGAAGCATCCCTCCTCCGGTGGACCTGGAATAACTGGATTAGCTGCCTTCTCGAACTGGACACCGTCCTTGCTCACGGCTAAACACTGAACTTCGACTGGGTTGTTCCCGTCAACATGTCCCGTATAGATAAGCGTTAGCTTGCCATTATCATCAACGGCGCTTCCGGACCAGCAGCCATAGCCATTGTTGCCACTGCCCAGATCATAAGGCTCAGAAGGTGCGAGCGCAATCGGCAGATGCTCCCAATGAACGAGATCAGAGCTCTTGGCGTGCCCCCAATGCATCGGCCCATTATGGGGCTCAAAGGGATAATGCTGATAAAACGCGTGATACTCCCCATTAAATTGGATCAAGCCATTGGGATCATTCATCCAACCGGTTCTCGGCATCAGATGATAATGAAGCCGAAATCTGTCATTATCCAGAGCCGCAGCCAATTCGGCCGCTTTCTTATTTGCTAGCTCGAGTCGCTGCTCGTGCGTCAAGTTTTGCTTCGTTTCCATAATTACCTCCTGCATTCATCATGTGCTGATCTTGCGTTACTCTGCCCTACCATATCGATTTCAAAGGATAAATCTCTACACGTTCGAATACTGCGGTTCCTCCCGCAGCATAGATCTCCACGCCTAGGCTGCCTGGAGAAGGATAGATTAATGAAGTGAATACCTGCAGCCCATCATCAACGAATAATTCCACACTGGATGCATCTACATAACCGCGTATCTTAAGCTGCTTGCTTGAACGAAATCGCGATGCCTCGAACCGTTTGTTGAACCGCGCCGGATTCCCTGAGCGATCATAGATATCTGCGAAGCCTGACTTTGTCCGATCTAGGAATAGGAGATTCTCCGCGGGTGAGAACCCGGCTAAAGTTGCCTCCGATCCGTAGGTTCGCAAACGAAAGCCAAACTCCTGCACACACTGCCATGTGATGATCGCTTCGAATTCATAGTGTTCGCCTTCAAAATCAAGCGCGAGTGTTTCATCCGTAATGTTCACGGCATTTAGCTTAAAAGGCGCTTCCCGAAGAAGCTCCAGCTCCTTAATCGGAAGCTGAGCGAGTCTTACCTCTCCTTCTTCCTTGTGCAGCGCGAGAGACCTCGGTATAGACATCGCTCCCTTCCAAGATTCGGTAGGTGCATCGAATGGATATTTCCAATTGGACATCCAGCCCAGCCAGATTCGTCGTCCATCCTCTTGCAATATATCTGAATACGAGACCGCCGCATAGAAGTCCTGACCATAGTCGGTCCATCGCACCTGCTCGCCCGGCCAATCATTTACGAAAGTCCGACCATCGAACTCACCGACAAAATATTGAGCAGTCGAGCCGTCCGTCTCCTCATTGTCACCGATGCTGACATGCAGCACCCATTTCAGCTTTTCTGTATTCCCATCCACCGGCAGCGGGAATAAATCCGGGCACTCCCACACCGCAGCATGGGATCCCTGACCCTCGCCAAACTCGCTCTCGAACTTCCATTGAATCAGATCCAGCGAGCTGTAGAAATGAACCCGTTTATCCGCCGATACCACCAGGACCCACTTACCCGTCTCTTCATGCCAAATGACCTTCGGATCGCGAAAATCCTTCAAACCCGGATTCGGAATAACCGGATTTCCGGCGTACTTCTCCCACTCACGCCCACTGTCCTTACTGTAGGCGATGCTCTGCGATTGTAAGCCTTCCTTGAAATGCGTGAATATCGCGACAAGTCCAGCTTCGCCGCCAAACAAACCGCTTGTGTCCTTCCAATCCACAACTGCGCAGCCAGACCAGATATCGCCGAGCTCATCAGGAGCGAGCGCAATCGGCAAATGCTCCCAGTGCAGCAAATCCCGGCTAACGGCATGACCCCACTTTCCAGTGTACTGATAGAACTGGTGATACTCATCCTTATAAAAGACCATACCGTTCGGATCGCTCATCTGCCCTGTTGGCGGTGAAAGATGATATTGAAGTCGATATGATTCCTTATAGGTGGACATACTTCTCGTTCTCCTCTCTTAGGGAGATATACTGTTTTACCGAAAAGGCCCCTCTCGGGACAAGACCGATCAGGACCTCTCTGGTACGAACACTCTTACCTACTGTTTAATTATTGGGTTAACGTAATTTTGATGCCTTCTTCGAGCATGTTCTTACCATTAACGGCGAACGTTCCTACTGGTGATCCATCCTTTATCCCTTGCAATACAACACCGTTAGCATCAAAATATTTCTCTACACCGATCGGCGTGAACAAGATGTTACCAGCCAGCTTGTTAATCAAATCTACCTTCTCTTGCCCATAATTCTTTACATTCGCATCGGTAGCAACTTTGGATTCGTTCTCCGACATCATCTTGATGAATTCCGCCGCTCCTTGAGGATTTTTGGAAGCAGTCGGGATTGCCCAGCCAGACAGCCCTCCGGGTCCAGCATCTGTTGTACCTTTGGGACCTGTTGGAACCGGTACAAAATCAAGCTCGTAGTCGCTCTTGAACACCGTAAATCCAGACAAGCCGTACTCGGCTGTCATTGCGAGCTTACCATTCTTAAACTCTCCAATGAAGGAGTCGCCTTCTTTTGCTTTATCAATGTATTTGTCCTTCAGCAGCGCATCCTGCGCGAACTGCATCGCTTCCTTCACGTTCTCGGAATCATAGTTCGTCGTGATTGTGCCATCGTCGTTATAGGAAAGCAGCGTCTTACCATTCGAGCCAACGAACAGCGGATAGCCGCCATCCCACCAGCCGAAGCCGAATTGATCGTTCTTGCCGTCTCCGTCTGTATCTGCTGTCAGCTGCTTGGCAACATCACGGAATGAATCCCATGTCCAGTTGCCTTCTTTGTAATATTCAGAGGGTGTTTTGACCCCATTATTCGTGAATAGGGACTTATTGTAGTAAATGACGATTGGCGCTGCCGAAGTGCCAACAGCATAAGGCTTTCCGCCGAAAGTAAAGGTTTTCGAAACAGCGCTGTTCCACAACGGATCGGTCATATCGACATATTGGTCAATGGGTTGAACGATCTTCTTGAGCGGATAGACCGGGAAGTTCTGGTCATTTGCTTGCGCGATATCCACTTGATCTCCGGCATTAACCATCGAAATTAGCGTCGACTTCTGATCGCCCCAAGGGACAGCAACGACATTCACTTTACCGCCGAAAGCCTTTTCAAATTGCGGGATTGTTTCCCATACTGCATCGTAGGCAGCAGGATTGCTTTTCTTGTTCTCGTCATACTGCTCCTTGGACGTGTGGTACAGAATCGTGATGTCGCCATCCTTCAGTACTGGCTCAGCTGGAGCCGCATTTTTTGTTCCTGTGTTGGCTGAATTACCTGCATCTGCAGCGTTATTCGTCTTATTGGCCGCTGCTTTATCAGCATTGCCTGTGTTGTTTCCATTTCCGCAGCCTGTAACGGCCAGCATGGATGTTAAGGCAATTGTTAAAGCTGCTGTGGACAACGATGTTTTGTTTTTCATTGACTTGTTCCCCCTCGAATAAATGAATGAATGGAATCATGAATGCCATAAATAATTTGCTTGCTTAATGCTTGTTTACCTACCAATACAATCTTCAACCGAGACGGATGCTCTCCCTGGCATCGCCTCCTCTCCGAATGCGGAATAGTCTAGCGGAAGCAATTACTTAATGCCAACATGCTCCACACTGTCTGTAAAATACCGCTGCGTAACGAGGTAAAGCACAACAAGTGGAATGATCGAGAGCAGCATACCTGCCTGGATGCGAGTGACGACGACGAGCGGATCGCTGATCGTCTGCACGTTGACGACCGATTGCAAATCAACTCGCAGCGACGACAAGGCGATCGCGAAGTTTTTCTTCAAATTGCCGAGGAACAGATTTGACTGGTAATATTCGTTCCAATGCCAGACGAAAGAGAACAGGAACACCGTAATAATCGCGTTCTTCGCATTGGGCAGAATGACCCGGAAGAAGGTCTTGAACGGCCCGTAGCCATCCACGTATGCCGCGTCCTCCAGCTCTTTGGGCATCCCTTTGAAGAATTGACGGAAGATGAAGATGAACAGTCCTGATCGTAATCCCATCGCGAACAAGGATGGCAGATAGAAGGCGGAGTAGTGACCAATTAAGCTAATATGGTCAGGACCGCCGGTCACCGCCGACACAAGCTTCATCAATCCGAACCCGTCAAAATATTTCATCTCCGCATACAGGGGGAGAATGATCGTTTGCACAGGTACGATAAGCGTCAGGATCACCAGGGCAAACAGCATATTGGAGAACGGAAAGCGGAACCTCGCGAATCCGTAGGCAACGAAGGCGCAAGAAAGTACGTCAAGCAGTCCGCAGCCGACTCCAATATACATGCTGTTCTTGAAAGCATCCCAGAAATCCATGACCCGAAGCGTATCGGCAAAGTTCGCTAGGGAAAAGGTCTTCGGAATCCAGATGATACTGGGATCCATCGCCTCCTCGGGCAGTCGAAGCGCCATGCTCAGCATGTAGAGCAAGGGATACAGCAGCTGATACGCGAGTACAGCAAGCACGGCGAATCTGAGTATGGAAATGGCAGTCGACCGCAGTCGCTTCAGCTTTTTTCTCATGAGTAACCGATCGTTCACTTCGTTTCACCGCTTTCCTTTAGTCCTGTAGATAGACGATTCGTTTCTTCAGAAGCAAATACGCTAGACCCAGGAACAGGGCAATCGCAAGGCAATATAACCAAGCCAGCGCACTGCTGTATCCAAACCGAACCTGCGAGAAAGCCGTATTGTAGATCATCAGAATGACCCCGTTGCCGTAATCCGTGAATGTATCGATAATCGTATATACGGTGTTTAGCAGCATCATCGGCGTCAGCATAGGCAGCGTGATTTTCCAAAACTGCTCCCAGGGTCTAGCGCCTTCAATCGAGGAAGCCTCATACAGGTAGCCTGGAATGGCATGCAGTCCTGCGAGAAACAAGAGAACCTGGACGCCGGAGCGCCATGTCAGATCAAAGATTCGGGCAATGACATTGGAAACGATCTCAATCATTTTTGGACCAAACCCGAGCTCGATCAGTACGTTATTAATTCCTGCACCCCCGAAGAGATACACGCTCTCCACCCCGCCTCGCATTCCTTGCGAGAATACATCTTCCTTAAGAATCTGCATCAGAACGCCGGATGCGATAATAACCGGCAGGAAGGAGATGGCGCGCATGATTCCTCGGCCTCTGAACTTGTTCTTCAGCAGCACCGACACGAACAAGCTATAGATGAGAATGAGCGGCACGCCGTACAGGATGTTGACGAAGGAGTCAGCAGCTTGTCGAATGAATGCCGGATCTTTAAAAACCGCATAGTTATAATTATCCCAGCCGATAAAGCTGCCCTTCAGTCCATTCGGTGTCAGCTCTAAGTTCTGGAACGAGTAGCGTAACGAAACCAACAGCGGCTTGGCGAAGAAAAGCACAAACCCAAGCACCCAGGGGAGCACGAACAAAAATCCGTATAGTTGTTTTTTCTTTGGGTAGGACATCATTTGCAGTCTGCGGATCACGGTGTTCCCCCTCCTACCTGGATAACATAGCCACCCGGCGGGATGACTTGTTGATCCTTCTTAATGGGCTCGTTCGTATAATTGACCAGTACGGCTTTTCCATTAGCGAAGGTCGTTCGATATACGCCTTCACCAAGCTTCTCATGATGCATAATCGGCTGGCCTGCAATCGGCAGAAGCGCCTTATTGATTTCGTTATATTGCTTCTTTACATCGCTGAACCATGCTTGAAAATCGCCGCTGTAAAGGGAATCGAATTGGCTTCCCGCCAGGAGACTGCCGCTTCTTGCGATGAACCGATAAGCTGGATAGGTACCGGTCTCGATTAGCTTCAGCATGTATGGCTTGCTGTCACTGACCAGGTTGATCGGTTCCCCGAATGCAGGTATCAGTCCGCTGAGAGCAATGCTGTAGAAAGGAACAGACTCCTCTTCTACATCGAACCCGCTGGATGCAAGTGGAACATCCGTTAGGCTCTCCGCCCGAATAAACGTATAGGCATTGGGATGATCGAAGGATAAGCCGCCGATTCGACTAACTGCCGTATCCAAGCCACTCTCCCACAGCTGACCCGTCCCATCCTTGCTGAGCATACTTCGCCTAAAGTCGGAATACACGAGCGAGCCAATTGATTCCAGCGCAGCATGCTTTAATCCCTTATCCTTTGCAGCTGCCGAGAATCGGTCCAGCGCTTCATTGACGGATTCCGGCTTCAGTAAGTACCATGGGCTTAGCGTCTTATCCTTCGTTCCATTGCTTAGCAAATACTGATTTTTGACGGCTGGTGCACGGCTGATGCTCTTCGTCACATCAAAGAACTTATAGAATCCATTGCCGCCTTTATAGAATTTCACGGGATCGACAACCGGATAGAAGGCTACACCTCTGCGATCCATCTCTTGAATTAATCTCCGAAAAGCTTTATTGCCCCCTAGCTTGCTGTCAGCATCCAATGAAGTGAGCACTTTGCCATTCATTCCTCCGCTCGCCCAGCCTTCATAGCGAATAGCCAGATTATTCATTCCACTCTCGAACAGCTGCTGAGTAATCGCAGTGAGATCCTTGAATGAAGTTAGTACCTCTACTGACCGATAAGGAATGCCAAGAAAAGTCGTTCTCTTCTGGACGCCGCCTAGAAAATCGATCATGAGCGGTATGGTTGCCTGCTGCTTAGCTGTAACAGGCTTAACACCCTGATCATTTATCAAGTAATCGCGGTAACGCACCGCCATGCCGGAGTAATCCGCTTGCTGTCCATTAAGAAAGTAATACCGAACTTCGAAGGACTGTTTTCCTGCGATAGATTGCGAGCCCCGAACCACCTGCTTCTCATTGAGACTGCCTGCCATAAGGGTATTGGTCTCGAATTCGGTCATCGTGAAGGTACTTGAAACCGCATTGTATTGGTTACTCTTGCCACTTCCTTCCGCACTGATACCCGCTTGATAGGCGCCTTGGTTAATGACCGCTAGGAAAGCATGATCATTCCTCTTCAGACCGAATACGGGGAGGCGAATATCCTCCTTTACACGGGATTGCTCGGATACGTCAATGGCCTGATCACCACCGTAAACACGCTCGTTATAGCTTTTATATACGCTGTTGCTGCTGTTGAACTGTATTAATGCACCGCTGCCGTCTGGCACGAATAAATACCCGTCATCCTTCGTGCTGCCTGCGCCAAAGAAGGGGAGCAGATTAATCGCGACTAGACGATACTTATCACGCTGCTGGATACGATCCGATACAATTGTCGCCGTGAAGGCATCTTTCTTGAGCGCATATTGAACCGGTATAGAGAAGCCTGCCTTGGGAAAATCAAAGGTGATTTCGATTCCGTCCTGTATTTGCTTCCATGTAAAGGCCTTCTCCTTAATACTTCCGATGTAATTATTTAATTGAAAAGGTTTATTGAGTGGATCTACGTAATCAACAAGTAATTGTGCGTTCAAATCCATTTTCTTAATCCCTTTGGCAACCTTGTCGTTAGCTCGGTCAACGGGATTGCTCGACCACTTTGTGCTGGTCGATATATCCGTGACAGTGACCTCCGCTGTCTCCGGATTAAAGTCCAGCTGGAGCCCGCCGCTCTGTGCCACGCGGGCAGTGCCTCCGACCTGACTGCCTTGAGAAACGGTAAGAACGGCCGATTCCAGAGCGGCTTGCTCTGCCTTACCGGTGTTCGAATTCATAATGCCGGCAACAGCAGCAGCTACCGTAACGGCTAGAATACCTGCCAACAATCGTACTCTCATGTTCGTCCTTCCTTCCTTATCACTGTCCTAGCTTAGATGCGGAACAATAATTCGTTATAGATCGTCAGCAGGAACACGTAGGCCTGCTGAAACAAGGTATAGAAGAGCACCGCCAGAAACACCATAATGGCCATTGCTGCCACCGTTAGCAGCAAGGATTGCAGGTTGCGCACGAATCCATAATCATGAATCGTCTGCATGCCGATCAGCATGAGAATTCCACTCCATATCATCGCGATGACCATCATGTAATGGAGAAATGCTCCCTCTTCCTGCAGCATAACGTTGCTGAGCCAGGTAGTCAGAACCATCGCGATGATATAGGGAATCATCGCATAAGCGCTTACGATAGCGACTTGGACGGCCTTGCCTTCCCCTTCCATCCAGGTTGCAACCGCCCAGTTGCCCATGACCCAAAGTCCATAAAGCACAACGGTCTTCGCTGCGATGAGCCAAATATTCAGTGCATCCGGATCGTTTGTATTGAACGTGTAGCCCGTATCCTGCCTGATCAACACGGAAGCCAGGAAGAAAATGAATACGATAACTGCCGCTGCGACTCTAGAACCCTTGCCTTCCTCCTTCATCGCATAGAAACCATCGAACGGATGAAGCAGGCAGCGAAAAGGGTTTAATCTGCCTTGACTGGGCTGCATCATGCTCATGCACTCATCCCCTTTCGTCTGCTTCTGGAGGAGGCGAAGCGATAGCCTTTATATCCGTAATAAGCAATCACAAGCATAATAAGAAGTGACATGATCAGAGGCAAATGTGTGCGAACTGACTTAATCCGAATCTGTGCATACGTATCCGAATAGCCGGAACGATCCGCCCCCAATTTGTAATAGCGCATCGCCTCATCGTACTTGCCCTGTTTCTCCAGCGCCTTCGCCATGCCCACATAAGCAATTTCATTATTCATGTTGCGCTTGGCGACCTCTTGCCAAATAATCGCAGCTTCCTCATAGAGCCCTTGGTTATATAGAACCGTTGCCTTTCGCACCAGCTGTCCGTATTCCGTCCTGTTGAACCGGGTAATATTCCGTTTCCCCGCATCCAGCACAAGCACGGAATCCTGCCAATAGGCGACTGCCACCGGTTGTTGGAAGGTTCCCTTCTGATTCCCAAGAGCACCGAAGATAGCAATTGGGTTGCCTTCTTGGTCGTATTCAAAGACCCGCCCTCGCGTACGGTCCAGACCCGCGATGAAGCCGTCCTGATCAATGGCTAGATCAACGAAGGAGCTATCTAACTTAACAGCCTTCTTTACCGGGATTTCTTTATCTCCAAAGTCACTGTCCCCATCCTTCCCAGTAAGCACGTTATTACCGAGCGGGTTGAGCTTCTTGATTTCCTGACGGGAGTTTTGCGAGACGATTGTCGTCGTATAGACAAAACCGTCCTCGTCCATATCCAGATTGGAGTATTCGATCGGCAGCAGCTTGACCATCCCTTCTCGCTGCTCCTTGGACAAAATACTCTTCCAGAACGTCTCCACAACAACGGCAGGCGTTACCTCTACCTTATTGCTCCCGAAGTACCCGAGGAAATGTCCCTCCTTGTCGAACTGCATCAATCCGAAGAACTGGCCTTCCGAGAGCACATAGATACGCCCCGCATTGTCGACGGCAACTTTAACTGGCTTAAATTTAAAATCCTTCGGAATGAGCGGATGCTCCGGTTTCTCGATCACGAGATCCACCTGCTTGCCTTTGTTGATCCGAAGTACACGGCCATTTCCCTTATCCGCGATATAGAGCGTTCCATCATCGGTCACATAGGAGCCGGTCGGCCCTTGCAGGGTCGTTTCTTTTCCCTTCCAGATCAGCTTGTCGATCACATCGACCTTCTTGAAAGATGGATTCAAGACAACGATCCGATTATTCCCTGTATCCGTGACATAGATCGTACCTTGTTTAGCAACGAATAAATCCTGCGGCTCGTTAAAAGCACCCGCCCCTGCATCCATACCGGTATACGTTCCAGCAGGCAGCAAGCTATTGGGTGAGGCTTTGGATTGATTCCATTCGTTATATACATAAGACTTATAAGGGCCTTCCGCCGCATAGGCTTTTGTTCCAGAACCGCTAACGCCTAGCAGAGCAAGAAGCAGGACGACAGCGAGGACGACAGCGATATAAGCTTTGATAGTCATAGCTCCTCTCCTCCTCCCATCACTTGATTCCTGCGAACGTCATCGTCTCGACGACCTTGCGCTGCAGGAATACAAATACGAGAATAGGAGGAATCATGAGGATGACCGAAGCCGCTGCTCCCGCACCCATTCTGGCAACGGGATCACCTGCCACAATTTGCTCGAGTGCCATCCGGAAAACCTTCAACGACTCGCTGTAGATCAGTTCACGAGGCGAGTAGTTCCACAGATTAATAAATTGAAAGATAACGACAGTCAAGATTGCAGGCGTCGTATTCGGCCAAACAATACGGAAGAACGTCGTGAACTCGCTCGCACCGTCGATTCGAGCAGCTTCCAGAATGGCATCGGGAATTTGCTCAATGAACTGCTTCATCAGGAACAGGCCAAGCGAAGCACCGATCCATGGCAGAATTAATGCTGCGTAAGAATTCACCAGATTCAGCTTCGACATCAATACGAACTGAGGAATGAAGGTGACCTGCGGCACGAACATCAGCGCCATCACGATGATCGAGAAGATTATATTTTTACCTGGAAACCGGTGTTTGGCTAAGGGATAAGCGGCCATTGCTGCGAACACAACATGGAATATCGTACCGAGTACGGCAACCATCGCCGTGTTGAAGACATAGCGGAACAACGGTACCCACATGTTCGAAGCAAGCTGGAACAAATCACCGAAGTTAGCCAGCGTAGGCCTGGCAACCGAGAACTTAGGCGGAAACTGCAGCAGCTCATCAATTGGCTTGAGTGATGTAATAACCGCAAATATAAAAGGCAGTGCCGAGAACAAGGCGAGTATGCCGATAAAGCTGAATACTAGAATATTGCCTGTAAGCGAGCGTCTCGAATGAATACCGGCTTTTTTCCTGGTGAGCGAAATCAATTGTGAGACCTCCTTCGGGTCATATTCCCACTTTGTGGAGCAGTTTGGTTACGATCCGATTGGTTAAGACCATGATTGCAAATAGAAAAGCGGCCATTGACGATGCATAACCCATCTCATAGCGGATACTACCGTAATCCATGATATGGGTGACCATCGTTTCCCCGGCGTACTCCGTACTCGGGAAGCCCGCCAATTGAATGGAAACATCAGCGACGCTGAAGGAAATGACAATCTGCATAACAGCCCCGAATACGAGCTGGGGAATCATTGAAGGCAGCGTAATATACCACAGCTCTTGAAACCGATTCCGGATGCCATCAACGACACCCGCTTCATATAAACTGCTGTCCACCGTTTGCAAGCCCGCGACAAAGGCTAGGAAGCTGATCCCCATGCTCATCCACAGCTGAACGAGAATGAGGATGAAGAGCAAATGGTTCTTATCGAGCAGCCAAGCGACCGGCTCCTGCAGAAATCCCCATTTCATCAGCATTCCGTTCAAATAACCATAAGCATCAGGGCTGAAAATCAACCTCCACAACGGGTACACGGATACCCCGATAATCGTCGGAATGTAGAACAGCACCGTCGCAATTGATCGCAGCGTACGGGATAGATCATTAATGATCCAAGCGACCAGAAAGCTGAGTCCATAACTGATCGGCCCTGTAACGAAGGCGAAGAGCATCGTATTCTTCAGCGCGGTGATGAAGATATCATCATCCAAGAACAGCCGAATATAGTTATACCAGCCGACAAAGCGTGGAGGCTCGATCAAGTTGTAATAGGTGAATCCCATTACGACAGACAAGACGACCGGCAATATCGTAAACAAGATAAAAAAGATCATATAAGGCGTCATAAGCAAGTAGCTTTCCCGATGCTTCAGGAGAACGGCAGCCGCTCGGTTTATCATGGTTTCACCCCAAATTCATACCGTTTGCGCTCAATCTCTGCATTGATTTGGTTATTCCAATAGAAAAGACTTTCACGTGCATTTTCGTTCTGAAACACAACGCTGCGGAAGGCATTATCGATATTCCGCGACGTGTAATAACCCCCAGGCAGCTCCGGAATTTCCTTGACCTGCTGCCACTGTTCCATCAGAGCTTGCTGCTCCGCACGGCTCCAATTAGTAGCAGTGAATGCCTGAACGTTAGCCGGCGACCGCCGACCGAGTACACCCAGCTCGTTCTCAAGCTCTTTGGCGAATCTTGTTTGCGTCTCCGCCGTATTCCACCATTGCAGGAATGTCCACGCGTCCTTCTTGTCAGCTGCTTTTTTCAATATAATGCTCGCCGTTCCGGTCGCACCGGTCGAACGGTCGATGGTGTTATCCGCCTTCTTCACGCCGGGCATCGGAACCATCTTCCACGTTCCCGTAATCTCCGGAGCCGCCTTCACCAATCGGTTATACAGCTTATAGCTGCTGATGACGATCGGCATTTCCCCTGTGCGGAAGCGGTTAAAATCATCCTTGTACAGCGGATAATCGAACAGCTTGTAGAAATCGGTCCATTGCTTAAATGCCTTGAACGAGGACGGCTCGTCAAAACGTGTGGCTGTTAGATCCTTGTTATACACACCGCTTCCATTCTGCATAAGCAGAGAAGGCAGCAGATTCAGTGTTCCCATACCGCGGGTCAGCAGCTGGAAGGCATCTAAGTTCTCATAAGGCAATCCAATCTGCATGTTATGATTCTGCAGCTCTGGTGCAATCTTCATGAGATCGGCCCATGTTTGCGGTGCTTCAATGCCAAGATCCTTCAGTACATCCTCCCGGTAGAACATCATGAAGAATTCCTGTTCCTCGGGAATACCGTACGTGTGATTCTGGTACTGATAGGGCACCATTGCCGATGGCATATACTGCCCTGGCAATTGATCAAAGCCGGTGAATGGATCCAACGGCTCAAGCGCTCCACGGATGGCCAGATTCATCGTATCTCCGCGGCTTGTCAGCAAATTCACATCAGGTCCCTCTCCCGCCATAACAGCAACAACGAGGGAGTTCTCTACTAGATTGAATTGAACATTAATGCCGGTCTCTGGCGTAAAGGTCTCATCAATGAGCCGTTTGACGACATAAGCTTGGTCTCTGCCGAGTCCGGTCCATACTGTAATGGAACGTCTACCCGCCTTGTCATCACCCATGGAATCATAGTTTTCCAGGAATGATCCTGCGAACGCCCGCAGCTCATGAATGCCCTTTTGCAATACATTTGCTTCGGCTTTCGGCTTGTCGACGTCAGCTGACGCCACATAGAGGTAGTCAAGCTCGAGCGGTTGGCTGCTGACATTGAGCATCCAATCTGCCAGTGCCGTCATGTTCGTCTTGTAACTATCCAGCCGCTTCGGAATCGAATCCGGCCGATCGATGAAGCCTTCCAATTGACTCACGAGAAGCATTAACGACCGTGAACCATTATTATTGCTGCCAGTCAGCTTCTCCAGCCGACCCGCTTCCTCTTCCATTCGCGCCTTCAACTGCTGCAGATCTGCGATGAAACCCGGAATACTCTTATCCAGCTCGTAATCCCGGTACGTATCTGGTCTTACACTCGTAATCATGACGATCTTGCGATATATCTCTTGCAGCTCGGCAACCATACTCTTCACGCTGCTAATGGATGGCGCCATGTCGCCGAGCGTCACTTCCATCTTGATTTCATGTGTCCCTTTGGCTAGGTGAAAGAGGTACGGCTCTCCCGTTTCTTCGCCCAGTTCCTTGACTGCCCAATCCAGATGATAGGGAAACCTTACCTGGCTAAGCTCCGAGAAAGGAACCTCGCCATCCATATAGATCGTTCTCGATACAAAAGAGTCCTTGATTTTGTTCTGATGATATCTAACTCCGAGCTTATACCAGCCGTCCTCAGGCACTTCAAGCTTCCAGCTAATCCACTGGCCCGGTGTATCCCAATTGCTTCCGCCGATCGTATTAATTCGCATCTTTACCGGATCATACGGAGTTGTTAATGGACTTGTTCGATCCATTGTCGGAAACAATCCGGCCGAGGATTTCAAGTAAGCTTGTTCGGCCTGCACCTCGATCATCCCCTTACCTCCGTCGCTGGCTGACACCTCTGAAGACTTTGCCTGTCCAGCATGATAAGCGGAATAATCTTGGACTGCTGTTCCTTGGAACAGATGCAGGTAATCAATAACCGCCGACTCTCGTGAACTCGTTAGACGAATCACATGCTGACCTTGGGTCAAATCAAGAACAAGTGCTCCGCCACCAAGCTCATTGCCTGGTAGTGTGATTGTGGTATCCAGCCAGATAGACTGTTCTTCTTGCTTTGGTCGTAAGTCATTGCCTCGGCTTTGCTTGATCTTACCGCTCTCATCGCGCCAAACCCGATTTAATTTGAAGGGCTCGTTATTCTTGGTTAGCGGTTTGCCGTCAACCGAAATTTGAAATTCGATATCCTGTCCGCTTCCTGCCAGCGGATAATATCCGATGGACAGCTGGTATTTCGAAGCTTTTGTGATGTCGGCCTTCCATTCAACACTTTGGCCTTCCATCCATTCCAGGACGTGCTGACGGCCTTTCCATTCTGGCAGCAGCTTCGCGCTCGTCCCTTCCGTTATGGCATCTGCGGCCGGAATAATTAGACCATCCGCCTTGGGTTTGGCGTCCGTGTACGTATATGCTGCGGCTGCGCTGCGGCTTTGCTCCGAATACGAGCTCACTGTAATGACGGATACAAGCAATACGCTAAGAAGACAAACAGCAGTGGCCATTTTCCATTTCCGTTTCGTTCTCACTGTTGACCCCCGGGTATTGAAATTAGGAATGCAGGTTCATTTCTCGAATGACTGTATCTTCGTAAGTGCGTCTGCTGCCGTCCATAATGTCTTCGACGCTAATGGGCTGGCCGATATGAGCCGACTCCAATGCAGCGAATACGACGCTAAGAGCTTCCTGCCCCTTCTCCGCGCTAGATATTGGCTGCTTCTTGTCTGATATCGCTTCCCATAACTCCAAATAAGCATGCGCGAAAGGGTCCTTCATCACATCGGGAGCGTACGTTTCAATGATCTGTGCAAACGGAATTTGCTTGCCTCCCTCCAGCGAAAGTTGGCGGCCAGGCCGAAGACAGCCTTTACTCCCGTAAACGTAAACCCCGCCCATCTCCTCACCGTGAATGGCTGTAGCGCACATCCAATGACCAAGAGCTCCGTTATTAAATCGTAAAACCATTACCGCGGCATCTTCCCCAGTCGGCTGAATCGTTACGCCATTCCCTCTTCTCACCTTCTCGAAGATTTCGGTATACGCGAACACCTCGCGAATGCCGCCGATCATCTCCAGAAATGAATGTGTCCGATGAACCCCATGGTCATTTATCCAGCCCGCTCCCGCTTTTCCTTTCATATGCCGCCAAGGCGTCCCGCCGAAGAATCCGGTTGCCGCTGCGCTCGTTGCATAATCCAGTACGAGGTAAACTTGGCCCAACACTCCGTCTTGCACGGCCCTTGCAGCTGCAACATTAGCAGCACCCAGAACACTAGGCTCCGACAACGTCAGAATACGATCATATTTTCGTGCATCCTCAATCATCTGACGTCCGAATGATGGCGCAATCGCTAGCGGCTTTTGCATTTGCACATGAACGCCGGCAGCAAAACAATCTCCCGCGACGGAATGATGCAAGTCATGGGTAACAAGGACTGTGACAGCATCCAGTGATTCCTTGGCCAGCATCTCCTTGTAATCGGTATAGATTGCGGCATCCGTTCCTAACTGCGCTTTCACCTTACTTGAGAACTCCACAGCACGGGCAAGATTAATGTCACATACAGCGGTTATGTTAATCGCAAGGTAACCTGCTCTTCTTAGCTCGACTATCCCGTGCAGATGTGCATCCGAAATGCCACCGCAGCCGATAAATGCTAGATTCATCGATAATCCCCCCTGTTTCCTCGTTTCTTCACTCACTTGATTTCCTTACTTATGGTTATATCAAATCGACAATCGCATAAATTTCAATTTCCTCCGCAAATGACTTTCAATTTCATCAGTGGATTATCGAGCTGCTACGAATACGTTAAGAGAATAAGTAACACTGCCGTCATCGCTGCTCGCTTTAATCTCTGCTTTGCCCTCTTTCATCCCCGTCGCTATCGCCGTAGTACCCGCTGCTGATTTCACCATTACCACAGATTCGTCGCTCGATGCCCACTTCACTAACTGTTTCGCTCCTAGCGGAAGAATCGATGCAGCCAGTTCGAGCGTCTGCCCTTCCTTCATCTGGAGAATGTTCTTATTCACCACAATCCGCAGCGGCTGCTTCCCATCCGGATTCTCATCCCGCCAAACCGACTGCAACGGATAGAAGATCGCCTTGTCCAGCTTGACTGATCCACCCTTGGTGAACAGCTCCAGCCCATTGCTCGTTGCATCCGGAAAAATCAGGCTGGTTAGCACGACTTCTCCGTCGTTTGCAAACACCTCCAGTGTCGTATCATCGACGAAAATGCGCAGCTTCAGCTTGTTGTCACGCAGCTTCAGTGGCGCTGAGACCGCTTCTGCAAATTGATTCTCGAATGAGCTTTCACCAGCATTCATGCGGTCCACGACAAGCTGAGCCGTCTTAGTCTCATAACGAATGACCGTTTCCTGCTTGCCGCCTTCCCTAACCTTTATTCCAAAGGATTCGACGGCGGAGGTTGCTGTAAACTCCGTTTCCAGTTCAAAGGAGGTTCCCTTCACGTCCTTCAAAGGGTTGCTGCCACCCGGTTCCAGCTTCTGCTCCGATATCTTGACCGCCTTATCGCGCAAGGTATCTAATTCCCGGACTGGTTCTTGAATCAGTCGAATTCCTTCCCCTGGAATGTCCCGCAGCGTAAGCTCCCTCGGAATGGACATATTGCCTTTCCATATTCCAGTCGGTAGTGAGAACGGATAACGCCAATTGGACATCCACCCGAGCCAAATTCGGCGTCCGTCTTCAGCCGGAATGTCTGAATAAGACACAGCTGCGTAGAAGTCCCTGCCATAATCCGTCCACAGCTTGCTGTACGGCTTGTTATCATCCTTGAATGTCTTTCCATCGAATGAGCCGACAAAATATTGAGCCGTAGATCCCTTGGTTTGTGTGTTATTCCCGATGCTAACGGTGAGTACCCACTTCTTCTCCTTCATGCCCTCAACGGGAAGCTCGAACAGATCAGGGCATTCCCACACAGCTGCATGCGAACCATGGCCTAGGCCAAACTCACCTGTCATCTCCCACTTCTTCAAATCCGCAGATGTATAGAATCGGACTCGGTTATCAACCGAAACGACCATCACCCAAGAATGACTTGGCTCGTACCAGATTACCTTAGGGTCACGGAAATCCTTCAAGCCCGGATTAGGAATGACGGGGTTGCCTTCATATTTGGTCCAATTTCGCCCTTTGTCCGTGCTGTAAGCAAGGCTTTGGGACTGAACACCGTCCTTGAAATGCGTAAATATCGCGACAAGCCCAGCCTTACCGCCGAAGAAGCCAGTTGTATCCTTCCAATCCACCACTGCGCTTCCCGACCAAATATCGCCGAGCGAGTCTTTGGCAATTGCTAACGGAAGATGCTCCCAATGAACGAGATCCTTGCTGATTGCATGCCCCCATTGTCCGCTATGCTGGTAGAACTGGTGGTACTCCCCTTCAAAATAAACCATCCCATTGGGATCGCTCATATTTCCTTTCTCCGGCGACAAGTGATACTGCGGGCGAAATTTTTCCGTATAATAGGTCGGGTCTGGATTGAACGCAAATGCTGTCTTCGTCTGCTCCGCCTCCCTGCCACCTACCTTGACTATCACAATGGAGACCATGAATAGAATCAGTACAATAATCGCTGCGATGATGATAATTCGCGAACGTTTAACCCCGTTAGTCATAACAAACTTCCCCCATCCAAGCTGATGTTTTTCAAGACATGAAGTCATTGTACGGAATACGACGCCATTAAAATTTCACTTTGCTCGGATTCGTTCTTCCACTTTTCTTGGGGCTTGGGCATAAAAAAGAGGCTGAGTAAGGTGCAATCACCTGTAACTCAGCCCCATGTTATTTGGTTCTCTAACCCTTCGACTCACCTCGTAATTCAAGAAAAGCCCCTAAACGATTGTTAACCATCTCAATTATTAGTATTCAAGCTTGCTAAATACTGCTCGCGGTACTCCTTCGGACTTACGTTATAGAACTTCTTAAACGAGGTACTGAAATAACTTGAGCTCGAATAACCAACCAACGTCGCAATATCCGTCAGCTTCAACTCATTTTCCCGCAGCAGCTGCTCCGCCTTGCCCATCCTTAGCTTCGTTACATAATCACTGAAGGTCACGCCAGCATTCTGCTTAAACAAGCCTGATAAATAGTTTTCATTAATATGGAACATGTCCGCGAGAGAGGCGAGCGTCAAATCGTAGCAGTAGTTCTCCTCCACGTACATGCGAATGGCTTCAGCCATTTTCTGACCACTGGAAAACTTTGTTTTCCTGACTTCATCCATGACCATTTGCGCCAATGCATCGATCTGTTCCAGGATCTGCTCCCGAGACTTATGATTCCATATCGTCATCTGGCAATTCCACAAATGCTGCTGCAGGGAAGTCTCCCCCAGCTCGAATTTCTTAGCAACCGCATTGAATAACAAAATAATCCGGAAGGTCAGGAAAGTCACCGCAAACATCGGTGTGTCGCGGTTCACCGAGAAGAGCGCCCCTACATGCTTCTTGAAAGTCGACATATCCAGATTTTCAATGGCCTGCATTAATTTTCGCTCAACTTCAGGGGTGAACGCATGCGTCAGCGCAAGTGCGCGCGGATTCACCTTCACGCTTTCTTCGAAAATTGTGCTTTGACTCCAGGACAGCATACTCGAAGCATAGCCATTCTTAAGCTGCTTCAGCCCTATAATCGGCTCCCCAATTCCGATCACGCTCTCGCATTTCAAGTATTGCTTCACATGATGCTTCATGTCCCGAACAAACCGGTTCGTCCGGTCATTCTTCAAGGACGGCTCATCTTGCAAGACGAGAAAATGCAGAATAGCCGGATAACCGACATCGTGAAAGGGATACACCGCCTGCCACTTATCTGCCGTTTCTCTGCCCAGCATATGAAAAGCCAGATGCAGCAGATCCTTGCGTCCACTCCAATCTTCGAAACGCCCGCTAGGAATACGGAGTTCCACGGTGACAAGCTGCATAACGAGATGATCAAGAGCAAGCTGCGAGAGCTGCAGCTGCTGCAATCTTTCTTTGACCGCCGAGAGGGAGAACCACTCGCTCTTAACGAGCTGCAGCAGCATTTGCTCCTGCAGCACGAGAAGCTGCTGGCTACTCTTCAATTGATCTAATTGGGTTTCTTGTTTCATTTGACGCTCTTCCGCAAGTTCTTCCGCTATCTTGATCAAGAGCTCGGACAACTCGCTTCGAACAACTGGCTTTAATAAATAATCTTTAACGCCTAACTGAATGGCCGCCTTCGCGTATTCAAAATCCGAGTACCCAGACAACAACACGGTACGGAGCAGCGGATACAGCTCCTTGCTGTTCTTAATAAAAGTAATGCCATCCATCTGCGGCATACGAATATCCGAAATAACGAGATCGGGCAGCAAGCCCTCCGCAAGCTTCCGCAGCGCTTCTTCGCCATTGGAAGCTTCCGCCACGATAGTAAACCCGGCTGCCTCCCAATTGACCTTTGCTTTAATGCTATTGCGAACGCCCGCTTCATCATCGACAAGCATAACTTTATACATAGACTAGCCCCTCACCATGGGAAGCCGCAGCGTGATGATTGTTCCCTCGCCAAGCTTGGATTCCAAGTCTAACTGAAATTGATCCCCATACATCAAGCGGCAGCGGGAGAGCACGTTTCGCAGACCGATGCTTTCCCCTTCGCTGCTTAGAATCGCAACCGCTTCCCCGCCCTGCAGCTCAGAAAGGAGATTTTCCATTAATTGTTTCGTCATGCCTATTCCGTTATCTTTGACCATCAATATCAATTTTTCCTCTTCCACCCTCGTAATTAAGGAAACCTCGGATATCCCAGTCTTCTCTAAGCTGTACTTAACCGCGTTCTCGATTAGAGGCTGCAAAATAAACTTAGCAATGCGCAGCTTGTTCGCGGAAGGATCTTCTTGCATCGTCACCAACAGATTATCCTCGTATCTCAGCTTCAGAATGAATAGATAATCGCGCATGTAATCCAGCTCTTCCTTTACCGCCACAATATCACTATTCAAGCTCAAGGAGTAGCGCATCATCTTCCCAAGCGCTTCAGTTGCGTCCATGACAAGATCCTCGCGTTTCGTAGCCGCCAAGCCGCTTATAATTTCCAGTGTATTATTATAAAAATGGGGGTTAATTTGCAGCAGCAAAGCCTTATACTCCGCATTTTTGCGACGTAAATTCGTTTCGAACTCGGTTTCAATCAAATATTTCAGACGATTCGTCATTCGCTCGAAAATACGAGTGACATAGCCAATCTCGCTATGACCATTCCTTGCATGAGGCACTAATAAAATGGCCTGTGCGAATTCGCCCCGTTCCACATGCTTCATTGCTTTGGCCATAGCACTAAGGGGCTTTGTAATGCCATGCGAAAGTCTAAAGGCAACCACGATGATTATTAAGAGAAGAATGAAACTGCCGAATAGCATCGTTTGGCGAATCGTATCGATCTTGACATACAGCTCGCGCTCCGGCACCGCACCTACAATAATCCAATCCTGCGCTGGAAGCTTCCTATAAAAGATCAGATAGTTGAGGTGACTCTGTTTGACCGAGAATACGCCGCTTGTTTCCTTGCTGTGCTGCTCAGCCAATTGCGAGAGTCCTGCCTGCAGCACGGCCTGATTGTCCGCAAGGCTTTGATTGAGCACGCTCGTCTCGTCCTGTGTGAGCAAGAATACTCTACCGGTTTCACCAAACCTTATTTTTTCAATCGCATCCCGCAGCACAGCCGTTGGATAATTGATTTTGACGAAACCGATTTCCCTTAACGATTGAAGATGAACCAAGGGCAGCAGAAAGCTGTTGATCTCTCGCCTTGTCATAATCTCATCGGATTGATCCCCATCCTTGTGGGCAGTTGTCCAGCGTCCATCGTTTTGTTTGAACTGACTGTACCATTCGCTAAGCAAATAACTGCGATCCTGTGTCCACAAGCCGCCTGTATTCTCAGTAAAGGCACTGAGCGTAATATTGTTGGAATTATTAATGGCGTAGGAGGAGAAATACTCGCGAAGCCGCTGCTTCGTGAGTACGCGTTCCTCAATGGATTGAGCGGGATTGAGCTCTGCGGCAACCCAATCCTGCGTAATTCGGCTGCTCATTACCTGTGTGCCGATATCCTCCATCTGAGTAAGCAGCGTCGTAACATGCGAGGCAAACTGATCAATCGATTGAGCAGTCGACGTCTCAATCGAATGCTGAATAAGATTAGAGGATTCTTTACTAAGCACCACTATGAAAGTGGTATACGGAACAATGAGCAGAATTGAGAATACGAGCATAAGCCGACTGCGCAGCGAGTAGAACATGTCATCACCTCTGACTTCATCCTGTCTGTATGCCAAGCATCCTACAAATAGATGCCATTGTCCAGATAGGGTTAGCCCTTCGCTTGATTGACAGCAGCTAAACCAAGCGCGAGCGCGCCACATAGACCCGCATTATCGCCTAAACCAGGGGGTACAATATACGTCTCTATCGCTCCCATGATCATGCAGCTGCTTACATAGCCATTCAAGTGACGCTGTACCTCTGCGCGAATCAATGGAAATAACTGCTTCTGCTGCATGACTCCGCCGCCAAGGATGACTTTCTTCGGAGAAAGGAGCAGAATTGTACTCGTAATGGCTTGAGCGATATAGTAGGCTTCCATCTCCCAAGCTGAATGAGCCGTAGAAAGCTCGTTTCCTTTGACTTTCCAACGTTGTTCAATAGCCGGACCAGATGCCATTCCTTCCAAGCAGTCACCGTGGTAAGGGCAATTTCCTAGAAACGTATCGTCCTTGTGCCTTCTAACTAGAATATGCCCGCCCTCCGGATGTACAAGACCGTGAACAAGCTTGCCTTCCGCGTACACGCCAACACCGATTCCGGTACCCACCGTATAATAGACACAGCTGTCTAACCCTTTGGCTGCGCCCCATGCCGCTTCGCCGTAAGCAGCAGCATTAACATCCGTATCCCATCCAAAAGGCAGATCAAATGCTTGCTTCATCGTCCCTAGGAAATCAAATCCCGACCACCCTGGCTTTGGTGTTGTCGTCACGAAGCCATAGGTCGAGCTTGCCGGATTAATATCGATCGGACCGAAGGTGCCGATTCCAATCGCTTCCACTTGCTTATCTTCAAAATAAGCAATGATGCTGCTTAACGTCCGTTCCGGATGCTCAGTAGGGAAACTGACCCGATCCTCAATCGTTCCAAGTTCATTTCCGATACCGCAGACGAATTTCGTGCCTCCTGCCTCAATGGCGCCAATACGCATATATGAAGTCTCCTCTTAAAGGTTGAAATTTATTTGGTTTCATTGTAGCAGACGCGATGTCGCAATCCTTCCATTATCATCAGACTTCGACTTTCAATTTTCTTGTTTCTTGCATGCAAGAAGAGACATTCGTCACCGAATGTCTCTTCTTTGTTAACGCGATTATTTAATTTGGGCTTGCAGGCCCGCATAAGCTTCGTCAATCTTCTTGATCGCGTCGGCAACCGATGTATCGATGTCACGCTTACCGATTGTCACTTCCTCGAATACTTTGTTTACCGCATCCGACATTTGCGGGAAGATCGGTGTGATCGGACGGGAACGACCAAATTTCTGATTTTGAACGACGAAGATGTTCTTCGGATAATCATTCAGCTCTGCAATCTCCTTGGCCACGGAATAGCGAACAGGGATATCCTTAGTCATCGCCACATAGGCCTTCTGGCCTTCATAACCAGTAACGAAGTTTACGAATTTCCACGCAGCTTCTGCATGTTTACTCTTCGATGAGATCGCAAGTGACCAGCTGCCATTCGCTACTGCCTGCCGGGTTCCCTTGGGCAGTGGGGCAATATCATAATCTTCCCCTAGCTTGAAATCAGGAAAATCGCTCGCATAATGGGAGAGCGACCAGGATCCGTCGACAGTCATCGCCAGCTTCCCATTGGGGAACGGATCCGGTGGATACTCAAGTGCAGAAACCTTATCTTTATTATATAAATCGGCATAAAACTGAAGCGCCTTCTTCGTTGCCGGAGAATCCAGCTCGCCCTTCGAAGTCGTTCCATCGGCATTCATCACTTCGCCACCGAACTGCCATATGATCGGGTATTTGAAATAGGCCGTCGCTCCCGCATTCTGGAAGCCTTGCGCAGGATCAATACCATAGATGCCTTTGGATGAATCCGTCAGCTTTTTGGCCGCATCCAGGACTTGTTCCCATGTCAGTGGCTCCTCCGGATTTTTAGATGGGAGCGGAATGCCCTTGGTTTCAAACATCTTCTTATTGTAGAACAACGCGATGGAGGATTCCGTAAGCGGGGCCATGAAGATATCATTCTTATACGTATACGCAGATAAGGTTGCTGTTGGGATATCCTCCAGGTTACCGTCTGATTTGAAGAAACCTGTCAACGGCTTCAGCGCACCTGCTTCAGCGTAAGAGGCCATACTCGGCGCATCGATTGTCATAATATCAGGAGGATTGCCCGAAGCAATGGACGTACGCAGCTTCGTATCATAGTCGGAATAGGGAATAGGATTCATCTCAATCGTTATGGTTGGATTATTCATATTGAATTGAGCAACAAGCTTCTCGTAGGCGGCATTCTCCGCATCATTCCCGGAGTTCCTCCAGAAGGTAAGTGTCACGCCGTCTTCCGTCGCTAGCTTATCGGCCCCCTCGGCTGGCACCTTGGACTGATTATGATTAGAGGAGCAGCCCATCAACAGGCTGAATGCTGCAAGCGAGATAATTAGTCGCAGTCGGTGTACTTTATTTATCAAATTTGTCGACCCCTTCACTCTACAAGATGAAGCTCTCTAGTTGTATCTTACCCATCAAGCGACCGTACAGATTTCATTATTCTCGGATAAGGACTTTTGAAATGATTAGTTTATTAGGAATCATCACTTTGAAAGTAGTTGGATTAAGCCCTGCCTTAAACATTCTAAGCTGTCCAGCGTAATCTGTCATCACCTTCAATGCTGCAAAAAAGCCCTTTAGGAATTGACCTAAAGGACATTTTTGCTTTCTATTTATAAACTTTATTTGCTTTTTTGTACCAACATATTCAGCAGAACCGTAACAGCCTCAGCTCTTGTAGTAAGGTCTTGAGCGGCGAATCGGTTACCGCCTTTCCCTTGGACAATGCCTGCTTGTTTCACGTAAGCAATGCTGCCTTTGGCCCACGCCGGAATATCTTTGTCATCTGCAAAGCCTGTTGCGGCATTCGCTTCGAGTGATTTACCCAGAGCCTTGGAGACCATCGCTGCCATTTCAGCACGCGTAATGTCTGCATCCGGACGGAAAGTGCTATCTTTGTACCCTGTAATAATGCCTGCTTGTACAGCTTGTGCGACTGCTTTCTGCGCCCATGCCCCGATCTTCGCCGCATCCGTGAAGGTTAGTGCTGTTCCTTCATCTTGTGGCTTCAATGCATTCATTAGCATCACAGCGAATTCCGCGCGTGTCACGCTAGCATTCGGCTTGAATGTGCCGTTCGGATAACCGCTGACGATTCCATCGCTTACTGCTTGCTTGATATTAGCCTCGGCCCAGTGTCCAGCGATATCGCTAAAGCTCTTATCGGTCGTACCGGGAACGGGTACTTCCGTTGACGTGTCTACAGCCATTACCGCATACTTCGTAAAATGATTAACTTCCACGGTTATGTGATTACCGTTTACCTTGCCGCCGACTTCTACCCATACCTTCTTCACTTCATCATAATAAAACACAGATGCCTTTTGGTTGCTTTTCAAGATCGTAGGATCGAACGCAAAGGTCAATGTAATGGGATTGGTGAAGTTATCTGTGAAATTTTTTAGAATCTCAAATACAGGGCTGGCTAGAAATTCTTTATGGTTTAGAAGAGTTTGAGTATCCAGCAATTTCTCGATCGTTAATTTCAGCTCTTTGTTAGTCGCATTAGCCGGAATCGTGATGGAGACAGCATCTCCCAAACTAACCAGACCCCTTTTGCCGACGGGAAGTGTTAATTTGCCATCCGTTGAGGTAACGGTGTCATCGCTTGGCGTAATTGAACCGCCTACGCTGCTGGCGGTTGTCACTTTCAACGGTGTCGTTTCAATTTGGTCCCCTTTTCCGACTTTGATCTCGTAGGTTCCAATAACTTCATTCGTTCCAAGGGTAATGGTGTCGATGTAAGAACCTTTCACCACCTGGACTATATTGAAATACAGGAGGCTAAGATCAGGACGATAGATTTTGATAATGACCTCCGTTTGATCTGATGTGCCCTTTATCGTTACTTGACCGCCCAGTTGGACAGTATTGGATATTGGACTCACTGTTACAGCTGCAAATAATGAGCTGGGGAACATCGCTACGCATAGTCCGATAATTAAGGTTAAACTCCATGTACGTATTCTCATTTCTATTTTGCCTCTTTTCTATTCTATTCTTTTCTTTTCTTTTCTTTTCTTTTCTTTTTTTATCTTTTCTTATCTAGTCATTCCACCAATCCTCATAGTGCTGTTTAAAATCGTCTGCGTTTACTTGCTTCGCTAGATTGTAGCCCATATTATCCTCGTAGGCAGTTCCTCCCGTAATGATAAAAGCTCTAACCGAATAATTGGAATTAGCTGGGATATCAACTGAAAAGGTTTGAAATCCCTTCATCTCATTTACTGGAGTAGAATACGTTTTTACCGGTACATTGCCATTCATGAGTTGGAATACAACAGTCGCCTTACCCCAGTAATAATAACCAGCCTTAATATTCAAAACGACATTAACAGATGCTTTTAGACCATCGCTTGTCTTTTCGATATCCATATAGAAACTATCTTCGGAATTGTAAAGATCTATATAGGTTTCTCCATCAACATAGCCAGCAACCTTCACAGTAATATGATTCCGACCAGCCGACAACACACCTGCCTTGAGCAAAATTTTCCCTTTTGCTTTACTAGCATAATCCCCAGGAGTATAGCTGAAGCTCGTACTCGGTACAACCACATCGTTCACTTCAATTGTCGGCAATGCCCATTCACTATCAGGAAGTTCAATCTCTATACTGCTTGCACTACCGACAAAATCACTCTCAGAATTGTTATAAATATAAGGTCCTCTCTTCAATACATTGACATGCACTGTCTTCCCGAACTTGTCATGTGTTAAATTATCCTCAACATCGATGTGCACAACAGCAGTGCCTAATGCTACACCATTTAGCTGTACATAAGGGGTTTTCCCATTAGGGATCAATGCTGCACCAACCACATTTGGTTTCGAGCTTTCAACGCTGACAATCGTCATCCCATGATTTTCTGCGTCATTGTACAGATCCCCAGCGTAAATTCTGCTGCTTCCGTTCATTGCTATTTGAAGAATCGGATTCTCCTTGTCGACCAGTGGTAGAACCTTGCCGATATTCTCAGTGGCAACTTCAATTGTCTTATAGCCAATCACTTTTTTCGTGTTATCTACCTCAACAACTGAAATGATATTACCAGCGACAGCCGGTACAAAAGGGGTTTGGCTTAAATTAATGCTGTACTTGCCAACATCGCTAAGCATTGTCCCTACTCCCGGATCCGCCTCTGCAGTTACTTGTCCAGGGGTTGCCCAAAAAGTGCTACTTGTTGCAGGTATTCTCACAACTTTTACTTTCCCCTGCGTAACTATACCAGCATTTGACTCCAATTGAAGTGAATCGAGATCCCACTGGATGTCCGCTTGTTTAACCGTTATTATCTTTTCACTTGAGGGAATTACTGCTGCACGGACACGGATTGAATTTCCCTCATTTACAACAATGTCATCGACAGAAGTATTCGTGATTTCCGTGTACGCAACACCATTGTTAGTCGAATATTCCATACCATAATAGACATTGTTCAACTTCGTAGTTCCGACTTTGGTTCCTGGTGTCAGAGCTACAGAATCCCATCCATAGAAACTGTTACTGATATCTGCATTGTTATATACATATCCAAACAATCTACCAGCAGCAGCTCCATTCAATGTTCCTAAGGCGTGACTGTTGCTGATTAGGGCACCATTCCCATTGTTACCAACCAAGTTGCCTCCATATTGTTCTACACTCACAATTCCTATCGCAGAGCTGTTGCTGATTGTTCCAATGTTAACACCAACCAAGCCGCCTACATACCTACTTCCCGTGCCACCTTGTATAATTCCAGTGACATAGCTGTCGCTGATTGTTCCGTAATTTTGACCAACCAAGCCGCCGACACTATTTTTACCAAGAATATCAACATTTTTCAGCTTCAAATTCATAATAGAACCATCCGCACCTACAGAGCCAAATAACCCCACATATGTCCCGTTAGGCTGATTAATTGTAAGCCCCGTAATGATGTGATCGTTGCCGTCTATATTTCCGTGAAACGGATAACTTTGATCGCCTATCGGCTGCCAAGCGTAGCTACTCAAATTAATATCCGCTGTCAACTTGAAATAATCACCTAAATGATCCCTCACCGCATTGAGCTCATCAGCTGTTGCAATTTCGAACGGATTAGCTTTTGTACCCGCTCCTACTGCAAAATCAGCCGCAGCATACGCTGTTCCTCCTCCAGGCACAATAATTCCCGATATTCCACCCATCACCATCAGCATGACTAGAATGATGGACATTCCTTTTTTATACATATTACGCACTCCATTTCCTCCTCTAAATTCATGTTATTGCTTCATCAAGACTATTCTATCACCCTCCAATGACGGCAAAATGACAAACTTCGACATTAGGAAAAGAGTACGCCTACAAGGAGCGGTAAAAGCCATTCACATCGGTACTTTTCTAAAGATGTATCTCCCAGCGGATACCTCCTTTGGCAGACAAAAAAAGACCCACAGCTACGGGCTGTGGGTCTTAAAAGTAATTCTATTGTAAAAAGGGGGGTTGTTCTTAGTATAAGGGACGATTATGAAAGCAAGCTGAAAATTATATGTCAGCTTCATTACAATACGATTGCAAGTTCAATGCTTACCTCGCTGATGTTACCCGTTTACTTCCACCAGCTATTATCTTCGCCAGCGCTAGTAATCAGCTCTACCGATTCGCGGTTCCACGCAAATTCTGTTTCCTTGCCATTCAGCAGCCAGCGGCTTGGACAGGTTGTCTCCAGCCAGTCCAGCGGTTCGCCTGACGGAAGCGGTCTCGCCGCAAGCTCGAAAGCTGCGCGAAGTGCAGCTTCCTGCTCCTTTGTAACAGCAGAAGGCGAAGCGGAAACGAATAGTGGAGTCCCGCTTCCCGCTAACAACTCGAGCCATTGCTTATTAAGCTCCCACGGAATTTGATCGGTGATCCCAATACAGTCTGCATCGTGACTGTAGAAAGTGCCGTGCTGCGGCATCCGGAAGGCAAGTGTATTAATCCCCATATACCTTGTCCGCTCCCATGACCTGCCGCTCGTATCGTCACCTGTTCGCTGAATTTCAAAGAGTCCCGCTGCCAAATGACTAACCGTGTTGCAGCCGATAACGACGCTTTTACCAGAAGATTCAGCTAGCACGCGATATAGATCGAGCGTAATCTCTGCTGTCGTTCTAGTACGATCATGGAATGGCTGGGTCAAAGCATTTGTTCTGGATTTCATCTCGAAACCCCACTGACCAAGCATGTCAATGGTTGAGAAATCATGCTTGATCATCTCAAAGCCCCACGAAACCATGCGAGCTTGCGATTCTGCTATGTAATCCAGCACACTCGGCATGCTTGGATCCAAGATGTTACCGCCCGAAGCGGTGTATCGAATACCTTCCCGTAATTCAGAGTCACTCGTAAGAAGCGGACGAAACCAAATGCCCGGCTTCACTCCAATTTCCTTCATCTCGCCTGCCAATTGCTCCATCTGTGGAAAATGCTTATTTCCCAGCCAAGGGCCGCCATTACATGCACCGCCGCTAGACAATTGCCAGCCATCGTCGATAACCATGTAGGGACGATTCGTCGTCGAGGATGCTAAAGACGACATGAACTTCGAATCCTCCAATATTTCCTGATGCGAGCTATTACCGTATGCATAATACCAATTGTTACCGCCGTAGACCGGCTGTGCTGGCATGACAGGACGTTCGCACATGATCGCGCAGAAACGGGTTGCCGCGGTGAAGCTTGACTCCTTGTCCACGCCCTCGTAGCCAACGATTTCGGCGACTGTCAGCTTTCTTTGCCCAAGCCGAACACCTTCGCTGCCATTACGAACATCAGCTGTAAACGTTATTCCATCTCTATCGAGATGCCAGTAACAAAATGACCGAGCCCCTGTTTTCACGCCATAACCATTCGTCACCGTACCATCATTGGTGAGAAAGTACCACGGCATCGTTCTTTCTGGTACGATGCCCCTCCACTCGAGATCCCCATAAGCCCGCTCCCAGTGATCACCAAGGACAGTCAAAGGGCCACGCGTAGGAACCGTCCAACGAAGCTTAATTGTTTTGACCGGTATCGTCGCTGCTTCGAGTTCGACCGTTACAACGTCTTGATTACGTGCAATCGTCAGCTCAAGTCCTTTATCCTGCCATTGCCCTTCAGAGACGCGTTCAGGCGCTTTCCATCCTGCTTCCGTTTCTATTAAAACAACATTAGGTTCTCTCATAATGGGTAGTGACATGCAATCCAGCTCCTTATGATGTTTTCTGTTTTCTTATGATTCGTCTCGTTAATTGTTCGACGCCCGTCTTCATATACCTACCGTTGATGAACAACAAACCGATATATCCTCCACGGAGGTGGTCACAAAGATAAATATTCGAAACGGTTTATAATGGGGATTCTATGTAAGAAGCAATAAAATTTGGTATACAGATAACGGAGAGGATCGTTCATGAGTGTTGTAGAACGAAGAATTCAAGCAGGAGATTTGGAAGAAGTAATCGAGCAGATTTCGAACAGGTGGCAAGATCACGTATACTTTTCTGAAAAAGCCGAAAAGCTGACGTCTGCGGTAACAGAGGTATGACCACAGACGTCAGCTTTTATGAAGTATCCACTAGCTGGCCTCTTAGACTTAGACTACAGCTAAGATGGCCATGGATAAGGAGTTCGTCCTCAAATAACCAAATGAATCTCTATTCCCGATGGATCAAGTACGATGACCGAACCGGAATTGTGTTCGATGTTAATACCCGCGGCACTCAAACGACCGATTACTGCATCAAGCGCGGCCTGATCCTCGAGTTTAATTTGATAATAGGATAAGCCTGGTGAATCTGCTGGCGTAAGGGGCGCACCTACACCTGCCCATGTATTAAGCCCAATATGGTGATGATAACCCCCCGCAGATATGAATAACGCTGACTTCTCCATGTGAGCCACAATGTCGAAGCCTAACACGTCATGGTAGAACTGTTTTGTCGCCTCAAGATCGGTCACATGCAAATGAATATGCCCAATAATGGTCCCTTCAGGTAGGCCATGCCAAGCCTCGTCCCCAGCCTCTTCTAATAAGCCGTCCCAATCAATGGGATCGACAGCCATGATATATTCACCCTTCTGATCTCGCTGCCACTCCGTTCTCGGACGATCTCTGTAGATCTCAATACCGTTATTGTCGGGATCGGCGATATACAGCGCTTCACTGACAAGATGATCCGCTTGGCCGATATGTATGCCGCTTTGTACAAGGTGTCGCAGTGAAAGTCCCAATGATTTACGGTCTGGCAGCAGAATAGCAAAATGATACAGGCCCGCTCCTGATCTACGAGGCCGAACGACTGCACCTGGAATTTCCTTTAGCGTTAGAAGCGGCGTCTTTCCATCAGCAGTCAGCTCCGCCATGCCATTCTCTTCTCGAAGCACTTGCAAACCAACAATGTTACGATAAAATTCAATCGACCGCTGTAGATCACTTACTCGCAAACTCACTTGCCCAATTGATGTGCCTGGATGAATGGATTCGAACATATATTACCTCTCCTTTTTAAGGGTTGCTACCCTCCATTCTAATACTGATCCTACCCTTGATGCAAAACTGCTTTTCTTACATTCGAAGCATGGTGCGTAGAAGCCGCTGCGCTGACGGATCATTCGAAGCCCGCTACGCGGACCGGATCATTCGAAGCCCGCTACGCGGACCGGATCATTCTTACGATCGCTGTTGTCTCCCTATTTCTTGATTCTATCCCTTAGGGGTAGAAATAAGGAGACAAAGGCGAACGCTATCGCTTCTTCAGAACGATTCCGTCCGCTTCGCTTTTGTTTCGTTGACAAGCACCAATAAAATCAGTTATCGTAAGCATCTCCTAAAGATGCAAAATCCTCTTCTAACCAATACCAGTACTGACCTTTATTTTGTATAAGCTTTGCCTAAAATTGGGATTTGTATCGCTAATAGAATATTTCATATCTACTGATAAAACAATACAACTTGCCATACCACTCATAAATGTTGGTATAATAACTAAACAACTACGCGAATAATAAGGGAGCCTATTATGGAGGATTATCAAGCGATTACGCTAATGTTTCGAGAAATCAAGAACTCGCTCTCCTCTTCTCTTACACAAGTACTTCCAGCTTTTGAAATCTCGCCAATTATGATGTATGCATTAGAATTTCTTCGCAAGCATACGGATGCGAAAGCCGTTGACATCGCTAACGAATTTGGTCTCACTCGCGGTGCGATAACACAGCTGTTAGATAAGTTAGAGGAACAAGGGCTCGTAGCACGTAAGCCGCATCCGACAAGCCGCAGAAGCTTGCAAATTGATGTTACCGATAAAGGCCATCAGTTATCCGCTTCAATTCTTGAGACTTACAATGAGAAAATAGAGCTGCTATTGGCCAACTACTCCAAAGAAGAACTAGCGTTACTTAGAGAACTGTTAGATAAATTACCTTTGCATTCCCATCGTGTTTAGTGCGGTGGTTTTTTTATTTTCGCTTGACTAAATTGTTTAATGATTATATTGTTTAATTACTAAACATTTAATAAGAAGGAGTGTCTACAATGAATAAGGTCATTGCTATTACTGGTGCATCGGCAGGTATTGGACTCGCAACCGCTTTGAAATTCGCAAGCAATGGCTGGCGTGTATACGCGGGAACGCGCAACCTAGCACGTGATCAAGAACAATACGGGGACGTGGAGAATCTACAGTTTCTTGAGATGGAGGTAACTCGCCCAGAGACCCTTCAGAGCGCATTCGACGTAATTGAGCAGGAGCATGGCCGAATTGATGTATTGTTTTGCAATGCTGGTTATGGATTCCTCCGCGCATTAGGTCAAGCCACTACCGAAGAGATCGAGGCAGTATTCAATACCAATGTTCATGGCGTTATTAACACCATTAAAGCTGGGCTTCCTCTCCTTCGCAAATCCACATGCGGGCATATCGTTGCTACTTCCAGTGTCGGCGGATTAGTCGGCCAGCCGTTCAATGAAATTTACTGTGCAAGTAAATTCGCTATTGAAGGCTTACTTGAAGGTATGGCTACCTATTACAAGCCACTGTTCAATATTGATATCACCCTGCTCGAACCTGGAGCAATCGCTACCAACTTCAACAGTACCGTCTTAGGACAAATCCAACAAACGGGCGGCATTCGCGACGATGAGTACAAAGCCATAATTGAATCCTATATCCACAACTTCTCCACCCGGAATTCCGTGCCTCAGACAGCTGAATCTGTTGCCGATGTTATGGCAGACTTGGTCAACATGGAGACTAAGCCGCTGCGTATCCGCACATCGGAGGCAGCAGAGAAATTCGTTGCCTATAAAATAGGGAATGATCCATCCGGTTTAGATGGGATGTTAAATACACGCAAGCTGCAATTGAATTTGTAGCCGAATGCCTTAAGAGCAGATGTCGGATGATGAAAAGAACATTGTCCGATTGCCAGCATCGAATTTGCTAATGAAAAGTTCAACAAATCACGTTACGAGTATTCAATGAGTTTCTTGTCGATTTCTGCAATTTCGCCGATCTTTGATATACCATCCCAAAGAATTATTGACTCAGCATCAGCACGTACTTTCTTTCGCACTCCACTACGATTAAAGAATGGGTTATCGGATCATCGAGAGAACTGTAAATAAGCTAATCCATGCGATAAATTCTAGGATAATTCACGGTGAACCATATCACAAGTAGGGCAAGTTTTTTGGAGAAAAGCTCGCAGCAGGCTTGGAAGGGCGCTTTGCCGGACATGGGTTCAGGAAGGGGCACGCTTGGTGGCGAAATCGGCGCAAACGGGCTTCTGCGAGCTTTTTGGGGTCACAAAATGATATGGTACCTGGAGGGGGAATGGACTCCAGTTGATGCTCGACCTCGTTCCTCCGGGACAACAGCCGCTCCTGACGGTCTTTCAACTCGCCGAGTCGTTCGAAGAAAAGGTCGTCATCGACGCCGTTTCCTTCAAACAACTTGAGGAAGCGCTCACGCTGACTTTTGATGCTCGCGAGTTTTTTATTAACGGCAGACTCGATGGAGCAGGTCGACACAATATGCGCTGTTCGGCATTGATTTTTTTTCCAAATTAGGTTATTTTATAGACAGCTTAGCGATAAGCAAGTTCCTGACACGAAGGGAGATGTTTTTAATGGCAACTACTTATATGGTGGTTTGGTCTTAAAACTGAATAGCAGGCATACACGAAAAAAGCGGGAAAACGCCCGTATTATTTGGTATGCCATCCAAAGTAACCTTTCGTGAATATTGCTGTTTGCAGGATACGATGAAGGTCGTATCTTTTTTGCGTCCTGATGCCGCGCGACAGCAGCTTCTTTAGAGGCTGCTTGTCCGTGGCATTTTTGCGTCCAAAAAACAACATTAAAGGAGCTAACAAAAAAACCATGATGGATTTGAAAACCTATGGCTACACAGAAATAGAAGCAATTCCCGACGGATTATTGCCCGGCAGGGTGACGGAGCTTCGGCGCGAGCGCTTCACGGTCATGACCGAGCGCGGCGAAGTAACGGCGGTGCTCAAAGGAGCGTTCTATCACAGCGCGGAAACGCGCGTAGACTTTCCGTGCGTCGGTGATTTTGTCTTGCTGCACTACAACGAGAGCGGAGATTCTCTCATTGTTACGGTACTGCCCCGCCGATCCAAGTTCTCACGCTCGGATTACTCAGGGCATGCCGCAGGCTATGCCAAAACCGTGCTGGAACAGGTCGTCGCAACCAACTTTGACTATGTGTTTATCCTTTCTTCTCTGAATTGGGATTTCAACGTTACCCGCATCATGCGCTACCTGACACAAGTCAGGCAGAGCGGCGGCCAGCCGGTCTTCATTCTGACCAAGGCTGATCTCGTTGAAGATTATAATCTCCCGCTCGCAGAAATCACACAAAGCATCCCTAATGTGCCGGTTCACGCGATCTGCAGTCATACAGGCCTGGGGCTGAACGAACTCGATCCCTACTTGATGCCTGGTAAAACAGTCGTCTTTCTCGGCATGTCCGGCGTCGGTAAATCGTCTCTGCTCAATGCGTTGATAGAACAGGACGTAATGAAGGTTCAGGCGATCCGGGAGGTCGACAGCCGGGGGCGGCATACGACAACGCACCGTCAGCTGTTCATGCTCCCCTCCGGTACGATGGTCATCGATACTCCGGGTATGCGTGAGCTTGGGCTTTTTGATGCCGACGAAGGCATACGCGCAAGCTTTACCGATGTGGAGGAATGGTTCCCTCAATGCCGATATACGGATTGCCGCCATCAGGCCGAGCCGGGCTGTGCCGTTCTCGCCGCGCTTGCCAACGATTCGTTGCCGCGTGAACGGTGGGAGCATTATGTTGCCCAACAGCATGAGAACAAGTTTGTCCAGGATAAAACGAGCTACCTCATCGACAAGCGGGCGAGAAACAAAACGATCGCCATGTGGAGCAAGCAAACGAAGAAAAACGGAGGTTGGAAGAAATGAATATTAAATTCGAAACGCTGATCTATGCCTTAAGTCGACGGTTCAAGAAGGATATCATCTCTGCCGACTTCCAAACCATGCCGTTACAGGGCGGAACTGTGGGAAATGTGTACCTGGTAACGGGGATCGCCGAAACCGCGGAAGGCGAAAAATTGCCGTACCGTATCGTGCTGAAAATCCAGAAGAAATGGGAGCGTTACGGCGATCCGGGTTCATGGCGCCGAGAATATGATCTCTATGCGTCTGACTTTGGAGCGACGTTCTCGGATGCCTTCCGCTGGCCGACATGTTATCATGCCGAGATCAATGCCGAAGAAAATGAATTCCAGCTGTGGCTGGAATATATCGATGGCGTAACCGGTTTAGACTTGACCGGTGACATGTATGAACAGGCCGCGCTGGAGTTAGGACGCTATCAAGGCAAGCTGTATGCGGAGCAGCCCGCTGTGCTGCAGAGCCTGACCAACCTGAGCCATGCGGATCTCATGAAGAATACGTATCTGCATTACCGGTCATGGCCGGTCGTCTACGATTATATACGCTCGGAGGACTGCGAATTCCCGCAGCACGTGCGGCAAATGCTCATCGACATCGATGAGCACGCAGACGAGATACTCGCCCGCATCGAAAAATTGCCCCTCGTGCTATGCCACCGGGACTTCTGGGTGACCAACCTGATCTATGCCGACGGGAAAATCGCGCTCATTGACTGGGATACATCCGGATGGGGCTACCTGGGCGAGGATCTCGCAAGCCTGATTGCGGATGAAGCGGATATCGATCACATGGTCGAATACTACCAGCGATGTGTCCCCGCGTATTACAAAGGCTTTTCGGAGTATGCGGATGTATCCCCTATCGCCGATCATTGCGTCTACGAGCTGATCCTTCTCGTATTCGGGTACAGGCTTGTGGAGTGGTACCTCCACACAGAGGACGATGACGAGAAGACGAAGCGTGTCCATACGCTCCAAAAAATCTATGAAATGAAGACCAGCCCTGCGCGGGGTTGACTCTAAAAAAAGAACTCCGAAAACCCTTGATTGTAGTGGGTTTTCGGAGTTTCTTTCATTACTCCCCTTCGATCGTCGCCGGCGGCTTGCTCGTGATATCGTAGACGACGCGGGCATTCCAGTCGGTGAATCGACAGTGAAATTGACAAACGTTTACGGCGTCACATCGGAAGCTCCGATGTACGTCATCGTTGCTGGAAACTTCCTGGATTCCTGCCGACATTTTGAGCTTCAAGGCTGTACCCCTGCAATGCTTGCTCCTCAGTGCTCACTCTGATGTAGATGACAGCGTGAACGACCATTGCTGGGAATTTCAAATATCATGGCTGCGCTAACCTGCCCGTTCGTAAACAAAATGAGCAGGCTCTCATAGCGCCTGCTCATCGATATTTGCCGAAGCTCTTGCCAACAACGGCTATAGTACTATCTCTCTACTTCATTTATGATTCGACAACAGCTTCTGAGCGACAATATAACCTGATCCTCCGTTAATACCATGTCCCGGCCAAGTCCCCGCACCAAGCATGAATAAATTAGGTATCTCGGTCTGATGGCTTGGCTGTGAAGGCAATGGCCTGAGCAAGTAGCTTTGCCCCAATTCATGGGAACCGCCATACGGGTCACCTGGACCTGAATTAGGATTAAACCGCGCAATGGTATCCGGCGTCACTACCGAATATCCGATAATATCACTTGGTATATTGGGAATATGCTTGCCCACGATTGCAAGCACTCGCTCTGTGAATCTCTCTGTAAGCTCAGGCGTCCAAGAGCCATCTCCAACGTCGATAAGACCTGCCGAATCACCTTGAGGTTTAATCGGCACCTCAAGCACTTGTATACGCATAATAGCTTTGCCCGCAGGCGCTCTTGTCGGATCAAGATTCGTGGAGCAATCAACTGTAAAAGTTGGTTTTGCAGGAAGCAAATTGACCATTCCTTGCGCTATGGCCAAGGTAAAGCCATCCAGTCCATCCGTCAAATGTGGCTGACCCACTTGGGTGAATCTCACGTCTGGCCATCGTGGTGGTTCACTAAGTGCAAGGTGGATTTGCACGCAACCTCTGCCATATCGGAATCCTTTTGCTTGCTGTCGCAACTTCTCGTCAACTTTCGTATCCGCCAGAAGTGAAAGATACAGTTGATCAGGACCAGTTGAAGCAACAACCGCTTGCTTGGCGTAAAAGTTCTCTCCGTTCACTGTGGAAACACCAACCGCTTTCCCATTTTCCACAAGTATGCGCTTAACTAGCGAATGTGTGCGAATAGTTCCTCCCTTGTCCTTCACAAGCCGAGCTAAAGCCTCCGCAAGCTTCTCACTGCCACCCTCAGGGATCGGCATCCCGCCTCCCATTAAGGCCATCGCGGTTAGCGGCACCCAAATCCCACTTCCTACTTCATCAGGAGTCCGTCCAAGATGAGTAACCCATGGAGCAAGCATCGCTTTTAACACAGGGGACTGAAAGGATTGGACAGCTTGTCGCGCGGTCGATAGGAATATAGATGCAAAATCCGAGTATCCCGCACGCCCTTTATTTTGGAATAGCTTATTAATGATAGCGGAAGCCTTGGGCTCGGCAAGATCCATATTAAATAATCCAAATACATCATTTGCATAGGCGTTGAACTGCTCAAACATCTTGGATAATGAAGCTCCGTCACCTGGAGCAAGCCGCTCTGCCTCCACAATTAGTTTTTCAATTGTACGAGAAAATACAGCGGTCTCCCCACTCTCCATCGAAACACCGGTTGGTAACTCCGTATTTATATATCGCAGCCCTCGTTCCTCCAGCTCTTTACCCAAGTCCCCATAAGCGGGTCCCGTTAGAAACAATGGGTGAGCTGCAGCGTAAACATCATGCTTGAATCCTGGGAGAGTTAGCTCCTCTGTACGAACAAAACCGCCAGGGCGATCATTCTTCTCCAGAACGAGCACTCGGCGGCCGGCTTTTGTCAGATAGGCAGCAGCAATTAAAGCATTATGTCCGCTTCCTATCAAAATTACATCATACGTATTCACGTCGTCATCCTCCTCACTAAGCATCGTTGAATCCATACTAACCGATGCTACGAACAAAGTATGACGTTTGTTGTCGTACGACAATTATTCTATGGGCATGCTTAATAACGAACATAGGAATCCATAGCTTATTTAGGAATTATTCATAACATCTTTCAAAACATCTAGAACCCAATTTTTAGTATCTATGTACGCTGTTTCATTATCATATTGGACTTTGTATACATAGGCTCCAAAAAAACCTGTTATTAGAGAATAAGCTTTTCGCCGAAGGATACCCTCATTTGACATATCTAGTCCGATTCCATAGCCCTTCATAAAATGAGGGTCATTTCCCCACAGTACAAATTCAAATTCACGGTCTGCATACATAGCACGATCTGCATCAATAATTGCCGCAATTTCCCAATCTTGATTCACTTTATGGACGAGAATATTGGGGTCCCACAGGTCATTATGAACTAAGCTTGGTCTTTCTCTATTAACGAAAAGATGATCATTTTTTCGAAAAAATTCATTAAACTCTTTTATTTCTTTTTCTGAAAAAACATGATGATTTGACGTTTTCTCCGCATCTTCTTCAACAAACTTCTTAACTACATCCAACCATAAATGTGAGCCGTTAACTTCGTTATTCGGCGTAGGCCACCCGAACTTATCTGATTTAATGCTGTGTAGTTTTGCTGTATAAACGCCAAGATCATATTGAATTTTACTTTTGTGCTCTCCTGGAAAAGAAGGGTCATTTAAAGTAATACTATTTATATATTCAGTGATGATATAATTTCGCGGTAAAATGCGATGAGTTTCATCATAAAGAATTACTTTAGGTGCCGGGATATTATGATCATTGAATAACTTATAGAGTCCTGGCTCAATCCCCATCATTACCTTTTCAAAATCAAACAGCAACTCTTGTCTTATTGGAGCAATGCGCAGGACTAAGCTTTTGGTAGGCCGTAGTGTTTTTATAAAATAAGTCGTATTAAACAGTCCACCACTGAGTTCCCTCCACGAATCTATAGTCGTGTCTGTATCAAAAGCACTTTTTACGATTTGTTCTATTTCCCTTATATTAATTGTTTTATAAATCCTTGACTTGCTATTCATGACTTCAACTCCACTCTCGTTAGATAGCACAATGGTGAGACCATTACTTTGGGAGTTCAGTAATGACTCCATCCAAAGGAAATACCATTTGAACAAATTCTCCTGTATTAGCCTTGATATCAACTGCAACACCATCAATCATAATCGACCATTGCCTATTCCCGTTAACTTTGGTCCAAAACGTATCACTCTCAAGTACACAATAATCAGCTAATTTATCCGTATCAAAATCAGCGTTCATCTTGTATGTCAGGCACGCCAGGCAGGTGGGAGGTATAACGCCAATCACTCACACTATGGAAAACCGGCGAGTTATCCCGCAGTTCCCCGTTGCCGGTCCATATCGGAGAGGACTCGGCCTATATGTTCTTCTACTATAACTTCTAGCCCTTTTCCTTCCGCCTCAAACACTGCCTGCCCGCATATTTGGTTCACAACTCTCGGAATTCCCTGACTCGCCGCGTTCAACATTTGAATGGCACTCTCTGCAAACACCGCCGCGTCAGCTTTGCCGCCTCCATATGGTGGTGCATTCTTGGAAAACATCGGTTATGTCGGATTTTCCAACATCGACATGAAGTTCGACAGCAGGACGGGCAAATGGCAAATACATGATGTTCGAAATCAACCCGCGATTGGGTAGAAGTAGTTTGTTCGTCCGGGCAGCGGGTTTTTAACATGATTGCAGCACTCATGGACCAAGTCGTTTACGGCAAAGAAACCGATTGCGTGTACGGGCAAGCTGCCGCGCTGTGGACGAATGTGCCGAAAATAGTATTAAAACGCTACATCGCCGATCAGGCGTTGTCGGCTGAGATCGATCAGCATTATAGACAGAAGAATATGATCCGGTCGATTTGGTACAACAAGGATCTGAATGTGAAGCGATTTATCAGCGTCACGCGCTATTTTTTCGGCCATGTCAGCAACTATCGACGCTATTATTTCGATAAAGAACACGCCTCGTTAAATCTGCAAGGCTAAGCAGATGAATTGAATAAAGGCAGCCGATCGTTTCCCATCGGCTGCCTTCGTGTTTTTGTGCACTATCGTATTACGTTAGTTTTGCATTTACCTAAATGAACCAATTAAACTATACTGCCCGTTCACACAACGAAGTGCTGGGTCGTTCCAAAAAAAAATAAGCAACCAAATCTGGTCGCCTTATTAAAGACTATACATTTACATTGTAATTAAGCTGAAGCTCATCACCAGGCAATCCCCTAATTCCCCAATTTGATTTAGGAGTCTCGATGATTGTTATTTCAATATCTTGCGGGGAAATACTTAGTTCTCGTTGGATGTGTTCAAAAAGCGACCGTATCAAATGTTTTTTCGATTCCACCGAACGCCCTTCAAATATACTCAGTTCAATTATGGTATATGCTTCTGTACGTTCAGGGGCATAATGAAAATCTTCCTTATCCATTGGAAAAAAACGATGGAATTTTTTATCGGTTGGTAATTTAAATGCTTCAACTACACATGTATGAATTATCTCCGAAAATCTTTCCTTTATTGGGTTTAAATTTTCCTTCAAACCAAAAATCTTCACTTGAGCCATGCTCCTCATCTCACCTTTCTCATCTCAACTTTTCTCGACTATTTTCGGGTACAACTAAAATATAACAGTTACTTTCAGACTATAAAACCCATCTGCCCGTTAGCGTAATACCCCCCCCTCAAATGTTTTCCATTTGAGTGAAGCCCTATCGGTCAGGTTATTATTTTGGGCTACAGGACCCACTTTGGGCTGAGATGCATTCCAATATCCATAAATAAGAAATATTATAGGAAGAACTATACACCCCACGGAGAAGAAAATGAATATGACATACTTATTCAGCTAATCACCTCCTAAAGAAATTGCCCCGAAGGGACTCATTCTAAAAAGGAACTTACCCTCATTAAAATAATACCACAAATTGCAACTATGCTGCCCTTAGCTTAACGATAAACGCCGCTGTTGCTCCTCTGCCTGCCTTTTAGTTATTCAAATTGAGAATAATCCTCAACTGCGGACAACGATACATGTTCTTGTCCTAAATCGGCAAACGATATATGTTCTTGTCACTGGCTTTTGACAAGAACATATATCGTTAACATGAAAAAAGCCGCAGATATGCGGCTTCATAAGCGTATATGTTCTTGTCACTCGACAACATAGCCGATGACATCGACATTTTATTTCTCATCGCAATCCCCTTGATTTTGCCTATGCTAAACAACTAAAATCAGTGGCGGATTGTTCTCCACATTTGCACACTCCTCTAGGAATAATTTAGATCAAATAATCTACTTCAAATAGTGACCAAAGAAAAGATAAATCAAGAGTTTCCCATAACATATACTTTACTACTAATGGATCCGATGCATACACATGTATTTCTTCCAAATCCTCGATCATAAAGTCTCTACTAATTAGCCTCTTTATTTCGATAATATTATTAACCTACCTAATTATTTCATGTTTAGTATATTTTACTATGCATGGTTTTTTAACTCTACTCACTCTATCGGAAATAAGAAAGAGAGAAGGGCGGATTCGCCCTCCTCTCTTTCTTATTTCAAGCTATAACATCCAACATCAAAACCCGCTTGCCGCATCACTTTCGAGCTCCGCTACTTGTGCCGCAGATCCGCCTCGGAAGACGACGAGTATTACAATCAGAATAGTTAAGACAAAAGTTACTGACCCTTTCCCAAGACCCAGCCCGCCACTATTATGTGTCGCGGATAGCCAGTCCGCGAATGAGGCGCCTACCGGACGCGTCATAATATAAGCGAACCAAAAGGCGAAGATTTCTTTCCATTTCAACATGAAATAACCGATCGCCGGAATAGCAAGGATGACAGCAAACCAAATACCTGAAGATAAGTAGCCCAAATGCATTGTTGTTGCGGTCATATCACCCGCTGCAGTTCCAAGCGCAAAGGTTGTCAGTACGGTTAGCCAGTAAAACACCTCGCGACGACGGGTGGATATGCTGTGAATCGATAACGTCTTCTCTTTGACATACCACGTGATGAGAACTGCAGCAAGCGCCACAACGAAGAACAAAGTCGAAACCACATACGGGATGCCCAATCCTACGCGCACTACATCGGCAGCTGTGGTACCGAAAATACTGACCATGACGACAACCAACCAATAGATGCTTGCCACATATCGGCGCACTTTGAATTGCAGCACCATTGCAGCTATAAATATTAGAACGCTGAGTGGTACCGAGTACATAGGGTTTAGACGCTCGAATAGATAATCGGACGCCACTTCGCCCATTCCGGTCGTTAGTAGCTTCGTAATCCAAAAGAAAAGCGTAATCTCTGGAACTTTGGTAATCATTTTTTTGCCTTGATCACCGATTTTTAATAGTGATTTGTCCATGTCCAACAGGTACCCCTTCCTTGTTCCATATAAGCATGCCAAACCTCCTGACTCGTGGGAGAGGATTTTGCAACGCTATCGCGGTCTTAGTATACTAAAGGAAAATGAGAATGCGATGAAAGTTACTATAGAAAAAACAGCCAGAGACTTCAATTTTAGAAGTCTTTGACTGTTTACTTGAACGAGCCGCTCTTAGTTTATTAAGCTATCGTTTCCCGTCATACTATAACAATGTCCGATCCTAAATGCCGGTTAGCTGAATTCACTAATTTTTTTTGCAAAGCTAAAATCGAGATTATTCCATATTACTGTACTCTTTCAAACTCACCACTAACTCTACCCTCCGCTTTACCACTATTTGTGATACGGTTCTCCGCGCTGTCTGTAACGGCAAGTTTTAAGGCCATCCTTTGCGGGATGGCCCTTTATTTGAACTCACTTTATTTCAGCTATCGTTCTCAATTAGCAAAATCAAGTCATCATTTTCCTGAAATCGTGATCTCTTTATAAATAAAATTGCTTATCATTCCCAAAATGGTGTGCCTGTAAATAAAAAGTCCTCCCCATTTGCATACCTGCCAAATTCACGAGATGCAGACTTATGCACATGCGTCGGCAGCCAATTGTTCGATTCAGGCATACCAAGAGCGTTCCTCATCCCGATTAGCACTAGCGAAATAAATAATGCTTCTATTTGTGCCACATAATCATTTGGTAGCGGAAAGTGCTTTCCATACCAATCAATGTATTGCTGTCTGGCATTGGGATGAATAAAGGTAAATGTGATGGCCAAGTCAGTGAGAAAAGGACCGAATCCACACGCGCCAAAGTCAATGGGATTTGCAACCCCATCTACAAACACGATATTGGGAGGAACGATATCACCGTGCAATACGCCCCAAGTCAACTTATTTATAGGGAGAGTGTCGAGCAGGGCCATCGCTTTTTCCCCAGCGGCTTCAAGGATCTGAACATCGTGTGCATCTAATAACTCTTCCCGCACCTGCTGCTTGAGCAAGTCCAGAGCATTCTGTATGCGTGCACGATTAACCGTTGGACGGATAAAAGATGAAGGGGGCTGCCACTTACTGGCATGATGGTGCAAAGCTGCCGTCATTTCAGCGGTGGATTTCAATTCTTGCTCGCTGGTAAAGTATTGTTTTTGCTCGCCTTCCACCCAACTGAGCATCGTGCAATTTATATCGTCCACTTGTGTAACATATGACCCTTGCTGATTGCGTTTTGGCACAGGGAGGGTGAGACTAGTATCGCGATTAAGCGCATCCAGCCATACCAACTCAGAATCCAGCACATCTGGGCGCGTCCACATCTTTTCAAGCGTATTGATTTTAGATTTGTGAACACGCAGGCTGTATAACAATCCACAATTATCTTCAATTTTGAAAACCGCGGCGCCGCTTTGAGCTACTGGCGATACGGATACAACGTTAATATCGTACTGCGTCAGCGCATGTTGCGCAATGATTGCATTATCCATTCTGTTCACACCTTCCAAAGGAAATCGCCCCTAACACTAAGGTAATGATATGGTACTATGCCTACGACTCACTTTTTTTAACGACAGGGATCCAAACTTCCATTTCGTACATGCCGTTGCCTCGATCATAGGTCATTTCAAGCTCAGTGCCATTTGCAAATTCGTAATTAGAACTCGGAAACCACTCGCCCCAGATACGCTTCCACAATCCATGAATATCATTCTGTCCATCGGGATTGATTCCGGTTGTGAAAATCGCGTAAGTCTGAGGGGGAATTTGAAGCTTTTCAAACCCTACCAGCAAGCCACTTTGGGGTAAAAAGTAACCAATCATGTAGGAAAATTTCTCGCCTTGGTTGTTGTATAATACCGCATGAATCTGGCCATGTCCCCCCAAACCTGCGGCGGCACGGATTCGATTTACTGTTCCGTCGGAAATGCACTTCTCCCAAAATTTAGGTATTTCAACAAACGGATTCTCGCCATCGGCATTGACCAGAGTTGAAACACCGAACATTACAAGACCTTGTTTTTCCTCGATTTTGTAATTCATCTCCACATCTCCTCGAACCGAAATATGAAAGGATAACCGAGGATAGGCCTTGAGTGAAACGCCTTTGTCGCGCGCTGACATTGGCGCCACGCCGTGCATTTTTTTGAACGCTCTGGAAAATGCCTCAGGCGATTCATAACCATACTTCAATGCAATGTCGATAACCTTTACACCCGTGTTTTGCAGTTCAAATGCGGCAAGGGTGAGCCGCCTGCGCCGAACATACTCCGCCAGCGTAACATTTGTGATGAACGAAAACATCCGCTGAAAATGGTAAGTTGAGCAACAGGCTATTCTAGCCACTTGATCGTAATCGATTGCTTCAGACAGGTGTGTTTCGACATATTCCATTGCGTTATTCATGCGGCCTAGCCAATCCATTCAGATCCTTCTTTCAAGTATAATTATAGGTAATGGTGGAAAATGGAGCCTAGCAATCCTTGCACAGAAATATCATGGTTGCCAGTATCTAAACGCAGGTTTGAGCAAGAGGTAATACGACTCCTTTCACCACGCTGTACTGCCCGTTACTTTAACAAACGAAAAAGGGAGCCCTCGTATAGCAAGCTCCTTAACTATCGTGTTCCCAGATACGCTAAAAGAGGCTTATGGTTCCAAATCTGTGCTTCAATATATTCAATATATGGACCCATTCCTTCTAAAAGTGCGGTTCTCCATTTCTCCTCAGGTGCTCCATACATATTTGCTAATAAATTGACTTCGGAAAGAGTGAAGATTTTACCATGATATTCGGGTTGATAGTATACTGCATGTTTATCCATACCAAGCAAATAAGTTACCATGCTATCTGGATATGTAAAGCTAATATCAAGTTCAGTAAAAATTGAAAGAGGTATATGTATCCTGTCTATGTCAAAGCTCGATAAATGGTTTTCTATCCAATTAGAGTATCCAAGCACAGCGTACAGTGGATACTCATCTTTTGGCTGCCCACCTTTTGCAATAAATTCATCTCTTACCCATTTTTCTGTTTGTTTTCTGTTGTTCAAGTATTGGACTGGTTCCTTAAATCTTTCAGCTAAAGGATTGTCTTCGTAGAGAGATTCCATTATTTTTAGAGCTTCAGAATCAGTCAATGCGGATAAACTTCGAAAAGGCAAGTCCCCCTGTTTATAGTAGTGCGTCAAAAACTCAAACATCAATTTCTCACCTCCAACATTATGTTATATCACACCTTCATTGATCGTTAGAGCTTGGTACATCTCTGCTAACATTTCTATAGCCTCGTTGATATCGAGTTCTAACATATTTGTATTGATCATCGTGCCAATTCCAAGCCAATAAGCGGTAAGTTTCAGAAACATTTTCTGGACCTTGCTCTCTGCAATCGTACTTAGCCGATTATCGAGCTTTAAAAAAGCAGCATATATTTCATCGTTAAGTTTGTCTTTGTTCCTTTTTAAGTAATGACTACTATAATCAGAAAGGTATAAGGCTCTGAAAAGCTGCTTTTCATTTCGGGCGAAAAGCAGGCAACCAATCGCCAGATTCATGGCAGGCGCGTTTTTTTCATTCTCGTACTGTTTCATGCTGGTAAGGGCAAAATCAACTGCTCGGTTAAATACATCTTCATTAACTTCTTCCATGCTTCCATACATGCTGTAAATAGGCTGGGTAGAGCATTTAAGTCTTTGCGCGATGCTCCTAGCCGTCAGAACTTCAAGTCCTTGTTCCCGTACCATTTCAAACGCTGCGTCTAAAACCTTTTCCTTCGTTATCTCTGCTTTTGGGGGCATTTTGTCATCTCCACATTCAATAAATACATATGTTATATAACGTATGTTATATGTTGGTGTCCGGAATGTCAAGATGGATTTTTATTGAGCGAAGGGCTACCACACGGCAGCCCTCTTGTTGTTGAACTATAGTTATCCGTTTAGCTTAACAAATGTGCCAGTATTCAAAAAAAGACCACCATTAAAGCGGTCTCAAAAATTATCATTTCTGCCCAACAACTAGTCCTAAAGATAACCAGTAGGTGTAACGAAATAAACGCAGCCCCACTTCGCATAAAGGGGCTGCGTTTATTATTCATCTATCTATGTATTCGGGGCTAATGCAAGCTTCGTATAAATTTGCTTCAATATGGCTACTTCCGTATCCGTCAGCACCGAGAAAATGGAATCCGTTACCTTCCACCACACCTCTTGTGCATGATTCTCCACTTCCAACCCCATATCCGTTATCTCAAGCAGAACTGCTCGTCGATCTTGCTGTCCATCTCGTGAGCGACGTATTAAACCCCGCTCGAGCAATTTATCGGCTATAGTCGTGACACCACCTGATGTGACGCCAAGTCGTTCAACCAATTCCTTGGATTGCTTCGGCCCTTCCCTCTTCAGAAGGGTTAGGAAGCTCGCCTGCGTGGCAGTTAGATCTAGTGCTGCATTATGACGATTCCATTCCGTCTCCCACTTACGCCTATGAACAACGAACATCTGCGAGCAGGCATACAATTGTTCATGTCTATTCATCATATGCTCCCTCTTTCATGTCTCTACTATGCCCGCTGAAGGGTTCCATTATACTGTGAGTATAGCACGCCTAATTATCTTACTTGTAATATTGTTACCATTGAATATTAATTATGTTAAACCTTTGAACGAAATACGTCAATTACCCGTTACGACCCGTTTTTCTAGTAAAACACCAGGTTTCACAATTGACAGACATGTTTAATAAGAGTAACATTCGTTATGACAATTATCTTATCAGTAAGATAACTAAATTTCATGGAGGTTTTTACGAGTATGAAGAAACAGCTAGCAATTGCATCGATCGCCCTAGCGACCGTCTTATCACTCTCAGCATGCGGAAGCAACAGTACGAATACTGCAGCCACAAATGCAAACACAACGACTCCTTCTAATTCAAATACTGCAACTTCGAATTCCACTGGTGGTACCGAAGACATTACAATAACAGCCAAAAACTTCGAATTCGATCAAAAAGAGATTCACATCAAAAAAGGCGATAAAGTAAAATTGACCTTCAAAAACGCTGCAGGTAGCCATGGTATCGAGATCCCCGATTATAATGTGAAGCTGACTAGTGCAGGTACGACTGAATTCACAGCTGACAAAGCAGGTACTTTTGAATTTAACTGTGCTGTTATGTGCGGAGGGGGTCATAGCAAAATGACTGGAAAAATCATTGTTGAATAGATCATCTCATTTGAATAGTTAGCCATAAGATTAAGGGGCGGTCTTCTAGCAGCAACAGCTGCTAGAAGACCGCCCCTTCAATTCTTCTACTCATTGTGGTTTCTTCTACTCATTGTGGTTTCTTTTACACATTGTGGTTTCTTCAATTTCCGTTCGTGGTGGATGGCGCTAAATCTAAACTTACACCAAATCCCTTCTTCTCCTTCAAGGCTGCCAATTGTTTCTGGATTTCCTCTTGCCGCTCCAATTGGTTGCTAGCTGGTACGGCTTGCAGCACCTCACCGACTTGGCGTCCCGCGAGGGCATTGGCTTCAAGTCTCCCTACCTGCTCTTCGATACGGGATAGCCCATAATTGAATCGGTCTGCATCAAAAGGGGTTATAGCAGAACTAGTAGCTTGTATCGCCTGTGCTGCGCTTATCCTTGCAAATAAATGCTGTTTTTTCAGCTGCAGCTCATCGTATTTCTCTTTCATTCGCTTAATCTGCTCCAGCAGTAAATCCGACTGAGCTTTGATTGTTTCGTACTGGGACTTGTATAACGTCAGCTTGGTTTGATTTTTCAACTTCTCCTCTAACGCAAGCTCCGCGATTCCATCCTCACCGCGTTCAACCGCAAGCTCCGCCTGTCTGGATCGCTTCATTACCAATGCTGCGAGCTCTTCGATCTGCAGCTCGTATTTCCGCTCGACGTAATATTGCTGGGATAACGCCCGCTGGGCTTGTCCAATCTGCTCCTCCAGCTCCCGAATATATTGCTTCACCATACTAACCGGATTCTCTACCTTGTCCAAAAAGTTGTGCAAATCCGCCGTCGCCATATGTTTCACTCTTTTGAATAGTCCCATCTTCATTTCTCCTCTTTATTTATATTTTTTTCCCATTCGTCTAACAGATCGACGTTACGGGTAGGTATATTTGGTACGTTCATCTCAATCATCGGGCCAACCGGTGCATGACGTGGAGAGAACCGTTTCACTCTGCGATAGAGCCAGAAGGTGATAAGGCCGACGATCAGCAATATCCATGCAAGCTTGCCAAGAAGCGCACCCTCATTATGGCTATGATGCCTGAATTCTTCACCTCTGCTGAACATTTGCCCTTCAGCGATTCCAGGCCCATGACCTCTTTCTACGATAAACATTTGTCCATTCTGAGTAATAGCGACTTGCTGCTGCCTTTCAGAGAAACGATGACCGTCTCCATGAAAGACGTTGACGACAATAACCAACAGAATCAATAAGCTAGCGGCTGCTAATGCTAATTTAACGCCTTTCGATCTTCTCTTCATTGACGTTCCTCCTTTCACTAGGTTTTCTTTTCACTTGCTACTTCATCAAGATAAACGAACTTGGTGAAAATATAGTGAAAGTCTCTTTCATCTTCTTTTCATCCAATTGTGGTATCTTCTAGATATATAATTTGTATGGCAAAGGAGCCGATGGCGGTAATGAAAATCTTATTAGCGGAGGATGATCCGCTTCTTGGCGAGCTCATTGCCCATATGTTGAAGAAAAAAGCTGGTTACAGCGTCGATTGGGTGACCGAGGGTGAAGAAGCCTACGATTATGCGGCAGGCTCCAGTTACGATGTACTCATTCTGGATTGGATGATGCCAGGTGGAGATGGCACAACGATTTGTCGTCGTTTGAGAAAAGAAGGCTATATGGGCGCCGTACTCATGCTGACAGCTAAAGATACACTGCAGGACCGAATCGAAGGCTTGGATGCCGGCGCTGATGATTATTTAGTCAAGCCTTTTGAAATTGATGAGCTGCTAGCTCGGCTTCGCGCGCTTACCCGCCGGAACTATGCACCTATACAGGAGGATACCGTTCTTATCCGTAATTATGAGCTGCATCGGATGAATCAAACGGTACATAAGGGAAGCGACCGGATTCAACTTTCACCGCGAGAATTTCAGCTATTCGATCTACTCGTACAGAATAAAGGGCTGGTGCTTACCAGGGAGATCATCTTCGATCGAATCTGGGGGTTGGATGCGGACGTTAATCTCAAGACCATAGACGCTACAATTAAGCTTTTACGGAAAAAGCTCGGCAGCTCCGAACAAGATGGCTTTATCCAAAGCGTACGCGGGGTGGGATATAAACTTGAGAATTAGAGCCTTGCTTAGGAATCTGCGTAAGCCAGAGCATACATCGGTATTCAGTCGCACCCAAAACCGGCTGACCCTCCAGTACAGCGGATTGCTGATGTTATTCTTAATCTTATTTATTATCATTGTTATTGGACTGCTGTATTATATCTTGATCAACGATCCCAAACGGCAGCTCCAAACGCTGGCGAATGAGGAGATCGCTGAAGTGAGTGATCTTCTTGCTCATAAAGGCATTAAACCGGATCCCATGAAGCAGCCAAATCCGACTAATACAACTGCTTTCACTCTCGGACAAAATCAGTTCTTCTACTATTGGGTAGATGCCTCAGGCACGCTCAAATTCGGAGAGGAGCTTCAAGCAGAAGCGCGAGATGAACTTTTATCTCGGCTGTCTGGCTGGCTGCCAGAGTCGAACGAGATTCGCATAGTAGATATTCACGGACGCGAGAAGCATCGTGATTTCAATAAAAAGTTCCGTCCCGAGCAGGAGCAAAGGTTGAGATTAATGATGACCGGACGTTCCCTCTATATGAAGGATGAGCTGATCGGAACGCTCTATATCGGGCGAGATGTCTCCTTTCAATTAACCCTCTTCCGCTGGTCATTAGCTGCCCTTCTGGGTCTAGGCTTTCTCTTCTTCATGCTCGCCTTGTATGTGAGTCATATTATGTCCAAGCGGGCCATGATACCGATCATGCATGCCTATACAAGGCAGCGGGAGTTTGTTGCAGATGCGTCTCATGAGCTGCGAACGCCGCTCAGCGTCCTGCTCTCTTCGATTGATACGCTGCAGATGGAGGAAACGCTAGAAAAGGATCCTTTTTCTCAAAGGGTATTGGCTAATATGAAGGGTGAAGTAAAACGAATGACCAAGCTCGCAGGGGATCTGTTGACGCTCGCTCGGTCCGATTCAGGTACGTTGGAGCTGCAAAGAGAGCCGCTCGATTTGCGGGTTCATGCGGAACAGATGATCCACTCTCTCCAGCCGCTTGCTGAAGCCAAGCAAATTACGCTTCGACTCGAAGGTCCGGGAACGCTGCCTATACGAGGAGATGCGGATCGTTTGGAGCAGCTGCTGGTACTGCTGGTAGACAATGCAATCAAGTATACGCCCGATGGCGGTTCTGTCCTTGTTGCTTTATCGATGGAAACCATTAAATCGGCGGCTGCCCTGAAGATTGTCGTGCAGGATACCGGAATTGGTATCCCTCCCGAGGAGCATCAGCGGATCTTTGCTCGCTTCTACCGAAAGGATAAATCCCGTTCTCGCCAGCTCGGCGGTCACGGACTCGGCCTTGCCATTGCAAAATGGATTGTGGATGCTCACAAGGGAACCATTCAAGTTGTGAGTATCGTCGGTGAAGGCAGCACCTTTACAGTAAAAATTCCGTTTGAACGGTAATAAGAACGGCTTCTTTGTCCAAATCGGGCGAAGAAGCCGTTTCTAGTTGTTCGCATTCCTCTAGTTGTTCGCAATCCAAATGAATGTATTTCGTCCAAAAAGATCCTGCATATATGATCATAAACAGTCGTGGAAAGCGCTTTACTTTTTCTAATCGGTCATATATAATCATAAACAAGAACAAATGAGCAATAATAATTTTAACTCATTCACAAATGAGCACAATATGCAAAATAAGCTTCATGGATTTGACTGAAGGAGGAAGAGCGATATGTTATTTGAAGAAGAACGTAAGCGGCAGATCGCGGAATACGTTCACCAGCAAGGGCGAGCTTCTGTTCAGGAGCTTGCGAACAACTTTCAAGTGTCGGAATCGACGGTACGGCGGGATCTTAAAGATCTAGAAGTGCAAGAACTGCTGCAGCGTACACATGGTGGCGCGGTTGCAGTCATGCAAAATGATAATATAGAGCCCTCCTTCCTAGAGAAAGAGGATCGCTTTCAGCAGCAAAAGCTGGCTATTGCAAGGACGGCGCTATCGTTCATACGTGAAGGCGATACGATCATGCTTGACTCGGGTACCACGACTTATCATTTGGCTAAGCTGCTGAAGAACTTCCAGCGATTAACCGTCGTGACCAATTCGGTCATGGTCGCGCAGGAGCTGGCGAATGAGAAGAACATTGAGCTTCTGCTCACTGGAGGCACTCTTCGCCCAGAGACACTTGCAATGGTCGGCCCCTTCGCAGAGCGCGCCATTGAATCCGTTCATGTCGATAAGCTGTTCCTGGCAACAAACGGCTTTGATTCCGAAGCCGGATTGACGACGCCGAATCTTATTGAAGCCGCAACGAAGAAACGAATGATTCGATCGGCAGATCAGGTTTTTTTGCTCGCGGATCATAGTAAGTTCGGAAAGATATCCTTTTCTCGCTTTGGAGATCCCGAGGATGTCACAACACTGATTACTGATTCTCTCGCATCACCGGCTATTTTGCAGGTATTCGAAGAAATCGGGATCGTTGTCGCCTTAGCTGATCATGGAGGTGTTATACAATGAAGCCGGCTGCTCCAGTCATCACCGTCACTTTAAATCCGGCATTGGATAAAACCGTCACCATAGAGCAATTTGAGTACGGAGGGTTAAATCGCATTAAGGAGATGCGGACCGATGCAGGAGGCAAAGGTATTAATGTTGCCAAGGTATTGAAGCTGTTCGAAGTTGATGTTAACGCCCTGGGTCTCAAGGCAGGCTATCAAGGGCAGGTCATTCGAGACCAGCTAGAGAAGCTGGGCATCGATTCGACAATGATTGAAGCTCCAGGAGAGACACGAGTTAATTTGAAAATAGTTGATGAATCAACGAAGCAGACGACGGAGCTCAACGAGCCAGGGTTTATGGTTGATACCGATCTGCTTGAGCAGTTCCAGGCCGTGTTCAAATCGAAGGCTGCCGAAGCGTCTATTATCGTACTGGGCGGCAGCCTTTCTCCCGGCATCCCTCCCAACTACTATCGATCGCTAATCGAAATTGCACGTGCGCAAGGAATTCGAACGATTCTTGATGCAGATGGCGAGGCGCTCGCACTCGGAATCGAAGCGGCCCCATTCGCCATCAAGCCCAATGTTCATGAGCTCGAAGCTCTCCTAGGTGAGACGTTCGACAGCATGGAACAAATGATTGCAGCCGTAAGAAAATTAATTGATCGTGGCATCGAATACGTGCTTGTCTCGATGGGCGCGGAAGGCTCACTTCTCGTCAGCAAGACGGAAGCGGTGAAAGCAAGCCCGTTCCCGATTATGCCGGTTAGTACGGTAGGAGCAGGCGATTCCATGGTTGCTGCTTTGGTATACAGCTTCCTTAACGGCAAATCAGTTGAAGAAACGGCCAGATGGACATCAGCAGCAGGCACGATCACGGCTTCTAAGCCAGGCACACAAGTATGTACGCTTCACGAGGTCATGCATTCACTTCAATTAGTTACTCTTACACATTATTAAAGGGTCATCTGCCCATTCTAAGGAGGGTTACGCTCTATGAAAAAAATACTCGCTGTAACTGCATGTCCAACCGGTGTCGCTCACACTTATATGGCTGCTGAATCATTAATTAAAGCGGCTAAGGAAAAAAATATTGCACTTAAAGTGGAAACCAGAGGTGCTGTCGGCGTCGAGAACGAATTTACCGAGCAGGAAATTGCTGAAGCGCATGCCATTATCGTCGCTGCCGATACCGATGTGCTTGAAGGTAGGTTCTTAGGCAAGCCGGTCGTGAAGGTCGCTGTCGCTCAAGCAATCAAAAACCCTGCTGGTCTGCTGGAACAAGCCTTAGCTAAGCAAGCAGCCTCTCCTGACGATTATGCGAAGCAGGTGGAGCAATCGAAGTCGGATCGCAGCGCAACACGAAGCGGCCCCTATAAGCATCTGATGACAGGCGTTTCACATATGCTTCCTCTTGTTGTGGCAGGCGGTCTGCTTATCGCGTTATCATTCGTTTTCGGAATTGAAGCTTTCAAAGTTAAAGGCACATTCGCAGCCGCATTGATGCAAATTGGGGGCAGCTCAGCTTTTGCCCTTATGGTTCCCGTTCTTGCCGGCTTTATCTCCTTCTCTATCGCTGAGAAGCCCGGCCTCGCGCCAGGTCTTATCGGAGGTATGCTTGCATCAAGCATCGGAGCAGGCTTCCTTGGCGGAATTCTCGCAGGCTTCCTGGCAGGCTACACCTCTCTTTTCTTGAAGAAATATATTAAGCTTCCACGCAACCTTGAAGGTTTGAAGCCGATCCTGCTCATTCCGCTTCTTGCGTCTGCCTTCACGGGCCTTATGATGATTTATATAATCGGCGATCCCGTTAAAGGCATTATGGATGGTCTTACAGCTTGGCTTACAGGACTAGGCACAACAAATGCAGTACTGCTTGGCCTGCTGCTCGGTGCGATGATGGCCTTCGATATGGGCGGTCCGGTGAACAAAGCCGCTTATACGTTTGCGGTCGGCTTGCTTGCAAGTAACGTATTCGGTCCAATGGCTGCGGTAATGGCTGCAGGCATGACACCTCCGCTCGGTCTCTGGCTAGCAACAGTATTGGCGAAAAATAAATTTACCAAAGAAGAGAAGGATGCTGGCAATGCTGCAGCGGTACTCGGCATCTCGTTCATTACGGAAGGCGCGATCCCTTTCGCTGCGAGCGATCCATTCCGCGTCATCCCTTCCGCTATGGTTGGCTCGGCCATAACCGGCGCATTGTCGATGGCTTTTGGGGCAACGCTGCGCGCTCCGCATGGCGGTATCTTTGTTCTCCCAATTCCGAATGCGGTTGGCCACCTCGCTCTTTATACGCTGGCGATTGTAATCGGTACGGTTGTCACAGCAGCCATGCTGAGCTTTCTCAAAAAACCAGTAGAGCAGCGTATTCAATCATAAGCAGTCATAAGCCAGTCATAAGCCAGTCTTAAACCAGTCATAAACCAGTCTTAAACGAATTTGGATATAGGGGGATTTCTCCCCCATTGTCTATTTCAAACAATTAAATTTCAGGAGGAATACACCATGAACATTAACTCTCTGCTAGACGAAAAAGCCATTTTTATACCACTAACCTCGACGGATAGAGATAGTATTATAGCTGCTATGATTGACGGTCTTGCAGCATCAGGTACCGTATCGGACAAGGAAGCATACATGAATGCGGTCCTTGCTCGCGAGAGCACCGGATCAACAGGCGTCGGCTTCAGCGTTGCGATTCCGCATGGCAAATCAAATGGCGTCGCCAAAGCAGGTCTCGCATTCGCTAAGCTATCCACACCTACAGATTGGCAATCACTCGACGGTGAGCCGGTTAAGGTTGTATTTATGATTGCTGTACCCGAGGCTGCCGATGGCAAGGACCATCTAAAAATATTAATCGCGTTATCCCGTAAGCTCATTGATTCTGAATTTCGCGAGAAGCTAATGGCCGTCGAGAATTCGGACCAACTAAAAAGCTTGCTTGCAACGATCTAATTAGGAAGGGAAGGTTTAACTCATGTACTCACAAAAAGTAGTCATTCAGAACGATGCTGGTTTTCATATTCGTCCCGCACAGCTATTTACGGAGAAGGCAATACAATTTCAATCGACGATTATGATTATGCCGGAAGGCACAACAATAGAGGCCAATGCCAAAAGCATTCTCAACCTCATGACGCTTGGTCTAGAAAAAGGCTCTGTTATTACGATTCAAGCCGAAGGCCCGGATGAAACGGAAGCCGTCGCGGAGCTATCTGAGCTTGTTAAGAGCGGATTCGGAGAAACCTAATGATCGGCTTATAAGAAGCGCAGCGAGGAGGAACGAATGATGATGACAGACACAATCGAGCAGAGATTAACAGGACTAGGCGTATCTGAGGGCATTCGGATGGGTAAGGTTTTTGTTTACAAGCCGTTGAAGCTTGATGAGATCAAAGAGAGCAAGGCCGAGCAGCCGGATAAAGAGCTGGCACGCTTGGAGCTGGCAAAGGCGCAGTGCACTTTGGAGCTTACCGCACTCATTGAACGGGCCCAGCAGACGCTTGGTGAAGAGAAGGCCGCTATATTAAAAGGGCAGATTAGCTTCTTGAATGACCCTGCCTTTTACCCTCCGATGCAGAAGCTCATTCAAAATGAACAATGGTCGGCTGAAACCGCAGTTCGCCGTACGGTGAATCAGGTCGCTGGGCTATTTGAAGCCATGGCTAACGAATATATGCGTGAGAGGTCGGCAGATATTCGAGATGTCGGCAGTAGGCTAATGACGCATCTTGTCGGATATCAGGGTTCACGTCTGACCGATATTACGGCTGAGGTCATCCTTGTCGCAGATGACCTGACACCTTCCGATACAGTTCAACTGGATAAACAATATGTGCTTGGCTTCGTAACGCGCATCGGGGGCAAAACGTCTCATACCGCGATTCTCGCTAACTCGCTTGGAATCGCAGCCGTGCTCGGGTTAGGCTCAGCGATTGAGCGGATTCAGCATGGTGAGGAGCTTATCATCAACGGCTCAACAGGCGAAATTGTGCTGCATCCAGAGAAAGCGACGAAGGATGCCTTTGCAGCTCAACTTGCTGTTGAGCAGATGGAGCAGGAAAGCTTGAATGCTTATCGTTCACTTACTGCTGTAACAAAGGATGGCTTTGCCTTCGAGATGGCCGCGAATATCGGAACGCCTCAGGAAGCAGTCGGCCTGCTCGAGAAAGGTTCGGAAGCCATCGGTTTGTATCGGACGGAGTTTTTGTTCATGAGCGCATCCCAAATGCCCTCGGAGGAGATACAGTTTGAAGCCTACCGCCAAACTGCGGAAGCGATGCAGGGACGCCCGGTCGTCATCCGAACGCTGGATATTGGAGGCGATAAGGCGCTGCCGTATCTTCAGCTTCCCGAAGAGCTGAACCCCTTTCTTGGCTATCGCGCTATTCGGCTTTGTCTCGATCAGAAGCAGTTATTTCTTACCCAGCTGCGTGCCATTATCCGGGCTGGAGCATATGGCAACGTAAAGATCATGTTCCCTATGATCTCTGGAGTGGACGAATGGCGTCAAGCCAAAGCTTTGTATGAAGAAGCTCGCCAGCAGTTAATTAGCGAAGGAGCGAACGTGGGCGAGGCCATCGAAATTGGCATTATGATTGAAATCCCGTCCGCCGCGCTAATGGCGGATCGCTTGGCCAAAGAGGTCGACTTCTTCAGCATCGGCACGAATGATTTGGTACAGTATACGGTTGCAGTGGACCGGATGAATGAGAAGGTCTCTTATTTATACGATTACTTTCATCCAGCGATCATTCAGCTCATTAAGAAGGTCATCGACGCTTCGAATAAACACGGAAAATGGGTCGGTATGTGCGGCACCATGGCAGGAGATCCGCTAGCCGCTCCGCTGCTAGTCGGACTCGGCCTGCACGAGTGGAGCATGTCGCCTTCTTCGATTCAACGAATTAAGCAGACGGTAAGGAAGCTCGAGCGCAGCGCTTGCGTGCAGTTGACCGAACGACTCCTCGACCTAGATACGCCAGCAGAAATCCGCTCCGAACTAGAGGCTTTCTTGAAGCTGCAGCAATAAGGAATACGGGAGAAGACGAGGTTAGCTCTTGCTTAAGAATTTCATTATCAAATTGTGCTATGGCATATTCTTCGATGATGGATAATAGTACTTTTTGCATATTAACAACTAAGTAGTAAATATGTGAAGGGGCTGTCTCAAAAGTCATTTCCGGAAAATTTAACCTTCACTTTTCACGTAATATTCGGGTAAAAAAGAACCTTCAGATCCACTTTCATAGTGGCTTGAAGGTTCTTTTGCGATATTATGGGATTGTCTTACTCAAGTTTACCCTTTTGGGACAGCCCCATTCCATTATATATGAAAATTGATTGATGCAATTATCACTACACATGCAATTATCACTACACCACGCTAAGCAGCTTAATATTTTGATTTATTTTTTCCCTGCAGCTAAGCAGCCAGCCTGCTTCTCTTGGATAGCTATCGAAAGTAATAGCTTCGCTGAGTCCCTCCTCCAGCAGAGCCAAGGTTTGCTCTCGACCAACTAGACTTTCCAGCAGCTCGAGCGCCCGCATATCCTGAAGTGCTTCATGAAAAACAACCATTCGAAGTGACTCAATCGGTCCCTCTTCGCCAGGATAGACTAGAAAAGAATCCCCCGACGGGAATGCATAATCCGCATCGGTTGTTAGGAAGGGATTCAATTGCCGCTCCGAATATTGAGCGTTCCAAAAGTTATAGCCCCAATGCAGGAAGCCCTTAATCGCAAATTTATACATTTGCAGGCCCATAATACGATTTCTTGCGGAAGGCATATTGAAGAATCGATTCGACACTTCCTTATACTGGACACAGCAATAGTACGTCCACAGGTTAGACACGCCGCTCTCAAGAAAAGGCTCGATATGGTTATTTCCCGGAATTGGATTTTCCACAAGTCCAGCCTGATAAAATTCGATATTCGAGAGTGCATCAATAATAGGAAAATCACTCAAATGCGATTGCATGATCTCGCTTGCACTTTTGTACCAAGGCAAATGCTCCAAGGATGGTTCATCCGAGATATGGAAGTAGCTGCGGCTCTCCAATTCATGCTCCTTCAGAAAAGAAACAAGTGCTGGAAGAAGCTGATTCAAGAATGACTTATACGAATCACCTGTTGCATCCGTATCCCAGCCAAATATCTGAACTAAACTCCCCTTCTCGGCTGCCACGATTTTCGGTGCATGCTTAGCTCCCCACTGTGTGAATAAATGGGAGAATTCAAAGTACCGCATTCCACTCCGATCACAGATTTCAATCCATCGTTGTAACCGTTCGAAGCTGAACGAATAAGTATCTCCATCCTTGAGCACGTCGACCAGTTGGACTGTCGGACGCTCCCCTCCAACCTTGGTATCTAGTGGCGGTGTAAAGAGTGGTGTCAGCAGCATATTCATCCCGTTTCGAACGGCGGTCTGAATGTATTTCTCAATGTAGCTCCAATGTGCTTCACTGAACACTTCCACCTCATAATAATTGGACAAACAATCGGTGTGGAACCATTCGGTGTGAATAAGCTTTTGCTCCGGAAGCGTTGCAGGTATAATCTCCAGCTCGAAGGTTTCCTCTGCCAGAAGCTCTCCATTGTCTTGTTCAAATGTAATTACGATCGGATACGTTCCAGAAATCGTTGTCTCACTCAGCTCAACGGATATCCATACCGAGCGCCATTGTTGAGCTGGCATATGTAATCCGCTCTCCGGAATGGGATGAAGTGGGTCCGGGAATAAGCCAGCCGATGACCGAATAATATGCTCATCATGATCGGGATAGCATGGGAATTCCGAAGGAACAAGCCCCACATGGCGAATAGATAGCTTGGCTGACAATCCAGACAATCCAGAAGATACACGGGCCGTAATGTTTCTAAGCGTGTGTTGCGACTGGTTCCGATAGGCAACCTGAAACGAGAACTGCTCCCCTCGAAGAGCAGTCGCACGGGAATAAGGACTTTCATTACGATCATCGTCAGGAAAAACTTTCTCTAATGAGTGCAGGCATTTAGTCTCAAGCATAGCTACATAGGGCTCCTTTACGAGTGAACTTCTTTTAACTCCACGAGTGTTAATATATGGTTAGATAACGCTATCTTTGTTGTATCTTCAGAATAGTACATAAGGATGGGGCTTGCAATGAATATTGCATAAGTCCGATATCAGCATAACGTCCAGCAATGCTCACAATATCACCTCTCTATATACTCTGCTATAATTAGGACTAATTAGATTTCAAATCGAGGGATGTCCATGACAAATGATACGTCTTATACAACCGAAGAAATTGCCAAGCTGCTCAAAATATCCAAGCTCACCGTCTATGATTTGATCAAGAAAGGTGAGCTTGCCTCCTACCGTGTAGGTAAGCAAATGCGAGTGGATGCGTCTGATCTGGAGACGTATAAGCTTCGCTCCAAAGGGAAGATTGCGAATGCGGCAGACAATGCTGCTGTCGTACCAAAAGAGTTACTGCGACCGACAAGGCAGACAATGAATCTGTCCCACACGCTCGAAAGGCAAATCGTCATTACTGGACAGGACATTAGTCTCGATATTCTAGCCAAACATATCGAGAAGCAAATGCCGAGCATACGCCCATTGCGTTCGTTCGTTGGCAGTATGGACAGCCTCGTCTCTATGTATAGAGGTGAATCCGATATTGTCAGCACACATTTGCTGGATGGAGATAGCCATAGCTATAACATCCCTTACGTACGCAAGCTTTTCGTCAGCCAATCTGTTATTGTCGTTCACTTGTTAGCTCGATCGGCAGGGTTCTACGTAGTGAAAGGGAATCCTCTTGGGCTCGAAGGGTGGTCAGATCTAACAAAGCCTGGTCTCCGCCTTATTAATCGTGAGAAAGGCTCGGGTGCAAGGGTTCTATTAGATGAACAGCTGCGGCTTCACCACATCGATCCTTCTTCCTTAATGGGATATCTAGATGAGGAGAACAGTCACCTTGCCATTGCCGGTAAGGTTGCCGCGGGTGCTGCAGATGTTGGCATTGGCATTGAGAATGCGGCACGTATCGTTGGCAGCGTCGACTATATCCCCTTGATTCAAGAGCAGTATGACCTGGTCATGTTGAAGCGACCCGAGAATAGGGAGTGGATCGAAGAGGTACTTACGATCTTGCAATCGAAGGCTTTGCACCATGAGCTGCAGAGCATCCATGGCTATGATTTACAGCGAACCGGTCAAATTCTCTTTGAAAACTAACGAAATGCCCTTCTCCCTGTGAAGGGATGAAGGGCATTTCCGTGTTGTCACACCTTTGTAAATCGGTTCGCCAGAAGCAGCATGAGGAATGAGAAGAACACCATTGCACCAGACCATGCCCATGCTAGCTGCATGCTGCCCCCGTCTATGGCAACATAGATAGCCGTTGGGATCGTTTGCGTCTTGCCTGGAATATTCCCTGCCACCATTAAAGTAGCTCCAAACTCCCCAAGACCGCGGGCAAAGCCCAAAATATAGCCTGCCCACAACGATCTCGCCGCAAGTGGTACCGAGATATAACGAAAAACTTGCCATTCCGTTGCGCCAAGCGCTCGGGCTGAGTCCTCAAGCTCACGATCAACGCCTTCAAAACCCAATCGCATCGAACGATAAGCAAGCGGGAAAGCAACAACAACAGCTGCTATTATCGCAGCTTCCCATGTAAACACAATTTGGCTGCCAACCAACCAATCATACAGCCTCCCTATCCAGCTTCGACGTCCTAGAGCGACGAGCAGGAGAAAGCCTATAACGGTTGGCGGCAATACAAGCGGCAGCAAGAGTATCGTATCTACGATGCTTTTTCCGACAAACCTAGCATGTGCCATTCGCCACGCGAAGAATACTGCTATGACGAGTACAATTAAACTCGCTACCATTGATATTTTTATCGAAAGCGCAATCGGTTCGAGAAATGTCTTCCAATCCATAACAACTCATCCTAATCGTTTTATGCGGGTAGCTTAAACCCGTACTTTAAGAAGACCGCATCCGCTTCTTTGGATTGCAAGTACGTATAGAAGGCTTTGGCTTCTTTACTATGCTCGGTGTCTTTAACGATGCCGGCTGGGTAAACGATAGCCTTATGAACGCCAGGTATGATTCGGATGGCAACCTTCGCTTTCTTAGAAGTCAATGCGTCCGTGCGGTACACGAATCCTGCATCCACATTGCCTGTCTCCACATAAGTCAGAACCTGACGTACATCCTTCGCATAAACCAATTTATCCGCAATGGCATCCCAGACCTTGCGAGTGGTTAACGTTTCCTTCGCATATTGACCTGCGGGAACCGATTCCGGCTGTCCGATGGCGATCTTCTTTATATCTTTATCTGTCAGCTCTTTGACCGTTGTAAATTTCTTGGTGCTATTCGAAGGAACAACCATTACGAGCTCATTGCCAAGCAGCGTAGCGCTCTCCGAAATTAACTTCTGATCGATAAGAGCATCCATCTGCTTCTTCCCCGCGGAGAAGAATAGATCAGCTGGTGCTCCTTGCTCAATTTGCTTCTGCAGCGTACCGGATGAACCAAAGTTAAACGTTAAATCAATATCGGGATGCTGCTTCTCATAAGCCTTCTCAATCTCCTCTAAGCTGTCCTTCAAACTAGCTGCAGCAGAGATTAGCAGCTCGGTCTTGCTCTTCGCGGCCACTGCCGGATGCACCGATGTAAGCAGAACAGATAACGATAAAGCAGCACTTAAGATAACGACAGATGCTTTCTTGAACAATGTAATTCCCCCATTCCAAAATGACGATTCCATGTGAATAATAGTAGCACAGGACATCGATAATTAGAATGATCTTGTTATAACTAGATATAACTAGATATAACTAGATATAACTAGATATGATTGAATATAGCTCAGCACTAAAATAAGTGCTTGATCAATTCGAAGCATTGTTTGTGCGTAAAAGCCCGCTGCGCGGACGGATCATTCTTACGATCGCTGTTGTCTCCCTATTTCCTGATTCTATCCCTTAGGGGTAGAAATAAGGAGACAAAGGCGAACGCTATCGCTTCTTCAGAACGATTCCGTCCGCTTCGCTGGGTACTTCGTGATGGCAAGCACTGATTAAGATTTAGAAACTTGAATATATTTAGAACCCTGAATATATTTAGAATCTTGAATATATTTAGCCATGCTAAACATCATGTTTATTATCATGTTTAACATCTGCCTATTCCTTTATCTCGCGAAGAACGCTCGTTAGATAATCCCAAGTTCGTTCTACGGATGAGATGCGGAAGTGCTCCTCCGGTGTGTGAAAATTATACATATCCGGTCCATAAGAGACAACGTCGAGGTAGGGCATTTTCTCAATCAAAATGCCGCATTCTAGACCTGCATGAATGGCTTTGATCTTCATCGGCTTCCCGTAGTTGCGAAGATATACCTCCGCGAAGGTGTCTCGGAGCTTCGATTCTGGACGATAAGGCCAGCCTGGAAAATAATGATCAGCTCGGAAGCTGCAGCCCAGCGCTTCAGCTAATGCTTCCATTTCATAGAGCGCAAGATCGAGCTGTGACCGCAAGGAACTCCTCACCAGGCTTTCAATCACGACCTCAGCTTCTGAGGTTTTAACACTGCCAATGTTGGAGGAGCTTCGCACGAGATTGTCTATCGACTTATTCATACTGAACACGCCACTTCGAATTAACAGTAAGGAATGAATGACTTTATTCTTGGTCTCTGCTGAGAATCGTTTCTCCGTGAGGGCAGCACTCGTATTATCATACGTCTTCAGCTCAATCGCAATTTGAGGATCCGTTGCCTCGAATTCATCTTGCAGAAGCCCGTTCCACACTGCAACTCGCTCACAGGCATGGGTCAACGCGGCCTCGTTTACATAAACAACCGCTTCTGCTTCCCTTGGAATGGCATTCACTTTGATTCCTCCGCTGATATGGGCGATATTATAATCCACCCCATTCCGCCTCAGGTCGTCCAATACTCTGCCAAGCAGCTGATTCGCATTGCCTCTTTGCTTAATAATATCCTCACCGGAATGACCGCCCAATAAGCCCTTTACCGAGATTATATAAGGGGAGCTTGCTTGCCGCTTGTCCTCCCACCTGATCGGAACCGAATGAAAAGCCGACATACCCCCAGCGCTGCTGACGTATAACGTACCCTCCGTGTCAGAATCGAGGTTAATCAGCATGCGTCCCTGCAAGTTCGTCACATCTATATTCAAGGCACCTGCCATGCTCGTCTCTTCCTGCGTAGTGAGCAAGATCTCAAGCTCGGGATGATCAGCATCCTTAGCATCCATAAGCGCCATCGCAAAGGCAACTGCGATTCCATTATCGGCTCCCAGCGTCGTATCCTGCGCGTACATCATTTCCCCATCTATCTTCAGCTTAATCGGATCCTTGGTGAAGTCATGCTGAGTAGATTTATTTTTCTCGCAAACCATATCTAGATGGCCTTGAAAAATAACAGTCGGCGCCTTCTCATACCCTTTCGCAGCCGGCTTCTTAATAATAAGATTCCACCACTGATCCTGACTGACTGTACAGCCCCGCTCCTCTGCGAAACGTACGATATAATCGCTAATCGCCTTCTCATTCCCCGATTCTCTAGGGATTGCAGACAAATCCTCGAAGAAACGAATGACCTTACTGTCACCGTTATATATTCTAGTCTGTTCTTTACTCATTCCTATCCCTCCTGATTGAGCGTCGTAGCAAACGGGGCTCTCGCACCCGAACGTACAAGCTTTTCCTTCACTAACATTTTACCATTACTAACATTTTACCATTACTAACTGCCATAAGGGTAACCACAGTAGCCATTTGGTATTGCCTCCTCAGTTGTTTGTCAGCGGCAGCAGACCGAGCAGCAGCAGCAGCATAATGAGTGCTAAAAGTAATGATTGCCATTTTAACAATACTTCGCTATAATTCTACTTACCGGTCGGTAAGTTAAAATAAAGGAGAATCATTCATGCAAACATACGAACTTATTTTGAATACAGCCTATTCATTATTTGCCCGAAATGGCTATGAGAAGACGAGTCTTTCCATGATAGCGAAGGAAGTCGGGATTTCGAAGCCTGCCATCTACTATTATTTTTCTTCGAAGGAGGTATTATTTTATGCACTCCTTCAGGCGGTTTGCGATGAAATCCGGTTTGAGAAATTCTTTTCGATCACACAATTTTCCGCAACAAACTTCGCAGACCAGCTCGTACAATGTGGGCTGACTATGATTCAAGATCAGCGTGATGATCCTAATTATTCACTATTGATGAAGGAATTTATGATTCAAAGCACGAGAGATGAGAAAATCCTAGTGTCGGTTAAGACCGTTATCGAATCGTATTTGAATGGGTTTGAAGCTTTGCTTCAGCACGGGGTGAGTCTCGGAGTTTTAACTGGAGAGAATTTACGTGTGAAAGCCGAGATGCTGACGTTGGTCATTGATCAAATCGACAATTACATGAGTCTTAGCATTGGGTTTGATTATGAAGGTTTATGGCGGCATTGTGTGTCTCAAACGTTGCAAGGAGCACGATCATGATGAGTAGCAAAAGGATTACAGGATTCGATTTGGCTAGGGCCCTTTCTATTTTCGGCATGATTATTGTAAATTTTAAAATTTCTATGGTGGCGGATACAGGCGGACCAGAATGGCTGAGCGCGTTCGCCGGTTTGTTTGAGGGCAGAGCCTCCGCCGTTTTCGTTGTGCTTGCTGGCATTGGTTTCTCCATCATGACACGCAAAGCAAGGCAAGGGGACGCTAAAGAATTGCGGAAGAGTCGGTTACTCGTTTGGAAAAGATCCATCTATCTCCTTATTCTCGGTTTCTTATTGCTCCTCTTTGGATGGAGTGCTGATATTTTGCATTACTATGCGTTATTTTTATTTCTTGCTTCTCTTCTCATCCGCGCTTCTGGAAAAGTTATTTTAAGCATTGCAGCTATCTTATTAGCGGCGTCTCAATTGTTCCTGCTGAAGTTCGATTACACAATGGGATGGAATTCTTCCTTCCACATGTATACAGATTTTTGGACAATCGAAGGCTTTATGCGCAATTTGTGGTTCAATGGCTTCCATCCTGCTCTACCATGGTTTTGTTTTTTCCTAGTGGGGATGTGGCTGGGTAGAATCAACCTTACAGACAAATCCGCTCGCAAAAAGTGGCTGGTCGCATCCTTGATCACCTTCATTGGAGTAGAAGTCATATCATTTGCTGCGCTCAAGATTGGCGGCTTTTACCTTGGGGAAGAGGTGGCCATTTATTTGTTTCAGACAAAGCCAATGCCACCGAATATTCTTTATATGGTCTCGGCAACGAGTACGGCAATTGCCTTTATCCTCCTCTCGGTTTATGTCACGGAAACATCGTTTGCACGTCGCTTTGTTTCCGCTCTTATCCAAACCGGTCAGATGGCGCTAACACACTACGTATTACATGTTACTGTAGGTCTTGGGCTGCTCGAAGTTTTCGGTATTCTTGAAAACGGCTCACTTCCATTTGCCGTGTTGTATTCCGCAGCCTATTTCGTGGTGGCTATCCTTTTCAGTTATTTATGGAGATTAAAGTTCAATGGAGGCCCTTTTGAATCCATCATGCGAAAACTATAGCGGTCCTCAAGCAAGTAGATTATAGATTCGCCCCCTACTCTTGCTCCACATCTGTCTTGTAGTCGCCCCTAGCGGTTCTGATTTATTCAAATGATATGCCACTCTTTTGTTTCAAAGGCCGATCCCTGATCGAACAGGAATCGGCCTTTTTTTAATTGTTTGAATTATTTTCTTTGTTTATATGCTTAATTGATTCCTATTTGAGTAACCGACACAGAACATTACTCCTTAGCCCCATTAAGCTCAAGAACTTCCCGCGAATCTTGCCCGAGATTATTCAGTATATTATCTTCTAATACCGCGTGTTTATCTCCGTATTCTTTAATGATATGAGTTTCCCCCCAGGCACATAGAGAGTCCAGTATAGATTTCAGACTCCATCCGTAGGTGCTAAGCTCATACTCCACCTTGGGAGGGACCTGATTATAGCTAATCCGATTCACGATGCCAGCCTGTTCTAATTCTCTGAGCTGCTGGGTTAACATTTTTTGCGTTATTCCGGGCATGATACGTCTTAAATCACTCGTTCGTTTCTTCCCATGTGTGAGATGACAAAGTATGACGCATTTCCATTTTCCGCCGATGACCTCCAAAGTTGCCTCTACGGAAATATTATATTTCTTTTGAACCATAATGGATTCCTCCCAAAAGCATGTATAGGAACTTTTTAGTACCTATAGTACTTATAAGTACGTACTACTCATTAATGAGCGAACACCTTATACTAACACTTACCGGCCGGTGATTACCATACTGTGTGTAAAAAGGGGAGTTTCGCAGATGTCATTAGATAAAAAGAGAAGCACGTTAGCGCTGCTAGCGTTAGCCGTAAGTGCTTTTGCCATTGGAACAACCGAGTTTATCAGTGTGGGACTGCTTCCACTCATCGCTGAAGACTTACACATATCCGTTACAACTGCTGGATTAACGGTTACTTTATATGCACTTGGGGTCATGCTAGGCGCCCCTATCTTGACGGCACTGACCTCCAAGATATCACGCAAGACACTGTTATTCTGGATCATGATCGTGTTCATTGCTGGAAACAGCTTAGTCGCTGCTTCAAGTGGAATTGTCTTACTGCTCCTTGCACGCGTCATCTCTGCATTCGCTCATGGTGTATTTATGTCCATTGGTTCGACCATTGCTGCCGATCTCGTTCCCGAGAACCGTAGGGCCAGCGCCATATCCATTATGTTCTCTGGCCTTACCGTGGCTACCGTTACTGGTGTGCCGCTTGGCACCTTGATTGGTCAGCAGCTAGGCTGGCGGGCTGCTTTTATTGCGATTGTGGTTATTGGCATTATCGCACTCATAGCCAATTTGATCTTGGTTCCATCCGATCTGCGTAAAGGAGCCAAAACAGCGTTTCGAGATCAGGTTAAGCTGGTTACTAATGGACGTTTACTTCTTGCTTTTGCCATTACGGCTCTAGGCTACGGCGGTACCTTTGTTGTCTTCACTTATTTATCCCCATTGCTTCATGACATAACCGGATTTAAGGAAACGACGGTAGCGGGCATCCTTGTTCTCTATGGCATCGCTATTGCGATCGGAAATGTGCTTGGAGGCAAAGCTGCCAATCGCAAGCCTCTGACTGCCTTATTCTATATGTTCGCTTTGCAAGCCGTCGTGCTTCTTATCTTATGGTTCACCGTTCCCTATCAAGTAGCCGGGCTGGTGACCCTCTTCTTCATGGGATTGTTAGCCTTTATGAACGTTCCAGGCTTACAGGTCTATGTCGTCATATTAGCCAAACGTTATGTTCCCCGTGCAGTAGATGTAGCCTCCGCTCTTAATATCGCTGCCTTTAATGCCGGTATTGCAATTGGGGCATACTTGGGCGGTGTCATTACGGATACGATTGGACTCAAGCATACAACTTGGGTTGGTGCATTAATGGTGCTGGGAGCCGTTATTCTGACTGGATGGAGCCGTGCACTAGAGAGAAAAGATAAGTTCAACTTCGGGAAAAACAACGCTGCTGCGTGAAGATGATTTTAACGGTACAAAATAAAAATAGATACGAATAGGAGATCATGACGATATGACGAACCATCTGCAAGCTGCAACAACATTAAACAACGGGGTTAACATGCCTTGGTTTGGGCTAGGCGTCTTTAAAGTAGAAGAAGGGTCAGAGCTCGTTCAGGCTGTGAAGTCCGCTATCAAACACGGTTATCGCAGTATCGATACGGCAGCCATTTATGGGAATGAAACAGGAGTCGGTCAAGGAATCCGCGAAGCGCTTGCTGAGAACGGAATCGCCCGAGAAGATCTCTTCGTCACATCAAAGGTCTGGAATGCGGATCTTGGTTATGAATCAACATTAGCAGCCTATGAAGCAAGCTTGAACAAGCTGGGCTTGGAATATCTCGATCTCTATCTTATCCATTGGCCTGTGAGGGGCAAGTACAAAGAGGCATGGCGGGCCTTGGAGACCCTTTATAAAGAAGGCCGTGTAAAAGCAATCGGGGTAAGCAATTTCCAAGTGCATCACCTTGAGGATCTGATGAAGGATGCCCAGATTAAGCCTGTAGTGAACCAAGTGGAATTCCATCCTCTCCTGTCCCAACTGGAATTACGCCGATTCACCAAGGAACAAGGCATTCAGCTGGAGGCCTGGTCACCGCTTATGCAAGGTCAGCTGTTAGATAATCCGGTTCTGCAAGAAATCGCGAATCACCATGGCAAATCCGTTGCTCAGATCATTCTTCGCTGGGATCTGCAGCACGGTGTTGTCACGATTCCAAAGTCTACGAAGGAGCACCGAATTATCGAGAATGCAGCTATTTTTGATTTTGAATTAAACCAGGCGGAAGTCGCTCGTATTGATGATTTGAACAAGGATCAGCGTGTCGGTCCAGATCCGGATAACTTCGATTTCTAATAACAGGCTGCAAGAAGAAGGGCTATCTCAAAGGCGACTTTCACCTTTGGGATAGCCCTTCTTACTGCCTTACTATTCCATCATCCACTCGAAGTCATATGCAGCTGCTGCCTACTCCTCCGTCTCCTTCAAAAACAAGCTATCTTCCTCATTATCACGAATCGTTTTTTGTAGAACAAGGCATGCAACGATGAGAAAAGCGCCACCGATCGCGTAATAACCTTTTACATAGAATGGTTCTTGCAGCGTATAAAGACCGATGTATTCTGCCAAGATTGCAAGCAGGAAACCGCCCCATGCCATGAAAGTGAAAGCCGATGTATTCCTGCTTCTATAGCTCGAATTGTGCTCCTTCAAGTACTTATCCTCATCGTTATCCCTAGCAACCTTCTGCAGCAGGAATGACGTAATAATCAGAAGAACCCCTGTTACCGCATAATAACCTTGCACCGACAACGGCTGCTTGAGATTATAAATACCGATGAATTCAAAACCGCTGGCTAGAATGAATGCTGACCATGCCATAAAGCTGTAGGTAGGCGTATTGCGACGACGATAAAAGTTATTGATTTTCCGATTCTGCGTTGTATTCTCCATTATAAAAGCCCTCCCGTATAACCGCTGTGGTTATTTGATATGAGTTAATCCTACAAATATTTGCCTGTTTATGTAAGTACTATCTTGTTCTAGTACCTGCTGCTAAGTGAGGGCATCCGATGGATCAAATAAAAAAGGACATCCATCATTGTTTCGCGAAAGCTTATCACATACAGTTTTAGGAGGCGATTTGTTTGCAGGAACTTGTTGGCCAATGCAAGACATGTAATAAGCACATTTTCTGTCAGGATGGATTTATTAACGGTGTCGTATTAGAAGACAAATCCTTACTATGCTTCGACTGTTACGATAAAGAACAAGGACGTACCTTTCAGGCAACCGAGTGACAAGACCATAGCCCATTACTAATTGCTTATGCTTATACATATGGCGGTAGATGGGATTGGGAAAATGGGATTGGAAAATATTATTCACAATTTCCTTTTTATGATTTGGAGTAATTATGATATTATATACTTTTGAATAAAAACGCTGTTGTTAGAAAAACGCCACTGTAAATTTCATCAAGAAAGGAAATTCATGAAAAAACGCATCTTAGATATTTTTGTCATTATGGTAGGGGCCTTGCTTTTCTCCTTGGCCGTCAATGTGTTCATCATCCCGAACGAGCTCGGCGAAGGCGGGGTAACGGGAATAACCCTTATTCTTTATTATCTGTACCACTGGTCTCCCGGACTCGTAAACCTAATTATGAACGCCATCCTACTGATCGTAGGCTATAAGTTTTTGGATAAGACCACGACGATTTATACCATTATTGCGGTATTGTTTAATTCGCTTTTTCTACATCTTACGGAGAACTGGCATATTAAAACCGATGAGTTAATTATTAATGTAATATTTGGCGGTGTTTTTGTAGGAGTAGGTATAGGTTTGATCATACGTGTTGGCGGCACGACCGCAGGGTCAACTATTATTGCCCGGATTATGAATAAATACTTGGACATAAATGTGAGTTATGCCCTCTTGTTCGTTGATCTGATTGTCGTATGCGCCTCGTATTTCATGATTGGTGCTCAAAGCCTAATGTTTACGATCGTGATGCTCTATATAGCGACTAAGGTGATGGACTTCATTATTGAAGGCGTCAACCCTAAGAAGGCAGTTACGATTATATCTAAGGAGCAGAATCAAATTGCCGAGCAAGTCAACGTGATCATGGACCGAGGTGTTACCGTCATCTATGGACGGGGTTATTATTCAAACTCGCCCAAAGAGCTGCTCTATATCGTCATCAGCAAACAGGAAGTGAGCATGCTCAAGAAAATCGTAAGATCGATTGACAAGGAAGCTTTCATTACGATTCACGATGTTAGAGACGTGTTCGGGGAAGGCTTTGTGGATATTTCGAAGTGATCGGATATGTTGAACCTTATAATAAATAGAGCGAAATTAAATATAGCCCGAAATTCGGCTCAACACTAAATTAAGTGTTTGATAAATGCGAAGCATCGTGCGTAGAAGCCCGCTGCGCGGACGGATCATTCTTACGATCGCTGTTGTCTCCCTATTTCTTGATTCTATCCCTTAGGGGTAGAAATAAGGAGACAAAGGCGAACGCTATCGCTTCTTCAGAACGATTCCGTCCGCTTCGCTTTTGTTTCGTGTTGGCAATAATCCAATGATATGATTAAATTATCTTTTACAACCTAAATAACCGAAAGCATCGGGGGGTTGCAAAGTCTTTTAGAGACTTTGTGAGCCTCCTTTTTTATTTCCAGTATTTTCAATCATTGATATAATGGAAAAGGCAGGTCTTGATGGAAATATCTTTATCAAAGCAAAATGAAACGACATTAGCCGTAACGAAGTTCGCAAATAAGACGTTAGCTGAAAGCATGGCAATATCATAAAGAAAGAGTGATAGTAATGATTAGTGAAACTCCAAACTTTAATAACCCTGTATTAGAAACAGAGAGAGTAATATTAAGGAAAATTACTTTGAATGATTTAGGAGATATCTATAACTACTGTTCAGATAAAGAAGTATCTAAATTTACTACTTGGTACCCTCATTCAACCATCGAAGACTCGCTGGGCTTTGTAAAACATATTATTTGCTTATATGAAGAGAATAAATTAGCTCCATGGGGAATTGAAGATAAAGAAACTAAAACAATTATTGGAACTGTAGGGTTTGTATATTTGGATGAAAAACAATCAAGGGCAGAATTGGCTTATGCATTATCTAGAGAGTACTGGAATAAAGGCGTTATGAGTGAAATTGTGAGAAAAGTAATTCAGTATGGATTTGAAGTGATGAAATTAGTAAGAATTGAAGCAAGATGTCTTTTATTAAATACAGGATCATTTAGGGTTATGGAGAAGTGCGGAATGGAATTAGAGGGTATTTTAAGAAAGCACGTATTTGTAAAGGGAATGTTTCAAGATTTGAAGTTGTATTCAATAATTAACGAAGAGAACTGTAGGATGATTCAGGAAGGCCATGCCATCAGATAACACCATATTCACGCTTCGGGCCATTCGGCCCTCGGTCCGGCAGAAGTTAGAAGTGGACTCTGAGAGATATTTCAGCAGTGAGGAAGTAGATTCAGCCGGACACATCCCACCACCTAACCGCATCGCGGTCGCCCTTCGGGCTTAAGGTGGTAGAAAGTCGTGAATACAAGAACGTTATGTGAAATCATGTGAAGATTGAAAATTGATAATAACTCAGTAAGATCCTATTGGAGTGTGAATTTATGATAGGCGAATTTACAGTGGTGTTTATTATTTTAGGATTGATTTACCTGATCCCTTTTTTTCTGATTGAAGGTCTAGTTTATGGAATAGCTCTTATTGTTAGTAGTTCAGCAAATCATAATTATAAACAGAATGTTACTTTAAAGAAGTTTTTTAAGGACTTATTTTTTGGAATATTATTTAGAGTGAGTATCTACTCAATATTGGTATTTATAATAGACTTATTAGACGCCTATTACAAAAGTGAAGAAAATCAGTGGGCCGATACCTTTATATATAAATCGTATGAACGATTCGGATCATATTTCGATTATGTGTTATTAGGAGCTCTAATTTCTAGTATTGTGTATGTGATTTTCTTATTTCGATATCGAGTAAAAAACAAGAGAAAGAACGGCATTTTTTACATCTCTTTAACAATTCAAAGCATACTTGCTTCTCTATCATTTATATTTATGGCATATACAATGTACCTATGGGTATAGAAAAATCATTAGGGTAATGCCGAGATGGCACATGACTTCACATAACACTGAATTCACGCTTCGGGGCATCCGCCCCTTGGTCCGGTAGAAGCTAAAGCATGGGAGTGGAATCAGCCGGACAACCACTGCGAGCCTAAATCTAACGACCCGTTCCCTGACGGTCACTAAAGGCTCTCGGGTTCGTGAATACAAGAACGTTATACGAAATCCGTGCAAATAAATATCTCAAATCCAAACAATCATAAAATGGAGGTTCATTCATTGAATAAATATAGAAATTCGGATGATTTCTTAGATCAGATAGAGAGTGGAACACTTTACCATTATACAAGTGCTTCAGGTCTACTTGGGATTATAAGTAATGAGTGCTTGTGGGTTTCAAAAAGTAATTACTTGAATGACATTTCAGAAACTAAATATATCAATGAGTTAATTGTTGATGCAGGTAGAGAATTAAATCTCTCTAGTAATGTTATGTATATGATTATGAGTGAAAAAGCATATATAGAATACGGTTCAAATGGAGATGTTAATGGGCAAAATTATTATATTTTATCATTGACTGTAAATCCAGATTCTTTAACACTATGGTCCAATTATTCAAGTTATTATGGGTACAATATTGGTTTTGAAGGTGGTGCATTAAGAGAAATACTAGAAAAATCTCCGATGAACGTAGATGGTAGAGTCATCTATGACAGAGATGCGCAAATCGAACTAATTAGGAAAGAAATTGAAAAATACCGTGTAGAAATTGATGATTTTATTGTTGATGAAAGTGAAGAAAATCGAGAAAAATTGAAAATAGGAATTGATATATTAGTTGTAATATTCATGCTATTTGGAATGTTTTTTTAAGGACCCATGTTTCTCTCATGAAGAGGAATATAGAGTTGTCTTTTTTCAACACGATATTGACCATAACGAAGCAAAATATAATCAAAAAGTGCTCTTTAGAGAGAAGAGCGGAATCATTACACCTTATATCGAGGTAAGACCGCTTACAAGTTCAAAAAAACTACCAATACAGAGTATTACTATTGGTCCTAAAAACAACGTCGACAATGCCCAAGTAGGATTAGAATTCTTGCTTATCAAACAAGGGTATGATTCTATTTCTGTGGAACGTTCGCGAATTCCATTAAGGTATTAGATAGTTTGTTGGACTTATCCAAAAATGGCACAGGCATCGTATAACATCGCATTCACGCATCGGGCCTGACGGCTCTCGGTCCCCGAGCAGCAATTGGCAGAGAAGCGGATCCAGGGACAACCCTACATTGGCTAAGTCTCCGATACCGATCGCTGCGCTGGATCAACCAGCTGCTTAAGCCAGTAGGGTTCGTGAATGTACAAACGTTATGCGAAACCTCTGCCAGGAATTAAGAATAAATGGAGGTGATTTCTATTTCATGGATGCCCACTATGTTACTTGTACACGTATAGGTGTATATTCCCATGCACTCACAAGAGGGAAAATATACGAAGTATTTAAAATTGAAGATTATAAATATAGAATTGCTGGAGATCATGGAAAACGATTATGGATACATAAGGGGCATTTTGTAGATGGCATTGTAGAGATACCTATTTTAAGAAGTTGGAAGTTCGATGATGAAATAGACGAATTAGATTTTATAGATATTAGTATGATATTTTCGGATGGAAGTAGGCGATGGTCTATGGTTACAACACCTGAAAAAACAAGAAATTATTTTAATAATTCTTGTGTAGAATCAGGTTTTCATATCGAACATTTAATAATAATGAAAACATTAGAAAAGCTTGATGTTGAAGAAACTTTAAGGAATTTAGACAAAAATGATGAATTATTTAAAGCAAGTAAGGAATTAGATGAGAGTTAATTCGAAGAAGGCAAAGGCATCGTATAACACCGTATTCACGCTGCGGGCATTCGCCCTTGGTCCGGACCGAAGTTGATAAGCCAGAAAGTATACTCAGCCGGACAACCACTGCGCGCCTTAGTCTGATGACCCGTTCTCTCCGTTCACTTAAGGCTCTCGGGTTCGTGAATACGACAACGTTATAGGAAATAATCTCATAGACAAATAACAGGAGGTACTTCATGGGAGTTGAATATTCACATTACATTTTACTTGAGACAGAACCCGGAATTAAAATTGACCGGGTTATTGGAATACTTCAATCTTTTTGTGAGGAAGGAATGTTAGATAATGAAGAAATACAGTTTTTAATTAATCCGCATGAATCACAAGATCAAAAACAAACAATAAACCTACAGAAGTTTATTGTTGATGGATCTAATATAGAGGGTGACTTTCGAATTGATATTGATTTGTACGAATCATCTAATTCCGAGAAATATACTAGAATCTTTAAGCAGAATACTTTTATGATTGAAGATGTTGAAGATCTCTATGGTCATACACTTTCTATTATTGGTGGTAACAGAGTATTATTACCATTTGGAGAGCAAGTACTGGATATTATTCACAATGGCAAAAGTATATATTCTGATTTCGATGTCGAATCATCTATCCATATAAACATTGCAGAAAAAATAAGTTTTATGGATAGGATATTCAATAAAGGGAAACAAACTAAAGTTCTCAGTTTTAATACTATGCCATTTTTACATAGTACTGAAGGAAACAAAGATGAAATTACTATTCTATTTAGGTTAGGTTATACAGGAGAAGAGGTAGAAATTACAATCAAACCGTATTACTTTGCCTTTTGCATTAATATGGGAAAGTGCTTGCCTAAGGAAGGATTAAATGGATTAGAACTAACTGATACATTTAGAAGCTTATTAATAAATGCAGGATATAAAAACATAATAGAATTCAGTGTATTTCACTAATGCAGATTACTTCGTCTAGCCTTCTTTTTATTAGAAACTGATACCCCAAAAACTTATTAAAAGAGCCGATCTAGAGGATCGGCTCTTCTACGTCGCTATTCGATTGGCAAAGGAAGGGAAAGCCCCTTCCTTATTTCACAACCATGACGGGTATCTTCGCATGCTGGACAATACGATGGCTCACGCTGCCGAGCATCATCTCCCGGAAGCCGCCAAGCCCTCTGCTGCCGATGATGATCAGATCGCTGCCGTTCTCATCCGCATATTCAAGAATGGCTTGATACGGTGTTCCGTTCAAAGTGACGGCATGCGATTCTGGCAGATGCGCGATTCTCGTCAGTGCTTCGGAGGTCATCGCTTTGGCCTGCTCATCGAATTCCTTTACAAAGGATTCAGGAATCGCATATCCCTGACTAAGAACCATGCTAGGCAAATGATAGACATGAGCAACCGTTATAACGGAGGCCCGATTCTCCTCCACCATTTTCACAGCAACATCAAGTGCTCTTTGGGAACATTCTGAACCATCGTAACCTACAAGAATTCTTGCGAACATGCGATTACCTCCTAGAATTTATCTATTTGTTAGCTTCTAATAGCTTGATCTTTATTCGTCTTATTCATTACCCGATTCCAACCTTTTTGAACAAGGGGATTCAAATAACGATCGATCCCGAAGCGGCCTGCGTTAGTGCCTGCAAGGAACACAATCACACCCAGCAGCAGAAGCCAAGGATTCGTGCTTACCGTCCCAGCAAACAGGAACAGAAAATTCAGCACCAGTCCGAAGAATCCAGCCACCAACGTAAATCCACCAAGGATTAAGCCAAGTCCAATCAGCGTTTCACCAATAGGGATAAGAATATTAATCAGCTTCATGCTCGGAGTGACAACATGCTCTAAAAAGTACGTGTAATTAGGATAAATGACTGCATTTGTCGCATGATCAGCCACCGGTTTAGCCACCGCGCCTTTAATAAACCCACTCGCATCGAATGCTTCCTTACCTGTTAGCTTATGCCAGCCTGCATCCAGCCACTGCCAGCCTAGATAGACTCTTACCAATGTGATTAGAACTGCCGCCCACCTATTCTCATTGTACCATTTCATGACCATAACGGTCATCTCCTCTCGGAACTCAGCTTGGATTTGGAATATCCTATATCCTCATTATGCTGGAAATGAAAGGAGAACGCTGTGCGTTATATCACACTTCTATTTAGCGAAAATCTTGAGCACCACCGTTGTCCCCTGCCCCATAATGGAATGAATCTGCAGCTCGCCGCCAACGGATCGCGCCCTCTCTTCCATACTGAACAAGCCAACGCCGCCTCCGCTTTTGCCTCTCGTAAATCCGACTCCCTTGTCTTCAACGATCGTTTGAATGTATCCCTCATGCTCCGTTACATACACAGCCGCCTCAGAAACATCTGCATATTTGCTGACATTCGTGAGCGCCTCTTGAACAACGCGGAAGATCGTCGTCTCTACCAGCAAAGGTGGACGTTCACTTAACCCGCTCTCAAAATGTACGCGTATCCCATAATAGCTGCTGAAATGCTCGATATACGTGCGCAAAGCAGGAACAACGCCGAGATCATCAAGTACAGACGGTCGCAGCTCCCATGCGAGCCCCCGGACATCCGTCATTAATTGGGTTACATCCTGTCTAAGCAGCTTCAGATCATCCGATTCATGATCTAATAAGATACGATCCAGTGAAATTTTCAAGCTGAAGAGACTTTGACCAATTCCATCATGCAAATCACGTGAAATTCGTCTGCGCTCCTCCTCTTGAATCCCCATCATCTGCGCCATCATGTTCTGCAGCTCTTCCTCGGTTTCCTTCAGGCGAGTAACCTCATGACGAATGGCTAGATACTGATAGGGCTTGCCGTCTTCCTCCAAAAAAGGGACAATCGTCGTATTTACCCAGTACAACCGACCATTCTTAGCCAGATTCTTAATGTCGCCTCGCCACACGTTACCCGCTGCAATCGTTCGCCACAGCTCTTGAAAAAAGCCTTTATCGTGATAGCGTGAGTTAATAATACGATGATCCTGTCCAATCAGTTCCTCCCGGCCGTAGCCGGATATTTCACAGAATTTATCATTCACATACTTAATATTGCCCTTCCGGTTGGTGATCGCTACAATAGAAGCTTCATCAAGTGCAAACTTGACGTCCGAAAACTGCTTCAAGGATCGCTTCAGCATGTCCCGATATTGAGAGTCCGTCAACCGGTCATCGATTTCAGCCATGAGCTTGGCTACATCACCGGCTATTTTGCCAGCGGCTGCATGCTCTCTCCCTCCTGTATCAGTCATAATTCAGCAATCCCTTCTTCATAGCTAGTTTCACCAGATCCGGTTTGGTCTTCAGCCCCAGCTTATCCATCAAGTTGCTCTTATGAGATTCTACCGTCTTCACACTGATGATCAGCTGATCCGCAATCTCCTTATTGGAGAAACCCTGCGCTACCTTGGCCATAATTTCCTTCTCCCGATCGGACAATAGCTCATAGGTATCGCCATAATCCCCGCGCTTCAGCTTATCGAGGTAATCGCTCATGAGCCTTTTCGTTGCCGTGGGATGCAAATAAGCGTTGCCTTCGGCAACACTGCGAATTGCGCTTATGAGCTCCTCATGCGACGCGCTCTTAAGTAAATAGCCGGATGCACCTGCCTGAATGGCGCGAAATAAATACGCCTCATCATCATGCATCGTCAGAATAAGAACGGCTGTATCCGGAAGGCGCTTCTTCAGCTCCGTTGTAGCTGTAAGTCCATCTTTACCGCTGGGCATGCTAATATCCATTAGAACGACATCAGGTTTGATTGTTTCAGCCAAACGAATCGCTTCGTCGCCATCCGCTGCCTCGCCTACGATCTCCATGCCGTTCTTACCGCCGAGCAGCATGACCATTCCAGAACGAACGACGGCATGATCATCCACTACCATAATACGAACCATTTACTTACCTCCCCCTGTATGTTGTGCTACTGCACCTAGTATATCAAATCAGGGAGAAGTTCGGGTTATTCTGCTGCTGAACAATAAAAGCTGTTAACTGAGCTCCAGCATTCAGCACTAAATGGCGATCAATTGAAACATGGACATGTTCTCTTCGGTTCCCGGCCAGAAGGACAGCAAGCGTTTGACGTCCAACCACAATCGGAACAACAAAGGCTGATGCCAGCTTCTCCGCAAGCAGAATCGGGAACTCTTGAATACGTCGTGTGACGAATAGTTCGGATGTGACGAGCTCAACAGCCCGGCCAATTCGAATGACCGTTTCCCCTATACCGCGCCCGGTACGCTCTGTAATACGGCGGCATTTCTCATTTAATTGACCGCTCGAATACCGCCAATAGATGACCTGTTCTTCAGTATGGATAAGACCAATGGAACAGAAATCACAACCTAAATCCGCTCGAATTTGATCCAATAATTGCTCCAGTTCATGCGATAGCTGCTTCACCCGAGGACCTTCTTTCCTCATTAATCCTTACCGTTTTTTTACGAAATGTGATATTTCTCATTGATCTAAGGGTTTTTCCCTCCATAAATCAGGAGATTCCCCGATAACATTCACCTCGATCCCTTGTTATGATGAAGATAACAAATAGGAAGGGGTTGTTTCACGATGGCAGTCGCTGTAAGAACAATCAAGCCAGACTCTTCTGAGGCACAGAAGAACAATCCGCTCGGAATCGGTTCCTTTTTTACAGAAGAACAATTCAGCATGATGCAGGAGATCATGTATCCCAAATATATATCTGCAGGTAACCATCTGTTCTGGGAGGGCGATCCACTCGGGAAGCTGTATTACATTCGTTCGGGCAAAATAAAGCTGCTCAAGTCAACGGAGGATGGCAAGCAATTTATTCTGTCTATCCTGCAAGCTGGTGATCTGCTCCATGAACCGGCAGATGGCTTTCGCCAGCATCATTCCTTTAGTGCGGAGATCATCGAGAATGCCGAGCTTGGCGTCATACAAGCGAAGGACCTCGATAGTCTGATGCATCGGCAGGGAGATTTGGCTTTCTCCTTCATGAATTGGATGGCCTTCATGCAGCGGGTGACGGAATCCAAGTTTCGGGATTTACTGCTGTTCGGCAAGCCAGGTGCTCTTGCATCTACGCTGATTCGCCTTACGAATACGTATGGGGTTGCTACCCCTGATGGCATCCGAATTAACCTGAAGCTTACGAATGCTGAATTGGCTGATTTCATCGGAGCAACAAGGGAGAGCATCAACCGGATGCTGAGTACCCTTAAAGCAGAAGGAACGTTGTCCATTCGCAAAGGGTACATTGTCGTAGAGTGCTTAGATGCGCTGCGTACCATGAGTCAATGTCCGACTTGCTCTGCGTGTCCGAAGGGCATCTGCCGGATTTAACGATAAGGTTCGTTTAGTTGGATGGTCACAAAGGTTCAAGCTCTTGCCTTTGTGACCGTCTTTTTATTTGGCCTCAGAGAAAACGAATGGAGCTACCTCTGTCATCTCCCCGGATTGAAACTCTCTCAGACGTCGATACAAACCATTACTAGCCATCAGTTCATCATGATTGCCTTGTTCAGCGAGCTCACCCTCTTGCAGTACGAACACCTGATCCATCTGCTCGAGTCCATGCAGCTTATGACTGATCCACAGCACGGTTTTGTCCTTCAGAACTGTACGCATATTGCGAAAGAAAGCTTCCTCCGTCCAAACATCCAGCCCTGTTGCCGGTTCATCAAAAACGACAATGGGTGCCTGCCTCAATAGTGCTCTAGCCAACCCCATTCGCTGACGTTCCCCGCCAGATAGACGCTCTCCCCATTCTCCAAGCAGGGTATGAATCCCATTTGGCAGCTTCGCAATTGTATCTTCTAGAAGCGCTTGACGGAGCGCCACTCTGACTTCCTCTTCAGTTGCGTCTGGCTTGGCAATTCGCAAATTATCCATCACCGTTGCATGGAACAGCTGAACCTGCTGAGGAACAACAGCGAAACAATCACGGATGGAACTCCCAGCCATCTCTTGCGTATCTTGCCCATTTATTCGTATGATACCTTCGGACAAAGGCGTTAATCCTAGCAGCACGCCAATCATGGAGCTCTTGCCTGCTCCGCTTTCACCTACAATTGCCGTATGGCAGCCAGCTTCAATTGAAAAGGAAAGCTGCTTAAGCGCCGTCTTCGTATGATCATAACGCAGTGTAACATCCTCGAATTCGATGGCTAGTAATGGTTTATGACGTTCTATCATAGGAATTCGCGTCATCGTTACACCTGCTGAATGCTCCATATCTTTCGCTAATGGAAGCTCTTCTACTCCTCCATCTGCCAGTCGAAAAAGTCTGCTGCTCGCCGCCATCGTCTGGCCTAACTGCTGCAAAGCTTGCGGCAGAGGAGCGACGGCTTCGAAAGCAGCAAGCGCAAGCAAAGTTAACGCTGGAAGCTGAACACCTGTTAGCTTACCCTGAACAACCAGCGGAATGGCTGCCAACAGGACAAGCACCATAGCCAATCTACCGATACCCAGCATAAGCCCACTCGTCAGCGCACTGATTCGGTTTATAGCAGATTGCTGCTTGGTCGAAGCCTGCTGGATGCGTTCAAGCCGCTGAAGCCTTTCCTCCAAGCCGCCGAATATAGTCAATTCCGGAAGCCCCGTAATAAGCTCGGATGTCTCCTCGTAGATCTTGGCCCTTTGCTCAACCCATTCCTGTCCCGGCTTACGCCCCCATCGATACGTCGCATAAGGAATCACGACCCCTGCGAGAAACAGCATGATTCCGAGGATGATTCCAAGCTTTACACTGAAGAACGACATTAATCCAACACCCGTCAATCCAACAAGAAGGGCAACAGCAGGAGGCAATACAACTCGTAAAAACAAACCTTGAAGGGTATCGACATCTGATATGATCGATCCTAGCAAATCGCCGCTTTTCTCCCCTTCCAGCAATTTCTCGCCCCGTCTTTCCAAACGGACAAACAGCCAGACCCGAATATCCTTCAGAATCCGAAAGGTCAAGTCATGAGAGATCAGCCGTTCAAAGTAGCGAAATACCCCCCTGGAGAGTCCGAAGAAACGCACCCCAACGATGGGAAGCCACAGCAGCAGTACGTTCTCGGGGCGCAAAGCTGCTGAAGCGATAAGATAACCCGATGTTCCCATTAAGCCTAAGTTAGCTCCAATCGTTAGAAAGCCGAGCAGCACAGCAAGCAGCAGTCGACCTTTATACGGTTTCATGAAACGCAGCGTTTGCAGCATTATCGTCATAAGGTGACTGGCTCCCTTCTGTTCTCGCGATTGGTGCAGGCTGTCTCGGAGACCTTCCACAATTCGGCATAAGAACCTTGCTGCTTCATAAGTTCCTCATGTGAACCGAACTCAGCGAGCTTACCCTCGTTTAATACGAATATCCGATCTGCAGTTCTTGCTGCATTCAGATGATGCGTTACCCAGAGTACGGTCTGACCTTGAGACCATCCTTCAAGCGCAGTCTGTACCGCATTCGCACTCTCCATATCCAATTGGGACAAAGGTTCATCCAGAAGCGCAACCGATGCCTCTCTTACTATGGCTCTAGCAAGGCCTAGCCGTCTGATCTGCCCGCCACTGAGCTTCACTTTCTCCGTTAGCTGTGTATCATAGCCTTGCGGCAGTTCACGGATGAAACGTTCAGCACCTGCTATTCGCGATGCTGCTTCAAGTTCTTCCTGCTTGGCGTTCTTTGCACCGATACGCAAATTATCTGCTATCGTACCTGGGAATAAATGCGTTCGCTGAGAAACGACGGTAAGACATGAACGCCAATGGTTCATGCATAATTCGCCGAGCCTTGTATGATCAATACGGATTTCTCCGGATGATGGCTGGGTGAAGCCTTGCAGCAAGTCAAGCAGCGTACTCTTGCCCGCTCCTGATTTGCCCACAATAGCGATGCGTTCACCAGGCTTGATTGTAAAAGAAAGATCCTCAAGAACAGGCTTATCCTCGCCTGGGTATTGAACTGTTACATGCTCGAAGACAATTTCGCGGCCGATGGTGCTATCCTTTAAGACCACTCCATCCTCCTGCGCACCCGAATGAGCACATGGTGTTTGCAGCAAATTCAGTATGCGTTCCGCAGCTGTAACGCCGTTCATTCCGGAATGATACTGCGTTCCAAGCAGACGGATCGGCGTATAAAACTCCGGCACGAGCAATAGGACATAGAATGCCCGATAAAATTCGATATCGCCCGAGATCAGCCTTAAACCTAGGAAGACCGCAACAATCGCCGTCCCAAGTGTAGCAAACAGCTCCATGACGAATGCAGAGAGAAAAGCAAGCCTTAGGGCAGACATTGTTGCCGTCCGGTATTCCTCGCTCATCCTGCGAATCGCTTCAAGCTGCGCTTTGCTTCTATTGAAGATTCGCAGCGTAGATAAGCCGCGTATGACATCAAAGAAATGGCCGCCCATAAGACCCATCATCTTGTACTGGCGATCTGCCTTCTTCTTCGCTGTTATCCCAACCAGAATCATAAAGATAATAAGAAGCGGAAGCGTAATAGCAAGAACAACGGTACTCACACCATCCAAGGATAAGACGACACACCCGATCGCACCAGGCAGGAAGACAGCCATGACCGCTTGCGGAATGAATTTCGCTAAGTAAGTCTCGAGCTGCTCCACACCTTCGGTTACGGTGCTGATTAATTCACCACTCCGCTCACCCTTTGTGAACTGCGGGCCAAGTGCAGCTGCATGGCGAATCAGCTTCATCCGAAGCTCACTTTTCATGACGTCCGCGGACTTTGCTGCCATTCCATCGGCAAGCATTTGGAACAAAGATCTTAGTACAATCCAGATCAGAAGTGATCCGAACATCGGCATAAGTGGGCCGAGCGTCGACTTGCCAAGGAAAGCACGGTCAACAATATGGGCCAATACGGAGGCTTCCAGCAGCAGGCAAGTGCCTCCGAATGCTGCGAATATAACGGCCGCGATTAGGAAACCTTTTGCCGTAGAGCTGTAGTCTAACAAACGCCTAATCATATTAATAATCCAGATGATCCGCGCGGGTAACTCGTTTACGGAACACCCAATAAGTCCAAATTTGGTAAGCAAGCACGAATGGAATCGTCGAGAGCGCTACAATCGTCATCACTTTCAGCGTATAATGCCCCGATGCCGCATTGTAAATCGTGAGCGAGTAGGCAGGATCAATGGAGCTAATCATCACTCTTGGGAATAGATCCATGAACACCGTAACCGTAGACAATACAATCGTCAGCCCCGTCATAATAAACGCCCAGCCATCTCTCTTATGTCTGAGGAAATATTGCACAGAGAATAGGGCCAGACCAGCAAGAATAGGTACTGCTCCAGGGTCAATCCCATTGCGAGTAAACATATCCGTTTCAAAATAACTCAGCACGACGAACAGCAGCATCAGAATTGTCGTCCATGCCCCAATACCAAGCGCTACCGAACGAGCTTTATTCTGCATATCGCCTGTTGTCTTTAACGTGATGAATAAGGAGCCATGCAGCAGGAACAAGAGCACCATGCTGAAGCCAGCTGTTACCGAATACAGACTGATTAGATCCCAGAAGCTTCCTGTATAATTCATATGCTCATCAATGGGAACACCGCGCATAAGGTTCGCCAAGGCAATACCCCAGAGCAGCGGAGGCAGCAAGCTTCCGAAGAAAATGACCCAATCCCAGGTTTTACGCCACTTTGGATTCTCAACCTTACTTCGGAACTCGAAGGCTACACCGCGTCCGATCAGTGCAATCAGCATAAGAAACAAGGCCATGTAAAAGCCGCTGAACAACGTTGCGTACCAATTGGGGAAAGCCGCGAACATCGCGCCTCCCGCTGTAATAAACCATACTTCATTCCCGTCCCAGAATGGACCGATCGTATTAATAAGAACGCGGCGATCGAGGTCATCCTTACCTAGGAAAGGCACCAGCATCCCAACACCAAAGTCGAAGCCCTCCAGAAAAAAGAACCCAACAAACAAAACCGCTATCAGAACAAACCACAGTACTTCCAACGTCATCGCACGGTCACCTCCTAAAAGTTTTTGCGAGGCTATGCCAATTTTCGCGTTTTGACATAGCTCACTCTTCTCTGCCTTCGACTACAAAATAGTCATCGGGACAGCTATTTCATCCTTTGCATGACTGTCATCCTGCAGGGTGTGCTCCTCATCATCTGGACCTTTACGTATTTCTTTTACGAATAAGAACACAAGCAAGAAGGCCAGAATGCCATAAACCAAGCTAAAGCCAATCAGTGTAGTCAGAACCATCCCAGCCGAGACGGTCGGAGATACACCCTGCTCCGTTCGCTGCAAGCCGAATACGATCCAAGGCTGCCTTCCCATCTCCGTCATAATCCAGCCTGCCGAATTCGCAATAAACGGTAGACTCATCGCAGGAAGCATAAATTTCAAATACAGCCGATAGCGGTTCAAACGATCCCGCATAATTGCAATCGCGCCGAACAAACTAAGTAGAATCATTAGACTTCCAGCAAGCACCATGACGCGGAAGCTCCAGAATGTCGTACGTACCGGAGGAATATAGTTCCCTGGGCCGTATTTCGCTTCATATTCCGCCTGAAGAGTCTTGATGCCCTTCACTTGGCCTTCGGTCTTATTGTAAGCAAGAATGCTGAGCAAAGCCGGAATCTTAACCTCCATTTGGTTCTTCTGTCCACTCGAATCAATGCCCGCTATGACAGTCCAAGGTGCGCTGTTGCCGCTATCCTCCCAGAGTGCCTCGGAAGCAGCCATTTTCATCGGTTGCGAACTCATTAAATGCTGTGCTTGATCATGACCAACAACAGCAACGAGAATACTTGCCACTAGCGTGAAGACGATTGCAATCGAGAAGGAAGGCTTGAATACGTCGACATGCTGCTTTTTCAAAAGCTTATAAGCACTTATGCCAGCTACGAACAACCCGCCAGTCGTCCATGCACCGAAGAGCACATGAGGGAATTCCAGCCACAGCTGTTTATTCGAGATTAGAGCGAAGAAGCTGACCATCTCCGCATGACCATTACGAATGACAATACCGGCTGGCTCCTGCATGAAGGAATTTGCGGTTAAGATCCAGAATGCGGAGATCACTGTCCCTAACGCTACTAGCCAAATCGATGCCAGATGCACCTTCTTCGAGAGTTTATCCCAGCCGAATATCCATATCCCAAGAAACGTCGATTCCATAAAAAAGGATACGAGTGCTTCAATAGCCAGCGGTCCGCCAAACACATCGCCAACATAGCGGGAATAATCCGACCAGTTCATACCGAATTGAAATTCTTGTAAAATACCCGTTACGACGCCGACCGCAAAATTCAGGAGAAACAGTTTACCCCAGAATTTGGCCATTCGTTTATAGACTTCTTCCTTCTTCACAACATACATCGTTTGTATAATAGCGATCATGAATACAAGACCGATGGTTAGCGGAACGAATAGGAAGTGATAAAGAGTTGTTACGGCAAACTGCCATCTCGCTAAATCGACATTATCCATTTCTTTCACTCCTTGCATAAGTTGTTGTCGCAATAAGACCTTTCAATTTGTCGGCGGATTGATGAAGCAGCACTTTCTCCTTATCCGACAGCTTAACCTCTATCGTGCTTCTGATTCCTTGGCGGTCGACGATACAGGGAACGCCCAAGTAAACATCAGATATGCCGTGGTAATCCTTCAGCAATGTGGATACATTCAGCACCGAGCCTTCATCCTTCAGAATCGCGGCACAAATACGGTTGATAGACAACGCAATTGCGTAGCAGCTCGATCCCTTCGCTTGAACAACTTCATTGGCTGCTTCCTGTGTCCGTGCGACAATAGATGCTTTTGTATCCTCGCTTAGATCAAGCTCAGATCCAGCAACGTTAGCCTCGCTCCAGAGCGGCAGCTCTGAATTGCCATGCTCGCCAATAATCTGTGCATGCACGCTATGAGCATCGATGTTCATCTGCTCTCCGATCAAATAGCGGAATCTCGCTGTATCGAGCAGGGTGCCGGTGCCGATGACTCGGCTCGCAGGCAAACCCGATTGTTCCCAGGCAAAATAGCTCATTAGATCAACCGGGCTTGCGGTGATCAGCACAATAGCCTTCGTATTCGTTTTTATCAATTCACTCATAATGCCACTCATGATTTCATGATTACGCCGAAGGAGATCCATTCGCGATTCTTCTGGCTTCTGCTCCGTGCCTGCTGTAATGATGATAATATCTGCATCCGTGCAATCCTCGTACGTCCCCGCCCAGATCTTCGAACGCCCCAGGAAGAGAAGGCCATGATTCATATCCAGCGCATCGCCTATAGCTTTATTCTGATCCGAGTCGATCAACACCAGCTCATCCGCGCGTTCTCTCAGCAGCAGCGTATAGGCCGTTCTTGAACCAACCTCTCCAATACCTATAACAACAATCCGTGTTTTGTTTGAAGTTGACATCGTTTCTTCCTTTCATAAGATGATTGGTTTGCGTAAGCAATCGCAAGATTGATTATGCAGCATTCATCGTGCTACGGAACGCATTGATTGATTATGCAGCATTCATCGTGCTACGGAACGCAAGATTGATTACGCACATTCTCGACTGTACTCAGAGTACCATGTGTACCTTTTGGAGATTGTGATGAAAATCACAGTTCATAAAAGTACTTCATCATGCCTGCCCGTTCATATCTCATTTATTACTCTCACCCGGCAGGCAAAAAAAACTGCTCCTCAAGTAGAAATTTCTACTTAATGAGCAGTCTTGCTGCAACCATTTATGATTCAAGCCTTTTATCAATTTCCACGACCGATTGGTTCGATTTAAATACAGGCTATAATTAACTTTACAGCGGCATTGAAAGACTAATCCATTTTATTGTATCTTTTTCAAAATAGAGGTGGAACCTTATATAGTCTCCAACCTTATAACCCCAATGAGAGGCAAGCTTTACGTTCGGCTCCCCTAACTTTTTCAACGCTTTCTCGCGAGGCATCCCAACGTGAATCCCGTCTTGTGTCTTATATTTCGGATCAGTGAAAAGTAATTGCCTGTTTAAAGCAATGATGCCATTCGTATAAAAAGATAAAGCATTAACCATTTTGGTGCCAGTCTCGTAAAACTTAACCCTGCTTGTAGCTTCATCATTCTTCAGCTCTTTATCCCAACCATTATAATCTTTGCCATTCACATTAGCTTCAAAGTCAATAAGATGCGTATCCGTAACAGTAGGGTTCTTGTCGAACTCGATTCTTGCTTCCTCTAACATAGTGTCGATCTTACCGATATCTGATTCAGGAGCCAGAAGACTATGCATGATCAGCAAAGTATAATCATAGGCGTATATCCAATCACCTTCTATTTGCAGCCGATTAGTCGCTAGGTCATACGGAATTTCATAAATATCCGACTTCGTTTCAACACGTATAACGGCTACTGATTTAGTTGGCTTTTCTTGCTCATCAGCTTTTGCAATCCCTTCATCCAACCAGTATAAGCCGTCAAGAATTGCAAAGTAGCGTTCTTTGGGAACGTCGATACTGTGATCTGATTCGGAGGAACGGACAGTTATGGAGGTCACATCCTCATTATTTATTTGTGTCGTTTTTACATATGGGGTTAATTCTTTTGTTCCCTCTTTGATGATGGTAGCACCTTTAGATCCCTTGTTTTCGTTGTGATCGGTTGTAGTCCCTGACTTCTCGGTCGGGGTAGAAATTTGCTTAGCATCTGCACAACCGCTTAATATAACTAGCGCAGTCATAATCAATAACAGACTTCGTTTCATTACTCATATTCCTCCATTTTTTTGACGATCTCACCGTTTCCTATAGGGTTCTCGATTCCCAAAGCATGGTAACTTTAATAGGTTAGACGATTGTTAATCCGAACATGTTGCTTTATTTGGAAAATCTAGAAATTGAACTTTATCTATCCATGCTCGCCCAGAAGCTCTATAACACTGAAAATATAAAAAAAGTACCCAGCATGGCTAGATACTGTCTTCTCATTTGCTTCTCTAGATCGATGGTTCAAGCAGCGGTTTGAGTTTTTTTACCAAACAATTTCAAGCTATCTTTCATCTAGATCATATGTAATGATTACGATAGCAATTTTCAATTCGGGGGATGATGGACATGGCTGGTACAATAAGGAGAATTCAGCGTACTGATGATTTTGACAAGATAGAGGCTCTATACATGCAATACATAAAACAACAGCATAATAATCAAGGGATAGACCTGAATCGCAATGAATTCCGGGTCGATTATAACTGGAAATTGAACTTCAAAGATAATTTTTTTCCGCCAAAAGGAAGAACTGAATATGTATATATAGATGAAGGTTACGTCTATGTTGAGGAAAAAGAAATAAAAGCAATGATGTTTACGAAGACTCCGAAGGGATCTAGCAACTCTTATGTCCACTGTGGATATCTACCGGGTTATGAAAAATCGGTGATCAAGTTATTAACCAAAATTCAGAAGAAACAATCAAACGGAGTATTATATAAGTTTGCAGAAATGCTTCCTGGGCAAATCAGAAGCAATGAGATCACAACCTGGGAGGGGATGGGCTTTAAGGTAGAATCTTATTATACAACATGGATGATCAATGAAAAATTTACGAATTGGGACACTTCGTTTCAAATCGATCCATCTATTGTCCATGTAAGAACTACAAACCAGCCTTTCGATATCAGTTCAATGATGGAAGAGGACAATGAGTATTACTTAGCAACTGAGTTTCTTGAACATTTTTCTAAGGAAACACCAGAAAATATTTACTTGTATTTAGTGGATTCATCATCACAATCGATAAAAGGGGTCGCTTACTACAAGGTTAACAAACATGAAGATGGTAATATAGGCACGAACACGTTTGGGTTTCATATTCGACCTCATGTAAAGGTATCTCAAAATGAAGTAGATCATCTGATCTATTCAGCATTACTTTCGATGAGACAGCTTAAAATTTCCTATGTAGGAGGCAGAATTAGCTCCCGTTATTTTGATACGATCCTGATGTTGTCCCAGCAGGGTTTTAACCATTCACCTATGATTCAAGTGAGTATGACTCTAAGTTGCGGTGAGAGATCAACATGAAAAAGTATCGCAACGCCAAAGAAATATTGCCTCCAGAGTTAGTTGAAGAAATCCAGAAATATGTGGATGGCTCTCATATTTATATTCCTGCGAAAGATCGGAAAGCATGGGGCACGGACTCAGGAACACGTCATTATTTAGACAAGCGAAATTTCGAGATGTTGTCGTATTACCACAGTGGAACCGATATTTCTACGTTATCGAAAATGTATGGTCTAAGTGAAGAAAGGGTTCGTTCAATTGTTTACGGACAAAAATGAACTTATACATATACATATACATATTCATATTCATATTCACTGAAAATCCACATTGGTTACTTAGACAATACTAAAGAAGAAGCAGATACTTCCTTTTCATTTACTTCTCATGTTTCTTAAGCAGCAGATATAGAACGAGAAAGATTAGTGTCAAAATCAAAATTTCGTACAGTAACCTTTGTATTTGCAGCTCATAAATGGGATGAAACCCATTAATTTCGTCTCTACCGTTCATTAACTTCCAGATTGGTGCATATTTTGCATCACTTATGGTTATCTCATTCCCCCTCCCCCCTACAATATGGTACGGGACAAGGAGCACACCGATCAGTAACAACATGATTCCATAGATAGAGAGTAACGTTTTGTTTATTATGTTATTCATTTTTCCAATCCTTTCCTATTTTAGGTAGGTTGCTTTTATTACTATTCGGGTTATGTACGCTGGATTCCTATTCATAATTAATAAAAGGGTTTAACCAAGAGGACTTTCGCCTACTCACGGTTAAACCCTTCTTTTATCAGATCTAATAAGAAACCCGTCAGATTAAGCCTGACGGGGGCATGGGTCATATAGGAAATCCGGTTCTTGTCATACTCTTAATAAAATAAAACGTACATAAGCGTGCTTATTACTGCTCCGAAAATACCTCCAGCAACCACCTCGATGGGGCGATGGCCAAGCAGCTCCTTTAACGCTTTTCTTCCACTGAGTTCGGCGTTTGGCTTGCTTTTATCTTGGAATAAATAATGAAATTCCTCCGTCAGCCGATTGATGATGATGGCCTGTTCACCAGCCTGCCTTCTAATTCCGCAGGAATCGAACATAATAATAGCAGCAAGCACAACCGCAATTGCAAAATACGTAGAGGTAACGCCCTGATCAATTCCAATTGCAGTAGCGAGCGACACTACTGCGGCTGAATGTGAGCTCGGCATGCCCCCCGTACTAAAGGTTAATCCCCATACCCATTCACGAACTTTGATGTAATGGAGAGGTACCTTGATAACCTGAGCCAGCAGGATCGAGCAAAACGCCGCAACTAGCGGGAAATTAGTGAATATCATTGCGTTTTCCCCTTCCAGATGGATGCTTCTTCTATAGGCTTACTTCATCACTTTCGTTGGCCAAATCCGACGCTCTATTCCTTCATAGAGTCCGATGCTCCATTGAAACCACTGACGAACCTTAGAAGAACGAGTGAATAAGCGATGAATCAACACGGCAGCTGCCGAGCCAATGACTGCGCCACTAATAACATCAAGCGGATAATGTACCCCTGTCCATATACGTGAGAACGCAATGCAAGCGGCAATTGCTAGCCAAATGTACCCGTCACGTTTTCTAAATAGCCAAATGGAGGTGGCAATCACGAAAGCGCCGATAGCATGATCGCTTGGGAATGAAGCGTTAATCGGGTGACTAATCAATTGAATGACTCTATGCGCAACGAACGGACGATCCCGATAGAACAGGTGACTTAGAATCATACTGGTACCAAAGGCAGCACATGCGGAAATCAGAGCTTGGACCACCATTCGTCTATGATCTTCACGCCGGGTAAACCAATAAATAACAATTGCGATATAGAACAAGTACTCTGTATCCTTCGCAATAAATTCCATTATCGCATCTACCCAAGGCAGACGTCCGGCAAGTCCATTAATCGCTTCAAATACCTTGTAATCCAATTGTGAAACTAACATAATTTTTTAACCTCCTATACGCATCCATAAATGATGTATAGAGGTTATTATAATAAACGAACATGAAATTTCACTGTGAATGACTTATTTTCATTAATGAATTGTAAATTGGCTATTTCATCTAGACTACTATTCGATCATCAGGATCTCCCGAATTTCCTGCTCTGACAGAGATGACAGAGCCTCTTGTCCAGGCTGAATCACTTCATCTATCAAGTTTATCTTTCTCTGCTGGAGTTCATACATCTTATCCTCTACGGTCCCCTGAGTCATAAGCCGAATAACTTGCACAACCTTTTTCTGCCCAATACGGTGGGCACGATCTGCTGCCTGCTGCTCTACAGCAGGATTCCACCACAGATCATAGAGAATAACGGTATCCGCTCCGGTCAGATTTAGTCCAGTTCCCCCAGCCTTCAAGGAAATCAAGAACAAGTCCCGCTCCCCCTCATTAAACTTGTTACACAGCTCTACACGCTCAGAAGCTCGGGTCTTCCCATCCAAGTAGAAGAAAGGCACGCCTTGGCTGCCCAGCTCCCGACCAATGAGGCCCAGCATCTCGGTAAACTGAGAGAACACGAGCAGACGTCTGCCCGCACTCCGGCATTCCTCGATGATCTCGAGCAGCTGCTCGAATTTGGCCGAGCTTCCGGCATAATCTTCGACGAACAAAGCAGGATGACAGCATAGCTGGCGAAGCCTTGTTAAGCCTGCAAGAATCTTGATCCGATTCTTCTGAAAATCCTTCTGGTCCAAATGCTTCAAGGTTTCCTGCTGCAGCTTGGCTAGATAAGCGACATATAGCTTTTTCTGCTCGGGCAGCAGCTCAGAAGCTTGTATCGACTCAATCTTCTCCGGGAGCTCCTTCAGCACATCAGTCTTCAAGCGACGCAGCAGGAACGGTCGAACCCGCTTCGCTACCGTCTCACGACTCAAATCATGAAACACCTTCCTGCTTGGAAACAATGCTGGGAACACCGCGTCGAAGATGGACCATAGCTCTTCTAGTTTGTTCTCCACTGGCGTTCCCGTAAGTGCGAAACGGTACTTCGCCTCAATCGCCTTCACCGCATGCGCGGTCTGAGTGGCATGATTCTTGAAGAACTGCGCCTCATCTAAGATAAGCGTATGGAAGACTTGCTTCGCTGCTTGCAGAATATCTCTGCGTATGAGCGGGTAGGAGGTGATGATCACATCCACCTTAGCGCTATTCTTGAGAATATGTTTCCTTTCTTCTTGATTGCCATCAGCGATGGCAACCCGAATCTCAGGGGCGAATTTCTTCAGCTCATTATGCCAATTATATACAAGAGAGGCAGGCGAGACAATAATGGCTGGCTGCTTCTGTTCTCGAATCTCAGGCAGCACGGAGACAAGGAATGCAATACTCTGCACGGTTTTACCAAGTCCCATGTCGTCAGCCAGAATACCGCCAAAGTGATAATGAGCAAGCGTCTTGAACCACTGGAACCCCACCTTCTGATAATCACGAAGGACAGGCTCGAGACTAACTGGAACAGGGAAATCCAGATGGTCAGGATTGCGCATATTATCTATAAGCTGCCGCAGCGACTTGCCCAGCTTGATGGTATTACCTTGTCTTTGGGAATCCATGAAATGCAGCGCATGGGCGATTGGGAACCGAATTGCCGCCTCCAGCACCTCACTTTTGCTCATGCCCGTTTCATTAATGAAGCGAATGATTTCCTGGTATTCCTCGGTTTCCAGCGGCATGAATGCACCACTTGGCAATCGGTGGAATTTACGTTTCTCCTCCAGAGACTTGATCAAATTCCGGATTTCTGAGTCTGGAATACCATCTATCTCGAACTTGCAAATGAGCCAATCCGTTCGTTCGTCGACACTCACATTTACCTTCGGAGGCATAAGTCCGGTTTGAAGCTTGGACTTCACAGCAGAGGTCGCATAAACATGGGCTAGCTTCTCGAGCTGTGGAACGATGCGGTACAGAAATTCATATTCCGCATCCTCATCATTCATGAAATATCCGCCTTCTGTATTCGTAAAGCCGCTTTGCTCCATAAGCTCCAAGATCCGTTCTTCGTGATCTCCATCCCGCATAAGAATGCGATCCTCACCGCGAGTCTGACCGGTTCCTTCTAACGGATTAATAACAATACTGCCATAATGAAACTCTATAGCCGCAAGCAGCCGATCCCTTACCCGATCCAGAAACAGCTTAGCCTTGAGTGGCGTCTGCACCATCCGATTAGATACATCCTCGGCAATATGAACACTGCCTAGCTTCATCAAACCGGGTATAACCTTCTCCATAAAAGGCTCTATCTGCTCCAGCCCAATCTGGATTTGCTGCGTCCGGGAAGCTTCAAGCATTTGCTTGAGCATGGATAGACGGCTGCACTGCTCGGCTTGCAGCTTCAATAATTTACCCTTGGAAATGACCACTCCATAGGCTTCCATAACGATGATTTGGTCCAAGCCGTGGACTTCCAATTGATAGCCATCTTTGGCTTGCCCTTGCTCGAATTCATATCGCAGCGGGAGTGCTTCCTCAGAGAATTGTATACCTTCGAAGAGGCTGCCATCCTGTTCAAGCTTGACCATTGGAGCCTTCGTCAGCAAAGCATGCAAATCTGCCCATGACGATGGAGCTACCGGAAGCAGCCGATCACTATCTCTATAACTGGCATGTCCCGGAAAGGTGCTGGAGCTTTCGCGGAATATTCTCTCATTATGATCTATTTGGATAAGGGCTCTGATGACCGCATCATTATCAGGATGAAAGCTATGCAGCTCCGGATCGTAGGTGAAATGCTTGGTGAAAGCAAAGGTTTCTCTCCGCTCCACCCGATCTAGAAACTCTCTTAATTTCTGGACAATGTAGAGCCGTTTCGGACCGATCTTCAGCTCTATCGCGAACATATATTTCTTATATCCATATGGGAGTGGCTTGCAAATGAACTCTACATCAAGGGGCTCCCTTGTATCAAAGAGATTCCTTGTACGACTTGGACGCAGCGGCTTATCATTGAAAAGCCCAAGAATGCCGCTAAGCAATCTTGCATCTTTTGCTACGCTGCCCGAAGAATCCCCAAATCCAGCTTCATGCTGCCTATTCCCTTCTGAGGAGTTATTCTCCGACTGCTTCCCTGAACGGTGAGAGCGGGATGCCGAAACGGCAAATTCGCGCGGATTGTCTTGAATATTCACCAACACAGCTGCGACATGTGAGCAATATTTATCATAGGAAGCCAGAGTCGGACAGCTGCATTCCGCCTCCAGATCTCCATTATCATGGAGCTCAATGGTAACCTCATCCTTGCCGTTTGCTTTGACCACAGCTTCATAGGTAGAGGTCTCGGGATCATAATAAGTAATGGTAACTTTCCCCGTCCGATAGTAGGCTTCTCCCTTCTCGTAAGAGGTCTGGCCGCACAGCATCTTTATAACCTTTTCTGTCAATTGAAAGCTCATTGCGGAAGTCCTTTCTATTAGGAAGAGAACTGAATCGTCTCGAATTGATGTTTATCTTATGATAACAGAAATCAGAAGGAAGGAAAGAAAAGAGCTGTACTCTTTTGTTAAAGAGAACAGCCCCATTTACATTCACCAACGTTGAATTTACAGCTTCGCCAACTTAATTCTTGCCAATAAGTATTGCTTCGTCTTCAAGTCTTCAAAATAGACATAAGCAAATCCATTACGTGCGGACATAACTTGGTAATCCTCCGATTGATAAGCAGCAAGCATGAAAGCATCCAGAGACTCGCGGTAATCCGAAGTAACAGCTAGAGAATAAGGATCAATTCGCTTAAAATCCCCTCTTCCAAGCTCATATAACGAAAGATCCTTTTCTTGGCTAAGATCACGCCTCGCTGCTTTAATTAGAGATTCGTTCCCTATTATCGTTTCCTGATTATAGCCCGTGTAGAAGGTTGGCATTCCTTTCTGCATGGTCGTATAGTTCGACTTTTCCTCACCTGTATCTGCATCGATGCGAAGAAGCGATTTGGCCATCGCTGTGGAATAATCATGAAAGCCGCTGCAGTAGTAGATATTCCGACCAGAGATAAACACATCATCCACCCGGATATTCGTATAGATAACCTTTTTCCACTTTAGCTTTCCCTTCGAATCATACATTTTCAAAACTGCAGGCAGTTTGCTCATATTATCGTAGCTTTGGACATTGAGAAAATCACCGTTATCAAAGAACCGTATCACCTTAGATTTCATATCTCCAAACCCGATTGTGACAGGCACTTTATACAAAAGTTTATTATCACTTCCGTAGATATAAATCTCAGACCCTAGATAGGTATCTTTGTTGAACAAATATTTGTAGAAGAGTATCTTTCCATTGTCCGCTGAGAGGAATGATAAGTTATTCGCATTCGTCTGAGGCAAATCCTTGGTAAATGTGACCTTACCCTTCGCGTTGATGACATAGAGCTTCGTAGTCGTTGATACAATCGTATTCCCGTCACCTCTAAGCGCTAATTCTCCAGCATCGTTACCTGGGATTATGTACGTCCATCGTTCTACTCCGTCAGACGTTAAAGAATGGGCGATCTGTTTGCGATTTTTGCCAGACAATTGTGATGTTAGATAATAAAGATTACCTTCCTGATCCGTATGGATATAATTACCTTTGACATCCAACTCATTCGCTTTAAAATCTTTTCTCCATTTCACCTTCCCATCCCTGTTCAAACAGAGAATGGCACTCGATGTTAAATCATTCGTACGATGAGCAATAAGATAGGTATTCCCTGCTTTGTTGATGGTGGGCACGCTGAACACACCCATACTTGTTCGATAGGATGAATAATCGTAGTGCAGGGATAGTCCCAATTGCTTCTCACTTAATAACCATTGTACCGAATAGTCCGGGGTGGTGCCGATTGCATATGTGGCGTTACCACTTAGTAAGAATGCTAATGACATAAAGACAGTTAGAAATAAACGATATTTCACAAATATCCCTCCTCCTCTCCAATAACTATACCATATTATGTATTTTTAAATTCCGAAAATAGAGTGATAATCAGAAAAAAGAGCCCCAATGAAGCATTCATCGGGACTCTTTTGATTTGACATAAGTATTCAATTAGTTCGCTTCGCCAACAACAGTGAAGCGGCGATTCAGATGCTTCGGATTCTCAATTTCATCTACCACAGCAATAGCAAAGTCTGCATAGCTAATGTAGCTCTGGCCTTGCGAATTCACAAGCAGCTGATCTTGACCTCCCTGATAAGCACCTGTACGTTTGCCTGCAGGATCAAAGAAAGCGGAAGGACTGATAAATGTCCATTGAAGACCTGAAGATGCCTGAAGGTCGAATAAGTTCTGCCCTTGATTGCGAGCTGTAGCTAGATACAATTCAGGGAATTCTGGTGTTTCATATACGCGTGTCGTTAGTTCAGGATCTACGAACAAGCTGCCTGCGCCACCAACAACAATCAATCGCGTGTTGGGTGCATCTTTTAATGCGTTAATAAGTGTACGACCTGCTTCCACATGAAGATGCTCCTGTCCTGGCGCTGCACCAAATGCATTAATAACAACATCAAACGACTTCAGATCATCTGCTTTCAGATCAAATACGTCCTTCTCCATCACGCTTGCTTGGCCTTCAAATTTAGCCGCATTCCGCACGATGGCTGTGACTTCATGACCCCGATCTGCCGCTTCCTTCACGATTACGTTTCCTGCTTTGCCGCTTGCACCGATTACTGCGATTTTCATAGATTTCATCCTCCATTGGTTTTTTATTAGGTTTTGCATCTAAGCGATTATATAACCATCCAGCTGCTAATTAGTAACTGTCTTTGTTACTAATAGGAGCAAAAAAAAGCTTATGCTTTTAATTGAATACTTCTAACAACCTGCTCAACCGTCGTTTCTGCGAGCGTTTGTTCCAATTGCCTCTGGGCTTCTAACAGTGGTACCTCCAGCGCCGCTTGAATATTCCGACCAACGGGACAATTCGGATTCGGATTCTGATGGATGCTGAATAATCCGCTATTCTCTGGAAGCTCAATTGCCTGATATACATCAAGGAATGTAATATCGCTGAGCGGACGAACAAGCTTCATACCTGTAACCCCGGGATGTGATTCAATAATTCCCGCTTTGCCCAGCAAACTCATAATACGCCTTATCACCACCGCGTTCGTGTTAACACTGCCTGCGATGTAGTCCGAAGTCACCTTGCCTTCATTCATGTCAATTAACGATAGAATATGAATGGCCACTGAAAACCTGCTGCTAATCACCCTTCTCACCTCCCTGTGATTTATTATCTTAGCTTAATGTAACTTTAACAGTTACATTAAGATATGTCAACTCTTTGTGTCATTAGTATCGTCAAATATTAGTATCCTCAAATAGGCAAAAGCTTACTCGTGCCGCGGCAGGCTATTATTCCATTTTTAAGCCCCTTCGCCTAAGTGAATGGGTATGAGCTTAATACAGCCAATCATCCAAAAAAAGAAAAGCGCACCCTCATTGGGATACGCTTCTACATTGCTTTTTAACCAACTACAAGATTATCTGTTTCCTTCGACTCTTTCATTTGCTTGCTCCTAAGCTGTCCACAAGCAGCATCGATATCAGATCCATGCTCAAGGCGAACACTGACACTAACACCTTGTTTCTTCAACGTATCGTAGAACGCTCGTACCGTTTCCCGCTCGGTTCGTTGATATTGACTATGCTCATCCACTGGATTAAAGGGAATTAAATTCACATTGACGAGCTGTCTTCTATCGCCAACCAGTTCAGCAAGCTCAAGAGCATGCTCCGTGCGATCATTAACATCCTTAAGTAAAATATATTCAAGCGTAATCCTTCGATTGGACTTGCTCAGGTAGTAATCGATGGACTCCATCAATTTCTCAATTGGAATCGCCCGGTTGATCTTCATAATCCGCGTTCGCAGCTCATTATTAGGCGCATGCAGAGAGACTGCAAGGTTTACTTTCAAGTCTGTATCCGTGAATTCAACAATTTTGTTGGCCAAGCCGCTGGTCGAAACCGTAATATGTCTGGCACCAATGGCTAATCCTTTTTGATCTTTGATAACTGTAATGAATTCTACCATATTGGTGAAATTATCAAAGGGCTCACCGATCCCCATCACAACAACATGACTTACCTTTTCATCCTGCTTGAGATCATCCAGATGGAGCTGGACCTTCATAATTTGCTCAACAATTTCGCCACCGGATAGATCGCGACTTTTGGCTAATAATCCACTCGCGCAAAAGCTGCAGCCAATATTACAGCCGACTTGAGTCGTCACACAAACGGACAAGCCGAATTTATGTCTCATCAGCACCGTTTCGATCAGGTTGCCATCCTGCAGCTTGAACAGGAACTTAATCGTTCCATCCGTCGATTCCTGCTTCAAGTGCTCCGTTAACGTCCGAATGACAAAATGATCAGCCAAGAGCTGCGTACATTCCGCATTCACATCAAACATTTCAGCGAAGTCCGTTACCCGCTTCCGATATAGCCAATCCCAAACCTGTGACGCCCGGAATTTCTTATGTCCATGTTCCATCAGCCAAGCTGTCAGCTGCTCAAATGTTAATCCATAAATGGAAGTCTTGTTCATTACTTATCCTCTTTTCAAAACTACAAAATTCTGTCTATCCTACTAAGGCAGCCGAAGCTAACAATCTTTTTATTATTGTCCCAAATTTTTTTTATTAAAACAAGAGGAAGAGGGCAGTTATTTCGCTGTACAGCTCACCAATTGCCACTTTTAGGCTGACTGTTCAGATGGCATGGCAAGACAAAAACCTCTTTAGGTCAGCTCTCCTGTTTGAGCCCGTTTGCCTAAAGAGGTCGATCCTTATTATTTTCGTACACCAACGTTATTAATAAATATAGCACCTTTTTGAGACCATCCGCTATAAAAGCCGATAGAATCCAGGGATGAGACTCGGTTTGTGAATGGAGCATTGGATTTCTTCAGTACTCCATTAACATAAATGTTGTATGTACTTGTCTTCGAATTAGCCAGAACGGACAACGTATACCAAGTATTCGGTTTGAAGCTTTGGATCGTTATGTATCGTCCTAAATTATCCTTGTACATAAGATTTGATCCCACCGTGTTAATCTCGGTCGCAAAGAGAGAACCTTTCTTCAGACCCATCTTGAAATTGGAGAAGAAAGAGGGTTCCATAAAGCTCCATTGCGCCGAGACGATGCCGGACTGTGCAGGGAATAACTTACGGACAAGGGATGCTCCATCCGCATTGTTATCCGTTATTTTCAAGCTTTTATCTGTACTGGTTGTTAAGCCCGTGACGGCTGCCTGCGTGTTGTTCGAATTGGTAACCAACCAGTTGGCTGGAAATTTCCCATTCGATATTCCGTTGAAAGTCTCATCAACAAGGGTTCCGTCTCCCTTCATTAATGTTGGGAATGACCACGCATAATTATGTCCGGTCTCCATAATCGGTCTGCGAGATGATGCGAAAGCAGCATAGGCGGGATCTGGGTAGATGTCTGACATCGCTTCATATAGATTATATGGCCAAGCTTCTGTAGTGGTCGGTAAGCTCGGGCTGCTGTAATACGGCCACTTGGATGGGTGCTGAATATAATAGAGCAGGTAATCCAAAGCGCTCTTTATTGTTCTGCCACTAGGTGATATCCAATGGAACAGGTCTGTACCCTCCGAGTCAAATGCTATTTGAGCCGCTGCTGTCAATGGAGACAAGTAAAAATACGTGTATCTCAGTCCTCCGGCACCTCTGCTTGTCTCTGTGGAGATTGACCCATCGGCTGCAATTTGAGAATCAATCTTGGATTGGATGAGACGAATTTCCTCCTTGACATGAATAGGATCATCCAAGAAGCGATAGCCGCTAATAGCCCCGTAGACTCCCCAGGCCCCCCAGTTGTTCAGCAGATTCTTATTCACATTGGCTGCTTTCTTTAAAAAGACATTAGATACCCATGATTTGAATTTAGATTTGTCGTCAGACTGCCAGCCTTTGAACGAGCTGACCAATTCTGCCGCTTGGATGAGCCCGACTCCAGCATAGGTCATGACAAGCGTACTATCATCATCGCCCAAGTCTGTATTCGTATAGGCCCAGTCATTCAATATCTCAACAGTCTTGTTGCCATAAGAAGCGTTACCCGTCAGTGCGTAAGCAATGGCAGATACATATGCAGCTTTCACATCGTCTTGAAGCGTTGAAGAAGCATTCAAATGTCCTTCCGGATCGGAGTAATATCCTGGGACATAAAAGGTTTTCACTGCGGAGGGCCCTTCATTGCTGAGCCATTTGGCTTTGGCAATCAGTACATCGTAGGCAGGTTTCCAAGGTCCTGTGCTTGTTAGTACGTTTGACTTGATCCCGTTGATCTGGTTTTGCGAATGTAACCCTCCCGGATGGGAATAAGCCATCACAGTTGAAGTCAGCAGAAGCTGGACAGTTATCAGCATAGCGAGCGCAGCAGTAGTAAATTTATTAAAGATGAAAGAACTCATAACTTGTAGACCTCCGAATTTATGAAAGAAGCAGTAAAGCATTCGCAGGGATGTTCTGATTTAAGACTTATCCCGTTTTATATTACTTCATCACACCGACATTATTAATATACACCATCCCCGTTGGTGCCCACCCACCATAAAAAGCGATCGAGTTGAGGGAAGAGACTGGGTTAGTGAAAGGGGCGTTGGCAATCTTTAAGAGTCCATTTACATAAATATCGTATGTCTTTGTCATGGGATTAGCCACGATTTTTATAGTATACCATGTGTTTGTAGCAAAGCTCTGTATCGTGATATAAGTTCCGCTTGCATCTCGATAGACAAGATTGCTTCCTGCCGTGTATATTTCGGTAGCAAAGGTTGCGCCGCTTCTTAACCCGAATTTAGCATAAGGAAAGACAGTCTGCTCCATAAAGCTCCATTGCGCGGTTACAATATTGGACTGTGTGGGAAATAGTTTGTGAACTAAAGATGCCCCCGCGGTATTCGTATCAGAGATTGCTAAGCTTTTATCCTCATTGCCAGATATGCTCGTAATTACTGCACTGGAATCTGCTGAATTTGTAACAATCCAACCAGTAGGTGCAGCGCCTATTGGCATGCCGTCGAAAGTCTCGCTAACTAATGATCGACCACTCTTCATTAAAGTAGGAAATGTCCAAGCATAATGATGCCCGGTTTCCATAATTGGCCTTCTAGTTGATGCAAAAGCGGCGAACGTCGGGTCTGGATAGTAATCCGACATCGCTTCAAATAAATTATAAGGCCAAGCTTCGGTAGCCGTCGGCAGTGTCGGATTGCTATAATACGGCCACTTTACGGGGTTCTGCATGTAATAGAGAAGAAAATCCAGAGCACTCTTAATGGTTTTGCCTTGTGGTGAAATCCAATTAAACAGGTCAACCCCTTCTGCTTCAAGTGCAATTTGGGCTGCCGCCGTTAAAGGTGCCAAATAAAAGTAAGAGTACCTCAGACCTCCCACGCCGCGATTAACTTCTTCAGGAATGGACCCGTCAAGTGCAATTTGCGCGTCTATCTTGGATTTAAGAAGAGTGATGCTGCTCAATACATTAGGGGAATCATCCAAAAAACGATAAGCAGATATCGCATCGAATAATCCCCAGGTTCCCCAGTTATTAGTCCGCAATTTATTTGGATTCGCTACTTTATTAAGGAAGACAACGGATACCCATTCTTTGAATTTTGCTTTATCAGCAGCTCCCCAGCCGCTGTAATTAAGCATTAGCTCAGCGGTTTGAATAAAGCCAATCCCTGCATAAGACATAACCAGAGAGCTATCATCGCCGCCAATGTCGGTATTGATATAGGCCCAATTATTGAGAATATCAATCGCTTTATTACCGAATGAAGCGTTACCAGTTAATACATAAGCAACGGCTGAGACATAAGCTGCTTTCACATCATCTTGTAAAATGGCCGATGCAGCTGTATGGGCTGCAGGATCAGAATAATAGGCAGGCACATAAAAGGTCGCCACTGCACTTGGCATCTCAGGCTGCAGCCATTTTGCCTTGGCAATTAGCGTATCGCTCGCAATTTTCCAAGGATTACTGGAAACAGCGTTGATTTTCACCTCATCGATTAATTGTTGGGAGTATAATCCACCTGGGTGGGGATATGCGAAGGCGGTTGGCGCCAGTGTAAACTGGGTGACCATGAAGAATGTGCTCATTATTGCAGCAGATAGGGTTATGAACAGCTTTTTTATCAAGTTAAGACCTCCAAGTCGAATGACTATTTCATTAAGGATTGAGTTACAATGCTAGAATGTATTAGATTTATCGGAATGTAAAGCAAATTAATGAATCAATGAGTTCATTCCTCTAGTCAAATCCTTTCCCCTGATTGCCATAAAAAATACACCCTTAGATTTTCATCGGTAAACCCATGGGGTTCTCCAATGTCTATCCGAAAAGGTGCACTTCATTAAACAATCGTTTTAATTTAATTTCAACCTAAATTCATTGCCCGTAATATTTCTTTTACATTATTTTTTACGTGAACCATTCATAAAATAGGAGCTGTTACCGCTATTCGGTAGGGCTATTTATTCCTTCTTCTGAACGATTGGCATCATCATTCCGTCGTCCATCCCCATCATCCGAACGCTATCCGACTCATCGTTCGCTTCGGATAAGAAAACCTCCGTACCGAACACGGGCTCCGCGTAAGCCAAGTGTGTACGTCCGCGAGCCAGTATTTGGCGGTAATTACCCGTCTCGCCTTCATAGCCGTCATGATCCCAAGGAACCCATGAGCGGGCGTTGCAGTAATGGCAAACGTAGGAACGACGGTAACGATCCTCTGTACGGTTTGGGAAGGAGCGGTGAAACAGATGCGAATGGAAGAAAAGGACATCACCCGCTTGCATTGGCACAGGGATCGGCGGTGGATAATTGGCAACCACTTTAGACAGCGTGTTAATCTCATCATCGAGATGGCTGACATTCACAACCGTGTTCAAATCCTTGAACGCTTCCACGGCATGTACGCTGCCACCATTATAGCCGTCTGGCGGATAGATCGGCTCATGATTGGATCCCGGTACGACCCATAAGCAGCCATTCTCCTCATCCACTTCCTCGAGCGCCATCCATGCTCCGAGCATCATATCCGGATGTGTCTTAATATAGTAAGAGTCCTGATGCCAGCCTTGCCCGCCGCGACCGGGCGGATTGAGGAATAACATAGACTGCAAAGCATAGACATCCGGTCCGATTAATGCTTCGGTGACATCGAGCACGCGGGGATGAAGCATGCCCCATTCCGCCACGGTATCCAGCCTGGATACCATATGAACCCGGGTCTGATGCACGAATTCCGACTTCAAGGGATCCTCGTTTGCCTTATCTAAGTTATCCGAATCCGCCGCGTTAATCGGTTCGACAGGCTTAATGGTGCCAGCCCTCGTTCTCTCTGCTAGATCATAGAGTTTGCTGATGTCTTCTTTTGATAACAAACCTCTTACGATCAAATAGCCATCTCGATGATATTGAGTGTATTCCTTCACGCTGACCAAATAACGGTCGTCCCGCTTCCGTGCCTTCGATGTATAGGATATTCCCATTATATAAACACCTCCATTGATTATCTTACTCTTATTGTGCGATACCAAGGGAGCGATCTCAATGGAGTAAACCCGGCAAACGATGTGTTTATTTGATATATTCATTCACCAGAATGTGGCGGTTAACGGGGTAACTCGTTTCCGAATCGAGTATCGCCGTCGTATGATGAATGATGGAATTCTCGCAACGTGCAATATAGGTAGTGGCCGTTATTCCGCGGATGCGTTTATACATTTTTGAAAAATGATGCTCATCCCCGAAGCCTACCCGATAAGCGATTTGCTTGACGGTCCATTGACCACTCATCATGAGCTGTTCCGCGCGTAATATCCTGCGTTCGAGTAAAGCGCGTTTCGGTGATATCCCAACGGAAGCAACAAACATACGCGTGAAATGCTCATGGGACCAGCCCGATTGCTGTGCAATCGAATCAATGGATAGCGGCTCATCGAGATGCTCCTCCATATAGGCCATCGCCCGGGCGATCGGAATCGGAAGAGGATTGGAGAGCTCCTCGAGAGCATTGTCCACTGATGCGCATAATTCTTCCAAAGCCGCAGCCATTAGGACCGATAACCGCCTTTTCCAATACGGCAATTGAAAGTTGGCTATTCGCAGCATTTGCTTAATGAGCCCTGGCAATAGACTATTACTGCTGACAAGCAGTTTATTGCAATCATTAAGCAAAGTGTTAAACCGGCTGTCGGCTTGTCGGAAGTTATCATAATCGAAATGAATGAACAGGTGGCGTACTTTCCGAACGGGATCAAACAGGTAGCGGTGGACTTCATCCGGCCGCGTAAAGATGAAGCATGGCTTGTCTAGCTCGAAGGATACGCCTTCCCGCTCATACTGAGTTGTCGTTCCCTCAGGAAAATAGACGAGCTCGTAATCTTGAATGGTCCTCATACCCAGAACGGAACCTGCTTGAGCCCATACGTCGCCAACGCTATGGACTAACGGCCAACCTCCTGTGATTTCGGCCACCGCGCCAGGAATATGTCGGACTGGCTTTCCATCCAGAACAAATTGATTATCATCCGTTGGGAAGATTGTCATTGTAAAGCTCCTTGTCGTTTGGCATTGGACACGAACCCTTATTAATATCTCAATTTATATTACCACCGCTATTCGGTAGGAGGGAAGCCATGCTCCTTCGCATAATTCCCCCAATGCGGCTCGCGACCGTCAACATCCGTAATACCATATTCATCTGACAGCTGCCAGCTTGCAAGCACTTTCCCTGCTTTGGCCGAAACATTGCTGTCTGAGGCCAAAGCGACTATGCCTTTTCCAAGAAAATAGGGGGTTTCTGACTCGACATAATGAGGTTCTTGCTCGATTGCGTCCCTCCAATTCTCTTCCTTCACACCAAAGTGATCCAACATCTGCTCGGAGCGAAGAAATCCAGGCGTAACTGCGAGTGCTGTTACGCAGTGAGGACGAAGCTCCTCTGCCATTGCTGCAGCCAGGTGGATAGCGGAGATTTTGGCTAAACTGTAATACAAATTCCCGCGATAACGGTAGCCGATTCCATCCGTTACTTCAATAATTAACCCCTTATTCCTAGCTACCATCAGAGGAGCTGCATAATAGCTGTTAACCATATGCGTACGAACAGCGCGATCCTGCATCAACAAGCCATCTTGCAGGGGTTGCTCCCAGAACGGCGTATTCCAGTGGGTAAGCTTTTCCCCTCCCCATATATCATTCACAAGTAGATCCAAGCTGCCATTCTGTTCAGCTTTAACCCGTTCAAATAGCTGCTTTACTTCTTCCTCCACCGTGTGGTCTACCCGAACGGGGATGCCTACACCTCCGCGAGCGGTTACCATCTCTGCCGTTTCTTCAATCGTTTCTGATCGGTTGAGGTCAGACGGATTCCCGCGCACACTCCTTCCTGTACAGTAAACCGTCGCCCCTGCTTCTCCGAGCATAACGGCAATGGCCCTGCCTGCTCCTCGTGTCGAACCTGCAACTACCGCTACTTGTCCATGTAAAGGTCCATGTAAAGGTTTCATTATTCTACATCTCCTGCCTCATTGATTCTGTTGGTTCTAACCCTAGTTTACCCCCTGATACATGACAGCTACTGTCTTATATCTATGATAAGATGAAAGAAATTGGATTACGGTATTGGAAAAGAGGAACAAACATGAGGGCAGATCGATTGCTTTCGATTTTATTACTGCTGCAAAATAATACAAGGATGACCTCGCGAGAGCTTGCTCGTAAATTGGAGGTATCCGAGAGGACGATCTTTCGCGATATGGAGGCTCTTAGCGCTGCAGGAATTCCAGTCTTTGCAGAGAGAGGCTCCACTGGAGGGTGGGCTTTATCCGAAGGCTATCGAACCAATCTGACGGGGATGAAGAAGGAAGAAGTTCTATCGCTTCTGCTCGTTGCACCTACTACACTATTAGCAGATATGGATTTGCAAAAAAGCTTCGATACCGCATTCCAGAAGCTGTTGGCAGCTTCACCAACGACGATGAAAAGAGATGCCGACTATGCACGGCAGCGGATCCATGTTGACGGTGCAGGCTGGCATCAAACAAATGAGACTGTGGACTGGCTGCCCGCTATACAGGAAGCCGTATGGGAAGATCGCAAGCTGCGCGTACAATATCGACGAAATGATGAAATTGTAGAACGGTTGGTCCATCCGCTTGGTCTAGTCGCCAAACGAAGCACATGGTACCTCGTAGCTGAAGTGGATGCTGGTTTCCGTACCTATCGGGTTTCGCGGTTCGTCAGCGTTCACAGGCTAGAAGAAAACTTTAAACGGCCCGTTGATTTTGATCTAGCACGATACTGGGAACAGTCCGTGCTGACGTTCAAATCGAATTTGCCGAGCTATCCAGCAAAGCTTGTTATCAAGGAAGCTTCTTTAGATCGCATCTCGAGCGAACGCTATGCCAAGCTGCTGCATAGTCATCCGACCGAGACGGCAGGTTGGCATGAAGCCGACATCGAGTTCCAAACTTTAGAATCGGCCTGTGAGATCATTCTCAGTTTTGGCCCGCAGGTGAAGGTGCTCGCTCCATTGGAGCTGAGAACGCTGGTCCTTGCGGAAGCCTCAGCGACTGTGAGGCTATATGAAGACAATTGAAGAACAGCCGGGGTTTCGGGGTTTCGGGGTTTCGGGGTTTCGGGGTTCCCTCTTCCCCTGCTTCACGCCATTAACTAATCCAAGGGCTGCCCCCAGCAGCTATAGCTACTGGGAGACAGCCCTTTTCAACCCTTATTCAATCTTACACTTCGTTAATGACCTGTCATGACTTCCTTGCCTATTGGATATCATTAACAAGTACAAAAACTGGTTTTTCACTTACATTAACCGTTACTTTGTTAGCTGCGATCGACAAAGCGCTAGAAACACCATTCGTATTCCCATCTGTCAGTGTAACTTTCGACGCTGTGCTTGCTGCTGTGGTTAAGCTCAATTGATAGTTACTGACGGTTGTATTGTTAGCCGTCGGACACCAAAGGACATAACCGCCGTTGCTGCCTGTTGCACTTTTGAATTTGTAGATTTTCACATTGCTATTGCCTGAAGCTTGTTCGCCCGCATAACGCATACCGGTTAATTGATTCTTCAAGGTATAGACATAGTACCAAGATATTTTAGGTGTTTGTCCGGTAGCCTGACTGCTTACCAGACCGCTGCTGGCGAACTGCTGACTACTGCTTGCGTCTGTATCCCTGAGCATAAACATCGCTGCCTTGCTAATACCCGCTGCCGCTGCTGCTAGATAAGAACGAACCAGCCAGTTAGCCTGTGTCTCATACTGGGAAGTTGTTCCTATGATCGGTGCATGAACAGGAGATCCCTGATTCGTATCATAACCGAACTCTGAGATCCAAACTTCTTTTCCCTGCATATAGCGATCTCGGTAGTCTGTATATGCTTTAAGCTTTTGCACTAAATTATCTGCTTCCGGACTGATTCCTGTCGTTCCCGAGGTTTGATTCGTTCCATTCGTCGAGTAATGATGGATATTGATGGCATCGAAAGGCACGCTGCCCCCGCGCTTGAAATCCGCCCAGAATTTGATGGCTCTTATGATACTCAAGCTCGGTTCAGCGAGTCCGCCCATGACCATCTTTGCATTCGGATCGGCATTCTTGATGCCCACGGTTGTACCCATTGTTCCTTGATGACCATCATAATCAGCGCTTGCCATAGCCGCGTATTCATAAGGATTGAAATAGACATTGCGTCCTGCCCACCAAGCATCCTGCTCATTCCAATCCTCATAATATTGGATGGTATTCAAGCCTGTACTTCGCGGCTGACCGGAAGCAAGCTTGAGCTTATTGTCAGCCACAGCTGTACTGCCGTAACGGGCTGCGACTTGGAACATATGGTCAGCGTGTTCAATATAGGAGGCCGGCAGAAGAGGATCCCTTCCCGAGCCATTCTTAATGGGCTTATCGCAGTTCCCCAGCGTCAACCAGCTGACACTGCAAGTATAGACAGGTACCGCTGTAATTCCGGCATTTTTCAAACCGCTGTAGTAGCTGTCGAAATTCCAACCACCGCCGGCGTAACTCGGAGCAAATTTATTTTGATTATTCGGATAGCCCGGATAACCCGTAGCAATCGTGCCGAATGGCCAAATATCACCCTCGTCCCACTGCCAATTGTGATATTCACGTACAAATCCGGCAACCTTCATTTTATCCAACGGATCATCAATAAACGCATTGATACCAATCAGTTGGTCCATTGTAGGCAGTGTAGGCGTGACTGGAGTTGGAGGCGCAGCCGGTGTTCCCAGAGCTGTTCCATAGAGCACGATCTCCGGCATCGCGGCTCCCGGGTCTTTTACAATTTGGATATAACGTGTTGTGACAGGAAGTGAATGTGCGTTCCAGACATTATAATTGCTCATGGGGTCGGTAAATTTAAGATCCCAGCTGAAAGGAGTTCCCGTAGAAACCTTCACGTTGCCTGTCCCTGAGCCGTCATATAAGTACAAGTCAGTTATGGCGTAGTCGGCACCTAAGTCAATGACCGTACTGCCTGGGTGATAAATTGAATTGTATCCCATATCCCAGCCATTCGTCGGATTGCCTCCAGTGCCTGCTCTTGGATCACCAGCTATCGTTTGCTCGTCTGTGAGCGCAGACGGGTCTCCGTAGAAGGATTCATTCAAATACATAGATGGGGTAATAACAACCTTACCTGAAACAGTAGAAGCTGTCGTTGTTTTGCTTACCACATTTGACAAAGCGGAGACATTCGGAACTTCGTCAGAAGTCTTCAAGGCAAAATAGTACGTCGTACTCGCTGATAATCCGTTCACCGTCATCGTTCGAACCGTACCAGCAACCGCTGGTGCAGGTACTCCAGTGGCGAGCGTTGCAGATGCCCAGTTCGCACTTGTGATGGTTGCTGTGCTGTACCGAACCTCGTAGCTTGCCGGCGTTCCAGTTGATCCGTCATCACCTTGACCCGTCCAAGTCAGCTGCACAGATGAAGAGGTCGCTGTGCCTGCCACTAAATCTGTGGTTGCGCCAGGAGGTGTCGTATCTGCTGAAGCTGTTGTTGCTTTGGATACCACATTGGATAAGGCCGATATGTTGGGCACCTCATCACTTGTCTTCAAGGCAAAATAATAAGTTGTACCCGCTAATAATCCGTTTACCGTCATCGTTCGGGTCGTTCCTGCTGCGGCTGGCGCAGGTACTCCGGCAGCTGGCGTCGCAGATGCCCAGTTCGCATTCGTGATGGCTGATGTGCTGTACCGAACGTCGTAGCTTGTCGGCGTTCCGGTAGATCCGTCGTCACCTTTGCCTGTCCATGTCAGCTGTACAGATGAAGAGGTTGCGGTGCCTGCCGCTAAATCCGTTGTTGCATCAGGGGGAGTCGTATCACCTCCACCAGCGGATGGCGTTCCGTAAATAACGATTTCATCTACATCCCCGCCACTCACTAAGTTAACGCGCACATACCTTGTCGTTACTGCTACCGCATGTGCGTTCCATGTCATGTAATTTGTCAGAGGGTCCGTAAATAAGGTTGTCCAGCTTCCAGGACTCCCAGAGGAAACAATAAAATTTCCGCTGCTGTAACTATCTCTTACATAAATGCTTGATAAATTATAATTCTGACCTAAATCAATGTAGGCATAAATAGGATAATCCGAAGCGTTGTACCCTCCAAACCACGGCGTGCTTGGCGCACCGCCGCTGCCATTAGCCGGATCGCCGGCTATGGTTTGTTCGTCAACCAGCGCTGTGGGATTTCCGTTAGCGCTTTCATTTGTAACCATAGAAGTCGAAAGATTGATCTTTGTTTCTGCTGCATACACGTGCTGACTTGGGAAGCCTATACCGCAAATTACTAGAACAAGCGTAAAAGACAGTACAGCAGATAAAGCCCTCTTCATCAAATCTCCTCCTCATTTCAAATAGCTTACAAATCAATTATAAACCGCCCATTTAGATACATATATTGGATAATCCGTACATTCCTTGTCCTTTCATAACTTCAATAGTTATTTTCGTCACATAAGGAGCAGTAGTGAAATATTCTGGTTGCAGTTATAATGTTCAATTATAGACACTTCATGGCTCCACTTCATTGATCTTTAACGGTGATCGATGTCGCATATTCGTAAAAGGAAAGTGAGCTGTATAATGAAAGAGCCGGATAAGATTTACAACACTGCTGTAGAGGCAACGCTAGAGGTAATTGGAGGAAAGTGGAAACCTGTGATTCTCTTTCATCTTACATTTGGCAAGAAACGTAACAATGAATTGAAAGGCTTGATACCCACAATTACTCAAAAAATGTTAACGCAGCAACTTCGAGAGCTTGAAGAGGAAGGCGTTATCTTGCGCATTTCTTACAATCAGGTTCCTCCAAAAGTCGAGTATGAGCTGACAGACTACGGTTGGAGCCTAAAAGAGATGCTGCATCTGATGTGTAGGTGGGGGGATACGCATATAGAGAGAAAGTACGGGGGGAGGGCCACCGTTCTGGCCAATCCACAGCTTGAATCCGCGCATAACATATAAGAAACCGACCTTATGTACAATATAGTACAAGGTCGGTTTTTCTTATATCATACGATCCTTATGGGATGAGTTTACGCAGACGAAAGTCGTCGAAGATGCTCATAAACATCGTTTCGGTATCCATGTATTCGTGAAAGCCAAAGCGGCGAGCTTTCGATCCATCGGCGAAGAAGTCGTAATTCCATCCGAACACGAAGTCACCAAAAGCCCAGGAAGATACGTCGCTATAAGAATGCTTTGCAAGCCCATGCTTCTCGACCATCCCGTTCCATAGTTGCTCCTTGTCTGCCATGACAATATCCAGTGACATCGGTAGCGGGGGTGCCGTCTCCAAGCCGAAGTATCGAGCGATCTTCGGCCACAGCTCGTTCCAACGGAAGAGATCCCCGTTCGTGATGTTAAATGCCTGGTTGGCACAGCGCTCATCGGTCGCCGCCCAAACCGTTGCCTTCGCAAGGAGTCCTGCATCAGTCATCTCCAAGAGGCTGTCATAAGCTCCCGGTTTGCCCGGAAAACGTAATGGAAGTCCTAATTCCTTTGAAATGGAGGCGTAAATCGCAATAACCATGGCAAGGTTCATCGGATTACCAAGAGAGAAGCCGCATACGACAGAGGGGCGGAGCGCAGACCATGTCCAAGCTTTTCCTTTTTGCCGTTCTTCTAGAAAATTTTGCTGATCGACATTAAATTCGGGTGGCATATGGTGAGCGTCTGTCTCACGGGCCGGTGTCTTGAACGGGCCTAGATGTGCGCCGTATACCTTATAACCTTGCATCAGACTAATATGTTTCAGGTCAGTTGCGATTGGTTTGATCGCTTCAACTACGTTCACTAACATGGCGAGGTTGGGTGGAACAAGTTCAGCCCAAGTTGGTCGGTCTTGGTAGGCGGCATAGAAAATATGCGTAACCTCAGTTAGACCACTTAACTTCTTGATGCTAGATTCTTTATCGAGAAGATCGACCGCCACATGCCGGACACGGTCTCTTGGCTCTCCGCCACGACGCGATATGCCGATCACGTCCCATTCTCTAAGGGTTGCAAGGTGGTCGATGAGGTTGCGGCCGATAACACCATTTGCACCTACGACCAAGGCGACTTTGCGTGCTGCTAGAGGTTCATTATTCAAAGTGTTCAGCTCCTTTTGTACTGTGCTTTGTTCCCTTTTATTATTCATTAAGGAACTATACTTGAGAAGAACGCACTTTGAAGTGCTATAAGCACTTTTTTGTAATCTAGCAGCCATTTCCCTTAGCATTGAGCTATAGCACTTGCCATTGATGGCAGGTTATAAATCAAAAAGCAGCGACCCTGAAGGATCGCTGCAGCTCACTGCCATTTAACTGCTGTTTAACCCAAAACCGTAGTCTTTCCTGCGGGCAGCTCAACCGACTGTTCATCCACACTAATCCATACCGATAAAGCGGAAGGATTATAAATGATTGTTCCCGAAGCTGAATACTCCAGCCTTTGGACGGCCTGCTGGTAGGCGACAATATCATGATTAGTGGCATACCATACATCTGTTCGGCCTGCCACCTGCTCACAGAATTGTTCGATCAGCTCCCAGTTGTCCTTGCGGTCAAAGTCATGGCTATGTCCAAATACATAGAACAGCAGCATCGAATCGCCTCGTTCTTCTTCAAGAAAACGCTCGCCTTGCTGGAGTAAATTATCGTCATGGTGACAAGTCGGTGCCCAACGCAGAAAGTCGTCTGGCATCGTGAATTCTCCCGTACAGTGAGCTGTGCGCGCATAATCCATACCGAGTGAAGAGATGATCCTGACTACTTCATCGTTGTAGGTACCATAAGGATAAGACATGCCTTTCACCGGATAGCCTACCAATTGTTCGAGCTGCTTCCGGTCATTCCATACTTCGGCTACTAGAGTTTCCTTGGAGGCCAGCGTCAAATGTGGGTGATTCACGCTATGTCCTGAAACCTCGTGACCGGAGAAAAGCGCTTTAACTTCATCAGCCCTCAGAAAACCCGGTTTATCCAGAGAACCGGATATCAGATGGAACGTAGCTTTCATTCCGTAGCGGTTGAATATCTCCACTAATCTGCGATCATGATCAACGCCGTCATCGTAACTGAAGGTTAATGCCTTCGCTAGCCCTCCCGGAAAGCGGTTAGCTGTAATTTTCAGTTCAATTCCTCCCCTTTCGCTCCTGTCCATTTCTGAACAGTCGCGATATGGTATGGTACCCTTCCTTTTCCTTTCGGTCGATCGTCACTACACCGAAGGGTCCATAAGGAGCGCTCCACTTCAATCCACCTTCGGAATCATAGAAGTCGCGGCGGTGATAATAATCCGCCCAGCTCCAGATCACTCCGCCCTGGATGCCTGTATTCACAATGGCCTGCCATACACTTGCCAAATAAGCAGCTTGATACGTTTCCGAGAATCGGTCTTTTCCCTTCAAACCAAGAATAGCAGGTGTCCCGAACTCCGACATAACGACAGCTTTGTCTGGATATTCGGCAGCTGTTGCCCGCAGATGCTCCTCAGTCGGGATACGTACAATCTCGTCGAACTCTTCGATTTCGTAGGCTATCTTACGATGGAAGAATACCCCGTAATACAAGTTCACGCATACCAGATCGGCTTCCTCGAAAGCCAAATGCCCGCCGGAGCCCGTTGTCGCAAAGGTCACGAGCCGAGTCGAATCCAGCTCCCTTGTTCTTCTGATCAGCCTTCGCATTGCGGCTATGCCGACTTCCTTGTTCGTACCGGATTCATTACACATGCTCCAGGCAATGATGCACGGATGATTGCCATCCCGCCCTATCATCTCTTCAAGCGCAACCTCTGCCTTATCGATGACTTCCGGAATATAAGGTCTGTCATCCCATTCGGATAGCCACCAGTTCAGCGGAATCTCCGACATATATAACAATCCAATCTCGTCCATTATGTCCAGATGGATCGGATGCTGTGGATAATGAACCCTCACCAAGTTAGCACCCATCTGCTTGATCTTGATGAGATCCTCACGAATGAGATGATGGGGAACGCTCGGTCCGTACCCTGCATATTCGTCGTAGCGATTAACACCCTTAATGATTAACGGCGTGCCATTCAAGAGAATGGTACTTCCATCCCTGCTGATCGTCCGGATACCGAAACGCTCATCTGCATGATCCCGTATATCTCCTCTTTCGATCAGCGTTACCTGTAGATTGTAGAGATGAGGCGTATCCAGATCCCACAAAAGAGGTTTGGCTATCTCAAATTCAAAAGAGAAGCTTGTTGCTTGATTAGCTGAACCAGCTCCGGAAGGACAACTTATCCTGAGGAGCTTCTCTATTACTCCCTCATCAGTGGAACATTGTAAGCCAATTTCGCCTTCCAAAGCTTGATCGGCCGCATTTATGATCTCTACTTCAGCACGAACCGTCGCGGGTCCAGCTTCTGAGACAGCTGTACGAATGTGTACGGCAGCAATATAAGCGCGCGAAGTCGTTTCCACAACAACCGGCTGCAAAATACCGCCATACTGAATCCATTCCACGACCCGTCCACCAGGGAGCCAGTCCTCTCTATGGCAATTATCAACTTTAATGATTAGCTCATTATTGCCTTCAGCGGCAAGGAAAGGCGTGACGTTAAATTCAAATGGCAAATACGTGCCGAAATGTTCGCCCAAATAGGTACCATTCAACCAAACCCGCGCATGACCGCTAACGCTGTTGAAAATAATCCGTTCCCATGTATCACGAGCCGACTGATCCAGCTTAAACGAAGCCGCATACCAACCCATTCCTTCATAACCCCAGAATGCTTCTTGGTAGAAATCCCAAGGCTTCGGCACCTCTACGGCCATCCAACCAGATCTATCATAACCTGGCCTGAACCACTCCAGCTGCTCTCCCCTGTCATTCTGATCGATTTGGAATGTCCACTCCTGTAATTCAAGCGCCAAACGCTGCATAATGATACCCTCCTACATGTTCCCCGTGATTAGGATCCGAGCACAGTAGCCATGACTCCAAGCCATTCGTCCGGAGAAGCATCTCTTGGCAGCAGCCATGCTTGTCCCTCTCCGGCATCGTGTTGAAGCAAGACACTGCTGCGTTCTAGAATAGCATCCTTGATAAAATTATTATCCTGCCAATTAAACAGTTCTCGGAACAATCGAGGCACTTCCGTTAGGAAGACATTCCGATCATTCTTACGGAATAAATCATCCGTGACAATTAGCCTCCCACCCGCTTGAACATAAGTAATCAAACGATCCTCAAGCGCTGAATCATAAATGGTATGCAGCGGAATGACGATTACTTCCTGATCGCGGATTTGCTCAGCCGAATAGAGAATATCGATAGCCCCATTATGAAGCTCATACATGCTCTTATACACCGTATTCACAACGTAATCGGTATAGTTAAGACGGTCGCCAACTGCTAGCTGATAACACCATGAGCTGTCAAAATGATAGTACAAACCGAGCTTGGCTGAGGTGCTTGCAGGACTTCCCGCGGTAAGAAAGTTTGCTCCCGCTTCACCCTCATGCTGCTTGGCATATTGCTGTACAACGCTGTAATTCGCAGAGGGTTCACCGGTGAGGGTCATCAGCTCACTACCGCCATTGGACTGCTCCTGTCCCCATGGGAATGGCTTCATCTTGAAGAGGAAGAAACCCTCGCAGCCTCTTTCTCTAACCAGCTCCATCTTCTGCCCCAGCTCCTGAGAGCTTGCCCCGAATTCCATGATCCAGAACGGCTTCGATAACACGCCGCGACTGGCATCACAATAAAAGGCAATTTCGTACGGCCTGCTGCTGTAGATATCAATGCCGACAACATCAAGCTCAGCGAACATCTCTGACCAATTCACATTATCTCCCCAGCTGAACATGAAAGCATTCGTCGTAATCGGTCGTTCTCCGATATATGCTCTTAGTACGGAAGCCTGCAGGCGTGCAAAACGAACCATACCATCCGAGGAGAATCGAGCAAATTCCAGATCCAGACTAGGGTGATGCCACATCATCACATCAGAGCTGACTGGTGCTGGGAGTGGAATCTGCTCGAAACGATGATAATGCTGGGACCAGAAAGCTGTTCCCCAGCTCTTGTTCAAGGCTTCAATTGTCCCGTATTTATTCTCTAAATACGCACTGAAAGCTTGTTTAGCACAGCTGCCGAAATCATATTTGGTTTCGCCGCCAAACTCATTATCCAGCTGCCAGGCGATAACATTCGGATGAGCACCATATCGCTGAGCCATCTTCTCCACAATACGCAGTGAGTATTCTACATATTTGGATGAATGATAGGATCTGTGCTGCCGTGCGCCAAAGCCAACTGTTCGTCCATCTTTACTAACAGGAAGGACCTCAGGATGAAGCTCCGTTAACCAGATTGGCGGACAGGCAGTAGGCGTGCAGAGAACGACTTGAATGCCGAATTCAGCAGCCAAATTGATGGCGTCATCGAGCCATATCCAGTTATAAACGCCATCCTCACTTTCAATCGTAGACCAAGCAAATTCAGCAATCCGAATGGTCGTTACTCCTGCCTCAGCCAACCGCTTGTAATCGACAGCCCATTGGCTGCTCTGATCATGCTCAGGGTAATACGCGATTCCTAGTTTCATTGTTCGTTCTCCAATCCTTAGAAGCTATCTATTCCTTAACACTTCCCATGACAATGCCACTCATAAAATATCGCTGCAGGAACGGGTAAACCAAGAGGATCGGAACAGTTCCAAGGAAGATTTGAGCCGCCTTAACCGTACGGTCAGATACCTTGCCAAGCAAGGTCAAATCGGCCACCGTTAATCTCGAGAAGTCCTTGTTCACGATAACGGTCTGCAAATAGCTCTGCAGCGGATACTTGTCGGGCGAATTCATGTAGATCAGTCCCGTGAACCATTCATTCCAGTGAAACACAATCGCGAATAAGGTGACTGTAGCTAATACCGGCATGGATACCGGAATGACGACTCGGGCTAACGTCTTCCAATGGCTAGCGCCGTCTATGAAGGCAGCCTCAAGCAGTTCTTTGGGCAGGCCGCGGAAGAAATTCAAAATCAGAATGACATTGAATACATTAACTGCACTTGGCAAGACGAGTGCCCAGATCGTATTGAGCAGTCCGGTTTTCATTACGATCATATACGTTGGAATAAGTCCGCCACCGAATAGCATCGTGATGACGAAGATCCACACATAGATCGTTCGAAAACGAAAATCCTTGACCTCTTTCGATAAAGCATAAGCGACCAATACGCCCAGTACCATGTTCAAGGAAACGCCCAGAGCCAATCGCTGCAGGGTAATAATGAACGATTTGAGAAAAGCAGGTTCCTTGATGACAAAGGAATAGGATTTTGTGTTGAACTCCACTGGCCAGAGGCTAACCGCCCCGGCTGTAGCAGCACTGCTGGAGCTGAATGAAATGGCCAGAATATGAACAATTGGAAAAATACAAAGCAGCGATACTAGCAACAAAACCGTATAGTTACCGACTTCAAATACCCGCCGGCTTATACTTTTATTCTCAACCAAGCCGCATCCCTCCTCTAGCTGCTAGAATATCCGATAATTGGCGAATCTGAAGGCCAGAATATAGGATCCGGCGATAAAGATAAGTGATACGAAGGATTTGAATAATCCGACTGCTGCTCCGACGCTATATTGATAGTCGAGCAGACCGAGACGATAAACGAACGTATCGAGAATATCTCCGGATTCATACACGACTGTACCGTACAAATTGAAGACCTGGTCGAAGCCTGCATTGAGCACATTGCCCAGGCTGAGCGTAGATAACAAAATAATAACGGGGAGTAATCCTGGTACTGTAATATGCCAAGTCTGACGAATTCGGTTGGCTCCATCCATAACAGCCGCTTCATATAATGCAGGGTTAATGCCGGTTAGAGCAGCAAGATAAACAATCGTGCTGAATCCGAATTCCTTCCAGATATCCGAGATAACGAGCACAAATGGGAACCAGTTATTGTTAGCCAAGAAGAAAATCGGTTTTATCCCGAACAGTCCAAGCATATGGTTCACAATTCCAGACGAAGGCGACAGAAGATCAATCATGATTCCCCCGAGAATAACCCACGAGAGAAAATGGGGCAGATAGACCAACGTTTGAACGGACCGCTTGAACGCCCGTGATCGAATTTCATTTAGCAGCAGAGCCGTTATGATCGGTACAACTAGACCGGCTACAATTTTCATTGCGGAGATATATAAGGTATTGCCCACGACCCGCCAAATATTAGGCAGATGAACCAAGTACTCAAAATTATCCCATCCGACCCATTTGGACTTGATGAATCCCACGACCGGAATGAATTTTTCGAATGCCATAACAATACCGAGCATAGGTCCGTAACTATAGACCAACACAATTGCCAGTGCAGGCCAGACCATCAGATGGAGAGGCAGCTCTTTTTGCCAAATCTTCATTTTCATGCGGGTAGCTCCTTTCTAAGCTGTGATAACAAGAAGGGGAGGGAATCACCCTCCCCCAACGCTTATTTGTGATTATTCGCGTACCACTCATTAACTTCTTTCGTGATTTGATCGCCGCCAAGCTTCTTCCAGTCGGCAGCAAACTTGTCGAACGCATCCGGCGAAGCAGCTCCCATAATAATCTTCGTAAATGCCTCGAACTCTTGCTGCTTCAAGAATGAGCCCTTCTCCACCATCGTCGGCGTAGGCGTTCCATAGAATTCGTTGGAAACAATAAGATTGTTCGCGTTATAATTTTTGAGAATGGCATATGCGCCATTATCACCGAAGATCGGATTCAAGTACCAGCCTGTGAGATTCGTACCCGCCTTCGCTTCCTTCATCTGATTGTAGTAACCCAAGAACTCTTCATTCAGCTTGGAAGTGTCCCCTGTTTTTAAAGCTTCGGTTACGAGCTCATGTGCCTTAATGTTCGTATCCATCGTGAACGTCTGGATAATTGCAGAACCAAACACTTGGATTTTCTCACCGTTATCAGCTGTGACTGTATGATATTTGCTGGACTCTGCGTGCTCACCGTAGATTTTGGAAAAATAGAAGTTAAGCATCTTAACGATCGCTTCTTTGTGCTCGGTTCCTTTTTTGACAACATAGTATTGGTCAGGAACCGGCTGTTGAATAAACGATTTAGCTGGTTTATCATCAACTGACACAAGCGGGAAAGGCATCCACTCTGCTTTTTTGTCCCGCTGCTTGAGATCATTAAGCGGCCATGAAGCATTCCAGAATTGACCGAAGAACAAGCCCACTTTGCCTGAAGTTACAGACTCCGCAACCTTCGTTCCATCTTTAACAGCGAATTCCCGGTCGAGCAGTCCTTCTTTGAACATCTTATTTAATGCAATTAAGCCTTCCTTGACTTGAGGCTGAATGCTGCTGTAGACAAGCTGGCCTGTAGCCTCATCCTTCTGCCACATCGTTACATTCCCGCTGTAAGGGTAGGCATGGAATCCGCTGAAGAAACCCTCTACGCCAGCAAAGCCATCATAGACATTTTTGCCGATTGCCATGCCGAATGTGTCGTCCTTTTTGTTGCCGTCTGGATCATCCTTCGTAAAAGCGCGGGCGATGTTCATCACGTCGTCCATCGTCTTCGGCGGGGATAGCTTCAACTTATCCAACCAATCTGTCCGCACCCAGATCATAGGTGCCCCATCCGTACCTCCACCCTTAGTCGTATCAGGGAGTGCCATTAGCTTGCCTTTGTAAGAAGCAGCCTTCAGCATGATGCCATCATTGTAATTCAGATTATCCTTCACTTCTTGGGAAGCGTATTTGTTATACACGTCCGTCAAATCCTCAATCATATCGGAATCAATTAACATTTGCAGTTCGCGAGCCGTTACGTGCAGAATATCAGGCAAGTTCCCTGAAGCAATCGTAACGCTCATCTTTTGATCACGAACCTCTGGGGTGTCTGTGGCTACCCATAGGTTTTTAATTTTGATACCTAGCTGACTCAGATACTCTCTTTTCCAAACATTATTATCAATGTTGTCCCCTTTTGGATACTTCGAGTTCTCCATCTGGAACGCTACAGTGCTAAGCTCGATCGGCGGATCATATTTGGCCATCGGATCTACAGGTGCTCCCTCATCGGTTCCCTTAGTCGTGCCCGTAGTGCCCTCAGTTGTTTGCCCGTTAGTACCTTTTTCACCGGTATTATTCGTTTTCTTATCTGAACAAGCAGATACCACGGTCATCGTACAAACCAAACCGATTAGAAATGCTGTTCTCATTCTCTTTGTACTAGTCAATGCTTTTTCCCCCTATCGGATGAAGTACTTGTGTACAGTTCTAATTATGAGGAATGCGGTTACAAAGGAATAGATTCAGAATTGCACATTCGTTGACTTCTTATGACTTCTTACGATCCTTCTTACGATCCTTCTTACGATCCTTCTTATGATCTATTCATTGCCTCTTGCGTTCCGGCTAATATTAACGGATACCTTCAAGCCACCCAGTTCACTTCTTCCGAGCTCGATTCCACTCTTGGGTCCGAAGAATATCTGAATGCGTCTGTGTACGTTAATGAGTCCAGTCGTTTCTAACTCATCGCCACGATACTTTAGCTTGTTTCGAAGCTCCTCTATCGTCTCGTCCGTTAATGCTTTTCCGTTATCTTCAACAATGAGCTGATAGAACGGTTCGTTCGAACGGAGCGAAACAATAATTCGCCCCTCGCTCTTCACATTCTCCAGCCCATGATTATAGGCATTCTCCAGAATGGGCTGGAGAAATAATTTGGGCACTTGGAGTTCAGCCATCGCCTCTGGCAGCTCATCGCAGGATACCTCGATCCGATCGGAGAAGCGTATACCTTGAATATCCATATAAGACCTGGAATGCTGAAGCTCCAGCTCGATGGGAACGACATCAGCCGCACTGCGGGTAATATACTGAAAATAGCTGCCGAGATGCTCGCAGAATAAGACGACCTTATCGATCTCCTGCATCTTGGCAAGTCGATAGAGTGTGAAATAGGTATTGTAAAGAAAATGGGGATTGATCTGTGATTGCAGCTGCTTCAGCTCCGAGCTTTGCGAGCGAATTCGCTGCTCGTATACTTGGTGAATCAACACATTCAGCTGCTCGACCATGGAATTAAACTGGGTGTACAAATAAGAGAACTCGTCCGCTCTGCGCGTGACCGGCATTTTCTCGAGCACCCCTCTCTCAACCTTCCGTAAAGAACGCACGAGCTGACTCATCGGGCGATGAATCAAACGATAGATCCAAGCAGAGAAAATTAGAATAACAACAATCGATAGAATCGATATGATCCAGAACCAATTGCCATAGGTGGACAGCTGACCCAGCACTTCTTCCTCCGGTACATAGACGGCTAACGTCATATCTCCTTTAGGTGTAGAACGATGAACCACGATGTAACGGCTGCTATCATAACGGTAGGGATAGACACCGGACAGGGCCTGATCAATCCCGATCGAGCGAGAAGAGGATTGAATGGCCGCTGTTAGCTTCCGATCCTCCCCCTTGGATACCGTCCAGTTCTGCTCATCATTCCATAATACATAACCGCCATTCCCATAATTCGTGAACTGTTCGAGCTTCTGCTTGAGCATATCCACGTTAAGCTCGATGCTTAATGCATAGGAAGGCGCTTTATTATAAATAGTCAAAGAGGGATAAGGCAGCACAATGAATAATCTTCCTTTCCACTCGACCACCTTAGACATATGTTTCTTCGAGGCATTCGTAACCATTTGGTATTCCTCTACCGGTAAAGTAGTAACCGAAGTAAGCGAAGAGATCACACGATTAAGAACCGGTATGTATGCGCTAACATTACGAATTAAAGAGCTTGAGCCTTGAATCATCCCCAGCTTCTCTTCAATGTATAACATGCGCCGCGTCATCTCGTAGGGGTCCATGACAGAACCCCCAAAGCTGATATTCTGCAAGTCCTTGTCCAGAATAAACTCTCGTTGATGCTTGCTCATGAGCTCCAGCTCCGCGTTGAATGATTCCATGAAATTCTGAACGCTGACCTCTAATTGCTTGGATAATTGCTGTTTTACGCTTTCCTTTCCCTTCTGATTAACGACCAAGCCCAGCGTGCAGATCGGTACGATAACAAGGAGAAAGACGAATACAATTTTCGGATAAATGGATAGCTTTAGCCTTCGGTCCTGATTCATAGGGATCACCCCAATCCTTTGACTTATCTTTCCCGGTATTCAATAGGCGTCATCTTCGTTAACCGTTTGAAGAACCGGGTAAAATAGGCCGAAGATTCAAATCCGATTTCCTGCGCGATCTCATTCACCTTAAGGTTCGTCCCACGCAATAGTTCCTTCGCCTTCTCGATTCGTACGTGGATGACATAATCGGTAAGCGTGATACCCGATAGCTTCTTGTATAGTCTAGATAAATAATAGGGATTCAGATAAACGATCTCCGCCATCCGGGTCAAGGACAGATCCTCGGCAATATGAGCGTGAACATAATTCTCGATCGTTTGGATTACGTCGCGGTAGGGCGAGAATTCGGACTGGTTGCGCAGCTCGAAGTAATGCTCTGCGATCTGGAGAAAATAATCCGCTACTCCCTTCCAGTCCGTGAACGATTTGAATTCCACACATCTTCCAAGATCGATTCTTCTGCCGATGTCGAGCGTTAATCCCGAGCGGTTCATACAAGTCATAAACGTCGAAGACAAGGCCAGGAATATCTCCTGTACCGTATAGCTTTTTCCATCCGTCCAATCCGGCAGCTTATCCAAGAACGAGGTCATCTGTTCCCGGAATTCTCCTTCAAGTCCGCTTTCCAGATACGATTCCAATTTCTTCAGCGTGGGACCGTAAAATTGATTTTTATTCGAACTATCCTCAATCTCAGTAGGCCCACTGTATTCATGGAGCATCATCTCCCTGCCCATCCCGATGCCATAGCTGATTTGCCATTTCATACGGAAATAGTTTTCCGGCAGCTTATTCCAATCATTCTCCCTCGCTCCAATGAGGAACGATACCCCTACCTTCAACAATTGATCGGTTTGTTTTTGCGTCATTTCCAGACTGCCGTATATGAACCGCTTCAAGCTCTCTTCATCGAGAGGGTCTTTGGACTGTATCATCCATACCCATTGATCACTATCATACTTAACTTGCACCATACTGAGCCGCGGTCGCAGATACTCCTCCGCAATATTGTTGATCGCGAAGAGCAGCAGCTCCTTATCCGCCAATAAAAGATCAGAGCCCCAATGGTCGACCTTACCCGTCACCAGCAGCACCGGACGATCGAGCTCCAGTGGAATTTGCAGCTCGGCTAGATTGTCCGCTCTCACATTCGCCGTCGTTCGGACACCTTCAAGCAACTCGGATAAGAATACCTTCCTGAGCATAGGAAGCGCGATGCTCATGCTGCCCTTTGCTTGCAAAATCAATTCATTTAGCTTCCATGCTTCCCTCAGTTCCAAGCATGCCCGTTCCACTGCTTGAACGATTTTGGCATCACCTTCTGTCTTCAGCACATAATCGAGACTTCCACCACGGACAGCGTCTTGGATATATTTGAATTCATTGTAGCCCGTCAGCATGATCACCTTACAATGTGCCCACGTGGATTTAGCATGCTTCAGCACTTCAAGCCCCGAGATCTCCGGCATATGGATATCGGTCAATAAAATGTCAATTTGCGTCGTATCCAGCCTCTTAATTGCTTCCTCGCCCGAATAGGCGCGATACAGCTCAAGCTCCATTGATTCCGCATACTCACTAAACATCTCATAAAGTCCATCTACAATAATTGATTCATCATCTGTTATTAGCAACCGATGCATGGCTTCACCTTTCCTTTACTAAATATGAAAAATACACCTATCGTGCAAATGGAAAGGAGACCCTCTCAACTACCTTTCATTCCTCTTAAGGTGCATAATTATCGATATGATGTTGACTCTGTCAATCTGCCACTACTATAACACAGTCGGATTTGACGCGTAACTTATCGTACATGACTTCAATTATTGTCCCGAGCCCCTTGATAATAAAAAGAGTCCTGATGACATTTATTGAAGTCATCAAGACTGATTTAATGAGGAAAAAGCTTTCATTTTGAGCAGAGTGGGTGTGGCGTCACAGGACTGTTGGCGAGGTTGGGTTATACGCTACTCCATCGATCATCATAAGGCAAGTCGGCAATGTTTTTAAGATAGACATTCATTTTAACGACTTGATCCAATAGGGTATCACATTGTTGAAGTGTTTTTGTTAAATTGGTAAAAGTATCGTGTATTTGTTGAGTGAAACTTTCTCCAAAACCTCGATGCAAACCGATGAAAACATAATCCCCTGCTGCAACTGCTGCAGAATAACTAAATGGGGTTTTCACTCTTCTTACCATCTAATCTTCTCCTTTTTTGAGCGTTTCGCCTCTCTACTAAGTAATTAAATTATAGAACATATGTTCTTATTTTGCAAGTTTTTACATTCTTTAAGTCAGACGGATATTTTTCTTTTAACAAAAAATCTCTGGTCTACATACATTAATCAGGGACAATCGACTATATCACCATTCAAAATGGAGGAAAATTAATGAATCACTCTCTCTTGCCTCATCATGCTTATGCCAATCAAGTGTATTGGGAGGTACCAGCGGTTACAGATGACCGGCAAACAATGCCTCATCCTATTCTTACAGAGGCTAGGCAACTTGCTCCTAACCAAATATTAATGACGTATGACCAGCCTACTGATTTGGCATCAGCAACAAATATATCTAATTATTGGATAAGAAGTAATATGATTGATCGCACTGATATTTCCAGTGTCGGAATGGGAGATGCTCTTACAAGAGCAAATACGATACGCCCTGAAATGGGAATGATAACAGCTATAGACAATTCGAAAATGAGATTCCTCATAACATTTAGGGCTACTGCTATCATGGGTGTCCTTTATATCGTACTCCCCTGTTTCGTTAACTTAGAGGGGAAAACAGGTTACACCGGAGAAAACTGGGGACCTTTAAGCAGAAATATGTTTATCGGAATATAAATAAACCTTCATGGATTCATTTTTATCATCTATGATTTAAAAAAAAGGAACTGCCGAGATGGCAGTTTTTTATTTTTGAAAAACACTTTCAATATTCCTTTACAGGCATATACGTTATCGTATATATTCTAATTGGAAGGAGCAAGGTTATATGGGCGTAAAAATGACAACTTTGAATGCACTTGCCGAGCCCAACCGCTTACACATTGTCGAGCTTCTGCGTGACGGCCCCCTTACAGTAGGGGAAATTGCCGAACGCCTTGGGCTCCACCAGCCGCAAGTTTCCAAACATCTCCGTGTACTTAGTGATTCCGGGCTCGTTGAGGTTCATCCAAGCGCCAATCGGCGTATCTACAAGCTGCAGTCCCAGCCATTCATAGAACTGGACTCCTGGCTGGAATCCTTTCGTCGCGTCTGGGACGAGAGATTCGATCGCTTGGACGAATATCTGCTTGAACTGCAAGGAAAAGAAAAGAAAGCTGGGGACAAGGAATAACACCGCAGCGCAGAGCCGAGTAGGCGATATTCCCTTTGGATTATCGCCTATTCGATCTTTATATCATGCGAAAAAATTCCGACTGGTCCAGCTGTATGAGTTGAAGGTCAAAGAAAGGCTACCATCAAGAATGAATAACAGACTGGGGAATCCTTCAGCGATCTAGACTGGAACATACTGGTTCTCATTATCGAACCTCTAAAAAAACAAACTTGTTTGAGCACACACGAAAAAAAACATTATAATATTCCTTGACCGGAATATTCCTTTTAAGGTATATTGTAATTATGAGTACGGTATCATGGATTTCATCGATCGGCTTCAACTCCAAGAAAAGAACAATCAAAACTAAATTTCAGGAGGAATTTTCAATGTCGAACAAAATGATTTTCAAGGTAGAGGGTCAAGCACTTATTCTGGAACGTGTTTTTGATGCGCCGCGCGAGCTTGTATTCAAAGCGTTCTCAGAGGCTGAGCATCTGAAGCACTGGTGGGGACCTCGCGGCTGGACGGTTACGGTTTGCAACGTCGATTTTCGTCCGGGTGGCATCTGGCATTACTGCATGAAGTGCATCGATGAGAACCAAGGCGATTTTTTTGGATTCGAATCTTGGGGCAAAGCAGTCTATCAGGAAATCGTAGCGACGGAGAAGATCGTCTACGTTGACTACTTCTCCGATGCCGAAGGTAATGAAGCGGAAGGGATGCCCTCGTCTCAGATTACGATGACTTTTATAGAGCACGAGGGTAAGACGAAGCTTGTCAGCCGGGCTCAATACGCTTCAGCCGAAGCGCTTAAAGCCGTCGTGGAAATGGGGATGGAGCAAGGAATAACTGAAACTTGGGACCGTCTCGCTGAGCATCTGCAATCTATTTCATAATCTCTTCACAACAAGGCCGTCCGGCAAGAGCCGGCGGCTTTATTTTAGGTTGTGCACCTAGCCAAGAATAGGCAGCGAGAGCGGTCTAACGAGGAGCGGCAGATGGCTGGATCGAATAATGCGCCACAGGTTTGCAACATAATAGGATATAATAGTAAATACTTTGATATATACTTCATAAAACAAAAGTATACTATACATAATAGGCATTTCAGTGCTTTTTTCTTTGCTTAATTGCTGAAGCATCTTGTGGTGAAATACTAAACGAATGCTTACTCTAATTAAAAAAACTCCCGTATGGGAGCTCACTTCCATCAATGATTTAATTAGATCCTATTTCACTGTCGGTTTCAGCGACACCGCCGCGGTGCTATCCCGCAGGATCAGTGTAGGAACAATCTCGTCCTTGACTAATCGGTTATTGTTAGCCTTTAGATCCAGCAAGATCTCGGCAGCACGTTCGCCTAGTTTTCTTGTATTCTGATTAACGGTAGATAGCCTAGGGTAGATATATTCACTGATCTTCACATCATCGTAGCCCATAATGCTAATATCATCCGGAACCTTCAGTCCTAAATCTCTTGCTGCATTCAATGCCCCAATCGCCTTATAATCACTCGTGGCGAATACTGCAGTAGGCGGGTCGGATAATTCCATCAGCTTCCTAAAGCCCTCATCGCCCATATCTGCTCGTTCGAGATTGCCGTTCATGACAGCAATGAGGTCGGAATCAAATGGGATCTGGTGCTGCGACAGGGCAAGTCGATAGCCCTGCAGACGGAGAGAGAACTCCTGATTTAAATCCACTATCGATCCGCCGGTCAAAATGACACCTATACGCCGGTGACCGAGGGAGAGCAAATGCTGAGTGGCTAGGTACCCGCCTGTGAGGTTATCCACAATGACATAAGGAATGCCCAGATGCGGATAATAAAAATGGACGGTTATGATATGCCGATTCTCTTCCTGCCAAGATGTTAAACGTGTCAGATCGAAATCATCTTTCGACGTAAGCAGGATAATGCCAGCTTGGGGATCATCAGGCAGCTCGTAGTCGTCTCCCATATCCCACAAATAGAAGTCGATTCCATTCTCCTTGCATACTTCCTTTATACCTTCAAACATATCTGTAAAAAAGGGATGGTTGAAAAGATTAACTTCATAATTCCGATGTGCCAAGTAGATCACCCGTATCGACTGCGATCCAGCAGAAGCCGGATTTTCTTGAACGAAGCTCCCCTTTCCCCGAATTCGGTAGACGAAGCCCTCCTGCACAAGGTCCGAGAGAGCACGTCGAGAAGTAATTTCACTTGTATTGTACGCTTTGGCCAGCTCAATTTGAGTCGGAAGCGAATCATGCGGTTTAAGTTCTCCTACTGCGATTTTACGTTTAATATCATTCATTATATATTGATACATCGGAGTCTTGTCCAACTTATCCATATCCATCAAACCATCACTCCTTAGCAAAGTGAATTAAGTATACTTTAACCCTATTAATTCCGCAAGAAAAAAGGCAGCACCCAACCAAAATGGTCATGTGCTGCCTATATCAAATAATACCCGTTACATGAATACCTTCTTCATCCGTGACAACGGATAGATCCGCCAGTCCAAGCGCTTTCCACGCAAGCCCAATTGGCAATAAGGCCTGGTACCTGACTCTCCCATCTTCCCCTTGTTTCCATTCGGCACGAATCTCTCCAGCCTTTGTCGGAACGATCCCCTCTGCCCATTCGATCCCCTTTACTAGGGTAGGCTGCAGTGTTACCCCTTCTACACCGATCTCGGACACGTTAACCCCAAGAAGTTCTCTACTCAGCAGATACGTAGGAGATGCCCCCCACCCATGACAGAGACTGACTGGGATCGAGTCCTGTAGATAGGTTGGTGTATGACCCAAATACGGGCTTGGCGTTGTGACGAACGGTAGTGACATATCGAATGTCTCCCACCACGTTGTGGCCCCCCGATCCAACATAGCACCCCAATAATCACGAATTAGACGGATCGCTTCCTCCGCGAACCTGTAGCGAAATAGAGTTTCCAGAACGATATGGTAGAAGAAGGCACCACGAATTGGAGGCAGTTGGTCCGGCAGATAGTAGTCCTGTACAAAGGCTACCACTTCCGCCTCATCCATGATACCTGACCAAGCTGCAGCGAAATTGGTCTGAGCAGTGATGCTTGACGACAAACCATTATCGGTCAGACAGTCTGCATAGACCGTTGTGCCTGCTGCCTGAAGCAAGGTACGAATCGATCTGCGGACCTTATCCGCCTTTTGCCGGTAGCCCACTCCGCGCTCTCGTTCTCCCAGTTCCTCAGCCAATAAGGCCGCGGTGATTAAGAACTTATAGTAGAAGCAGGAAATCGCCGTCACGCGATCCTTCCGCTCAATATCATCCGACCAGTCGATGAAACACCACCAACCAGCGCGATCCGCTGCAGCGAACAGGCCCGATTCATCCTCTTGATCAACGAACCAGCCCGCAAGTTTAGTCACATAAGGCGATATTTCCTGTAAAAAAGCCGTATCTTTGCTGTACGTATAATACTCCCATATGCCGAACAGCCAATGTGCACAAAAGTCTGGAAGCAAGAATTTGTTACGCTGTGGTCCTGTTCCAGGGATCGAGCCATCTTCATTCTGAATTCGAGCTGCTTGAAGCAGTGACTTGCGTACAAGTGCTGGATCTTTGATGATCTGATAGACGACCTTAGCCATGACAACAGAATCGGCGACCCACAATGCCCCCTCACGGTATGGGCAATCTTCAAAGTGGTTCTGACTGTTGACAATTGTTGTATATCGACCCGTCTCCCAGATCTGATTCAGACGGTTGTCACTACAGCGGAACATTCCCCCGTCAACGAATGGATAATGGACGAAGCGGAACTGTAGACTTTGAATTTGCAGCGGAACTGGCGTTGCCATCACTGCGACCTTCATATAGCGGAATGCCCTTCTTCCGAATGGTGAAAGCTTATTCTTTCCCTTACGCAGGAGAAAGGTATCCATCAGCGCCAGCTCTAGCGATTCGCCGTAGAATAACTGAAGGACACCGCCTTCTTCCGCATAAACTTCGAGCTCCGTATAACCTACGACTTCAGCTCCGAAGTCATAAGTGATTTGAGGAATAGATCCTGGTTGGGATGCATCCATCATGACAAACTCCGCGTTTCCCCGATCTTGCTTTGAGAGAGCGGCTTCTGGCGCTAGTATGGCTCCTGTATAAGGCTCTGCCGATATGACAGAAACCGGATGTACTAGTGTCTCCTGCAGGAAAGGGATTTCGCGAGATACTAACCGAGGCCATGGGGAATCCGGCTGCTCGGCTGCTGCGACAGCTTCGGCTAGCGGCCAGGAAGAATCGTCGTAATCCGTTTGCTCCCAGCCATCCTCTTTAGAGACATCGAACAGTTCCCGATATCCACCCCAAAGGTGAAGCCGGCTCACTTCCGACCTCCATCGCTGCGAACGCCTGCACTTCCAATCGGGGCCACTTACAATCGTTCGTACCTCATTCCCTTGGGAGGAATTCGTATCGTACAGATCAAGCTGGCAGATTACACCGCCAGGTCCCTGCAACTGATCGGTTACGACCATTTCCTTCCCGAAATTGTGAGCAGTAATGGCAATTGCATTTGTTCCCTTTTGTAAATAGTCAGCTACGTCATACGTATCGAATGATATCCAGGAAAGATCCGCTGGCGTCGGCCCTCTTCCTACCTCCACACCGTTAATATATAGCTTGTAGGACTGGTTGGCGGAGATTCTTATCGTCGCGCGAATAAGAGGCATTGTTACATCAAAGGCCTTCCGTGCCTCTACATACACATTGTTATTCGAAGCAGTTCCCGATGCCCAAATCCAATGCGCTTTCCAATTTTCTGTTTCCATGTCGTTCCCCCTAAAAATTATGCCTAGAACTTATCTGTTTGCATTCGACTTCACACGGCAGCCCTTATAAGCCAGTTATCCGAACTAACTTCAATTGATTTGCCATTTCATACGATCATTAAACAAAGTATTCTTTATTTATTCATGATATACTTAAATGAATTGTATTTCAACTAAATATACGATGGATAATGAACCGAATAAGCCCGCTGCGCGGACGGATCATTCTTAAGGGTCGCTGTTGTCTCCCTATTTCTTGATTCTATCCCTTAAGGGTAGAAATCCGGAGACAAAGGCGAACGCTATCGCTTCTTCAGAACGATTCCGTCCGCTTCGCTAGGTACTTCGTGATGGCAAGCACGGATTATGATTTAGAGCCCGAATAAAACAATAAAAATCCGAAAACATATATTTTGACAGAAAATATTTAAGTTCTATATGATTAACCCATAAAATATGGCTATCATCTAATCGGAAAGGATGCGCCCGATGTTTACCAAGCAGCTTAAATTTTCATTCCTTTTTTCCCATAAATTCAACACAGAAATCAGCCTCCATCAGCATGACTGTTATGAATTGGTCTATTATCTTCGCGGCTCTGGAACGACAACCATCGACAACACAGCCCATACCTACTCAGAGAATACGTTCAGTATTATTCAACCTCGTACCTATCACAACGAACTTCATCACGAGGCAACTGAACTGATCTGTCTGGGATTCCCATTTCGTGAAAGCGAAAGCCATTCCATCCGATTGGAGAACGGCATCTATCCCGATCGTTCCTGCCTGCTGCTGCAGCTCGTGAAAAAGATGAAGTATGAACTTTTAACCCAACGCATTCATCACCATCTGAAGCTCGAATTGCTGCTGAATGAGTTTCTGATCGAATTCGAGCGGACACGCTCGATCCACTCCTCCACTGAATCATTCGAGTACATCGAAAATTTCATCAATGAAAATTTCCAACAGCAGATTAACCTGCCTTCCCTCGCCAATCTGTCCGGTTACAGCTACGATCATTTCAGACATCTGTTCAAAGTGAAAACCGGCGAACCGCCTATGAGCTACATCATCAACAAAAGAATCCAGCATGCCAAAAAGATGATGCTTTCGACCGATATGTCGATGAGCACCATCTCCCAGGACTGCGGGTTTTCGAACAGTTCGCAGTTTTCGGACACGTTCCGCAAAATAACCGGTTTCACTCCAAGCGAGTTCAAACGTAAGCATTTCATTCGGTAGGGATCAGCTGCAGTACGGTAACAGCCCCCTTGAATTTATCGTGTACATATTCCCCAGCACCCGCTTGAACTCATCCAGCAAAGAGGTTCAATCAGCGCCGGGGATACTTACGATCCATTAATCCGTTATTCTTATATAGTCCACATTAACCGTTCCAACTGCGGTCAGCGGATCGAAGCGGATTTGCCTGATTGTTCCCGTCCAGTTTGCATTCTCCCCCATATCCACTACGTAATCCATCATGCCGCTCGTTGCAATAATGGGTATGAGAACTGATTTCGTCGCATTCCACGTCGTATCCGTCGTCGTGATAAAGAATAGCTCGGCGGTCGAATTGCTCGATTGATTCTGTAGGCGGATATGAATATAGCGATTGAGGAGCGGATTCGTAATCTCCAACTGATCCGGAGAATAGATATATGGATCCGTCCCGCTTGATGTCACATTTAAAGCGCCTCCCGTTGCCGTCATCGAACTGTTTTGGTTCCCGCTCGACCAGTTCTCCAGGTTCGCATCCGTGTTAAACTCCCAACCTTTAGCCTGGTCGTATCCCAAAGCAGTCATCTGAATGTAGTCCACATTCATAGATCCGCTTTTCGACATTGGATCGAATCGCAATTGCTTAATCGTTCCCGACCAATTGGCGTTGACGCCCATATCGATCACATAAGTAGAATAGCCGCTCGCATTCTCTTTCGTTGCAAACGTAACGGATTTCGCCGCATCCCAAGTTGTATGAGTCGTTGTTGTAAAGAAAATTTGAGCCATTGGATCGTTTGCATTATTCTTCAACCGAATTCGAATATAGCGATTCACAGCGGGGCTATTCAAGTTGTCACTGGATACGATATAAGGGTCCGTACCGCTGCTTGTCAGCGTCAAGATCCCTCCAGAAACCGAGCCGCTGATCTGGTTGGCCATTGACCAACCTTCCAGATTGCCGTTTGTATTAAAATCCCACTGCAGCCCGTAATTGCTATAGGCAATGGATGGTACCCAGCTCACCGTATCATCTGTGTTATTTCCTGTCGTACCGCTTGAAACTTCAAAGCGGATTTCATCATTTTCGTTTACGCTGATACTATCCAATATCGCCTCGTAGCCGACCATGTCACTTGAGCCAAGCGATTGATTGCCCGCTGCGGGCCATATGCGCGTACCATTTTTGGTGATTCTGACAACTGAACCATCGCCACCCGACAACGCTTTCAATACACGAGCCCGAATGCTGACCGTACCCGTTACCGGCGCTTTCCAAGCTCTGGCTACCCAACAACTTCCGCAATTGGCGGGATTCTGATCAAATTGAGAAATACTCGGTGTACCCGTCGTAGATGAAGGCTGCCAGGCTTTATTAGCGCTATTATAATAAGCAAGATTCGACCATGTCGATCCGTCATAAGCTTTGTAAACCCAGTTGTTCAATCCTTGTGTCGATCCAAACTGGTTCGCGGAATGAAAGATGGCAGAAACCGATTTAATCGGTAGATTGTTGGAAACGGTAAAGCCGCTATAATCTGCCCCATCCTCGTACATGAAATTTTTCGCTTCGTTGTAGAAATTATCCCGAATTGTGCCCGTTGGCGTATCGGACGTACCGGCTCGGCGGAAAGAACCATTTCCATTTTGAATAAAGGTATTCCCTGCCGCTACGGTATTCGTTTCAAAGCCGATACCAGGATGAATAGCCAAAAAGGATATACCCGCTCCGGCGTTGCCGGCGATATAATTTTCGCTGATATTCACATGATCCGTACAGCATTCAAAATCAAATGCAACCATATCCGGAGATCCCGTGTCGGGTACGTTGGTAAACATATTATTAAAAATATTACTGTCGTAAACACCAGCCATATAAACCGCAGCTGTTCCGGTAGCCGAATGACACCCCGAATCGCCATCCAATTTTGAGTTAATCATTGTCAAATAGCGGACATCCGTGATGCGCATTCCGTCATCGCAACCTGTTGCGCTGCCGCCTCCCGCATTGTTACCGTGAAAGTTGAGATTCGTCATCACGATATTCTCCGCAGCTTTATGACTCGATGTCGAGGAGTACGTCCCGTTATACCAGTCGATCGAAATCGTATCCAGGTTTCGAGTACCTTCAATTCTGTCGAAAGTCACATTATTCACAATATAATTGTTGACGCTATTCGAATTGTCGAATGTTTTAGACGTAAACTCGATCCCAGCTGAATTCCAGATCGCATCTCCCGTGCTGTCGTTTCCGCTGCCCGATCCCTGATGAATCCCTTTAATATCATGAAAATAGAGATTATCGAACACAAGCCCCTCATGTCCAGCTGTAGAAAAGGTGACCAGAATACCAGTTCCGGCGCTGCCGATTTCCAGACTACTGATATGCCAGAAGGTAGGATTCGTCAAAATGATCGCTCTATCAGACTCCAGTCCGTTGCGGATAATACTCGGACGGCTTCCGCTTCCGTAGGCGCCTAATACGATCGGGCTTACTGATGTTCCTGTACCCGTAATCGTCATTTGCTGGTTCCATACGCTCCCCCTAGCCAGCAGGATTTGGTCTCCGGCCCCGAACGCGCCATGGCTGTTGACAGGCACAAAACTGCACCACGGCGCTGTTTGCGAAGTTCCCGTCCCACTATCGTTGCAACCGCTTCCAATTTGGTTATTGACATAGTAGGTTGCGGCGGCTGAAGCGGTCGCCGTAGAAGCATACAAAATACCGATCATAACAACACAAACAACTACGATAGCCATACCGATTGTTTTCCGAACATCCCCAATCATCGTCATCATAAAACTCACGCTCCCTTGATCGATGTAAAACACCGAAGCCATTCATGCTCATGCTCATGCTCGAAGGCTCCGGTGTTTTCTTAAACTTATTTTTTTACATTTTTATCGATAAGCGCCTGCACTTCTGCCAAAGATTGTTCAATTGGCTCGTTCCCGATCAGGATTTTTGGGAGTGCATCTTGGAACAATTTGATACCCGCTTCGTTTCCTGGCGTATGCTCGACTATGAAACCATTCTCGGCCGCTTTTGCATAAGCCCCCATGATTTTGTCGCCCTCTGGCGGCTTATATCCTTTTGTGCTCGGCACCACGTCGCTCTCGGCCAAGCTTTGGAACGTACTCTCAGAGGTCAGAAACTTCGCCAGTTTAATAGCTGCCTCTTGGTGTTTCGTTTTCGCGGAAACCGCTACAATATTCGAAGCCCCGCCGAGCGTACGGCTAGGCTCTATCCCCTTCCAAGCAGGTAGGGCATAAGCTCCCAGTTCAACTTCCTTAGGCATATTTTGTTGTAAATATTGAATGAAATTTTCCGGAACAACCATATATTGAGCCATCTTTTGCTGGACGAACAGCGCTTGCGTTTCATCCACGCCATTGGTCATGCCCGCTGGATCGAACGTGCCGCTGTCCCACATTTCTTTGAGCTTCGCAACCGCCTCCACAAATCCAGGGTCCGTTACTTTCGCTTTCCCGGTTAGGAAATCGTCGGTTGTCACGTTTCTTATGGATTGATCAAGCAAGAAGCGAAGCCACCAGTCTCCCCAGCCTACTTTATTCGCATAAGACATTGGGATAACGCCTGCTTCTTTAATTCGTTTGTTATTCGATTCGAATTCGGCCCATGTCGCCGGAGCCTTGAGCCCCAATCCATCGAATAGCGACTTGTTATAGACGACGACAACGCTGACGGCTCCGAACGGAACGCCCCAAACATGGTTTCTCGCATCTACCTCTGACGTTAAACCGGAATTCATATTATCGATAAGAACAGGATTCATTGTGTCGCCCCAAGCCGTACTTTTATCGTACGCTGGTGTTGTGAATGCACTCTTCAAATCCAAAATGTCCTTCGTTTTGATCAGCGATTCAAAAGTGACGCCCTGAATACCGAATACGTCAGGCAGATCATTGGAAGCGGTTAGCGTTTTAATCTTGTTGTTGTACGCGTCACCAGCAGCAACATATTCATAGTCAATTTTAACGCCAGGATTAGCGTCTTCGAATTTTTTGAATAGTTCTGGTTTTAAATAAGACCACCAGGAAATAAACTTCAATGTGACATTTTCACCTGCGGCTGATGACTCCTTCTGGTTCCCCGCAGATGCAACCGTATCGTTTTCATTTTTGCCGCCGCATCCGCTCAATACTACCATCGCAACGATCAGCAGTGACAACGTGATGAGCATCCCTCTCTTTTTCATGCAATCCCCTCCATAGGTCGTTTGAACACGCCCCTATCGTAGCACCCTCAAACCAAGCTGAAAACTCGAGTAAATTCGGAATGATTGCCTATTATTCGGTTTTTTATTTTATAGTTTGCGCAGTTCCCGCCACCCTTCCCGGTATTCCACAGGCGTACAACCGACTTTGTTTTTAAAAACTTTCGTAAAGTGTGCGGGAGTCGCGTAGCCTACCTTCTCACATATTTCAAAGGAAGGCTTGTTCGTTTCCCGGAGCAGTTTCTTCGCTTTCTCCATCCGGATGTTAATAACGTAGTCAATGAATTTCACGCCCATACGCACTTTGAACTGCTCGCTTAAATAGGTCGGATACAGCCCCACAACATCTGCTACCTCCGCCAAAGTCAAATCGCTGGCATAGTGAATATGGATATAATTCACGGCATCGGTAATAAAAGTCGGCTTCACTTCAAGCTGTTTCTCCTGAATAAGACCCGCCCATTCGGTCAATCTGGACATGACCTCGCTTTCCAAGGCGACCCATGTCGGACATTTCTCTAAATCCCTTTGCAGCTTTCCCCAATCGCTCAATCCAACATCCGATGGTCGAATCCCCTTCGCTTCCAGCGCATCTTCCACTCGCAAGAAGAGCCGCAGAATCATATCCAACAGAACTTCCGGGTGAACAGTTGCCTTGTATAAATCGGCCAAAAGCACATACAATTCCTTCTCGACGATCTCCACATCGCCCAGCACCGTTGCCATAACCACCTTGTGAAAGGAGTCCTGCTTGACAGACCATTGGTTGAGGAGGTTCAAGGAATCTTCGTAACGAATGACCTTACCCGTACCCATCGTTAATCTTGCTCGGAGCGAAGCCTGCACTTGCCCCAGCAGCTCGGGAAAGAGCGAGAACTTGTCCAATGCGGAGCTTAAGCCGATCGTGACGGGATATTGGACATGGGAAGCAAGCAAGGCCAACAAATGATCCAGAGAAGCTGATATATCAGAAGCCCTTTCGTTACCCTTCTTCACAAAGAAAAGCAAAACGACAAATCCGTCCTGGCCTTGCCATACAGTCCCCCCTTCGGGCTGCAGCAAAAACAAGGCTTCTTCTGCCATTTTGCGTATAAAATATTGAAACAGCATCCGATCGGCTTGCTGAAAAGGACTTCCTGGTATTTCGTCGATAGAAACACCGGCGGCTAGGAAGACATATTGATGCTCGGAAATTCCATAACGATTCTCCAAATAGGCCCTAGCATCCGGAGCCATACCGGGATTGTTGTGGAACAAGGCGTTCAATAGATTGTCGTGGTAGACGGAAGGTCCCAGCGGAGATTCTCTCTTGTCGTAGCCCCCCGCTCTGGAAACGGGACTTTCCTGGTTACGGATGCGATCCAGCACCGCTTGAAGCTCATTCTTAATGACTGGCTTTAATAAGTAATCGATCGCTCCTTCCCGCATGGCCCTTCTCACGTAATCAAATTCGCCAAATCCGCTCATGACGATAGTTTGGATATGGGGGCAAGCGCGGGCCAGTTCCGTGATCAGGTCCAAACCGTCCTTATTAGGCATGCAGACGTCCGTGATCAGAACGTCCACGTTTGCACCTTCCTGCAAACAAAACGCCAACGCTTCTTCGCCGTCATAACATTGTGCGACTATCCTATCGTTTGCATTCATTTGGGTGATGATGAAGGCCATACCCTGTAAGATCAACTTCTCATCATCTGCGATAACAATATTCATACCTGTTCACCCGGCCTTTCGCAAGGGATGTTGAGGGTAACGGCCGTTCCGATTCCTGGTCTGCTTGAGATCAACATCCCAAATTCCTTTCCCCACTTTAAGCGGATGCGGTTATGGACATTAACCAATCCCACATGGGAAGCCTCCGCCGTTCCCATCTGTAAATGCTGGATGATTTCATTCAAGCGGACCTGCTCAATCCCGATCCCATTGTCAATGATTTCGACCGACACGGTTTGTTGTACAGCATACACCTTTACGCGAATCGACGCCTGACGCGGCATCCTCATCGCCGCAAAACCGTGTTTGAAACAGTTTTCCACTACAGTCTGAAGGGAAAGCTTCGGAATAAGGACTCTCTCCACGTCTGGCTGCACATCATACTCGATATGAAGAGATCCGTTGAAACGTATTTCCTGAAGCAGTAAATACTGCTTCAGCAGCATGAGCTCCATATGGATAGGAACGAGCATTTCAAATTCCGTAGCCGCACGGAACAGCAGTCCAAGCGCTCTGGCCATTTCCGCCGCTTCCGATGGCCTTTGCATTTCGGCGACCATGCTGATCGCTTCCAGTGTGTTATATAGAAAATGCGGATTGATTTGAGCGTGCAGCGCTATTAGCTCCGCCTCTTTGTGAGCCAGATCGGACAGATAAACCTGGTCGATAAGCTCCTTCAATTTCTCTGACATCGAGTTGAACCCTTCGGCCAGCTCCGCAACCTCATCGGTCCCTCGTACCACAACCCTTGTATTCAAGAAGCCTTTTTCCATTACCCTCATCGCATTGCGCACAGCTTTGACAGGCTTAACCATACCCATAGCCAGTAAGATGGCGACAATAATTGAAAACAAGACGCATAAGCCCCCTGCAGTCAGCACCCAGAAACGCACAGTTCGTATTTGCTCGGTAAGCGCACTGTACGGCAAGTAGGCGACAAGCGTCCACTCCGATTGTTGGGGCGAGGCATAGGTGACGAGTGTGCTACCGGATGGAAAGCTTTTATTCATGGAGGCGATCCGCGTTGGAGACAATTCGATGGCGTATTCCGGCCATTTGCTGGCGGGATCGAATATCGGAAGCTGACGATTCCATAGAACGATCATATCCTGTTTCGGCAGCTGGGCGTTCTCCATGAGCTGGTTTAAACCGGATAATTCAATGCTCAGGACAATACTGCCGAGATATTGGTGTGAAGGATCATTGATTCGCCGAATTAAATAAATCGAAGCATCCTTTTCATCCTTTTCCATAATCCACTCTCGTCCTGACTCCATCAACTGCTGCTCGTAATATGCCAGCTTTTGGGGAGTCATTCGGCTCTCAGATCGGTGGCTTTCAAATATTTCTTTGGACTTCGTGTAGAGATAGACGGAATTCAGATCGCGCTTTTGATTCAACAGCTGGTTTAAAAAATGGTTCAAACGCTGCACCTGCGTGTATGCTTCCAAGGAATGAACCGAGACCCTACCGGCATTGCGCTCGTTAATAATGTGAAGCAAATTGCGGTCATCATCCAACTGTGTGTCTTCCGTCATAATGGATGTCGACAACCGCACCATGTCCACGAAATAACCATCAACTTCCGAATACAACAGCCGGATCGTCCGCTCAACCGATACCGACACTTCATCTTCCATGCTTTGCTTGTACAAATAATAAGAGACAGAAGAAGTCAGAACAATAGGTAGAACGATCAACAAGATGTAAGTACTAAGAAGTCTTTTTACCAATCGTCTTCCTCCTTGGCAGTTAATCGGCTACCCTTTGACAGCCCCTTCAGATAAAGCTTGGACAAAATATTTTTGCAAAAATATGTAGACGGCTATAACAACAATTGAGGTAATAACCATGCCTGCAAAAACAGGGCCAAACCCATATACGTATTTTTTGGAGGCCATTTGTGCCATCCCGACGGCAATCGTGTACATTTTGGGACTGGAATTGGATATGAACGCCCACATGTATTCGGACCAAACCCCTATAAATTGGAGGATGCTCAGTGTGGCGACAGTCGGCATCGTTAAGGGGAGCAAAATTCGGTAAAAGGTTCGCCACTCCCCACAGCCGTCCATTTTTGCGGATTCGCTCAGCTCATTGGGCAATGCGGCGAAGGAAAACTGCATGAGCAGAACCCCCATCGGAACAATCGAACAGATATACGGACCAATCATACCCGGATAGGTATTAAGCAGTCCCAAATCGCGATTGATGAAAAAGACAGGCAGCAGCAGCACGGGCGAAGGCACGAACAGGACAAGCGCAAACGTCACCTGAAGCGTCCTTTTTCCGAAAAACTTCATTTTGCCGAAAGCATACCCCGCGACGACACACACGGCTACACCGCCTACTAGACTGATTAAGGTCACCAGCAGCGTGTTCCCATAATAAGTCGCGAAGCTCGCCTGCTCCCAGGCAGTGATATAATTTTGCCAAATGAATCGATGAGGCAAAGACCATTGGTTTCCAAAAAATTCAACGTCCGTTTTGAGTGATTGCAGCACTACCCAAAAGAGCGGATATAACGAAGTAAGTGCGAACAGCGTAACGATAAGCGTCATCATCGATCGTTTGAACATGCGATTCCTCACCTTTCCACCCGTACGTCTTTGGCATTGATTTTCCGTAAAATCAAACTAACGAGCCCCACCAGTACAGTTACGATGACGAATACCATGATCGCAATCGCATTGGCATAGCCGTAGTGATTTTCCTTAAAACCGATTTTGTATATGAGCGTAGAGGCAATTTCCGTCGAGCCGATCGGCCCTCCTTGCGTCATAATCCAGACGATGTCGAATGAGCGAAAATCGTTCGCGATCGATATAATTAACAATAACATAATTGTCGGAAGCATCATCGGCAAAATGATATGCCATACCGTTTTGATTCCGGTGCATCCATCTATTTTGGAAGCTTCAATCATTTCTTTGGGGATTTTGAGCAGGCTGCCCAACAATATCAGCATATTAAAGGGGATCGTTCTCCACACCCAGACTAGGATCACGGAAAACAGCGACGTATTCGGACTTCCCAGCCAAACCTGCTGCCATGATTTTAAACCGATCAGTCCGAGAAAATTGTTCAGCATCCCAATCGTCGGTTCGAAGATCAGCGACCAGATAACAGCAGATACCGCCAGCGGGATAATATAGGGGAGAAATAGAACAACATTGAAGAATTTCCAGGCGAAAACACCGCGAAATAGAAAATAAGCAAGAACAAAGGCGATGCTCATCGAAACCGCCATCTCCGCAAACATGAGAATCAGATTATTGGACATCGCCTGATAAAATCGTTGATCTTTAAACCCCTCCGCGAAATTATCCAACCCTATGAAGTGGTCCAGCTTTCCGATACCATCATAGTCGTAGAAACTCATTTGGAGGGATTTAAAAAAAGGGAATACAAGGTAAAGGACAAAGAAAAACATCGCCGGAAAAATCATGGCATAGGCTAGCATTTGCTTATTTAGAACGCGTATGGGAGGCATTTCAAATCACCCTTCTCGTAGAATGACCCCAGTATATCACCGCCTAAATAAGTGAACAACGATACTAATTTCTGATTGATTGCTTTTTTTTCGGGTTAGGAATCCTTCAATTTTACGAACATATCTCGGAACATCAAGTCCCTGTGGATGTAATGGATAAAACCTCTTCCCATACAGGCATACCGTCCTGTGCCCCGAATCGAGTAACGGAAAAGGATGCCGCCTGAACCGCAAAAGAGATCGCTTCTCTAATAGACATCCCTTGGGATACCGCAACAGAGAATGCCGCATTAAAAGCATCGCCGGCTCCCGTCGTGTCTATGACCTGTACATTGGGCGCGGATATCGTGTACAGCTCATCCCCCTCGAGGTATGAGCATCCCTTGTCCCCTCTGGTAATCAGGACCCTAGCGCCGAACTCGTACTCCCATTGCCGCATCGCTTGGGCTAAGCTTTCTTCATCGTCCCAAGTTGTTCCACTCAGGATTTCGAACTCCGTTTCATTCGGTGAAATAAAATCCACAAGCTGTGTCAGGTCACGAGAAAGCGGTACGGCCGGAGCCGGATTTAGAATGGTCCGTACACCCGAACGGCGCGCCCATTCCAAAGCCCGCCGGACGGAGGCGAGCGGAATTTCCAATTGTACTAACAGCGTATCGGCTGACCCAATCCGGTCTCTATATGTGTCAACTAGCTCCGAAGAACACCGGAGATTGGCACCGGATACGATGACAATGCTGTTATCCTCAGGTGTATGCGTAATGGAGGCTGTTCCGGTCGATATGTCTCCCGCTCGAACAATCGCTTCTGTGGAAACGGAGCAGGCTTCCAGCCGTTCGATAAGCTTATCGCCGAACGCATCGCTTCCCACTGCACCGATCATGGAGACTTGCGCGCCAAGCTTCGCGCAGCCTATAGCCTGGTTCGCGCCTTTTCCCCCGGGAATCGTGTGCAGTTGTCGGCCGTGAATGGTTTCTCCCCTTCTTGGCATCCTCTCCACCATAACAACCAAGTCCATATTGAGACTGCCTACCACTGTAATGCGCTGTTCTTTAATAACTATCATCCTTTCATTGGACTAAGCCGGGAATGGATTCCTTAACTGCTCCTTCATTTTAAACTAGCAGCTTCCGTTTTAGATTTCATGATTCGGGGGACTTCTATCATCATTTGGTTAAAAACCTTAGTGTCTTGCATCCGTAAGTCGATGCACTGCCAAGCGCACAAAAGAGACGAGCCCGTCGGCTCGTCTCCTCATTCATGTTTACCCATCGATTAATCCCGCTTTTAGCAGCATACGGTAAAGGAACACAGTCGTCTCCGCACGAGTTAATGACTTCTGCGGCGTACAAAAGCAATAGCGCAGGCCAAGGAACTTAAACTTCTCGGTCAGAGCACATGACATTTGTAACGGCTATCGCCGTCCTTGGCGGCGAAGCTATGCTCAAAACTATGGCGAAGCACTATGCTCAAAACTATTCGGTAACCCCAATATTTTTGATTATTACTTTAGTGGAAATGTTTACTGTTGCTTCAGATAAAGCTTTCCCCCAGTCATCCTGAACTTTCTTCCAGTTTTTATAGTCATGTGCCCGCACATAATGCCCAAAACCAAAAGGAGCGACTTGATGCTTTTGAGCTTTCTTGATTAAAGCATTACATTCTTTTGTCAGTTCTTGTGAAATGGCTTGTTCTAACTGCTTGCTCTTCTTCTCTAAGTCTAAAGAAAACATGCGTTCCGACAAATTGATTTGAACCTTCATTTGCATATCGATTGTAAAATGGTTTTCCGCGAATTTTGTCTTGAGGTTATACTTTACCTTCTTGATGTCGAAACTCACATAAGACATTTCTTCATCCGTATGAAATCGTTTAGGATCTAGGTGAAATGTTAAAGAAATCGTATTTTTCGTATTTCGCTGTATCAATAGCAATAGGGAAGTTTCTTTATTATTCAAGGAAGCAGCATAAGTGCCATCTTTATGTAACAGAGCTGTTCCCGACATGACGAGGTCATTTTTCTCTACCTTCATTTCAGATAGGTAAGGGGTCGCTCTTTTGTCCAGCATTTGCTTATGAAATTGCTGCAGTGAGGTTTGCACTGAATTACTGTTCTTAAATGTGCTTTCTGCCTGATCGTTGATCACGACACCGATTCGGCCTTTATCGCTCATGTTGGCATACATGACCTCTTTCACGGTTCCATTAACCACAATCACGTTCGCATTAATCTCATTTCGGGGATCACGAAAGAGAACATCCAAGTAGGGAAACGCATTTCGTTGCAGCAGTAGTTTTTTTCCGATCAGAACCGTTTGTGTTTTTCCGTAAGCTATCGAACCGATCGTCTTCGAATTGATTTTCGCCTTCGAATCGCGCATTGAATGAGCTGTCGCGGATGTGATTTTATATTTTTCTTTGGCTTCTTTGCTGAAGACAGGAGACGACGTGTACACGACCAGTTTATTGTGCTCATCCAGATCTATACCTTCTATAAGAACAAACTGTTGTTTCTCTATATACACTGGTTTGTTACACCCTGGCACAAACAATAAGGCTGCCCATGTTAGAATCAGGAGATGCATTTTTTTCATTGTTTCTGTTCCTTTCTCAAGAAATGAAAAAGCCATCCGTAGATCCAAAGGAAAATGGGGAATACACCAGCGAAATATAAACCTACCTCTCCCCACCATTTGCCCATTTGAGTTATTTGGCTAGAAGAAGGAATAAAAAAGAATGACAATAGGATCCATAGGAACAAGAGTATGCGTAAAGAATTTCGGTGATCCTGCTTGCCGAATAATTGAGTAACTCCCAACACAGCCGTGTAGAGGTAAGGAATGAGCGTTATAAACAACATAAACAAATAAAAGCAGAGAAAAATGAATTCCAGCCCTTCCAAAAACGGCAGTCGGATGAGCTTCAATAAGTTGAGCGTGGGATAAACGAAGTCTGTCACCTCTTCCGGAGAGAATCTGACGAAACAAATGACTGTAATTGCTAAAAATATGATCATAGATAAAGAATTTGCAATAATAATTCCCTTGGAAGCGGATTTCTTATCCTTTAAAAACGGATATAGAATGAAAGCCAGTTCAAATCCGAGGAAAGCAAGGATGGTCGATTTTACGGTAACCAGAATCGGAAGCAAGCCTTCTTTTGCGATTGGAAGAAGGTTAAGCCATTGGATATCCTTCAGTGTATATAACAATAAGAAGGGCATCCACATAGAGACAAGAAAAACAAGCTCGGAAAAGAGTCCAATCACCCTCATTCCATGCTTGGCAATCATATAGTTGGGAATGACAAACAGGATCATCAAGACGAAGTTCGGCATATCCGGAACGATCCATATCTTTATGATATGAATCGTTGAAAACATGACAACGAATGCTGCAAATGCTGCGTACAGTATCCATAGAATAGATATACTTTTACCTACCCATTTGCCAAAGTATCTGGACAAAAGATCAAATAAAGTAGATTCGGGATTTTTTTCCATAATTTTCAGGACAACTAAGCTTAGTAGAATAGCCAAAATCCAACCCAATATAATGGATATCCATCCATCTGTACCGGCAGTTTTAGCTAAATCGCGGGGAAGGGAGAGGACTCCGAGTCCCACTTGGACTTCAAATATAATAAAGATGTATTGGAGCAAGGAGATTTGATTGTACGAATATTTCATTGTTGCTTCTCCCCCTCTCTGTTTGCTCCCTGTCTTTTTAGTTGAGTCGGTTCGTTCGAGAGCGGGCGATTTTTCATTTTCCACATGGGCATCCGTATCCATACGTCTTTCCAGTCAGGAAGTCGGATGGGAACAATCGGACTTCCGTAGGGGACACCAAACGATTCCATGGAGATAAGGTGAGCCCCGATAATCATCAGTCCAATTACAATCCCCACCATTCCGAACAAAGAAGCAAGAAACATCATTGGAAAGCGTAATAGACGTAAGGAAGATGACATATCGTAATCAGGTACAATGAAAGAGGAAATGGCCGTAAGCGCAACGATAATTACCATAATATTGCTTACGATTCCCGCTTGTACCGCCGCCTGACCGATGACGATCCCTCCTACAACACCTATTGTTTGTCCAATGGGACCTGGGAGGCGTAAGCCTGCTTCTCTTAACATCTCTAAGGATAGTTCCATGAGAAGCGCCTCTATAATCGGTGGGAAAGGAACTCTCGCTCTGGATTCCCCAATCGATAACAACAAATCCAAAGGCAATAATTCATAATGAAACGAAACAATGGATATATAGATAGCCGATAAAGAGATCGTGGTAATAAAGGCTAAATAACGTAACAAACGTATAAAAGAAGCGATGATCCAGCGATTGCTGTAATCATCGATGCTTTGAAAGAACACCGAAAAGTTTACAGGAGCAATGATCACACTCGGTGAATGATCGACAATAAGCGCTATTCTTCCCTGTAAAATATGGGATGCTGCGGAATCGGGACGTTCCGTCAATGCTAGCTGGGGAAACAGGCTGAACGGATGATCTTCGATAAATTCCACCAATTCTCCTGTATTTAATACGGCATCCACGTCAATTTGCTGTAGGCGATCCTCCATCTCTTTCACGAAGTCAGGTTGAACGACATCTTCTAGATACAACATCGAAATTCTCGTTTTCGCCCGGGATCCGACTGTAGATTCCTTGATTTTCATTTCGCGATTAGGAAGATATCGGCGTATGAGGGCAATGTTCTGCCCGGACGTTTCAACAAACCCTTGATGTGACCCCTTCAATGTCGATTCGATTTGGGGCTCTTGAATAGCTCTTTGAGGCCAGCCTTGAGTATGCAAAGCGAGCGCATGGGGATGTTCATTAATAAACAGGATGCTTTTACCTTCAAAAATCGATTGTTCAATATCAAGCCATAAGGCTACCGTTTCTGTCTTCCCTATCGTAGTCGATGACTCTATATTTTTCATGGAATCTAATTCATGGATCAATGGGTGTAAGATGTGATTTTCTACCGATTCTTTATCAATCAGTCCATCCAAATAAACAAGCAAAGTAGTGTTCCCCGTTTTCAATTGAATATGACGGATAACAAGATCGGGGGTATAACTGAATAATTGTTTTAAGATATCCAAATTAATGGCGAGACTTTCAGAGATTGGTTGGTTAAGATTATGGGAGAATAACTTTTTTTTTGAAATCGTTTTTTTTCCACCAAACCATCTTTCGAAAAAATTCATGATTTCAACCCCATCCTTACTTAAATACTAAACGATAGGTTTCCCGTGAAAAAAGGTAATTATTCCGAATTTTTACACTATGCTCCAAAAGAGCCTATTGGCGGCAAACCGCAGGTCCGCACTCGAATTGGTATGAAAAAAGTAAGACGCTTCTGAAAGGGGCTGTCCCAAAAGGGTAGACCCAAGTGAGCGAATCCCATAATATTTGCAAAAGAACCTTCAAAGCCACTATGAAAGTGGATCTGAAGGTTCTTCTTTACCCGAATATTACGTGAAAAGTGGGGACTGAATTTTCCGGAAATGACTTTTGAGACAGCCCCTTATTTAATATTTTTAACTTCCTTAGTTACGTCATTGCTAGAGTTGATCAAGCATCTTGTGCTTATGTTATTCAACCTCAACAATATGGAATATATCTATTTTAGGTAACTTTATTCTAGACCTTTTTCCGTCGTATTCTATCGAAATTTTTTCCTCTCTCTCCAGAAGCCTTGCTTCCTTGATTGTTCCGGGTATCTCGATGTACACGTCATATATCGGGGATATAGGCAGTTCCTCCTGTTGATTGATTGCCGCAAAATATCGTTTATGCTCTTTCTTCCATCCTACTATTTCGATACAGCTCGGTGCATTTGATTTGAATTCCCATTGACTGTACAACGATTCTAAAAGTTTATGCACGACCCTTTTGCTCATGTAAGGCTTGGATTTTTCTATGGGCGCTGACAGCCACATGATTTTCCCTTTTCCTACACTTTTCAAAATAATCGCGGGCATATCCGTAGCTGCACCTGGGGGATTGGAATGAATGGCGGCAAATTGCTCCCCTTCCTCCATGGTAAATGGCAGCGAAATCGTTGCCAGTACACTACAAGGCCCATTAATTTCGACAATATGCTGTTTTCCATCTACAGATAACGGATTTTTTGCGTTAAATCCCTCAAACATTTCGATTCCTGCTTCTGTCGGGTTCATGTAGGTAAAACTATGTTCCGTCATTCCCCTATCCTTAACTTCCAACAGTTCATATAATCTTGGATGTCCGATATGCCCGCTTACATATAAATTACCACCACCGCGTACATAGCTCTCGATGGCATCCATTTCATCATCACGGATAGATGCGACGTCAGATACAACTAGAATATTATCTTCGACATTTTTTAGATTTCGGCTGGCAATAACATCAAATGGGATGTTATTTTCCCTTACTATGGACGCCATACTAACCTGACCTGCAAGAAAATCCTCCCCTACAAGCTCGCTAATACGGTTTCCATTGTTGTTCCAAGTAAACTTCGAATGGGTGGGTACCCAGATCGATACATTACTCAACATCTTTCCGCTGACATATTGTTCATATTTACGAGTTTCGTCAAAGACATTTTTCATCACATCGGTATAAACTTCCGACGCAATGGTGCCGTCCGGATTCATACCGTCGCAAAGCGAAAAGGCGCCATTATGCACCAAAGCGGTTATCGCATGCAGCAGAAATTCTTCCTTCGTTTTGTCGTGGTATGAAACAACAGATTGCCTGAGGCGTATGAACGATTCCCTGCGTTCATCCATGACCCCGAGCAGCGTGACGCATTCTATGGAGTTATATTGACACTAGAGATGCAGCAGAAGCTTACCAACTAGCCATCGAAGCAGAAGGGCTGGGAAGCATCTTCGCTTAACAATACAAAAATACCCCGTAATTAGTTACAATTACGGGGTTCAAGTCTGATGTTAAAAAACTGTGTAACTCATTTGATTGATTCTTCGGTGAACGAACTAGCTTATGTAACCAGGTGTCCTCATAGAACAAACCCACCACAATCATAATCAAGAAACGTGTACCCAAGCTGGAAGTAGAGATTATTCATCAGATAGCATTCGCTCTCATTAATGCCCGATCCTTTTCTTTCAATCGAGGGCATTCATAACAATAGCCAAATTCCGTATCCAAGCGATAAGCAAGGCAACAGGCTGTTTTCAATACTATTTTTCGCTCAGGGATATTCGGATGTTCAATGAATCTGAGTGTAATATCAAACGGATTTTTGCGGAGTCCGAACGCGCTGGAATCGATACCGTTCATAAGCATTTGAAAATGAAAAACGTTAGTCTTCCTGCTTTCCTCCTCCGAAGCTTCGCCCCACTCTTCTTCCATTTGAGCATATAATGCATTAACGATTTGCCCCCATAAAGGAATGGCGCTCATTTGAGCCAGTTGGGATAGAACTTCAATCAAGGGCGTTACGTGTTCCCTGTAAAATGAATCGAGCGATTTCTTACGCCAAGTGTTACGGTCCGTTATCGGCATTTTCCTAAAACGCGTTTCGTTGATTTTAAATGAAAAAAGGGGATATTGATCACCTGCATATAATTGTACGGATAAATTAGATAATGATAAATCCAATATCACCGCATCGCTACGGAACAGCATATGATGCATCGCACAACATACTCCCGCATACCAACTGATAAAAAACACTGCCGCTGTAGAGCGTTCTTTTGCTTTGATGAGCGGGCTGTACGTGTCGATCAAGCGCATCATATTTTCTGCATTTAATAGATCAGATGCAGGCATGGTAAGCACAGTTTTCTCGGGCTCATACAAAGTCAGGAAAAACTTCTCTTCCAGCTGTTGAAAGTCAACCGTGCCCATTGCATGCCCTCCCGTTATTTTTGTTTATTTTCAAAAGCATGAACGACATCGTCAATGGCATAGCTGTCAGCCAAAGGAGACATGCCCAGACTAAACCATTCCTTGCCTCCCATCATATAGACCTGATTTTTCTTTACCGCCGTCATGTTTTTCCACAACGAGCTATTCAGCATATCCTTATACCTATTCTGAACTTCTTCGCTGGCCTCATCATCTAGCTGTAAAATGATATGGTCAGGATTATATTTGGGTATTACCTCCAATGAAATCGAAAGGCTGAGCTCACTCTGCGGAAAATCTTTAACAGGTTTCAGTCCTAACTGCTTATGGATGAAACTGCCTCGGTCAATATTTTCACCATAAATAACGAGTTCCTTTGCCATAATCATCATGTACATGACCGTCTCGTCTCCAACAAGGGTGTGGAGCTTCTTCTTGGCTTCGGTTTCTTTCAGTTGCAAATCCTGAATGACCGTTTCAGCCTGATCTTTCTTACCCAGAACATCTGCAATATCCCGCAATTCATCACGCCAATTATCCCGCTGCGGCAAAAGCACGGTTGGTGCGATTTTGGAAAGTTGAGTGTAATCCTTATCGGCCCACCATGTGGGGGCAATAATTAAATCAGGCTCAGATGCTAGAATTGCTTCAAAATCAGGCGTTTGGGCAATTCCCATCTTCAACGTATCTTTAAATGGTTCCTTTAGGTAGGATGGGAAATCCTGATGGTAGTTTTGAACCGCAACGGGCGTAACGCCAAGTGCATATAATAACTCCGGGTAGACAACAGAAAGTCCAATGACCCTTTGGGGCTCAGTTGGAATAGTGATGTCTCCTTTCAAGCTTGCTATAACACGCTGTTTATCTGATACTCCTGCATTCGTTTTATCAGAATTTCCAGATGCAGTGCCGGTCTTATTCGACTCGGTTTTATCAGCTGCACAGGCAGTACATAACATGACTAACAATACGATAACTAATCCTGCAATCAAACGTCCATTTCGCTTCATTCCTCGGTGCTCCTCCTGAAAATCTAATTTACAAATGACAACCGTCTATTAAAAATGATTATCATTATCATATAACAGGAGTATAGATGAATTTACAATTTTGGTATATTGACAATAGCGACATTTTTTTATGCACGATTCCGCCAAAGCCTCAGCGCTTCATCAAGCATGAGATCATGGGTAAAAGCTGTATATTCTACCCAAGGGTACGAGGGGAGGAAATCTACCCGTCTATTCCTGACTGCTTTCAGATCACGCCATAGCTCAGAGTTCATGAGTGTTTGCCAACTCGATTGCGATAGGGCATCATCGTCCACGATGAGCAATAACCAATCCGCATCAATATCCGTTAGTTGAGCTGGTGTCACCTGCTGATCCCGCTTCATGTGATCGACTCCACGCGCGGGCGCGATATGCAGATCGTCGTAAAACACCGTGCCCAGGCTTTTGCTGCTCAATACGTTATAGCTATCTCCTGTAATTCTCAGGATGAGGAGATTGTCATCCTTGACCAAGAAATTTACCTGTTCTCGTACATAACGAGCCTTTCGATCATAATTTTCAAGCCAAGCTTCGGCTACTGCTGTCCTGTCCAGAAACTTCGCTATTAAGCGTAAATGCATACGCCAATCGTTCTCCATCCAGGGTAAAAAAAACGCGGGGGCGATTTCTCTGAGCTTGGCCTGTTCATCGACAGGTACAAGATTATCAATGCCGATGATAAAATCGGGAGCAGCAAGCCGTATCTCTTCTCTCTTTAATAATTGAGATGAACTCAGCGGCAGAACCGAATCCGTTTGATACTTTCTCTTGTAATAATCGGTCCAGGGGTGATCGGCTGGTGCGGCGCATGGGATGATTTGAAGAGACATCAGCTGTCCAATGTTGGAGAAATGATAAGCAACTATTTTGTTTCTGCTGTTTTTCATATATGTCGCTGGAGGCACACCCGATATTTGTTTGAATTTGCGCCGAAAATAAATATCATCATGGTAGCCTACATGCCGTGCAATATCCCGGAGACGAATTTCTCCGCCTGTCCTAATAAGCTGCTGCGCCTGAGTAATCCGAAAGACTGCCAAATACTCGATCGCGCTGCAGCCATACCTTTTTTTAAATAATCGCATAAAATGACGGGAACTGATTCCTGCCACCTTGGCCAAATGTTCGATCGTCAGATCTTGCTGATAATGCTGTTCGATATAGCCTCTCACATATTCTAGCGCAGCTTCCGAATCGTTTTCTTGAACAAGAAGAGCATCTTGCAGGATCGTATACAGCACTTCTTGAAAGAGAATTTGACCGCGAACCGGGTTTAAAGGTTCCTTGCTCTGCAAGCAAAGGTAAATCGTTTCGCATAAAACTTTAACGGAAACCGGAGATGAAACGATAACTTCCCCTTTTAACGGAAAGTGGCTATTCCGCTTGATAATCTGCATAGAATTGGATGATGAAGGGTCATCTATAAGAACATCGAATCGCAAATGATAAAACCCGCGTTCATCAAATGATTGCGCAGCTGCTTCGATGAGTTGACCAGGCGTACAAACGTAAACGCTGCCTTGTCGCAGTTCGATGAATTGACCGTCAATGTTAAGCCAGCCTTGACCGCTAGCCGCTATAAAAATCATGTGGGACTCGATAAACTGAAGTTTTAATTTCCATTCGTTCGTATTGTTCTTGATTTGTTCAATTTCCCGAAGCTTGAAGGTCATACCTTCGAGTGAGGCATATTCATTATGTTTAATGTTCTCTTTATCTATATCTACCAAGCAAGCTCACCACCCTTTTACTAACTAAGAACATATTAGCTCACATTTATTCTCATCGCAATTTCAATGTGTAAGCTTAAATTACTAGTTAGAGCATATACGAAGCGAAGCATGCAGACAATTCACTTGATGGTCATACTTTCCAATGCTTTTTTGTTCACAATATTCGGGATTTCCCTTCCCTCGAGGAAGTCGATAATGCGATTAGAAGTCAAATTTCGCAGCCGCGCTTCCGATTGCTCGGAATACCAAGCAATATGGTTGGTCACGATTGCTTTAGGATGATGCAGCAGGGCTACTTCCTCCAAGCAATAATCCGGCACGTTCATTACCGTAATCCCGCGTTTACTCGCAGCCTGCAGCGAAATACTGTCCAAACCGATGCCTTCTCTGGCAATCAGCTTTAAACTGGGCATCTGATCCAAAAGCGCCTCCGTAACTTGCTGAAGCTGTACGACCAGAATCTCGGCATCCTCTATCGTGTTCGGTAAATCCGCAGTCGCAATACCATCATAGACATCAACTTGATAACCAGCTTTACGCAAAATCAGTAGTTAACTAATTGCTTTGGATACGATTGTTTGTGGTAATCGGACTTCAAAAAGCGTATAAATGACACTGCTCTGGGCCGAAATTGCACCTTGATGCTGCACTACAATATTCTTCGCAATAGACAAGCCCAGGCCAGTGCTGCCCTCACGATGTGTTCGCGCTTGATCACCGGTAAAAAACATATCGAAGATATGCGGCAGCTCCTCCGGAGGAATGCAACCCCCGTAATTGACCACTTGAATGACCACTTCTTCTGCGTCAGTATGGCAATTAATATCGATATACTGGCCATCTTTTCCATAGCGAATGGCATTCGTCAGCAGATTTTCAAATACGCGTGCCAACAGCTCACCGTCACCCCAAACCATCAAATGCGGGGTCACATTCAAACGGGTTGCTAAGCTATTTTTCTCAAAGGCCGGGTATAACTCCTCGTTTAACTGGATGAGAAGCTCGCTCAGATCGATTTGTTTTTTTTCAATGTTAAGCTTGCCATAGTTCATTCGGGTGATTTCGAATAACTCGTCAATGAGCTTTTCTAATCGCTGAGACTTGGTATAAGCAATGTTCGTATAGTGCTTGATTCGTTCTGCACTCAGCTGATCGTCCTGAAGAATGAAATCCAAATAACCTAAAACGGAAGTTAGCGGCGTACGCAAATCATGAGCCAAATTCAAGACCAATTGTTCCTTGCTGTTTTCTGCATAGTTTCCTCTCTCCAAAGCTTGCTGCAATTTTTCACTTGCCAGATTAATGTCTTGCGCAATATCCCCGAATTCATCATTGGATGGAATATGGATACGACTGTTGAAATCGCCATTGGCTAGCTGATTAATTCCGATCGATATTTCACGAAAATAATCGGCATAACGTTTGGTGAGGAGATAGAAAAAACAAAAGGAGAGAGGAATGAAAATAATCAAAAAGAAGTTAATATCTCCAATATTCCTCATGAAATAACGGACTTTAGTTAATGGATTTTCAAACAAGGTCGTATAATAATAGAGCTGGAGAGCTTTGTAGAGCAGATAGGTAACAGAAGCGGAGAAAAGCATACTTAAACCAAAGAGTTTAACTATTTTAAATCGAAAACTTCGGATCATTTTAGCCATTGAATGTATATCCCACCCCCCAAACGGTTTTGATTAGTTTGTTTTTATGAATATCTTCTCCAAGCTTCTTCCGCAAGGTTCGAATATGTACCATGACCGTATTGCTGCCTTCATAGTAGGCATCACCCCACACTTGTTGAAAGATGTTTTCCGCACTAAAGACTTTCTTCGGATGACTGGCTAGCAGATACAGAATATCAAATTCTTTCGGAGTTATCTCAATCGTTTCACCATAAAGGCTAACGGTGCGTTGTTCAGGATAAATGATCAATCCACCTGCTTCCAGAACAGATTTGTTCGCTGTGGCAGGCTGGTTCAACTGCGTGGAACGCCTCAGCTGAGCATTCACGCGAGCAACCAATTCCATCGGGTTGAACGGTTTGGTCATATAATCATCCGCTCCATTTACCAGTCCTGTAATCTTATCAAGGTCGGTCGCTTTGGCGCTTAAAAAAATGATCGGCAGATGATGCTGAGCTCTAATTTGCCTGGTTGCATCATAGCCATTCATCTTAGGCATCATGATATCCAAAATCGCCAAATCAACGGAATGCGTCTGAACAACAGAAACAGCTTCCAGTCCATTAGATACTTTAATGCAGCGGTAACCCTCTTTTTCTAAATGCAGCTCTATCAGATCGGAGATCTCTGCCTCATCATCCGCTATCAGAATTGTGATCGACTTCATTCGTTCCACCTCTATATCACCCTAGTATCGCTTCATTGTATCAGATCGACCTGCCATGTGGTTGAATAACACTTGATGCAGTTACTGCCTTAACGAATAACTTGAAAGAAATGAACCCGATCAAGCCGCCACTTGAATTTAGTATGAGATCATCGACATCAAAATTTCCAATAGAGAATAAGGCCTGTGCGCATTCCAAAATTAGACTTAAACCTAAGGAAAGTATGAACAATTTTATACCTGATATTTTTTTGTTTCTTAACATTAAACCAAGAAAAATACCGAACGGCATGAATATCGCGAAATTCCCAACAAGGTTAATGAGGCCATGCGTTGATAAACTATGAACCGTTCTGGATATTTCTTTAAAGGGAATCAGATTACCTTTTTGAAATTGCCTACTGATATAATCAGGATTCCCCAGACTCATTTTAAGCTGCTGCCAGAGAAATGTCATGTCGATTGAGCCGAACTTAAATAGAATAATCTTGAATAACGTGTACACATACAGGATAAACAGGACTTGGATCTTAATATCATTCAATCTTTTCTGATGTTTCATTCGCCATCCTCACTTTCTTGAGACTGATACACCGTGATCACGAATACACGGTCACAATGACACCGCCCATGTTATCGCTAGATATCTCATAGCGACCATTCGCTGGAACAAGGATCGTTGTGTTTTTAGAGACTGGATAATAAGAGATCTCGTAGGTTTGATGATCTACAACAGTCTTAATCGTCTTCTTTTCTTTCAAGAAATCCAAATATTGTTCTAGGACAAAATTCTTTTCCTTCATAATTGCGCTGTGCGGCAAACCCACATAGCGAAAATGCCAGGGCTCAGACTGAATACCTGTGATTGCCGTTTTGTCATCCGGATAACGTAAGATAAATCCGTATTTCCATGCGTTTTTTTTCAGCCACTTTCCTTCAGGCGCTTTACTCATCGCCGCTTTCGTAGATCCGATATCAAGCGATAAACCCAGATTATGTTCGCTGTAGCCTGCTGGCAACGCATAATCAGCGCCCATTTGTCGATAGAGCTCATTTTGTTTTTCATTGTCCCGATAACCGCTGCTGATTAAAAATCGGTTAACTCCATCCTTTTCTGCCGCCTCAATCATTGTTGAGAATTTGTGCACCAGGCTCGGCGACAACTCAATCGTTTTATCCAGCACGATGAATCCCTTCATCAGTTCCTTATGCTGAAACAGATTGACCGCTTCGGACTCTTCGCCACCTGCCGGCACAGGATGATCCTTATTGACCAACAGTAAATTGCCGTCGTAAATCCGATCTTTTGTTACTCTAAGCTCTTTCATTTGAGAAGTCGCCTCTTGCTTTTGATTGTCTTCTTCCGGTGGTTTCTCATTAACGACTTTCAGTTTATATTGAGCAACTCCATAACCAAGCAATAAAAGTATAACAAGCCAAAAAACCCACTTCTTCATCTTTAGTTTCCTCCTAACCATTCACTCTAGGATAAGGAAAACTATATAAAAAGAAAGGGGGTTAAATATAAAATTTTTCTTAAACTTCTACATCATCGAGGGTAAGCATACTTCAAAGACTGTACGAATCAGCCTGCTTTAGACAGTGCTCCTTCCGTATGCTCTCTACATAGCTCCCCTTAATAGAAAGAAAGTCCCTATGATTTTCATATCATCGGGACAGACTTGGTGTTATACAATTACACTCAGTAAAAAACTTTAATGTAACTGAACAACAACAATAATTATCACATGTAAAAAATCTCCGGAACCAATTTGTGGGATGTTCAGCACTGAGGTTATATAACATATTCGACTACTTTACCGTCCTCATCCCTATACTCAATGACGGACTTGTTTGTTTGAAGATTGATAAACAGACTACAAGACTGATCATCTTTTTCCCATGCAAGGCGAATTTCATTCTTAGGTGAATCTAGAACTGAAAACTTCCCATTAAAAGCACCATACTCATTTCTAAACCTTATCAGCTCTAAAAGTCTCTGAACTACTTCTTTATCAAGAGCTTGGTTAATTTCCTCTATGCTAAAGTTGTGGCGGTTGATTTCTCGACCTTCTGTGCTTTTCCTAACGCCTTCAAGATCATTTTCTCCTGCGAGTAGTCCAACATAATATACCTGGGGTATCCCTGGTGCAAAAAATTGAATGGCTCTGGCCGCTAAGTACGCGTCGTCGTCGCAATTCAGAACGGAGTAATACGAGCACCTGATTTGATGAACATCAAATCCATCATCAGACTTATGCTTATCGGATAAAATGAGACTAAGGTTCGAGCCTCTTTCTAGACAAACATCCACTAACTTTCTTGCTTCTGTCGTATCTATTAGGTCATCCATATCCGGCTTAACAGGAATGCCGTCATGACAGTCCAGCATAGTAAACTGCTTTTCAGGGCGAGTTCTGAGATACTGACAGAGATCATCGCTGGACTTATTGATCAAAGTATCAAGTACTCTGTATGGAAGTATGAAATCATAAATCCAACAGCCGTGCTCCGCCAGCTTGTATTGGGTCGTATAGTGTGCGTGAACTTCAGGAAGCAAATCAATCTCTAATGAATCTGCAAGGTCCATGATCCAATTAAGGAATTCGTATATTTCCGGTTCAACGAAAAAACAGCTTGTTCCAAGCTTCTTAATCACATATCCTACCGCATCCAACCTTACGATCTTTACGTTTTGCTTCTTAAAGTTCATAAAAAATTCCGTAATGAGTTGTTTAAACTTCCGAGATTTAATATCAAAGTCAATTTGTTCAGAAGGATCCGTCTTACCGAACGTCGTCCATACCTTTTCTTCTTCACCTGTTTCCTTAATAGTAAAAGCAGAATACGGGAATGGTCTACGCAAAAACATTTTTGCAATATCTTCTGGTACTGGCTCGCCATCCTCCCAAAGCTTGTCCAAAGTTAGGAATAAATCAGCAAATTCGGATGTTCGTCCTCTTTCAAGAAAGTCCTGAAAATAATCAGATTGCCTTGAAATGTGGTTAACCATTAAATCGATCAATACATCGAAGTTTTCTCCAATGGCTCTTATATCCTCCCAAGTACCAAAACTCGGATCGATTTCCAGATAAGTCAATGGGGCAAATCCCCTATCTCCCGAAGATGGAAATGGAGGCAGAATATGAACTCCACCTTTAAATATATCTGAAAAATGCTCGATAAGGACTTGGTTAAGAGCCTTCAAATTTCCACCTAAGGAATCGGGGTAAGTGATAAGTTGCACCTGATTTTTAACAGCCATACTGGGAGCCTCCTATAATCCATATCGTTCTTTTATGACTTCTAGCTTCGGCAAATCCACGATTGCACCGGTATATTTCAGCTGATACGCACTTACCGCAAAGCCTAATGCCAGCGATTCTCTAATTGTATATCCTTTAATCGCTGCCGTATAAAATCCTGACCAAAATGCATCTCCTGCTCCTGTCGTATCTACAACATCTGTGGCTAAGGCGTTATATTTAACCGTCTCTATCCCATTAGAAACGATTGCGCCTTCCTTACCCAAGGTCATGATTACAAGTTTTGCACCCAGTTCTAAAAACTTTCTTATCTGATTTTCATGTGTATCTTTGCCAAACAATCTTTCTGCATCATCCTCGGAAGGCTTTATAATGTCGACCTTGCCTATGATGGATTTAACATATCTAATACCATCTTCGCCTCTTTGCCATATCATCGGGTGATAATTGGGATCGAAACCTATCAGAATATGATTCTCTCTTGCCTTTTCAATCACTTTTTCGATCGAATGACGGACTGGCACCATCGATATAGGCCAACATGAAAAGTGAACGATCTTTGAATTTATCAAGTATTCTTCAAGGACCGGAGTAAAAGCTAAATGATAATCTGCCCCTCTATAAAATATAGGCGTGGGAGATGATTTACTCTTTGTTAAAACGACCAGGCTCGTCGGATAATCAGTCCGCTGAACACAATTCGTATCGATATCCGCATTACGTAGTTGATTGATCAAAAACGTACCTAAACCATCTTTACCCACCGCTGAAGCTACAAGGGAGTGAATGCCTAATTTTTTTACGTTCATAGCAATATTGGAAGGAGATCCACCGAAAAGCTTATTATAAGTACTAGATTCAAAATTATCGCCATATTCAGTAGATATCATATCTATAAGAATTTCTCCTACGGTTAAGATATCGTTGTTGTTTTTTTGAAACTCTATCTTATCGTCGAATCCAAACACATAATGTCCTCCTCATTAACAAAAATCTTTATAGGGAATATGAATTCTCCCGATATCGTTTCCAAATTGGGACGGGATGCGCAAGTAGCTCATCCCGTCCATTGGCAGTCAACATGGTCCTATTTTAAAGCTCCCTCAGTAATACCCTTAATAATATGTTTTTGAAGTATGAGGTAAAGTATGAGTACCGGAATAATCGTCATGATTAACCCGGCCATCAAAGGGGAATAATCAACGGAATAAGTTGAGAAAAACCCATAGTTAGAAAGCGGTAACGTCCTCATGTTAGGAGATTGTAACAGCAAACTCGGCAAGAGATAGTCGTTCCAGATCCAAAGCGTATCCAAAACAATGAGAGTTACCATTACCGGCTTCAACAAAGGAACAACGATTTGAAAGAAAGTTCGAAGTCTTGAGCTTCCGTCTATGGAGGCTGATTCTTCCAACTCAAGGGGTACTCCTTTTATAAATCCATGGAATGTAAACACGGCAAAAGGAACACCGAATCCCAAATACATAAAGAGCAAAGTTGCTATTGAATTAAGAATTCCAAGATCTCCATATATGACAACCAAAGGAATCATCAACGCCTGAAACGGTAGCGTCATAGATGCCAGCATAGAAAAGAATAATATGCTGTTCACTTTCCATTTGAAACGAACAAACAAATAACCTGTCATTGACGAGAAAAAAATGATAATCAATACACTTACAATCGTAATCAAACTGGAGTTCAAAAATCCCGTTATAAAATCCATATCCTTAAAAGCTGTTTTGTAATTGCTGAAATTAAATTGAGTTGGCCAGGAAAGCGGATTTTCTACGAATTGTTGGGTCGATTTAAAAGTATTCAGTATAACCACTAAGAAAGGAAACAAAAAAACCAGTAATAATATATAAAGGGAAATTGTTTTCAATAATATCGATATTTTAAGACCGCGCATTACTCTTCGACCTCCAATTTTTTCAAAAAGTACGCTTGAGTCAAAGCGATAATGGCAACAACCCCGAATAATACAACGGCTTCTGCCTGCCCTACTCCATATTCATTTGAAAGAAAAGCCTTTTGAACGACATGATAGGCAGACAACTCAGTAGAATTGAATGGCCCTCCCTTGGTTAAAGCCAAATTCAGATCATAAGTCAAAAAGGAACGTGAAATCGAAATGAAAATACAAATCACAATCGCTGGCGCGGACAGCGGAAGGATGATTTTTCGAATCTTAGTTAATCCATTTGCTCCGTCAATGCTTGCAGCCTCTAAAACGTCTACTCGAACGCTCATGAATCCGGCAATGTAAATAATCATCAGGTATCCGATAAATTGCCAAGCCGACACGATAACCAATGCCCAGAATCCTTTGTCCGTATCTGTCAACCAAGAAGTTTCGAATAGGGTCCATCCGTATTTTTCACCTAGATAGGGCAGGACTTGAGAAAACAGGAGCTGCCATAGATAGCCCAACACAAGACCGCCGATGAGATTGGGTGTAAAAAAACCCGTCCGGAGAAATTGCTGTCCCTTAAACCCGCTTGTCAATGCAAACGCAAGAAAGAATGCTGCGACGTTGGCAAGTACAACCGTAAAAAAAACGTACTTCAATGTGAACCATAACTGGGTTAAAAAAACCTTATCACGAAATACTTCCGCATAATTCGCGAACCCGAGAAACGTATGATCCCCTAATCGTACGTCCCAATTCGTAAGCGTTAGGTATAGTCCAAAAAGAAACGGGATCAAAATAACTGAAAAAAAAGCAAATATCGAGGGTCCGCCGAAGAGCAAAAAAGTGCCCGTATTCTGTAAAAATTTCTTGTTTGTCATAGCCATTACATCCTCTTGTCAATAAATTGGTAAATAATTGAAGGGTATCGGCAATTACCGGATACCCTTCTTTTATTATCATACTAGTGGACTATTTTTATTTTCCGGCAGTTGATTTCCAGTAATCTTGAACTTCTTTCGTTAGTCCCGCACGATCAATCTTGTTCACCAAATACTTCTGCATTGAAGCGCCGGTCTTCGCCCAGTAATCCGAAGGTAAGTAGTTGATGACCCCGATATTAATAGTCTTGCCATCAGCTACATAGTTGGAGATGGCACTAGACATTGGATTTGAACTTTCGACCTTTAAGTTTTTATAAGGCATTGCAAGGCCGCTTTCACCAATAATTGCTTTTTGACTGGCTTCACTTGTAATCATCCATTCAATAAACGTTTTAGCCGCTTCTTGTTGCTCAGGTGTCGAGCCCGCATTGTCAATAGCAAACAATTTCGGCTCAGTGTAGGCAACCTGTGAATTCCCAAAATCAGCAGGGTTATCGCTGATCGGAACGGGAAGTATCCCGAAATCTTTATCACGACTCTTAAGTGGTCCAATAACTGACCATGACCAATCTCCCATAAAATAGAAGGCTGCTTCGCCTTTTGCAAAATCCAAACTATCTTTATTATAGTCGGCAACAAGAGGATCGTTTTTCCGAGCATTGTATTTTTTCAACAAATCGAATGTATCCATCAAGCCGTTATACGCTTGGTTCGTCGACAAATCGACAGTGCCATTTTTCAGACCCTCTACGAATTGACGATTCTTCTCCACGTCATTAGACTGCAACGAGTATGCCAAGCCTAGATAGTGAGCGGCCAAGGACCAATCCGCACCGTGAATTATGACCGGAGCTTTACCGGCAGCCTCGATTTTCTTAAATAAACTCTCTAGATCACTGCGTGTTTTGATTGTTGACGGATTGAAAGCCCCACCGATTGCTTCCTCAACTACACGTTTGTTATATAACAATCCGTATCCTTGTGCAGAATAAGGTACGCCGATAAACTTGCCGTCAAGCAATGCACCATCTATTGCACCTGGTAATGCGAGTTTTGCATATTTTGCTTTCTCAGATTCCAAATCGAGGAATTTGTCTTTATATTGAAAAATCGTTCCCGCATCTAGATTAACGACTGTTGCTGGATTTCCGGAGGCCAGAAGTGATTGGAATTTCTCAATCTGCGCCCCTCCGATTGGCGTAGGAATCAGCTCCACTGTCACATTCGGGTGCTCTTGTTTGTAGACTTTGAAAAGCTTCTCAAACACCGTATTTATTTCTGCCGACGTATTAAAAAATGTAATCTTCACTTCCTTGGATGACTGCGATGCAGAACCGGTAGCTTGTTGTGATTCGCTCGGCTCACTTGAAGTTCCTGATGCATTGTTTTTTGTATTATCTTTAGAGCAAGCTGCTAACAACGAAAGAACTAATGCAATACATACCCCTAAAAATAGAACCTTGGATCTTTTCATTTATATTCCCCCAAAGATAATTTTGAAAGCGCAAACAACTCGCTCTCAACTTTATATTAACCGCTTGACATATAGTGTGTCAAGCGGTTGACATATAATATATTTATTACACTGTTACTATGTTACTACACGACAAATCTCATTCGTGATGCGCAAAAAACATGTTTGGGGCAAGAAACATGTTAGGAGATAAATTATAGCAGGTAGGAATAGGATACAAGATACAATTAGGGGGGGGGATGTAGCGATGAAACGTACGAGTAGAAAAAACAAAGTCGCCCTAGCTTTCGACCAGAAAACGGACGAGGTGCAGAGCGACAATTAAAGGCGCTAAAGGAAATGAATAGCCCAAACCTAAATTGGTTTTTGCTACGTAGTCCCTCTCTCCACTAATGTGACTTCTAATGTGTATCCCTTTTCCACATGCTCACCATTGATTTGTTTTATAATTAATTCTACCGATTGTTTGGCCATTTCCTCAATCGGTTGCTTAATACTTGTAATTCCAGAGGGAGCCATCAGCGAAGCCAGAATAACGTCGTCATAACCAACAATTTTGACATGTTCAGGAATTTTCTTGTCCATCTTTGAACACGCTTGAATTGCATATGCTGCAATTACATCACTCGTTGCAAATATTCCATCAACATTTTTGTTTTCTTGAAAAAAACAAATGATCTGCTCCACAATACTGTCTAGATTCGCAAAATTATTGATTTCTAGGTAAAAATTCAAATTCTCGACATTTCTTCTTTTGCATTCCGAAGAAAATCCATCATATCTGAGTCCCGCTAACATACTCTTATTATTCAAATAATTTCCGGAATAACCTTTTATCCCTCCATAAAGAAATGCAAGTTGTCGGCAACCCTTATCGATCAATATTTTTGCCGCCAATAGACCGCCGTTATTATTATCAGAAGTTACAAGAGGAACGTGATCAGCAATACTTCTATCAAAGGACACTATAGGTAGGTTTAATTGCAGATAATCATCGGTTTCCAATAACATACTTCCCATGATTATGCCATCCACTTGATTCTTTTTCAGCATATCAATGTATTCTTTTTCTTTTGTCCGATCATGTTCTGAATTGCACAATAACAGCTTATATCCATTTTGGAACGCATAGTATTCAATATATTGCGTCAGCTCACTAAAAAACGGGTGTGCAATCTCAGGAATAATTAGGCCAATCAAATTTGATTTTTTCCTAAACAATGATCGAGCAAGCTCATTTGGTTGATAATTTATCTCTTTCATAACCTGATATACTTTTTCTCGTGTGGCGTTACCTATGTATCCCCGATTATTGAGTATGCGGGATACGGTAGTGACTGAAACTCCCGCTTTCCTAGCCACATCATCTATAGTTGGCATCAGAGTTCCTCCTTCATGTTTACTACGAAATAGATGTAATATTAACGAAAACGCTACCAAAATACTCTCTTTTTATCTTCTGTATTAAAGAATTAACGCTCGTTACATTATAACAGGAACAAAATGCTAAATGTAGTACAATAACAACGCTAACAATATTGAAGTATTTATGCTCACTTGCTCGTTAGAAAAAAAACGGCTGCAGAAGCAACCGCTTTTTCCATAGTCTCCGTTAGTGTTAGCAACGATACAGATATAGTATGATCAAGCCCAAATGGGTGAACATAAATAAACCAAACCTATTTCACTTGATGATTCAGAGCTCTATTTAAAGCATCGACATATCCTTTGCTCGCACGTAGACTGACTTCCGCTTTCGGGACAGCTAATTCGAAAGCATGAAAGCATCCTGGGTATAAGTGAAATTCGACGTCTATACCAGCTTCGGCTAGCCGAGATACATATTCAATTGTTTCATCGCGAAATGGATCTAATTGTCCAACGCATGTATATGTAGGTGGTAATCCTAGATAGCTCTCCGCTCTTGAAGGGGCAGCATATTGAGAAATGTCACCGCCTGAGAGTTCTCCCAAATATAGACTCCAAGCTGCTACATTATTGGTACGATTCCAAACAGAATTGTTTGTGGTAATTTCGTGACTGGAGACTGATAGGTTACGATCGTCAATCATCGGATATAATGGCATTTGAAAAGAAATAGCGGGGCCACCTTTATCACGAGCCATTAAAGAAAGGGCCGCCGTTAATCCTCCTCCTGCACTAGCCCCGGCGATGGCTATTCTTGTTATGTCTATATTTAATTCTACAGCAGAGTCAGCCATCCACTTCAGTGCGGCATAACAATCTTCGATCGCCGCAGGATAAGGATGCTCTGGAGCCAGACGATAATCGACAGAAACAACGACGCAGTTGGCTTCCACAACAAAGCGTTCACATAAGGCATCATCTGAGTCTGGATGACCGAGAACATACCCTCCGCCGTGGATCCATAATAATGAAGGTAAGTTTTTATCCATTCTGTTTGCCGGTTCATAAATCTTAATTAACAATTCTGAAGCAGGCCCGGCAATCATCAGGTTTTTAATCGCAACATCCGGAGACTTCTCACATTCTGGTATAGGGAAGTTGCGGAAATTCTCCAAATCATATGGCAAGTTCAATTGTGGAAGTACAGCCAACGTTGATCTTAGCTCCGGTAATACTCTACTTTCAAAGTCCATACTAATCCCCTTTAATGAATATTGAATAAACTTTAAGTTGATTGTCTCTCGATCAATTTCACCGGCAAGATATTTTCTTTCGGTACATCTTCTCCTTCAATCTGCTCAATGATGAGACTTACAGCCATTTTCCCGATATCCTTGGTTGGTTGTTTAATCGTAGTAATACCGGGGGTGATCAATTGTCCTAGCTGAATCCCGTCGTACCCAACAATCTTGACATCCTGCGGAACGGACTTACCGATTCGATAACATTCTTTAAGAACCTGAGCGGCGATGATGTCACTGCTCGCGAATACGCCATCAATATCCGGATGCTCCTGAAACATTGCGGACACGAGCTGTTCATATTCATCGTAATTGAACCCGTTTAAATCTGTTTGCAAAACTATGTGCTCAATTCCCTTGTTTAAGATTACTTTCTTAAAAGCATCGTGCCTCAGTTTTGCCAATAGATTAAGATGGAGATTGCCGCTTATATGCGCGATTTTCTTGCAACCCTTTTTTATCAACAAATTTGTAGCCAGCTCTCCCCCTTTATAATTGTCTGATGAAATATAGGGAATTGTATCCGTAATCTGACGATCTAAGGTCACCATCGGTAACTTGATGGACGTGTAATCTTTGGTATCCATCGTATGGCTGCCCATAATAATGCCATCTACCTGACTTCCCTTTAGCATATTGATATACTCTTTTTCTTTCAGCTTGTTTAACTTCGAATTACAAAGCAATAATTTGTATCCGTTTTTGTCTGCGTAATATTCAATATAGTATGTCACTTCACCAAAGAACGGGTGGGAGACGTCCGGAATGATAAGACCAATAATATTTGATTTTTTTCGAATCAAGGACCGGGCAACTTCATTGGGTTGGTAGTTCAGTTCTTCCATCGCTTCATGTACTTTCTTCTTAAGCATCTCACTGATATATCCCCTATTGTTCAGCACTCGGGATACAGAAGTTACAGTCACACCTACTTTCTCCGCGATATCTTTAATCGTCGCCATTGGACCTTCCTCCAAAATGAGCCTACCTGTTTTATTGTCAGGGGTGCACTCTTTTTCTATTCTTATATATTGGTATTTTCTCTGTTCTTAGAGATAATGTATGAGTCAACTTTCTACGAGTGACTGACTTTTATAGAAGACTAATTATTAATGTAGCTAAAGTATATGTTTAGCAACAAGTTGTGTCAAGCGGTTGACATGTCTTCTTAAGTGGGTCTCATACATCAGTATGCCAAGATTTCCAATCAACTGATGCGATCGTTGTGAAATTATCCTATATGTCGAATCATGTCAGCCCTGTCCAAAGAGATGGAAGTAATTCTTGACTTGCTTAAGTTCCCGCTCTAACGACCCCTTTGTTTCTCACTTTTCCTTCGTAACATAGTCGCTCGGTTTTTAATCGAAGTTTCGATTTTAATACTACTTTGTGAGGATGAATGCTTAAGCAAGTTCTCTGAGGTAATTGTTGTTTCAATTGCGGGTGTTTAACTATGTTGTCCCGTGCCGAATAAAGGTGCATAGCGTTAATCCATGCGCTTGAATTAATAAGAGCTTGTCTTTTTTCCATTGCTTCTTTTCTTTCTGCATTGGTTTCCCGTTCACTAAATTCACCATTTAAACGACTTAAATGACCTACTCCAAAGCAAGTAAAGCGTGAGATGAATGATGCGAATAAGGATGTACTCATCGAAACGTTAAAACGCAAAATCAAAGCACTGGAGAACGAGAACAAAGGATTACGAGAAGAAATGAAAAAGGCTTATGCTCAGATTTATGAAAAATTTTAGTTGCACTTCATTGAGCTATTCCAGCTAATAGCTTGTCAATATTTATTTATTAATGAACAAAACGAAGGATGCTATACTGGAAAAAGGATATGACAAATAACCGTCCCACAGATATTGGGAAGGTTTTCCTCCATATCTAAGCGCTGCATATTCAGTCTAGGATGAATGCTTCTTTCTTGGTCAAAATCGCAAAAATCCAGTGGAGCAGTTTATTTGCACACGCGATTATAGCTACTTTAAACAGTTTTCCCTCTGCACGCTTTTTATCGTAATAAGCTCTTATTCTTTTGTTACGTGAGCCTTTCAGACCACACCTTACAGCTTGATATAAGGCTGTCCGAAGCCTCCTAGAACCGCGTTTGGTGATTTTATTTCGTGTTGCTGTAAACTTGCCGGAAGCAAACACACTTGGATCAATACCGGCAAACGCAACCAGTTTCTTTGCGTGATCGAACCGATCAATTTCCCCGATTTCAGCTAAAATTGTTGCAGCAATTTTGGTGCCAATGCCGGGTATCGATTGGACTAAATCATACTCTTGTAATTCTTCAGCCAGAGCCTCTATGGATTGATCAAGTTTCGCTAGATGCTCTTGGTATTGAAGAAGTAAGTTAATGAGCAATTCTAAGGCAATTAAATGACTCGGAAAAGCAGTCTCCCTAAAGGGATTTCGCTCTGCTGCAGCTATTAGCTTCTGTGCCCGTTCCAGCGACCACCGGTTAGAGTTGACATGTCCCACAAGGTGCTGTATCCGAACCGTTACGTCGTTCTCAGACATGGCCAGCACCGATTGAGACGTTGGGTATAGAGCCAGGAAACGGAGTGACACCTTCGAATAAAGGTCGCCAAACACGCCATGATATTCCGGAAAGACCTGATCTAACACCGCCTGAAACTGCAGCTTTGCTTGGACATACATACCCGTCAGAGACTCATATTGCCGAGTCAGGTAACGGAGATTCATCAGATACTGACCCCGCTTTTTGTAAGGCTCCAGCTCTTCTTTGTAGAACATTTCCCCCAGTTGATACGCATCAGCAACATCCGTTTTCACCTTGCGTAATTGGCTCTTTTTTGCTTGGTGTGAAAGGAACGGATTGATAATAATGTACAGATACGGATGCTCATCCAGGAACTGAATGACTGGGCTGTGATAATGGCCCGTTGCTTCTAATACAACGGCCGGACGCTGCCTAGTAAAGGACTCCAAGTCTTGAAGATAACGGAGGAAGGACGCTAATCCGTCAAGATCGTGCTTAAACCGGAAGGTCTTTCCGTAGGGCGTTCCCCGATCTGAAAAAGCTTGTGCATGACTTTCTCCTTTAGATACATCCAATCCAATAACAGGGTTCATTCAACCACTCCTGATCTGATATTCGCCGGCAACCCCTAGCCTTCTTGTCGTCCACAGTATCGCTTGTTATCCGGGATCTCTGTCCCAACCAGCCTAATCATGGTTTAACAAGTAGGGGGGATGAACGGAATAGCTCTCGGGATCCAAGTCCCACGGGCAGAAACGTTCGATCCCCGGCTACCGTAATCTTATGACCACACAAAAATAAGGTCTACCAGAAAGATCTGGTGACCTTATAATACGAACGGGCAGGATAGTCAGGGTTGATTTTTGTTTTGTGGAGAAAGTAGGGATATAAACAGCCTGCTGAAAGTCTTCAGCAGGCTGCTTGAAGAGTATGGATAGATCAGGTGAGGATTACAGATCATTATCATTTCATCATAGAAATTAATCCATACTATACACAATGGTCTTGTTTTTGTGACTAGGTCATTATTTAATGACTACTTTTATAAATACGTCTATTAATATAATATTGAGATCGAACTTGATATTGAAAGTTTGGAAGATAAGTGCATGGCTTTGTACCAACAAACGAACCAGGAGGGAAAAAGACAATGACAGTAACCAATGATTTTAATGAGGTTCTATTGAACCGTCGCTCAGTAAAACAATATGATACTTCAGTAAAAATAAGTAAAGAAGAAATGACTGAAATTTTGGCAAAGGCGATGCGTGCACCCTCAACATCCAATACACAAACTTACCGTTTTGTTGTAATTGATACACCTGAGGGTAAAGAAAAGCTGGCGAAGTTGGCGCCGCATAACCAATCCCAAGTGACAACTTCATCAGCGGTTATTGCGATATTCGGCGATTTACAAGCAAGTGAAAAATTCGAGAAAATGTTCTCGAAAACCGTCGAACTAGGTTTTATGCCTGAGGAAATCAAAAATCAATTTCAACCCATGCTTATGCAGCGTGTTGCAAATATGTCAGAACGTGAATTGCGAGATTGGGTGCTTACCGATGCTGGGCTTGTCGCCATGCAGTTTATGCTCGTTGCGCGTTCACATGGTTACGACACGAACCCAATGGGTGGCTATGACAAGGAAAATATTGCAGAAACATTTGGTTTGAAAAAAGAGCGGTATGTCCCGGTTATGATTATTTCAGTTGGTAAAGCTGCAGCTGAGGGTCGCGGATCGTATCGATTCCCGGTCGATGAAGTGACATTTTGGAGATAACGAATAGAGCCAAAAAGATGACTCCTGTATGGTATGGCACGAGGCCACTGAAAAAGTCCTAATTTTATAAACAGGATACCTTACCTCCATTTCGAGGAAAGGTATCCTGTTTTCCTGTATAATAAAGTTATTAATTTCAGGTGGTGTCTCGGATGATTTCAAACCAACAATCCCTTAACCTTAGTCCATTTATGGCCATTTACGATATCGTAGTGCCTAAAGATAATATGCTGCGCCAAATGAGTAACCTCGTTGATTTTTCTTTTGTCCAAGAAGAATTACAGAATAAATATTGCCTCGATAACGGGCGAAATGCAGTACCTCCCATTCGTATGTTCAAATATTTATTACTAAAATCGATTTTTGATTTATCAGATGTGGATATCGTAGAACGATCCAAATATGACATGTCCTTTAAATATTTCTTGGATATGGCGCCAGAAGATGGGGTCATCAATCCGAGTTCATTAACAAAGTTTCGCAAACTTCGTTTGAAGGATATCAACCTGCTTGATCTTCTTATTCAAAAAACAGTGGAAATCGCATTAGAAAAAGAAATTATAAAAAGCAGCGCCATTATTGTGGACGCCACACACACGAAAGCAAGATTCAATCAGAAATCACCTCAAGAGATCTTGATGGAGAAATCTAAACTGCTACGAAAGGCAGTTTATCAAATCGATGAAAAAATGAAAGAAAAATTCCCAGCAAAAACAACGACAAACGAATTGACAGATGAACTGGACTACTGCCGAAAAGTCATTCATATCGTCGAAAAAGAAGAATCGATACGCGAATACCCAAAGGTAAAAGAAAAGCTGAACTATTTAAAAGAGATTGTAGAAGATCACCGTGAGCACCTTAAATCCTCGAATGATCCTGATGCCCGAGTGGGTCACAAAACAGCCGACTCCTCTTTCTTTGGCTATAAAACACATATTGCGATGAATGAAGAACGGATAATTACAGCTGCGGTAATTACAACTGGTGAAAAAAGTGATGGGAAACAGCTCCAATCATTGATCGAAAAAAGCCGTGAAACAGGAATGGAAATCGATACAGTGATTGGTGATACTGCATATTCGGAAAAAGATAATATTCAGTACGCAAATCAAAATGAGTTACAATTGGTAGCCAAGTTAAATCCCAATATTACGCAAGGTATTCGTAAAAAAGAGGATGAATTTGAGTTCAATAAGGATGCTGCAATGTACGTTTGTAAAGCAGGACATATGGCGATTCGCAAAGCGCGCACAGGGAAGAAAGGTATGAATGAAAACCAAAAGGATACCTACATGTTTGATATTGAAAAATGCAAAATATGCCCGATGAGGAATGGGTGTTATAAAGAAGGAGCGAAAAGTAAAACCTATTCTGTAACCATCAAATCCACAGAACATAAGGAACAAGAAGTATTTCAAAACAGCGATGATTTCAAAAAGAAATCGAAAGAGCGCTATAAAATTGAGGCAAAAAATAGTGAACTCAAACACAGACACGGGTACGATGTGGCATCTTCCTCGGGTTTAATTGGTATGCACATGCAAGGTGCCATGGTGATATTTTCTGTTAATCTCAAGCGAATCATTACACTTATGAAAGAATCAAAATAAAAGAATAAAGAGAAAGGCGATATTCCGTTCGAAATTGAGCGGAATATCGCCTTTTTGATTTGAAGCATGCCTTCAACTAATTAAAAACGCAAGTTTTTCAGTGGCCTCGTATGGCACAGGAGTCATCTTTTTTAACTGCATAACTAACTTTCCAAATATTTCCTACCCCATTCATCCATACTCTGTATTATAGGGATAAAACTTTGTGCTAAAGTTGTTAACGAGTACTCCACTTTCGGCGGGACTTCTTTATATACCTCTCTGTGAATCATATGATCTGCTTCTAGCTCTCTCAGTTGTTGTGTCAATATTCCTTTTGAAATACCGGGGATAGAACGTTGAAGTTCATTAAACCTTCTTGTTTGAGTGCTTAATTCATACAAAATAATAATTTTCCATTTCCCTCCAATGATGTTTTGAAGTCGATATACTGGACAAATTAATTCATCTGACAAACGATGTGTCATAATAATACCTCACTTTTCCAATAGTCCTGTTTTTATAACTACGTCACAAAATTATGACTACTTCTAAATATAAGCCTACTACTATAATATTGTGATTGTACTTGATAATCAACTGAAAGCTAAAAAATCAGCGTGGAGGTTTGAAGATAATGATTCCATCACTCTTTATTACACATGGTACTCCAATGCTCGCCGTAGAAGATACAACGTATTCACGTTATTTAGAAGAACTCGGACGAACATTCCCCCGTCCCCAAGCAATTATTTTGTTTTCCGCACATTGGGAAAGTGATGTGCAGATGATTAGCGAAATTGATGAGTATTCCATGATGTATGACTTTGGGGGATTTCCGAATGAGCTCTACCAGGTAAAATATCCGGCAAAAGGAAGCAAAGAGGTATCCCTTCAGGTACAGGAACTATTGAACGCAGCTGGCATAGCGAATCGCGCTGAACGTGAACGAGGTTTGGATCATGGCTCGTGGACGATTCTCAAGAGGATGTATCCTGATGCAGACATTCCTTTGATCGCGATGTCGGTAAATCCGAGTCTGACTCCTGCGGAGCAATATGCGATTGGAAAGGCGCTTGCCCCATTACGGGAACAAGACGTGCTGATCATCGGCAGCGGAGTAACCGTACACAATTTCGGTCTATTAAGAGCTAAGGATAAGTCGGCAGTCAAATCGTTGGTTTTAGGTTTCGAGAAATGGTTGGAAAATCACATGAAACAATGGGATCTGGATTCACTCTTTCGTTACGAAGAACTTGCGCCTAATGCAAAGATCGCCGTTCCTCCACAAGCAAAAGAACATTTCATTCCTGTTTTTTATACGATGGGAGCAGCTAATCAAAACGAATTTACAAAGACGTTATTTCAAGGTTTAGTGATGGACGTGATCATGAACAGCGTCTATCAATATGGTGAGTGATCATTATAGCAACTTAAACGATGTGAAACTATTGTTTCTATCAAAAATATCTATAGGGATATCTTGAATAAGCTCCCTCGGTACAATGCAATTTACTCACGAATACTCGCTTATTCGCAGGATCTCACCTTAGGATAAATTGCTATCTGGACAGAAAAGGCATTGTACCGTCAAATTCGGCAACCAAAGCGCATGCGGGAACAGAAGGGGCGAAGTTTCGCTCCTTTTTTACTGCTCTGCTGCACGCTGCTCCACTTACCTCCGGAGGCTTTCACTCCCATTTCTCGACGGGTCGATGCCCTCTCATTCCTTCGTTACGCCTATCCGGTCGGTGGAGGCCGGTCTTCCTAACGCTACGGGTCTGGGCCCTTTTGCTCAATGCAATCCGGTACTCCGTGCAATCTTGAGATCCTGCGAATAAGCCAGTTTTCGTGCCAATTGAGAAGCGGTAAGGCAGCTTGTTTCACAGAAAGAGCACGATCTGGTTCGTAAGCTTTGCCGCTTTGTGCCATGGCAACGAGAAGGCGAGCAAGCTTGTCGCAAAGCTTCATCACGGAGCGCATCGGCTTCATACTTTTCGTCTTTACATCCACTTCGTACTGTCGTTTAAACGATTCATCGTTCATGATGAGGGCCATGGTTGCCATGAACAGGAAGCTACTTGGTTTCTAAACTCCCATGGAAGAACGCATTTACTTCCATCATCTTTGGTGCAGCGCTTGCGCTGCATGTGTGGCTAACGGGACACGATAGTTAATCATAAAGGGTTCCACATATTAGTCATGCATTATTGCTAAGAACAAGTCTTTATTGTAATAAATCAGTTATCTAAACTCAACGACGCTTCAATTTAAAATCTATATAATCAATAATTTCTTCCTGATCTTGTTTTTCCAGAATTCTATATGTATTCAATAGGTTTACTTCATCATTCTTCAAGTCATCATACATGTTTTTTTCTTCTCGAGAGGTATCTCTTCCGAACAAGATCCAATGAATATCAGCACTGAAATTAGTGTGTAAAGCCATGATAGTTTCAGTTGAGGAATAGTATTTATCCTGTTCAATTTCACTTAAAGTTCCCTGTGACACATCTATTATTTTAGAAAACTCAACCTGGTTAAGTTCATTGATCTTTCTAATTCTTTTTAAACGCTGTCCAATTGTATTCATTCATAACCCCCAGATAATAATAAAGTCCCGATGACGTGATGCTCATCGGGACTGACTTCAGCGGTTCCATACTTTTTTTACTGGTTCCACACTTTTTTATCACGGGACAAATGTTCAGTGACATTATAGTTGGTGTCTAAAAAACTAAGTAAAATCAATAAATTCTGAGTTTTTATCCCTTATCTAAATTTACAATATAGTTGGTGTCTAGAAAAAGGGTATGAAACATGCAATGCCATTAAAGTTTGTGACTGAATGTTACATTTAAGTTTGTGTTTGAAACTTTCCTGCTATTCTCCAGACCTATATACTTGAACTTACTAAAAGAACTACAAAATAATTTACCTTAGAGTATGAATTCGTTTATTTATAGTTCATTCATTCTTACGCCTCTTGAACATCCTAGGGAATGCATGAATGCTTGTTAAATTCACTAAATAGCATTTCTCCAAAACCTGAATAAGCTATTGTCAACACTCTTCAAAGATCAATTGCTGCCGTTCTTTAATCCTCATTTGTCTCTTTTTATTTTCACTTTCTAAAAATTTCATCGATAATTCCGCTTCTTTTAATACAAAATAATCACAATAACCCATTCTTAATCTCGAATGAGTTATCTTTCCAATGTTAGATAAATGTTCTCTTCTTCTAAATTCAACTGAACGAATTACATGTATTGGCTTCCAATTATCTCCCTTATATGCATTGTAAAGTTCACATACTTCCTCGACAATTTCGTTCTCTTCGTTTTGCACATAATCCCATAAATTATTATACCTAATATTTTGTTTAAGTACTTTTATAAAGTTTACTTCAGGTGAGTTATCATACAAATGTATTGGCTCTATTTGTATACTTTTATCTGTTTTGTTAAAAATAAATCTAGTATTATTATGTATACCGTTAATATATGGATGTAGAATTGGAATTGCCCAATTATTGTTTTTAATCTGATGTCCATTACATATGGAACAAGCACAGACAATGTTCCCCCAAAAAACGCTTAAGAAAGGGAACTCAGACAATGGAAGAAAATGATCCATGTTGCTTGAAGTTGGATCATTCATATCAACTAGATCACAATAAGGACAAACCTTGTAACTTTTACTTAATAATTTTCTAAGTTCATTTCTTTTTACAAACTTTGCATTAGAATTATAGACATCCCATAATGATTTACAGTCCAAAAGATTGTTATAAACATAATCAAAAAAAGGTTTTATCTCACTTATTGTTTTCTTAGTCAAATTAATGCTTACTTTAATTTGTCCTGAAAGAATTTTAAAATAGTTATGCGTAAATGATAAATAATATTCGTAAACTAGTTCAATTTCATTGCAATTGCATAATGAGAGCACATAAGCCTGTAGTTTACCTCTAAATCTATTAGTATTTATCATTTTTTTTAAATTAATTGTCATAGTGGACTTATTAATATCTGTATATATAGTAGTACCCGGATTGTCTTTAGCCCACGTAAGAACATCAATTATAAAAGAATGGGTAAATTCATATGTTTTAAACTCCTTCGAGAGCATTGCTTGATTCATTCTAATCCCCTAAAATGTCCCTGAATTTTTTATAAATTTCAAACTTTTTTGCTGTTGTACTTAAATCATCAAACATAATACGCGCTGATTCTATTTTTTCAAAATCATTACTTTCAAGCAATTTTTTAATCACTAATATTTGATTTAAAGAGAACTCTCCAGAATTTTTTTCTAAACCAAAGACATCCCGCAAAATATCATTAGACGATCCACCTAAGGTTCGATCTTTAGGTTCATATTGAAAAATATGATTTTTATTTTTCTTCAAACCCACAATACATTCCATTGGAACATCCGATACAATTAATGGAGAGTGTGTTGCTAATATAAAATGAGTTTTATATTCACTAAAGAGTTCCGTTAAGTATTCAACAAACTTTTGAATCCAGACTGGATGTAAATGCGTTTCAGGCTCATCAATAAATACAACGGAATTGTCATCAATATTAGTGATTAATGGTAAAAACCTATATAACATCGTTAGTTCTCCTGAACTTAGATCTGTTAACCGTACATATTTTCCATCATTGCTTTCTAACCAAATATTTTTAATTCCTATATGCATCACTTGATATATAATTTTCCGAAGGAGATCTTCAAGATGAAATTTTAACATCTCAGGCGTGACTATATAATTTAAGCTGGCCTTTAATGAGTCTAGTTTCATGTCTTTGTTTAAAGTTCTAGCATCAATTTTCATTGTCTTTAAGCTATCAATTAACAGATCGAGTTCTGGTACTGAATCTTCCTTAGCCAAACCATACATCCTATTGTACTCTGATCTAACAACTTTATTTTCTTGCGCAATTTCAATGAATGCAACCTTTTTAAATCCAATTCTATCTAATAATCTCTTGTAGGAACCTTTATTTTTAACCATCACTTCAGGCAAATAGATTGCTTGTAAAATTGCATAAATAAGCGGCTCAAGTGTTGAAGTTCTAGCAATTGCCGGTCCTGAATATATATAAGTAGTTTCTGGAGGAGCATCAAAATATATGTTACCAGAACTTGCTGAAGGATATCGACTTGCAAATTGATCAAAAACTGCATATGAAGAAACAATTAATTTTTTAGGATGCTCCAAGGGATAATCCGTATTACTATTAAATTCGATCAGCTCTCCCATTAATTCGTACTCTATGGAGAATTTCGAGTTTTCTACTGTTTGCCTGTATTGATATCTCGCCCTTGGGCAAAATACCTGAGTCATAAATTGAAGTATTGAACTTTTCCCGGTTCCATTTTCACCTACAAGAACAGATAGGTTCATCTCGTCAAAATAATTAATTACAGGTTTATTAAAGTTCAGTTTCAAATTATTAATATTCTTGTATGATTTTATTGATAATTCTTTTATAAACATACGCACCTCATTATATATTCAATATTATGGTGATTCTAATATAAAAGATTTACCCGCTCCTCTTCCACCTATAATGCAATTAAGATTAGGTCTTCAGTGACATTAAAGAGTTTGTGTCTGGTATTCACATTAAAGTTGGTATCTAAAACGTATTTACCTCTTATCAGATCTATTCACTTACACTACAAAAGACTTACAAAATAATTTCTCCATAAGTACGAAAACGTGCATTTAATTCATTCATTAAGTAGTCATACGCCTCTTGAGTAATTCTAATATGAGATCGCCTAAAATGCATACTTTGCAAAGTCCTTTGACTGACATTACTACGTTTTCTTAGTGAGGGGAATGTTACCTTACCTGAATGATTATAAACATCAATTAATCGAATACCGTACTTGATCGGGGCATTAATTACCTTACCACTTGTAAACTCCACAAAGAATGGAAATCGATATACCCAGGGATACTCTTCAATGTCACTATCATCTACTACATTCTCTTTCTTAAACCCACTTGTCTTAGCATATCCAACAATCATAGGGGTCGGCTTATCGTGTTCATCATAACTCACAATAGTTAAGAAAAGCGTATCCTCACTTTGAATGCTGCCTGGTTTTCGGGGGAAATACGTGAGATCTAAAGTACGTCTACGTTCACCCTTCATTTGCTTATAATTATAATCATTAGGAATACGGTCTTCACCAGTACCTTCAAACTTTAACCAGTAACCAGTAACCTCATCATAATCATTTGAATTCTCTAGAATCGATTCAAACAAATCAGGATGTACCATTTTCTTTAGAACGACACCCTTTTTTGAAATATTAGAGTAGGTGACCTTTCTATTCCTTTGATTAGCGGCTAGATGAGGGACATATTTCTTTTCTTCATCAATCCATTCTTGGGTAACAACCCCATTACCATCCATTTGAATTTGACCTAGCAAATCGTAGAAGTATTCATTTGCCTTTTCAGTTATTTCTGGCTCATCCTCCATTATGACACAGACCTCGTGGTTTGATAAAAAGCCACCTTGTGTAAAGTTGGCTGAACCTATGATAACGGAGTGGGCATCAAACGAGTAAAGCTTGGAATGTAAATCGATTAAAGCATAAATTTTCGCCTTTGCATGAAGCAAGCGTTCTAATCCGTAAATGCTGCTAACTCGCTCTACAAAATCCTCCCTATAAAACCTGGTAATAATGTTGCAACTAATGGTGGGATTCAATATTAGCCAATCTGCCAATAGAGTAGCGGTTTGCGTTCCAATGAATGGGGAAATAATATTTAATTCATTCTCAGTTTCATCTAATAATCCTTTAAAACGCTCCAATAAATCATTAGATACTAAACTTACCGCCATTAGTACCTCCTCTTAAGATGAAAACTTGTTATAATGATGCATCATTAAGTTCTAATAACTTGGATCTCGAGATTGGATCTTCAGCAGGTATAATCAATACATTCTCTGTTTCTGCATCTTTGCTAACTTGTTGCTTTATAAGCGGACCTTTTTCGCTATATCCTTCATACTCAATTACCGCAATATCTTGATTTCTAAATTTTTTCAACATCATTTGGTAAAAACTATAATCATGGGTTGAGATAATAAACTGCTTATCATATTTTTCCATAAATAAACGAATTAAATCAATCAGTGATAAAACATTAATCTCATCCATGCTTTGAATTGGATCATCCATACCCATAAGTTGTAGACTGGACCACTGTTGGTGAACACCCATAGCCATAAAAAAAGATAGTGCTATCGAGTTAATTTGTGCTGAACTGAATATGTACGTTGCATTTGCCTGTGTTTGATTTTCAAGATATCCATTTATGACTAAAATCAGTAATTTGTAAGATTTGTGCCTGTATTCTTTATTAAAATTAATATGGTTATAAACTGGATGAGAATTAATTCGAGAGAAGATTTTCTGAATGGTATCGAATAATTCAGAAATCATTTTTTCATTTAATTGATCAACGGCTGGTTTAACATTGTTAATTAAATCTTTGACAGATTCCTGGTCAGCATTTGCTGTTTTTTTAAGTTGGTCTAATTGCTCTAAGTGACTCTGTTGCACACGCATTTCTTCCTGACGTGTCTTTAATAACAATTCTTCTTTAGCATTTTCTATTGCAGTAATCGACTTAATAACTACTGATTCTAGTTGAATCAGCTTCTCTTTTTCACTCTGTACATTTTTCAAAGCATCTTGTATAAAACCCTTTATCTCCTCAATACTCCACTGTTTAGCCAGCGAAGGCGCACCCGCAAGCAACATTTTACTTATAAAAGATTCAACAAAAGCTCGATTTTCGGCAATAATTTCTTCTGTTTTTTTAATTTCCTGAGGTAAATCGTCTTTTTCCTCTGCTGTTAGTACCATTAAATTTGCTGCGAATTGCTGCTCTAACTGTAGTAATTTGCCCATTTTATTTTCTGTAATTTCATTCAAACCAATTCTCAGTAAATCCTCATTGTATTCTTGAATGGATTTATTCCTCAATTCTACTTGAGCATTCAAATTCTGTATTTCTTTTTCCATTTTCAACATATGGTCTTTCTTATTCTGACATTCTTCTTCAGCGCTTTTTAGAATTGTTTTGATTTCTAAATAAGATTTTTCAATATCCGAATTCAAATCATTTAATTTAGTTTTCTCTTTTTCAAATTTATCTTTCATCTCTTTAATTTGTTGTTCCAATAAAGGCAGTTCATGATGAATTTGGGCTTGTTCCAATTGAATTCGTAGTTGTAATTGTGGCTTGTTAATCCCCTCTGTTCCACAAGCAGGGCAACTATTTATCTCATCTTCTACGGATAGATAATCAGATAAGCCACTAAGAAAATTTTTATATTTCTGATCTATACCATGTAATGCTAAAACAGATTCTTCTAAAAGTTTCAGTGAGCTACTCGTACTAGCATGGATACTCGATACATCTACAATAGAAGATTGAGATACACTAATAAATTTCAAGAGCTCCGATGTTTTAGATTTCCAAATAAAATTCTCATGTGCAATTTGGACATCCTTGATTAAGTCATATTTATTGTTCCTTAAATTTTCTATGCTCTCTGCAACTACTTTAATGAAGTTATCAGAGATGTGCACCGAAGCATTAATTCCCTCGATTGCCTGTTTAGTAGTGTCGATTTCTATATTCTTATCTTTAATGAAAATAAGAGACTCCTCATATTGGTTGTTGCGTTTGGTCAGGTTAAAAACCAAATTAAGCATATTGTAATCATTACGGTGGATTTTTAATTTTTCCAATCTGCTTACTTCTATCTTTAATTTCTCCAAATCAGTCAGCCACTTTGATTTACTATCTTCCAGATCATGAATACGCCGTTCCTTATTTTCTAAATCATATCTTCTCTGTTTTAGCGTCTCGGTCTCCTTCTCAATTAATGGTATTAAAGCGTTCCAATCCTCTTTTTCAAACAGATTTTCAGGAACTAAAAAATTGTCCTTATATTCGCTAAGGGCAACGCTCAAAGGCTTCTGGTTTGAATCAGAAAATTTTTTATTCAATTCATCAATAGACTCTTTTATTTCAGTCTTTTTTCGACTACCTTCAGTAATTTGGCCTTCTATTTGATTAACTCGATCGTTTATTTTTTTGATCAGTTCATTATATATATCTTTATATCTCAAAAAATGCTCGGTTCCGAACAGCAACGAAAGAGAATCGTATCTATCACCGTCTTTCATTCCTCGAAGAAATTCATTTAACTTCTCTTGCCCCAAAATATGAGTAAGATGTAGTCCACGGGATACTTCAACTTTTTCAATCCAAGCAGGTTTTATTAATAATCTTTTTAACAGATTCTCCGCATCAGCATCCCTAAAATTGGTTCTACCATTAATAGGCGTTGGCAAGTGAAGCTCCAATTTATGTTTTCCATAATCCGTCATATCCTGAGGTCTTGCAGTACATGTTCTCTTTACTTTAACAATGTCCCCATTAGGGCCAATAAGATCTATTTCTACATACGTCTCTTTTAATGGACTTGTATGCATATTCCTAATGAATCGGGTTCTATTTCTTTCATCAGTGGCTTGATTAAATCTGTGAATTTCTCCAGAAAGTCCCCATTCAATAGCATCAAAAACTGATGTTTTTCCATGCCCATTTGGGCCATATAGTAAGATTACCTTCGCATCATTGAAACGGAATATAGTTTCATCAGAAAATCCTCGGAACCCACATATCTTCAATGATCTTATCTTCAATTTGAATCATCCTTTTTAATTGAACTAAAATAATTAATCAATTGATCCGCTGTTAACTTAGGGTTAAAGAAGTCCTGAGGCAACTTACTTAATGTTGCTTGTTTCAGACATTCTCGGAACTCTTCATAAAACTCGTTATCATTAAAAATAAGTAGGTCCTTATCACTGGTTAAATCAAGAACAAAGGGAATTCTGTTTATGTATGGTGCATCATTTTTTGTAATAACAATTTTTCTAAAATAGTGTCTATCATTCTCTATTAATTTTCGATATGATGTGTCAATTTGATTTTGTGAGATCATAACTATAAGATAAACATCCCATTTAAGCATATGGAGTTCTTTATTCAAACGACTCTGCAATTTAACAGCTAATTCATCAGCAGCTTTTTCCCAGTTTTCTCTCAACTCTGCTTCGGTTTCAAAATGAACAAAGCCGTAAATCTGCTCAGTCGAAACATATACTGCATTAAGATAATTGAACTTAAGCTGATTTAGTTTTATATACTCATTTTCTTCAAAAAATCTTGCAATTTCTTCAATCAAAATTGTTCATCTCCCTAACATGAAACTTTAATTCTTCTAAGTTAGTTACGTGATTATACAAAGTTCTAATACAGTCACCACACAGCACCTTTGTTCCATCTAAACTTTTGTAGTTGTTTTCTTCTAAACCCTGAAAATATCCTTGTTCGTTAACTTTAGTGAAATCAATCAAGATATCCTCAAAAGAAAACTCATTTTGACATCTCCTGCATATATTAGATTCCTTTTTTTTACTGCAATTATCCAATATTAAAGGAAACGGGAATAGGGCCTCGCCACGACGAAGTTCTTTTTTCCCTGTTGCAGTTGCTGCCTTTTCTCGAAAAAGGTCTAATACAAGTTCAGGCATTTTCGCATGCCTTTTCGTTGAGAAGATAAGATTTGCAAATAACTCTTCATTTTCGTCTAGACTCAAATTTGCATTTATATCATTATGGATAAAACTTAACTCTTTATATCCACATCTCAGGATAGTTATTAACTCCAGTAGTTGCTCTATGCCTGAAACAGTACTCAATCCATTAAAGGGATGTCTGTAGCGTTGAAAGAATGTCCGAAGTTTCTCTGCATCTGTTTTCATAATAATTTCTATAGATTGAATTAAACTCTCCATTAAAATAGGATGTGTTTCTGGTGGAAAGTCCTCAATTAATCCCATAACAATTTCTTTTTCGGAATCATATTGCCTCTCAAAGATGGTCATCCCATCTACACTAAGTGCACTTGAACTTTCTATTTCGCTATAACTTATATCTCGAATAGAAACGGATATATTCATTGCCCTTAGTATCGGTAGGCAACGTTTAATCGAAGTAGCGCCGATAATTCCTCCACCAGCTGGTTTATCTTTCATAATACCGACTATCGCACGGTTAACTACTATAGGTGATCCCGATGCTCCATGCGTTATAAATTTAGGATCCGTTATTACAGGAATTTCACAAGCCAAATCTAAATCAAAGTCGCATTCCTCACTCTCATCAAACACTTGTAATATGGTTCCTCGAAATGGTTGCCCCCGGTCTTTCTGAGTATCCGGAAATCCAAAGGCTTGCCAATTCTCATTTAACTCAAGCCCTTGTATACTTAGTGGTAGTGTGGGAGAATATCCTCCCCCTTCAGGCAACGACAAAATCGAAAAATCCACCCCAACGTAAGGCTCATTTGGAAAAATAACCGTTGCCTGTATTTCAATATTATTTTCGAATATAATAAACACAGGTTTTAACTCGTTCGGATCTAAATTATCGTCAATAACATGTCTGGCTGTTATCAACGTAGTTTCATTTATTAGAAAGCCTGTTCCATTCTCACTCCCACAACGTACTTTAGCAATAGATTTAAAATCATTTTGATTCACTGATGCTCCCCCTAGTTATAGGTGTACTATTACACTCTCTTCAGTACTTGGGTAAAATACTTCATAATTAAACTCCTTCTTCAATTCTTCCTTATTCATTGAGATGGCTGAAGGGGTTGGATACGAGAAAAATAAATTTCTTGTAAATGTAGATTTTCTAGCAACTATTCTGGATAAGGTCTCCATGTCAGGATGCCCGTGACCTGAACCATTAGTAGATATTAAGTAATTCTTTGAATCGACCATATTAAGGAGATCCATATTCGTATTAAATTGACTTCCATGATGAGAAACTTTAATTAAATCAAAGTATGGCGGTACCTCTGTAGTAGAGAAATGAGCTTTAAGTTGTCGAATTGTTATTGAGGGTGGACAATCTCCTAAAAAAAGCATTTTTTTATCTTTATGTTCTAAAATAAATGTAATGGAACTAGCATTAATCTCATCACCGTCTTCAAAAAAGGACGACATTGACAATTTCTTTATAGAACCTGTCGCGGATACATTCGTTCTACCTATACCGGCCCCTTTGGGTTCAAGATATTCATTAACATATTCTACAGCATCATCAAAACATGGATCCGATGTCAATGACATCCTAGGAAAAGTTCGACGCAGTTCCTTTCTCCACACTCTCTCTAAATCTTTAAGCTCAATATCAGTCGGAGAAAGTACTGTGATACTAACTGCCCCGTCATCAAGTAATATGGGAGTTTTATTATAAGAAACTGCATTACCACTAAAAGATCCGTTCCAGTTGTAACCATTTAAGTATATATGGCCTGCAAGCCTAGAGCCTTGTTTTCCACTTATAGGAGTCCTACTATCAAAATCTCTTTCAACGTAAACAACTTTTTTCTCAATGATTTCTTTCTCCGTCTTATTCAGTTGATACTCATGCTGGCTAATAGATAAGTGTCGATAACTATTGTGCCAAATTTCCTTCACTTCAATTATATTAGGAGCTTCACAAGTCCCGTTATCTTCTAAAAAGGAAATTGCACCGGCAATATGATCTTGATCGATATGTGTAACAACCATTAAATCTAGGGATTCACCCATTGTTTTCTTATTTAAAAGAACAGGTTTTACATAATTTTTATACGTATGGAGGTAAGCCAAATCTATAAGAATGTTTACATTTGACTCTCCAAAGCAACTAACCAGAAATGTATCACCATTTTTAGCCGGAAACATTTCAATTCTCGAGGTATATATTGGACCCACCCTTTTAATAATAGAATTATTCTAATACACTTCGATCTTATAGTTTGGTTCCTTATATATATTTTTCTTTCCAAATTCCAAGGCAAAGAATAATTTGAATCCTTGTTATAAGGATAGTTTTCTCTTTTAAAACGTAATTTTCCCCTTGTTTCATTTTACAATGACAGATATGCATCATATGCATTCTCCTATACCTTGCTGTAATACTCCTCAAGCTGCATTCCATATACTATTGCAAAAGAAATGAAAAATTGTGGTTTACAGTATGCAAGATTGCTAATTATCGGATATCGATTTTATATTCAAACTGCTTCGAAGAATCGTTTTCACAAAATCTTTATACTCCGATCTATTCTATTTTCACTTATTCTGAAGAACTAGCTAGGTTTATTTTGATACACTACTGGAATAGTCCTACTCATGTATTTTCTAAATTTAGGAATCACTTTTCGTGCATTTGCCGACGTTATAATATTTCGACAAAAGATCTGGCATACCTGCCAAAATACCTATAATTTGTAACAAATTAAGTAGTTAAAGAGTCCGGTATGGTAAAATTAAAAAGGCATATCTTTTCATGAGCTCAGTTCAAAAGTATGATATTGAAAAATCTAATTTAGAATCTCAATGATGTTTGAATTTTTTCGATATAAAATTATATGTCCCTCTAACAGAGGCGTAATTAAAAGAAGGGATGTGAAACAAATGAATAGTGTTATTACCAATGCCTGGTCTTCCATCCTTTATGCCGCGTTAACCAGCCTTCTGAAGCAATCTTATTGTCATGTGCTTGAATAAACGGCTGATAATTCTCTCCAGCACCTTGGCCTCTTCCCTTTTTAATGTAGTTGCTTTGCATTACCTTTTTTCTTTCGCCCCTCATAGACAACTTTTTCACCTCCATAAATGTTCTTTGTACCCCGATAAAACGTCCTCTGTACCCCGATATTCCCCTTAAAACGACTAATGGCTTCGCCCTCTGAAAACAAAGGGCGAAGCCATTAGCTATAAATTGTTTTTCTGCAATTCTAGATGATCCTATTTCCATTTTAACCAAAAGTCGCTGTTTAATAAACCTTTAGACACCAACTCTGTTGTAAAAACACTAACTTTATTGTCAAGACACCAACTATAATGTCAAGACACTAACTTTAATGTCACCAGACACAAAAACAAGTGTATACTCCCGCCCTACTCCACCGTCACACTCTTCGCCAAATTACGCGGTTTATCCACATCATTACCGCGAGCCAGCGAAGCGTAATACGCGATCAGCTGCAGAGGCACGACCGACAACGCCGGTGCAAGCACGGGCAGAGTCTTCGGAATCGCGAAGATCTCATCTACAGACTTCGCAACTTCATCCTCGAGTCCTGCATTTACAATTGCGAGAACATGGGCGCCACGAGCCTTCACTTCTTTAATGTTGCTAAGTGTTTTCTCATACAATTCTTCCTGCGTAATAACAGAGATCACAGGAATACCTTCCTCGATCAGCGCCAATGTACCATGCTTGAGCTCACCAGCTGCATAGGCCTCGGAGTGAATATAAGAAATCTCCTTTAGCTTAAGCGAGCCTTCTTGAGCGACTGCAAAATCCACGCCACGCCCGATGAAGAACAGATTATCGTGTTTGGCCATAGATTCAGCGATCTGCTTAAACACCATCGATTGCTCAAGGATGGACTCCACTTGCTCAGGCAGCTCATGCATCGCAGTCAATACGTTTGCAATCCATTCCCGATCTTTGGTACCGAGCGTATCTGCAAGATATAGACCTAGCAGATAGAAGGCAATCAATTGTGAAGTGTAAGCTTTAGTCGATGCTACTGCAATTTCTGGTCCTGCTTGTGTAATCATCACATCATCAGCTTCACGCGATACGGAACTACCAACTACATTCGTAATCGCAAGTACCCGTGCACCGCAGCGCTTAGCTTCACGTAGTGCCGCCAGTGTATCAGCTGTTTCGCCGGATTGGCTCACGACAATAACAAGTGTATCTGGAGTAATAATCGGTGAGCGATAACGATATTCCGATGCCACATCGGTTTCTACTGGGATACGCGCTAAGCTTTCAATGACAGATTTACCAACAAGTCCAGCGTGATAAGCCGTTCCACAAGCAACAATATGCACTTTACTGATTCCACGAATTTGCTCAGGTGTCATGCCGATTTCTTTCAAATGGACTGAACGACCATCCTCCGACACACGACCCATCATGGTGTTGCGATAAGCCTTCGGCTGCTCATAGATCTCCTTCAGCATAAAATGATCGAATCCAGCTTTCTCCGCAGTAACCAGATCCCAATCGACATGAAATATTTCCTTGGAAATAATTTCGCCAGTGATCGTCATCAGTTCGACGCCATTCTTCGTCAGAATAGCCATTTCACCGTCATCTAAAATGTACACATTACGCGTATGCTCAAGGATCGCTGGAATATCTGAACCAATAAAGTTCTCTCCATCACCAATTCCGATTACAAGCGGACTCGCATTACGAACGGCAACTAGACGATCTGGCTCATACTCTGTCAATACGCCAAGTGCATAGGCACCACGCATCCGTTTGACCGCACGCTGCACCGCTTCAACGATATTGCCGTCATACTCTTCTGCGATGAGATGAGAGATGACCTCTGTATCCGTTTCGGATACAAATTCACAGCCTTTAGCCGCCAGCTCTTCTTTAAGATCCAGGTAATTCTCAATAATTCCGTTATGAACGACAGAGAATTTAAGCGAATTATCTGTATGTGGATGCGAATTCACATCCGACGGCTTGCCATGTGTTGCCCAGCGTGTATGACCAATTCCGACAGATCCGATTAACGGCTCACCTTCTAGTTTTCCTTCAAGGTTAACAAGGCGACCAATTGTCTTGCGTACTTCAAGTCCATTCTCTGTAAAAACAGCAATACCAGCGGAGTCATATCCCCGATATTCAAGCTTCTTAAGTCCTTCGATCAAAATACCCTGAGATTCGCGTTTACCGATATAGCCTACAATTCCACACATATATAATAGCCTCCGTATTTTGGGTTAGGTTCCCAAGTGGACGGATACCACAAATAAGCAAGTAGACGGCCCAAGAAGAAACGGCTATCACCGTCCTTGGCGGTGAAGCAAGTTTCTTCCCTCTGAAATATAAGCAAAGTATTGAGGAAACTTATACTTTCTTATATTTTAAGAAGAAACGGCTGACGCCGTACTCTAGCGGCCATGCAAGTTCCTTCCACAAATGATCAGAAACAGATAAGCAAAATAATACTTTCTGATATTTGAACAAAAGCCGCCTCTTGCAGTCGGCACCGTGAACAAATGGGAAAAAGACAATAAGAAATAAAGCGCAGCTCTACTCTAAACACGCTGCCATTCATCTCGAACAGAAAGAGCCTCTCTTACAGGCACTTCTAGAACCTTATCACTATCATGCAGCCTCATGGCTGCTCTTATGCTTCATGACTACGATGCAGCCCAAGTGACTCACCGCACAACAAACCAAGCCAGGAGAATAGCGCTGCAAAGCGCTGACCCTTGACCTGTACCTACACGCAAACAAGCCTCCGTTGCCGTCTGCGCATAAACAACCTATCAAGCATTTATGCCGTACCTTTGTCCGCCCAGTCGCCCGGTCGTTTTGAGTATCGGCTCACGATCAAATGCATAACCGGGAGGTCCCCGCCGAAAATTCCGAACACCTCCACCTCGTCAGCTTGCCGTCCACCTTCTACAGCTGTTCATCTTACTACAGCATGAACCATGTATAGGGCAGCCCGCGCAAGCTCTGGCGCTTGTGTAGCCTTATGAAACAATCGATCCTCGCTTTCATTTCTGGAATCATACTTCCTATCATATTCATTTTACCGCCATGGTGCAACTATTTCACATAAAAACGGCCTTCATGATGGAAAATAGTCTGTTATCTACTCGCTCTAATTCGTCGTTTTCCAACTATTGTCATGGGCGCAAAGCCATATCATTCTTGAATTCCACCCTAATAAATACAGGCAGTCCCGAGTACAGATATTTCATCTGCACCCAAAGACTGCCCGCATCTGCGACTATATGATGATTTTATAAGGACATATTCGTATTTTTCTTATGACTGCACTTAAACTCCGCCGAGCTCTGCTTTAACAATTTCTACGATACGCGAAACGTAAGCAGCAACCTCTTCCTTCTCAGGCCCTTCTGCCATGACACGAATAAGGGACTCTGTACCAGAAGCACGCACCAGCACGCGGCCGTTATCCCCTAGCTCTTGCTCGACTTCAGCAATTGCAGCAGCGATAGCTAGGTTATCCTTGAAGGTGCTCTTATCCTGTACACGCACGTTTACAAGCGTCTGTGGATATTTCCGCATCAATGATTTCAGTTCACTCAGCTTTTGACCTGAAGCTACAAGTGTATTCAGAAGCTGAAGTCCCGTAAGTATACCATCGCCTGTCGTATTGTAATCGAGGAAAATAACATGACCGGATTGCTCCCCACCTAGGTTAAAGCCTCCGCGGCGCATCTCTTCCATCACATACCGATCTCCAACCGCTGTTTGTGCAGTCTTCAAGCCAAGCTTCTGAACGGCCTTGAAGAAGCCGATATTGCTCATTACCGTCGTAACGATTGTATCGCTCTTCAACGTGCCAGCCCGCTTCATCGCGTCTCCACAAATACAAAGCAAGAAATCACCATCGAGCTCTTCCCCGTTCTCATCAATCGCGATCAGACGATCAGCATCACCATCGAAGGAAAGTCCAAGGTCTGCACCTTGCCTCAGCACTTCATCGCGTAAGTATTCTGGATGGGTCGAACCTACACCATCATTAATATTAAGTCCATTTGGCTCCGCTCCAACAACAATAACCTCTGCTCCCAGCTCACGGAACACGGTTGGTGCCAAGGAATAAGCAGCGCCATTTGCACAATCCAGCACAATTTTCTTGCCAGCGAATGAATGCTCTACTGTCGTTTTTAAGAAGTCGATATATAGACGCTTAGCCTGATCCTCCACCGTAACCAAACCGATTTCTCCGCCCTCTGGACGAGGCAGCTCATCCGTCTGAGCATCCATTAGACGCTCGATCTCATTCTCTGTATCATCCGAGAGCTTGAAGCCATCGCCGCCAAAGAACTTAATGCCATTATCTTCTACGGGGTTATGTGAAGCCGAGATCATAACGCCTGCATCAGCGCCAAGAACACGAGTCAAATAAGCAACCGCTGGCGTTGATACAACACCGAGACGAATAACACTAGCCCCAATTGAGAGCAGGCCTGCGATTAATGCTGCTTCCAGCATTGGTCCAGAAATTCGGGTATCGAGTCCGATAACCACTTTTGGCTTCTCAGCTTGACCAGCCAGTACGTATCCGCCGCAGCGGCCAATTTTGTAAGCAAGTTCTGGCGTGAGCTCTCGGTTAGCTACCCCACGCACACCATCTGTTCCGAAATATTTTCCCATGTTGTACGATCTCCTTCAACCTGTTCATGTTTTAGTGGCTGTAACTGGTTGCTCCTGAGGAGCGTTATTAGAATTTGGATTCGTTGTGTTGTTATCTGTTCCAGTGCCGGGATCTGTACCATTTCCCGAACCTGTGCCTGCACCGTCAGCAGGCGTTGATTCATTATTTGCACTCGTGCCGTTATTGGTGCTGCCATTACCCGAAGCTCCCGCTCCTTTGCTCGTAGGACCGGCTGATGTAGGTGCAGTAGGTGTAGTCGTTGCCGTACCATCCGTAATCTCCACCGTAATGCTAAGCGGGACATCCGTACCCGAATTCACAAAGCGCGGCAAATGAATGTCGAGTGGCACCACATGACTGCCAGGTCCAAGTCCACTCAAGTCAGCGACTAATTGCACATCCTTGACTCCAATATCAGCAAGAATGAGAGGTGCGCCTTTCACCGTTGCGTCCACAGTACCATTAGCTGGTACAGCAACTTTCGCCTTCAGTCCATCCGAAAGTCCAATAAGCGTTATCTTGAGCTTCGATAGTACCTTCAAGGATTCTGGGACAATCGTGTAGTCTATGGTAACCGTTGTCGGATCTACCGTTGACAAGCCTGCTTCAGGTTTAATGTCGAGACTTATCGTACCTGATTGCGTCATCTTGGACAAGTCTATTTGCAATCCATCGTAAAAATCGTACTTATCGAGCACGTCTTGCGGCCCATATACCGTGACCGTATCCACACTTGGTTTGAAGGAGGATATCGCCAGTCCATCCGGTAATTTACCTATGAATCCGAACTGAAGTGGAAGCTTCTTGAATGGCTTCGTGATCGGTATTTCGACCTCAACAACACTTGGGTTCACAAGTGCATCACTCATTTCGTTCCCATCTTTGTCCAGCACAATAATCTTCATCTTCTTCTCGTTAACCGTTTCCTCTATGCCATCTACAGAGATGGATCCACCTACAAAAGAGACCTCATCCATCTGATCCTTAGGTAAGGTTACGTGCACACGGTTGTTCGGCTTAACGATGGCCTGACCCGTTTTGTAGCCCTGACCAGGATTACCTACCGCCTTAACACTGACCTCGAATTCCTTCGTAAGGATCCTCTCGAGCACAACGGTTACACTGCTTGGCTTCACATCAACTCGTTCCAAGCCGCGAGGCAGGCTCACCGTCACTGGTACAACCATTCGCCCTTCGGTAGCTTTGCTCAAATCCACTGTCACTTGAAAATCGTTCGGGGTCGCCGAAATAAGATCCGAACGTGATCCCCGAACCGTCAAATGCACGACTGAAGGCTCTAGTAATCGAAGCGCATAGTTCTTCTCATCCATGCCTATTGCCTTCACTTGAATTCCATCAATTTCCTTCGTCTCGGTTAGAGAAGCTACCGTATTAGGTGAACGATCCGAATCAAAATGAACGACAGCCCACAGCAGAATGCCAATGGCTAAAGAAATGATTTTGAGAGCGGTGGGATTACTAAGCCACTTATCCATTCTCATTCCCCCCTTTCCGTCTCCAGAAAGGTACCTTTGACCCTTGTCTTTCACGAGGCTTCGGATTTGTATTCAGTTCTTCGAAAAGCTTGGATATCAACGATTCTTCCTTAATATCGCGAACAATCATTCCACCAACAGCAAGAGAAACTTGTCCCGTTTCTTCGGATACGATAATTGAAACCGCGTCACAAACCTCGGTCACACCAATACCTGCTCGGTGGCGCGTACCAAGCTCCTTGCTAATGAACGGATTCTCCGACAAAGGTAAGTAACAGCCGGCAGCCATAATTTGATTGCCTCTAATGATGACAGCTCCATCATGGAGCGGCGTATTCGGGATGAAAATATTAATGAGCAGCTCCGAGCTAACAATCGACTCCATCTGAATCCCAGACTCAATATAGTCAGATAGCCCTGTACTTCGCTCAAACACGATTAGTGCTCCGATTTTACGCTTCGCCATATAGTTAATGGACTTAATGATCTCATTAATACGTTCACTGACATCCCGCTCCACGACTGACGACCGGCTGAACAACTTACCGCGTCCAAGCTGCTCCAGTGCCCGGCGAAGCTCCGGTTGAAAAATAATAAGCACGGTCACAACACCAAAGGTAAACATCTGATTCATCAACCATTTGAGCGTATACAAATTAAACCAGGTACTGATCGCCCAAGTACCCACAAGAACAAAAATTCCTTTAAGCAGCTGCACCGCTTTTGTTCCGCGAACAAGCAAAATCATTTTATAAATAATATAGCTGACTATGGAGATATCAATTAGATCCTTGATCCACTCTTTCCAAGTCAAATCAGCGAAATAGTTCATTCCTCAACCCCCAACGACCCATTACCCAGGTATCTCTAATCCTTATAACGGATTCTTAACCTTATTCTTTTCTAGAAACGGGGTTGCAAATCCTTTTTTTTTACAAAAAAACCTCCCATATTAGGGAGGCAGCTCAATCAATAAGCCAAACTGCTCATAGAGTTTGTAACTTTATACCAAAACCAATCCAAGGCTTGGTCAATTTTCTTCACTTGTCCGGATATATGAGCGGTCGAAGCTTGGTATAATGAACCTCCAATAACCGTCACATCACCTTCAACGTCTCCAAGTACATTGGCCGTTCCATTCGACACCGTCAGATCACCATTAATATGTGCGCCGACAGGAACTGTAACCGTATCTCCTTCAATAACAACCTGTGCAAGGTCCGAACCGCGAACGGTCAAATCCGTATTCTGCTCCCACATTGCCGTGAAGCTAGCGAACATCACAAGAGCAAAGACAGCAGCAACGGTAATAGCAGGGTGATTGCGAATCCATCTTGTGAAACTCGATGCAGCACGCCGTTTGTAAGGCAAGGCGCTCATGATGCGCTCTTTAAGCTGCACAGAGTGGCCGGCATCAATGACCACGCAGGAATCCATCATTTTGTGGGCCAGTGCTTCCGTTCGCTCTAATTGCTCGAGTCTCGCGCAGCATGCCGGGCAGGAAAACAAATGTGCCTTTAATTCAGCCACATTATCATGGGGCAGGTCGTCGTCTAGGTAATCATGTATCCAGACGATGGCGACTTTGCAATTCATAGCAGCCATTCCTTCCTTCGCTGTTTATTCGCTGTCGTATACGATACGTATGGGAAGCAATGATGTTTCACTTATTTGCACAACAATAGCGCCCAATATTTCACATTTAATGAACAAAGATATTTCCATTTGCTTCATTACGCTCGTCTATAGCTTATGCTCGAGCTTTTTACGAAGGAATTCCCGGCCTCGATGCACACGTGTTTTAATCGTTGTTACTGGCATTTCGAGTACATCACTTATCTCCTGCAAAGACATTTCCTGAAGATACCGAAGAACCATAACCGATTTGTATTTGGCTGGAAGGGTCTCGACCGCCTGATGAATAATGCGCTGTGTATCCGAGAGCATAAGCTCACTCTCTGGAGTTCGGTTATCACTTGGAATCATTGCATACCCATCAAGTCCCTCATGATCAGTAGACTCGGCATCAAGCGAATAAGCAGGCTTTCTCTTCCGAAGACGATCGATACACAGATTGGTCGCGATCCGATAAATCCACGTCGAGAACTTCATTGCATCATCATATCGCGCAAGGTTTTTATAAACACGCAGGAACGTTTCTTGTACAACATCCTCTGCTTCCTGACGATTGTATAGCATTCGATAAGACATATGGTAAAGCTTGTCCTGATAAAGCTCGACGATCTCGGCAAAAGCCCGCTGATCGCCTTTTAAAGCTAATCGCGCTAACCGTGCCTCAACAGAAATCACTATTTTTCCTCCAAACTTGCTAAGCGCTCCGATCTAGGCCCCGAAGGTAGCTCAGCTATTCCGATCCCAATGAGGATCAGCACAATACCCATTAATTTCATTAAGCTAATGGACTCACCCAGTACAGCCCATGCGGTCAACGCCGCAACAGGGAGCTCTAAGGAGCCAAGCAATGCCGCTAAACTGCTGCCTATTCTCGGAATACCTATATTGAAGAGTACTGTTGGAATAACTTGCCCGAGCACACCAAGCAGCAGTCCCCAACCTATCAATGTACCTTCCGCATCGCTGGATATAGCCCTAGAGCCATAAAGCAGCATAACGAGCAGAAAGCCAGCACTCATCATAACAGCTGAACGAATGACAGGATCCTGATCCCCTTCAAGCCGTCCGGTCCACCATATGAATAGGCTATAAGCCACAGCAGATAATAATCCTAGTATAACACCGAGCGTATCAAACCGCCCTAGACCTTCATCTAGTATTCCAACAGCGAGCAGTGTCCCGATCATAACAATTACGATGGCTAGCAGACGAAATTTCCCAGGCCACTGCTTGCACGACACACTATCTAGCAAGATGGTAATCCAAGTGAATTGAAAAAGCAACACGATCGCAAGCGATGCATCAAGACGTTCAAGAGCCTGATTAAAAAATACCGTAGTTAGCGTGAGGCCGCCAATTCCGATAATCGATAACTTCACCCATTGCCCGCCGCGAAAAGGGTTCTTCCACCGTTTGAACCGCACAAGAGCAAGCAGCCACAATAGCACCATAGCAAGCCCTGTCTGATGCACAGTCACTTGTTCCAAGGTAAATCCCTTATCAAAAGCCAGTTTTACTAAAGGCGATAGTAAGCCATAACTCACCGCCCCAAGTAATACAGATAATACGGACATCCCATACAGAGGCTTACGGCTCATTTCCTGATGCCTCCCTGTTTTAAACACGTTAACTACCTCTTATTTAGATAACAAAAAGGGCAGGACGCTTCTCGGACAGACAATTCCGCCGTGGGCGTCCTGCCCCTCAAGTTATTAAAAATGACCCAACACCCCATCTTGCGTTCCGAAGCACGATGAATGCTGCATAATCAATCTTACGATTGCTTACGCAAACCAATTTAGCGTTCCAAAGCACGATGAATGCTGCATAATCAATCTTACGATTGCTTACGCAAACCAATCATCCTTACGCAAACCAATTTAGCGTTCCGAAGCCGATGAATGCTGCATAATCAATCTTACGATTGCTTACGCAAACCAATCATCTGATCATCCCGTATTTCGAAGTCCTGCAGCTATTCCGTTGATAGTTAACAGCACTTCACGAAGCAAGATTGGATCATCTGCTTCGCCGCTTTCGCGCAATGCGCGCAGCTCGGTCAATAGTTGAACTTGCATGTAGCTAAGTGGATCTACATAAGGATTACGCAGACGGATCGATTCTTGAATAACCGGTACATTATCCAGGATGTCGACTTGTCCAGTTATTTGCAGGATTAGTGATGATGTCCGGACGTATTCTTCTTGGATTTGCGTGAAGATACGATCACGAATCGTTGCATCTGAGATCATATCCGCATATTCCTTCGCAATCAGCAGATCCGCTTTCGCAAGGGCCATTTGCAAGTTATCAATCAATGAAGTGAAGAATGGGAACTGCCCGTACATAACGCGTAAAGTTTCCAGACGCTGCTCCTGATCACCGCTCTGTACGTAGTCTTCCAGAGCCGTGCCAGCTGCATACCATGCTGGTAACAAATATCGGCTTTGCGTCCATGCGAATACCCATGGAATCGCGCGTAAATCCTCAAATCGATCACTGCCCTTACGTTTCGACGGGCGGGAACCGATATTCAGTTCGCCGACTTCAGGTAATGGAGTTGATTCTTTAAAGAAAGTCATAAAATCTGGATCACGGAATATCAGATCCTGATATTTCTTCTGAGCAACCTCGGAGATACCTTTAGAAATCTCATCCCATTCTGCAGTATCGCTAGCTTCTTGCTCTGGATATTTTGCCAAGCGCGCCGCAGTCACAAGTGCCCATGTCGCTTGCTCCAAGCTGCGGTATGCAATACCCTTCATCGAGTAGCGTGAGGACAGAACTTCACCTTGCTCTGTAATTTTGATCCCGCCACCTACTGTATGAGGAGGCTGCGCTAGAATACTACGGTTAAGCGGCATTCCACCGCGACCAAGTGCACCGCCACGACCGTGGAAGAACTTCAGCTTCACATCGAATTTTTTTGCCGCACTCGTAATTGCATTAAGTGCAACACGTAATTCCCAGTTCGCTGTAACCACACCGCCATCTTTATTGCTATCAGAATATCCGAGCATAATTTCATGCAAATTACCCATAACTTCGACCGATTTACGGTAAACCGGAAGAGCAAATAATTGTTCCATAATTCCAGGTGCAGCATGCAAATCATCAATTGTTTCAAAAAGAGGAACTGCCTGTATGGTGCACTCCACTTGACCATTCGTGTCCTGACGGAACAAGCCTACTTCTTTTGCGAACAACATAACCTCAAGCATATCGCTCGCTCCCTGAGTCATGCTAATCAAGTAGCTTGAGATACAATTGACGCCAAACTCCTGCTGCGCTCGATAGATGGTGTGATACACATCTATACATTCACGAGTACTTTCCGTATAAGCAAAATGAGGTGAGGTTAGCGGACGCGGATCATTAAGTAAACGATGCAGCAGCTCGATTTTCTCGTCTTCTTTTAGCGATGAATAATCCTTGACAATGTTCATGTTCGCAAGAATTTCAGTCAATGCATTTTCATGCTCTTGGCTATGCTGCCGAACGTCCAAAGTAGCAAGATGAAATCCGAATAGCTCCACTTGGCGAACGAATTTTCGAATATGCGTATCTGCTACGTAATCCGCAAAGTGATGACGCAGGCTCCGGTCAATGATAAGCAAATCTTCTTTCAGCTCATTCGCATTGTTATAACGTTGTGACGAGCCAGTTAGAGTGTTGGACAGCTTCTCCAGCATATAGCTAAGCTTAATCCGGTAAGGCTCTTTCTCATTACGCCATACCTCCACATTCCGAAGCTCAACTAGCTCACGATCCAATTTCATGGATGCCGTCAGCTCATCGGATACCTCAATGATATTCGTACTAAAGCTCAGTTGGTCAACTAAGTCCTTTAAAAGATGTTCATATTTCTGAAGAACAAGCTCCCGTTGAAGCGTTAGTGTTTCCCATGTAACTTTCGATGTAACAGAAGGATTGCCATCACGATCTCCACCGATCCAAGATCCGAAACGAAGATAAGTGGGAACATGCCAACGCTCTCCCGGATAGTATTTGTCCAGGTTTCGTTCTAATTCTTCATACACGCTTGGCAGGACATCGAATAACGTCTCGTCAAAATAATACATCCCGTTCCGAACCTCATCAATAACAGTTGGCTTCCGATCACGAAGCTCGTCCGTTTGCCAAAGCGTGAACACTTCATTCAACAGCTTCTCGCGCTGTTTCTCACGTTCACGGTAGGTTAAATTCGGATTATCGAGTTCCATTACATCATTGGCAATACGTTTATGAATATCAAGTACAGCACGACGCGTTGCTTCAGTTGGGTGAGCCGTCATGACGAGCTCAAGCGAAATACCTTCAATAATGGATTTCACTTCATCAATCGCAATACCTTGATCTTTCAAAACAAGAATAGCACTCTCAATGGAACCGGGTTGAACCGTTTCCCCAGCAGAGCACTCATAATCACGTTTGCGACGAATTCTATGGTTCTGCTCAGCGATATTAATCAGTTGGAAATAAATTGCAAAGGCACGAATAACCTGATGACGAATATCAGGGTTTAGCGCGTTAATAACTTTTTTGAATTCTTCGTAAAGCTCCGGCAAAAACTCTGCACGCAATGCTTTGCTCATCTCACGAATTTTCTCAACAATCTCTAAAAGCTCATGACCACCTTGATGTACAAGAACATCTCCAAGAATATTCCCTAGAAAACGCACATCACGTCGTAGTAAGTTGTTGGAATTAGGCCGGTTAGTCGTCAAAGTAGATCCAGCTTGTTCGGACATCATTTATCCTCCTCAGGTAATGCTTTTAGCAAAACCACATCATAAGCTCATCTTTTACTTCATTTAGTCATCACTTCGTTAATATCATTAGCCATCCATAAGCCTTTTTCACTCCAACTATTATACTACAAATTGAAGTACGGTTGAAGCTTTTTCACGAGTTGTTTTCATAGCCGTTAGCGATAAAATAATGCACAAAAAAAGCCTTGGAGTCCAAGGCTTCGAATTTAAAAATATGGAGCGGGTGATGGGAATCGAACCCACGCTATTAGCTTGGAAGGCTAAAGTTCTACCATTGAACTACACCCGCAAACAGATATGGTCGGGACGACACGATTTGAACATGCGACCCCCTGGTCCCAAACCAGGTGCTCTACCAAGCTGAGCTACGTCCCGTTATGTATATCTGCTTATTAAGAAAATGGCGCGCCCTGAGAGATTCGAACTCCCGGCCTTTTGATTCGTAGTCAAACGCTCTATCCAGCTGAGCTAAGGGCGCAAAAGATATGGAGCGGAAGACGGGAATCGAACCCGCGACCCTCGCCTTGGCAAGGCGATGCTCTACCGCTGAGCCACTTCCGCATATCGTTGTCAGCACGTTTTGTTAACGGCGACAAGAAATAATATATCATGCCTCAATATAAAATGCAACTGTTTTTTTGAAAAAGATTTAATTTATTTAAAATAGCCTATTTACTCCTACCTTATAGATATTCCTTAGCTTGCTCCCACCTTCGCCGCAATAATGGCCTTCGCCATCTTAGATCGTTCTTCCTTTGATAATTTGGGGCAGGAATAACAATAACTTCGACATTCAGTCAAATATGCAAGACAGCACGAGAATCTTAGTGGCATTTGCTCCCCTTGACGATATGGATTATCGACGAGTTGAATTTTTACCTGAAGAGGATTTCGATTCCGTTCAAAAACAGAGCCATCCATTTCATTCACCAAATAGTGATAATCTGATATAACCTGTTCATATACGATTGATTTCTCATCATACAAGGTGACCGCTTGCTCCTTATAATAGTATAAGGATGATGCGACAAGAGCCCACAATTGAGAAACATTCAACCCTGCCTCCGAAGCTATCACTTGAATAAGCGGTTTAAGTGTACCTCCATAAAAGCGAGCTAGTACCTTATTTCGCCATTCTTCACGATTTATCGGCGCAATATCCTCTATGACGGAGTCAACCGGTCGGAACATCAAACTTGTATACCCATCCTTAGCAACAAGCACCAAGCTCCAGTTGCTCAAGGACCAATTCATAACCGCATTATCCGTGGACATTAACCTTTGTACAGCCATAATAATCCCATGTAAGTTGGATGCAAAATAAGTAGCTGCTGGCGAGAGCTCATCTGCTTTAATGGCAGCAGCATAAAATTGCAGGAAACCCAGAGCATTTGCTGGCTCGAGCAACGCGTCAAATGTGTATTCCTGAATAACCTCATCGTCAACTGAACGGAATAGAATACTGCACTCCTTCTGAAGAAGCTCCGTACGATTTAAGGTAGCTTGGTTCACCCTCCAGATACCGCAGCTAACAATGGCGTGGAGTTAGTTTCATCAAGTTTATTCTTATTCGGACCACGAAAGTCTTGTGCTAGTGAATAAGGCAAACATAATGGTAAACCCGAACGAGGATCAGCAATGATATCGGCCTCAATGCCAAATACCTCACGGAGCACATCTTTAGTCATGACTTCCTGAGGTGTGCCTTCTCCAGCAACCTTACCCTGTTTAATAGCGATCATATGATGTGCGTAGCGTGAAGCATGATTCAAGTCGTGTACAACCATAATTATGGTTCTATTGGAGCTCTCATTCAACTTCTGCAGAAGCTCGAGTACTTCCAATTGATGAGCCATATCAAGAAACGTCGTAGGCTCATCTAGGAATAAAATATCCGTTTGCTGAGCTAGTGCCATCGCTATCCATGCACGCTGCCTTTGTCCACCTGATAACTGATCAATGGGTCTATCCGTAAAGTCAGCCATCCCCGTAGAGTCAATCGCCCATTGTATGATGGAACGATCCTCTCGGGTTAGTGAACCAAAGCCTTTCTGATAAGGGAAACGACCATAAGATACAAGCTCGGCAACGGTAAGTCCATCGGGAGCAGTAGGATTTTGCGGTAATATAGCCAGCTGCTTCGCTACTTCTTTCGTTGATTGTTTATGTATCGATTTACCATCCAATAGAACAGAGCCAGCCGATGGTGACATGATACGTGCTAATGTCTTTAGAATCGTAGATTTACCAGAGCCGTTCGCTCCTACAAGTGCAGTGATTTTACCTTGAGGTATCGCTATATTTAAATTTTCTACTATGAGTCTTTCTTCGTAGCCAATGTTTAGTTGATTAGTGGTTAAACGAATCATATTTAATCTTCTCCCCTCATTGTGCATATTTCCATAGTGAGAAGTGATAATTGTTCTCATTATTGTTAATGATAACTATTCTCAGTAGAAGAGTCAAGATTTTTCTCTTTTAATGATAATTCTCCTTGCTGATTGCTGTATCAGAGTAGCGTGCTTATTTTACGGGGTTAATTATAAAATTAATTATTCACTACATGAATGAACTAACATCATTAATTTCATCATTATTATAAATCCACCTGCAGATATGAAGTAGCGGGAAACGGCGAGCCTAAGGACTTTCACACATCGTGTCGATACCCTAAACCGTCAACTGCATGTGCTGAATATGCGTCTGTCCCGCATACTAGTTGCCGCTTGGCGGGCGCTTGTCTCGCGGCAAGCGGGCTTCTCATGCAGGGAATCGCCCGCAATCCGCTTGCTGATCCATCCCTAGTAGGCGTTGCGTCGGGTGCGGGAGTCGGAGCACTTAACGCTGCTTATCCTCATACAGCATGCACTGTGGCTTGGCTTCCGTTCGGCGACTTTATAGGTGCCCTAATCGCAGCAGCAATCGTTTATGTGTTAGCCAGACGAGAAGGGATGCAACCGGCAGCGGTCGCTCTCTTCGGTATGGCTGTATCTGCTGTCGGATCCGCCCTGATAAAGCTGCACGTTATTCGTGCTCAAAAGAGGGCAGCTGTAGCGCTCGAGTGGCTTTCGGGAACAACCTTTCGGGAACAACCTATGCTCGGGGTTGGGATGAGCTCAAGCAGCTGCTTTTGTGGCCCATCTTTTTACTGCCTTTGGCCTGGATACAGGTACGCAAGCTAGACATTCTGCAGCTCATGGATGACATCTCCGTTAACCTTGGGGTGAAGGTCGAACGATCGCGATTATGGATCGGGTTGATCAATGTATGCCTGGCTGCGGTCGCTGTTTCGATAGTAGTCACCATAGGCTTCATCGGATTGATTGCGCCCCATGCATCACGGTTGCTCATCGGCCCACGTCACCATAAGCTGGTACCTGTCTCTAAACTGCTGGGCGCCTTTCCTCTCGTAGCTGCCGATCTTATTGGTAGGACCGTATTTGCGCCAAGGAAATACCATCAGGACTCGTTGTCGTCATAATAGGTACCCCCTATTTTCTTAGCCTAATGCGTGTGTCTCGGAGGAAAGTCAGCAAAAGATAACAGCATGTTGAGCAATAGATCAGGATAGCCTCCACTACTTAAAAGATTGAACCGAATTGAACTCTATAATTCCAACGTAGGTACTAAAAACAGGACTATCCCAGAACAGCTGATTGTTTAGCTGTTTGGGATAGCCCTTATTTATTCAATAGGTTTAATCAGTAAATAAAGAAAAGGGTTTCTCAGTATACTGTTCATGTAGATCTTGAGACAAATAAGCCACGTTAGGCCATGCTACAATAGGGTTTATAAAACCAAAAGACCATTAAGATCAAGTGATCTTAATGGTCTTTTGGTGATTGTAATGCGCGTAGAGGGACTTGAACCCCCACGGTCGCCCGCTAGATCCTAAGTCTAGTGCGTCTGCCAATTCCGCCATACGCGCGCATTAGTGAAGGCCATTTTCATAGGTGAAAATGGTGAGTCATGTAGGATTCGAACCTACGACACCCTGATTAAAAGTCAGGTGCTCTACCAACTGAGCTAATGACTCAAAATGATAAAATGGCTGGGGATCTAGGATTCGAACCTAGGGATGACGGAGTCAAAGTCCGTTGCCTTACCGCTTGGCTAATCCCCAGTAGAGATGGTGGAGGCTGACGGGATCGAACCGCCGACCCTCTGCTTGTAAGGCAGATGCTCTCCCAGCTGAGCTAAGCCTCCGAAGTGAGAGTTGGTGACCCGTAGGGGACTCGAACCCCTGTTACCTCCGTGAAAGGGAGGTGTCTTAACCACTTGACCAACGGGCCTAGAATGAATGATTCAAAGAAGTGATACTGGAGCTCTCAACCGGAATCGAACCGGTGACCTCATCCTTACCATGGATGCACTCTACCGACTGAGCTATGAGAGCAAAATGGCTCCCCGAACAGGACTCGAACCTGTGACAACTCGATTAACAGTCGAGTGCTCTACCAACTGAGCTATCAGGGAACGATGAAACATCGGGCTGTTACACCCTGAAAACTGGATACGAACATTTGCGAAATGTTGTCTTAGCTTATGTTAGCTGTTACACGTAAGTCCCGAAGCCTTGCTCTCACCAATGGTGAGAAGCGGTAGGATAAGCCCTCGACCGATTAGTATTCGTCAGCTGCATGCATTACTGCACTTCCACCTCGAACCTATCAACCTAGTCGTCTTCTAGGGGTCTTACTAAATTGGGAAATCTCATCTTGAGGGGGGCTTCACGCTTAGATGCTTTCAGCGCTTATCCCGTCCGCACGTAGCTACCCAGCTATGCTCCTGGCGGAACAACTGGTACACCAGCGGTGCGTCCATCCCGGTCCTCTCGTACTAAGGACAGCTCCTCTCAAATTTCCTACGCCCACGACAGATAGGGACCGAACTGTCTCACGACGTTCTGAACCCAGCTCGCGTACCGCTTTAATGGGCGAACAGCCCAACCCTTGGGACCTACTTCAGCCCCAGGATGCGATGAGCCGACATCGAGGTGCCAAACCTCCCCGTCGATGTGGACTCTTGGGGGAGATAAGCCTGTTATCCCCAGGGTAGCTTTTATCCGTTGAGCGATGGCCCTTCCATGCGGTACCACCGGATCACTAAGCCCGACTTTCGTCCCTGCTCGACTTGTAGGTCTCGCAGTCAAGCTCCCTTATGCCTTTACACGCTACGAATGATTTCCAACCATTCTGAGGGAACCTTTGGGCGCCTCCGTTACTCTTTAGGAGGCGACCGCCCCAGTCAAACTGCCCACCTGACACGGTCCCTGTACCGGATTACGGTACCAGGTTAGAACTCCGATACGATCAGGGTGGTATCCCAACGGTGCCTCCACCGAAGCTGGCGCTCCGGTTTCTTAGGCTCCCACCTATCCTGTACAGATCGTACCAAAGTCCAATATCAAGCTGCAGTAAAGCTCCATGGGGTCTTTCCGTCTTGTCGCGGGTAACCTGCATCTTCACAGGTATTAAAATTTCACCGGATCTCTCGTTGAGACAGCGCCCAAGTCGTTACGCCATTCGTGCGGGTCAGAATTTACCTGACAAGGAATTTCGCTACCTTAGGACCGTTATAGTTACGGCCGCCGTTTACTGGGGCTTCAGTTCATAGCTTCGCCTTGCGGCTAACCACTCCCCTTAACCTTCCAGCACCGGGCAGGCGTCAGCCCGTATACTTCGCCTTACGGCTTCGCACAGACCTGTGTTTTTGCTAAACAGTCGCTTGGGCCTTTTCACTGCGGCCCCCTCGGGCTATTCACCCTACCGAGGCACCTCTTCTCCCGAAGTTACGAGGTCATTTTGCCGAGTTCCTTAACGAGAGTTCTTCCGAGCGCCTTAGCATACTCTGCTCACCTACCTGTGTCGGTTTGCGGTACGGGCACCTTCACCTGGCTAGAGGCTTTTCTTGGCAGCGGGAACACATGACCTTCGGTACTATAATTTTCCCTCCCCATCACAGCTCAGCCTTACAGTGTGCGGATTTGCCTACACACAAGCCTTACTGCTTGGACGGACTATTCCATCAGTCCGCGTCACTATCCTTCTGCGTCACCCCATTGCTCATAACGGCTTACGGTGGTACAGGAATATCAACCTGTTGTCCTTCGACTACGCCTTTCGGCCTCGCCTT
>NZ_AP019308.1:6012500-6075000 GCF_003945345.1 Paenibacillus baekrokdamisoli | reverse complement strand
GAGATGAATATGTTTTATGTGATGAATGGTCGAAAGTTGAAACGTTATTTTCTCATCAGTGTTGGAATTTTGTTTGCCGCCGGCGTCATTTACGCAGAGAAAGACAATATTACGGTATTTGCGCCTGACCAAGCTGCAGCTATTTACAGTGTGCCCACGGATAAGAAAGTCGTTGCCCTGACCTTCGATATCAGTTGGGGGGATAAGCGAACCGAGCCCATCCTCGAGGTGCTGAAGCAAAACAATGTCAAGAACGTCACCTTCTTCCTCTCGTCACCTTGGAGCCAAGCACATCCTGATATCGTAAAGAAAATCGTGGATGCTGGCTACGAAATCGGCAGTCATGGACATAAGCACGGCAACTACAGCACCTTTAGTGATGACGAAATTAAAACACAGATTGAAACGGCTCAAAGCATTTTGACTCAAGTTACGGGAAAAACGCCTGGGTTGATCCGAATGCCAAATGGCGATTTTGATAAACGTGTATTACGTATTGCGGACCAAATGAAGGTGAAAGTTATTCAATGGGATACGGACTCTCTGGATTGGATGAATATCGGAACAACCAAAATTGTAAATCGTGTGGTTACTAAGGCGCACCCAGGCGACATTATTCTTATGCATGCTAGTGACTCGGTTAAACAAACACATGAAGCTCTGCCACTTATTATTGCCCAGCTTCGCGCTAAAGGATATGATTTTGTAACGGTATCTAGTCTCATCGCTCAAACTGAATTGCAGGGAAAAGCTGTTCAGGATAAAACAACCATGAAAGAACAACTTGATTTATCAGCTGGCTTTTAAAGGTTGCTGTTTGCTATAGAGCTGGCTTCGCATTCACTGCGGGGTCAGCTTTTTCTTGCTTCCGCACAAGATGATGCAGCCACATAATTTGGTATGCATTGCAGACGAACATAGGAATTACCATAAATACAATTGCAGTCGTATTTGCTTCTTCTCCTTGAAGGCTTGGCCATGCTTCCAGAATCGTTACAACGATTAGAAGAAATACGGTTGGAATAAAGGCATGGTTATTGGTTTGCTTCACTTTCATATACCCTACCAGCCAAGCCCCCAATGCTAAAGCCAGCGGGAGCGCCCAGAATACCCAGTTATTCAACTGCTCGCGATCTTGGTAAAGCAGATAGGCTAGTCCTCCAAGAGCAAACAAGGTGGTATAGGCTTGTAGTGCATTCCACAAGTAACTTTTACGAAGAACACTCAATGCAATATAGGTCAATGTTAGATAAGCAAAGAAGCCCATCTGACTAAATGCACCGAATAAAAGTCCCACAAGTGCCATCATGAGCGCATTAAAGCTTGCTGCTTGCAAACCCATGAATCCAAAGGACGGATCTGTCCATTGCATAATACTGCCGACAATTGTTGTAACAACGCCACCAACTGCCATCGTACTCCAAAACAAGAAAAACCATTTTCGTAAATTCAAGAGAAATTCACTCCTATAAGTTATTGAGGCTCTGCCTACAGTTCCATAAACACGCACGTAAGGAAAAAAGTAACTATGTACGCAAACGCAGGTCGATTTTCATTCTTTATTTTACCACGTCCACTACAAAAAGCTATGTCATGTCGATGATAATACATTGAACAATGTCACATACTACAGGGAGAAAGGGACGCTGCAACTATAGAAGGGAGATACGGCAATCATGCTCAAACGTTGTTCGTGGTTGGGCAGCCTCGGGTTGATGCTATTCATGCTTTCGAGCTGTGGTTCGGATCCAGCATCAGGGGCTAGTCAAGCAGTCAGCTACAAGGACATGAAATCCATGGTGATTGACATACTGAAGACCAAAGATGCGCAGAAAGCATTACAGGAATCTGCTTCATCATCTTCAGGAAGTGCGGGATTGAGCTCTAAGATCATGTCTGTTCAAGATCAGGAGCAGGTCAAACTTGCTGTTAAAGACACCCTTACTTCACCTGAATACGATAAGGTTATCCAAAAATTAATGACGGATCCCCGATTTGCCGGAGAGTTCGCCAAAGCTGTTAATAAACAAAATAAACAGATTCATAAGGATTTGCTTAAGGATCCATCTTACCAGAAAGATTTCATTCAAGTTTTGAAAAATCCGGAAGTGGATAAGATGATCCTTGAGGTTCTACAAAGTACGCAGTATCGCAAGCAAGTGTCAACCATCATGCAGGAATCCATGCAAACCCCAATCATGCGTTTGGAGATCCTTGATTTACTCAAAAAAGCTGTTCAAGAAGAATTAAAACCTAAACCGGATGAAAAAGTAACCAAATCTTCAGGTGGCGGTGGCGGTGGCGGTGGCGGTGGCGGTGGCGGTGGCGGCGGTGGCGGCAAATAAGAACGATGCTCAAGATAAAAGCAGTCTGAAGCTTTAAATTGGAATGTAAAAAAGACCCACTATAGCGGTAAGCGACGAAGTCATACACTCCTACATCAACTGTAGGAGTGTATTTTGCCTTTGCTGCTTTGCTCGCATAGCGGGCTCTATTGTTAAAATTCATTAACTTCCTTATCCCTCACATTTTGCAATGACGCGATCAGCTATTTGTAAATAGATTTGTCCAGTTTCGGTTTCTGCCTTGTAAACAGATGGTGCAAAATCTGGCTCTGTTGCTAAATTATCTGGAGCTCCTAGTGGAATCTGCGCCAATAATTCGGAATGAAGCGACTCCGCCAAACGTGCGCCCCCACCTCGGCCAAATACATATTCAATCTCTCCACTTTTACTTGCGAAGTAGGACATATTCTCCACGATTCCGATTATTTCATGTTCTGTCTTTATGGCCATAGCACCCGCACGTGCGGCTACGAATGCAGCGGTTGCATGCGGCGTAGTTACAATAATTTCTTTGCTCTGAGGAATCAACTGATGAACATCTAGTGCCACATCACCCGTTCCTGGCGGTAAGTCTAGGAGTAAATAGTCTAGCTCTCCCCATTCAATTTCGGCGAAGAAATTGCGGAGCATCTTGCCAAGCATCGGTCCTCGCCAAACTATTGGAGCGTTATCTTCCACGAAAAATCCCATTGACATTACCCGAACGCCAAATTTCTCTATGGGTATAACCCGCTCATTAATAACTTCCGGCTTATCCTCAATACCCATCATATCAGGAACGCTGAAGCCGTAGATATCGGCATCTATGATGCCGACTCGTTTGCCCTTACGAGCTAAGGCGACTGCAAGATTAACAGTCACCGTGGATTTGCCGACTCCGCCTTTGCCACTGGCAACAGCGATAAAATGCACCCCACTGCCCGCATGCAGCAGTGGATGTGCCTCCATCCCTGCCCCATGACCGCGGACGGGACCTTGACCTGCTGAAGCCGCACTTGCAGCGGATGAGCTCTTAGCCGTACCGCTGCCTACGTTTGATGCGTTACTCGCTGACTGCGACGACGCTGTTGGTTCTCCAGCCCGAAACCGGAAATGCACGGTTTCTGCTCCGGCCTCACTCAAAGATTGTCGCAGCGCTCCCTCAAGTGCCGACAGCTCTCCCTCCTTCACCCCAACGATGGTTAGTGATACGTTGCGCTCCCTTACCATTACGTCGCGAATGGCTATCGACAACTCAATCGTGCTATATTGCACCGCTATTGACTCAGCGGTCTGCTGTATTTCTTCTCTGGACAACATATTAGTCCGTCTCCTCTACAAAGGTATCCGCAATTCCTACAACTTGCGTATGTACAGGTCCATTATAACAATAGCTTGAGTCTCTTCCAAGCATGAATGCGTTACGACTTCTTTAAAGACTATTGCTTTTATTATTTCAATTGTCTATTAGATTTATCTGTACCCCATTTTTCCCCTGAGCTATAGCGCAAAATCCCTTGATAGATTGAAGCAGCAACCTTCTTTTGGTAATTAGAATCTGTTAAACGCGCTGCTTCTCCCGGGTTAGATAAGAATCCAACCTCTACTAGAATACTTGGGATGTCCTCAATTGCTTTGAGTAAATAAATCGTGTTTACGGTTGCTGCAACACGCTGCGTATTTTCTAAATTGCGTTTAATTTCATCTTGCACAAGAGAAGCGAGCAAGGCATTCTCCGAATTATTTGGATAAAAGAAGGTTTGTGCCCCAGACCATCGCGGTGACGGAATACTATTCATGTGGATGCTAATAAACACGGATGCCTTCTTGTCCTTAATAAACTGTGCTCGTTTCACCAAATCCTCCGTCTTTCGTTTGCTAAGCTTAGAGGTGCCTTCATTCGCTAAATCATAATCACCTTCGCGCGTCATGACTACAATCGCACCTGATTGTTGTAAATAATCACGTAGCTGCAGGGCAATAGCCAAATTAAGATCTTTTTCAACGACGCCCTGTTTACTCACAGCCCCTCCATCTGCACCACCATGGCCAGCATCAATTGCGATGATTTTACCGGACAGTGGCAGTGTCCAGTACGTCCAGGTTCTCGAGGCTGGCACTTCTTGTGTTAGCAACAATACGGTTAAAGACACAGCTATTATTCCAAGAGCAACACGAGCCATTCCACGGTAGGTTATCCAAATGACAAACCTTTTTCGCACCCCACGCATGCAAAAAACCACCCCAATCCCCAAACGATAATTATGCGTAGGCAGTACCTACGCTCTTTATCATCTTATGGGACGAGGTGGTCGGTTATGCGGACAACACCAGAGGTGTTGAAATTAGTTAACGGGTTGTTCAGCCATTCCCTCAATTAAAATCTTCGCTACTTCCGGACGTGAGAATTCAGGCGGCGGACAAATACCATCACGAAGCAAAGCACGAACTTTTGTTCCGGAGAGCGTCAAATGATGCTCTTTATCATGTGGGCAAGTTTTACTTGATGCCATATTACCGCACTTGGTGCAGAAAAAGCTATGTTCAAAATACAAAGGCGTTATACCTAGCTCTTCACTTGTAAACGAACGAAGCAGATCCTGCGCTTCATAAGTACCATAGTAGTCGCCTACACCTGCATGGTCACGACCAACGATGAAGTGAGTACAGCCATAGTTCTTGCGTACAACCGCATGGAATATCGCCTCACGAGGCCCTGCATAACGCATAGCAGCCGGGAATACACCTAGAAATGCGCGATCCTCTGGATAGTAATTCTCTAATAATGCAATATAGCTCTTCATCCGAACTGTCGCCGGTACATCATCGGATTTCGTTTCACCCACAAGTGGGTTCAAGAAAAGCGCATCGACAATTTCCATGGCACATTTCTGAATATATTCATGAGCACGATGAACTGGGTTACGGGTTTGAAAGCCGACAATCGTTTTCCAACCCTTTTCGGCGAAGATACGACGTGTCTCGGATGGATCATAATAAAACTCATTGAATTTCTCTGGTACAGGACGGTTCAATACCGTAATCGGTCCACCAACATAAGTCGATGGTCGGCCATAAAGTTTTGCTACACCTGGGTGCTCCACATCATCCGTTTTGAAGATATGAACGGCTTCAGACTTCTGATCTACGTTATAGATACTATCGATATCAATAACTCCATAAATCAATCCGTCTTCGCCTAGAAGTGCCGCCCTTTGACCTACTGCGAGCTCAGAGGCAAGTGCTTCTTCAACTGCAAGTGTAACAGGGATACTCCAAACCGTTCCGTTTGCCAGACGCATATTTTCAACGACGGACCGATAATCCGCTTCATTCATAAACCCAGTAAGTGGTGAAAATGCGCCAACTCCGATTAAATCCAAGTCAGAGATTGCCCAAGTATTCACGATAATGGATTGCAAAGATGCTGCCTCTTCAAGCAGCGTATCGCGCTCGGCTCCATTTGCGACTCGGTTGATGAGTACGCCGCCATGCGGCTTAATGCTGCTCATATTATGCAAGTGCCTCCTTATTTATGCAATCCGCATTCTGTTTTTTCTTGACCTGACCAACGACCTGCTCGAGGATCTTCACCGGGCATAACTTGGCGTGTACAGTGCTCGCAGCCAATGCTCGGGTAATGATTATCATGAAGTGGATTATAATAAACATTGTTCTCACGAATGTAATTCCAAACATCTTCGGTTGTCCAACCAGCAATTGGATTGAATTTGATAAGTCCGAATTTGGTATCGTACTCCACTTTCTTAGAATTCGCACGAGTTGGTGCTTGATCACGACGAATACCTGTAATCCATGCTTCATATTTAGATAAAATTTGTGTAAGTGGTTTTACTTTTCGAATACTACAGCATTCATTCGCATTACTTTTCCAGAGCTCTTCACCGAATTGTGCCGCTTGTTCTTCAGGCGTAATTTCTGGTTTAACCTCTACAAAGTTTAATCCGTAAATCTCCTTCATTTTATCACGTGTTTCATACGTTTCTTTGAAATGAAAATCGGTGTCCAGGTAGAAAATATCCGTTTTAGGACTGATTTTTTGCAGCATATCAACGATTACTACATCTTCTGCACCAAAGCTGCAAGCAAATGTAATATTAGGGAACGTTTCAACTGCATATTGCAGAATCGCCTCTGGCGACGCGTCCTCAAGCTCAACTGCTTTTTGATTCACAAGTGCTTCTTTTTCAAAAAGATTCATGATAATGCCCTCCGCTCCATGTAAATGCTTATCAAAGTTCTACATTTGATTATACGTTAAAATACCTTCATTCTTCAATGATATAAATACTCCAATGCGATCGTAGGCCTTTCTTCATTTGAACGATGGTTGCAAAGGCATCACCATTGAGGAATTGAACACAGGAAACTCCCAAGCTGTATGGATATAAAAAATACCTCCTCTGATAGCAGAGGAGGTATTTTGGGTATATCGATTAACGTTTCGAGAATTGTGGAGCACGACGAGCAGCTTTAAGCCCGTATTTTTTACGTTCTTTCATACGTGGGTCACGTGTCAGAAAGCCTGCACGTTTCAATGCCGGACGGAACTCTGGATCTGCTTTAAGCAGAGCACGGGAGATACCGTGACGGATTGCTCCTGCTTGACCGGAAGTACCGCCACCATGAGCAATTACAAGAATATCGTATTTGCTTGTAGTGTCTGTAAGATTAAGCGGTTGTTTAACGATCAGCTTAAGTGTTTCAAGACCAAAGTAATCACTGAGGTCACGTTTGTTAATAATGATTCGTCCTTCACCCGGCACGAGACGTACACGTGCTACAGAGTGTTTACGACGACCGGTTCCATAGTATTGAACTTGAGCCATGAAACTGTCCTCCCTCTATTTATCCGCGAAGTTCGTAAACTTCTGGATTTTGTGCTTGATGTGGATGTTCTGGTCCAGCATAAACTTTAAGTTTAAGCTTCATTTTGTCGCCCAAACGATTTTTAGGCAACATGCCATGAATCGCTTGCTCCAAAACTTGTTCTGGTTTGTTCTTGATCATGTCCTGAGCGGAAGTTATTTTCAAACCGCCTTGGTACATGGAGTGACGATAGTACATTTTGTTTTGTAGCTTTTTACCCGTCAAGAAGATCTTCTCAGCATTGATTACAACGACGAAATCGCCTGTGTCAACGTGGGGGGTAAATTGCGGTTTATGCTTACCGCGGATGAGGCTTGCCGCTTCGCTCGCAAGACGACCAAGCGTTTTGCCTGCAGCGTCAATGACGAACCAATTGCGTTCAACTTCATTTGGCTTAGCCATATAGGTAGTGCGCATGGATGATCCTCCTTCTTCATTAAACAATCGTTCTCATGTATGAAGATACTTACCGTGTTTAACGGTTCGATTGCAATTTCATTAGTTGTTGTTGGGTGACATTTCTTAGTCGGGGCTGTGGGAGAGCCACTAAGAAAGCACAAGTTATATTCTACTATATACAATTCATAAGTGCAAGTAAATTCTTTGGGCTAATCGAAGTAGTTCAATTCAACTGAAGACAAATACGACTGATCAAAAATCGTACTCCACTTCCATTAGCGTTAAACCATGAGACATGGCAGTTGGACCAGCGGCTGAACGATCCTTAGCCTTTAGGATTCGTTCAAAATCTTCTACATCCAACTTTCCTTCACCCACCCACAATAAGGTACCCACAATGATTCTCACCATGTTATAGAGAAAACCATTTCCTGTAACGAGTATATCGATTTTCCCCTTACTTTGTTCCAAGCTTGCACGAAGAATGGTTCGTACATGAGTAGGCTTCGTCGATCGTTGAGAGGCAAATGAGGTGAAATCATGCTCACCAACTACTTTAGATAGAGCCTCTTCCATCGCAGATACAAGTAAAGGCATGGGATAATGATAACGATAATGACGCTCAAAGACATCCGCAAATTTATTGGTATCTATGGAGTATCGATAAGTCTTACGTTTCGCAAAATGACTGGAGTGGAAATTAAGCGGTACTTCATCAGCCGTAAGCACAGCTATATCTTTAGGTAGTCGAGAATTAAGTGCCAATGCCCAGCGTTCAATTGGTATCGGCGATCGAGTAATAAAATTAATAACTTGACCGCGAGCGTGTACGCCAGCATCCGTTCTTCCCGAAGCAGTTATACTAATCTCTTCACCAGTAAGTATTTTAAGACCATGCTCAATGATATCCTGAATCGTATTCCCGATGGGCTGCGTCTGAAACCCGTAATACTTCGTGCCATCATAACTAACGATCATCCTAATATTTCTCATCCCATGCCTCCTCTCTCTGCGCTGTTGACAATACCTCTATCTGTACGAAAGCTCTGCAGCTCTAGAAAGCCAGATCCGGTTAATAATGCATCCCATCCCTAGCCCCTGTGCGCTTTACTTACCCTCGTCTTAAACCTAGGGTCCCTTTGTTTGATCATTACGTTATTGAAGCGGAGAAGCTCACTTGGAGAGCGTGGGTGGACAATAGCCTCCATTGCTCGTACCGCAGGCAACATCCATAGCCCAACACCATATCCGGGCAACAAAAAAAGGTGGCCGCAAGGTCCACCCTTCGTTTGTTACGCGCGATCAACCAGTTCCAAGTAAACCATAGGTGCCGCGTCGCCGCGACGAGGTCCTAGTTTCAAAATACGCGTGTATCCGCCTGGACGTTCCGAGTAACGAGTTGCCAGATCGGAGAACAATTTTTGAATTGCATCTTGCTCGCCAGCTACAAGCGACTCACGACGAACGAAAGCTGCAACTTGACGACGAGCATGAAGATCTCCACGTTTTGCAAGTGTAATCAACTTCTCAGCGATTGGACGAAGTTCTTTCGCTTTCGCTTCAGTCGTTTGAATACGCTCATACAGGAATAAGTCAGTAACGAGGTCGCGGAAAAGAGCTTTCCGGGAACTAGCGTCACGGCTCAATTTAGAATATGCCATCTAGAAATTCCCCTCCTTAACACTTAGTAAGCAGCAGCAAATATGAATTTGCTCTGCTCTCTATTCTTCCATGCGGAGGCCAAGACCAAGTTCTTCGAGCTTTTCTTGAACTTCTTCTAAAGACTTGCGTCCAAGATTACGGACTTTCATCATGTCTTCTTCGGATTTCGTAATCAGCTCTTGAACGGTATTAATGCCTGCACGCTTGAGACAATTGTACGAACGTACGGAAAGATCCAATTCCTCGATAGTCATCTCGAGTACTTTCTCTTTCTTGTCTTCTTCTTTTTCAACCATAATTTCGGCATCTTTCGCTTCGTCAGTCAAACCAACGAACAGATCTAAATGCTCAGTCAAAATTTTGGCTCCGAGACTTACTGCCTCTTCCGGCCTTATACTTCCATCGGTCCATACTTCCAGAGTCAGCTTGTCGTAGTTGGTTACTTGACCGACACGAGTATTCTCAACACTATAGTTGACGCGAGTGATGGGCGTGTAAATCGAATCCACAGGAATAACACCAATTGGTTGGTCATCCCGCTTATTACGATCCGCTTGAACATAACCGCGTCCACGGTTAGCAAATACCCGCATGTGGAGACGTGCACCGGAGGCCAGCGTCGCGATATGAAGATCAGGGCTTAAAATCTCGACATCGCTGTCTGCGCGAATATCGCCAGCCGTAACGTTTCCATCACCTTCCGCGTCGATCTCCAATACCTTCTCTTCGTCGGAATGGATTTTCAGCGAGAGGCCTTTGAGGTTCAGGATGATTTCAGTAACGTCTTCCACCACTCCTGGAACCGTTGAGAACTCATGAAGCACACCGTCGATTTGAACCGAGGTAACTGCTGCACCTGGCAAAGACGACAACAGGATTCGGCGAAGCGAGTTCCCCAGCGTCGTGCCGTATCCGCGTTCTAGCGGTTCGACTACGAAACGTCCGTATGTGCCATCTTCGTTCAGCTCAACGGTTTCGATTTTCGGCTTTTCGATTTCAATCACTAATATTACCCTCCTTCAAAACGTCGCTCGTTACCATAATCGCATTTGAAGTCAAATCATGTAGTATGGCAAACCTTCACAACCATTATTTACAAGTTGTTGACATTTGATACCACAGTCAGATCACTATACGCGACGACGTTTCGGCGGACGGCATCCGTTGTGCGGAACTGGCGTTACGTCTTTAATGAGGTTAACTTCAAGGCCAGCTGCTTGCAACGAACGAATCGCTGCCTCACGGCCTGCGCCTGGACCTTTAACCATTACTTCAACAGCTTTCATACCGTGTTCCATAGCCGCTTTAGCTGCGGATTCTGCAGCCATTTGTGCTGCGAAAGGCGTGCTTTTACGCGAACCTTTAAATCCGAGATTACCTGAGCTAGCCCAGGAAATCGCGTTGCCGTGCGGATCTGTAATCGTTACGATCGTATTATTGAAAGTCGAGCGGATATGCGCTACGCCAGATTCAATATTTTTACGGTCGCGACGTTTCGTACGAACTGCCTTTTTAGGTTTAGCCATTTCGGTTATCCCCCCTTATTATTTTTTCTTGTTAGCTACAGTCCGACGTGGACCTTTACGTGTACGAGCATTTGTTTTAGTTCGTTGACCACGAACCGGAAGACCACGACGGTGACGAACACCACGATAGCAGCCGATTTCGATCAGACGCTTGATGTTAAGCGAGATTTCGCGGCGAAGATCGCCTTCAACTTTAGTCGTTTTATCGATAGTTTCGCGTAGTTTACTGACTTCGTCTTCTGTCAGATCACGAACGCGAGCTGCTTCGCTAATACCGGCTTCAGCTAAAATTTTATTGGCAGTTGTTGTACCAATACCGAAAATGTACGTCAAAGCGATGACAACGCGTTTGTCACGCGGTAAGTCTACACCAGCAATACGTGCCATGTATGGTTACCCCTCCTTATCCTTGTTTTTGTTTGTGTTTCGGATTTTCACAAATCACCATAACGTTGCCCTTGCGACGTATGACTTTACACTTCTCGCAAATTGGCTTGACCGAAGGTCTAACCTTCATTGTGATTACCTCCCGAATTCTCTCGTAAGCAGTGCTGTTATACAGCCTACTTCCGATAGGTAATGCGTCCCCTAGATAAATCATAAGGTGATAACTGAATGACGACCTTATCTCCTGTCAGAATACGAATAAAATGCATTCTGAGCTTTCCCGATACATGGGCGAGTATTTGGTGTCCATTCTCTAGTTCCACCTTGAACATGGCGTTGGGTAACGGTTCTAATACCGTACCTTCGACTTCAATGACGTCTTCTTTAGCCACAATCATTCTCCTTTCCTTGCATTGCCTTCTGGATCACATAACGCAGCTTCGCGTTTGTTACACGTTCTGTTTCCCGCATGCTGTCCGTCACTTCATGACTAACGACCGGTTGCATCTGAAGATGCAGTACGTTCTTCTTCTTCGGTTGATCGAAGCGGCGTTTGTCTCCATCTACGATTAGGACGAATCGTTCATCAACAATCCCGATGATGACGGCATATGAGCCTTCGTCTTTGCCTCTGAGAATTCTGACTATACGACCGATTTCCGGCATATATTCCAATGCACTCAACCTGCTTGCTCCCTGGATTGGGTTAAAATTTCATAGCCATCTTCCGTAACTGCTACAGTGTGCTCGAAGTGAGCGCACCATGAACCGTCTTCGGTGACAACCGTCCAATTATCCGCAAGTGTACGCACGTACCGTTCACCAATGTTAACCATTGGTTCAATCGCCAGCACCATACCAGGTTTTAGACGCGGTCCGCGGTCAGGTAAACCATAATTCGGAATCTGTGGTTCTTCATGAAGGCTTTCGCCAATTCCATGACCTACATATTCACGAACGACAGAAAAGCCAGCAGCTTCAATCACTTGTTGAATGGCATGCGAGATGGTGAACAAACGAACATCTGGTTTCACTTGAGCGAGTCCTGCATAAAGCGACTGTTCTGACACTTCTAGCAGGCGCTGCGTCTCTTCACTGATATCTCCTACACCATAGGACCAGGCTGAATCGCCATGATATCCTTTAAACTGTGCACCAATATCAATGCTGATAATGTCACCATTATTCAGTTTGCGATTTCCAGGAATGCCGTGTACCAGCTCATTATTGACAGAAGCGCAAATGCTGGCAGGGAATTCATTGTAACCTTTAAAAGAAGGTGTTGCGCCCTGACTGCGAATGTACGTTTCAGCGATCTCATCAAGTTCACTCGTTGTGACTCCTGGATGAATCGCTTGTTTCAACAATCGATGCGTATCCGCAACGATTCGGCCAGCTTCCCTCATATATTGCAATTCCGCTTCGGATTTGCATATAATCATTCGGCTTGACCTCGCAAGCAGTTTACGATGTCTGCGGTTACTTCGTCGATTTCTTTCTCTCCGTCTACTTCTCTAAGAATACCTTTACTCGTGTAATAATCAAGTAATGGAGCAGTCTTCGAAATGTATTCGTCAAGGCGGGTACCGACTTTCGCTTCCGTATCGTCTGACCGCTGGTACAGCTCACCGCCGCATTTATCACATACGTCTAATTGCTTAGGTGGGTTGAACATAACATGATATGTTGCACCACACGCCCTGCAAATGCGGCGACCGGTCAGACGCGCAAGCAGCAAACCGCGGTCAACTTTAAGGTTGACGACATGATCAATGCTGCGTCCCATTTCAGTTAGCATACCATCCAGTGCTTCGGCTTGTTGAAGCGTACGTGGGAATCCGTCGAGTAAGAAGCCTTTCTCGCAATCTTCTAGCAGCAAACGGTCACGAACGATGCCGTTCGTAATCTCATCTGGTACAAGAAGTCCTTGATCGACATACTCCTTCGCCTTTAGTCCCATAGGCGTACCTTGCTTCATCGCCAAGCGGAAAGCATCGCCAGTCGATATATGAGGAATACCAAAAGTATCCACAATTCGCTCAGCTTGCGTACCTTTTCCAGCCCCTGGAGGACCCATGAATAAAATATTCATTAGCGTGTTCCTCGCTTTAAGCACAATAGGCTCGGCCGGGATCCCTCACATGATAAAATGCGCGGAAACCCGCATGCGAACCTATCACTATTTATTGATAAACCCTTTGTAGTGGCGCTTGATGAGCTGCGTCTCAATTTGTTTCATCGTATCGAGTGCAACCCCGATAACAATTAGCAATGACGTACCACCAAGTTTCACGTCACGAGGCAAATCTGCTAGCGTGCCGAATAGTACAGGCAGGATCGAAATTACCGACAGGAATATCGCACCGCTAAGCGTAATCCGCGACATGACGCGAGTGATGTAGGAAGACGTTGGTTTTCCAGGACGAATACCCGGGATGTACCCACCGTTTTTCTTCATCTGATCAGCCATCTGCACAGGATTAATTTGCACGAACGTGTAAAAGAAAGTGAAAGCGATAATCAACAATACATAGAATGTCATGCCTAGCGGCTTGTCATATGGCATATTGTTTTGAATCCATTTCGCCCACTCATGAGTGGACCAGAATTGCGCGATCGTAACCGGGAACATGAGTAGCGATACCGCAAAAATGACTGGGATAACGCCTGCACCGTTTACTTTCAGCGGAATATGGGTAGATTGACCGCCGTACATTTTCCGTCCTACAACACGTTTAGCGTATTGCACCGGAATTTTACGAATCCCTTGTTGAACAAAGATGACACCAACGATAATCGCAACGATAACAATCACGAGAACGACTACCTTAATGATGTTAAGGAATGTTGCATCCCCAGCATCTACAAATTCATGTTGATAAATAGAACGTATGTGACCCGGAATTGCAGCTACGATACCGGCAAAGATAAGAACCGAAATTCCATTGCCGATGCCCTTCTCTGTGATTTGCTCACCGAGCCACATGAGGAAGGCAGTACCTGCCGTTAGAATTATCGCAATCGTGAGATAATCCGTAATCGTTGCACCAGGAATCATATCGTACTGATATTGCCGGTTAAAGCCGATCGCGGTACCGAAACCTTGAACTAGTCCAAGTATAACTGTACCATAACGCGTGATTTGCGCAAGTTTACGTTTACCATTCTCTCCTTCTTTTGCCCATTCAGCAAATTTAGGAATCACGTCCATCGAAAGTAATTGTACGATGATGGAAGAAGTGATGTAAGGCATAATCCCGATCGCGAAAATCGAGAACTGGAACAATGCCCCACCTGAGAACGTATTAAGCAAACCAAACAAATCAGTGCCGGATTGATTAGCTTGTGTAAATACATCTTTATTGACACCTGGAACGGGTATGAAAGAACCGATCCGGTAGACAAGCAAGATGAACAAAGTGAACAAAATCCGCTTGCGAAGGTCTTCTACTTTCCAAATGTTGGACACGGTCTTGAACAATTAGATCACCTCGGTTTTACCGCCGGCAGCCTGGATTTTCTCTACCGCAGATTGAGAGAACTTGCTTGCTTTTACCGAAAGCTGAACAGTGATTTCGCCATTACCCAAAATTTTAATACCGCTTTGTGGGTTTTTAACGATACCTTGCTCCATTAACAGTTCAGGTGTTACTTCTGTGCCTGCCGCGAAGCTGTTCAATTCATCGATGTTCACAATCGCATACTCTTTACGGAACGGGTTGTTGAAACCACGTTTAGGCAAACGACGGTACAACGGATTTTGACCGCCTTCGAATCCTGGACGGACACCCCCGCCGGAACGACTGTTTTGACCTTTGTGACCGCGACCGGACGTCTTACCGTTACCGCTACCGATACCACGGCCAACGCGGAAACCCTCTTTACGAGAACCCGGTGCTGGTTTGAGATCATGCAATTTCATCGTACGTTGCACCTCCTTAAAGTTTTGTGCTACTTCGAGATCAAGGTTCATGTTAATAAAACTCGTCTCAGAAGCTTATGCTTCATTTTGTACCACTTCCAGATCGAGCTTCGATATAATCAAAACTCGTTTCGGAAGTCTACGTTTATTATTATTCTATGCTTGTACTTCTTCAACTTTAACCAAGTGGTTGACATGATTGATCATGCCGCGGATAGCCGGGCTGTCATTATGGACAACCGATTGACGAATTTTGCGAAGACCAAGCGTTGCCACCGTCGCACGCTGCTTCTCGTTACGGCCGATTACACTGCGAACGAGGGTGATTTGCAATTTTGCCATCGTATTCTCCTCCTTAGCCCAAAAGCTCTTTTACTGTTTTTCCACGCAATTTGGCTACATCTTCAGCACGTTTCAGACGGGAAAGTCCTTCAAGTGTTGCGTTAACCATATTCATGGAATTGGATGATCCAAGCGATTTAGTCAAGATATCGCCGACTCCAGCAAGTTCAAGAACTGCACGAACAGGGCCGCCTGCAATTACTCCGGTACCTTCAGATGCCGGTTTAAGCAGAACGCGTCCTGCGCCGAAATGTCCAAGCACTTGATGCGGGATCGTTGTTCTTACAAATGGTACGTGGATCAGGTTTTTCTTGGCATCTTCGATACCTTTACGGATGGCATCAGGAACTTCTCCTGCTTTACCGATTCCTGCGCCTACGTATCCTTTGCCGTCACCAACAACTACAAGCGCGCTGAAGCTGAAACGGCGTCCGCCTTTTACAACTTTCGATACGCGGTTGATTTGGACTACTTTTTCAGTCAGTTCTAACGCATTCGGATCTATACGCAAGTCGTCTTACCTCCTTAAATAAGTATTATCAATTAGAATTCTAGACCAGCTTCGCGAGCTGCATCAGCTAGTGCTTGAATTCTACCATGGTACAAGTAACCGCCACGATCGAATACGATTTGTTCAACGCCTTTCGCTTTAGCGCGATTTGCGATGAGTTCGCCGATTTTACGAGCCGCTTCGATGTTACCACCGTTTGTGACTTGCTCAGCGATTTCTTTATCGAGCGTAGACGCCGAAGCTACCGTTACGCCTAAAACATCATCAATCAATTGTGCATAGATGTGTTTAGAGGAACGGAATACAGAGAGACGCGGACGCTGCGTAGTTCCGTTAATTTTCTTACGCACACGCAGGTGACGTTTGAGACGTGCTTTGTTCTTATCGCCTTTTGTAATCATTCGTTGTACACTCCTTTCCGAATATCCTTATGAAGCTATCCGATTAAGCAGCCAGAAAGGCTTGCTTATTTCTTCTTACCAGCTTTACCTTCTTTACGAATAATGCGCTCGCCTTCGTACTTAATACCTTTACCTTTATACGGTTCAGGCTCACGTACGGAACGGATTTTCGCAGCAGTTGCTCCAACCAATTCTTTGTCGATTCCTCTAACGGTAATTTTTGTGTTCGTAGGAACATCAAATTCAATACCATTCTCCGGTGTAATTTCAACCGGATGCGAGTAACCAACGTTAAGAACGATTTTATCACCATTTTTGCTTGCACGGTAACCAACGCCTACAAGCTCAAGGTTCTTTGCAAAACCATCAGTTACGCCACTAACCATGTTAGCGATGACACTGCGGGTTGTACCGTGCAACGAACGATGCAATTTATTGTCAGAAGGACGTTCTACTGTGATCACGCTGTCCGCCACTTCCACTTTCATATCCTTGTGGATTGCGCGGCTAAGCGAACCTTTAGGTCCTTTAACAGTTATGAAGCTGTTGTCCAAGTCGATGTTTACGCCACCTGGTACTTGGATCGGTTTACGGCCAATACGAGACATTGTTACACCTCCAATCGTTGTGACAGTTGATTACCAAACGTAGCAGACAACTTCTCCGCCGGATTTTACTTGACGAGCTTCTTTATCAGTCATAATTCCTTGTGATGTCGAAATGATCGCCATTCCGAGTCCACCAAGGACACGAGGAACTTCAGTGCTTTTCGTGTAAACGCGCAATCCCGGTTTGCTGATACGTTTCAGCCCGGTAATAACACGCTCTTGGTTAGGGCCATATTTTAGGAAAATACGGATAATCCCTTGTTTGTTATCTTCGATATACTCAGCATCGCGGATAAAGCCCTCGCGTTTCAAAATTTCAGCGATTTGCTTCTTTACTTTCGAAGCAGGCATTTCCACAGTCTCATGACGCACAACGTTTGCGTTGCGAATGCGTGTCAGCATATCTGCGATAGGATCAGACATAACCATTGTGTAAACCTCCTTCCCGAACTAGGCTGATTACCAGCTTGCTTTTTTAACGCCAGGTATCTGGCCTTTATGTGCTAATTCACGGAAACAAATCCGGCAAATTTTAAACTTTTGCAAAACGGAATGCGGACGGCCGCAACGTTCGCAGCGTGTATAAGCCTGCACTTTGAATTTAGGTGTACGTTGCTGCTTAACCTTCATCGAAGTTTTTGCCACTTGGTGTTACACCTCCTGTGGATTACTTCGCAAACGGCATGCCCAATTGGGTCAGCAGTTCACGAGCTTCTTCGTCCGTTTTTGCCGTCGTGACGATAACGACGTCCATACCACGCACTTTGTCTACTTTATCGTACTCGATCTCCGGGAAGATCAATTGTTCTTTCAAACCGAGCGTATAGTTGCCACGACCATCAAATGCTTTATTCGAAACGCCGCGGAAGTCACGAACGCGTGGAAGAGTAACATTTAACAACTTATCAAGGAAGTAGTACATACGCTCACCGCGTAGTGTTACTTTAACCCCGATCGGCATGTTTTCACGAAGTTTGAAACCAGCAATCGATTTCTTGGAACGAGTAACAACTGGCTTTTGACCAGAGATAAGACGCATGTCTTCAACAGCAACGTCTAGAACCTTAGAGTTGGAAACAGCTTCACCAACACCCATGTTGATGACAACCTTCTCGATCTTCGGCACTTGCATAACCGTTGTGTAGTTGAACTTCTGCATGAGAGCCGGTGTGATTTCATTAAGGAAACGATCTTTCATTCTTACTGCCATGTAACATATACCTCCTTTCCCTATCGGTCAATTAATCAATTACTTCGCCGGATTTTTTAGCGATCCGAACTTTTTTACCGTTGTCTAGCACTTTGTATCCAATGCGAGTTACTTTACCGCTTTTAGGATCAATGTGCATAACGTTAGAAACGTGAATTGCCGCTTCTTGTTCGATAATGCCGCCCTGTGGATTAGCTTGGGAAGGACGAGCATGTTTCTTAACCATATTGACACCTTCGATAAGTACGCGGTTTTGACGTGGATAAGCTGCGATGACGCGGCCCTTTTTACCTTTGTCTTTACCGGTGATTACCATTACGGAGTCATCTTTTTTGACGTGCATTTTATTGTTATGGGACTCTAATATTTTTTTCAACCGTGGCATGAGTTACACCTCCTGCGTTTTCGCGCGCTCTGCGCAAATTGTTTAGATAACTTCCGGTGCGAGCGATACGATTTTCATGAAGTCACGATCGCGAAGTTCGCGAGCAACTGGCCCGAAGATACGTGTGCCGCGTGGGCTTTTGTCTTCTTTTACGATAACTGCTGCATTCTCATCAAATGCAATATATGAACCGTCTTTACGGCGAACAGCACGCTTTGTACGTACGATAACCGCTTTTACAACATCACCCTTTTTGACAACGCCACCAGGTGTTGCTTGTTTTACGGAGCAGACGATCAAATCACCGATGTGGCCAACACGACGTCCTGTACCACCCAGCACACGAATGCACATAAGTTCTTTCGCGCCGGAATTGTCAGCGACGGCCAAACGCGTAAATGGTTGAATCATTTCAACGTCCTCCTTTCGAGAGAATGCTTATGAAAAGCATTTTACAAAATAACAGCTACTTCAACGATTTCAACAAGGCGGAACCGTTTGTCTTTAGAAAGCGGACGAGTCTCCATGACTTTGACGACATCGCCAATTTTAGCTTGGTTATTCTCGTCATGAGCCTTGAATTTCTTCGTGTATTTAATACGTTTATGATACAGATCGTGTTTTTTGTATGTTTCAACAGCAATTACGATCGTTTTATCCATCTTGTCGCTAACGACTTTACCGACTTGAACTTTGCGGGCATTACGTTCGCTCATGTTCTTCCTCCTTCCTTACAATAGAGCATTTCGTTAAAACACGGAGTAGGCTAATTAGCTGCTAATTCCGAGTTCTCTTTCACGAAGAATCGTTTTGGCGCGAGCGATATCCTTGCGCACATCACGGATGCGAGTTGGGTTTTCCAATTGACCAGTAGCCAATTGAAAACGAAGGTTAAAAAGCTCTTCTTTAAATCCAGTGACTTTCTGTTCAAGCTCAACAGATGTCAAATTACGGAATTCATTAGCTTTCATTTGCTTCACCACCCACTTCTTCGCGTTTCACGAACTTCGTTTTAATTGGAAGTTTATGTGCTGCAAGACGCATTGCTTCACGAGCTACCTCTTCAGATACGCCAGCAAGCTCGAACAAAATTTTGCCCGGTTTTACGACTGCGACCCATTTCTCAACGTTACCTTTACCGCTACCCATCCGAACTTCAAGAGGCTTTTGCGTAATTGGTTTCGAAGGGAAGATCTTGATCCATACTTTACCGCCCCGTTTGATGTAGCGAGTCATTGCGATACGAGCCGCTTCGATCTGACGGTTAGTAATCCATGACGGTTCCATTGCTTGCAAACCGAATTCACCAAAGGTAACATCAGTGCCGCCTTTTGCGCGACCTTTCATGTGACCACGTTGTTGCTTACGATGTTTGACACGTTTTGGTACCAACATGATTAGTTGCCTCCTTCCTGGGGAGCAGCTTTCTTCTTCGTTGGAAGGATTTCGCCGCGATAGATCCATACTTTTACGCCAATAAGGCCGTAAGTTGTAGCTGCTTCAGCTGTGCCGTAATCAATATCAGCACGAAGTGTATGAAGCGGAACCGTACCCTCGCTATAGCCTTCCTGACGAGCAATCTCCGCACCGCCCAGACGTCCGCTGACCGATGTTTTAATTCCTTTCGCGCCAGAACGAATCGTCCGTTGAATCGATTGTTTCATCGCTCTACGGAACGAAATGCGGCGTTCAAGTTGTTGTGCAATGCTCTCTGCAACTAAGATTGCATCGAGTTCTGGATGTTTAATTTCTGCGATGTTGATATGCACTTTTTTACCTTTGGCGATTTTCGAAAGAGCTGTACGAAGGTTTTCAACTTCGGAACCGCCTTTACCGATAACCATACCAGGTTTAGCCGTGTTAATTGTTACGTTAACGCGGTTAGCTGCACGCTCAATCTCAAAACGAGAAACAGCAGCGTCTTTAAGCTTGTTTTTCAAATACTCACGAATTTTAACATCTTCTATGAGCAGATCGCCAAAGTCTTTACCTGCGAACCATTTGGATTCCCAGTCGCGGATAACACCGATTCGAAATCCGACGGGATTTACCTTTTGTCCCACACGTTTCCCTCCTTATTTTTCGGATACCACCAATGTAATGTGGCTGGTTCTTTTATTGATGCGGCTAGCACGACCCATTGCGCGTGGACGGAAACGTTTCATAGTTGGACCTTGGTTTACGAAAATTTGTGTAATAACCAATTTATTAACGTCCAATTGATAGTTATGCTCCGCATTTGCAATAGCAGAATTCAACAATTTCTCCACGATTGGAGAAGCTGATTTAGGCGTATGACGCAAAATCGCGATTGCATCGCCCACTTGCTTACCACGAATCAGATCTACAACCAGTTTCGCTTTACGAGGTGCAATGCGGACGTGGTTAGCGAACGCTTTAGCTTGTTGCATGGATGAACCTCCTTTCAATCATTGTAAAACTCGCTTATTCAAGGAATTAGCGACGACCTGTTTTCTTGTCATCACTACCGTGACCTTTATACGTACGCGTCGGTGCAAATTCACCGAGCTTATGGCCAACCATATCTTCCGTTACATATACCGGTACATGCTTACGACCGTCATAGACAGCAAGTGTGTGACCAATGAATTGCGGGAAGATTGTAGAACGACGCGACCAAGTTTTGATAACAACTTTTTTCTCCGCTGCGTTCAAAACCTCAACTTTTTTAAGTAGGTAGCCGTCAATAAACGGACCCTTCTTCAAACTGCGACCCATGGGTGATCCTCCCTTCACGCTAACGTTACGCGACGCGGCGCGTCATGTAGGCGGCGCCGGGGCGCCTATTACTTCGTACGACCACGAACAATGTATTGGCTTGATGCTTTTTTCTTTTTACGCGTTTTGAAACCAAGCGTAGGCTTGCCCCAAGGGGACATAGGCGATTTGCGTCCGATAGGTGCACGGCCTTCACCACCACCGTGTGGGTGATCGTTCGGGTTCATAACAACACCACGTACTTCAGGACGTTTGCCCAACCAACGGGAACGACCAGCTTTACCGATGCTGATAAGCTCATGATCTTCGTTACCAACAGATCCGATTGTAGCACGGCATTTTTTCAGAATACGACGAACTTCGCCAGACGTCAAGCGAATCGTTACATATTGCTCTTCTTTACCAAGAAGTTGTGCAGAAGTTCCTGCAGCACGAACCAATTGTCCACCTTTACCAGGCTTCAATTCGATGTTGTGGATAACTGTACCTACTGGAATGTTCTCAAGTGGCATTGCATTACCAATCTTGATGTCAGAACCAGGTCCGGAAACAATTTTATCCCCAACTTTAAGGCCTTTAGGTGCAATGATGTATGCTTTTTCGCCATCCACGTAGTGGATAAGCGCGATATTGGAAGTACGGTTCGGATCATATTCGATCGTTGCTACGTTACCAACAATACCATCTTTATGATTACGTTTGAAGTCAATAATCCGGTATTTACGTTTATGTCCGCCACCATGATGACGAACCGTAATTTTACCTTGATTGTTACGACCAGCTCTTTTGAAAAGCGGTGCAAGTAGCGATTTCTCCGGTGTACTTGTCGTAATCTCTTCAAAAGTCGAGACTGACATGTTACGTCTTGCAGGAGATGTCGGTTTATACTTCTTAATCGGCACTTCGATTCCCTCCTTAACCTTTGTCTATCAGCTGTTCACAATCGGAGCAGCTAGGCTGCTTCTTGTTACTTAAACCGATTCAAAAAATTCAAGTTCATTGCTATCAGCACTAAGTTGAACGTAAGCTTTTTTCCACTCGGAAGTGTATCCGCTATGTTTACCGTAGCGTTTTGGCTTAGCCGGCATACGAAGTGTGTTCACAGTAGTAACTTTAACTTTGAAGATTTGTTGAATAGCGAGTTTGATTTCCGTTTTGTTGGCACGAAGATCAACTTCAAACACATATTTCTTGTTTGCCATGAAGTCACTCGTTTGTTCAGTAATGATTGGGCGCTTGATAATATCGCGTGGATTTTTCATTACGCAAGCACCTCCTGTACTTTTTCAATTGCTTCTTTAGTAATAATAAGTTTGTCATATTTCATGACGTCCAGAACATTAATGCCATCCGCTACAACGAACTTAATACCAGGAATGTTACGAGCAGACAATGCTACGTTATCTTCATAGTTAGCCGTTACAACAAGGGCTTTGCGAGCCACTTTAAGATTGTTCAGGATTACTGCGAATTCTTTTGTCTTCGGTTGCGCGAACGCCAGTTGATCCAAAACGATAATATCGTTATCAATCACTTTAGAAGACAATGCAGATTTAATTGCCAAGCGACGAACTTTCTTAGGCAATTTGAAGCTGTAACTACGTGGAGTCGGTCCAAATACAGTACCGCCGCCTACCCATTGCGGGGAGCGAATGCTACCTTGACGAGCGCGACCTGTTCCTTTTTGTTTCCAAGGTTTACGTCCGCCGCCGCGTACTTCAGAGCGACCTTTTGTTTTATGCGTTCCTCTGCGCTCTGCTGCTTGTTGAAGCAGAACCGCACTGTGCAACACATGAACGTTTGGTTGGATGCCGAATATCGATTCCGACAATTCAACTTCACCAACTTGCGAGCCATTCACGCTTAAAACTGCTACTTTCGGCATTTCTTGTTCCTCCTTTCTTTATAAACGACTATTTCTTCACCGTTGATTTAACTCTTACAAAGCTATTTTTAGGACCCGGTACGGAGCCTTTAATGAGCAATACATTACGTTCAGCATCGACACGTACGATTTCAAGGTTTTGAATCGTTACTGTTTCGTGACCCATATGTCCCGGTAGGTGTTTGCCTTTCGGTACACGGTTCGCTTGGATAGAACCCATCGAACCCGGTCCACGGTGATAACGCGATCCATGAGCCATCGGTCCGCGGCTTTGGTTCCAACGTTTAATGTTACCTTGGAAACCTTTACCTTTAGATGTTGATGTTACGTCAACGAACTCGCCTTGTGCAAAATGATCAGCCTTCAAAAGTTGGCCAACTTCATATTCGCCCAGAGTAATACCGCGAAATTCACGAACGTAGCGCTTAGGAGTTGCATCAGCTTTCTTTGCATGGCCGATTTCCGGCTTAGTAGCTCTTTTTTCTTTCTTGTCGGAGAAACCAATTTGAATAGCTTCATAGCCATCATTTTCTTGGTCTTTCTTCTGTAAAACAACACAAGGACCTGCTTCGATTACAGTTACCGGAATAACGTTACCTTCAGCAGTAAACACTTGAGTCATACCAAGTTTTTTCCCTAAGATACCTTTCATGTTGACACCTCATTTCCTTTCCATTTTCCAATATGCTGGATTACAATTTAATTTCGATATCTACACCGGATGGCAGATCCAAGCGCATCAATGCATCAACCGTTTGCGGCGTTGGGTTTACAATATCGATCAAACGCTTGTGTGTGCGCATTTCGAATTGTTCCCTTGAATCTTTGTACTTGTGTACCGCACGCAGAATAGTGATGATTTGCTTCTCAGTTGGAAGCGGAATCGGCCCAGAAACACCTGCACCCGAACGTTTAGCAGTTTCAACAATCTTTTCTGCTGACTGGTCCAAAATTCTGTGATCGTACGCTTTCAAACGAATACGAATCTTTTGCTTAGCCATATAAGTCCCTCCTTCTATCGCCCAATTTAGTATCGGACATACTCCGCAAGAAAACCCGACACGCCCCTCATGGCAAAGGAGCCGTGTGTGTCGGCAACCTCTTGCATCATCGCAACGTCACAGACCAACGCTCACTATTATATCTGAATTAGTGGGCGATTGCAACTACAATATTAAATTATTTTAAAACTCGCTTTTTTCACTGATACACTGCTGCTCATTGTAATTTTCTACAATACCTACTATAGAAGAAACAGGATGTTTTCCACCTTATAAACAATCTCATTGTTTATTGTTTACCCACAACCCTTACCTTACATATGTAGATGATGTCCATATCGTAATTGTTTTGTCCACAGTATATTCGTTATCATGTGTATACTATTAATAATTTAGCGATGCGTTTCAATAGTTATCCACATTCCACAATCATTCATGATTTAATAGGTTATATCTACAAATGTAATTCATATGGGAGTTGTTGTCGTTACTACTAAAGAACAATCCACTTTTAAATAATCTCTATATTTAATAAATAAAAGCCCTCACCGGAGTGAGGGCTTCTGAATGGTAGCTTGCGCTACCATTCTTTATTATTTTTGAATAGTTGCTACTGCTCCAGCGCCTACTGTACGGCCACCTTCACGAATAGAGAAGCGAGTTCCATCTTCAAGTGCGATTGGATTGATAAGCTCAACCGTTACTGTGATGTTATCGCCTGGCATTACCATTTCAGTACCTTCAGGCAAAGTGATGATACCAGTTACGTCAGTTGTACGGAAGTAGAACTGTGGACGGTAACCAGTGAAGAAAGGTTTGTGACGTCCACCCTCTTCTTTAGTCAAAACGTAGATTTGTGCAGTGAAGTTCGTGTGTGGTTTAACGGAACCTGGCTTAGCAAGAACTTGACCACGCTCGATATCTTTACGATCCACACCACGAAGCAATGCACCGATGTTGTCGCCAGCTTGAGCGGAATCAAGCAATTTACGGAACATCTCTACGCCTGTTACGATTACTTTGCGGCTATCTTCAACTAGGCCAATGATCTCAACCTCGTCGCCGACTTTAACCACACCACGGTCAACACGGCCTGTAGCAACAGTACCACGACCTGTGATTGTGAAAACATCCTCAACTGGCATAAGGAATGGTTTGTCAGTTTGACGCTCTGGAAGAGGGATGTAAGTGTCAACTTGATCGAACAACTCGATGATTTTGTCAGCCCATGGACCATCTGGGTTTTGCAATGCTTCACGAGCAGCACCACGAATGATTGGAGTATCGTCACCTGGGAAATCATATTCGTTAAGAAGGTCGCGAACTTCCATCTCAACAAGCTCAAGCAACTCTTCATCTTCAACCATATCGCATTTGTTAAGGAAAACTACGATGTAAGGAACGCCTACTTGACGGGAGAGCAAGATATGCTCGCGTGTTTGTGGCATTGGACCGTCTGCTGCGGATACTACGAGAATCGCGCCATCCATTTGTGCAGCACCAGTGATCATGTTCTTAACATAGTCAGCATGTCCTGGGCAATCTACGTGAGCGTAGTGACGGTTAGGAGTTTCATATTCAACGTGAGCTGTGGAGATTGTGATACCGCGCTCGCGCTCTTCTGGAGCTTTATCGATTTGATCAAAAGCAACAGCTGCACCACCGTATCTTTTTGAAAGAACTGTTGTGATAGCTGCAGTCAACGTTGTTTTACCATGATCGACGTGACCGATAGTACCGATATTAACGTGCGGTTTATTACGTTCAAATTTTGCCTTAGCCATTGAACTAATTCCTCCTTAATATATAAAAATCTCTTATGTGATCGGCCGAATGGGCTAGCACTTAGGCTGTCCTTCATTCGACCAAAGTACAACTTAAGTTAAACCAAGTTGTGGGAAGCGTTCGATTAAGAATCGCCTTTTGATTTTGCAATGATTTCTTCAGAAATCGACTTCGGTACTTCATCATAGTGCGAAAGCTCCATGGAGAATGTACCGCGGCCTTGTGTACCTGAACGAAGTGTTGTTGAATATCCAAACATCTCGGATAGAGGTACCTTAGCACGAATGATTTGCGCACCTGCGCGCGAATCCATACCTTCGATACGACCACGACGGGAGTTAAGCATACCCATTACATCGCCCATGTACTCTTCAGGAACCGTTACTTCTACCTTCATGATAGGCTCAAGCAGTACAGGATTACATTTCTCCTTAGCTGCTTTAAGTGCCATCGATCCAGCAATTTTGAACGCCATCTCCGAGGAGTCAACGTCATGATAAGATCCATCAACAACAACTGCTTTGATGTCAACAAGCGGGAAGCCTGCAATAACACCATTCTTCATTGACTCTTCAATACCTGCTTGAATTGGAGCAATAAATTCCCGTGGAATGGATCCACCGACAGTTTTATTCTCAAATATAAAGCCTGTACCTGCTTCTTGAGGTGAGAATTCAACCCAACAATGTCCGAATTGACCACGGCCACCAGATTGACGAACGAATTTTCCTTCGACTTTCGCAGGCGTACGGAACGTTTCACGATAAGCTACTTGTGGCTTACCAACGTTTGTTTCGACTTTGAATTCACGACGCATACGGTCAACGAGGACCTCAAGGTGAAGCTCACCCATACCAGAAATAATAGTTTGGTTGGTTTCTTCATCTGTATGTGCACGGAACGTAGGATCTTCTTCAGCCAGTTTGGAGATCGCGATTCCAAGCTTATCTTGATCGGCTTTTGTTTTCGGCTCAATAGCAACCGAAATAACCGGATCAGGGAAGTTCATGGATTCAAGAATTACTGGAGCTTTCTCATCGCAAAGCGTATCGCCTGTTATTGTATCTTTAAGACCAACTGCAGCCGCGATATCTCCGGAGTAAACAATAGCAATCTCTTGACGAGTGTTAGCATGCATTTGGAGAATCCGACCGATACGTTCGCGTTTACCCTTAGAAGAGTTAAGCACGTACGAACCAGCTTGGAGAACACCAGAGTACACACGGAAGAATGTCAACTTACCAACATAAGGATCCGTCATGATTTTGAATGCAAGTGCCGCGAACGGCTCTGTGTCTGAAGATGGACGCTCTGTCTCTGTACCATCATCAAGAGTACCCTTGATAGCTGGAACGTCAATAGGAGCTGGCAGATAATCAACAACTGCATCAAGCATCATTTGAACGCCTTTGTTACGGTATGATGATCCACAAATAACCGGGAAGATTTTTACTTCGCAGACACCTTTACGCAATACTGCTTTAATCTCTGCTACAGTAATCTCTTCACCCTCGAGATATTTCATTGTGAGCTCTTCATCAAGCTCAGCAACTTTCTCGATTAGTTCTAAGCGGAGTTCTTCAACTTGTGCTTTATATTGTTCTGGGATTTCAATTTTTTCCGGATCTTTTCCGAGATCATCTTTATAGGTGTAAGCAACTCGTTCGATCAAGTCAATTACGCCCAAAAAGTCATTCTCAGCACCAATCGGAAGTTGAATTGCAACTGCGTTAGCTTGTAGACGTGAGCGCATGTCTTTGATTACATTCAAAAAGTCTGCACCGATGATGTCCATTTTGTTAACGTATGCGATCCGTGGAACATTATAACGGTCAGCTTGACGCCAAACCGTTTCGGATTGTGGTTCTACGCCTTCTTTAGCACTGAATACCCCAACGGCCCCGTCCAATACACGTAGGGAACGTTCAACTTCAACTGTGAAGTCAACGTGTCCCGGGGTGTCGATGATATTAATGCGGTGACCATTCCATTGAGCAGTAGTTGCAGCGGAAGTAATTGTAATTCCGCGCTCCTGTTCCTGCTCCATCCAGTCCATCGTTGCTGCACCTTCATGCACTTCTCCGATTTTGTGGGTACGGCCTGTATAGAACAGGATCCGCTCAGTCGTGGTTGTTTTACCCGCATCAATATGCGCCATGATCCCGATATTACGTGTATTATTCAAGGAGAACTCTCTTGCCATAATCTCGTCTCCTTTCGATTATGCGAATTCTACCAACGGTAGTGAGCGAATGCTTTATTCGCTTCAGCCATTTTATGTGTATCTTCGCGTTTCTTAACCGATGAGCCAGTGTTATTGGATGCGTCGATAATCTCGGCAGCCAAACGCTCTTCCATCGTTTTCTCACCGCGGTTACGTGAGTAATTCACGAGCCAACGGAGACCAAGCGCTGTACGGCGCTCAGGTTTAACTTCGATCGGTACTTGATAGTTCGAACCACCGACACGACGTGCTTTAACTTCAAGCACAGGCATAATATTCTTAATTGCTACTTCAAAAACTTCCATCGGATCTTTACCTGTACGTTCATTGATAAGTGTGAACGCATCGTACAAAATCGTCGCTGCTACACCGCGTTTACCGTCGATCATAATACGGTTGATCAAGCGAGTAACCAGTTTGCTGCTATAAATCGGATCTGGCAAAACATCGCGTTTTGTTACTGGACCTTTGCGTGGCATGAGGAAGTCCCCCTTTCTTCTAGTATTAACTTTGTTTTGAAAGACAATAATCAAATTTAATTATGTCTCTTATTTTTTAACTTTAGGACGTTTAGTTCCGTATTTGGAACGAGCTTGTTTACGGTTGTTCACACCTGCAGTATCAAGCGCACCGCGAACGATATGATAGCGTACACCCGGAAGATCTTTTACCCGGCCTCCACGTACCAATACCACGCTATGCTCTTGCAAGTTGTGACCAATACCTCCGATATAAGCAGTTACCTCAACACGGTTTGTTAAACGAACACGTGCATATTTCCGCAATGCGGAGTTCGGTTTCTTCGGCGTCATCGTGCCTACACGTGTGCAAACCCCACGTTTTTGTGGAGCGCTCAGGTTTGTTTCCTCACGTTTCAGCGCGTTGAATCCTCTTTGCAATGCTGGCGATTTCGATTTAACGACTTTCGCTTCGCGGCCTTTACGGACCAGCTGGTTAATTGTTGGCATGTTGCCACCCCCTTCCTTCATTATTAAACGTATCTAGAAATACTGGCTATTTAAGCCCACAGATCCAGGCGGTTCATAAAGAAACAAATGAAAGTTCCTACCGCGTCCTTCTCTCGGTAAAAACGATATTCCCTTATTCAATTTCCGGTAATACCACTGCCGCCATTGCAGCTCCGACTTCAATTCCACAGGTTTCCCCAAGAATCTTCATTGTTTCAATCCATGAGATTGGAACGTTCGCCGCTGTGCAAAGTCGAACAATATTGTCCTTCAATCGCTGATCTGTATCTTGTGCAACATAGACTTCAATGGCTTTACCTTGCCCTACCATCTTTGTCGTCTGTTTACTACCGATAACAAATTGCATGCAATCCCATCCTTTTATACCAATTCAAAACTCAATCTTATAAGTAGATAAAAGTTCTGATTAGGATCAATGCAGGGGCTTTGCAATTAGGCACACTTCGACATATTAGCATCTAGCCCAGTCATATGTCAAGCAATTTTGTAACTACTACGTATGATAATCTTGTATTTGATCTAACTGCGTGACATGCAAAGAGCGATGGACGCCTTTATAGGACAGCGTACATTCACTCTTTGCAGCATGTCTCACAGCTATAGTTGTGAATAAATGGTTGATTTACTCTACTGTTACAGTTACCGCTTCTTGCTGTTCTTCAGCTGCAACTGCATAATCATCCATTCCAGCACCTGAAAGCTTGATACCACGGTAACGCTGCATTCCTGTACCAGCTGGAATTAGCTTACCGATGATAACATTCTCTTTCAAGCCAAGCAATTGGTCAACCTTTCCTTTAATTGCTGCATCCGTAAGAACACGTGTTGTCTCCTGGAAGGATGCTGCAGAAAGGAATGAATCGGTTTCGAGCGATGCTTTCGTAATACCAAGCAAGACTGGTTTTGCGACAGCAGGCTCTTTGCCAGCTAGAATAGCTTCACGGTTATTAGCTTCGTATTCATGGATATCTACGAACGCACCTGGTAGAAGTGCCGTATCGCCTGCTTCAACGATACGTATTTTACGAAGCATTTGTTTGATCATAACTTCAATATGCTTATCGTTGATTTCTACCCCTTGGTTACGATAAACGCGCTGAACCTCTTGTAGAATATAGTTCTGCACGCCTCGAATTCCTTTGATGCGAAGCATATCTTTAGGATCGATCGAACCATCTGTCAGTTCATCGCCGGCTTCAATATGCTTACCTTTCGTAACACGGATACGCGAACCATAGGTAACCGCATATACTTTCGATTCCGCTTCACCCTGAACTTCAATTTCACGACGATCTTTCGTTTCTCTGATGTCTTTAATAACACCATCAAGCTCTGAAATAATCGCCTGACCTTTAGGATTACGAGCCTCGAAGAGCTCTTGAATACGCGGCAAACCTTGTGTGATATCGTCTCCAGCTACACCACCGGTATGGAAAGTACGCATCGTAAGCTGCGTTCCTGGTTCACCGATCGATTGAGCTGCGATAATACCAACTGCTTCTCCGATCTCTACAAACTTACCTGTTGCAAGGTTACGGCCGTAACAAATTTTACAAACACCGTGACGCGCACGACAGCTAAGGACAGAACGAATCTGCAGTTTCTCAACGCCAGCATCAATAACTTCTTCAGCTTTATTGGAATCAATAAGCTGGTTACGATGCAAAATGATCTCGCCTGTCTTCGGATTGCGAACTGTTTCAAAGGAGTAGCGGCCTTCAATACGGTCGTATAGATCTTCAATTACCTCTTTACCGTCTTGAATTTTGCTTACAGAGAATCCTTTGTCTGTTCCACAATCATCTTCACGAACGATTACATCCTGCGCAACGTCAACCAGACGACGAGTCAGGTACCCTGAATCGGCTGTACGGAGCGCTGTATCGGCAAGACCTTTACGAGCACCATGCGTCGAGATAAAGTACTCGAGTACAGTGAGGCCTTCACGGAAGTTCGATTTGATTGGCAATTCAATAATACGACCGGATGGATTGGCCATCAGACCACGCATACCACCAAGTTGAGTAATCTGTGATTTGTTACCCCGCGCTTTGGAATCAACCATGAGCATGATGGAATTATAACGATCCATCGATTTCATGAGGATATCCGTAATGGAATCTTTCGTTTTGCTCCAGATTTCAATAACACGGTCATAACGTTCTTCATTCGTGATCAAACCTCTACGATATTGGTTTGAAACGACTTTAACCTTATCTTCCGATTCCCTGAGAATTTCAACCTTCTCAGGCGGTACGATAACGTCGGATACGGCAATCGTAATACCTGCACGAGTTGAGTAGGTAAAACCAAGCTGTTTGATTTTATCAAGCATAATGGATGTTTTGGTGGTGTGGTATTTACGGAAACACTCAGCAATAATTAAACCGAGATATTCTTTACCGACTCCGCCCATTTGTGGTACTTCATCCAAGAACTTCTCAAGATCGGCACCTTTTTCGTGTACGAAATATCTATCCGGCGTTCCTTGCAAAAGGTTAACTTTAGTAGGCTCATTGATGTAAGGGAAATCTTCTGGATAAATCTCATTGAATATCACTTTTCCTACAGTTGTGGAAATAAGCGACTTCTGTTGAGCTTCCGTAAAGATTGTCTTATTCAATACCTTAACCGGGATAAATATACGAGCATGTAGGGATACGATACCACGTTGATACGCAGAAATCGCTTCGTTAACGGTACTAAATACCGATCCACTACCTTTAGCCTCTTTATTATCCATCGTCAAGTAGAAGCTTCCTAAGACCATATCCTGTGAAGGCGTGACAACCGGTTTACCGTCTTTCGGGTTCAAAATGTTACCCGATGCAAGCATCAATAGTCTAGCTTCAGCTTGTGCTTCTGCAGACAATGGTACGTGAACGGCCATTTGGTCACCATCGAAATCGGCATTATATGCTGTACATACGAGCGGATGCAATTTGATTGCGCGTCCCTCAACAAGGATCGGCTCAAATGCTTGGATACCCAGTCTATGAAGAGTTGGTGCACGGTTCAAAAGAACCGGATGCTCCTTAATAACTTCTTCAAGAACGTCCCAAACCTCTGGGCTTACACGTTCAACTTTGCGTTTAGCGCTCTTAATATTATGCGCGAGTCCTTTATTTACAAGCTCCTTCATAACGAAAGGCTTGAAAAGTTCAAGCGCCATTTCTTTAGGAAGACCACATTGGTACATTTTGAGGCTAGGTCCTACTACGATAACGGAACGACCAGAGTAGTCAACACGTTTACCAAGTAAGTTCTGACGGAAACGTCCTTGCTTACCTTTCAGCATATGGCTGAGGGATTTAAGCGGACGGTTACCAGGACCTGTTACCGGACGACCACGGCGTCCGTTATCGATAAGAGCATCAACTGCTTCTTGAAGCATCCGTTTCTCATTTTGCACGATAATATCAGGTGCGCCAAGATCAAGGAGTCGCTTCAAACGATTGTTCCGGTTAATAACACGACGATATAGATCATTAAGGTCAGACGTTGCAAAACGGCCACCATCGAGTTGTACCATTGGGCGCAGCTCAGGAGGGATAACCGGTAGAACATCAAGAATCATCCATTCTGGCATATTACCAGAGTTACGGAATGCTTCTATGACCTCGAGTCGTTTAATCGCGCGATTACGACGTTGTCCTTGAGCCGTACGAAGATCTTCTTTCAACGTCTCAAGCTCGCGTTCTACATCAATATCTTGAAGAAGCTTCTTCACTGCTTCTGCACCCATGCCAGCATGGAAGCCGTAGCCGTACTTCTCCCGGTAGCTGCGATATTCCTTCTCCGACAATAGCTGCTTTTTCTCAAGCGGCGTATCCCCTGGATCCGTAACAACATAAGATGCAAAATAAATAATCTCTTCCAGCGAACGAGGCGACATGTCCAGTGCAAGACCCATGCGGCTCGGAATACCTTTAAAGTACCAAATATGCGATACAGGAGCAGCAAGCTCAATATGCCCCATCCGTTCGCGACGGACTTTAGCACGAGTTACTTCAACACCACAGCGATCACAAACTACGCCTTTATAACGCACGCGTTTATACTTGCCGCAATGACACTCCCAGTCCTTTGTCGGTCCGAAGATTTTTTCGCAAAACAGGCCTTCTTTCTCCGGTTTCAGCGTCCTGTAGTTGATCGTTTCCGGTTTCTTCACTTCTCCGCGGGACCACGAGCGGATTTTATCCGGAGATGCCAAACCAATCTTCATATACTCGAAGTTGTTCACGTCCAACAAGGAGCAACCCTCCTTCGTCATGGTTCACTTGTGTCTTGCTATATTTAGCGCCGTTCCAGACCGGGCTTCACCTAAGTGAAGCTTACCGGCTGAATTCCGTCCGTGAAGGCGGAACGGCGAACGTAAAACTGGTTAAAGCTGCTTAAAAGTGTTATTCGACGCCGACTTCAGATCCTTCGAGATTAAGGTTGAGCTTATCGTTAGCTCCATCATCCTCATCGTCGATTTCTTTCATCTCGATCTCTTCTTCGTTCTCAGATAGGATTTTAACGTCCATACCCAAGCTTTGAAGCTCTTTAATTAGAACCTTGAACGATTCAGGAACACCTGGTTCTGGAACGTTCTCGCCTTTAACGATGGACTCGTACGTTTTGACACGTCCGACAACATCATCGGATTTAACGGTCAGAATTTCCTGCAGCGTATAGGCTGCTCCGTATGCCTCAAGCGCCCAAACTTCCATCTCACCGAAACGCTGTCCACCGAACTGCGCTTTACCACCCAACGGCTGCTGAGTAACGAGCGAGTAAGGACCTGTTGAACGGGCATGGATTTTATCATCGACCATGTGTGCCAGTTTGATCATGTACATGACACCAACTGTAACTTCACGTTCGAATTCTTCACCTGACCGACCATCATAGAGAACGGTCTTACCATTACGCTGCATGCCTGCTTCTTCCATGGAGTTAAACACATCATACTCACGCGCTCCATCGAATACCGGAGTAGCAGCATGAATACCGAGATGTTTACAAGCCATACCAAGATGGACCTCAAGCACTTGACCAATGTTCATCCGCGAAGGAACACCAAGCGGGTTAAGTACAACCTCTACTGGCGTACCGTCTGGAAGGAACGGCATATCTTCTTCCGGAAGGATGCGGGCGATAACCCCTTTGTTACCATGGCGTCCAGCCATTTTATCCCCTTCGGAGATCTTACGTTTTTGAGCAATATAAGCACGAACGAGTTGATTAACGCCTGGTGGCAGTTCATCACCGTTCTCACGAGTAAACACTTTGACGTCAACGACAATACCATCTGTACCATGTGGTACACGAAGGCTTGTATCGCGAACCTCACGAGCTTTCTCACCAAAGATGGCATGTAAGAGACGTTCTTCAGCTGTTAGTTCTGTTACACCTTTAGGCGTTACTTTACCAACAAGGATGTCTCCAGCACTAATCTCGGCGCCTACACGGATAATACCACGCTCATCCAAGTTGCGAAGAGCTTCTTCACCCACGTTCGGAATATCACGTGTGATTTCTTCTGGTCCAAGTTTCGTATCACGAGCTTCTGATTCATATTCTTCAATATGAATAGAAGTGTATACATCCTCTTTAACCAACTTCTCACTTAATAGGATCGCATCCTCATAGTTGTAACCTTCCCATGTCATGAATGCCACGACAACGTTACGACCAAGAGCTAGTTCACCCATTTCTGTGGAAGGACCATCAGCAAGGATATCGCCTTTACGTACTTGATCACCTTTACGGCAAAGCGGCCTTTGGTTGATACAAGTACCTTGGTTAGAACGCATAAACTTGTGCAGTTTTTGCTTAACCAAGTCACCTGTGACCGGTTTACCATCGATAATCTCAACGCGGCGAAGCCATATTTCATTTGCCGAAACACGTTCGATAATTCCGTCATATTTGGCAACAATACATACACCAGAATCTTTTGCAGACTTATGCTCCATACCCGTACCAACCAAAGGTGCCTTCGGTATGAGAAGCGGAACTGCCTGACGCTGCATGTTAGAACCCATAAGCGCACGGTTAGAGTCATCATTCTCTAGGAAGGGAATAAGCGCCGTCGCGACTGAAACAACCTGTTTCGGTGAAACGTCCATATAATCAACACGCTCGGTAGGCATTGTTAAAATGTTATCGGCCTGCTTGTTATAACGAACGATTTCAGAATCTTCAACGAATTTACTATCCTTCGTCAACTTCGCGTTCGCTTGTGCGATAACATAGTTATCTTCTTCATCCGCAGTCAAATATGCGATTTGCTCCGTTACAATACCTGTCTTAGGATCAACCCAACGGTAAGGCGCTTCTATAAAGCCATACTCGTTAATACGAGCAAAGGTAGACAAGGAGTTGATCAAACCGATATTCGGTCCCTCAGGCGTCTCAATCGGGCACATACGGCCGTAGTGAGAGTTATGAACGTCACGCACCTCGAAACCAGCGCGTTCCCGTGTCAAACCACCGGGTCCTAGTGCAGATAGACGACGTTTATGTGTAAGTTCAGCAAGCGGATTCGTTTGGTCCATAAACTGAGATAGTTGTGAGGAACCAAAGAACTCTTTAATCGACGCAATAACAGGTCGAATATTAATAAGCGCTTGAGGAGTAATGGCATTAGCATCTTGAATAGACATACGTTCACGAACTACGCGTTCCATCCGAGACAAACCAATACGGAATTGATTCTGCAGCAATTCACCAACTGAACGAAGACGGCGGTTACCAAGATGGTCAATATCGTCCGTGCTTCCAACGCCATGAAGTAAATCAATAAAGTAGTTGATGGATGAAATGATATCGGCAGGAGTGATATGCTTCACACCTTTATCAATGACGCCATTAGCAATTACTTTAATCACTTTACTTTCATCAAGAGGCGAGAATACACTTATGGTTTGTAGAGGAATACTATCAGCATCAAGCACACCATTAGCTACATGGTAAGTTTTGAAACCAACGTTATTCTCTAAATAAGGGATAAGCTCATCCAGAAGTCTACGATCAATCATTTGACCAGCTTCTGCTAGAATTTCCCCTGTAGAAGGATCCACAAGCGTTTCAGCTAGCTTTTGGTTGAACAAACGGTTCTTAATATGAAGCTTTTTGTTTATTTTATAACGTCCGACATTCGCCAAATCATATCGTTTCGGGTCAAAGAAGCGTGCAACTAGCAAACTCTTTGCATTGTCAAGCGTTGGTGGTTCACCTGGACGAAGACGTTCATAGATTTCGATGAGCGCTTTCTCCGTAGAATCCGTATTGTCTTTATCTAACGTATTGCGAATATATTCGTCATGCCCAAGCAAATCCAATATTTCCGCATCAGTACCAAAGCCAAGCGCACGAAGAAGAACCGTCACCGGTATTTTCCGAGTCCGATCGATACGGACATAGATAATGTCCTTCGCATCAGTTTCAAGCTCTAGCCAAGCACCACGGTTTGGTATTACTGTAGCCGTATAATTTTTCTTCCCGTTTTTGTCCACTTTCGTGCTAAAGTAGACGCTAGGTGAGCGAACCAATTGGCTTACAATAACCCGTTCCGCACCATTAATTATAAAGGTGCCTGTTTCGGTCATCAGTGGAAAATCGCCCATGAACACTTCTTGCTCTTTCACTTCGCCGGTTTCCTTATTGATGAGCCGAACCTTTACTCGCAGCGGCGCTGCGTAGGTTACGTCACGTTCTTTCGATTCATCGACTGAATATTTCGGCTCTCCGAGCGAATAATCAATGAACTCAAGCATCAAATTACCTGTAAAATCCTGAATCGGCGAGATATCTTGGAAAAGTTCTAGTAAGTCCTTCTCCAAAAATTTCTCGTACGACTTTTGTTGGATTTCAATCAGGTTCGGAACTTCAAGCACCTCGCGGATGCGCGCATAACTTCTACGCGTACGACGCCCATACTGAACAAGTTGTCCTGCCAACTTAACCTCACCCCTCATGTCTGCTTCACAGAAAGTGAACGATCTTTTATTCACGAAATCAGAATGTGCAGCAGGCAAATTCTGATTCAATAAAGAAAAGCCCTTATCGATAACTCGAAAAAAGAGCATGTTTCTGTCAATCACACCTTAGCGATCTATCAACCACTAAAGTCTCATATCAAGTAATTTTGCCCAAAATGTAAACATTATACGTCAAACTGACTTTTTCTATTCCAGAAAATAATTGGCATTTCTGAAGAGTTAAAAAACCGCTTGACATTTTAGTTGACTAAAGAGATTGAGCCCATTTTAATACTGACATTTTATAATGATAACACATCGACAAAACCAAGTCAACAAAATATTGCTTTTTCCATATTCCTACTTGCATGCTCGAAATATTCGGTATCCCTTGTCTTTCGTGACTTCTTCGACTTCTTCAAATAGCGATTCAAGCTTAGTAAGCGCTGATGGTGCACCTTGTTTCTTTTGAATGACCACCCACATGAAGCCTCCAGGTCGCAGCAGCTTCTCGCCTTCTTCAAAGATTCGATGCACAATTTCTTTACCTGCGCGAATAGGTGGGTTAGTAATAATCACGTCAAAACTCTGATCTCTAACGCGTTCGAAAAGATCACTTTGCAAAACCGAAACATTGGTTACCCCATTGCGTTTCGAATTCTCTAAAGCCAGTTCGATGGCACGTTCATTGATATCAATCATAGTCACATGACCTTCTGAAGCTAGTTTCGCTGCTGTAATTCCAATAGGCCCATAGCCGCAACCGACATCAAGCACTTGGGCACCACGATCTAAATCAATCGCCTCAATTAGAACCCGACTTCCATAATCAACACCAGTTTTAGAGAAAACGCCAGCATCTGTCATAAAACGCAGTTCATAACCACGAAGTGTTGTTTCAATTTGTTGTCGATCACGCTTAACCTCAGGGCTACGCGTGTAGTAGTGCTCAGACATCATATCCCCTCCTAAAAGTTAATCATGCGACTGTTTCGAAAAACAGACTTCGAGGCTTTTTGTACAGCCGTCTTCACAATAAAGCGAACCCCTTGAAGCTTGCGCCTCAAGGGGTTCGTCGCTATGCTAGGTAACTATCTATTACTTAACTTCTACAGAAGCGCCTGCTTCTTCAAGTTTAGCTTTGATAGAATCTGCTTCTTCTTTAGCAATTTTTTCTTTGATTGCTTTAGGAGCGCCATCAACAACATCTTTCGCTTCTTTCAGGCCAAGACCTGTGATTTCGCGAACAGCTTTGATAACGTTGATTTTGGAAGCGCCAGCACTTACCAAGATTACGTCAAATTCAGATTGCTCTTCAACTACTGCTGCTGCTGCGCCGCCGCCAGCTGCAACTGGTGCTGCTGCTGTAACGCCGAATTCTTCTTCGATTGCTTTAACTAGATCGTTCAATTCAAGAACGTTCATGCCTTTAATGGCTTCCAAGATTTGTTCTTTACTCATGAGATAAACCTCCAATAGTTTGTTTTATTATTTGTTTTCATTGTGTTCGTTAAAAAGTGAAACATCTTCTTATGCTTCTTGTTTCTCAGCCACTGCTTTAACAGCAAGGGCGAAGTTGCGCATAGGCGCTTGAAGCACGCTGAGGAGCATGGAGAGCAAACCTTCGCGTGACGGTAGATCCGCCAACGCTTTGATTTCTTCCGCGTTAAATACTTGGCCTCCAACAACGCCGCCTTTCAATTTCAAAGCGTCATTCTTTTTAGCGAAGTCAGCCAAAATTTTAGCTGGACCAACAGCATCCTCTTTACTGAAAGCAACAGCAGTAGGACCTGTAAGAACAGCATCAAGAGCTGTGAGATCAGCATTCGCAGTTGCACGACGAATCAAGGAGTTTTTCAAAACTTGAAACTCAATGTTCGCATCGCGCAATTGTTTACGGAGCTCAGTAACTTGCTTCACGTTTAGTCCACGGTAATCAGCTACAACTGTGCATGAGCTTTCGCGAAGTTTTGACGAAATTTCAGTTACAGCTTGCTCTTTACCTTGGATGATTTTTGCGTTTGCCATAATGTACACCTCCCGTAATGTTCTAGACATCCCGTTTCTAGCGGCGGATTACTTTCTCCTAAGTGCATGAGAAAGGCCTCCGCAGACAATGCGAAGGCCATGATGGTCCGTAAATCACTCCAGCCTTAAGGCAAAAGCGCACAAACACGTTTATCATAACACCTCGGTAGGAAATTAAGCCAGATGACCTGGCACCTACTGTCTACGGTATGCATATTCGATTGTTAATTCCGTCCTCTTAACGATATACAGAAACGTTAAGACGAGCACTAGGGCCCATCGTTGAGGAAACGGCGATGTTTTTCAAGTAAACCCCTTTAGCTGCTGCCGGTTTAGCACGGTTTAGTGCATCTACCAGAGTACGAAGGTTCTCGTTCAGCTTGTCTGCATCAAACGATACTTTACCGATTGGTGCATGGATTTGACCTGCTCTATCAAGACGGTACTCGATCTTACCGGCTTTGATCTCTTGCACGGCTTTTGTAACGTCAAACGTTACAGTACCCGCTTTCGGATTCGGCATGAGACCTTTACCACCGAGAATACGACCCAGTTTACCAACTTCAGCCATCATGTCCGGAGTAGCAACACAAACGTCGAAGTCGAACCAGCCTTGTTGAATTTTAGCGATTACGTCAGCATCGCCAACATAATCTGCGCCTGCTGCTTCTGCTTCTTTGGCTTTGTCACCTTTTGCAAAAACGAGTACGCGTTTTGTTTTACCAGTACCATGCGGAAGTACAACTACGCCACGAACCGCTTGATCTTGTTTCTTAGGGTCTACACCCAGACGAACCGCAACTTCAACTGTTTCGTCGAATTTTGCAGTGGATGCTTTCTTAACAAGCTCAATTGCTTCTAGAGATTCGTAAGTAGCTTCGCTATCAATCAGCTTAACAGCATCTTGATATTTTTTACCTCTTTTAGCCATGGATATTCTCCTCCTTGTGTGGTTTTAACGGAAAACCCTCCATTGCTGGAGATCCTCCCACCTGAGCGAACCCAAAGATCCTCTCAGTCAGACAACGCCATCTGGCGTGCCCTACAACACCGTAACGGTAATCAAATTAGTCTTCGATTACTACGCCCATGCTGCGCGCTGTACCTTCAACCATGCGCATTGCTGCTTCAACAGAAGCTGCGTTAAGGTCAGGCATTTTTTGCTCAGCGATTTCACGTACTGTTGCACGTTTAACTGTAGCAACTTTTTTCTTGTTAGGCTCACCCGAACCTTTTTCAATCTTCGCAGCTACACGAAGAAGAACAGCAGCCGGTGGAGTCTTTGTGATAAATGTGAATGAACGATCTTCAAATACTGTGATCTCAACTGGAATAATCAAACCAACTTGATCGGCTGTACGAGCGTTAAACTCTTTACAGAACGCCATGATGTTGACACCAGCTTGACCTAGTGCAGGACCGATCGGCGGAGCCGGATTCGCTTTCCCTGCATTAACTTGCAGTTTTACCATTTTAATGACTTTCTTTGCCATGTTGCACACCTCCTTGCCAGAGTAATCCACTTTGTCATGATGTTGAATCGACATGACAATTTCATGCTGCTAGACAGATATCGAAACCGTTAAATCTTTTCCACTTGCGTGTAATCGAGTTCAAGCGGCGTCTCTCTGCCAAACATGTTAACATGAACCTTCAGCTTGCTCTTGTCGAGTAGAATCTCTTCTACAGTGCCGACAAAATTAGCGAATGGTCCAACTTTAACGCGAACGGTTTCCCGTAAATCGAATTCGATTTTCGGTTTCGGTTCATCAATACCCATGTGACGCAAGATTCCTTCCACTTCATCAGGCAGCAGTGGAGTTGGTTTCGAGCCTGAACCTGTCGAACCGACAAAGCCAGTTACACCCGGTGTATTGCGAACAACATACCAAGAGTCATCGGTTTGAACCATTTCTACGAGGACGTAGCCGGGATAAACTTTACGCATGACGATTTTTTGCTTACCGTCTTTGTTTACCACTTCTTCTTCCATCGGAACGAGCACACGGAAAATCTTATCCTCCATGCCCATTGATTCAACGCGCTTCTCTAAATTCGCTTTTACTTTGTTCTCATACCCAGAGTAGGTATGGACAACGTACCATCTTTTTTCCATCTCTTTTTCCATAACAAGCCACCCTTGGCCCCTTCTTAAACAATCAGTTCGACCAATGCGGAAATTCCAATGTCAAGCACCCAAAAGTAGACAGTTACCGCTATAATCGTCACCATTACGACGAGAGTATAGCTTGTCAACTCTTTACGGCTTGGCCAACGGACTTTCTTCAATTCTGCGAAGCTGTCGGTAAAGAAGGAAAACGTCGATCCGAAGCTTTGCTTCAGTTTAGCTAAAAATGCCACGTCCACACCTCCAATTGACCTATCTAGTTTCGCGATGAGGAGTATGCTCGTTACAATACTTACAGAACTTCTTCATCTCGATGCGGTCTGGGTGATTCCGTTTATTCTTGCTTGAAGCATAGTTTCTTTGTTTGCAGTTTGTGCAAGCCAGAGTAATAATTACCCGCATTGCTGTACACCTCCCGAACAACCATAAATAAAAAAAGTTTGAAGCGTTGTATGTGGAACTCGCCTGATTCAGTACCCATCATAAAAAAGACCTAATTTAGGGCTACCTAAAACACTTTATCATAAGCGATAGGGAGTGTCAACGAATAACTACTCTGAATACCTAACTATTAGTTGGTAATTCACTCTCACAAACTTGGCTAGTCTTTGCAAATCAAAAAGGCGAAACCCGACAGCTCGCTTCGTTTATTATTGCCAAACCATTTTTCTTTCAAACCACTAGAGTTGGAATTAATAAAAAGAAATAGAGCTCATAAAAAAAGAGCCAGTAGGCTCTCCTATTTGCAAATTTAATTGGTAATATTGCGTAATTCAAGATAACGCTCGAGTTTGCGTTTAACACGCTGTAAAGCATTGTCGATTGACTTGACATGACGATCTAAATCCACCGCTATTTCTTGATAGGAACGACCGTCTAGATAGAGCATCAGAACTTTCCGCTCCAAATCGCTCAAAATCTCAGACATTTTATCTTCAAGACCAATGAATTCTTCTTGATTAATAATCAACTCTTCTGGATCTGAAACTCTCGTTCCACAGATAACGTCAAGCAGCGTACGGTCGGAGTCTTCGTCGTAGATAGGCTTGTCCAACGATACATAAGAATTAAGTGGTATATGCTTCTGACGCGTCGCCGTCTTAATAGCAGTAATTATTTGACGCGTTATGCAAAGCTCTGCAAACGCCTTGAATGACGCAAGCTTATCTCCCCTGAAATCTCTTATCGCTTTATATAACCCTATCATACCTTCTTGAACGATATCCTCGCGATCGGCCCCAATTAAGAAATAGGAACGCGCTTTAGCACGGACAAAATTCTTGTATTTATTAATCAAATATTCCAGCGCTTCACTTTCACCTTCACGAACCGCTTCTACAATGTCTTCGTCCGTTCTGCAGTCAAAGTCCAGCGTTTTCCATTCTCTGAGGTCGATGCTCACGAACAATCCCTCCGGCTCGAAAGGCGTGCATTGCGCAAAACTAAAATAAATCCTAGTTACCAATCACTTGTTCAAATCATAGAAACAAGCTACATTTACCGTTCCTCCAAAAGAAACATAGACTCAGTATACATTATGTAACCTTGAAGAGTCAATCAAGTTCATGTCGAAGGTTCTTTGATAATCTAGCAAAAATGGAATTTAACCCCGTTTGATGTTCACTTAATGTAAGGTAAAGTAACGCCCCATCAAAGATATCAAAACCCTCATTTTTGACCTCTTCGCCATCTCTCGAGCTTTGTTTTGACATCCATGCTCAGGTTATTGTCCAGCTCATTGCGAACCTTTGATCCATAATCAAGTGTTCGTTCAATCTCTTTACGATTTTGCTGGATATTAATGAGTAGTTCCCTCGCCGAGATGCGCAGTGCACCATTGCCGAAAGCTACATGCTGCTCTACTAAATCAGAGGTCGCAACATAAAGGTCTCGGCTGCGCAGAGCAAGCTCAGATGAAAGACGTTCAATGCAAGCATCAGCCGTTTCCTTCTCCTTCGTGTAAACAACCGACACGCGATACTGATTAAAGGTGGAGCCAATACCAGGCACTTGATGCGCGTCAAAAACAACGATAACCTCCATACCGGTAAAGCCTTGATAATCAGCCAGCATTTCCAGCAGAAGATCTCGTGCATCTTCTAGACTACTATCTCGAAGGGACGAAAGCATCGACCATGCACCAATCACATTGTAGCCATCGACAAGCAGTACATCTTCACGGCGCCGCATGGTTAGCGATTTAGGCGCTGGCGCACCACTTCATACATGAGAACACCTGCTGCAACAGAAGCATTTAGTGAATTCAGCCGTCCATTCATAGGTAGTTTAATGAGAAAATCACATTTCTCCCGAATTAATCGGCCAATTCCCTTTGCCTCATTCCCAATGACGACGGCAAGCGGCATATCAAAGCTTGTTTTAGACGCGAACACATCCTGTGTTGCACCTACATCAGCTCCCGCAATCCAAATCCCCGCTTCTTTGAGCTTGTCGATCGTTTGTGCCATATTCGTAATCCGGGCGACTGGAACGTATTCAACCGCACCTGCGGATGTTTTAGCAACCGTTGCGGTTAGAGATGCCGAACGGCGCTTGGGAATAATTACGCCATGCACCCCCGTACATTCCGCAGTTCGCAGGATCGAACCTAAGTTATGCGGATCTTCAATTTCATCAAGCAGCAGCAGAAAGGGAACTTCACCATTCTCCCGAGCACGTTCTAAAATTTCATCTAATTCATAATAGCGGTATGCAGCAGCTTGTGCGATAACGCCTTGATGAGAAACATCATTCACCATTTGATCCAGCTTGCGTTTATCCGCGAACTGTACAATAATTCCCGCCTTCTTCGCTTCGGCAACAATAAGCTGAGCTGCATTTTTTTGCATCTGCTCGGCTATCCAGATCTTATTTATTTCACGTCCGGAGCGCAGTGCCTCCATGACCGGGTGTTTACCTGCAATCCATTCTTGTGAATCCTGGTCATGGTCATGCTCAAACTCACTCATCTGTCTTCCTCCTTGATGGGTTCTTCGCCCTCAGTTAATTCGTTGAAAGCGATGGCCATTAACTCACGCAGCCGTTCACTTCGCTTGGCATAATATAAATATCCAACCAAACACTCAAGAGCGGTCGCTTGTCGGTAGTCTGCCGTATCCGCATTTTTGGGCGGTGTACCCGACTTCGCATTCCTTCCGCGCTTGGCTATATCTTTCTCTTCTTCGGTTAAAAATGGCTGCCACTTTTCTAGTAACGCACACTGTGCTTTGGCAGACACAAATTGAGTGGCATGCTTATGCAAATGATGGAGTTTATGATTCGGTTGACTGACTAAATATTGCCTTACAAGCAATTCAAATACCGAATCCCCAATGTAGGCCAGTACAACTGGATTTAGTAGATGGGGTGCCTTAGTCGGTGTATGAATCCACCAGCCTTCTTCCATGTTCTCCATCATTTGCGTCTCCACCGCATGCCTTGCGGCGTATCCTCCAGAACAATACCTTGCTCGGCTAATTGGTCACGAATCTCATCGGCACGCGCCCAGTTCTTCGTTATTCGAGCTTCCACACGCTCTGCGATGAGGGCATCAACATCCGCATCCAACAGGCCCTCGCTCTGCTTCTCTGGGAGAAGGCCTAGCACCTGATCAAAAGATTCAAAGGCATTAATTAATAAATGTAAGCTTTCTGCTGATACAACAGGTCTTTGCAAATGTTGATTCGCCTCACTTACGAGATCGAATAAAGCAGTTATGGCATCTGGTGTATTAAAGTCGTCATCCATCTTCGCGTGAAATTGTTCCTTGATCGCTTCCACTCTTCCACGAAGAGCCACGGTCTCCTCATCTGCCTCACTTATAGCAACCGTTAAACGATGCTGTAGGTTAACTAAGCAATTCATTACGCGTTCAATGCTATTCTCCGCTTGAGCAATCGTTTCATCACTGAAATTAATTGGACTGCGATAATGAGCAGAAAGCATGAAGTAACGAATGACAGCAGGCTTGATTCGCTTGATCATCTCATTTACAGTAATTCCGTTCCCCAAGGATTTGGACATTTTCTCATTATTAATATGGATATATCCATTGTGCATCCAATATCGCGCTAGCGGCTTGCCAGATAGCGATTCGGATTGGGCTACTTCGCATTCATGATGAGGGAATTGGAGATCATGTCCGCCTCCATGAATATCCAGAGTTTCTCCTAAATACTTGCGAGCCATCGCTGAACATTCAATATGCCAGCCCGGACGCCCCGCTCCCCATGGACTTTCCCAGAAAATCTCTCCGGGCTTAGCCGCTTTCCACAGCACGAAGTCTTGGCCATTCTCTTTACGCACATCAACCCCAATACGGATACCAAGCTGCAGTTCATCCATATTCTGATGCGATAGCTTCCCATAATCAGTGAATTTATTCGTGCGGAAGAAAACATCTCCGCCATTCTCATAGGCATAATCTTTATCAACTAACTCTTGAATGAACGATATAATTTCCGGTATATTCTCCGTTACACGCGGGTTCAAGGTAGCTTTATGAACACCGAGTGCTTCGATATTGGTATTGAAGGCTTGAATGAATCGTTCTGCAACTTCTGGAACCGTTGTATCTAACTGTTCAGCCTTACGAATGAGCTTGTCATCGACATCTGTGAAATTGACAACATACTCCACTTGATAGCCGGTCGACTCCAAATAGCGACGTACGACATCAAAGAAAATAACCGGTCGTGCATTCCCAATATGGATATAATCGTAGACTGTCGGTCCACATACGTACATCTTTACTTTACCTGACTCAAGCGGTATAAATTCTTCTTTCTCACGAGTCATTGTATTATAAATGCGCAGGCTCATTTTCTAGTTTCCCCTCCAGCTATGGTCTGCTTATTTTCCTCATCTGATTCGATTAGCTCTTGCCGCTGCAGCTCGGCATCCTGCTCAAGACGTTCTTCGCGCACTTGTTCCAGATCCGCTCTCAGATCTACAATTTCTTTCTGCATGGCGCGCAGCATCTCGATAACGGGATCGGGCAGCTTCGTATGATCTAGACGATCACCTACTCGTTCCCCATTACGCTTCACGATGCGACCAGGATTACCGACAACTGTACTATTCGGTGGAACCTCACGCAGCACCACAGAATTAGAGCCGATATTTACATTATCTCCAACTTCAAACGATCCAAGAACCTTCGATCCAGAACCGATAACAACATTGTTCCCGATGGTAGGATGCCGTTTACCACGTTCTTTTCCCGTCCCACCAAGGGTCACACCTTGATAAATCACGACATTATTCCCGATTTCGCATGTTTCTCCGATGACGACACCCATACCATGATCAATAAAAAGACCTTCACCGATCGTTGCGCCCGGATGAATTTCAATTCCCGTGAAGAATCGGCTCACCTGCGAGATTATTCTAGCGATCGTATACCACCGTCGCTTATAAAAATAATGTGCAACACGGTGTGCCCATATGGCATGAAGTCCAGAGTACGTGAATACCACTTCAAATTTATTCCGAGCGGCAGGGTCATTATCAATCACTGTCTGTATATCGGATTTTAAATGATGAAACATGGTCAAGACTCCTCTCAAACTTCCACAATCGAGCTCCACATCCTTGAATGACGATCTCCCTGCTTGGAGCAATACTCGCCCGTCCATCTGGATTTCTCGTTCGGCTAGGAAATAACAAAAGCCCCTGCAGCCCAAAGGCTACAGAGGCGTAAGAACGCGGTTCCACTCTGCATGGGATTATTAATCGAAAGCATATCCCATCTCAAGATCCTTAACGCGGATCGATCGTCACCACCTACCCCGTGCAACATGATTCTACTCCTGTCCAAGGATGAACAGCAAAGTCATTCATGACGCGGATCAATAGTGCAGCTCCCAGGCGCAATGTTCACTTCAAGGACTAAACGACTCTCAGCCATTCTCTCGGATCACTGACGTGCATCAAATAACACAAGTAGCAGCGGCTCCGTTCAAAAGGTCGCCCTCTCTGATAATTCCTTTAATAAAATGAACGTTCCTGTTCTAAGCTTTATTATCGATAAATCATTATATGATACATATAGTGCTTCAAGTATAGCTGACTGTCGAAAAACTGACAAGTGCTTTGGATAAAGCTTACCGCCAGACTTTATAGAGATAAGCTAAAAATCCGCATTAGCCCAGTCGGAATTGAATACGCTCTACAACCTTAGATTTACCAAGCAATGCTATCGTTTGATTAAGATCAGGCCCATGCGTTTGACCCGTAAGCGCAGCACGAATCGGCATGAACAACTGCTTGCCTTTAAATCCAGTCGATTGTTGAACCGCCTTAATAGCAGCTTTTATCCCATCAACCTCTAAAGTGTCAAGCGCTGCGAGCTGATCAGCAAAGGCCTGCAGCACGACAGGTACCTGCTCCTCAGCGAGAACTGCCTTCGCTTCTTCTTCATCCGTCACTTCTGCATTGAAAAACAATTCCGTAAGCGGTACAATCTCTGCCGCATAATGAAGCTTATCTTGATATAAAGCGATTAGAGCAGACGCCCATGCGTGTCCAGCCTCGTCAATTTCATCTGGTAAACGACCAGCCTTCTGCAATTGCGGCACACATAAATCAACCAATCGAGGAAGCTCAGTCTTTTTCAAATATTCATTATTCATCCAGCGGAGTTTGTTCGAATCGAATACAGCTGGACTTTTGCTTAGGCGATTGGAATCAAAGGCTTGGACGAGCTCGTCACGCGTGAAAATCTCCTGCTCACCCTCAGGCGACCAGCCCAGCAATGTAATAAAATTAAACATGGCTTCCGGCAAATAGCCGAGCTTATCATATTGCTCAATGAATTGAACAATCGACTCATCACGTTTACTAAGTTTCTTCCGCTGATCATTCACGATAAGCGTCATATGTCCAAATATCGGCGGCTCCCAGCCGAAAGCTTCATAAATCATCAATTGGCGCGGCGTATTTGAGATGTGGTCTTCCCCACGCAATACGTGACTGATTGCCATCAAATGATCATCTAGTGCTACAGCAAAGTTATAAGTAGGGATACCATCCTTCTTCACGATGACAAAGTCGCCAGTCCCTTCCGTTTCGAAGCTGATCTGGCCTTTAACTAGATCATTAAAGCTATACGTCTTGCCTTCTGGTACACGGAAGCGAATACTCGGTACGCGACCTTCAGCTTCGAAAGTCTGGCGCTGATCCTCTGTAAGATCACGGTGTTTGCCTGAATAACGAGGGGTTTCGCCACGTGAAGTTTGCTCCTCCCGCTCCTCCTCCAGCTCTGCTTCCGTACAGTAGCATTTGTAAGCTAGACCGCGGTCAATTAAATCCTGCCAGTACTCGCGATAAATATCCAGTCGTTCGGTTTGGCGATACGGTCCATATCCCCCTCCGATATCAACGCTCTCGTCCCAATCAATACCCAGCCATTTCAGATACGTCAGCTGGCTCTCTTCGCCGCCTGCCACATTACGCTTTATGTCGGTATCCTCAATGCGTATAATAAATTTTCCGCCAAGATTGCGTGCAAATAGATAATTAAATAAGGCCGTTCTTGCATTACCAATATGTAAGTGCCCCGTTGGCGAAGGCGCATAACGCACTCGAATTTGTTGTGTCATTTGTGTTCAATCTCCTTCCGTCAATTACTGTATTGCACGATCATAGCATAACTTTTACGAGGCATACAACCGCTTGTGCAGCGATTCCCTCGCCCCGTCCAGTAAATCCAAGCTGCTCCGTCGTAGTAGCTTTGACATTAACCTGAGACCGTTCTTCAGCTTCAAGCGCACCTGCAATAACCTCAACCATTTGTGGTATATAAGGAGCCATCTTTGGGCGCTGGGCAATAATAGTAGCATCCACGTTCCCTAGCTTATATCCACGTTCCTTAACAAGTGCCCAGATATGCTCCAGCAGCTTCAAGCTATCGGCATCCTTAAAAGCTGGGTCTGTATCCGGAAAATGTTTGCCGATGTCACCTAGTCCTAACGCCCCTAGCACAGCATCGCTGATGGTATGAAGCAGAACATCCGCATCCGAATGACCAAGCAGCCCCTTCTCGTATGGAATCGTCACTCCTCCAATAATACAGGGACGCCCTTCTACTAGCTGATGGACATCAAAACCTTGTCCTACTCGAATCATAATTCCTTTTCCCCTTTCCCCGTCTTACTTTTGCTGTTACTCGCAAGTAAGAATGCCGCCCAAGGCAAATCCTCAGGCGTTGTGATTTTTATATTCGTATATTCGCCTTCCGTTACAGAAACCGGAATACCAAGACGTTCAACGACCATAGCGTCGTCCGTTCCAAGAAAGCCCTCAAGCGCCGCTTGCTCATGCGCTCTTATTAGCAAGGAACGTCGAAAAGCTTGGGGCGTTTGAATGGCCCACAAGCTTCGACGGTCCGGTGTCGCAACAATGACACCCGCTTCATTCACTTGCTTAATGGTATCTTTCACAGGCACAGCAAGTACTGCGGCTTCAACGTTCTCCGCCATTGACATGCAGGAGCGAACAGCTGATTGAGTTACAAGAGGCCGAACCCCATCATGCACCATAACCCATTCCGTACCAAGTGATTGCAATCCGATTCTTACAGAATGCTGACGCTCACTACCACCTGCCAGCACAGCCTTTACTTTGATAAGATCATATTCGCGAACAAACGCTTCACAGCGTGCTACATCCTGCTCACCAACAACGAGTATAATCTCAGAAACCTCTTCCATTCCCTCAAACAATTCAAGGGTGTGAACGAGAATAGGCTTGTCCTGCAGAAGCAGATACTGTTTGCTCTCCTTGGTCCCCATCCGCATTCCACGTCCTGCTGCCACAACGACAACGCCCCATTGCGCCTGTACTGCCTCCATGCCCTTCAACCGCCTCGCTGTAAACTTGATGCCTCACCATTCACCCAGTGAACCATCATCCGTGTACTATCATACCGTGTTACAGCGCTTTTTCCAATAACTTCGGTTTGGCGAATATCATTCGACCGGCGGATGTCTGTAGTACACTTGTCACAAGCACTTCCATGGTCGTACCGATATAATCACGTCCACCCTCAACTACGATCATTGTTCCATCATCTAGATAGGCTACCCCTTGTCCATGCTCTTTGCCGTCCTTAATGACCTGAACGACAATCTCTTCACCTGGAAGGACAACCGGCTTGACTGCATTAGCAAGATCATTGATATTCAGAACAGATACACCCTGCAGCTCGCAAACCTTATTGAGGTTGAAGTCATTAGTCACTACCTTACCATGAAGAACCTTCGCAAGCTTAACGAGCTTACTGTCCACTTCCCCATCCTCAAAATCACCTTCATAGATGAGTACTTTGACGTCGAGCTCCTTCTGAATTTTGTTGAGAATATCAAGCCCCCGACGACCGCGGTTTCGTTTCAGCAAATCCGAAGAATCGGCAATATGCTGAAGCTCCTCCAGTACAAACTCTGGGATAACGAGCGTGCCTTCAATGAATCCGGTTTTGCAAATATCGGCGATTCGGCCGTCGATAATGACGCTCGTATCTAATATTTTGTGTTCTTCGTAGCTGCTGTCTTCATCAATTTCAGACGATTTAGCTCTCCATTGAAAAAAAGCAGACAAACGCTCCGTTAATTCTTCTCTCTTGCTTAAGCCAATTTGCAAACCCACATAACCGAAGAATAACGTCATAACAATGGGTAAGAACACGCCTGTGCCAGTCAATCCAGAAACAGCTGGAAACAGTAAAGCTGATAACGCAAGTCCTACAAGCAAGCCACCTGCACCAGACATCAGCTCTCCTGTTGGCATTGCAGCCGCACGGTCCGCACCCTGCTGCATAAAGCGCATAAAAGGACCGGCTAACACGGTTGCAGCCGCAAGTCCACATAAAGCTCCAATTCCAACATTCAAATAATAACCGCCTGATTGCTGCATCATACCGTAAGTTGCATCCGTAAAAATCGTCCCCATACTCATCCAGCTATGTACTTGAGCACCAAGGACGCCTCCAAACAATAAACCAATCAACTGAATTATTCGTTTCATCACATAAATCCACCTCCATTACAATTATGTGCCAATATTTCACACGTTAATCGCTCAAAAGGAAAGAAACGGTTAGAATTTATTAACCTTGAACCAAAATAGGACAATTCGAACAATTCCTTTTTGAAAAAATATCCTTTGACGCTTATAATAAGAAGTAGCAATGCCATTCCCGAAATGAGGTGGAATCGATGAGCGCCCAAACGTTGGAGCAGTTCCAGCAGCAAGTATCCGAATTGCTGTTGCGACATCGCAGCTTGCTTGATGTATTATCGAAATATGGCCAATCCGGCGCTTCTGTTAATCGTGCAGTAGCCAAATCCGTTACGGAATGCGGCTGTATCGAACTGAACGCCCGAAAGCAGGAGTATGCAGACGATTTCAATCTAGAGCAAGCAAAGACAAAGCTTCACCATCACATCTCTGGCGATTTGTGTGAGCATTGCAGGGATGCGATTCAAAGCGAGCTCGGCCGCAATTTGTTCTACATGTCTGCTATGTGTAATTTACTTGGTATTCAACTAGAGAATGTAGTCGCTAATGAGTCTGATAAATGTTCTACTTTAGGCTTATTCAATTTAACTTAGACTTCCAGAAATGAAAAAAGAAGACCACCTCGTTACATCCCATTACGGATGAATAAGGTGGTCTTCTTAATGTGAACGGCGTCGTGCATTACGCACTATGCTCTGCTTCTTCTTGTAGCTTCGCTTCCTTCATCCGGCGCTTGCGTTTTCTGCCGGGGAGACGCCGATCAACGTTTTTTTTTAGGCCGTAAAGCGCATATAGCACCAAGGGTACAAAAATAATTTTGGATAAATGATGCGGGAATAGAATTCCCAATATGACAGCAATAACAACAATAATGGGTACAACCCATATTGCATTCTTCGGAATGCCTACTTTTTTGAAGTTCGGATACTTAATGGTACTCACCATAAGGAAGGCAAGAACCAATGTACTTACCAAGAGAACGGGAACTGCAATATCTTTATGAAATAACGCAAGGGTGGCAAGTACCCCTCCAGCAGCTGGGATCGGCAACCCGATGAAATACCCCGGCATACCCGAGACCACATTGAATCTTGCTAGACGAAGTGCACCGCATATCGGGAACAAGGCTGTAATAATCCATGCAGGTGCAGCAGTTAGTTCTTGGAAAGCCACACTGTACATAATAAACGCAGGCGCTACTCCGAACGAAATGACATCCGAGAGCGAATCTAGCTCCTTACCGAACTCACTCTGAGCATTAAGCGCACGGGCGACTCGACCGTCTACTCCGTCCATCAGCATGGCAATAATAACCATCATCGCAGCAACTTCAGGTTTTGCATTCTCAGGAAACACGAGAATTATGGCGACGATACCTAGAAAAAGATTCGCCACCGTAAAAAGACTCGGTATCGACTTCAAAATCATTTTACTCCACCTCATCTTTACTATGCCCCAAAACCGCTTGTTGCAGTATTGTCAGCAAACCAAGAAGATCCGGCCTAGGCAGTCTAGGGCGCAGTTCATTTCTTACTTGTACAACGATTGAATGAAAACTTTTTACAGAAGTTTTCCGGAATTGAACGATATTGTCAGATCCAACCAACGGTTTTTCCGCATTCTCACATTGTATGGGATTTAGATTTGTCTGTCAATGAACATCTGCTCTTGGATCCGCTTCAATCCTTCTTTAATAGCACGAGCTCTCACTTCACCAATTCCATCGACGGAATCCAGTTCTTCAATGGTGGCCATTAGAATATGGGGCAAATTCTCAAATCGCTCAACCAAATTGTTCATGATAACAGCTGGTAAACGTGGTATTCGACTGAGGAGTCGGTAGCCACGAGATGCCACCATATCTTCAGAAGCCGCACTCATTCCAGAATAGCCCAGCAACTTAATGATTTGTGGGAGCTCAAGCAGTTCCTCTGCATTCAGTTTGCGAATGGCTGTGCGGATATCCCGGATTTTATCTTCCTGCTGATCCTTAGCATAATCCTTTAGAAGGAACCATGCCTCTTCCTCAACCCCGCCAACCAATTCCTCCATCTGCATGCTTATGAGTCGCCCTTCAGTACCAAGCTCATTCACATATCGTTTAATTTCCATCTTGACCCGTATAACCATCTCTAACCGTTTGATGACATGCGCAACCTCTTGCAGCGTTACCATCTCTTCAAATTCTAAAGCAGATAAATTAGTAAACGACTGATTCAGTACTACTTTATACTTCTCCAGTGTTTGAATCGCCTGATTGGCTTTAGTTAAAATAACGGCCATATCCTTAAGCGAGTATCGAAGCTGACCTTGATATAAGGTGATCACGTTCCGACGCTGCGAAATGGAAACGACCAGCTTACCAGTCTGCTTGGCTACACGTTCAGCCGTACGATGCCGTATCCCTGTCTCAATGGAGGAAATAGAGCTATTTGGAATAAGCTGCGTATTCGCATATAAGATTCTTTTACGGTCTTCGCTCAAGATAATAGCGCCGTCCATTTTGGCCAGCTCGTACAAGTAGTTGGGGGAGAAATCACAATTGATTGAAAATCCACCATCTACCACTTCCATCACTTCTGGACTATATCCAACAACAATCAGTGCCCCAGTCTTAGCTCGCAGTACGTTATCAAGTCCCTCTCGGAATGCCATGCCTGGCGCAACCATTTGCAGCAGCTGATTCATTATCTCTAGTTGATTCATCTCTTTCATGATACCCCCCTCTATCCGAAAGCTGCCGCTAGCGCCTCAGCAACGGTCTCTACGCCTATGATTTCAATACCAGCCGGCGGGGTCCAACCCTTCAAGCTCTTCACAGGCATGATAACCCGCTTAAATCCAAGCTTCTGTGCTTCCTTTACCCGCTGCTCGGCCCTTGAAACAGCTCTTACTTCACCTGTCAGTCCAATTTCGCCAAAGAAAACGTCGAATGGTCGTGTCGGTGCATCACGAAAACTCGATGCTATACTTACCGCAGCCGCAAGATCCACTGCTGGCTCATCCAATTTAATACCGCCCGCAACATTTAAGTAAGCATCCTGCGTCTGTAAAAACATACCCATGCGCTTCTCCAGCACCGCGATAATAAGCGCCATCCGATTGTGATCGATACCAGTCGACATTCGACGCGGGGATGGGAAATTTGTCGTCGTTACGAGCGCCTGAAGCTCCACGAGCACAGGTCTGGTACCTTCCATGCTGGCAACAACCGTTGAACCCGACACGCCAAGCGGTCTTTCCGACAAAAATAATTCAGATGGATTCGTTACTTCACGCAGCCCATCCTCTACCATCTCAAAAATTCCGATTTCGTTAGTCGAGCCAAAACGATTCTTCACTGCACGCAATAATCGATAAGAATGATGCCTCTCCCCTTCAAAATAAAGCACACAATCCACCATATGCTCCAGCATTCGAGGACCTGCGATTGCCCCCTCCTTGGTGACATGACCAACTAGCACGGTTGCAATCCCTTTAATCTTCGCTACACGCATGAAATGAGCGGTACATTCCCGTACTTGGGAGACACTACCTGGGGCTGATTGCACATTGGGGTCATATACGGTTTGAATAGAGTCAATGACCAGAAAATCCGGCTGGACCGATTCAATCGCTTCATTGATCTGTTCCATGTTCGTCTCGCATAACACATAGAGTTTGTCGGTTAGCGCTCCCAATCGATCTGCACGCAGCCTGGTTTGACGAACTGATTCCTCTCCAGAGATATAGAGAACAGTCAGTGCCTTTGATGCCAGCGCATGAGAGGTCTGCAGCAGAAGGGTAGATTTACCTATACCTGGGTCACCACCAACAAGAATGAGTGAGCCCGGTACAATACCTCCACCAAGAACACGATTGAGCTCCAGAAGCGTCGTTTCAATCCGCTGCTCCTGACCACTCTCTATATGTATGATAGGAAGTGGCTTTTCTTTCGTCTGAATGATTGAAGAGCCCATTCCTTGTGTTTTCACAACGGTTTCTTTTTCTTCTACCATCGTATTCCATGAACCACAGCCTGGACACTTTCCAAGCCATTTTGGTGTTTCTGTCCCGCATTCCGTACACGCGAATTTTATTTTAACTTTTGCCATATTCGGCTCCTTCTGATCTATCACTCAAAGTTTACCATTTCTAATGGAAGGTATAAATACTTTTTCAAAATGACGGCGATCGTTTTAAACAATCTTTAAATACGGCAAGCAAGTGGTGTTAATCTTATATAAAAATCCCCCATACAGGCACACCTTCTTGCCTAGGTGGGGGCTACTTGTCATTCAAATAAACTCGTTTAATTAGAGTTGCCTGAAAGCCGTGACACTAGAACCGTATGCGTCGTCATTTGTGAACCGAGCATAACACTCTCACCTTGTGGAGCAGCCGGCGCCCCTTCGCCATGCTGACCTTGCCCACTAGGACCTCCTTGACTTGAAGCCCCGCTTGCACGCTGTGCATGGGCCTGACGGAATGAATCGCTGTTTACCCAACCCTCGAAGGATTGTTTATCCTGCCAATGGGTGCAAACCTTAAGCTCATCATATTCTTCAAGCCCCTCTGTAAATAACACTTCCATTTGAACGAAACCCGGAGATGTCTCAACACCCTTCGAATTCTGAAACCGCTGAGCCACTGATTCTCCATGGCCCTTCTTTACCTTTATTGTATTCGTAACAACGATCATACGTATATGCCTCCTTTTTCCACCTTTATAATGAATCCCATGTATATAGTGTAACAAGCATTCCCACGATAAACAAATCTTCAGGCTTATTGTTTACTGCATACAAAAATACCCCCGGCCCTCCCCTAATGAACGAACCGCTGTAACAGCGAATCTCCGATAGGGGTGGACAAGAGGTATTCCGTATTCGAAAAGAAAATATTATTTTGCCGCAGGTTCTTCGGATGCTGATATCGTATGAGTAACGGTCAAAGCACCGTCCTTCTCATCAATTACCAGGGAATCACCTTTAGCAATTTTGCCAAGTAAAAGGTCTTCGGATAACCGATCCTCGATATGTTTCTGAATTGCACGACGCAACGGACGCGCACCGTATTGCGGATCGAAGCCTTCTTTAGCCAAAAATTCTTTTGCTGCATCTGTGAGGACGTAGTCCACTTCCTGCTCGCGAAGACGTTTGCGCAGCTCATCGGACATTAATGTCACAATTTGTGCGATATGCTCCTTGTCGAGGGAATGGAACACGATTGTTTCGTCGATTCGGTTCAAGAATTCAGGACGGAAGCTCTTCTTAAGCTCCGCAAGCACCTTTTCCTTCATGATTGAGAAGTCACGGCCCGCATCCTGCACGGCTGTAAAGCCAAGTGAGGTATTACGTTTTATTTGATCAGCACCGACATTCGACGTCATGATGATGAGCGTATTCCGGAAATCTACGACACGACCTTTAGAATCCGTCAATCGACCGTCCTCAAGTACCTGCAGCAGGATGTTGAATACATCCGGATGTGCTTTCTCAATTTCGTCGAGAAGTACAACGGAGTATGGCTTCCGACGAACTTTCTCTGTCAGCTGTCCGCCTTCCTCATATCCTACATACCCTGGAGGCGCCCCGACTAAACGAGAAGTCGAATGTTTCTCCATATATTCGGACATATCGATACGAACAACCGCATTCTCATCGCCGAACATCGCTTCTGCAAGTGCTCTTGCAAGCTCTGTTTTCCCTACGCCTGTAGGACCCAAGAATACAAAGGAGCCCATTGGACGTTTCGGATCTTTCAAACCCGCACGTGCCCGGCGGATAGCACGGGACACTGCTTTAACCGCTTCTTCCTGACCGATTACCCGGTCATGAAGGATATCTTCCATATTTAGCAAACGCTGCGTCTCTTCTTCAGCAAGCTTACTAACCGGAATACCCGTCCAGCTCGCTACGATCTGAGCAATATCCTCAGGTGTAACTTCGGAATCGGTACGGCCTTGCTTCTCTTTCCATTGATTCTTCGTTACGTCCAGCTCTTCACGAATTTTTTGTTCTGTATCGCGAAGTGCTGCCGCTTTCTCGAATTCTTGACTTTGAACCGCAGAATCTTTCTCCTTGCGAATATCCTCTAGGCGGTTCTCCAGCTGCTTCAAATTAGGCGGTACCGTGTACGATTTCAAGCGTACTTTGGAGCTCGCCTCATCGATCAGATCAATCGCTTTATCTGGCAGGAAGCGGTCGGTTATATAACGATCGGACAGCTTAACAGCTTGCACAATCGCTTCATCTGTTATCTTGACACGGTGATGTGCTTCATAGCGATCACGCAAGCCATGCAAGATTTGAATCGCTTCTTCAGGAGAAGGCTGATCAACCGTGATTGGCTGAAAGCGGCGCTCCAAAGCAGCATCTTTCTCGATATATTTACGATATTCATCCAGTGTTGTTGCTCCGATACATTGCAATTCTCCCCGAGCAAGTGCCGGCTTAAGAATATTTGAAGCATCAATGGCTCCTTCCGCACCGCCTGCACCGATAAGCGTATGCAGCTCATCAATGAACAGTACAATGTTTCCGGCTTGACGAATTTCATCCATGATTTTTTTGAGGCGGTCTTCAAATTCCCCACGATATTTCGTACCTGCAACAACGGAGCCCATATCGAGCGTCATTACACGTTTGTCGCGGAGTGTTTCTGGAATTTCTCCAGCGATAATCTTCTGAGCAAGCCCTTCAGCGATCGCCGTTTTACCTACCCCTGGCTCACCGATGAGTACCGGATTATTCTTGGTTCTACGGCTAAGCACTTGAATAACGCGCTCAATTTCTTTGCTTCGACCAATGACAGGATCCAGGTGGCCTTCCTTCGCATAAGCAGTCAAATCACGTGCTAGGCCATCAAGTGTTGGTGTGCTTACGTTCGTTGGCGCACCATGACTGCTGGACACCGCTTCACTACTGCCTAAAAGCTGTAACACCTGCTGTCGTGCTTTATTAAGACTAATACCAAGATTGTTAAGCACACGGGCTGCTACACCTTCACCTTCACGGATAAGGCCGAGCAAAATATGCTCTGTGCCCACATAGGTGTGCCCCAGCTTACGTGCTTCATCCATTGAAAGCTCAATCACTTTTTTTGCACGCGGCGTATAAGCAATATTAGTCGGCTGCTCTTGACCACGACCGATAAGGGTTTCAACTTCGTCTTGAATTTTCTCCAAGCTAAGACCAAGACCAATTAAAGCTTTGGCCGCTATTCCTTCCCCTTCTCGGTTAAGTCCGAGCAAAATATGCTCTGTGCCTATATTGTTATGACCGAGACGAACCGCTTCTTCCTGAGCTAGTGCGAGCACCTTCTGTGCTCTTTCCGTGAATCTACCAAACATCATGTTCATACACCCCCATGATCGGATTTACAATTTAATTGCTGTCGTATGAGTTCTGCTCGCCGGATATCTCGCTGTTCAGGAGTCATTTTTTCATTGAATACCTGTTGGAGAAAACCTGGCTGCGTTAAAACCATCATTTCATTCATTACCTGTGGCGACACATCTTTAATCAGACCCAAATCAATTCCGAGCCGGACATCAGACAAGCGCTGTGCGGCTTCCTTCGAGTCCATGATCATAGCATGCGATAAAATACCATAGGAACGGAACAGCCGATCCTCTAGCCGCACACGTGACTCCTCCAGCATACGCTGACGTGCCGCTCGTTCATGCTCAATAATTTGTTTGGCCACACTGTGCAAATTTTCGATAATCTCCGCTTCAGATTGTCCAAGCGTTATTTGATTCGAAATTTGAAACAGATTCCCGAGTGCTTCACTGCCTTCACCATAAGTACCGCGTACCGCGAGTCCCACTTGGGTTATGGCAGATAATATGCGGTTTATTTGCTGTGACATGACAAGCCCCGGTAGATGCATCATGACTGAGGAACGAATACCCGTTCCAACATTCGTTGGGCAGCTGGTCAGAAAACCTCGCCGCTCATCAAACGCGTAATCAGCCCCTTCTTCAAATATATCGTCAATGCGGTTAGCCAGTTCCCAAGCCTCCTGAATCTGAAAGCCAGGATACAGGCATTGGATCCGCAAATGATCCTCTTCATTGACCATAATACTCACAGATTCATTCTGACTTAAAATAACCGCCCCACAACGTGACTCATTAGCGAGGTTTGGACTAATCAGATGTTTCTCCACAAGTACTCTTCGTTCAAGTTCATTCAAATCAGTAAGCTCTATCGTATCAAAATGTCCGAGATCGTTTAACTTGCCCGTCTCAGCAACTGAAGTTAACTGTTCCATGACATCATGGGCCTGCTGGATTGTGGCTAGCATGGGGAATGGATGGCCTCGCAAATTACGAGCCAGACGTATTCGGCTGCTGATGACAATATCTGAATCAGGGCCGGTACCTTTCATCCAATCACTAAGTGCTTCTTCAACATATGATCGCTTTGGCATACCGAATCCTCCATCCTGTGCACTAAATATCTGCTACATGACGTTCCAGTTCACGAATCCGGTCACGGATCTGAGCCGCGTTCTCAAACTCTTCACGATCGATTAACTCATGTAAATCTTTTCTGAGCTCCTCGATTTCGCGTTTAAGCTGAATCTGCCCACCGGTACGTTTTGGAATTTTACCGACATGCACCGTATTACCATGCACGCGTTTGAGTATTGGATCGAGCCTGCTGCCAAACTGTTTGTAGCAGTTACTGCAGCCGAAGCGTCCCATTTTACTGAATTGGGTATAAGTTAACCCGCATGCCTCACAACGAATCTGTGGAGGCTTGGTACCAAAAGTACTCGGTTCAAAATCAAGCAATCCCGATAAAAGACTGTGAATCGAAAATCCGTTTGCCGTACCTGGGATTCCTTCGCCTCGTTCCCGCGCACAAGATTCACAAATATGAAACTCCGTCTTTTCACCATTCACAATCTTCGTAAAATGAAGTGTTGCCGGTTTCTTGCCGCATTCTTGACAAAGCATTCCGCACTATCCCTCCTCGTTCAGGGCTAAGAAGAAATGGTAACCACCTAATCCATAATGATCGACGAATTCCATATCTCCCCTCAATAATATAAGCACGGATCAGTGTATCCTCTCTTATATTAGTAAGGGCGCGCAGTGGATTACTTAACAAGCAGTGTAATGAGCATGGCCCTTAGAAGCCTTGCCCGAATTTCGTCACGCAATGGGAGCTTAACCGCAATCGATTCGCGAGATACCGCTGCTCGAAGCAGATTCGCTTCGCGTTTCGAGATGAACTGCGCCTCCTCTAGCTGATAAATGAGACCTTCTGCTGCACATTGATCCACCTGTTCGCCTATTGTATGCACAATATGACCTTGAATAGCTGTAAGGGTAGGTAATTCAACGCGCTGAATGCGGATATAACCGCCTCCACCACGCTTACTCTCCACAAAATAGCCTTTCTCCACAGTGAACCTGGTACTGATGACGTAATTGATTTGAGACGGAACGCAAGAGAAACGGTCTGCTAAATCGTTGCGCTGTAATTCAACCGCGCCATCTGAGCTTTCCTGCAGCATATGCTTCAAGTACTGCTCAATGAGATCGGAAATGTTGCGCATTTCGCCAACCTCCCTCAATTACCAAAACATTTCGGCTTAATAAACCGAAAAAATCGGAATTGTCAAAGTTTTTAGTTAAGTTGACTTTGACTTTCTTTGACTTTAACTTTATTATACGCAATTCTGTGAAAAGGTCAAGTGATTTACCGCTACAACTTCCCTTATTATCTTGGGCGGATATTACACATTTATACCTCACTATTAAGAGGTACCTTTTTACTTTATCTGACCATTAGATGATTCTTACAGTGTTTAGATTGATCCTAATAAATTAACTTCAATTACAAATATTTGATCGTGAGGCTCTATTCAAATAAGTAAATCACAATGAAATAACAAATTAATAAACAACAAAAAACCGACTGCATGACTGCAGTCGGTTGATCGTGCTTGGCGACGTCCTACTCTCCCAGGACCCTGCGGTCCAAGTACCATCGGCGCTGAAGGGCTTAACGGTCGTGTTCGAGATGGGAACGCGTGGGTCCCCTTCGCCATCGCCACCAAACGTGATCTTGATTACTCAAGAATCGGTGTACAGAGCCTTACGCCCTGAAAACTGGATACGAACATTTGCGAAATGTTGTCTTAGCCTCTGTTAACTGTTACACGTAAGTCCCGAAGCCTTGCCCTCACCTGTGGTGAGAAGCGGTAGGATAAGCCCTCGACCGATTAGTATTCGTCAGCTGCATGCATTGCTGCACTTCCACCTCGAACCTATCAACCTAGTCGTCTTCTAGGGGTCTTACTAAATTGGGAAATCTCATCTTGAGGGGGGCTTCACGCTTAGATGCTTTCAGCGCTTATCCCGTCCGCACGTAGCTACCCAGCTATGCTCCTGGCGGAACAACTGGTACACCAGCGGTGCGTCCATCCCGGTCCTCTCGTACTAAGGACAGCTCCTCTCAAATTTCCTACGCCCACGACAGATAGGGACCGAACTGTCTCACGACGTTCTGAACCCAGCTCGCGTACCGCTTTAATGGGCGAACAGCCCAACCCTTGGGACCTACTTCAGCCCCAGGATGCGATGAGCCGACATCGAGGTGCCAAACCTCCCCGTCGATGTGGACTCTTGGGGGAGATAAGCCTGTTATCCCCAGGGTAGCTTTTATCCGTTGAGCGATGGCCCTTCCATGCGGTACCACCGGATCACTAAGCCCGACTTTCGTCCCTGCTCGACTTGTAGGTCTCGCAGTCAAGCTCCCTTATGCCTTTACACGCTACGAATGATTTCCAACCATTCTGAGGGAACCTTTGGGCGCCTCCGTTACTCTTTAGGAGGCGACCGCCCCAGTCAAACTGCCCACCTGACACGGTCCCTGTACCGGATTACGGTACCAGGTTAGAACTCCGATACGATCAGGGTGGTATCCCAACGGTGCCTCCACCGAAGCTGGCGCTCCGGTTTCTTAGGCTCCCACCTATCCTGTACAGATCGTACCAAAGTCCAATATCAAGCTGCAGTAAAGCTCCATGGGGTCTTTCCGTCTTGTCGCGGGTAACCTGCATCTTCACAGGTATTAAAATTTCACCGGATCTCTCGTTGAGACAGCGCCCAAGTCGTTACGCCATTCGTGCGGGTCAGAATTTACCTGACAAGGAATTTCGCTAC
>NZ_AP019308.1:5322500-6007500 GCF_003945345.1 Paenibacillus baekrokdamisoli | reverse complement strand
TTCGTATAGATCAGCCGGGTCTCGCACCCCACACTCATCGAACAACTGCTCCGCCGTCATGACACTGAATGATTCAATATCCATTGCATCACGAGAGGAGAAATGTGTAATTCTCCCGATCGTTTGGGGCTTACATGCTAGCTTGTTAAGGCAGAACAAATGAGCGCCTTTCATCTCTAAAACGGAGCCGCAGGACGGACACACAACAGGTGTTACAATTTCCCCACCTGGCTCATCATCAGCTTTACCTAGAATTTCGGGAATGACATCATTCGAGCGACGGATGAACACTTGTGTGCCTAGCGCATATTTTAAATTCTTACGTTCAATATCTCCTACATTGTTGAGGGTACAGTTCTGAACAGTCACACCTGCCAGCTCGACTGGCTCCAGACGCGCTAACGGTGTTATTTTGCCAGTACGTCCAACCTCCCATGACACAGATTCGAGTACAGTGGTCGTTTCTTCAGCCTCGAATTTGAAGGCTACCGCCCAACGCGGAAATTTGTCCGTGTAGCCAAGCGCATCTCGGGTGCGTATATCCGTCAGCTTCACAACTGCACCATCAATGAGATAATCAAGATCCCCACGCATTGCCGTTACCCGCTCCAGCTCCGCTTGAACCTCTTCGATCGTATCGCAGTAGATGGCATATGGATTGATCTTGAAGCGATTGTCACGCAAGAATTGCTGCATCTCTTGGTGTTTCTCGAACTCAACACCTTCGGCGTAGCCAATATTATAGAAAAAAGCATTCAGCTTTCTCTCCGCTGTAATTCGAGGATTTTGGTTACGAAGAGCGCCCGCTGCTGCATTCCGTGCATTCTTAAGTGGCTCCACCGCAGTCTTGTTGTACGCCTCAAGTACGGATAAATTCATAATGCCCTCGCCCTGCACCTCAATAACCCCATTGGAAAAAGGTATGGTTAGCGGAATCGATTTGATTGTCTTTACCTGTGCGAGTATACCTTCTCCAATGACACCATTCCCCCTGGTGGAAGCCTGAACAAGCCGGCCCTCATCATAGGTAAGGTTAAGTGTTAATCCGTCGAACTTCAGTTCAATCACATAGCTTGGAGCTGGTAATGGCTGAAGCTCTGGATTTTTGGAATTATAGTCAGCGATAGCCTTGCACACACGCGTGTTCCAAGTTAAGACACTTTCTTGATCCTGCGCCTTATCAAGGCTCCACAAGCGAGAGCGATGACGATGGGGCTCAAAGCCCTTGAGAATATCACCGCCAACCCGCTGCGTTATGGAATCCGGCAGTATATAGCCCGTTAGCTGCTCTAGCTGAATAAGCTCGTCATATAAGACATCATATTGCTTATCACTGATTGTCGGCTGGTCCAGTGTGTAATAGCTGTAGTTATGCTGTTCGAGCTGATTCACAAGCTCATGCATCCGAGCAAGCTGCTCCGGCTGTATAGTATGTTCAGGCTCCATTGCAGTCGTCATTGGGCCACTCTTCCTCTCTCACTCACGTCACTTATACTTTCGTTATTGGTGCAAAGCTGGCAAGCAGCTTTTTAAGTCCTACTGGAGCTGGAAACGCAATTTGCAGTTCCTTATCATTATTAGCACCGCGTACGGAAACTACGGTGCCTATCCCCCACTTCGCATGCGAAACTTTGTCACCTGCAGTAAAGTCTTTGCTAGCTTCTCCTCCACCCGCTGCAGCTCCAGCTGCTTTGGCGGCATCCAGTGGTGTGCTAACCTGGACTCCACTGCTGCTCCTACCTCCAGTTATCGGTCCTGCAGCCCCCTTAGCTCCAAAGCCAATAGCTGGTCTGCCTGCGCCGATAGGCGACTGTCCGCTGAATCCTGGTCGATTGCCAGCGGCTGTTCCTGATCCTCCGCGATATCCAAAGCCTTCCCGAGTCGCTTCTGTCTTAAGCTCATCCGGTACTTCCTTAAGAAACCGCGATGGCATGTTCATACTGGTGCGACCATATAAGGTACGTGACCTTGCACAGGTCATATAGAGCTGCTTTTCTGCTCTTGTAATGCCAACGTAGGCCAGACGACGTTCTTCCTCTAGCTCATCGTTATCCATCAGCGTCCGGCTGTGAGGGAATAGACCCTCCTCCATTCCGATGATAAAGACGACTGGGAATTCGAGACCTTTGGCGCTGTGCATGGTCATGAGCACAACCGCATCCTTAATGCCTTCTTCAGGCTCATCCTTACCCATAGAATCAATATCCGCAATAAGAGCAAGATCCGTTAGAAAGCTAAGAAGTGTTTTATCTTCATTACGCTTCTCAAATTCTTGCGTTACGGACAAAAACTCATCAATATTCTCAAGCCGAGCCTTCGATTCCAGCGTATTCTCACGCTTCAGCTCATCCCGATAACCGCTCAGCTCAAGAATTTTCTCCGTAAGCTCCGTTACAGATAAATATTCGACCATCCGCGTTAAATTGTCGATCATATCGTGGAATTCCCTGAGTGCAGTTCGAGCGCGGCCAGACAGTTCCAGCCAATCAAGCTGCTCAAGCAGTGCAAAGATTGAAATGCCGCGCAGCCCCGCTTCTCCTGATAGCTTGGCAACGGTCGTGTCACCTATTCCCCGTTTAGGAACATTAACAATGCGTTCGAAACATATATCATCGTCTGGATTGGATAGGAGACGCAAATAGGCAAGTAAATCTTTAATCTCTTTTCGATCATAGAATTTGACGCCGCCAACAATTTGATACGGAATATCAGATTTAATGAGCGTTTCCTCTATTACCCTTGATTGCGCATTCGCGCGATAAAGAATCGCATGATCGCTGAACTTGCGGCCCTTAGACACATGCTCACGAATTTTACCCGTTACAAAATAACCTTCCTCATGCTCGGAATCCGCCTGATGGATCGTTATCGTCTCGCCTTCACCTTGATCCGTCCACAGCTTCTTATCCTTCCGACCCGAATTTTGCTTGATGACTGCGTTCGCCGCATTCAGAATATTCGCCGTCGACCGATAGTTCTGCTCTAGCAGTATAGCCTTAGCTTCCGGATAATCACTCTCAAAGTTCAAGATATTCGTAATATCCGCACCACGCCAGCGATAGATCGATTGATCGCTGTCACCAACAACACAAATATTGTGGTGATTGTCCGCCAGCATGTTACAGAGCATATACTGCGCCCGGTTCGTATCCTGATACTCATCTACATGAATATAGCGGAATTTATTCTGATAGAACTTCAGCACATCCGGTTCATCGTTAAATAATTGAATGGTTTTCATAATCAAATCGTCAAAATCAAGTGAATTATTGCTCTTAAGCCGTTTCTGATAAGAGGTATAGACTTGGGCTACGATTTGATCAAAATAATCACCGATTTTGCGCTCGAACTGCTCGGGTGAGATCAATTCATTCTTCGCTGCGCCAATGGCCGCCTGCACACTCTTGGGCTCAAACTTCTTCACATCAATATTCTGATCCTTCATACAATTGCGAATAACAGACAACTGATCAGAGGAATCAAGAATAGAGAAGCTATTCGTAAATCCAATTCGATTAATATCCTTACGCAAAATACGGACGCACATGGAGTGAAAAGTAGAAACCCATATATCTCGTCCAGATGGGCCTACTAATGCGCCAACCCGCTCCTGCATCTCACGTGCAGCTTTATTCGTGAAGGTAATCGCCAGTATGCTCCATGGCGCCACTCGTCTTTTCTCAATTAGATATGCAATGCGGTGTGTGAGCACGCGTGTCTTACCACTGCCCGCTCCCGCCATTATAAGCAAAGGTCCTTCCGTCGCTTGAACCGCTGCCTGCTGGGGAGGATTAAGCTTTTTTACTGCTTGATCGATACTAAATTCATTTAACATAGAGTGGGTTTAACTCCTTTGTTCGCATTTGTTCGCCTAGCTTAAGTCTAGACATCAGGCCTTGCTGTGTCAATTAAAAACATCGATTTTACAGGGAATCCCACAAGAATATAAGATGTCTATTTTAGGAAACGATTCAATGAAAAACGGTTCTCCGAACGAACCGTGTATGCGTACTCGATTCATTCTGAAAACCGCTTATGTCGATACTCTGCGTTTGTGTTGTTCTGTTCTTATTCGTGAAACTGGCCTATCGCTATGTCATGTACAGCCTGTACCGTCGTAAGCGCCGCTTCAAGACTGTCATAAATGATGTTTCCCACAATGACCGTATGGGCTATTCGCGCCGCTTGTCTCGCTTTATCTGCTGTATCAATGCCTCCGCCATAGAAAAGCTGCGCGCTTGTCAGCATACGGCCAACACGCTTAATAAGCTCCATATCACCAAACTTCCCGCTATATTCTAGATAGACAATGGGCAATCGCATCAGCCGATCAGCCATATACACATGTGCCCCAACACCATCCGCATCTAGGTCTGTCTGCGCACCCGTCAGCCTTGCCACCACGGAATCCGGATTCAAAATCAAGTAACCTTCTGCTGACGTGTGCTCCCACGGTATAAATGCACCAAACTTCCGCAGCGCTCGAATCTGCCGGCCCGCGATCCATTCCGCATCTCCCGTATTCAGTACGAGCGGTATGAAATAATGATCAAATCCCGGTACCGCTGATTCTTCGTTAGATACCTCAAGTGCACAAGTCACCTCATACCGCCGAATGCGAGACATAAGATCTACCGTATTATCATAGTGAACGCCACTTGAACCGCCAACGATAATGGCATCCGTACCCGACATGCATATGGCATCTAACGCTTCATCACTTATTTCACGGTCAGGGTCCAGCTTAAATACATGTCTCCATTGTCCATAAATTGCCGATTGCTGCTGCATCATGACCTCCGTACTACGATTGCATTTCCTATAAAAAGTCTATTCAACCGCCTAAGCAATGTCAATGGAATCACATTCCTCTTAAAGCTCTAATGCATCAATACGCTCTAAGACTGCAAATTCATTCGGATACAGCATCAGATATTCCGTTAGACCCACCATCCGAAACAGCTTTTCGTAGTGGGGCGTGACCCCCCAAGCAAAGGTATGAGCGCCTGCTTTGCGCCCCATTCGTGCAAGGCGGATCAGTAAGGCCATACCACCACTATTAATATAGGCAACTTGCGAGATATCAAGTGCAAGGAAGCGAATGCTTGATCCTAGATCGCTGCTTCCTGCAAAGTCTCCTATTAATTCCTTCTCTGCAGATCTGGTCAGTTCTCCATATAATTTAAGTACCAAACCATGGGGAAACTGCTTTGTTTCCAGTGAAAATGGTTGTTCCATCAGCTACCACTCCTCTCACTTATCACTCATCCTCGAAAGATTTGGTTTTGCGCATGAAATACAGCTCGGTATAAAATCCACGATCATCGCGACCCGTCGCCCAATAATCAGCCAGGGAATCAATCATGACTAGCCCCCAGCCACGAGGATCATCGGACTCCAGCTTCTTAAGCATTTCATCTTCATCCCGAGATACACGTGGGAAATACCCCCCGCCCTCGTCGTATATTTTGCAAACAGATAGCATACTCCCAATTTGAGCCAAAACGGTCACATAAGAATTGGGCTGCAGCTTGTTTCCATGCTCGATTGCATTAATCATGGCCTCGGCAACCGCGCTCTGGACATCATCGCGTACCGTTGATTCCGGCCACTTCTCCTCAATCCACCTGCCAAGCTGCAAAGCTACCTGACGTTCTTCTCCTAATTTACTTCGGAATGTCCATTCCCGTGACATAAATTGATTCTGGAAAAAAGCAGCAGCATGAGGCTGTTCCGAGGTGGATACAGCGACATCAAGCTTCGACATTGCACTTCGATATTCACCAGCGAGCTCCAGTATAACCACCGTCCGATCATCATTTCCTGGTCCACAGCGCTCATCCATCCGCAAGAGCCAGTCATCAACCAACTGCGCCATATCAACGGTTTCTTCCCAAGTGGCCAGCTCCGCTTCGAGTCCTTCAAAGCTATACATCCTACCGCTATCGTCTTCTGCTTCAATTAAACCATCTGTATAAAGCACGAATCGATCTCCCGAGGCAAGCTGCAAGCATTTCTCCTCATATTGGGCCTCCGCATCAAATCCAATGGGAAGCGAGCTGCAATCGACGGCTGTAAAGCTTCCATTTTTAGTCACGATATAAGGAGAGAGATGACCTGCACTGGCGTAAAGCACCGTGTCTGCTGATAGATCAATGACACCTACACCAATGGAGACGGAGCCCTCTTCACCCATCGCTTCGCACAGCTGCCGATTCATCCGAGCTAGTACTTCCCCCGGACTGCCATTCCTTCTTATTTCAGAGCGAAAGAGCAGCAGCTGCGCGGACATGAGCAATGCGGCAGGCATTCCTTTTCCAGAGACATCTCCGATCATAACGGCAAAACGACTGGGACTGAGTGACACGACGTCAAAAAAATCCCCGCCTACCTCACGATAAGGCTGACAGCGCGCGGTAATTCGATAAGAGCCAATGGTCAGATCACCAGGCGGAAGAAGCTTCTGCTGTACGTTATAAGCGAGCTTCAGTTCTTTCTCAAATGATTCATAATCACGGTTTACCCTGCCTTGCAGTTCATTGAGCGCCACTGCAAGCTCACCGACCTCATCATGCGAGATAACAGGCATCGTACCGCTAAGCTGCTTCCGAGTACCAACTAAGCTGTGAATATTCCGAATGAGACCACGCAGCTCATGCCTGAATTGCAAAGTGACATAGAAGAAAAGACAGAAACCCATTATAAAATAGAACCCAGCGATACTAGCGAATTTATACGGATTGATCGTTCGATTCTGATCCGTTTCCAGTATCGCCAGCTCAAATAAATTCAGAATCGCAGCAAGAAAGGTGCCCGCATACGTAACAAGCAGCGGCTGCGCAATCGAAGCTCGTTTGGAGAAATCACCTGCCAAGGGCTTAAGCTGCAGAATAAGGGGCCGAAAAAGCCAACGAACGGATATGAATACAAAAATGGCCACACTCAGTATCGCGCTCTGCTCCCCTGCCACTGTTCCAAGTAATAACGGCCAGTCCCTCGGCTCAGCCTTCCAGACATCCATGAAATGAACACCTATCGATAGGAGGAAGCCCAGCGTAAGCAGCACAATTAAGAGCTCGTAGGGCAATCGAAAAATGCGTTTCAAAGCTATATAGCTATCTCCTTCAGATTGGCCGTTCTTGAGCAGGGTCCTAACAGGATCGAGCCGCCAATAAGAGAACAGCAAGAGCATAAGAAGTAGTAGAACTGAACCTAATATGATGGCAGGAAAACGGAAAGTCAGCACATCCTGAAAAGTGAAATCGGCAATATACACGTGCTCCAGACGCATAACACATATACCTACAAGAAAAGATAACGTGTACACCACAAGCAGTCGATTCATCACATTTCGTCTGATAAATAACGGAGCTTGCAGCGATTGCTCATTTATTTCCATATCAACAGCCTAATTTCCTCAAGTGGTTCAATACCCCGCTCTTCCAGACACATCTTTTCCAACCGTCTATACCAACCGATTGCCTCAGACCTGCGTCCGAGGTTCAAACAATGTCGAATCAAAGTTTCATAGGCGTCCTCCTGATCAGGTCGCAAGGAAATCCAATCCGTAAGACGCTGTTCCGCCCGTACTTCGTTATGAATCTCCATATCGTACACCGCAAGCCGTTTAAGCATAACGGTCTGTCGATCCAAAAGCTGTTCCTTTACACGCTCCAGCCAATCAGCATGAGGAAGCTCCTTGCCTAGTTGGCCGTATAGGGGCATCGCCTCTTCGTAAAGGCGGCACGCCGCCTCCCTATCATCCATCCAAAGCTGGTCACCAACTCTAGAGAGCGTTAAATAGGTCTCGGCATCAACGCTTGTGAAATGATGCTCCTCAATCCCGATAAGGCCGCGCTTGGCATAAACGAGATCTTCCGACATTCCAAGTTCTTTCAAGGAATGACGTAGGTCATGCAGGGTTACATAAAGCTGGTTGGAGCGCTTGGAGGGCTCTCCTTCTCCGAAAACCCGCTCAACCACCTCTTCACGGTTCGATTTATAATTCGGCTGAAGCAGTAAATAGACTAAGAGCTCACCTGCTTTTCGTCGCTTCCAAACGGGTTCTACAATGGTATCGTTCGCTGTTATGAACCGGATACCGTTGATTAGCTTGACCTGCCACTTCTCTGCGGGAAATCCTGTGTGTGCATGCACGGCACTAGGTGGAGCTTCCTTCTGATTTTGGCGTGTTTCTTTATCCGCGCTGCTTGCAGGCATCGGGGTTGCTATCGTTTCTACCTTCAATGATGATTGTCCAGTCAGCGCTGCGTAATTCTTCTGCAGCATAAGCAGAACTCGAACGGTTCCTGGCGTAGAAACTCGTTTATGATAACGCTTGAGCATCTCAAGAAGATGAGCCGCTTCTTCAATATTATCGCTGTCAAGTAAACGCTTTATCTTGGAAGATGACGCATAGAATTGGACTTCAATATCTCCAGCAAGTGAAGACGGTACCGTCTCTTCACCTACATCCATTAAAATGGCTTTACATAAATAGGAGTATCGCAGGGGCAGTGCTTCATAGGCTTCGATGCTTGGGTGTGGACTCATCAATACCTCGCATAAGGCTTTGCCATAGGGTTGTTCTCCTAGATGTCGGTTGAGCCAGTTCAGCCATAGCTGCCAATCCGGATCATTAGATTGCAGACGATCAGGATTAAAAAGTAGTCGGTCCAGTAGAACAAAACCTGCCCAAAGCGGTTTTCTTTCCTGCCGGAACCGCTCAGCCGCCTCTTGGAAAAGCTCTTCAGCACCAGCAGCTTCAAGCTCACCCGGTTTCAGGCTGCCGTTGGCTATAGCTCTTGCTAATGCCCAAGGAACAAACCCGCTGCAATATTCTGGCGTTCGGCTCCACTCTTGCCAAAGCAGCGCTAATAATGGCTGCGATTCTTGCCGATCGCCCACCTGCTCATAAAGTAAGCCGAGCATTCCCATCATAGCAAGCATGGAGGCTTCGTCAGCTTGGGCAGCGAAGCCCTTCAGTGCAGCTTCCAGCAGCTGCTGAGTTTCGAGCAGCCGACCATCCAGCAGTCCATTCTCGCATTCTGCGCGAAGCAGTAAGGGAGATTTCATTCTTATCTCCGCAGGAACAACAAAAAGTTGCTCCATTGAAGGCATATGACCATCCAAGATTATCTGTTCCAACGCTAATATTTCCATTAGCTGAATATCCTGCTGTGTCGATAATTTATCATTTTGCTTCATTTTGCATGCTCACCACGATCACCTTTTACTGCCAATCGATAGACGAATAAGAACGCATACCCATTGCAGTGATTAGAGTTAATATGTGCTAGTATTCGCCTTATTTCGCCAAATCCCTTCTAAAAGTTTAAAACCTTTAACAAAATATTATATTATATATTTAAACTTTATTGGTTATATTTTCTAATTAATTGATAAATAACTTAATATACTTATTATTCATGACTTATGCAGTTCATGAGATTAATCGGTAATTGTGAGAATCTATGCTTGAATGCACCGGCCACATGGTCATGGAGAGATTTTTGGGCCAATATGCGGAAATAAGGCTTGCAAAACGGCGTGCCTCTATGTCAAAATCGATGTAGATTCGCTTTAAACCCTTGTGGTTTCTTGTGCGAACCTGGCAACGAGTGTGGAAGAGACCGCGAACCATTTCGCCGTGGGTGTGGCTCTCATCACTCGTTTTTTCTTTGTTTACTTGCCATAACGCATAGGCAAGTAGCGTCTCCGCAGCAAAAAGTAACTCCATGTGCGCGTGCTGATGTGCTTCGGATGTAGAGTGGCACTTTTCAAAGCCAAGTTCTTGTTTGGCCGCGCGGAAAAACACCTCTATACGCCAACGCTTTCCGTACACTTCAAGCGCCTTATCTGGCGCATCATGTCGGTTGCTAATGATCAAGTAGGCTCCTTTGTAGGTTGCCGGTTCATCTGGTGAATCTTCCTTCACATCAACGCTTTCCTCGTCTTCTTTAAGCCGCATAGCGACAACGGCAGCAAGGGGAACGAAGCGTTGTTTCGTTACAAGTTGCCCTTTCCGCCCTTCAGCAAGATAAGGTATTTTCATATAAATATCAGATACTGAAATGGCGAAGATTCCCTTCTTGCTGGATGTAGATAAGCGCTTGTATGTATCCTGAATAAGCTGTCGCGCCGTAACAGGTACATACCGATCACGACGTCCGGGGACTGTAATCTTTCGATGCAGTGCAGTATTGCGCTTAGCTTTAGTTACCCAGTCAAAGGAATGCTCTTGCAAGAAAACGAAAAAGTCTTTGCATAAATACCATCGGTCCATCGCTACCCAGAGGCGGCAAGTGACCGACTCGCGAAGCATGAGCAGCATTTGTCTGGCTAAATCAAACTTGGTCAAGCCGGTTTCCTCGTCAGACATTTTGCGCCAAACGCGGTAGAACAACGGATATTCGAGTCCGTTTCGGAGCACGGCCTGAAGGACAACGAGGTTCATGCACCAGCTATAGGATTTGGATGAAGAGTCCCTGAGCCAGCACAGGAATGGCAGTTTCTTTGCATAGGGATGGGCGCTATGTGTATCGTCGAGATTAATAATATCGCCTTCTTGAAGCGCGGTTTCCCGTTCTTCCTGAAGCCTGGCAACCCGTTTTTTCCCAAACGTCAGCCATGCATGGGGAACTGTGAAGAACCGGCTGAGCGTGTATTGTGCGAGTTTGTAGGGTTTAAACATGAGTTCAAGTAGAGCATCTTTCCCAGCCAGTTCGCTCATTTGTACAACCGATGAGCATCCAGAGATCAATCCGATGATGTACATAAAGCAAAGCATCCATGAAGGAGCTCCGCTTCGTTTGAATATCCCAGCTTGCATCAAGAGCAAAGAAAAGTCGAACTTTTCCCAAAGTGATCGCAAGACCGGCGCTCCCGCGCATTCGCCTTGTGAAAGCTTACGAAATCGTGGATTTTCAAGGGTTTGTTTCACGAAAATCACCTATTATCTCGAAGGTATACCCAGTAGAAAAGGTATTCTTCGTGATTATCGGGGTGATTCCAAAAAGTCAAGGGATTTTCCGGGTTTTAGTTTACATTTCTATGACTATTGATCGTTTTCCAACGATTGGAATGAACTGCATAAGTCATGATTATTCAGGAATGGAAATATCGTTTAACCGGAGGCATTAAAAAAGAGAGACCCTTTAGCGGATCTCTCTTTAGCGTATTCCTTTATTTAACTAGCTGACCACGGGTTACGCCAAGCTGATTAATAGCCTTCAAGCTTCGCCATACTTGCGTACCGGTAATCCGTCCCGCAAGCGCATTGCTATATAATTCGATAACTTCATCCACCTTCTCGGCTGTTTCCTCCAAAAATTCGATTCGGAAGGAAGCAACACCAAGATCTGCAAATTGTCTGACATACTCGGCACCTGATTGTTCAATTGCATTATAGACCGTATTGCGGCAGCCTTCATCAACACGGACAGGATGAGACATACCAATTCGATCCTGCAAGGAAACACGACGATCCTCGCATGGACGACCACAGTTCGTGAAATCTGTACCCTCACTTAGGAACGTACAGTATACGCAATGCTCCGTGTGGAACATCGGCAAATGCTGATGAATGACAACTTCCATCTTCGATGTATCACTATTACGCAATAGATCGAACATTTGCTGTACATTCAAATCATACGAAGGTGTAATGAGATTGCAGCCTGCATCGACGAAGAGATCCGCTGCTTTATGGTTCGCGATATTAAGAGAGAAGTCCCCGATTAGCTGCGGGAATGGTTCATTTGGCTTTGCTGCATGTGCTCGCAAATAATAGTACAACGCTCCGGTATTGCGTATCAATACAGCATCCGGCTGTAATTTCAATATATTCGCATGGTAGCCATTCTCTCCTGGCATATGAATCCTCGGCGTTGCAAGCGCGATTGGCTTACCTGCGCTCCGCGCAAGTGCCATCGCAGCGGGAAACTGCTTAATGAACTCAAAATCGGCATAAACCATGCCGACTTCCTCGGAGCGGACAGCAGCCTCCAGCTGCTGCAAGCTGCGGCAAAGCACGGTTAGCTTCGCACCTGCGGTCGCGCCCTCTGCGCGATCCGCCTTACGCGGCTGCGCCAGCGGCGAATCCATCGCTGCTGCCGGCTGCTGCAGCGCTGAATCTGCGGCTGCGCCGGTTCTCACGTCCGCGTAAACACTAACCTCCCGTTTCACATACACGGGTGGCTTCGGCCTCTCACCCGCGAGCTGCTCTACAGCCACGCGGCGCATCCGATTCAGCTCGCGCATCGGCAAGATCAAATCACCGTACAGCTCCGCATCCAGCGATTCGAGCTGATAAACGGTACCGCCTAGTCGGCCAAGCTGCTCCTCGAGCAGCGCCTGATCCATCGGCCGCTTCTGAGCCAACTCCAGCTCTAGCTCCGAGAAGACCTCAACAGTCGTTCCCTTCTGCACGTCTGTCCACCAAGTGTGAAGCGGTTGACCAAGCGATCCCCTTACCTTCACGCTAAGCGGAAACACTCGATAAGGCTTTTCGGTCTCGAAGGTCGCACGAAGCCTACGATCAAGTGCCGGATCATTGGTCTTCCATATCCGGTCGCCAACATGAACACGGCGCAGATCAACGTCATTGCGCCCAGGTACCAGCTCAAGTATCGTACCTTCCTGAGCCTCGCCTTCCAGCTTAGTTCCCTGCCTGCGCAGATCATAAATGCGGCCGCCTTCTTCTTTCTTCGTCGGATCCCCGGCATCAAACACGATACCGTCACCACGTTTGATCGGCGCTTCCACCCGACATATAATCGCATCGCGAAGAATCTTCTCCACCCGTCCCAGATATACGCCGCGGCTCTTAGGAAACGTACCCTCAACCAACTGCTTGTTGTTCGTCCCTCCAAGGAAACCATGAGTAAAACCGCGAGAGAAGCTTTGTTGAAGCTCGCGCATGTCCTCTTTAGAGGGTGCGGAACGGTCACCGTCAAAATATTTATCAATCGCAGTCCGGTATTTGCTGACCACGTTAGCGACATACTCTGGACTTTTCAAACGACCCTCGATTTTGAAAGACATTACACCCGCTTCGATCAATTCAGGCACGAGCTCCACCGCCGCTAAATCTTTGGGGGAGAGTAAATAGGTGATATCTCCCATCAGCTTCTGCTCACCGTCGACCATCAGATCATAAGGCAATCTACAGGCCTGTGCACATTCACCGCGGTTAGCCGAGCGGCCGCCCCACATTTCGGACGTTAAGCATTGGCCAGAATAAGACACACATAATGCGCCATGTACGAATACCTCCATCGGAAGCTTCGCTTGTTCGCCAATTGTCTTAATTTGCTTCAGGTTATTCTCCCGTCCAAGCACAACCCGTTCGATATCAAATGGTTTGGTGAATTCCACAGCTTCTGGAGAGGTAATTGTCATTTGAGTGGAACCGTGAATCGGGAAATCAGGCGACAGCTCTCGAATCAGCTTAACTAAGCCAAGATCCTGCACAATAACAGCATCAACACCTGCATCCACACAGGCTTCAATAAGCCGCTTCGCCTCTTCTAGCTCATTCTCAAACACTAATATATTAAAGGTTAGAAACCCCTTGACACCGTAGCTGTGCAGAAAAGCCATAACTTCTGGCAGCTCATCGGTCAGAAAGTTGTTGGCTCTTGCCCTTGCATTAAATTTCTCCACACCAAAAAAAACCGCGTCCGCTCCATTTGCAACAGCAGCACGCATACAATCCCAATCGCCCGCAGGTGCCAACAGCTCAACATCTTGCCGTTTAATCGTTCCCATCTAGCCTTTCGCCATCCTTATCTATCAATCGCTTATTTTGTATTAAGTGTACCAGAGCAACAACTGCGAATCCACCTCAAACGGCAAAACACCGCAGGTTTCCGTAATATACCGGAAACCTGCGGTGCCATCCTATCCGTTATTCCATTAATTAAGTGTAAAGGAAGCAACAACTTGCTCGATTTGCTTGCGGTTCTTCTCTGTGTAGTTAGCTGTATTGATGTTTATGGTTAGTGCAAATACTTTACCGCCCTTTTCAAAAATATAGTAAAGGGATGTATAAGGAGTATCTTCGCCTGGCACATCAACTACTACTTTATAACCGGTTTTATTCCCTACCGTTATCGAGGTGTTTTCTGTGACCTTTGCTTTTGATGCTATCATATCTTTATCCTGCTCTGCATAGTGCTGCATGTTTTGCGCAGCTTCACTTGCTGTCACGCCTTCAACCACATTCAGAAAGAAATAACTGTACCTACTGTTATAAGAGATTTCTTCTTTCTCGAAATCTTTTTTCACTCCGTACCAAGATTGCGGAAGTACAATAGAATACCCATACTTTTTACTTGTTTTCGTAACTGTTAAATTCTCAAGATCCAGATCATCTTCAATTTCACTGAAATTTGCATCTACATACGCTGTATTAATATTTACTGTCGGCATGATTTGATTGAACAAGGATTCACCTTTGCTCGCATTGTCCATCGAATAATAAAAATCCGCTTCATATTTATGCGCGCCTGATACGAAGAATACTTGATACTCTTTGTACCATTCTTTTTTATCCCACGTATATTCATAGGTTAATACTTGTGCCGTACCATTGACGAGCTTGATTGTTGATTCGGTTACATTTCGGTAATAATCGGATTGAAATTCACTTTCCAAATCCTGACGATTTCTCTTTAGCCATTGATCAACAGTCTCACCCTGCTTCAAGGAGCTAATAGAGAAATCCATATAGCCATCGTCACTAACGAATCTTGGCTTGTCGCTCTTGTCATCACGAAGCCAATCAGCTGGTAATTGAACGCCTAGTCCATAGTCCATGTCATAAACAGTCATGACACCATTCTTCACTTTGGTTATATCCTTGAGAGTACTGTCTCCCGCGGAAAAAGAAGTTTTGAAGCTATCGAGCAGCGTTTGGTATTTATTGAGACTATCACGTGAATTCGACTTCACAGAAGTCAGGATAATAAAAATCCGATTGTCTTTTTGAATGCCACGCATTTCGTAATACCAGCCATCACGATCACGACTTACCACTTTCTCAAACGTGGCAGCACCGATAGTAACCGACTTTTTCTCTACTACAAATTCATTGTCCTTGAAAAAGCTAATCATAAATTCGCGAAGCTCTTCACGAGTATAAGATTGATCCACATCATGTATGGTTATTTCAATGCTTGCATTCCCAGAACCATCAGCCCATACCGTACCGTTCCCGTTATCACTCTGGTAGGCAAGTGATAAATCGCTCGGGTAGTCTAAGGACCAACCATAGTAGCTGTCTCCGACCTTTGTTTTACCAGCGTCTGTGTTAATTCCACCTGTATTGGTTCCATTGGTGCCACCTGATGAATCTGCTTTAGCACCTTTAATAGTAATCTGCTTGCCCACGGCCTGGATGCTTGCACCGAAGGATGAAACGATGACGCGAAGCGGAACCATTGTTGTGTTATTCACAACCTTAGTTTCCGTTGCAAGCGTTGAAGGAACGCCATTAACTTTGACAACTTTACTGCCAATCGTCAATATAACAGAGGTTTTGTTATACGTTAGTGTAATGATTTTATTGTTCTCCAGCTTTAGACCAGCTCCGAAGGCCTTTGTTATGACACTGAGCGGAACAAGTGTAGTTCCATTAACTTGAAAAGGCTGTTGAATGGTCGATGTTACTCCATTCACGGAAAGAGTCGGGCTGCCAATCGCAAGCTTAATCTCAAGCGGCTCTGCCGCAGCACCTACAACTGCAGGAAGTAGTGCAACGAACATACTTAACACTGTGAATATACCAATTAATCGCTTCATCATTTCTACATTTCTCTCCCTTGCGCTAGCAGCGCTATAACTTTTCTTATTTGGCTTCGATGAGTGTGAGCTTGCGTGTGATGATATCTCCGCCGGATTGCAGTGTGACTTCAATGGACTGTCCTGGAAGATACGCCTTCAGCAGCTCATTAAGATCAACGGCAGATGTAATGGCTTTGCCAGCTACCGAATAGAGTAAATCTCCAGGCTTAATATTCGCTTTACGCGCTGAGTCGCTGGTAAGCGATGTAACCTTCAAAGGCTCCGTAGTCGGCAGCCCCACAATAGCAGACCAGCTCTCTTCAAGCTCGAGACCTAGGGAAGGATGCATAACTCTGCCATATTTGAAAAATTGGTTAACTACGTAACGAACCGTATCTGCTGGAATAGAGAAACCCAAGCTCTCAATACCGGAACTGACAAATTTCAATGAATTGATGCCAATAACCTCGCCTTTCATATTGACGAGCGGTCCTCCGCTGTTGCCTGGGTTAATCGCCGCATCCGTCTGAAGCAGCTTGTAGGCCGATGCAATGGAACGATTCATCCCGCTAAGAACACCAGTGGTTGCTGTATTACGAAGGGTGAACGACACCGGTGTACCGATCGCAATAACCGTTTCTCCGACTTGAAGCTGCAGCGGAACGGAAGCAAAGGTGGCTGGTTTCAAATTCGTCGCGCTTATTTTTACGAGAGCCAGATCGCTAGTCTCATCCACATTCGTACGTTTGCCTTCATATTGTTTGCCGTCAGCTGTCACCACGACAATATTCGTCATATCCTTTACAACATGGGCATTCGTCAAAATCCAACCATCTGCTTTCCACACGACACCTGTGCCATGTGCCAATGCGTATCGATCAGAGCTGTTGCTGTCTGTTGGCTTGCCAATTATGGCTACGACAGAGGGGGACACTTTCTTAATTACATCTGGCACTTGCGATGCTGGCGTGTACGCATAGCTGTTTGCCTTTGCATCATAAACTCCTGTGCCGCCGAGCGCCTTCGTGAGCGAGCTTGCCTTTACGTAGACTTCTCCGTTAATGACCTTAGCGTCAAGTAGGGTCGATCCTGCAGTACCTGCTGCAATTGCAGATCCAGCCATTAACAGAGCTCCAATCGCAGTTAGAGCTATAAACCGCAACCAATTTCTTCTCAATATTCTTCCTCCGTCCAATATCCAATAAATGTATTAGAAAAAAATGCTAGAATAACTAGAATTACTCTACTATATCTTAGGGATTCTAACAACCAAAAATTCCAACTATTAGCTTATAGTAATATTAATTTATTGTTCTGATAGTATTAATTCACATTACAATTGATTTCATTTTGCTCTTTATGTTTCTTAACAGGGATATTCAATGAGGATGAAACCCTTCATTTGGTGGGGGATTGCTGCTCTCATGTTTTGTGTCCTGTTTATATGCAATTTTGTTATTTGGACATTCGAATGTTACCCTTCCTAATTGCCCATGCTATAATAGGTTCATTAAATTCTACTTATAATAATGGGAGGCTAATTAAACCTTATGAAACTTGGTGTATTCTCTGTACTATTTGCACAAAAGCCGTTTGAAGAGGCCCTCGATTACATTGCTTCCAAAGGTCTGGATGCCGTAGAGCTTGGCACTGGCGGTTACCCTGGTAACGCTCATTGTGATCCTGATACATTGCTCGCTGATAAAGGGAAGCTCAAAGCCTTTAAGCAAGCTATCGATTCCCGCGGCCTGACTATTAGCGCGTTAAGCTGCCACGGCAACCCGCTTCACCCGCAAAAAGCAATTTCCATCGAGCATGATTCCATCATCCGTAAAACGATCGAGCTCGCTTCTGAGCTAGGTGTATCTGTTGTAAATACGTTCTCTGGATGTCCCGGCGATCATGAGGATGCCAAATATCCAAACTGGCCTGTAGCCCCATGGCCGAATGATTTTCAAGATATCCTTAAATGGCAATGGGAAGAAAAAGTTATCCCTTATTGGACTGAAATCGGCAAGTTCGCAGCAGAAAGCAATGTAAAGATCGGCCTTGAGCTGCACGGCGGCTTCTCGGTTCACAGCCCGGCGACTTTGCTTCGTTTGCGCGAAGCAGCCGGCGACGCTATTGGAGCTAACCTTGATCCGAGTCATATGTGGTGGCAAGGTATCGATCCGGTACAAGCAATCAACATTCTTGGACGTGCGGGAGCTATTCACCATTTCCATGCTAAAGACACATCCATTGATCCGATCAACATTAACCGTCATGGCGTTACGGACATGCAGTCTTACAGCCTGATGCTGGATCGCGCTTGGCAGTTCCGTACAGTAGGTTATGGACATGACCTCAAAGTATGGGCAGATATCATCAGTGCACTTCGTCTCGTAGGCTACGACTATGTTGTGAGCATTGAGCACGAAGATGGACTAATGTCTGTAGATGAGGGCTTCACAAAAGCCGTTCAAAATCTCCAACAAATCCTAATCCGCGAGCCGATTGGCGAGATGTGGTGGGTGTAACCATAACGAATAACCTCCAGCCCTAGGGCCGGAGGTTATTTTTTTCGAATCAACCGTTACGCTTTAGTTATGAATCGTTCAAATACATTCTCTAGAATGATATACGTCTGCTCATGTGTCAAATGACCACGCGGGTTAAAGTTCCCTTGTCCTACCCCACCCAGCAAACCTAATTGAACAGCTTTATATACATTATCACGAGCCCAACCCGTAATTTGCGAGTCATCCGCGAATTTAGCGATGGAGTTAGTTGAGGCCGTGGGGAAACCATCCTTATGCAGCAGTTGATTCAGCCTATCATTTAAGCGGATAAGAAGTGATGCTGCTTCCTGCCTAGTAAGTGTCTCCCAGGGTGAGAAGGCAGCTGTTGAGGTCCCTTGTATTAGACCATTCTTTACGGCCTTCCCAACAGAGATATCATCTATGTCCTTAAAGGGTGAATCCATACCTTCAAGCGGCTTGCCTAGTATATTCTCACAAAGGTCAACCGCCGCCTGTGCAAAATCCAATCTGTTAATCGGCTTTTGATAGTTGCGATCCAGATAATTGCCTATAATTCCATTCCCTTTGGCCTTCGTATAGGCTTCCATGGCCCATTCGCTCACTTTTTCCGAAGAGTTCGAGTTCACGACTTCAATTGACACGCGTTGTTCCTCTTGAAAGTAATTCTTATAGCGTATTTCTGTCGTTCCAGCTTTCAAAGCGGTAACTTGACCTGTGATGTTGATGGATGCGACTTCTGGATGGTCCGAATATAGCTTCCCATCTATATTACTGCTTAAAACAGAGGACGGCTGAACCGTTTGCAATTGAATTTGTTCCCCTTTTTTAAGCAATAATGATTGTGCGCGGAACTGAACCGGCTGAATGAGCTGGAAGAAATTTGTTTCGAACTGGATAGAAGTCGTTCTTCCACCTTTATCATAGATACCGGAGACATCTACACGGAACTGATCATTGCTGTTAATGGCCTCAAGTGCATCCGGTCTGAAAATAATGCAGAAGGGAATCCCATATCCACCGGTCTCCACATTAAAATATCGTCCCTTTTTATCTGTATTGGTCTTGTCGAAGCTCCAGCTCTTATTGTCACTGACCCTTGTCAAGGTTACGTGTATTTCCTCTACCCTCGTCTTATCATACTTATCAGGATTTAATGAAACGGACCATGCATCCTGAGGTGCAAACACTTCAGATGGAAAATATCCCGCCGCTGGCCAGCTTACATAGCTGTAAGAGACCTCATCCTTGGGCCGCTCCCGATTAAATGCATGCAGAGCTGCGTACGGATACATATAATCATTCTCTGTTTTGGAGTAGACGAACCCAAACATTGTTTGTTTCATTGTTGGATTAATGATCCACCTGCGATGACCGACCCGATCGATATTACTGGTATCGCTATCTGACATATAACCAAGCACATTACTATACAGCGTTGGATCACCCGCATATAAATTGCTGGAACTAGTTCCCGCATAACCCAGCTTATATTGAGCTTCGTCCATATCTGCAGGCTTAGATGGTGTATGAGTAAGCTTTTGATTCACAGCATTAACCAGCGCCCCTGTCTGCTCCTGCAGCTCCAGACTCCAGTCAGGTTTTACGTCATCTGGCAGCCCAGCCAAGTATCGAATGAAGTTAACCGCCTTAATCCCATCAAGGATGTATTCCTTCTTCAACTTCCCTGCTTTGTAAGGAGCTTGGAGACTTGGCTGCTCCTCGTAGATATTCATCCCATTCATATAATCAAATCCGACGGCCATTGGCTTATATTGCTGCCACTTTTGAATAATGTCCGCCTTACTTCGCCCCTCAGTTGTCGTCTGCACATCGCTAGCCGCCATGACTACAGTTGTAACTGTCGCAACTGAAGCAGCAATACATACAGCAGCAAGTAGTGCCTTCATCTTCCCCGTTTTCATTTTCTTTAAATCCCCTTTAAATTATAGTGGTATTCGCAGCCTCACTGTATATATCGAAAAAAGCCGTCTAAATCTTGAGTGCTCAAGATCTAAACGGCTTTGAAAGACTTCACTTATTCATGTAAACGGATGAGAGGTTGGAACTACGCCAACCATACTTTGAAAATCATTACGTAGTTAGCAAAAAGGAACACCAACAATGAAACAGTAGCGAACCCGATCGCAAAAAGATTTTTCTTCGGACGTGCCATTAACAGGCGAACCCAGCCGATAAAGATGACAACCGTAAATAGCAACATGAAAATATCCATTGGATCAAACTTTGAAAGTGTGGATGCAGCTGCTTCAGCAAGAAACATGGTGAGACCTCCTTAAATTTCGCACGTACCCTATATTAGCTTATGTTATCCTCATCACGCTCTCGATGCAAGTATCTATTAAGAATCGTAACAAGTTTGTCACCATTTCACAAATTACCTTTCATTATAAACATTGTATATGCAAGGCATAATAAATTCTTATAGATGAACTAACACCTTGACATTGTTCGATACAACTAAATATGATACCATTCTTATAGAATATTCATACCTTAATTATCGGAATTTACGGCGTAACAACGGTAGTCAATATAAGGAGGCATAAACTGATGGCGTACGAAGCTGTTTGGATGAATGATCCATCCAAATTGAATAAATTTGAGTTTGTCAAAATGGAAAAAGACGGTTTGGATGTTATTCGCACGATTATCGATAAATATTCAAATGAAGGCTATGATTCCATTCCCGAAGATGATATGAATCGGTTCAAGTGGGCCGGCGTATATGAGCAAAAGCCTCGTGACGGCCATTTTATGATGCGTATTCGTATCAACTCAGGTATCCTTACATCTGCGCAGGCTCGTGCAATCGCTTCAATTGGACGTGATTACGGACGTGACCTCATCGATGTTACTACACGTCAAGCTATCCAATATCACTGGCTGCGTGTCGAGAATCTACCTGACATATTCAAACGTCTTGAAGAGGTTGGTTTGTACTCCTTTGAAGCTTGCGGCGACTGCCCGCGGACAATTGTTGGGAACCCGCTTGCAGGTATCGATACAAATGAATTGATGGATACTCGTGCGATTGTAGAAGAAATTAATGATTTCTTCCTATTGAACCGTGATTTTTCCAATCTGCCCCGCAAATATAAAATGTCCATCTCTTCTAACATTTATAACAATGCACATGCAGAGATTAACGATCTTGCTTATGTTCCGGCTACAAAAGTTATCGACGGTCAAGAAGTAATTGGCTTCCACATCTTCGTTGGCGGCGGCTTGTCGGCTAAACCACATCTGGCCAAAGAGCTTGATATGTTTGTACGTCCAGAAGATACATTAAAGGTTGCTGTCGGTGTTACGCAAATTTTCCGTGATTATGGCTATCGTGAGAAGCGTCACCAAGCAAGACTGAAATTCCTCATGGCAGACTGGGGTCCAGAGAAATTTAAAGAGAAACTAGTCGATATCATCGGCGAAATGCCATCTAAAGGCGAGAGCAAGGTTGCCGGATGGAACGCTGTTTATTACGACGGTGTCTACCCACAAAAGCAAGAAGGCTTGAACTTTATTGGTCTAAATGTACCGGTGGGTCGTACCAATTCGGATGAATTAGAACAATTGGCTGATATCGCGGACAAATACGGCGATGGTACCATTCGTACAACAATGTCCCAAAATATCATCCTTGCTGGTATCCCAACAGATAAGATTGAAGAAGTGCTTCAAGCACCTATCCTACAGCGTTTGTCTCCTAAAGCCAAACCATTCATGAGCCGTACGGTTTCCTGCACGGGTAATGAATTCTGTAACCTAGCTGTTGTTGAAACCAAAGAACGCGCACGACGTGTAGCTGAATACTTGGATAACCATGTGGATTTGGATGAGAAAATTCGTATTCACTTCATTGGCTGTCCGAACGCTTGCGGTCAGAAGCATATCGCTGATATCGGTCTGCAAGGCGCACTTGTCAAAACACCAGAAGGCATGGTCGATGCGTTCGATATTGCAGTCGGCGGTATTCTAGGACCTGGGGCTATGTTCAACCAAGCACTCAAAGGCCGTGTTAAAGGCGATGATTTGAATGACGTTCTCGTTCAATTGATTCATTTCTACAAAGACGGACGTGAAACGGGCGAGAGCTTCCACCAATATGTACTTCGTGTTGGCGTTCCTGCATTCCAAGAAAAGTTAACTGCCATCTTAGCAGTTTAATCGAAACGGTAAAGATACAAGACCCGGCGTCCATGTTGATGCCGGGTCTTGCTGTAGATCGAGGCTGCTTAACTTGATTAAACAAAATAAACAACCCCCTTATCCTAATGCTGGAATTAGAATCCTAGGCAATAGCATCAGGGGGTCGTTTTGTTATCCAATCAAATCTGTATTCACTTTAAGTTTATTCCGCTATACCTGCTGCTACACTCTCAGCCGCATGCTGCTGCCCGATCGTTCGTTGACGGTCCCTCTCCAGAATTGGCTTCATATAGCGCCCTGTGTAAGAGGCTTCGACTTTTACAACCTGCTCCGGTGTACCCGTAGCTACGATCGTGCCGCCGCCATTCCCTCCTTCTGGTCCAAGATCAACGATATAGTCTGCTGTTTTGATAACATCCAGATTATGCTCAATGACAAGAACGGATTCGCCCGAATCAACTAAACGATGCAAGACAACCAGCAGGCGATCAATATCATCCACATGAAGGCCTGTCGTAGGCTCATCGAGAATGTATAAGGTCTTCCCCGTACTTCTACGATACAGCTCCGCCGCAAGCTTCACACGCTGCGCCTCGCCGCCTGAGAGCGTCGTCGCCGGTTGGCCAAGCTTCATATATCCCAGACCGACGTCAAACAAGGTTTGAAGCTTGCGATGGATACGAGGAATATTCTTAAAGAACTCGCAGGCATCCTCGATAGTCATCTCCAGCAGATCAGCAATACTTTTGCCTTTATATTTCACTTCAAGCGTTTCTCGGTTATAGCGTTTGCCTTTGCAAATTTCACATGGCACATAGACATCCGGAAGAAAGTGCATCTCAATTTTAATGATTCCGTCACCTCGGCAAGCTTCGCAGCGTCCGCCCTTAACATTAAAGCTGAATCTTCCCTTCTTATAACCACGAACCTTGGACTCATTCGTTGTCGCGTACACATCACGTATGTCATCAAACAAGCCTGTGTACGTGGCAGGGTTAGAACGCGGTGTTCGGCCGATCGGTGATTGATCGATTTCAATGACCTTCTCCAGATTCTCCAAGCCACGTATTTCTTTATGCTCTCCTGGACGTGTTTTTGCTTTATTCAGATCACGTGCCAGCGTTTTGTATAGAATCTCATTTATAAGTGTCGATTTGCCTGACCCTGATACGCCGGTTACGGCTGAAAAGACACCTAGCGGGATCTTCACGTTAATCCCCTTCAGGTTATTTTCCTTGGCCCCTCGGATTTCTAACCACTTGTCACTTGTAACCCGACGTTGCAGTGGAACTGGAATGAATTTACGTCCGCTGAGATAAGCACCTGTAAGTGAATGCTCATCCGCCATCACCTCCTGCGGAGTCCCCATGGAGACAACTTGGCCGCCATGAATACCCGCGCCGGGACCGATATCGATAATATAGTCGGAGGCGAGCATAGTGTCCTCATCATGCTCGACAACGATGAGCGTATTACCAAGGTCACGCATATGCTCCAAGGTCTTAATAAGCTTGTCATTATCCCGTTGATGGAGACCTATACTTGGCTCATCAAGAATATAGAGAACACCCATCAGACTAGAACCGATCTGTGTGGCCAGACGGATACGCTGCGCTTCTCCACCAGAGAGGGTTCCTGCGGCACGATTAAGAGATAAGTATTCAAGACCGACATTCACAAGAAATCCTAAACGGCTGTTTATTTCCTTCAAAATCAGGTTAGCAATCGTCCGATCCTTCTCGCTGAGCTCAAGCGCTTCAAAGAAACGCTCTGCTGCCCCAATCGAAAGCGCGGTTACATGTGCAATATTTTCCTTGCCAATCGTAACAGCCAGGCTTTCCTTACGAAGCCGATGACCTTTGCAGCTTGCGCATGGCTTCGCACTCATATACTGCTCAATATGCTCCCGAATGCCGTCCGAGGCTGTCTCTCGGTAACGACGCTCCAGGTTGTTTATGATACCTTCAAATGGCACCAATGCTTCTTTGGAATGTCCAAAATCATTCTCATAGCGGAATCGAACACGCTCGCCACCCGTTCCATACAAAAGCTTCTTCATATGCTCGGCAGTCAGCTCAGAGACCGGAACATCCTTGGGAATCTGAAAATGCAAGCAAACCGCATCCATAAATTGCGGATAATAGTTAGAGGTGCTGCCCGCCCATGCCTCAAAAGCACCTTGCTCAATCGTTTTACTCGTGTTTGGAACAAGTAAATCCGGGTCAACGATCATTTTGGCACCAAGGCCATCACATTCCGGACATGCTCCATAGGGGCTGTTAAATGAGAACATTCGCGGTGCTAATTCATCTATGCTAAATCCACAAGTTGGACATGCGAGTGTGGAGCTGAACATCAGCTCTTCCTTCTCCATGACATCGACGAGTACTTGACCCCCAGACAGTTTAAGTGCTGTTTCTAGTGAATCCGCAAGCCGAGTCTGAATATCGTCCTTCACAACGATTCGGTCAACAACGACCTCGATGCTATGCTTCTTGTTCTTCTCCAGTTCAATCTTCTCGCTTAATTCACGAAGCTCGCCATTGACACGTACCCGAACAAAGCCCTGCTTCTGAATGTCAGCTAGAAGCTTGGTATGTTCACCCTTGCGACCCGAAACAATAGGTGCCAGAATTTGAAGCTTCGTTCGCTCTGGATATTCCATAATCCGATCAACCATCTGCTCTACAGTCTGTGAAGTAATCTGGATACCATGCTCCGGACAATGAGGCTTGCCGACCCGAGCAAATAACAGACGCAGATAATCATAGATCTCCGTTACTGTTCCAACCGTAGAACGCGGGTTACGGCTCGTAGTCTTCTGATCAATCGAAATTGCCGGCGAAAGACCTTCGATGGAATCGACATCCGGCTTTTCCATTTGTCCAAGAAACTGACGGGCGTAGGCGGATAGCGACTCTACGTAACGACGCTGCCCCTCTGCATAGATCGTATCGAACGCAAGCGATGATTTACCCGATCCGCTAAGACCTGTCAGTACAACGAATTTATCGCGTGGAATCGTAATGTCGATATTTTTCAAGTTATGGGCTCTTGCCCCTTTAATAATAATCGAATCTATAGCCAACTTCGTATCCCTCCTATATTGCAACCCTTATGCGTGTGAGCTCAGCGGCTCTAGTTTCAGTCAATTCTCTCATCGAAGGCGTTTCTAGCCAAGCTCGGCTTTGAGCTCCAGCAGGGCATCACGCAGCTCGGCGGCTCGTTCGAATTGCAGGTTCTTCGCTGCATCCTTCATCTCGGCCTCGAGACGCTGCACGAGTGAATGACGATCTTTCTTCGACATTTTGTCCGTGCCGATACCTGTTAAGTAGTCGCTCTTCTGCTCCGCTACCTTCGTAGCTTCTATTATCGCATGTACCTTCTTGCGAATGGTCTGCGGTGTAACGCCATGCTTCTCATTATAGGCAATCTGAATCGTCCGGCGGCGCTCTGTTTCACTGATCGCCTTCGCCATGGAATCTGTAATTTTATCACCGTACATAATAACGCGGCCTTCTGAATTCCGAGCAGCCCGCCCAATCGTCTGAATAAGGGATCGCTCCGAGCGGAGGAAGCCTTCCTTATCCGCATCTAGAATTGAAACAAGTGTAACCTCCGGTAAATCCAGACCCTCCCGAAGCAAGTTGATACCAACAAGCACATGAAAAGTACCTATACGCAGGTCTCGCAAAATCGCCAACCGCTCCAATGTCTTGATATCGGAGTGAAGGTAGCGCACCTTAATGCCAACTTCCTTCAAGTAATCCGTAAGATCCTCAGACATCTTCTTCGTTAAGGTCGTAACAAGCACACGCTCATCCTTCGCGATCCGATCACGAATTTCCACGAGCAGGTCATCAATCTGCCCCTTCGTCGGCCGCACTTCGATAACAGGATCGAGCAGCCCCGTCGGCCTAATAATTTGCTGAATCATCGTCGGACACTTCTCTAGTTCGTAAGGACCAGGCGTTGCCGAAACATAAATAATTTGGTTATCCTTTTCTTCAAATTCCTCGAAACGGAGTGGTCGGTTATCCATCGCAGATGGAAGGCGGAAACCATGATTGACCAGCACTTCCTTCCGCGCCCTATCTCCGTTATACATCGCTCGAACTTGAGGAAGTGTCACATGGGATTCATCAATGACAACAAGCATATCTTTAGGGAAATAGTCCATGAGTGTGTAAGGTGTAGCGCCGCGCTCCCTGAAAGTAAGAGGTCCAGAATAGTTCTCAATTCCCGAACAGAAGCCCATCTCATGCATCATTTCCAAATCATAGCGAGTCCGCTGCTCCAATCGCTGTAATTCCAGCAGTTTCCCCTGCTCTCGAAGCTCTGCAAGGCGTTCCTCGAGCTCTGCTTCTATATCTTTGAGAGCCACCTTCATCGTGTCCTCGTGGGTAACGAAGTGAGAAGCCGGGAATATAGCTACATGCTCACGTTCACCGACGATTTCACCTGTAAGCACATCAATTTCGGTTATTCGTTCAATTTCATCACCAAAAAGCTCAACGCGGATCGCTCGCTCATTATTGGCAACTGGGAAGATCTCCACGATATCGCCACGCACACGAAAAGTGCCTCGTGCAAAATTAATATCATTCCGCTGATACTGAATATCGACCAGCTTATGCAGGATTTGATCACGCGGCTTCTCCATGCCTGTTCGCAAGCTAAGCACTAAGCTTCCATACTCTTTCGGTGAGCCGAGACCATAGATGCAGGAAACACTGGCTACGATTATGACATCCCGACGCTCGAAGAGTGAACTGGTGGCAGAGTGGCGAAGCTTATCAATCTCTTCGTTAATGCTGGAATCTTTCTCAATATACGTATCTGAGGAAGGGATGTAAGCTTCAGGCTGATAGTAGTCATAGTAACTAACAAAATAGGAAACTGCGTTATCTGGGAAAAATTCCTTAAACTCACTGCAAAGCTGCGCGGCCAGAGTCTTGTTATGAGCAATAACAAGCGTCGGACGATTAAGCTGCGCAATAGCATTCGCTATCGTGTAGGTTTTGCCCGTCCCCGTTGCACCCAGCAAAGTCTGATGCCTCTCGCCTGCTCTAACCCCTTCTACGAGCTGTTTAATCGCTACAGGCTGATCACCTTGCGGTGAATAATCGGATTGGAGATTAAACAGCTTGCCTTGCTCCATTTCCTTCTCGACCATGCCTTTTTACACCCCAATCCTCTTCGTTCTATGAATAAAGGCCTATTAATTTGTATACCCAATTAACCCGATAAAATAGACAGAGGTCTGTTATAAAATCAAATATTATCCATCTTAGACCACTATCGGCCAAAAGGTCGAAGTGTGGATGCATAAGAATATGTGTTCCCATTAATTATACAGATTTTGTGTGTATGATGCAATCGGAGGTTGTTGTCAGCTTGAGTAACCCGCAAGTAATTCCAAGGTTTTTGTTGATAACAAGAGACGGAGAGTGAACGGATCAGATGGACATTACAACAGTTGTAAGTATCATTGCAGGTATTCTAGCTTTATTTTTCGGTTTTATTTGGGAAGGCGGACATCCAGAAAGCCTTTTCGAAAAGACTGCCTTACTCATTGTATTCGGGGGTACCTTTGCAGCAACCGCAGTTAGTTTTCCATTATCCAAGCTAAAAATGATACCGGATGCGCTTCGCCATGCCTTTCGCAAGACAGAGCAGGACCCCTATGCGATGGTCGACCGTATTGTCGATATGGCGACAATCGCACGCAAAGAAGGTGTATTGGCGCTTGAGAATATGGCCAATGAGCTGAATGACCCCTTTTTACGAAACGGTCTGCTCATGGTCGTGGATGGTACGGATCCAGAGCTGACGCAGCAAATTCTAGAACTTGAAATTGAAGGAATAGAGAGAATGCGCGAACAGCAGGCCAAAATCTTCGAGGCCGCAGGCGGATTTGCACCAACGATGGGGATTATCGGTACAGTTATGGGGCTCATTCATGTATTAAGCAATCTGGCCGACCCTGGCTCTTTGGGTCCTTCCATTGCAGTCGCTTTTACGGCTACACTATACGGTGTCGCGAGCGCAAACTTGATTTACCTTCCAATCGCTTCCAAGATAAAGACAAGCAATCAAGAAATCGTTCATATGATGGAGCTGATGCTTGAGGGGATTCTCGCCCTTCAAGCTGGTGAAAATCCTCAACTTATTCGCAAAAAGCTAAACTCATTCATGCTGCTGGAATCAGAAAATCCGCGGGCAAAGAAGGTGGACGTCGATGCGCCGAAGGAGTAGAAAAAAACCAGCCGCTCCAGAAAGTCATGAACGCTGGCTCATTACCTATGCAGATTTGATTACGCTGCTCATGATTTTTTTCGTTATTCTCTATGCGATGAGCCGGATCGATACGCAGAAATACGAAGTGCTGGCACAGTCCCTCCAGCTTGAATTCCGCAAATCCGACACTGTTATTGAGATGGGTTCCGGTGTAACCGGTTCTTTAGATAGAGCGCAGCAGCCGAAACCTGCCGAAACCTCCGAGAAGGTGGATAAACCGGATAAAGAAAAGCTCCAAGAAGAAGCAAAAAGACAGATGGAGCAAAATCTTCAGGATTTATTGAAGGTCATCCAATCGTATATTAAGCAAAATCATTTGGAAAATAAAATTTTTGTTGCGGATACCTCAGAAGGAATCGCCATTCGATTGTCTGATCAATTTCTATTTGATCTAGGGAAGGCGAACCTGAAGGACAATGCGCTTCCCGTTCTTGGCAAGCTGGCCAGCTTATTCTCAACCCTGCATAACACGATTAGCATTGAGGGCCATACCGATAATCTGGCCATTCAGCCAGGCGGGGTATTCCAGGATAACTGGGAGCTCTCTGCAGGGCGGTCTTTATCCGTTCTTCGTTATTTTGTTGATAAAGCTAAGATCGACCCCAAGAAATTTAAAATCGCCGGATATGGAGATACACGTCCAGTCGTGCCCAACACAACGAATGCGAATAGACAAAAGAATCGCCGTGTCGAAATTACCGTATTACGCAGTTTGGATTTCAAGTAAACTGAGGACGAACATTTAAATGTAAAAACAGACGGACCATTGGTGAATGGTTCGTCTGTTTTGTATAGAAGAGTGTATTCAAAAAATGAATCGCCATCTGCTTTAATGAGGATGCCGATCCATTTTTCACTATTTCATATGATTTTAAAGCGATGTTGGGACTGAAGGTGTTTCTCTCTGCCTTGTCGTACGTCTGCGCCCGATAATATCGAGCAAGGATGCATTAGCGGATGCCGCATAATAGTCTGCCTGATCATCAGGAGCGAGGACAACGCCAAGCTGATGGTGCTCGCCTGCGTACCGCGCACGGTGGACGAATTTCACATGTCCCTCCAGATTTAACACCTCAAGCTTGCAGAAAGCTGAATTGATATGAAGGGCAGTATAGAGTTCTTCCTTCGAACGAACTCGCATACCATTTACTTTCTGAAGCACCTCTCCGACCTTGATCCCCATAGATTCCGCTGGTGTCCCTGGAATAACAGCAAGTATGCGCAATCCTCGCTCATCATGAACAAAGAAAGGACTCGTTGTTGTCTCTTTGAAGTTGCTCCATAGAATAATGGCTTCATGAAGAAGCAAAGAGCAAAGTGCTGCTAATAGTGTAAGCGGTGACCAGTAAACAGCACCAATTGCGATACTTCCCAAGCAAATACCATAAATAAGCAATGATTGCGAGGCGATACGCGCCTTTGCCTGCGGCAGCATCGTCCGCGTTAATTCCGTAAAGCCTATCATCATCGGGAAACCGATCATCGTGAATCCGTTGCTCCACATTGAGCTGTCTCCAAACCAGGTTGACCAAGGAAGCATCATATGAGCACCACTGCCTGCAGCTGCAGGAGCCAGCATAAACATTGGCACTGGCCAATAACCCTGCAGGGCATAGCCGCCTACCAGCTTACCCCTTTTTCCCTCCAGAAACAGCGGGCTTGCAAACCTCGCACCCTGCCAGCGAACTAGCAAGGCTTCCGCCAAATGCATAATCGCAACGAGAAAAAGAAGACCCGGTATATCCAGTTGACTCAGCGATGTCATCATATGGCCAAACCAGTCACTACGCTCTGCAAGCGGTGTGAAACCTATTATCCATTGCAGAATGCCTAGCAGCCCAACGCCATAAGCGAAGCATAAATATCGAACCCGCACGATAGCAAGCACGGCTGCCGTCCCCCACATCCAGAGAACGGCTTCTCCGGTCACTGTAACTCCAAGGAACAAGCCTGCACAAGATATCACTAAACCAACGACAAGACCTGCCAATATCGTCCTGCCTAGTTCCATCGGCCAAGCATGAAGCTTCACATGGAATAGCTTTCTTTCAAGACGCGTTTGCCTCATATATTGAAGCATAATAAGAAGCACTGCGATATAGTAGAACGGTGATAGAAGAAGTCCAACGACTGCAGAGCCTGCTTGCCTGAGCAATTCTAATACGATATCCAACGTTTTCACTCCTTCTAGGCTGAGAAGCAGCACGGGGTTCGTGTCCTCTTTACCAGCGATGGCGAGTAATATCCCCTCCGAAATAGATCATAAAAAAAAGAAGGCTGCACCGCGATTGCTTTCGCAGTATCAACCTTCTACCTATTCGACATCAGCCTTGCAAAATCCTGCCTGCTCTATCGAGCGACACCAAGCTTCTGCTGGAGAACAATTACCGCTTTACTAAGCTGGATATCATTCTTCTCGTCTTTTATGGTCTGGCTCAGCTTTTCCTCGATTTTAACAGCCGTCGCTTTATCCGTTTTACCGGTAATCGCTAATCCGTTATCTTTCTGAAAGGCTTTAACCTGCGATTCGGTTACAGCACTATAATAACCGTCCTTACGGTCAATCTTGTAGCCAAGACCACCTAACATGATTTGCAGACTCTTCGTATCTGCTTCAATCGTATCGCGCACAAGTGTCTTGGTCTTCGACATACGCACAACGTTGTAGAAGTCTGGCAAGAGCACCTGTACGTCTGGTTTAAGCCCTTTCTCATGGACCCAATTACCAAGCGGTGTTAACCATTTTGCAATCGTCATCTTAATCAGGCTGCCATCAGCCATCACTTTCTCATAGCTAACCTGCACGGTTCCTTTACCAAAAGAGGTGTCGCCAACAAGCAGCGCATGCGCTTCTTCCTTGAGCGCACCTGCTAGAACCTCGGATGCACTGGCGCTTCCTTTGTTCATCAGAACTGCAATCGGATAGCTTTTCCCTCCGCCCGTAGACAAGGTTTTCTCACGATGTCCGCTCTTGTCCTCGACCTGCACGATGGGTTCTCCCTTCGCTACGAAGGGCTGTGCGATCGAAACAACAACAGGCAGTACACCACCTGGATTGCCCCGTACGTCAATAATAAGCCCTTTCATCCCCTGTTTCTCAAGGCTCGCTAGCTCCTCCAAGAATCGATCTCCCGTATTCAATGAGAATTGACGAATCTCGATCACGCCGATTCCATCGCTGCGCAAATGAGCATACACCGTCTCGTAGTCAATATCATCCCGTACAATCGTGAGCTGCACAGGCTGCGACACGCCTTCGCGAGAGATCGTCAGCTTCACTTTGGAGCCCTTGGGCCCACGAATCTTGGCTACGGCGTCAGCTAGCGATATCCCATCAAGCTTCTCACCGTCAACGGATAAGAGCACATCGTTCGGGAGGATACCCGCACGTTCAGCGGGTGAGCCTTTAATAGCCGATTCAATCGTGATCTTCCCATCCTTAAGCGCTACGCCAGCGCCAATCCCAGTGAAAGAGCCCTCAATGGTCTCTGAGAAGTGCTGTGCTACTTCCTTCTCCATATAGACGGAGTAGGGATCACCAAGGGAGCTCATCATCCCTGTAATCGCACCATCAACTATTTTCGAACGATCAATCTCGCGAAAATATTTACTCTCAATCAGAGACATGACCGTGTTCAGCTTACCGAGCTCCTTCTGGCTCAGCCCTTGTGACCCGGTTGTCTCTGATGCAGCTGCTCCAGCTGGAGATCCACTGCTCCCAAGCGCTACCCATCGGTCCTCTACCGTTAGCGTCACCAGTACGGATACCGCCATTGTAAGTAACATAAAAGCCGCCACCGTACGTCCTTTGAACTGCATGTTCACACCACCTCAAACAAAATGAGCATATGACCGATCCTTACAAAACATATGCTTAACCCCTATGTAAGCGAAAACCACAACTCTCCTAGTATATGACAAGCCGCACCCAATTATTTGCATGTTGGGTGCGGCATTGTCAGTTGCGGAGAATATCATCTTATTCTGCCGCTGTTATTTTAGATAGGGTGCTGGGTTTACTGGATTCTCGTTCATACGGACTTCGAAGTGCAAATGATTCCCTGTCGAGATGCCGGTACTGCCGACTTCCGCGATTTTCTGACCACGCTTCACTGTCTGTCCCTTTTCTACTTCAATACCGCCTTCACGGATATGACCATATATGGTCCATAGACCGCCTCCATGGTTGATAATGACACAGTTACCATAGCCATTCCACCATTGTGCAACGATTACAATGCCCGATTCTGCTGCATAGATTGGCGTCCCTTTCGGTACGGCCATATCCATACCTGCATGCAGCTTCTTCTTGCCGGATACGGGATGTATGCGATAGCCAAAAGGAGAAGATAGGCGATACTCCGCGCGAAGCGGCATACCGAGCTTGCCGCCTGTATAGTAAGTTTTGATCGCTTTCTTCTTATTCTCAAGGTCAGAGAACTTCTTCGCCAGCTTAATGAGAAGCGCTTCTTGCTCGTCGCTAATCTCCTCCAGCTCTTCTGCTTTATTCTTATACTTGAGAACCATGACTTCCTTCTCGTTTTCCTTATCCTTCAGAAGGGATTGAAAGTCGCCCAGCTTGGCATACATCTGCTTCACATCGTTAAGTGACTTTTCAATCTCTTGCTTCTTCTTTACAACAAGCGCCTTGTCCTTTTTGTGATTATCTAGTATATCCTGATCTTGGCCAAGAATCGATTGGAGTGAATCGGTTCGATCAAGGAAATCACTGAAGCTCGTCGAGCTCATTAGAACATCCAAATAAGAAACAAAGCCATCGGTGTACATTAACCGAATTCGCGATTGGAGCAGTTTATCTTGTGAAACAAGTCGCTCCTCCGCAGCTTGTAGATCTTCGCCGGCTTGCTGCAAGCTCTCTTTCGTCTTATCAATCTGTCCTTGCACGTTGCTTAGCTGCGTGCCAACCTCGTTAATTTGGGCGAGAATTTCATTAACCGACTGCGCGGTTTTCTCTTTCATGGCAAGCGCATACTGTTTGTCTTTGTCCGCTTGGTTACGATTATGGGAAGCCGCGCTCATCTCTTGCTTGACCTTCTCGAGCTCTCGATTGATCTTATCCACCTGCGATGAAGCTTCTCCATTAAATGGTTGGAAAATATACCCTGCTAGTAGAATAACGACTAAGACGGCCAGTCCTTTTTTCACGTTTGCACCCACCTATACTTTTAGATACTTACGAATGGATAAGGTGCTGCCCCATATCCCAATAATCGTACCGAGTCCAAACAGAAGTAAGGAAATATAGAATCCGACTTCCTTAATCGTAATAAGCTTAATCATCATCAAGCCAAGCTGGAATTGGGAAACCTGCACAAGCTGTGAATACCCGAATAATAGCAGTGCTACCGTAATAGCTGAACCTAACATCCCAATTAGGGCACCCTCGATGAAGAACGGCCAGCGAATAAAGTTGTTGGTTGCTCCAACGAGCTTCATAATTCCAATTTCGCGGCGACGCGCGATGATTGTGATCTTAATGGTGTTCGAAATGAGGAACATCGCCGTTATGGCAAGTCCGGCTACGATGACAAGTCCGATATTACGGACAGCATTGGTAATTTTGAACAAGGATTCAACCGTGCCTTTGCCATACTTGACGCTCTTGATGGGGTTGGTGCCATCTGCTTTATTGACAGCATCGATTTTCTTAGCTGCAAAAGCGATATTCTGCGGTTCAAAGACCTCTACAGTAAAAGAATCCGGAAGCGGATTGTTCGTACCATTGTAGCCCTCGAGCAAGTCTGTTCCTATGTTCTTGCGCAGCAGATCCAAGCCTTCCGCTTTGGAGACAAAGGTTACTTTGCTCACTTCTGGAATGTTGCCGATTGCGTTCTTAAGCTGATCAATCTTGGCTTGATCTGTATTCAGTTGAAGAAAGACACGTATTTGAACTTCATTCTCAATCTGGTCAGCCAAATTATTGACATTCAGCGCCATCAGTAGGAACACACCCAGAATGAACAAAGAGATAACGATGGAGCTAATTGAAGCAAAGGTCATCCAGCCGTTTCGAACGATATTCAAGATACCCTCACGCAAATGTCTGAGAAGCGTGCTAATTTTCATAGCCGTACTCCCCTCTTGCCTCATCACGAACGATGACACCATTCTCTATCGCTATAACTCGTTTGCGAAGCGTGTTCACAATCTCTCTGTTATGAGTAGCCATTACAATTGTCGTTCCACGAAAATTAATTTCTTCGAGCAAATTCATAATTCCCCATGACGTCTCTGGATCCAGGTTCCCCGTCGGCTCATCCGCAACAATAACAGCTGGATTATTGACGATGGCGCGAGCTATGGCAATACGCTGCTGCTCACCGCCGGATAGCTGCTGGGGGAGACTGTTTTGCTTATTCTTTAGACCAACCAGCTCCAGTACCTCCATCGTCCGTTTCTTGATGATGCGGCGAGGCGCTTCAATGACTTCCATGGCAAAAGCAATATTCTCATACGCGGTCAGCTTGGGAAGCAGCCGATAATCTTGAAAAATAACGCCTATATTCCGACGAACGAAAGGGATTTTGCGAGGCTTTAGTTTACCGATATTAAAGCCGTTGACAGAGATTTGACCCTTCGTAGGAATGTCCTCACGATAGATCAGCTTCATAAAGGTTGATTTCCCCGCACCTGAGGGACCGACTAAATAGACAAATTCATTACGGTCTATAAGAACAGAAACGCCACGCAGTGCATGCGTGCCATCCGTGTACGTTTTCCAAATATCTTGCAACTCGATCACATTATCACATCCTGTAGGTAGTCAGCTTTTATGTATTCGACATGATTACGGCAAATCCTCTACGAAAGTCCCACATTCTGCATTTTTCATATTTCTAATCATCCGTACTTATTCACATTTATTCACATTTAATTAGGGACCTGAAGCGGATTCGACAAATGTTGGAATTCTACTTTGTCGATATTCAGAGTGGAACTTACGATTTTATCCAAACCAAAATGAAGGGACAAACATTCGTAGGCAGAAAATAGCATCCTAGTGCATATACATCTATCAACTTAGCAATTCGAGGTGATGGTGAATTCATGAAGAAACTGCATTTGATCATAATTATTACCGCTTCCCTTCTCCTTGTAAGCTCGGCTGGCTGGGGATTGATTTGGATTTATTCTTCACGCGATGAGATACCGAAGGGTGTTCGAATTAACGCCTCTAACAGTGACCCACTGGTCAATGGTTCCGGCACTGCTGCTGGCAAGAATGAACAGGTTCTGCACAGTAAAGCTTCCTTTGCCATTGGGGGTTTATCGATCAAAAATGCACTGCTGGAGCTTACACAACGGGAGGAAACACTGGCAAATATACCTCTGACTATAGAAGTCAATTCGCAGGCTGGGCAGCAGCATACATGGACGTTAGCTGAGCTCGGCATTCTTCTGGATACAAAAGCTGCAAAAGCCGCGATTATCCAGCTTCAAGAAGGAAGTATTTGGGATAAAATGAAGATTCGCATGAAATTTCCAGAAACGCTCCTTATAGAAATAAGATGGAACAAGCAAACCTTCCTAAGCAAAATTAAAGGACAGTGGGGCTTTCTCAATGCCAATGAACCGAGTAATGCAGCTCGTTCGATAACAGCCGATGACAAGGTAGTGTATCGTGCGCATTCGGATGCTTATCGCCTTGATGCGGAGGCCATGTTCAGCAAAGCTCAGCAAGCTGTGGAGGCTATTATCGCCAAAGACTGGGGAGCAAGTGCAGGTGGAGCCTCTGCTTCTGGAGGCATAGAAGGGCAACAGGCTGTCACCCTGCCGCTTGCGATGCGCGTCGTTCATCCAGACATCACACTGGAGCGGTTAAAAGCAGAGGGCATCGATCGGAAGATCACCTCGTTCACTACCGACTTCAGAACAAGCGGTACGGGGCGAGCCTATAATGTAAGTACGACAGCGAAGACCTTGAATGACTGGGAGCTTGCCCCCGGTGAAGTGTTTGACTACAGCAAGGTAATCTCCCTGACTAGCAGGAAATACGGCTTCCGCGAAGCACCCGTTATTCTTAATGGAGAGCTTGTGCCAGGCATCGGCGGCGGGATCTGTCAGGTTTCAAGTACGCTATATAACGCTGCTCTGCTGGCAGGCCTTAATATGGTGGAGCGGCGTAATCATTCCCTTCCCGTTTCCTATTTGCCCAAAGGACAGGATGCTACCTTCGCGGAAGGAGCAATTAATTTCCGCTTCAAGAATACGACTGGCCACTATCTTCTCATTCGAACCGTCGTCCAAGATCGCCAGCTGACCGTGAAATTATTCGGCACGATGTCCTCCTCTGTTAGCTACAAGATTGATTCAACAACAGTTACAACCATTGAGCCTCCGATAAAGGAAGTAGCGAATGCTGTCGTACAACCAGGAGGTAGACTGCTGCTGACTGCTGGTAAACCGGGCTTCGTTGTGGAAACCTATCGGACTAAGCTGGAGAATGGAAAAGAAGTATCACGAGAGCGTATTTCGCGAGATACCTATAAGCCACAGCCTGTCATCTACGGGGTGTCTGTAGAGGATAAAGGGCTAAAAAATAATGCTGGGGCAGGGAAGAATGATAGCAACAGCGGCAAAAAGCTGCTTGAGGATGGAGTCGCGGAGTGAGCTGCTGAAGTTGAAATAGGAGTAAGCTTCTTCTAAACAGCATCCATTAATAAAAGACTGCTACCAAAGGAAGCTGGACTTGTGCTCGCTGTCCTTGTTAGCGGACAATCTGAAAAGCAGACAATCTAAATAACGGACAATCTGAAAAGACTGTCTCGATTCAACGGTGAGGTTGAATAAGAGACAGCCTTTTTGATGCTGCTGATGGGATATTTTGTTCCTTATCTGCTGCGCTCGATGTATTCCTTCGTCCAAAGGGCTGTTTTCTCGAGCTCAAGCTCGGCGCGTCCGATGGCATCCGTAACTTGTGAAGTCGCCGTACCGCCGTAAACATTACGGGCGTTCACGACATTTTCTGGCTGCAGCACGTCATAGATTCGATCATCAAACAGGGTAGAAAACTGCTTGAACTCTTCCAGGGTCAGATCAAGCAAATATTTGCCCTGCTGGATACAGTAAAGTACCGTTTTGCCGATGACCTCATGCGCTTGACGGAAAGGTAAGCCCTTGCCAACGAGGAAATCTGCGATATCCGTCGCATTCGAGAAGTCCTGATTCACCGCTTGACGCATCCGGTCTTTGTGGACCTTCATCGTCTTGATCATTGGAGCGAACAGTTGAAGCGCGCCTTGCAGCGTACGAACCGTATCGAACATGCCTTCTTTGTCTTCCTGCATGTCCTTGTTGTAGGCCAGCGGCAATGATTTCAAGACGGTCAACAGACCTACTAGATTGCCGTATACACGGCCAGTCTTACCGCGGACAAGCTCAGGCACGTCCGGGTTCTTCTTCTGCGGCATAATGCTGCTCCCTGTACAGAAGGCATCATCAAGCTCAATGAAGTGAAACTCGGTACTTGACCACATGATCAGCTCCTCGCTAATCCGCGACAAGTGCATCATAATAATCGACGCATGAGAGAGAAATTCCAGAATAAAATCACGATCGCTTACCGCATCCAGACTGTTCTCATACACGCGGTCAAATTTTAGCTGGCTTGCCACGAAATGGCGGTCGATCGGAAATGTCGTTCCTGCAAGCGCACCTGCACCAAGCGGCAGCATATTGATCCGCTTGTAGCTGTCCTGAAGCCGTTCAATATCACGGCCGAACATCGAGACATACGCCATCATATGATGGGCGAATAGAATGGGCTGCGCACGCTGCAAATGCGTATAGCCTGGTAAAATCGTATCCAGGTTGGCTTTGGCCTGCTCGATTAATGCGGACTGCAGCTTATGCAGCATATCCACGAACTCAACCACCCGTTTACGCAGCCACAGATGCATATCCGTCGCCACTTGATCGTTCCGACTCCGTCCAGTGTGAAGCTTGCCTCCAACTGGACCTACATCATCGATCAGCGTTTTCTCAATGTTCATATGGATATCTTCATCAGATATCGAGAATTCGATATCATTGCGGTTAATCCGCTGCAGGACACGGTGAAGACCATCCTTGATCTTCTCCACGTCATCCAGCGGCAGAATACCTTGTTTGCCAAGCATCGTTACATGCGCGATACTGCCCTGTATATCTTCTTCGGCCAGCTCTTTATCAAATAAAATGGAAGCTGTATATTCCTCTACCAATTGGTCGGTTTTCTTTGTAAACCGGCCGCCCCACAATTTGCTCACTTCTGGTACACTCCTTTATTTCGCTGCTCGCACGAATACTATTGCTTCTTGCTTTGCTCCACCCCGGAGGATACTTTAAGGCGCAATGCGTTAAGACGGATAAAACCAGTTGCATCCCCTTGATCATACGCTTTGGAAGGATCAGCTTCCATTGTCGCGATGTCTGGGTTATATAGGCTCACTGGGCTCTTAACACCAGCGCCGATTACATTACCTTTGTACAGCTTCAAGCGAACAACGCCGCTGACGTTCTTCTGACTCTCGGACACGAGTGCTTGCAGAGCAAGACGCTCTGGCGCAAACCAGAAGCCGTTGTAGACAAGTGTTGCGTATTTGGCAATAAGGGAATCACGCAGGTGCATCACTTCGCGATCCATTGTGAGTGACTCCATCTTACGATGCGCGGAGAATAGGATCGTACCGCCTGGTGTCTCGTAGACACCGCGGCTCTTCATGCCGACAAAACGGTTCTCAACCATATCAACGCGGCCGATTCCATGCTTGCCGCCAAGCTCGTTGAGTTTCTCCATAACTGCAAGTGGGCTAAGCTTCTGGCCATTGATGGCTACGCAGTTACCCGCTTCGAAGGTAAGCTCAACATATTCGGATTGATCTGGTGCATCCTCAGGCGCCACACTCAGAACAAACATGCCTTTGTTCTCGTCAGAGCTTGGATCAAACCATGGATCTTCCAGTACGCCGCTCTCAAAGCTGATATGCAGCAGGTTACGGTCCATCGAATATGGCTTCGCAGCCGAGGCTTGCACTGGAATGTTATGCTTCTCTGCATAAGCAATCATCTCCGCACGACCAGGGAATTGGTCACGGAACTCTTCACTTCGCCATGGCGCAATCACTTGAATGTCGGGAGCAAGCGCTGCTGCCGTCAGCTCGAAACGCACTTGGTCGTTTCCTTTGCCAGTTGCGCCATGAGCGATAGCCGTTGCGCCTTCTGCGCGAGCAATATCAACCATACGCTTCGCGATTAGCGGGCGAGCAATCGAAGTTCCGAGCAGGTACTGCCCTTCGTACAAAGCACCCGATTGGAACATCGGGTAGATGAAATCTTGAGCAAATTCATCGCGCAGATCGTCGATGTATACTTTCGATGCGCCGGTTGCGAGAGCCTTAGCCTCAAGCCCGTCCAGCTCGTCCTTTTGACCGATATCAGCAGTAAATGCGATGATTTCAGCATCATAGGTTTCTTTCAACCATTTCAAAATAACGGATGTATCCAGACCGCCCGAATAGGCGAGTACGATTTTTTCCTTAGCCATGTTCTTGTTTAACGCTCCTTGTATAAATAAAATGTCGGCTTACCGCCGCTTATTAGATCTTCTAGCTAGCTGTAAAATCCGAGGAGCAGCATCCATCTATGAAAGGTTCATATAGCTGCTCGCTCGATATCTATAGCGAATAAAAAGGCTACATAATCGCAGCCATGATGGCTTTCTGTGCATGCAATCGGTTCTCCGCTTGATCGAAAATGATCGAGTGCTTGCCGTCAATTACACCCTCGCTCACTTCTTCGCCGCGATGCGCCGGCAGACAATGCAGGAAGAGATAGTCGCTCTTCGCATACTTCACGAGTTCTTCATTGACCTGGTAGTTTGCAAAAGCAATCTCCCGCTCCTTCTGCTCCGCCTCAAAGCCCATGCTCGCCCACACATCCGTATACACAATATCTGCATCTGCAATCGCTTCTTTAGGATCATAGCACACATGAATGCGCGAGCCTGTCTCCGAAGCATTCTCCTTCGTCTGACGAACCGTTTCTTCATCGGGCTCATAACCCTCTGGCGTTGCTACGGACATATGCATGCCCAGCTTTGCTGCGCCCATCATCAGGGAGTGCACCATGTTGTTGCCATCGCCAATATAAGCGATTTTCAAGCCTTCAAGTCGTCCTTTGTGCTCCAGTACCGTTTGATAATCGGCAAGCACTTGGCAAGGGTGGGAAAGATCCGTCAACCCATTTATAACAGGAACCGTCGCACCGCGAGCAAGCTCAATAATCGTGCGATGTGCAAACGTACGGATCATAATGCCGTCCAAGTAACGAGAGAGCACCTGAGCCGTATCCGAGATCGTTTCACCGCGGCCGATTTGCAGGTCATTCCCGCTCAGGAACAGCGCATGCCCGCCGAGCTGATACATGCCCACCTCAAAGGATACCCGAGTACGCGTAGAGGACTTTTCAAAAATCATGCCGAGTGTCTTGCCTTTCAGCGGATGAAAGATCTCCCCCGCTTTTTGCTTGGTCTTCAGTTCAATAGCAAGATCAATCAGGTAACGTACTTCCTCGGGCGTGTAATCGGCAAGCTCGATGAAGTCCCGTCCCTTCAGGTTGATCGCGAGCTCTTTATTTAATAGAGATGTCATAGGTAGAACTCCTTCCTTTCTGCACATCAATTAAGCAATAATGGACGCAAGTATACTGACCGCTTGATCGATCTCCGCAGGGGTAATAAGTAGGCTTGGCAGCAGACGAATAACTTCAGGTCCTGCGCTGACAACAAGAAGTCCGCGTTTCTGACCCTCTTTAATTATATCAGCAACTGGCTTCGTACAGGCAATGCCTACGATAAGTCCTTTGCCTCGAATGCCAGTGACCACCGGGTTGCCAGCTAGCTTCTCACGAAGCTGTTTCATTAGATATTCGCCCATCTCAGCAGCACGATCAGCTACACGATCACCCACGATCGTTTCAATGGTCGCTTTTACAGCAGCAGTCGCGATTGGCGTACCGCCGAATGTCGAGCCGTGGCTTCCAGCACTGAATGCTTCAGTCAGGAAATCCTTTGCAAGCATAGCACCGACCGGGAAGCCGCTGCCGAGCGCTTTTGCCAATGTGAAGATATCCGGCTCAATGCCATAATGCTCAAAGGAGAACAGCTTGCCCGTACGTCCCATACCCGTCTGAATTTCATCGACGATCAAGAGGATCCCGCGATCCTTGCAAAGCTTGTTAACAAAGTGGACAAATGCCGGATCTACCGGAATTACGCCGCCTTCAGCCTGGATCATCTCAATCATAATCGCCGCTGTCTTATCGGTAATCGCCGCTTCTAGCGCCGCTTTATCATGAAGTGGTACGTAGCGGAAGCCTTCTGGCAATGGGCCAAAGCCTTCCTTAACCTTCTCCTGCCCTGTAGCCGTAAGCGTAGCTAATGTACGACCATGGAAGGATTTCTCGAATGTAATAACTTCGTATCGGCCGTTACCGAGCACCTTCTGGTGATAACGACGGGCAAGCTTGATTGCCGCTTCATTCGCTTCCGCACCCGAGTTGCAGAAGAACACTTGATCTGCATGGCTATTATCCGTCAGCAGCTTCGCGGCTGCTTCTTGATTAGGAATGTGGAATAGGTTAGATACATGCCACAGCTCATCTAACTGCTTCACGAGCGCTTCCTTAATTCGCTTGGGCGAATGTCCGAGGTTCGTAACCGCAATGCCGCTCATGAAATCCAAATATTTGTTCCCTTGATCATCCCAAAGATAGCTGCCCTCACCCTTTACAAGTGCAAGGGGATATCTAGCATACGTGGGAAAAAGCGAGCTCTTCGCGCTATCTGTTCCACCGCTCTTACCTGCGGACACCGATATTGCGCCATCCAATACGGATGCTGATGCTTGTTTATTGAGGTCGTTCATTATCAATCACCTCTCTTATTAGGCTTGCACAATACGTGTGCCAATTCCACTCTCTAGAACCGCTTTACTCAGAACGCCCGGCTCATCACCATTCACAATTATGACTTCACGAACGTTTCCTTGGATGCACTGGATCGCTGCGCGAACCTTCGGAATCATACCGCCGTAGATTTCACCGCTGGCAATCATCGCATTAATTTCTTCAACCGTAACGATTGGAAGTACCTGCTTCACACCGTCAATGGTCTTCATAATGCCAGGCACGTCCGTGACAACAATCATCCGCTCTACACCTAGCTGCGAAGCAACAGCTCCCGCTGCAGTGTCAGCATTGATATTGTATCGCTGTCCGGCAGCATCAATGCCGATTGGAGCGATTACAGGGATGTATCCCATTCCCATGATGCCCTCGATAATTGCGACGTTCACATCCGTTACGTCACCAACAAAACCAATCTCTGCTGAATTTGCAACAGGCTTGGCACCGATTAGCTTTCCGTCCACGCCAGATAAACCGATCGACTTGGCACCACTTTGCTGGATTTTACGTACGATTTCTTTATTAATACGTCCGGCAAGCACCATCTCTACGACATCGAGCACCTCGTCGCTCGTCTTACGCAGACCGTTCACAAACTCACTCTCAATGCCAAGCTTCGTCAAGGTTTCAGAGATTGCTGGACCGCCGCCGTGGACGATTACTGGCTTCACATCGCGCTCCTGCAGCCCTTTGAGATCCTCGAAGAAGGATGCCGGCAGCGCTGCGAGCGTACTGCCGCCGCATTTCATAACAAACCGCTGTTCCATATGTTCCTTATCCGTCCTCTCCGCTTTAGTTCGAATTAAGTACGGTAAGCTGCGTTAATTCGTACATAGTCATAGGTCAGGTCACAACCCCATGCGGTAGCTGTTCCTTCTCCCATATGCAGGTCGACGTGGATAATGACCGTATCGCCCTTCAAATAGGCAAGCGCCGCTTCCTCGTCAAATGCAACCGGACGGGACTGCGAAAGCGTTACGATATCACCAAGGCGAATATCGACTGTCTCTGGATTGACCGGCTGTCCTGCACGTCCAACTGCCGCGATAATACGGCCCCAATTCGCATCTGCACCGAATATAGCCGATTTCACAAGCGACGAGCCAATAACCGTCTTCGCGATTGCTTGCCCTGCTTCATCTGTTACAGCGCCCCGTACCTGCACTTCAACGAGCTTAGTTGCGCCCTCACCATCACGAGCAATCGCTTTGGCAAGCACCTCGCATACATAACGCAGACCCTCTGCAAAAGCTGCCCAATCGGAATGTGCTTCATTAAGCTCCTCATTCTCGGCCAGTCCGCTAGCCATCGCTACCAGCATATCATTCGTGCTTGTATCACCATCGACAGTGATCATGTTGAAGGTCAAGTCCGTTGCTTTGCGAAGTAAACGGTGCAGCGCTTCGCTGCCGATTGCCGCATCAGTTGTAACAAAACCGAGCATTGTCGCCATATTCGGGTGTATCATACCAGAGCCTTTGGATGCGCCTGCAATATGAACCTCTTTCCCATCAACAGTTACAGAGACACATACCTCTTTCTTGACCAAATCCGTTGTAAGAATCGATTGGCAAAAGTCATCCGCAGCCTCATAAGTGGACGATAACCGTGCTGGAAGCTCTGCAATTCCACCTCTTACTCGGTCCATCTTAAGTAATTCTCCAATTACACCCGTTGAAGCTACCGCTACATGCTCTATTGGCACATGGATCGCTTCAGCGAATTTATTACGCATTTCATAAGCATCTGCTTCGCCCTGCTTACCTGTACATGCGTTAGCATTACCGCTATTCACGATAATTGCGCGTAGTACGCCGCCTGCTTCAATGCTAGCACGCGTCACTTGAATCGGTGCAGCTTGAAACACGTTTGTCGTGTAAACACCGGCAGCATTTGCCGGCACCTCACACACGATAGCACCAAGATCATGACGCTCCGCTTTCTTCAAACCGCAGTGTAAACCGCCGGCACTAAAGCCCTTCGGGGTCGTGATCGAGCCTTCCGGCACGACTATGTAGGCCGGTGTAAAATTCCCCTGTCCCATTATTCACTCAAGTCTCCTTCGACAACTAGATAGATAGGCATAATTGCTTTTGCTGCAAATCACACTCACGATGAAAGCTGAAATTAGGAAGAGCGATACTAAGGATACGTAGGTACAAATTTAAGGCCCAGCGTTTCATCCCAGCCCAGCATGAGGTTTAAGTTCTGAATGGCTTGCCCAGCTGCGCCTTTAACCAGATTATCGATTACGGATATGATCGTGACGCGTCCCGTTCTCTCATCCACCGAGAAGCCGATATCACAATAGTTGGAGCCCCACACTTCTTTGGTAGTTGGCCACGTACCCGTATTACGGACACGAACAAAAGGGCGACCTTCATAGTAATTGCGATATAACGATACAAAATCCTCATCTGTAAGCGTACCATTCACTGAGGCATATATCGTACTCATAATCCCCCGGGTCATTGGGACGAGATGCGTAGTAAAGGTTGTAATCACAGGCTTGCCTGCAGCATCGCTGAGCACTTGCTCAATTTCTGGTATATGTTGATGTTTATTTAGCTTATAAGCTTTAAAGTTCTCGTTGAGCTCTGAGAAATGCGTACCCAGATTCACTCCGCGCCCTGCACCGGACACGCCAGTCTTGGCGTCAATAATAATTGTCGAAGGATCAATAAAGCCTGCTTTTACCGCTGGAACAAGGCCAAGCAGTGTAGCTGTTGGAAAACAGCCTGGATTGGATACAAAATCAACCCCGCGAACTGCATCACCGTAAATCTCCGATAATCCATATACGGCTTGGTCAATATAAATTTGATCCGCAGCTTCCTTCTTATACCACATCTCGTATTGTTCACGTGATTTCAAGCGGTAATCGCCGGAGATATCAATAACCTTCAAGCCTACTTCCAGCAAAGAGGGAACTAATTTAGCTGCTATCCCTGCCGGTGTTGCAATAAAAACAACGTCAGCTTTGCTCTTAATCAGCTCCGGGTTAACATCATCCAACAAGTCGGTGCGAATTTCAGTTAGATGCGGAAATCCCTCCGCGATCGGCGCGCCTGCACTCGAAGATGAAATGACCGATGTCACTTCTGCCTGTGGGTGACTAGCGAGCAGCCGAATGAGCTCCACGCCACCGTATCCGGTCGATCCGATAATCGCTACTTTCACTTTCGAACTCATACCTGTTTCTCTCCCATCCGTAACTTGCTAGCTTTTTCCTGCCATCCTTCATTGTACATGATTCTGTCGGATAGAGAAATCAGCTTTCACTTTGTATTATTATACATATGTATTCATATAAATTCAATGATAAAATCGTTGACTTTCCCTCGTCTGCCTGGCTCCATTACGGCAAACTAAACCCCTCACCCAGTACCTCCGCCGTATCGCTAATAATGACAAAAGCATTCCTATCTGCAGCTCGGACTAGCTGTTTAAGCTTCGAAACTTCTCCTCTTCCAACGACAACCATCAGTACCGTTCGCGCTTCTCCGGTATAACCCCCGCGACCATCGAGTTGGGTCAGACCACGATCCAAATCATGCAGAACCACTTCCGTAATGGCAGCCGGTCGATCCGAAATAATAAAAGCTACCTTGGAAATAGCCAGGCCCGTCTGTACAAAATCAATCGTTTTCGTCGTTGCGAATAAGCCGACAAGTGCATAAAGTGCATTTTCTGGAGCGATTATGATGCCTGCCGCGGCGATAACCACGCCATCGAAACAGGCAACAGCAAGTCCAAGCCGGAGACCCGTATAGCGATGAAGCAGCTGTGCGGCCAAATCCAGACCGCCAGTCGAGCTGCGTCCGCGGAAAACAAGACCAAGGCCGGCCCCTACACCAATCCCCCCGTATATGGAGGCTAGCATGGCATTATCTGTTAGCGGCTTGAAGTGCGACGTGAGCAGCACAAGCAGCGGCAGAAGGAAGGAGCCCAGCGCTGTCTTGAGTGCAAAACGTTTACCGAGCAGCCAGAGACCAAGAAAGAAAAGCGGCACGTTAATCGCCCACTGCATATAAGCAGGCGGAAACCCCGTCATCCGGTTCACCAGAATCGAAATCCCTGATACACCGCCTGAAGCGATGCCGAGCGGCACCAAAAAGACATTAAAACTCACCGCAATAAGGAACGACCCCAAGATCAGTAATAAAATACTGAATATGGTTTCCAAGCGCGGGTTAACTTTACGCTGGCGTTTATCCTTTGCGCTGCTTTCATGCCTTTGGTGGTCCGTTAGTTCTTTATTCAGCTGATTCGTTAGTTCTTTATCCATCTGATCCGCACTTCGATCTGATTTATCTGCCATCTCTGTTTCATCGCCCTTCCCATATACAAAAAAGAGTTCCCACACCTTTACAGTGTAGGAACTCTTCCCTTTACCTATGCATGAGTCTTGCTTGATTATCCAATTATTCGTGGCGAATTTTGTTACGTAAGTAACCATCAATAAACAAATCCAGATCGCCATCCATAACTGCACCTACGTTGCCGGTCTCAACCGATGTCCGATGATCCTTCACCATGCTGTACGGATGAAAAACATACGAACGAATCTGGCTTCCCCAAGCAATCTCGGATTGCTCACCGCGAATCTCTGCAAGATGCTTCTGCTGTTCTTCGATCTTACGCTCATAAAGCTTAGATCGCAGCATCTGCATCGCCCGTTCACGGTTCTGAATTTGCGAGCGCTGCGTTTGACAAGAAACGACGATGCCTGACGGCACATGTGTGATCCGGATAGCCGATTCGGTTTTGTTGATGTGCTGACCTCCCGCGCCGCTGGCACGATACGTATCCACCTTCAAATCCTCCGAGCGAATATCAATCTCAATCGTGTCATCAATCTCTGGCATGATATCACATGACGCGAATGACGTATGCCGACGACCCGATGCGTCGAAAGGCGAGATCCGAACTAAGCGATGGACGCCTTTCTCTGATTTCAAATAGCCGTAGGCATTATAACCTTTGACCGAAATCGTCACACTCTTAATACCTGCTTCATCACCTGCCAGATAATCAAGCAGCTCCACCTTGAAGCCATGCTTCTCTGCCCAGCGTGTGTACATCCGGTAAAGCATTTGACCCCAATCCTGCGATTCGGTTCCGCCTGCACCTGGATGAAGCTCCAGAATCGCGTTCAGCTTGTCATACGGCTCATTGAGCAGCAGTTGAAGCTCAAACTCGTTAACTTTGCTTACGAGACCCTTCACGCTCTTGGTAATATCGGCTTCCAACGACTCGTCGTCTTCTTCCTCCGCCAGCTCAAGCATCGTTTGCAAATCTTCACGCTCGCTTGCCATTCGTTCATATTGATCAACAACCGATTTGACTGCATTCAGCTCAGCAATTGTGCTTTGTGCCCGATCATTGTCATCCCAGAAATCGGGAGCCGTCATCTTCTCTTCGAAGTTGGCGATCATCTCGTTCTTAATATCTAAGTCAAAGTGACCCCCTAAGCTCTTGGAGCCGCTTCGTCATTTCACGCAGATCTTGCTTAACTGATATATCAATCATGACTGAGCTTCACCTCAAAATCGTATTCTGCCCTACCCTATGCGGGAGGCAGCATTATTGTCCATGACACTGCTTATATTTCTTGCCGCTGCCACATGGACATGGATCGTTGCGGCCGATACGATCGTCTTTCTTGATGGGGCGATTCGGCTGCGGCTCACTGCTTCCGCCAGATTCCGTTTGCCCTTTAGCAACCTCTTGACGCTCTAGATTGCTCTCCACATGTGCTTTCATAATATATTTGGAAACTTCTTCCTGGATATTCTCGATCATTTCCTTAAACATCTCGAAGCCCTCAAATTGATATTCGCGCAGTGGATCGGTACCGCCGTATGCCCGCAAGTGAATCCCTTGACGAAGCTGATCCATCGCGTCGATATGGTCCATCCATTTGCTATCTACCGCACGCAATACGACAACCTTCTCGAATTCGCGCATGGTATCGACACCGATTTCCTCTTCACGTTGGTCGTATAATTCAAGCACCTTTGTGTTAAGGAATTCGATAATCTCTTCTTTTTCCTTGCCCCATAGATCATCCTTCGTAATCATGCCTTCATGAAGGAAATTACCTTGTGCATAATCGACGATCTCTTCAAGCTCCCAGTTCTCTGGCACTTCATCGCTTGGACAGTGTGCTGACACGATACGCTCGATAACCGGTGTGATCATTTCGATTACGATCTGACGGATATTCTCCGAGTAGAGCACTTCACGGCGCTGTTTATAAATAATTTCGCGCTGCTGGTTCATTACATCATCGTACTGCAGGACGATTTTCCGCTGATCAAAGTTACTGCCCTCCACCCGTTTCTGAGCAGATTCGATCGCACGCGAGATTAAGCGGCTCTCAATAGGCTGATCTTCATCGAAACCAAGACGCTCCATCATTCCCATAATATTCTCAGAACCGAAACGGCGCATCAACTCATCTTCTAGCGATAGATAGAATTGTGACGAGCCCGGATCTCCTTGACGTCCAGCACGACCACGCAGCTGGTTATCAATACGACGGCTTTCATGACGCTCAGTACCGATAATATGAAGGCCACCTAGTGATTGAACCGTTTCGCCAAGAAGGATGTCTGTACCACGGCCTGCCATATTCGTTGCGATCGTAACCGAGTCGGATTCTCCCGCACGCGAGATAATCTCTGCTTCTTCCGCATGATACTTCGCATTCAGTACCTTATGCGTTATGCCGCGCTTTTTCAGCATCTCAGACAAACGCTCTGAGTTCTCGATGGATACCGTACCCACAAGAACAGGCTGCTTCTTGCTATGTCGACTTACGATTTCCTCAACAACCGCTTTAAACTTGCCGTTTTCCGTCTTGTAAACGACATCTGCAATATCATTACGGACCATTTGGCGGTTAGTTGGGACTTGAATAACATCAAGACCGTAAATTTTCTTGAATTCTTCTTCCTCTGTCTTCGCTGTACCCGTCATACCGGCAAGCTTACGATACATACGGAAGTAGTTCTGGAAGGTAATCGTCGCAAGGGTCATGCTCTCGTTCTGAACCTTTATCTCTTCCTTTGCTTCAATCGCTTGATGCAAGCCATCGCTATAACGACGACCTGACATGAGACGACCAGTGAACTCATCAACGATGATAACTTCTTCGTCCTGTACGACATAGTCGACATCACGTTTCATAATCGCATGCGCTTTGAGCGCCTGTTGAAGATGGTGGTAGAGCAGCACATTCGCATGATCGAATAAATTCTCAATGCCAAAAGCTTTCTCTGCCTTCTCAACGCCAGCTTCCGTAATTGTAACGGAACGAACTTTGATATCTATGGTGTAATCTTCTTCTTCTTTAAGGCGCTTCACGAAGCGGTCAGCGGCAAAATACATCTCCGTCGACTTCGCAGCTTGTCCAGAAATAATAAGCGGCGTCCGTGCTTCATCCACGAGAATGGAATCCACTTCATCGATGATAGCATAATAAAGTGGACGCTGTACCATCTGTTCCTTGTACAGCACCATATTATCGCGTAAATAGTCGAAACCAAACTCATTGTTCGTACCATATGTGATGTCACATGCGTACGCTTCTTGCTTCTGTTCATGGCTGAGGCCATGCATGTTACAGCCTACAGTCAGACCCAGAAAATTATATAGCTGTCCCATTTGCTCGCTATCACGAAGGGCTAGGTAATCATTGACTGTAACAACATGAACACCTCTACCAAGCAGTGCGTTCAAATAAACCGAAAGGGTAGCAACAAGTGTTTTCCCTTCCCCGGTTTTCATTTCTGAGATTTGGCCATTATGAAGCACCATACCACCGATGAGCTGAACGTCGTAATGACGTTTGTCCAGCACTCGCTTAGATGCTTCCCGTACGACGGCGAATGCCTCTGGGAGCAGTGAATCGATATCCTCGCCTTTTTCGAGAAGAGCTTTAAACTCATCCGTCTTGCCTCGAAGTGCTTCATCCGAAAGCTGCGAGATTTGTGGCTCTAGTCCATTAATTTCCTCTACGGTGCGGAGCAAACGCTTAATCTCTCGTTCATTGGCGTCTCCGAATAATTTCTTCACAAGTCCGAGCATGGCCTTCCCCTTTCGATATTACGCCTGTTTGCATAAATTGTATCAGTTTAAGGCCGTTCTCGCAATGTGAGTGATAAGTAGAAGCTATTAATTTCCTTGATTTGCATGTCTGGAGTCAAAAAAAAAACTTGGCCTCTGTAGATTATACAGAAGCCAAGAGGTGAACTAGTATTTGTAATGATTACTCTGCAATATAATCTTTAACTACACGTGTACTTTCAGCCTTATTGCCTTTTGTGATGGTCACGTATACTTTGCCTGCATTCACGGAAAGCTGGTCAATAAGAACATTGACAGATGTTTTTCCGTTAGCTACTGTTGCCGTTCCAACTGAAGTTCCTCCAGTTGCAACATTGTATACTGTTACTACGTCACCAGCTTCTAAGCCTGTTACTCTCACAATATCCGATGCGCCATCATTGTTTAATACAACGATATTAGCTGCCACTGCTGGAGCTGTAATTTCTGTTTCGTATGCTTTTGCAGTTCTTGTGCTTTCCAGCTTGCCTGCGCTCTTCACGCTTACATACACGTTGCCTGCTGCTGCTCCAAGTTGGTCAATCGTAACAGTTGCTTCTGTTGCTCCATCCGCTACGGTTGCTGTTCCAATCGCTGTGCCGCCTGTTGCCACACTGTACACGTTCACAACGTCACCTGCTGCCAGGCCAGTTACAACTACTTTATCATCTACGCCGACTTTGTTGTTCGTTGCAGTAATGTTTGCCGCTACTGGGGCTACAGATACGGGTTCAGTCACATAAACTTTTGCCGTACGTGCGCTTTCCAGTTTGTTCGCTTTTGTTACTGTTACATAAGCCGTTCCGCCGATTGCTGTTAACAGATCTGTTTTGGAGATTGTTGCTTCTGTTGCTCCATCTGCTACAGTTGCTGTTTCTTGAACGGTACCGCCTGTCGCCACGTTATACAAGTTCACAACGTCACCTGCTGCTAGGCCAGTTACTTTCACCGTATCTGCGCTGCCTGTTGCATTGTTCACGACTGTAATCGCTGTTGCCAATGGGGCCACAGTCGTTTCTGTATCATACGCTTTTAGCGTTCTTACGCTCTCCAGCTTGTCTGTGCTCTTCACGCTTACATACACGCTGCCTGCTGCTGCTCCAAGTTGGTCAATCGTAACAGTTGCTTCTGTTGCTCCATCCGCTACGGTTGCTGTTCCAATCGCTGTGCCGCCTGTTGCTGCTTTGAACACACTTACAACATCGCCAGCTACCAAGCCAGTTACAACTACTTTATCATCTACGCCGACTTTGTTGTTCGTTGCCGTAATGTTTGCCGCTACTGGGGCTGCAGATACAGGTTCAGTCACATAAACTTTTGCCGTACGTGCGCTTTCCAGTTTGTTCGCTTTTGTTACTGTTACATAAGCCGTTCCGCCGATTGCTGTTAACAGATCTGTTTTGGAGATCGTTGCTTCTGTTGCTCCATCTGCTACAGTTGCTGTTTCTTGAACGGTACCGCCTGTCGCCACGTTATACAAGTTCACAACGTCACCTGCTGCTAGGCCAGTTACTTTCACCGTATCTGCGCTGCCTGTTGCATTGTTCACGACTGTAATCGCTGTTGCCAATGGGGCCACAGTCGTTTCTGTATCATACGCTTTTAGCGTTCTTACGCTCTCCAGCTTGTCTGTGCTCTTCACGCTTACATACACGCTGCCTGCTGCTGCTCCAAGCTGCTCGATCGTAATCGTTGCTTCTGTTGCTCCATCCGCTACGGTTGCTGTTCCAATCGCTGTGCCGCCTGTTGCCGCTTTGAACACACTCACAACATCGCCAGCTGTCAGGCCAGTTACAACTACTTTATCATCTACGCCGACTTTGTTGTTCGTTGCAGTAATGTTTGCCGCTACTGGGGCTACAGATACGGGTTCAGTCACATAAACTTTTGCCGTACGTGCGCTTTCCAGTTTGTTCGCTTTTGTTACTGTTACATAAGCCGTTCCGCCTATTGCTGTTAACAGATCTGTTTTAGAGATTGTTGCTTCTGTTGCTCCATCTGCTACGGTTGCTGTTTCTATCACTGTACCGCCTGTCGCTACGTTATACAAGTTCACAACGTCACCTGCTGCTAGGCCAGTTACTTTCACCGTATCTGCGCTGCCTGTTGCATTGTTCACGACTGTAATCGCTGTTGCCAATGGGGCCACAGTCGTTTCTGTATCATACGCTTTTAGCGTTCTTACGCTCTCCAGCTTGTCTGTGCTCTTCACGCTTACATACACGCTGCCTGCTGCTGCTCCAAGCTGCTCGATCGTGATCGTTGCTGTCGTTTCACCTTCCGCTACGGTTGCTGTTCCAATCGCTGTGCCGCCTGTTGCTGCTTTGAACACACTTACAACATCGCCAGCTACCAAGCCAGTTACAACTACTTTATCATCTACGCCGACTTTGTTGTTCGTTGCCGTAATGTTTGCCGCTACTGGGGCTGCAGATACAGGTTCAGTCACATAAACTTTTGCCGTACGTGCGCTTTCCAGTTTGTTCGCTTTTGTTACTGTTACATAAGCCGTTCCGCCGATTGCTGTTAACAGATCTGTTTTGGAGATCGTTGCTTCTGTTGCTCCATTTGCTACAGTTGCTGTTTCTAGAACGGTACCGCCTGTCGCCACGTTATACAAGTTCACAACGTCACCTGCTGCTAGGCCAGTTACTTTCACCGTATCTGCGCTGCCTGTTGCATTGTTCACGACTGTAATCGCTGTTGCCAATGGGGCCACAGTCGTTTCTGTATCATACGCTTTTAGCGTTCTTACGCTCTCCAGCTTGTCTGTGCTCTTCACGCTTACATACACGCTGCCTGCTGCTGCTCCAAGCTGCTCGATCGTGATCGTTGCTGTCGTTTCACCTTCTGCTACGGTCGCTGTTCCAATCGCTGTGCCGCCTGTTGCTGCTTTGAACACACTTACAACATCGCCAGCTACCAAGCCAGTTACAACTACTTTATCATCTACGCCGACTTTGTTGTTCGTTGCCGTAATGTTTGCCGCTACTGGGGCTGCAGATACAGGTTCAGTCACATAAACTTTTGCCGTACGTGCGCTTTCCAGTTTGTTCGCTTTTGTTACTGTTACATAAGCCGTTCCGCCGATTGCTGTTAACAGATCTGTTTTGGAGATTGTTGCTTCTGTTGCTCCATCTGCTACAGTTGCTGTTTCTTGAACGGTACCGCCTGTCGCCACGTTATACAAGTTCACAACGTCACCTGCTGCTAGGCCAGTTACTTTCACCGTATCTGCGCTGCCTGTTGCATTGTTCGTTACCGTAATGGCTGTTGCCACTGGAGCTGTACTGATTTCTGCATCATATGCATCAGTTATTCTTGCGCTCTCCAGCTTACCTGTGCTCTTCACGCTTACATACACGCTGCCTGCTGCTGCTCCAAGTTGGTCAATCGTAACAGTTGCTTCTGTTGCTCCATCCGCTACGGTTGCTGTTCCAATCGCTGTGCCGCCTGTTGCTGCTTTGAACACACTTACAACATCGCCAGCTACCAAGCCAGTTACAACTACTTTATCATCTACGCCGACTTTGTTGTTCGTTGCCGTAATGTTTGCCGCTACTGGGGCTGCAGATACAGGTTCAGTCACATAAACTTTTGCCGTACGTGCGCTTTCCAGTTTGTTCGCTTTTGTTACTGTTACATAAGCCGTTCCGCCGATTGCTGTTAACAGATCTGTTTTGGAGATTGTTGCTTCTGTTGCTCCATCTGCTACAGTTGCTGTTTCTTGAACGGTACCGCCTGTCGCCACGTTATACAAGTTCACAACGTCACCTGCTGCTAGGCCAGTTACTTTCACCGTATCTGCGCTGCCTGTTGCATTGTTCGTTACCGTAATGGCTGTTGCCACTGGAGCTGTACTGATTTCTGCATCATATGCATCAGTTATTCTTGCGCTCTCCAGCTTACCTGTGCTCTTCACGCTTACATACACGCTGCCTGCTGCTGCTCCAAGTTGGTCAATCGTAACAGTTGCTTCTGTTGCTCCATCCGCTACGGTTGCTGTTCCAATCGCTGTGCCGCCTGTTGCTGCTTTGAACACACTTACAACATCGCCAGCTACCAAGCCAGTTACAACTACTTTATCATCTACGCCGACTTTGTTGTTCGTTGCCGTAATGTTTGCCGCTACTGGGGCTGCAGATACAGGTTCAGTCACATAAACTTTTGCCGTACGTGCGCTTTCCAGTTTGTTCGCTTTTGTTACTGTTACATAAGCCGTTCCGCCGATTGCTGTTAACAGATCTGTTTTGGAGATCGTTGCTTCTGTTGCTCCATCTGCTACAGTTGCTGTTTCTAGAACGGTACCGCCTGTTGCTACGTTATATACATTCACAACGTCACCTGCTGCTAGGCCAGTTACTTTCACCGTATCTGCGCTGCCTGTTGCATTGTTCGTTACAGTAATAGCTGTTGCCACTGGGGCTGTAGTGATTTCTGCATCATAAGCATCAGTTATTCTTGCGCTCTCCAGCTTACCTGTGCTCTTCACGCTTACATACACGCTGCCTGCTGCTGCTCCAAGCTGCTCGATCGTGATCGTTGCTGTCGTTTCACCTTCTGCTACGGTTGCTGTTCCAATCGCTGTACCGCCTGTTGCTGCTTTGAACACACTCACGACATCGCCAGCTGCCAAGCCAGTTACAACTACTTTATCATCTACGCCGACTTTGTTATTCGTTGCCGTAATGTTCGCTGCTACTGGGGCTGCAGATACGGGTTCAGTCACATAGGCTTTCGCCGTACGCGCGCTTTCCAGTTTGTTCGCTTTTGTTACTGTTACATAAGCCGTTCCGCCGATTGCTGTTAACAGATCTGTTTTGGAGATTGTTGCTTCTGTTGCTCCATCTGCTACAGTTGCTGTTTCTAGAACGGTACCGCCTGTCGCCACGTTATATACATTCACAACGTCACCTGCTGCTAGGCCAGTTACTTTCACCGTATCTGCGCTACCTGTTGAATTGTTAGTTACAGTGATGGCTGTTGCTACTGGTGCCACAGACGTTTCTGAATCATACGCTTTAAGCGTTCTTGCGCTCTCAAGCTTGTCTGTGCTCTTCACGCTTACATACACGCTGCCTGCTGCTGCTCCAAGTTGGTCAATCGTAACAGTTGCTTCTGTGGCTCCATCCGCTACCGTTGCTGTTCCAATCGTTGTGCCGCCTGTCGCTGCTTTGTACACATTTACAACATCACCTGCAACTAGACCGGTTACAGTTACTTTATCTTGTACACCTGCCTTATTGTTAGCAATGCTGATAGTTCCAGCCGCCAGCACTGTAGATACAGGTTCACTCAAATATGTTTTTGATGTACGCAAGCTTTCCAATTTGTTTACCTTCGTTACCGAAACCTGTGCAGTTCCACCAGTTGGCGTTAACAGATCTGCTTTGGAAACAGTAACTTCCGTTTGGCCATCTACAACTGTTGCACTTTCAACAACAGCCCCATAAACGGTTACTACGTCACCTACGGATACACCTGTAACTTTAACAGTATCGGCACTACCTGTTTTTTCATTATTTATTGTGATTGCCGTTGCCAATGGTGCTACAGAAGTTTCGGAATCATAAGCTTTAACGACACGCGTACTTTCAGTATCCGTTCCGTTGCCACTTGTTACCGTGACATATATACTTCCGGCCGCACTACCAATTTGACTAATGGAGACAATTGCTTCTGTCGTACCGGCTCCTACCGTTGTTGAGCCCAGAAGTGTACCTGCTGTTGCTGCGTTATATACCTTCACAACATCGCCTTCAGCAAGACCGGTTACTTTCACCGTATCATTGACTCCTGCCTTATTGTTGGCGACAGTAATGGATGCTGCTAATGGCGAAGCTGTTCCAGCGGCGAATCCAATAGCGGGGCTCACTGTTGATAATAGTAATGTTGCGCCTAACAATCCTGTTGCTAGTCTAATAGACTTGGACTTAGCCTTCGGCTGAACTTTTGACTTTGGCTTTAATTTCATTTGGCTTTGCCTCCACAGTAGTAGTAGTTAACTACTATTACTATCGGAAAGTGCTTCCAAATTATTTAGGTATATTTTCACATGTAAATTGTTTATTTATAAGAATCTGTAGAAATTTGGCGAATTGGAATGATGTTATTTCTTACAACAGCGCGTTCGCAGCATGGAATATCAAGTGCATCAGGAGACATCTTCTTAAAGTTTACTAAAGAGAGATTTCTTTCTTCGTTTACAAGCAAAATCGAGTAGGCCCATGCGCAATTGCATGGGCCTCTCACAGATCCGGACGTCAGACTGTCTAACAATTATTAATAAATCTTTGTTGTTGGCATGGAAATGAATGGTCTTTGTCGAATCTCTATATAAAAGGAGATGAGCGTTTATGCCTTTTATCAAAGGTGAAGATAGAAATCAAATTCATTTACTTCCAAATACGTTGGATGACTTTGTCGAAGAAGAAAGTCCTGTACGAGTCATCGACGCTTACGTCGATTGTTTGGCTTTGGAAGAATTGGGGTTTCAGGTGTATTCGGGAGCCAGAGCGGGCCAAAAACCTTATCGTCGGGAAGATCTTCTCAAACTCTATCTTTACTGTTATATAAATGGTATTCGTTCTTCTCGTAAAATGGAAACCGAAACGAAAAGAAATATTGAACTGATGTGGTTAATTAGCAAGCTCCAGCCAGACCACGGCACTTTATCTGCTTTCATGAGGAATAACCAAGCAGCCATAAAAAAGCTGTTTAGAGAGTTCACCTTAATGTTAAAAGGTTTCGGGTTGATTGATGGCCAACTTGTCGCGATTGACGGCACAAAAATAAAGGCAAATTGCTCTAAAAAGCAACACTTTAATGCCAATATTGTCAGCAAGAAATTAGAGCATATCGATGAAAAAATAGATGCATATTTGCGTGACTTTTTAACGGAGGATAATCGCCAAAAAAAACAGGAAATCACTGATAAGTTAGAGGTCTATCAGAAGAGAATGCATGAGTTGCAGATAATTAAAGAAGAACTTAAGGAAACAGGTGAAAACCAGCTTTGTGTTACCGACCCAGATGCCAAATCAATGAAAAACAACGGAAAGCATGAAGTTTGTTTCAATGTTCAAACTGCAGTGGACAGCAAATATAAACTAATCGTGGACTGCGATACGGTCAATGATGTCAACGACCAAGGGCAGTTGTCTAATATGGCGCATAAAACAAAACAGGTTTTTCCTGATCAAAAAACTACAATTGTCGCCGATACAGGCTATTATAATTATCTTGAAATCATCGACGTTGTCGACGAAAGCACAGAACTCTTAATTAAGCCGCAAAAGGGAAAGCAAACCAAAGTGGCAAGTGGATTTGATAAAGCGAACTTTAAATATGATTCCATAAACGATAGATATATTTGCCCGTTGGGTTATGAATTACCTTTCAAATGGAATGGAAAACAAGATGGGAAAGAGTATAAGCGTTACACTTGCGAAGCCTTCGATTTTTGCGGACAAAAAGAGTCCTGTACTTCTGCCAAAGGCGGAAGGGCGGTAACCAGGCTTAGTGACGAAGAAGTGATCGAACAGATTACCGAAAATACGCGTAGACAAAGTAATATTTATAAGCAAAGAGGGCAAATTGTTGAGCACCCTTTCGGGACGATAAAACGTCACTGGGGCTATACATACTTTTTAACACGAGGGTTGGCATCAGTAGGTACTGAGACCAATTTGATTTGTCTTGCCTATAATTTAAAGAGAATAATCAAAATAATAGGTGTGAAGGAGCTCATACGTCTCTTAAGAGACCGAGCTCCTTTGATTTTAAAAATGTATAACGTTTATTTGAGCAAAATAGCATGAATCCACGTTTTAAAGAGTACTCAGCAATCAGTTGTTAGACAGTCTGACGTGCGGGTCATCGCATCCGGCTCCTCCAGTCACTATCCCCGCTGGGGATGAAGTTCTTTGTAAATAGCAAGCAAACTACTTAGACCTATTTCTTCAAACCATGTATTCGGCATGGCATACTGGGCGTAAGTGGAATGTGAGCTTCTCCACGCTGTCATTCGGAGACCGGGTAACTCTTTGTTATCCCATCCTCGTCTTCGCATTTCGCGGTGGAGTTTTCTCACTTTCTTCCAACTTCGTAGCTGTACAGAGCGGAGTCGCCTTCTTATCCACGCATCGAGGTCTCGAAATCGGTTCCTCACATCACCTGTTCCAAAGTATCTTCCCCATCCCCGCAAGTACGGGTTTAGCACCTTCTTCACCAATCTTTTCACATCGACCGTTTGGTTCCTTCTCGTGATCGTCTTCACCCGTTCTTTAAATTTCCCCATCGCCTTTGCTGAAGGAGTCATCCATTTGCCTGGCTTAAATTCATGCCCAAGGAACACGAATGCCTCCCGCTTGCTGTTCACGATTTTCGTTTTCTCCGGGTGAACCGTCAGTCCCATTTCTCTTTCAAGTAACCGAACCACTGACTTCAACACACGTTCGGCCCCTTTATGCGTTTTACAACAGATGACAAAATCATCAGCGTACCTGGTTAGTCGATGCCCTCGTTCACTCATCATTTGATCGAGTGGGTGAAGATAGATGTTGGCTAATAGTGGACTGATCACGCCTCCCTGTGGCGTCCCATGGTCATTCATCTGGAAACTGCCACCTTCTAGCACACCTGCTTTCAGGAATTGCTTTAGCAGTTCCAGTACACTTCCATCAACCACCGTTTCTTTCACCATTCCTATCAGCTTTTCGTGAGGAATCGTGTCAAAGTACGATTTTAGATCAGCGTCTATGACATAGCGAAATCCGCTATCTAAATCTTGTCGGATTTTCTCTAATGCCATGTGAGCACTTCTCCCAGGTCGGAATCCATAACTGCAGTCCATAAACTTCGCTTCAAAGATGGGTTCCAGTATACGTTTTGCCGCCGCTTGAACGACTCGGTCTCCTACGGTAGGTATGCCTAGGGGTCTTTGCGTACCGTCTGCTTTCGGAATATAGACGCGCCTGACCGGCTTTGGCCGATACGTTTTACTTTTGAGCGCCTGCTCAAGCACTTCTAGATGGTGTTCGAGCTTAGATTCAAATGCCTTTATAGTCATTTGATCGATTCCTGCCGCACCTCGGTTTCGCTTCACCTCTTTAAAAGCTTCCTCCAGGTTTGGTTTTGCCCAGATCTTGTCGATTAGGCTGTACCATTTTCGTCCTTCTTGCTTCTTTACTCCTTCACGTGAGTCATTGTTCTGCTCTTGTTCCCCCATGCTCGTTCTCCTTCCCTTCCAGTTTCACGGTTTGTAGCCTTTCAGCAATCTCCGATTCGCTGTCGGTACTCGCCCCAGACGGCTTCTCCTTTTGTTCATTCCCCGGTTCTTCGCACTTCGTGGCTCACCGGCTCCTGCCTGGCACATGGCTTCACGCAATAACTCTTCTTTCCTGGTTTCGGGCTTCACACAAGTCTTCGCCTTTTGGGTCGAAGCTTGTATCGGCGAAAAAAAAAGCGCCGATTCACTTGCCTTTGCGGCCTTTCTGGCAAGCTTTTTCGCTACTATCCCTACGTCTGACTTCTCACCATTCATAGCCTTCCCCTTGACCGTCACGGTCTTGAAAAAAAAGGTTACCTCTTTCAGAGGAAACGATGAGATCTCCTTGGGTTACGACAACCGACTTTCCCCCGAATCCAGTTCCTCCTAACTTCCGAAGCCATTGGTGGTATGGGACATCCCCTTCTCTTGCAGGGTAATCCGACTTCGTCAGCCAACTTGGTATGCCGCCTGTTCCGGGTTTTGCCTTCAGACCCTCCGCACGCATCCTCACGAACTACGCACTGCCTGTCAGCTATGCACTTCCGCCACCTCGCGGTATGCTGGAGACTTTCACTCCTTAGTCGGTTGCGCTGCCAAGCGCACAAAAGACCGTCCCTTTGTCATATTTATGACTCTGGGACAGCCTCTTCTGATTTATAGTATAAGTCCTTGGAACCCTTAATCGGATTCGAGCAATCCATACCTGCCATCACTACGTTTATATACCACATTCACTTCTTTTGTATCCGAATTTGCGAACATAAAGAACGAGTGACCAACCATATTCATTTGAAGAATCGCTTCTTCAACATCCATCGGTTTCAAAAGAAAACGCTTAGTACGAACCAACTCATAATCTTCTTCCTCGTCAAGTACACGAACAGAAGGAGCAGTATCATCTTTAAATAAGGTTCTAATTCCACTTTCTTTACGTAATTTGCTGTTTATTTTTGTTTTATGTTTGCGAATTTGACGATCTAATTTATCTACCACCAGATCGATGGAAGCATACATGTCCTCACTTTTTTCCTCTGCACGGAGCATAGCGCTCGATAGTGGGATCGTTACTTCTACTGCATGCTTACCTTTCGTAACAGACATTGTTACTGTTGTTTCGGAGGTGATCGGCGCTTCAAAATACTTTTCTAGGCGGTTTAACTTCTTCTCGACATAATCGCGCATTGCGTCTGTCACTTGAATGTGTTGACCTCGAATGTTGTATTCCATGTGCATTCCTCCCTTTACATGTTCTTATTATAACACACCTTGCAGACCAATCTCAAAACTATTTTCTGCATATTTAGAATTTTTTGATAATTCTATCAATAATTTAATAGCTCCTTTCATATAAAGTTCACACATATAATTCTCTGTGAAAATAACAAAAAGCCCTGGTTACCCAGGGCTGCTGCTGTTTGCATTTGGTTAAGCGTGTACCATGTATGATGTGGCCGCTTAACAGCCAGATGATTACAGTTTATTTACGTTTGCGGCTTGTGGTCCACGCGCGCCTTCGACGATGTCGAACTCAACGGATTGACCTTCTTCGAGCGTTTTGAAGCCCTCGGATTGAATTGCGGAGAAATGAACAAATACGTCGCCGCCTTGTTCAGTTTCGATAAATCCATAACCTTTTTCAGCGTTAAACCATTTCACTTTACCTTGCATCCAGAACATTCCCTTCATCTTCAAATAGCTGCGAGATCACATTGTGTGGCCCACAAATCGAATATAACATCGACTTCACAATATTGTCAATATATTTTGTAAGCGAATACATTTCATCTATTTAACTGAATTTATAAAAGGCCCCAAATATAATCCAGTTGAGTATATAATAATAATTTCAAAATGACGATACTAGTCATAGTTACTACACACACCCAGGAGGATCTATGACTACTTTAATATCCCTTTGTATGATTGTCAAAAATGAAGAGCGCACTTTGGCACGATGTCTCGAGAGTGTACAAGGTCTGGTTGACGAAATAATAATTGTTGATACGGGATCGACAGACACTACCAAGGAGATTGCAAAAAAATACGAAGCTAAACTCTATGATTTCACGTGGGTAAATGACTTTTCCGTTGCTCGGAATGAATCCCTCCAAAAAGCAACCGGGAAATGGATTCTTATATTGGATGCCGATGAATATATGCAAAAAGAAGAACACACCCGGCTTAAAGAAAGCTTGCTGCGTGCTGACCCTTCAGTCCCTCAAGGATTTATCTTCAACGTTTTAAACATCGTAGGAGAAAGCGAAAGCAACATGTCAGGATTTCTACCTTCTCCTTCCGTGAGACTCATTTCTAATTCAAGGGATATTTATTATTCGCGACCTATACACGAGCAATTAATCACTTCAGCCGGACATTTAGCCTGCACTTCATTAGACATAACCGTCTTTCATTCCGGTTATACCGAAGATGCCAAACAAGATAAAGGAAAGTCCCAACGGAACCTGGAAATCATTGCGCAGAGCCAAACCTATATAAATCAGCCTCTGGATCCCTATAATAATTACACGCTGGGCAATGAATACTTTAATTTAGGCGATTACAAAAAAGCGGTTTCTTACTACGAGCAGGCGTATAACCAAGCCGATGCACAGGTAGCTTGGATGCCTAAATGCGTCGATTCTTTGGTCTCCAGCTATTTGTTGATGGGTGGGTTCAACCATGCCTTCAACTATATTCAAGTGGGACTTCAACGTTGGGGAACATATAGCGATCACCATGCTTACTTGGGTTTTCTATATCAAAATCTTGGCTTCAATGACCTTGCGAAAGAATCCTTTCTGATGGCGATACAGCTTGGTGAAGAAGCGAGCCATTCGGATAAACACGGGGCCATCGTCAAATCCAATCTCGCGAATGTATTCCCGTCCCAAAAACTTGTGGAAATTTACGGAGGCCAGCGCGACACTATTCAGACCGTGCATTACTTGTCCAAGGTTCTGAATCACGCCCCCCAAGATACGGCTTCTTTACATAAGCTCATTTCGATCCTTGCTCAAGCAGAGTCCGATTCTTCCATTATTGCATTTCTGGATAGAATCTACCCTATCGCCAAGCCTGGGAATTTGTTGTTGTTATTCCGTATGTCCTTGATTTCCGCCGCTGCCAGTCTCGCGCAATATTATTATCAGAAGCTAAAGGAAATCAATGTTCAGCTCGGTGAGCATGAACTGCTGCATTTTGCATTATTGAATCAAAATCAAGCTTTATTTCAGCAAACCGTTAACAAGCATCGGATAGCAACCGATCCAACGTCGCCGCCGCCCTACAAGTTTCTGCTCATCGGCACTTTATTATGGGGAGCACCTGAAGTGCCTGCAAATTCAATAGCGCCTGAAGGTAATCCTCTTTTCAGAATAGGACAATCGATACATGCCCTAATAATAGGCGCGGCACCTGCAGTGATCGTCGAAGAAGACATGTCGATATATATTGATTTTCTTATCACTTTATTTAACTTGCATGCTTTCGAAGCTTTCGATTTATTGATGAATCACCTGACGGGAATAGAAGCCTTGAATGCAATTGCTGATTATTTCTTCGCGAATAATCAACTCGAGCTCTCACTGAACTATTACTCGATTCTCCTGGAGGATCATTCCCTGTACGCCAGCGGCTATGAAAATTTGGCCAATCTGCACTTGAATCAGGGAGAAATCGAGCAAGGGCTGCTTTTCCTGGAGCAGGCCGTAGCATTGAATCCAAACAAGGCAGCTTTATACATCAGCTTCTGCAGGTACTCGGAGGATGCTGCCAAAAAAGAATTTTACAAGAAGTCATTGTTACATAAGATTCCTCATCTTAATGATCTGCCCTTTATAGCTTCCATGTAGAAAGTTTTTACAGAATTAAAAGCATTAACATTAACAAAAAGGTCCCAAGAGTTCGATAATATATAGTAGCAACAATGAGATAACGATTTTAGGGAGGTTATGGATTATGGTCATGAGAATTGCAGGTTTAGGCTCTGGCATGGATATTGACAGCATGGTAACTAAGATAATGACAGCAGAGAGAGCCCCGTTGGATAAATTAAATCAAACGGATCAGAAATTAACGTGGAAGGCCCAAGCCTATCGAGACATTAACGTTAAGATGTCAGCTTTTCGCGATTCACTATCTTCGCTGCGTTTCGGAAGCAACTGGGCAAAAACGACTTCAACCTCTTCCGATTCTTCGAAGGTAGGTGTCTCCTCAACGGGAGCTGCAACTACCGGCACGCATAAAATCATCGTCACCAAATTGGCAGCGGGTGCTTCTGCTGTCAGCGTATCCGCCGTTACGCAATCGACCTCTCTTCAAGGCACTGTAGACTTATCTGCCGGACGTGCGATTGCCGCTGCAAGCAACAATAACAAATTCAATCTTTCTCTGAACGGGACAACCAAAACGATCGCGATAGCTGACGGAAATTATGCTTCGGGTAACGGGCTTGAATCGGCTATTCAATCGGCTGTGGATCAAGCTTTCGGTGCCAATCAGGTCAAAGTGGACTTAAGCGGAGGTACGTTGAAGCTCTCTCCACTTGGAGATACGAATTTTCTGCCGCAATTGTCGGTCAGCGCTGTAAACGGAAATACCGGCTTAACCGATTTAGGTTTGACAGCCGGCCAATCGTATAAGCTGGATAATACAGCTATCCTCTCTTCGCAAGCTTCGAAGTTGGGTGGCGTTAATTTAACAGGAACTTCCTTCGATATTAATGGACAAACCTTTACGATCGGAGCAAACGATACTTTGAATTCCGTGATGGCCAGAGTCAACAATTCTGCTGCTGGCGTAAACATGTATTACGACTCCATCACAGACAAGATCAGTGTCACGAGCAAGAGCACAGGTGACACCGCTCAAATTAACTTTGGAAGCGGCGCCTTCCTGAACACGTTTAAACTGGATACTGCCGTCGTCAAGAATGGCAACAATGCGATTGCATCGATCGATGGCATTAACGGTACCTACGCATCTAATACAATAACTTCAAACGGCGTCACTTACACCTTAAATAGCCAAACGGACGCTTCCGGCGTTTCCATTAATGTCAATCAAGATACCGACTCAATTTATAACGCGATTTCAGATTTTGTCACCAAATACAATGATTTAATGACAAGTCTGAACACGAAATTAAATGAGCCTATCTATCGTTCCTTCCAGCCGCTTACGGATGATCAAAAAAAAGCGATGAGCGATACCGATATTAAAAACTGGGAAGATAAGGCAAAGAGCGGTACTTTGTACCGAGATAGCAATCTCCAACAGTTGCGCGATAATATGCGGCAGATCGCTTATAGCTCAATTGGCACTTTACCATCAAACACGAATGCACTCTTCCAAGTCGGAATCACCGGACAAAGCTACACCCTCGGGGATTCTACAAATGCCGGCAAACTTCAAATTGACTCAAGCAAGCTTAAAGCTGCAATTGCCAGTGACCCGCAGGGTGTCATTAATTTATTCACGAATCAATCCTTAACCAACAAGACATCTGAACAAGGTGTCTTCCAACAGTTATATACTTCTTCGAGCACTACAATCACGAATATCATTAAAACAGCCGGCTCCGGATCTGATGCATACGATAAAATATCAAATACGCTCGGCCATCAAATTAGCGATATTAATATTAAGATTCTTACACTGCAAAACAAACTGAGTACAAAAGAAGATAATTATTACAAAATGTTTTCTAAAATGGATAATGCCATTTCCAACAGTAATGCTCAAGTTGGGTGGCTCCAAGGTATGATGCCTAAATAAAGTAGACAAATGACCCGCTCTCTCAGAGAGCGGGTCATTCTTTATGACTGCAACTACTATTGATGCTCATCCAAGAAGAAACCTTCTGCATAAGTGTACCCGGCTTGATATTTGTTTCTAGCAATTTCAGCCGTTTTGAATTTGTGGATATGACCATTCAACACATCACTATAGTCAGATAGTTTAATCGTTATCTGTTGTTCAAGTGAGTAACATTGAACGATTAAATCTTTCACAGCTCCCATATCTACGTCTGAATTACTTTTAGCGATATCGTCAATTCGCTGCCTCGTGACAAGTTGAACCGACTGCAGTTCTTCCAGCTTGGCAGACGCAGCATCTTCCTCAAAATTAAGCTGTAAAATCTCTATTGCCATTGACTCCAATAATAAAAACAACTCTCTTATCGATTCTGTTGTGTTCATTGGGTATTCTGGCTCTTCACTTGCTTTAAGGCCTGAATCCAAGTGTCTCGGAGCTCCACCATTAGATTCATACTCACCTGAAGGCTTTCTTTATCCATCCGCATATTCGCCTCAGTTAATTTCTCTTTCATAAATACATATAAGCTAAACAAGTTTTGGGAAATTTCATACTTCATATTTAACGTAATTTGAAGCTCGTCAATAATATCCAGCGCTCGTTTAATATTATTGTTACGAGCCTCAATGTTTTTGTTCTCAATATTCTCCATCGCCTGCCTCATGAATTTAAGACTGCCATTGTAAAGCATCAAGGTAAGCTCACCTGGATGGGCCGTGTTGACTTGCGTATTGATATACATATTCTGCGCCCGAGCATTCATCGGCTTCTACCTCTTTTCATCGACAATTGTGCCGTTAATCTCCTGGAGCTTATCTAGCAAATTCAATATTTTCTCAGGTGGATACTCATGGATAATCTCTTTTGTTTCTGTATTCACAACTTTTATGATGATATCCCCATACGGCTTATGAACACTGTATTCAACATGGCTTAAATCGCCTGTTCTTGCCTTGTTTGCCCGATCAACGGCTTTTAATACGGCTTGCTCCGAAATGGAAAGCTCATAATCAGGCTTCTGCTTCGTATCTATGTAGGAATGATTAGAGCTTGCATTCACAGCTGCTGAACCCAGATTTGCTTCGTTTGAACTCTCAGATGAACTCTTAACTACACCCGTGTAATTGTTTTGATTAAGGTTGCTGACATCCATCCCCTACACCATCCTTAAAAAAGGTTCTCTATATAATATCGTATATGTGCACACTTTTTTTTAGATGCAATCAAGATAATTTAAATATTCTTTTTTTCGCCGGCAAATAGTCAGCCTCTGCAGCGGCTTTATAATATTGAATTGCTCTATCTATACTGCCGGTTATTTCATAATAAACAGCCAGGTTATACTTTGCTTTATAGGAACCGACGCCTTCTACTGACGAGAATTTCTTCGTTTCACCTATTTCTAATGCTCGTAGAAAATGAATTTCAATATCGGCCATTTTGCCTGTTTCCATCGCTAACAGTCCCAACAAGAATGGAAGATCCGGGAATTGCGGGTAATCCGGCTGAACAGAAACGAGCAGCTCTTCGGCGATTGGACTTTGTCCGATCTCCTTTAATACATAACCCAACATCACGAGCATAACGGGGTAATAAAGGTGTCCCCTTTCATTCAATTCAAGGCAGCGTTCGAAGGCTTCCAATGCCAGGTTCATCTGTCCAATCGAATAATGCAGCTTGCCTAACTGATACAACATATAGCCGTCGTTAGGATTTGCCTCTAGATGTTTATGATAGAGCTCCAGATATCGATTCGCTTTCTTGCCGTCACTATACTGTTCTTCCTCGTAACCGTAATGGTGCATAGTCAAGTCTGACAAAACAAATTCAGAAAGTTGGCCGTTATAATGGACCATCTCATGCACTTTTCCGTGATAGGCAAAAGCTGGATTGTTCGGAAATAAACGCAAGCTTGTATGTCGATGGATTTCTCCCTTAATTTCATTGGCAATGTTGAAAGCAACTGCTTGATTCGGATAAGCAGCAAGAAACCGCTCTATGTGCTCATCTATACCGCTCGGTAGAGCCTCGTCCGCGTCCATAATTAAAACATATTTGCCTGTCGCAAGAGAAATGCTGTAATTCCGCGCAGCTGCAAAGTCATTGACCCATTCGAAATAGCCGATGGCTGCCCCTAACTTCTTCGCTATTTCTACGGTATTGTCTGTTGATCCTGTGTCGACGACAACCTTTTCGAACGATCCCGGTATACTGGATAAGGCGCGTTCCAGATTACCCTCTTCATTTCGAACAATCATACATACGCTTACGAGCATATTGACCTCCCATAAAAAAAAGCCCATTGAATATCAATGGGCTTTTTCCAGTTATCATTAACGAAGCAATTGAAGCACGCCTTGAGGAGCTTGGTTTGCTTGAGCCAACATAGCTGTAGCAGCTTGTTGCAGGATGTTGAATTTGCTATACGTCATCATTTCGCTAGCCATGTCTGTATCACGGATACGGGATTCAGCAGCTTGCAGGTTTTCAGTCGTGGAAGCCGTGTTGTTATATCTGTGCTCAAGTTGGTTTTGAACAGCACCCAGCTCGGAACGTCCAGTGTTAACTGTTTCAATTGCAGTATCAACTTTAGCCATTTCTGCACCAGTGCTATCCAACGTACCGAAACTCAGACCGGAGATATCAGCTTTAGTCAAGTCGATAGAAACTTGGTCACCAATATTATCACCAGTTTGGATCGTGATAGCAGCTGTAGCTTTAAGCAAAGTAATACCGTTGAATTTCGTGTTAGCAGTAATGTCATTCGTGATCGAACTTGCCAATTTTTGATACTCATTGTTCATAGCCGTGATGTCAGTGGAGTTGTAAGTACCGTTTCCTGCTTGCGTAGCAAGTTCTTTCATACGAGTTAGCATATCGGAAACTTCGTTCATTGCGCCCTCAGCTGTTTGAACGAGGGAAATACCGTCTTGCGTATTGCGTTGTGCTTGGCTCAAAGATTTGATTTGAGCGCGCATTTTCTCGGAAATCGATAGACCCGCTGCATCGTCAGCTGCACGGTTGATACGGTATCCGGAAGACAATTTCTCACTGGATTTACCTTGTTGCGTGTTGTTGAAAGCAAGGTTGCGGTGTGCGTTCATTGCGTTAAGATTGTGGTTGATAATCATGAATAATTTCCTCCCTGAATGTTGTTTTTCCACTTCCATGTGGATCAGGCTGTTAGCCTTATAATATATATCGGGACAAGACTTTCATTAGTTTAGATCAAATCGAAATTTTTTTGATAGATTTAGGCATTTAAATTCTTAATAAAAGGAAGTTGGTTATATCCCGCATGTAAATCCGCAAACTTATCTTGATATGCTGAGATTAATTCAGTATCGGACAAAAGAGAAATCAAGTAAGGTATTCTGTCAATTGCTGGATCCATATCAATGGATTTCTGCATAAACATGAGTCCTTCTTCTTCTTCATTCTGGCTCAAATACAGGTTGGCTACATTCATGTACCCTGCTGCAGAAAGTGCTTCTTGATTAATAAGGGCCGAATAGTATTGAATCGCGATTTCAAGCAGGTTTTCTTCGTAGAAAAAATCTGCTACTTTGTTAAGTAACGCTTCGTTTTCCACGAGATTCATCAACTGATCGAATTCTTCAAAGTAACCCAGTTTGAACAAATCAACAATAAGAGCATATAGCTGATCCTGATGATTGCCGGCATATTGTTCAACCTGATTTTGCTCTAAAATACAGATCACGTATTGGCCGATATCATAATACGGTTGGCTCGAATCTTTCACATATTGATAAATCCAGCTCGGATTTTTAGAAGCAAGCGCTGCAATAAGCGCATTGGAATACATGCTATCAGAATTCGAAGGGAGTTTTTCCAACCATTCACTCGCGATCTTCTCGTTCCTTGTTAAGAGTGCATAGCGCACCATATCGTTTGCCTCCATTGACAAGTTCAATGCCTTGCAATTGTCAAGGTACTTGGAGGCTAATAATTCGTGACCTAATTCTAAAAAAACTTTGAACACAATATAACAATTAAACGGTTGATTTTGCGGGTAAATCTGCTCCAAGAGCCTTGAAATTTCATCCGGCGGCTCTGATTGCAGCAACAATCTGGTTAAACGGTATAAATGAATGAAGCTTTTGGAGTTTTCTTGCAAAACCTTCGTTAAGAAAAATACGGTTTTGCCGATGTCTTTGCGCATATATGCAATTTCTGCCAAAGAAATAAACGGGAAGAGTCGGCACGTATCGGTATCGATTAACCAGAACTGCTTATTTTGTTTACCATTTTCTTCAGCAATTGCTAAGCAGGTTTCAAAAGCCTTCACCGCCTGCTCATACATACCAAATTCGTTAAGCACTGCTCCCTTGAGATAATGGAAGTCCGTATATTGCCCCCATAATTGAAGACCCTTTTCTATATAGGCATAAGCCTCATTGTAGCGCTTTAAAATCTTAAAGATGATTATTAATCGGTAACAGCAATGCGAATACCAGGGATCAGTAATTTTGGAACGTTTAATACACTTACTATAGTAGTATACCGATTCTTTGAGCTTCCTTGCAGCTGCCAGCTCATTAGCTATCGTGAAATCTTCATAGGGCCCAGACTTCTTGCCGGTTTTTTTCAATTCATTGAAAATTTCCATATTACGATCCGATTTCTTCTTCTCTTCCGCAATTTGTGTGACATATCCGGAGTGGAAAACCGTAAAGGAAACCTTGAACTGCGCCATAATATCCTGGCAGATAACCTGTTCATGGATTTTATTTTCATAGTGGATGCCATGTCCATTAGTAAAAATCCTTGTGCCGCTTGATTGATAGAAACCCGTTGTACTCGTTAAGGAATTCCCCGTTAAATTCATGACATCCACCACGATGCCGACAGGTTTGTCCGTTTCCGTAAGATTAAGCATATTCCTTAACGAATCAACTTCATCTTGCTTTACGTACTCGTCCGCATCCAGAATAAGAATCCATTTGCCGGTAGCTTTATTGATGCCTTCGTTTCTTGCGGCCGAGAAATCGTTAATCCACTGAAAATCAAAGACTTGCTCCGTGTACTTGAGGGCAATTTCTTTGGTACCGTCCGTTGAGCCGGTATCTATAATAATGATTTCATCCGCCAACTCTTGAACGCTGCTCAAACATTGCTCTAAAACCTTTTCTTCATTTTTAACGATCATACAAAGAGAAATGAGGGGCTGCATGACAAATCCTCCTATTATCGAACGATGACGCGGTTTCCTTCTTTGTCTACATAGCCTTTCAAAACAGCTGGATTCCCCATAACAAGCCCACAAGGCGGGACATCTTTCGTGACGACAGCGCCTGCTGCGATCATTGCATATTCCCCGATTTCGATACCGCAAACAATCGTCGCGTTAGCGCCAATGGAAGCGCCTTGCTTCACATAGGTAGGCGTAACCTTCCAATCGCTGTTAAAGGCTCTTGGTACTTTGTCATTTGTAAAGCACATGTGGGGGCCTAAAAACACGTCGTCCTCTACATAAACGCCTTGAAAGATCGAAACGCCATTTTGAATTTTCACACCTGAACCAATTGAAACACCTTTATCGATATACGTGTCTTTTCCTAAAACACAATTTTCCCCAATGATAGCATCTTCTCGGATTTGCGCGTAGTTCCATACTTTAGTTCCTTGTCCAATCCGCGATGACGGATGAATTTCAGCAGTGGGGTGTATATAAGTCTCCATGACATGACATCCTTCGATAATTAAGATTCTGGATCAAAATCATTAATCGCGGCAACAATTTGTTCGAGCTGGTATTCTTCCAAATGGGGATGAACCGGAAGAGCCAGCACTTCTTTGGAGACTTTTTCCGTAACCGGCAATGATGGCAGCTCCGCCGTTTGAGTTAAGCCTTCAAAATAATCGATGACATTCTTTTGAAGATGAATAGGAATCGGATAGTAGACGCCATAACCGATTCCACGGCTGGACAAATGTTTCATCAATGCTTCCCGATGTTCGGTTTTTACCGTAAATTGATGAAAAACATGCTCGGCGTTCGCAGCGAATACCGGCATCCGAATAAATTCATTGTTCATGTTATCCAAGAAATACCGCGCATTTTGTTTACGTCTTTGATTGTATTGATCAATTTTGGAAAGCTGTGTAATGCCAATCGCCGCGGCCATATTGGTCATCCGGTAATTGAATCCCGTCACTTCATGCACATATCGTTCCGTCGAGCCATGATTAATGTACGTGTGGCACAGACGAATATAGTCCAATTCGCTGGACACGATCATCCCGCCTTCGCCCGTGGTCATGTTCTTAGTCGGGTAGAAGCTGAACGTTCCCGCTAAACCAAACGAACCAACCGGCTGATCGTTATAAAGAGCACCATGGGCCTGAGCACAGTCCTCGATGACAATCAAACCATGCAGGTTTGCAATGGCCATAATCGCTCCCATATCGCAAGCAAGGCCAAACAAATGCGGGATCAGCAAATATTTGGCTGAAGGCCACTTGCTGATGCTCTCTCTTAACCTCTCAGGACTTATATTGAAGGTATCTCCATCAATATCTACGAAGCAAGGTATAGCTCCACAGTACAAAATAGCATTCGTTGTGGCAATAAACGAAAATGGCGTCGTTAAAACCAAATCATTCCGCTTCACGCCGGCAGCCAGAAGAGCGACATGAAGTGCCGTTGTTCCATTGCTAACGGCCGATGCACAGTCATAACCGAAATGAGCCGCGAATTGATCCTCGAACCGCTGGACAACCTCGCCTTGGGCAAGCTGTCCCGTCCTCATCACTTCTACAACAGCCTGGATTTCATCTTCTTCTATGCGCGGATTCGCAATTGAAATCATATCGTCTGTGCCTCCAAAGCATTGAAGTACCTGCTTGTTTGTACCATCTTTCGTTTCAACTGTTCAATTAGCGCCAGCACTTTAATACCTTCCACAGCACTGACAAGGGGAGGGCGACCATTAAGAATCGAATCTATGAAATCGTTAATTTCCATTTGCAGCGGCTCGTAATGAGGAACCAGAACCTTCTCCACAAGCTGATCCTGTCTGTATTTGATTTCGGTTTTATTGCTTAAGAGCTCCATTTCGACCGAAGTCTTTCTCATGATCTGAAGCTTTCGTTCCAGTAAATCCGCTTCGACCAGAGATTCGTTGAATATAATTCTCCATTGTCTAATTTTCTGCTGCGTTATTCTGCTTGTTGTTATGTTAATAAGCGTACCGCCGGTCGTAACAAGCTGCACATTCACCAAATCGCTTGCATTCGAACGCACCTGGATGCCATAACCGGACTTCACGTCGATTGGATCATCTAATAGATAGCACAGTAGATCGATATCATGGATCATTAAATCGGAAATAACGTCCGTATCAAAGATACGAGAATCATAGGGACTTTCTCTATGAATATCGATAAACAAAGGACGGTTTCCCTGTAGTACATGCTGCAGCTCGCCTATGACCGGATTAAATCTCTCGATATGACCAATTGCCAGAACGACTTTATTCTTCTCAGCCAACTCCAGCAGTTCTTCGGCTTCTTGCATGTTTGATGTCATAGGCTTCTCGAGCAATACATGCTTGCCCCGTAATAAGCATTCCTTAGCTATTTGAAAATGAGTGGACGTAGGCGTCACGATACTTACCGCGTCAACTTGATCGATAATAGCGTTGTAGTCGGAGAATACATCTACCGGGAAGTTATTCTGGATGTCAGAAAGCTTCTTTGCATCCCGGTCAACAACACCAACGAATTGAACCTTGGGATGATAATAATAGTTTCGGATATGGTGAATGCCCATATTTCCAGCTCCGATGACACCGACGGCTAGTTGTTTCATGATAGTCCCCCATTCTATTAGGCTATGTTAACTAGTATCGGAAATTACAGAAGAAAAGTGTATCTTACTATTTTTCCATATTTGACCATTTTTTCAATTCCTCCAGATTCATGCTCGTTCGCAGCGCCTGTCTATTGCTTTCCTGTACGGCGTCGTAAACCTCCTTCCTCAAAATGTTCACTTCGATCGGCGCATTAATCCCCACCTTCACCTGGTCACCATCGATGGAGGAAATGACAATTTCAATGTTGTTGTTAATGATAATGGACTGCCCTTTTTTTCGACTCAAAATTAGCATGTCTAAGCACCGTTCTCCTTTCGTGCTGCAATAAAGAGTGGTTCCTTGGTTCCGTATTTACTCTTCGGAGGAAGAACGATTTGTTTGCCTCGGCCGTTGCTGATGTTCAAGATGATCGGGGCAAGCAAGTTCATCGTTGATTCCGAAAAGGTCTTCCCGGTTGTCACAATGGACAGCACCACGACATCTTCATGCGATTGAATGTCAAGCTGCTTGTTATCCTTCTCCTCAATTTCGAGCCAATATTCCGGATAGAACGTAAACGGAGAAACAACAAGAAAACCGATGTCTCCCTGTTCCATGCTTTGCAGATGAGCAAAATGCCTATTTTCTTCTACGACTGATATCGAAAACGCATTGCAATTCTCGAACCCGAGAATGCTCCCTTTTAATTGAATGACCTGGCCCTGCAAGAAATCGAGCAAAGAAATACCTCCTCTAACAGATAATGCTATAGCTTGCGCTATAGCATTTCAAATTATTTATTTGTACCAGTCATATTGACTCACCTGGATATCAATAGCGTTCTTTTGCTTTACATACACATCCACAGAACCTGGATTATACTGCACCTCAGGTTTATTAGGTGAGTATTGGATCTCGGCTTTTTGCGGTTCAATATTAATAATTGGTGAATGGGACTGGTAATGCACCTTCACATTAAAATAGGAGGGTTCTCCCGCGTATTCAATTGGATTCTTACGTTGATAAACATCTTGCGCAAGATCAGCAAACGCATTCTGATGATTGGTTATTTGAGCCATTCTATTGCCATCTTCCACCATCTTCGCGATGGCCTGAAGGGCTACACTTTTACTTTGGCTATATATAGAATTCAGCCATTCCAAATGAGGACCTTTACCTAATGCTGCCCAAGCCTCAGAGGAGTCAATCTCCAGCTCACCTGCAGGTGATTCCATTTCAACTTTAGCTGGGGGTTGTTGAATAGACAAATCTCCAGCTCGCGAATGAATGTCTTGGCCAGCTAATTGTGTCTGTATGCCAATCTGAGCATTTGTTTGATGGATCGATAATCGTAAAAATTCCAAAGGTATCCCCCCACTTCGGATTATCTTAAGTAATCCAATAAGCTAGGCTGTATTATTTTGGCTCCGACAGATAGGGAAGCTTGATAAACATTTTCATCTTCTTTTAATTTCGTTATCGTCTCTGCCATATCGGCATCCTCGGTCTTTGAATCTAACTCCGTAATATTTTGGGTCAAATCTTTCAATCGACTATCCATCAAATCAATGCGATTGGATCTTGCCCCTACCTCGGCACGAACATCCAATACTTTATCTAATCTACTGCTTAATTGTCCCATCAATATTTTAGCTTGTGCTTGATTTCCTGTAGCAAATGCGTTCTGTAAACCGCTTAATACAGAAAAAAGATTATCAGGAGTTGTGGCCGCTGCTGGTGGTGCAGGATTAGCTGCGCCGAATACTTCATCTCCAGTAACATTAATCGGAATGGTAATTCCCGCTGAAAATTGATATGAAATTTTTTGTGTATCCGTTTGTTCTGTAGCCGCTCCGGCCGAAGTATAAGGGTCTTTATTCGTAATTTGTCCGTTGAAGATTGATTTGCCACTTAGCTTATCATTGCCAATGGCTACAGCTTGTTCGTAAATTTGCCCCATCTCTTGTGCGATGGCATTTAATGCAGTCCGAGGATTAGTACCGTTTACACCTTGAGTAGTCAGCTCGGTAGCACGTTGAAGAATATCAGACAATTGAGATAACACAGTATCGGTATGGTCAACAAATGATTTCGCGGAGTCTATATTCTTCTGGTATTGTTCGTTTATTGAAAGCTCACTGCGATAACGCAGCGCATATGTGATACCAACTGGGTCATCGGAAGGGCGATTTATTTTCTTTCCGGTTGAAAGAATATTTTGATTCGTATCCATACGACTTAGGTTATTATTTACGTTTCTAAGCATCTGAGAATGCATCATACTTGGAGTTATCCTTAAAGCCAATATAATCTCCTCCTAACTTAAATTAGCGTCCTACCGAACCTGTCCCGTTAATAAGCTTGTCCAAAATTTGATCATACGTCGTCATAAATCGAGAAGCCGCACCATATGCGTGCTGAAATTTAATCAAATTCGACATTTCTTCATCCAACGATACTCCACTTACAGATTGACGTTGAGAATCCACTTGGTCCACAAGTGTTTGCTGATTATTAACTTGTCGGTTAGCTTCTTGCCCTTGGACACCCAATTGCCCTACAACTGATCTGAAATAATCATCAATACTTCCGTTTGTTACACCATTGCCTGTTGCATTAAACTGAAAAGAAGTATCTTTTAAATTCGCAAGTAATACAGCTAGCGTATTATTTCCTTTGACAGCTACTTCACTTACTCCTGTTCCGGTTGTTCTTAGCGATGTCGCTATTAAACTGGAGTCAGCAGCTATCTTGGGATTCAATTGAATATTTCCAGCGGTTATATTCCCTGATATAGCTGTAAAGAAATCTTCACCTGTTTTTGCAGGAGTGTCAAAGGTATATCCTAATTTATGAAGTCCATTAAGTCCTTTAACCGTTACACTGATGTCCGATGTTAATGTTCTGTTCGCACCCGTATAAGTAATATTGTTCAATGTGGTACCATCTGGGATCACCGATCCTGCCGGAATGGTAACTGTTATATCTCCGTTCGCAATCGTATTGGCTAACACGTCCAGTTGATTCTGGTAGTCAGTCACATATTTCTCTCTTGAGACTAGCAGCCCGAATACCTCACCATTATTTAAATCTCCGGTCCCGTCTCCAGCACCATACGCAGAGGTGAGCGCATCTACTGAGGTTGCCGTAGCCTCTCCTCCTGTTACCAGGTTTAATCCACCAATGGAGATATTATACCCTTGAGGCGTGTTCGCTACGGATATATTAACTATTTTGGATAAATTATCTGTTAACAGATCCCGTTGGTCTCTTAGATCGTTAGCATTGTCTCCCAATCCTTCAACCCGCTGAATTTCTCGATTTAAATTTGCAATGGTTGTAGTTGTGGAGTTAATAACATTTACCTTTACTTGGATATTGTTTGTTAGATCAGAATTCAAATCGCTCAGCTGTTTGCTGGTCTGATTCAAAGCATCTGTCAAAGCAATAGCATTCTCACGTACAATTTTTCGTCCCGTTACATTCTCTGGATCTTTACTTAAATCAGACCATGATTTCCAAAAGTTATCCAGCACAGTGCGCAAACCAGAATCTGAAGGCTCGTTAATAATACTTTGGAGCTTGTTCAGCGTATTCCCTTGTATTTCCCAGCTTCCAAGTGATTTGTTTTCATTCCGATATTGATCATCTAGGAAAGTCTCACGAATACGAGTAATGGAAGCAAACTCTACTCCCGTTCCCAACTGCCCAGGCATGTTGGACCTGTTTAGACCTGGGTATTCCATTGGTTTCGAAGCAGTCATATTAACAACTTGCCTAGAATACCCAGCTGTATTTGCGTTAGAGATATTATGTCCGGTCGTGTTTAATGCAGCAGTTTGAGTAAACAAACTCCTCTTAGCTGTTTCTATTCCATGGAAAGTAGAACTCATTTGGCGTTGCCTCCCTATCCTCTTGTATCAAATAATCCATTACGCGCATTGCCATAACCTGGACTGAGCGGGTGCTGATAGGTCATATCTTCATTAGGGTCTTCGACCATTAAATCGATGGAATAATCGATAAATTTCAATGATTGTTCGATTAACTGCTGGTTCAACTCGTTAACGTTCTGTAACTCTCCCAATAATTCCGTCAGCTCACTATGAAGCTCCGTCAGCTTCTGCTTATCTTGTGCAGAGGCTACTATCCGAATCATCTCGATTAATCTACCGCCCCTGTAGCGAAGCAACCCGAGACTGGAGAAGAACTGCCCAGACAGCTGCATTCTTAACTGCTCAAGCTCCTCCACCTGTTTTAGAAGTTTCTTTTCTTTCTGCATAATGGCATTAAGCTGTTCCACTTCATTCTTCACAAGTAGGGGCGTCTTTTGCTTAGCTAGTACTAATAATTGGCTATACAAGAGGGCCTGCTTCCCCAGCGTTTCAACGATTGCTTCCACCATTATGAGGTTTCACCTATTCTTGTCCAAGATTTTACTTAATAAAAGGAAGCAATTTCTCCGCGATTTTGCCCGCTTCCACATGGTAGGTACCTGAGCTAACCGATTGTTTCAAAGAATCTATTAGCTTGGTTCGATCTGTGCTGTTCTCACGACTGGACGAGAGCATCTCTTGCGCTTCCGCTGAGATCTGAACCTCATCCTTTTTCCGCTTGCGACTCGCACTCTCTGCCTGCTTATCATTTTGTTTCTGATAAGGATTCACTGCGCCGATGCGCTGCGTTTCATTAATTTTCATCTTAATCCCTCCAACGTCCACCGCCATATAAAAAAGCCGATAACTCTATAAGAGTATTATCGGCACTTTTATTTAAAAATGTATAGAAATCGTAATACACCCCAAAAAACGCCTAATTACGTTCGCGGCGATCCATAATTCGGTAAGCCGCCGTAGCTGAGGGCGGTACCTTTTCTGTTTCTTTAGCTTTGTCGCTCTTGGCATTATTCGACTTATTCACATCTTGTATGAGCTTAGATCTACAGCCAATACACATGTTATTCTCACGGATTAGTGTTCCACAAACTTCACACGGATACATTAAGTTGGGTACACCAATGAGCGAAATACGTCCTTCGCGAATAAATTTGGTGATTTGTTTAATGGATACATTCGTTTCTTCAGACAGAAAAGTAATATCGGCGCCTTTATTCTTTCGCAAAAAATCAGAACAAAGCTGATATTCCGTATCGATTGATTTCATACAAGCAGGACAGACATCACGGAAATTCTTCGCATAGAGCTTGCCGCAGCGTGGACAGTTATCCAAATTCATAGGTCTAGTGCTCCCTTCCAGGTAGCAGATTGGTTTCTCCATATTAACTCATAAATAGACAAAATTCACTCTTTTTTTCGTTCGTATTTAAGAGCGTGCTAGCGTAAGGACAAAAATATCCGTTTGTACCTCTAGGCAGAGAGCTTGGAGAGATTCGGAGATTGCTGCTGCACATGCGTTCACGGTGCTTCCGGTCGTATAGATATCATCGATGATCAGAAGATGAAGGATTGGTGGAGCAAGTGAACTTGAACGAGAATTAGAAGACTGATGAGAGACTGCGCGTTTATCTATTGCACTTAACATAGACAGAATCGATTGATCGTCCACTGTGAATAGTTTCTGAGTATCACGAAGTCTAGCACCTCGGGTTTTGAAGCTTTGCTTGTCGCTGTGAAGTGTTCGGCGCAAGACCTCATGGACTTGGGTCTCGGTTCGCCCGGACAAATAAGCAGCCATTCGTTCCGCTTGGTTAAAGCCCCGCTCCAGCAGGCGCTCCTCACTAACAGGTACGGGGATGAAAGCATCCATCTGAAAGGATGAATTTCGCTTGCGCAAGTCCTGAAGAAGTCTCTGGTAGGCTGCCAACAGGATCTCAGATAGCAGGGGCTCGAGTGCTTCATGACCGCGGTATTTGTACAAAGCTAGCCATTCACGGATTAGCGAGTCATATCGAACCGCACTCCGATTGAGTAGGAATGAAGTGTCCTGTCTCCGTATACAATCGGAACAACTCTCAGGACGACCACAAATGGAACATTTAATATGTGTAATCCATGGTATAGCTCGGCTGCAGCTCGAACATAGCGACAAGAAGTTTGTTCTCGATGCTTGATATTCTGATTTGCCGCAGACTAAACAAACGGCAGCAGAGGGTGATAATAGGGCGCTCATACTGCTTATTGCCCGTGGCAACGTTCGTTGAAGCTTGCTCCAAAAGGCTGTCATCTTTTACCGGCCTTCCCTTCGATTATAGGAGATATCCGCACTTACGAGCGATTCGATTCATTCCGCGAATTTGTCTGATCGCAGATTGCTGTGCGCGATTTCGAGCTGAGGCAAAGAAGTAGACGACTCCTGCAGGGTCATCCATGGAACGCCCAGCACGACCAGCCATCTGGACCAATGATGCGTCATCGAAAAGCTTGCCGTCTGCATCCAAGATGAAGACATCACTCTTAGCTATGGTTACGCCACGTTCAAGAATTGTAGTTGTAACGAGTAGCCGAATACTTCGATCACGAAAACGGAGAACTTTATCGCTGCGTTCATCGTCCTTGGAGGATGTGCCCTCAATAACAATCGCCGGAAAAACGATTCTTAGTCGACGAACGAGAGGCTCGACATCCCGGATTTGCTGAACAAAAACAAATAGTTGGGCACCGCGGCTAATGGATCTTTGCAAGGCAGATATAAGCGTGCGCGGCAAATTGCGCTTATGCAGCATCTGACGGACCGGCGGGATTGTAACTTGATTCGGGACTGGGAGCGGATGCCGATGAAAGCGAACTGGGACGCGTACATGGGCTAACTTGCCGCGCTGGGCCTCTTTTCTCATGGCGGTTGGAGGCGTAGCAGATAGATAGATTGTCTCTGCTTCTTGCTTGCCGACTTGGTCAGCGGCATAGTGGAGCATAGGATCATTGTGGTAGGGAAACGCGTCTAACTCGTCTATTACTACCAAATCAAACGCATGACGGAAGCGAAAAAGCTGGTGCGTTGTTGCCAGCGTGATATCACCGTACTCCCATCGCTGCTCACTGCCGCCATACAAGGTAACAACGGTCGCTTGCGGGAATGCACGACGTATCCTTGGATCTAACTCAAGTACAACGTCCCGCCGGGGCGTAGCAATTAACGCCCGGCCACCTCGTTTTATGCAGGATTCGACAAGCGGAAACATCATTTCCGTTTTGCCTGCGCCGGTTACGGCCCAGAGGAGGAAGCGGCGCTGGGTGGCGGCAGAAGGGGTGTTACGTTGGCGGCTAACAAGACGCCGCCACCATGAGGGAGGATTAGCAGCTGGACCTTCTTCTATGTAGGTAAGCGCGGCCGATGCTGCAGCCTCTTGAGCTGGGCTCAGCTTCCATGGCTCTAAACGGGCCGCGAGATTATCCGCGGCGGTTAGGCGTGATGGGGTTGGGGCGCTGATTCTTGTTGGAGCGCCCATGTTGGGTGTGCCGTGTATGAGGAGGCCGCACTCTCTGCTGCGGCCCATCGTGAGGCATGCTTCGCAGTACGCGCATGCGCGCCCACATGCGGCGCATGGCGTTCGGCGCATGCGCGCCGCCGCGCTGCCGCATCGCTGGCAGCGGAGCTGTTGGCGCGGCTTGGCGCCAAGGGCTTGCCGCCACCGCAGCAGCGGCGGCTGCGGCTGCGGGGCGATTGCGCCGCCTAGGCGCAGCTGGCCGAGCAGCGCGGCCAGCTGGAGCGCGCGGGCCGCCGCGCTCCAAGCCGGCGGCGCAGCGCCGGCCGGTGCTGCCGCGCCTACGGCCGCGAGCAGGGCGAGCGCTTCGCTGCTGAGCAGCGCTCGGCCCTGCAAAAGCGCAGCGGCGCGGCAAGCTTCCGCCGCCAGCGCCCTAGCCCCGTCCGCGGCAATTCTCGCGGACGGCTCCCGCACATGCATCGCATGTGCCTGCGGCTTCAGCTTCGCCATGAAGCCTCGCCCTGCGTCAGCCTCCACCGCTTCGCTCACCAAACGCGTCAGTCGTTCACGCGCTTCCTCCACACTCACCGGGCCGCCAGAACTCGGCCACCGCCCCGCTATATCACTCGCCATACCAAGCGGCAATGGCTCCGACCAAGCAGCAACCGCCACTTGCTCGTTTAATCGCTCTGAGTCTCGATCACCCACATCCCCATAGGCCTCCACCTGGTTCCCGGCCACCCTGCCCCGCTTCCTATCTTCACGCTGACCAACTTCATCACTATCGTGCTTCAGTCCATGCCTCCCATCCACCTGGTTCCCGGCCACCCTGCCCTGCTTCCTATCTTCACGCTGCCCAGCTTCATCACTACCGCGCTTCAGTCCATGCCTCCCAAGCACTTGATTCCCAGCCACCCCACCCCGCTTCCTATCTTCACGCTGACCAGCTCCATCACAACCACCCGTCAGTCCGTGCTTCCTATGCATAAACTGCTCTAACTCCTGCTCCACTTCAGCCCTAAACACCTCATCCAGCCAATAAGCATAATCAATCTCAGGTGCAATCGACCATAATACCTTTGACTCTCTTTTCCCTGCAATGACGTACAAAGTAACCTTCAATACTCTCCCCCCAGTCACTCATCCAGAAACGCAATCATTAACAAACTCTTCAAGCACGATTTAACGACAGCCTTTGGAACCATGGGAAGCTCACCACGCTTCACACGCACCTTGTTCTGAGCTTCACCCTCATTCATCTCGAACACCGACCCTAACCATCCCCACTCGTTCCATACACACCCCTTTAGACACAAAAAAGCACACTCGCAATCTGCCTCAAGGCAGAATTACGGGTGTGCTTCACTCGTCCGTTAATGTAGTTAATACGATTATACCTCGCCCTCCTCGAAGATAGCAATCACCCTTTTTATCGTCAGAGTGGCAGCTTTGATAAATCCGCAGGATCTCTTAAATCAATAAGCACAGCGTGCTCTGAACGTGTAATAATACCTTCTGCTTGAAGCTTCCACATCATATGAGTCGGTTCAGCTGTCCCAATTTGTTTATCATGAACTGACTTCCACTTTTTACGTCCCCATCCTGTTAGGAAGCGTTGCCATTTCGAACTAACAAGGGATTCCGATGCTGCTTGATCCGATAAGTCGTCCTTACGCTCTTGCACATTACCCTGTTTTGCATCCTCCACCCTATTCATGCTTGCTTCGATCGGAGCTCCCGACTTTATGTCCACTTTCATTCCATTCCTTGCAAAAAACCGGACAATTCCCATCGTTTCATCTTCTGAACCACCGTCGACAATGGTCACCTTCACTTCTGTACCTGTAAAATAAGAAAAGCGACGCAGCGACCTCATATACCATTCCATCTGCAATTGCTCATTACCCGCTATAAGTACAAAATGCCTCTCATCGCGTTCCCGTTTTGAGGTTAACGCAGAAGCCGCGTGCACAGCTGCCGCCGCCAAGGCGTAACAACCAACAATCCACAGCAGGACTGAAATCATGGCAGCCACCTCCTTTTTGTGACATCATATGCCGCTTGAAGCCTATGGGTGCTGGTCATTAACGGACAAGTCGCAAAAATGGACATTGGTCAACAGGAGAATCACCTATCCTTCAATTGAACAGCTGCTATGAAAGTTTATCGTATCTGATTCTGAATCATTCACAAGGTGCAAAATCAGTTTCATCCTATACAGCTGCATGCAAAGTACAGCTAGTATTCTTTTCAGGGCCGCGTGTCAAAAAAAAGCCCCCGCATCAGCGGAGGCCCCTAAACTATGTAAACATTCCTTCATTCTTGATAAATCCTTAATACTCCATAAACACCCCTACAGCGTTACCCAACCGAACTTAATCGAGTTAATAACCGCTTGCGTCCGATCATCCACTTCCATCTTCTGCAAAATGCTGCTGACGTGGTTTTTGACCGTTTTTTCACTGATGAATAGAAACTCACCAATCATTTTATTACTTTTTCCTTCGGCCATCAGCCGCAGCACTTCTGCTTCGCGGCGCGTTAACGGGTTGTTCTCGCTTGGAATGAACTTCACGCCCGCTTCCCGGCCAGCAGCTGCTCCGGAGTTTGCACCAATCTCATCGAGGTACGTCATGCGACGAAGCTGGTTAATGAGCTTGCCTGTTACTTTAGGATGGATATAAGCGTAGCCGCTAACAACCGAACGAATGGCATTCGCTAAAGCTTCTGCCTCCATATCCTTCAGTAAATAGCCGGATGCACCTTTGCGTAAGGTTTCGAATACGTAGCTCTCATCGTCATGAATGGATAGAATAATAACCTTCACATCCGGGAAAATATCACGCAGACGCTCCGTAGCTACAACCCCGTTCTCGATAGGCATGTTAATGTCCATCAGTACGACCTCAGGTTGAATTTGATTACAGAACTCAAGCACCTGTATGCCGTCGTTACATTCACCGATTACTTCCAAATCATCTTCCATATTCAAGATCCGCTTAAGTCCCTCACGGAAAAGCTGATGATCGTCAGCAATTAACACTTTAATTTTGCGTTTGGGGCTCGTCGTTCTCAGGTCCATCGTTATTTACTCCTTTCGTTGCTCCGCATTGATGGGAATATGAATCGTAATTTTGGTGCCTTCATTAATCGCCGATTCGATCTCCATCCTCCCTTCCAACAGCTCCACCCTCTCGCGCATTCCAATAAGACCGAAATGCGTGCTGTGCTTGGCTCTGGATTCGATGAGATCAACATGAAAGCCGACTCCGTTATCCTTTACAACAATCTTCACCATCTGAGCCTGAAAGGTTATTTCCAGCGAGACATAAGAAGGATTCGCATGCTTAAAGGCATTACTGTATGCTTCTTGAACCATTCGATACACGCCGGCTTCCATTGCGGATGGAAGCCGAGCTTCTTTGCCAAACGTGTCGAATGTCGTCCGAATTTTGCTTTTTTCTTCAAAATCCTGGATGTACTTTCTCAGTGTCGGGATTAATCCCAGATCATCTAGCGCCATAGGCCGCAAATTAAAAATGATTTTGCGAATCTCTTCCAGGCCAGAACGCACTTGACCCTTCAAGTCTATTAATTCTTCTTGCACTAATTGAAATTCCTGCTTACTCAACATTCTTTCTGCAATTTCCGTCCTAAGAACTATATTAGCTAGTGACTGAGCAGGACCGTCATGGATCTCTCTAGCAATTCGCTTACGCTCTTCTTCCTGGGCTAAAATAATCTTTAGACCTATTTGCTGCCGATTCTTAGCAGATTCTAATATTCGCGTTACTTGGTTCAAATCACCTGATAAATATTCGAGCACCACATTAATTTGAGAAGCGATCGTCTCCGCCCGTTCAATGGATTGCTCCACATTGCGCACGCGCTTTTGCAAATCATTACGCCGAGCTTTCAAATAAACTTCCTTTTCCCGGAAAATCATTAGATCCAGCTGGAGGTGCGTGGCTTTCTCATAGGCGATTTTGATATCTTCTTCTTTATATCGGATAAAGTCACGACTCACTTCAGTTAATCGTATCCGCGCCCGTCGATAATCGAGTTCCAGCTTGTCGACCTTCTCAATAATTTCAGCTGCCTCACGCAGCACTTGAGCCAATTCCTGACCGAGCGCGAACAATTCCTTACGGGCAGATTCGCAAATCTCATAGACTTGATATTTGCTTTCTTCCATCACAAGGACAGCATTTTTGATAACGCGATCAATGTCAGTTATGCGATAATCCACGTTCGGCTCGGCCCACTTTCTTCATAAATCTGCTAATCTATCATATCACAGAAAAGCCCAGTCGCGTCCATATCATTCGACGGTAATCGTGCCCATTTTTCCATCCCAATTTACGGATAGGCCTAATTGCTCCGATACAAGACGAAGTGGGACTAATGTACGATCCCCACGAGAAATAGGTGCGACTTCAGACTTCAATCGAGTCCCGTTTATTATAAATTCATTGCGCCCAAGCCACATCTCAAGCAGCTTATCCCCACGCAGAACAGTTACCCTCTTCAGAGTGCCCTCCCAGTCAATCTGCGCACCCAATGCTTCCGTTACGAAACGAAGGGGCAAGTATGTCGTATTACTCAACACCAGAGGCGCTACGTCGAGCTTATACGCTTTACCAGCAACTTTAGCTACCTTGGAGCCTACTTTCAGTTCAATGGTCGTCTTAGGCAGCTCAGGGACGTTCGCCGGGTATTGAAAGCTTATATTGTCAAAAGCAAGCGAGCCGATCAGCAACCGCTCATCCTGTCCTTCGGCGAGAGAAGCTGCATAGATACGTTTCAAGGTAAGAGGGTAAGCGGTACCCGTCGGTAAATTCACCTTCAGCTGCTTCCAGCCCGACCAATTAACCTGATCAGCTAGTGTAACGAGGTAAGACTTTCCTGCTTTATCGATGAACTCCGCACGGAGCCAGTTATAGCTGCTGTCACCCATAACACTTATCATCATTGCAGACGGACTCCCGTCAATCTTCTGACCCGTTCCATTCAACGTGGCGTAAGCGGCTTTGGTGCCCGTACCCGCCGAGAAATCGTAGGTAAGCTGAAGCGACTTTGAACTTTCATTTCCTGGCAATCCAGTCACAACACTTGCAGAGCCCAATACACCATTCGTACCTGAGAACGAAATTGGGTAGGTGACCTTCTCAAAATCCTCAAATTTCTTATCTGTGCCGCCAGCGAGAATCGCCATCGCGGAGAAACCATCATAACGTGCGATTGCATATCCAACCGTTGAAGCAGGATTCACGGTGCCAACCGTGAGTGAATTCCCCGCTACTGTTCCTGTAAAGCCGCGCAGTTCCCATTTTACCGACTCTGCAGGCACTGTTAGCTTCCGTCCGTCTTTCAAGGTGATCCGGACTGGAACGGATAACGTCTTGCCTGCTTCCAATACCAGCGAGCTTGAATCAACGGTCATCTGCGCAATTTGATCACCTGCTATGATTTCAATCGGCAGCTTGTCACTTATTGCCCCCGCTTGAACCGTAACTGTTGTCTGACCCGATTTCGTTGCAGTGAACGTATTCCCAGAGAATGTACCTAGTGCTTCACTGGTCTTCCAAACGGGTGATAGGGTACCTGGATCGATAGGGTTATAGTAGGTATCATAAGCCTTCATCGCGTAGGCGGATTGCTGACCAATGAATACCGTTGCGCTGCCGCTGGCCTTTATGCCTCTCAGCTGACCTTGCGGTGCAGTCGTAAAGACTCCAATGCCGTTAACAACCTGACGCTGCGTATCTCCATATTCCGTTGGGAATGAGAGCTGGATGCCTGTCTCTCCTAATGGACGCGAAACCATAGTTGTCGAACCGCCTCCATCGAGGTTAATACCCCGCCAAACGCCCAGCTGCACCAATAGCTGCTGAAGCTCCACAAGTGTCGCTCCCTTGCTGCTGCTGCTGTCCTCTACAGTAACTAGCATCACCTTCGTGCCGTCCTTAGAGTAACCCACAGCTGTGCGCGCGCGATTACTCGCAGGGCTAATACTGCTTGGATCTCTCGAGAACTTCGCTGCAGCCCCTTGATCGACAAGTATTGTATGTCCGCCTACTAGCATTTGAAGCGTTGTTGGATCCACCTTCGCACCACTGGATTGAGCGATGAGGTTGTAGCTGGCCTTAATGGTCTGACCGACCTGTAAATGATCACGAACAAATTGAGCCGCTTTACCATGAGTTCTCAGAATGTAACCATCCGCCGGCGGCGTACCAGGAATCATAGAATTAACTGCAATCTGCATGACGACATTATTCTGAACGAGCACCTCGGTCGGAGTCGTCGCGCTATCGTTCACGTCGGGCCTACCGACCGTCCATGCGCTCGTATATATATACATCGCATCAGCATGACTATATCCATTGCCTGGCTCTGTTAAGTAAGCCGCTTTATTAATACCTGACAGGGCAAAGGTTGAACTATCAGCTGCAGTAATATTCCCTTCAAAACCGAACGAGTCAATAATGGGTTTGCGATCATTCGTCACAGCAAAGGCATACATCCCTGTCAGTTGGGATGTACTTGTTGTTAGATTCCCACCTGTAACCTCTGCACCGATAGGTGTGCCTTTACCGCTGGATACGTTGAAGAAATCTGCATTAACACCAGCAATGGCTCCACTCTTGTTCACCATATTGCCAACTGAGCTTACGCCCGTTACCGAGCCCGCTTTACCGTTCATGACGTCAAGCTTTACATACGGATTGGTTAGATCGATCTCTATGACATGAACATTTGAGATTTTGGCGCCAGTGCCTGCTTTATTCGCCCACTTAAAATCGATACGCTTCGCGCCTGCTGTAACCATCTCTTCAGAGACCTGTACAAGTTGCTGCTGCTGCGAGGCCTGCGTCGCTGCTTGTGACCCTGTCGAAGTCTCCTCGCTGCTTGCAGCGGCTGCTAGAGTCGGTATTACTATAGATAAGGGCTGAAGAAGCAGTGTTGCCCCCAATGTCAGGACGAGTAAGCGTTTAGATGTAGGTTGGTAAACATTCGTATGAATAGCCTTCTTAACCGTTGTCAGCATGAACCTCTGGTCGTTCTTTTCTAGATTGCGCATCTTTCTAGCAACTCTCCCATCTTGAAGTCTATTAGAATTAGACTAGTAAACGACGGGAAAAGTTACGTCCGATAGAAGAGTCCTATCAATATCGCTTTGGCGAAAAGAAAAAGCTATCTGGTCCAAGGACCAAATAGCTTCTCATTCCATTCCTATATAGATGACTACAACTTACACCTTACACCTTACACATTAATGAAATGCAAGTAATCCAAAAGACGTTTGATCATAACAGCAGCTTGTGCGCGTGATGCAGCCGTTTGGCCACCGAACGCACCGGTAGATAAGCCATTAATAACTCCCATTTGAACAGCCTTCGCTACATCGGTCTGTGCCCATGTACCAATCTTGTTGCTATCCTTGAATTTTTTCAAAATCGTTGTTGCGTTCTGTGAGAGTGTAATCTGCACTTCTGCCGCGCTAGCAGCACGAACCATCATTGATGCCATCTCTTCACGTGTAACCGTACGATTCGGTTTGAATGTACCGTCTGTCATCCCTTGAACGATACCAGCATTGCTAGCAGCGCCAATATAGGCCGCCAGCGTTGTTGATGTATTCACATCTTTAAACTTCGCAGCTGCTTGCTTATCTCCATTTAATCCAAGACCTTTGGCAATAAACATCGCGAATTCACCGCGTGTAATTGATTTCTCCGGTGCGAATGCAGTTAACGTGCTACCTTCAACGATATATTTGTTTGCAAGGAGCAAGATATCATTCCTCGCCCAATGATTCGTAATATCAGTGAAATTAACCGCCCCTTTAATCACGGTATACACACTATTGCCTTTACGCTTGAAGGTTACAACCGACTGACCGTTCACTTGGGCAACTTGTGTTGGTGCGTAAGTTAGCTTATTCGTTTGCGGATCAAGCCACACAACAGCTGTAGACCTAGCATCCAAATTTGATGCGGTCTTGATCGTACGTGTAACAAATCCGCTTAAAGTATCCAGTGACTTGGATTGTCCGTTACTGTTCACGCTCAGGTCAAAGCTCACTGGGCTCACAAGCATTTGGGCATTCGCGGAATTCAGGGCAGCCGTTAACGGTGCCGCTAAATTTGTTGCATTCATATCAATTGACACATAGAGCTGTCCGACTGCACTGCTGGCATTCGCCAATTGCGCGAGCTGCGGGAAATTAAGCGCACTTAGCGGAATTTCATAGGAAGTATCTTTATAAACAATAGCAATCGATCCGTTCGATACCGTTTTCTTAGCATCTTCCAATGCGCTTAACGAAATGGCAACCAAGCCAGCATTCTCGGTAGTAGGAACTGTGAATACGACACGCGGCGACATGCCTGAGACAGAACGAACCGTATTGAAAGCAGCTGCCACTTTCTCAGCCGATAGTACATATTGATTCGCTGACTTTCCAGCAGGAGATACGCCATTAACCTTCGTCACTGCTGTTTGCTTGATGGACAATCCACCGCCATCAGCAGCTTCAAAATCCCCCGACATATTATCTGACCATGTCGTTTGATTCGCTGCGTTGGTATCCGTAAAGGCCGTTACCAGCGCACCTGTCAACGCTCGCAGCGATAGCCCCGAGGAGGCATAGCTGACTTTAATCGTATCGCCTATCGCGACCGGCGTATAAAGAGTAAGAATAACGGATGAACCACTTATCGTCGCGTTCGATACGGGACGAGTAACATTATTAACCTTCACCGTGAACTGAGATGAATAAGGCACGTATGATGGGTTAAGAATCGTAGAGAACGTTAGGGTTATCATACTTGCTTTAGCCACAGCACCATTAAGGGAGATCCCCGAAGAACTTCCGCCTGCCGTCGCTGTCATTCCGCTAAAAGCTGCCGCAGCATTACCTGCGCTATCTGCAATAGCAGGTGTTCCACCCAGATAGGTAACAATAACATTATCACTGGCGTTTAATGCTGCTCCCAGATTAAGAATAACCTGCGTACCCGATACGCTGACGTAGCTAACCGATCTATTTGTACCATTTACAAGCACGTAGAAGGAGCTAGCCTTCGGAATCAAAGATGAGTTCAGCGCTTCATCATAGGTCAAAGTAATTTGACTGTTCAGCGCAGATACGCTTTGAATTAATGGGGCTTTCGTATCCAGTCCATTCTGGATATAGAAGCTGCTGAATGAAGCTCCCGCATTACCCGCCAGATCCCGAATCGGATACGAGGATGCATAGTAGGACACATAGACCGATTGTCCATTCGTAACGGGGTTGCCACTGTAGTTCAAGAATAAGACGTTTCCGCTTCCTGTCACCTGAGTGACCGTTCTAGCTGAGCCATCCAAATAAACCGTAAACTGACTGTAAGCATAAGGACTCACTGCAGCAAGCTCTTTACTATAGGATAAAACAATGAGATTACCGCTAATACTTCCACTAACTTGTACAGGCGGGGTATTATCAAGCACATTCGTTACATCGCGGTTCGAGAAATTAGCCGCTGCTAAACCCGTTAAATCTAATATTGCATTCGATCCAGCTGAATAGGATACCTTAACCGCTTGGCCGTAAGATACGCTGCTTTGCAGCGTCAAGCTGACTACAGTCCCGCTGACGGCAACACTTGACACAGCGCGTCCCGAGCCATTTACCGTCACATAGAAATTGGCTGGTACAGGAACTGAATTGGTATTGAGTGCTTTATTAAAGGTCAGATTAACCTTTATGTATCCGACCATTTCCGCTTTGGAGATAACGGGAGCACCCGCTGCGGTGTTCGTCGTTTTGAAGGTCCATTGATACTGATTGAGAATTCCATCAAAGCGATTGCCCGCCATATCCGTAACAGTGCCCTCTGCCATCTCAACATAATAATCCGTGTTAGCAGCCATATCCCCATTGATGGCAATGAGCAGCTTCCGGTTGTTGAGTGGGTCGATCGATAACGTAGTAGAAAGAGGTGAGTTTCCTGTCCCTGATATTCGTTTCACCTTTACAGCCGTACTAGCTGAAGCACCTAGCTGTATCTGTTCACTAAAAAGAGCTTCTAACACAACACCATTGATTCCTATATTGATACTTGTATTTGCCGGTGTTTGAGTAGTTAGCGTTGGTTTTACCGAGTCCTGGGTTATGATAAAGGACCAACCGTTGGAACCTGCAATACCTGCGTAATTATTGCCCGCCGCATCACGGAAGGCTTGTCCGCCAATCTCGACATAATAACTCGTGTTATTAACAAACGAAAGATTCGCATCCACTACTGTTATTTTATTTGTACCTCCGCCTTTCACTTTAGAAGAGGTCACCGGAATGGTCGTAAACACAGAGCCAGATGGTAGTGATTTAATCACAATGTTCCCGCTGCCTGGATAGACGGGCTCACTGAAATTCATCTCCAGGTTCAAGGTCGGTGTAGCCTGCACATTAAGCGGTTTGCGATCAATCAGTGTTGGCGGCGTTACGTCATTGCCTGGATCTGTTGTAAAATGCCAAGCTGTCGCATCGATGATGCCTTGATAAAGAATCGTGCTATCTGTTTTATCTTTGAAAACACCAGAATCAATTAGCACATAGAATCCCGTGTTAGCAGCTAAATCAGCTGGAGGATTTATCGTTACAATCGTTCCTGTCGCATCAACTGTTACATAACTGGAGTTAACAGGCAGAGTTTGTACCGTGCTGTTATCAGAAATCTTATTGATTCTAATCGATCCAGTACTTGCTGTATTAATAACAACCGCAGAGGGAAACGTTAGAACCAAATTAGCCGTTGTGTTAACAGAGAAAGAGTTAGTAAGTGGTGAAAGAATAGGTGTTCCAAGTGGTGGAGCATCCGTTATGAACCGCCATTGTGAGGACGAAACACCAGCAAAATTATTTCCTGCCCCATCCTGGAAAGCTCCGCTTGGAACAATCACCTCGTAGTTGCTGCTGCCCTGCAGCAAACCTGGTAGATTCACCGTAATTGTAGCACTACCATTACCAGTAACATTACTTGAAACAACGGGTATAGATTGAACGTCACCTGGTACACTCATATTAGTAACTGTAATACTGCCGTTAGCTGCGTATACAGGTTCGCTGAAGTTCAGTGTCAGTGGTGTATTGACTGAAGCTGTACTTGGTGTAAAAGGCGACTTGCTAGCAAGCGTGGGCGCAATGATATCTGCAACTGCCACCGTAGTGAAATTCCATGTCAAGGTACTATTCATTCCTGCATAGTTCGCATTATTGCTCTCATTGATGAACGCACCGGCATCGATGGTCACATAGTAGCTAGTATTCAAGTCAAAACTAGTACTAGGAGTTATCGTTACTACGTTCTTGCTGCTCGCTCCAATTGAAACTTTGCTATCTGATGAAACTACGTAAGATTGAAAGAGTTGATTATCACCCAATCTCTTAATCGTTAATGTAGCTGGGCCTGTTCCTTTTTTCACATTTTCATCAAAGGTCAGAATTAATTTAGCATTGGTAGGGACATTGGTAGAGCTGGTAGATGGCGACGTACTTAATACGACGGGTCCAGCCGTCGCTGCTGCTGCTGGTGTGGGACTGAACGTGAAGCCACCAATTCCGAATTGAACCATTAAAATAACAACTAATAAATAAGATATACATTTGCGATGATTTCGGACCAACTATATCCACTCCCTAATTAAGACACTCGTACTCTATTTTTCGGTAAATCCCCTTCATAAATGAAGGGCTCACAACTAATTTCCATTGTATAAAAAGTATACAACAAAAGCCGCCTCCCTAGAGAGACGGCTTCAAAATAAAGTTGCAATAAATTAATTTAAGTTAGTGCGTCAGCTTTAAGCTTATCTGCTTTGTCTACACGTTCCCAAGGCAGATCAATGTCCGTACGTCCAAAGTGGCCATATGCAGCCGTTTGAGCGTAGATTGGGCGACGAAGATCGAGCATTTTGATAATACCCGCTGGGCGAAGATCAAAGTTCTTTTGAATCACTTCAACGAGCTTCTCTTCTTCTACACGGCCAGTTCCGTAAGTATCGACGTTAATCGATACCGGATTAGCAACACCAATTGCATAAGCAAGCTGAATTTCGCATTTGTCAGCAAGACCAGCAGCAACGATATTCTTCGCTACGTAACGAGCAGCATAAGCAGCAGAGCGGTCAACCTTTGTAGGATCCTTACCGGAGAAAGCACCGCCGCCGTGACGAGCATAGCCGCCATACGTGTCAACAATGATTTTACGACCAGTCAAGCCAGCATCACCTTGTGGTCCGCCAATAACGAACCGGCCTGTTGGGTTAATGAAGTATTTCGTTTCTGCATCAAGCCATTCCGCTGGAACCACTGTCTTGATAACATGCTCGCGAATATCCGCTTGAATTTGCTCAAGTGTAACTTCTTCTGCATGCTGTGTAGAAACAACGATCGCATCGACGCGTTTCGGTTTTCCGTCAACGTATTCAATTGTTACTTGTGTTTTACCATCTGGGCGAAGGTAGTCTAGTGTACCGTTCTTACGTACTTCAGACAACTGGCGAGAAATGCGGTGTGCTAGTGCAATTGGAAGCGGCATAAGCTCAGGTGTTTCATTAGAAGCAAAACCAAACATCAGCCCTTGATCGCCTGCACCAATATCTTCATTCTCTAATTGAACATCTTTACCATCACGTGATTCTAATGCAGCGTTAACGCCTTGAGCGATATCTGCGGATTGTTCGTTAAGGGATGTCAAAACTGCACATGTGCTGGAGTCAAAACCATATTTGGCACGCGTGTAACCGATATCCTTGATTGTACGGCGTACGATGGCTGGAATATCAACATAATCAGCACTGCTGCTGATTTCGCCAATAACTAATACCAAACCAGTAGCTACGGATACTTCGCAAGCTACACGGGCATACGGGTCAGCTTCAAGAAAAGCATCGAGTACCGCATCAGAAATTTGATCACAAATCTTATCCGGGTGTCCTTCTGTTACGGACTCCGAAGTAAACAAATGACGTTTTTGTAACGACATTGTTCATCAACCTCCTACATCTGAATTAATCTAAGTATGATGGATAAAACACACTTAAGACTGGAATTATAAAGAAATCAACGTGCCAAAGAACTAACGTTGAACGTGTCGATTCCAAAAAATGAACCTTTTCCGAGGTGGAAAAGGTCCATGACAACTCTCTAAAACAGTATGATACCGAATCTGTCGCTTTGTGTCAATGGCACCAGACTTGCTTTACAAACCTTTCAACACTTCCTCAGCTCGTTGTATGAGCTGACGTGTCATTAGACCGCCGACCGAACCAGCATCCCTCGTGGCTAACTTGGACCACTGTACCCCTCCGGGGGTTGCTGTTGGTTCCGAAGCGCCCAATTCCATAGCGAACTCCGTATCACCGAACCGATCTTGCGTGATGACACCATTAGTCAGACCCAGTTCAGCAGCAATTTCGTATTTCATCTGATTCAATGCTTCGCTACAAGCAGGAACGACTTTCCTTGAACGATTCGACATGCTGCAAGCACCTCCTGATGTGATACTTGTAGCATGTGTCGATCTGATGATTCCGACGCTCATAATATGTTGTCAGTTCGGGTAAAATTAACTATTGCTGCTGAAGTTCATAAGCACCGCGCACAAGCACCGTTAGCCCACTCTTTTGACCTTCAGCAGCTTGTACGCCACGTCCTCCACGAGGAAACAGGATAAGGTGATTATTCGGTACGGACTTACCGTTAGTAATATCTGCACCATCTGTAAGATCAGAGATGCCGTTCGCATCGGAGCTGTAAGCAACTGCCTTGCCTGCCCTTACGACAAATTCAGCGCCATCCTTAGCGACCAATCGCTTCGTGAGCGGAACACTGACCACTTCAACCGATTGTCCGCTCTGACCTTTATCTAGCTCCTTACGGAACCCGTCCAGTGTAGCTTGAAGCTTCTGCTGGTCAACACCTTGCTTGGAAAGCTCCGATTTGACAATGTCCGCAACCTGCTTGTCGATGTAGCTCTTGGTTACGACTGGGTCGTTGACGGAACCTGGAGTGATGGTATCACCCTCTCCTTCAACCCGGTTAGATAATACAGTACCCAGAAGTATAGCTGCACCTAGAGTTGCAACTACAACCGCCGTCTTTATTTTGCCATTCAAAATTGACTTACCTCCTAAATCTACTAACCATTACTAAAAGGTTTATTCATAGTTTGTGTAGCTAGTAGTTTCTTATGCCCTTGGTAACCATCATAGATATTTAGAGTATATTGTCTGTAAATAATTCCCCACAGCTTCTGATCTTCAAAAGCTACAGAAGCTTTTATATCTTCACCAATTTTAAGGGCATCATTACCATTCTCCAACTCGAATTTCTGTTCGAATTTATTATCTTTATCTACCAATTCAATAACAAGCTGATGATTACCTGCTACTTTCTCGTAATCCGCTATCTTTGATAAATCATATTTGAAATCAAAATTGATTTTATAAGTATCTTGTAGTGATTGTGAGATGTTATCAATAGTTATCTTATAAGGATTAATTTTAAGATTATCAAATGTTGTTTGCACATCTGTTTTTTCTACAGGCATATGATAATTAACAGCATTTACATAACCATCAGCTATCCCATCGGCTGTTGTAAACTTACCTTGTGTAACCCCTTGACCAACCCACAACTCCACTCCTGTTAAATCATAGTTTTTTTCTGGAAACTTAGCATAGGCCATAACTAATGAACTTTTACTTGAACTTACTTTATCTTTAATATTTTGGAAGTTTGCCTGAATATAGTTTCCATCTTTTGTCTTAAAATAAGCTTGCAAATTTGCTAAATTAGCAAAACGTTGTTCTAAATTCTTATAGTCAAACTCAGCGTACAAGATCTTAGAATTGTCTGCAACGTAAGTATTCACTTGAGTTATCATAAGAACTGCTGTTCTACCAACGCCTTTAACATCCATAGTATCCGTTGGCTTTAAGACTGGTAATATCATTTTATTCCCACTTAGCTTGAAACGACCAATTGGAGTCGAAGCAGCACCATCTGCACCTGCGGCTTCTGATAAAACAACGGTTATATCGCTTGTATTATAAGTGTATGGAACCTTGGTGCTTACGATATATTGAAAATATGTACTACCCGCTATTGCGACTGTATTATCAACAGGTATGAGTTGAATGTCTTTGTCATCTACTTTAAATCCATTTAACAGTAAAGAAGCCTTGATATTGGGTAAGGATTTTGTATTTAATTGCGGATTTCTTATTGTAATAACTGCATTCACCAAATCTTGCTCGCCCCAAGGAAGTCGTTCTCCACTTATTACTGAGAATTCGAATAGACCTTGTTGTGTTACATATTTAATAGCTTTTTGACTGGCGTTTTGATCGGTTGATTGAGATGGGACTTGGAATAATCCAACTACATAACCTTTTTTATTTTCTTCACTAGTTTTACGTATAACAAGCTTTAGATCAGTTATTTTAGTCCCATTAGGCAGACTGAACTGAAGGTACTGTTCCTTTACAATTGATGGAGCTAGTTCTACTGGAGTTGTTTGCGTGAGTTTCGCAGGATATAAGGCCCCTCCAGCTGTCATTAAAAAATAACTGTAAGCTGGCAAATTAACAGTTTGTTTACCCCCGTTATTTAATGAAAGATACATCGATACCGCTTCATTATCAGAGTTACTATCGTAGAACGTATCTCTAATCTTCGTTTTGATATTCACACCATCGATAGAAATACTACCTTCTGTATTCGGTTTAACAAATATCTCTTGTTGACTAAGAGGTTTAATCGTATATGTAGCTATTGGCGTCTCTGCCTTTGACTCTTGATTAGTAGCTGTAACAATAAGCTGCATATTAGGGTCTAACTTAGTTATTGGGAGACTACCGAAGAGTTGAATCTCCTTGCTGCCACCTGGGTAGAGCTGCTGATCACCAGTTGCATCAACGTTCATTTTACTCAAAGTTCCACCAGAACGCTTAATGTAATAATTAAGGTTTGCTAAAGAAATTGTTTGACCGCTATAATTCGTTAATCGATATACAAGGGCACCTTCAAGTTGCCCCCCAATTACTGCAAATTGAGAGCGCAAGAGGATGCTGCTCATTTTCTTATTATCATATTTTACGACTTTTCCTGCGCCTGCCGCTACAACTTGATTATAACCGATCGGAACAGATACCTCACCAAGTGTTCTGGTATAAGACGCTTGACTGAAATCCCATTTAATTAATTTGAACTTAAAATCCGTTAAGCTTGAGTTCATATTCACCTTAGCTGAGAAATGAAAGTCTTTTGTCGATTTAGGAATAACTTTACTATTCTTCGCATCTGTATCATCTAACTTAATTGTATATTTATTGCCACTCTTGGTCCAGAGCTCAACCCAATAATCCATAAAATTGAGGTCTTTAGAAGAACCATTATACACAGAAACTGTAAAGTAAGCTGTTTTCTCGTTTCCATACAAGAATTGTAAATCAGTTACCTGAGCTGAACTTGAGCCACCAAGGTTAAACGCCTTCAATGTAGTAGTAGTTGAGATTGTGGCCGCTGCCGAAACTTGTGGGGTAAATGATAATTGTGTAATTGGCAGAAGTGCTGTTGAAGCTATTACTATGGAGAAGCCAGCACGTTGAATAAATCGCATCTATCATCATCCTTTTTATTGTTCTATTGATATAGACGGATATATTGACAAAAAGTTTCAATGAAATTAAATAACAAAAAAGCTGAACCGAATTTCTTCGGTTCAGCTTTTTATTAAGGTCGTAGACTAAGCTTTTACAACTACTTGGAAAGTAATTGTTTTACCGTTTGCTGTGATTGCAACAACATTGAATGTGTCGCCAGCAGCGATAGTGGATACAGGTGCTGGAGCAACACCATCAGTGATAGTGTGGCCGTTTGAAATGTTAGTGATGTAAACTTTTGTGAATACACTAGGAGTAATTGCGACACCGTATTGGTCAGTAGTTTTAACAACAGCTGTAGCCAATGCATTCACTTCAGCTACTGTATCAACAGAACCTTTAGCAGCAGAAAGAATTAAATCGCCTTCTTTAGTGCCAGCACCAGCAGTTTGAAGTTCAAGTTTATCCGCAACAGAAGCTGCATTAGAAACTTTAACTGTTTTGCTGATTACTTCACCATTACCACCAGTAACAGTTACTACAAAAGTAGCTGTTACATCGCCATTAGCGAATGGAGTTGCTCCAGGCAAACTAGCGTGCAATTTGTTAGAAGTTGGTGTTGTTGTTGAAAGTCCAGAAGTAATTGTATCTACTGTGAAGAAATCATTAGGAACCGCAACTTTAGTAGCGTCAGCAAGAACACCGTTCACAGTGACTTGACGATCATGATCAGTATTTCCGTTGTCAAGCAATGTACCAAGATCAGGTACTTCATAAGATTGAATATCGCCTTTTTCTACCACTTTAACAGTGAAAGTAAATGCGCTACCCGCTACTTCAATATTGTTTTTAAGCAATTTAACTGTAATTGTTGAAGATCCTTTAGCAACAGCTGTTAGTTTACCAGAAGCATAAGTTACTTTCCCAGTATCTGAGCTAGTTACATCAAGGGAGTAGTTAGCTCCACCCCATGTTGGAGTAATATCACGACCATATTGGTCTTTAACCACAACGTTACCAGTAGAAAAATCAACAACAGCTGTTTTTGCAAGAGTTGTTGTTAGATCTTTAGTTGCGGAGATAACTGTTGGTACAGCTGCATCTACAACAGAGATAGTAACTTGTTGAACTTTACCAGTACCTGTTACAGCTGCAACAACAACTGTACCTTTAGTTGTAACATTGGACAATACTAGTTTAGCTGTTTTCTTAACATAATCTTGTACGAAATCAAGATTCCCAGCGCTTGAAGTCAAGCTAAGCAATGCGCCTGCTGATTTAAGAGCACTAGCAGATGTAATTGCTACGCCAAATTGATCAACCGCAACGAATGGGATTTCAATATCAGCACCAGCAACCGCAACAGCTGGAGCACTCAACGTAAGAACGTCAACCTTAACTGCTTCTTTAACTACTACATCAAAGGAAGCAAGTTTACCAGAAGTTTTTGAAATGATAGTGACTTTGGAAGTACCAGCTCCTGGCGTACCAGCCAATGTCAATGTCAATTTACCGCCATCAATGTTAGCATCCCAACCATAAGTTGGAGTAGAAGAACCACCAACAACGTTAGTTACAGTAGGGTTAGCAATTGTAAGAACTGTGTCATTTGCAAAATCTGTAGCATTGCTGATTTTATTACCGTATTGATCTTTAGCTGAAATTACAAGTTTGAAGTTACCTGCAGTTGAACCAACAGCCAAAGTTTCATTATCAGCATTGTACAATTTTTCAATTGCGATTTCAGCAACTTGAGCTTTATCAGCAACAGTAAGTACTACTGAAGCAAATGTGTTAGAAGCGGAGTCAATTGCACTGACTGCCACTTTCTCATCTTTTGCGAAGACAGTGTTAGATGCTGCAATGCCAGCAGCAGTATTATTATCAATTGTCAATACTCCTGAAGTAGCCAATGACGCAACACCTTTACCAGCTGTTACTGTCAATTGACCAGATTTAGCAGCAGTTACATCTTCACCATATTGGTTAGAGATTTTAACAGTGGAAGTAACAACTTTAGCATCAGTGCGTGAGAATACTGCTTTGTCGTTTACAAATTCAATTTTAGCAATTTTTTCTGCTACAACAGTGATTTTAGCAGAAGCATCAGTAGTTGCACCTTTAGCAGCGATTGTGTAATCACCAGCAATTAGGTTAGTAGCAAATTCAAGAGTCGCCGTCATTTTGTCGTCGGAGAAAGTTGTTTTTGCAACGTTAACTACAGTGTTAGTAGCGTTCTTAACTTCAAAAGTTACTTTAGCAGTATCTACTGCTTGGTTAAGTTTCACTTCTACTTTTTTAGCGCCTACAACAGTAGCTGTTGCAGTCAAAGCTTGAAGTGTTACAGTAACTTCATATTTAGTACCATTGTACTCAACAGTTACTTTTGTTGCTGTACCAGCTACAAGAGCAGTGTCAAGAGCTTTTTTAACTACGCCACCATCAGTGAAAGTTACTTCAATGTTTTTAGCGTCGATAACTTTTGCTTCTTTAACAGTTACAGAAAGAGTGCTGTAAAGTTTGTATGCAACGTCTACCAATGCTCCACGTTTAGCGTTTACTTGGTAGCTAGGAGCTTCTGGAAGCAGGCCTGCTTCGATTGCAGCAGCTACATAACCTTTTGCCCAAGGTGATACTTTACCAGTAACTGCTTTGTCAAGTTGGGGAATACCACCAACCAAAGTTGCGATTTTCGCTACTTGCTCAAGAGTTACTTTACCAGTAGGAGCAAATTTAGATGCGCCTACACCAGTCATGAAACCAGCTTCAGTTACGGAACCAATTTGACCAACTGCCCAGTGAGTTTTTGAAACGTCGCTGTAATTTTTAGCAGCTGCTGCGTTGTCTTTAAGATTAGCAATTTTCGCAAGAACTTTTGCAAATTCTGCACGAGTCATTTCGTTTTCAAGACCAGCACCGCCTCCTGGATAACCAGTGAAGACACCTGCTGCTTTCAATTCGTCAAACTTTTGTTGAGTTGTTTTTTCAGTTGCAGTTGTTGTAGCGTCAGCAGCAAATGCTACGGAAGCGAACATTGAGAAAACCATAGCAATAGCTACTAATAGTGATAAACTTTTTTTCATAACCTTTGTTTCTCCTCCTCTAAAATGCTTCGGTTGTTGAGATGTTTGAATGAAATATTGATTGCCCTTTTGTCTCATTAGCCGATTCACCCCCTTCCCAGAGTTGAGCAGATTTCGTATAAGATGTCTGCGATCCGTTCATCCTTGTGGAATGTTGTCGCAGAAACTTGTAAACAGAAGAAGTTTGTAAAAATTGGTAGACTAGCAAAGCCACTTTAATATTATACAATGGGCTAATTCTAGCGTAAAGAGCTATTTGTGAATATGTTCCAAAAATACACGGGCCATTCATTCTTACCGCTATGTACATGTATTTAAACGCAGTAGGTTCGAAAAAGTTGCGTTGTTGTTAAAAAAACTTTTTCAATCCTTATTATGTCGCCTATTCTGTCGATCCTGCGAGGACAAATCTATTTCTACCTACTTGTCCAGCACGAATGTAAGTATAGCCCAAAAGTCTCATCAACGTCGATAGAAAACATTTCCCAAGTGAAAAGAGCATCATTAAACGCCTCTTCCTTTTAATGGAAGAGGCTGCCCAGAACATCATGGGCAGCCTCCATGCTCAACTATTTAATTCATCTTTGGAAGTCGTTTCAGGTCTACAAGCACTTTACCCATAATAATCGCCGCATCAGAACGAAGAAGACTTGACTTGGGCTCGAATACGTAACCTTTCTTCAAATCAGAAGCATCAATCGGCACTCCTTGAATGTAACCCTTTTTAGCTATTGCCAGAACAGCAGCTTTAGCATAGTAATTGATATCCGAATAATCCTTGAAGACCTTCTGCAGGCCCTTATCGATCTTAGCCGGATCTGTCTCAAGCTTGAGATTTAATGCCCTAGCAAGGAAGACTGCTGCGTCACCACGAGTAAGATTGGCCGTTGGTTCAAATGCTCTAGGCTGTGTCCCACGGATAAGACCTTCGCGTGCCGCTGTTTCGATATAGCTGAAGTCCCATAATGCGTCTTGGTTAATAATTGGAGGAACATCGTCAAAGTGCGGCTTGCTTAGCTCATAGTTAAGCGGCAGATTCAGCGCCTTAACGACCATACGCGTAAATTCACCACGAGTTGTGTACATGTCTGCACCAAAATCATCGAAATTGGCGGCATTCATGACACCCTTAGAGAAAATAGCTTCCATATAGTTACGTGCATACGGATGATTCGTTACATCCGCGAAAGAATAAGTCATTTTGGCAACGACATAATAACCGAATTGATCGAAAGGAACAGTAATCGTATTCTTCTTGGGATCCACTGTTCCACCCAAGTTTACCCAGAATTTATTCTTCACGTCATAACGGTACACCGTAACAATTGTTCCTACACCTTCACGCATATTCGGATCAAATGCAAGTGTTAATGTACCTCGTTTGGATACGATGAGTTCTCTGTCATCTGGACGATCATCGTAGGTCGGTATCTTCGTGCCACCCGGTCCCTTAGCCCCTGGATATTGATAAGGATCTACACCCATCTTTAATGGATCATAACCAGATGTGCTTGGATCATCAGCAAGACCTGCGTCAATCCAGTATACAGGACTGGATTTCGCAAAACGGGTCGGGAATGACACTTTAAATCTTGTACCAAAGTTCTGCATGATTAAGTCAAAGTCTGCCGGCGGACTATCATATTCACGCCGATCCACTACACCATCTTCTGGATTGGCAATTGCAAACAAGAGCTTATGATCTGTAAACACTTGATTCTTCAAATTAGCAGGGACGTTAAAGTCTCTCCGAATTAGCGCTGTGCCTTTTGGGAACGTTAGGCTAACTGCGCCATCAAAGACTTTATTTGAACTCTTCATATCATCTAAAAACTCTGCACCAGGTATATTAGTTGGTGTGTATTTAATTTCAAAGTAGTTGCTTACTTTATTAGTCGCACTTTCAATTGTGAAACTAATTTTGTTTAGCCCTGGTTTCAATCCAGTAACTGTCGTCTTAAAAGCATTTGGATATTCAATCCCATTCTGGGGATTATTATCCGAATCATATGCGAATTTATCCGCTACTTGCTTATTAATGGTCACTTTTTCAGCGCCCTTAGCATTAATAATCACATCTACAAAGTTCTTATTCGTGATACCCTCTGCAGGTAAATAAGGACGAAGAATTTTATAAGGTAAAGTCGTTGGATCAACTTCTAAGCGGTAGGTCGCTTTTGGACCATATAGACCACTGTTAAAAACATTAAAGAGGTATACACTCGAACTACCATCGGCATTCAATTCTTGTTTCTTCAATAGGAAAGAGAATGCTTGTGTAGCCAGATCGTATCGAACGACAAGGTTACCATTGATTGCACCACCGTTTGGATAAATCCCAACATTAGCGTCACCGTTAACAACCATGAAAGGTTGAGATAAACTCCATGTAATATCAGATGTAAGTCCTGCACCAGTAATTTTGAAAATATAATCATTAGCTGGAAGATGAGTAACAGAAGGTGACAGATCATCATCAGTTAATAATAATTGCATTTTGCTCTCTACTTCTTGATAAGTCTTTCCGAGGTCGATAAAGTCAAATGTACCATAAATGTTCATGAATGCTTCATTCGTTGTGTATATGGCACCTTGCTTTTTGAACTTAGGATCATTGTAAATAGGTTTAATATCACTAATGCCCTCTTGAAATGTGAACGGGAAAACGCCAGTTGTATCTGCAGGTATAATTGGCAGATTGGTTGGTATTACATTAACACGAACAATTTTCTCATAATAGCTTTTGGAGCTTTGAAATACCAGTTTAATGACATTCTCACCATTATAAAGGGCCTTCATCACTGAAGTTAGTGCTGTTAATCTCCCTGTTGCATCTGTAACATCAGGTATATCCAGCGTAAAATGTGTATCATGAATATCATTACTGTCAACATTTTTTATTTGAAAAGGAACATTATTAATATAGAAATACATAGTACGCGGTCCCGCTGTTGGATCTGCCTTATATCTAATCTCACTAGTGTCATTGATGTTTTGCAATTCACCTTCAAATAAGTTGAACTTCGAAATAATTGCAGAGTTACCACCAATTATTTCGTTGATCCGATCACCAATCGCTTTTGTCGAATCATCTTTGACTTCCATATGATCATAAACTGTTTTGAAGTTCACATAAGGACCATACAAAAGTGTGAATTTCGTCTTCTCAGGACCTGCACCGCCAGCCACACTGAATGTGATTGTTTGTGTTCCTTCATAAGGCATCTTAGGAAATTCAATGATAACACGCTGGAACGTTTTTAGCTGACCGTTTACTATCTTGGTTACTAGAGGTTGACTAACAGGCTTGATAACATATGTCCCTGAAGGAATTGTACCTGGGGTTCCGCTGTCCATATGCTTGCCATATAAATCCTCGATTCGATCAACGTTAACAGTTTGGCTACCCCCGGCAGGATTTCCTACGAGAATTTCAACACCCAAAGGAAGACCGTAGAGGTTCTTGCCATTTAGAGAGACGCCTTCTATTCCCTCATAGGAAGTGGATTTATATCCTGGCAGGTAGTTAATATCGCTTATGAAAGCTTTTGTACCGTCTCTTAGAGAGAAATACAAACTATTAGTACCTTCCTCAGTCGGGGTTAGATTCAAATGAGCATTAACTTCATTTCTTGCTGACAGCTTAAAGTTATACAAAGCATCTTTTGATAATGCACTTATTGCTCCTAAATTGATTTTATAATCATAAACAAAGAACAAGTCTGTCGCCGCTGGTGTACCTACAACTGATATACTCGCAATACTTCCAGTAAGATCATCATACTGAGCTGCGCTCACGAGTTTCATTGAAGCTTTAAGCGATGCCTTCAAGTTGTTCGCATCAGTAGCAGCTGAATACGGATCTGGATGTGGAAAGAACTTCTTTGTTGGTGGAGTTGTAGTTGGGTCTGTCACTACCTCATGATAGCTGTTGGGCACAATTACTTTACCTGTAACCGTCAGTGTATTCGCATTATCCGAATAAACAAAATTAGGACTATACTCAAGTGCTTGTGACTGGGCTGTTGCATTGGCTGAATCGATTTCATTCAAATTCACATCATAGAACGTTACACTGCCATTATAAAAAGCTATATCGCGTGTAGTTTCTATAACCTGTGTTCCATTTGATATTTTGATTTTTACGGAATTCTTCCCTTTTTGCAAAGTAATCGGCGCTGCTGCAAACGTATTTCCATTGGCACTGTTAACAGAGTAGGTTTTACTGCTACCATTAACAACGATGGTTACAGATTGTGCATTAGGTGCTTTACCTGTAATACTTATATCAGCTGTAGAACGGCCTTTAGAAGCATTGGACTGAACAACTGTAGTTCCATTCTCTAAGATTGGAAAATTGTTACCGTCCAGATTGGCGGTAAGATCATACAGCATAGGTCCATTCCGATATTCAACGTAGATGGAGTTAGTAACCTCACCGCCGCCTTGTGTTCCTTTAAATGTGATTTTGTTCAAACCAGGGAAAAGCTGAATGTTGAATATTTGAACAGAAAATCCAGCCACTGAAACGTTACTCGTCAGATTTTCTCTCTTACTTCCGATTTTTTCTGTAGAAGGGTCGATAATCTGATAGACATTATAAGATATTGATGTCGGATCCACATTATTAAGTGTACCCGTGAGTGTTATTCGCTCGTCTGTAGTAACACGCGGCGAGCCAATTTGATCACTTTCACTTGGGAATGTGAAATTCCCTGTAGCTGCTGTAGCTGTCTGGATACCGCTGGCAGGCAGTAGTTGGATGACTAAGGCTAATAAAATGAACCATGTACCTAATTTCTTAATCACGATATGCCTCCTCCACTTGAGTACCAATCTCATAGTTTACTGTACTCTTGTTATCGGCGCTAAAATGGTAAAAGTTTAGATTACAATGAGAAATAGCTGGATGAATTGCCACTAAGGATATCCTGTTGTCATAACCTTGCCGTAAAGGTAATCCACTTTCCTTTCAATTAATAGCTAAGGCTTGGGTTTACCTTCATACCCAATGAAAACATCAAAAACTCCGCTTCCAGTTTGGAAGCGGAGTTTTATTTTACCAGTTAGATTGGTTTGGTTATTTGGAACGGGATTGCTCTGTACGCATAAGCACACGCTGAATGAAGCTAAGTACAGGTCGGCGAGACTTATCGACGATCCCAATGAGTTCAGCGCCAATTTGTAAAACAAAGACGAGCACCAGGATAACAGCGAACGTGATCCAGTTGGCTGCGGTCGATTGTACAATGGTGGATTGCAGAATCGCACAGATGCCGAAGAAGGTTGCAATCGCATAAATGATTAGCACAGTCTTCCGATGGCTATAGCCCAGTTCACGCAAGCAATGATGCAGATGACCCTTATCAGGGGCAAAGATTGGCTTCTTATTCACCCAGCGACGTACGATGGCGAAGAATGTATCCGAAAGCGGTACACCAATGATAAGAAGCGGTGTGAGGAAGGATACAATCGTTACCTGCTTGAATCCAAGCATGGAGAGCGTTGCGAGACTGAACCCTAGGAATAAGGAGCCGGTGTCGCCCATGAAGATTTTGGCAGGATGGAAGTTGTAGGCGAGAAAACCGATGATTCCTCCAAGGAGCAGGACACTAAGCAGAATAACAGGTGCGAAGCCCATGATAGCCGCCATGACCATAATTGTCCCGATCGCAATCGCAGAGACACCCGCTGCCAGGCCATCCAATCCATCAATGAGATTGATCGCGTTCGTTACGCCCACAATCCATAAAATCGTCAGCGGAATACTGATCCATGAAGCAATCGGCTGCATCGCTTCCCCGAACGGGATGTTGAGCAGGTCGATTTTGACGCCAAAGCCGAGCACAACAACGCACGCGGCAATGATTTGGCCGAGCAGTTTTACTTTAGCTGATAATTCGAACCGGTCATCCAAAGCACCTATAACGATGATAATGGATCCCCCGGCAAGCATGGCATTAATTAAGTTGGTATCGTAGTTGCGCAGCAAACCGTCTGGAATGAACGGTTTAATGACGAAATAAGCGCCAATAAATGCTGCATATATCCCAAGTCCGCCTAAGCGCGGCATAATACGCGTATGAACCTTACGGTGATTGGGCTTGTCTATAGCCCCGACTTTGTAAGCCAATTTAATAACGAATGGAGTAAGTACAAGTGCAAGAACAAGCGAAATTATGAACCCTACCACATAAAGAACGACCTCAGTCATCTCCATCTCCCTTTCAAAGCTACCGCCGGAATGAATTATACGCTGTTTGAAAAAGAAATACCACTCTCATTTTCAAGCATTTTCAGCGATTTTATCCAACTTTTCAGGTGGTTGGACGATGTTTCCCGACGTTTTCTTTATCTCGCATCACTTTGACTACGAATTTCGGCAGAGCGAACATTCTCTTGTACCGTGATGGCTGCTGAAGAAGCCGGTAGAGCCATTCCATACGCATCTTCTGAAAAATCTTGGGGGCACGTTTTAGATTGCCCGAAATCACGTCAAAACTACCGCCAACACCCATAATAACCGGAACCCCAAAAGCTTCTTTATACTTACTTATCCAAGGCTCCTGTGTATCAACAGAACGTGCAACGAATAGGAGATCCGACTCGCTTGCACGTATGTACTGGACAACCTCTTCATCCTGATCAGGACCGAAATAACCGTTGCGATAGCCCACTATCGTTACGCCCGGATATTGCTCCTGCAGCTTGATCGCGGTCTGCTCAATAATTGCCTGTGTCGTTCCCAGTAGGAAAACGCGCCAGCTGCGCTGCTCCCCAATCTGCATTAATCGGTGAAGCAGATCGTATCCAGCTACACGTTCTGTAACTGGCTGGCCGATATGCTTGGCAGCCCAAACCACACCGGTACCATCAGGTACGACGAGCTCTGCATCACACATGACTCGGTGAAAATTCGGCTGCTCCAGCGCAGCCATGACCATGATCGGATTACCCGTGATGACCTGAGTCGGTTCACGGCGTTCCACCCGATTGATCAAATATTGAACGGTATCGGTCATATTTAGTTTGGAGAAGCGAATACCGTATATCGAAACGGTAGGTACGCTCTGAATGGCAGCTTGGCTCATTCTTGTTGTCACCTCAATTATTTAAACGCAGCAGCTTAGCAATTTGTTTCGCTGGCATGCGTGCTTCTTGCTTTAATTGGTTAATCGCTTGTTGATGCTGCGCTCGCCATGCAGCGGGATCGTCCAGCAGCCGAGCCATCTCGACTACGAAGCTAGCTGAATCGAGCGATTCCGTCGTGCCAATCGGCTTAATGCCAATCCGGCTGAGGAACTGGTCGATCTTCGGATCGTAAGAGAGTCCAACCATGGGAACTGACTGGTTGGCCGCGTAGATCAACGCGTGCAGGCGCATGCCCAGCAGCGCGTCACACCGGCTGACCTCCAGCAGCATGTGCTGGGGGTCGTCGCCTGACGTGGCAATCTCAGCTGTGCTTGCGCCGAGATCGCCGATCTGCTCGATCACCCATCGTGACGCTTCTGCGTCTGATGGGGTGTGAAAGGGCAGGAACCGCAGCCGCACAGCTCGGCTGCGGGCCAGCGCGCCCAGCGCCGCGGCGACGCGCGCCAGGTCGGCGCCGTCCTTGCGCCAATGGCGCAAGGACACGCCGACCAGCGGCAGGCCTTCCGCCGCCGCTGCAGGCGCATCCGCGCGGCCCGGGGCCGCCGCCGGCATAGCCGCGGCCCCAAGGCCAAGCCCGCCAGCCGCAGCAGCTTCGCGCGCAAGCGGCTTCGCTGCCTCCGGCAGCGGCAGCCCCATGACCGGATCGGGTACAACGTCGATCCGCTCACGCGGCAGACCGATTCGCCCAAGAAGCTGGGCGGATCCCTCATCCCGCACAGACACATACGCGCTGCGCCGCATAACGCCGCGGATCAGTCGATCCATCCACCGGCGGTTCACCGGCCCAATGCCTTGCGCGTAAATGAACGTCGGCTTGCGAAGCAGCTGTGCAAGCTTCAGCACGCCCGTATAATAAGGAATCGTCTTCGCGCTTGTCGCATCCTGCAGCAAGCTTCCGCCGCCGCTGATAAGACCATCGCTGCTGCGAATAGCTCGGATAACCTCGCCGAGTCTCATCCGATGCACGGCTTCGACACCGTACATCTCACTCGTCCATGCCGGATCGATGGATAAGACAATCGGCACTATCTTCACACCTTCCTGCGCGCCTTCTTCCTCCAGTGCGAACAGGATAGATTTCAAAACAGCTTCATCACCGCTGTTGCTGAAACCATAGTAACCCGAAATAACTACACGCCGGACTTGGAGTTCTGTTTCGCCTGCGCGAAGCGAGGTGACCATCGTTTCCACACTCCCTCCAGCACTTGCCATATTCCAACAAGGATTACTCCAAGCAGCGCACCGATGACAAGACCCAACATGACCCGAATAATAGAAATCGGCAGCGGGGTATGAATGTGAGCAAAAGTATCTACGAGCGATAATTGACCAATCGCCCCAACAATAAAGAGTACCCATGCTGCGCGGTAACGAAGTGCCAGAAACAGGCCTAAAAAAAACAGCGGATGAGAGAGCAGCTCTTTCGTCCGCGGACGAACGCCAAAGGTATTCTCAAGCATACTCCGGAACATCAAGTCTAAAGAAGAAGTTTTCCCTGCATTACCAGTACGCGATAAATAATATAGCCCCGCAACACCGACAACTACAGCTATAACAACCCACAAGACCGTAATTTGCATCTTGAGCAGCTTACGAATGTTAGCCAGAACTGAATCGCCCGTGTATAGAAATACATATATCGCCGCAAGTGCGATAGGCGCTAGATGGAGTAAGCTAACGCCGCGGAACTGTTCGAGCACAAGCTTATACGTCATATTATTGAGCAGCCCAACAACAAAGGGAATACCTGCAATCGAGATCAGAGAGGTTGTCGCAAAAATGGCAATGGCCATCGTAAACCGACGCCCCGCACTAATTCCCGGGAATATCATTCTCATTCCTACTGTAAGACCCGGTGAACCTCCAGCATCAACAGCCCCACCAATCGGCCTCCGATTACCCACGGTATGAGCTCTCACACGTCCAAGCGCCCAAATAATCGCAAGTGTTGGTGCACTGATTGCTGCACCAAGCGCGAGACCTTGCTCGAACATCGATTTGGAGAGCACATATAACCCTGCACTGCCAATACAAGCGAGTAAGAATATCGGCACGAGGTATCCTGGCACGAACGCACTGACCAGCAGAGAAATAAACGCAATGGCACCTAGTGCAACTAGAGCTTTAAGCGGCTTCTGCCAAGAAGGCGGAGATTGATAATCAAATGCTTTAGCATCTCCTGTCGTGAATCCTAGCTTGTCCAGCTTGGCAATGGCTCCATTATCCCCTTGCAGCGAATCATAGAGATTCTGTAAGGAGTTGGTGATCGATGATTTGGAAACACTGCTAGTCGGCGCACTGTTCAGATAGAACATCCGAATACTGCGGTCCTTAACAGCCAGCTGGAATCGATCCACTATCGCATCCGGTTTCATCGTCGCCGCATCGCTATCAGAAAGCGAATACAGTCTTGCTACATTATAATGAGTCAAATAAGCAAGACTATTCATGCCTTTCTGCGGCTTCGAATTCTCTATTGTTGTGATTCCCATTCCATTCCGGTTTAAAATTTCTGCAAACGAAGCGATGCTCTTCTTCTCCGGATTGTCACCGTACCCTTTAACCGCGTCACCTTCAAATATAATACGCGATACACCAAGCTTCTTATAATCGGTAAGCAGCTTATCGATAGCCTCTTGATTATAAGGTGTACGATCTGAGAAACGAGGCACGATGGCAAACCCTGCATCATGTAGCGTTTGTACCGCTATCGGATCCGGACTCATCGTCTTCAGGACAGCATTTTGCACTGGCGTCTGGATCACAAGCCCAGACTTTTCTTTATAACTCCAAGGAGATACCTCGATCTCCCAGTTTTTGAAGGTAGCTTCAATCATTGGCCGCAGAGCCGCTTCCTCGTCCTTACCTGCAAACAGCAGATAGGTGTAGTTCTCGTTTGCCGGCTTCGGCTTATCTGTCAGAACACTGACATCCTGCGAATTATAAAGTGTCAATCGGCCCGCCCAGCTCAAATCCTGAAGCGAGCTCTCGACCACCGCCATGGAATGGACGCCTGCGTCCTTCATTTTGACCAGCTGCTCTTTAATATAAAGCTGCGGGTGCGCCTGATAAGAAGCAATTTGAACAAGATCACGATAGTCAAAAACAAATTCAACCTGATTGGATGTTTTCTCCATTTGCCAACGAGTCACACCTATGGGCAGTGCGGCGATAACGCCGACTATAGTAAGCACCCACAGTAATAGATGTACCCTTCGATTCCATTGCTGCCAATTTTGTCGCACCGGTTCCACTCCTTAAGCCTTGTTGTCCACACGTTCCATGACCGCTTGCGTCAATCGTTGTACAGCCGACGCAGCATCTGCTTGCGAGCTGCCGCATACTGCAAAATAAACCTTAATCTTCGGCTCTGTGCCGGATGGACGCAAACAGAACCACGAGCCATCTGCGAGCATGTACTTTAACACATTCTCAGGGGGTAATCCATCAAGACCTGGAAGATAATCAAGCACCTTTGTTACATGTACTCCAGCGATTTCAGTAGGCGGGCTTTGACGCCAGTCATCCATAATACCCGCGATTTGCTGTACGCCGTCCTGCCCCTTAAGCGTACGGGATTCCAAATGCTCTAGGTAATAGCCAAACTTCGCATATAGTTCAAGAAGGACATCATACAGCGTTTTGCCTTGGCTCTTATAATAAGCAGCAGCTTCACAGATCAACAATGAAGCGATTACCGCATCTTTATCACGGGCATAAGTACCTGCTAGATACCCATAGCTTTCCTCATAACCGAATAAAAAAGTGTGCTCACCGGTCTTCTCATATTGAGTCATTTTCTCACCAATATATTTGAAGCCTGTCAGCGTGTTAACGACCTCCGCACCGTAAGAACGGGCGATATCCGCACCCATCTCGCTCGTTACGATCGTTTTGATAACTACACCGTTAGAAGGGAGCTTACCGCGTTCTTTCAACGTGCTGAGCAAATAATTGACCATAATCGCACCGGATTGATTGCCTGTCAAGACAACATATTCACCTTCATTATTACGAACGACGGCACCCATACGGTCGCAATCCGGGTCCGTGCCGATAATAATATCTGCTCCTACTTCCTGTGCAAGCTTGATGGCGAGCGTGAACGCTTCCCGCTCTTCGGGATTCGGTGATTTGACCGTGCTGAAATAACCGTCTGGCTTCTCCTGCTCAGGCACGACATGAACCTGATTGAAGCCCGCTTGCTTCAGTACATGACGTACAGGCCAGTTTCCAGATCCGTGAAGCGGTGTGAACACAACGTTGAAGCTATCACCTAAACCACTTTTTAACAAATCGCGGTTCAAGCCATGAGATACCACTGTATCTATGTAGGCAGCGTCATCAGCTTCTCCAAGCCAGCGCAGTAAGCCCTTAGCTTCTGCTTCCTCACGGCTGATTCGGCCAATTTGATCAAAGCTGGTAACACCCTGTATGGAACGAATCACCTGCTCTGCATCCTCTGGAACCAATTGACAGCCATCAGAGCCATACGCCTTGTAGCCGTTATATTCAGGGGGATTATGACTAGCTGTAACGACAATACCGCTAGAAGCACCTAACACACGTACGGCATACGACAGCTGAGGCGTCGGACGAAGTCCGTGGAACAAATAGGCTGTCACACCGTTCGCCGCAAGCACAAGCGCTGCATCAAGCGCGAATTCCGGAGAGTTATTGCGAGAATCATGAGCGATCACAACGGAAGGATTATCCTTCTTTTGACCCAGTATCCAGGTAGCAAGGCCCTGCGTCGCTTTACCAACCGTATAGATATTCATCCGGTTCGTTCCTGCTCCCATCACCCCGCGCAGTCCGCCAGTGCCGAATTGAAGCTCCCGATAGAATCGATCCTCGATTTCTTTCGTGTTGCCGCTAATTGCTGCTAGCTCTTCTTTCGTTGAAGCATCAATGGCAGAATCTCCAAGCCATGCCTGATATCGCTCTAACGCCGTTTGTGTCATTCAATCGCCCTCTCTTCACGTTAATATTAGTAACTTCTATATGTCTCATTCTTCGTGTATACCCATAATACAGCCATTTATAGCACCTTGGTCATTCTGGATCTTTAAGCGCGAACATGATCTCGCCTTCAGCAACAACCTTATCGCCTACTCTTGCGGTAGCTTGGCCTTTGCCAATAATTCCTTTAAGGCGGGTAATCTCGACCTCAAGGGTCAACGTATCTCCTGGCGTTACTTGACCGCGGAAACGGAAATTATCTATGCCCGCAAAAAATCCAATCTTGCCTTTATTGCCCTCTACCATGAGTATAGCAACTGTACCAACCTGCGCAAGCGCCTCTACAATTAGTACACCTGGCATAACCGGATATTGTGGGAAATGACCGGTAAAGTAAGGCTCGTTCATCGTCACATTCTTAATGCCTACCGCTCGCTTCCCTACCTCAACCTCAAGGATACGATCAATGAGCAGAAAAGGTGGACGGTGTGGAATAATCTCTTGGATTTGTCTAATATCGAGCATTTATATAACTCCTTTCGAAATTCACGTTTAAATTATTGGTTATTGTGCCACAATAAGGCCATCCTTCCCGAAACTGCAGTCGCGGAAGGTTAAGATAGAAAGAGGTTGGCCGCATGAAGATAAACTTTAGCGGTCAATCTCTTTTTTGCATTCTCCGCTTGATTATCGTCTTTCGCTGCTTGTCATCCGTCAGCTTGACTGGCTGCTCTTCCTCGTTATTCAAAGAGACGAACAGGAAGATATAGATGAAGGATGTTACAAATGAGAAGACGATTACCCCCCACAAATAAGTTTTGGCAAAGGGCTGTTCAAAGAAAATAAAGAGAATGGCCAAATAATAAAGTGCTGTTGTTAGTTTGCCCATCCAATTGGCAGGCACTGTCTTTTTCCCTCGAAAATGAAAAAACGCCGACCCGATAATCATACCCACATCCCGTATGAAGATAGCCGCTCCCGCACTCCATGGAATATGTCCCGTTATGAGCAAGGATAGAATGACCGCGATCATCATCATCTTGTCAGCAAGCGGATCAAGCATGGCGCCAAGCGAAGTGACTTGACCGTTTCGGCGAGCTAAATATCCGTCTAAAATATCTGTTAGTCCCGCAACAACGACAACTAGGAAGGCCCATTTCATATGTCCCAAGGAAAAAATAACGATATAGACGGGAATTAACGCAAAACGCATCATCGTCAATAAAGTAGGCAGATTCAAACCTTCACGCTCCCTTAGTTGTGCGGGATGTTGCTCAAAGTTCCTCACCCATTATACCTCTACCCCAGGAAAAATAAAACTCCTGTACCTTAGCGTGGCGAAGGCTTTCCCAGCCTTTAAAGGCCTATCTGAATAAACATTATTGGAAATTCATGGTTTTCCACTTCAATTTCTTCGTTCTCAAGCCGTTAAATAGTAGAGATAAGCAAAAACATCTGCCGCTTTCTCATCTATGGCAGAAAATAAATGAAGCTGGAGGAATTCAAATCATTATGAATCACTTGAAGCAAGCCATCTCCACCCGGGTTATTCGCACATGGCTGTCCGCTGGTCTCGCACTCCTTCTCACTCTTTCGACTTTCGCTGGTATTGCATCTGCTGCAGAGGATACCGTTACTAATTTCAGCTTTTATTCCCCCCCTTCCAATGCTGCCTTGTATGTAGAAGAAACTTATGAGCTGCAGGTCAATGCCACTTTGCTGTCCACTGCTGGCGCCACTACAACTAAAGACGTAACAAGCGATGCTTCATGGTCTTCCAGCAATCCGGCTGTTATTAAGGTAGACAAAGGCATTCTTACTGGTGTCTCGAACGGCGATGCTACCATTAAAGCGCAGTATAAAGGCAGCACCGTAACCATCAAATTCACATCTTCTTATAAGTACGATAGCATCTCCCTCACAGACACGAATGGCACAGCAGTCGCAGATACAGCTGATGTTGAGCTTGGACAAGCGATCGAATTTGGACTTAAGGCAACAAAGAATGCTGTGGACGACAGCAGCAGCAGTATCAAAACTTCAGCAACCTGGACAAGCTCGAATACAGCTGTTGCAACTATCAGCGCAGGTAAAGTAACCTTGCTTGCTGTCGGAGAAACAACCATTACCAGCTCCTACAAAGGAAAGTCCGATTCCATTAAACTGAAAGTCGCTTCACCCTACAAAACCTTTACGATTTCACCAGATAGTCTCATGGAATTTATCGTTGGTGCAGAAAGTAAAACATTAATCGCCTCTGGCGTACTCAATTCCAATAGCACTCCCGTACCATCTATTAGTGATGCCAAATGGTCTACAGGCAATTCGGCCGTAGCTACCGTTGTTGGCGGTGTTGTAACTCCAGTAGGACCAGGGACGACTCAAATTACTGCTTACCATCTAGGATCATCCGCAACCATTAACGTTGTCGTACGTCCTGCGTATGAAGCAATGCGCATCTCACCTAAGGAAGAGCAGCATTTAACGATCAAAGACAGTCCAATCCCTTTTACACTAACGGTTATTAATAGCGATGAGAGTACAGTACCGGTAACTGATCAAGCCACTTGGACCTCAAGTAATGTATTTGCAGCAACTGTTGATGTAGACAAAACTAAAGGCACTGTTGTAGTCTCGCCTAAAGGCGTCGGTACAACAACCATTAAAGCAACGTACAAGGGGCTAACCCAACAGGTTAACATTACCGTGTATCCAACCGTGTCCACACTAACGGTAGCAAGTGATACCGTCGACGTGTTCCAAAATGATGTTGTCACCCTTCCCAAGGTCACTGCAAAAACATTAGCAGATGAGACTGTAGACATCTCTAACCTAGTGGATTGGACAAGCAGTAATACAGACGTCGTGGCATTGGTCAATAACAAATGGACAGCCAAAAAATTAGGCAGCGCTGTCCTTAAAGCACAAGTTACGGATACCAAATTTGTTACTGTCACGATCAATGTGAATCAGAAGCCGTTAGTGCTGACTACGGATCAAGATACGATGTCCATCGTTGTCGGTAAAGAAGCGCAGTTCCCTACCGTTACCGTAACTTACGAAGACGGCGAAGTTCTAGATGTTACCAGCAAAGTAACATGGAAGAGCTCATCTGCGAATTTGCTGCTGAAATCCCCAAATATGAAGATCACGAATATGAAGGGTCTGGTCGCATCGAATGTGACGTTAACCGCAACCTATTTGGGTAAATCGACCGTTATTCGGATTACAATTGAAGAAGAGATCACAAAACTATTCGTAGATGCTGCCACTGTTGTCCTGAATCCTAATAAAACAAAGACACTTAAAGTGACAGGCGTCTACAAGAGCGGTAAGTCAGTCACACTAAGCTCCAAGATGAACTGGACTCTGACACCGGAGACCGTCGCTTCTATAAACGGCAGTACCATCAAAGGACTAGCTGAAGGCACTGCCAAGCTGGTTGGCAAGTATCAAGAGCAAACGCTTCAGGTTACCATCACAGTCGTTCCTAAGCTGAAGAAGCTCACACTCAATTCTAAAGCCTTTACGATGAGCCCTGGTGCAAAAGGAACGATCAAAGTTAACGCGGAATACGAGAGCGGCCAAATCGTCGATGTATCAAATACAGCTGTGTGGACATCCTCTAACGAAAATGCGGTTGTTGTGAATGGCGGTTCTGTCACAGGAATTGCAAAAGGCTCAGCAACGATTAAAGCAACCTTTGATGGGAAGTCAGTAAGTGTGCGTGTGACCATTAAATAAACCGTTCGTAAAAAAGAGGCCCTTTGCAGATAGTCGTCGCATCGACTGCTGCAAGAGGCCTCTTCTTTATGTGCAAAAAAAAACCCACTCATCGAAGAGTAGGGGTTCTTAGGGGAATATTCTCTATGGTTGACTTCTTTATGAACCCGCAAACACCAGGTCGTACATATGCTTCCATGTGGCCAGATCGAATACTTCCGACGCTGGTCGTTTACCCATAACCGCATAACCAATGTACATCCCACCTACGATTGCAATGACACATAACGACGGTATGACGCTTTTGCGGAGCATCCATAATAAAATGCGGAGTGCCAGGTTTCGTTTTGGAAGGACCTCGTTCTTGTCCTTCGACCGAACAACCTCAGCATCCCGCTGTTGATTAATATCTCGTGTAGCTGTATTACTGCCAGACGGCTCTATACTAAGCAGACTTGAGCGTTCCGCTTGGGAGACGCCTTCAAGTCCCGCTGCCGTTTCTTTCTTCGTTTCCATACGGTTCAACTCATTTCCTACCCGCGCAGGTTATTGGCTAGCCCGAGCATCGTATCACTTGAGGATAATGCTCTTGCGCTCAGCTGGTAAGCGCGCTGTACACTAATCAGTTCGGTCATTTCATCGGTTAAGTTCACATTCGATTGCTCCAAAAAGCCTTGACGAATAGTGACTCCAGTTCCATCGCCAGGAACAACCTTCTGAATGACAGCCGCCACATTGACACCATCAGCTACGGTAAATAAATTATCCGATACTTGCGATAGAAGTGAAGGCTTCACAGCTTGTACCATTTTCAACTGTCCAAGTGCAACCGTTTCTCCTGAAGCAAGCTCACCAAGCACATGACCAGCTGTATCAATACGCACCGCATGCACCTCAGGCGGGATTTCAATATGCTGGTCATCAACGGAAGAAACCGCATAGCCGTCCTTTGTGGTCAATATATTGTTTCCACTACTGTCGAAGGAGGTTTGGAAAGTACCGCCACGTGTATAAGCACGATTACCAGCAGCGTCCGTAATAACCTCGAACAGTGCGTTTCCTTCAATTGCTATATCATAGGGCTGATCCGTTTGTTGAAGCGGACCTTGCGATAAATCCGGCTGTATATTCGTTAATCGAGAGCCCCAGCCCTGATTAAATCCAAGCGGAGTGAGACGACCAGGCTGAGAGAAGGAGCTCGGCTGCTGCTTCAAGGTCGTTAACAAATCCTCAAAATTACCCTCTTTACGCTTATAGCCCACTGTATTGGAGTTAGCGATATTATCAGCAAGGATGTCAAGCTTTTGCTGTAGTCCATTCATAGATACCATTGCATTAATCATGGAACCATTCATCGCCCTAGGCCTCCTTCTCGAATCCGCTCAAGCATTAGATACGTCCTACTTCATTAACTGCCTTGTCTAAACTTTTATCATAAAATTGAATGACTTTTTGGTTCGCTTCATAGGCGCGTGCCGCTGACATAAGATCAACCATCGACTGTGACGGATCCACATTCGAGCGTTCTACATAGCCCTGACGCACTTCAACACGGTCATTCGCAGCAATTGCGCGGGCATTGTTACCATTGCCTTTAAGTGTGAATTTCCCGTTACCTTCGCGAATGAGCTCATTCGGATTGTCTACCCGAGTGATCAGCAGCTGCCCCACACTCGCTCCCGTAGCCGAATTAATCAACTGATGCTCTTTGTTAAGAGTGAGGTTGTCCATCGACGTACCCGGTTGCAATTTAATAGGTGCCCCATTCGTTCCAAGTACCTTCGAGCCATCTGACAGCGTCAAAAAGCCTTGCTGATCCAAATTGAAGGAGCCATTCCGCGTATACCTGGTTTGACCATCTATATCTTGAACCGTAAAGAAGGCTTGCGGTTGAAAAGTTGTTTCCCCTGTCGGAGCCACATATTTGCCTGAGGCATCAAAGGTAATACCAGGAACAGCAATGTCTGACAGAATAGCAAAGTCGTTCGAACGGTTCGTCTGCGTCAGGTCCCCCTGCAAATTAATTTGCAAGCTCTCCTCAGCAAACACCCCTGTGTTCACATGACCAATTACTTTACCTTCCCCTTCTTTAACCCCAGTAAGCGAAAGCAGCATATCTGGAAAAGAACGAGTTACCGCGTTATTTTGTTTGTAGCCTGTCGTATTAATATTAGAGATATTGTTCGTCACTGTATCGTGACGATGCTGTTGAGCAACCATACCAGCCGCAGCTGTATAAAGACCTCTTAACATCGATTAGCCTCCTGGGGCGTTTCGGAGAAACGCGGCATCGTAAGCATGAGCAGACGTTTCGGAGAAACGTTACATCGTAAGCATGAGCTGACGTTTCAGAGAAACGTTGCATCGTAAGCATGAGCTGGCGTTTCGGAGAAACGCTGCATCGTAAGCATGAACTTAGCGTTTCGGAGAACGCATACCTATATCCTTATATCGGAAAATTCCCGTGTACGATGAATAGAACGTCTATGTGTCTTTTGACTCATTTATCATTTCATCCCCTTCGGCGCGCTCCCCAAAGCGCCCTACCTGAGAACGAAAGGCCGCCCTATTGGCGGCATCTCTGAGTCTTTATGGTTGATCGATCCATTCTTATCGTTTTCTTGGTGATCTGTCTAGGTAATCCAGAAGGAGGCCTGTCCCTTTAACGACACAATGCATAGGATCTTCTGCTATGAGCACAGGAACTTTAAGCTCCTCAGCAAGCAAAGCATCAAGACCGCCAAGCAGCGCACCGCCGCCAGTTAGAATAACACCACGATCGATAATATCTGCCGAAAGCTCCGGTGGAGTTCGCTCCAGCACAGATTTAGCAGCTGCTACAATCGAGGATACTGGCTCCCAGAGCGCTTCGCGCACTTCTTTGGTGTAGATCGTAACGGTGAGCGGTAAGCCAGATACCATGTCTCGTCCACGGATATCGATTTCGTCTTTACGACCATCGTCATACACGGTACCGATTTTGATCTTGATATCTTCACTCGTCCGTTCACCTATCAAGAGCTTGTACTTGTTCTTTATATATCTCATGATAGCGGCGTCGAACTTGTCTCCAGCAACCTTAATCGAAGAGGCGGTCACGACGTCGCCCATTGAAAGCACGGCTACATCCGTCGTTCCACCGCCAATATCGACAACCATATTTCCGCTAGGCTGATAAATATCCATCCCTGCGCCAATTGCAGCTGCTTTTGGTTCCTCTTCTAAGAAGACATCCTTGGCTCCGCTCCGTTCAGCCGCTTCACGTATCGCTTTTTGCTCTACCGATGTAATGTTAGTAGGTGCACAAATCAGGATACGTGGACGGCTGTACCAGGAGCGACCTCCGACGCGATCGATAAAAGCTTTTAGCATAATCTCTGTAATTTCAAAGTCGGCAATAACGCCGTCCCGAAGCGGTCTTATAGCGATGATATTACCTGGAGTCCGTCCAACCATACGATGCGCTTCTTCGCCCACCGCTAATACACGCTTGGTTTCACTCTCAATTGCGACGACGGAGGGCTCATCCAACACGATGCCCTTCCCTTTTACGTGAATGGACACATTTGCTGTTCCCAAATCAATTCCAATGTCCTTGCTAAACATAAGTCAAAAGTCCTCCACGGCGAATAGTAGTCGAGTTAACGTTCATCTCGTACAGTATTCGCTGAATGGAGCGAAATTCCTCTATTTTTGTAGAAAAAAATGCTTACGATTTTGCAGCAGCAAGAACCTCACGTTTTCTTCCAGTACTCTTCTTGTATTTGATTTTGGTCGCTTCTCCTCCCCTCAGGTGCCGGATCGATTTGTGGTATTCTAGAATGTGCTTCACTTGATCCGCCAGATCGGGATTGATTTCTGGTAAACGCTCGGTTAAATCCTTATGCACCGTGCTTTTCGAGACGCCAAACTCTTTGGCAATCGTTCGCACCGTGTGCTTCGTCTCGACGATGCAACGGCCGATTTTTATAGTCCGTTCCTTGATGTAATCGTGCACGCTCCCGCCTCCCTACTCGAGATAGTTTGGTACAGTATATGAGGGGTACGGGTATATATTCTTTGTGTCCAAGCATGACAAGCTAAGAAGTGAAAATAATTTCAAAATCGAAGGGTATTATTCAGCTCAAAAAAGACCAAAACAAGGCAAAAGACAGGGTTTCCCCTGCCTTTTGCCTGCCTTGCATCCGATAAATCTGTAAACTTCTTTTTATTTCTGAAACAATGTGCTTGGATTAATCACTTTACCGTTTTGACGAACTTCAAAGTGGAGATGGACACCTAGATCCTTACCTAGTTCACTTCGTCCAGCCTTGGCAATAACTGCCCCTTGCTTGACTTCGTCCCCAACTTTCACCTGCAGGTCATTCAAGCTTTGGTAGATGGTCACAATGCCATCTGAATGCTTGATCTCAATAACGTTGCCGTTAAGAGGGTGAGACTCGGCAATGGATACGATACCGCTCAGAGCTGCCGAGACATCAAAGGTCTTGTCGTCGGATCTGGCAAGGTCAATCCCGCTGTTCGCTACAAAGGTATTCCCATTCTGAATCAACCCTGCTTGACGTTCCTCGTTAGAGCCGTTCTTCGCGTCATAGAAAGATGCGACCGTTTCTAACTGACTGTGATCAGCTGGCCAGTGCATCGTCTCGTTGGAAGAGATGTCTGCAATAGCGGGATCCTCTTTCTTCGTTCCATCCACGGTTTCATCCGTCGTACCTTGGCTAACCTCGGGAGTGGCGGTGACTGGCTTCGTAGATGTCTCATTCGCTCCCTGGTAAAGCCACATTAAGGTTACGATGATTGCTGCCGCGGCCATGAACGCTGCTGGTGCTGCCCACTTCTTCGACAACAGCTTTCTCCATGCAGAAGGTTTAACGGCAGTTCCTCCCATTGTGTTTTTGGGAGAGTCTAACTTTGGTTTGTTTTGATCATTCATTATTCGATCACCTCACTAGCCATTGTTGCCACAACCTAGCAGTTTATACGTGAGGTTTTAACATTTTTTGAGATTGTAAGTTAACTAGGGGAGAAAGAAGAGTCAGGATAAGGATTCTACTAGTCCCTTAGCCTCCTGCACCTTCGTTCCGGAATAATAATAGGTTACGATTTGCTTGGCTGTCTGACCGCTGTGCGCCATCCCATTAGCTCCCCACTGACTCATGCCAACACCATGGCCAAAACCGTAAGTAGTTATCGTAATCTCATCATCTTGGATGGTCCAATTAAATTGAGAGGAAGCAAGTCCTAGCTTCTCTCTCATCTCTCGTCCACTAAAGCTCTCATCCCCTATGACTACCGTTCTAATTCGTTTGCCTTCGGTTGTGTCTACTATTCGCATCGAACGAATGGCATTCTTCTTCACGCCAAGCTTAGCGCTGAACGCATTAAGCTTCATGGTCACCGTCTCTTTATAACGAGGTGAAATCGCTTTATCCCAAGGGCTTGCAACACTGCGTAGATACGGTAGATCAATGGACCAATAGTCGGAGGCATTCTCTGTATAACCATTGCTAGTCGAGAAGAAAGCCGCCTGTATCGGCTCTCCTTCATACGTGATGATTTGCCCCCTCGTCTGTTCAACCGCCTCATTCAGTTTCTTCAGATTTTCTTCCTTCTCCTTCCCACTCCAACGGCTTAGAAGCGTACTCATCGATACATAAACTTGATTGTTCACCGTATCTGTAACATCTGCCTCTTGCTCATTAGAAGGGAGATCACTGTGGTCTGCCGATAGCATTCTCTTATAGATGTAGGTTCGTGCAGCAATCGCCTGCGCCTTTAGCGCCTCGAGCTCAAAATCAATCGGCATCTCACCAGCAACGACCCCCCGTACATAAAGCTCAATGGGCATTTTCTCAATACGCTTGTCCTCCGCCAGATAGACACGTACCCACATTCGGTCATAATCACTTAAGGAAGCGGATTGACTGTCTGCGGTCACCGTTTGAGACGATCGATTGCTTGGGGTATTACGATCACTCTGATTATTAGAAACAGCCGCCTTCCCTTGAAGCGAAGCCGATTCTATTATTTCGACAGTTGACTGCTTGTTAGGATCAACGTGACTCTCTGATCCATGTACAAACTCTTTCACCAGCACGGCAAGTAGTAGACCAAAAGTAAATCCGAGCCACCACCTGCTTGTCCCGCGCCCGAAGCGGCGATACCGCTTCGTCTTCCACTTCATTCGTTCCATGTCCCGCTCCTTCCTTATGCTCTATTCTCATTTCTCATCATTCCTATTTGCTACATTCTATGAATGAAAATGCTAGAATAGTACCCACAAGAAAAGAAGACTCTGGCTTAAGCAGCCTTATTTAGACAGCAAAAAACCCTATACTTCGCTTCGTGTTCTTAGCGAGAATAGGGTTTCTTTTAGGAAATGTCTTTATAATTTTAGGCCCATGTAGGCTGTGCTTTAATTCGGCTTACTTCTTTGTCGCGTTTGTAGTCATATTCCGATTCCTTAAGCTTCTCAGCTGCCGGTTCTGGTGCAGAGGCTTCCAGCACAACTGTATAAGCAGACTCGAACGACTCCGCTTGAATAACAGCGGCGATAGCAGGCTGTTCCGTAATCTCCACTCTTGAGATTGTTGCTCCGAGTGCTGCTAACTTGCCTGTAATGTTAACATACCCGCGATCAACGTGATGAATACCTGAAATTTCGGTTTCACCATCCGCACAAAGTGCAGCACAGACTAGCGCAGCGCCCGCTCTTAGATCGGTTGCCATAACTTTAGCTCCTGTTAAAGGAATCCCCCCGCTAATAATTGCCGAGCGACCATCCACTTTAATCTGAGCACTCATCTTCTGAAATTCTTCGACATGCATGAAACGATTCTCAAACACGGTCTCCGTCACGATGCTTGTGCCCTCTGACACCATAAGGAGCGCCATCATCTGAGATTGCATATCTGTCGGGAATCCAGGGTACGGTAATGTCTTGACATCTACCGACTTCAGCTGGCGGGGAGCTCTGACATGAATCCCATTGTCTGTCTCCGTAATTTCGACGCCCATTTCCTGCATTTTCGAAATAACTGGTGCTAAATGATCGGCAATGGCACCTTCGATATGTACATCGCCACCGGTCATCGCGGCAGCAATCATATAAGTACCCGCTTCTACACGGTCAGGAATGACCGTATGCGCTACACCGTTCAGATGCTCAACGCCTTCGATACGAATAAGTCCGGTGCCAGCTCCGCGTACCTTAGCTCCCATTGCGTTCAATAGGTTGGCAAGGTCGACGATCTCCGGTTCCTTCGCTGCGTTCTCGATCGTTGTTGTACCTTGCGCAAGTGAAGCTGCCATCATAATATTCTCGGTTGCACCCACACTGGCTACGTCGAGATAGATCTTGGCACCCTTCAAACGGCCTGTTGTACGGGCTTCAATAAAACCTTGGCCCAGTACGATCTCGGCACCCATTGCTTCAAAGCCTTTCAAATGTTGATCGATCGGACGTGTTCCGATCGCACAGCCGCCTGGAAGCGAAATTCTCGCTCTACCAAGGCGGGCAAGCAGCGGTCCCATGACGAGGAACGAAGCACGCATTTTGCGGACTAATTCATAAGGAGCTTCAAATGACGTAAGTTTCTGCGCGGAGATGCGCATCGTCTCATTCTCATATGTTAACCTGCCGCCTAATGCAGCAAGCACTTTTTGAATCGTTATGACATCGTCTAGAAAGGGAACATCATTAATTACACATTCACCTTTACTTGCAAGTAACGTGGCCGCGAGAATTGGTAATACAGCGTTCTTAGCGCCGCTTACTCTAACGTTCCCTGATAGTCGCTGGCCGCCGCGGACGATTATTTTGCTCATCTTTAGGTTTCCCTCCGCGCGCAGTAGATTCTTCTTCCTAATCCTGAAATAAATGGTAGCACAGTCTGTACCCAACCTACATCTTAACATTCAGTTACACAAATCGACAAGCGTTTATTTTCTTGGTGTCGAACACAGGCATTTAATACCATTCGCAGCCGTTTTCTTTTTTCGTACCGTCATGTATTACCCATTGTTGACATGTTTCGTTTTTGTTATTCGACAAGCCCTCTAAGCAGGTTCGACCACTCCCAATAGTCAATGACAAAGCCAGCGAATAAATGACCCAGCACAACAGCCAGCATAACTTGGAGTAGTCTAGCTTGCAGGCTTCTAGCCCGACGCATGAACAGATCCAGCTTGAGCTCCTGCAGGACATACCAAGCCAGAGTGATGCAGAGCAGTTCGATAATAATTGACACAAGCGCATGCTGACCCGCAGTCGTGGCGACGAGATGATTCATATCCATTTGTTCTTTTCTCCCTTATCTCTTCTCATTCAATACCCGCAGCAGCACCGAAGCAAACTCCCCCCGACTAGCCGTCTGTTCCGGTTTAAACCGTAAATCCGGATAGCCGCTTATCAGCTTCTTCTGCTTCATACCTAGGATGGCTGCCGCTGACCAACGTGTACGCTCCACATCTCTAAATGGAGCTGATGCTGGCCGTACCGTCGATATTCTCAATACCCTGGCGAGGATAACAGACATTTCTTCACGAGTGATCGATTGGCTCGGTCCGAATTTCCCACCTGTGTAGCCAGCTATCCAACCCATCTTTATCGCTTTGCTAATCGATGCATAAGCCCAATGGTTCATCGGAACATCATTGAAGTTCAAGTCCGCCTTCTCCTGCGGATCAAACGCTCGCACAAGCATCGACACCGCTTCGGCACGGGTTATGCTTTGATTCGGATTGAATCGAAAATCCCCACTGCCGCCAACGATTTTACGTTTGTTAAGCTCAACAATAGCGGATTCCGTCCAATGACCCGCAATGTCGCGAAAGCCTGCTACCATAGGATCTGTATCGACACGGATTCCATAATACTGCTTATCAAAAGCCGTTTCTGCACTGACCTTGATGTAATAAAGGCCGGCATCTAGCTGCTGCTCCAGCGTCATAATCGTACGATTCGGAGCAGATTGGAGCGTGAAAAGGATCTTTTGCCGTTTATCGGTCACTACTGCTTTCATCTTAATCCCAGTAGGGATACCGTTCACAGTAATTCTCACCATGCTTTTCTTCGTCAGCCGCAATTGGTACCAGTCCAAATCTCCTTTTACCCCAATAACCCCTTGATAATCGGAGCCAGGACGAATACCTGTGGCTTCGTAGGACTTATTATTAGGCTCGTTAGGGTCCGTGTATTTAGTCTTGTATTCAATCTGCAGGGTATACTGTGCGGCCGTAGCAATTGCCTGTGCCGACATTGCATTATAAACGCGGATATAATAAGTGCCGGCCGTTACGTTAATGATTTGAGAGGTTTCACTCTCGCCTTCGCCATTATCATCAATATCTTGAAGCATCTCATTGGAGCGCTGAATGGCAATTGCAAGATCCACTCTTACAGAATCCGCCTCTGCGTTAATCTTAAGCGTTCCACCCGTTTCAAAATGGATGGCAAACCAATCACGGTCTCCCGTTTGATGAAAATTACCGATTATCGTTTGTGAACGCGGTGCAAGTGTGAAAGCCTGGTAGGGTTTATCATTTTTCTCATAAGCATCGGGGGCAATCTCAAAGGTGGAGGTGAGCAAGTAAGGAAGCGACTGCTTAAGCTGTTGATTGAAGAACTGCAGCTCAAAATAGTTTCTCCCTTTCTTAACGTTCCATTCCACTGTTTGGTTGCCGAGTTTCGCATCTTTTGTACTTTGCGCCGCTTCACCTGTGTAATGAGTCATCTGAATGGGCGGAATCGATTCACCTGATACGGTGATACCCTGAAACTGAATCAAAATGACGCCGGCATAAGGGGCATCAATAATATACCAATCTTTATCCTTGCCGCCAGAGAGCTCTGCTGAGATCTTGGTATACAGCGGGAATTTGCGGGCATTGTCTCGGCTGTTATTAGGCTCGTAAGAATCTGCTTTGAGTGTAGCCGATACGGCCTTATCCAGCTGAAGTAGACCATAGCCGGAGGCATTATCCACGCCAGCATTGCCAATATCCTTAGCTGTCTGTCTTAGCATAGCACGAATCTCATAAGGCTTATAATCCGGATGCTGTGCCCAGACTAATGCCGCAGCTGCTGCTGCTTGGGGTGCAGCCATCGACGTGCCTTCCTCATGCTTGTATCCACCACCGACTGCGGTCGTGTAAACGTTCCACGGTGCGGCAATATCAATCTCCGGTCCTGGATTCGAACGCGGTTCTGGGTTGCCCTTTGCATTCGTGCCACCGACAGCCAGAACGGTTGGGTACGCGGCAGGGTATTTGACCTTAGCCTTCGCCCCTAATGAAAGGCCATCGTTGCCACTTGCTGCGACAAGTAGGACGCCCTTCGTCTCCGCGTACTGCGCGATGTCATTCATATAGGGTGAATATCGGTAAAGCCCGACGGAAAGTACAACAATACGGGCACCATTCTTAACAGCGTAGAGAATCGCTTCGCCTAATCGTTCTTCATCTCCGAAGCCATCCTTGTCAAGCGCCTTTATCGGCATAATCTTCGCATGCCAGAGGATGCCTGAAACACCCTCCTTGTTATCGCCTTCTCCAGCGAGTACACCCGCTACCGCTGTACCATGGCCGTTGTCATCCTCAGGCGGTTTACCGGGATTAACCAAGTTCGTGCCGGCTACCAGATTGTTTTTCAAGTCTGGGTGGTCCAAATCTACCCCCGTATCCACAAGCGCAATCGTCATATTCATCTGATCATGTACAGTTGCCCAAGCTTCCTTGGCCCGGATCTGGTTCAGATGCAGCTGCTTCGGCAGCTCTGGATCGTCGGTCTGCACAGCGCCGAGCAGCTTGACGGCGCTGCTCGGTTGTACGTATTCGACGCCAGGCGTTTGGCGCAGCCGGCGGAGCCATTCCGCGGTGTCCGCCCCGGGATCTGCGGGGCGGACGACGTCTAGCGCAGCCGCCGGCATCGCCTGGCGGCTGAGCACGCGCGTTCCGGGCAGCGGCTTCGCCAGCCCGGGTTCGCGCCACTTGAGGAGCCAGCTATGCGGCTCCTCTCGGGCGCTGCCAGCAGCGCTGGCGGCCGGCTGCGCCGCTGGGCCGCTAGATGCCGCCGAAGGCGGCGCGGCCGCAGGAGCGGCCCCAGGGGCGGCATACGCCGAGCCCATAGGAGCACTCCAGAGAAGCAGCGCTGCGAGCGCTCCGTTCAACGCTAAGCGCGCGAATCGCCTGGCACCGTCTCTTTTTCCTAAGCTGTCTAAGCTATCTAAGCTGTACATATCTTCCGCATTAACTTTACTTTCCTGAGCGATGCTCTTATCAAGAGAATCACTGCATACCGTCTCCTTACTCATGAGCACTTGCTCCTTAGACCCATTAGCCTCTACTTTGTCACCGGACGCGAACAAACAGGCCAGACCTACTCCAAGGCCTAACTGTTGTCTATCGCCTAGTCCTTCTCTATCCGATCATTTACAGTTGTTGGTTAGGAATGCAAGTAGGATTGGTTCATCATAATCTGCCTTTAACCTGCAAATCGTTATTATGAAACGATTCGCTCTCATTATATCGGAATCCTCTCTCCAAATTGTTCATTTATTGATAAAGGTTCAAAAGTCCCACCCTTATACAATGGCCTCACACGAATATTTATGCATTCCGCAGAGTCACTAATTTGAAGTTTGTATGAATCTCTGGCTTTGCAGGCCATTTCATTATCTCGATTTTGGGGGCTGAGCGGTTCATTTAGCAGGAATCCCCCCAGTAAACTTGAGTAGATCCACCTAAATGGGGTGGAAAATAAAGGATTAATGAGAGAAATTTCCACTATGACGAATATGACGAATATTATAAATATGACAAAAAAACAGATGAAAGCAGCCCCTATAACAGGAGCTTTTCCCGTTAATCTTGCTAAGCGGACTGTGGAATCGCTATTCAGATCGAAACACGACTCCAAACAAATTCAGCGGACACAGGTTCCGCTATCAACTAAAATGTAGCAGATTTCAGATGATTTGCTGGAGAATAGCGTCTTCTCTGTCCTTTAATCCAGCTACATGCCGCGATTGGACTGAAATAAGTGCTCTCCTGTCCGCTCAGCATCTGATTACCTTAAAAGAAGAAAAGGCTGCAGCCCGATCAAACCGGGTGCAGCCCTCACTACTTCATTTCTGATTCAACTGATGAATACCGTCTTACCTTTTGCCTACGAATAGATCGCTGACAATCGAGAAATTGTCATTAACCCAGCTAAGAACAGGTCCCGGCACGATTCCAAGCGCAACCGTTGCTGCCACACACAGCCAAATGACGATGCCTGTTGTAAAAGGAATATGGACCTGCTCCTCTGACGTCGAGCGCATGAACATTTGACGAATGAAGCCAAAGTAGAAGAAATAAGAGATAACACTGCTAATGACCATGACGGCGATAATCCAATAGGTTTTAGTTTGAGCCGCGCCCAGTAGAATAAACAGTTTCCCGAAAAACCCGCCGGTGATCGGCAAACCTGCAAGTGAAAGTACGAATACCGTCATCGCTATTGCCGTCCACGGTGCACGATAATAAAGTCCAGCGAATCCTTCCAGCTCATCATGACCAGCAGCCTTACTTATAACCGTAACGACAGCAAGAGCACCGATCGTCATCAGCAGATACACCGCTAAGTAAAAAATGAATTCGCCAAAGTTGGATACATGCATATCACCGAGAGCTAATCCGACAGGAACAAGCAAATAACCCGCATTGGCTACACCTGAAAGAGCCAAGAGTCTCTTTACATTATGCTGCCTTAATGCCGCTGCCGATCCGATTAACATCGCTGCCGCCGCCATAATAAGCAGCGTTAGGAATATATCATCGGTAATGGGTGCATCAGCTGAGGAAGCATAGAAAATGACGTTGTAAATAATCCGGAATACGATAGCAAAAGCCGCACCTTTAGAGACAACCGCAAGAAACGCGGTAATCGGCGACGGAGCACCCTGATAGACATCTGGCGCCCATACATGGAAGGGTGCCGCAGCAATTTTGATACCAAGTCCCGCCAACAGGAAGAAGAAGGCTACATAGAGCATTTCCTTATAATCGCTTGCATGCTGCTGAATGCCGTGTGCAATCGCACCAAGATTGGTCGCGCCTGTTATCCCGTAGAGATAAGACATACCGAACAATACGAGAGCCGAGGATATTCCGCCAGTTACGACATACTTGAACGCCGCCTCCGCCGACACAACCGCATGCTTGCGAATACCAACCAGCACATAGGTGGTAATGCTAAGCAGCTCCAGACCGATGTAGAGCGTAAGCATATCCCCGGAGGAGGCCATAATCATCGCTCCGACTACGGCTGGCAGCAGTAAGTAATAAAACTCGCCTTTATCCGGAATATCGCTGCTCTTCACTGACCCCAAACTCATCAGCACAATGAGCGCTGTAGCGATTAGGAATACGATTTTGAATAAGCTTGCAAAATCATCAATGCGGTAGCTATCCGCTAGTAAAGAGATGACATTGCTTGCTGCCTTCCCGTCCTCACCCATCACTGGTGCAGAGCTGTTCATATCGATAAGCCGCCATACTACAAACCCAAGTGAGGTCAGAAGACCGGCCAGTGTGAACCAGCCAATTACAGCACGATTAACGTTCCTTGGAAGCACCAAATCAAGGATCACAAGAAGAACGGCACAAGCAATTAAGATCCATTCCGGGGCGAGATAGGCCGCATCACTCCAAGAGAGCGACTGAAGCTGTTGATTGACAACGTCCATGCGCTACCTCCCCACCTTCTCGTTAATTTGCTGCAAAAGCGTATCAAAGCCATGTTTCATCGGCTCGGTCATTACGGCCGGATAGATACCGATTAGCAGGATGAACGCGAGCAGCGCAATCATCGGAACGGCTTCAATCAGCCTTGCATCTCGCAGTGCACCGAAGCGTTCTTGCATTGGACCAAAAGTAATGCCTAATACACTCCGCAGTACATAAACAGCTGTAAGAATAACACCCAGCACAGCGATCGCCGTTATGACCCTCATGGAGTCGAATAGGCCCAATAGGGATAAGAATTCGCCAATGAATCCAGATAAACCAGGTAGTCCAAGTGAGGCCATCCCAGCCGTCAGCAGAATGCCGCTAATGAATGGCAAGCTTCTGGCCAACCCTCCAAGGTCGCCAAGCATCGTTGATCCCGTTCGCTCATACAAGCTGCCAACAATGAGAAACAGCAGTGCGGAGATCAATCCGTGAGAGACAAGCTGGATCATTGCTCCCTGGAGTCCGATTTCATTGAACGAGGCAATACCTAGCAGAACGATTCCCATATGGCTGATAGACGAATAGGCCAATACCAGCTTGAATTCCTTCTGAACAAGTGCCAGAACCGCTCCATAGAGAATGTTCACTACACCTAGTATTGCTAGGACAACTGCCCAATCCTTAGCCTCTGACGGGAACATAAACACACCGAAACGCAATAAGCCATACGCACCCATCTTAAGCAGTACACCCGAGTGAATCATTACGACAGAAGGGGGTGCCTCCGCATGGACCTTCAGCATCCACGTATGGAAAGGGAAGATCGGCAGCTTAATGCCAAATGCAATCAGAAGTAAAAGAAAGATCGTCCACCGCATGTTTTTCGACAGGTAAAAGGGATTCTCATCGCCTGCCTGTAGGCTGCTAGGTGACATGTTGACATAGGAATCAGCACTCGTCAGATTATCTTGAATCACTTGATAGCTGCCGCTGTAAGAGAGATTAGTCTGCTGCTTATCCGGCACCTGTTCCACCCGAAAGCCTGCGGTAGAGACAAGTAAAACGAAGGCAATAAGCATAATAGCCGATCCGATTCCATTGTAGATTAAGAACTTATTCGCCGCTTTCTCGCGATTCATATAGCCCCATATGCCAATCAGGAAGAACATCGGAATTAGCGTAAGCTCGAAGAACACGAAGAACAGGAATACGTCCCTCGCCAGAAAGACTCCAAGCATACCGACTTCGAGCAGCAGGAAGCAGCTGTAGAAGGACTTCCAGCGTTTCTTGATATTCACGGAGGCAAGTGCTGCCATCACCCCGACTATCGTCGTAAGCAGCAGCAAAGGCAAAGATAGGCCATCAATGCCTAAGTGATACTGAAACTGGAAGGCGTAGGACGTCACTTCGCCGACAACTTCTTTGTTTAACGAAGCGTTGACCCACGTTGCGGTCTCCTCGTAAGCCTTCCCGCCTTTGACCCCGTCATAATCGGCGTACAGCCAAAAGGATAACAGCAGCGGAATCAGTGTGGTAATTATAGCTGTCGTCTTCAGCCAGTTGCTGCGGTTCTTCGGCAGGAATAACAGCACGAGCAGACCGAGCAAGGGCGAGAAGATAATTAGAGACAAGATAGGAAGATCGGATAGCATTACCAGAACCTCCTTAAGGCGACTATAGCAATAAGAATGATTAGTCCAAACAAAGTGATCAGTCCATAGGTCTGGACCTGACCATTCTGCAGACGCGTACCGCCTTTACCAAGTAAAACAATGCTGCCGGAAGTAAGCCGTACTATACCATCCACGACATAATGGTCTATCCCATTTAGCAGCAATCCAATACCGCGCAGCGGCTTTATAAAGATAATCTGATAGAGCTCATCGATATAGTATTTGCGCTCTAGCAGACGGACCAGCCATGGTGCACGAGAGGACACCGCATCGCGAGAGATCGTTCCTTTTACGAACACAAGCCATCCCAGATATATGCCAAGCAGACCCACTGCAGCCGAGATGACCATAACGAGACCCGCACTGCCATGCTCCACTTCTGTTCCATCCGTCAACCAGGAGCCAAGCGTGTTGTTCCATGGCGTTTGAATAAAGCCGGAACCGATTGCCAGGACGGCAAGCACGATGAGCGGGATCGTCATGGTGAGCGGCGATTCATGGACTTTCTGCTCACCTTTGGGCTTGCCTGTGAATACAAGAAAGAACAGCCGCGACATATAGAATGCCGTGAAGAATGCCGCCACTACGCCAACGACAAACAGCGCAGGCTTATCATACAGAGCTGTTGTAAGAATGGTATCCTTGGACCAAAAGCCTGAAAATGGCGGAATGCCAGATAACGCCAGCGAGCCAATGCCGAAGGTCCATGCCGTTATACGCATTTTTGAACCGAGACCGCCCATTTCGTTAATATTCTGTGTATGTACCGCATGAATGACGCTGCCTGCACCTAGAAATAGCAATGCTTTGAAGAAAGCATGCGTAAGCAGGTGGAATACCCCGCCTGTCAAAGAGCCAAGCCCGAGTGCCATCATCATGTAACCAAGCTGGCTGACCGTAGAATAAGCTAGAATTCGCTTAATGTCATTCTGAGCTACGCCAATGGTTGCAGCGAAGATCGCTGTGAAGGCGCCGATATAAGCAACGGTATTCATAGCCGTCTGTGAGGCTTCAAAAATATCAAAGGTTCGCGCTACCAGATAGACGCCTGCAGCAACCATCGTTGCCGCATGAATGAGCGCACTAATTGGTGTAGGGCCTTCCATGGCATCCGGCAGCCACACATGTAAGGGGAATTGACCCGATTTCCCTACCGCGCCAACGAAGATCAGCAGTGCAATAAGCGTCGTAATCCCTAGTGGAATAATGCCCGTCTGTCCTTCAAAAACATTCTGGATATGCACAAAATCAAGCGCATGATCCGGCATATACCAGTAAAGCAGTAAAATACCGAGCAGAAGCCCTGCATCGCCAATTCTAGTTACGATAAAAGCTTTCTTCGCCGCCGCTTTTGCCTCTGGCTTTGCGTACCAGAATCCGACGAGCAGGAAGGAGCAAACGCCGACAAGCTCCCAGAAAATATAGAGCGTTAGCATATTATCGGCTATGACCAGCCCGAGCATGGAGAAGGTAAATAGAGCAACGTAGCTATAAAACACCGTGATTCGTTCATCGTTCTTCATATAGCCAGCCGAGTAAACATTCACTAGAAAGGCCACAGCCGTCACAATCACGAGCATCAATGCCGTTAAATTCGTAACTTCGAACCCAGCGTTTATCTGAATTCTACCAAGATCGAGCCATTTGAATCCAGATTGATAATATTTACTACCGTCTCTCATATGCTCGATCAGCACGAGAATCGATAGAACCAAAGCTGCAAAAGAACCAACTGTACCTGTCAAAACCCCAAGCCTACGCTGCGACCGCCCAAAAGCGAGCAAGAGCAAGAACGCTGCAAGCGGAAAAACAGGGATTAACCAGGCGATCTGAGAGAACATCGTATCCACTTGGCGCTTACCTCCTCATTTTGTCGAATTCATCGACATTAACGGTTCCGCGAGCCCGGAACAATGCAATAAGTACCGCAATTCCGACTGCTGCTTCCGCCGCCGCAACTGCAATACTAAAGAGCGTAAACATTTGCCCAGTCAAGGAAGGAACGACGCCATATTTGGAGAACGCCACAAGATTAAGATTGACCGCATTGAGCATGAGCTCGATAGACAATAGCACGATGATCGCATTTTTTTTCACGAGTGCACCATACAAGCCGATACAAAATAGAATAGCCGCCATCGTTAAATAGGAAGATAGCATCTTAATCCGCCTCCTTCTTCGCAAGCACGATCGCCCCGATAAAAGCGACAGTCAGCAGCACAGACACAAGCTCGAACGGGATGACATAGCTGGTAAAGAGCAGCTTGCCGATCTCCATCGTATTATCTTCGCCCAATCCAAATGGCTTCTCCGGCACAGGGAAGTCTGACTTCCGAATGGCATAGAACAGAATCCCGAACAGCGCCAGTGCACCAATCGCACTAAGTGTCTCCTGCAGCGGCCGTCCATTTTCTTCCGCACTGCTGTGGTGTTTGGTCATCATGATTCCGAAAATCATTAGAATCGACACCGCCCCCGCATAGATAAGCACCTGTACAAAGGCGAGAAACTCGGCGTCCAGCAAAATAAACATTCCCGCTACACCGATAAAGACGGCCGCTAAGGAAACGACCATATGAACGACCTTCGTAAAGCTAACCATGAGCACCGCACCGCTTATGATGATGACGGAGAATACGAAGAAAGCCACAAACTCCCCGGTTATGTTAACGTTAAACATTTTTCGCTCCTCCCTTAGCTGCAGCAGGAGCTCCAATATTATTATTATCCTGACGTACATTGCGATTGTTCTCATCCAGCCACTTGAGGTCCTTGAACAGATCATCCCTACTATACGAAGCGAGCTCAAAGTTGTTGGTCATAACAATGGCCTCGGTCGGACAAACCTCCGTACAAAGATCACAGAGAATGCAAATTTCAAAGTTAATGTCATACGTATCGATAACTTTTCCCTTTTTCTCTGGGTCTGGATTCGCTTTGCCCGTCAATGTGATACACTCCGTCGGGCAGACACGCACACATTGATTGCAGACGATGCATTTGTCTGGCTCAAAATGCTGAATGCCGCGAAAACGATCAGGCATCACGAACGGTACATCAGGATAAGAAGTGGTAACTTTTTTTGCGGTCATCGCTTTGAGCGTGACACCTAATCCTTTGAAGAGACCTTTCATTCTTTCTCCCTCCGTTACCCTTTAATAAACAGCTCCATGTAGACAGCCGTCAGAAATACGTTCAAGATCGCGAGCGGAAGCAGTACCTTCCAGCCAAGTCCCATTAACTGATCGATGCGAATACGCGGCATGGTTGCCCGAATCCAGAATAGGAAGAACACGATAAACGAGAATTTGAGCAGGAACCAGATGATCCCCGGCACAAAATCCAGGAAAGGAGCAGGCGCATGCCAGCCTCCAAGAAACAGTACCGTCGTTAGAGCAGCAATCGCGTACACATACACGTATTCGGTCAGCATGAAGAAGGCAAAGCGGAAACCGCTGTATTCGACATGATAGCCAGCTACCAGCTCAGACTCCGCTTCTGGGAGGTCAAATGGTGTACGGTTCAGCTCCGACACGGCCGCTATAACGAAGATAACGAAACCAATAATCTGTGGGAGAAAATTCCACTGCCAGAACCAGTCGCCCTGCTGCTCCGCGATCGTGCGTAAATTCAAGCTGCCTGACAGCATAACGACACCGACCACGGAGATAACAAGCGGTACTTCGTAGCTGATCATTTGAGCTGCCGAGCGCATACCGCCAAGCAGTGCATATTTATTATTCGAAGCCCAGCCGCCAAGCACAATCGCTATCGTCGATATCCCGGACAAGGCCACATAGTAGAGCAGCCCGACATTAATGTCCGCAAAATATAAATTCTGCGTATATGGGATAACGGCTAGTACCGCAAATGCAGGAACGTAAGCGAGTGCTGGCGCTAAGATGAATAGGACCCGATCCGCTTTGCGCGGAATGGTATCTTCCTTGATTAATAGCTTCGTAATATCCGCCACCGTCTGCAGAAGCCCCCAAGGCCCAACCCGGTTCGGGCCAATGCGGAACTGCATCCAGCCAATGACCTTGCGCTCGAAGAAAATCGCGTATGTAACGAAGCCGAGCACAATTGCAAGCAGGATGACGCCCCAAAGGAAAAAGATGAGGGCATTTCCCCATGTCAGCGTTTCATCTAGCCATGATCCCATTAGCAGTCTACCTCCCCGACGACAATATCTATGCCGCCCAGAATCGTAATGAGGTTAGTCATTGTCTCCCCAACTAACAGCTTAGGAAGAATCTGAAGATTAACGAAGGATGGCCGGCGGAATTTTAAACGGTACGGCTCGGCTTTACCTTTTGAAACGATATGGCAGCCGATTTCGCCACGAGGAGATTCGATGCGCACATAGACTTCTCCGGCAGGCGGTCTAATGACACGCGGCACTTTGCCCATCACATCTCCGGCAGGCGGGAACTGCTGAACCGCTTGCTTCAGGATACGCAGGCTTTGACGAACCTCTTCAAGCCGAATCAGATAACGATCATAGCAATCTCCATTACGTCCAAGCGGGACATCGAATTCAAACTGGCTGTATAAGCTGTAGGGCTCCGCTTTCCGCAGATCCCAATCTACGCCGGTGCAGCGCAGGTTCGCGCCAGAGAGACCGTATTCAATGGCTGTCTGTGCATCATACTTGCCAACACCCTTAATCCGCGCTAGGAAAATCTCATTGCCGCTCACCAGATCGTTATATTCATCCAGCTTCTTCTCCATATAAGGAATGAAGTCACGAACTTTATCGATCCAACCATCGGGAGCGTCCCATTTCACACCGCCTACACGCATGTAATTGTAGGTAAGGCGAGCTCCGCACAGTTCATTGAAGAGATCGATAATGATTTCCCGATCACGGAAAGCGAATAGGAAAGGGCTCATCGCGCCAATATCCAGCAGATAGGTACCCCACCAAACCAGATGGCTGGCTACACGCTGCAGCTCCATAACAATGAGTCTCATGAATTCAGCGCGAATCGGCACTTCCAGCCCCATCATCGTCTCAACTGCATGACAAAGCACATAGTTGGTCGTCATTGCGGATACATAATCCATTCGATCCGTGTACGGTATAATTTGCGTATAATTCAAGTCTTCCGCAAGCTTCTCGGTTCCCCTATGCAGGTAACCCATAACCGGTGTTGCTTCCGTTATAACCTCGCCGTCCAGCTTAACCACAATGCGAAAAACACCATGGGTGCTGGGATGCTGCGGGCCGACATTAAGCAGTAGTTCTTCGGTACGAATCACGGCTGGTCACACCTCCGGGTCTAGCGGTTCATAGTCTTTGCGAAGCGGAAAGCCGACCCAATCGTCGGGCATCATAATACGTCTTAGGTCAGGATGACCAGGAAAATCGATACCAAGCAGGTCATAAATTTCTCGCTCATTCCAATTCGCAGTCGCCCAGATCGGCGTAACAGAAGCCACCTGCGGGCTCTCTCGATCTGCTTTGACCTTGATGGCATATTCCTTCTTGGAGGAGATGGAGACGAGATGGTATACCACTTCCAAATAAGTCTCATAATCAACGCCAGATACATTGCGCAAAAAATTACTGTCAAGTGAAGGGTGCGTTCGGAATAATCTCGCAACCTCCAGCCATTGCTCATTTTTTATGATAAAAGTCGGCATATGCCCATTCATTTCGTTTATGTAAGCTTCTGCAATAGCATCCTCGGACACCAAGGCCTGAATGAGCTGAGCTGCTTCATCAAGCTGAGGTTGTTTGGGTGACGGGGCCTTAGGCTCTTCGGGAGCAGCTGGCTGGCTCTCGGCCGCTGCCTTGGCTGCTGCTCGCGCAGCACGCGCTTCTTCTGCTGCTTTGAGCTTCGCTTCACGTTCAGGATCTGCAGCTCCTGCTGCAGCTGGCGTCTGCTCGCCGCTCACTTGTGCTGTCGAAGCTGGATCACCCGCAGCTGCGCTGATCTTGGCTGCCGCCCTTGCCGCTCGTGCATCAGCAGCAGCCTTCAGCTTTGCTTCGCGCTCAGGGTCAACGGCAGGAGCTGCTGTTTCTGTCTTGTCGCTAGCGGGCTGCGCGGGAGCAATTGCTTCTGCCTTGTCACTTGCTGGCTCCGCTGGTGCTACTTCTTCTGCCTTGTCGCTGGCTGGTTCCGCAGGAGCTACTACTTCTGCCTTGTCGCTGGCTGGTTCCGCAGGAGCTGCTTCTTCTGACTTGTCACTTGCTGGCTCCGCAGGAGCTACTTCTTCTGCCTTGTCGCTGGCTGGTTCCGCAGGAGCTGCTTCTTCTGCCGCTTTGCTTACGGACTCCGAAGGGGTGGATGACTTTAGCTCATTCTCCCCGGCAGCGCTTTCTTCCTTTTCTTTCTCGTCACTCATCGGCTTGTCACCCGCTTCCCGGTCTTCGCCTCGTAACGGATTTTCTCTTGCAGCTTGTTGATTCCATAGATGAGTGCTGCAGGGTTAGGTGGACAGCCTGGAATGTAGACATCGACAGGAACAATCTGATCGACGCCCTTCATAACGGCATAGGACTTCACATAAGGTCCGCCGGCTGTTGCACAGGACCCCATTGCAATAACCCATTTGGGCTCTGGCATCTGATCATATAAACGACGAAGCAGCGGTCCCATCTTCTTGGTCACTGTACCCGCCACGATCATAACATCCGATTGACGCGGCGACGTCCGGAAAATAACCCCGAAGCGATCCAGGTCATAATGCGATGCCCCCGTACCCATCATTTCGATCGCACAGCAGGCGAGGCCAAAGGTTAACGGCCACAGTGAATTGCTGCGTGCCCATGCCTTCAACTGATCTAACGTGCCCATGAATACGTTGCGTTCCAGCTCTTGTCGTTCTTCAGGAGTGATTGATTCTAAATTGAATTCCATTTAAGCACCTTCTTCTTCCAGGCGTAGAGTAATCCAATAAGCAAAAGTCCAGTAAAAATAGCCATTTCGACAAGCACAAATAGGCCGAATTGCTTGTATGCGACGGCCCACGGATATAGGAAAACGGTTTCGATATCAAAGATGACAAACATGAGCGCAAACAAATAGTAGCGCACATTAAAGCGGACTTGACCCTCCCCTACAGGTTCATTCCCGCTTTCATAAGTGGTTTTTTTCTCCTCTGTAGGCTTGCTGGGTCTTAATAATCGGCCAAAAGACAGAGCGATCACTGGGAGTAGGATGCCGAGAATAATGAAGATCGCCACAATAACATAATTGTTGATATACCTCTCCACACAATCGCCTCCGTGCAAATCAATCTAACGAGCAGGATAGGGGTACCTACTTGGTCAAATTTTCCTCACAATTATAACAAACCCTAACTCTTGCGTCTATGACGGACTTGAAGACGCTTCCTTCGGCTTGTCCGATGCTTCTGCTGACTTACTTTCCGACCCTTGTTTCCTTTACCTGCGCCCTGGTCACTCAAATAGTTACCGCACATTCGAATCTACTTATTTCCATTTATAGTTATTTTATAATTATAATGGCTTAGTGATGGGAAATTTATGTATAGGTGGAAATAAAAAAAGGTTCTTACTCGTCACGAAGACGAATAGAAACCCGAAGGGTATTATGATTTTACCGACTTGCTCGTCGTACAGATAAGGGAAGTTCTTCCGAGTTTGGTGCAGCTTTAATCGTGACTGTCTTTTCCTCAAAAGCAACTACGGTTAATTCCTGTTCCGAGTCCGCAGTGGTGACATTACTGCTGCTGCTGCTCGTGCTTCTATTAGCCTCAGCTTCATCTGCTAGAGCCGCTAGCCTTTTCTGCCTAGCCAGCATGACGAAGACAAATCCATAAAACATCCAGTAGCCAACGAACTCTTCAAGGGAAGGATCTTGCGTATAGCCTAGGAAAGCTTTGAAGAAAATGCCCACCTGTCCCTTTATCATCGGATGATGTCCCGTATCGCGGATATAATTCGTCTCATCAATTGGATGCTCGGGCATCAACCAAGTCAGGTCGTACATTTGCCCAATCTCTCCACCGGAGGTTTTATAGACGCTGCCGATGATTTTCAAATCCTGCATGACACCAATCGCTTGGACGAACAAGCCTGCCGCAATCATGATCAAGAAGATACTAGTTACTTTGAAGAAGGTACCGATCTGAACTTTTTTACTGCTCTTGAATACGATAAGGCCAAGCACCACTGCCGTAAGCAGTCCTAGCACAGCTCCCCAGCTTTGAAGGGCTTGCGAGATATCTCCCTGTGAGATCGCTGCGAAGAAAAAGACCGTCTCTACGCCTTCACGCAGAGTAACTAGAAACGAGTGAACAATCATATTGACTGCTCCACCGGTCGTTAGAATGAGCGACACTTTATTTTGCAGCTTGCTTCGCATCTCTCGATTTTGCTTACTCATGAATAAGATCATATGGGTAAGCAGTCCGGCTGAAACGAGTAGAATGGCGATACGCAGATAATCCTTACTGCCCATCGTCGAATAGCCGTCGAGCACAATTTGGAACAGCATAGCGACGCCGAGACTAGCAAGAACAGCAAGCGCTACCCCGACCCACACATATTTATTCCATTTGGATTGTCCGATCCGGTTCAAGTACGAAATGATGATCCCGACAATTAAGATCGCTTCGAATCCTTCACGGAACAAGATGAGAAAAGCTTGCAAATTCATAGCTGTGCGCTCCCTTCATAACCTATAAAAAAGGTATGGTCCCGCCAAAAAAGCGGGACTAGATGATACTTGTAATCGATTGGGGCGGGGCGGGATGGAATAATTACCGGTCCGGTTTTAGAAAAACCCTTTACGCCGCGCCCACCAGACAGCAGCTCCGCCTACAATTACGATGCCTCCGATAACACTTAGGGTGACAACGGAATTGGTTTTGTTCTCATGCGTCATAGGTGCGTGCTGCTTCGTGCCTTCAATCGTGTTCGGCTCTGCTTGATTGGTGCCCTTATCACCTGATGGCTCACTTCCTTGATCTGTGCCCGAAGAAGCTGCAAAAGGGAAGAAGGGTTTGATTTTGCTATAAATCTGGTTGACTGTTGCCTTCAATACTTTCTCATCAGCTTCTTTCTTCCCAACTCCAAACAGACCAGGGTTGCCGATCGCATCGAGCGCCGTGTTAAAGTCCTTCTTGAGGCGCTCCATCTCGGTCGAGGGCAGCTGGGCTTCCACATAAGGAGAGAGCGTATCGAAGGTCGCCTTCGCTTTGGCGAGCAGCAGCTTTGCTTTGGCATAGTCGGAAATGCTCTCAAGTGTATTCTCAAAACGACGGTCCAAATTCATCAAGAGCATCGCTTTATAATTGGCAATTGTCTCTGGAGCTTTACGTGATTTAAAATTATTGTCTAATGTAACGGCCACCGGTTCTCCGAAGTGGGATGATATTTCTGAGCGTCTCGCTTTGTGTGCTGCAAGGGCACCATCCCAATCTGGCGGCGATTGTTCAAGAGAAGAAACAACCAGCTTGAACGTCTCTGCCATATCCTCGGTATCCGCACTTCCGTAGGAATATGCCCATACGCCCGAAGGGGCGAGGGTTAGAAAAATCGCAAAAGCCAGCATTGCGATTCGTATGGATAGTATGCGCATACTTTCACCTTCTGTTAACGTTTTAGTCCGTACAGGGAATAGGCCGAAATTCATCGGCTTCGAAGGTAATGATAATCATTTTCATTTGGAGTGTCAATATGCAAATGTTAAGATTCCGTCAGAATGCTCCCAAGAATTGAAATTGTGAAACAATGTACACAATCCTAAATCTCTGAAGAACAAACTAAGGAAGGAACAGATCAAGGGAGGAACAGATCAAGAAAAGAACAGATCAAGGAAAGAACAGATCAAGAAAAGAACAGATCAAGGAAAGAACAGATCAAAAAAAGAACAGATCAATTAACGAAGCCACTCATACACGGTTATTTGGTTATACACAGGATCAAACATGGACTGACTTTGATAATAAGCAACCTGTCTAACCTTTCCCTGCAGGGAGCCCACCTGTGCCTCGAATCCCTTCAGCACATGGTCCGTTAGCAGGATAGTCGCCTTCGGGTTCGCCTTAATATCCGCAATAAAATAGTTGTACGACTCAATGCGTCTATGCACAATGGGCGTTCGCAAGTATTCAAGGACACGCGTCTCTTCCCAGGTGTAGAGAACGATGTTGCGGGCAGCGCTGCTGTTGGTGAATGCATCGGCCAGCTGATAGACGGCTGGCCGTTCGCTGGCCTGCTGCGCGGCTAGACGGCCGCCTTGCGCCGCTTGCAGCGAGATGACGCAGCATGCTAGCAGCGCGCCTGCGGTCTGTATGGCGCGCCTGGCGCGCACTGGGCTCGTGTTTGGCGCGCTGGGTGAGACTGGTGTGCTCGGTGAGACTGGTGAGCTTGGTGAGCTTGGTGAGTCTGGTGAGACTGGCGAGACTGGCGAGACTGGTGAGACTGGTGAGACTGGTGAGCCGAGAGGTGCCATCACGCTGGGCAAAGATTGCGTGGTGGGGGGAACTGGGCTGGGCTGCGGCGCGGGATTGCGGGCCGCAGCCTTTGGTGGCGTTGCCGCGCGGAACAGAGCGAGGAGCAGCAGCCACATCAAGCCGATTAGTGGCGTGATGTGGCGCGGCTTGTCGATGTTCTGCGCCAGCAGCGCATAGGCGCCATAGGCGCCCGCGAGCATGGCGAGCGCCAGCGGCAGCGTCGGGCGGCCAAGCCATGCCGCCGCCCGGAGCGCCCAGCGCGCGCGAGGGCTCGCGCTGTCGCGGCGCGGGGCGTCGCCCGCACCCGCGCGAAGCACGGCGGCGAGCAGCAGCGCCGCCGCCGCAGCGAGCAGTGCTGTGGACCGGGCGAACATCCCGGTCCACAGCACGTTGTCGCCAGCGAAGCGGAGAACCCGCTCCGCAAGCGACACCTGGGAGGCGGAGGTTACACCGCCTCCCCACTGACTAAAATGCCCTTGCGTAAAAGCTGCCGCAAGCTCAATGAATCCAACAAAGCCGCCCTCGCTAAGCGCTAGGCCTGCTACCCACAAGAGCTGCAGCCCCCCTGCAATCGCCACAAACCATGCGATTCTCGGCCACAAACGTAATCCCTGCCGTCGCCATTTCATGCCAAGCACGACTAACAACCAGACCAGTGACAATCCAAACGGGGCAAATGAAAGTCGTACACCCATTAGCAAACTGAATAGGAAGAGTGCCTGCCACGAAGCAGACCACGTAAGGCGCTCCATCGCCCGCCACCAGAACAATAAGTACCACCACAACAAGGCAATCCCTGCTGCTTCCGACATAGGCCGAAGCGCCTGCAGCCATAGATACGGTGAAGTAAACACCATCATAACCACGAGCAGCGACCAAAAGGGGCTCAGTATCCGCCGCGTCAATAACCAAATAGGCAGCGCAGCAGAAGCCGTTAGCAGAACATTCCATACACCATAAGCTAGAACAGGATCCTCAACCACTCGCTGAACCACCATTGCCCCAAACACAAAGTAGGGGTAACCGGGAAAATGCGGCTGCATCGCTAGCAAATCAAACCGATCTAAGGCGAGCACAAAATCAACCTCGTCCCAGGAAGCAGCAAATGGGCTGAGATGCATCAGGCTATAAACCGTCCAAAGAAGGACGAGAATAACAGCAAGTGTCGGTATTGCCGCCGACATTAGCTCTTTGGACTTCCCAAGACGACGCACCTTCACACACTCCCATTCGATAGTCTGTCTACTCTTCCGCATTCGCTCTTCTCTGAAGAAGTATCTGCTTTTGCTGTTGTAACAGCTGCTGTCGTTTCACCACAGGTCGACGCATTTCCTTCCAAATCGCCGGCAGCACTGAGCCTACGTACTTACGGAATTTGATAAAAGACTGCCCGTGAACGCGTACCTGATACCGAATCGGTACCTCCTTCATACGGAAACCCTGCCTTACTAGATTCAGTGTAATGACCTGCGCATAATTATAGTCGTGGATAATCTCCGCATGCAGCATCGCTTCTCGCGAGAATCCCCTCATACCTGACTGCCCATCCCAAATGACACGACGCAGCAACACACACTGCAGCATGGTAAAACAAACGTTTCCTATGCGCCGGTGAATGGTCATTCCACGAATAACACCTTTAAATCGTGACCCCATCGTATAATCCGCTTGTCCATTCCATATTGGTGCAACCACATCGGGAATTTCCTCCGGTGGATATTCATTATCCGCATCGATCATCAGTCCAATATCTGCCCCCAGCCTGACGCACGCTGCAAGACCCTCGCGAACGGCCGCGCCTAGCCCTCTATTCTTCTCGAATTGAATAATGTGATCCGCACCTGCTGAGAGTGCCACCTGAGCGGTTCGATCCGTCGAACCATCATCAATGACGAGTACCTCAACCTGCCAGCCCTCCCGAACCTTACGCGGAATACGCGAGATGACCTGTCCAATATTCAATTCTTCATTATGCGCTGGCAAAAAAACAATTAGCTTACGGTCCTCAATACGGTCCATCTTCCTTCTACTCTCCTCTATTTCATCCAAGAAGCACCCTCTACTGCCTTCATTGACAACTCTGCAGGCTGCTTACCTTCTATACCCTCAAGCAGAACGGGTCCCCTACTGTGACTTGGAAAAGGCGCTCCCAGTAAATAAGCAAGAGTAGGTGCCACAGATACTAGAGAGTGCTTTTCATCTACCTTTATACCTGAACGAATCCCTGTTCCATACATAAAGAAAGGCACATAACGCTCACCTTCATCCAAATGCCCATGTCCACCAATACCATCCGCTTGACCGTGATCAGCACAGACGATATACGTCGCGTTGTCTCCGTAACCTCCCGCTTGCAGCCATCCCACAAACTCGGTAATCAATTGGTCGGCCTCTTCTATCTTTTCTCTGTACTCGTCGAATAAAGCGCCTCTGCTATGACCCGTTTGATCCGTAGCAATAAACTGTACGATGAGCAGATCGGGGTTTTGCTCAGATACAATAAGCTTAGCCCGTTCCATTATGTTACGATCCGCTTTATCGTTGTGCATGACTGCTGTTACGCTCTCCACATCATCACCCATGGAATCGATCAAATGGGCAATCCCGAGCAGCCTGCCACGCTTTCCCACTTTACGTAAGCTATCGAAGATCGACTCTACTTTAATTCCAAGCTTCCAGACCATATTCGATGTAATCCCATGTTCCCTTGGATAAGTCCCCGTAAACATCGATGAGAAGCAGACCACAGTCCGTGCCGGATATACCGTCTCCATCTGCGTGTACTCTGTGCCTTGGGCACGCATATTCTTCATGAACGGTGCATTTGCTTCCTCGAAACGATCCTTGCGCATGCCATCTACAACAAGAACATAAACCTTTTCACTACTTGCAACCTTCGACTCAGCCGTATTATTCGTGTAGGTTGGAATTTCTTTGGGCTTCCAATCGAATAAATTACGGTGCAGCACCAGCGTGTAAACGACTAGACCAATAACGAACCATGCATAACTGCTCCAAGTGAAATCGGTCGAAAATAAGACTTCATCCATTCCCCATCGACGTGCTGCTCCATCAACAATGAAGAGTAGAAGCAGAAATTTCGGCATTTGCTCTTGTGCATTTCCACTGGTCGAATCACTATTCTTTAGAACTAGCTTCCAGAAGCGTTTAAAGTTCCACCACGAGGTTCCAATCCGCAGATGATAATAGAAGGTACCCCAAAAATAAATCGTGAAGAAGAAAAATAATCCCAAAGCCGTCCCATATAAACCAAAATCAAGCGTCGCATCTCGCCATAGTACGAGCGCACCTATAACCGGAAACCATAAGTAGTTACGAAGAAATAGCGGGAAATCATAGACAAAATAGAGTACAAATATCGGTAATGCCACCAATAACCCGATACCAAATGCGGCCCAAAAGGCTGGATCACCCCATTGATTCATATGGTACAGCGCATAAGCACCCATAACAAAAATCGGCGTAAAAGGCTTACCCTCATTCAACATATTCCAACAGCGTGCAGCTACAATTTCGAAGCCTGATGCTTTCTTCACGATTCATTACTCTCCTTTTTTCCGCGCGGATTGAGCCACTTGCGAAGCTCCGACCACGATACTGCAGCTAATAGTAGTGATCCTATACCAACTAGATATGCAAAAACGAACTTATAACCATGTGATAGAAGCGCAACAGTATAGGCCTGCGCGCCCGCCATACCGAGAACGCCGAGTGATGCTGTTAAAGTCGTTTCATACGTCCCAATGCCTCCAGGGGTCACGTGAAAGATCTGTCCGGCAATCGTCATTCCATTCGCCCAAACCGCCTGCAGCGGTCCAATTCGAAGATCAAGAGCTAGGATAACACCGTAGACCACTGCACCCTCCATCATCCAGCTAATTAAAGTAAGCAGGGTCAGCACAGCACCCCGACGTGAGCGAATAATCAGCCATAAACGCTCTAAATGTCGCTTCACAAAGCCTAATAGTGCTTGTACTTTTCCCGCTGCTCCAACGTTTGATGCGGATCTCTGTCTCCATTTGTTCCTTATAAGGGACATACAAATAATGAAGAGGACTAATAGAATGATCATTAGGCTACCAACAGTGATTGCACTCCATTTAGGTGATGCTTCCAGACCCAGAAGAACAGCGCCAACCGATCCAATTAGCAATAAAGAGGCCATATCTAACAGACGCATAATAGCTACGGAGTGAAGTGCGTCATCCCAGCGCATACGAGTTATACGAACAAGCATCCCCGTCCTAGCCAAGTCCCCAAGCTTGATGGGCAGCAAATGATTAACAAGAAGACTAATAAAGAGCGGATAAACATAATCCCTCAGCCTATCTTCTCGTTCACGTCCTACATATAGTCGCCAAGCGATCGCTTTCAGAACAAACGAGAAACCATAGCCAGCCGTCATAAAAAGTAAAATACCCGGTGAGCGAAGCAGCTGCATCGCCGCCGCCCCAAGCTCTCGGCCTTGAAACCAGCGCAGTGAGCTCCAAACAAATAAGGCGGCCATCACCAGCCCGCCAGCAGTCGTAACAATTCTCCGCACATTGCACCTTCTTGATTCTATTCCTAACGCTTTACTGCGTTATCAAATTCAATGAGAAACATTCTCATCTAGTATAGACGCCCTAGCGAAGGACGTCAAATTAAATTGATCACATCGATCCCATTACCAGCACACATGCAACCACAAAAGGGCAGCCTGAGCTGCAAACATCCTGCTGAAGAGGATTGCAGCTCAGACTGCCTAGCCTTATCTTTTAAAATGACAGTTATCCAGCTATATATAAAAAAACACACTGTCCTATTCGACAGTGTGTTCCTTTAAAGACAAATTAACGTTGTTTTACGCCAATACGATTTAGTGCTCTCTGTAAAGAAAGCTCAGCACGACGATGATCATAATCATCGCGTTTGCCGCTTAGACGCTGCTCAGCACGCTGCTTAGCAGACTCCGCGCGATCAAGATTGATATCGCTAGGAAGCTCAGCGCTTTCGGCCAAGATGACAACTTTGTCTTTGCGCACTTCAAGAAACCCGCCATTAACGGCAATGATTTCTTCGTTGCGATCTTTCTTGATTGTAATAGCAGCAATCTTCAAAGGAGTAACAAGCGGGATATGATTGGCCAAAATGCCCATCTCACCCTCTGTACCTTTAACGATCACCATATTAACATCCTCAGCATAAACCTTACGCTCAGGAGTTACGATTTCTAGTAAAAAGGAGCTCATTACATTACCCTCCTAAGAGTTTTACGAATGTAAAACTCACTTCGTAAGCATAAACTTAGAGTTTTACGAATGTAAAACTCACTTCGTAAGCAAGGCTTAGCATTTTACAGAGTAAAACACTAAGCCTTTAATAAATTGCGAATTAAACCTCTTGTGCAAGTTTCTTCGCTTTTTCGACTGCATCTTCAATCGAACCCACGTTATGGAAAGCTGGTTCTGGAAGATCGTCATGTTTTCCGTCAAGAATCTCTTTAAAGCTGCGTACCGTAGTCTTAACCGGTACGGAAACGCCTGGCATACCGTTGAACGCTTCCGCAACGTGAAGCGGTTGCGATAGGAACAATTGAATCCGACGTGCACGAAGTACGATAAGTTTGTCGTCCTCGGACAACTCATCCATACCAAGGATTGCGATAATATCTTGAAGCTCTTTATAGCGTTGAAGAAGTTTCTTAACGCCTTGAGCTACGTGGTAATGCTCTTCGCCCAGAATTTCTGGAGTCAGAATCCGGGAAGACGAAGCGAGCGGATCAACGGCTGGGAAGATACCCATCGCTGCAATGTTACGCTCAAGGTTAGTTGTTGCATCCAAATGGGCAAACGCCGTTGCAGGAGCCGGATCCGTATAGTCATCGGCAGGAACGTAGATCGCTTGAATGGAAGTAACGGAACCTTTTTTCGTTGAAGTGATACGCTCTTGCAATTGACCCATTTCAGTTGCCAATGTTGGTTGGTAACCTACTGCGGATGGCATACGACCGAGCAATGCGGATACTTCAGAACCAGCTTGCGTGAAACGGAAGATGTTATCGATGAACAATAGTACATCTTTGCCTTCTTCGTCACGGAAATACTCAGCCATTGTAAGACCCGTCAAAGCTACGCGAAGACGCGCGCCTGGCGGCTCATTCATTTGACCGAATACCATCGCTGTTTTCTCAATAACGCCTGAATCACTCATCTCGTGATAAAGGTCATTACCTTCACGAGTACGCTCGCCTACACCGGCAAATACGGAGATACCGCCGTGCTCTTGAGCAATATTGTGAATGAGCTCTTGCATGGTTACCGTTTTACCTACGCCGGCACCACCGAAGAGACCGATTTTACCACCTTTGGAATAAGGAGCCATCAAGTCGATAACTTTAATCCCTGTTTCCAACATTTCTTGTGAAGTTGACAATTCATCGAATGCCGGAGCTTGACGATGAATCGGATTGCTTTTTGTACGGTCAACGTCACCGTTATTATCAATTGGATTGCCAAGTACGTTAAACACGCGACCAAGTGTAGCGGGTCCAACTGGTACAGTGATCGGTTTGCCAGTATCAACAGCTTCCGTTCCTCTGACTAGGCCGTCTGTGGAAGACATTGCAACGCAGCGAACTAAGTTATCACCAAGGTGAGTTGCCACTTCGACAGTAAGGTTAATGTCGCGTTCGCCACTGTTTTGAGCTTTCTTTTCAATCCTGACCGCATTAAGAATCTCAGGCAAATGACCGTTTTCGAAAGCAATATCGACAACAGGTCCTGTTACCTGGACTATACGTCCCTTGCTCATTCCTGTACCTCCTTATATTGCGTGAATTTCCCAACTATTTATTGCTGAGCGTTCGCTCCACCGACGATTTCCGCGATTTCCTGAGTGATTGCTGCTTGCCTTGCACGGTTGTACGTCAGCGTCAAGCCTGCGATCATCTTCGTCGCGTTCTTCGTTGCATTACCCATTGCCGTCATCCGAGCTCCGAACTCACTTGCTTTACCTTCCAAAACAGCGCTATAGATAAGTGTTTCCGCATATTTAGGCAGTAGAACATCGAGAACCTTCTCTGGTGATGGCTCATATTCGTAATCCGACTTCGCTCCTGACAATTGCGACTGATCCAGCGGAAGCAATTGTTTAATAACGGGAACTTGAGTCATCGCATTATGGAACTGGTTGTAGACAAGATGTAATTCATCGTAAGCACCACTCTCAAAGCCACTAACTGCAGAAGATGCAATCGCTTTGATATCAGAGAACTTCGCTGCATCCGGTAATCCTGTCGCTTCTTCTTTAATCGCAATACTGCGGCGTTTGAAGTAATCACGGCCTTTACGTCCGATCACGAAAATATCGTATTCAGATGGAGACTTGTGATTTTCTTGCAGCACCGCCCAAATTTTACGAAGCACGTTAACATTGTATCCACCTGCTAGTCCACGGTCCGAAGTGACGACCAGATAGGCCGTCCGCTTGACTTCGCGGCTTTGCAGCATAGGATGTTTAACTGTGCCTGCGCCCGATGCAATACTAGCAACGACTTCCTTGATCTTGTCGGTGTATGGTCTCGCGGCGATTGCTGCTTCTTGAGCTCTTCTGAGCTTCGATGCTGCAACCATCTCCATTGCCTTCGTGATCTGTTTCGTATTCTGCTTGCTCTTGATCGAACGCTTGATTTCGCGCATTCCTTTTGCCACTCGTTGTCACCACCTTATTGCCGGACTTGGGCTCTTAGGACAAGCCCGGCTCTATTCCGCGTTTTTTTTTCGAATCACACAGAGCTCACAGCGTGCGCTTCGAAAGTAGAAGAAATGGTTTAAACCGACACTGCAAAGCTTTTCTTGAACGTTTTGATAGCTTCAACAAGAACTTTCTCGTTGTCGGAAGTCAGATCTTTCGTATCGCGGATGGAAGCGAAAATTTCTGGTTTGTTTGCATCCACGAAGGCAAGGAGCGATTCTTCGAAACGACGAACGTCCTGTACCGGAATATCATCAACATGCCCTCTGGTTACAGTGTAAAGAGAAACGACTTGACGCTCTACCGGCAATGGCTGATTAATACCTTGCTTCAGAATTTCAAGTGTCCGCTCACCACGGTTCAGACGGGATTGCGTTACTTTATCAAGATCAGAACCGAATTGAGCAAATGCTGCCAATTCGCGGTATTGGGCCAAGTCAAGTTTGAGTGTTCCCGCTACCTTCTTCATTGCTTTAATTTGAGCGGAGCTACCTACACGGGATACGGAGTTACCTACGTTAACCGCAGGACGTTGACCGGAGTAGAACAAGTCGGACTCAAGGAAGATTTGACCATCTGTAATCGAGATTACGTTAGTCGGGATGTATGCTGAGATATCGCTGGCTTGCGTCTCAATGAAAGGCAAGGCAGTCAATGAACCACCGCCAAGCTCATCGTTCAGCTTAGCTGCGCGCTCAAGCAAACGGGAATGAAGGTAGAATACGTCACCTGGGTAAGCTTCCCGACCCGGAGGACGACGAAGCAGCAAGGAAAGCTCACGGTATGCTGCCGCTTGTTTGGAAAGATCATCATAGATAATCAGAACGTGTTTACCTTTGTACATGAAGTACTCACCCATCGAGCAGCCTGTGTAAGGTGCTAGGTAGAGCAATGGAGACGGCTCGGAAGCACTTGCTGTTACGACGATTGTGTACTCCAAAGCGCCTTGTTTGCGCAAGGATTCAACAACCGTACGAACAGTAGATTGCTTTTGACCGATTGCAACGTAGATACAGATAACGCCGTTGCCTTTTTGGTTAACGATTGTATCAATCGCGATTTGCGTTTTACCTGTTTGACGGTCACCGATGATAAGTTCCCGTTGGCCGCGGCCGATTGGAATCATCGCATCGATTGCTTTAATACCGGTTTGCATCGGTTCGAATACCGATTTACGAGCCATTACGCCCGGAGCCGGTGATTCGACTGGACGCGCTTCTGTCGTGTTGATTGGACCGTTACCATCAACGGGCAGACCCAATGCATTAACTACACGGCCAAGTAAAGCTTCGCCTACTGGCACTTCCATAATACGGCCGGTTCTTTTTACTTGATCGCCTTCACGAATAGCAGTGTAAGGTCCCATGATAACGGCACCGACATTGCTTTCTTCCAAGTTAAGCGCCATTCCGACAACGCCGTTCGAGAATTCGAGAAGCTCGCCCGCCATTGCGTTTTCAAGCCCGTGAATACGAGCGATACCGTCACCGACTTGGATGACCGTACCGACATCTACGACTTGAATCTCGGATTTAAATTGTTCGATCTGTTGTTTAATCAGCGTGCTGATTTCATCAGGTCTGATACTCAATTCCGTTCACCCCTATCTACAATACTTGAGTTTTCAATGATTGTTCCAATCGTGCTAGCTTACCGGACAGACTTCCGTCAAACAGACGGTCGCCGATGCGCACTTGCACACCGCCAAGCAAAGATGGTTGTACGATTTGTGTAGCAATAATGCGTTTTCCAACGATTGTACCGAACTGTGCTGCCACCTTCGACAATTCCTCATTGGATAGCGATTTAGCGGAATAAATCGTTGCATGGGCTTCGCCCAGCGCATCGCCCGCTACTTTCAAGTAAGCTTCATACACTTCACCGATGGAGTTCTGACGCCCACGGATGACAAGAAGCTCTAGTGTATTTAGAACAATAGCCGACACTTTATCTGATAAAGCGCCTTTAATGATCTCAATCTTCTTAGTTACTTCAACATTAGGCAAAGCAAGGAACTTACCGATTACCGGATCTCCCGACAATGCTTCAACGACGATCTTCAGCTGTTTCTCAACATCTGCAATCGCATTGTTTTGCTGAGCAAGCTCGAACAACGCTTTAGCGTAGCGTTTAGCTACGACGCCCTCGCGGCTCATTTGCTTCCAACCTCTTTCAAGTATTGGTCAACAAGCTGCTCTTGCGATTTATCATCGATTTGTTTCTCGATGATTTTGGAAGCAATCATAACGGACATGCCGCTAACTTGACTCCGAAGAGCTGCAATCGCTTTGTTTTTCTCGCTTTCAATATCTTTAACCGCATCGTCCTTCAGGCGAGTAGCCTCGGATTTCGCTGCGTGTACGATTTCTTCTGCTTGCTTCGAGCTAATTGATTTGGCTTGCTCGATAATGTCATTAGCATCCTTGCGCGCTTGTTGAAGCGCTTGTTTTTGATCTTCAAAATGCTGATCCGCTTGCTTGCGGCTAGCTTCTGCGCCATCAAGCTGATCTTTCACAAGCTGTTTGCGCTGCTCCATAATCGAAAGGAGCGGACCGAACGCATAACGGCTAAGCAGCCAGTAAAGAATCAAAAAAGCAATTAGTTGGATGAAAAAATTGGACCATACGATATCCAACGAACTTCACTCCTTTCCGTAAATTGGCTAGCTATATTTCCTATAGCTAGCAAAAGGAAGGCGCGGAGGCATAGGCACTCCCCGCCATATTGCGATACTTGGACTTAAGCTTTTGCAAAGAAGATGAACGCCAATACTAGAGAGATGATCGGCAATGCTTCTACAAGCGCTACCCCGATAAACATTGTTGTTTGAAGCGTACCGCGAAGTTCTGGTTGACGGGAAATACCTTCAACCGTGCGACCTACGATCAAACCATTACCAATACCTGCTCCAAGTGCTCCAAGACCAAATACAATTGCTGCTGCAACTAATGCCATTGCTCCCATTAAAGAAATCCTCCTTAAAATGTTTAAAAGATATAGTCGTTTATTGTTTCCCGCTTAGCGGGTTTGTTACTGCGTATTAATGATCTTCGTGAATGATCGCTTGCGACATGTATACCATCGTAAGCATAACGAATACGAACGCTTGAATAGCTCCGATAAACATGCTGAAGCCTTGCCAGATGACGAGCGGCACGATACCGACCCATCCAAGCCCCATGATAACTGAAATCATGACCTCACCGGCAAAGATGTTCCCATAAAGACGAAGCGACAAGGAAAGAGGTTTGGAAACTTCTTTAATGACGTTCAATGGGAAGAAAGGAATATACGGTTCGAAATAATGCTTCAGGTAATGCTTACGATTACGACGTAAACCCTCGATGTGAGTAAGCAAGATAACAATTGCCATAAGCGCTCCCGCTACAGCAACATCAGCTGTTGGTGATTTCCACCACGAGATATGCGCCTCATCTTTACCATCAGGAAGTACCAAATCCATCCCAAGGAAAGTAGCTCCATGATGCGCCTCGGTAACGATACCGAGTGGTAGACCCAACATATTAGCTACGAAAATGTACATAATAAGCGCAATTCCGAGCGTCAGGTAGGGACGACCTTTCTTTAAGTCCATCGACGTGCCAATAAGATTGATAACGAATTCAATTACCCACTCCAGAAAGTTCTGCATCTTGGTTGGATTGGTCACCGAAGCGTTACGAACGGCCAGACGAGCGAGCACAAAAACGATAATGCTGGTGATAACAATCGTGATGATTGCAGCTAGGTCAAAGCGGATACCACCTAGATGCACCTCAGGAAAAACGTGATCCATTAGTTGTTTTCACCCCTTTCATCGGAAGAATGCGAAGCTGCCGTTCTACTCTTGGAACGAAATCCCAGTATGAGTGTTGCCAATTGAGCAACAAATAATCCAACTACCGTTCCAATGAGGCTAAATGAAAAGTACTCCGTAGCAAGAACCACTGCGAGCAAACCAATGCAAGCACGTGTGAGAAACCCGAGTTTATTTCGTTTCGAGCCTTGCTCAGCTGCATTTGCACCAATCCGTTGTACCTTCCAAGAAAGATGGGATGCGTTTACAAGACTGGCCACTGCACCAATACCAAGTCCTCCAAAGAGTGATTGGTACGCCGGCCATATTGCCCAGCCTATACAGCATAGAGATAAAAATAAAAATGTAAGGCGCGTGACGGTTCGCAGGTGGGCCGACAAGTCGTCCATCAGTTTGCTTTGCCCCCCGTAAATGTCCGAATTAGAAATATGGCGACAATTATAGCGATAACAACTCCGATCGCCATTCCTGTTATCGACCAATATCCAGTATCCCGCGCAGCATCAAGCTTCAAGCCTAACCAATAACCAAGGCCCAGACAAGTCGCGAAAGTACCACCAACCGAACCAATGAGTCCCATCGCTCTCCAAGGATTATCCCCGAAGTTCTGACTGCTCGTGTTTCGATCTTCGCCGGACGGTTTTCTTTCGGATGGATTCATAGAGGAATCACTCCAAAACTCTTATTTATTTTATCGAAGCAACGTCACCTTTGTCAATTGATATAAATTCAAACATTTAGTGAACAGGAAGTCGAAAACCCTTGATCTGTCTAGGGTTTTCGACCATACAAACCGTACAGTAGCACTGTATGCTGTGAAGTTGCTAACCATGCCACTATATCAATATAACCTATGAACGTTGTGTGAACGTATCTGGCCGCTCTGCTATTTTTCCAAAATGATGCAGGATGGCTTGTACAATACGGAAGGATGCTTGTCCATCTCCATATGGATTGGCAGCTTTGCTCATTTTTTCATACAGTTGATTATCTGTCAGCAAGGCACGCGTGCGGCTGTAAACCGCTTCTTCATCGGTACCAACAAGCTCCAGTGTGCCTGCCTCAATGCCTTCTGGACGCTCTGTCGTGTCTCGCAGCACAAGTGTCGGTACGCCGAACGATGGTGCTTCTTCCTGTAATCCGCCTGAATCCGTCAAAATCATATACGTATGCGGATAGAAGTTGTGAAACTCGAATACGTCGAGCGGATCAATTAGCTTCACGCGCGGATGATCTCCGAGAATTTCATTCGCGGGCTCACGTACCGCAGGATTTGGATGAACAGCATAGACAATCGCAACATCTTCGAACTCATCCGCAATTCGCTTAACAGCACGGAAGATATTCCGATGCGGTTCACCAAGCGCTTCGCGGCGATGAGCGGTCATCAGGATCATTCGCTTCCCCTTCGCCCAATCCAGTATAGGGTGAGTGAAGGATTTATCAACGGTATATTGAAAAACATCTGTGGCGGTATTACCCGTTACGTAGATGGTGCTGTCTGATTTATTTTCCTTGCGCAAATTGTTAGCTGACCATTCGGTCGGTGCAAAATGCACATCAGAAAGAACCCCCGCAAGCTGCCGATTCATTTCCTCGGGATACGGCGACATTTTATTCCACGTACGAAGACCAGCTTCTACATGGCCAACTTGAATTTGTTGGATGAAAGAAGCATAGCTCGCCAGAAATGTCGTCTGCGTATCTCCATGAACGAGTACGATATCAGGCTTTGCTTCGCGAAGAACCGGTTCAAGACCCTCCAGAACGCGAACTGTAGTTTCTGTCAGCGTTTGTCTATCTTTCATTACGTTAAGGTCGTAATTGGGGGCAATCTCAAAAAAATCCAGAACCTGATCCAGCATTTGGCGATGCTGCGCCGTTACACACACGATCGATTCAATCTCATCGGGATGTTTCTGAAGCTCAAGTACAAGTGGCGCCATCTTAACCGCCTCAGGCCTTGTACCGAAAATTGTCATTACTTTTAATTTAGCCACTAATTGTCACTCCTATGATTAGATAACGCGATTATTTGGTACCGAACATGCGATCTCCGGCATCTCCAAGCCCCGGGACGATGTAGCCGTGGTCATTGAGATGGTCATCCATAGCAGCAAGATAAATATCAACGTCAGGATGAGCCTTCTGCACGACTTCCACGCCTTCTGGAGCAGCAATCAAGCACATTAGCTTGATCTGTTGACAGCCCCTCTGCTTCAACGCTTGAATAGCCGCACATGCCGAGCCGCCAGTCGCCAGCATCGGATCGATAACAATAAGAAGTCGCTCGGTTGCATCGGAAGGAAGATTAACGTAATACTCCACCGGCTCAAGTGTTTCCGGGTTACGGAAAAGCCCGATATGCCCAACTTTCGCAGAAGGAATCAGCTTGAGCATCCCCTCTACCATGCCAAGACCAGCACGCAGAATGGGTACAATTCCAAGCATGCGTCCAGAAACAACTTTGCTGGATGCGTTCGTAACCGGTGTTGCTACAGTTACCGTTTCTAAAGGTAAATCTCTTGTGATTTCATAAGCCATTAAAGTAGCTACTTCATCAACGAGCTCACGAAAATCTTTCGTATTCGTATTTTTGTCTCGGATATAGGTCAATTTGTGCTGAATTAATGGATGGTCGCAAATCGTCAGATTGCCCATGGTATTGCCTCCTGTGAAAGCTTCGCAGCTAGTGAAATTAGGTCTTTTTTTTACATTGTCTCAACACAATCCTGTCTATTATAGCACCGAGTACTTGTTTGTGCACAACTACGTGCGGCGTAAAAAAAACCAGCAGCTCCAATTGGTCTGGAAACTGCCGGTTATTGAGGGTTTTAGACCATCCACGCTCAGGCCAATCGTCTACTATTCAATCCCCGCCGCCTCCGCCACAGCCTCCACCTCCACATGAAGATCCACCGCAGGAGGAACCTCCGTCCCCACCACCTGAACTGCAGGAAGAGCTGCTGCAGTTGTGACCCCCATTGTTATCGCTGCTGCACACGTAGGAAGAACTCCCGCAGCTGCTATTGTGCTCTCGTTGTTCTTTAGTCTGGGCATCGTCCATCTGACGATTGAAGTCACCGGAATCATGCAGAGATGAGAAGAAGAATGCTCCCGACAATAATCCTGTCATCATGGAGGCATCCTGCCACTGGGACTGATAAGCTGAATCATCAGTACTAGATCGACGATCACCGCGTCTCGCTTCGGTAGCAAGCCTTTTACCCCTATCAATCAAGTAAGCAGCCGCTGCATGAATATCCGGGAACAGCTCCGCGGCTTTATGATTGAAGAGCTGATCCTTGAGCTGCTCTCTGCTTAGACCATCTAAATCACGAATACGTTCTTCTTGCAAAGGGACCCTGTAGAATGACCCCCATAGCTGTCCGCTCACAGGTGTTGATTCAAACAATTCTCCATAAACCCAGTCAAACCACGCGCGTTCGCCTGGATCTGGTTTCGCATCGGCAGCATGTGGAGCGTGGTGAATAAGCCCGCCGCAAAGTTGTTTGCAGAATTGCTCATATTCCCTTGTGAACATGAGCATCTCATGCCACACCACATCCACCTTAACACTATACATAGGTACGCCGCGTAAAATTGCACACATTAGAAAATACCGTTTCAATTCAAACCATTGCCACTGCCATTCACCCTCGCGCATCGCAGGGTTGATTTTCAGCACACGATCCTTGATGCGTTCCTCAAAATCCACTGTCAGTACAGCCTCCAAACGTTCGGAAACTGCCCTTGCGGGATGCTGCTTCGGAACACCAAGAAATTCAGGCGGTTTACGATTCGGTAAGGATATCCTGCGTCTAGGTCCTCTTTGCGGTGAACCGAACCTTGAGCCTGATTTCGACAGCTGCAAAATGATTCCAACGACTATAACAATAATAACGATAACAAAGAATAAACCAAAGATGGATGAGCCCATATCTGTTCACCTGCTTCCGTTGGTATATCTCTATGATACCATGCGAGAGCTGCTAGTTTCAGCCGTTTTATGTAAACTTTAGGATGAATATAGGCGGACTCTCTCAGTCAAAAAGGCTGTAATCAGAAAAAGAGCCAGAAATGTAGTGGATGTATTTCCCGTTACATCTCGGCTCCGTGCAGAGATTAGGCAGATTGTTTTTCCGCCTTAGCAGCTGCCGTTCGCTTCATTTTACCTACAAATAAGCTTAGGGGCAGCGTGGCAACCGCAATAAAGGTAGCAATCAAATACACATCGTTCACGCTCATCGTGAAAGCCATCATCCCATAGTGAGCTTTGTCCGTATCGCCTGCACCAATCAGATTCTCCGCATGATGAATAGACCGGGAAGCCAGCAATGTCGTGAAGATCGCAATCGCGAAAGAGCCGAAGACGTTCCGCGTCCAGTTGGTAATCGATGATGCATGGCCCGACAGTTCTGCAGGAATTTGTTCCATTCCCGCATTGCTTGAAGGCATCATTACCAAGGCAATTCCAAGATTTCGTACGATCATCCATCCCAGAATGTAAGAGTGGGATACGTCTATGCTTAACCAGCTTTGTGTTAATGTACCAACTGCAAGCAGTATAATTCCGACTGACATGAGCAAGCGAGGGCCAACAATGTCGTATAACTTACCGACAAGAGGCATCGACAAGGCCATTACTAACGAAGCAGGCAGTAGAATTAACCCTGTATCCATCGCCGATACATGCTGGATTCTCTGGAGGAATATCGGGGTCAAGAATGTACCGGAATATAAGCTGATTGTAATGATATTGGTGATAATCGCATTTAAAGTAAATCTACCGTTTTTGAATACTCTTAAATCTAGGAGCGGGGTTGAGGCCGTCAGTTCTCTCCATATGAATAAAAGTAACATGATTACTCCACCGACTAATAAGGAGATAATCTTCCAGGAGCCCCAGCCCCAGTTATGTCCTTGACCAAGCGCCAGCAGCAAAGACGAGCTGCTCAGAACAACCGTTAAGAAACCAAAACCATCAAAGCTCTTGGGAACGCTAAGACGATAATAAGGAATATACGCGGCGACGAACCAGATCGCGATCAGGCCGATCGGTATATTCATGAGGAACAGCCATTGCCAGTCAAAGTTTTGCAAAATCCATCCGCTAATCGTCGGTCCAAAAGCCGGAGCCAGCATTGCGGCCAACCCCCACATGGCTATAGCCATTGGTTGTTTTTCCCTTGGCATAATCTGATAGATAATTGACATCGTAGCCGGAATAATCAGTCCACTGAATGCCCCCTGTAATACCCGAAACACGATCAAAGAGCTCTCATTCCATGCTGCCGCGCACAAAGCGGAAGCAATTATGAAGCCGATCAACGAGAAGAGATACAATCTCTTATAGCTGAACTTCTCCCCCAAATACCCAACAAGCGGCGCCGTTGTGCCCATTGCAAGCATAAAGCCGGTTAACGTCCACTGAACGGAACTCAATGTTGTTTCAAAATGAGTCGTAAGAATCTCAAGCGCGAGATTAATTGTAGCTGATGCTAATACGCATAAAAATGACCCAATAAATATAGCACTCATAACGGGCCAGAATCGTATTTCCTTCATTTGAGGATTACTCATAAACACTCTCCACATCCTTAATTAATACTAGATAGTCCCCCATCCGCTTGTTTCCTGTCCCTACATGAGAAAGATTATCATTTCAATCATGAAAAGTCCGCTGCTGTACGGTTAATATCTGCCTATTTAGGGTGAATGCTCAACTAGACAAAAAAAGAAACAACCGCTTGGCTGCTTCTTCTCGTTCGCTTTATCTTCTTCACTTCATTTACCCCATTGTCCCGGATTAAAACCGTATTTCTCCCGGAAAACGGAGGCGAAATGACTTGGGTTAGAGTAGCCGGTTGCAATGGCTGCTTCATACACGCTGATCCCTTCTGTCTCCAGCAGGAACAGTGCTTGTTCCATTCGCTTGTCACGCAAATAACCGAATACCGTCGTGCCGTAAAGCTCCCTAAAGCCCGTTTTCAGTTTGAAATCACTAATTCCTGCCATCCGGGATAATTCAAGCAAGGAAGGCGGCTGATCCATCCGAGCCACAAGCATATCCGCCGCTGCACAGATCTTATCTAGATCCGTTCGGCGCAGTCCCTTCCCGTTTCTTGGGATTGAATCGTCAGTGTCGAACAAACATTTCTGCAAATAGATCGCTAGTAATTCCAGTGCTTTCCCCTCTATATACATCTTCCTTAAAGGCGGCTCAAACGGACAATTCAACAATTGTCGGACAAGCAACTGCTCAGAGGGCTGGATCGCTTGCTGAAAAATACGGACCGGTTCGGCTGCCACAATCTGCTTGATGTCCAATCTGGTATCTCCACCTAGTGTCTCGACCAGATCAATGAAGACGGATTCTGCCAGCCGGATTTCGCAAGCTAGTATCGGTTCATTGGCCGTACAGTACATCTCTGCATCCAGATGCTGCATGAAAGCAAGCTGGCAGTGGTTATCTCGAATATGAAGAGGCTTACCCGACAGATTGACATCGTTATTCCCTTTTAACCAGAAGCTAAGTTCGATCATGGGGACATCAGATTGAAAGTGAAGCGTCTGTTTCTGGTGCAAACGACAGTCTGCAATGACCAGTTCCATTCCCGGACGTAGCTTTGTACGCTTGATAGCCCCACTTCCGATCAGTTCGGGAATCTCAATCTGATCGATAGCCAGATCATCAGGAACATTCAATATGTTTAAATAACGGGGATAGTTATTATGAAAATCATCATGGATCGAATCATTCATCTTTTCTGTTCTCCACCGTCTTTCTTCTGAAGTATTTATATCATTTTCACAAGTAATCATACTTTAATTGAGAATTATTATCAATGAATCTGACGAATAACGAATTTTACGCCAAAGAGATTCCTTATCAAACCAAAAAAAAGAATGCTCTACATCATCAGGTTTCGGATGATGCAGAGCATTCTTAAATGGCTAATATGCTAGCTATTAGTAAGTCATTCCAGGGTAGAGCGGGTATTGCGATGTTAGGTCACTAACCATGCCGCGCGCTTTCTCTAGAACCGCTTCGTCTTTAGGGTTTTTGAGAGTCAATGCGATAACTTCAGCAATAACTGCCATTGCTTCGACACCCATACCGCGCGAGGTTGCCGCTGGTGTACCGATCCGAATTCCGCTAGTGATGAACGGGCTTGTTGGATCGAATGGAATCGCATTTTTATTAACGGTAATTTGAACGGAATCGAGTACGTGCTCAGCCTCTTTACCTGTAATGTTCAGGTTGCGAAGATCGATCAGCATCAAATGGTTGTCTGTACCGCCGGAAACAATGTTGATACCTTTCGCAAGAAGACCTTCGGACAAGGCTTTTGCATTATCAATTACATTCTTGCCGTAAGTTTTGAAGGAAGGCTGAAGCGCTTCGCCAAAAGCAACCGCTTTTGCTGCAATTATGTGCATAAGAGGTCCACCTTGGGAGCCTGGGAATACGGCTTTATCGATCGCTTGCGCCCATGGTTTGCGACAAAGAATCATACCGCCGCGTGGTCCGCGAAGCGTTTTGTGCGTCGTTGTGGTTACGAAATGTGCATGTGGTACTGGGCTCGGATGCAGACCAGCAGCTACTAGACCCGCGATATGTGCCATATCTACGAAGAACAATGCGCCTACATCGTTTGCGATTTTGCCAAGTGCTTCAAAATCAATAATACGCGGGTAAGCGGAAGCGCCTGCCACAATCATCTTAGGACGGTGCTTGAACGCCAATTTGCGCACTTCTTCATAATCAATCGTGAATGTGTTCTCGTTAACACCGTAAGAAACGAAGTTATAAAGGATACCGGAAGCGTTAACTGGGCTGCCGTGCGTCAAGTGACCACCGTGAGCAAGGTTCATACCAAGCACGGTATCACCTGGGTTTAAGGCAGCAAGATATACCGCCATGTTCGCTTGTGCACCTGAGTGCGGCTGTACGTTGGCATGCTCAGCACCGAACAATTCTTTTGCACGATCACGAGCGATATCTTCAGCGATATCCACGTGCTCACAGCCACCGTAGTAGCGTTTGCCTGGGTAGCCTTCTGCGTATTTGTTCGTGAGTACAGTTCCCATAGCTTCAAGTACAGCTTCTGAAACAATGTTCTCTGATGCAATCAATTCAATGTTGTCGCGTTGACGCTGCAGTTCAAGACCAAGTGCTTTTAAGATTTCGGGATCTTGCTTACGTAGATGTTCCATAGTTAATTTATCCTCCTAAAATTTAGTATTCTCGGATTACTCACAGGTTCCACCCGGCAGCTCCGGGTTTTCTGCTTCTAGGCTATAAACAGCTCGGGCGCCGCCAATGAGCTTAGGCCGTGTATAGGCCATCGTCAAATGTGCAGCACCGATAGAACGAATGGATGGACGCAGCGGCACCGCCACGCGGCGTAGATGCATACCGATGAAGGTGTCCCCAATGTCGATGCCTGCATGCGCCTGTACGGTTTCCGTTAAGCACGCATGAGGCAGGTGTTTGAACGCATAGGCTGCCATGGACCCGCCTGCCTTAGGCACCGGAACGGCATTTACCAGCTCCAGACCGTACCTGTCAGCCGCTTCCTGCTCCATAACGAGTGCTCTGTTCAAATGCTCACAGCATTGAAAAACCGGATAAAATCCAATATCTCGCCTTACGGCTTCTACACCTGCAAATATGGCTTCTGCTATTTCTAAGGTACCGGACGTTCCAATGCGCTGTCCGAGTACCTCACTTGTCGAAACGCCAATGATAAGCAGCTGCTTAGGGCGAATGCCGCCCGCATCCGCAAGCTCGCGAATGACCGTCTCTACGTCGGCAGCTGCCATTGTTAGCTCACGTACATCGCTCATCTTCTCACGCTCCATGATTAAGGATGTGATGCAAATTTAGCTTCGAGCTGCATAACTTTACCAACGCGTCCAACATGCCGTTCACCATTGGAGAATGGCGTCTCCAGCCAAATCCGAATAATTTCCTGTGCAATACCAGGGCCGATAACACGCTCGCCCATAGCCAAAACATTCGTATCATTATGCTCACGTGTCGCTTTAGCCGAGAACATATCGTGCACGAGTGCACAGCGGATACCAGGTACTTTGTTCGCCGCAATGGACATTCCGATACCCGTCCCACAGATAAGGATACCGCGGTCAGCCTGACCTTCTGACACCTTATCGCAGACCGGAAGCGCATAATCCGGGTAATCAACCGATTGGTCACAATTACAGCCAAAATCTTCGATTTCATGGCCTAACGATTGAATAAAAGGTACCAGTTCCTCTTTCAAGCGGTAACCGGCATGATCCGCGCCAATGGCGATTCTCATACGAATAATCCTCCCTGTGTGACCGCCAAAAGGCGGAAATTGTCGATTTGCTTAGTATACCTGATTTCGCCCAAAAAGACGAAAAAAGAGCATGACGCGCTTTACGCACGCTGCTCTTTGCCCAGGCGACCGGCCGTATGATCCGATGCTCCACCGTGGTTTGATCCACTTTCGTCGCCAGTTACATCGGAAACCATCTTGTTGGTTTTATTATAAGGGAAAATGGGGGTTAAATCAACAGAGCATTCATCCAAGGATGATTGGTTTGCGTACGATGATTGGTTTGCGCGACCACTGGGAGTGCAGCATTCATCGACGAAGATTGTGAGCGCAGCATTCATCCGGGAAATGCTCATCGTTTCAGTCTCTCAATCAGCTTGACCAGCGCTTGCTCAATTTCCGCAGCACTTTGCTCATATACATGCATCGGACCTCCGAATGGATCGGCGATATCGAAGCTTGGTATTCGCTGCTCTAATTGAAGCAATCGGGCTCGTTCGTCTTCAGACAGCTGCTGGCCAAGAATCTGTTTCATTTGCCACTCGGAGTAAAGAGCCTCGAGTTCCTTGATATCCGCTACAACCTGCGCATCGCTGTTCACAAATTCTTGCAGTGTATACGTTTTGTCTACAGCGTGGGGAAATCTTTGCAGCAGCTGACGTTTGTGACTTGTCGTCATTGTCAGCACCAGGTCGGCCCATACGAGGGAACCGCCATCCAGCGCCGTTGAATTACCCGCATGAGGGACCTTGCGTCCTTTAAGTACATCCTGAGCATGACTAGAAATAGGCAGCCCATCAACGGTAGAAACACCCGCTGAACGCACATCGAGGTGTATTCCCTGTCTACCAGCCATCTCGCGAAGCATCGCTTCAGCCATAGGGGATCGACAGGTGTTACCCGTGCATACGAACAAAATGCGTTTCAAAGATTATCACTCCTTTATGCGTGTTATTATTGGTTCCCTTTATATAAGGAAAAGCATGCCGAAGGTAAATAAGATCACACCGCCACATGCCTCCCCATATTCGCCAAGGCTTGAGCTGACTCGCCTACCAAGCAGAAGTCCAAGTATGGACATAACACCGCCAAACACCCCAAATAAGAGCACCGATAATAAGATGTCTGCGGCAAACATGCCCAGAGAAATACCGACAGAAAAAGAATCGATACTAACACTGAGTGCGAACAGCAGCATGCCCCAGGCCGTACGGTGATCAAATGATCCTGCAGAGTCGCCACGTAAGGAACTATAAATCATATGTCCACCAAGCAGCAGTAAAAGTACACCCGCAGCACTTGTGGCAACATTACCTAGAAGCGAGCTGACATATTGGCCGGTGAACATACCCATCAGGGGCATAATTATGTGAAAAAGCGAAATAATCGCGCTTAGTTTTATGATGTCGCGAAGCCTAATGCCCTTCAGCCCAATGCCGATACCCAGAGAAAAGGCATCCATCCCCAGAGCAAATGCCAGTATGAGGAGTGTAATCCATTGTCCGGTATGCATACCCGACGCTACCATAGTCATCCATAGTTACCCCCTTGTCCGCATTCTTCTCCAAGCATATGCGGACAAGACTGGAAACATGACCGAGGGCTATTAGGCTTTAGGCTTTAATGATTCGATGACCGGCAGCTTTAACGAGCCGGTTCATGAGTGCGTGTCCGATCCCTTCCTCAGGACACGCTTCCGCCCAGATACGCTGCACCCCGAGATCATCGAAGGCACGAAGCGCAGCATATAATCCATGCGCAGCTGTCTCAAGCTGCGCGAGACTTCCGACGACTAGGACATGGTCCGCGTCATAGGTCGCTGCCTGCTCAGCAAAGGCGAGCACGCCTGTCAGCTCGCCGCGCGCTCGGGCCGCGTGGACCTCCGCTTGGATATAGGCGGAGACTGCGGGGGCTTGGCCCTTAACGAGCTGCATGAGCCCCTGTGGGGCGTAATGCGCATATTTCATGCCTGGCGAGCGCGGTGCTGATGCTGCCGCCTTGGAATCCTTCTCAGATTCCTTCTCAGACTCCGCAATCAGCAAGGCTCCGTCAGCTTCGCTAAAATCGTCATTGCCCGGTGCAGCGACACTATCGTATTCAAGATAGGCCGCAACCTCTCGCAGCGCTTCTGCCGTGATGCCGCCAGGTCGCAGTATACGCACGATTTCCCCATCAATCTCCACGACAGTAGATTCGAGGCCCACGCCTGCATCTCCCCCATCGACAATCCCATCAATACGATTGTCAAGATCTGCAAGGACGTGACTTGCTTGAGTCGGACTTGGCCGACCCGATCGGTTTGCACTAGGCGCTGCGACAGGGCAGCCTGCTGCAGCAATAAGAGCAAGTGCAACAGGATGCGCAGGCATTCGCACCGCTACGGTATCAAGACCTGCCGTAACACGGGGCGAGACTGCACCTGGACTAACCGGAAGCACAATCGTCAAAGGTCCTGGCCAAAAACGATCCATTAACCGCTTGGCCAACGGCCCATAAGGAAGCGCTAGTTCATCCAACTGCGAAAGATCTGCGATATGCACAATAAGCGGATTATCCGCGGGTCTTCCTTTTGCCATAAAGATACGTTCGACCGCTGTCGTGCTGCGTGCATCCGCTCCTAATCCGTAGACCGTTTCAGTCGGGAAAGCAACCGTCCCGCCTTCTCGCAGCAGCTGCGCCGCTTGCTCTAGCTTATTTATATCCAACATGCTTGCATTAACTTGCCATACGATTGTTTTACTCATGTAAAGCTTCAATTCCTATCCATGGCGTTTCGCCTTAATTGCCCTTATTATACCACAGCCGACAAGCTGCAAAACACCGCCGAACATTTCAACAATAGCTCTTTGGAAAATCTCCCCGAAAAGAGCGATATTCGAAGCAACGAGTACATGTATGCGTTTAACTCCCTTCCATCCGCATGGCATACTCACACATTAGCTTTGACTTCATCGGGAAGACTAAGTTATGCTTTCTCTTGGTTATTCATATATAAATTTATATATATATTTTGTCGAGATAGATGATCTGGAGGCCTATGTTATGCAGCAAAATCAAAAGAATGAGGTTCGTTTTGTACCGATAATGATTGCTATTTTCTTCGGCAGCTTTATCTCCACGTTAAGCGTGAGTACCATTAATATTGCGCTGCCAGTACTTTCCGAGGATTTCCATGCCAGTCTGTCGACGATTCAATGGACGCTTACCGGCTTTATGCTGGCGATGGGAACCTTTGCACCGGTAACGGGTTATTTTGGCGAAAGGTTTAGCTTTAAACGGCTGTACATCTTCGCACTTTCAGGCTTCACCGTCGCTTCCATTCTATGCGGATTGTCATGGGACACAACGTCTCTCATTACCTTTCGTATCATGCAGGGAGCTTTCAGCGGACTCATTATGCCCGCAACAATGTCCATCATATTCCAAGTTATTCCGCGTGAGAAGCAGCCGCTTGCCCTCAGCTTCTGGTCCGTTTCCTCCATGCTTGCTCCAGCAATTGGACCAACCTTTAGCGGCTGGCTGCTGGATAATTTCAGCTGGCATTGGCTGTTCTGGATGAATGTACCTATCGGCATAATCGGTGTTCTGCTAATTTTTCCGTTCATCCCTTATTACCGCTTGAACGTACCAAAATCATTCGATCTTATCGGGTTCATTACCGTCATCGTGAGCAGCTCTTCCCTGCTGGTCGCTTTGTCTCAAGGTCATTCTTGGGGCTGGTTATCTGGTAAAGCTCTATCTTTATTCAGCATTGGCATCCTCTTCCTGCTGCTCTTTATATGGAGAGAGCTAACGGCAGAATCGCCGCTTCTGAATTTACGCGTTCTCAAGAACGGTCGGTATACGACCTCCCTTATCGTAATTTGCATTATTACGATCAGTCTTTATTCAGGGACATTCCTCACACCTATCTTCCTGCAAAATATTCAGCGCGTAACACCACTGGATACCGGGCTTATTCTACTGCCAGCTTCACTTGCTATGGCCTTTCTTACGCCATTTGTAGGCAAAATGTACAGCAGAACAGGGCCGCGCGTCCTACTCTTTATCGGCATTACGCTAATGGCTGCCGGCACGCTTCCGCTCAGCTGGTTAAGTGTCGATGTTCCGCATGGCTATATCGTATTCTGGATGATCGTACGTAACTTAGGCATTGCTTTCTCCATGATGCCAGCCAGTACCGCAAGTATGGAGCAAATTCCAAAGCAGTTAAGCGGGCACGCTTCCTCCATTACAAATTGGACACGTAATGTGTTCGGATCATTTGCCATAGCGATCTTCAGCTCGCTTCTCACCTCCGAGACCACAAAGCATGCAGCCAGCTTAGTCAAACACGGAGCCACGAATCAAACGTATATCAAAATGATGTCCTTTACGATGAGTGTCAATGATGTCTACTTTATCGCTATGCTAATTGTCGTCGTCGCGCTGCCGATTTGTTTGTTCATTCCGAAGAGACGCCAATCGGAGGAACCGAAGAGAAGCGCTGCGTAACGCTTTTTCATAAAGAGGTACGATAAGTACGATAAGTACGAAAACATGCCTTCCACTAACAAAAAGGTAAGGGCATATCCTTCAACAAGAGGATATGCCCTTTTATACGTTTAACGGCTATTAAGCCGGTATATTAACTAAATAAGTTTTTGAAGAAATTGATAATGGCTTTAATCAGTTCCCATAAAAAGAATTTAACTTCAGGTGATTCTCGTTCTTCAGTAGAGGAAGCTTTTACGTTCTTGGTTTGTACGTTTGCATTCGTGTTTACTTTTGCGTTTGCGTTAGCTTTGACTTGTGCTTGCTTGCCTGAGCTCGCCTTCGACACTGTTGCCGATTTGGTTGTATTGGAGCTGTTGGAATTTGAGGCTTGGTTGCCGTTGTTGCTGCTGCTTGCAGCGGAAGCTTCACCGCTTACTGCGTCCACGAAGCAAAGGGGTGGGAACAGCACGCACCACCAATTCTGACCTGCTCCTTGACCAAGGGTAATGCGAAGCGCCTCATAGTTGCCAGCTGGATACACTTTATTGCCATATATTTTAGTCGGAAATGGGACTACACTTAGCTCTGCCTTGAATCCATAAGTGAACCCCCGGGAGCTTAGCTTCGTTCCGATCACATGTTCAATGTCACTCATATGGGCACGAATTGTTTGACGAGCTTGATCGATCGTTTGCGGGCCTGTTACCCATGTATTGATCTCAGCCACAACTGCATCACGCACATAACGCTTAACCGCTTGATCGGAGGCACTGTCGGAATTAGCAAGAATACGTAGGCGAATAGAATCTTTCGGAATATCACTACTAGCAATAGCCGCATCGGCGCGTTGGCCTTCCCAGCACATAACGAGCATAACAATTGCGAAGAACAAGTAAGTATAAGAAGTACGATATGGAAAACGGGAATAAGTGCGAATCATAAGGGCAAGCTCCTTTTATGGCACCCGTCGGTGCAGCGGCTTGCGTTCCGGAACGACTATACCCCCATTATGTCCGCGAAGTTGTTTCTATAAACCTAGTATTCTATAAAAAATGTCTCTTTAACTTTAAATCCATTCTGATAGGGAGTTTAAGCAACAAATCCCGCTGTTATGCGTTATAGATAAATAAGGAAATCTCTTCAACTGGAGGCGTATAAGTGAAAAGAAGACTTGTTTTGATACTCGCTGCAATTGTTTGTCTCATGCTTGCTGCAGGCTGTACGGGTTCAGAAGAATCAAGTACAACCTCCTATATTCGCATTCTTGATAAGGGTACAAGCGATGATCAGCTCTGGGTGAAGGCAACCAACCCCTATGCCTTGAAGAAAAAAGAGTTTACTATCACCGTCGATAACGAAAATCTATGGAATTTAATCGAGACGAATAAGGAGTATTTGGCTACTTACGCTTACAAATCCTTAGATGAAAAGGCGACCTTAGATAGCATCAAACATCCTGCTCAAGCAGTGGGCACTTCTCCCCTTGCATCTAAAATGCGGAAAATTGCGTGGCATAGTCTATCAATTGCTGAGCAAAAAACGATTGTTGGGGATTGGGAGATGGCTCTCGTGACCAAGTCGAGCTGGACGTCCATCCCCCTAAAAAAATTTGAACTTCCCCATTCGAGTGTAGTTCGGGTTGTGTTCAAAACCACGAAAGATGAACTGCTCGGGCCGATTGGCATATACATTGATGATGCTACTGATGAAATTGTGGGGTACGATGCCAGAATGTAAAGACACAAACAAGCGGATCTATTGTGCTTATTGCACGACAGATCCGCTTTCTCAATTTGTGGAGCTATTGTGCTCGTACACAACAGATCCGCTTTCTCAATTTGTGGAGCTATTAGAATAGGTTAAGATTGGATGGCGATAACATGGCGATCAATTCCGGCATAGTCCGGTATGATACTCACTTCGCTCCATGCGCCATACTGGCGCAGCATTTCAGCCACTGCGTCCGCTTGACCGAGGCCAAGCTCGAAGGCCACGATACGAGGCAGAGCAGCGAGCTGTGGAAGCTGCTCCATCATTCTGCGATAAGGTGTGAGCCCGTCATCGCCGCCATCGAGCGCAAGCCGAGGTTCATGGTCACGAACCTCGGGCTGTAGGGCTGGGATGTCACCCGCCGGGATATAGGGCGGGTTAGAGACAAGCACGTCGATGCGCAGGCCGGCAATTTGCCCGGCCGCAGCATCTTGTTCGGGCCGCGGCATCGCGAACGGCCCGAGCAGGTCGCCCTGCACGAACGTCATGCGCGCCGCCGCGCCATGGCGGGCTGCGTTCGAGCGGGCGACTGCCAGCGCGTCCGGCGATAGATCGGACGCGCATACGCGCCAGAGCGGACGCAGCGCAGCAAGCGTCACGCCAATGGCGCCGCTGCCCGTGCCGACATCCACAACCGTCGGCACATCACCGCCCACCCCAGCGCCCACGCTGCCGTCCGCGCCGCTCCCAGCGGTTGCTTGCGCTTGCGGCCACAGCCGGTCGACGGCCGCAAACACGGCCTCGACAAGCAGCTCCGTCTCCGGCCGTGGAACAAGCACGGCCGGCGTCACCGTATACGGCAAGCCATAGAACCACTGCTCGCCGATAATATACTGCACCGGCTCGCCCGCTGCCTTGCGCGCAATGAGCTGCTTCCACGACTCCAGCTCCGCCTGCGGGAACGGATCGCGCAGATCACGCAGCAGCTCCGCTCGCTCAAGCCCGAGCAAATGCATGAGCAGCAGCTCCGCATTCGATCGAGGCTCGCCTACTCCTTCTGCCTCCAAAAACAAAGAAGCCTGCAAGCAGGCTTCCCCAATAGTTAATGGCAACCGAGCTTCCAGCTCGTCGCCGAACCGCCCGGTGCTATTCATGCTGCGCCCTGTCATTGCCAAGCGCCCCTCTCTCTAACTCGTTTATGCAAAGTCATGCTCCACATTCGAAGGTTACTGTGCTTATTAGTTATCTATACTCTTAGCTGCTAAGATGCGGCTTAACTGCATCACCATGCAACCCGTTGTTAGGCTAAATTCTCCTGCTCCATCAATTCCGCTTGTGCAGTCAATGTCAGAGCGTTAATGATCTCTTCCATATCACCGTTCATGACGGAATCCAGCTTATGCAAGGTCAAGCCAATCCGGTGATCCGTAACGCGGCTTTGCGGATAGTTATAAGTCCGAATCCGCTCACTGCGATCGCCCGTTCCGACTTTACTTTTACGTTCGCCGGCGTATTTGGCTTCTTCCTCTTGGCGGATAACATCCGAAATACGTGCGCGGAGTACCTGCAGGGCTTTCGCTTTGTTTTCATTCTGAGATTTACCATCCTGACATTGCGCCATGATACCTGTTGGTACATGAAGCACGCGCACGGCTGATTTGGTCGTATTAACGGACTGACCGCCCGCACCGCTTGAACAGTAGGTATCGACGCGGATGTCTTTATCCGAAATCTCGATCTCGACTTCTTCAACTTCAGGCATAACTGCTACTGTAGATGTCGATGTGTGAATACGTCCGCCTGATTCTGTTACTGGAATACGCTGTACACGATGCGCACCGCTCTCGAATTTGAGTTTGCTATAGGCACCTTTACCTGTAACCATAAAGATTACCTCTTTGAAACCACCAAGGTCGCTTTCATTGGCTTCCATGAGTTCAACACGCCAGCCCTGCGAATCCGCAAACTTCATGTACATCCGGTATAAGTCAGATGCGAAAAGTGCAGCCTCATCACCGCCTGCTGCTCCACGGATCTCCACGATAACGTTCTTATCGTCATTCGGATCCTTCGGAAGCAAGAGGAAGTGGATATGCTCTTCAAGCTCTGCACATCGGGACGATAGCTCATCAATTTCCATTTTAACCATTTCACGCATTTCGTCATCGAGCTTCTCGCCCTGCATGACCTTCGCATCTTCCAATTGCTCAAATACTTGCTTGTATTCCGTATATGCTGCGTAAACGCCCTGCAAATCAGATTGCTCTTTCGAGTACTCGCGCAGACGTTTCGGATCGCTTCCCACATCCGGATCGCACAACAGCTCGCTCAGTTTATCATATCGATCGGCAAGCGCCTGTAAACGGTCCAACAACATTGCATTTCACCCCTATTATTCATTATGATTCATCCAAGTATAGTCTTACTATTATAGCATAACGCAGAGCATTCTATAAACGTGACAAAAGCTGGAGATTAAAAATACCTGCCTATAATTCTTGTTTCGGTTCCTGCTCTACAATTATCCACACACAGCAAAAGGACCCGTACCAATCCGGGTCCTTCGCTAGCAGCCTGTGCCTCATGCCTTACGAGGCACCGCCGCTGAGTCTGACACATCTAAACGTTGAAACGGAAATGCATAATATCGCCGTCTTTTACGATGTACTCTTTACCTTCCAAACGAAGCTGGCCCTTCTCCTTAGCTGCATTCATCGTGCCTGCAGCAACGAGATCATCGTAGGAAACAACTTCCGCACGGATGAAGCCACGTTCGAAGTCGGTATGAATAACACCCGCCGCTTGCGGTGCTTTCATCCCTTTACGAATCGTCCAAGCGCGAACTTCCTGCACGCCCGCTGTAAAATACGTATATAAGCCAAGCAGCTTATAAGCCGCGTGAATCAGTCGGTTAAGACCCGATTCCTTAAGGCCAAGCTCCTCTAAGAACATTTCCTTGTCTTCGCCTTCAAGCTCAGCGATTTCCGCTTCCACTCTAGCACTAATCGGCACAACCTCAGCGCCTTCCGTTGCAGCGAACTCGCGAACAAGCTTCACGAAAGGATTGCCATCGGAATTGGCCGCTTCACCTTCACTTACATTAGCCGCATACAGAACTGGCTTCATAGTAAGCAAATGCAGATCACGAATGAGCAGTCGCTCATCTTCAGTAAGCTCAAGGCTGCGTGCAGGCTGATCCAGATATAGAGCTTCCTTAACCCGTTCTAGCACTTCCACCTCTTGCGCGTACTTCTTGTCGCCGCCCTTGATATTCTTGCGACTCCGTTCGATCTTGCGATCAACAGAATCAATATCTGCAAGAATTAGCTCTAAGTTGATCGTTTGAATATCCCCTAGCGGGTCAACTTTACCAGAGACATGCGTAATATTATCATCTTGGAAGCAGCGTACCACGTGAACAATCGCATCTACCTCGCGGATATGGGCAAGGAATTTGTTACCAAGTCCTTCGCCTTTGCTCGCTCCTTTAACGATACCTGCAATATCAATAAATTCAAATGCAGTTGGCACCGTTTTGTTCGGCACAACGAGTTCTGTTAATTTATCCAATCGCTCATCCGGTACTTCTACGACACCGACGTTCGGGTCGATTGTACAAAACGGATAGTTAGCGGACTCTGCGCCCGCTTGCGTAATCGCATTAAACAATGTTGATTTGCCTACGTTAGGCAAACCTACGATACCAGCTTTCAAAGCCATTGCAAGACACCCCTGTTCCCAAATAAACATTCCTCAAGATAGTATACCCGAAGCTGCCTCGGATTGAAAGGATGGGGTGTGATTCAAAATGGATCCAAACCCCTTACGCTCTCAAATATGCCCTTTTCCCCGATACTACAAGACGATAGCTGATAGCAGTGCGACAGGAATAAAATAAACAGCACCGCTCAAGACAACACGATTCACTTCTAGCGTTCCTCAAGGCTTGTATGACAACTCCATGAACCCGCACATACTACAAGCGGAGGTGATTCAATTGGAAAACAAGAAGCATAAAGGAAACTACAAAGGAACCACGCACATGAAAGCAGAGAATCAGGATATGGCCTTCGTGAATGATAATTTGGAGGATACAAAGTCAGTCAGCAATTTTCAAACGAAGAAAAACAGAACAGATAAGTAAGATTCAACTATCTAGCCACAAGAAGAAACGGCTAATTAAAAAAGAAACAACGGGATCCTCCCCCATCTGGGGAATTCCGTTGTTTCTTTTACCAAATAACAGGCCAATTAGCATGCTTCCTCTTTACTTACAATCACTAAAGACCGCTCTGACCGCTGTCATGCGATATGGATCAATGGGCTTCAGAACATGTCCATCCTTGCGGACCGCAGAGCCGAAGTGAACCTCGGACACACCAGTGGCTTGTATGAAACCACCCAAGCCTTCAATCTTTAAACCATGCCCTGCCAAAATTTTCAGATGCGTCTTGGAAGCATTTAAGCTCAGCTCACGAATGCCATCCACAGCCTGCGGGGCGGGAGCAAGCCCTCCAGAAGTGAGGATCCGGCTAATTTGACGGAAACCTGATAACGTTTCTAGCGCTTCCTGCAAGTCCCGCGCTTCGTCGAACGCACGGTGGAATGTAACATCGAGATCTCCCGCTTCGTTAAGCAAGGTTTGGAGCAAGTTTGTATCGACACGTCCATCTTTCGTTAGCGCACCGATAACGATTCCTCGCGCTCCCGTCTTGCGTATAGCCCGAATGTCAGCGATCATGGTCTGAAGATCAAATCTATCATACTGAAAAGACAAGCTATGCGGACGTACCATCACGTTAATCGGAATGGATACCGCGCCTACTGCCCGCTCAATCAAACCTACACTTGGCGTTAATCCGCCCTCCAGCATGCCGGTAACAAGCTCGATACGGTCCGCACCGTTTTGATCTGCGGCAACCGCATCAGCTAAGTTCGTCGCTATAACTTCCAGAAGCATGTTGGTCTCTCCCATCTATCTTTTCATTTGGCTAACACATAATCAGCCAGCAATCTGGCACCATAACCAGAGGCACCAACCGGATAATAACTATACGTATGTTTGGCTTGCACCGTATTGGCCATATCAATATGAACCCATGGAACCGAGCGATCGGTAAAGTTTCTTAGGAATAAAGCGGCAATTATGGCACCGCCGTAAGTTGTTGAAGATAAATTCGCCAAATCTGCATAGTCACTTCTAAGCAGCGCCTCGTAATCATCGATTAACGGCATCGGCCAAATCCGATCACCATTAACCTCTCCGATCCGGTGAAGCCGCTCGGTCATCTCCTTATCGCCCCACATGCCAGCCATAGACAAACCAAGTGCGTCCCCTACGTTACCGGTAAGTGTAGCGATATCGATGATTTCCGCGGCACCGAGGCTCGCTGCATGGAGCAGCGCATCAGCCAGCATCAATCTGCCCTCAGCATCCGTATTCCGAACCTGAACGGTAAGTCCGTTCGGATACGTCACGACCTCCGAAGGAAGAAACGCGTCTGAACCCGGCACATTGTCGGCAATGGGAAGAAGAGCGACGATATTCTTCTGACAGTTCGCGTCTATTAGGATGTCCAATGCTCCGATTACCGCAGCTGCACCGCCCATGTCCATTCGCGCATCGCTGATATCGCGACCGTTCTTCACGTTCATACCGCCCATATCGAACGTTACCCCTTTTCCAATAAGCGCCAGCAGCGGCTGTCCTGGATCCGGATCGTAGATGATCTCTACTAATGCAGGCAAATGCCTGCTTCCTCTGCCGACCGTTCGGAGTCCATTCATTTGTCGTTCTTCGAGCATCTCGCCCTGGTAGACATTCACAATAACCTTGCGATTAACAAAATGCTCCTGCACTCTCTTCACAAATGCAGTTGGATTCAGTCTGTCCGGAGGTTCGTTGACCAGATCCCGGGAAAGTATCGTCCCTCTCACCCGAAGCTTCGCCCACTCCACAGCTTGTTCGCAAGCATGCTCAGATCGAATATGCATATGCGCTAACGAATGAGTGACCTTGCGTGATTGATAGCTGTCAAAGGCATAAATGCCAAGCAGCAAGCCTTCTACCCAAGCCGTAACAGCATCAGAAGCGTCGATCGCCTTCTGAATCAGCTCACCCAGAACAATTTCCACCGTTTGGATGTGCTGCTTGATGATCGCCCTGCCCGCTAAACCTGCCGCTTCCCGTATCCTTTCAAGCGTAAGATCTTGAATGGTTCCCATCCCAACCACCAGCAGATGCTGCTCCTGCTGACGCCCAAGAAACCAAGTCGTCTCTCCTCTTCGCTTCATTGACGGAGCAATCCTGCACCCATCCCGTTCATCTCTGTCCTCGTCGAACAGCAAATAAACGATTGCTTCCATCTCGCGCGCTGGAGCAAGCTCCGGGCCTGTCATGATGTTGAAATCGTTCATTCTCGTTCCTCCGCCTCTACATCCATATTAGCTAATTGATAGATCGCATTTGCATAAATGGCCGTCGCTTGGAGTAAATCTTCAATCTCCATGTACTCGTCTGGCTGATGAGCCGTGTAGGCTCTTCCCGGAAACAGCGGCCCGAATGCGACACCATTAGGAATTTGGGATCCGTAGGTTCCGCCTCCAGTCGCAAGTAATTCCGGAGCAAGACCAGTCGCTTCCTGATACACCTTCTGCAAAATAGGGATCATCGGATAATCCGCTGGTACAGCATGCGGTTTCTTCAGTATCGGTTGGTCGATAACAAAACCAAAGCGACCTATCTTATCGGCGATTCGCTCTAGAATAAAGGTATCTTCACCGCATGCAGGATAGCGTAAATTCAGATGAAAGAAAGATTCCCCATTTGGATCAAATTTCAAAATCCCCGTATTGATCGTCAGAGAGCCTGTAATCTCATCCTGCATGTCCACTCCGAATCTGCGACCGTAGCAATCACGATACATACAATCATCCACACAGGCGACGAAGCGCTCTGCTGCTGGTTGGTAACGGTAGCCTCCTAGAAAATGAAGCAGCTCAAGTCCCGCATTAACACCGTGTTGAGGCTCCATTCCGTGAGCGGATTTCCCCGTCATCGAGAATGTGATTCTCCCACCGTCAACTTCGCTGCTCCCTATTCGCTCCTCATTCACGCAGTAGACTTCATAGGCAGCCGCCATAGCCGTAAGTTCACACTCTTCACCTTTTATAGAAGCTTGTGCAGATTCAGGAACCATATTGGCGATACCGCCTGCATAGAAATGAAGCAGCTCGAAAACTACTGCCTCGCCTGTCTCGCCTACCTTGCCTGCCTCACCTGCCTCACCTGCCTCGCTTTGCCAGCTGCTATCAAAATCTTCTGATCGCTGCAAAATCAGCTTGGTGTTGATCTGCCCCTTCTCCGCATTGACGATCGGAAATTCAGCATCTGGTGTAAACCCGCATAGCGGCGGCTTCTCCAGCTCCCGATATCTCTGCATGCAGGTGCTGGCATGCTCTTCATCCGTTCCGAAGATCAGACGGACGTTATGTTTAAGTGGCAAGCCTAAGCGCTTGACGATAACAAGCGCATAAAAGGCAGCCATCGCCGGTCCCTTATCATCAATAGCCCCTCTAGCGAATATTCGTCCATCCCGGATAGATGGCTCGAAAGGAGGGTTTGTCCATTTACCAGTCGCCGGTACAACATCAAGATGACTCAGTACAGCAATATGATCCTCGGCATCAGAAGGTCCATACTCCGCATAACCAGCATAACCCTCCAGGTTATGAGCGTTAAACCCTTCCTTAGTCGCTAAATCCAGCATAAACTGCAGCGCCTCAGAGATCCCTTTCCCCATCGGCTGTCCCACAGCGCTCGAAGATAGATCCTTCACGCTTTCATAGCGCAATAAAGCAATAAGATCGGCCAGCAGCCGATCTTTGCTCTTCATCACTTCATCCATCCAATTCATGCTCCGATTATTGTCCATGACCAGCCTCCTGCTTCAGGCGATTCGCTGCCATCTCTCCATCTCCATACAGATGGCAAGCCACCCAATGATTCGGGCGTGCTTCCCGCCACTCCGGAATCGACTTTGCACATTCTTCTGCAGCGAATGGACATCTTGTACGGAACCGGCAGCCGCTCGGCGGATCAATAGGGCTTGGCAAATCTCCCTCCAATATAACCCGTTCCCGGCTGCGTTCCAGATGAGGATCCGGTACTGGAATCGCTGATATGAGCGCGCGTGTGTACGGGTGAAGAGGCTCCTCGAATACCGCATCGCTATCTGCAAGCTCCACCATAGAGCCCAAATACATAACACCGATTCGATCACTAATATGCTTCACCATTGACAGGTCATGCGCGATGAATAAATAAGTCAGGCCCAGCTCCCGCTGCAGCTTGCGAAGCAAGTTTACAACTTGTGCCTGTATAGATACATCCAGCGCAGAGATTGGCTCATCCGCAATGATGAATTCCGGGTCGACCGCAAGCGCCCGAGCGATCCCGATTCGCTGCCGTTGTCCGCCCGAGAACTCGTGCGGGAAACGCTTGGCATGATCTTTGTTTAATCCGACCAGCTCCAGCAGGTCAATGACTTTCTTATGACGCTCTGTACGATTCTCCGATAATCCATGCGCGTCCATACCTTCGGCGACCAGATCCTCTACCGACATCCTCGGATTCAAGGACGAATAAGGATCTTGGAAAATCATTTGAATGCTGCGGCTGAGCTTCTTCAATTCTGCTTTGGATTTCTTACCGTGTACCGATTCACCCGCGAACTTGACCGAACCTCCGGTCGCTTCATAAAGGCGGATGAGCGTCCGCCCAAGCGTGGACTTCCCGCAGCCGGATTCACCGACTAAGCCAAGAGTCTCACCTCGGTAGATATCGAATGTGACATCATCAACAGCCTTCAGGATCTGGTTGCCGCCAACCTGAAAATGCTTTTTCAAATTCTTCACTTCAACTAGAACATCTTTGCCTTTGCCTTTGTCTTGCGGCATTAACACTCACCTCCTGCACTTGCCGGCCGAGCTACTTGCGGAGAACGCGGATCCTGCAGCCAGCATGCGGCCCGATGCGTAGAAGAATGCTCTGTCTGAACGGGCATATGGGCGAAACAGACCTCCATCGCATATGAACATCGCGCTGCGAATGGACATCCCTTAGGCGGGTCCATCATGTCTGGCGGCGTGCCCGGAATGGATAGCAGCTCATCTGATTTCTCATGAAGCTTAGGCATAGATGCCAGCAGTCCCCACGTATAAGGATGACGAGACTTGTAAAACACTTCTTCTACAGTACCAGTCTCGACGATTTTACCCCCATACATGATCGCTACCCGATCCGCCATATTCGCGACGACACCGAGATCATGGGTGATGAGAATAATCGAAGTTCCTGTTTCACTCTGTACCCTGCGCATCAAGTCCAGAATCTGAGATTGAATCGTAACGTCCAGTGCTGTAGTTGGTTCATCTGCGATGAGCACCTTCGGATCGCAGGCAAGCGCCATTGCGATGACGATCCGCTGTCTCATGCCTCCGGATAATTGATGCGGATATTGCTTCATTCGTTTATCTGGATTAGGAATCCCGACCAATGCAAGCAGCTCAATGACTCTTTGAACCGCATCCCTTTTACCGAGCTTCCGATGCTTCTGAAGCACTTCAATAATTTGTTTGCCAACCGTCAGGGTTGGATTAAGTGAAGTCATTGGATCCTGGAAGATCATTGCGATTTCTGAACCGCGAATCGCCTGCATCTGTCTCTCTGGCAATGCCGCCAAATCCTTGTCTTCAAACCGGATTTCCCCCTGCTTAATGCGGGCGGAGCGAGCCAACAGCCCCATGATGCTTTTAGAGGTCACCGATTTGCCCGACCCGGACTCTCCGACAATGGCTAATGTCTCGCCTTTCTCGAGAGAGAAGTCGACTCCCCTGACCGCATGAACTTCACCGATGTAGGTATAGAAGCTAACTTCCAAATCTTTAACCTGCAGTATTGCACCCATGGTATTCCTCCTCTCCGTCCTATTTTCTCATTCTTGGATCGAGCGCATCACGCAAGCCATCTCCAAGAATATTAAAGGTCACCATCAGTGCCACAATAATAACAACCGGCATTAGCAGTAAATAATAGTGCGAATTAATCATTTGGAAACCATCTTGAATGAGAACGCCAAGCGATGCTTTAGGCGCCTGCAGGCCCAAACCGATGAAGCTTAAGAAGGCTTCCGTAAAGATCGCAGTTGGAATGGTGAACATCGTATTGATAACCACGATCCCAATCGTGTTCGGAATCATATGTTTGAACACAATTCGTGTACCTGATGTACCCAGCGTTCTTGCCGCTAGCACGAATTCCTGCGACTTCAGCTTAAGCACCTGCGCACGTACGAGACGAGCCATGTTCACCCAGCCTGTAATAGACATGGCGATCATAATGGTAAATATGTCCGCTTTCATAATCATCAGCATCAAAATAATGATGATCAAACTTGGAACACCAATTAGAATTTCCACAATCCGCTGCATGACGTTATCAACTTTGCCGCCTGCAATAGCGGAGATTGCGCCATAAGCGACACCCACGATTAAATCAAGCGTAGCGGCGAGTACAGCAATGAGCAGCGATATCCGAGTTCCATACCACACTCTCGCCCATTGATCTCGACCAAATTTATCGGTACCGAACCAATGCTCCGCATTCGGCTTCTGGAATGAGGCAGTGTAGTCTGTGGCAAAATAGCTGTAGCTGGTCAACCACGGACCAATAATCGCCATCAGACCTAGAATGATAAGGATCACCAGACTGACCATTGCCGCTTTGTTCTTTTTCAGACGTATCCAGCTGTCTTGGAAAGCCGATAAAGGGGGACGAGAAATCTTCTCTTGCTCCGCCGACTTCCCTTTCGCAGGAACAAACAAATGATCTATGTTGTGCTGCAAGGCTTCACTCACTCCTTTCCTCCCGCAAGACGGATACGCGGATCGATCAGACTATAGAGCACGTCTACAATCAGCATGACGAACACATAAAATGCACTATAGAAAATGGTGATCCCCATAATTGTCGAGTAGTCGTTCATCTTAATGGAATCTACAAACAAGCTACCGATACCAGGAATCCCGAAGATGTTCTCAATGACAAGTGAACCGGTCAATAATCCAACGACAATCGGTCCAAGAACGGTAATGACGGGAATAAGCGAATTGCGCATAGCATGCCGGAACATGACAGTCATACGGCCAAGCCCCTTAGCTCTTGCAGTCGTAATATAATCCTGCTCCAGCACCTCAATCATCTCGGTACGGACGAACCTCGCGATAACCGCGATGACCCCAACCGATAAGGCAATGGAAGGAAGCACAGAGCTTTCATAACTTTCCCAGAAGGCGACAGGGAATAACCCCCATTTAAGACCTGCATAATATTGAAGAAGCGCGGCGAGCACGAAGTTCGGAACCGATACCCCGAGCACGGCGACAATGGTTGTGAAGTAATCCCAAATCGTATTATGACGATAGGCCGCTATCATCCCTAGAATAAGACCAGCTGCCAATCCGAGCAGAATTGCCTGCAGACCAATTAACGCAGATGGACCGATGCGGTGCATAATGATGTCTTTAACCGGCTGCCCTGTATAAAAGAAAGAGGTTCCCAAATCACCTTTAGCGATATTGCCTATATATTTCACATACTGCACCATGATAGGATCATTCAGACCATACCGGGTATAAATCATTTCACGCTGTTCGGCAGGAAGCTTGGCCAGTTTCTCCTCATCGAACGGAGTTCCCGGCAGCTGCTTCATCAGAAAGAAGGTAGCCGTCAGAATGATAAATAAAGTCAGAATCATATAAACAATCCTAACACCGAGATACCGCTTCATTTGTTCACCCCTTTGCAGGAAGAATGGAGAAGGAGAGGGAATTCCCGCTCTCCTTTCTCTTGTTCCTACAGACTACTTTATTTTTTCGTCACGTACTTAAATTCGACCGGACTAGCATAAGGATGGTAAACCAATCCTTGGACATCCGATTTGATCAATTGCGCTACACCTTTATGATAGATTGGAGCTGTAGCTACATCGGTTTGAACCAATAATTTCTCTGCTTGGAGAAGAAGAACAACACGTCTTTTATCATCCGTTTCTTTCTTCGCTGTAGCAATTAATTCGTCATATTGTTTGTTCTCGTACTTGCCGCGGTACGGGGAATGATTCGTCCAAAGATCCAAGTAGGTCATGGCATCATCGTAATCAGCACCCCAAGCCGTAATACCCATTTGGTAATTACCATTGTCCATCAGCTCATTACGTGCTTTTTTCGTTTTTGTATCAATGGCAACATCGATACCGAGGTTCGTTTTGAACTCACTTTGCATGAACGTAGCAACATCTCTGGTCTCCGAATCATCTGCTACAAGCAGAGTAAGCTTAGGCGCTTTGCCCAGTTCCTTCACACCTTGATCCCAATAGGCTTTAGCTTGCGCTTTATCTACTTTAAACAGATCACCTTGAAGCTCGCGGAAAGTTCTCTCGCTATCTCCGCTCATCAGTGCAGGAATCATACCAACTGCTCCCTCAGCACCGTTCTTCAGAACATTATTAGCTAGGGAATTCGTATCATAGGATAGCTCCAGCGCTTTACGAATGTTCACGTTGGATACGCCGTCAGCTTTCACATTGAACTGAAGATAGGTTGTCCGGAAATTGATCAATTTGGAATATTCCGCATTATCTTTGTAGTTATCCACATCAGTGGCGCTTAGTAAAACACGATCCAGCTCTCCGGCTTTGTAAGCGTTCAGCGCTGTGCTTTGTTCCTTAATCACGCGTACATTTACTTTATCAAGATTAACGTTCGCTGCATCCCAATAGTCTTTGTTCTTCTCCAGTGTTGCGCCGCCAGCTGGATCGAATTTAGTCAGAATAAAAGGACCTTGATACAATAAGCTTTGCACATCTAGTCCATAGCCTGCACCCTTAGACTTCACGAATGCTTCATTCAGCGGGAAGTAGACCGACATTGTCGTCAAACGAAGGAAGTATGGCGTTGGTTGTTTCAGCTGAACGACCAATGTTTTGTCGTCTTTGGCTTGAATCCCTACTTTATCTGCGCTGCCTTTGCCGCTAGCGTACTCTTCACCGCCAGTGATGTAATCTGTCATGATAAAGGCATAACCATTCTTCGAAGTTTCTGCGTTCATCTCAGCCAGCCAAGCATATTTGAAGTCAGCTGCCGTAATCGGCGTACCATTACTCCACTTAATGCCATCTCTTAATGTGAACGTATAAGTCAATTTATCGTCCGAAATCTTAACATCTTGTGCCAATCCCGCTACTGGATTATTATCTTTATCCAGTCGGTACAAGCCTTCTCCGACATTATTCAGAACCGTCCAAGAAATATCATCGGAAGCTGCCAGCTGGTTCAAATCTTTCATTTCGTTCTCGACATACACATTCAAGGTCTTTCCTGAAGTGGATGCAGGGTTCGTGGAATTCGTATCTGTTGAAGACGAGTTCTTATTACTACCGGAGAAGCTGCAGCCTGTCAAAGCGACAGTCAGAATAAGAATAATGCTAAGTGAAGGCAACCATTTGTTCTTCTTCATAACATTTCACCTCATGATTTTTTTTTGAAATTCCGAACCCCTTGTTATGACACATACCCTTCGTTATTAAAACCGGAAGGCTGCTTTGTTCTCGCCGACAATGACGCCATTGTCATTGCGGATTTCTTTTGGGGTTAATTCATACATACGACGAATGGTTTCTTTGTTCGAATATCTCATCTGTTCCAGAACCGAAGCGACAATAATCGGCCAAGGATTCTCGGAGCCGTCAATGACCTTGAGTGCAAAAGCGATTCGTTCTTTTTTAAGAGCGAAGGCATAGAAGCCTTTCGCTCCCCCTTTTGCCACGATATTGGAATCCCGCAGCAATTCCGAACAGATAAAGTCATGACTGGCGATCATATTCGGATAGGCATTCATATAGCCTGTTATTTGAATAACTGCATTGCGGACCGATTCATCTGCAATCAAATCCGGACAAGCAAGCTTCAAATAGGCACTAGCGCTACATTTCAAAGGCAGGGCGAATACAGGAAAGCCACATCCGTCGATTGCGATATGAATGTCGGAGACCGGACACTCGGATAATTCAGAGAGGACCTTCAGAATGCGCTGTTGGGCGGGATGATTAATATCCCCATAATTATCCATTGGATATCCCATAACTTTACACAAACTGAGAATACCCAAATGTTTGCCCGAACAATTGTGACAAATGCATCTTGGAGGAAGCCCTTTCATTAAATAGTCGAGCTTCGGCTCATCATTTAACGGAATCGTAGGCCGAGTGATCAATTGCTCTTCCGATATACCTGTTTTCCGTAAAATGGATTCCAATGCGCGCAATTGATATGCTTCTCCTCGTTGTGAGGCGGCGAAGAGAGCAGCTTCTTCCCCTGTTATTCCGAATGCCTCGACAACTTTATCCTGCATAACCGGAATAGCCTGGAATGGCTTGGCAGCTGACCGGAGGAACGCACGATGCTCCGCATTGCCCACCTCATACAAGACTTCACCAAATTCGTTCACGCCGCAGAGAACACCCATATGAACATTTTCTAATACGCTACCGCGATACTGTTCGACTAATGCACTCAGTTTCATTTTTTTCACGCTTTCTTTAATGTTGTATTTCTAGCTGTAACGCCAGTACACCCGCACCCATAACGATTGCCTGTCCTTCTAATTCAGAGGCGATCACCTTGAGCGATTCTCGGAAAGGCTCCCAAATGACAGTCTTGCAATGCTCTTGAAGCAGCTGCAAAATCTCACCGTAATTCTCCACCAAATCCCCGCTAATAATGACTGTATCCGGATTATACAAGCAGACAATGTTATTAATTGTAATGCCGATATAAAGCGATGTCCGATGCATAATTTCTAGTGCCCACATCTCTTGAGCCCGCGCGGCTTCAAACAGCTGCGCGATATCGGTGATCGGTTTGATTCTCCGCGCTTCAGAGAGCAGAGCAGATTCTTCGATATACGTTTGCAAGCAGCCTCTCTTGCCGCATTCGCATAAATTGCCGTTCGGGTCTAGCGTTGTATGTCCTAATTCCCCGGCACTATTAGATCCCCCGCGAAAAATCTCACCATTAATAATTAGAGAGGCCCCTATCCCAGTACCGACGTTAATCAGCACCGTCTTATCTGAGCCCTTAGCAGACCCGAATAAGTACTCGCCTAGAATCTTCACCTTTAAATCATTATCAATGACAGTTCTAAAGCCCGTTGCTTGAAGAAGCATCGCCGCAAGAGAGATGTTCTTCCATCCCAATGTGGCAGATAGCAGGACGATCCCTCTGGCGTAGTCAATTACTCCAGGCGTTCCAACTCCGATGCCCGTCACTTTGGATCGCGGTATACCGCGGGCATCCAAACACTGCTGAACGGTCTGCGCAATAAGCGCAATCGTCGCTTCAGGCGCAGCTTCTATGGCAGTATGAGCAACCTGCTCGGTGAAAACGATCTTCTCGCTGAAATCCATCACACCCAGCAGAATACGTTTCTTTTGAATATCTACACCAATGGAATATCTTCCGCCCGGTTCAATATCCAGCTTAATCGCTTTACGTCCGACACCAGTGGAAGTAAGCGCTGTCTCTTTGACTAAACCTTCACTAGTCAGCTCGTTCACGATACGCCCGATCGAAGTCGCGCTCATTTTCGTTGCCTTGGATATTTCTGCACGGGAGATAGGTCGGTGCTTGCGGATGACATCGAGTACCAAATGCTTGTTATGCTGCTTGATTACCTCTTGGTCCTGCTTCACCATTTGCTTCATATCCAATCCCAAATCAGCCCCCATCCTTTTAATAACATCATGTTATTAACTAAGTAAAAAAAAGCTAAAATAACTGGGTTTATTATGCGAATCCCTAATATATCTACAATAAACTGAATTTTCATCTATTTATTGGATATTCAAAGAGTGGATCCACAAACAATTACTAACATCGTGTTATTAATTAAATCTTAACAGTCTCCTATTCATCCGTCAATCCACTTTTTCTCTAGTGTTAGGTTTATGATAGATATATATTTGTTTAGTGTTAGTTTATATGACATTACATTCTTGATTGAGCGCCTCAAATGGAAGGTATAATAAAATAGGACCACCCCTATAAGGAGCAGCCCCACTACGATTGCCTATTTTGTTACACCCAAGCATCGGTCGAATAGCCGCGTTCTTCCCAATACCCCGTATGATCCCCTTCGATCAATTCCACTCGATTCAGCCATTTTACCGATTTATAGGTATACATCTTAGGAACAACAAGGCGGACTGGGCCGCCAAGATCACTTGGAATGGGTTTGCCATCATGCAGCACAGCTACCATAACATCGTCCATATTAGCCTGTTCAAGTGTCAAGGAGTCCGTATACACACCATCACCGGAATACAACTTAACTGTCATCGCGTTTGGCTTAACGCCTGCTTGCTTAAGCAGATCCTTGAGAAGAATGCCTTCCCACGTGTTCTTATACACGGACCAGCCCGTTACACAATGAAAATCACTAACCTGCACTTTGCGCTTCAGCTTGACGAACTGCTCCCAATTCCACTGCAGCTTGTTATTAACTAGACCATCAACGGTAAAAGAGAAATTGCTATTATCAAACTTAGGAATTGGCGTAACCGTGTAAATTCGGAAGGAGCCCTTGCTGCCTCCGCCAAGAGGAGGCATAGATGCAGGCAGCGGGGTTGGTGCAGGGACCAGTTTATTCGAATCCGACTCCACAAGCTTCTCTATGTCTGCTCCAGAGCTTAGTTGACTGCTCATCCACTTCAGAAAGGAGGGCCCTATTGCAATAACAAGCCCTGCACCGACTGCCGTGCGAATGAAGGCACGGCGAGATAAGACAGCTTGCGGACTTGCAGCCGGATGTATCCCTTCGCTAGGCTCGCCCGTTTTTATTGTGAGTCGATGCGGCTGCTTCAGCCACTTCAGCCTAGTTATGGAGTGATAGATGATGTAAGGCAGACCAACCCATGTCAGTACGTCATGAACAGTGAGAGCTGAATTCGACCAAGACGGACCAATCGCCTTAAACTGCCACAGCAGCACGCCAGAGATAAGCCAGCCAACAAGCAATCCGAGCACGATTAAGACATTGGCCCGCTGCACGCCTTTCCCCTTCAGCTGCTTCCAATGTTTGGAGGCGAGCACGAGATAGAACATAACAGGAATTAGAGATGCCAACCCAACCACAACATGAAGCCATCGTATAAGGACTCGACCTTCGCCAAGAATGCCTCGCCATGTACCTTGAAACAGCACGAGTCCTGTCAGCGCTAGGATGACAACGATCCAGCCATTCCAAGAATGGAGCGAGACCAGCTTTTTGCCATATCCTTTACGCATCTTTGCCAGCCATTGTTTCATCCGTTACTCCTCCTTACAGCTTGCGATCTGGATTGCCTTAGTGAGCCATTCTTGCTCAACTAACGATTTAGCAATAGATAGCCCAAGTTCCGAGTATCCCTATTATTGATTCTACTCCAACATCCCCTTAAAAGTGTAATCGAAGAGAACGAAACGATTAGGTTATTCTCATGAAGTATTACGAAAGTATGAACTCCCTCTGTTATTGCATCTTCATATACGCTCGATACTCAGTAGGTGACAGACTGATTAGCTTGCGGAAGGTACTGGAGAAATAATACAAATCCATTCCTACCTGCTCGGCAATCTCGGTGACGGTCAGATCACTGGTGGTTAGCAGCTTCTGTGCCTTCTCCATTCGTTTCTTCGTAATATAGGCAATAGGCGATACGCCCATAATAGACTTAAATAGCTGGATAAAATAGTTGGGATGGAAATGCAGGCGCTCTGCCAGTTCATTAATGCTCATCTTCTCCGATAGATGTTCTTCGATGTAGCTCACAATGGTATTGATCTTCGCCATTGCTGGCGTCGAGGCATCGACCCGCCATGCTTCCTGATTCTCTTGAAGCTGAGCTTGATCAAGGAATAACGTTAGCATCTCGTAAAGTACTGATTTAATCAGCAGCGGTGCAGACAAGGAAGAACTTTGAGATAGCTCAATGAGCTTCAGAAACCGTTCTTCCAGCCAGCTCTGATCGAGGACATCGATAAAATGAGGAATTTGGAACATCTGAAATAAATGGATATCTCCCATCGTGAGTGTAAAGTGACAATAGTACTTGCGAAAGGGATCGTCTTCTGCCGTTGAGAAGGCTTGATCAACATGGGCAGGAAGCAAAAATAATTGACCAGGCTGCGGCGAATACACCCGATTGCGAATGCGAACAATCCCCGTTCCTTCAAGAAAATAATACAATCGATTAACCTCAGGATCTCTTACATGATAATCCCATTCCGGAATCAGCTTGACGTGGTGAACCGCGTAAAGCTGCAGCTGCGCATTCATAAAGTAGCTTCGCATCAATTGTAATTGGCCTTCATCCATAATCGTCACCTCGCCCAAATCACCTTAGAATTACACAAACTTATCTTACAATTATAGATCCAGAATTCCCTGCGTGTATATTACGATGTTAGGGAAGAACTCACAAAAACATAGTTGATGCTACCATGCGAGTTTGGGCTCGCCGAGAGTACATCCGTGATTAACACAAAAACCTTTAGGAGGAATGAGTGACAATGAGCAAGACACGACAACAAATCTTGATCCTGCATTTGGCGGATCCTTGTCTAGAATCAGATACGGTCGCATGGGCGCTCTATGATGGGGCAAAGGCAAAGGACGAGCTGCAAATGAATACGGGAGATTCATCCATTCCATTGTATCCTTCCGTGCTTGATGCCATGAGAGACGGATGGAACGTCATCCAGCTTCCAACCCCACCACTGTACCCCACGGGTGCCGAGCATGAGCTTGGACATCTTCGCTATGAATACGTCTTGGAAAGAAAGGTGACTATCCATGAGTAAAGTAGAAAACCACCACTTGTTAAGCGCCGTTCAGATGGCTCAATTCGCCGTAAATGGATTCCTTCAATTGGAAAATCTTGTTCCGCAGGAGCTAAACGAAGCAGTCCATGCAGAGCAGCAGGCATGGAAGGGGCCAGGTAGTTACTGGAGTCAATCTAAGCTCATCAAGGACGTATTCGAGCTTCCGCAGGTAAAGGGCGTTCTGCAAAGTCTAGTCGGTGCTGCACCGGTGTATGACCATTCGGCTCTGCACATCGTTTCTCCTCAGCATCATCATGCACAGAATTACCATGCCGATTCCGTCATCGATACAAGGCCGTTTGCCTTCGATATTCAAGCCTTCTATTTCTCACATGATACGCCGGAAATTATGGGGCCCACATTGATTCTGCCAGGCTCTCATCTTCACAATAAAGTAAATACCGGAAGTATCAGCCACTACAAAAACATCTTGGGCCAGCGTAAGCTTGTGTCTAAAGCCGGAACGATCGGTTTCCTGCACCATGCCATCTGGCATTGCGCCCAGCCGAACTATACCGACGAGGCCCGTTATGTATTTAAACTAAGGTTACGGCCTGGTCAGGAGCAGCGCAGCCTATTCAATATTGCGGACTACAACGGACCGGAAGTCGCTCAAGTCCTCAACAACTACCACGATTGGGCGGGCAATGATGCCAGACTGAACCAAGTCGCTGCCGCGAAGTTTTATCGGTATTTATGCGGAGATGACCGCGTAGACTTTTCTTTTGAAGGTATCTTTACACGTATGGGTATCTAGGATTGGCAATTCAGAAGCAGCCGGCTAGAGAGGTCTAGAGTGGCTGGTTCCAAACATAACAGCCTAAACAAACAAAGCAGACACGGCACCAGACCGTTTCTGCTTTGTTTTGTTTATATGCTTCGCTTTGTTCTCTTAACGAAGCGAGACATTTGAGCTCACATCTTGCTTAACCGTACGACCTCTGCGCATAAAGGATAGAAAGATCACCACGACCATCATTGCACCCATGGCCCAGAAGACCGTATGAAGGAAGAAGACCGGTGCTCACGACGAAGAATTCGATATTCGTCCCAAAGTTGTTTACAATAGTATTAATTTCACCTATGCTTCCGAAGTTAGTTTTTAGCTCGCTATGTCGTTTATCAAGAAGTATCACTAAAAACTTAGCTTATGCTTCCGATGCTAGTTTTTAGCTCGCTATGTCGTTTATCAAGAAGTATCACTAAAAACTTGGCTTATGCTTCCGATGCTAGTTTTTAGCTCGCTATGTCGTTTATCAAGAAGTATCACTAAAAACTTTTAGGAGGTCCCAATGTCAAACTTAAACCTGAACCAGAAGCTGGAGCAATATGCGGAACTTATCGTTAAGGTCGGCGTTAATGTGCAGCAAGGACAAGAGGTATTCATTACTAGCGCAATCGAGATGGCTCCTTTAGCAAGGCTTATTGTAGATCGTTCCTACGCAGCCGGTGCAAGCAACGTCCATGTGGATTGGACGGACGAAGCGCTCTCAAGACTCAAATATGAAAAGGCAGCAGACGAGATTTTCACTTCTTTTCCGGCATGGGAGTCAGCCAAACGCAACGCTTTCGTGGAGAACGGCGCTGCTTTTATCGCTCTTATTTCGCCCAATCCAAGCTTGCTTAAAGGCATTGATCCACAGCGGATCAGCAATTTCCAGAAGGCAGCAGGCCAAGGCTTGGCTGAATACCGCCGTGCCATTCAATCCGATAAAGTCGCTTGGACCGTTGTCGCAGCTTCCTCTAAGGAATGGGCTACAATGATATTCCCAGGCGTATCCGATGAAGAAGCCGTTGCCAAGCTGTGGGATGCCATATTCGAAACTGTACGGCTTAACACAACCAATCCTGTTGAAGCATGGGCCGCGCATAACGCTAACCTGCACGCTAAAGTGGATATCCTGAATACCAAGCATTTTCGCAAGCTGCATTATCGGGCAACTGGAACTGACCTTACGGTAGAGCTGTCGGATAAGCATCTATGGGTGGGTGCATCCAGCACGACGAAGGACGGAATTGCTTTCATGGCCAATATGCCCACGGAAGAGGTATTCACCGTACCGCTTCGCGAAGGCGTTAATGGATACGTCTCCAGCACGAAGCCGCTCAGCTATGGCGGTAATATTATCGATCGCTTCAAGCTGACTTTTGAGACCGGACGTATTGTTAAGGTCGAGGCGGAAGAAGGCGAGGATATGCTGAAGCGACTGGTGGACACCGACGAAGGCTCACATTATCTGGGCGAAGTTGCTCTTGTTCCGCATGAATCGCCAATCTCGCAGTCGAACATTTTGTTCTATAACACCTTGTTTGATGAGAATGCTTCGAACCATTTTGCAATCGGAAGTGGTTATGCCTTTAACGTCGAAGGTGGTAAAACGATGTCAGCCGAGGAGCTTGCAGCAAACGGCGTCAACTCCAGCATTACGCATGTCGATTTCATGATCGGTTCTGCGGAGATGGACATCGATGGCATCTTGGATGACGGGACAATTGTACCGATCTTCCGCCAAGGTAACTGGGCGATCTAATTCTCAGCATACAAAGGGCCTTCTAACTGTAGTCATCCGCTACGTTTAGAGGGCTCTTTGTCCATTCACTAAAGCTATCCCATCCCATCTCATCTAAGAAAACAATGAAAAAACATCGTTTTTCTCAAAATCATCAACAATGCCTTGGGGTAGTAATCGTCTTAATTGCTCATTGTTAGACCATTGATAATCCGTATGTTCCTCTGAGAGAACAACATCGTTCCGATTACTTCGGCATAGGTAGGTAAGAATAATAACCTGTCTTGTCGGGTCAGTTTGAAAGGTCGTGGCATATAAAATTCTCTCCACTAGAATATCCAGCCCTGTTTCTTCCTTCGCCTCTCGCACCAAAGCATTTTCCAAATCTTCTCCAAACGAAATCTTGCCTCCGGCACATTCCCATGTACCTCCACCAACAACATCGTCGCTAGCACGCTTCATAATCAATACTTTACCGTTGTGTTCAATAACGCCCTTAACAGCAACAACAATTTCATTGCGTATAGACAACACTATCCCCACCCATATTCATCACAATTCTAAGTATCCAATAGCGCTAGGATTACATCATTTGCCTATTCCTGAGCTAACATTTAAGCTTATACCTCAGGTAGTTCAGACGGTATGAAAAGCTCTTTCACATCGATTCCGCGTTCGTCTCGCAGCTTCAAATCTCGCAGGAAATCGAGAAATCCGATCTGCGGCTTCCAGCCTAGCACGCTCTCCGCTTCGGAAAGATCATGCTGTTCCACCTGTTCAGGGAGCGTGATCGCATATTTGGCAATCAGAGCCTGTGCACCTTCGACTTGCGACTCGCACCATGTAGGTCCCTTGATCCGAAAGTCATTCACGACCTCAGCCGGCATGCCGTGATTCGTATGAACAATCGTAATCAATAACTCGAAACGCCGATCTAAGGCAGCTTGAATGGATGCAACCGTAGCCGAGGCGACATCGCGCCGATCTACCCCATTGCGAAGCAAGCTTGAACCGAACTCTAAGTAGGGACGAGGTATAAATTCATGATACCTTAGCATGGCAATGGATGCACACCTCGGTTTCACAATGTAGTGGATCGTGAATGCATAATCAGTCAATTATGAATTCTATATATGTATAGATATTCCTGCATATCCATGCCGTGCCATGCCATTCGTTCGTTCGTTCATTCGTTCGTTCGTTCAACAGGCTTACTGAAACCATCTTGGTACCCACCAGTTCCAGCCGCCCAGCAGTTTCATTAAGGCAGGAACAAGGATTAGCCGAATAATCGTGGCATCGATAAAGACAGCAGCTGCTATGCCGATACCGAGCTGTTTCACCCCCACCACCTCACCAAAAGCAAACGGAAGCGTCACCACGATCAAAATAGCAGCGGCCGATGTGATAATTCGGCTGGATGAGGCGAGTCCGATTCGTACAGCGAGATCATTATCTCCTGACTGCTTATACGCTTCAGATATGCGAGAGAGAAAGAATACTCCGTAATCCATACTGATGCCGAAAACCAAGCCGAATATAAAGACAGGAATCATGATCGCGATCGGATAAGGCTCAAAACCCAAATGCCCCTTTTCAAACACCCACACGAGAATGCCAAACGATGCCGCTAAACTCAATAGGTTCATAGCAATCGCTTTGATTGGAATAAGAACGGAGCGAAAGGCAAGAAACAACACCATAAAGTTAGATAGGCAAATGAATGTAATAACGATCGGAATAGGCTTCATCACGGCATCGAATATCTCCTGCTGGTATTTGGCTTCTCCACCGAGCAGGAATCGCATCTGACCGCGCTCTCCCTCCTGCTCCATGTTGCGAAGCCAATTCTTCGCCTCCTTCGATTCCGGATTCCCCTTAATCGTAATGTCCATAAGCATGAGGTTCTTGTTCACATAGGGGGCACTTGCAAATTGCATGCTCGATCGCGGAGTCTCATTTGAATGCTGAATCTTAACAGATAAACGCTCGGACTGACTGTCATTACGGGAGAAAACAGAGTTCACCTGAAGGACGCCTGCATCCTGTTCTAATCGCTTGTGAATTGAATATGCCCGCTCCCAATCTCCCTTCGTAAGGGCAGCGGCTTGTCCAATCGCTAGGACATAGACATGCGAAGAATTAGGCTCGGTAAAATAATGCTCAAAACTGGCTGCAGCCATGCGTGATTCATAAGCAGAGGGCAATGATGTTGCATCGGGTATAGCTATTTGCAGGCGAGCGAGAGGCAAAAGACAACCAAGCAGAATCATAGATGATAAACCAGCCATTAGGATCGGACGGTTCATAATAAAAATGGCCCATTTTTGCCAAGCACCTCGGTCTCGTTTAGCCCGTTTGGCATTATTTTCACGTTGGAGGGTGGGGGTTAAGAAGGCAAGAAGGGCTGGAAGCAGCGTAACGATAAGCAGCACCGATACTACAATTACCGTCATCGCACCCAGCGCAACGGTTGTGAATATAGGCAGATGGATAAACAAAAGGCCCATTAAACCAAGACTTACACTGGCGGCAGAGAATAAGACAGCTCTCCCTGCCGTACGCATAGTCGTTATTATCGCTTGCTCCGCAGGCGCATTCGCTATCTCTTCACGAAATCGGCTTACAAGCATCAAGGCAAAATCAATGCTAAGCGCAAGACCTACCATCGGAATAACATTGAGCACGAAGTTCGACAGCTCCATTCTCGTCCCAAGTCCGTACATGATTCCCATGGTAGCAGTGACTCCAATCATCCCAATAAGAACGGGAATCATCGCGGACGCAATACCCCCGAAAGCCAGCCATAAGATGATGAATGCAGCAGGCAGACCGATAAGCTCCGCCTTTCGCAGATCATGCTGACTCGCCCGGTTAACATCAACCTGGACAACGGATTTGCCAGTCAACTGAACGGAAATGTTGTTATCTCGGGGCATAATCGCATGAATCTGCTCGACTAGGGACTGCATTTCGTGCGGCTTTTGCCTGAAGGTGAGCAGTGCGTAAGCGGCACTTGACTGCAGCATGCCTTCTCGTTCCCACGGGGAGACTTGCCCAGTCCATCCTTGGACTTCTCTTAGCCTATCCAGTGTTAGTCGGATAAAATGATGAAATTGCGCTTCGCTCACCGTATTTTTCTTCTCGAACACTAGAATAATAGGATCTGCAGGTATGCCAAATTGCGAGGCCATGGCTTGTTGTACCTGTATGAACTCACCTTTTGGCAGCAGACCATGGTCCTTCAATACGGAGGGCAGCTTGGCAGAATAAGGCCCGAGCACACTTAATAGCAGCAGCCAGATCAGCATGAAGGTCTTTGGACATCGATATGCAAGAACGCCAAGCCTCACGTAGCCCATCCTAAGTTCCCCTCTATTCACGGCTTACTCTACAAACGGTTGTCCTTGAGCCTTGTGGCCTGCAGCAATCCGGCTCCCATACTTGGCACAAGCTTCGCCACAGCTAAGACGGCCTTAGATAATATCGGCAGCTCACCTAGACTTTGAATCCAGTGTCCATAGCGCAAAGGACCGCTGAATTCCCTCTTCAGAGAAGCAGCATACTCCAGCTGCCAGGTCTCACGAGAAATGGCCCCTTTCAGATAAAGATCCGCTAGGGGCGTACATATCCGTGCTGATCGAAGGGCCATCGACATGCCATCTCCGCAAAGGGGTGGAATCATAACGGCTGCATCCCCTATCAGGGCATACTCGTCCCATGCAAGAGGTTTCCTATTCAGCTTCACAGGAGAAACCGCTGATTGCGATCCAGCCACGGGAATGGCCCGCTTCAGCTTATCGCCTAGCTTCTGATTATGACGAGCGGCTTCCTTAATGATGCCTAGAACGGATTTATCTCCCTCGGAGCCGGAGAAAGCCTTCTGATCAACTAAAGCGGCTGCATTCACTTCACCACCAGGAAGCGGAGAAAGACCCAAATAACCTCCCGGAAAGAAATACAGCTCGACTGCCGAATCCAAGGAAACATCGGTATAATGCGATTTTACCCCCAAATAAGCGGACTTCTCCTTATTCATGCTTTGCTTTTTCCTGCCATTATGCATTTCTAGTAACTTGCGGTCCTGCTGCTGACGATGAACACCCATAGCCCCGATCACCGTTCTTGCATGGAAGTATTCCCGTTCTCCATCCCGCCTCGTTTCAATGAGAAAGCCATCCTGAGCAGGAGCAACGGACATCACCGTTACACCCGTGCGCAATTGCACACCCGCTTGCTGAGCGGCATGATGTAAAGCGGCATCCAACACATATCGACTAATGCCCCATGCCTTATTGGGCAGCATAACCTCCAATGAATCACCTTTACTTAAGGTTAGGCGTGCCCGATCTATCAAGGCCGGTTGGAGCGATTCCACCACCTTGTAAAGCCCAATCTCACCCAGCATCCCTTGAAATTCTGGCGATAAGAATTCCCCGCATACCTTATGACGAGGAAATTCCTTACGGTCAATCAGCAGTGTATCCCAACCCTTATCTGCCAAATCTTTTGCCGCACAAGTTCCCGCTATGCCAGCACCAAGCACGACCGCATCATAAATACGTTTCATCTGATCAGCTCCGTTTATGGACTCAGACTCTGTCGCTTCGTATAACAACAGCATAGCGGAATAAAGGAATCCATCTCGCCAGCAGCTTCACGCCCTGCAGCGAGCGCTCGAGCTGGTTCCAATCCTCGCGCCGAAATCCTTTGGCTACAGAGAGCGGTCCATCATGACGAATATAACGGTTATTCGATACGAGGCGTGTAGTCATCCAAACGGCTGTCCACGGTATCCAATGACGGTGAATATCATTGATCACGACGCCCCATCGGGACGCTTGAAGCAGGCAATCCACTACACGCGGCAGCTCCTCATTGGCAAAATGATGAACGAATTGCCCCGCTGTCACAACATCCGCTTGCTCATCCTGAACATCCTGAAGTGAGAACAGGTCTCCGAGAATGACCTCAACCTTCGGTTCATCCTTATAGAATAGCCGCGCCTCCTCGCAAGCCTCTTCCGTAATATCTATTAAACGAATGCTCACTTGAAGTTCATTTCTATCGGCCCATTTCAATAAACGCCGGTTGATGTCACCCGAACCGCAGCCTACATCGAGTATCGTAAACTGCTTCGGTTTGCCCGCTTCTCTCCATAATCGCTTCATTCCATATAAAGTAGGGGCGGCTGCATGGAAGATTCGATTCAGCTTCCGAAGATGACGCAGAGCTTCAACAAGCTCCGGTCCTCCCTCTGAAAAGTCATCCATCAGCTCAGGTGATAAGGCGCGATATTTCAACCTATTAAACATAAGCGATTCGGATAATCTCAGCCGTAACCCCCGGACCGAAAGCCAAGGCCAAACCAGCTGCCCGTCCCGATTTCCGTCTCCGGAGGTCATCTCTCATCTCTTGCAGGACGAACAATATCGTTGCCGAGGACAGATTGCCATAATCCCGAAGGATCCGCCTACTGTAGCTTGTCTGCTCATCGGTAAGTGCACATAGATCCTGAAGGGTATCCACGATCCCACGACCACCGGGATGGATGGCCCACAGCTCAGGCTTGTCCTCCACGCGTAAGAAGCGATCTAATTCCGCAGGCAAATATTGACCCAATATTCTCGGAATGTTCGGAGATAAGTACAAATCAAAGCCGCGATTGCCCACTTCCCACACCATTTCCTCTGAGGAATCTGGCAATAGGACGGACATATCTTCCCCCAATTGCAAATATCCCTGATGTTCGTCTCCCGCACAGCCAACAATACAGGCAGAAGCCCCATCTCCGAAAAAGGAAGCTCCAAACAGCGCTTCTCTCTTCCCAGACGGCTGAATATGAAGCGTGCACAGCTCCACGCAAACAATTAATATAGTCGCTGACGGTGCAGCCGCTATCAGCTGACGGGCTAGGCATATAGCCTTCAATCCAGCCGCGCAGCCCAAGAACTGAAGGGGGATTCGGTTGACATGCGGTGAAAGCTGAAGCTCCTTCACAAGCAAAGCATCTAAGCCAGGAAGATATTGCCCCGTACAGCTGACCGTAATGATATGTGTAACGTCTAAGGGGTCCGCCCTGCTATCGAGCAGCGCCAGTCTCGCCGCTTCTAATCCGAGCGGCATAGACTCCCGCTTGTACACATCCATTCGCTCTCTCGTAGTCGGAACTTCCTCTAACGGAGAAGAAGGAAGATATCTGCATGCAGCCGTAGAGCCTACTAAGGATGGCTCGCAGGTGTAGCGGGTCTCCACGCCGCACTGCTTGAATATCCGTCTAGCCCAACGAACCGAATCCGGATAATCGCTTAAGGCCTCGGCCAAACGCGCAGATACCTCGGATTGCACAATCCGATAAGGTGGGACAGCCGTCCCTATTCCAAGGATGGAAGCGATAGGTGCCCCCTTGTCCGATTCCATGATCATCCATTCATCCCCTCGCATGTATGCTTATCCATGTTTATTCCCATTTCCATGGAAATATGCATTGAGCTTGTACAAAAAGGGCGAATGAGAATAACCTCACTCGCCCTTTCACTATGCGGTAGGAATAGGAAGCCTCCCTATCGACGCCGCGGAATCATCCATCGGCCTTTCTTTATCCTTAGAGAGACGAGCGGCTCAGGTACCGCTTCTCCTTGGCCCTCCACCGAGATGAATGAAAACCGTTCTGCCAGCGTGCTTACAATAAGTGCCGCCTCCATCATTGCGAACTGCGAGCCTATGCAGCCGCGGGCTCCGCCGCCGAATGGAAAATAGGCAAATCGCGGCCATTCCGTCAGCCCGGCATCGAATCGCTCCGGGCGAAATGCTGCAGCATCCCCGAATACCTCGTCATTGCGATGGATCGCATACGGGCTAATGATAAAGCTGCTATTCGCGACGAAGCGCTGTCCCAGCAGCTCCACATCCCGCTCCGCCTCGCGGAGAATGGCCCAAGCAGGCGGATATAGGCGAAGCGTTTCCTGCACGATCTGCTTCGTATAGGTGAGCTCGCGATAACGTTCAAACGGACCCAGCCGCCCCCCCGTCTGACGCTCCTTTAAGCGCATGGCATCAAGCTCTTCATGCAGCCGATCCTCTACTTCCGGCCCACGCTCCAATAGATACCATGTCCAGACCAACGCATTGGCTGTCGTTTCATGCCCAGCAAGCAGCATCGTCATCATCTGATCACGAATCTCGACATCGGTTATCGGCTCACCGGCTTCATCCTTCGTATCCAGCAGAAGTCCAAGCAGACTATCCGCGTATCGATCCGGTTCTCGCTTGGCAGCCGCAATCGCATCATAAATCATCGTCTCCAGTGTTCGAATGGCCCTTTTATGCGCCATATTGCCTCGTGTAGGTACGGAGAAAGGAATGATAATGGGCGAGAAGATGCTTTTGGCCGAATGACGTATGGTCATATCAACCGCAGCAGCAAGTTCTGCCTTATCCGCATCTAGATTGGTATTAAACATACTACGCGCAATAATGCTTAGCGTCAGCTGCATCATGCGATCATGCATCGGAATGGCGACTCCATTCTCTAGTTGATCCGCACAACGGAGCGTTTCCTCGACCACAATTTGCGAATAAGCCTGAATCCGCTCCTTATAGAAGACAGGCGTCAAATAGCGTTTTTGCCTGTGATGAGTCTCATGTTCGGAAGTAAGCAAGCCATCACCGATCGTTCGGCGCAGCACACCAGAGCTTCTCCCTTTCTGAAAATAATCATCCTGTCGCACAAGGATCTCTTGTATAAATTCAGGTGAATTAATAACATAGGTAGGCCGAAAGCTGCTAGTCCGCAAGGAAATGACATCGCCAAGCGGCAGCGCATCGACTAGAAAGCCGAGCGGATCTCGTTGAAACCTCAGGAAATTAGCAACCCTTGACGAAGGAATACCGACGATGCGCGACATCTTTGACCCCCTCTAGATTCAAAATAGCTTTCCCTCATCATACCCTTCCTCAGCGCGCTTCTCAATCTTAGACCTCTAAGCCTCTAGGTGGTGATCTCAAACGAACAGCAGCTCCCTGATGACCGCACTCATAATGCAAAAAGAGTGCCGCCACTTGATGATCAAGTGGTGACACTCTCCTTCTACACCTTATTCCTTTACTCGATTACATTAGCTGCGCTTAATCGTTTCTGAGCGGAGCTTCCTGCAGCGCCGCTCGTTCCGAGAGGAACCGGAAGAACGCTGCAGACGCCTCTGCTCGAGTCACTTGGCGTTCAGGCAGGAAGCTGCCATCGGTCAAGCTCATGATATGAAGGCCGACAACGATAGCCGCCTGCCCCTTCTTCTTCACCTTGCTCTCATCCTTGAAGGAAACATTGAAGAGATCCTTATGCTCCGCAAGCGAGTTATAGCCAAGCGCTCTGACGATCAGCTCCGCCATCTCTCCTCGATCAACCTTTCCTTCCGGATTAAAGGAACCGTCTCCAAGATCAATTAGATTCTGCTGCATCGCATCCTGAACATAAACATAATAGGCGGAAGAAGCCGAGACATCACTAAAACTAGTTTTTGCTTGGTCTGAGGCGTACATAATAGGTGGACGACCACTGTTCATAGCAAGCACAAGCATCTTAATGAGCTCGCCTCTTGTTATGACTTGGTTAGGCCTTACTTTGCCATCAACAACATCAAGTGCCTTGTAAGCCACCATCAGTTCCAATTCACGCTGTGCCCAGTGTCCCTCTACATCGATCGCTTTGGGTTTAATCAGCTCGGTCGTTTCGCCACTGTCGCTGCTTCGCCATTGGCCTGTTTGCGCATCCAGAAAGACCGATTCATCTCTTGGCTTGGATACCAATCGGTAAACAAGCTTCGTTGTGGATTGGACATCTTTATCATCACCTTTAAGCTCGCCTGACGCTAACATGAGCTTATACTTCTCCGGTGGAATAGGCTGCCCATTAATTTGGAAGGATGTTTCCGTTACATAGGTAAGCTCAAGCTTATAATAATTCATCCAAGCGTTAATGGCTTTATCCGCACTGATGACAGCCGGTGTTTGAGCAGGATAGTCATAGACCGACAGATTCGACCACAGCTCTTGAACGTCACCCGAACTAGCGTTAATCGTTACCTGAATGGAATCACTATCTAAGCGTGCTCCATCAATTTTGCGAACGAATGAAAAAGAGTATTGATTGTTCCCGTTATTTTGCCGTTCCAGCTCTACTTCACTCTGTTGACGAATATATAGCTGATTTGTCAGCCATGGGAACTGCTTTTTCACGAGCTCCACCGCTTTGGTCTTCGCATCATTGTAAGTGATACGGCTCGTCGCTGCACTCGAATCATCCGACTGATAGCGATAAGAGCTGAAGTTGCGGATGATACCCGTGTCGCTATCAATGGAAGCATTGATGCTGCCTACTTCTTTATCACCGCTCTTCAACTGCCATCTCAAGCTCCAAGAAGAGGATGTTGTGCCACTGTTGCCATCTTTATATTCGTTGTAATTCGCATCCGACTGGACAGCATCCTTCGGAATGGGAAAAGCAGCCTTGATAGCTTGCGCAGCTTGCTCGCGCGTTAATGCTTTGCCTCCCTGCGGTTTACTGCCGAGTGCTTTATCCGTTACTGGCGTCGATGCCCATTGGTCTATGCTATAGAGCGGCTGCGTCAATTGACCTGTGACCGCATCGATAGTGACAGGCTGCAGGTCATAGCTAAGAATCGGCTTGCGTGGCTCTTTCATTTGGTAGGGAGAAACGTAGACCAGCTCCGGCTTAACCAAGGATCGAATCTTCGCAGCCGCTTCGGTTAGCGACAAGGAAGGCTTCTGCTGGTTGAAGATCAAGCTTTCATTCCAAGTCACTTCATAACGCAGGATGCGGCCTTCACTATCCACATCAACGTCGATGTAATTGTCCATGTAAGCAATATCGCCAACAACGCGATCGAACCGGAGAGAATGGCGAACCTGACCATTAAGCGGCGGCTTCAAATCATTGCCATAGTCTTCGTCGAAACGCAGCTGATCCTTATAAGCAGGTGTTTGCTTTGCAATGAAAGCGAGCGCTACCGTACGCGCTGCATCACGATCAACCTTCAATGGATAAGAAGGCTTCGCATTCGGCTCATCCACATATACATTGTAAGAGGTCAGCAAGCCGCTGTTGGCATCGATGCCAACGTTGATTGTACCCTTTTGCTTACCGCCTACTGTCTTAACGAACGCAAGGCTCCATATATCCCGACTGTTCATCCAATTCGAGCCGCTGTATAGATTAGCATTTTGCAGCTTGTACTCTGCTGGAATACTAACGTAGCTGCGAGCCAGAGCTTCTGCCTTTATCTTAGATATCGAGGAATCAATTAGACTTCCTTCCTTTAGACTTCCTACCGTACCACTGCTCACGCTCGCTGACGGAGCTGACGGTGCCGATCCGTCCGCGAAAGCAGACCCCGGCACAGCAGCCGTCAATGCAACAGCCGCACATAAAGTCAGCATCCACTGCCTATTACCAATACCCATCCTGTATTCCTCCCCAAAATGTATACGTGAATAAGTTCCTATGTATGGTTAAACGTTTACATTTTGGTAATAGTTGCATCTTTTTTGGGTCAACACTAAAATAAGTGCTTGATAAATTCGAAGCATGGTGCGTAGAAGGCCGCTGCGCGGGCGGATCATTCTTAAGGGTCGCTGTTGTCTCCCTATTTCTTGATTCTAGCCCTCAGGGGTAGAAATCCGGAGACAAAGGCGAACGCTATCGCTTCTTCAGAATGATTCCGTCCGCTTCGCTTTTGTTTCGTGTTGGCAAGCACTGATCCCTACCAAAATAGAAAGAGACCGGATGGTATAATTTTCGAACCTATATGTATATAGCGGTAAAATAGCGGTAATTGTGATATAATGAATGAAAGGAGGCGGTTCAATGTTTAATCCAAAACTCACAAATACGTTCAACATGATTAATAAGCTATTGGAGATCCAGCGAGCGAGCGTCATAATCGATCAATTACCTCTACCAGTGGATATATTGGAACAGTTGCAGAAGGAAGCAAAAGAGACAACGGTATTGCTTTCGACGAGAATGGAAGGCAACGATCTTGATGACGATAAAAAGCGCAAAGCGCTCTATCGAAGTAGTGATTTAGATAAGGAACAGGAAGTATACAACCTTATGAAAGCAATTGAGTTCTTGGATGATTCGGAACGTAGGCGACTGCCAATAACAGAAGAATGGATTAAAAAGCTTCATGCGATCATTCGCATTTCCCATGGAAGGCGTCCGCGATTGAGCGATTATCGATTGGAGCAGAACAAAGTCGGCAATCGGAATCAATCGGGTTTTTACATGCCGCCAGAATATACCGATGTTCCTGTTTTGATGGAGGACTACGTAGCGTGGCTAAATTCGCCGGAAACCCATGAATTGCCAGCTCCAATTCGTGCCGGAGTAGCAATGTGGCAGTTTTTAACGATTCACCCTTATATGGACGGTAACGGCCGGACAGCGAGAATGATTGCAACCTATATTCTGCGGAGAGGGCAATTTGGATTAAAGGGACTATTCGTTCTTGAAAACTTCTATGACCGGAATCTAAATGAATATTATAAGGCGTTGCAAATGGGTTTGTCGCATAATTACTACTACGGCCGACATGATGCAGACTTAACGGTTTGGCTTGATTATTTCCTTAATGGTCTAGTAGAAGTCTATACGCATGCGGCGCAAATTGTTCAGGAGAAGAATGCAGAGATGCTACGTGTAGAGCCGGAACTGATTCGGCAATTAGACATTCAACAAAGACAGCTGTTTCGACAATTAGTTTTTAAACAGGACGAAATCACCATAACGGAAATTATGATGCTGCTTAGCATCGGTGATCGGACAGCTAGGGAGAAATTGAAACAATGGATCGAAATTGGTTTTTTAAAGCCAAAAGATCCTAACGCTCTGCGTATACGAACCGTTATTCTATCTCAATGGTATGAGGCATTAGGGGATGAAATCAGAGAAAACCCGGAGCAGTACAGTTATTTGCTATTGAAAGATGACCTTAATTAAGAGGATGCTAGTTCAATAAAACAGCAAAAGGATCCGCTGCCGCGGATCCTTTTTGCTTGCTCACAAAATATGAGATAAGAAAGAACGAGTTATGTTGAACTCGGTTTATTAGATATGGCCTTGAATTTTGTTTTTCAAAGCGTCTTTGGATTGCAAGCCAACCATTTTGTCAACGGGTTGACCGTCTTTGAACAAAATAAGTGTAGGGATGCTCATTACGCCGAATTGGGAAGCCAATTCCGGCTCTTCATCTACGTTAATTTTGCCGATTACCGCTGTGCCTTGAAGCTCAGTGGAAAGCTCCTCAACGATTGGAAGCTGCATTTTACAAGGTCCGCACCATGGTGCCCAGAAGTCAACCAAGGATACGCCGCTCTCAATGCTTTTGCTGAAGTTGTCTTTAGTCAATGCTACTGCCATATTCAATCATCCTCTCAAATATAAGTTCTCTTACATGAGCTGCAAACACTGTATGAGAAGGGTATACCCATCACATCATAAGATCGAATCAACAATCCTCACAGTCTCGAATCTGACTCAGCATATCGGTAAGGGTGATGCCGCTAAAGTAACTCTCGAGCTGCTTCTCCGCCTTGCAAAATATACCGTCCATCACTTCTTTCATATTGGAGCCCACTACACAATCCATATCCGGATTGCCTGAGCACCAGCTCGGAATGACAGATCCTTGGGCCATAAGCCTATAAATATCAGCTAAGGTGACTACTGCTGGATCAAGTGTCAGCCTGTATCCGCCGCCAGCGCCTTCCCGCGTGTCGACATAACCGCCTCGCCTCAAACAGCTCATAACCTTGCGAATTCTCGCCGGATTCGTCGCTACATTGTCAGCAATCGCTTCGCTGGAAGCCATTCGCTCCGGCTTGTGAGCCAAATATACCAAACTGTGTACGGCAATCGTAAATTCGCTGTTCATGTTTTAGCGACCACCTCGCTTTATACTGTAATAATATCAGTTACAGTTGTTGTTGTCAATGGTGGCATGTCTCTTATTTTGCTTTACTTCTTTGTTTTCTATTCCTTCTAAGTTAGAACCCTAGGAGTCTGCTGATTGCCTCGTGGAATCAGTCGAATAGTTCCAGCTGCTCCGCTTCTTCAACTGGCTTGACCTGTTCAAACGCGCCTCTCACAGGTAGCTGATCCAACATCTGCATGAGCTGCAGTGCATTATCTGCGGCATCCCCGCCGGAGTTATTATTGAACAGAATGTAAACCGTTTGGGATAGCTCATCAAGCCGCCTCAGCCGTTCGACCCATTCCTCCAGCTCATCCTTGTTATAGCGGTACAAATAACGAATTTCCCGCCAATTCGGCTGGCCAGTGGATACCCAACCTTCCTTGTTACGACCATGCAGCCGAACAATCGTCACCTTCTCGTCGGTTGCAGCTTCTACAATCGGCACCGAGCCCTCACCTGCCTGCGGTTCATCGCATACGGTGTGCATCCACCCTTCACGCCGCGTGAAATCCAAGGTTCTCTCCCGCATATCAGGCTCGAACCAACTCTGATGGCGAAACTCCAGAGCAACAGGCACGTCTCCCATGAGCCGCTTCGCCTTGCGAATCTGATCGACATAAGGACGGGAGCAATCAAACCACGGCGGGTATTGGAACAGCACAGCTGCCAGCTTCCCGGCTTCCCTTAGAGGAGCAAGAGATTCGTGAAAAGCAGCATACATCGCTTCCTCGCTTGCGAAAGGTTTATAACTGCTGCCTCCACCCCGCGAATAGCCTGTCATCCCCTGGTAAGCTTTTACAACAAAACGAAATTCCGGCGGTGTATCATCTGCCCCTCGCTTCATGAGCTCAGGGGACTGCACGGCATAGAAGGTACTATCCACCTCCACAGAATTGAACCATCGCGAATAGGCGGCCAGCTTGTTTTTCTTGGCGCCCGGTTCTTTATATAAAGTTGGGTGATCTCCCCATCCTGCTAAGCCAATTCGAATCATAATTGTTTTGTTCACCTCTTTGGTTCAGCTGCTTCCTAAGATAATGCTGTGCTAATAATATTGTAACCGCCTGAGAAATATCTTAAAAGAGGGATTGGCTCTATCCGTAGGATCTTCCGCGCAGCGTGTTTGTACCTTCTCAACTGAAACTCATTAATTAGGGGTTAGGAACTGTAGGCGCACCTGTGTTAAAATAAAGTATAAAAATTACCCATGAGAGGATTATGACATATGCATATTGATTTGTACTCTGACGTGGTCTGCCCTTGGTGCCGAATCGGTAAACAAAATTTATTTCGCGCTTTAAAGCAATGGGAAGCCAAAGGCGGCGAGCCCGTTACGATCACATACAAGGCTTATCAGCTGGATCCCAACCTTCCCGAGGAAGGACGTTCATTTGATGAAGTCATGCAGAAGAAAATGGGCGGTGCTGAAACGCTTCAGCGCATGCTTGAGCATGTTACCAAATCTGGTGCAGCCGTTGGCGTTACGTTCCGCTTCGACCGTGTCACCCGGATGCCGAACACTAGACTTGCTCACCGCTTCATCGCTCTAGTCCCTGAAGAGAGCAAGACGGCAGCGGTTGATTCACTGTTTCGCGCCACTTTCGAGGAAGGCCGCGATGTCGCTCAGCTCAGCGAGGTGTTAGCCGTCGCAATTGAGCTCGGCTTAGATGAAGCAGATATTCGCACTCGTCTGCTTGCTGGAGAAGGCAGCGAATCGGTAGACGCCGACATCGAGCAAGCGCATAAAATCGGTGTAACCGGTGTGCCGTACTTCGTGTTTAATAATAAATACGCGCTGTCTGGTGCTTATCCGGCGGATGAGCTTATTGGGCTTATGGAACGTGTGGCTACTGGGGAGTAAGTTGTGATTTTTAAAAATAAGCAGGATATGAGCAGTAATAACTTGCTCACATCCTGCTTATTTTCTTTTTTTTCGTTATACATGAAGTTTCTATATATCTTGAAAAGGTTCAAATCCTCATTTTTGGCATGTGAATATAGGAAGAAAGTCGATCCCGACTACCAATTGGTAATTTTTTCAGCGAGTTGATTTTGTTTGTCCTGCGATTTAGAATTTATAGTAGAGCGTCCTCCTGGTTGATGGGATTTTAAGGGCTATGACCCGTTGCATACTCCCATCGTACCGAGGCGCTCGTTTTTTTTTGCAAAGCGGAAATTTAACGCTCTACAGGAATGCTAATAGGTAGATTTCTTCAAGAGAGGCGTCTTGAAAATAAAACCGAAGTGCTTTTAAATAACACGATAACTAAACAGACAGAATAAGGTGAGTCAATTGCGATCTATATTGTTAGGTGTTTTTGCTGCTTTCTTTTTTTCTTTTACATTTGTTCTTAATCGGTCTATGGAGTTGTCTGGTGGGAATTGGATATGGAGTGCTTCGTTACGTTATATCTTTATGATTCCACTTTTATTAATCATTGTGATGTCAAAAAATAAGCTTATACCTCTTCTGAAAGTAATGAGAGAAGCACCAGGAACTTGGCTTCTATGGAGCTTTGTGGGGTTTGGGTTATTTTATGCTCCCTTATGTTTCGCGTCAGCATATTCACCAGGCTGGCTTATCGCTGGAACTTGGCAGATCACAATTATATCAGGTTCTTTACTTGCTCCGTTTTTTTCAGAAATCGTACAAACAAAGAATGGTCCTATAAAATCACGTGGGAAAATCCCCTTCAAAGGTCTTTTGATGTCTCTGATCATTCTGCTCGGAATCATTCTAATGCAAATTGAACAGTCAAAATCAATTTCTATAACAGATTTGTTATTCGGAGTGACCCCTATCATTATAGCTTCATTTGCTTATCCATTAGGTAATCGTAAAATGATGGAGGTATGTGCGGGACGTCTAGATGCATATCAACGTGTACTAGGGATGACTTTAGCTAGTTTACCGCTCTGGCTTTTGCTTTCGTTCTACGGTTTTTGTACCACAGGTATGCCAAGTAAAGAGCAAACCATTCAATCCGTTTTGGTTGCCATTTTTTCTGGAGTAATAGCTACTGTTTTATTTTTTAAAGCAACAGATATGGTAAGAGGAAACATGCAGAAGTTGGCAACTATTGAAGCAACGCAATCCATGGAAGTGTTTTTTTCATTATTAGGAGAACTCGTCTTTTTGTCTATTCAGCTTCCTTCTCTTATATCCTGGAGTGGTATGTTTATCGTAATCCTTGGGATGATTTTACACAGTTATGTTACACATTCTCCTTCTTTGAACAATGGAAAACGAGTTCAATAAAGCAAAGGCAGTCTAGGACTTTTTTTCATGTCCAAAGGCTACCTTTGCTTATTTTTTTAGTCCGTCTAACACTTAATTGCCGAAGGAACGTTCCGAATATTAGCGATAAAACGGTGGCAAAAAAGGAGCAGCGCATAAGCGCCACTCCCTTTTGGTCAACAACTACTTATGCGATGCAATCGCTTTGCGTATAGCCGCATTGAGATTGGTCAGATTCGGCGTCTCCACAGCCGTTCCCTCAGTAAGGTGATACTTCTCTTTGAGCTGCAAAATCCGCACCACACTCTCATCGATTCTTTTCTCCGTTATATCTCCACTCTTGATGCTTTTCTTCAAGGCTGCCAAGATGTTATCTACGTTATCGTAACCATGAGCCACCAGCAAAATGTCACTGCCCGCCTTAATCGTACGAACGGCGGCCTCGTCCATTCCGTAATTTTTCGCAATCGCCCCCATCGTCAAATCATCCGTAATGATAACCCCCTTGAACCCAAGCGTACCGCGCAGTTCATCGGTTATGACCGTCCTGGATAGGGAGGCCGGATAAATAGGATCCAGCTTGGGAAACAAAATATGGGCGATCATGACCACATCTGCGCCTTCTTTAATCGCTTCCTTGAAGGGCAGCCACTCGAAGGCTTGAAGCTGCTTCAAGCTCTTCTTCACGATCGGCAGCTCCAGATGTGAATCTACAGCTGTATCACCATGACCCGGGAAATGCTTCACTACAGGAATGACACCTGTCGATTCAATCCCCTTCATCACATTGATTCCCATAGCCGTCACCAGCTTAGCTGTCGCCCCGTACGCGCGGTCACCAATGACGGGATTGTTGGGATTACTGTTAATATCCAGTACCGGAGCATAATCCATATTAAAGCCCATGCTGCTGCCCGCCTCACCTAGAAAGCTGCCAATCTGCATAGCATAAGAACGGTCGTTCACCTTCCCGACCTCATGACCACTGGGCAAAGCGGCTAAACCAGGAAGCCTGCTCACGCGTCCGCCCTCTTCATCCACAGAGATGAAGAGAGGTGCAGCATTGCCTTGATTCCAAGTCTTCAGCTGATTCACATAGGCAACGACACCCTTCGGGTCTGTTACATTCTCTTTATAAAAAATAATACCGCCAACATGCTGCTTCTCAATCATCCGCTTCGTCTGCTCATTCGGCGTATTGCCTTCGATACCAGCAATAAGCATTTCCCCAAGCTTCTCATCAAGCGTCATCGCTGCGAGTTCCTTCTTAATCGTATCGCTTACCGGGGTGACTGGCGGTTTCTCAGCTGTGCCGTCTCCACTTCCATTTCCTGATGAGCTGCCCTTATTCCCTCCAGGTGGAGTGGTCTGCTCCGTGCCGTCACCGGTCTGCACAGTGCCTGAGCTATTCTGCTCTGTATCAGGTGGTTGACCAGTATTATTCGTGGCCTTGCCCCCATTATTCGCGCATCCAGATGCCAGTAGACAAGTAACTAGCAGCATGGATATTCCAGTTTTACGTAAAGTCATCTATGCACACCACCGTTCACTCGTTTGTTTTATCTCATCTTAGCTGTCTGTTCTACCCTTCAATATTGTTACCTTTCCATACCTCTATAAACAACGATGAATTATAGCATAAAGTTACACACCCTGACGCTCTGTAAGCATCTGGATCTACTCTCTCCAAAGCGCACAAACAAAATGAGCGTAAGAAACCATTGCAATCATGGCTCCTTACACTCATTAACAGCTTTGTTCTATCATTCTCCGTATGCAGACTCGCTCTAGTTAAATCGTCCACAAGCTCCAGTCCGAACGACGTTTCCCGATGACATCGATCCAACGGAAGGTAACATCGAAGAGCTCTTCTCTGGAGGATTTGGAGGAAAAGGTGTGGTCGCCCTGCAAAATAACCTCTTTATCACAATTGCCTTCTTTACGAAGCCAGAACATCTTCTGATAAAGAAAGCAGTAATCGACCGGAATGACCGTATCCGCGGTGCCATGTACGATCAGTACGTCACCGTTATAACCGCGAAGCTCTGTGAGCGGCTGATACTGTGCAAGCGAATCCGTGAACTGCTTCGTAAACTCATAATGCATGTATTCACTTTTGCCTGTACGATCGATCTCTTCAATCGCTTTGTTTCCGATAATGTTACGGATATCCATGAAAGGATGGGCAACTGGAGACCAAAGCACGAGAGACTTCACACGCGAATCGCGAGCAGCTGTCAGAACCGCTACGGCTCCCCCTAAGCTGTGTCCGACCAGAATAATTCGCTCCGAATCAACGATATCAAGACCAAATCCATAATCGATGACTGTGCGAGTCTGCTCGATAAGCTCATCAAGCCCGCCGCTGCCATAATCGCCTGTGCTCTCGCCGCAGCCTCCATAATCAAAGCGCAGTACAAGATACCCGCTGTGCGTCAGACGCTCGGCTGCTTCTACGAATAATCGATCTGTACCCATTCGATTGCCAATAAAGCCATGGCATATAATAATAAGCGGATACTTAGCCGCTTGGCGTTCATTATGATCCCGTACGGGATATTGCAGTACACCGGACAGCTCTAGCTGACCACTCTTAATCGTTATTGGATGATTCATAAGGAGAGCACCACCTATTTCCCATAATTCCTACCTACTTTGTTGGAATTAAGAATACCATGCTTTTCTATCGTCGTCAATTGTAAATTTGCCTGCTTAGCCTCATCTTATTCAATCTTTTTCTTTCCCGACTCTCTTCAGCGCCTCACGAACGCTTAATGGCGATAATTCCGTCTGAGCCACGAAATGCCTCACTGCTTCGGCATCTGTCTTGCTATATTCTCGAAGCGCCCAGCCAATCGCCTTGCGGATGAAGAAATCATTCTCGTCTTTACATTGGTCAATGAATGAGAACAGCAGCTCTGTATCTGTTTTCCCTTTGTAGCCAAGCTGGAATAGGATCGCACTCCGGCGCAGCCAAAGATCATCTGACAAGATCCATTTACTTGTATAGACAGGAATGAGCGCTGGATAACGGGTAAACAAGTCGCCTACCAAATGGCTTGCGATGAGGTCGACTGTGTCCCACCAGGAATGCGTCGTAATTATATATTCAAGCAAATTAACCTGCGAGGGCAGTGCTTCCTTCATCCGTTTCTCCAGCAGCAGAATCGCGGTGTAATGGAATTCCCGCTCAGGCATGGTCCACAGCTCGCGTACAGCCTGCTCCAAATCTTCACCTGAAGGTATGCCATGCTCCTTCACGAACTGCTTCGTGACTGCCATACGTTGAGGGGTTTTGAGCCCTAGAAAAGGGAACTGATTACGCATATAGGCTATCATCGGCCCTGCAGTCTCGGAATTCTGGTGACTGCGCAGCCAAGCTTCCATTTGCTTCGCATAGCTCGAACTCATAGCAACCCTCCTCTTGTTTATAGCCATGCTAGGATATGAGATCTGATAAGTCTTCTTCGTCTTGATTGAAGTATTTACTCATCGCCACAATCATACTGCCCATTCGTTCCTCCTCCGGGAATAACACGCGCTGAATGCCTTCCTCGTGAACGGCTTCCGCTGTTACTTTCCCAACCGCGACGGCAAGAACCTTACTTTCGAATGCTTCACGCAGCTCCCTCAGCTTACCAAGCTTGGTCGCACAGCCGATGAGATAGCGTACCTGCACCGTGCTTGTGAGGGCAACAGCATCCACTTGTCCTGTCAAGATTTCATCGACGAGCCCCTCCACTACATTACCTTCTGGTGCTATATGCCGGTAAGGCAAAAGCTCCTCGCAATGGGCGCCCCGCTTCACTAATTCAGCAACTAGACGTGGAGCTGGATCCCCATATAACTGGAGCGCAACCGAGCTCCCACGAAGATCATAAGCCTCCATCATCCGAAGCAGACCGGCTGACGTTCCGTCATCATCCCGAACCTCGGGCGTAAGCCCAAGCTTGCGCAGTACATTTACTGTCTTGTAACCTCTAGCCGCAATCCGAATTTGCCCGAGTACAGCTAGAAACTGCTCGCCAAGCCCAAGCTTCTCCGCCATCTGCAGCAAGGCATCGGTTCCTACACCTGTTGTAAGGATGATCCAATCCGCTGGATTCTCGATCAACGCTTTGAGCTGCTCCTCGATCTGTGTATCATCCAGGAAGACAGTTCCCTGAGCGGGGCGTATGAGGCTTGTACCTCCGAATTTGCCAACCATCTTGCTGAATTCCTCCGCTTTGCGCGGTCCGGTTATGGCAATGATTTTTCCTTCTAAACGAGCCATGATGAACCTCCTGTTGATGATGATATGCTTCACAATCCAATGAACGATTCGTAAGCTTCCGGTGTGTTCAAGTTTCTAAAGGCTTCTTCCTCCGCTAGCGTTGGTTGGATAAGCAAATGGCTCAACTGATCCAGCATGCGCATCATTCGGAACTCCCCTCTCTCTAGCTGGAGAAGAAGCTTAGGTACAGCAGAAGTATGATACAAGGCATGAAAGGGCTGCAGCGGCGTACGAATCACTTCCACATGCTCTTCTGTTTCTATTAATGCGCATTCTGCTGCCATTCGATCTAGCAGCGATTCCGATAGCATCGGCATATCACAGGCAAGGACGAAGACATAGCCTTCTTCAGGCATCATGGATAACCCAGCATGCAAGCCCGCGATTGGACCACAGTCTATGAATTGATCATGCACATATTGTACAGATTCGTAGCCACCATGCTCCGTTAGCGCATTACGATAGACTTCTTCTCTAGCTGCATCATTAACCGCAACGGTTACTGACTTCACACCTACAGATTTCATTTGCATAATAATATGCATAAGCAGGGGCTTCCCCACGACCGCGAGCAGCGCCTTGTCCGTCCCCATACGTGAGCTTCTTCCACCAGCAAGAATCAGACCATGAATAGACGGTAGATCTTGCAACATTTCGAATGCTCCTTCCCCATACCCTACTTCTGATCCTGCACCTGTCCAACTAACCCATAGAAGAACAATCCGATCAATTGATCCATGCTCCGAGTTACGCGTTCTTGATCCGATGCTTCCCAATACCGACCCAGCTCATTCTTGTACATCGTAAAGTAAAACATCGTCATCTCTTCTGTTTGATCTTTATGAATATAACCCGCTTGCTTCCCAAGCGAGACAAACTTATTAAAAAAGTGCATGACCTTCTGCTCGTTATACTTTTCCATCATTTGCATCAATCCACTCAACTCAGAGGATGGGGATCTCGGAAACTCATCCGATAGAATATTTAAATTTTTGGCCTCGAGCAGCATGATTTCTTTAGTCTTCTCAGGAAACGAAAGCTCTGAATCAAGAATGTTCTCATACTGCTCTAACTGCTTGTCCATCCAGTTCATAAGCATATCGGTATAGAGCTGTTCTTTTGTTCCAAAGTAGTTATAAATGGTTGCAGGTGAAACATTCGCCTTCTGAGCGATCTCATTCACACTGACCTTCTGAAATCCGAATTTGAAAAATAGTTGAAAGGAGACGCTGTATATATTCTCGATTTTTTTCTGTTTCCGTCGTTCGTAGCCGTTCATCTACTCCACCTCACTTGTAGTCTAGCTTAAGTTTTAGAGCAATTCAACAAAATTAGTACAAATCAATGGATTTAGCCATCCCCTTCATCACGTCTATGCTATGCGCAAAAAAGTGTCGAACACAAAAAAGTGTCGAACTTGTTTTTAATCGCTTTAATGGTATAATACCAATGTTGGTGTTGATACTGAGAATCATTTTCAATAGTTAGAAGGGACATTCATGGATGAATTCGAAATGGGTACATAAGTTTTTCAGAAAAACTTCTACTGCTCATTCGAGCGTTGTGTTACTTAGTTTTATATTTGTTTTGGCGGTGCTTGGGTTATTGTTGTCTATGTTTTTGGCGGTATCGTTTGGAGCGAAAGAGATTACTATGAGAATGGTTTGGACAGCGATTTTCAATTATAATCCAGCGCTAACTTCAGATCAAATTATTCATGAATTACGGCTTCCGCGTGTAATCGGTGCTGCAGTGATAGGGGCGGCTTTTGCAGTTGCAGGTGCTTTGATGCAGGGAGTAACGCGCAATCCGTTAGCTGATACGGGGATTTTGGGGATTAATGCGGGTGCCAGCTTTATGGTGGTGCTTAGTTTTGCGTTTTTTCCAAACCTACCTTATTTGGCTTTAATATTGCTTTCGTTTATCGGGGCTGTGTTAAGTACATTATTTATCATGCTGCTTGGATCCATGACACCAGGCGGTTTAACACCAATTCGGCTAACGGTTGCAGGCGCTGTGGTGGCGGCACTACTTAGTTCACTTAGCTCAGGGATCGCGATTTATTATGATTTGAGTCAGGATTTGGCTTTTTGGTTTGCTGGCGGCGTGGCTGGAGTAAAGTGGTTTCATTTAAAGCTGCTGGTGCCCATTATTTTGCTCACCATCGCTTTTACGTTCGTACTGGCCCGATCGATTTCGGTCATTTCGCTTGGTGAGGATATTGCGGTCAGTTTAGGTGAGAAAACAAAGCGGATTCGGATTTTAGGAATGGTTTGTGCGGTCATACTAGCTGGGGTTTCCGTTTCAGTTGCGGGACCAATTGGGTTTGTTGGACTCGTGATTCCACATATTTCGCGCAAGCTGGTTGGGGTAGATTACCGACTGATTATTCCGATGTCAGCTTTATTGGGGGCGATCCTGCTTGTATTGGCTGATTTAGGGGCGCGAACTGTGAATCCACCCAAAGAGTTGGCTATCAGTGCGATGGTGGCACTTGTCGGGGTACCTTTCTTTCTTTACCTTGCCAGTAGAGAAAGGAGGAATTTGTAAATGAACAAGCAGGCGACCTCCAGGGGAACGAGAGTTTTGGCAGTCATTATATTCTTGTCACTTATTTGTGTCATTACCCTTTTGATCAGTTTAAATACAGGCACGATTCGGCTTTCTCCTCTAACCGTTTTTCAAACCTTATTTGGTTATGGGAATTATGACGATACGATGGTGTTATTTGATTACCGCCTTCCGCGTATTTTGGTTACCATGTTAGCAGGAATGGGATTAGGCGTATCTGGGGCTATTCTGCAGGGAGTGACCCGTAATTCGTTGGCTGATCCGGGAATTCTAGGTCTTCACGCAGGAGCTTCTTTTGGTCTCATTGTTTTTGTTAGCTTTTTCCACACGCTGGAGGGAATGTCCTCCATTTTGATTCCGTTGTTTACTTTCGCGGGTGGTGTGGCGGCTGCTCTATTGATTGTTTTATTAGCGTATGACCGTCATAAAGGAGTACTGCCTATTCGGTTACTGCTAGTCGGAATTGCGGTTGCGGCTGGTTTCAGTGCGATTACGCTATTTTTATCGCTTCGTCTTGACGAGGACACCTACACATTTGCAGCAAGATGGCTGGTCGGGAATGTATGGGGGCGAGATTGGGTAAATGTCTATGCGCTGCTTCCGTGGATTGTCATATTTGTCCCTTATGCCTATTTTCAATCCAAAACATTGGATTCTTTTTCACTTGGCGATGAGGTAGCGACCAGTCTTGGGACTCCTGTAAGGCGACAGCGTTATCTGTTGTTGGCGTGCGCTGTCGCTTTATCTAGCGCCAGCGTGTCCATGGCAGGAGGGATCGGTTTTATTGGCTTGGCTGCTCCTCATCTTGCACGTCGCCTTGTCGGGCCGATCCATCAGCATTTTCTTCCAGTAGCCGGACTTATTGGCCTCGTTATACTGGTGGTGGCTGATACGATTGGCCGTTCAATATTTCAACCGAACTCAATTCCAGCAGGCGTGGTGGTGGCTGCAGTCGGAGCGCCTTACTTCCTTTATTTACTTGTAAGAACAAAATAACAGCATGATGATAGAGGAGAAATTGACGATGAAGAAACTTATATTTTTGATGAGCATTGTTTGCACACTTATTTTATCTGCTTGCAGTCAGTCGGCACCGCAGCAAAACGGGGCAGCAAACAAAGATGAAACGGTAAGCAAAGGGACTAAAATTGCTTCGCTTTCTATACATTTAACTAATGATTTGCTTGCTCTTGGCATCACCCCTGTAGGGTCCGTTGTCGGAGGTGATAGTAAAGCTTTCTTGCCTCATGTGGCGGATCGCTTGAAAAACACGAAAGAGCTCGGAGCGGCAACAGATCCCGACATGGAAGCTTTGCTGGCCTTACACCCTGATGTCATATACGCTGATGAGAAATATGCCGGGAAAGATCTTTCCAAATATGAAAAAATTGCGAAGACTGAAGTATTTGACCTTGACAAGGGGACATGGCGCGACCATTTAAACCAGGTAGGGAAGCTTGTAAACCGTGAGCAGCAAGCGAAGCAGTTTATCAATGATTACGAAGCACAGACAGAACGCGTGAAAACTCTTGTGCACAAAAAAATTGGCGATGGCAAGACGATGGCGATCCGTGTTACGGCAAAAGAGTTACGTGTTTTTGGCATGGTACGTCCTTTAGGTCCTATCCTATTTGATGATTTAGGCTTAAAACCAGCAAATGGCGTCGAGAAAATAAATAAAGCCTATGAAGTGATTTCCCAAGAAGTGCTTCCGGATTTTGATGCAGATGCAATCTTCGTTGTTGTCAATGATGAAGATGGAGCTAAAAAAGTGTACCAACAATTACAAAAAAACCCGATTTGGCTAGGATTGAAGGCTGTAAAGGAAAATCATATCTACACAATCGGGGTACAACCATGGCTTGATTACTCAGCGCTTGGCAACAAATTGGCATTAGATGATGCGGAAAAAATATTCGCCAAGTAACGTAATTGCTAGATCCATAAGAACCCCGCTGCGCGGACGGATCATTCTTACGATCGCTGTTGTCTCCCTATTTCTTGATTCTATCCCTTAGGGGTAGAAATCCGGAGACAAAGGCGAACGCTTCGCTTCTTCAGAACGATTCCGTCCGCTTCGCTTTTGTTTCGTGTTGGCATGCACGGATTATAGTAGAGCCAAAAACTCGTCAGCATGTTCACGAATATACTGGCCGATTCGTTTGATCGTTATCGGTGTAACCGCTTGGTAACGAGCATAAAAGATTTCAAAGGATGATAACAGTTCAGAATCATTCTCAAGGTCTTGTATTGTAACATCGAAGTTTTCTAAGCTTCTTGGATGATTTCTTTCTTTGAGAAACCTCTCTATATCTTCAATGAGTGTCACTGCGACAACATCCTCGAAGTAACTTAGTCCTCTTTTTAATGAAGGCCATCTTCCGGTTTGGGCCATAAAATAGGCGCTCCACCAATATAAGTCTTCGGCAGATTTACGGGCATGTTCATAAAAAGCTCTAAACATAAACAATGCTTGTTGTCCATTTGTTAGTTCATTGTAGAACTTGATTTCGTCGTCTCCACGAGTTCGTATTTCCTTATACGCCTGAATCAATGGTCCAAAACACGCTGATTGCAAAGACATGTCATCTAATAAATCAACCTCAACACGCTTCATACTTATCAACAATATACAATCACTCCTTCATTTGGATTGTATGGAATCCAAGGAAGTCTGTCAATGATTTGAAATAAGCTGCGTAATTCACTCTATACGGATTATCTTTATAAGTTCCCCCCTTATCAGGGGACAAAATAAGAAATCCGGGCTCAACAGCGATCGGAAGAACATTCCATCTGATTAACGGCTGCATCCGCGACTCAATCCTGTTTCAAGATTTTTATTATTTTCTCTTTTTATCTTTTCTAACTTTTACGGCAACCATTATACAGACAAATGCTCCCATAAAACTCGAAAAAATAGCAACAAAAGTACCGTTATCTATTTCCAACACCCCCAAATCGAAGTTAAATCCAACACCTATAATAATTCATAAAGTTATTTTATCATATTAGATGATTTTAAAAATTTTATTCTACTTCTTTTTTAGAGCCTCATCACGTAGTTTAGGGTAAAAACCGCTAACCTAGGATGTGCATGCTATGAATGAACAGCCTCTCCCACATCACGATGACAAACCTAATTTTCTCGTCATCCTCGTTGATGAGGAACGATATCCACCTGTTTATGAGAATGCAGAAATAAAAGAATGGCGCAAACAAAATCTCATTGCCCATGAGTTTTTAAAATCTAATGCTATGGAATTCCACAGACATTATATTGGAAGTGCAGCCTGCTGCCCAAGCCGAGCTACCTTGATGACAGGGCAATACCCTTCTCTCCATGGCGTTAGTCAGACAAACGGAATTGCCAAGGAAACCTTTGACTCGGATATGTTTTGGCTGGGTAGAAATACGGTGCCAACTGTGGGGAATTATTTTCGCGAGGCAGGTTACCAAACGTATTATAAAGGGAAGTGGCATATCTCCTATGAAGATATTGTTGTTCCTGGTACGCACCAAGGCGTCCCTAGCTATCATTCTATGACGGGTGTACCTGATAAACAACGAGAGGAATTGTATCTGCATGCTGACCATCTGGACAGCTTTGGATTTTCCAGCTGGATTGGTCCTGAACCTCACGGTAAAAATCCGCGAAATTCTGCTTCTTCCGCTGCTTTCGGAGTAAGTGGCAGAGATGTGGTCTATGCTTCAGAAGTGGTTGAACTCATCGAAGCTCTCGACTGTCAGAAAGACATCGATAAGAATGCAAAGCCGTGGCTTGTTGTCGCTTCATTCGTGAATCCTCATGATATTGTTTTATACGGAGCGCTCACTGCACATCTTCCTACGTTCAATTTTGACGTGGAGCCCATGCCTTTGGTCAGTCCTCCACCTACATTAAACGAGCCTTTAGATACCAAGCCGCGGTGTCAAGCCAGCTATCAGCATCTATATCCTAGAGCGCTGCAGCCCATAATTAACCAATCGCATTACCGCAAGCTATACTATCAGTTGCAAAAAAATGCTGACCAGCAAATGCATAAGGTTGTGGAAGCTCTTACCCGCTCTTCCTTCTATGATAATACGATTATTATCTTCACATCTGATCATGGGGAATTACTTGGTGCACATGGCGATCTTCATCAAAAATGGTACTGTGCTTACGAGGAAATGCTGCATGTCCCTTTTCTCATTCATAACCCAAAACGTTTCCCAAAGCCTATGCATTGCAATACACTTACAAGCCATGTTGATCTGCTGCCTACGATGCTAGGACTAGCCAATGCTGATATAAGTGACATCCAATGCCGCCTGCACACTAAATTCAGTGAAGTTCATTCCTTTGTAGGCCGTGACCTGTCCCCTTTTATATTAGAGCAGAACAAGTCCAATCCAGTGGAAGAACCGATCTATTTCATGATTGACGACGATGTGACGAGAGGCCAGCACCAGATCAATCCTTTAGGGATACCTTATCCTTCCGTTATACAGCCGAATCATATCGAAACCGTTGTCGCCAGCATCCACAGGAATAATAGGAAAGAGCTGTGGAAGTACTCCCGCTACTTTGATAACGATCAATTCTGGAGCCAACCAGGAAGCAAAGATATCACCGCCCAGCTAGTGGCAGGCCCCAATGCTGGCCTGCAGTCAACCCAGTCCACTCACTACGTCACATCAGTCAAAACCGAACCGGTTCCTGAGGAGTATGAACTGTATAACTTGACCGCAGACCCGCTTGAAACCTGCAACCTTGCACATCCAGCTTTTGCCTCCTTGCAGCCGAAAGGGATGCAGGAATTTATGGCAGCTCTGTTAGAGCAGCAGCGGAAACACAAACGGTTGGTACCAAGTATGCTGGGAACAAACTGAAAGCTATTTCATCTTGATCATTTAATTAAATCTCAATTATTTAATTGAATCTCAATTATATAATTGATCCTTGTTCTAGCTTTATCCAAGTATCGAATTCGCGCTTTCCTTCCGTTAGGGTAATAACTCTCGCCCCACGCTCCAATTTACCGTACGTGTTGTTACCCGTAACCCGTCCATAGCATAACCGAATCCCATGCAGCTCTCCAACATAGTCATTGTCATGATCATGTCCGGCAAAGGTCCCCATAACATCCTTCATCTCCAGCATCGCCGTGAATAAGCCGCTATTCAGTTTAGGACAGCATACGCTCTCACCTTTATTCCCTTTTATCGTACCCTGCAGGCAGGCCTGTTCGTATTCTGGGATTGGAATATGGAAGAAAGCGAGCGCCGGCAGCGGGCTGCCATTCTTTTGCGTCAGCTTAGCAGATTCCGCTAGGTACCAGCTAACCTGATCTGGGTGAATCCAACCGTAGCCGCCAATGGATTCCGGTGCGTAATCCCCCGAGTCAAAGAAGTATAGAACTGCCGCATCCGCTTCGCTCTTAGCCCCTGCTACGGTAAGCACATAATTGCCTATACCATGTATATCCTCAGGTCCATCCACAGACAAGCTGTTATCGAATTCGGTTAAAATGTCATTTAATTGTTGACGAGTAATGCCTTTCTCCGAATCATGGTTACCATAAATAACAGCAAATGGAATCCCTGATTGAACAGCTCCGTCAATCGCTCGGCGGAATGTTCCTGCTTGATCCTCCGCATCCATACTAGAGATAAGATCGCCAGTAAAAACGATTAAATCAGGCTGCTGGTCAGCTATTATTTGCTGGATAATCGAAAGCGTTTGGACATCCTTTTCTGGTTCAATGCCATCCTTTATATGCAGATCAGTGAATTGAACGATAGTAAATTGGCCATCTTCTCGAAATTGTAGTTTATGATGTCCCATGTTAATTCCTCCTCTATAATAATCATCTTAGTAACGATTTCATTTACCAAGAAGAAAAGGCTAACGCCGTCCTTGGCGGGAAGCAAGTTTCTTCCCTCTGATATAAGCAAAGTATAGAGGAAACTTATACTTTCTTACTCAAAAAAACTTGGAAGCTTTGCAGCGTTGGATACCATCTGGATGCAGTGATGGAAAGCTTGATGTACCGGGCATTCACCTTGTCAAAGCGGCAAATGCGCTTGTAACCGACCACCGTCCCTTGATCCAGAGGATTCCATTCCTCTCCATCTTTCCATTCCAAGACAAAACCTTCGATGCGTTGGCCGACCCGAATTTGTTCCATAAGGATGATTCGGTCGAATGATTGTTCCTCTTGCAGGTCGATTACGATCTCTGTCTTCTCCGTTCCTTCCGTCGCAGACCAATAGGTGTCCGGATTCCCATCGAACAGGTTATTCACCCGATGCTGGTCATCCAATTCCGAAGAAGCAGCAGCGGTGGCTCCCGTGCACAAATCGACTTGGAAGTTGCCTTGTATCGCCTGCCCGAGCTCACTCATCCGCCGCGCATCATTCTCGTGGATCAATCCGCGCTTGTCAGGTGGCAGGTTTAACAGGAAGGTGGCATTGCCTCCGACCGACCGTACATAAACTTCAAACAGCTCATCCAGCGACTTGACCTGATCGTCCTCTTCGGCATGATAGAACCATCCTGGACGAATCGAAGTGTTTACTTCCGCAGGAAACCAGGCAAGCTCGCCTGCTTCCCGAATAACTTCCCGGCTCCCTAAATCATCGTCATGCGAGAGAATTCGTTTGGCAAATTCGCCGTCATCCTCTTTTTGCGAATGTTCCTGGATCTTCTCATTGTCCTGCAGAGCTGCCGGCACGACGCTCCATTCCGCAGTACGTGTATGGCCGGCTTCATTACCGCACCAGCGCACATCCGGACCGCATACCGAGATGACGGCGTTCGGCTGCAGCTCGCGAATGAGCTGATAGTAACTTTTCCAGTCGTATACCTGCCTTTTGCCGTTAGGTCCCTCTCCACATGCCCCATCGAACCATACACAGAAAATATCGCCGTATTCGGTCAGCAGCTCACGGAGCTGATTGAGGAAAAAAGCATTATAGACCGCTGAATCGCCATAAGACGATTCATGAAGATCCCATGGTGAAAGATAGATCCCAAAACGGATTCCAGCGGCGCGGCAAGCATCAGCAACCTCACGGACCAGATCACCTTTCCCCTCTCTCCACGGACTGCTTTTGACAGAGTGGTCGGTATAGCGGCTCGGCCACAGACAGAAGCCGTCATGATGCTTGCAGGTTAGAATCAATCCCTTCATGCCTGCCGATTTGCATACCTCCACCCACTGATTGGCATCAAGCTCAGTCGGATTAAAGATAGCCGGATCCTCGTCCCCGTGCCCCCATTCCAGATTCGTAAACGTATTCACCGTAAAATGAATGAAGCCATAAAACTCCATTTCTTGCCATGCCAATTGACGTTCAGACGGCGTTACCTGTGCAGCAAGCTGTATCATTTTTTCCAAGCTACTCATCCTCCTTGCAAATAGGTTTTATTCGAAGCTCAAACTGGAATTCCTTTTCATTTAACCGATAGTGTTCTAACAGATCCGGTCCGCAGGAATTGGATCCGACGCCGCTCATTTTGTAATCCAGATAAACAATCGTTTCCTTCCGTTTCGACAGCTCATACCTGTGCGCAGCTGCTGTAAGATCCTGCGATGTAAAGTGCGATACGTTGAAAGAGAAAGAGTCCGCTGAAGTGAATTTTAAACCCATCCCCAGCTCATTGGATACGACCGCCCACTCTGTGCCAAATCGCGAACCCGTTTCTTGCGGCATATTGTAGGGCTCAGACATCTCGTCCACGGTGAGTAAATATAAGCCTTTTCTAACGCTCTGACGTTTGTCGATATAATTCTCATGCGGTCCCAGTCCAAAGTATTCCACTTCCTCGTTGCCCTTCGGCATCGTTAGCTGAAGTCCGAAGCGAGGCAAATAGACCAAATCCTCCCGGACCTTCACTTGTACCTGAAGCCCAATTGCCCCTTCGCCATCTACTCGCCATACGGCTTCTCCGCGTAGAATAGGGAACCTAGAATAACCGCCCAAAGAGAACGACACTTTGATCTCCACGGTACCGTCATCCAATTGGATCCACTCGGAATGATACACTTTCAATCCCGCGCGATCATAGCCTTCTTCCTTCCACTTGAGCCGGACATGCATGTCGTTATCAGTGGGCGCACGCCAGATGTTGAAGCCGACCGGCTGCTCGATCAGATCGAGGCCGTGCCGAGAAATCTTCACAAGGGTGCCTCCGTCAAGATCGAACTGGTGAAGGAAATCAAACCCTCTTAGAGTGAGAACGCTGCCCTCTTCCGAAACCCGAATAGTCGGGAGTGCTTTCCTGTCATTGGCATTCACAGCGGCATTCACAACGGCATTCATACCCGTATTAACATCGGAGGTATTCACATTAGCGGTATCACACAACGCAAATTGCTCAAATGTCACCTCATGTCCCATTGCTCCCCACGTGGTTTCCTGGTTAAGCCAGCAGGACAAGGTGAGGTAATAACAGCCATCTGCTTGCTCCGGCCATTGGTAAGGAAGTGTTATAATCTGATGTTCATGCGGTGCCGCATCCAGCTGCCAGAGCTGGCCTTGCTGGATGGTTTGCCCATCTTTCTCCACTTTCCAATGCAGTCCGATTTGAGACAAATCGATAAAGTCATACCGATTTGTAACTTTCAGTTGACCGTTCTTCAAATCTTCTGCTTCAATATGAACTGGCGCTATAACTTTCTTCAGCTCCAACAGACCTGTGTGCGGCTTACGGTCTGGAGATACGAGACCATCCATGCAAAAGTTGCCGTCATTGGGTTTATCGCCGAAATCGCCTCCGTAAGCATAGAAGGACTCCCCTTTATCCGTCTCACTCTTGATCCCATGGTCGCACCATTCCCAGACGCAGCCACCGATCAGCTTCGGATGCTTGTAGATCACATCCCAGTAATCCTTCAGGTCCCCTGGACCATTCCCCATAGCATGACTATACTCGCAAAGAAAAAGAGGCTTCTTGTTGTTCTCATCCAATGCGTATTGTTCAATTTCCGCAACTGAGGTGTACATCCGGCTTTCCAAGTCAAGACAATCAACCTTCGGATTGCCTTTATAGTGCGGAGCCGCTCCTTCGTAATGTACCGGTCTAGAAGGATCCCTGCCTTGCGTCCACTCCGCCATGGCAATGTGATTATCACCATAGCCGGACTCATTCCCCATCGACCACATGATAATGGAAGGATGATTCTTGTCCCTCTCTACCATGCGCGCCGCACGTTCGACGAAAGCTTCCTTCCACTTCGCATCCTCGGATAGTAGATGGGCGTTCTCCCAACCTCCCGCCGTTCCGAGGCCATGACATTCTAAATCTGCTTCATCCACGACATAGAAGCCGAATTCGTTGCAAAGCTCCAAAAACCGCGGATCATTCGGATAATGAGATGTACGAACCGTATTAATATTATGCTGCTTCATTAAATTCAAGTCTTTGATCATATGATTCAGTGGAATCGTCTGGCCCAGTTCAGGATGAGAATCATGCCGGTTTACGCCTTTTAGCTTGACCGATTGACCGTTAATTCGCAACACGCCATCCCGAATTTCTACCTTCCGGAAACCAGCTTGGAACCGAAGGATCTCCTCGCCAGAATAAATGTATAAGTCGTATAAGAAAGGTGTTTCAGCATTCCATAACTTAGGGTCTGCCACATCGAGAGCGAGCGTTCCTCTATGATCAATGATAGCCTTGGTAGTAGAAAGGATCCTGCCATTATCGCCTTTCAGTACCGCCATTACCTCCAGACTACCTGTCGTATCTACATCAATCTGCAGCGCCCCACTACGATAATCATCGGTAAGCAGCGGTTTAACGAACACATCACGGATATGCATCTGATCACGGGCAAGCAAATAAACATCCCGAAAAATACCGCTGTACCGCCAACAATCCTGATCCTCCAAATAACTGCCATCACACCACTTAAGAACCATCAGCGCCATCCGGTTTGATCCAGATCGCAAATAAGGAGCTACAAGAAATTCCGCAGGCACTCGGCTGCCTTGGCTGTACCCTACAAAATGTCCGTTAACCCATAAATAAAAGCATGCATTGACGCCTTCGAACACAACGTATTGTTCTTTGCCGTCCCACTGTTCGGCCAAATTGAAGTCCCGGACGTACAGTCCGGCAGGATTGTCACTCGGCACAAATGGGGGATCACACGGGAACGGATAGTTAATATTCGTGTATTGAAGCTGATCATAGCCTTGAGATTGCCAACAGGAGGGAACGAGCAGATCATCCCAACCGTTTACATCCGCCGATCGTTCGTAGAATCCCTCCGCTACTTTCTTTACACTGGCATGGTATTGAAATTTCCAGCTGCCATTTAAGGTTTGGTAGAAAGGGGAGCGACCTCTTTTCTTGGCTCGCGCCGAGCCTTCATCTGCATAGGGGATATAATACGCTCTTGGTTCCTCCCGATTAAGATGAAGCTTGCCTGGATCTTCCCAATATCTCTCGATCGATAACATCTCTTTCACCCTTCCCAGCAGCCTGTAGGAGGCTTCTATGTCTCTATTTTTTCGCGTCTTGCTTCGTCACGAAGGCAGCTAGCATTCGTGCACCGAAGCCTGTTGCCCCAACAGCGAATTCGCCTTTGGCAGAGGATGAATCCTTAGGGCCGTTCATATCGATATGCGCCCACGTAAGCGTTGGATGCACGAATTTGCGTAAAAATAAAGACGACGTAATGACGCCTGCTTCGCCTACACGACTGATGTTAGAGGTATCGGCATAATCGCTGTCCATATAAGATTCGTATTCATCTATTAAAGGAAGCTGCCATATGTTCTCGCCATATGGTTCACCAGCGGATTTGATCGCTTTGACCAATTGGTCATCCCCCAAAATACCGGCAACCTTAGAACCGAGTGCCCCTACAACCGAATAAGTTAGCGTGGCCATATCAATCGCCTGTACAGCACCGATGCGATGGGCATAAAGCAAGGCATCCGCCAGAATAAGCCGACCTTCCGAATCGGTATTGCCTACTTGAACGGTTAACCCATTGGCATAGCGAATGATTTCACCTGGCAGCATCGAACGATCGGACGGACTATTCTCCGCCGACGGCACTAAGACCACCACATTCACAGCCGCTCCGCTCTGGACCATAATATCGAGAGCCCCAAGCACAGCTGCTGCTCCGGCCATATCCATACGCATATCACTGATATCATGATCTCGTTTCAGGCTGATTCCACCCGTATCAAATGTAATGCCTTTACCGATCAAAGCAACGAGCGGTTTGGCTGCATCCGTGCAATACCGAAGCTCCAGAAATACCGGAGGATGCATGCTCCCCTTCCCTACTGCAACCAAGCCTGCAAAGCCGAGCCGCTCCAACTCGTCAGCCTCATGAACGGATACTTGAACCGAAGTACCAGTGAACCGCTCCACCGTTCTTGCTGCCAGATCCCGAGGACGCAAATAATTGGGAGGCTCGTTAGTCAGATCACGCGCCCACATCGTGCTCTCCGCTCGCACTTGACCAAGTCGGATCGCCTCTGTCCACTCCCCGTTTTCCTCACCTGCAAAATAAAGGGTCAAGTCCGTGTCTTCTGCCGATTTGGCCTTATATTTATCGAATGAATAGGTGCCGAGCAGCGAGCCCTCGACCCATGCCGCAATATCATCTGCCGTGCAGCCTTCAAATAAACCGATGGACGGCAGCGCTTCGAACGAAACGGCAGCCGTCCGGCGCTTTTCTTTCAGCAAAGCTCGTCCCGCATTACCAGCAGCTTCGCGAATATAGGAGGATTGAAATTTAGCCGATTCTCCAAGACCGACAAGCACAAGATCCGGTTGGCCGCTATGACCATAAAACCACGTGATCGCATGCCTGGCTCCCATGTGAGGTAAAATCGTCACCGATTGCAGTGACTCCCGGAGTTTCGGTAAATCAGGCAAACTTTCCACGAATACAGGTAAAATAAAGGTCTGTGCAGTAATGGCCGCGTTAATCTCAAATTTCATTGCATAATTCCTCCATTTTACTGCAATTCGGCCAGCCTAACCGCCAGCCTTACTGCCAATTTTAATGCTAGCTTTTATCGCCAATCTCCCAAGATCGGTTGATACGCTTGCAAATAATCATTCACGAGCTGTTTAGCTAATGAATAGGAACAGACCAACGGATGCACCGTCAATGCTTCGATTGCCAGCTCTTTGGACTTATGGTTTATAGCCTCAACGGTTAATCTTTCGAACCGCTTCACGTTCCGCATCAATAGGTACATCGATTCCGGCACATCGCCGATTTGAATCGGTTTCGCGCCTTCCGCCGTTATGCTGCACGAAATTTCCACTACATCCTCGTCGTCGAAACCAGCAATACTTCCTTGGTTCGGCACGGAAAGCACAATGTTATGTTCGGCCCCCGTTTGCAGGGAATCAACGAAGTCGAGCATGACGCCTGCATAGCCGAGGGAATTCGGCAGTTGTAATTCTTCTGCTGGAGGCAGCGGCTTCGCCTTCCCATTTGTTTCAATTGCCATATAAGAGGCTTCCCGCTTCTGCGTATAATACATATAGGTCTGAAGCGCCCGCTCTGGTTGATTAGAGATATCGATCTGCTTCAGCGCTTCAAGCATCTCTGCGTTGTTCTGAGCGATCATTTGACCCCGGGTCATACCCGATTTGACGATATTCGCCATCGCTTGTTCCCTGTGATAGTAGTAATACAAATACTCATTGGGTAAATAAGGGAGTGCCTTCAGCAAATCCGGATCGAACATTTTGAATTCATCGACACGCGATATGAAGGCTGCGTCATTTTTTAATCGTCCCAACACATCGTCGCCTTTGTAGATCGCTTTGCTTATCCAGGACAAATGGTTCAATCCGAAGAACTCCACGTACAGCTCCTTCGGGTCGATGCCCATCGCCTCTGCCATGCGTAATTTCGTATGGCTAGGAGTGTCGCAAATTCCGATAACCCGGTCATATCCCGCACTGCGAAGCGCTTGGGTAACCAGGCCGGATGGATTGGAGAAGTTAAACATCCATGCGTCCGGCGCAACCTCTTTGGCTAATTTGCAATAATCCAGCAGCACGGGAATCGTACGAAGCGCCATAGAGAAGCCAGCTGGCCCCGTCGTTTCCTGACCGATGACGCCCAGGTTCAATGCAATTTGCTCGTCGGTGTACCTAGACTGTTCTTTGCCGGTCCGAATCGTTGTTACGATGTAAGCTGCATCTTTCAGTGCGGCTCTAGCATCGGTAGAAGACTCAAGCTCCAGATGGATGCCGCTTTGCGCGATAACAACTTGGCATAATTGGCTGATTATCTCTAGTTGTGCGGAATCGTCGTCGAGCAGCACTAGTTTGGTGATGCCGACTTGCTCCGCCTTCAACGTTAAGCTCTTCGTAAAAAGAACGGCACGTACGCCGCCCCCGCCAATTAACGTCAGCTTCATCCCGCAGCCTCCCAAATATCCGTTGTATGACCAACCTTCTCCGCAATAAAGTGCTCCAATGCTGCTCGGTCCGGTGTTCCCGTGCTTCCGCCGGATTGGCTAACGGACATCGCGCCGCATGCGTTGGCAAACAGCAAGCATTGCTCCGTTTGCTCACCAGTCAAGAAGCCGTAAATGTATCCAGCGTTGAAAGAATCCCCGGCACCGGTCGTATCGACGACGGGTATCTCAAATCCAGATCGGTACATCAGCTGGCCGTCAACCGCCGCGACGGCTCCTTCGGAGCCCAGCTTGACCACAATATGGCGGCAGTGTCGAGACAATTCCGCTATGCTTTCCTCTGCCGAAGAACAGCCTGTATAATGCTGTGCCTCGACCTCATTCATGAAGAACACATCCACTTGCTTCATCAGCTCAAATATACCCTTATACCATTCCCCGGTATCATCCCATCCCACATCAAGGGAAGTCGTCAATCCCAGCGATTTCAGCCTATTTGTCATTTCCATATATTCCTTATGATTTTGGCTTCCGCGGTAACCCGTCAAATGAACATGACGCCCCAAAATAACACTATTCATGTCCAGCTGCTGCAGGTTCAATTCCGAGTTGGAACCCATGTAAGTGATAAAGGAGCGATCTTTCTCCGGATTGATGGCAATGGAGATCCCCGTGTTGTTCATCGTACTCTTGCGAATGAATCTGGTATCGATTCCAGATTCAATAAGTTTATCCCTTACAAACTGCCCAAAGCCATCCTCTCCAAGTATCCCGTTAAAGGCAATCTTCAACCCCAGTTTGGCAAGCGCCAAACTAAACAATGCCGCTCCACCTCCGACATGCAGGGTCATATTCTGAACGAGTACCTCTTGACCTGGTGCAGGTAGGTCGTTGCATCCCGCAACGACCAAATCAATATTGATATCTCCTATTACGATGGTATCGTATGGTTTCATAACTAATCACGTCCTTGTCCCTTGCGGTTTCCCTGTTTGAACTCTTAAGTTTATTCATTCAAATTCCGGCAGCTTTCACGAACGACCAATCGGTGCTCTAACACCACATCTTCCGCCGGAATTTTGTCTCCTTCAATTTGCTTGAGCAGCACATCCATCGTCACTTTCCCCATAAGATGAATCGGCTGCTCCATGGAAGTAAGTGTTGGACGAACCAATTCAGTCAACTGGCTCCCATCGAATCCCATGATAGAGATATCCTCGGGCACGCGCAGATTATGATCCCGAATGCAATTCATGGCACCGACCGCCATGTCATCACTAACGGCAAATACCGCGGTAGGTGGCGCTTCGGTGCTGAGCATTTCTTTCATTTGCTCATAACCGCTTCGAACCTTGTAATCACCAAACCGGATATGCTCGTATATGAGCTTTTTGCCGCTGTCCGCCATTGCATTCCGATATCCGCTGTAGCGGTTCTGACCCGACGTAATATCCCGCATGTCGCCACCAAGGAATCCAATCGATTCGTGGCCCAGTTCAATCAAATACTTAGTCGCATCATAAGCGGCTGCATAGTCATCGACAATGACCGATATGAATTTTTGATCCATTGGTTTTACACTGGAGAAAATGACAGGAATATTGATTTTATGAATGAAGTTCCGGATTTGTTCATTGATCTTTTCATGCATGATGATAATGCCCTCAACCCGCATTTCTTGAAACACATTCAAATACTTGAGCTCTTTATCAATATTTTCACTGATATTACAGACAAGCAGATTATAGTCATTGGCACTTGCCACTTCCTCAATACTGCTTAGTATCGTCGAATAGAAGCTTGAGGTCAGATCAGGTACTATGACGCCGATGAGGTTCGTTTTTTTGCGAACCAAACTACGGGCGATTTGACTTGGAGCGTATCCCAATTCTTCGATGACCCGATTTACCTTTGCTTTGAGATCGTCTTTGACATACTTTTCTCCATTCAAAACCCTGGAAACGGTGGTCACAGAAACCCCAGCCCGTTTGGCCACATCTTTAATTTTAACCTGCATCTTGCCCACCCCATCTTATTACTGTTAAACAATCTATACTATCAATTCGACAAAAGTTTCATTATTCCTTGCATTTTTGCATTTATTTAACAAATAGAGGCTGTGAAAATGCGGAATAGCCACCTTCTAGATATACAGCGATTCGAACATATCCTTCGTCGCCTTTACACTCATACTTCGCTTGGTTGATTCGACCTGTTGCTTCATGAAGCACTTGCCCGTCCTTGCCGAAGAACGTGACGTATTTGTACATTTTATCTAGCAATTCGTTTGAACGCAGATCAGCTATGACTGTGTTCCCTTCTGTCCGGATTCCATCAAATCCGTAACCCGTTGAAACATAAAAATTTCCTTGATGAATCGCTTCAATAATGGCTTCATTCGTGTTCTCTTTAGCCTGCACCACATTCCATGCCCGCTTCTCTTGACCATAGACATGGGAATCATCGTTACCGAAGCCCCACACCTTACGTCCCGCGGACAGAAGAGCATCCCATTTGTCAAAAGCAATATCGTACTCTGGATTACCGTCTCCATTATAGACTTCAACCCCGAGATAACGTTCCATCTTAATCATATCTTCCAGTTCCCAAAAATTCGAGAAGAACCGGTTCGGATGAACCAGAACGGCAAAACCGCCGTTGTCTACTGTCATATCCACAAAGCGCTGATAATTCTCAATCGTAAATTCGTTACTGTAGTCCTCCATTATACTATGAGGAGGCTGAACGAGCAGCATATGCGTTTGCCGACTGCTGACTTCAATCGCTTCAAAAACAGTTGGAATCTCTCTTTTGCCTTCATGTTTCGTGATTTTATCATGATCTGAAATACCTAGAAAATCATAGCCGCCATACATTTTGTATACCGTTTCAAGCGGAAACCATCCATCGCTATTGTTGGTATGATTGTGAAAGCTCCCTCTAAGCCAAATACCTGTTTGATCATAAGGATTTATAATTTGCATCGCTCTTCCATCCTCCCCTAAGATGCTACTCTTTCATCGAACCAATCATAACGCCCTTTGCAAAATACCTTTGTACGAATGGATAAATGAGAATAATAGGTGTAACTACAATGACGATCGTCGCCATTTTCAGCGAGTTGCTCGTAATTTGAATTTTCAGAAGCAAATCGTATCTCGTACCTGCAGCCTGATTCAAGGTATCCCTCATCGCTTCCGCACTCATCAGCATTTCTTGAAGCAGTGTGGACAACGGACGCAGGCTTTCCTTACGAACGAAGAACGCGCCAGTGAACCAGTCATTCCAGTGACCTACAGCTGTGAACAAGGCGATAACCGCCATAACTGGTCTGCTGAGAGGCATTATAATTTTCATGAAGATCTGCATATCGTTATACCCATCAATTCGTGCTGATTCCTCTAAGCTTGCATGAATCTGTTGGAAAAAGGTTCGGAAAACAATCAAATTCCATGCACTGTATAAACTTGGAATGATATACACCCAGATGGTGTCCGTCAAATGAATGGATTTCAGAAGCATGTAGAATGGGATCGTGCCCCCGCCAAACAACATCGTGAAGAAAATCATCATCATGAAGAACCTTCCGCCAGGGAGCGTCTTGCTCTTAAGTGCATAAGCCGCCATTGCAGATAGTAAAACGCTCGCAATTGTGCCTACAACCGTGCGGAATATAGAAATCTTGAATGCGACACCAATGCTAGCCGCCTGAAAAGCATGTTTAAAGTTATCTAGCGACCATATCCTTGGCCAAAAGAAAATGCCACCTTTTTCAGCATCTTTGCCGGGATTAAATGCTAAGGCGATAATATTCAGAAAGGGAAGAATAATGGACAGACATAAAGCGATTATGATCAAATAATTAATCACTTTAAACACTTTTTCTCCAACACTCAACTTATGAAAATCCACGGATATCCCTCCTCCTAAGAGTCTTTTTACGAAACTCCTTGCTATGCAACCTCGCGAGTAAAAAGCTCACTTCGAAAGCAGACACCTAAGAGTCTTTTTACGAAACTCCTTGCTATGCAACCTCGCGAGTAAAAAGCTCACTTCGGAAGCAGACACTTAAGAAGGAAAGGCGGTCTACCCGCTTCTCGCGGGTAAAACCACCTAGCCTCTTGGCAATCCTTATAGATCTACTTTCGTTTTTGGATCAGCATTTTTCTCTTTAAGAAGCTTCAGGTAATCATCCAATCCAGCTGCTTTCATTTGTTTCAAAGCGTTATCCAGCGTTTTTTGAGCCTCTTCTGTGGTCTTGCTGTAGTAAGCTTTGACCAAACTATCTTTATAGTTATCAAAAGCAGCTTTCAATTCCGTGCCTTTTGCGAACTCACCCAAGAATGCTTTTGGCGAGTAGACATCTCTAATCACTGCTTCAGCCCGCCTTTTGTTCCAGTTCACATACTCAGCGATGATTTCTGCGCCTTTACTCTTGCCTGCATTTGCTTTATCTGCCCAGAATTTTTCACCGAAATCAACCAGATCATCATTGTCCGTGCTGCCGAGAATGCCACCCCATTCATTGCCTACTCCGGCAAATCCAAGTTTTTTTGCTTCATTAGGATCTTTCGCTTTCAAATCAATTACTTCTTGTTTGACGACCGGTTTGCCATCTGCATCCAGAGTGTAATCGCGGCCTTCAATACCGTATTTCCAAAGGAGCTTGCCTTCCTTGCTTGCAAGGAAATCAGCAAACTTCATAATATCTTCTGGTTTCTCTGTCGTAGTCGGAATAGCCCAGCCGCTATAACCAGATTTGAAAGAAAGCTTCATTTGTGTTGAGCCATCTACATCTTTAATTGGACCAATTGGAAGGTAATGTACATCTTGGTTAAAGTCCTGCATGCTGTGCATATTTCCGACGATTGCCCATGAACCGTTTACAGCGCCTTCTGTAGCACGGCTCTCATCAATGGTGAAGAATTCAGGCTGCATTAATTTTTCACTCAACAGCTTTTTAACGAAATCTACTTTTTTCATAGCGTACGGTGTTTCTGCTTCATGAAGGATATTGCCATCTTTGTCTTGCTTGATCCATTGTTCTGTATTTCCCCACTCCAAATCTTGGAAAAGTGCACCAACCTCCGAACCACCCCAGTAAGCGGGACCGATCGGTGTTACGACTTTGCCGTTACTGTCTTTGAAGTTACCAGCTTTGATTTTCTTAGCCAGCTCATATATTTGTTCTGTCGATGTGATCGTACGTGGATCAACATTCAAAGCTTCAGCGATATCTTTACGGATGAATGGTCCGCCGACCATATTAGTCGTTTGGCCTCCTTCGCGGTTAATGTTCATGTGTTCAAAGTATGTTGCCCCTTTGAATTCTGGACGGAACATAACGCCAAACTCAGTGTCAAGTGGTAAGAATCCTTTTTCCAGGTACTTGCTGTATACTTTAGTATCTTTCATAAGTGGAGCCAGGTCCGTGAACATGCCTTCACGAGCCGCTTTCAGGATGACCGGCATTTCCGGACGACCACTGTCATTTAAGTAGAAGGCAATAAAGTCAGGCAAGTCGCCCGATGCAAGTCCAGCTATCAATCCATCGATGGAATGATCGGCTTTCATGATTTGAATTTCATAATCAATACCCGTCAGTTCTTTAACCTTTGCTTTAACCTCTGGATTCATATCTTCGGTATAATCGTCGGAACCCATAAACACAAGCCCTTTAATCTTGCGGTCAGCAATCCAAGTTGCCGGCTTGCCTTCAGGAGCAACATTTCCCTTACCGTCTGTTACTGGCTCTTTAGGAGTGTTATTGCCATTGTTACTTGTGCAGCCAGAAATCATTAAAACCACGAGAAGCGAAATTGCAAACAACTTAACCCATTTCCTGTTCATGTGCTTTCCCCTTTTCAACGATTTTTTTTATGAAAAACGCCAATTGGCGTCTTACAACGAAGAGATAGTCATGCCGTTTGTCCTCCATGGTATCGTTACCAGAGAGAAGTCTCAGAAACGCGGCGTGAAATGCGATTCGCTATAACAACCAATACCAATCCGATCAACCCTTGCATCATACCAACAGCGGTAGCATATCCGTATTGTCCGCTTTGCAAGCCTATGCGAATAACATAGGTGTCCAGAATATCGGCAAGGTCCATGTTGCCCGGCGTCCGCAGCAGGTAGATCTGATCGAATCCGGCCGATAAAATGTTTCCTAACCCTAAGATGAAAAGAATGACGATCGTCGGCATAATGGATGGGATCGTAATGCTCCAAATCTCTCGCAACTTACCCGCCCCATCGATCTTGGCTGCTTCGTACATATCTGGATTAATGCCTGATATTGCTGCTAAATAAATGATGGAATCCCAGCCAATTGACTTCCATAAATGGCTTCCGAACATGATCGAATAAAAGTATTTGGAATCCATCATGAAAAAGGTACTGCCATCTCCACCCATATTGGAAATGAATTGATTCAGCAACCCGTCGTCCGGAGCGAGAATCCGCTGAACCAGACCGACGACGATAACCCAAGAAAGGAAATGCGGTAAATACAGAATACTCTGTGAAATGTTCCTAAACCATTTATTGCGAATTTCATTAAACATGAGTGCCATAATAATCGGGAACGGTAAGTAAAGGAACATCTTCATACCGCTAATAATGAGTGTGTTCTTGATCAATTCCGTACTTTGATAGGAATTGAAGAAGGTTTGGAAGTATTGGAAACCAACCCAAGGACTCCCGAGTATTCCTTTGTTGAATTTGTACTCCTTGAAGGCGAGTAACAATCCGCCCATCGGAATGTAAGAAAAAATGATGAAGGATACAATACAAGGCAGCAGCATGATGTACAAATAACGATGGATCAGGATACGTTTCCATAACGTGCTTTTTACTTTTGTCGACTTCAGCGATGTTGAGGTGGTTACTTTCATAAGTCTGGGATCACCTTCTTCTTTCGAATTGTGGCAAAAACCTCGGTTTGTAAGCGTTTTCTGGTAACGTTACCAGAGTCAGTTAAAAAAATAAGTCTTCTTACTTAAATTTACACGAAAACGCTTACTGTTCTAATTACAATTTGAGTATAGCAACTTTCTTTTCCCGTTGCTACACTTTTTTTTAATCCTAACAAACACTTAATATTTCAATAAGAATTTCCGGTTTTCGCGTGGTAATAGCATCTACCTCTATCTCTAATAACCGTTCCATGTCCTGCCGGCCATTCACGGTATAGACCCATACCTTCAACCCAAGAGCGTGAGCCTGTTCCACCATCTCCTTGCGGCAGGTTGGGGCATTCATGTTCAATCCTGTATAACCTTGCTCCCGTGCTTCACGGCATACGGACTCCGCAAACTCTTTATATCGCAGTTCTTGCTGTGGCGATAGCTCATCAGGCGTATTCATCATTACCTGAATGTCCGGGTATCGCTCTGTAATAGCATCCGAGCACCCTGTAATGAAAACGCGTTTCTGCGCATTGAATTTACGAATTAACCGAACTGTCGGATCGATGCTGTCCGCTGATTTCAAATCCAAATTCAGATTCGTTCCGAGTGTTTCCGATGCTCGGAAAACCTGTTCTAATGTCGCAATTTCATACGTTTGATACGACATGTCAATCAAATGCCGAATGTCCGGCAGATTCAATTGTTCGTAGGTATGCGTGCGAAGATACGGCGAATCATCATGCAGCAGAATAGGCGTGCCCTCTTGGGACACACGTACGTCTACTTCAACAATATCTGCACCGATCTGGATGCCTTCGAGGAATGAAGCCATCGTATTGTCAGGGTGAATGCCGCAGCCCGTATGGGCTGCGACCATCGCTTTTCGCATAATAAGGATCGCCTCTCTCTTTACGATTTCAAGCGCGTATCTCAAGTATGAAAGTTTTGATTTCATAAGGCAATAGGGTGAATTCGACGGCAGCACTAACTTGAAGCTCCCCAATCGGACGCTCCATCAGATCACATTCCTGCCAGGAAACAATCGTAAGGTCGCTTATTAACGTGACCAAATCTCGACTTCCGGCGTAATCGTGAAGTCGTACAACCAGTCTATCGTTATCTTCCGCCTTCTTCACAGCGTCAATCATGACGCCGCCCGAAGAAACCCGAAGCAGCGATGATTCCACTGCCGGAGATATCCCATTGGAGGAAGTAAGCGGGTTATTGAGCGCCCACGCCTCCTGCACAGTGCCGCCTTCATACCAATCACCTTGATGCGGGAGCAGGGCGTAGGTAAAGGAATGGAAGCCTTTATCCGCATCGGGATCCGGTTCGATTGCCGACTTGATCAAGGACATCCTCATCGTGTGGCCTTTGATGTCATACCCATATTTGCAGTCATTCAACAAGCTGACGCCGTAACCGCGCTCCGACAAGTCTGCCCACTGATGGCCGACTGTCTCGAAGCGAGCCCAATCCCAGCTCGTGTTCCAGTGCGTCGGGCGTTTCACGTTGCCAAATTGAATATCGTAGGTTGCCTCTGTGGAGCGTACAGCGACTGGAAACGCGACTTTCAGCAGCTGTTGGCGCTCCTGCCAATCGACTTCGGTCTGGAAGTCAATTCGCCGTGAATCGGCATATACCTTCATTACCTGCGAAATTGTAGAGCTCATATAGTTCCAAACGAAGCGCACAGATGCCGAGAGTGAACCGGAATGGATGAATTCCGCGGATTGTAGATCGGTCACTTCGCGCATTTTTTGTTGGTAGTAAATATCGATATCCCAAGCGTCGAACATGAGCGGCTTATCCTCGAACACCTGCAGCACATTACCCTTTTCCCCGTTCGCCAGTACTTGTTTCTGCGCAGCTTCATCCCATATTTCGATCAATTGACCGGTTTCGTTCCACGCGATCCTGTAGTACGGGGTGCGAATGCTTGATGGACCGAATGCAAACGTCGAGTCTGAGGACTTCTCCGTATTCTCTGTAACGCCTGGGTTAAACCCGATCGTCGTATGACCCATCGAAGGCACTTCCATCTGAATCGTCCATTGGTCACCCGATCTCTGAGCCGGCAGAACTTCTCCTCCCGCATTCGTCCAAGTCCCATCGCTTGTTCCTGCGGTTGACTCGATTGTAAGCAGATCCAGGCGCGCCCAAGGCGCGGAATTCCATACCGTTATTTGGTCTGCCTTCGGTTCGACAACGCTATCTGCCGCATGCGCCCAAGCTGTGCGAACCGTCTGTTCCGCTTCGTTATACTCCAAGGTGCTGTCCTCGTATACCTCTTTAATTGAGGAGCCCGGGATGATGTCATGGAATTGGTTGCGCAAAATGATTTTCCATCCGCTGTTCAGCTCATCCTGAAGATAGGAGGACCAATTCCCGCTTAACAAGCTCGCATAGGCACCAAACCATTCGGTTTCCCGATAGGCAAGCTCCAATTTGCGATTCATCCGTTTGTTGTAGGCTTGACTCGTGTACGTGCCGCGGTGGAACTCGAGATAGAGTTCTCCATCCCAGGTATGAACATATTGATCCGTACTCGCGACACGGTCTTGCAGCCGCTTGAAGTAGGCTTCCGCTGTGCCGGTTTGGACATGGGGCAAACCTGGCATTTCGTCCAGCCGACGGCGCATTTCCAGCATTTCGCGGTTCACGCCGCCGCCGCCATCGCCATATCCATAAGAAAGCAGCAGCTCTTCGTTGATGTTCTTATCCCGGTAGTTATCCCATATACCTTTGACCATCTGGGCTTCGACGACCCCATTATACGTATAGTAAGGGCTATCATGTTCGTCCGGTGTCGTTATGAAATGTGTAAGCACTTCGGAGCCGTCAATCCCGCGCCATTGGAATGTATCATGCGGCATCCGATTGAACTGGCTCCAGCTGATTTTCGTAGTCATAAAGGTGCTGATGCCCGATTTCTTCAAAATTTGCGGAAGCGCCCAACTGTAACCGAACACATCCGGCAGCCATAAATATTGGCATTCCACGCCAAACTCGTTTCGTAAGAATCGGGTTCCGAACAGCAGCTGGCGCACGAGTGATTCACCCGAAGTCAAATTGCAGTCGGCTTCCAGCCACATCCCGCCACCGGCTTCCCATCGTCCTTCCCGGACACGTTCGCGGATTTTCTCGTAAATTTCGGGATAGTCTGTTTTGATATATTCATACAGCTGTGGCTGCGTTTGTAGAAAAACATAATCCGGAAACATCTCCATAAGACGCAGAACGGTAGAGAACGAGCGAGCACATTTTTCCCGGGTATGCTTCAGCCGCCACAACCAGGCAACATCGATGTGCGTATGCCCAACACATGTAACCGTAACTCTGGAATGCTTCTCAATGTCGGCTAGATCAGCCCGGAGGGAGTCGCACGCCGCGTATACGGAGGAGTAGAATGCCTCGGATCGCGGATAAGACCAGTCGATATGAAGCAAGGAACGATCAAGCGCATTCATCAGTCGAACCCGGTCCGAATGATTGGGATCTAATGCTTTGACAGTATCGGACGCTGCCCAAGCTGTATAATAATAATCGTCGACCTGCACATCGAGCCAACAGAGTTCCGCCAGCAGAATCGTATGCTTACGCGGTTTAGGCGGACCTCCGCCTTCGAGTCCGGACCATAAGCGTATATCCATCTGAATGTCATTGCCGACTGCTTCCTCTGGAAGGAACACTTCTTTATGATTAGAGTCAACACCTTGATAAGGGGCTCCGTTCAGAAAGAATAGAGACTCAAACCCAGCGTTATTGCCGCCTTCCGTCTCGCCAAAGTCGAACCGACCCAGCACTTTGCGGCCCGTCCATTCCTGCGGAATGTTCAACTCGTGGGACAACCAAGCATATCGGTCGCGCCCGACCCAAGTATCACCGAGCTTGATCGTAGACCATTCTCCGCCCTGAGGCGGTTTGGCCGCTATTTCCCCAGCTTCATCCTCCATCCATCGGAAGGATGCGATAGGCTTAGCGTCCCTGTACCGTGTCGCCTCCAATTGCAACAGCCGCTGTTTTATTTTCGATTCTGTCAGAAGCATTCGTTACCTCACCCTCTTTTACACCGATAAGCCGGCTGTTTCCAATCCGATGATGCCTTCAATATCGACCAATGCCGCAATCGCTTCCTCATATTTTCGAAGTTTCTTGAATTTCAATTGAACGTGAATGATAACGACGCAATTACTTTGTAAATCAGTCCTATCTTCGCTATCAACGGTAAGTTTATCAATCTGCAATCCACTTCGGTTCAAGTGTGTCAGAATATGCCCCAAGCCTGATGATGTTTTTTCCATTCTGATCCGTACTTCGCATACTTGTTTCGTTCGGGCAAACAGCTTCGTCAATTTGTTAAGTGCAAATAAGCTAATTACTACTAATGAAGTCGTTACATTACGTCGCCCAGCATACGAGGATAGGAATCCCATGGCAATCCACCCTTTAGCCCATGATTGCCGGCTCCATCTTCATGATATTGGCGTAGCTTAAGGCCAAACTGTCCATTGGATTACCAGGACAATAATCCTGCTCGACAGCATACCATTCCACGCCATTCCGCTCACCCCACTGGATGATCGGCACAAAATCAATAATCCCGGTCCCTATCTCTGCAAAATACCGGTTTCCGTCCGCCGTCATATCTTTCAAGTGAAGAATCGGCATGCGGGAAGCATACTTTTGAATGTAGGTGAGAGGGTCCAAGTCCGCTTTTTTAACCCAATAGGTGTCAATTTCCGCATAAACCGGATTCTCCGGATCCAACTCAAGTACGTAATCCAAGGCGTACTGCCCGTTGATAGACGTATGAAATTCGAAATCATGATTATGATAGCCAGCTCGAAATCCCAGTTCCTTTACTTGGCTTGCGACTTGGCGCAAATCTTTTCTCACACTTTCATAGCCCGCAGGATTCATAAGCTCATCCGGTAAGGAATGGCAGATGAAATCCTTCGTGTTGAACAAACGAGCTTCTTCCAATACAGCAGCCAGATCATGCTTCATCCGCTCCAAGCCGACATGCATACCAGCGGTTTTAAGGCCGATTTCGTTCATGACGGATGCGAGCTCCCTCGGGTCATAACCATACAAACCGTCGATTTGTACCGCGCTCCAGCCCATTTTTTTCAACTCGCGAAGGGTGCCTGGAAAATCCTTTTTCACTTCATTTCTGAGCGTATACAGCTGCGCCGCCAGTTTATGTCTCATTACACTCGCTCCCCTCTTTCTAGGTTCAACCATTCCAGCTCCTGACTCGTCAGCAGAATATCTAGTGCGTGCAGGGAATCATTCAGCTCGGCCCCATTGCGAGGTCCGATAATCGCGCCGGTTGGAAATGAACGCTGCAGCACGAAAGCCAAAGCGATTTGAATAGCGGTCACACCCTTTTCCCCCGCCAAAATCTTCGCTCTTTCATATCGCAACCAATTGTCATCGGTATAATAAACTCTGACCATTTCTTCATTCGAACGGTCCTCCGGAGAAAATAAACCGGAGAAAAAGCCACCCGCCTGCGAAGACCAAGCTAGCAGTGGAATCTGATTCCGCTCATGCCATGCACATGCCTCCACATCGGCTGAGACGCATCCCGCCCATCTCGGCTCGCTTGCAACTGCCAAGGCAAGATTAGTGCTGCTGAAAGAGAAACCCGATAGACCATGCGAATTCGCATAATCATTGGCTTCTTGAATACGCTGATGCGTCCAGTTGGAGGCTCCAATAGCCCGAACCCGTCCGTCTGCAAGATGTCGGTTCAGTTCCTCCATAATCGAGCCTACATGAATACTTGGATCATCCCGGTGCAGCGCGTAAAGATCGATATAACCCGTTTCCAATCGATCCAAGCTTTCGAAAAGGTCTTTACGGATCGATTCCGGATTCACCCTCGGGCCGGGGCTTCCATCATCATGATGAGCCCCCTTGGTCATGATGACTAACCGATCCCGATTTCCCTTTTCCTTCATCCACGCTCCGATAATCTTCTCGGCTTGTTTATATTGATGTGCTGTATCAAGCGTCGTTCCGCCAGCATTGACGTAGAGGTCTAACATTTCCGTTCCGTTTTGTTTTCTTAAATCCCCAGTTCCCATAATGAGACTTGACAGCTGTATGCCATTCACGTCAACGAACTTCATTAGTCTTTGCCTCCTAAGTAGCGTTATTTCTGGTATCGATACCAGAAAACTGCTTTGTATGCTTATCATAATGTTGAGAAGAGCCTCTCTATAAGAGAGGCCGACCCGTCGATTGCCGGACAACAAGTTCCGGTTTCAGCACCATTCTCTTCGTTCCATTCGGTGGACTCTCCTGCTGTTTATCCAGAATGAGATCAACAACGAGTTTCCCCATCTGCTCCATAGGCTGGGCAATGGTGGTCAAGGAGGGATCCGTAACTGAGGCCAGTATGGTGTTATCAAACCCGACGATGGAGAGCTCTGTCGGTACTTGAACCTCCATCTCCTTCGCCGCTTGCAGCGCGCCGATCGCAAGCAGATCCGTGCAGCAGAACAGTGCCGTCGGACGCTCTGCATAGCGCAATAGCTCAGACGCAAGTCGCTTCCCGTCTTTCACTAAATCTCGGCCGCTAGTCTTCACCATATACTCCGGCAGATCTAGACCTGCTTCCGTTAGCTCATCCTGGAACCCGCGAATCCGCTCCCGGGAGCTAGAAACCTTGGTATGCTCAGAGAGGACCGCCATCCGAGTATGCCCGAGATCCAGCAGATGGCGTGCTGCCAGGCGGCCGCCGGCATAATCGTCGACGACGACCGTCAGAACGGCATCTCCCGGTAATTCCCGAGCGATCATGGCCACCGGAACCGACTTGGCAATAAGGGTATCCAGCATTTCCTTATTGTCTATCCCTGTGCCAATGATGATCCCGTCCACGCTTTTTTGCTGCAAAAGGGACAAGTATCGCTCGACTCGCTCATCTTTATTGTCGGTGCTGCAGATGACCAGGCTGTAGCCGTGAAAATCCACTTGATCCTCCACCGCTCGTGCGATTTCAGCAAAAAATGGATTGGAAATATCCGGTATAAGCAGCCCCAGCGTATAGGTTTTTTTCCCAGTTAACGCAGCAGCAATAACACTCGGCTTATAATTTAGCTGCTCCATGACGCGGACAATTTCGGCACGTCGCTCTTCGCTGATTTTCCCTTTTCCGTTGATTACTTGGGATACTGCTGCGATCGAAACGCCGGCCGCGCGGGCCACGTCATATATAGTCGATTTCATTCTTGTTTCCCTCTATCTCTTCATTCCCAACTGGAATGTGTTTTCTTTCATTATGAAGAGTAAGGAACAAAGTTGCAATCGCTACCCCGCTACTTGCTTGGCTTTGTCATGATCCATTCATGGTCCGGGTCATTGTGAAACTTCCAGGTACGGACCGGACCGGCCATGACGTTCAGGTAGTAACAATCGTAACCAGGCGGTGCCGAAACGGGATGATATCCCTTGTGCACAAGCACCGCTTGCCCATCCTTCACGACTAATGTCTCGTCTATAGAGCAGTCATCACTATACACCCTTTGTATCGCAAATCCATTCTCCGGCTGAATCCGGAAATAGTAGGTTTCCTCAAGCAGCGACTCATTAGGAAGATCGTCCTGATCATGCTTATGCGGCGGATAGCTCGACCAATGTCCGTTAGGTGTGAATACCTCCACGACTAGCAGGCTGTCCGCTGGTTCCTGCTCGGGTAATATGTTATGAATCTGACGTTCTATATTTCCGTAGCCGCGCTTCTCAACGCCAACCTGTTCCGGTGTAATCAGCCTCGCAAGGTGATTGCCTCGGCCAGGAGCAGAACAAATCGCGAGCTCCAGCTTCGTTAGCGCTTGGACCTCATAGCTATCATCATTGGGCACATAAACCGAAAAAGGCGGTATTCCTTCAAAAACATTCATCCGTTGCCCGATCTCCAGCCACTCTTGCTTTTCGGTTCTCACATTCGCTTTCCCACTGAGCAGAACGAGACACACCTCCAGCTCGCCGGTCTCTCGATGAAAGGTTTGCCCCTCGGCAAGCTGGATCACTTGAAAACCAACATGGCTCCACCCTGCCGATTCCGGCGTGATGCTCAGCAGACTTCCCTCGTCATCCGGTACAGCTGCAGGAGCCACGATCAGTTGTGATTGCGACATCGTTTGTCCTCTCCTTTCCGATCTACGTTAATAGCGAGTGCTGCTCCGCCAACTGCAAGGCTTCGCTGAGCTTCACAGGGCGCTTAAGTTGACTCGACAGCTTAGCGGTCAATGCAGCTCGTTCTGCCTGCAGTCCGTCCATTCCACTAACCGGAACCGGTTTATCGTTACGGATACAGTCAATGAAGATCTCTGTTTCTTCTTTATAGGCTTCGTTATACCGTTCAAGGAAAAAGTGCAGCGGCTTATCGCGATATACGCCTTCCGCTGTGCTGATTTCCGCCGTGTTAGGATAATCGTTAGTAACGGCAGCATTGCCTTTGGAGCCGAACACCTCTACCCGTTGGTCATAGCCGTACACCGCTTGGCGGCTGTTATCGATGACGCCAAGTGCACCATTCTCGAACTTTAACGTCACTATGGCTGTATCTAAGTCTTCATATTGCGAGAATACCGGGTCGATCAGTACGCTGCCATGCGCATATACCTCTTCGATTTCACTGCCTGACACGTAACGCGCCATGTCAAAATCATGAATCATCATGTCGATGAAAATACCTCCCGACACCTGGATATAATCCGGATGCGGCGGGTTCGGATCGCGTGAAGTGATTTTGATAATATGGGGTGCCCCGACTGTTCCGACTTTCACATGTTCATGCAGTCGTTTGAAGTTATGATCGAAGCGGCGGTTGAAGCCGACCTGCAGCTTGATGCCCGCTTGACTGGCGGCTTCGACGGCTTCCTCTGTTTGGCGGATATCCATGCTCACCGGCTTCTCGCAAAAAACATGCTTGCCTGCGAGCGCGGCCTGCTTGATCAACGGCACATGTGTGTCCGTGGAGGAGCAAATGAATACCGCGTCGATATCCGGGTTGGCCATGATGGCTTCGCTCTCTTTTGTGACAATAAGAATTCCGCGTTCCGCACACCAAGCCTCTAGTTCCGGCCCAGTGAACCGATCACATACGGCCACAATTTCCACTTGAGGAAGACGGCGTAAATTATCGACATGGATTTTTCCGATGCGGCCAGCTCCGATGATCCCAACTTTGATCTTATTCATGATTAATTACCTCCTTCTCCTTTACCTCCTGCTTTGCCTGAACTGCAAATCAGCGAAGCTCAATTGTATGAAGTATGATTACCAGCGCGAAGTAATCATTTTTTTACGGGTATAGAACTCTACGCCATCCGTTCCGTTCGCATGCAGATCGCCATAGAATGACTTTTTCCAGCCGGAGAAGGGGAAGAACGCCATTGGAGCAGGGACACCTAGGTTGACTCCCAGCATACCGGCATCGATGGTTTCACGGAATTGGCGGACATGGCTTCCGTTTTGGGTAAACAGGCAAGCGCCATTTGCAAATTCCGAACGGTTGGCAAGCTCAACTGCCTCTTCCAACGTATCGACACGCGCAATAGACAGTACAGGAGCGAATATCTCGTCTTCCCAAATTTTCATCCCGCACTGCACACTGTCAAAAATAGTCGGGCCGACGAAGTATCCCGTACCTTCTGCAGCAGCATCATTACGTCCATCGCGCAGAAGGAGAGCGCCTTCCTTCTCACCGATATCGATATATTTAAGGGTACGCTCCTTATGCGACCCCCGAATGACGGGCCCGAGGAAGATCCCATCTTCCATTCCGTTGCCGATCGTAATGCGGTTAGCCGCTTCCACAAGCTTACTTACGAGGATATCGCCAACTTCTCCGACGGCTACGACAACGGCGCATGCCATACAGCGTTCGCCTGCGGAGCCGAAAGCCGCGTTTATGATTTCTTTGACAGTCAAATCCAAATCTGCGTCCGGCATGACGATCGAATGGTTCTTGGCTCCAGCCAGCGCTTGAACCCGTTTGCCATGATTGGATGCCGTTTTGTAGACGTATTCGGCTACAGGCTGCGAGCCAACGAAGGAAACGGCGCTAATATCCTTATGCTCCAGAATGCCATTCACAACATCATGCGCACCATGAACGATATTGAACACGCCTTCTGGCAGGCCGGCTTCTTGGAACAGTTCGGCAAGACGGTTCGCTAGAAGCGGTGTGCGTTCTGAGGGTTTCATGACGAACGTGTTACCGCAGGCGATGGCGAGCGGGAACATCCAGCACGCAACCATCATAGGGAAATTAAAAGGCGTAATACCCGCCACCACACCTACCGGATACCGATACATACCAGATTCCAAGTTGGAAGCGATATCCGGAAGCTGCTTACCCATCATGAGCGTGGGAGCTCCGGCTGCAAATTCGACGCATTCGATGCCGCGCTGTACTTCGCCGTATGCTTCGCTGTAGCTTTTTCCATTTTCCAATGTGACCAGCCGAGCCAACTCTTCCCAATGATCTACGAGCAGCTGTTGATATTTAAATAAAACCCGTGAGCGGCGCGGAACCGGTGTACGGCTCCAAGCTTTGAATGCTTCTTTGGCTGTTTGAACGGCAAGGTCTACATCTTCCTTTGTAGACAACGGAACAAGCGCCAGGATCTCTTCGGTTGCGGGATTGTATACATTCTCGGTTGCGCTTGATGCAGAAGGAATCCATGCGCCTCCGATCCAATTTTTCAAAACTTGCGTCATTTCATTTACCCCTTTCGATTGCAGCATGAGATGAGACTTAAGAAGCCGTTATTTTGCCGCTGTTGCAGTCTTCGATATATTCATGAACTTGGTTTGTGGTCGGCATCGCGTCAGAACAGCTATGGCTCGAAATTACGATACAGGCGGATGCGCTGCCGAACTCCATGCTCTTCTCGAGCGTCCAGCCCTGCATGATCCCATACAGAAACCCAGCTGCGTAGGAGTCGCCAGCGCCAAATGTCTTGATTACCTTCGCTGGGAAACTCTTAGCCCGATGGCTCGCTCCGTCTCCCGTATAGGCGATGGAGCCATCCTTGCCGTGCTTAATAATGACGATTTTCGCTGCATAGTCGAACCACTTTGCAGCGGTAATGCTATCGTTATGCTCCGGATTATGATCGAACACTTCCATCATGTCGAACTCTTCGCGTGTACCGAGGATGATGTCGGACTTCTCCGCAGCAAGATTATAATAAACAGCTGTTTCTTCCTTGGACTCCCAGGTATAAGGGCGATAGTCCAGATCGAATGCGACGACGACTCCGTGCTTCTTGGCATAGTGTAGTGCCTGAAAGACCGCTTCTCGCGAAGGGCTCTTCGCCAAAGCCGTGCCGGAGATCAGAAGCATCTTCGAGCGCGCGATCAAGTCTTCGCTCACTTCGCCTGCCGTAAGCTTGAGATCGGCTGCATTGTCACGATACATGAGAATGCTGCAATCGGTAGGGCTCTTGATCTCCGTAAAGGCGAGACCCGTCACGGCGCCAGACAGGTCCGTCACGACATTCTCCGTTTCGATTCCGTTGCGGTTTAAGTAATCAGTAATAAAACGGCCCATCTGATCATTCGCGATCTTGCCGATAAAGGCGGTCTTCTGTCCAAGTCGAGACATACCGATAGCAATGTTAGCAGGAGAACCGCCAACATACTTGGTGAACGTCATCGTCTCTTCCATCGGTCGGTTGATTTCATTCGCGTTCAAATCAATGCAAAGTCGGCCGATAGCTACGAAATCAAGTACTTTTTGATTAGAAAAGGATAAATAAGTCATAGCAATCGCTACCTGCTTTCTGAGGAGATAAGGGAGTCGATGTAAAGAAGTGCAAGGCGGGCATATTCATAAGCCGGATGCTCCTTGGGGTCCTGCTCGCCCTCCAGAATCGCCCATCCTGTATAATTTCTGTTCATTAATTCAGTTATGATCGGTCCGAAATCGATGCATCCGTCACCTGGCACAGTGAATACGCCTTTGCGAATACAAGTCACGAAATCCACCTGCTCCATTCGCGCTTCTTCCAGCACCTGCTGCCTGATATCTTTCAAATGAATATAAGCAATTCGATCGTAATGCTTGCGAAGGACGGACAAGGGGTCTGCCCCTCCATAATAAGCATGACCGGTGTCGAACAGAAGATAAACAAGCTTCGGATCGGTCAGCTCCATCAGACGATCAATTTCCTCCGGCCGTTCCACCACAGTGCCTCCATGATGATGATAGGTCAATTTCAGACCGTACTCCTGAGCGATTGCACCAGCGGCATTGAGCCCCTCAGCCAAGTGCTTCCACTCTGCTTCGCTCAGCCGAAGTACCTCTTTCTCATTGGGCGAGCGCCGTGGGTCAAAGTGGAGTGAGCCCCCGGTTTCGCAAGTACTAATGACCGTGCTTCCCATTTCCTTCAGGAATTGCGCATGCTTGCGATAGGCTTTAAGTTCTTCCTCCCGGTAGGCCGGATCGGAGAACAACACGGACTTCCACTGCGACGTTAGCGTAATGCCGCGCTTGGACAACTCTTTCTTTAGAACGTCTGGATCTGTAGGGAATTTCCGACCCATTTCCGTACCTGTCAAACCAAGTGCTGTAATATCATCAACGATACGCTCGAATGAGGTATCATCACCGTGCTCCTTGACGTCTTCTCCGACCCAGTTGATCGGATGGATACCTAACCGAAAAGGCATGTTTCCCATATATGCGTTATCTCCTTCTTTTATCGAAGTGTAACTTTCCGGATGCGTGCATTCATCTCTTCGCTCGCTTTCACAACCTTGGCACTAGCGGACACCTCGGGAACACCGACGTTCCACCAGGACTCGTAACCATCCGAATTTGTCCCCGGTACAACCGAAATTTCAATGAGCGTTGTAGTGGTTTCACGTTTTGCCGCCTGCAAAGCTTCCCTAAGCTCTTCCGCATTCCCAGCCTTATAGGCTTTGGCTCCGAGACTGCTTGCATGGGCGGCAAAATCGATTGGCATGTAATTTCCGGTCAGCTTCCCCGTCTCCGAAGTCCGATAACGGAACTCGTTGCCGAATCCGCTGCTCCCTTGGCTTCTTTGCAAATTGTGAATGCATTGGAAACCGTGGTTATCGAACAACAGCACCGTGATTTTGCGTCCCTCCTGCAGACTGGTCACAAGCTCTGAATGGAGCATCAGGTAACTTCCGTCTCCGACGACGGCATAGACTTCACGTTCTGGCTCTGCAAGTGCGGCCCCGAATGCACCGGCAATTTCATAGCCCATACAAGAAAACCCGTATTCCATATGGTACGTCTTCGGATATTGCGGTCTCCACAATCGGTGCAAATCTCCCGGAAGGCTTCCTGCCGCACATACGATAACCGAGGTCGGATCGATTGTTTCCTGGATCACGCCAAGTGCCCTAGTCTGAGCAAAGCCCGCTTCATGCTCCGCAGCGTATAGGCGATCAACCTCTTCATCCCACTGCTGTTTCAACCCCTGGATGAAAGACGGTTCGTACCCACTCTTGTATTGCTCTGCTGACAGAGCGGCATGCAAGGCCAGCAGGCCCTCTTTGGCATCCGCTATAATGGCCTCGCCATTCAGTTTGGACGAATCATAACCACTTACATTAATATTAATAAATTGAATATCCGGGTTGCCGAATGCCGATTTGGATGACGTCGTGAAATCGGAATACCGGGTGCCGACACCGATAATAAGATCCGCTTCCTGAGCTAGCCGATTTGCAGCCAATGTACCTGTCACACCAATGGCACCTACGTTAAGCGGATGGTTCCAAGGTACAGCACTTTTCCCAGCCTGCGTTTCCGATAGCGGAATCTGGAATGCTTCGGCGAATAACGCAAGCTCACGCGTAGCAGAAGCATAGAGGACGCCCCCACCAACGATCAAAAGCGGCTTTTTCTTGCCTTTCATTACCTGCATCGCGCGTTTGATAGATTCTGCCGCTGCAGGCCGTCGATCGATATAGTGAACCTTGCGTTCAAAGAACGAAGTTGGATAATCATAGGCTTCCGCCTGTACGTCCTGCGGAAGGGCAAGAGTGACAGCTCCCGTCTCGGCAGGGTCGGTCAGCACACGAATCGCTTGTACCGCCGCGGTCATCAATTGTTCGGGCCTGACGATACGGTCCCAGTATTTACTGACTGCTTTAAAGGGCTCATTAGCAGAAATGGTATAATCGCTTGCTACCTCTAGCTGCTGGAGCACCGGGTCAGGCTGTCTGCTTGCGAAATTATCACCTGGCAGCAGCAGGACAGGTATGCGATTTACCGTCGCTGTCGCGGCAGCAGTAATCATATTCAAGGCACCGGGTCCAATGGAGGAGGTACAAGCAAAGATCTGGCGGCGATTGTTCTGCTTAGCGAAAGCAGTTGCAGCATGGACCATACCTTGTTCATTTTTCCCTTGGATGTAGACAAGATCTCCGCTGCTATTCTCCAAAGCTTCACCGATTCCTGTTACATTGCCATGGCCGAAAATGCCCATGACCCCTTTTACGAACTTGGTTTCCTTGCCGTCAACCAATAGATATTGATTATCGAGAAAACGAAGCAGCGCTTGCGCCATCGAAAGTCGAATCGTGCTCATCTCATCAAGCCCTCCATTTATATTGTAAGGTTATGGGGTTAAGCGCTATACCTTAGTTTAATAAAATAGCGCTACCACAACATTAAAAAAGTAGGTTAAGCGCTTAATTCGATTCTACAAGAGATCCATTCTTTGCACAACAACTATTTTATTCTCGCTCCAAAGTCAATTTCTTCAAATGCGTTCATGCCTTTAGGTTTTGAGATAACTTGGTTTCCTCTGAATATTTGGCCGAAATCTTGCGAATTCCCCTACCCGTGTATTTTTCTTCCATGAGGACTCAAACAAATAGGCCGCTTTTGGCCCAATTGATGGTACCTATTCAAAAGATAGAAGACTGAGAGTTGCAGATCATTTGGAAGGGCATGCTGCCGGAGTGGGACGAGCTAGTAGAGCATGAGATGACTGACGGCTTTGAATCGGCGGTAACATAAAAACGACAACGCCCAATTTTAGGACCTTATCGTTTTTTTAGAACCGACAGATTAACTGCCATTAGGAACTTTTTGAATAATATCAGAGTAGACCTTTACAGAGGAGGTAAAAGACCCATTCAATCCTGTTTCGCTATCATGGTAGTTTGTTTGAGAAGTATCGTTGGATTCAAAACTAAAAGTTACGCCTGAAATAAAAGGTGCCAAAACGGGATCAGCAGTGTTTTTTTCTGTAATGTTACCTGCTTTGACGGCAAAATTAGAGCGATCACCTATTACATACTGACCTAGCACAATGGCTTTGCCATCCTTTATTTCCACAATCGAGTTTGTATAGGCATCCGAAAAAACGTACGTATTTGCCTTTCCTTTCGGAAATCTGTAACTATGGTACTTTAATGTAGGAAAATCGAGGGTTTTAAAGGCGACTGTCAGTGGTATCGAGATAGCTGCTCTGCGTGCAGCTACCAAATCCTCTTGCTCAAATACATTCATATCGAACTTATAATCCTTCGAGGTAATAAACACCATTTTGCGAATGGATTCATATTGAACCTGGCAACCTAAGTTTTCGGTAATAAAACGGACGGGGACAAGTACCCGGCCATCTTTGCTCTGTACAGGAACTGTCATTTCGCTAGAAGTACCGTTTTTATAAGCGGTTTTGCTATTTACTGCAGCCTTCAGCACATCGCCATCCGTATTTTCAATGGTCACAGATTGGGTAGCTGAATCCCAGCGATAAGATAATCCAAAGGAGGACAATGCTCGGATAGGAATTAAAAGATTCGCTTTATCAATAACGGGTTGCACATCCATAACAATAAACTGGCCATTTACATTCATTTCGATCGGACTAAGGCCCTTTGCTTCCGCAGCCGAGATCTGCGGCTCCCCAAACAAACCAAAACTTAAAACCAAAGATAAAACAAATAGAATCTTTTTCATTATTAACCCTCTTTCACCTTAATGTAATGATATCTCGCGTGTTATCAATTATTCTAAATATTTTCAACCATCGATCATCCTGAGAGATGGGCAATTCATGTAGCCTTGACATCATTTTCCTGAGGAGCCGGTGGCAGGAATAGAACTGGGGATGCTTTTCCCAATCTGTGGATGAATCGTATTACCGCACTCGGGATATACAACATTCTCCGCCTGACCAGTTGAAACGGATGTCGAGAGGAACCATAACTATCGTCATACTCATACCTAAATATCTCATTTTCTTCAAACAAGGCTCACTTCTTCTCCGTATTCTTCTGCTTGGATAGACGAGTCCCTGCTATTGATTGTTGCACACAAGAATGATTCCAAACCCATATACAGCATAAAAAACGCCGAATCCATCCTGGATTCGGCGTTTTTAAGACGATTATATAATATTCTACATCCTACGCCTTATTTACCCTTAGCAGCGTCGAACGAGCTCTTCAAGGATACGATCCGGTTGAACACAATCTTCTCCTTGCTGGTGTGCTTCGGATCTACGTTGAAGTAGCCGTGGCGGAAGAATTGGAACTTATCTTGGCCTTGCGCTTCCTTCATGTTCGGCTCAACGAAGCCTTGCAGTACCGTTAGCGAGCTCGGGTTGATGCATTCTAGGAACTCCTTGCCCGATTCATTTGCTTCATCTGTCAGCAGCGGCTCGAACAAACGGAACTCTGCCGGCACCGCCTGTGTTGCTTCTACCCAGTGGATAGTTCCCTTCACCTTACGACCCGTAAAGCCTGAGCCACTCTTCGTCTCCGGATCATACGTGCAGTGAAGCTCGACGACATTACCTTCTGCATCCTTGATGACTTCTTGGCAGGTGATGAAGTAAGCATGCTTCAAACGCACCTCGTTGCCTGGGAACAACCGGAAATACTTGCTGACCGGATTCTCCATGAAGTCGTCTTGCTCGATATAAATTTCACGCGAGAATGGAATTTGACGGCTGCCCATCTCTTCATTCTCTGCATTGTTCTCGGCTTCAAGCATCTCTACTTGTCCTTCTGGATAGTTGGTAATGATAACCTTAAGCGGCTGAATGACGGCCATCGTACGCGGAGCCTTCAGCTTCAAATCCTCACGAATGAAGAATTCCAACATCCGCTCATCAACGACACTATAAGCTCTAGCTACGCCAATCTCGCGGCAGAAAGCACGGATTGACTCCGATGTGAAGCCTTTGCGGCGAAGACCGCTAATCGTTGGCATACGCGGATCATCCCAGCTCTCAACGACGCCTTGATCAACGAGAGATTTCAAGTAACGCTTGCTCATAATCGTATTCGTGATGTTCAAACGTGCAAACTCATATTGGTGAGGCTGCGATTCCATCTCACATTCTTGAATCGTCCAATCATAGAGCGGCCGGTGATCTTCGAATTCCAGCGTACAGATCGAATGCGTCACACCCTCGATTGCATCGCCAATCGGATGCGCATAGTCATACATCGGGTAGATGCACCATTCGTCGCCAGTGCGGTGATGGTGAACATGTGCGATACGGTACAGCGCTGGATCACGAAGATTGATATTTGGCGCGCTCATATCGATCTTAGCTCGCAGAATACGTTCGCCGTCCTTGAACTCGCCTGCCCGCATACGAGCGAACAAGTCGAGATTCTCTTCCACGCTGCGCTCGCGATAGGGGCTGTTCTTACCAGGCTCGGTCAACGAACCTCGCATCTCACGCATTTGCTCAGCGGATAGATCGCATACGAACGCTTTGCCCTTCTTAATCAACAGCACCGCACGATTATACATTTCTTCAAAATAATCCGATGCGAATCGCAGCTCATCCCATTCAAAGCCAAGCCAGCGAACGTCCTCTTGAATCGCCTCTACGAACTCCGTATCTTCTTTAATCGGATTCGTATCGTCGAATCGCAGGTTTGTCTTGCCTTTGAATTCATCGGCCAGTTCAAAGTTAAGACAGATCGACTTAGCATGACCAATATGCAAATAGCCGTTAGGCTCCGGTGGAAACCTGGTTATGACTTCCTGTACCTTGCCAGCTTTCAAATCTTCTGAAACGATGTTTTTTATAAAATTCGAGGATGATGTCTTGTTCTCCACGGTAACCAACCTTTCCCACGTAAGTTTTTATCCTCCTATCATACACAATTTTGCGAGTGTTTATAAATAGGAATCTTGACACAAGCGCTTTCATACACATATATTTAGGTTAGCTAAGTAAACTAATCACAGATTTTTTCATTTCTTTTACAAAAATAACTAAGGGGGGATACTACCCAATGCCCGAAGATCGCAATTCTTCACATGAAATGGTTCGTGCCTTCAGACAGCTGCGCCATGTGAATTGGAGTGGAAGACGTCCGTTCGAAGGGTGTACGCCCAGCGAAACGATGATGCTCTTCTGCATTCGTAGAAGCACGAAGTCAGGGTCTCCTGGGCTCAAGGCTTCCGAAATCAGCAGTATGATGAAGATTACTTCCCCTACCGTGACACAAACCGTCAATATGCTGGAAGCCAAAGGCTTAGTCGAACGCAGCTTAGATGCTCATGATCGGCGTGTCTTCCGGATCAAGCTGACAGAGGAAGGCGAGCGGATGACACAGGCGGCTGAAGATTCCATGCATATTAGGGTGAAGGGACTCATTGATCACTTGGGAAAAGAAAGAAGTCTGCTGCTCGTTGAGCTGCTTGATGAGGTTGTTCAATATTACGGGGAACAAGAGCCCGATTCCTGTCCAGGCCCAGCAAGAATGACCTCAGACCGCCCCCTATCCCATAAAGAAGGTGAATAAGACTCATGTTAAAGCTGCTGCGTATGTTAAAACCGTACCGTGTCTCTGTGTCCTTAGTTCTGGTATTTGTCTTCATTCAGTCATTATCCGAGCTTTTCCTGCCTACCTTGATGTCCGATATCGTGGATAAAGGCGTCGTAGGCGGCGATACCCCTTATATTTGGCGCATTGGCGGCTTCATGCTGCTCGTCGCACTAGGCGGCGCAGCCTGTTCAGTGGGTGCCAGCTTCCTGTCTGCCAAGGCGGCGGGCGGCTTCGGTAAAGATCTGCGAAGAAAGGTGTTCGGGCATGTCGAGCAGTTCTCCCTGCATGAATTCGATAAGATCGGTACCGCCTCTCTCATTACACGTACAACAAATGATATTACACAGGTTCAACAGGTATTGACGATGATGATGCGTGTCATGGTCATGGCTCCGATGATGTGCTTCGGCGGTATCATTATGGCCCTCTACAAAGACGCAACACTCTCCCTGATTATCATCGCTATCGTGCCGATTCTCGCGATCGTTATCTACTCCATCGTAAGCAGAGGCGTACCTCTATTCAAAGTCATGCAGACAAAGATCGATAAATTAAATCTCGTGCTTCGGGAAAATCTTACGGGGATTCGCGTTATTCGCTCCTTCAACCGAATCAGTCAGGAGCAAAGCAGGTTCAATAAAGCCAATTATGATTTAACCGATACATCCATAAAGGTTAATCGGATTATGGCTTCTCTGATGCCGATCATGATGCTCGTCTTGAACTTTGCCAGCATTGCAATCGTATGGTTTGGCGGCCTTCGCATCGACGGCGGTCATATGGCGGTTGGTGATCTGATGGCTTTCATCCAATATGCTTGGCAGATCATGTTCGCCCTTATCTTCGCATCGATGATGTTCGTCATGATTCCACGGGCATCCGCTTCCGCTGTACGGATTAATGAAGTGTTGGATATGAAACCAGATATCAAGGATCCTGCGTTATCTTCCCTTGCTTCCACCAATGGTGGGTCAGTCGTGTTCGAGGATGTATCCTTCCACTATCCCGGCGCAGAGATGGCAGCTCTATCAGGCATTTCCTTTACCGCAGATAGCGGCAAAATAACAGCCATTATCGGCGGTACCGGATCTGGCAAATCAACCTTGATCAACCTCATACCAAGATTTTACGATGTAACCAGCGGACAAATTCGCATCGGCGGTGTCGATAACCGTGAGCTTACGCAGCATCAACTGCGGGCCAAGATCGGTCTTGTCCCGCAGAAGTCCGTCCTATTCACAGGCACGATAGCCGAGAATATTCGTTACGGCAAAGAAGAGGCGAGCGATGAAGAAGTTCACCATGCAGCTGCAGTCGCGCAAGCGAGTGAGTTCGTAAATGAGATGAAGGAAGGCTTCGATTCCATTATCGCCCAAGGCGGTACGAACGTATCCGGCGGACAGAAGCAGCGGCTATCGATCGCCCGGGCGCTCGTCCGCAAGCCCGATATCTATTTATTCGATGACAGCTTCTCTGCGCTTGATTTCAAGACGGATGCCAAGCTTCGCCAGGCTCTACGCAGCGAAACAGGCGATGCAGCGGTTCTTATCGTCGCCCAGCGGGTGAGTACGGTAATGGACGCGGATCAAATCATTGTGCTCGATGATGGTAAGGTAGCTGCCATTGGCAATCACCGCGAGCTTATGCAGTCATCGGAGCTGTACCGGGAAATCGTGACGTCACAGCTGTCTGAGGAGGAGATCGCATGAGTGAGCAGCAAAGAGGTTCAGGCGCACCAGGTCAGCGCCCGGGCGGTGCCCCTCAAGGGCCAGGCCCGGGCAACTTCGGCTTTGGTCCGGGCGGCGGCCGCGGAGGTCCAGGCGGCATGATGGGCATGCCCGTACAGAAAGCAAAAAATTTCAAAGTCACACTTCGAAGACTAATCAGCTATTTAAAGCCTCATCGTGTTGCTTTATTCATCGTTGTGGCTACCGCTATATTGAGCACCGTGTTCTCTATACTCGGACCGAAGATTATGGGTAAAGCAACAACCAAGTTATTCGAAGGCTTAGTAGGCAAGATGAAGCATGTACCTGGCGCAAAGATCGATTTCGGATACATCTGGCAAATCCTTCTCGTCCTTGCCGCGCTCTATGTGATTAGCGCGCTGTTCAGCTATATTCAGCAGTATGTGATGGCTGGTGTCGCTCAGAAAACCGTCTATGACCTGCGCAAGGATGTGAATGAGAAGCTGGCGAAGCTCCCGCTTAAATTCTTCGACTCACGCACGCATGGCGAAATCCTTAGCCGCGCCGTCAATGATGTCGATAATATTAGCGGAACGCTCCAGCAGAGCTTAACGCAGCTCATTACCTCCATCGTAACACTTATTGGTGTCGTGGTTATGATGCTGACGATCAGCCCGCTTATGACGCTGATTACGATCGTGACGCTTCCTCTCTCGTTCCTAGCTATCCGATTGATCGCCAAGCGCTCGCAGCTGTATTTTAAAGGCCAGCAGAAGTCGCTTGGTGAATTAAATGGCCATGTCGAGGAAATGTACACCGGTCACCCCATCGTTAAAGCCTTCAGCCATGAGGATAAATCGATTCGTCAATTCGATGAAGTGAATGAACGGTTATATGAGTCCGGCTGGCGGGCGCAATTCGTCTCCGGCATGATCATGCCAATCATGGGCTTCATCGGCAATATCGGTTACGTGCTTGTCAGCGTCGCCGGCGGTATTCTCGTCCTTCGCAAAGCGATTGAAATCGGGGATGTGCAGGCGTTTATCTCCTACTCCCGCCAGTTCTCGATGCCGATTACCCAGACCGCGCAGATCGCCAACATCATTCAGTCGACGATTGCATCAGCAGAGCGCGTGTTCGAGCTGCTGGATGAGCAGGAGGAGGTTGCTGAAGCGGCAGATGCTGTTGTGATTGTGGATGACTCTGTCATCCCAATGCCGAAGGGCCATGTGGCATTCGAGCATGTGAAATTCAGCTACAAGGATGATACGCCTCTTATCGAGGATATGAATATCGATGTGAAGCCAGGGCAGACGATCGCAATTGTCGGACCTACGGGCGCTGGCAAGACGACGCTGATTAATCTGCTGATGCGATTCTATGAGCTGAACGATGGTGCCATTACCATTGACGGCGTCAATATTACACAGTTCAAACGGGGAGATCTCCGCAGCCTGTTCGGCATGGTGCTTCAGGATACGTGGTTATTTAATGGAACAATACGTGACAACATCGCTTATGGGCGCAGCGGCGCGACCGAAGAGGATGTCGTGCAGGCTGCCCGCGCTGCGTATGCGGATCATTTTATCCGAACGCTGCCTGAGGGCTATGATACGCTGCTCAATGAGGAAGCATCGAATATTTCGCAGGGACAGAAGCAGCTGCTTACGATTGCCCGGGCTATTCTGGCCGATCCGGCTATTCTCATTCTCGATGAGGCCACAAGCAGCGTCGATACACGAACGGAGATCCAGATTCAACGAGCTATGAACGAGCTGATGCAGGGCCGCACAAGCTTCGTAATCGCACATCGTCTATCGACCATTCGAGATGCCGATCTCATTCTCGTTATGAAGCAGGGCACCGTCATCGAGCAAGGTACACATGAAGGATTGCTAGCTCAAGGCGGCTTCTACGCTGAATTATATGAGAGCCAGTTCAGCCAGAAATCACAGCAGGATGTAAGCTAGTTATTGATCGTCTAAAAGAAGCCCGCACGGTACCGAAGCTTGAAGTCGGTCTGCCGTGCGGGCTCTTATTATGAGTAGAACAAAGATTTATCTGAATCCTTATTCTAAATCCTTATAATGAAGAAGTACGATACTGAACCGTTTACACCTAAGGATAATCGGTCCATACTGGTCGATAGAATAACCCATGGAAACAGGAGGGATTCATCATGTTTAGACGCCTCAATTGGGGACTCATAGCTGCCTTGCTGTTCTGTGCGGTATGCTGGACATTCGTCATAGACTGGCTCTTAAAATAGAGATCCTTAAAATAAAGATTCTTAAAAATAAGTGTTGACAATAATGTGAATGCGGCATAAAATTAACTCAACAAAGGTTAGAGAGTTATTAAAAGTAAGTAAACATTAGGAGGTTATTTTAATGTCCAATGCCAAATGGATCGTAGATGCAACACACAGCAGCGTGGATTTCACAATCAGACATATGATGATTTCAAAGGTAAAAGGAACCTTCCATACTTTTGATGCAGACATTGAAGCAAACCCATCTGATCTTACAACAGCCAACATCGCATTCAGCGTAGACCTCAGCAGCATTGATACTCGTAACGCAGATCGTGACAATCACCTTCGCACAGGCGACTTCTTCGATACGGAGAACCATCCGAAGCTGACTTTCAAATCCGCCCAAATCAGCAAGACGGATGATGACGAATATGCGATCACAGGTGAAGTCACACTGCATGGTGTAACTCGCACAGAGACGTTCTCGGCTACTTTTGAAGGCGAAGGCAAGGATCCGTGGGGTAATGTAAAAGCAGGCTTCAGCGCAAAAGGCTCGCTTAACCGCAGCGACTACGGCTTGACTTACAATGCAGCATTGGAGACTGGCGGCGTGTTGATCGCTGATGAAGTTAAAATCAGCCTCGAGATCCAAGCTTCCCAGCAGGCCTAATCCCAGCTTATTCCTTTTGGAATGTAAAAAGACACCCGCGAAGGTGTCTTTTTTTTGAAGGCAGAATAATTCCTCAACTTACAAAAGCGTTACCTGGAAAAGCGATATGCTCGGGCTGAGGTCTGCTGTAATAATAACCCTGCACATAGTGGCAGCCAATCTCCTGCAAAATACGCAGCTGTTCTTGGTCCTCCACCCCTTCTGCGACTACCTCCATATCAATTCTCTGAACCAGTGAGATAATCGACTCCACAACCGCTCGGTCCACCAGGCTGTGTTCAATATGATCCAGGAAGGATTTATCAATCTTCACAATATCAATCGGCAATTGCTTGATGTAGCTCAAGGAAGAGAATCCTTTTCCAAAATCATCAAGTGCAATCCTGACCCCTCTCTCCCGAATCTGGTTAAGCTGATTCTTTGAGGTTTCCATCGATTGAATAAGCAGCGTTTCTGTTAACTCTAGAATAAGTAGGCATGGGTTCAATCCAGTCTCCGCGACAATGGCCAGAACCCTGTCTGCAAAATCCGGCTGCATCAGCTGAAGCGCAGAGATATTAACCGACATTGTAAAAGCATTCCTCGCATCATCATGCCACCTCTTCGCAGTTAGACAGGCTTTACGCAGCACCCAATCGCCAATAGCGACGATATGCCCCGTTTCCTCTGCCAGCGGGATCCAATCCGATGGCGGGATAAACGTACCGCATGGATGCTCCCAGCGCAATAAGGCCTCATAGCCTTTTACAGAGCCGCTCGGCACATGAACCTGCTGCTGATAATGTAGATCAAAATCTTCATTGGCAAATGCTTCTTTCATGTCTTCCTCAAGCTTTCGTTTCTCCAGCAGCTCAAGCTTCATCTGACCATCGAACAGCAGATAGCTGTTCTTTCCGTTGCTTCTGGCCCTTTGCATGGCGACGTTCGCATTCATAAGCAGCATCTCCACTAAATACCCATGTTCCGGATAAATGGCGATACCCATATTGACCTTCAACTGAATAGAAACTCCCGCTACAGCAATTGGCGTTTGCGCAGCTTCCCAGATCGAGTGGACAAGCATCATCAAATCCTCGTGATCCTTGTAATTCTCGATCACAAAGCTAAATTCATCGCCGCCCAAGCGAGAAATGTAAATTCGCTTAGGCAGCTTATCGATGAGCTGTTTGGCAAACCCCTCTAAGCATTGATCCCCGATTGAATGACCCAAGGAATCATTGATGACTTGAAAATGATCGACATCCAGCACAATCACACCTAATTGACCCTTAATTGCATACATCCGCAGCAGCGCTGCTTCCAAGTACTCGCAAGAAGAGATTCGGTTAGGAAGGCTCGTTAACGAATCGGTCGTCGCCAGATGATTAATTTGTTCTGCCTTCTTAATGGTTTCCTTCTGTAAAGCAAAAACTCGCCCCATCAGCTTCTTATCATTATATATGATAAAGAGAAGGGCTAAAGCCATCATTATTGACCACATACTAACACCAATTGTGACCTGCTGGGTCAGAGGAAGACTTGTTACCTTGGAGGAATAAATAAAAAGGATATCCGCAAGTGCAGACAGTAGGAGACCGATATAGAGAATTTCTTTGCGCATAAAAACAGCAGCTAACACGATTAAATACATACTGCTGAAGAAATTAGAAACCGCGGGGATAAAATACATGAGCATCAGCGTAACAATGAAATGCCCTACAATCGGAATAAAGCCAATCCAAGGTGAATCCTTCCTCTGCCTATAAAAGAAAGCATAAACGAATACATAAAGAAAGAAGATCGCATTTAAACAGCAGAAGGCCTTGACTGGTAATCCCATTTTAAGAAAAGCATATGTAAGCACAGCAATGAACAGGGAGAAATTCAAAAGGAGCAAACGAAGAACAATCACATTTTTTTGCTGACGACTTTCTTTTAGCAGAATGTTCAATCTAAGCCCCTCTTCCCATCGACCAATAACGACAAATTACGACATATGCCTTTATTATATTATCGGTTTGTTAACAAGAAAAGCGAAGATTGTCATACCAATTTTAAATATTTATTTCGTTTCTAAAGTCGGGATCGAATCGGCGTTAGGATATAGAGCGATGCAGCATCATCAAGAGGCCGGATAATAATCGGTTTACAAGGTCCGGAGAAGGACAGGGTCAATCCCGCACAATCAGCCGCACGCAGGATCTCGCTCATATAAGCAGCATTAAAGTATACCGTTAATTCATCACCGAGCAGTTCCTTAATAGGCACTTCTTCGACAACATCTCCAATCTCTGCCGTTTGGGAAAGAAGCTCAATTGATCCATTAGATTGAATATGCATTCTAACTAAGCTGCTCTCACCCGCTAATAGGGAAACGCGTTCTAAGGCATGTAGGAACCCGGCGGAGTCAACTGTCATTACGGTTATAAAAGATTCAGATGTGAGCTTGTCTACATAAGGATAGGTCCCATCAATTAGTAAGGATTGCATGGTGAAGTTCTGGGTTCGCAGCAGGATCTTATTATCAACGATTGTAATATCTGTTGCTGCTTCCATGTCGTTTAGCAGCTTCGCATACTGCAATAGATTCTTTCCTGGGACAATAATGGTCAATGGATTGGGATAAAAGGCATCCTCATCATTTGTTCTTCGCGAAGCGAGTCTTATGCCGTCTGTGGCTAGTAATTGCATATGTCCTTCATTAAATTGACATCGTACACCAGTCAGAACCGGCCGCATCTCTGAGGTCGATCTGGCAAAAGAAACCTGCTGAATAAAGGCACGAAGAAGCTCATTCGGCAAACCTTTGATATCTGGCTGCCTCACTTGAACCATCTGTGGGAATTCCTCTGCATTCATGCTGCTTAAACGATAGACGGCATTGCCCGACCGGATAACGACGAGAGAACCCTCTTTAGCTTCTACTGTCACTATTCCATCCTGCGAATTTCTAATAATGTCGATGAAATATTTGGCAGGAACGACGATTGTGCCGCTTTCGTGAATAATGACATGCTCCTCTTCCGCTGGCAATTCATATTGCAGCATCAGATCTAAGCTGCCCGTTTGGAGGGTCACTCCAGCTGCAGTCGCCTTCAGATGAATGCCCGAGAGAATTGGGATCGTGCTTTTCGCCGAGACTGCTTTGGACACATGGTGGAGGGCATGGGAGAAATTTCGCTGAGAAACATCAATCCTTAGCACGGGTTTCAGCCTGTCCTTCCGTGTGATTCATATAGATTTCAATGATATCTCGCAGTACTTCCGATCTCGAACAACCACGCTGAGTACTCTGATTCTCAATGGCTAGCCACGTTGATTCCGGCAAAGTTAAAGATACTTTCCTCGTCTGACCAATCCCCTTCCTTCCCGCTCCCTCACGGGCCCCTCCACTTGTAAACATCATCCGAAGCTGTCCTTCATCATGCGGTACACTAAGGTTAATAGGTTTATTTTTTAATTTATCTTTCAAGTACATTCTCCTTATTTTGAATTTGGTTACCTATTTCAAAATTAAACTAATTTAACCTTAGCATATTCAATGTGCATTAGCAATCTGTGGAAGGGGTCCTCTTGGACCGATTTCCCCTACAAGCCGATCATCGAAGCACTTGGCCGTGAGCACTCGGTTTATATCGTGATTGGCAATCGAGGAAACGCCAGTATGCCAGAGGGCATCCAAGCCTTGGGGAAGAGCAATTCGCACTGCGCGGAGCGGTGAAAGACTAGCATTGACGCTTTTGAAGCTTTCCTATCTATCACTCCGCGGCAGGATTCGCAATTGAGCCAAGGAACAAGATAGCGCCGGTCGTCTGATCCTCTATGGCAAAGAAGAAGGGTCTGTTCACTCGCAGCTCGAATTTCTTCGTAGACGGCTGTGATCCGGAGTCCATACCAATGTTGGTTACGGCAGCAGCCTCCGTTCCTTGCTCATTCACGTCAATGAATGTCTTTTGTATAACACTGGTTACATATAGGCCAGCCGAGTTCTTAATCATCCCAGAGAAATCTGCAGTCTTGGAATCCGTGGATTGCGTCATACCAAGTGCCTTCAATAGGTCGATCAGCTCTTTCTTATACGCCAGCTTGAAGCGCGGCAGCTCAACAATCACTTCACCTTCGTTGAAGCCCTTGCGCCATGTGTCAGCGTTCGCAAGCAGTTCCAACTCTGCTGTGTCAAGCAAGACTCCCTCATTGGGCAGCACGACGATCATTCCCCATTTCCCCTTCCCATAGGGGAGACGAACTGCCTTGAATTGCTTGCCCTCCTTGTAGCTGAGCGAAGCCTCCTGATGCATCATCGGCACCGTAATGGCAGATCCATCCGTTAGGTGGAATGGCGCGTCATGGGTAGCTGACTTTTCGAACGGCACTTTCCAATTACCATTAAAATAAGTCGCATTCATTAGCAGCATGACGCTTGAATGAAGGGTCTCCGAGTTAACAATTTGGTCAATCTTCCCCTTGGTCTGCTTCTCAACCCACTTGTTAATCGTATCTGGAGCATCCGCCTTGTCAAAATCCAACTGACTGATTTCAGCTCGATAAAACTGCTTTACAATTTCTGAGTAGCCTTTCAACAGGTCGAAGCCTTTCCTCGCCCATACGGCATTCGCGATGGCGACATCAACCTCAGGATCAGCATGCTCCAACAGGTCAATCAGCACCTCGCTGCCTTGATTGAGCGTCTCCACAGATATACCATCAGAGCCCAGCATATGAAGCAGCTCGTCCTTGGTCGCTCCTTTGGCTCCATTGAGGGCGAGGGAGAGTGCGAAGGTCAGGCTAAGCGGAGATATCACCACATTTTCCTGGTCTGACTCCGACAATAATGGCTTTGTTATACGAAGAGCGAAGTCGTTGTAAGCCTGCACTTGCTTAACATTAATGTCCGAAGCTATATAGCGCGGAGCCTCTTTCTTCTCCGCTCCGCACCCGCTGATCATCGAAGTGATTAAAATAGCCGTGACTGCGATGCCCGCGATGGATTTTCTTCTCATTCTTACCTTCATATCGATCCCCCTCTTTATCTCTGACAGATAGGACATGATTGGCAAGCAGCTTATTCGACTCTCCTTTTCTTATGCAGTTGGTTGGGTAACCGAGCCTAAGAATAGGATTGCACCGGTCGTTTGATCCTCTATGGTGAAGAAAAAGGGCCTATCCACGCGCAGCTTGAAAGGATCCATCGGCGCCGCCGCTGTGGCGGCAGTCGTAATCGAAGTGACAGCGGCCGCCTCTGTTCCCTGCTCGTTGACCTCAATGAATGTTTTATGAATAGCCCCATTTACATATAGACTTTGGCGGCTCTTGGTCATACCAGAGAAATCAGCCTTCTCCTTATCAAAGGACTGTTTCATTCCTAGTGTCTTCAGCGCATCAATTAAGCTTGTTCCGTACTGCAGCTTGAATCTTGGCAACTCAATCTCAGCCATTCCCTGCGTGAAGCCCTCTCTCCAAGAGCTGGCATCCTTTAATAGCTCCGTCTCTGCTTCGGGTAGTGTGATCCCTTCATTCGGCAGCACGACTGTCATGCTCCATTTGCCATCCCCATAAGGAAGACGAACAGCTTTGAAATGCTCACTCTCCTTATACGTTAAGGAAGCCTTCTGCGCCATCATAGGTACAGTCACTGAGGAACCATCTGCCAAATGAAATTGGGCATCCTTCGTATCTGATTCTTTGAAGGGCTTCGTCCACTCCCCATGAAAGTAAATGGCGTTCATGAGAACCATCACACTGGATTTCAACGTATTTTCGTCGACCATCCGATCGATCAGGCCCTGCGTCTTCTTGTTCACCCATTGATTGATCGTCTTTGCCGCATCAGCATCATCAAAATCCAACTCGCTGGCCTCTGCTTCATAGAACCGTTTGATACGCTGCGAATAATCCTCCGCGAGACCTGTACCTTTCCTCGCCCATACCGCATTTGCAATTCGAACATCGACCTTAGGGTCAGCATGCTCCAGCAGATCGCGAAGCACATCGCTGCCCTGATTAAGAGCTTCGAGGGTTAACCCCTTCGCCCCCAGTACACGGAGCAGCTCCGCCTTCGTCTCGCCTTCTGCACCATTCACCAGAAGAGAGAGTGCAAAGGCCATACTGAGCGGCGAGATACATACATTCCCGTCCTTCGTTTTCGCCAGTAATTGCTTCGTCATGCGCAGAGAGAAATCATTATAAGCATGCACTTGTGCTGCGTTTATGTCCTTCACTTGATAGCGCGGAGCTTCTACTTTATCTTTACCACAGCCTGCGAGCGTTGTTGATAAGAGGACAATCGCCGCTGCGACGGCAACAATCGATTTATTCCTGATTTGGAAAGCCACGCCACTCACCCCTTTTATTTGATTTATCCGATATCATTAGGACGCAAGCCATCTGGGAATTGTTTCAATAAACTGGGAGGTGCGAATGGAGCCCGAGAATGACCAAGTCCTGCTTCACGCCGCTTGGGCCGCAGACCATCGAGGGGATCGCAAGAACAAGAAGAAAGCCATTCACGGAGTAACGCTACGATGCGTTACGTGAATGGCTTTTTGTTAGACAGATTAAGGAAAGCTACTGAGGCTCCAGCCTCATTCTTAGTGAAGTACTCAGAGAAATGCTTAGTGTAGTGCTCAGAGAAATGCTTAGAGAAGCGCTTCGATGTCCGCTTTAATATCAAGCGGATTCACACTGGATTCATAGCGTTTAACAACTTGACCCTCACGGTTAATAAGAAACTTTGTGAAGTTCCATTTGATGGAGTTGTCTTCCATACGCTCAGGCATTTTGGATCTGAGATAGCCGTCCATTTTCTGACCACCCTCAGAGGAGTCAAAGCCTACAAAAGGAGCTGCTTCGGTTAAATATTGGAATACAGGATGTGCCGTTTCTTCACGAACATCGGTTTTGGCGAACAAAGGGAACGAAACGCCGTAATTAATTTGGCAGAATTCCGCAACTTCCTCGTCACTGCCCGGCTCTTGTCCGCCGAATTGGTTGGAAGGAAAGCCTAGAACCTCAAGACCCTTATCCTTATATTCCTCATAGACCTTCTGCAAGCCTTCATACTGGTACGTAAACCCACATTTGCTCGCTGTATTCGTTACAAGCAGCACTTTACCTTTGTAATCGGACAGGGCCTTCGCAGCACCGTTGTTCGTTTCCGCTTGAAAATCGTAAATGGTTGTCATTAGGCATTCTCCTCTATGAATAGGTTAGGTTTGTGAATGGCAGCTATCGCTTTGGTGAATGTTCTGGGTCAGCCTCCGCAATTGCTCTCGAAGCTGCTCCAGCTCCTCAGGCGGAATATTCGTCTGACAGAATACACGCTCCGGGATTGAAAAAGCACGTTCTTTCAAAGCATGTCCTTCACTTGTCAATTTCACAATAACGCTTCGCTCATCTGCGGCATCTCGCTTGCGGAGGATCAACTTCATTGCCTCAAGCTTCTTCAGCAGCGGCGTCAGCGTTCCAGAATCAAGATAAAGCCGCTCCCCAAGTGCCTTAACAGGAACCTCATCCTTCTCCCACAGTGCGAGTAGGGTTACATATTGCGTATACGTTAAGCCAAGCTCGTCTAGGAAAGGTCTGTACAGCTTAGTCACCTCTCGGGCGCAAGCATACAGGGCAAAGCAGACTTGGTTATCTAGTTGAAGCAGAGTATCACGATCCATACTCACCTTCCTCTCTCGCTGTCAGCAGGACAATAATTAAGTCAAATTGAATTGTATACAATCTATATACGTAGAATATCAGCTGACTCCTTGATTGTCAATGTTCTATTCTTTACCCCGTTCGCCATATTTAATAGGGAGTGTGTAACTCTTTTCTTGTGTCGATATTTTAATTCCAACACCATTAGATAACATCTCTCGTGTCAGCGTCCTGTTCGTTTTGAAGGTTTGCTTAAAGACTGTTTCGTTATAAGATTTTAAATGAAAAGGTGGTTTTCCGTTTCTGTCATCTTCTTTGATTTCCACCGTATCAAAACCAACCGCATCTCTCAAATTCGGGTTTAACAATACGATGGATGCTTCAAACGATATATCTGCTTTTGTTTGATTAACTGCCACAGCATATACTTCTAACATGTTTTCTTCTGCATGCCATCTAACGAAACTTTGTTGAGCAAGTGTTAACTCATTTTTTGAAGCAGAACAAGCAGTGCACATCATGACAGAAACTAAAATAATGTAAATTGTACTTTTAAACACATTCCGCCCCCCTCACAATATTTCGTTCTGTCTTGGCTCTCATTTTTTAATTATAATTCATCTTTTTAAGATGTGACGGAAAATCAAAGTAAAAGAAGAGAGCACCCAAGCCGCTCTCTTCTCATTTCCAGCTATACAACACACTTTTCTAACGGCCATACGGTTTGCAGCTTATTATGCTAGGAATCCCGCAAACTGAAGGGCGCGTTTGATGATAACTGCCGCTTGCGCACGAGTTGCTTCTTCTTGAGGCGCGAAGGTTCGGTTGGACAAGCCCTGCATAAGCCCTGTGCTTAGTGCCCCATTGACGGCAGATACAGCCCATTGACTTACAACGCCGCCATCTTTAAAGGTGTTCGTTTCATTTCCTTTTGCTGCATCCAGCGGCTTGCCAATAACAGCAAGCGCTCTTTGGAGCATGATGGCCATCTGTTCTCTTGTAATCTCCGAGGATGGATTGAACTGACCGTCACCTGTGCCAGCGACAAGTCCGCACGCAGCAGCAGCTTGTATATAAGGAGCAAACCAATCATTTTGTTTCACGTCATTATACATCGTTCCTACATTCCCAGAGGCAGCTAGCTGCTCGGGCATTAATGCCTTCACAAGCAAAGCTGTAAATTCTGCTCGGGATATGGTTTGATCGGGCTTGAAATTATTGCCGTCAACGCCGCTAACGACAAATTTACTTGCTAACAGCTCGATATCTGTCTTCGCCCAGCTCTTGCTCAAATCATTGAAGGATACTTTCGACTGCACCACTTTGAACTCACCGCTAGCCTTAACCGTCAGTACAACAGCGCTCGCTGTAAAGATCGCGGGAACAAAGCCATAGGCGCCGTTTGGCAGCAGACGGACAACCGAAGCTCCGTTCCCATTCTGAACGCCATCACCCTTATAAGGCAAAGAGATTGAAATTCCACTAGCTGGTTCAGAGGATACCTGAACGGTTTTCCCGTTTGCAGCTGCCGATATTTGAACCGCTACTCCAGTCGTTGTCGGTGTAACCTCAATATTTAGTTCGACGTGATCTATTGTAGTTCCAAGCTTTTTAGCAGCCGCAGCCATATTCACACTGATTGAAGGCAGAGTCAGCGTGAAGCCTTTTGCCTCTACAATAAGATTGGCTCCCAGTTGATTGAATCCTTCTGCCGGAACTTTGAGCTGAACCGCTTGATTCGCTGCGCCCTCAGGCTTTATCACGATCTGCTTTGTCCCGCTAGGTGTTTGTTTAGAAGCTTCCAGCTTCAATTGCTCACCGTTTAGCGTAAGGACACTCGTCGAGCTTCCACCCTTTCCAGTAACGGAAGTTTCCTCATATAAGTTTTTAGTTCCAGTTCCAGTCCCCGTACCTGTTTCAGATCCAGTACCTCCTGAACCGCTTCCTGGGCCGTTTCCTGAATCCGATCCTGATGAAGATTTGCGTGTTAGGCTTAGTTTATATGTTTTCTGTGAACCATCCCTTGCCTCAACTATGATGTTAATTGTATTCGTACCTACTTTTAAGGCAACCGTTTGTTCATTGATACTCGTTGCAGTAACGCCTGCGATCGTAACTTTCGCCAGACTATCCGCAGCAGCTGCACGAATCACAGATTGCGCAGCATTATTCTCCACCGTTTGATTATAGACGAGTTGATCGGATGCGAATCCAGCCACACTAGTCCCGCCATTGTAGGTCAAACCAGTCAGTTGATTCACATCGATAAGCGTTCCTGCAGTCAGATCACTCTTCATCAGATTAAAATCAGAGGCAACCTGGCGGTAGTAGTCCCCACTAAGCTCTACTAGGCTTTGCTTAAAAGATGCCCATGTCGTCCCTGCATCCATGATGGCTTTGAACTGATCGTCAAAGCTGCCACTTACATATTTACTGTCAAAATCACTATCCGAGCGGGCATGTGCAAGTGCATAAGCTTGCGCGGCATATTTCATGTAATTCGCCAAATCATCTTTGCTTGCAAAAGCTGGCTTCTCGTCTGTATAGTCGCCTTTACTCTTCGCAATGGCTCTAACTACGAAGTTTCTAGCGCCAATATTAAGCACGCCAGCGAATGAATCGGTGTTATTCGTCATCGCCCTATAAGCCGTCACGGTTCGAGCTGCATCATTGCCGCCAAACCAGGTTGTATAAGAGGACTTGTCCACCTCATTCATGACGAACATACTCGGTTCGAACTGCTCTTTAGCATCGAGGATGACATCATCATTGGCAGCACTGGATGATCCCTCGATAATGAGGTTATAACGAATGGAGCCTAAGCTTGAGTTGCCTTGACCCAAGCGGTAGACAACATCCTTAATTGTATAATAATCTTTGTTTAGCAGCTGATTGTTCTGACCCACAGAACCTAAGCTGCTCACGTAAGCTGGCCATGCTTTCAGGAATGCAGCACGTTCGGAATCGGAGAGAACGCCGTACTTCGAATCTGTCTTGAATTTCCTTCCAGTTCCGTCTACGATGGCCGACGCTTTGCTGAGCTGTGTATCTGTCGTGATGGCAGCAAAGTAACTGAGCATCTTGCTCGTATACTCCCCAGTCAACAGCGATGCTGCATTTAATTCTCTTGTGTTCTCATCATTATTACCTGCTACCGAGTTCACTGTTGCACGATACTCATCCAGGAAATCGCCAAGAAGCTCAGCCACCTGTGCATCGGTCAAATTGTGAATGGCAGATACTTTGGACACATCCCGCTCTAAGTAAATGCTTGGCAGCAGTCGAAGCAGGTCCCAATAAAAGGGTGCTACATACGAGCTATCTGGGTCATTCAAGTCAAAGACCGTCTGATCGTTAGCATTGTTGTACGTGCCTATGTTCTGCAAATGGGCATCCCCTTGAATCCATGTCTTCAACGGCCATGCTTTCCAAGATGCCGGAACTGGAATTACCGTGCCGAGATCGGAGAAGAACATATTAGGTGTACCCCGATAGAAATCAAAAAGGTTAGCACCTTGCTTCGTATACTTGGATGCTTTAATGGATGCATCAGAGAAGAAGGCATTGCTCTCTTTAATGATGTTCGTCAGTGATGCTTTACGAGCTGCATCTGCTATAACGGGCTTCTGATAAGCTGACCAAGTGAAACCAGTAATAACATCAGAGTCCTGCGTCGCACCTTCCGACACAGCACCGACCTTTACCGTGACCGTAAGCGGGATATCAGTTGTAACGGGCTGAATCGCATCTCCTGCTATCGTGAACATGATTGTCTTATCTGCTGCATTTCCAACTGCTGTCGTAACCTGTGCAGCAGAAGGAAGTCCTTGTATGGCATACAGACTAGGGTCAATCGTACCCTCAGTCGGTGTACCTGTAGTGAGCTTCAAGCACAAATTGCTGTGAGCAGGATCAAGCTTCGTTGATGTCAGCATAGCTAGCGTGCTACCACCAACGCAGGCAGCACCGCTCACTTTAGCACTATAAGCTTTTAATTGAAGGCCGGTTATCGTTACCGGATTCAAAGGCTTGTTCGTCATTGTCCATACGGACGGCTGAAGAACGACTTGTAGATTCTGGTCCACTGTAACGGATGAGCTCGCCGTTCCCGAGACTGTAAAAGTTACGGCATGTCCATCTGCACTGCTTGCTGCTGTGACATCTAGACCCTGCAGGCCAGTTACGGCATAATCCGACACTGACAAAGTGGTGTCTGGTGCAACCGTACCGTTAAAAAGATTCACCGTGAAGCTATTATCACCAGCGGCTACGGCAGTAGGTGAGCTCATCGCTGCTGAGGAATTCGCTGCATCTGCTAGCCCGAATGAAGTGATAAAGGTTGAATTCTGCGGATACCCATCGGAGCCTGTTGATACAATGGTGAAGTCAGCTCCGTTATTATGGGAATCCCAATCATTCCCTTTGCCTCGATTGGCTGCTAATTTGGCATCCAGTCCTTCGGCTGGAATTGGATTGAGCGGGTTCGTCCATTTGCGTTCAATACTTTTCTTTGCTGACATTTCTGGTGCCAGCGAGCCCTGGAAGGCATTAGCTCCCGTGCTGCCTGCAAGACCCATTCCAACAAAATCAATGACTAGTGATTTATTAGGCTCGATATCACTAAGCGGATCCTTGCTAGCTAGAGCAGTCGTTCCTGCTACAAGTGCTATTTTTCCACCCTTATTGTCGATATCCACTGTTCCAACTGCATCCGCTGCTGGTAATGCGGTCAATGGCGGATTCTGTGCGGATTTACCTCCGAGCTTAACTAAATAATAGCCATATGCTGGTATCTCTGCTGTTGGCGTTCCTAAAGGAACAACCGTCCATGCGGCATTGTCCAAACTGTTAGACGGCGCATATTGAATGGACCAGCCTGCAACAGACACATTACTTGAAGTTGGATTATATAGCTCTACAAAATCATTTTGAAAAAGAGAATCGAATTTCTCATTGCCGCCGCCGAATATTTCGCTAATCACAACATGCGCTGCACGGCCGCCAGTTTGGGATGTTCCTGCATCTGCGTAGCTAAGCGTCGGCACCACTGGCAATGCCGCAATCGTGAACGCTAACGTTAGAGCAAGCTGCCGCTTGAATCGGCGCAATGTTCTCAACATAATAAAAAACCCTCCTATTTTGACAGAACTTTACACTTTAATCCGACAAAGTGTAACACTGCCATGTAAATAGAGGGTAAAGGTTATATTGATTTATTGTGGACGCGCTCCAGCTTCTTGTAAGCCCTTAGCATCGCCACACGCCAGACTACAATCATGCCGAAAGCTAGAATGAAGAACAGTCCGCCTGTCTGCGGAATCGTCACCGACTGCTCGACCACATCATGCAGCAGCAGACGAGCGAGCAGTAGGGCAAGCAGGATAAAGATAAACATCTTGGAACGCTTAAGTACGATTGTATCCCCGATACGCTCCAGCTTAGAGGTGCGAATGAGCGGATAAGCGAATAATAGTGCGCCTACTGCGAAAGCGGTCAAAGCCCAGCTCCAAGGTACACGTGTTACAGGGGCAATAAACATGAGAAAGCCGGTGGACATGCCGATCGGCGGCATGATAATTTTACGCATCGTAGTCGGTTTGTTGGATGCTCGCATCCTGAGGAATAAGACAGCTACGCCCGACAGCAGTGTAATGATAATAGAGCCTATATGCGTAAGACGACCGGGGTCAGAGAGAAAGTTCATGTCGGTGTGGCTCCTTTTCTTACGGATCTTTCAATGAGATACGCGCTTTCCTCCTATCCTACTTCATTTTTGAATGAGGTTCAAATTTCCATGCTCCCTTCCGCTTGCATGCCATCCTCAGTCTATATTTCGTACGAATAAATACGCGATAAAGCCGATCGGCCCCAGAATCAACACGACGAGCGCCCACAGACAACCAATGTTCCCGCCTCTCTTCTCAGAAGCGTCCGACCACACCCAGAACAGCCCGATAATAGAGGCTAACCAAAGCAAAATAATAAACGTCATTAAAGCAGTCACCTCGTATCGCTCGTTTCGCGAGCGTATGATGTTCTATTTAATGAGCGATACTCTTTTTCTATTCCAGATCTTCTAAATATAGCGAAAAAGCTAGCTAGAAGCAGTAAATCGGTCGATTAGGCACCGGAAAGCGGTAAGAATCCGTTTTCATGTGGACGAAGAGGTCAAAACGCGAGAATCCTCACCAGATTTCTGTTTTACAAAGGTTCACAACTGGCGTATCATTCCTTTCAACAAGCATTTTTCCATTTCCATTCAACGCTTAATCCCCGAGAGGGGAGCGGGGGAACCAATCGAAGCTGCCAATTGGCTTCATGGGGTGAATCCTATTACTTGCATAGCAAGTAAGGGACGGGCGCTCTCAAGTCCGAATCCGACAGCTAACCTCGTAAGCGTATTGAGAGAGAACCGCGACCCAGCCATCTACAGCTGATCTCATGACTGTGGAAGAAGCCCGGGAGTAGAGTTTCTCTGCTCGCACGGGCTTCTTTTTGTCTTTTTACTATATCTATTATCTATCTACGAACAGGGAGTGTGGTTCAGCATGATCCTCCTATCGGATCCGCTGCTTCATGTAAGCAATGACAGACTTAGGAAGAGTAAGATTTCTTGTATGGAAATCTTTCGGTGTAATTGCAGTCGGGACAGATTCACGCTCGCATCCGACACCACAGCCAGCAGTGAATATAACTACATAATCGTCTGCATCTCAAGCGGAGGGATGCTCGGCTGGAGTGAATGCCTTCTTCCGGATTGGAGCCAAGCGAGCTTCGATATCGTCCGCTGGGCTTCTGTCTTCTTAAAGCTAAAGGGTCTCTCCATTCCCGAAAGCATAGGTTATGTGAGAAGCCATCATGATACATGGGGACAAGAAAAAAGCGCGATTGCGGAGGCCGCATTAATCGCGCTGGAAGGTAGCCTTGAGCATCCCCTTGAATGGCAAAGAGCTTCCAATCATGAGGAGACTCGTTCTTTCTTATTTCATCATGCTCAAAGCTATTATTCATTCTCATTGAAATAAATGCAGCTATGCACCTAACTACAGGCCCAAACGCTGATCGAGCTCACCCTTTTGCATAAGATGATGTCGGTAATGCATACCGATTAATCGGAACCATTCTTGTGCATTCAGCCAGCCCCATCTGCGATGCTCCACTTTGGGGATTGGACTTATATCGCTGATTCTGCTTGACCATGCTTCGACCTTCTCTCGCACTTGATCAAGCGCTGCGACAAGCTCTTCCTTCGTCTCGGGATTTCGCGGTGTGAATTCCGGGGTATTGGGGCCCTTGAGCTTGACCGGGGGAAATCCACCTAATTGGAAGATTTCCTCGCCTCCCTCTGTCTTCGCACTAGCCTGCGGCTGCTGCTCCCCTAGAGAGGCGCATTCTTCAATTGCACGGAGCTGCGTACCTACGGTAATGTTGATGAGATGATTATACATCTGACCTAGCGACCATTCGTGCTCACTCGGTTTAAGCTGCAGCTGCTCAATTGTATATCCCTGCAGTGCATGTCGATAAACATCAATAATTTCTAATTCACTCATGCTTGGAACACTCCTTCACTAAGAAGAACCGGCTTACGTCGTCCTTGACGGCGAAGCAAGTTTCTTCCCTCTAAAATATAAGCAAAGTATAGAGGAAACTTATACTTACTTATTTTTCAAATAAGTCCTGATGGATCTTCACGACCGCCTTACGCAAGGGCAAATCTTCGGTAATGGAACAATTCGGCCGATGGATGTCAGTTGGGAACAGCACGATAAAGTCCCCTGGCACCATATCGATCTGATTCTCGTTATGTATATGCTCGTAAAAGGCGATATCCTGCGTCTCATATCGATTATCTGTAATCGCCTGATCCTCCGATATTTTGGCCACACACATTCGTTCCTGCCCAGTCAGCACAAGCTGGATATCGGTATGAAGCTTATGCGTTTCAGGTCGCACTTTACTCTTGTCTTGTGTGGTTACTTCATTAATAAGCAAGAACATTCCCTGTTCACCGAAGTCATGCCGTCCCGCTGGAAGTACATCTAAGTCTGTCTGCTGCAGTCGATCAAGCGCACGCCTCACAGGCTCTGGGAAGGTGAGCCGTTCCTTCTGCCAATTCGTTAGATCACTATAGATCACGATGAATGACCTCCTTTAGCCTTCCGTTCCGATGATCGTTTTCACCCGTCCTACATCGCCGCTCTGCAGTCTTACTTTAATGCCATGTGGATGATTAGGGGAGTTGGTCAAAATATCCTTCACTACTCCGCGCGTAACCTTCCCTGTTGCCTGATCCTTCTTCAAAACAATATCTACGACTAGTCCAGCCCGTATCGAGGCTCTTTGTTGTCCATTGATGCTCATAGATGTATACTCCTTCTTCGCGTGTTAGCCATGCGATGCTTAGTTGTCCCTATCATATGACAGTGACATTGCGAAGTAAAGAATTTGACCCTTGGCAGAGGGACCGCAACTTTCGCATCATCCTATCCGTCGTAGGGAGGTAGAGAATATTAATAAATGGGTAATATACATCAGAGGTGATTCAATCATGAGAAAAAAAGGACTCGCGTTACTTGGGGTTATGACCCTTTCGACTACACTATTTGCTGGAATCGGATCTTCAACAGCGGATAATGTCTCGGCTGCGGCAGCACAGACAACAGGATGCAGAACGGATAACCATGATTTATCTTTGAAAACATTAGCAGACACAGGCGTTGCGCATTTTCAAGCGATTCAATTCTTAAGCAGCAAGGTCGGCCGAGCAGCTGGCAATGGATTTATGATTGGTACATCCGATGGCGGCTGTCATTGGCAGGCTATTCAATCCAATGGCACATACAGCTTTAATCAGATTCAATTTCTAACGAACGCTGTTGGTTATGCACTCGCTCAGACAGATAGCACAAAACCCAATGTACTGCTGCATACAGCAAATGGCGGCTCCACCTTCAAAACGATCGCTACAGGCGGTAATGCGTTCAATCGTATTGAATTCTTCTCTCAGCAGGTTGGATTCGGATTCACACAAGCCTTCACCTTCAAGACAACGAACGGTAGCCAGACTTGGACCAAGGTATCTACGCCTCCTAACACCCGTTATGCCCATTTCACCACAGTGGACAAAGGATGGATTATTACCTTGCGCCCTGGTATTGGTTATGAGGTGAAGCAGACGACGAATGGCGGACGTACATGGACGAATAAGCTTACCGTTAACTCACCCGCTACTAGTGGCGGCATGATCTATGGCACGGATAGCTCTAATGTGTGGGTCGTTCTTAATGGAGATTCGGGGATGTCTCAAACCTCCTACTCCGTCTACCATACAATGAATGCAGGAGCTAGTTGGAAGCAAATCATCTCCAACTCTACTGCAGGCGGCGGCCCTGCCCCTGGCCCTAAGGTAGAAGGCTTGAAAGGACCTGCCGGAGCTCCGCAGGACATGCAAGTAATCGGCAATAAAGCCGCTTATCTTGCCGCTTCCTCCGGTGCATTAGACAAGGTCGGTATCGGCCGTTCCTTGGATAACGGTAAAACGTGGAAGAACTTCGCTGGTGTACCTGGTTATGGCGGCCGACTATCCTTCCCAACAACGACGACTGGCTGGATCGCAACAACGAGCAGCGCTCCAGGCGGTATCTACGGAACGACAGATGGCGGAGTGACATGGGTGAAGAAGTTCTCGTTCCCTGAGATAAAATAATGCTTTAGGGGCTATCCCAACAGTTAATGGCTGTTGGAATAGCCTCTTACTTCGTTAAAGCAAGCAAGTCTTGTAACCGACCGGGACAAACTAGCTATATTATTTGTTGACATTGAGAATGAGAATTACTATCATTAAAAGTAGTAATAGCAATCATTCCTATTCCCACTCGGGGAGGCTGGTACATACCGATGAAAAAAATAAAGTATTGCTGCAAAAACTTCAAAAACGGTTCGAAAACCGTCTTTAAATCGTTCAAAAATGAGTTTCCTGATATTAAACAGAAGAAGAAGGATTGCCTGGGCAACTGCAGACTTTGCTCCAAGCAATGTATCGTAATGATCGGCAAAACAGAGGTCGTCGTGGCTCCTAATGCGAAGACGCTGTATAAGAAACTTAAGCACCGGATAGGCTAACTAGGCATATTATGGTACGATATCTATTATAAAGTTAGAATTATAATTAAGAAGGAGGCGGCTTTTCGATGATGAATGAATCACTCAGCCAAGCTTTAAATGATCAATTGAATTTTGAGCTCTATTCTGCTCATGTTTACTTGGCGATAGCCGCTTACTGCTCTGGAGAGAGCTTAGACGGATTTGCGAACTTTTTTATCGTGCAAGCAGAGGAAGAACGATTCCATGCGATGAAGATGTACAAGTTCCTGAACGACCGCAGCAAACGTGCAACATTAACAGGTATGGAAACACCGAACAATGAGTATTCTTCTATTCTGGAAGCCTTTGAGCATGCGTATCTGCATGAACAAGAGGTTACACGCCGCATTTATCACCTATCAGACCTCGCCTTGAACGACCGCGAGCATGCTACTATGCAGTTTCTGAAATGGTTCATCGATGAGCAGGTCGAAGAAGAATCCATGTTCGACAGCATCATTAACAAGCTCAAGCGTATCGATAAAGACAGCAACGCTTTCTTTATGCTTGATGCTGAATTCGCTGCACGTACCTTTGTACCGCCTACAAACGCTTAAGCGTACGAGCAATCGTAGAGCCCGGCCAGTAGGTGAACTTAGATTGCAGCGAATGAACGTAGATTGATTCAAAAAAAAGAGTGACGGTCCAGTACATGAAATTAAGTACTGGACTGTCACTCTTTTTAAATTGTATCTATGCCCATTCAACTGGAGAGTCTTTACGTTGCATCACAGTTCATTGAACACCGTTCTTTTTAACTCCTGCCAATCCGATTTTATAATGCTAAAATACACATCATCTCGACATTCACCATCTGCATTTACATAATTACTTCTAAAGACCCCTTCCAGCTTGGCCCCTAGCTTGAGAACAGCCTTTTGTGATCTAATATTTTCAACATCTACACTAAATTGAACACGGTTAAAGTCCATCTCCTCAAAAGCATATCTCAATAACTCAAATTTAGCAGCCTTGTTTACAATCGTTCCTCTGAATGCTTGACCATACCAAGTCCAACCTATTTCAAGTCTCTTGTTGTGAAAAACTAAGTTCCCAAAACGTGTTGATCCAGCTATTTGGCCTGAAGACTGGTCAATAACGATAAAGGGATAGGATACATTCTCATTCCGGCTTGTAAGGGTTCTATTTATGTAGTTCTTTAGATCATTATCACTTATAAAATGATTTCCGGTATACTTTGTGATTTCGTTATCAAATATTATCTTCCGAAGACCCTCTTCATAATAACTACTGAATGGTACTAACTTGACGTGATTATTTTCTAAAATAATATGGCGTTTAAAGAAATCGTTCAAATATCTCACCGTCCTTGGATACTTTATGTCTTAAACATACAGTCATATCCAAAAACATTAAATGGAGAAGATGAATAATAATTTGTCATTTTACGTTCAAATTGTAGTATTTCGATTCATTGGTCTAAACCATAATCAGTAGCACTTATTTTAGTGTTACGCCTATATTCAGTTAAATAATTTCCCTATCCAGCGGAAGAAATCACCGATAATCGGGACGATCCCGAAGCCATGATTACCGATCGCTACAACGCCGTAGGCGGACTGGCCGATCGCTACCGCGCCAAGCGTCGTTTGCCCGATTGCAACTGCACCGATCGCCGTTTCACCGATGCTGACAGCGCCAAGCGCCAAGTCCCCAATAGAGACAGCTCCAGCTGACAGCCCTTGCGATATCGCCACTGCCCCGAGGGCAAGGAATCCGCCGAGCGCCACTGCGCCAAAGGAGAATACTCCAATAGCTACGGCTCCACCAGATACGACGCCAATGGCAATATCACCAAGCGCGATCAATCCAATTGCCAGCTTAGGCTTGCCTCCTAGGCCGCCATTCGACCGAATGTTAATGACCGGGAATTTAGCCGATGGCCATTGATAATCAATTTCCTTTATTCCTTGTCCCCAATAGCGGCTGATCCGTCCGAATCTGCTCCATTCAAACATTGCCGTACACACCCCTTATTTTCTTTAATTCTATTTTTGTAAATTGTTCATCGAACAAGCATTTGATTTTATTAATACTCCTAAAACACGACAACTATGTTGCCATAAGTAGAGTACTTTCCTTTTCTTCTAATTGAGCATAATACAGAGAATGATATCGACCACCTACTTGAAGTAAATCGTTATGCGTACCTTGTTCCACAAGGTTCCCGTTTTCCATGACTAGAATCAAGTCTGCATTTTGAATCGTAGTGAGGCGATGGGCAATAACCAACGTTGTTCTTCCAACCATTAGCTCAGCTAGAGCATCCTGTACAATCCTCTCGGACTCATTATCTAACGCTGACGTCGCCTCGTCTAAGAGCAGTATAGGTGCATCTCGTAAAATAGCCCTTGCAATGGCAATCCTTTGCTTCTGTCCACCGGATAATCGACTACCGCGTTCTCCAATTTCTGTATCAAAGCCTTCGCTTAATTTCATAATAAAATCATAAGCATTTGCTTTCTTCGCTGCTGCAATAACGCTTGCTTCATCAGCCATGGGGTTGCCATCCAATATATTATCTCTAATCGTCCCCGTGAAAAGGACTGTCTCTTGAGGAACAAGTGAGAAATAGCTTCGGTATTCCCTCAATCCCATTGACTCTTTGCTTCTACCATCAATTTCAATCATTCCTTGCGTTGGGGAATACAATCCGAGCAGCAATTTGAATAATGTAGATTTCCCTCCGCCGCTGGTGCCAACAATGGCTATCGTCTGGCCTGCATTCACACGGAAATGAACATCTCTAAGAGATAGATCCTCCTCAGAATTTGTATAAGAGAATCCAACTGTAGATACAGCTAGCTCACTAAAAGACGTTTTTGCACGTCCCTCTTCCGGAAGCTTCTCATATTCTCTAGGTGCATCAATGATTTGAAAGATCCGCTCTGCACCTGCCAAAGCTTGCTGCATACTTGACCAGAGCCCGGGGAGCTGTGAGAATGGCTGCACAAGATAGTTCATGAGTTGAATAAATGCGAGCATAGCCCCTACTTCTAAGTTTCCTTTGGCAACAAAGAAACCAGCAACAAGAATGGCAATAATAAAGGTCAAGCTAGCAATACCGCCTGATACTGCATTAGCAGTTCCCTGTATTTTACCCTGACTTCGTTCAATCTCAGAGATCTCCGTGCTGTATCGTTGATACTGCTTCGATATTTTCTTCTCCAGCCCAAATATTTTATACAGAATACTGGCACCCAGTACATCTTGCAGAAAAGTGGTTGCCGTGCCCATGGCTTCTTGTAGACGAATGCTTTTCTTGCGCATAACTTCACCGAATAGTTTCCCAAACACTATCATGAGAGGTCCTATGGAAATGGAAATCAAGGCGAGAGGCCAATGAATGTTTAACAAGTAAATGAATGCGCAAAGAGCAAGTAATGGATTTTTAAGAAGGCCCATAATAATATTACCACTCGCTTCTCCCACAGCTTGATTATCACTTGTAAAACGTGCAAGCAATTCACCGGAATGATTTTTATCATAATAAGATTGAGGTAAACACAAGACATGATCGAGCGTATCCAAACGAATATCGTTTCTAACTTTTAGAGATGCTTTTTGCTTGAGATAGGTATCAAAGTAGGCGTGCAGGCCAATACAAATCAACATTCCTACCGCTAAAAGAACCAAATTAGGCCAAGACTCAACTTCATGTTTTACAGCAGCATTTGTTATGAGAGACAAAAACCACGCAATAGAGAGTTCAAGAACAGTACCTACGACCATCGTGATGATCAAACCAACATATAGCATCTTGTATCTGCTCATGTACGTTAATAAACGAACTAAAGGAGTTTGTCTTGTCATACAGCACCTCTTTCATTTCTGTTACTATTGAAAATGCGTATCGTCGAGTGCAAAGGATCCAAGACGTCAAAGTGATCACAGTATTGGAGCTTAGCACATTCACCTTGTGAAAGCATACGAAATCGAAGGTTTTCAAAGGAGTCATGCTGTATGTATTATAATGGATATACTTCATGCCTTGAATCGGGCTTAGAAGGGAGCACGACTCGGTCTGCAGACCGATTGAAAACAAAAAAATAACCACCAATGCGAGAAGAATCGGCGAATACCGTTTCTTCTCGTGCTGGTGGTAGTTACTTCTATTACTCTACTAAGATCTAACTTTCTCTAGTATGGATACGGCCATAGATTGCTCCAACTCCGCTAATAAGGAATGAGGCATTTGACCAGATGAGACGCTAAACCGCGGATGTACCATGACTCTCTCCCGAGTACCGATGACAGTTACTTCATCATTCAGGTTGCCAATTACCGCGCCATCTTCGATGATCGCACCTTCTCCGACAATCGTTCGGTATAAGGTAACATTGGAACCAATGTGGGCGCCAGGCATAACGATGCTCTCGCGAATATCTGCCCCCTTGCCGATTGACACATTTCCGAAGATGACAGAACGATCAAGGTCTCCCTCTACCGAGCTTCCACGGTGAATATAAGAGCTTTGAATTTCAGCCGTCGGACATACATAGGAACGAACGGTCTGGTTATGTTCCCTCGTTAGAATCGGCCAAGCTCCCGGAAGATTCTGCTCATCTGAAGCGGCTGCCATTTCTCCGTTAATGAGGTCCATATGCGCTTCCCATAGACTTTCCACTGTGCCTACATCCCGCCAGTAGCCATCGAATGGATAGGCATATAGATTCTTCTCTGAACCTAGCATGAGAGGGATAAGATCCGCACCAAAGTCATGACTCGAATTCTTATTCCCATGATCTTCTATCAATGCAGCACGCAGCTCCGCCCACCGGAACATGTAGATTCCCATCGAGGCTAGGTTGCTCTTAGGACGTTGTGGCTTCTCGTCAAATTCAACAATTCGATTACCTTCGCTAGTGTTCATAATACCGAAGCGGCTGGCTTCCTTCCAGGGTACACGTTTCACCGCAATGGTTGCGACCGCGCCGCTTGCTATATGATTTTGGAGCATTTCATTGTAATCCATTTGATAGATATGATCACCAGATAGAATCAGCACATGCTCCGAATTCTGACGGTCGATATAATCGATATTTTGATAGATAGCATCCGCAGTGCCGAGGTAGCCCTCCCCGCCAAAACGGCTGGCTGGCAGTAAGGAAATATCCACTTCCTTATCGATACCTGCAGTCTGCCAAGATGACCCGTCGCCGATATGGTTGTGAAGCGATTCAGCCTGATATTGCGTAAGCACACCGATTGTGTTGATACCAGAATGGACACAATTGCTTAATGTATAGTCAATAATACGGCAGTGCCCTCCAAATGGTACAGCGGGCTTCGCCATGGTAGCGGTTAGTGGGGCTAGCCTTCGGCCTTCGCCTCCGGCAAGCAGCATAGCTAAGCAAGTATTTGTTTTCATTGTGTTTCCTCCCGAGTTCGTTATGTACTTGAATAATAAACGTCTCACAAGTCTATGAAACGGATGAAAAAAATATACTTATCATTTTTTCACTATGCTGATTTAGCCTATTCGAAAGCGGGTAAACGCCCTGTTTACAGCGATCTTTTTAAAATCCAATTAAAAAAAGGCCGTATACGGGTAAGGAAATTAATCTCCTTATTCCGCATACAGCCCATTCGGCTATGTGCTCACGCGAATTATTACGCTAATTATTCCCACTCCTTTATAAGTTCATATCGTTCTCATTTTTATTCTCATTCTCATTCTTCTTGTTCTTTTTCTCCTGCCATAAAATATAAGACAGAAGGCCCACTGCTAGAATTACCATTCCTAACAAGAACCAGCGTCCTTCCGTAGTCATCAGGTATACATACAAATTATTCCCCTCCCTTTTCACCCTTTATTTATAGGTATAGCTTGTGTCAACAATTCGGCTAATTGTCCTTGCTTTAGATTTTGGATGTTTACAACCTCCTAACCCTTTTCGTCACTTACCCGCGAAGTTTACTCACCCCATCTTGTTCCAACACATCGATATCTAAATCCCTACGCTTCAATTCACGGAGTAGGACGGCAAGGAAATCTTCTAAATCTAATCGTTTCGCGATAGAGATACTTTCTAATAACTCTTCATCGGATAAACGTTTCATGGCAGCCTCCGAATTCAGCCCTATGCTAAAATCATCAGATTAAGTATAATTTTGTATGTAGATGTAAATTATATCAAATATAAGTAACTACAACAATTGATATTCTATAAAAGTCGCAGTTGCATGCTCCATCCCTTTTTGCTGTTCGTCTAAACTTCTCTATAGAGAGGTTGTGGAACCATGGCATCATTTGCAGAACAAATTGGCGCGAAAATCCGAATACATCGAATTTCAAATAATTGGACACAGGAACAGCTTGCGGAGCTAAGCAGCATGACGGCTTCCTATGTGGGGCAACTCGAGCGGGGAGAAAAGGATGTCAGGATACAAACGATTGAAAAAATAGCCAATGCATTAGACATGAGCGTTTATGAGCTATTCAACGACCAAAAAGAAGCCTTCTTGCAGGAGCAAAAATGGGTGTGGGAAAGTATCTCGCTCCTGCTTCGACATAGTGAACAGAAACAACATCAAGCCTACCGTATATTACGAGAATTACTTGAGCCTAGCGATGAATGAAGCTTGTGAATCGGCCTGCTTCGATCGGTATTTTCGTTTTTGTAAAACAAACGATTTTGGATAAACAAAAGCTTCCCGTGATGCTGGGAAGCTTTTGTTTGTATCCTATTCATAAAATAATCGCCGTAACAGGGTCGAGCCAGAAAAAACACCTACATAAGCAGCAATGACGTCTGGGGATTCTCTCCCACCTTGTCCACTCATGTATCCAATCGTTAATAATCTCCCCAAACCCAACCGTAATTCTATGTCCTGATTATAATATCAACACGAAATTGGGTTGGTCTAGAGAAACGTTATTAGCTTTGTTTCAATTAATTGTTGTGTCGCAATTGTCTTGTGTAAGAGCAAAAACCAATAAATTGATGATTAATTCACCATGATTGATATGCCTAAAATAAAAAACCGCGCTGAGCGCGGATCTTACATTTTATGAGCCAACACGATGGCATTAATCGCTGATACGGTATCCTTGGCTACCAGCTGTTCATCCAGCTTAAAATGAAGTTGTAAGGCGAAGACAGGTGGATTTTCAGTAGAAATCATGAGCTCAACCTCATGAGATGAAAGTACTTTCGCTTGCATGATTTGCAGCCAGGGGATAAGATCCGGTAATGATTTATCCTCCGAAGGGCCGGTTTCCATGCCATCCACCCCAATAGGTGAATGCCCATCGAAATGCTCAATCCTGAGCACGGCATAAGATGGGGTACTGTTCCTCTTTAAGGCCGTGGCCGCCTCCAGCCGAGGGCGGGAGGTTTTTTTAGGACCAAAAATCACATTCCACAAAACGATAATCAGAGAGGGGATGAGGAAACCGAGCACCGCCAACCATCCACTGGAGGTCTTGACATAGACGGTAAGAAAAAGGGCTGCGGACAGAATCGCAAGCAACCATATGTAGAGCTCCTGCAGCCATTTGGGCTGACGCTTCCCAGATGTTGGAGGAATGGACTGTGCTGGCTGATTTTCCGGAGCTTGCTCCGGCTGAGCTGCCGTAATTTCTCTCCATGGCAAATGCTCCCCGTTCAGCATATAGCAGTTATCGGCTGCTCCCTGCCAGACCTTCGCCTGCGAGGGATGCGGTGATAGCCAGAGCGTAACGTATTCCTGAATGTCTTTCAGATAGAGGGCGGGATCGTCCGTGAACGAGAAATATTGCGAAAGCTCCAGATGAATAACGGGTGCAGAATGCCGCTGTACATGGGTCGACAAGGTTTCCAGCCATTCATGCACAGGAGCGGCAAGCGCGGGGAAATGGGCCAGCGTGCCGGGTAAGCTCAGGCGCAGCTGCTCTGCAGCATCCGCCCATGGAATCTGCCATTGGAATGCCTCAGAAAAGCACTCCCACTCAGGCAGATCCTCCACATTCGGTTGGTCCATATGGGGTTGAATCCTGCTCCATGCCTGCATAAGCTGCCCGCTATAGCGCTGGAACTGCTCCTGGCTGACCAGACAAAACCATACTGGAGCGAGAAAATTATTCGTCTCGAAAGCTGTATTCTCATAATCGACCGAATCTTTATCGGCGTTTATAACGCTTAGGAATGTCCGGTTCCCCATATATGATCCTTTCCTCCTACCTTTGTTTCACATCCAATAATGAGAACCATAAGCGACCCTACAAGGTCGTCAGATGCCGATCCAATCTATAAATAAATCTTTTTAATAGGATAAATCATATAGTTGGATATTTCAAACAGTCTGCGCGAGAGTTTAGGAACCAGCGCATTATGTCAGCTTCATATCACCAAAAACGCTTTAATCCGATCTCACTAGCCGGTTTCTGCTCTCCCATAGTATGTGCTAAGTGCTCGTAACTGCAAGCACCGAATCATGACTAATCATTGTGCCAACATTACTTCCTTCGCAGATGGCTCTCATCGAGCCCGGCGTGTCAAAGTTGAACACATGAATAGGTAAATGGTAGTCTCGCGCTAAAATGAAAGCCGACTGATCCATCACCTTAAGGTTACGCTGCAGCACATCGTTGTAATGGAGAGAGTCATATTTCACCACATCCGTTCGTGTCTTCGGATCGCCACTCAGCACGCCGTCAACGCCTTGCTTAGCCACAAGCAGCGCTTCGCTGTTCACTTCAATCGCACGCTGTGCGGATGGGTAGTCCGTTGTGACATAGGGTTGTCCGTTGCCCCCGGCAAAAATAACAATATAGCCTTTCTCTAGATGATGAATGGCCCGCAAACGGATATACGGCTCCGCCACAGATGAGAGTGGGATCGCACTCATGACACGGACTTCCTTGTCCGTCTTTGATTTCAACACGCCCCTTAGCATTAAGCTGTTCACAACAGTAGCCAGCGTCCCAATATTATCGGCCTCTGCGCGCTCAATCCCCCAATTCTCCGCCAAATTACCGCGAAAGATATTGCCGCCTCCAATGACAATCGATACCTCAACACCCATGTTAACGACCGTCATCATCTCGCTGGCAATATAATTGAGCCGTTCCGGATCAAACCCGATCTCCCCTTGTCCTGCAACCGCACCGCCGCTTAGTTTAATGAGAACACGCTTATACCTCATATCCATCCACCTCCCACAGAAATAAAAAACACCAAGGCTCATAAGCCTTGGTGTACATACATACCTATCGAGAATGGAAACAGAATGAATCACACGCTCAAGCAGCCGTAGATTCTTCATTGTCCCACTCCCCTTTACCATTCTTTTAGTCATTAAGATTTTATCAGAAAAGGGAGTTTACAGCAAAATAATCTCTTCATAAAATATTCCCGTTTCGCATGTCCTTGACCAAGCGGAGTAACACGACCATCCAAGCTAATTGCATTCTTCTCCTCCCTGTAAGAGATTAGACCTTCCTCGCCCTTATTTACTGCCCATTTCTCCAAGGCATCCCGCTCACCTTAGCTGAAAAAAGGGATGCTGAAGCCACCCTCAGTATCCGTCGGGGCAGACCCAACGAAGAAAAGATGCTGTTTCTTGATGAAAGTCTCATGCTCTGGAAGTATTTCACTTGATAAAAAGATCCTACAAAAAAAAGAGAGTGCAGCTGCGATCAGCTGCACTCTCTTGATTTTAGATCTCTTATTATCCCGCGTTGTGCTTATTAACGTGAACGGTTACGGCTGCCTGAGCCTGACTTCCCGCCACCGCCGCCACTTGGACGACTCCCTTTGAAGCCGCTTGAAGACGAGCGGCCTCCGCCTGAGGAAGAACCAAAGCTAGGTCGTCCACCGCGTGAATCGGAACGCTGCGAGGAACGGTTCTTATCCCCGCCCGAGTTCGGGAATTGAGGTGCTTTGGAACGCTCACGTGAGCCTGTCCGAGGCGCACTTGATCCGTAACGGTCAGCCGACTCTCCACGACCTGCAAATCCAGAACGTTCGCCTGATTCCGAGCGCTGCGATGAACCGGAACCTCCACGTGATTCCGTGTACGGTACGCCTCCGGATCTTCCACGATCACCCGTATCCATACGCTTCGCTGATCCCGTACGTCCACTTGCTTCGCCACGTGATGCACCAAATTCGGATCCTGCGCGGCCTGCTGACCTGCCGCGTTCACCCTGCTCGGAGCGTTGTGGTGAACCACCGCGTCCACGTGAATCATTACTTCGCTGCTGCGGCGAGCCTTTCCGTGCACCGCGCGAGCTGGAATCTCCACGACGCGCGGCACCTCCACGCTCACCCTGTTCAACATGCTCGCTTGATTCTGCTCGATCGCTAGATCCAGCGCGCATCGCCCATCCCATTCCTGCAGATGATCCGCGTGCGCCTTCACTGCGAGTGAAGCCCGAAGCTCCCCCGCGTGATTCACTGCCGCGCTGTGTCGAAGCGGAACGTGTGCCCGAACCGGAACGCGGGTACATCGTTTTACCGCCGCTTCTATCGCTAGTACTGTTGCTATTGCGGCCTTGTTTGTTAGAACGTCCTTTGGACTCCCATGACCCCGGCTTCCCAGATGATGCGCCTCTGCGGCTAGTCGGTTTACGATTACCCGACCCTTGACGATCTGGAGTTGCATCCTTCGAGATGAATTCTCCAGATGGTAAGACTAGCCCTCTGGATTTCTCCCGAGGAATGTTTTGGTTAATCCCCTTCTCGATAGCAGCCAGCTCCAGGCGATCATGCGGCGATACAAACGTAATCGCTAGTCCATCCTCACCTGCTCGTCCCGTACGACCGATGCGATGAATATAGCCCTCAGCATCCTGCGGGATATCGTAGTTGAATACATGCGTAACCCCTTCAACATCAAGGCCTCGCGCTGCAACATCTGTCGCGATGAGCAAATGAATCTTCGCCTCGCGGAACCTCTTCATGACCTGCTCACGCTTGGCTTGCGAAAGATCACCATGCAGCTCATCACTATTGAAGCCAAGCTCCTGCAGCGCTTCGTTCAGCGCAATTGCCCGTTTCTTCGTCCGACAGAAGATAAGGCCCAGATATGGACGATATTCTTCAACTAAACGCTGCAGCGTCTCCTGCTTGTTGTGATCCGTTACTTCGACCGCCAGCTGACGGATGGCTTTAACGGTAACTTGCGGTGCACGTACCGTAATATCCTTCGGCTCCAGCATGAAGCGTGCTGCAAGTGAACGGACTGCTGTGGGCATCGTAGCCGAGAACAGCATCGTCTGCTTGCGGTATTGCATATGACTCATAATTTCCTCAACCTCAGAGAGGAAGCCCATATGCAGCATTTGGTCTGCTTCATCAAGCACGAGCATTTTCACAGATCCGAGCGAAATCGTGCCGCGACGCATATGATCGAGCAATCTACCTGGGGTTGCAACCACAATGTGGACAGCCTTCTTCAGCTTACGCAGCTGAGACTCCACGTCTTGTCCCCCGTAGATGGCGAGTACGTTGCATTCATCTCTCGAAGCGAGCCAACGCTTCAGCTCCGTCGTAATTTGCAGAGCAAGCTCCCGCGTAGGCGTCAAAATCAGCCCCTGAAGATCTTCTCGCTCTGGTCTAATTTTCTCCAGCATCGGAAGTAAAAAAGCAAGCGTTTTTCCCGTTCCTGTCTGTGCTTGACAGATCACGTCGCTGCCTTGCAAAATAACTGGAATTGCGCCCTCCTGAATCGGCGTTGCTTCCTGTATGCCACCATTGCGCAATGCTTCAGCCCGCGCGGTTGCTATCCCTAATTGTTCAAAACCTGCCAATACATCCACCTCTTTTTAATAGTAAAACCTTCCCGTTCCATAGACCGGCATCTCTATCGTACCACATTACACACTTCGGCATGTACCGAATCTTCCCTCATAAGGACTAAAAACCAAAACAAACTTCAAATGATCTTCATTTTGACCACCTATAATGAAATAACAAGCACAAACATGCTCAGGCATAGCCTCGCAATAACTCAGCTTATGCTTCCGATGTGAGTTTTTGCTTGATCTTGCCGCTTACACGGCTTGCTCAGGCATAGCCTCGCAGTAACTCTTAGGAGGGTCCATAATGAAAGCTTCCAAATGGTTGAAATGGAAAATCGGTGTAGTTTCTACGTTCAGTATTGCCCTAATCTTTCAATTTGTAAAAACAAGCCCTCAATTTGAACTTCAGCTTGCAAAAGCGAGCCCCGCTACGACCAGTAATCAGGCTAGCGTGCAGTCAAATGAAGATCCGGTTATTCAAGAATGGTTCGATAACCAAGAGGATTCGACCCCCAGCAGGGAACAGCATCATCGAGGCGGTCGCTCCACTAATAGACAAAGCCAACAGGGCAGCAATGGCGATTCGAGTAGCGATCAGACCGATGCGAATCGTTATGACACACGCACCAGCCAATCTTAGTACCACTTAAACAATGAAGGTTAGGAGGGAAACACCATGAGTCTTTTCAATCAAACTGATTCCCCGCATCCGTCAGATTTGCTGCATCGCTTCTCGTTTGGCGCGATGAATACAACTGTTACTTGCACGCTTCAATGCGAGGATGAGGAAAATGCCGCTGAGCTTGAGAGACTTACGCATCATTGGTTTAGCCACGTTGAGAAACGCTTCAGCAGATTTCTTCCAGATAGCGAATTATGCCACTTGAATGTGCTGGCCGGGGAACGCTGCATGATTTCCTCCACAATGCTGGAAGTGCTCCTACTCGCTCAGACGTATATGCAGCTAACGGAAGGTATCTTCAATCCTTTCGTGCTGGATAGCCTTCTTCAATGCGGCTACGATGATTCCTTTGAGCGTATTCAGAACCGGGTCATCCCCACCCGTACACAAGCTTTTCACACTGGTGCACCTCTCAACAACTTATCCTTGCAGATTGATAGAACAATGAAATCGGTAAAAATACCGACTCACTCATCCATCGACCTAGGAGGGATTGTAAAGAGCTGGGCTGTCGAGCGAATCGCTAACTTCTTACGCAATCAGTATCAAGTTAAGCAGGGCTTGATTAATGCTGGCGGTGATCTGACCGTCTGGGGAAGGCCAACCCAAGCTAACCCCTCGTCTACCTGGCAAGTCGCTATCGATGATCCGTTGAGAGAATGCAGAACAGCTGGCATACTTGTACTCACGGAGGGTGCAGCGGCTTCATCCGGCTCGCGAAGACGACGGTGGCAATCAGCTAATGGAGCCATGCACCATCTCATTCACCCTTTTACGCTGCGTCCGAGTGATAGTGATGTCGTGCAGTGCACCGTTGCAGGAGAACATGCCGTAGATTGCGAAATCTGGGCCAAAACGATCTGTATCCTCGGCAGCGTGCAAGGACTGGCTTTATTAGCGAAGAAGTCAGATAAGGCCGAAGCATTGCTTTTTATGAAGGATGGAACAATCGAGTTTTACGGCAGTAAAGCGGCAATCGGTGAGCGATGGCAGCAGGTACAGATCAATCGCATACATGAGGCAATGAATGTATAACAGTTTCTTCCGTTATTCGTTTTTTTATCTAAATTCAGGGAGGTGTACGCAATGATTTCTTTCCTACTCCATTTACCCACATGGCCATTGATTCGGATAATCGGCATACTGTCCTTCCTCTTCCTAACGGTTGGAATCAGCCTTGGCATTTCCTATAGCTTCTCATTCTGGACCCGGCAGACCAAGCGGAGGGTTTATCAAATTCACTCCTTCTCTACGATAACAGGAGCAGCTCTTGGTATGCTTCACGGTCTCATTACGATCATCGATACTTATGCACCCTATTCTTGGAGGGATCTGCTGATTCCCTTCTCTGCTTCATACTCGCCGACCTTAAGCGGCCTCGGTACGTTAAGCAGCTACGGGATGTTGGTCGTCATTCTTACGACTGATCTACGCAACAAAATAAAAAGAGGCCTATGGCTGCTTTTCCATATGCTTTCCTATCCAATCTATATCATGGCATTGATTCACAGTTTCTTCATGGGGACGGATAGCAGCCTCCCTCTCGTGCGAGTAATGTATGTACTTTCTATTATGGTTGTGCTCGGATTAACAGCCGCACGGTTCGCCTCGAGGCAGACGGCCAAGCAAGATTCAATACCCGCTAAGCCGATCAAGTTATATGCTGTCCCAACCCCCTCTGCTTCTCCTCAGCTTCCTGAGCACAAACGCGAAGCTTAAATCGTTAGTTAACGAAGCCAAGATTATTAATCTTCGCGTTTTGGCCCCAGTGGACTTGTTACAAACAAATAGAGGGTTGTCTCCATGGTGATTAGACCATTTGAGACAACCCTTTACTATTTACTTTTCTTCCATATCGCAACAAATCAAATACTTGTAAAGTCTATAAAGTAAGGGGTGATGACTTGAAGAGACTTACAGGTATTGTCTTGGCTTGCTTGATCGGCATTTCGCTATTTATGGGAACAGCTCGTGCAAGTTGGGCCTATGCATTTGTCGTATATAAGGGTAATTCTTATGTTATTGAAGATACGCAGGTAGATCCCAAGCTAATCGGTTCCAAGATCGGTAAAGTAACGTCTTACACGGATAGAGAAGGCACCTATTCCGGGAACTTTTCCAATCAATTTCCCAAAGGTACGGAATACTACGAGATTCTGGATGTAGCGACTACAGAGGCCATTGCCATTAAGAAGAGCAGCCAAGTATTTATAAAAGCTACCTATCAGAGTCACTACCCAGGCGGAGGCAGCGTCGATGATTCAGTCAGTGACTCCGACCCCGGAAGGAGCGTCACTTCCTTCAATCAAATCCTATGGAAGGATGCACTGCCCTTTCTTGCAGGAGCGCTCTTCATTCTCTTCTTAATTATTTTATACCAGATAAGGAAACGGAGAATTCGAAAAGGCAGCTAATGCTATCTCTTACGAGCATCTGCAAAATACTTGTAAAGCCTTTAGTGTGGGGGATTGATGGACTTGAAGAAACTTACAGGCATTGTCTTGGCTTGCTTAATCGGCATTTCACTGTTTATGGGAACAGCTCGTGCAGATTGGGTCTATTTATTTGTCGTTTATAATGGCAGCTCATATGAGATTTCAGATACGCAGGTGGACCCCAAGCTAATCGGATCCAAGATTGGGAAAGTGACATATTACTCGAATAGAGAAGGTACCTACTCAGGGAACTTCTCCAACCGATTTCCCAAAGGTACAGAATACTATGAAATTCACAATGTAGCTACTAAGCAGGCCATTGCCATCAAGAAGAAGAAAAATTTGTTTATAAAAGCTACCTATCTGCATCGTTACGGAGGTAAAGTCACTCAAATTAATCAGATCTTGTGGGAAGATGCGCTGCCCTTTCTTGCAGGAGGGCTCTTCGTTCTCGTCCTGATTATCTGGTATCTAATAAGGAAACGAAGAATCGCAAAGAGGTAGCTAAAGCTACCTCTTACGAGCATCCGTAAGCTGGAATTGACCGACGAGCTGCTGCAGGAAGGCCGTAATCGCCTCGACATGGCTGGAGGAATGGCGTACGTTCATAAAGTCAGTAAGAAGCTCCTGCACGTTGCCTTCTACTTCGGTCGATATCATGCGGTTCTGCATACTGACCTGAGCGATTTTCTCCATGAGCACGACAACCTCGTCAATAATTTGTGTCTTAAGCGAATCATCCTCATTCGCGCTGCTTAATATTTCGGAAGCAGCCGCGACCAGCTCCGTACCCTCAGTTACGACACGTGTTCCTTCTGCCATCGTGGTTGTTGCATCCTTGGCATTTTGGTAAATGTTTTGGACGATCTCATGTACTTCTTCGGTGGACTGGCGCGTCAGGTCAGCGAGCTTCTTAATCTCAACAGCCACGACCGCAAAGCCTCTTCCCTGTTCGCCAACACGCGCTGCTTCAATGGATGCATTGAGCGCCAACAAATGCGTCTGCGCCGAGACCTCTTCGATAACGCCCAGAACATTGCGTATCTCATTCGTCGTCAGCATGAATGCTTCAATCGACCGATTCGTCTCCGTTACACGACCCGCGATCTGCTCCATTTTGTCCCCGATTCGAACCAGTTCACCCTGTGTCACACCGATCTGCGCGGATGCTTTATCCTCCAGCTGCCGAAGCGTTAGTCTCATCTCACCCGCTACATCTTTGGCGATATCGATATCCTTCAGCTGACTTCGGATACTGAGAATCATATCACTGATCTTGCCGCTAACACGTTTAGTCGCCCCTGCTGTAACTACGGTCGAATCACTCAGGATACGTTGATTCGTGAGTACATCGATAGAAGCAAGCTTAACCTGAAGCATGAAGCCTTCGAGTGAATCAATCATATTATTAATCCACTTAGCCAAATCCCGCGTTTCGTTGTTATCGAACGAGGCGGTGTCTAGTCGCTGAGTAAGATCACCTTTACCCTCCGCATTAATGCGGATAAACTGATTAATTCTATTCAGTTGATTCACGGCTCTTCGGCTGCCTCTGCGATCTAATGACCAGATCAAAGCTAGTCCAAGCAGCAGATTACATAAACCTACAAGCAGTCCACCTATCAGAGGCGACGTATACTTTATTAAACAATAAGTAAGGATCGCACCAATTACACCCAAACCTGCGATCCACCCTAACGATTGGCGGAACTGCGTCCATCGTATACTGCGAATCCGATAAACCTCCTCCAGATCACCTTCGCACATCATCCCCCAGACATCCGGGCAGTGTGGAAGCTGGAAGGTCACACCTTTCCCAATAACGGAAATATGACGATAATCCGAGTAGCCGGGAAAAGCTACGAATAGGTTGCTGCCATTCTTGATCGTATTTGCAACTCCGGGATGAAGCTGGCCGGTGGCCGGGTCGGTGAACGTAATCTCCAGCTCCGTATGCTCTTTAACCGAGACCGTCCCCCAATCTGTGGATACACCATCCTTCAGGTTCTCTCCATGGGTGAATGTTCGATCTTCAAATCTGCTGCGCGAAAGCGCCGTACCTGGTGCAATATGTGCATTCAGCTTGGGCTGAGCCATAAAGATGTAGTTATCGCCAGAATCGGGATAGACATGTCCAGATTCTCGCTGGATCAGATCGCCAATGACATCGTTCGGGACACGACCGCATAAGGCGCCTTTCCATTGTCCCTGCTCGATAATCGGCGTAATGAACAGCAGTGTCATTTTATCGTGAAAAGAAGAAGAGCTGGGACCAATCGTTATTGTCCATGGATCGGCGTAAGGACCATATAAGCATTTGCGTCCTTCTGCGACTGCTCGCGTGTAGGTTAGACCAGGCGTTATTATGCCGTCTGCTCCATAAATTACGCCCCGATGCCGATGATCGGTAGAAAAGACAACACTGCCTTCTGCATTGAGCAGGAATATTTCGGAGAAATCGGAAGCACGTGTCTGTGCAGCTGCAAATGACCGCTCCCAGACGGTCTGGTCATCCTCATTGAATAGGGATTCTCCCTGATGCTGAATGGCCATATGTCCAAGAAGACGGTCCAGATGATCCCAATATTCAGTCGTCCACGCCTTCAGTACGTTCATCCTCGTATCGGCAATCCCTTCGAAGATATCCCCTACATCCTCTGTCATCGCTGTGTTGAGCTTGTAAGACCACCAAAGCGGAAGCCCTTTACGTAAGCCTAACCAATCGAACATAAGCATCCCAACCCTCTTTAGTTTCCTCTTTTTGTATGGGAGCAATTATAACATACGATTTAAAATAATTGTTCAATATTGTCGAAATTTTCATGTTTGGCTCGATTCCATGTTATGAATACCAACATTAACTCTCTTTTCTAGCTGTTTCATCCTTCTTTTTTTCCAATAATTGTCATCATATTACAGAAAGAGACTGCAGAATTGCCCGATCCCTGCAGTCTCTTTCCTTTGTTGCTAGAAATGCGGGGTCATAAACCTTACATGGACTTCGTCAGTAACTTGTGCGCCATAGCGAAGTGGACGGAATCGTTCTGAAGAAGCGATAGCGTTCGCCTTTGTCTCCGTATTTCTACCCCTGAGGGATAGAATCAAGAAATAGGGAGACAACAGCGATCGTAAGAATGATCCGTCAGCAAAGCGGACACGTTTTGGCGTGAGGGATACCCGATTTTCACCAACAAAAAAGAGGCATCGCACGAGGCGAAACCCCTATATTTACTCAGACAATGGATCTTGATAAAAGAAATTCGGCTTCCTCACAGAATGATCATAGCTCGTATGAAAAATAGCTGTAGTCGCAGGAGAAAGCGGTGGAATGAGCCAGCTCCACTCTCCCGTAGCCGACCGCCCTTTTTGCGCTTCCTTTTCCACGAACCGTCCAAATTGCTTGCTCGCCGTATGATGATCAACGATCGTTACCCCGTGTGCCTTATAGGAATGCAGGACCGCCACATTGAGTTCAACGAGTGCTCGATCACGCCATAGGCTGGACTCCCGACTCGTATCGAGTCCCATAATAGCAGCTACCTTAGGGAGCATATTATAGCGAAACTCATCCGCGAGGTTGCGAGCACCTATCTCCGTCCCCATATACCATCCATTGAAAGGAGCAGCCATATAATGAATCCCCCCGATCTCCAGCCGCATGTTCGAAACAAGCGGAACGGCATACCATTGCAGCTGAAGCGATGTGAATGCTTCGTAATCGGGGTGTGAGATAGGAACTTCCATAATAATGGACTTGGGAATTTCAAACCACTGCGGCGCTCTTGTCCCTATTTGCACCAATAACGGCAGCACGTCGAAGGACGTGCCCGCTCCCCGCCAGCCAAGCCTCTGACAAATACTCGTTAGCTTTACCGAAATCGGATCACCAATCGTACCATCAGCCGTCTCGTAACCTGCATAGCGGATCAGCTGATCGTTCCATATTCGTATGGAGCCTTCTTCCGCTTGAGCGGCAGCTGCGAATACGGTGATCGTCGGCAATATTTTACCGCCGTTCGTGGCCGTCTCAATATGTCTGAACAGTGCTCCCGTGATCTCTTTCTCAGTGGACAAAAGACGTGCATCTTCGACAATCAGCGACTCCCAGAAAAGACGCCCGATGCAGCGATTACTGTTACGCCAAGCTAGCTTCGCTCCATAGGTCAGCTCTTCTACGGTATGCGTATAGGTCCCCGTTCGGACGATCTCGTCTTGTATCTCGTTAAGCCGATCAGCGATATCCTGATTCGACCTGCCAAGCTCGCCGTAGCTGTCTTTGATGAATAAATCTGCTTCTTCTAATAACTGTCTATGATCAACCATGAGGTTATTCTGCATGTCTGTCATCCTATCTTATTCACGATGCTCTTAGTATAAAGAAATCAGTCCGAAGAAGCACGTTCAACCTCGAGTTATCCATATTTTTCTCACCTGCTCCAGTCACAAGGATGACAAATTTCACGGTGATCCAGAAGAAACGGCTAACGCCGTCCTTCGCGGTGAAGCAAGTTTCTTCCTCTGAAATAGAAACAAAGTATGGAGAAAACTTATATTTTATCAGAAAAGGATAGGCGAATTTTATACTTTCTGCTATTCCTACAAAAAAACCTGCTCCCATTATAGGGAAGCAGGTCTCTGAAAGGGAAGCGAATAATATAGGATTAATGCTGCGTTAATGCGTTGCGCACGGCTAAGATATACTTCGATTGATCGAGCGGGTTCACCCCTCGGCGCTGCCGCTCCACATGAACATCGGACGGACATTCCCGGTAACCGGAGAAGAAGGTCGATAAGGTTCCTCGCCCCTTTGTCATGGAACCGAGCCTAGCAGGAAAATCTAGCGTCGTCGCAACCGGCAGTAAGCCTTCGATCTCCATCCGCTCCTGACGAACAATTGGAGCCTCGAATTCCCCGCGCATCACGATCAGCTCATTCATCAGCTTGCCGCCATACTCCTCAGGAATGGATAGGCGGAAGCGAAGCATGGGCTCCAGCAGCTTCGTGCCGATATTCGCCAGTCCATTCATAATACCCATTGGCGTAGCAATGACAAAATCCAGAGGGTGCGTATGCCAGACATGATGCTCGCCTTCCACCAAAGTAACCTTCAAATCCGTCACTTCCCAGCCTAGCAGTCCCTGCTGCAGAGCTTCAGGAACCCGCCTTGCCACCTCGTTCTGATAGCTATCCAGCAATTGCTCACCGCGTACAATTGTTTTGTACGTCAAGCCGCTTCCTCGCTCACCCGGTTCGATGAGAAATCGCAAGATCGCCCAGCATGGCTTAGGCATGGTATAGGCGATGAAGCCTTCACCAGTGACTGCTGGTGTCTCTTTGTAAATAACAGATGGAGCACCAAAGGTAACATCAAGCCCAAACCGCCCCTTCAGAATGGAGGTTAAGACTTCCATCTGGATCGGTCCCATGACCTTCAAATGCAGCTCCCGTTCCTCCTGCAGCCACTGCAGATCAAGCAGCGGATCTTCATCAGCAAGCTCTTGGAAGGCTGCCACAACCGCCGGATATTCGGCTGCATTACGCCACTGCACTTGAACCGTAAGCAGCGGGACCGCCAGCCGTTTCTCCCCCGGCACACCCTCTGGCGAACCGACAATATCGCCGATCCGAGCACGACTCCAGCCGCAGACCGCTGCGATATCACCCGCCTTCAGTACGCCGATATCCTCGGTTTTCTGTCCATGGACTCTACGGATTTGAGTCACCTTGTCCTGCATATCTCGGGTCACGTTATGTACCAAATCGCGGTTATGAATCGCGCCCTCATACAAACGGACATAAGCGATTTTCCCCATGATCGGATCACGTTCCATTTTGAAAATCACACCCGCTACTGGCGCCTCCTCCAAGCCGCCTGGTGAAGGCAGATAATGAATCACCGCATCCATCAGCTGGCTTACACCAATGCCCCGGCCAGATGCGCCGAACAAGACAGGGAAAAGCGCTGACTGATGAACACCGCTAAGAAGTGCATCGTCCAATTCCTCCTTAGACAATGGCACTTCATCTATGTACTTGTTCATTAAAGCTTCATCCTGCTCTGCAACAAGCTCTGCAAGCATTTGACGATATGGAGCCGTCCAAGCTGGCAGCGAATCAGCAGCTTGTCCCAGTAATTCTTCTGAGCCAAGGAACGCAGCCTCAGCTCCATTCGGTGCTTGGATCGGGACCGCATGAGGGGAGAGGAAGCGTTGAATTTGACTAAGAACAACGCTTGCATCCGCCCCGATTCGATCCATTTTGTTCACATAGATTAGCGTTGGAATCGACAACTCTCTTAATGCTTGCCAGATCACCTCCGTCTGTGCCTGCACGCCTTCAACCACCGATAGGATCAGCACTGCTCCATCCATCACACGAAGCGAACGTTCAACCTCCGATAAAAAATCGACATGTCCTGGTGTATCAACCAAATTGATCGTCGTGTTCTTCCATTGGAACCGAGTCACGGCTGCGCGTACAGAGATTCCCCTCTCCCGTTCAACATCGAGCGAATCGGTCTGCGTCGTTCCGCTATCGACGCTGCCAAGCGCTCGAATATGCCCGCTTAAATAGAGCATTTGCTCTGTTGTTGTTGTTTTACCCGCATCGACATGGGCGAAGATGCCGACGTTACGCAAGTTAGTCTGTTGCCCGCTCATGTCTGTCGATCTCCTTCACGATAGCCCACTTTATTATTTATCCTTTGTTCTTATCCTTTGTTCTCGTATCGAATATGCTCCGCGCTCAAGTTACTGCCTTCTATACGCAGTATACCGAACGAATAGAGGGGCTGTCTGCGTTTATCCGTCGGCGATCCCGGATTAAACAGCAGGATTCCATCTCGTCTCTTCAATAAAGGAACATGGGAATGACCAAAAATAATAACATCCACTTCATCCCTTGCAAACGCATGAAAGGCAGTCGTCTCCGTGCCTTCCCTGCCCCTCGATCCATGGCCATGAACAACGCCAATTCGAACCCCGCCGAATTGCATCACTTTACGATAGCCGAACTTAGCAATAATGGCCTGCCCATCATTATTACCGGCCACACCATCTGTAGGCGCATAAGCCTGCAGCATGTCCCAAACGGACATTTCCATCCAATCCCCTGCATGAATGATTGCATCTGCATCCTTGAGCTCTAGAATAAGACGCTCTGGTAGCTTCTTCGCCATGCGCAGCATATGTGTATCGGATAGGACAACCAGCTTCATCCGAACCAACTCCTCTTCCCTTCACTTCGGGTCTCGTAGCAACAATACGGACTATACGGCAAAGCCTCTCTATATCATTATGTGCATTTACGCTAGGGAATTCAATGTAAATTGTCAGCGCTATCAATCACACAAAGACATCCCTTTCTCCATCAATCTGATGATTGATGAGAAGAGGATGTCTTTGTAATTTCCACCCTTTAGCGGGATAGGGTTTCAGCAGCTTGTTCCTCGCTGCGCCCTGTTAGATTCACTCTTGAGCGCCCCATGAACGGAATGAGCAGCAGACCAATCACAACTAAGCATAAAGAGCCCACAAATACGACACGAATGGAACCCGCCAGTGCCGAAGTAAGTTGATTGACGATTTGAACTGGAAGCGCGGCACGCTGTTTCACCTCGAGCAGCACAGCGGCGCCTGACTTCTGAAGCTCCGGCGATGCAAATTTGGCCATCTTCTCTTGCAGCAGATTCGTTTGGATCAGACCGAATATGGCGATTCCAATAGCCGAACCCATGTTACGGAAGAACGGCACCAGCGAGTTAGCCATCCCATGACGTTCAGGTGCCAAACGGTGGACAGAAGACAGATTAAGGACAGCCGCCATGATACCAAGACCAAAACCCACGACACACATACAGAGAATGACGGCTCCGTGCGTGGACTGTGTACCCAGTCGATACAGCATGATCATGGAAATGCCAATGATCAATGCTCCGAGACCCAGCATCGTACGGTAGGTCACTTTATTGACCATTAACCCGCTGAGAATGGAGCCTATAATGAGCGTAAGCATCATCGGCGTTAAGGTTTGACCAGCATTGGTAGCCGACTCTAACGTAACACCTTGAATAAAGAGTGGAATATAGGTTGAACAAGCCATCATGACAACCCCAACGATAACACTTAACACCATCGTAATGGAGAACACAGGATTCCGGAACATATCCATCGGAATAAGCGGCTGCTTGGATCTCCTTTCCGCAAGGATGAACACGCTGCACAGAACAATAGCGGAGACTAGAAAAGCAATAACCCTGAAGGAGTTCAGTGCTTGCTCGCGGCTCCAGAATTCAAGTCCCAGCATTAACGTAATGATCGCGAGTGTGAATAACAGGGCATTTAGAAGATTCAGACGCCCCCTCGGGCGGCTTCCCCTCTCCTTCTCCTTGAAGCCTAATAGGAAACAAAGCACAGCTATAATACCAATAGGCATATTCATGTAGAAGGCCCATCGCCAGTTCCAATGATCCACGAAATATGCACCCGCTAGCGGGCCAAACACAGATGCAAGCCCAAGCACTGCCCCGAATAACCCATTCATTTTGCCGCGCTTTTCCTCGGGAAACAAATCGATAATCGTCACAAATACGATGGGAATGATCATGCCCGCCCCTAAACCTTGAATACCGCGAAACACAATCATCATTTCCATAGACGAAGCAGCCCCGCAAAGACCAGAGCCGAGCAGAAATGCACCAACACCAATGGCTAGAAGCGGCTTACGGCCATAAATATCCGATAATCTACCCGCAATAGGCGTTGCCACCACGATTGCAATCATATACACCGAGAACACCCATGCATAATAGCCCGCTCCCCCAAGCTTTGACACGATCGTTGGAACTACTGTCGAGACAATGGTTTGATCGAGAACAGCAATGGTTAGAATGAGTAGTAGTCCAGGAATAACGAGTCCAAGGCGTGATCCGTGCGCAGGAGGTAATGAGGAGGTTTCTACGGATTCCACGGATTGTGAAGCCTTGAGATTGAGATCAAATCCTTCCTTTCCTAAATTGACTTGAGACGATTTCAATACGGACACGGACATCTCCACCTTTTCAATAATGAATAATAATTCATTTTTGTTGCTAAAAAAAATGCCTACCTGCTGATTAAATAAGCGATTGTAGGCCTTGATACCAAAGGGCAACATATTGGCGAAGAACGCCGTGGCATTCTTCCGGATCTTCATAACGTCTTACAATTTCGAGATAGCCTTGAAAAAAAGCGACCGAAATCGGCCAAGCTGCCTTTTCCGTAAAATAAATAGGCTCCTCAAGCGATATCGCCGGGTCTGCCTGCGTCAACAGATTGCTCTCATATTGCAGCTTTGCTCTGTGGTTATATTCAGCAAAGTGACCCACGATGTGATCGGCGAATATTTTATACAACGTCTGTCTCTCATTCTCATGTCTCGTTCCTTTACTGCCATCAACTAGAATGAGAAGCGGAACGCGATACTTTACCGTCAAACCACCAAAGGCCTGGATGATCATGTCAACCAGAACTCCAATGTGCAGCCCGCGAATTTCTGCAGTCGATTCTTGCTCATTGTGACCGAGCATTTGCTGAAGCTCTTGATACACAGGGCCAACAACAGCCTCGAAGATTTCTTCCTTACCCGCGTAGTAGCGGTAGAGGTTGCCAGCAGAGATGCCAACGGCTTCGGCGATCTGTTTAATCGATGTACCCGAATAACCATGCTGCATGAACGCATCCTGAGCAGCCCGAAGAATGGCATATCTAATCTCATCTTTGAGTATTTGAACCATTAATGAACCTCCGTTCATTTTTGATTATAAAATAGTTCTTCTCCGTTATCAAGTATTATTTTATCCAGCTAATTCCCGCTTAACTTTTCTAAATGATTTCGAAAAGGGTTTGTCACCCCTACTTTTCCATGTTAGATTATATAACATATAACCTTGAGCGATGAATTCACAGAGAATAAGGAGAGAATGCCATGCTGAACTTTCGCCGTTACTCTACTGCCGACCACGAAGATATATGGAGGATCCATTTGCTTGTCATTGCCGCGGCCGGTGTCGAGCCTACTCACCAGCATTACCACGATATTTTTCACATTCATGAGAATTACTTAGATTGCGGTGGAGATTTCTTTGTTGGAACAGGGTTGAATGGAGTCGTTCTCGCGATGGGCGGCTTGAAGAAGCTGGACGAAGAAACCGCGGAAATTAAACGGCTTCGTGTTCATCCCGATTATCAACAGCGTGGATTCGGCCAGGCTCTGCTGGAGCGACTGGAGGAACGCGCGCTCGAGCTCGGCTTTAATCACATTTATCTAGACGCGCTTACCAACCAGCTCGGTGCAAAAAAGATGTTTATGAATAACGGGTACCACCATAGAGGCGCTTCCGTTATCGATGGTTTCTGGATTAACGTATATGAGAAATCCCTGGTTCCGTCCACGTAAGCCTTCTCTTCAACAATAATCATTCATACCTGCTCAAACCGCTTGCCTCATTCGTTCGTTACCTCATTATGATATTAATCATTTTGGGGAGGTAACGTTATGAAAACAAGAAGGTTTGGGCTTTTCCTATTTATTTTGACCTTATGTGCCTCATTACTCGCACCCACTTTGGGTGCAGTTGCTGCCGAGCAAGAGACAGCAACGGTTACGACCGATGCACAAACAGCAGCCAAGCTAGGCTTGCTGCTAGGAGATGGTGAAGGCGTTTCGGATGCTTACTTAGGCAAGCATTCTACTCGCATACAAGCGGCAATTATTTCTTTACGTCTTCAAGGGCATTTAGAAGAAGCACTTACTTATTCAGGAACTGGTAATTTCTCCGATGCCAAGTTGGTTAACAAGCAGAACCAAGCGATTCTTGGTTATCTGAAGAGTCACCAGGAGCTTGGCTGGAATGGCGCGGGGAATGGAACCTTCAATCCATTAGCTGAAATCAGCTCACAGCAGCTGTACAAGGTCCTTCTTGAAGTCCTTGGATTCAAATCCGGAACGGATTTCACCTATGCCGCCACTGAAAGCTTCGCAGCCAAGCAAGGTCTAAGTCAAATTGCGGGTACAGCCTCTATTACTAATGCCCATATTGCCACTGCGCTCGTTGAAGCCTTAACTGCCACAGGCATGCACGGGCACAGCCTATTCGAGATGCTGCAGGCAGATGGCGTCATTGCTGCGTCAGATAAGCTGCCAGCAGGTGAGCGAATTCGCCTAAGCAGCTCCGATAAGCTTGGTACCTTCTTCACAGATCAGAATGGACGCACCCTCTACTTTTTCACGAAGGATGCGGCAGATTTGAACAGCTGTCAAGGCGATTGCCTCAAAGCATGGCCAATATTCTATGCGGATCAGCTGCAAATCCCATCCTCCCTGAATCCGGCTGATTTTGGCGTAATGAAGCGTGCGGACGGCACGGAACAAACCACCTATAAAGGATGGCCCCTTTACTATTTCGTGAAGGATCAAGCTGGCGATGTACTAGGCGAAGCTGTGGGCGGCGTCTGGTTTGTCGCCAAAGCCGATTATGCCGCTATGCTCGGCACCTCTCCAACGCTGGGCAACTACTTAACAGATGAGCACGGCCGCACCCTCTACTATTTTGATAAAGATACACCCCAAACGAGCGTCTGCGAAGGCGACTGTCTAGTAAACTGGCCAGCCTATCTAGCACATGGCGATTATGTCCCGACAGGTGTTGCCAAAAGCGATATCGGTACTCTTACTAGATCGGACGGCAGCAAGCAAACGACTTATAAAGGGTTCCCCCTTTATTACTTCATCAAGGACAAAGCACATGGCGATGTACTGGGCCAAGATGTCGGTCACGTCTGGTTCGTCGTTAATCCAGCCACATTCGCTGGCACAACAGCACCTATAGCCAAAACCTACCACATCGACATCAAAGAGTACTCCTTCGGCCAGGGACCGCTTACAGTCGAGGCCGGTTCCAAGGTTGTATTCACCAACTACGACGATATGCAGCATAATGCCGTAGCGGTGGACGGCAGCTTCAGCATTCCTTTGCTTGCCAAAGGAGAATCTTTCACGATTACCCTAAATAAAGCCGGAACCTACGACTATTACTGTGAGCCGCACAAGAAATTCATGACCGGCCAGATCATCGTGAAGTAGGCGAGGGCTAGAGATGAGAATAAAGCTGCACAAGAGAAAAGTATTCGCATTGCTATCTACCTTGCTAGTCTTCCTTCTACTGGTAGCCTGCGGATCGCAACAGACAAATACACCCGCCGCAGAAGGACATGAGAGCCATACAGCTGCGTCCGATGGTTCTAAGACAATTGAGTCCTCACAAGAGAATAAGACTCCTGCGGGAACACAGACAAATAACATGGATTCCAAGACCCCTGCTGACAATGCTGCTAGTACAAAGCACACAGATGACGATAAGGCGAAGAATGATTCTTCGCCTGCTAAGTCCGATAGCAGCTCGAAGGACGGCTCCGTTCCTGCCAAGTCCGATATCGGCGCGAAGGACGGCTCTGCTCCTGCCAAGTCCGACAGCGGCGCGAAGGACGGCTCTGCTCCTGACAAGTCCGATAGCGGCGCGAAGGACGGCTCCGTTCCCGCCAAGTCCGACAGCAGCTCGAAGGACGGCTCTGTTCCTGACAAGTCCGACAGCAGCTCGAAGGACGGCTCTGTTCCTGACAAGTCCGACAGCAGCTCGAAGGACGGCTCCGTTCCTGCCAAGTCCGACAGCAGCTCGAAGGACGGCTCCGTTCCTGCCAAGTCCGATAGCGGCTCGAAGGACGGCTCTGTTTCTGGCAAGAACCCCAAGCCGAGTAAGCCACCAACCAGCTCTACCCCTTCCGAGAAGACTGGCACTGTATTCGTCGTAGAAATTAAAGATTTTGCCTTCTCCCCTGCCAATCTGGAGATCAAAGCAGGAGACATTGTGAAATTCGTCAACAGAGATAAAGTAAAGCATTCCGCCACTTCTGACGATAGTATCTTCGATACGGATCTGCTCGGTTTGGATGAAGCCAAATCCGTAACCTTTGACAACGCGGGTACATTCACTTACTTTTGCTCACCACATCCGGCCATGCAAGGAACCATCGTCGTTACTGCAAAGTGAGGACAATGAGCATAGCTCGTCAGCGGCCTTATGGAAGGACTTCAACAAAATCCACGGACGGGCCGATTGACTTTATTCCATAGAGCTATCGGCCACTGTCTTTGTTTGATAAAATGAACGTAATTCACGCCTATTCTGGAGGCTAGTCCGTATGCAGAATCTGTCCGATCATGAGCTGATGCTGCTCGTTAAAGGCAAACGACACACGGCGTTATCTATCTTGTATGATCGGTATGCGCCACTCATTTATTCCTTTGCATGGAAGGCCTTGAGGGATGAGTCGGCAGCTCGAGATATTGTGCAGGCTGTATTCTTGAGGCTGTGGACGACCGAATCGGACTTCAATCCAGACAAAGGTCGGTTCACGAGCTGGCTGTTAACAATAACCCGCCATATAACGACGGATTCCCTGCGCAAGAAGAGACGGGATAACGCAGGGATTATGCCCTATTTTCCTGAAGAGCTCGAGCGAATTCCCGATGCGCGCACACCCTCGCCAGAGGATCGAGCTGAACGACAATCCTTTAAAGAACAAATCCGCAACGCCTATTGTCATCTTTCAAAGCAGCAGATCCTTCTGCTGGAGCATTTCTATTGGCAGGGCTATAGCCTAAGCGAGCTGGCGGCCAAATATAATCAACCGCTGGGCACAGTGAAGAACCGCCTACATCAAACTTTAAAAATATTGCGCAGACATCTGCTGGTAGAAGAGGAGGGGATATGATGGGAGAAAGAAGAGGGGATATGATGGGAGAAAGAAGAGGGTTACCCGTATGTGAATGCTGTCCGGACTATGTGATGGACATTTGCACGGATGAGGAGAAGCTCGCTTTCGAACGTCATCTCCCCTTTTGCGAAGACTGTCAGAAGGAGCTCGAGGAGCTGGGCATCGTATGGGAGGCTCTTCCTACGGATATGGAACAAATCGAACCGCCAGCCGACCTGAAAAATCAAGTTATGAACGCCATAATGGCGACAGAAAGCGATAAAGATCATCCGATTTCAACAGCAATCCGAGCAAGAAGACCGTTATTCGGCAAAAGGTCTACAACAGCTCTCTTTGCAGCCGCCATTGCCGCAATCTTACTCGTCTCGCTGTGGAATGTGCAGCTGTACCGCGATCAGTCGGCGGCACCTCTGCCCGTAGAGCAGGCATTGTCCGTATCCGCCGCTCAAATTACTCAATTGGTTCGACTGCAGCCCAAGTCGCCCGAGGTATCCGAATCTGCGGGTGTTGCTTGCATTGTCGATAATGGACAGAGCAAGCAGTTCGTCATCTATCTGTTTGGCGCAGCCGTCACCGAAGGTGATCAAGCCTACCAAGTATGGCTCATTAAGGATGGGGTAAGAAGCAGCGCTGGCACCTTCCGGGTTCATCGATCGGACAAAGGAATCGGATTGCTGGCCATGCCGATCGCCTCCGATACGCTTGCCTTTGATTCCATCGGCATTACGCTCGAGCCCGATGACCATGGCAATCAACCGCGTGGCGCCAAAATGTATGGCTCTGTTTAATTTAATGCCAGCTAGGAAAAGGAACTCGGCTTCGGTCCGTTCAGAATCGTGTAATTCTTCCACTCCTGAGGTAACAGGCGATTATATTGCGGCTGCAAATAACGATCATCGATCAACAGCAGGCTGCCCGTATCGGTTTCGGAACGAATCAGCCTTCCACCTGCCTGCAGTACCTTATTCATGCCGGGATAGAGGAAAGCATAATCGAAGCCATTCTTACCCACGCTATCAAAATATTCACGGATGATGTTACGTTCGAGACCAATTTGCGGAAGCCCAACACCTACGACAACAACGCCTGTCAGACGATCACCGACCAAATCGATGCCTTCCGAGAAGATGCCGCCCATGACGGCAAACCCGACGAAGGCTTTCTTTTTGCCATCATCATTAGGACCCAATCTAGCCATAGCACTTATCGGTTCCACTGCGAAAGCAGCTAAGAAGTTCTCTCTGTCTTCCTCCGTCATGCTCGTCCCTTGAATAATCGTATTCGCCTGTCCATCCTCAGCAGCAGCTGCATATCGCTCATAAGCATCATTCATATATTCATAAGACGGGAAGAACAGCAAATAATTACCCGGCCTCTCCTTCGTCATTTCACTGATGAGCCGAACGATCGGATCTTTCGTCCGTTCCCGATCCTGATACCGGGTCGACAGCGGCCCGATGAACACATCCAGCTGTGTACTGGAGAATGGCGATGGTATCGTCACGGAGAAATCTGACTCCGAGCCGCCACCAAGCATATCCATATAATAATTCAGCGGTGATAACGTAGCGGAGAAAAAAATGACCGATCGATAGCCCTTACTCATCTGCCGCAAGAGATGCGAGGGGTCTAGACAGAACAGCTTCATGCGAACATCACTTTTCGTGCATTCCGTGTACGTGACGAAGCGCTCATCGTACAGCTTCGCAATGCGGATGAAGCTCTGAGCAGCATAAAACAGATCCAACAGCAGGGCATTGCCCTGACCTGGCCCAGAGCCCGGCACTAGAAGCTCCTTCTCAGCCAGGCTTACAAAAGTCTCGAGCAGTACTACTAGTGACTCCGGCGGCTCTTTGACCACCTGTGTATAACGATCTCCAATTTGCTTGCGAAGCGCGATATAGCTATCGTTCACTGCTTTGGCCGCTTGATATAGTGCCGGATTCGTTGTTTTATATTCTCTTTGAACCGCAAGAAAATCCGCCTTATGCAGCTCACTGGAATACATCTCACGAGCACGATCCACCAGATTATGCGACTCATCTATCAATAAAGCGGTTTGCCGCTTCTGATCATCGAACAGCCGCTTCAAACTGACGCGCGGGTCAAACACATAGTTGTAGTCGCATATCATCGCATCAGCGGCATACGCGGCATCCAGAGCAAATTCGAACGGACATACCCGATGCTTATGGGCATAAGCTTCGATAACAGTCCGAGTCATCAGCGTCTCCTGTGACAGCAGATCCAGCAGCGCTTCATTGATTCGGTCATAATAGCCATCTGCATATTCGCAATGTTCTTTGGAGCACCGCACTTCCTCTTTGAAGCAAACTTTTTCCTTGGCCGTTAGTGTCACAGTATGCAGATGCAGCCCTTTAGATTCCAGCAGGGCATAGGCCTCTTCAGCAGCCGTCCGTGTAATCGTCTTCGCAGTCAAATAAAGGATGCGTTGAAGCAAACCCTCCCCCATGGCCTTAATAGATGGGAAGATCGTCGAGATCGTTTTCCCTATGCCAGTAGGTGCTTTTGCAAAAAGTTTACCGCTGTCGGCAATGGTTTTATACACAGCTCCAGCTAGCTTCCGCTGGCCTTCTCGGTATTGATCAAACGGAAAAGCGAGCTGCTTGATACTCTCGTCTCTTAGCCTTGCATGATGGGTAATTAACTGCGCGTAGGGAGAATAGGCCGCCAGCATACTCAACATGAATTGCTCCAGCTCCACGAATGGCATCACTTCGACGAAACGCTTCTGCTCCCCCGTAACCACCTGCACATAGGTTAGCTGCACCTTCATCTGATCGAGCCCTTGATCCTTAGCGATAATGTAAGCATACATCTTGGCTTGCGCCCAATGAACGGGATACGAGCTCTCCGTAATAGCCGCGAGTTCCCTTGCAGTAGACTTAATTTCGTCAACTGTTAAGATCGTTTCATGCGCCAGAAGCCCATCACAACGTCCATCAACGATGAATAGAAGATCGTCAATCACGATCTCCACAGAGACATATACTTCCTTCTGGTCCTGCTCGCCGTACTGCTTCTGAATCGCTTGATGGACCTTCGTCCCCTCCGTCATGGAGCTGGTTGTCCGAAAACCAGATTCGATGCTGCCACTGCTACATACATATTCAACGAGCGATCGTACCGACAGACGTATCGTATTAGGCATCTTCATCTCCTATAAAATAAAAAAAAAGCCGTTCCAACGGTTGCGATGGACGGCTGCTTATATTTGTTTACCTTTTTTTAGTGCTTTTAGATCGCCGTTTGAGTTCACAAGCGTCGGCAGCATCTTCATGCTCTTTACCATAGGTGAATGACAGATATGACAGGTCGGCACGTATTCGAATGCGAAATTATCACGCATCCAGCTCTTGCAGCCTTCCTTCTCGCAGCTCCAGATCTCTGTGTTCTCTTCAGGGATATCTTCTAGCAACTTCTTCCTATTATACAAGATACATCCCTCCTTTTATTAAAAAAAACTACCCTCAACACAAGTTAAGGGCAGTTTTATTTTGTAACAGAAGAAAGTTGTAAATACTACAGTTTTACAACGTTTTCTGCTTGTGGTCCACGGTTGCCTTGAACAACGTTGAATTCAACGCGTTGGCCTTCGTCCAAAGATTTGAAGCCGTCTCCAACGATTGCGGAGAAATGTACGAATACATCGTTGCCGCCTTCAACTTCGATAAAGCCAAATCCTTTTTCTGCGTTAAACCATTTTACTGTTCCTGTTTGCATGGGTAAAACCTCCAAAGATAAATTAACATGTACTTTTTATTCGGTAAACAAATAAAAAAATCACACATTGAGAAAGGTACCATCCTGTCGCACAAATGACAACCCTTTTCAATAAGTGAATTCAGGTTAGCTCTTTTATGGATACTCATATCTTACCATGTTTATCTCCCAAATGCAACTCGCTTACAAGCCTTTCCATGGTTTTCTTTTGGATATTTTTCGACTAAAAATGCAGACTGACTTGTCCCTCTAAACGCAGTAACCACGCGGAAAACCACTCCAAAATACATGTTACCCACAATCCTGGTTTTATAAACACAAGCCTGGGAAATCCCTTTATAATCGAAAAGCCTGGAAGCGCTTCACGCACAACCAGGCCTCCCTATAAAAACTTATTCGAATTTCCAGCAGCTGAGACTCAAGGTCCCCATCTGGTAATCCTGATAAACAAGCTTCGCCTGCCTGTTCCGATCACCAGTGCCCATTGCCAGTAGTAAGGGAATGAAATGCTCGCTTGTCGGCACGGAATCTTTGCCATAAGGAGCCTCTTCCCGGTAATTGAATAGTGCTTCAAGATCCCACGTCTCCAACTTGCTCTTCAGCCATTGATCGAAGGAAACGGCCCAATCCGCAGCAGCATTAGCGCCCCACTCAATTCGGCGTAAATTATGAACAGTTCCACCACTTCCAATAATCATAATATCCTGTTCCCGAAGTTCAGCCAGAGCCTGGCCAATCTGATACTGCTGTTCATTGGTCAAATTCCGATTAACGGATAGCGCAATAACAGGAATGTCAGCATCTGGGTAGAGAAGCTTCAGAACCGCCCAAGCCCCGTGATCAAGCCCGCGTTCGTGATCCAGTCTGCTCGGAATCCCTTTCTCCGCGAATAGTGTCTGAATCTGATCACTAAGCGCAGCATCTCCGTGCGCTGGATAAGTGATCTGATAAAGCTGTTCCGGAAAACCGGAGAAATCATAGATCGTGCTGTACGTATCTACGGCACCGATCGATTGAATTGTACTCTCCCAGTGGGCAGAGAATAGAACGATTGCCTTAGGCTTCACTTTATCCTTCGCAAAGCTCTTCAGGAAATCCGTATAGCCATGCTCTTCGATGACCAAAGAAGGCGCACCATGCGCAAAAAAGTATGAGGGTACCATCGTTATCATCAACTCCTTTTTATAAAATATTAGTTATAGGTAATTAAAGTTTATATAACTAATTTAACTTCATTTGTGATAGCGAGTCAAGTGGAAATTTGCTATTATAAACTTATTGTTGTTATTACTAATATTAATGGAATTGGAGGAGCAGCAATGGATATCGGCTCAACGATTCGAAACATACGCAAACGAAAAAACATAACGATCGCCCAAATCTGTGAAGAAACCGGCCTGTCACAGGGGTTCATGAGTCAGGTAGAGACCAATAAGACCTCTCCCTCGATCTCTACTTTAGACCAAATCGCGAATGCCTTGAACGTCCCTCTCGCTTTCTTGCTCCTGAGAAAAGATGACCGCATGAGTATTGTGCGCAAGGAGGAGAGACAGATGACGACGACAGGCAGCGGCAACCTGAAGATCACGCATCTGAGCTCCGTTGGCGGGGTGAGAATGACCCTTGCCGAGCTTCCACCCGGTGCTTCTACAGGAACGGAGCCCCATGCGCATGAGGGAAAAGAAGTGCATTTTGTCATGCAGGGGAGCGTATATGTCGAGCAAGGAGAGGACTCCGCTACTCTGTCTGAGGGTGACTCCTTCAGCTGGCATGCCTGTGTCCCCCATTTAGTGAAAAATGTGGGTGATGGACCCGCCGTTGTCCTCATCGCTATCTACAAGGAGACGGATCTAGATCTGGAATTCGATCTATAAATTTAACTTTACCTATGGCGAGGTGAACGATTTGTGTTGAAATTATTCGTTTACTTGAAGCTCTACTGGGGAGCTGCAATTTGAGCCACGGACAGCGGCAGCTGCTGACCATCGCCTCAGGGGATGCAGGCCGAACACGCTTTGGTAAACGAATAGCAAGCCACAGCAAAAACCCCAACAAAGGGAATTCGGCCTTTGTTGGAGTTTTTTGCCGCTGATTTGGATAATTTGCAGGCTACTTCCCCTACTCTATTGGATTGGATGAATGAGTCCTAGCCACTCCCAGTAAGGTACACTGAGGATGGTCGCCAATAGAACCGCTGCTCCGTAACCAAGCGCCGTCAGCTGCCCCTGACGGTGGCTGAAGGACTACCCTCCGCACTATAGTAGGCTGTCAGATAAGTCGGTGATTGATAGGCGAAGAAGAATGGATCCGTCGACAATAGAATGTTCAACAAAACATACCTCACCCTTAAAGCCGCACCCCTAGTGTAAGGAAGTCCTTCTGGATGCTTCGCTTTAGCTCCCGCTTACTGGAGTCCTCCAAGAACGCAGCTTCAACCCCATTCAGGATGATTGCCGCCAGCTCACGAGTTGCGAATCCAAACTTATCTGCTAATATGCGGTATTCCCGGGTAATGTCCGTTCCGGAAACACTCGGATTATCCGTGTTTATGGTAATCTGAAGGCCCGCTTCAAAGTATTCACGAATCGGATAAACATCCCAGCTCACGACAGCCTTCGTCTGTATATTGCTGACGGGGCACATTTCAAGTGGGATACCCTGTTTAAGTACCATATCTAAAATGGCTGGGTTTTCCCTTGCCCTGATGCCATGTCCGATCCGTGAAGCACCGAGGTTCTTAACCGCTTCGTACACATTGTCAGCTCCCGCTGCCTCACCCGCATGTATCGTCACAGGAATTCCATACTTATGAGCGCGTGCAAACACCTCACGGAATAGCTCCGGCGGATAGGAAGCTTCATCTCCAGCGAGATCTACCGCAACGAGTCCTTTGCCGATATAAGCAGCTGCAGCCTCAATTACTTCTAGGTTATCAGCCTGTGTATGATTCCTCATACAAATCGCAATGGCACGAGCCACTGTTCCAAACTGCCTTTCTCCACGGCGCAGCCCTTCGATTACATAATGAATGGCTTCTTCCGTTGTCATGCCATTCCTACGATGCAGCTGTGGAGCAAAGCGCACCTCTATATAACGGCTAGTTATGACTGGCAGCTTGTGCGACTGTCTCATAGGCCACTCGCTCCAAAGCTGGCCCCGTCTGAAGAAATCGTGTTGTAAAATCAAATTTGCTTAAATACTCCGTTAGACTCGTGCATGTATCATTCACTTGCATGAACGGAAGCAAGGCTTCCTTCTCGTAGGCGGGCAGCTCAATGCCCTCCAGCTTTGCAAGCTCCAGAACCGTCTCCGGCCTGACACTGCCATCCAAATGAACATGAAGATCTACCTTTGGCAGCTGTTCCAATAGAGATTTAGCACTACTATGGTCCTGATTCATCGTCTATCTCATCCTTTCTTTAACAGCTACAAAAGCAGCTTCTAAGCCTTGCATCCGCAGTTAATCTGATATAAATATAATTCACTGAGATGACGTTTGATCCTTCTTTTAGCGATTTTCGACACCTGATTCTTAATACCTATCCGTTTTTTTGTGACCTTGGAGGAATTTGTCGATAAATAGCGAATTAACACCTAATCAACTTGTTTCCATATATTGGCCTACTAGAAGAGGAGATTCCATGAACGATAGATCAGACCCTACTATCATCAGCTACAAGACACCCATTCGTACATGGTTAATTCTATCCAGTATCCTGCTTATTCTCGGCGCACTTACTGGGTGGGCTACCAATGGCTATCGGGACCGACTTATAAAAGAAGTCTATCATGATGCAAACGTGGAGTTATCGAATAATGTCTCATCTCTAACCTTATCACTCGAGCGTCGCTTTCTTCTCTCCATTGGATTAAAAGCATTCGTAGAAACAGAGCTTGCACAGAATCAAACGCTGACGGAGGAGCAATTCAATTACTTCGCCTCTTGCTTTATCCAGCCCATGAAGGGCATTCGTAATTTATCCGTTTATCCAGACGGTAAAGCACAATTCGTCTACCCGCTCATCGGCAACGAGAAGATTATAGGTATGGACTTATTCCATCACCCGGATAGGCAAATCAGAGAACAGGCCGAACGTACGAGACAAACGACCAATATGACGCTGCTTGGTCCAAGGGAGTTGGCACAAGGCGGGCTCGGCATTTTAACTAGACAATCCATATTTATCAATAATCAGTTCTGGGGTTTTGTTTCCGTGGTGCTTGATCTTCCGCCGATTCTGCAAGAAGCCGGCTTACTAAAGGAGAAGGGAATCACTATCGCGTTAAGGGCGGATGGAAAAGTTCTTCTCGGGGATGCACATCTATTCGATCTACACCCAGGCTCCCTTTATCGGCATATTCAACTTGCTGAAGGCTATTGGGAGCTAGCCGCTGAGCCCAGTGCGAGCAAGCTCCATTCCATCCAGACCAAGATACAGGTTATTCGGATCATCTGCTCCTTCGCTTTGCTGCTCTTGCTAGCTTTTCTCTATGTCCAAATGACTCAGAAGGGCAAGCTTCATACCCGGGTGCAAGAGCGAACCACCAGTCTTGTCATGGCAAATCAACAGCTAGAAGCCACATACGAGGAGCTTACTGCGACAGAGGAAGAATTAAGAGAGCAATACCAATTACTTGAAGGCAATGAGAAAAAGCTTCGCTATATGGCTTATCATGATACGGTAACAGGCTTGCATAATCGCGTTTATTTCCAAGAACGACTGAATGATCTACTAGCTCATGCGAAGCTTCACCAACGTCCGTTCGCCGTTTTTTTCCTCGATCTGGACCATTTTAAAATGATAAACGATACTCTTGGACATACCTATGGTGACTTGCTCCTGCAAAAAGTCGGGCAGCGATTAACTAGCATTTTTACGGAGGGAGAAGCGGTTTCTCGCATTGGCGGTGATGAATTCACGATCCTTATACCCCGTATTGCTGACGAAGACCAAGCTAAGAATACGGCTCAGCAAATTGTCCAATTATTCCAACGCCCTTTCACCCTCCAGAGCGTGGCGTATTATGTAACGGCTAGTATTGGTATTACCCTCTATCCGAATCACAGCGAGGATGCCGCAACACTCATTAAATATGCAGATGCCGCCATGTACCAAGCCAAAGAAGAGGGAAAAAACAATTTCCGACTCTATGACAGCACGCTGAACCCGAATGCAGAAGAGCGAATGGAAATTAAGAACAGTCTGCGTTATGCGCTTGATCGCCAAGAATTCGTGATTCATTACCAGCCTCAGATTGAGGTCGGCAGCGGTCAAATCCTTGGACTTGAAGCGCTTATTCGCTGGAATCATCCAAAGCGAGGTCTCGTTATGCCCGGCAGCTTCATCTCTATCGCGGAGGAAACTGGGCTGATCGTGCCCATCGGAGAATGGGTGCTGCGTACGGTATGTGCCCAAAGTAAAGCATGGCAGGAGGCGGGCTTACCTCCCGTAAGAATCGCGGTGAATCTGTCTGGACGACAATTCGCGCAAAACCAATTAGCTGAACATATCCAAGAGATATTAACAGACACGGGTCTAGACCCCACTTATCTGGAGCTCGAAATAACGGAAAGTATGGCGATGCAGGATAAGAACTGGACCACACTTGAAGAACTAAGGAAAATGAATATTACGATTTCCATCGATGACTTCGGCACGCATTACTCTTCTCTTAGTTATTTGAAGCATCTACCAGTGAATAAAATAAAAATTGACCGTTCCTTCGTAGACGGTATTGCCAAGGACCCTAAGGATGAAGCAATTATTATGGCGATGCTGCTCGTCGCCAGACACCTGAACTTAACCATTCTTGCAGAGGGTGTAGAAACTGCTGAACAATACCTGTTCCTTGAGCACAATCAGTGCGATGAAATCCAAGGCTATTTCTTCTATAAGCCTCAACCAGCCGATCACATTCCGAAGATTTTACGCGAGCATGCTCCGGATACATTTATAACCCCAAGAAGCAACAGCTAGTGCCTCATTAATCACCTAGCTCGCATCTTTGCTTAAGAAATGACAGAAGAGAAGATGCGAAATATCTTACTACCATACAAATAAGGACTGACCTTGTGAAAAGCACAGAACGGTTCATCGTTCCGTACGCTCCTGCGGGTCAGCCCTTTATTTATTGAAAGCCTGCTTATAAACTACAATGTCAGACTATCATGCAGTTCTGCATGCTCCACCCGGTTCCGGCCAAGTCTTTTTGCACGGTACAGAGCCTCATCGGCCATTCGGAACAACTGATCTGCTACCAAAGCCGAGCCTGGATAAGCTGCAATTCCTATTGAAAGAGTCACAGGTTTCCCGATCGGGCTATCCGTCTCCGCCATAACAGCACGGATCGTCTCCGCATAGCGTGCAGCTGTATCCAGCTCAGCTGCTGGAAGTAGAATAACGAATTCTTCCCCGCCGTACCGACAGCATACATGATCCTTTTCAAAATGAGTCCTCATGGATTGCGCCAAGAACTTAAGCACTTCATCACCCAGCTCATGACCGTAAGTGTCATTCACCTTTTTGAATTTATCGAGATCGAGTACCAGAATGACAAACGGCATTTTCTTCGAAATCCAATCCTCCATGTAAAGCCCCATCGTACGGCGGTTGAATAACCCTGTAAGCGGGTCAGTCTGGGCTACCATGGATAAATGATCAAACTGGTTGCGGAAATGATTAACTGCCATTCCGAACGCTTTGTGAAGAGCATTTGCCTCAGCATTCCAAGAGTTGATTCTCGGAATTTCATCCAATTGACTCTGGTGCGGAGAAAGCACGGCAGCATAATTCGCAAGCACGACAAGCGGTGCTGATAGGCGTCCAATAACCCCATAAATGAAGACCAAGAAAATAAGCAGCACAGGCAGCGTATAAAGCGCCATACGAAGGGCCAGATCCCTTGATGAAGCTAATACAACATTCGTAGGCGTTTGTGCTACGATTCCCCAGCCCGCTTCCTTAATGTAGGTGTAGCTGGCCAGCATATCGACTCCTCTTGTATTGATGACCCGCATCGCTCCGCTTTCGCCAGCTACGACCTTGCGAACAATGGGATTCTGGAGCACTTTCTCGCCGATTCTCTTCTCTTCTGGATGATAGAGCAGAACACCCGTAGAGCTGACAACATAGGCATAAGAACCATTCTTACGATCTGTTGAATTTCCTAGCAGTGTATTCATTAGATTGGATCCATGCAGTCGCATAGTTCCGCCAATATAGCCAAGATACTGATTGTTGCTATCAAATAAAGGCTGACTGACCATAATAATCAGCGCTTTCGTCGTCCCTATATAAGGTTCGGAAATAAGGGGTTTCCGCTCCCTCAGCGCTTGCTGTGCCCCCACTGTCGTAAGCTTCTTCCCTTTTAAGTCAAGCGTGTTTGGCGAGGTTGACAGGACATACCCAGTCTTATCGACAATTAGACTCCCCGTAAAATTGGAATGACTGCGGCGGAACAAGTCAAGCTGCTGATCAAGATCCGGCCTGGATAAATCCTTGGATAAATATTCTCCGGTTACTTCAAGACTTTCTCTCATCGAAAGAAATACTTCATTTACGGTATCGGCGATTCGATTCGAATAAGTCTGGTTAAGCTGTAAGGTCATGCTGAAAAGCGATTGTTTCTCGTTACGATAACCGACTAATGCACTTAAAGTCAGAGTCAATAACACAGACAGCACTACAAGAAAGCTCACCATAAACCGGAGTGTAAAGCCTTTTCTGCGCTTCATGGCATCACTCTCTTTTCACGGAATGGTAATTGTATTCGACAACGCCCGATGATTTCCCCCTTTATTTGTCGTTTTATGAAAGATTTTTAATTAGAATATCCGAAAAATTGGAAGTACGGGTGTTTCTATGCTTGTTTGATTGACCGGAATGTAACAATAAGCAATAATAAGCACGGATGATTGAACAGATCACGAGATGGATACAGAAAGGAACTCTTAATCATGCCTCATAATGCTCATCGTCAATCACAAACTCTGACACGCTCCGGGCGCCTTTGGACCGCTGTCATTCTAGGCTCGCTCAGTGCCTTTGGACCGCTGTCTCTGGATATGTATTTACCTTCTTTGCCTAAGCTTGCGGATGATCTGCATACCACGACTTCGTTGACCCAGCTTAGTCTGACAGCTTGCCTGATCGGTTTGGCCTTGGGACAGCTCTTTGCTGGTCCCATAAGCGACGTCCGCGGACGACGTATTCCTCTTCTGGTCGGGCTGATCGGCTACACCGCGTCATCCCTGCTATGCGCGTTCGCTCCTTCCATCTGGACCTTCATTCTCCTTCGATTCGTTCAGGGGCTTGCAGGGTCAGCAGGCATCGTTATTGCACGCGCTGTTGTCAGGGATCTCTACTCCGGGACTGAGCTGACAAAGTTCTTCTCCCTGCTCATGCTCGTCAATGGGATAGCCCCAATAGCCGCTCCCATAGCCGGCGGGCAGCTGCTTCACTTTACATCCTGGCGCGGTGTCTTTCTCGTCCTTGCTGTCATAGGCGTAATTATGCTGCTTGCCGTTCTGCTCGGATTGCCCGAAACCTTACCTGCGGCTAAGAGAATGAAGGGCGGGATCATGAACACGTTATCCACCTTCCGAACCCTAGCACGAAATCGTGTTTTTGTCGGATACGCGTTATGCCAAGGTCTTGTACTCGGGGCGATGTTCGCTTATATCTCCGGCTCACCCTTTGTCCTTCAGGATATCTTCGGCGTCTCGCCGCAAATGTTCAGCTTATGCTTTGCTATCAATGGTCTTGGCATTATCTTAGCCAGTCAGGTTGCTGGCCGATTAGCAGGCCGAGTGAATGAAACCAAGCTGCTGCTGATTGGACTTTGCCTGGCTGCATTCGGCGGTGTCATGCTGCTTGGAATGATTCTTATCAGCGCTGGACTAGCAGCCATCCTTATCTTCTTATTCATAATCGTATCATGTGTGGGACTTGTCTCTACTCTTAGCTTCTCACTTGCCATGCGTAATTTAAGCCATTCCGCAGGCAGTGCATCCGCATTGCTTGGTGTATTAACTTTTTTACTTGGATCTCTGGCGGCCCCGCTTGTCGGTCTCGGCGGCAGTCTTACAGCCGTGCCTATGGGAATTATTATCGCCGTTATGGAGGTAGGTGCACTGTTGATCTTCGCACTGCTTGTCTTGAGCCCTTCTTCACAAGCCGCTGACACGCTTTCGAAGTAAAGCTGCCCCTTTTCCACCGAACCTACACTCCTCCGTTGTCATATCATGATACAGTTGCATCTGAAAGGAATTCGGCTCGTCAGCCTTTCTTGTGCAGCTAGTCATCCTATCCTGTACAACGGAGATGAACAGATGCCTCTTCCCAAGATAGATATATTAATTCCAGCCATCGAGAAGGATCTAGGGACACTTCCCTACGTGATCGACAGCGTCAGGAAACAAGTTAAACATCCTATCGGTAAGTTTATGATTGTATCCCCAGACAGCAAAAAAATTCGCCAGTTATGCGCAAGAAAGGGCTGTACCTTCATCAATGAGAAGACCGTTCTGCCCATCACGAAGAAGAGCATTAACTACCAATCAGCCAGATGGGATCGATCGGGATGGCTGTTCCAGCAGCTGCTTAAGCTAGGCGGCAGTAAACTCGGCAAACAAGATTATTATTTGGTCATTGATGCGGATACCGTGCTTATAAGGCCGCATGTTTTTAAGACCACGGGAGGGCGCACCGTCTTCTACTATCGCAAATGGAGCCAGCCTGAATATTTTAAAACCTATAAGAAGCTGATGGGCCGGAAGGCCGACTCTCCCACCTCATTCGTCACCCATTACATGCTATTCGAGCGCGCAAAGGTTGCCCGGCTGAAGAGAATCATTGAAGCCAAGCATCAAACGAGCTGGCACTCCGCCATTATTCGCAGCATTAACAAGAAACAGCAATTTGGCTTCTCTGAATTCGAAACGTACGGGAACTTCCTTCACGCCCATTATCGAAACCAATATGTATTGAAAAAAGCCTTGAATACGAGCTTGCATATGAATGCCTCTGGACTCACCGAAGCCAAACGTAAGAAGCTTGCCCTCAAATATCGCTCCGTCTCCTTCCATAAGCGCAAAGCCTATTCGAAACGACCTTAATCATGGGTGCAAGTGAAGTAATATTAATAAAGGCTCATGGCTCCTCTACTTAAAGAGGGACCACGAGCCTTCGCTGTATGCTTCTTTATTAATCGATATAACCGACAATTCCTTTATCCAGCAAATATTCCATCTCGGCTTCCAAAATATTCTCCACCGTGATTTCATCTAATTTAACAGTCTGCTGCTTAAGAATGTAATCAACGAGCTCATCGCTATCGATCTCGACTTCCCCATTGGCATCCTCTTGCGCACTATCAATGAACTTCTGCTCGAATTGCAATACGAGCTGAATGCTCTTCGCATCTACTTTTGTTTCAGCGGCTATATAAGCTACTAGCTCTTGTTCGTTAATCTCTGATTGCGGTTGTCCCTGTTCTTTACTCATCGCTCGAAACACTCCCCAAGTTTATTCGCATCTCTATTGTACCACAACGGGGTATGAAACCGAAAAAGACCCCCTACAGCTGCTGCGCCTCATTACCAGACCGGACGAAACCTTGTGCTTTCGCTATTTCCCGTTGCATATAATCCTATACATTCACGTAGCGGAAAGGTTTAGAATGAAGGAGGAAAGGAGTGATTCCTCTGCAAATTAAAGAAGTCGCAACCAAGCTGAACATTTCTCCGCGAGCCATTCGATTTTATGAGGAGAAAGGGTTAATATCCCCGATCAAACAAGCTCACAATCAATATCGAACTTTTACCGAACAGGACATATGGAGATTGCAAACGATCCTCTCCCTCCGTGAAGCCGGCATGCCGCTGGAATCGATCAAGCATGCGCTTGCAGAGATGGACGAAGATAACATACAAGAGCTGCGGTATTATTTGGAGCTTCAACGCTCCGTCTTGGTAGCCAAATGGTTAGAGATGAAGCAGGTCATTGAGACCACTGATCATATGATCACCCTGCTCAAAGTGAATCGCACCTTGCCACTCGAAGCGATTTACAAGCTGGCGGAAGGCTCTAAGACTCTGAAGGAGCAGCGGACAGCATGGAAGGATACGTGGCATTACGATGAATTGGCCCCTACTCACGACGAGCGGGCAGCCAGCCACAGTGGTGAATACACCTACTACGAGGATACACTGAATCTCATTGTGAAGTGGGTGTCCGCTATACAAGGAGAGCATGGACTTGACTTAGGTACCGGAACAGGGAATTTAGCGGGGAAATTCATTGCGGGCGGCATTCATATGTCTGGGGTTGATCAGTCCAAAGAAATGCTGCGGCACAGTCAGCGCAAATATCCGACACTTGAAGGGCGGCTTGGCAACTTTCTAGCGATTCCCTACCTTGAGGGAGTGTTTGATTTTGTCGTGAGCAGCTTCGCCTTTCATCATCTTACAAATGAACAGCAGCTTCTCGCTCTCACGGAGATGCGCCGAGTACTAAAGCCTCGCGGGCGAATCTGTATTGCTGGACCCATGAGCAGTCTTCTTCATCTTTCTCACTGGTTTGAGGAAAATGGTTACCTGCTGAAGCAGCAGCTGATCCATACTGTCATTCCTATTATCTATGCGGTCCCCATTCGATAACCACGGGACTATATTAAGCAAGAACATCGATGTTTAGCCGCCCTGCAGCATCGATAGAAATTGACGTGTCCGCTCCTGCTGCGGCTGGTTAAACAGCTGCGCGGGCGGACCTTCCTCGATAATCACGCCGTTATCCATTAGCATGACGCGATCCGCTACCTCTCTCGCGAACTTCATCTCATGGGTCACAATCATCATGGTTCTGCCTTCCTCTGCCAGCCGCTTAATCACCTTTAATACATCCCGGACAAGCTCTGGATCCAGAGCCGAGGTTGGCTCATCGAATAGAAGCAGCTCTGGATCGATTGACATTGCCCGTGCGATGCCCACGCGCTGCTGCTGTCCGCCTGAGAGCTGATGTGGATATGCCTCTCCCTTATCCGCAAGCCCCACCTTCTCCAGAAGCACCATTGCTTTAGCCTGCGCTTCTTTCCTTGGCCTCTTCTTTACCGTGATCTGCCCCTCCATCACATTCTCAAGAGCGGTCAGATGAGGGAACAAATGATACGACTGAAACACCATACCGCTCTGTTTTCTTAAAGCAAGGATCTCAGCTTGCTTAGGCTTCAAGCCTTGCTGAAATGTGAGCTGAGCTTGTCCAATCGTTATCGAACCCGAAGAAGGCATTTCCAGCACATTCATGCACCGAAGCAAGGTCGTTTTACCTGAACCTGAAGGACCGATAATGACTAAGACTTGACCTTTGGCCAAGCTCAGATCAATCCCTCGCAGCACCTCTAATGAACCAAATGATTTGGTTAGGCTTCTTACCTCTATCATGATGTCTCCCTCATCCTCATCCTCATCCTCATCCTCATCCTCATCTTCATCTTCATCTTGCATGATACCGATCATAGTGATGTTCTAATCGCCGCTGCAGCACAGAAAGCACACTGCAGAATAGTAAATAAATGAGCGCAACCTCACAATAGAGCAGCAAGGGCTCATAGACGACTGCTGTAATTTGCTGACCCTTCTGGAACAGCTCCGTTACCGTTACGACAGAAGCCAAGGAGGTATCCTTCACGAGGCTGATGAAGGAGTTAGACAGCGGCGGAACCGATACACGCGCCGCCTGCGGGAGTATGATGCGACGAAGCGCCTGCAGCCTAGTCTGCCCCAGGGAATATGCAGCCTCCCATTGACCCTTGGGAATGGAGATAATAGCAGCGCGAATAATCTCGGCGGCATAAGCCCCAACACTAAGCGAGAACCCGATAACCGCAGCAGGGAAGGCATCGATGGTAACACCAATGCTCGGCAAGCCATAGAAAATAATGAATAGTTGAACGAGCAGCGGGGTGCCTCGGATAATCCAGACGTAGAATTTTGCTATCGCTGCAAGTACAGGAAAGTCAGACAAGCGAGCAAGCGCAGTAACCATGGCTAGGATTAAGCCAAAAGTAAATGAAAGCAGTGTCAATGGAACTGTAAAAGCTACCCCCGCATGAAGCAAGGGTAGGAAAGAGTCCAGGAAGATATGCAGCAGCCGCTCGGTTCTATCACTCATCGTCGCCGTCCACCCTTCTTACTTCGATACATCCGCGCCAAAATATTTTTGCGAAATACCTAAGTAAGTCCCGTCTGCTTTCATATCCTTCAGCGCCTTATTCACAGCTGTTATCAAAGCCTCGCTTCCCTTGGGAAACAAAAAGCCGCTTTGTGAGGCGACATCCGTCTCATCGACGACTTTGATCGCAGTATCAGGCCGCTGCTTCTTGAGATCCAGATAGGAAAGTCCGTCATTGATGGTGGCGTCGATTCGCTTGGATGCCAGCAGATCAATCGCTTGGTTGAATCCATCTACCTGAACGATCGTGGCACCATTAGCCTTGGCAATATCCGATAGATTGCTCGTCAGCGACTGTCCAGATTTCTTGCCCTTCAGATCAGCCAGCTTCTTAATATCCGTGTTATCCTCACGGACGATCAACACGGATTTGGACACGATATAAGGATCGGAGAAATCATACTTCACTTTGCGGTCATCACGGATGGAAACCTCATTGGCTACCATATCAAATCGTTTGGCATCCAATCCGGCAAGCATCCCATCCCACTTCGTTTCGACGAAGGTTGCCTTTACGTTGAGCCGCTTAGCAACCTCCTTCGCAATATCCACATCGAAGCCCATAAGCGTTCCTGCTTGGTCATGGAAAGTGAAAGGTGAATAGGTTCCTTCAGTCCCGACACGGAGCTCCCCACTCGATTGAATGACCTTAAGTGCGTTGCCCGTCGGTTTCGCCGTGTTCTCCTCTTTCTTCTTCCCGCAAGCCGTACACATAAGTACAACTGTTAATACAAAAACCAATCCTGCTGTTCTATATTTTCTCATCTACAATCCCCCCAAATCTAGGGGATAGTATGCCATCTTTTCCCTTCATTCATTCCACTGGTCCATAGAATCACTTTTTGAAATTAACGAATGAGACTGGAACTCCACCCATTGAGACGGATTGAACGGATAACGGAAATACCGAGCTCCACGTCACGGCGTCATATACATCAACGTCTGGACTGCGCCCCTCTTCGATAGCGGATACAAACTCTTCCAGCACGAAGAAATCCCCCCCTCCATGTCCGGAGCTACTCGCTTCCTCCGCCCACCGCTGCCATGAAGGATGCTCCCACTTATCCGAATATTGAGAGAAGTTCTGCCACTCTGCATGCGCAGCCCCGCCATGGTTAGCGGGAGAGCGCCCCGGCGATTTATCCTTTAACCAAACGACCGGCTCCTCTCCCTCATATCGTGGCGATAAGTATGCTCCTTGTGTTCCCTGCAAAGTATAATGATTCATATTGTGCGGCCGAGAAGACTGGATATCATATTTAAGCGCGATAAGGGCTCCTTTTTTCGTGCGGATTAACGTAACGGTTGCATCCCCGCCCCTCCAGTAGGAGGAGTCCGAACCCGGATGCTCCGACCCGAAATGCTCATTGAAGTAGCTGGCAGCCGCCCTGCTTTTGGAAGTGACGGTTACCAACGATTCAAGTTCGTCACCTCCCTCGCGGTTAATGCGCAGCCACTTCGCCACCGGTCCCAAGGAATGCGTAGGATACGTACATCCGTTGTAATCCCGCACTAACCGCCCGCGCCAGGTCAGGTTCCCATCCCGGTCGTGCATCAAGTCCCTTATATCATGCGTATAACCGCACTCCGCGTAGACCAACTCTCCGAATAAATCATGCTGCAGCATGTTTTGGAGCATCATATTACTTCGTGTATAACAGTAATTTTCCGCCATCATATAAGTCAGCCCTGTCTGTTCAACGGCTTTCACCAATTCCCAGCAATCCTCAAGCGTATGTGCAGCTATCACTTCACTAATCACATGTTTACCTGCCCGCAAAGCTTGCACGGCTTGATTAGCATGGATAAATAATGGAGTAGCCAAGAAAACTGCATCAATCGAAGGATCTTCCAGCAACCTCTCATAGTCGTTGTATGCACTTGCCGTCGGAAATTCCTTCTTCCATTTTCCCAATACTTCTATTTGATTGTCGCAAACCGCAACCAACTCCATGCGCCCTTTCAGCCTGGCCAAGCAATTGCTGAAATAAGCGCCTCTTCCTCCCCCAACCACGGCTAACCGAATCGCGTTTTTTATCATTTTGACTGAACCTCCCAGTTATCCCTTAATCGAACCAATCAACAAGCCCTTAATGAAATACCTTTGCAGGAAAGGATATACAAAAGCGACGGACAGTATGGTGATGACCGTAATGGCCATCTTGAACGTTTGCGGCGTAATAGCGGTTAGCCGCTTCTGCCCTTGGCGCACAATTAAAACTGACTTGATTATAATTCCTCTTTGGTATTCCTAACCATGTCCGAATTTCAATCGTATATGTTTATTTTTTAGTTTTTATTATTTATTTACTGGCTGCCAGTGTGAAGGAGAAGGGGCTAGAAGAGAAGCGCGGGAAGCACTCAGGTCCAATAAAAGGAAGAGCCTCCCCCCCCCCCTATTGATGAATTCATAACCCCAATATATCCCTGTTCCAATGTGCAGAAAAAAATAACCGAATGACGCGAGTTATCTCACGTCATTCGGTCATTCATCGCTATGATATCTTCTTAGACACAGTGACAGTGACAGTGACAGGGACTGGCACTGGCACTGGCACTGGCACTGGCACTGGCACTGGCACTGGTATTGGTATTGGTATTACCATATTTCCAGCGGTGAATATTACTTGGGAAGCGTCATTTGCAGAAAATGAGGGAATGTCTCAACGACTGATGCCCCGCTGTAAGTCTGAAAAGCTGCGCTAAATGTACTGATGGGCGATAAATGAACCGCATCCAGCGGAATACGATACTCGATCGCCGAAGCGGACGCGGCATACCCGGTAGGCTGTACCGGAATGTCCGGATAGCGCACGACAGACTTCCAGCTCCAATCGCTGCCGCTTCCCGCATATTCAAACAACTTTCCATCCTCCACCATAAAGTCCGCACCCGTCGATTGTGTCGGTCCCCATGATGCGGATTGATATCCGGTGTCCGGGTTGTTGTCGGTGTTTAACAACAGCCGTCCTTTATTACTTGTTAATCCCGTTCCTTCAACAAGAACATTTAGATGGTATCCATCTCCGATAGCACTAATTTTATGAATGCTGCCCGTTCCCGAAGCCGATGAAGTAGCGCCATGCCCGGACCAATCTGCTGCCGACCCATCCGCTTTGATTAATTCCCCGCGGAAATCGACGTGCAGCAAGCTGTCTGTCGTACTTGGCAGCACCTTCGGCAATGTCTCTGTGGCTGTGGCCCCGGTGTACTTCATATATGCGGCGGTAATTTGACTGAACGGATAAAGCTTGTTTCCGCCGACCGACGTCAGAAGCTCTAATGGAATTGACGCTTCAATAACGGTTCCTGCACTATTAACGGCATAGCTGATAGGTTCCGTAACCTCTTTCCACAACCATGACGTCCATCCGCTGCTGGTCCAAGGATCACCCAAATGCTTCAGCAAAATCCCGTTCTCAATAATAAAGTCCGTTCCTGTGTAGGCATTGCCTAACCATTCCGGGAACTGGTAGCCCGAATACATATTATTATCCGTATTCAGAATAATTCGTTGTCCCGGCGTATTCAATCCCGTCCCTTCCACGAGCAAATTCAAGTTCGTTCCGTCGATGGCTGCGCTCATCTTCGCAATCGATCCTGTTCCGGTAACGGACTGCGCGGCTGTCCCACTCCACTCCGTGCTGTTTCCATCCACCTTTACGGGAATGTATTTCAATAAATCGTAGGTTTTACCGAAATTGTTCGCGCTGTACGTCGTAAGCGCATTAAACGGTGAATATCCACTCAACGCTCTCCAGTCATACGCCGGAGGGAAATACAGCAGCTTCATGCTGAATGACGGGAGAAACCCGTCCGCCCAGGCTCGCTCAGCTGAATAGCGAATAAGCTCAGGCTGGAACGGAGTGTTGTAATCCAGCGTAAATACATGAAACTTCGCATCCGGTTGATTTACCGGTTTGCCGGAGCCATCACGAACAAGCGTGCCATCGGCGTTAAATTTGAATCTAGCCTTGTTGATAACATCGCGTTTGCTCATGTAGTCCATCTTCCTCGGATGATCATAAGGCGTGTATACGCCATAGGCTTCCGAATTGCCAATGGGGGCTTCCGCTGTCTCGTCCCACATCATATCGCCGACCCATGTATTTGTGTAGCTCTCGAACAGCACGGCATCGACCGATGAACGAATATCATAGGCCCCGCCGCGCATGAGATGCACCCCGCCGCCGGAAAATATTTTCTTGTCCGGATACTTCTGCTTAATTTTTTGTACCAGCTGCCCCATGCCCCATGCTTTATCCGTATGAACCGATTCTGTAACATCAACTGTATCCAGATAAAAGCCGTCAAATCCACGAGCCACTAGCCCTGGCAGCAGCTCATCGAGAACTTTCTTCTGCCAGTTCTGATTCGTTGGATCGATGAAACAGGATGGCCAATTCAAGTCACACTCCGGATTCCCTTCGCTATCCTTGAAGAAGATGTCCGGCGAATTACCTTCCCTTGCGTCTTGACCGACCGAAATATAGCCCACTATAAAAATATCAGGATTAATCGCTTTAATCGCCTTCAGCTTCTCAGGGGAGACCGCGCCGGAGAGCGCCAGCAGATCATAGCTCGCAAACTCCTCGGCATCGATCGAATCTTCCACGGTATAATTAAATAATAAATCCGTTACTTTACTCCAGTCGCCAGTTGATGCTGGAACGCTCGGGTAAGCCGTTGTCGAAGCTGTAATGGTAACGCTTGGGCCCGAAGCGTAACCGTCCGTATCGATGGCTTCCACCTTATAGGAATGAGCCGTCGAAGGCTGCAGCCAGCCATCGGTATAGGAGGTGGTCGTAGACCAACCCGCATATTCAAGCTTACCCGGTTTGACGCGATAGATCTTATAACCCTTTACGCCGTTATTGTCTGTAGAAGGTGACCAATTAATCTGCAATTCGGTGCTTCGCGCATTCGTTACGTTTAATCCAATTGGAACGGAGGGACGCTCCGAATTAGCTGACTTTAACGTATAGGCTGCAAATCCATCGGTTTTAGCCGGGAGCCGTTCAGATTTGGAGTAATAGTTAACGAACCCGACTTTAATAGACTGACCCGATGATAAGCCGAGGTCACTTAGCGGAATTCGCGCTTCGATTAAGCTGTCCGACTTTACGATCTGGCCGCTCCCCTTATACTCGGCTATTTTATTCCAACTCCAATCCGTCCCCGAGCCCGTATAACTCAGCAGAGTGGCTTTGTCCTTCTTCGCGTTCCGCACTTGTCCTAGGGCAGTGACGGGGTCCAATTCGATACTTGTTTCCACAAGATAATCCGCTCCGCTGTTCTTGTCCCATCCCGATTCCTGGTAACCCGTAGTGTCGCTTCCATCCGTATTTAGATAAAAAGAAGAAGTTAGGGTGGAGAGCCCGATGCCCTCGACCAATACATACAAATAAGAAGCGTCATTCGTCACCCGTAATGCACTCACAGTAGTATGCTTGCCGCGGATCAGCGGAGGAATATCGTTCCATTCATCCATTCGACCGTCTACTTGGATCGAAGGATACCATGAAGCCTCCGTACGATTAGGCGGAATAAACCCGCTCAAGAGCAGCATGGCTAACAGTCCAAGCAACCATTTCTTCCTCATTTTTATGCCTCCTTTTCAGTCATGCATTCTACATTCACTTCATTCATGATTACTTTCGAATAGTGAGACTTGCAAAGCCGCTGAAAGGTTCTACTTCAAAAGGATGCATCAATGTCCGATTCCCGGTATCGGTATAAACATGAACGTAAAGCGCCTGTTCCGCTTGTCCGGCAAGTCTGACTTGAATCAAGCCATCCTCTTCTTTGTACACGTTGGAACTGATGATCCGGGTCAGCGCCTTATCCTTGCAGTAACGCGCCACTTCATCATAAGAGCGGTATAAAACATCCCAGCCTTCTAGCTGCATGGAAATCCGCTCTACAATTGCGGTCCATTCCTCCGGCTTCAGCACCGAAATCCTTTGCTCATGGGTCATCAAGGTACCGAAGAAGCCACTGGCGATACCCATTTTCACAGCATTAACTGCCTTTAGCACGGCCATCTCGATATCGTTGTGCGTACTTTCCTCCGCAAATGTCGTACAGCCAAGTAGAAACTCCCCTGGACCAAGAAGTTGATCCGCTACCTTATAACCGCCGAGATGATGCCCCATTACATTCCAGAATTCCCCCTCCGTATCGAGCGGAGCGTAATGAAAGCCCTGATGACCATAAGGATACGGCGCCCACGAACGCTCGGATTTTGCAAACGGGATTCCGTGAGGGACAAACGACATCGAATAGCATTGACCTCTGGCCAACAGAAAAGGCAGGCTGTTTATTCCTATTTCACTGAAGTGGCTGTTAACCGTGCGCGATGGGTTGATACCTGCCCACTCGAACCATTCGTCCAATCGGGCAAAATGCCCCGCAAGCTCATCAGTGCCATACTCCTGCCCATCATGATGCAGATAGATCTGATCTGGAACCGAGCACTCCAGCTCGCTGAACGCATGCGCCCCGAACTCGGCCTTACCTTCGTTGTAATACCCCCGGGCAGCCTCGGCTTTGTCTTCGTCGATATCGTTCAGAAACAATCCAATATGCGGCAGCCAGCCGTAATCATTCAGCACGCGAATGTAGTTAAAACGGTCATGCCCAGAAGCATCATCTATACGGCATACGGCAAAAGGTGGCATGCTCAGCATAATGAACGGTTTGCGCGCCACCCAGACCATCGACCGCCAAAGTAAATCGTCCAGCCCCATCGCGTGACCGAACACTTCCGGCAGCCATATGCGCGGCGAGAACAACAGCGCAGCCCTCCGTCCCTTTGTACTTCTACTGTCAGCGGGCGCATAGGCTATGATAGCTGGAGAGCCATTATCCGAATAGGCAAGACTTTCAAAGCCTGGTTCTAATCCCTCGATATAGGAAGCGCTTACATTTTGTGGAAGCTCATGTGTTACCGGTGACAGCTGCATGCATGTAATATCGTGCAGGTTATCCGGTATGTACAGTTCTTGAAGCGGCTGTTCCTTCATCGATGACGCTCCAAAAAATCGCCAAATTTCCGGATCCGCTTCCCATAAAGCTCCGTCCATGTTTAGAACGCCAATGCCAGAATCGGAAACCTGAACAATGTAGCTCCACGCCATCGCAGGCAAAGCTGCCGCAACGCCGTCATGCGCCAGAATGACGGCGGCGCACTGAGGCGCTTCTTTCTTAATACGCCGCACATATGCGCCCCCGTCATCACTGATATCCAACACCCGGAAAGGTATTCCGAGATGCTGGAGCACAGGCATGATTCCGGCTTCGAACGAGGCAGCCCCTTCCTGGAACCGACTATTTGTGAGAAACAGAAGGCAGCCATTCCCCTCATTCTTACCGGTGGTATGCTTTTTTTCGATTGTAACTCCCTCCTTTGCTTCTCCAGATGATAGATTCGTAAAACTCAAGTTCGTCCGAATTATCGTGCCCATTCGATCGTGCGGAATGTGCTCGTTTCCGCTGATTCAGTCGCTTTCAAACAAGTTAGGGCACTGAGTAAACCATCTTCAAGCGTTGTTTTGGATTGTTCCTTGCCCTTCATGATTTGAACAAAGTTGTGTAATAGCTTGGCGTCACCTCCTCCATGCCCCTCGTAAGCGTTCACGTCAAGTCGATGCGTAACAACTCGGGGCTCATGATGCATTTGCACCGTTAGCTCACCTGTATACCAATCGAACTCCATCGTTCCCTTGTATCCAATCAGGCGTGCCCCGCGCTTCCCGGCCTCTCGACGGACGAAGAAGTTCTGCGAGTAAGAGACGTGCATGCCTGACTCATAACGAATTAGCGCGCTTCCCGAATCTTCGTTGCCGGTATCTTCTGCGAAGCAGCAGTACTCACCGATCTGATTGACAATTGTGCTTTCCGGGCAGGTATGCTTTTCTTCGCAATCTACACACTTTAACCCTGCCTTATGATGACCCTTGAAAACCTGCTTTGATTTCATCGCACATACCGCTTCCGGCTTCATGCCAAGCAAATAGTTAATATAATTGAAGTCATGGGTAGCCTTCTGCAGAAAAAGGCCGCCTGTTATGCGCTCGTCCCGATACCAGTTGTGGTAGTAGATTCCGCCGTAGGGAACGTTGTTAACCGCTTGGACGTGCTCAACCGTACCAATCTGTCCTGAATCGACGATTTGTTTGGCCAGCTCGACGAGAGGCGTATTTCGCAGCGGGAACGACACGACCACCTGTGATCGGGAAGCCTCGTATCCTTGTTTCAGACGGAACAAATCTTCATAATTCGTAGCTACGGGCTTCTCAAGAAATAGCGGTAAATTACGCGCGAGCACCTTTAGCGCCATCTCGGTATGCAGGTTGCAGCGGGTGCCAATTACGACACCGTCCAGCTTCTCTTGTTCCAGCATTTCATCCGCATGCTCGTACCAGGCGATATCATCTGCCCCATCTTCGAGCTGTGTTCGGAGCTCCTCCCACCTTGGATCGGCGATAGCCGTTATACGGCAGCTCGAATCCAGCTTGGACAGATCCTCAAATACGTGACGGACCCGCAGTCCGTATCCGATAATTCCAATTCTCATCGCGATTTCATCCTATCCTTTGTAATCATTTCTGGGATGTATAATTTAATATTGGAAGTAGCTATTCTTTAACGGAACCGAGTACGATTCCATGAACGAAATACTTTTGCATGAACGGATATACGATTAGGATCGGCACAATGGAGACGGAGATCTTCGCCGCATTCAATGTCTGATTCGATAGCTTGGCGAGCAGCGACATCTTGGTATGATCAATGTTCTGTGCGCTGATTTGTACGACTAACTGCTGAATATAAGTCTGAAGCGGATACAGCTCCGGGGTCCTCATGAAAATCAATCCATCAAAGAATGAATTCCAATGCGTGACAATGCTGAATAACGTAATCGTTGCCAAAGCAGGTGTGGATAATGGAATGAAAATTCTAACAGCCATATACCAGGGGCCCGCTCCGTCAATATACCCCGCTTCACTGAGTTCCTTCGGTAAACTACGGAAAAAATTCATCAGTAAGATGACATTAAACACCGGCACAGCTCCAGGCAGCACTAAGGCCCATATGGAATTAAAAAGACCGAGAGTCTTCATCAAAATATAAAGTGGAATGATACCGCCGCTAAATAACATGCAGAAAACAAGAAACCACATATATAGATTACGGTACCGGAATTCCCGAGACGTTCGGGACAGAGGATAGGCCATCAGCACGCAAAGTCCGAAATTGACTGCCCCGCCCAGCACTACCCGTTTGACCGACACCATAAATGCCTGGATAAAAGACGAATCTGACAAGATGACGTAATAGGAGCTAACATTAAATCCAACCGGCCAAAACGTGACCCGCCCCGCCGCAGCATACGCCTTGTCGCTAAGAGATACCGCAACTGTATGCCAGATCGGCCCAAGAGACATGCACGCAATAAGCGTCATGATGATAATCAGCGTTACATCCGCCATTTTCGAAGTCATCGTTCGGCTCTCAACCAAACTGCTCACCTGCTTTGCTGTTGAGTAATAGATTTGTAGGATTAGAAAATTCGATAATTGGCAAATCGGTAAGCCAATCCATAAGAGAACATAATCAGGATGAACGAAATGACCGATTTCATCAGCCCAACCGCGGTCGCAAGACCAAATTGCGCCTGCAGCAGCCCTGAACGGTACACGTAAGTATCAATAATATCCGCCGATTCATAAACCATAGGATTATACAAATTAAAAATTTGATCAAACCCCGCATTCAAAATATTGCTAATGCTCAGCGTCCCCATCAGAATAACGGTAGGCAGCAGCCCTGGAAGCGTAATATACAGCATGCGTTGTCTTCTAGTCGCTCCGTCAATAGCTGCCGATTCATATAACGAAGGACTAATGCCTGTAAGCGCAGCCAAATAAATAATGGCTCCAAAGCCGAATTCCTTCCATACATCGCTGCTCACAAGAATGGCGGGAAACCAGTTATTGCTCGCCAGAAAGAGAATTCCCTTTCCCCCGAACATCCGAATGACCCCATTTACAATTCCGTCTAGCGACAGCATCTCCACGATAATCCCCGAAATAATAACCCAGGACAGAAAGTGCGGGATGTATACGATCGTTTGCACCCAGCGTTTGAACATCCGCAGCCGCAGTTCGTTCAAGAGCACCGCGAACACGAGGGGTACGACCAAATTCATGACGATTTTGCAGCTTGCAAGAAATAACGTATTGTAAAATATAAGCCGGCTGTCCGACATCTGGAGCATATATTGAAAATTTTCAAGTCCGATCCAGGGAGATCTCCAGATACCGAAACCGAGCTTGAAATCCTGAAATGCCATAATCAGCCCGAACATGGGTATCACGCTAAATATGCACAGCAGAATGATACCCGGCAGCAGCATCAGATGGTAATGTTTCTCGAATGACCGGTATCTCACAGCTTCCACCCCATTTTGGCATTGCAGGGCAGCGCCATATGCCTAAGCCGAAGCCCATTCATACGCCGGCGCTAGCCCCGTCTTTATTTCTTTTATTTTTGCTTGCTCAGTTCAGCTTCAATTTCAGTGATAATCTCGCTGCCACCTTGGCTTTTCCATTTCTCTACGAAGGTATCGAACGCTTCGAGCGGCACTTCACCCATAATGATTTTGTATAATGTTTCGGTTTCCAGCTTCTGCAGGTTTCCCCACTTGCGCTGCATGGTCTTTGTCGTTGCCGTATATTCGTTAAATACCTTTCGATCCGCTGGCTGCATGATAGCACCCCCGCCATTCAGGAACGCATATGGAGGAGGCCAATCGCCCGCATTACCCCTCGGATTGGCATTATCACGCTGCCATTGCTCGAATAATACTTTATCCCCGGCTTCTTCTATGTCTTCCGGCTTTATTTCACCGCTAATTGCCTGCTTCAGCTTAGTAGCTGTCTTTTCCACTACATCGGTGTCCACATAAGTTGTATATAAGGGATATAGTGGGGCGATTAAAGTCGGATCCAGCTTTTTGTAATCATCCAACCGCTCTTGAGCACGGGCTCTTTCCTTCTCGTCCTTGCTCTTCAGATCGTCTCCGCCTGTATACCAGTTAATATAGGTCATAACCGCATCCGGGTGCTTAAAGCCTTTCTTCACAACAACAAAGTGGGAACTGATCGGTACCATATGCGTGTTGAGCTTGCCTTCCGCATCGGCAATCCAATAGGGCTTCCAATTTGCCTTTGGATCATTCTTAATGGATTCATACAAGTTCCATGGCGCCCACCAAGGGCCGAAGAACATGCCTGCTTCTCCACTCGATATGAGTTGATTCGGGTCCTTGCGCAGCGCGAATTCCTTATCGATCAGCCCATCCGCATACATGCTGCGCAGCTTGGCAATCGCCGCCTTCGTCTCTGCTGTAGTTGAACCATATACAATCGAACCGTCCGCTCCCTTCTGCCAAAGGCCAGGGTAAGCGTTATAAGCAGCGAATAGTCCCGTAAAATCATGCATGCCTGCATAACCATTCGAGTACAGTGTCGAACCCGATCCGGTCAAACCTATCGTATCCGCTTTTTTGTTTCCATTGGGATCCTGCTGGACGAAAGCCTTTGCAATCGCTTCCACATCTTCCGTAGTTTTGGGTGCAGGAATATTGAGCTTATCCAACCAATCCTGCCGTACCCATAACAGACTGATCGATTCAGCAAGTCCGCTTAAATTAGGGAGCGCCATCAGTTTGCCGTCATAGGTCGCTTTACCTAACGCCACGCCACCTGTTGCTTCGTACTTGAGCTTCAGTTTCGGCTGCGCATATTTGTTGTACACTTCGGTCAGATCCTCAAGCTGCCCAGCAGCAGCCAGCTGCCGGAATGTCGTTTCATCGACCAGCATGACATCCGGGATGTCATTGCTGGCAATTGCCAGCTGCTGCTTCTGCACGAAATCCTGTCCTGTAGCGTACCAAGCCACTTTAAAGTCGATGTTCGTATGTTTCTTGACGAAACGCGAGACTGAATTGTCTTCAATCGTTTCCCCTTCAGGCAGCTTTAGCCCTGGAGGAACATCCTTTACAATTGTAATTTCAACGGGTTCCTTATACTTGTAATAATTGAACGCTTCTTCTGGCTGTTTATCTCCCTGTGCGACTTGCCCTTTCCCGTCATCCCCTTTTGTTGACGACTCAGCTGGTTCCTTGTTAGATTCCTTGCTCCCACTGCATGCTACTGCCGTCATTGCAACGAGCAGGATAGCTAGTGTTGCCCCGATTCCTTTACTCCATGTGCTCCCCTTCATTTGGCGCCCTCGCTTCGGATGTATTGGTTGTGAATCTATTTTAAGTATGAGGTAGACTCCCCTCTTGGGGGACCAAAATAGTCTCACCTTTTCCACTATTTTCGTCTCTAGTACAAAACAGGCGCAATCCAGTAGATAAGATTGCACCTGTTTTCGTATCATTTTTGACCTCTTACATCTTTACGGTAGATACTCGGCAGCAGTCCGGTTGCATTTCGAAACACTTTGGAGAAATATTTGTCGTTCGGGTATCCCGATTGAGCAGCGATCCAACCAATGGATTTGTCCGTCTGCTGAAGCAGCGCCTTGGCCCGTTCAATGCGTAGGTCCCTGATATAATCGTTAAACGTAAATCCCGAAATATCATGAAAGCAGCGGCTGAAATAGCTCCGACTCATGCCTACCATCCTGGCGATCTGCGGCATCTGAAGCTCTTCCTCCAGATGGCCGCGGATATGGGCTTGCGCTTTCATTATGCAATTCACTACATCAGACGAATAGGGCAGTGTCCGCGTGGATTCGCTAACCACAAACCGCAGCCGCCTGAGCCAATCCGACCATTGCTGCCAGGTGTGCAGGCCGTCCGTATCCATATGGGGGTGAAGCTCCGGAATGATCTTCTCCCAATGAGATACCGCTGCTTCGAACAGCATCTCGATGCGTTCGGGAGCAAGACGCCTCTCCTCCATCTCCCCAAGCAGCTGGGCGAACCGTTCGTCATCGATCATCCAATCGAACGAACACCATCTTTCCTTTAGCGTCTGCAGCTCCTTCTTCCCTGTCTCCACAGATTCGTTCCTAGCAGAAGCTGCCGGAGTTTCGTAGAAATCATTAACAGTAGGACTATGCACTCCGTTTACCTGATCGTCCTCTGAAATCCGCAATGCGATCCGCCGCAGTACCTCATCCATGCGGTCTTCTTCCAGTTCCACTTTCGTAATATAGTCGAGTGCACCGAGGCGGATTGCCTCCTGAGCGTATTCAAATTCGTGATGAAACGTCAGCACCACCATACGAAGGCGCGGAAGCAGCTGTTTGGCTTGCCGCATGAGTTCGATTCCGGACATGACCGGCATGGCCAGATCTGTAATTAATAAGTCAACCGGATTATCGCGAAGAAAGGCCAGCGCCTTTTCCCCATTGTTGACATCCCCTACGACCCGTAGGCCATGCTTGCTCCAGGGCATGATTGTGATAAAACCATTCCGCACCAATTGATCATCATCCACAACAAGCACATTAAGCATCGCCTTTCACCTCCCGTATAATAGGCAACCGAAGCGTAATAATCGTTCCCGTATCCGGCTCGCTTTCGATGAATAGCTTCGCGCGATCTCCGAAATGCAGAGCGATGACCTTCCTCACGTAATTTAAACCAATGCCAAACCCGGCGGCGCTGGGGGCACTATCCGTTTCGGTATCTCTGAGCTTACGCAGCTGCTCCTCCGTCATCCCAATTCCGTCGTCCCTAACCTCGATCAGCGCATCCGAACCTTCCGCGGCAATGCGGACCCATATCCGCCCGTCATCCTTCAGACCATGCAGAAGCGCATTCTCAACCAGCGGCTGCAAAATAAACCGGGGTATGAACCAATCCAGATTGCTTTCCTCAGCCTGAAAATCGATCTCATAGTGAAATTGATACCGAGCGGATTGTACCGACATATAATTTTGGAGCGCTTCCAACTCATCGCGTATTTGCGCTGTTTCGCCCTTGTTGAGGTTATAATGAAGAATTTTATTTAACGATGAGACCAGCTTATCAATCTCCTTCTCCCCCCTCATCCTGGCCAACCATCGGACCGTATCGAGCGCATTGTAAAGGAAATGGGGATTAATCTGGTGCATCAGCTTCTCGACTTCCAGACGTGCTTTGCGCTGTTCCCTTTGCTCCGCTTCCAGCAGCAGCATCTCAATCCGCGAGCGCATGGATTCGAAGCTATTATGAATACGGTCGAATTCCATAATCGAAGCCATTCTTCCGTTGCTTTGCGACTTGGAATAGGGAACAAGTCTCATATCCTGCGAAAGCTTCTTCAATGGTTCGTACACCGTGCGCCATAGAATCCAGGCCACCAGACAACCGGCAGCTAGCGACAGGATCGTCAGCGCGGCAAATTGCAGCAGCCAGCTTCGAAGCTCTCTGTCATAGGAGGCCTTCGGGATGGCGGCTACCAATCTCCAGTTTTGTTTTTCGTTCAATTCCTCGAAAAAATAATGCCCCGCGTAACCGTTCTGATTTCGCTCACCAGACGCATATAGGCTTCCGGTAGGAAACAACTTTTCATCCTCGCTGAATAGAATCCGGCCTTCAGAATCAACAATTAAATGAGCGGTGTCGGCCACCGATTGATCCATGCTCAGGAGTGACTCGGCCAGCTTAAAGCTCGTTTCTATATACACATATACATTCTCTTCGTCTGCTAGATTAACGTTACGGACAATCGAGAATACCTGATGGCCATCCCACGGATTCAAAGAACGGTGTGGTCCATTGTACGAAATCGTACCAAGCTTGGATAGAACGGGAAGATCGAGGATATCAACACCCTCCTCGATGCTATAATTTTCAAACATGACTTTTCCTGAATTCGCAAAATAATAAAAAGCGAGACCCATAGATGGGTTCGTAAATGTAACCAGGCTGAGCTCGTTCTTGATCTCATCAAGGAGCTGCTTCTTCTCATAGATATCGGCCTTCAGATATAGATCGAGATTTTTGCCGATCCTACCGTCTAAAGCCAGCTGTTGAGAGGCATGATTGAGCTGATCAAGTGTACTCTCCAGCGACAGCATGACTTGGTGCAGATTACTTCGTACCCCCCGTTCGGCTTTATTCTCCAGAACAGAATAGATCGATGCATAGGATATGGTACCAATCAATGCAAGCGGAATCATTGTCGTTACAATCAGCATGATGGTCAACCGATTTTTAAGCGAATAGGGAACAAAACGTTTGATCAATGCCATCGTTAATCCTCCCGCAGGCCTCGTAGTTGGAAGTTGTGAGCGCGAAAAATAATAGGAAAAGTAAAATTGCTTCTCTCTTTTCGCCCTCCTTCATACAAAGCATAACTCGAATAGAGTGCAAGATAGAAACTTGTCCCTAATACTACAACAGAAGGTTCCATTTTCCTACAAAAATACTTACATACGACATAAAGCTACTCTTGTGCAAGTAAAAAACCTTGATGTCTAAGTGTCTAAGGGATTAGCTCATCAAGGTTTAATCCCCCGGGATAGGTGCGGCGGCCTCATTTGTATTGGGCAGAAAAACAAAAAAAACCGAATGACGCGAGTTATCTCACGTCATTCGGTCATTCATCGCTATGATATCTTCTTACTCACAGGTACAGGTAGTACCGGAAGGGATAGCTTGTCGGCAGCCATTCGCTTCACTTCTTTGATTCCAACAAACTTCTTCGTTTGCTCATTCCATAATCGGAACCGAAGGGATTGCAGACTCGTTAACAATGAAATCGTCGGCACATTCCGAAACCGCTGATTCTTGTTGTGAACGGATTCCAAATTGTAATTGGGCACCCTCGGGCTTAGATGATGAATATGATGATAACCGATATTACCAGTTATCCAATGAAGGAATTTGGGCAGATTATAGAAGGAACTACCCTGCATGGCAGCCTGCACATAATCCCAATCTTCATTTTCTTCAAAATAGGATTCCTCGAACTGATGCTGTACATAAAAGAGCCAGATCCCTGTCATGCTTGACGCGAAGAACACAGGAATTTGAATCATCAGATACGCTTGCCAGCCTACAGCCCAGATAAGTAAAGCGGCTATGCCGACAATACCAATGTTCGTTATATACGTATTTATTCTTTCTTTCATGCTTGAGCCTTTGCGGTTAAAGCGATAATCGAGTAGAAATATATAAATTGGACCAATAATAAACATGATGAAGGGATTACGATAAAGCCGATAGATGCGCCGTTTGAGAGGTGTGGCCGACAAATATTCTTCTACTGTCAGTGTCCAAATGTCTCCTGTACCGCGTTTATCTAAATTACCGCTAGTCGAATGGTGAACGCTATGCGTATGACGCCATTGGTGAAAAGGTACATACGTCATGATCCCGGTTATCGTACCAATAATCTCGTTTGCAGCTTTGTTTTTGAAGAATGATCTGTGACAGCAGTCATGAAAAATGATGAAGGTTCGAACTAAGAAGCCTCCGGCAAGGACAGATACTCCAAGGGTAAGCCAATAAGAGACAGATAAACTTGCATAAGCAATATACCAAAGCAAGAATACGGGCAACAGCGTATTCAGAATTTGCCACACACTATGACGAATCTGTGGTCTTTCGTAGGTTGCGATATCTTTTCGCCAAGCGCTTTTGTCCTCTTGAAACATGCTTACACATTGTCCTCTCTCGGATCCGTTCTCTTCTTTCATTTCAAAGCCGACATCAGTAATACGGATGAAAACCATTTTGGTTTCAAAACACTTACTAAGTATACCTGAATATCCGATATGCGGTAGGATAAACATTTCCCACCTGTCTCATACACAGATCAAACCCCCATTTTGGCTTATTGGAACAGACCAAAATGGGGGCGATTATTTTGTTCAAATATCGTTCATGAGGTAAACCTTACCTGCTATTGTGGGCGATCAATCGAGAATATCTCGCCTAGCTTCGCATATAGACTGCCCGCCAAACGACTGACTGGTTGTAGTTTCACTGCATCAATGTGTCCGTTCTGATAGACAGATTCGTCCAAATGAAAGCAAACAATCCGTCCGATTATCAAATCCGTTGAAGGTGCTCCCTCTGTTCCGCCTAGTGGAATAATCTGCTCCAGCACACATTCCATACGGATGCGGGCTTCAGCCAGCCCCGGTACAGTAACCTTAGTGCTTGGGACTGGCGTCAAGCCAGCATAATCCACTTCACTTTCCTCTGGCGGCAGGTTTGCAGCTGTTTCATTGATCTGCCTAATATAAGATTCATCCGATACATGAACGACGAAGGCTCCTGCCGCTATCGCATTCCTGGAGGTATCCTTCATCACACCCTGCTTCCGATGAACGGATATGGAGATCATCGGCGGGCTGGCCGTAATAATATTGAAGTAACTGAACGGCGCTGCATTCAGAACCCCCTCGCTTGAGAGGGTGGTGACTAGAGCAATAGGTCTCGGAATAACACTTCCAATGAGCAGCTTATAATTATCTCGGTCGCCTTGGCTTGCGGGATCAATAGTAATCATTGTCATGCTTGGCATTCCCCTCTTAACTGTGGTGAGTTGTCCGTTCCTTGTAAGCTTTCTTAGAAAGCTTGCTGGTACCATTGTGCCGCGGCTTCCACCTCGGGCTGTGTCAGCTGATGACCATAGCTTTCCCAATGAACCGTTACCGAGGCACCCGCCTGCTTGAGTAATGTACTTAGCTCTTCCGTCTCTTCGGGAGAGCATATCGGATCATTCTTCCCTGCTCCAATAAAGCAGGGAAGTCCTGTCATATCGGGTAGAGCCACACCTCGCCTTGGTACCATCGGGTGATGAAGAATCGCGCCTTTTAACGCGTGGGGATGATGGAATAACAGGCTTCCCGCTATGTTAGCACCATTCGAATAGCCGATAGCCACAAGGTTCTGCCGATCAAATCCATAGTCTACAGCAGCTTTATCCAAGAAATCATTCAGCTCCTTCGTACGGAACAGAAGATCCTCCTCATCGAAAATACCTTCGGCTAACCGCCGAAAAAATCGCGGCATGCCATTCTCTAGTACGTTCCCTCTTATGCTAAGCACCGATGAACGGGGAGCAATTCGCTCGGCAAGCGGCAATAGGTCACGCTCCGTCCCTCCAGTTCCATGCAAGAGAACGAGTACCTTAGCGTCTTTATCCAATCCTTCTTGAAAGATATGCTTCACTTCGCATCCTCCTCTAATACCCGAACTTCAATAGGCGGTAGATTCTTCACAATATCAGCACGTTTCTCCTCGAACCATTCCGGCAGCATCAGATGCTCCCCTAGCTGATCTGGCTGTTCATCATTCGCAAAACCCGGTGGATCGGTGGCAATCTCGAACAGAATGCCTCCTCCTTCACGGAAATAAATCGCATTAAAATATTGTCGGTCGATGACCGGTGTAGGCTGAAGGCCGCTTTGTGCAACGTGATTCCTCCAGCTTACATGATCCTCATCATCTTTCGCGCGCCAAGCAATATGGTGGACTGTACCGGCGCCACCCTCACCCATTGGCATAGAGGCTGTGTTAACATCAATGACATTGCCGAGATCTCCCGTCGCTTGAAACCGCATATACGGTCCTTCTTGCCCGACTTGCTCAAGCCCCATTACATTCTCAAGCACCCTTGCTGTCTTAGCAGAAGCAGCGCTGTATAGAATAGCACCGCCGAACCCTTTAATTGCCTTCTCTGCAGGGACCCCGCCGAATGACCATTCACTTGGGGCTCCCTGCTCCCGTTCAACAAGCTCCAGCTGCAAGCCATCTGGATCGACAAATTCGACATATGTTTCCGAGAAACGCTCCGTTATCGCAACTGGAATCTGAAACCGAGCCAGCCGCTCCTTCCAGAACGCCAAGGTACCCGGCGGAACTACATAAGTGGTTGTACCCACCTGCCCGCCGCCGATTCTTCCTTTGCGTGAATGCGCCCATGGGAAGAAGGTAATGATTGTTCCTGGGCTTCCGCTTTGATCACCGAAGTAAAGATGATAAACCTCGGGTGCGTCAAAGTTGATTGTTTTCTTCACGAGTCGAAGTCCTAGCACACCGGAATAAAAATCAACTGTTTCCTGTGCATTTCTCACAAATGCAGTAATATGATGAATCCCTGCTGTCTGTTTGGTCATTTTGTTCACAGCTCCTTTTAGAATAATTATCTCTAATTTAAGATATATGATAAAGCTAAAGCAGTAATAAGAAGTATCCCTTATAACTACTTAAAGCTCTCTTGAGCAAAGCTGCCTAACTTCTTAAGCAGCTGACTTGCGATCTTCTTCTCTTCGGGGGTAAGTCCAGCAACGGCCTTCTCGATCACTGCTGCATGTGCAGGGAATTTTTCATCGATGAATGCCTTGCCCTTGTCGGTTATCTCCGCATAGATGAGACGCCTGTCCTCGGTAGAAGCCTTGCGCTGAACGAATTGCTTCTGCTCAAGCTTATCCACCACATACGTGATGTTGCCACTGCTCATCAGTACTTTTCCACCGATTTGTTGGATGGGCTGTGCCCCTTTATGATACAGGAGCTCCAGAACGCCAAACTCGGTTCGATTCAAGCCAAGCGTGCGAATATCTCGATCCGCATGTGCATTTACCCACTGGCTCGCTCTTGAGAGTACGATGAAGAGATTTAAGGAATCCTCTTTATCTTTACCCATGAAGTTCACCTCTACCCTCTGAAGTCAGCTATTACTTTTTATCTTAAATTAAAGATACTTGATTTGCGTCCGTTTGTCAAATGGCCAGTTTACTGACAACAATACTTTATTGTGTGTAACGATTGCAGAACCCCTGCGAGGCATAAACTTGCTTTCAGTTCTAAGCTATTCCATACTTGTCACATACAACAACATGAGGAGAGATGGATATGGATTTAAAGAATAGAACAGCCCTTATTACAGGCGCTGGTAAAGGAATTGGAAAAGCTATCGCCGTCGCTCTTGCCAAAGAAGGCGTAAATTTAGGTTTAATCGCACGCAGCCTAGGTGACTTAGAGTCCCTGCAGACCTCTCTGTCCAGTGAATATGGCGTCAGTGTTCATATAGCAACAGCTGATGTCTCTAATAAAGCAGAGGTGGATGCTGCGGTAGGTACGCTTTTTCAACAGCTGGGCGCCATCGATATTCTGATCAACAATGCGGGAATTGCCCAGTTTGGTACCTTGCTGGATATGGAGCCTGAACAGTGGGAACAAATTATTCAAACCAACCTTATGGGAACCTACTATGTAACGCGTGCTTCACTTCCCGTTATGATCGAGCGTAACAGCGGAAATATTATTAACATTGCCTCGACTGCCGGAGAGCGCGGCTTTGCCACTGGCTCTGCCTATGTCGCCTCTAAATTCGCTGTTATGGGTTTGACTGAATCGCTCATGCAGGAATTACGCAAATTCAATATCCGAGTAACGGCGCTCACACCGAGTACCGTTAATACAGAGCTTGCTTCTAGCGCGGGTCTCAAAATCGGTGATGAGGATCGTATGATGCAGCCAGAGGATGTAGCCGAATTGGCAGTAGCTGCATTAAAGCTGCCTCAGCGTGTTTTCATCAAGACTGCTGGTATTTGGACAACGAATCCGCAATAACTGTTAAGGAGTTATACATTATAGCATTGAAGAGGTGGTGAGGTTAAATGAGTGAACCAATCAAGCAAGGAAATGCGTTTGTCATCGAAGAGAACGGAGAAATGGTAGCCGAAATCACATTTGTTCCCCAAGGGGAAGATACGCTGGTCATTGACCACACTTATGTTTCAGAGGCTATGCGGGGTCAGAAGCTCGCAGAGACGTTAGTGAAGCAGGTAGTGGATTATGCCCGCCAAACGAATAAGAAGATCATCCCGGCCTGTTCCTATGCGGAGGCTCAGTTTAGACGAAAGAAAGAGTATCATGACGTTTGGAAGCAGTAAGAAACAAGCAGCACCACTTAAATGCAACAGCGTATAAAACAGATTAAGGCTCCACGGTCCGCCATACTGCGGCGAGTGAAGCCTTTTTTTCATGCCCCTGGAACCACACAGATTGCAGTTACCAATCCGGGCAACTATGAAGTTACTTTTTCCGTGTCGGGTGTAGAGCCCGGCCAATTCGCCCTATTTTTAAATGGCGCCCTGATTACCACGAGTGTATCATCATATATAGAAACTATGTACCAGCTGCTTTTAACTGCTTTTAACATCATATCCTCCGTTCAAAAACCCTTCGGGGTTCAACCTTCATTAACTACATTCATCGTAAAGGGAGTATGAACATGACACTGGCCCTAATTATTTTATTCCTTATTATCGTAATCCCCCCTGTCCTTCTCTTGGGATACTTGTATGCCATTTCGAAGAAACCACAGCATTCCATTATCCGCGCTCACCCCTATTTGGGTTGGGTGAGATACTTACTGGAGAAGCTTGGGCCCGAATTCCGGCAGTATTGGTTCGATGACGATAACCAGGGAAAGCCCTTTTCCCGTTCTGACTTTCTAGGCGTCGTATTCGCTTCCAAATATCGCACCGACCTGATCAGCTTTGGCTCGAAGCGTGATTATGAGAAAACTGGCTTTTATCTGTCGAACGACATGTTCCCTAAATTAGTCGATGAGTTGAGAGTAGATAACCGGGTGGACACGCTTGGGAAGAAGTATCAGATTGTAAAGGAAGGCTTATTTACCCGCCAAGAACGAATGATTGAGGATAAAATTAAGCCATGGCTTTATACGGATGATGATGCCATCGTGATCGGCGAAAACCGTAAGCATCCATGGCGGCTAAAGGGCATGTTCGGGGCTTCAGCTACTTCCTACGGAGCGGTAGGCGAGCATTATATCCAATCGACAGGTAATGGCGCACAGATGGCTGGCGGCTCTTGGATTAACACCGGAGAAGGCGGAGTTGCCCCCGAACATTTGGCTTCCGGGGTCGATGTAGTGGCTCAGATTGGTCCAGGTTTATTCGGTTTTAGAGATAGCGAGGATAACTTCTCCTTTGATGAATTCTGTGAAAAAGCAGCCATTGCGAATATTAAGGCCTTTGAATTGAAATTCGCCCAAGGTGCAAAAATTCGCGGCGGACATTTAGAAGGATCGAAGGTCAATGAGAAAATTGCGGCCGTTCGTAAAGTTGTCGTTGGTCGAACGGTTAATTCACCGAATCGTTTCCCTTTCCTGCGAAATCCTGAGGATACCTTTCGTTTCGTGAAAAGGCTGCAGGAGGCGGGCGGTAAGCCCGTAGGTATCAAAATTGTGGTAGGCGATCAGACCCGCTTGGAGCCTTTCTTTCAAGCGATGGTGGACCTTGATATTTATCCCGATTTCATTACGGTTGACGGTAGTGAAGGCGGGTCAGGTGCAACCTTCAAAGCTATGGCGGATGGAATGGGTTTGCCCTTATTCCCCGCGCTAATCATTCTTGATGATGCGGCTAGGAAATTTGGCATACGTGATCGCTTCAAAATTATAGCTTCTGGGAAGCTAATCACGCCTGATAAGGTTACCACGGCTCTCGCACTTGGAGCGGACTGCGTCAATTCTGCTCGTGGGTTCATGATGGCCAATGGCTGCATCATGGCGATGCAATGTCACACGGGTAAGTGCCCCGCAGGTATTACAACGACAGATTCAAAGTATCAAGCGGCCTTAGCCCCTGAGGAAAAACAGTGGCGCGTCATGAACTACATTCTCCAAATGCGAGAAAGTGTTTTTGCTCTCTCGGCAGCCTGTGGCTTGGAAAGTCCTCGTCAATTAACACGTGAGCATGTGGTATTCAAGAATGAAGTCGGGCAGAGTGTTCGCATGAGTGAATTATATCCCTACCCCCAGACAGAGCGCAGGGAAATGAGCTTGGTTTCGAAGGAATCTGGCGAGGCCAGGTGATGAACTCGCGGGACGTTACTTGTGGTACGGTTCAGCTTAACGGCTCTATCGGCGAAAAGGCGTGCCTCTGGGCACGCTAAAACAAAAAGCAGCTCGCCAAACGATGCGAGCTGCTTCATTGAGTGACACTACCTATATTATTATAATTACGAATCACTGGACCGCCTGGGTCAACCAACTTTACTTAGCGCAGATGCCAGTGCTTTTCCGACTCCAGATTTTCCATTACCACTTTTTGATTACCTTCTAATGTTATTGCTATTGGTAGATGCTCCGGAGATGTTGAAGCCGTTCCCCCCGATATTCCCGATCAATGTTGCCGTTGTCGATCCCGTAAGGGTTACGTCGGTGCCGGAGTCGCGGAATAATACGCCGTTCATAACAACAGTGCCGCCTGAAACGGTCGCTAATCCGTGATGAAATGCAGCCCCCTGCAGAGTTAATGAGCCGCCCGTTTGACTAATGGCTTTCCCATATGCCTCCATCGTCAATACATTGAATAGGTTAACGGTACCACCGCCAATATTGATTGCATTTCCCCCGTTTCCGCATCCGCAGCCCTGCAGGTTAATCATATTCAACACGGCCGATCCTTGCGAATCTATCAGATAAATACCGCCATCATGGGCCGAGTTAATGGCTGTGGCATGCGCATTTCCCCAATAAGTGAATCCGGCCTGACTGGAGTATACGAAATTATTGATCATTCGCTCATCTAATGCGGAATTGTTAACCGTATACGCCTTCAAGTTAGTCTTCGTGTACGTGCCGGCAACGGGAAACATAGTTGTCACTTCATTCAATTGGTTCGGCATTCCGTAGGCCCTGCCCCAACCGGTTATATTGAACAAGTTGTCTTCAATCCAGCCGACGCTGCTATTTTCGATACGAATGCCTTCGCGCAGCACTGTACCGACTACCTGATTGATATAGTGATTGTCGGCCGTGCCGCCGCTGCCCAGGTAAACTCCTTTATAGGCATTTACGAATCCGATATCAAAGGCATACACGCCATCGCCCGCTCCTCGGATCGCCCAGGGGTAGGCCGCTATATTAGCCGCGCTGTCTGTTGCCTGGTCCGGATAGTTAATGGAGAGCCCTCTTACCCCGGAGTTATTGCCATTTAACAAAATCAACGGAGCATCCGTATCGGGCGTAGAAGTGCCCCTGCCTTCATAAGCATATAAAATACTGCCCGTTGCGGATCCATAAACCGCCGCCCTGTGCGGGATATCATCGCTGCCTCTTAGCTGCACATTGGCCCCTACCGTCAAATGGCCGTCAATCCGATATATTCCCGGCGGCACATAAACCGTTCCGCCCCCGGCGGCAGCAGCGGCAGCAAGCGCAGCATTGAATGCGGCGGTATCGTCTACTGTAGGATTAGCGTTAGCGGTTGTACCCGCTGCTCCATAATCTTTGACATTATAAAAGTTGCTGTTGGTTGGTCGGGGCAAGCTTGACTTTGCCAGATACGCTCCAACGCCATGCGTTGCAAAGACCAAACTGTCATTGCGAGTTACGTCAGCCAAAGGTGCATTATTCGCAACCAAATTTGCGGAGCCCGCAGGAGAAATGACGCTGCCAAGAATAGCAGCTGACGAAAGACCGGCTTGCAGATTGGCCCCCTTCTTGGTTGCCGAGAGCACAGGTACGAAAGTGGATCCTTCCAGGATTAACGTCCCTCCGCTTGCCGAGATGGCATACGTATCCGTCCAACTGTCGAATGTTGTGTTGTGGAAGCTGGCCATCGTATTCCCGAGCAATTGCACGGCATTCAAAGCGCCGCCGCCGATCGTGCAGGTATTGAAAATGATACTCGCTCCATTATTATTCTGAATCTTAACAGCGACAGGATCTATACCCTGATTGGCTTTAATCGTAGAATTCGATATGGTTAATCCGACTCTGGTGTCCAGGCTGTCTCTCCCGCCAATTTGCGGATCTACTAACAGTCCTATATGGCTATTTAGCACTGACATCCCGTACATCATGCCTGAAAAAGGGGTATAGCCTACAGCTCTGACGCCAGGGACAATATGAATGCCGATGTTATAATCGTTCAATGCCACATCGTTCATTTGAGACCATTCAAGATCGCCGATTTCCAGGCCTGTTCCATTCGCACGCGTATAAGCGGTAACCTGCGAATCCGTCGGCTTCAGGGAATAGCCGGCAAATTGAGTCAAGTCCATACCGGACCAGTAATCGCTTTTGAATTTCACTTGATTGACTTTGCCTACGTCGGCTGAATTGTATAGCGCTATCGCGTTATTTAGCGCAGTCCCTTTGACATTACGGATTTCGTGAAGTTCATGCGTACTTCTATAACCGGCAATAATTCCGCGATACGAATTAAGCATTGTTACATTCTGGATCGACGAGCTCATATATCCGTTGTACCCGCCGACTGTCGAATCGCCGAATATTTCAAACGTGTAAGCATACGGCGTAACATTGGCTATATCCTGATTCGGATAGAATACCGTCAGCCCCTTAACACCACCGCTGGCTGCAATCTGGATGAGACCGGGGTCGGATTTGGTCATGTTGGCTCCATAATAGGCCATGATAACCGTACCATAGTTGCCGGATCCGCTATCAGGATCTCTCCAGTCTCCCCGGAGCGTACAGTGGTTCGGTATGACAATATTCGTATCCATCCGATATTTTCCTGCCGGCAGCCAGACAACTCCGCCTCCTTGACTGAAGCAAGCATTGAGCGCTGACTGGATCGCTGGAGCCGCATCATTGACGCCCGTATTATCGGCCGAATAGGGAGCTTCCGTTGCATTAACCGTGTATACGACCAGATCATCCGTTGAGTTAACAGGCGTCAACGTGCGTGGATTGGTAGTGGCTGCTGCGGTCGCTGTTTCAAGTGTGAAATCATCGAAATAGCTGACGTACTGCCCCGTATTGGCATTCACATTATCATCGTAGGCTACCACTATCCTCTGGATAACTTTGCCGGCCAATGGAGATAAATCGACATCCACCTGAACCCATTGATTCATTGCTTCATTACGGTTTGCAGGATGGAAGCTGGCTCCGTTACTATCCAACAATCCTAAATCCCTGAGATAGGTGCCATCCGAAAATAACAAGTCAAATCCCATATGAGGACTTGTTGTCGTATGTGCATAATGGTAGACCCAATATTTCATGTGCATGCCGGACATAACCGTGATATTCACTTTCTCATAAATTCGGTGATACGCGTAGCTGTTTGCCGTTGTGCTAGTATCCTTTCCCGCAACCTGAAGATAACCATTTCCTTGATGCGCCGTTATTCCCTGCGTCCCGCTAGCCGCTTGATTGGCTTGGGGCAATCCGCTGCCGCTATAACCCGTGACGTTGGCTAACGGGAAATCCAGCGTATTCGTCAATCCATAGCTGCTTCCTGTGTTCCAGGTCGCTTCAAATTTAGTGGAAGCGCTTGCATTTTGCGAGAAAAATAATAAGTTTGCAAATATTGACAACATGAAGAGCAGAAAGGTCACCAACGAACCTACCTTCTTCGTCGATCTATTCATAATATAACTCCTCCCATTATTTAAGTTCGTAACGAATTGCATAACACCCGAAAGGATTTTAAGGAAAAATTCCTTTGGAGTTCCTTCCGGGTACAAGCCGATCGCTATTACTCAATACCGATATTGTCACCTATTTCCGCTTTGTCTCCTGCATGATTTTCAACATTCAACGGAATTTCCGCTTTTGCCCATACGCTTCCTTTCCCAACGTTTCCAAACACTTTAGCAGAGAGAATCCCGCTCTCAAGCTTCACCTGGGTCGAATTTTGTTGAAAATAACTGTTCGTCACGAGAAGCTCTCCCCCATCTGCATAGATCGCAGCATCGCCTTGGCTGTAAAAATTGGTCTGACGGAGCGTAACCTTTCCACCCGATAGTTGAATGGAACGATCGGCGTATCCCCACACGGAACTGTTATGGAATGTAATATCCGCATCCGAGCCCACGTCTTTGGCGACAACGATATGTTCTTTATCTCCTCCTTTCCCCATAACCACAAGCTGAGTGTTCATGAAATCTAGCTTTCCACCCCCTTCCACAACAATCCCCTTGTTGCTTCCGTCCGTTCCATGTCCAATAATAACCGCGTTTGTGCCTTTTCTGTTCTGACTAACAAAATACAAGCCTTTGTTGGAACCGAACACAAATGTCCCCAATACATGTTCTTGCTGATTATTACCGAAGGTAATGGCATCCAGGTGCTGGATCTGATATTCCCACAACGGCGTCCAATCTTCCTCTGTTGGTGCTCCTGCAAAGCCTGAACGGAAAAAGTAATGCGGATTAAACTGTACGTTTTCGATCCAGCCTTCTCCCGAATTGTTCCCGACAAATATCCCTTTCCTTAACGGTGCGCCGGATACGTAGGAGATGTAATGATTTTTACTGGGGTGGGTGCCGAAATCAATGCCTTGATAGGAATTGGTTAAGACGACATCCTTGGCCCATACCCCTTCTCCGAGGCCCTGGATCGTCCAAGGATAAGCAAACGGATCTTCTTTCCATCGCTGCTCAGGATAAAATATAGTGACGCCTCTTACGCCCGAGTGAGATTTTAATGAAATAAAGGGCTTGCTTGATTCATTTCCTTTCCCAGAATAGGCCAGCAGAATGCTTCCATTACCTTGAGAATGATGGGGAACATCGAACGTTCCTCTTAATTCCACACCAGATGGAACGGTTAATTCCCCTAGCACTTTATAGGTACCGGCAGGCAAATATACGGTCCCTTTGTCCTGCCCGGCGGCGTGTAAGGCTGTATTTATCGCTTCCGTATCATCCTGTAATCCATCCCCCGCAGCGCCATAATCCTTCACATTGAATAATGCATTCGATTGGGGCTTTGGTATTTCGCCGATATACTTGTGCTCCATTGGCTTGTTCGGCGTCAAATCCCTCCGCTCTTCGTTGATGAGCAATTTGCTCGCTTCCACCCCTAAGCTCGAAATGACAGGACGGCCCTCATAAGTGTTCCCCAGGAATGCTGAAGATTGAATACTAGGTTGAATAAGAGCATGAGTTCCCTTGCCTACGAACGCGCTGTTTTCCACCGTCAAGGTCCCATTTGCCTGCTCGATCGCTTTATTGCTCCAGCCCTCGAATCGTCCGCCGGAAAAAGTCGCGACCCCGGTTCCGCTCATCTTTACCGCCACATCGGGTGTACCGTTGATCGTTATTTGATTGAACTGAGCTACCGTATTGAATGAGCTTTCAATGTTAATTCCAACCGTATCTTTCCCGCCATCAGAGTGAATCGTGCTATTCGAAAATAAAACCCCATGCTCATTGGCATTCGATAGCTGGATGCCTTCTCTTGCGTTTCGAATATTTAAGCCGGAAAATTGGGCATTAGGCTTCCCGCTTAATGTAGAATTAACTTTTAAGCCGATTCCATAGTTTTCAATCGATATATTATAGCTGTATTGCCAATCCGTTCTGCCCATTACAATGGCTTCCGCATGATCCCAAAGCCACTGGTCTAGTTTCTGCTTATCCGGAGTGCCTTCCAAGCCGGAATTCAGCCAATAACGTGGACTGAAATGAATGTCCTCGAGCCTTCCGATGTCTGTTGTAAAATCAATAGCAATCCCTTGTTTCAGCGGAGTTCCATAAACTTGATTAATATAATGAAGCTCATTCCATTCCGGTCCGATGCGAATTCCTAGATAAGGGTTAACTAATGTGACATTTTGAACCGTAATATGCATGCCGCTGGCTTGCTTGATCGTCCAAGGATACGGTACGAATGTATTCCCAGTTTGCTCGGGGTACCATATCTTCGCTCCTCTTAACCCGCTGCTCGGCTGCATGGTAATAAAAGGAATTCCCTCTTCGTCTCCCCTGCCCGAGTACGCTAGGAATAGCGTACCGTCTTCGTCTTGATCGCTGTCTTCGGGATTGTTCCACTCCCCTCGAAGCGTCACGCCCGTTGGAATATTCAACGTTCCATGAAATGCGTAAACGCCGCTCGGTACGTATACAACGCCGCCACCGTCACTGGAAGCCTTATCCATCGCTGCCTGAAAGGCAGCTGTGTCATCCGTGCGACCATCTCCCTTGGAACCGAATTGACTGACGACATATGAAGCGATCGGAATATCAGTGGTGTCATAACGAGCCGGAACGACAACAGGTTTGCCGATATATTGGGGTTTGCTTAATTCCTCCCAATCGAGAACTTCCACAGGTAGTGGTTTGCGATCATGAATAGTCCACAATAAAACGATAGAAAGAACCGCTGCGAAGGCTATCACGATCATAAGGATGTACCATCTTCGCATTTACTGGCCTCCTTTATGATTTAACAGCTCCCGCGGCTAGTCCTTGCAAATAATATTTTTGAAGGGAAAAGAAAGTAATGACAACAGGAACTATTGAAATCAATGAACCGGCCATCAACACGTTCCACTGTCGGAACACTCCGGTATCCAGCAACATAACTGCTAAAGGGAGTGTGAATAGTTTATGATCGTTAAGAACAATCATAGGCAACACCAAGCTGTTCCATGAACCCAAAAAGTTCATTGTCGTAATGGTTATAATAGCAGGCAATGCCAACGGCAAATAAATCTGAAACAATATTCGGGAAATTCCCGCTCCTTCCATCTTTGCCGATTCATAAATTTCATGGGGAATCGTCTGGAAGTAATTACGAAATAAAAAAATGGCAAAGGGTGCACCGCCGTTAACCATAGGCAGAATGACACCGAGATGTGTGTCTAATATTCCAAGATAGTTTTCCGTCAAATAAATCGGCACCAGAACCGTAATTCCAGGTACAAACATCATTCCGAGAAACATATAGAAAAATATCGTCTTGCCCGGAAATTTAAGCTTGGCGAAAGCAAAACCCGTAAAGCTATAAATAAGATTAATTAGCACCAAAGTCCATACCGTCACACTCAGACTGTTTAAGAAATACTTGAAAAACCCCAATCTGTTCCAAACATTGTAATAGGTCTCCCAAAGCCATTTCTTGGTCGGGAACAATGCATAAGAACTCATCACATCCAAAGGTTCCTTTAATGACGCACCAATCATCCACAACATGGGATAGATACAAATAAAGCCCCATGCAAGCAAAACCAGGTATATAACCAATCGTTTGCTACCCTGTTTTTTCATTTGTCTCAACCACCTACGTTTTTTCTCTAAAGGCACGCATACTTAGCAGCGACATCACGAAGGTCAGTAAAAACATCGTCCACCCCATCGCGTTTGCTCTTCCCATGTCTCCGCTTACAAAAGCCTCTTGATAAATAAGCACATTAACGACTTGCGTCGAGCCAGCCGGGCCTCCCTTGGTCATGATCCATATCTGTTCGAATACTTGGAGTGCCCCATTAATATTCAAAATCACGGCAATAACGGTTATGGGCTTAAGCACGGGCCATGTAATATGAATCATTTTCTGGAACGCACTGGCGCCGTCTATATCGGCTGCTTCATACAATAGATTATCCACGGTTTGCAATCCCGCAAAGTAAAGAACCATCGTACCCGGAACCGCACCCCAAACGATCATGAAGATAATGGATGGCAGGGCGGTATTCAATTCACCCAACCAACCGTTTAATTGGGCGAAGTGATCTATTCCCATTGCGAGCAGAAGTTTATTAATCGATCCTTCTGGATCGTAAATACCAGTCCAAACATAATATATAGCAACCGAAGACGTTACCATCGGCAGCAAGAATACGGTTCGAAGAAATTTGGTTCCCCGTTTGATCTGCTGCAGTAAAACAGCCAATATTAATGCAATAGGGATAACAAATACAACCATAGATAGCGCTATCAAGAAGTTATGTATGATAGCATTGCGGAACATTTCTGAAAGGACAGGCGCCCCGCCAAATAAAAAATCTTTGAAATTGTCGAGCCCCGCGAATTTTGCATTTTGAACCTGACTTCCCTGAAGCATATGAAAAAAAGATAATCCCAGAGAAAATATAATTGTAAATAATCCAATAACAAGAAATAAAACCAATGCCGGCGCAATAAGCAAATAAGCGGCAAGCATTTCCTTAAACGCCATCTTGTTTTTGATATTCAAATTCAACGTACATTCCTCCTGCTGAATAAAGAGGGGAGCCTCTCTTGATGACTCCCCTTTTCATCCTTTATTTCTGTTCTTTAGCTTTCTCCGCGGCGGCAGCCTCATCGAACTTGGCTGCTGCTTCTTTTGCAGTCATAGAGCCCAAAATGATTTTTTGCTTTGCTTCATGAAACAACTGCCATTCCGGACCGAATACCTTGCTGCTGATCGCGGAATTCTCCGACCACCAAGTCGATTCCGTGTTTAAGGAGGAAAGCATTGCGTTAATGGATTCGTTCAGCTTGGACTTATCTTGTATTTTGACCGAAGGAATATCATACGCCCCATTGGCATATAGCGTCATCCCTTCATCCGAAGTCAAAAACTTGACAAACTCCACTGCTTCCTTGGCATTAGGGCTTTTGGAGTTGACAATCATTTGAACAAGAGGGAACGGGGTAACCTTGGCATCCGGTAATTTCGATCCTTCATAAGCCGGAACTCTAAAGCTGACAATATCGGCCGGGTTCATCCCCATTGCCGTCAAGCTGGCGTAAGTAAATGTACCTCCGAGTAAGTATGCCGCTTTCCCTTGCGTAAAAGCCTGGTCCGCTGGATCGATATCAAGCGACACGCTTCCGGGAATCATTAACCCGCTCTTGGTCAAATCTTCAATGAATTGCGCTACATGGATATGCTGAGGATCGGACATTTTTTCTTCTCTATTCATGAATTTCGTAAAAGATTCTTCTCCGTTTTTCATATAATCCAAAAAATTGACCATCCAATTCTCATACACCGAGAATGTCTTGGCACTGAACACAAAACCCGGAGTATTCGTTGCTTCCTTCACTTTCTTCATTCTTGCCACCCATTCCTCGATCGTAGCGGGCGCATCAGTCGGGACACCTGCATCAGCCAGCAATTTGGCATTTCCATACACCGTATAGAAAGCGCCTACATCTAGCGGTATTCCATAAATCTCTCCGACTTTCCTTGCTTTTTTCCAATCGCTTGCCGCTTTGTCTTTGACCCAAGTATCGAGAGATGATTGCGCTATCGTAAGTCCTGAAAGCGCTGAAGGAAAGAACGAGCTTTTCCAAGCGGAATCACGGTTAAGTTCTTCAGTCCATTCCATTGCGATTCCATCGAATGCCCCCTCTGCCTGGCCTGCCCAATAGGCATAAATATCAGGCAAATTATTAGCAGTGGCTGATGCCGTTACTTTTTGTTTATACGCATCATCCGGGGTCGTGACTTCCGTATTCACCTTGATGCCCGTCTTTTTCTCGAAAGCATCCACCACTGCCTTGAATCCCGGATCAAACGCGACTTTCCAGTGCCATAATGTCAAACTTTCAGCGCTCTTGGATGCCGCTCCTTCACTTGCCTTTCCTTCACTTGCCTTTCCACTGCCCTCTTGATTTGCCGCTTTATTTCCTCCGCAAGCGCTTAACGTAAATATCAATACCGCTGTAAGTAATATAACGAATCCTTTTTTCATGCAACAACACCCCTTATTCTCGTTATGGACTCCATTCAATTCGGTAATTCTAATTATGAAAGCGCTTTAGTTTATTCCCGTTGCATCCCTCCGAACAAAAGAAAGTTTATATCATATATACAACTTATGACTTGTATATTACATATGATACCACTATTGGTTTTTTGTGTAAAGATGATCTTTTGTTATATTATTTCCTATTTGATTTGCTTCCTTCGAGAATAAACGTGGACATTCGCTTAGCAGGTACGGTTGCTTTCAGCGATTCATCCACTCCCTCGATGGGTCTTATGTTTTTTTCATTGAGAAGAGTCTCGTTTGCGCCGATCGCATTTTTGCACAGTTCCCCGCTGACTTGAATATTTTCTTCCCGATCGCTCAAATTCACAAACCTCAACGTAAGCCCGTCGCAGGTATCCGCCTTTTTTAAGGCTGTAAGCTGTACGGATGGCTCAGCGGATAGCTTTACCCACGATAACTCGGGAGCGATTGTACCCGAATGAACTTCAGCGGGAACCACCCGCATAGGAACATTGAATTCATAAGCTTGCTGTAGAGCCGATCGATAATCACCCTTATGAGAGATGATCGAGAAACGAGCGGAATAATCTCCAAGACATTGCGCGCCAGGAGTAGGGAAGTAGTTCCAATCCCCTAATTCGCCCACGCATCGAAGTAAAGTCAAAGCCATCGTGTTTCTCCCGTCTCTTAACACCTCATATTCGGGCAGTCCGCTCGAAACAATCATCATTCCATCCTTGCCATCGGAAAGATCAAAGAACGATTGCATGCGTTCGCAATTCGAGGGATTCGTCCTTTCCCCCCATGGTTTAATATTCCTCCGAACAACATCAAAAGGTGCATCCGCATGGACAAACTCCGTATTCAAGTCCGTTGGAAAAAGCACACGCAGCCTGTGATCCTTAATCCGGTTGTCCAACTTTACTTCCACATCGATTCTTCGAGCGTTCATAGGCAAGCTGATATCAATCACGACAACCTGATCTCTCATTCGCATGGAACGAACGTTGCCCTCGCGTTCAGCCGGAAGCTTGAGAACATGTTTAATGCTAAGCTTCGAAATAGACCCCGTAGAAAGCAATTTCATCTCAACCCGATCGTTTCCGGACACGATCGGCTCCGCACCCTCTGCATTTCGATACAGATACTCATTTCCTATATCCCCGGAGTCCTCCAAAGTTAGCAAATCATGAAACGTTTTTCCGGTTATTTTATCCTTAATGCTGACGAGGCCTTTCGGACATACTTCGATAGAATAATAATCGTTCTCCATCAAGGCACTGCCATTTGTAACCCGACAAGCGGATTGTTCTTGGACGGCATCCTCGGCTGAAGGAGCAGAGGTTCGATTTGTAAATAAATAAGTTGTATGCCCCAGAGAAGGAACACGGCTTGCTTTAAAACTTAGTTTATACCTTCGCTTTTGCCATGGAATTCTAAACACCTCGTCCGGCAGGGTAAACCCATTTACAATGCCTAAATCTTCACATTCATAATCGACTTCGTTTCCGTGAATATCCAACAGCGCATATCGCTTGAGCGGAAGTTCCGTTTCAACATCGATGAGTGCATCTACCCATTCATTTCTTTCCCACCCAAGCGGATTGAAAACGATCAGAGGTATGCCGGCAGAATCAAGATTGCCGGTATCCACGTTCGCCGCAATGAACTCCAACGCCTTTGAACTCAATGTTTCCGCTACTTGCATGGCTTTACGATAACGCGTAACCATTTCGTCATGAACCTCGTCCACGCTGCAACCGCAAATACTGTCATGCGGATGATTTTGCAGCAATAGCTTCCAAGCATAACGAACCAAAGCTGCAGGGTAATCTCTTCCTTGTTGATCGGCAATCGCCGCAAAAGGTTCAACCCACCGTTCCAGCTCTGTTTGGACTTTGACATTCCATTGCTTAAGATACATTCTTGAGGAAGCCGTGTTTACAAGAGTAGACCAGCCATCCGTAAACTCGCTAATCAGTTCCCCCTGCACGGTCTCCCATGGCCGAATATCGTTTTGCAAGCTATCCAGATAAAGAGGAAAGTTACTATGTATAAATGTATAATCCGGCATGACCTCATTTAAAGTTCGAATGGCCGCTCCTACATCCGACTGTACAGGTTGATGATCGCAGCCGTTCATCAATAGCAAATGCTGCGACGTTGAATATTTTTGAACATTGTTTAATATGACCTCTGCCCTTGCCAAAGCAGCTTTTGGTTCTGTCGGCAGCTCCATCCCGTTATGATACCAATTCGCCATAAATACGGATAATACTTTCGAACCGTCCGGCGATTCCCACCACAGCTCGGAATGATAGCCTGAATTTTGATCATTCGTTAGCGTATTGTTTTCCGCGACGGAATTTATTCCCCTGCCGAATACGGCGGTATGGATCTCAAACCCTTGAAGCAATTGTGCGGACTGTGAAATATTGCCGAACGTATCCGGGAAATAACCGACCTTCGTGGCGCTCCCCAGTTGCTCGGAACGTTGGATTCCGAATTGCAGATTACGAATTTGCGCTTCGCCGCTCGTCAGGAATGCATCTTGAAGTACATACCATGGACCAATATACAACTTCCCGGCTTCAACCAACTTGCGAAGCCTCTGTTCTTGTTCAGGACGAATTTCCAGATAATCATCAACCAGAAGGACATGACCATCCAAGTGAAAATATTGAAAACCACCTTCCTTGGACTCCAACAATTCAAGGGTACGATCTATTAGATCGACCAGACGGATACGAAATTTCTCAAAAGGCATATACCACTCACGGTCCCAATGAGAATGTGAAATGATGTGAACGATTTTCTTTGCCAATGAACAGTTTCACTCCAATCAAAATATTTATAATACAACTAACCCGAAAATGATTATTTGTATATAACGAATATTACCACCACTCATTGCAGTTGTAAATTATAAAAATTTCTGTACATCGTGACTAGTAAGTTGTATATTTGTTATATACATTATTCTTCGAATTCAGGAGTGAATCAGGAGCATGACTAAATCTTCACAACGAATCCCTTTATACACGCAAATCCGTCAATATATTCAAGATCAAATTACGCAGAAAATATGGCTTCCAAACGACAGGATCCCTTCTGAGAATGAGTTCGCCAGCCAATTCGGCGTCAGCCGAATTACTGTGAAGAATGCGCTTGCTGCGCTTATTGAGGAAGGCATCATTTTTCGAGTGCAGGGAAAAGGTTCGTTTGTTTCTCCAGATACTACCGGCGAACCGTTTATTTATCGCTCAGATTCTACTAATGATACAAGTAAGCCGTTGATCGCTTACCTCATGCCACGTCTGGAAAACATGTATACGGCACAACTGCTTAGTGGAGTTGAAAGTGAGCTGTCGAAACTAGGCTATCGCCTCATATTTTGCAGAACCCATGACTCCCAAGACATCGAAAAGGATATTTTGCGGGAAGTAATCCAACTCGGAGTAAAAGGGATCATCATCTTCCCTGTGGAGGGCGAAACATACAGCGAGGAGATTTTACGGCTAACGTTAAGCGAATTTCCGCTAGTCGTATTGGACCGCTATTTACGGGGAATTGAAACAAACTGCGTTTGTTCGGATAATGTGCAAGGCGCGCATGAAGCAACTTCTCATCTCGTTTCATTAGGCCATACAAGGATCGGATTTGTTTCAACGGCATATCAAGGTACGACCAGTATAGAAGATCGGCTGACCGGTTACGAAAAATCGTTGGCTGACCATAATATCCCTGTCGACCACAGCCTTCGTCTTTGTCATTTCGATAACGAGCAGACGAACACGATCTTACAAGAGGGAGTTGCTGACGAAACAGTCAGACATGAAGTACAATCCTTCCTACGGAAAAACCCGGATATGACTGCTGTATTTGCAATTAATTCTGCAGTAGGGCTAACCATTATGGAAGCCGCCGTCGAGATCGGCATTCATGTTCCTGAGGATTTGTCTATTGTTTTTTTTGACAACTATGAACTATCGGCTCTTTCCAAAGTTCCCCCGACCTGTGTGAGTCAGCAGGAGAAAGAACTTGGTAAAGAAGCGGTCCGATTGCTTGATTCTATTATCAAACACCCTAAACAGGAGCGCAGGAAGATTCTACTCCCAACCAAGCTCATTGTAAGAAAATCGACCGCTGTGCTTTCGGTTGAACAACCTTCTATCTGAAGAATGATCGACTATCAGTTATAAGCTGAAGTACGTCATAGAGCCCTTAACTCAATATGGTTAAGGGCTCTTTTAATAGTTGATAACGATTGTCGTAACCGGAAATTAAGAAATAAGTAAGCCTTCCTCAATTAATTCATCGAAACGGACAATAAAATCCATTAGTTAGCCTCTCCCATAGCTTTTTTTCAACTAACTTTTTGTAATACCATTTATTTTAATTAAATTGAATTCTCCCAAGCCCTATTTATAAAGATTAAGAATTAATAAATTCACCGTTACTTGTGGTACGGTGGACCTTACCATAAGTAACGGCAACGGTTTGACGAAAGTGGAATTTAGGTAATGATGGTATATTTGGTAAGGTCTATGATAGAATTTGTATTAAAGATAAACTGTAAAGGGAGATAGTATGCCTACTCTTGAAGATTTTTTGACCCAATATCTAGCATCGACTCCGGTGCAACGTACGAAGTTCCTAACTAACTTCATTATGCTTCTGTCAGAGCCACAGCTAACTACATTAGTTAGAAAGCTCGAAGAATTAACATTACAAGAACGTAGATCAACTTCACAACATTTGTCTCAAATCGTAAAGGATGAAACTGTAAGAAGTATAATTCAAAATATCTCATCAATTAGAGATGATGGAATATACACAAAAGAAGATATTTACGAAAGAGTTGCCTTATTTACAGATTCCTCTAAGAGACCAACTGCTTCACGTGTACATTTAAAGAAGCGAATGATGGTGCATGTCGATTTTGCAGGACTTGGAACTGAACATAAGGGGAACCACCCAGCTATAGTATGGCATGTTGAGAACTCTAATGACCGTGTCTTGGTAATACCTTGTACTAGCTTTAAAATGGACAGCACTGTTGAAAGTGCCTATGATATTAATATTGGTCCTGCAAAGTTTCTAGGTCCTAATAATACAGTTCATGGAGTGTTATCAACTTCAACTGTTGTTCTATTAGATCAAATACAACCTGTAAGCAGAAAACGAATTGCGAACTATCACACAAGAAACCCAGCAAACGGTAGCTTCGGTAATGCTCGTATTGATGAAATACAAGCAAGGAGAATTGAAGAAGGGCTTCAAGTATTAATGCATGGAAAAAAGACATTATACGAGGAGTTTATTTACGAAGATGAAACTATGATACCAGAATTTCAAGATCATGAATTGCAGTATAAGCACTTATTCCGAGTTGTACGAGTATTAAGCGATCAAAGGTCACATATAGATTATATGGTTGAAGATGATGCTAATACCTATATTCTATACAAACGACCCGCTAAAGCAACATTATCTAGCGAAACTCGAAAAGATTTGCTTAAAAAATGGATAAAACCAAAGGCTATTAGAAATCCAGATAAAACAATAAGAATGGTAAGTCCAGCGGTAAGAGATACTGCTTATGCTGCACTTCTACAGCAGGTAGCACCAGCAGTGCAAACGGGGTAATTAAAAATGCGGATTGACAAATTATGTATTGAGTTGTATGCTGTATTTAACCGAGCCGAGAGGCCATTGCAGGTAAAGAGGTCTAGTAATAGACCCGGCTGTAGAAATAACCCCCTATTCTTTGAATAGGGGGCTATTTCTATTCTCTGGTGCTGAGAAGTAAATGATTTTTTCTTTACAAGCGTGGCATATTTTTTGTGAGTTGAAATTGTAGTAATTTGCTGTATCATCTGATGATTCTTCATTTAAAGCACTACATACAAAAAGGACTTCATCATTTGAGCACTCAGGGTTTTGACAACATAAATATACAGAATGCCTCAAGGTGGGTATATGCCCCCTTCTATCCATATGGTTTAAGTTTTCCTCATGTATATTAACTTTAGAACTGTAATATAACCTCAACAGGGTATTGTTACAGATTCAAGTAACAGTATATGTTATGATTTGTTTTAGTATTCGTGATTGTAGTCTACACAGTTAACTAAAAGTTACTATGAACTTACCTTATTCGGTATGTCCTGTACCCTTCAAATAACAGTATCTAGTTCTATCGAGGCAGGTCTTGTGGCAAACCGTGACTATATTTATAAGCTATGACTGTCTTTTCCAGCCTCATAAGCAGCAATTCGGTTTGTAAATCCTGTTATCAGTCCTTGTTCGTCAGCACACCAGGTTAAAAAAAAGATGCTACCTACAACCTCACTTGGGAGGAACATCGACCGGTAGCGAAGCTAACTGCCTTTATACAACGGCAGTGAAGATAAGGACGGGACGAAGGTGGTTGAGTTCCAGATTCCAACCTTCGTATCCCGGCTAAATGAATCAGGGGTGACCGTAGGCAGAAGCGGAGATCCGGGAGGACCCGGGGAGGCGATCGAATGACATCTGATGGCGAACGGCCACAATAGTGTAGGAACATTAGGTCAACAACAATCAAAAAAAACATTCAATGGCGACATCGCTATTGAATGTTTTTTCGATTGTTCTACAGAACGCGGTCCTTAACGAGCATCTAAAAACAATCGAAATAAAAGTAGCAATAAGCAGGAGATCATACTCAAAATGAACAAACCGTCTTATTGTTTGATGAGTGGTGCAGTTTCGCGGAATCTCCGCTTTTCCAGTAAAACTATTATCAATATCAATTATTGTCTTGTATATAAACTCCTATTTTATTATGATAATATTGTCGATTTTTTTCATATCCTGTCAGATACTCACTAAAAATATTTTAGCCGGACGAATTCGATTGGTGATCTGTTATTATGTTCCGTGAGTTTGATTTCAGGCCTGCTTTATGATCTAGCAATACATATATTAATAGGAGAGTGTGTAATGGGTAGTCAGAGGAGTATCGCGTTAGCAATTATTTTATCAATAATCACATGCGGCATCTATAGTATATATTGGTTTATTGTTTTAACCAATGAAGTCGGCGAAGCGAGTGGAGATTCCTCATTTACGGGAGGAAAGCATTTCCTTCTAACATTGGTCACATGTGGGATATGGAGTTTCATTTGGGCCTATCAAGTAGGTCAGCAAGTCGCAGATGCACAAAGACAACGCGGCCTATTGGTATCAGACAATTCGGTTCTTTACCTTATTCTTACATTCTTCGGTCTGAGTATCGTAACCTATGCTTTGGTTCAATCAGATGTTAATAGACTCGCTTAAGCTTGCGCTTGATCCTAAGAGACACCCCAAACTATTTTGGGGTGTCTCGCTTGGCGTAGGAGGGTTATTTTACCTAAAAGTATGGTTACCAGTGACGAACATCGGTGTTCCTTGTGCTTTTCACGAGTTAACTGGTTTTTTTTGTCCAGGATGTGGGATAACGAGAGTTGTTATTTCCTTGCTGAGTTTAGATTTTGTTCAAGCCTTTAGATACAACCCCTTAGTATTTATCTTACTTCCTTTGTATGCGATGTACTTCGTTACAAAAAAGAAGCAAATGCGGCTTATAAGCAGCGGAATTATGGCTATAATGCTGATCTTGACCCTTTCATTTGGATTACTGAGGAATATTCCGAACTTTGATTGGTTGGCTCCCACGACAGTCCGTTAGTAAACCTAAAGTTCTCCTGAAATTCACAAGCAGCCACGACTCCAGTGATATCGTGTTCGCCCACCGTCAAGATCATATGAGCAAAAATCCCGGGGTTATTCATACACCCGGGATTTTATGTGTTTTGCAGGATGAATCGTCTGATTCATTGCATATCCTTCAACCGCTTTATACTCCAAAAGTTTATCTGTACGCATGTATTGATATCCCTTGTGCTGAAGCACTTGAAGTACCGTCTGCAGCGCCTTCAGCATTTGCCTTGGTGCCTCCTCATCAGCTCCCGGTGTATCACCGCTATCATGCAGCAATACGATAGCTCCAGGTTTAATCTTACTTAGCAGCCGCTGAGTCAACGGCTCCGCATCATCTTGGCGTTTCCAATCCCAACCCATTACGGACCAAACCACGATGCGGTATGATTTTCGCAGAAAAAGCAAATCACCCATGTTCAACAATCCCCACGGTGGACGATAGCAAGTAGGTCGTTCTCCAGTAATTCTCTCAATGATATCCGCGGTGCGACCCACATGCTGATGCTTTACTTCCCATGGTGTCAGCATCCAGTTACAGGTATGTGTATAGTTGTGAATGCCAATTTGATGTCCCTCCTCATGCATACGCCATATCAATTCGGGATACCTTTCGGCTTTACTGCCAAGAACAAAGAAGGTCGCTTTCACACCGTATTGCTTTAGCAAATCCAACAGTTCTGGTGTATAGCAGGGGTCAGGGCCGTCATCGAAAGTGAAGGCGAACTCCTTCTCCTGCCTATTCTTTCCGCGTCGGTAAACACCAAGACCGCATACTCTCGACAGGACATATGGAATCAACATGTAGACAACGACACAAAGTATGAGCAGGACGAGCATCGCGGGACTCATAGCTGCATTTCTTTCCAGTAACGATTTAGCAGAGCCTGTCTTGTTATCATCAGCTTCATGGGAACGAGCTTCGAAGCACTCTGCTTCATACGCTGTTTACCTACCGGATGCAGGATCCGAAGCAGGAATCTGAGATAGTAGGTCGTCCAAACTCTGAGCCATCTTGATTCCATAGGGTGCAGCTCAAAGCCTAATCCGTGAATGATTCCTCTATGAAGCAGCGTGATGCCTGTTAAAGCCTGCACCTTCCACAGCCCAGGATTATGCACCATGGCATAGCTGATCTGCTGAAGTGATTTGCGCAGCATCCGTGCCGTCATTAATGCTGCACGATCCGGTCCGATCGAACGCGATAGTTCCAATACCTGCCGGTTATCCAGATGCAGCTCTCCCACCCAGTCTCCTTCGTGTATCCAGTACCCTTTGTCACAGGCTATGCTCTTTCCATGATGCTGTCTAATCACTAGCTTGCATATCCCATACTGTGTAACGGATTCACTTCTTATCCGAGTAATTTGATCAAATAAACCTTCCCAGGCCATCCATGCCGACTGCATGCCTGTTCTTGATACCATGCTCATTGCGTTTAAAATTGCCATGTTTCTCTCTCCCTATGACGAGCCGTATTCGATGTTCTCTCTCTGTTTAAATTGTATAAAATAAGTTTCTCTTTTCTCTTACTCAGTTCTTACGAGTTTCTTAAGTACTAACAACCTCGTAAACCCGATTTTGATTGCTTTGCTGGCAAGAATGAATAGGCATACCAAAATACCCGAGCGCAGTCAGGCTGAAGTATGCTTCCTCTTTCAATGGCATGAAGAACAGGAGAAGGAGGCTGTATAGGAACCGCGAGATGGCGTTATTACGTCGTAATACAAACAACAAGCCTGTCTTTGGACTGGCCAAAGCAGGCAAGCATATAACACGGTGGAAGTGATCGCAACCTAGCAATCTCTTAGATAAGATCCGTCCGATCTATATTTCGGAATGACAGGTAAGCAATCAGGATGCCAATAACGGCGAGCGTAATCGATACGCTGAGAAACGAGCCGAGTGAGAAGTCATTATTATTGGAGTTGATAACTGCCGCGAGCAGAATCGAAGATACAATTGTTGAGGAGACTGATTTCTTTCGCATCCCGAAGTACAATGGAATCAAGCCTACTCCGGCTGCAGAGATCGCGTGAATGAAGAGGCGGAAACCTTGTTCTATCAGAACATCTAACGATTGCGTTCCTGGAAAGAAATCAAAATAGGCATTAATGATATTGAAGGCTGTGGCTATTACAACCAACGAAGCTAGATTGGTGAACAACGTCATCCCCATGATTAGAACGAGTTTAGCTGCAATCAGCTTCTTCCGTGGAACGGGATAGGTGAACAGCACAGTAACCGTCTTGTTCTTGTACTCATCAATAATCAGTCTGCTGATCAGTACGGATGCAAAAACGGTAAACGTGGCCCTAACTATCAATCCCATCGATGTATAGACTCCTTCAAAATTGGCAAACGAGGCCCCGTCATCTGCTGTGAAAGGAATCAGCCATAATAAGACAATGATGAGCAGGTTGGCAATCGCTGCTCCTCTCCAGTACCAGCCAAACTTATGCTTTTTCATTTCCAGCTTGATTAATTTAATCATATTTCTCACCGCCATCGATTTGATGCATGAAATATTCCTCAAGAGAGGTATGTTTATGATTGATGGATATGATGGACACATCATTCATTACCAGCGCTTTTGTCACTTCCGGCTGTGGGATACCTGACTCATAGATACGGATCGTGTCCTCGCCGATAACCCGGAAATTGCGGATCTTGAGCTGATTTTCCAGCACAAATACAGCCTGCTTGCATTGCGCTGTAACCACTTCTAAATAATCCGTATTGCGGTTACGGATATCATTCATCGTTACTTCGTCCATTAATTTGCCATTCTGAATGATACCTATGGTATCAGCAACCTGTTCAATTTCGCTAAGCAAATGACTCGAAATAAACAGTGTCATGCGGAACTCCTTACTCAGCATGCGGAACAAGCTTCTAAATTCCTTAATGCCTACAGGGTCCAATCCATTAATCGGCTCATCGAGAATGAGCAGCTCCGGCTTAGTTACAATTGCCCGGGCCAGTCCGAGCCGCTGCTTCATACCGAGCGAGAATTGGCCTACTGCTTTGCCGTCGATCGCGGACAGCTTAACCATGTCCAGCGCTTCACCAATGGCCTTTTTATTATGCAAACCCATATACTCGCAATGCAGCTCCATGTTTTCTTGGGCTGTCAATTTCTCATAAAAGACCGGATATTCGATGATGCTGCCGATCCGCTTAAATAATTCAACGGAAGTCGGCTTCAGCAGCTCCCCGAATATTTCAATTTCACCGCTGTCCGGTTTTACAATATTCAGGAGCATTCGCATTAAGGTCGTTTTACCAGCTCCGTTAGGACCGAGAAAGCCGTAAATCTGCCCTCTGGCAACGTTCAAGCTCACATCCGATACCACTTCTTTACCCTTATATACCTTGCTAACATGACGAGTACTCACGATATAGCTCACTTGGCCTTAGCTCCCCCCTATTAACTTGCTTAAGATCATTGTAGCCCTGATCCTTATCATTTTTGTTGCCTAATTCTTACGAATATCTTAAGCTGCAAGCTTGAATTCTTGATCAGCTCAGACGCCGCAAACGAATTGTAAATAAAGTTTGTTCATAAGGCTTACTGCGCACCCGAATGTCACCTTCAAGCTGCTCTACCAATCTTTTGGTAATCGTGAGTCCCAGCCCGCTTCCTTGAAAGGCCTTGTTCCTGGAATCCTCAAGTGTGTACATGCGTTCAAAAATAAGCTCCTGCTCACGTTCGCTGATCCCTTTACCCCGATCCCAAACGTCAATATATACATCACGCTCGTCACTGCGCAGCGTCATGCCTACAGCCTTACCATCCTTGCCATAACGAATGGCATTGGATAGCAAATTGCCAATAGCCCGGTCCAGCGCCTCTTCATTGCCCCATGCATACACCGGCTTATCCGGTATATCAATTACCGCCTCAAGCCCTTGCGACTCCAGGGAATCATAGAACATGAGCATGTTATTACGACAAATCTCATTCATATCTACACGGGTAAGCGGAAGCTCTTTATCCCCGGACTCCAGCTTCGCAAGATCGAAAAAGCGGTTCATCAGATCAACCACTTCTCCGGCCTTCGTATGTACCTTGGTCAGCAGCTTCTCCCTTTCCTCATGGCTGAGGTTCGGATGTCTTAGCAGCGTCTCCATATAACCAAGCACTACCGTCAGCGGCGTCTTGAGGTCATGCGAAATATTCGCCAGCATCCTTCTCATGGCTAGCTCCGTCTTAGCAAATTCAGCTTCTGTCTGCAGCTTATACGCGAGCAATTCATTGATTGCGCTCAGTAAGGTGCGCAGATGACGGTCATCGGTCATGACCATTAATTGTTCAGAGGTAGCCTCATCCATAATCCGGCTCAGCTTCGTGGCCATATAATGCAAATTCCGGTTTTGATTCCTTCGGGCGAAGTACTGAAGCCCATTTACAACCAACAGCAGCCCGATGATGCTCCATAATAAGAAGTTCATTTTAAAATTCACCCAGCCTGTAGCCAATTCCCCACAACGTCTTGATATATTGGGGGTTGGATGGTATATCTTCAATTTTCTCGCGCAGCCTGCTCATATGGACGTTAATGACATTCTCATCGCCAAAATAATCGTCATTCCACACCGACTGGAAGATATGCTGCTTCGTAAACACCTTCTTGGGATTTGTCAGGAACAGCTGCAGGATCTGCAGCTCTTTGGAGGTCAGCTTGATCTCTTCCCCCTTCTTACTCACCGTCAGATTATCCATATCCATTGCCAGCTCATGTACCACTATGAGGCTAGATTTGGCTTCCACTGGAGCGGACGGCGTATCGCTATAGTGTGTTGCTCGGCGAATAGCCGATTTTACACGAGCAGTCAGTTCAATCATCGAGAAAGGCTTAGCAATATAGTCATCTGCTCCAAATCCGAGGCCCAGCGCCTTATCCACCTCACCGTCTTTCGCAGAAACAATTAGAATGGGAATATGACTCTTCTCTCTTACCTTTTTCAAAAGATCCATGCCATTCAGCTTGGGCAGCATCAAATCCAGCAGAATCAGATCAAATGTCTGCTGTGTGAACAGACGCAGCGCTTCCTCTCCGTCCCAAGCATGCACAACTTGGAAGCCTTCCAGGCTCAAATAACTTTCTACCATTTCCCCTATTGAAGGGTCGTCTTCTACCAGCAGTATCGTCACTGCCATACTATCGCCTCCCATTCCTAGCCTTAGTATACAAGCAAATGGCCGCATGCCCTAGGGAACAGAAGGAAAAAACAAGGGATGTGTTGAAGTGTAAACATTGTTTTGTTCCATATATTGTTGGAATTTCCTATATTCTTAATAGGCAAGAAGGCTTACGATAGAACCATCGGCCGATCAAATAATCTATGAAAGTAGGTATTGATATCAATGGCTAACAGGTATTTTTCTAAGCTTGCTTTTGTCCTGGCTGCAGTACTGTTGGTGGGCAGTGCAAGTTATTCACAACCCGAACCAGTTCAAGCGGCGAATAACCCGTATGTTACCGAAGTTATTGTTAGAACGGTGGAAAACTTTAAGAATCATGCAGATGTCGTCAGTTTCATGAAAAGCGCTGCAAGATATCATGTTTCCGTCATTAATCTGAATGTGAAGGAAGACGAAGACGATACGGTCCCTTCAGGTTATGTGTTCTACAAGAGCACGATTGCTCCCATCGCCCAAGGGTATGCTAATTTCGATGCTTTGGCCGATGTTATCAAGGAAGCACATTCGCGAAACATACAAGTAAGAGCCTGGGTCCCACAATTTCACGATAAAGCTGCTTTTGACAAAAATGCTTCTTGGAAGATGATGGCGTTAGTAAATGGGCAGGCTGTGCCCTTTACTGGTGCAAATGGAAACGAGTATTTCGTGAATCCGATTCACCCAGATGTGCAAGCCTATGAACGTTCCATCATCCGGGAGATCATAACCAAGTATGACGTCGATGGTGTTGTCTTGGATTGGCTCCGGTTCGACGACTACAATATGGATATGGGCTCCTACACCAGGCAGCAATATAACAATGAATATGGCTACGATCCGATCACAATTGACTTCACGACCGATAACACGAAGAGAAAGCAGTGGAACGATTGGAGAACGACCCAAATCGGGAATTATGTGCGGGATGTAAAAAGCGATATTAATAGTCTCGTTCCTGGTCTTTTTACAGGTGTGTACATCCTGCCACCGGAATTCGTTGAAGTCGGCCAGGACGCAAACAAGTTCAAAAACGATGTGGATTTCGTGTCGCCAATGGCTTATTTCGCTGACTGGGGTTTTACGCCGTCTTGGGTTTACAATAATACCGGAATATTGGCGCAAACAAAGACTAAAATCGGAACCAAAGAAATCATTCCCGGTCTGGACGTCTGGTGGAGCGATGCAGAATACCACGAAATTTATGCAGGAATCCGAAGTAAATTTCCTGAGATACAGAATCTGAGCTTTTTCCTCTACGGCAAATGGACAGACAGCCAACTGAAGAAAATTGATTCCCGCCGATCCTGGTAAAATCTAAAACCGAGAAGAGCCTGTTCCTTATGTCTAAAAAGACGTAGGGGGCAGGTTTTTTCGTTCCTGATAAAACCGGAATCGCACAACATCATTGTTCCATGAAGATTATTGTTGGTTTGTGTTGTAGTTTATTCCCTTGATTCTTTTTACACTATAGTTACAAAACATTCGAGGAGGAAAGCCGTGAAGATAGGTCGATCAATCCTTCGCCAATGGGATTTACAATTGATGGTGATCCCCGCAATTATCTTTATTTTCGTATTTTCGTACATTCCCATGTATGGCATTTTGATTGCGTTTCAAGATTATGATATTTTCCAAGGATTTTATAAGAGCCCTTGGATCGGACTAGACAACTTCAAGGAATTTCTGAACGCTTCGGAATTTCTAACGATTATGCGTAATACACTGGCGATCAGCTTTCTGAAGCTCCTCATTGGCTTCCCTGCTCCAATCCTACTTGCTTTGCTGCTGAACGAAGTACGGATCCCTTTGTTTAAGAGAGTCGTTCAGACCATTAGTTATTTACCCCACTTCTTATCATGGGTTATCGTTTCCGGATTTGTAATGACGATATTGTCCGCAGATTATGGGAGCTTAAATATAGCCCTCGAGAAGTTAAACCTGATTGACGAACCTGTCAATTGGCTAACCATTCCTAACTACTTTTGGACTATTTTAATTACAACCGGGCTGTGGAAAGGCGTTGGGTTCTCTTCCATTGTGTATCTTGCAGCAATCTCAGGGGTGAATCCTGATTTGTATGAGGCCGCTTCGATTGACGGAGCAAGCCGCTTCCGGAAAATCTATCTGATTACCATTCCTTGCATTATGCCGGTCATTGCCATCTTTTTGATTCTGGCAATTGGTGATCTGCTCAGTGCTGGCTTCGAAGATATTTTGCTGCTGCAATCGGATATAGTCAGAGATATTTCCGATGTCCTTGATACGTATGTGTACAGGGTAGGCATCCGGAACTCCCTCTTCTCTTATGCTGCTGCAGTCGGGTTATTTAAAGCGATTATTAGCATCGTCTTACTGACAATCGCAAATTTCGCTGCCCGAAGATCAGGTAACAGTTTATGGTAAAATCTACGAATATGGGGATCTACTCATGAAACTATCGCATGGTGAACGATTGTCATCCATTATGATTTACTTTCTTCTGACCCTCCTTATGTTCATTACCTTTTATCCTTTTTGGAATTCTGGTGTTATTTCCTTTAATACCGGTGCAGACACTTCGCTTGGCGGGGTTACGTTCTGGCCGAGGCATTTTACATTAGAGAATTATGATGTCGTATTTCAGGATAAACGGCTTGTCCATGCATTCCTTATCTCCATATTACGGACGGTAATCGGAACGCTGCTTTCCATTACGCTGACCGCTATATTTTCATATGGGATGTCTAAGAAGGAGCTCGTTGGACGCAAATATTACATGATCATGTGCATCATACCGTTATATTTTAGCGGAGGTTTAATTCCCTCCTATATGTTGATCAGTTCTCTGGGCTTGATGAACTCCTTCTGGGTGCTGATTATTCCGGGACTGATCAGCATTTGGAATATGATCGTATTCCGCACCTTTTTCCTGCAATTGCCGGGTAGTATCGAAGAATCGGCAAAAATGGACGGATGCAGCTATTGGGGAACCTTGTTTCGAATTGTTCTGCCGATCTCGGGTCCAGTCGTCGCAACACTATCCTTATTTACCGCTGTAGAGCATTGGAACGACTGGTTTACGGCTACGCTGTATATTTCAGATACGAATCTGCTGCCGATCCAGACGCTTCTACAGCAGATTCTCAGCTCCAATATTATGTCGGAGCAAATGATGCAGACAAGCGCAGCTGCGCAAAGTCATATGGCGGCCGCCCGAACGATAACATCCAAGTCCTTGAGCATGGCCACTATGATGGTTGCTACGATTCCTATCATACTTGTTTATCCCTTTGTGCAGAAATACTTTGTCAAAGGCGTTATGGTAGGCTCGTTGAAAGAATAAAAAATAACGAATCGAGGGGATCAGATTTGAAGAAAACTATCGCTACTATTAGTCTGTTGGCCATTCCATTATGCTTGGCTATCACGATTTCGGGTTGTTCAAAAGCAGATAAGGACAGCAGTCCATCCGCAAGCACACCTGAGAGTACTTCCGACACCTTCATGTTCGGAGAAACACCGGTGAAATTTTCTTTCTATGGCAATTATGATTGGTATACGATGCAGCCCTGGGGAGAGGATCCCGCTTCCAAATGGATCAAGGAAAATAAAAAAGTGACTGTTACTCCGGTTCCGGCTCAAGGAGCATCCGTTCAAAAATTTAATACGATGGTCGCCTCTGGAGACTTGCCGGATGTCCTCTGGATGGATCGCGGCCCACTCGTGGAAAAGCTTCGTCAAGCCGGAAAACTGGTGCCGCTCGACGATTATCTGAACAAATACCCGAACCTCAAAAAGTACGCTGGGGAAGAAACACTAAATATGCTGCGGGCCGATGACGGGAAGCTGTATCAATTTCCGAACTGGTATACGTCTACTCCAATGGGCAACGGTGGATATATGATCAACAAAAAAATCTACAAGGAACTGGGTTCACCAAAGCTGGAAACGTTCGAAGATCTCTATAGCTATTTGAAGCTGGTCAAACTAAAGGCGCCCGGGGTGGTACCGCTGGACATCGGCTACGGAACACAGGGAATCAGCGTTCTATATTCCGGATTCGGGGAAGACCATACTTCCGCCTATACTTCATATGGATTCGTTCCTTCAGGCAATGAATTGAAATCCATCTTCGCGGATTCCGTATTTAAAGAAACTATTATGTATGCCAGCAAGCTGTTTAGAGAGAAGTTAATTACCCAAGATGCTCTTACGCAAACCAAAGATCAGGTTGTCGAGAAGTTAAACACAGGTAAAGTAGCCGTATATGCCTCTTACGATACGGCAGATTTAGGCAGCCAAGCTACAGTAACACTAAAGCAAACCGATCCGGACGCAGGATATCAGATGATCTGGCCTTTGCACAAGGAAGGTGTGGACCCAAACAAAGTATATCCGAACAATTACGACACCATCGGTTGGAATGTCAATGTCATTACGACCAGCGCTAAAAATCCGGAAGGCATCTTCGCTTATCTGGATTGGTTGACGGGAGAAGAAGGACAGCGCATCATTTTCTGGGGGCCAGAAGGATTATACTGGAAAGGAACAGAGAAGGACGGTGCCCCAATCTGGACGGAGAAATTCAAGACGGATGTGGAGGAGAGAACGAAATTCATGGCGATCACGGACAGCTTCCAATGGGCCGGCAACACCAGCTTTATCGACCTCTCCAAATCAAGTAACAACATGAAGCTCCCGGAAGGTCAACGCGACTGGGCGGCGGAAGCACAGCTCACGATTGCATGGAAAACGTCCTATAATACAACGCAATTTTCCAATTTAACGCCAGATCCAGCGACGACAGAGGGCAAAACCTTGCAGAAAGTGGCAGATATCGAAACGAGCGTCATTGCTAAAGGTCTTTATGGCGGAAGCGACGTGGAGGTTGAGAAAATAATAGCAGATGGTGAGAATTCCGCCAATAAAGCAGGATATGAAAAATTGCTGCAGTACGAAACTCAAAAATGGCAAGAGAACCTTAAGAGAATCAAGAAAAATTAAAATCCAGTTGGAAGAAGAGAGAGAGTATACTAGGAATAGTATGCTCTCTTGGCATGATAAGGAAGGAGGGATTGGGGTGTACAACGTTCTGCTCGTGGATGACGAGGATTTGGATTTAAATGCGCTGCGACTATTCATTCCCTGGGATCAGCTGAATATGAAGGTTGCGGGTGCGATGAATAATGCGGTTTCGGCCATGGAATTGATCAATCAAACGAAACTGGATATCCTGATTACCGACATCCGCATGCCCCAGATGTCCGGGCTCGAGCTCGCTAAGCTGGCGCTGGAAAGAAACAAGGACATACGGATCATTTTTATCAGCGGACACGAGGATTTTACATATGCCAAACAGGCGCTAAGCCTGAATGCCTGTTCTTATATATTGAAGCCTGTCGACGATGAGGAAGTTTATGAAGCTTTAACCAAAGTGAAGGAATTGCTGGACATGGAGCAGAGTCAGAAAAAGACGGAGAAAGCTTATAAGGAAATTGCTCCCTTGCTCAAAAACGAGCTTTTCCTTCAACTGTTGGAGGGAAAAGCATCGGAGATGGAGTATCCCTTGTATTACGAAGAATGCGGGCTTCCGTCCCTATTCGAGTTTCTACGGGTAGCGGTCATCGAAATCGATGACGTAACCTTGAAGCTCAAAGGATATAACGAAAATGAAAGGTCCGATATCTTGAAATTATTGATTAGGGATATCGCCCATGCATGCCGCACGCAAGGATACGATGCGGTTTTCCCTGTTTCTTCACACCGTGTGGCCGTTATTTATGCGGATAATCAGTCTTCTGCAGACGACCAATGGTCAACAGTTGCTGACGCGTTCCGAATCGCATCTTCTTACTCCATTACGATCGGATTAAGCCGTGAATTTACCGAAGTGAATAAGTTATCCGAAGCTTATCGGCAGGCACTGCAAGCTTTGGAATACAAAATGTTCTTGGGTAAGGATCGTATCATTCCGTTCTCCGATATTAAGCAAAAGCATGTGGAATTGGCAGGTAACATCGATGCGCAAATCGAAGGTTTGTTTCTAGCAATAAAAAACTATGATTTGCTATACATATACGACCGAAACGGTGATTTATTCTATTATTTGAAGTCGATCCAATCTAAGGCTACGGCTTACAATGTATTGCTTTATGTGATTGTAAAACTGGATACCTGGCTTCATACCCTTAACGAAAGCATGTTTGGATTACTCGATATTCAACCACAAAACTTGGAAGTTATTCATCATTTTGAAACCATTGATGAAATACAATTATGGCTCCGAAATGTCATGTACGAGCTGTCGGAAATACTCAATATCAAAAAACAGAAAAAAAATCAAAAATTAATTAAGGAAATCATCGACTATATCCATTTACACATCCATGAAGTGGTCACACTGCGGAATGCGGCCAATGCCTTCTCTTATACCCCCAATTATCTTGGGTTCCTCTTCAAGGAGGAAATGGACCTCACCTTTACAGACTATGTCATTCAGGCACGTCTCTTGAAAGCCCAGGAACTGCTGGCAGAGACGCACCTGAAAATATATGAAGTTGCAGATAAAGTCGGCTATCGCAATCTGAATTATTTCAGCAGACAGTTTAAGGATAGCTTTGGAATGTCACCACTCGAATTCAGAAAACAATGTTGATCAAAAGAGGTGAGCGGATAGATGGAGATTAATAGGAAGGGATACCTTCCCTTCGGGTATAAATTATTGATTTCCTATATTATTATCTGTCTTATGCCAATTATTGCCGTCGGTATCTTTTCGTATACGACCTTTATGCATGCTATGAAGGAGCATACACGCATTAGTATGAGTGAAACGTTGCAGCAGATGAGCGACAATATTGCCTTCAAGCTTGAAGATATACGGCGCGTGTCTGATCTCCTGTACAATGATGACACCCTTGCAGGCAATATTCAGAATTACGATGAGGGCTGGGACAGCTATGAGAGCAATATTAAATATATGATCCCCAAGTTTCAAAGTACAATTAATGCCACTAGCCAAAATATTCAATTGACCGTTTATATGAACAATCCGGCAGTTCCAGAAGTATACAGCACTTCGCTGCATATGGAGGATCCTCTTGTTTTGCATAAGCGATCTTTCGAAATGTACAACATTCGCCGCATTGAAAAGGAAGAATGGTATAGGCAGTTTCCCGAAGAACAATACGGTACCACGATGCTATGGCAGCAAGTTGGAGACGACAGCCAATATGGTAACATCTCCTTACTGCGAAGACTGGTCGATTCAAGCGATCCGTTCACCCGCAATCAAATCGGATTTATCCGCATTACAACGAAGATCTCCAGTCTTTTTCAAAGCTTGGATTACCCGAAATTGGGTGAAGGCACACTTGTTTTTGCAGTAGATGCCCAGGAAAGAATTATGTATGCCTCCAAGGATGCTTTCATTCATCATTATTGGCGTGAGTATACCTCGAATGACAAGTTGGTCATATCCCAACCGCTTCCAGACTTTAATATGAATTTGGCAGCACTCATTCCCGTAGAGATTCTGGAAAAAGACGCGAGACAGCTTGCGAATCTGACCATTATCGTATGTTTGATCAGTTTAGCCGTATGTATAATCGCAAGCGGCGTTATTTCCCGTATGTTTTCCAGACGTGTTAGCAAAGTCATCTCCGTGCTCCATTTTTTCCAGGAAGGCGAATATGACAAACGGATCCGATATAAAGGAGGCGATGAGTTCACCTACATTGTGTCTGCTCTGAATCAATTGGGTGAGCATATGAATCAGCTAATTAAAGAAACGTATCTTTCCAAAATAGAAAAACAAGAGTTGGAATTGGAATCGCTGCAAGCGCAAATCAATCCCCATTTCTTATATAATACCCTTTCTTCCATTAACCGATTGGCCCAATTCGGCGAGCTGAAGAAGCTGCAAATGATGGTGATGGGGTTATCCAAATTTTATAGAAATTCGTTAAACAACGGAAAAACACTCATTTCGGTAGAAAAAGAGCTGGAACAGGTAACGTCGTATATCGAAATTCAGCAAATAAAGTATACAGATCGATTAGTCGTTGAATTACATATAGATCCGTCAGTGCTTACCTATAATACGGTGAAATTGATTTTGCAGCCTTTTGTGGAGAACACGATTGAACATGGCTGGAATGGGGAAGGTAAAATTCATATCGCGATTTATGCAGAAATGGACAACGGGCGTATTATATTCCAAATTGTAGATGGCGGATCCGGAATGAGTGTTGAAACGATTGCCCAGATTTTCACGCCAAACGACGGCGCTTATTTGGGATATGGCATTCGCAACGTCGACCAACGGATCAAGCTGCATTTTGGCAGCGAGTACGGGGTTTCCATTATGAGCAGGATCGGCATCGGGACAACGATTAAAATCATTATTCCCGCAGCCAACCAGCAGAAATTAATTGCAACATAATCTGTTCAGATAGCGGGGTTGTCTCTGGTTTTGCAGAAAAGCATGCTACAACGTTTGTCCGCTATCCACTGTAATAATCTGACCGGTCATCGCTTCTTGTTCCAAGGCTGCACAAATTAATGCAGCAATATCTTCAGGTGTTGAGATGCGCTGCAGCAGAAGATTAGGAGCAAGCTTCTTCATTTGCTCTTCCCTTCCATCCCACCACCTTGTTGCGACGGCTCCCGGTACAACGCAGTTCACCCTAATATCCGGAGCTAAGGCACGTGCTAACGATTTCGTAAGACCATGTGCTGCCGCTTTGGATACGGCGTATGGAAGCGAGGAGCCTAATCCCGTTTGTCCTGCTATACTGCCGACAATGACAATCGCGCCTTGTTTATTCATTTTCATGAAAGGGGCAACGGCTCGTGCGCAATAGAACATTCCTTTCACATTCACATCATAAAGCTCGTCCCATACCTCCTCCGTTGCCGCTTCCAGATCATCAAGCGGGATATGCCGTGTAATGCTGGCATTATTCACAAGCAAATCAATCGTCCCCAATTGCTGCACAATGGTATCAACCATTCCCCTGACTTCCTTGTCCCGAGAAACATCGGCTTCTATCGCTATTGCACGCCCACCCTTGTTCATGATCATTTGCACCGTTTCTTCCGCATCGGTTTGAGAGCGCGAATAATTCACTGCAACACTTGCTCCCCGCTCAGCAAGTGCTAGGCATGCAGCCCTTCCGATCCCTGTACCGCCGCCAGTAACAAGAGCTACTTTGTTATTTAAATCCATATGGGATTCTCTCCTTTTGTGTACCCTGATATAAATGATTGTATATCGCTATGTTCAATTTGTATAATTGAATCAATTGATATTTTGATTCAAAAATTTTGAATTCATATAGGAGCAGTGCGTGATGGACCTTAAAACATTAAAAACATTTCAAATGATTGTGAAATACGGCAGTTTTGTCCGCGCAGCCGAAGAAATGAATTATGTGCAATCCACCGTTACCATGCAGATTCAGAAGCTTGAATCCGACTTGGGCGTTCAGCTTATCGAACGAGGGAAGAAACTTCAGTTAACGGAAGCTGGTAGACTATTTCACGAACAAAGCTTGCAAATTATAAAAAACATGGAGCAATTACAATCGAACTTATCCGATTTGCAGTTGGGCGAAGCAGGGAACATTCGTATTGGGGTAACGGAACCAACCGCCAGTCACCGATTACCCCGGATTGTGGCGAGGTTTATGTCTGAATTCCCGAATATTCGAATCTCTGTGGAGTTCGCAAACACCCCAACCATAAGCGAGCGGCTTCTCAAAGGAGAACTTGATTTCGCTCTTTGCTCGGCACCAGATCTAGGGTCTGAGCTTTATTTTGAACCCTTATTTAAGAAGAGTTCGTAGTGTTGATGCCTGAGAACCATCCGCTTGCACAAAAAGCGGTAATTGCGCCGGATGATATTCGGGGACATCGCCTGCTCATTACCTCGGAATCCTGTCCCTACCGCAGAAAACTCGAGATGGTATTACAAGAAACGGCGAGCATCCCACTGAGCACGATGGAAATTGGAAGTATGACGGCTTTAAAATATTATGTCCAGAGTGGATTAGGCATCGCCCTTGTGCCCAAGATTATTTTGGATCCAGTTCCTGCTGGATCTACGGTCCGGACAATCAGCGGCAGTCTAATTGACATGCCTTTCGGACTCCTCTGCAAAGCATCGGCCTATCCGCCCAAGATAGCAAGCTTAAAGCTCTATCAATATCTCAAGCAGGAACTTTATGAACGATCAATGGCATGAACTATCGGCCCCGTGGATTACTTGGCAATCACAGATAGAACACGTCAACCTAATTTATTGCAAAATTCTAAAGCCGGCTGCAAACCGCAGCCGGCTTTCTCACTTAGTGACTTTTGGTGATTTCTTCCTCGAAATAACGGTTAAGCGCTCGCTCCGCCCGATAATGCGATAGATTGAACGAAGGCCATGCCCGATTACTATCCCTCCATAAATCCGTCTGTTGGTTACGAAGCGACTCCTGCAGCTCGGGATATTCCTTTTGGGCAAAATGAATGAGCAGCGGAGTCGCATCCGTGGATAGATCAGTCAAGTAATTGACATCGATCTTCCCGCTTTCTCTGAAGCGCTCGATATTATTACTAGCGATAATGCGATCCATTCCGATGTAGTTCATCATGACATAAGAAATTAGCCCTAACACGATGTAGCATTTCGTAAGCGGAATACGCGCGTAATGGATTCTGAACCCCGCAATAATCAAGAGGATTGCCAGGAAGAGCATAAACGCATGGACTAAGAAACGGATATACGTGTAGCCGAATGTATCCTCATAGAGGGTAAGCCGCATATAGGCCGAATACAGCATAACGAAGGAGCATCCAACCAAGATATACAGCATCGCATTGTTCAGTTTTTTCAGAGCAGATTGCCCTTGTGCACTGCCGAATACGAGCGTGATCATCATAATGGCAAAGTTAATGATCGATACGGCAATGAGTTCGACAAACCCGCTTCTGGCATACTCTGCATAGGAGCTCCCCTCCGGCAATATCCCTTGCCCTGCCCCAAACAAATAAGTAAACTGCACAACCACGAAGAGTACATACACCGCATTGAAGGCAATCAGTACAGTAGCCATAATAATGGGATCAATTTGATAGCTGGATTGAACGGTCAGCGCTGCAGCTTCTGAGTCTGTTCGCAGCTGTGCTTTGGCAGCTTGTGCTCTTTTCTCCCAATCATAGGTCTTCTGCTTGATGAATCCCCATAGGTAGCCGAAGAACAGGAACCCGAAGATAATAACCCATATGAGCCTTAGGACGCTCTCACTATAAGACAGTTGATCCAGCCACCCTGGAACGCCGGACAGCAGGCTGTTGAACACGCCATCTGCTGAGGCTAATAGGTTAATGACGATGACTAAGAACGGCAGTGCAATAACTAAACCAAGGAGTACCTTGCTCATCACACCTTTACGCTGCTTGTTCATTCTTCGAAAGGTAGACAGTCGTATAACTTTGAATACAGTGGGAAAATGACGAGTGCTCTGCACGAACAGGTGATCCAAGGCATCCTGAATAATTCGGATCTTCCACCACTCTATTCTCCTGGCACTCAGCATATAGGACATATGTATGAAGATAAGCGGCGGAATGACAAGCACATTCAGCACGTAAAAAAATGAATTATTAAACAGCACATACGTCATAGATAACATCAGATTGACGATGAGCAGCAGCCAACCAAACGGCGTCGGTGCTCGCATTCTGTCATTCGCCAGATGATACATGAACGCATAGAAGAGAATAATAAAGATGGGATACGAGACACCCAGCACATGGCCATAAAATAAATACTGATGCACAATAGCCAAGACAACCGCGGCAATGAGAGCCTTGGGTGATCGCCCTAACAAGGGGGTTGATCTGTTGTTCATCATCAATACCTCCACTTTCTTCCTATCTAACCCTTATTTTAGATGTTAAAATAAGAAAAATAAAGAGAAAGAAACTGCCCAAAAATTTCGCATTTTAGAGGATGATGAGAGTATGAAGCTAAACAACCAATTCCTTCGGCTCCATTCCCACTACGGACATACCGAGGAGACAGAGGTTACGCTGGACGAATTAGCAGCAGCCTTGGATTGCACCCATCGCAATGCCATGATTATCGTGAACAAAATGGCCCAGCATGGATGGATCTCATGGACTTCCCATCGTGGACGCGGACGCCGATCAAGCTTGCAGTTTCTTGTCCAGCCTGAGGAGATTGCGGTGCAGTCCGTCATGCAGTCCATTAATCGCAAGGATTTCAAGCGGACCTTTGATCAAATCAGCATCCATGCAAGGTCTTCCTCGCTGCAGGACCGTCTGCAGGGCTGGCTGCTTACTTACTTCGGTCATCATTCCGAGATCCGAAGTGATAAGCAGATCGATACGCTTCGGCTTCCTATCCGTGAACAGCTTCATACCTTTGATCCGTTATATATGAATTTGCTCGCTGAGTCGTTTGTCTCCAGCCATGTCTTCGACGGTCTAGCCCGGAGAATGAATAATTCGAATGAGATCCTTCCGAATATCGCCCACGCCTGGGACGTGGATCAAGCTCGTACGAGGTGGACCTTCTTCCTACGTAAAGAGATCCTCTTTCACAATGGAAAAATCATGACAGCCGCGGATGTGGTCTACTCGCTGGATCGATTAATCCACTCCTCGAGGCGAACGCTGTACAGCTTTATTTTCAAACAAATCCGATCTGTTCGTGCGATCAATCCGACAACCGTGATCATCGATTTAGAGGAGCCGAGTGAGCTGTTCCTGCCATTCTTGTGTACGAGCCGCGCTGCAATTGTACCGAAGGATCTGGATCAGATTGGTGAGGCCCTCTTCGGTACACGTCCTATCGGGTCGGGACCGTTCAAGGTCGCCCAGATGAATGAGAGTATTTGTGTGCTTGAAGTGTTTACGCCTTACTTTCAGGGGAGAGCGCATCTGGACCGGGTGGAGATCGTCCATGTGCCGTGGGGGATGAAGAATGACCCTGCCGATCATTTGCTGCCCTTCCATGTAATGCAAGGTCAAGCATGGGATGGTGAAGCCGTATGGAGTCAAATTCACTCGGAGGCTTCCGTTCGGAAATTCATTACGTGCAACACCAAAAAAGCCGGACCGTTGACCGATCCGACCGTTCGTGCTCGTATTCTAGCTTGTCTGCGTGACGACAGCACAGCATCAGCAAGCAGCGGAGATCAAGGAGATCAGCCCAATTCGATTGGTACGCTGCAGATTGCAACCATTCCGCCTTACAAACAGGATGCCGAAGCCGTCGCTGCTGGGCTAGAGAAGCATGGATATGCTTGCCATGTGGTTTTTATATCGCCAGAGGACTTCAAAGGCATGATTCGACTGGAATCAGACCTTATTCTATTCTCTTTATTACGGGATCAGGATGAGCAGCTGCGTTTATTCGACCTCTATCTAACGATAGCCGAGCATGTTGAGCCTCACACGAGAGTCGACATTGAGCGATTGCTTCATACCGTGAAGCAATCACCCGATGCTAAGGAAAGAGAACAGGGGCTTGCGCGGATTCAAGACCAGCTTATTCAGGAGAATCAGCTGCATATCCTATACGAAAAGCCTGTTCAAACCGCCTATCTCCCCTCCGTGCGCGGCGTAACCTTCAACTCACAGGGCTGGGTCGACCTTCGCAATATTTGGTTCCCGTCCAACTAGCATTCCAAGCATGATGTAACTGTCTTCCTCGAATAGGCTTCAAAGCTAAAGCTGGACGAGCCCATTTCATATCCGCGATAGATGGTCAGCGGCTTACCCACCGCCTCGGCACTTCCCATTGCCAGGAAGAGCGGAATGAAATGTTCGGCTCGCGGAACGACTCACAGCGCATGATGAGCTAGCCGCTCATAAAAGTCACGAATGATAGCCAACTCTGTTTTAGCAATGACAGATAATTTTATAATCTAGTTACTTAATGTAACTAAGTATTATTTAATAAGATATTCCCATAAAGTGTGTACATTCCATTTAGTAAGATTGTTTTTATGGGGCTTGAGGGCTATAATAAAAGGAGAGAATGAGGTGATGACGATGGAGCATCCACAATTCATGTGTGCCCGTTTTGAGAAGGCGTTGGAGATATTAAGCAAACGGTGGACATCGATGATCGTCTATCAACTGCTTAACGGACCGCAGCGATTCGTTGCAATCGAGCACTCGATCCCCAACTTAAGCGGGAAGGTTCTATCTGAACGATTAAAGGAACTTGAAGCAGAAGGTATTATTCAGCGGGATGTTTATCCAGAGATGCCAGTGCGTATTGAATACAAACTTACGGAGAAAGGCCAAGGCCTCGCTCCTCTCTTTACAGAAATTATTGGTTGGGCCAATCAATGGATTGAACTGCCTCCACACCTCCCCGAATCGTAGTCACACGCTTCGGCGGAGGTGTTTTTACTTGGAAGACAAAAACATATGTTTATTAGAAGCCGCATATTCGCGGCTTTTTTCTTTTTCGCTTGAGTAAAGGAGAAAAGGAGAATTGTTTATAGATGACGAATGACTAGATGGACTGCAACAATAGGGGATATTTCTCATAGCTGCGTTTGTTAATGACAAATCTAAAAAAAATTTGCCTCGCCATGTCGATTCAATCGATATCTATTCGTCGTCTATGTAGAGGCAAATTTACCGGTCTGATTAGAACTGATAAACGAGTCTCCACAATGAATTCAGGAGGAAAACACATATGCGATTCATGATGATTGTCAAAGCTACTAAGGATTCCGAGGCGAGTGTTATGCCTAGTCAGGAGCTTGTCGAAGCGATGCAGAGGTACAACGAAGAGTTGGTTAAGGCTGGCGTGCTGCTCGCTGCCGATGGTCTACACCCAAGCTCAAACGGAATTCGGATCTCCTATCCGGAGCCCGGCGGCAAGCCGAAGATAACCGACGGCCCTTTCACCGAGGCGAAAGAGTTAATAGCCGGATATACGCTCATTGAAGTCAAATCTAGGGAAGAAGCGATCGAATGGGCGAGACGCATGCCGGATCCCCACGGTTATGGCGAAGGGGAAATCGAGCTCCGGCAGGTGTTCGAGGCGCTAGATTTGACACAAAATCCGGAAACGCTGGCGAAGGAAACCGCGCTTCGTGAACAGATGGAGAGGCTAAAGAAATCGTGACCTCCTCCGCAGCCCAGCGCACAATCGATGCAATCTGGCGAATCGAATCGGCCAATCTTATCGCTGGACTGGCGCGGATGGTACGTGACGTCGGTCTCGCAGAAGACCTTGCACATGATGCGCTTGTCATCGCATTAGAACGGTGGCCCGATACCGGAATCCCGGACAATCCCGGCGCCTGGCTGATGACTACAGCGAAACGCCGTGCGATCGATCTGATGCGCAGGAGCAAACTGAGCGACCGGAAATATGAAGAGCTTGGCCGCAGCAGCGATTTGTACACCGAGCACGACCTGGAGAATACGATGGACGGGGAGATTGGCGACGATCTCCTGCGATTGATCTTTACGACTTGCCATCCGGTCTTATCCCGCGAAGCGCGTGTAGCGCTGACGCTGCGTCTGCTCGGTGGGCTCACAACCGATGAAATCGCGCACGCTTTCCTCGTCGCCGAATCGACCATCGCACAGCGGATCGTTCGGGCGAAGCGGACGCTTAGTGCCGCTCGAGTTCTCTTCGAGGTTCCTTTGGGTGAAGAGCTCAAGGAGCGCCTGTCAACGGTGCTCGAAGTTATTTATCTCATGTTCAACGAGGGGTATACGGCGACTTCTGGCGGTAACTGGATACACCCGCTGCTTTGCCAAGAGGCACTTAGACTCGGGCGCATACTTGCGGAGATCGCACCTACGGAGCCAGAGGTTCACGGTTTGGTTGCCCTGATGGAGATCCAATCGTCACGTTTCAAAACCCGGGTAAGCCCTACGGGCGAACCCATACTTCTTATGGACCAAAACCGTGCACTATGGGATCATCTGCTGATCCGCCGCGGTTTGGCCGCACTCGAGCGTGCCCAGAAGCTCGGACGCCCGCTCGGTCCATATGCACTTCAGGCCGCGATTTCCGCGTGTCACGCGCGGGCTTGTACCGCGTCGGAGACCGACTGGACGCGTATCGCCGCGCTCTACGAAGCATTGACCCGGATTACACCTTCCCCGGTAGTCGAACTGAACCGCGCGGTAGCTATCGCTATGGCATTTGGTCCTGCTTTCGGTCTTCAGATCGTCGATGAGCTGACTTCCGAGCCGTCGCTAAAGGAGTACCACCTTCTTCCGAGCGTTCGCGGCGACCTTCTGATGAAATTGGGCCGCATGGGCGAAGCGAAGGAAGAGTTTGAACGCGCTGCGTCGCTGACACACAACGCACGTGAGCGCGAGTTTCTGCTGAAGCGCACCGCCGAATGCGCGGCCAACGTATCGGGTAATCGCGGAGGTGGCCGATCTGCGAGACCAAATTGATATGCTAAAAAAAAGCTGAAAATATTTTTCGAATCTGTCGATTTTGTCATTTCCCATTCGTCGTGTTGGTAGAGGCTGCGTTCATCGGTTATCTTTTTCGAAACACCCGGTCTATTTCAAAAAAACTAAAGTGAAAGGTTGTTGAACATGGGAGCACAGTTAAACCCCTATATTATGTCGGAGGATGCAAGAACACAGGCTGGATTTTATAAACAGGCTCTGGGAGGGGAGATCCATTCCATCATGACGTTCGGCCAGATGCCGGACACGCCAGAAGCGGTCAAGGATAAAGTGATGCACATGGTTCTGACGGTTGCCGGAGCAAATACGTTATTCCTGTCCGACTCCTTCGAACCAGTAAACGGTAGCCGCAGCATCACCATTGCCCTGACTTACGACGTCGAAGCCGAAGCCCGAGAGGCATACTCGAATCTCGGTGAGGGTGGTACGATCAAGTTTCCGTTCGATCTTCAGCCATGGGGAGCCTATTACGGCGAAGTCGTCGACAAATTCGGCGTTACGTGGATGATCGTCAAGCAATAAGACTATAAAGAAAACCCCATTTGCTTAAAAGGAGAATGACCGATGAACCAAGATGTAACAGATTTTATTGAAGCAATAAAGGAATCTTGGCAAGGGGAGCTGTGCTCCCGCCTTCGCGAGGTTGTCCACCAGTCGATTCCAGAGGTACAGGAGCGCATCCAGTACAAGAAACCCCATTTTTTGAAAAATGGAAAATACGCCGCCGTCATTTCAACGTCGAAAGACGCGGTAAGCTTTACGATCTTTAACGCAAGTGAGCTTGTGCTTCCAGAAGGAATGTTCGACGGTCCTCCCGAAAGAAAGACAATAAAGCTGCGACAAGGCCAGACGGTCGATACTGATCAACTGTCGTCTCTAGTAAGTCAGGCGGCCTCGACGTTATAAGTGCACTCTGACGCTATGTACATAAATAAGGCTTTTGATTAACGAAAAACCGCCAGATACAATTGGCGGTTTTATTATGGATATATGTTCTTATCCTCCGGCATACCCGTAGGCTAGACGTCGTATACTGTATAACTAACTGCGCAAAAAAAGCTGTCCCCAGGTCCAGGTCTTGGACCTTTTGGAACAGCCTCATCTTCTTATTCTACCTTATTACACCGTTGCGTTTATTCTAGCTCCGTCCTTCGACATCCGGTATACGCTAAGATCCTTGCTGCCTGCCACACCTGGCTGATAAGCATCGTAGCTAACTAATTTGCCATCCTTATCGAAATAATAGAAGACCTGCAGCGGAACCGTTCCGTTGACGATACTATCACGATCGGGATCTGTCTTATCGTTGGCGTACGTATAATCCCCTTTTAATCCAATATCGAACCGCCATACATTGCCATCCGCGGACTTCACAACCTCATGCTTGTCACCCATCAGCTTCGTAACCTCGCTTTGATCCGATCCGACCTTGAGGTTGCTTTCGATATCATTGATGGTAACCGGAATGCTAGCCAGCTCCTGACCATTTCCCTTTGTTGTGTTGTTTGTTGTTGCTGCGTTGCCTGTTGTGTTTTGTGTTGTATTGGATTTCTTCGTATTGGAATTATCGTTGCCGCATGCGCCCAAGATTAATGTCGTCGTTAAAGCTACTGCAACTAAAGCTAATTTCTTATTCATATCCCTTCCACCCTTCTCTTCTTTCCATTGTCTTACACTACTACAAACGAACCGAAGAGAAGGAATGTTACGAATTTACAGATTTAACTTTGCATATAAGAAAAAACGGCTGGCGCCGTCGCGCAGCTTATTCGTACGATTGCCACCAAGCTGAAGCAGGAAATCGAGCCGTTCCGACAAGGACTTTCTCGCCAATCCTCGGTGTGCTAATAGACACATTCTGAGCTCTAGCGGCCTTCACTGCTCGCTCCGCAGGGTCTATCCAGCTGTGCAGAGCTAATGTAAAGGCGCCCCAATGGATAGGGATCATTACCTTCCCTTTCACATCCAAATGAGCTTGTACCGTTTCTTCTGGCATCATATGTATCGTAGCCCATCGCTCATCATACTGACCACATTCCATTAAGGTCAGATCGAAGGGTCCGTATTTATCCCCGATAGCTGTAAAGTGAGGTCCATAGCCACTATCGCCACTAAAAAAGATTTTCGTATCTGGACTAAGTATGACCCATGAGCACCATAGTGTCGTATTGCGATCGGTCAGGCTTCTGCCTGAGAAATGTCTAGCCGGCGTACTAGCCAGTGTGAGACCCTCAAATTCAAACTCATCCCACCAATCATGCTCTTCGATCCTATTCGGATCTACTCCCCATCGCTCCAGATGAGCACCCACGCCAAGTGGGACAAAGAACTTCCTCACCTTCCCCTTCAGCTTCTTAATGGAGCCATAATCCAGATGATCGTAATGATCATGGGAGATTAGAACAGCATCAATCGGTGGAAGATCTTCGATTTCGATAGGCAGATTGCTGCTGTACCGCTTCCCTCCGATTGCCGGAAAGGGTGATGGCGCACGTCCCAGCATCGGGTCGATGAATAATGTCTTCCCATTCAACTGCAGCAGCAGGGTAGAGTGGCCGAACCAGGTGACTGCTGCTGGCTTACCGGCTTCCACTTTAAACAGTTCTTGCGAATTTAGTGGCTCCGCAGCTATGGCCTTAGCAGGCTTCCGACTCGGATTACCCTTCATAAATTCAAGCAAAATCTTCACTGTTTCTTTGGGGCTTGATGCCGTGGAGGTTGGGATTTGATTCACGAATTTACCCTTAATGAAGGACTTGGATTGCTCGATTCTGCTGCGCTGCTCTCTGGAGGGCCTCCCACCAAAAGCAGGATAGCTCTTCATAAACAGATAAACGCCAATAATGAGTACAACGATGATCAATACAGTAATTAGAAAGCTGATGATGGCGCATTCCCTCCCAGTAGTTATCTTGTTGTTTGTGGCATAATAATTCCTATCCGCTGCACATTCCTATTTGCTCCAACGAAAGCCCGTCGCCTCTTCGCTCCACTTCCAGAAGCGCTCGGCCTCCCCCTCAGAAGCAGCTCGCTTAGATATCCCTGATGGTTTGCACTTGTAATAATACTGGCCCGATACACCTGCAGCTTCGGGAGAACTGGCTAAATAGACGGCTGTAGCCGAGCCTTGCTCTGGCGATAAGAAGAACGGCCGCAGCAGCTTATGAACGAACCCGCCGAATCCCGTTGCGCGGTTCACGCCAATCTGCGTAGAAACCGCACCTGGATGAAGGGCATTCACAGTAACATGCGATCCAGCAAGGCGTGAAGCGAGCCTCCTCACGAACCAAATATTAGCCAGCTTCGAACGACCATAAGCATTCCAAATGGTGAACCTTTTCTTCATATCCATATCCTCATTATTCATCCGCCCGATCTTATGTGCGCCAGAGGATACGACGACAATACGTCCCGCTTCACTTTGCTCAAGCAAGGGCAGCAATAACCCCGTTAGGAGAAAATGGCCCAGATGGTTAACGCCAAGCTGTCGTTCAAAGCCATCCTCTGTTTCTTCTCGCTTCAAGGTAACGACACCCGCATTGTTAACGAGTACATCGATATGATCCGTACGCTCAGCTAGCTGCTTAGCAGCAGTCCGAATACTTGCAAATGAGGCCAAGTCACCCAGTATGAGCTCCGCATCCTTCCGGCCGCTCTTGCTGTTCACATAATTAACCGCTGCATGTCCTCTATCCAAGCTGCGCGCCAGCAGAAAGACTTTCATCCCATGCTCTGCTGCGAGAAGCGCTGCGGTTGCCCTTCCCATTCCACCGCTTGCACCAGTAACAACGGCTATCCGCTGCTTTTGACCCAGTACGTCAGGTAATTTGGTTACATCCTTAGTTGTCATTACGCTCACTCCCCTTATCTATCAATTGGAAGGCTAGATGACCCTAGAATTCTCCTATTTACATATAACTTTATCCAGCCGTGAAAAGCAAATGGCAGCAAGCGAATATGCTCTTTAATGTTACTGCCCTTGGCAGTTTGCTAGCTGGCATCATACAGTGATAATATGGACCCTAATTGCATTAAATTCCAAATTATAGTTGCTAAGGAGCTCTCCATGTGCCAAAAATAATAATTTCTCTTAACCTTCTGGTTCTGCTCACTGCTTCCTTGGCCGCCTTATCAGCTGCGCCAATGACGGCAGCATCGTCTGGCTCAACCTCTCCAGATCAGACGAAACAACTCCTATTACAACGCTATGAGCAAATCAAGCCCAAGAAGTGGGGAGAGAACCTTCCTGGTGTTAAAACCCACTTAACCCACTTAAACAAGAAGGATAAAGTGATCGCCTTGACCTTTGATGCTTGCGGGGGGTCCAAGGGGAGCGGCTATGATAAGAAGCTGATTGATTATCTCATTCACGAGCAAATCCCAGCTACATTATTCGTGAATGCTCGGTGGATCGACGCCAACCCGGCGATCTTCCTAGAGCTAGCCAAAAATCCGTTATTTGAAATTGAAAATCATGGCTATGAGCATCGCCCGCTCTCCGTTACAGGTAAGGCGGCTTATGGTATTCGGGGTACGAAGAATGTGGCTGCTGTCGTTGATGAGGTAAGTAAGAATGAGGAGAAAATCGCCAAACTAACGGGCCGTAGACCGCTTTACTTCCGCTCTGGAACCGCCTATTACGATGATGTAGCCATTCATATTGTTCAAGATTTGGGCTTAGAGCCCGTTAATTACAACCTTCTCGGCGATGCTGGCGCTACATATAATACGAAGCAGGTAGAAGCCGCTCTGATGAAAGCAAAGAATGGCTCCATCGTGATTGGTCACATGAATCATCCGGAGAAGGATACCGCAGAGGGTGTGATGAAAGCCATACCGAAGCTCCAAAAAGCCGGCTTTCGTTTTGTTCTCTTAGAGCAGTATCCCTTGCAGTAAGCACGGTCAATAGATATCAACGACTCCTATAAGATACGCTTCAGCGTCCTATTTTAAATGCACGTTTGTTGGTTATAAAACTCTTGAAAACAGGAAACCCCCACTACATATCGTAATGGGGCTTCCATTTCATGATCAAAAGCTATTACCAACTTAGCTTATCAATCAGCTGCTTAAAACTAAGATGGAGAAGTTTCCAAGTTCCTTATTTTACTCCAAAACTCTGCTACCCCCGGGTTATCGGCATTATATTGCCCCATACAAAGAGTGAGCAGATCCTGAATCTTATCTTGGGGTAGCGGAAGTTCTAGATTACCAGTGCGATCATCCGCCAGAATAGCGTCGAACGGGCTTAGTATGCCCATAATCGGAAGTGAAATAGACCTGCAAGACTTAGACTTATAGAACGAAAAACTCCGACTAAGGATTCGAAAGTTTCCTGCGGAAGCCCTGCATGCTAAGCGTCGCCGGTTTCCACATCCATATGAACAACGTAAAGTCGGTTCGGTTCGGACAGGCACAATTCGTAAATTCCATCGTCGGCAAGCATCAACTCTCCGTCGTCCGTTCGAGGGCGCGAATGCGCATGAATCCGTAAAGTGCCTATGCCCGCTTCGTTCGTCCGAACGCGGATCGTAGAGCTATTCCCAAACACTTCAATATCGCCGTTCGAAGTCGGAACTTTACCCTCGATCCATTCGAGATCGCACAGACGAGGCTCTACGATATACTGAGTATAACCTGGTTCTAGCGGCCGAACGCCCAACACGTATTTGCCAAGAAGCAGATTCGGCGCCGCGCCCCAAGCATGGCAAAGGCTTTTGCGGTATTTATCGCCGTACATGTCATATTGCTCGTCCGCGGGAAGCGTCGGATCGTATTCCTCCCAGAACGATGTCGCGCCCAATTCGAGCATGCCGCCCCAATAGCTCCGGATTTCGCTAAGTACATGCTCGGGCTCGCCTAGCAGGCAAAGGGCTTCGAGTTCGAATAATCTCATGAACGGCGTCTTGATTTTTTGTACGTCGTCGTTCAGCAGCACTTTGGTCTTGACGGATTCCCTCTGCTCTGCGTCCAAATAATCGAATTTCGTCGCGAAGATGTTCGGATACTTCAGAACGCTCCGGTTAACCTCGCCTTGATGACGGCCGTGAAGCAACGCGCCTTCCTTCCCGTCCCAGAACACGTCGAAAATCTTTCGCCGCAGACCGGCAGCGAGTTCGCCGAAACGCTCCAGGTTGTCCGTATCTCCCAGCTTCTCGGCGAATAGCGCCATCGTATCCAGACTTCGACAGAACAGAAGTTGTTCAGCGCTGACCTCCCCGCGCAAATCCATCGGCGCCCAATCGATAAACACCCAGTCTTCCGGACGCCCTTCCATCATGCCCTCTTCGTTACGCCGATTCAAACAGAACTCCATCAGCGACAGCATTTTACGATAATTCGTCTCAATAAACGCCAGATCGCCCGTATAAACATAATAATCACGCAAACTCAGAAACCAATAAAACGTGAAATCCATGATCGTATTGATATGAGTACAGACCGGGTCTTTTCCTCGCAACGCGATTAATGTCCGTTTGGCCAAGTCTTGTTCGAAAAACACGTAGTTGTTGATCATCAATCCGATATTCGCATCGCCGCTCCAAACCCATCTGTCCCGCTTGATCCCGTCGTATAGAAACTCTCTCATCGTAAGGCGAATCGTATGAACGGAAACATCCCATATCCGATTCAGCGTGTCGTCCGAGCTGCGGAACGAGCCTTGAGCTTCCATCGGTAAAAATTCGTATTCATGCAGGGCGCGAGAGTAGGTTATCCCCTCGTCCGACTTGACGTACACGTAGCGGAATGCCCGAGTGACCGGCGTCTTGATTACCGCTATCGCCTTCGCGTCCCCCTCGACCGGCAGATCGTCGAAAGTTTCCGAAAGCTCGCCTGCCATCGCCTCTTCACGGGATTCGCCGTAGGTGAGACGAATCGTCCCTTTGCCGGTTACGTCCGTAAAGTTCAGATAACCAAAAGACTCGCGGCCGAAATCGAGCAAGGTCCCCCCTTCGATATCCTCGACTTGGACGGGAGCAAACGTTTCGTACGAAAACGGAAATTCCTTCGGCGGATGATGGATTTCGTCAAATTGCGAAGAGGATGCCGCATTGACCCACTTTCCGTCGAGAGCCGTCACTTCCCACGTATCGTCGGTAATGTAGCTTTCGCCCGATGCGTAGATCGCCGGAACGTAATGCTCGTTGTATACGTTAATCGTCAGCTCATGCATTCCTGCCGGAATAACAACCGAAGTGATCGGTTTCCGCTCGTAAGGAATCGGAGTCATATTCCCGTCCATCAGCAGCACGAACTCCCCTTGAACGGATAGCGTTAACGTCTCGGGCGCATCTAAATGGAACGTCTTACGGAATTTAACGCTTGTATAGGCATCGTCCAATCGCCACGATGGCGGACAAATATACCCTTTATACTGCCTGAGAACGGATACCTTCCGATGAAGCCATATTTCGTAGTCGTCCGGATACCAGATCCAAGTTGCCTGATTCTTTCCGATGTTCATTCGAGTTCTTCTCCTCTATGTCGATGGCCGATCGGGCGGGTTACGCCCATCCGGCCACACTAAATTCGTATTTGCCTGATCCGACAGTGATCCCTTTGCCCGACTTGGGAAGCATAATCAATGCCTCGGTGTTCACGGGAACTTCCGCATGGAGAGTGAATATTCCATTCTCGATCCTCCATGAACTGACGATGGTTCCGTACAGCGTCTCGTATCGGCAGCTCGCATGGGTAAACCCTCCACCCGGACGCGGCTGAATTTTGAACGTCCGATAACCCGCTATTCCGTCCTGTAGGTCTATGCCCGCCACGAACCGATATATCCATTCCCCGACTGATCCGAGCGCATAGTGATTAAACGAATTCATCTCCGGATCCTGGAAGCCCTTCTCGTTCGTCCAGCCGTCCCAGCGCTCCCAGATTGTCGTCGCTCCGTTGCGCACGGAATATAACCACGACGGAAAAGTATCCTGAAGCAGCAATCGATATGCCACATCTGTCTCTCCCCGCTCTGCCAGCTCCGAAAGCACATAGCTAACACCCATGAAGCCCGTCGTCAAATGCCAGTCGCGCTCGCGAATATCGTCGAGTAAATTCCGAAACGCAAGCGGGATCAACTCTTCGGGAAGTAATCCGATCTTCAGCGCGAGCACGTAAGCCGTCTGCGTTTCGCTCTCGATCATGCCGTCATCCCGGACGAATCGCTTCTGGAAAGACAATTTTAATCGCTCGAAAAGCTCTCCATAGCTTTCGGAGTCGCTTCGCTTGCCGACGATGAGAGCCATCTTCTCCATTAATTGCACGCTATAAGCAAAAAACGCAGCATTGATCAATGTAGGCGGCGTGTCTGCCCCGTGTGAGAGATGATCCCCGAACGATTCAGACTTCCGGATCAACTGTTCGTCGCTATCCTTGATCATCCAATCGATCCATCGCGCCATCGCGTCATAGTTCGTCTCGATGAACCTCGTATCACCATACACCTGATACATGATCCAAGGAATAATAACCCCGCCGTCGGCGAAAAACACATGCCCGTATCCAAAGTGCTCCACGAACGGAGCAATATCGGGAATCGCGCCATCTTCCGCCTGGGCATCGCGGATGTCCGTTAGCCACTTCGTATAGAAGCCAGCCGCGTTCATATTGTAGGTGGCGGTCCTGGCGAAGGCATGCGCATCTCCGAGCCAACCTAGTCTCTCGTCCCTCTGCGGGCAATCTAGCGGAATGCCAAAGAAATTCCCCTTCTGGCTCCAACGGATGTTGTCCAGCAGCTTATTAATTGATGGATTCGAGGTTTCCATGTCAATTACGGGATCCGCGGCCGAATGAACGACGATTCCCGTGATCTGATCAGCCGTCAATTCGCCGGGATAATCTTGGATTTCCACGTACTGAAAACCGTGATAAGTAAACTTGGGCTCATAGCTTTCTTCCCCGTTGCCGCCGCCAGCGATATAAACGTCCGTCTGCTTAGCGGTGCGCAAATTCGCCCTGTACAAACTTCCGTCCATTTCTAGCCGTTCGGCGTAACGAATGCGAATTTTCTTACCACTCTCCGCGCCTTGCATCTTCAATCTAACCCAGCCAACCATATTCTGTCCCAAGTCGACGATGAACGTTCGCTCGTCATGCCTGACGATGGATTTCGGAACGATTTCCTCAATCCGCTGAATCGGTGGACCTTGTTGCGCCGACATCAAGCCTCCAGGCAGCTCTTCGTGCAGCAGTGAAGCTTGCCATTCTGGCTGCGCCATTAACTTCCGCGCATCGAAAGTCTCACCCATGTACATATCCGCAGCGACGACCGGGCTTTCGGCGGATTGCCAATCGGTATCCGAAAAGATGACTTCTTGGGTATGATCGCTAAATTCCAATAATAACTGGGCGCGCAAGCCCACCTTTTTCCCGTAATGGTAAGGTCCGCATATGCCCAAATTGCCCGCGTACCAGCCGGAACCGACGATCGCCTCGAGCGAATTGTCTCCATCTTGAATCAATGACGTCAAATCATAAGTTTGATAAGGTATCCGTGTACGATAATCGGTCCAACCCGGAGCAAAGACGTCGTTGCCGATTTGCCGCCCGTTCAAGTAACCTTGATAGATTCCTAGAGCCGAAATATATAATCTTGCCTTTAGTACTGGCTTGTCGACGCGAAATTGCGCGCGGAACCGAGGGCAAGGCCCGTAAGCTTTGTTAACCGGATACAAAATCCGCTTATATACCTCCCAGGAATCATGCCCGAATCGACCGATCGAAACTGGCGAGCGCCAATGCGAGTCATCCATATCGTGGGATATCCAACCCTCTTCAGGGATATCGAAGGTTTTCCAATTCGATTCCGTCGTTTGCAACATTGCGCGACCGTCGCTATAACGAAGAGATAATGCCGCAATGAAGCCGGGATGCTCACCGTCCGCGGCACAAGCAATCAGGTTGCTCCCCTCTCGCAGCAAATCGGCAATGTCCAGCGTAACAGCTTGCATATAAGGATAATAAAGTCCTTCGTCTTCTCCGTTCACATGGATGTAAAGCGAATCGGTCGCATAAACATGCAGCTTGGCCTCTTCAGGCAATTCCCCGTCGATTGCGAAAGATAACCGGAAATATCTGCGGGAGTTTTCCTTATCCTCGTTCGGACGAGCCTGCGGATCCCAGACGACCGGGATATCTCGAAGAAGATCAGGCTCCGGCTGAGGATCGGGTAGGAATGGAGCGGTGATCCACTTCGCCTGCCAATCGGATGGAGACAATAACCCCGTTTCCCACCAGCCCGAGTCGCTCCATTCACTCTCGTTGCTTTCTTCATCCCACACTTTTACTTTCCAGTAATACCGGGTTCCCGATTGAAACGGATTGCCTTCGTAAATCCGGTGCTGTGACTCGCCCGATACCACCTGTCCGCTATCCCAACAGTCACCGATATCGCGATCCAACGCTTCCGAGCTTAACGAAACGAGAATTCGGTAAGCGCTCTGGTACTGCGTCGAGCGATCCGAGCGCAGCTGCCAGCTTAGTGCCGGGTTAGCGGCATCTATTCCCAGAGGATTCACCTCGTAATCCACCATCATCTTGCTTATCGTAAGCATGTTTGTCTCTCCTTTAGAATAATCAACTACGCGCGGATAGCAGCAGCTTGCGCAAATAGGCGGTAATTTCCGGTGAGTTGCCCTTGCGAATTAAACTTTCGATTTCTCCGGTCGAAATGGAATCGACGAGATTCACGAAATCCTCCATCGCGTTCACGCCCTCGCGAACGGCTTCCAACCCGTCTTCGCGGTATGGATATTGATCGATCGACAACCATCCGTCGTAACCGGTGCGCTTCAGCCAATAGAAAAATTCAAGAGTCTCGATCGTATGGACGCTTCCTACGATCATGTCGTCGTCCCAATGACGGTAGTTGTCGTTCATGTGGACGTGAAAAAGCTTATTCCCGTACTTCTTGAGCAAGGCCACCGACTCGGCCGGCGTTTCGTACGCGTTCAGCGAATGGCCGAAATCGATCGTAACCCCGATGTTATCCGTTCCGATTTCTTGCGCGATAAGGAGAGACGTGGCGACGGTACTTAAATAGCTATGCGTGCGGGGCTCTTTCACTTTATATTCCAGACTGATTTTGACATCCGGCCGATAGGTGCACACTTCTTTGATTCCTTCCGCGAACCAATCGCGTTCTTGTATATAATCCGCTTGGAAGAGATAGTCATAACCATCTTGACCCGGCCATAACGAGATCAGGTTTCCACCCAGCTCGACAGCCGCATCTATCATTTCCTTCGTATGGGCGACCGCCAGATCCCGAATGGCGCCGTCTTTGGAAGCGAAACTTCCATACTTCCATTTCATTTGGCCGAAATGATCGGGAATAATAGAAACGAGCTTAAGCCCATATTCGTCCAGATGCCGCTTAATTTCCTTAACGTTGTTGTCCGTCACGTGCCATGTCCCGATCAATTCCACCCCGCCGACTTGCGGAATTTTCGACACCCGTTCGAATAGCTCGGAGATCGAATACGGCTTCTCGTAACCCGTCGTTAAGTAACGATCTGAACAGGAACCTACGTTGGACAAAATAACCGAATATTTGGCACTCATTGATGATCACTCCTATTAATATTGAATTTCGAATCGTTCGTTTGCCAATGGATCTCCATTCCCCGCCATCCATAGATTTAATCGACTAATTAGATCCGCAATCCTCTCTCTCTGTTCGTACCTAAAGGCAAGGTTGCACGTCTCCATAGGGTCGTTCTCTAGATCGAATAGCTGCAGGCAATTCGTGCCTAACGAATGCTCGGGTATTGCATAATAACGGATCAACTTCCATCTGCCATCGCAAATCATCCTTTGGCAACTGCGGTATACCGCGACAACCTCCGAACGAACAGATGATACTTCTGACCGGATGAGCGGAAGCAGATCGTAGCCGTCTAGATCATCCGGAATGACTGCGCTAGCCAACCGACATATTGTCGGGTACAAGTCGACTTGATGTGTCAACGCTTCTATTCGGTGATCCTTCGGTATATCCGGTCCGCTCCATATCACCGGAATACGAACACTGTGCTCATAGAGATTCTGTTTTCCCATAAGACCATGCTGTCCAAGCGATAACCCATGGTCGGACGTGTATACGATATGAGTATGTTCGCGCAGGCCTTTATCGTTAAGGGCTTGTAAAATTTGGCCGATCTTGAAGTCCATATGGCTGATCATGCCGTAATAATCCGCGATATGCTTACGAATTCGACTGCGGTCACGCGGCCAAAGTTCAAGCTTTTCGTCCCGTACTTCCATCTCACCGTTATCGAACGGATGAGCAGGCATCCAGTTAGCCGGCAGTCGAATCTCTTCTGGTGAATACGAGTTTGCGAACGACTCAGGGGGCGTGCGCGGATCGTGCGGTGAAGTGAAAGCCACATACAAGAAGAAAGGCTGTGGCGAATCATATTGATCGATGAAATCTATTGCCGCATCGGCGAACATATCCGTTGAAAAACGTCCGTCCACATATGCCTCCGTATCGGCGAATTGTCCTAATGGATCATAGTCCTGCACGGGCAGACGCATTGGATCGCCATCTCCGCCGAAGAAAATTTTCGCTCCATCGGCAAAGCTCTCCGAGAAGCTCCGCTTATCGTTATGCCATTTGCCGACGGCGAACGTATGGTATCCTGCTTTTCTAAGCTGGAAGCCCAGCGTTTCCAGTTCCGGCCTGATCGTCATGACGTCATGGTAATCAGCAGCCTCGGGAGCGCTGGAAGCCCGAAACCAATTTACTCCCGTATGCAAAGCCGCCCGCGCCGGAACGCATACCGCAGGGGAAGTCCCTCCCATCGTATAAGTCCGTTGCAGAGAGGTGCCTTCCCGCATCAGTCGATCTAGATTAGGCGTCCGCACCTGTTCATTGCCATAGCCCCCGATGCTTTCCTGCCGATGATCATCGGCGACCAGCATAATCACATTGGGCTGCATCGAATCCCCCCTACTCTTAAACCCATACTAATTCAGTGCTAACGATTAGTTCGCGTTCATCCTCGAGGATAAAACAAAAGATAGTCGTTCCATCAGGGAGAGCAGCGCTTGCATGGTTCGCCCTTGCGTTTAAATCGGCTGCAACCTCTTGCCATCGCCTGGTTTGCCAATCCCCATCATCCTGCGTATACAGAAGCTTTGCGAATTGGATTGGGCTCCCAGTTTCATATTCAGCCCACGCAACCCCGTCGCTTACGCCGAATGATCGCGTAATCGCCAATTGGGTGCCCCTCCCTGTATTCGAATCCGCATAGGCGATAAACTCCATCGTTCCCCAAGGCTCGTGGTAACCATGCTGCCAATCTTTGATTAACCTCAGCGTCGCTTTTCCCTGTACGCTTCTATAGGTTCTATGCCAGTTGTCCAACGGAAAACACGTATCATTCGTCCCTGTCGCCCACATCATCGGAATCCTAGATTGATGAACATACCTGCTAATCTCGAAATTGTCATTCCATAGGCCGAGCTGCTCCTTGCTCATTCGCTTCATCTCGTTTGCCCAGTGAGAGCCTTGTTCGAAATAGCCACCGGCGTACACCGTAATGGCATAACTAAGCCGCGATTCCAGCCCCGCGACGATTTCCGCCAAGTAGCCGCCCCAGGAAATGCCCATCAAGCCGATTTGCGAGGCATCGATTTCCGGTCTGTCGTCCAAGATGGACACCGCGCGTATGGCCGCCGCGACGGCATGATAAGGCCACATCTCGGTTACGGTTTCCGTCGATATGTTGAAAAAAAGCTCCTCATTCGTTTGATTCGGGCCCCCGTCGCTCATCCGATCCCCGTCGGACCCGTTTCCAAACAAATCCATCGCGATCGCCGCGTATCCCCTTTCCGCCCATTGGCCCGCCCACTCGGGAAACGCTTTGCCAGCGCCTCCATGCAGGAGGACGATTGCCGGAATAGGACCTTCCATTTGCTTAGGCTGCGCATAATAGGCAAACACGCGCGTATCCCGTCCTTGATAAGACTCGTTCGCATAAGAAAGTCGGGTTAAGGAGTATGCCGAATATTCAGTCTCTTCTTCCCATTGCATGTCAGGAACCTGACTCAACCCTGCAAGATCCCATGGACCGACGTAGCGTTCGCTCTTCATAGCTCTCCTATCCCCGTTTCGTCCGTATCCTCAATCAACATCCCACCAGAACGGTCTCATCGCTGCCTCCCCCAAGTCGGCAATTCGTATGCTATTTCTCATTCTTTTACGCTTCCCAGCACGATGCCATGGATGAAATACTTCTGCAAGAACGGATAGGCGAGCAAGATCGGCAGCATGCCGACGAACACCTGCGCGGCCCTGACCGTCCGATCCGAGATGAAGTCAAGCAGCTTCCCGCTTTCTGGATCTTGCATTTTGGATAGATCTGGCATTGTAATAACCGTTTGCAAGTAACTGGAAATCGGATAATGCGACGGGCTGTTCATAAGAATCAACCCGTCGAACCAGGCATTCCAGTGACCCACTATTGTAAACAGCAAGATCGTCGCCAGAGCCGGCATAGACAGCGGCGTATAAATTCTGAGTAAAATCGTCCACTCGCTCGCGCCGTCGATTTTCGCCGATTCATCCAGTTCTTTGGGCAGCCGCCGAAAAAAATTCAATAATAGAATCACGTTGAACACCGGCACGGCACCCGGAAGCACCAGCGCCCAGATCGAATCGAGCAGTCCGAGGTTTTTAATTGTTAAATACCAAGGAATCAGGCCGCCACCGAAAAGAATCGTAAACACGAAATACCAGACGTACGCGGTACGAAACCGAAACTCCCGGGTTTCCTTGGATAGAGGATAAGCGATCAGCAGCGTTAGGAGCATGTTGACTAACGTGCCGAGAGCGACCCGTTTCAGGGTAATGATCATCGACGTAACAAATTGCCCTTGGGAAGCCACGTATCGGTAAGAAGCGATCGTAAATTCCTTAGGCCAGAAAAAGACGTTGCCTGCCGACACCTGCACCTTGGAACTAAGAGACATCGCCAGAATGTGCAGGATCGGCAAGAAACAGAGCGCGGCTAACACGGATAGCATTAAATAATTCGCGAGGACGAACGATCGCTTGCTCCATGACATTTTGTGCAACATGGTCACATGGCTCCAATCAGAAAATTCTATAATTTGCGAAACGATAGGCGCACCAGTAGGAAACCGATATCAATACGAAAGACACGGCCGACTTGAACACGCCCAGCGCCGCGGACACGCTGAATTGGAAATTTTGCAGCCCCATTCTGTAAATCATCGTGTCGATGATGTCTCCGCTCTCCATTACCGGAGCGCTGTACAAATTGAACACCTGATCGAACCCGGCATTCAGGACATTCCCAAGGCTAAGCGTCATCATGAGAATGACGATCGGCAAAATTCCGGGAAGGGTAACATACAGCGTTTGCTTCCATCGCCCCGCACCGTCCAGAACGGCAGCTTCGTATAATGTCGGATTTATGCCCGTTAAGGCTGCCAGATAGATGATCGTATCGAACCCGAACTGCTTCCAGGTATCCGATGCGATCAGCGTCCAAGGGAACCATTTGTTATCGCCGAGAAAGAATATCGGCTTGATGTTCATAAAACCTAGCAAATGGTTGACGACGCCGTCCAGGGATAAGACATCCATCAATATGCCCGCCAGAATGACCCAAGATAGGAAATACGGCAAATAAATAAATGTTTGTACGATCCGTTTGAAGAACTGCTTCCTTACTTCATTCAAGAGCAAGGCGGTAAGCACAGGAATAATTAAAGTCAGGATGATTTTCATCGACGCGATATACACCGTGTTCCACATGACCCTCCCGAAATTCGGAAGCATAAAAATGTATCGGAAGTTGTCCAGTCCTACCCATGCAGAGTGGAAGAAACCTTTGGTCGGATAATACTTCTGAAAGGCGATGATAATTCCGAACATTGGAGCATAGGCGAAAATAAAGACGAGAAGCGCTCCAGGCAACAACATGAGATGAAAAGGGACTTCTAGTCGCAAACTTCTTTTTTTCATTCCTCACTCCCCATTTCCAATTCAAGCAGAAGGGCGAAGGGGTTTCCCTTCCCCTCCCCTCCCGCTTTGGACGTCTTATTTGTTTTGCGCGTACCACTCGTTGACTTCCTTGCCGATTTGCTCGCCGCCAAGCTTGCTTCGATTGGCTACGAATTTATCGAATTCATCCAACGAAGCAGCGTTCATGATGATCTTGACGAAGGTCTCGCTTTCCATCGTGGCAAGCGTTGCCGCCTTCTCATCCATCGTTGCCGTCGATCCGCCGTAAAAGCTGTCCACGACAGTAAAATTCGGATCCTTCTGATAATTTGCTCGTACTTCGAACGGACTCACGTCGGTTTGATAGATCCACCATTGCTGCCAACCGTTCATGTCCGTTCCGTCGCTCGCTTTCACCATGTCATACGTTTTCTTTAATTCCTCGGGCAATTGCGACCCGTCGCCGCTAATGAGCGCGTCCCTGACCGCCTCATAATTGAAATCCTTGACGTAGGCTTGGACCGGAGATTGTGGAAATACGGCGTACTTGGCATTGTCCACCCAAGCATAAATCTTGTTTTCCGCGCCTTTGCCCGCGCCATCTTCCCCGTATACTTTACTGACGAACAAGTTCATAATTTTTAGGATCGCTTCGGGATGAGCGAAGCCTTTTTTCGCGACGTAGAACAAGCCCGCGGTAATCGGAACGCTCGGACGGGCCGGTTGATCGTCGACCGACACCAGTGGGAGCGCTTTCCATTTGGCTTTCGGATTTTTCTTCATCGCATCGATCAGGACGGTGGCGGATTCGGATATCGTTCCGTAGAACATGCCTACTTTTTCGGAAACGACATCTTCTTTCAGCCGATTAAAATCTTTCGTTCCAAATTCCCTGTCGAGCAAGCCATCCTTATACATCACTTGAAGACGAGTTAACGCGTTTTTCATTTCGGGTAGCGTGCTGCTATAAACCAATTGACCGGACGAATCCGGCAACCAAATACCGGGATAAGCATGATATCCGTTCAGGAAGCCCGTCATGGACCCTCCGCCCGCGAAAGTAGGCAGCAATCCAAGACCGTACGTATCATTTTTCTTGTTGCCGTCCGGGTCGTTCTTTGCGAACGCTTCCGCCACTTTGACGAGCTCATCCAATGTCTTCGGCTCGGATAGCCCTACATTCGCGAGCCAATCGGTACGGACATATAAGGTCAACGCGGAATCTCTGGGATCGCCCGAATACTGAGGAATCGCCATTAATTTCCCATTATACAGCGCCATTTTCTGAGCGGGCATTAACGACGACTTCACTTGTTCCTTCAGAAACGGCATGGCGTAATCGTCGAAAACCTTCGTCATATCTTCCACCAGATCCGCATCGACAAGTTGATTTAACTGCTGCTTGGTCACGGCCATGATGTCCGGCAAATCGTTGGAGGCGATCGTGACGTTCATCTTGTTGTTGTACTGGGAGGAATCGACTTGCCAAGCCCACTTCACGTCGATCCCGAGCGTATCGTTGATCAGCTTGTGCCACAGATTATCGTTATCCCACGATTGTCCGGCCGGGAACGAGGCCCAGCCCTGCGTCATCAGAGTCGATGACAGCTTAATCGGGGGATCGTATTTGGTGAAAGGTCCGTCCTTGGCTCCCGCTTGCTCCGTTGGGTTCGAAGATGCCGTTCCGCTAGGTTCGGAATTACCAGCGGTGCTTGGTGCCGCATCATTCGACTTGCTGCTGCAGGCACTAAGAACGGTCAGCAATAAGGCGACGACAAGCCAAACCGGTATGAATTTGCTTTTGTTCACTGAAGTCCCTCCCCAAGTTAACGCGAATAAATTGCTTTTTGCTTATTTGTTTTTGACGTACCATTCGTTGACTTCTTTCGTGATTTGCTCCCCCCCGAGCTTGCTCCAATTGGCTACGAATTTGTCGAAATCGTCCAATGGGGCGGCATTCATAATAATCTTGACGAACGTCTCCAATTCCATCGTGAACAAAGTGGACATTTTCTCCTCCATCGTCTTGGTCGACCCGCCGTAAAAGCTGTCCACGATCGTGAAATTCGGGTCCTTCTGATAATTAGCGCGAACTTCGAACGGGCTGACGTTGGTTTGATAAATCCACCATTGCTGCCATTTCCCTTCGTTGACCTCGGTGCCGTCGGTCGATTTGACCAGATCGTACGTTTTCTTTAAGTTTTCCGGCAATTGGGAGCCGTCATTATTCTTTAACGCGTCCCTCACGGCCACGTAATTGAAATCCTTGACATACGCTTGAATGGGAGACTGCGGGAATACGGCATATTTGCCATTATCTTTCCAGGCGTAATTGCTATCCGCGCCCTTCCCGGCTCCATCTTCGCCGTATACTTTGGTGACGAACAAATTCATGATTTTCAGAACGGCTTCGGGATGCGTATAGCCTTTTTTCACGACGAAGAATGCACCTCCGGTAATCGGAACGCTCGGCCGCGCTGGTTGGCCGTCGATCGACACGAGAGGCAGTGCCTTCCAGAGCGCCTTCGGATTTTTCTTCATCGCCTCGCCGAGAATAGTTGCGGATTCGGACGTCGTTGCGTAGAACATGCCGACTTTCTCGGCGATGACGTCTTCTTTTAACCGGTTAAAATCTTTCGTTCCGAATTCCTTGTCGAGCAAGCCGTCCTTGTACATTTGCTGAAGCCGTCCCAACGCGGTTTTCATTTCGGGCAGCGTGCTGCTGTACGCGAGCTTGCCGGATGAGTCGGGAACCCAGATAGCGGGGTAAGCATGATACCCATTCAAGAATCCCGTTAACGATCCCCCGCCGGTATAGAGGGGCAGCAATCCGAGGCCGTAGGTATCGGACTTCTTATCACCGTCTGGATCCTTCTTGGCGAAAGCGTCGGCCGTTTGGACGAGTTCATCCAACGTTTTCGGTTCAGGGAGACCCACGTTCGCAAGCCAATCGGTGCGAATGTACAACGTCAACGCCGAATCTCTTGGATCGCCCGCGTACTGGGGGATCGCCATGAGTTTGCCGTTATACAAAGCCGTCTTCTGAGCGGACAAAAGGGATGATTTCACTTGTTCTTTCAGGAACGGCATGGCGTATTGATCGAATGCTTGAGTCATGTCTTCGACCATGTCGGCTTCTACCAACTGGTTCAATTGTTGTTTGTTCACCATCATGACGTCTGGCAAATCATTGGAAGAGATCGTTAAATTCACTTTGTTGAAGTATTGAGCGCCGTCGACTTGCCACGCCCATTTGACGTCGATGCCAAGCGTTTCACGGATGAGCTTGTGCCAGATGTTATCGTTATCCCAAGTTTCTCCGGCTGGGAAAGTCGCCCAACCTTGCGTCGCAAGCGTGGACTTCATCGTAATCGGCGTTTCGTATTTGGAGAAGGGACCGTCACTTGCCGCATTCTCGTTTTTGCCTGCCGCAGCCTCTCCGTTCTGCCCGTCAGCACCCGTCTCCGGATTTGCGGATGAGGTGGTCGGGCTGCCGCTTGAACCAGCATCGTTCGATTTGCTGCTGCATGCGCTTAGTACGGTCAGAAGTAACGCGAGTACAAGAAGAAGCGATATTCTCTTTCTCTTTTTCACTGAATTACCCTCCTTGATTGATAGATGCACGCTCATCATAACACCCCCCTTCGGAGGGTATCTATTCTAATAAATCCACTTTTCGTTGCATGTTTTTGATTGCACGATCACGTGATACTGTTATACTTTAACGACTTCGCAGCAACGTTCAAGGCCTACTAGCTTCGTTAATCGGATTGGACGCCTTTCGGCAAAAAGGCTTTTACGATCCCCTTTTCGGGACCCTAAAAGCCTGATCATACCGCTACTTCTCCAACTTCATTTCACCGATCTGCGCGTAATACGTTCCATTCGAGGAAACCCTCGATTTCGTGATATACAGTCTAATGTAACGCGCCATCACCGGAGTTCGGATCGCATAACTTTGCTCGAGGACGCCCGGATCCCCGTAACCGACATAGCTTAGACCCGGAATATCCATCCAGTTCTCCGCCTCGTTTCCGTACTGGAATTTGAAATCTACAGGGAAACAACCTCCTGAACCCGGTTTCAGCAAAATCTGCTTGATCGTTTGCGAGGAGCCAGCATCCACGTAAAGCCACTCCGTCGCAGCTTCCGTAACATGGCCTATACTCGACCAGCTCGTGCCGACATTGTTGTCGATCGCCCTTACAGCTTCATAACCCGAACCAGCCGAAGAGGAAGCCATGGCAGACGATAGACTTTGCGGCGTAACGGAGGTGTAAAAGGTTTTCCGCAAATAGGCCGTATTCTTCTGCATTGGCCCAATCGTTGCAAGCTGGAAATAATACCATCCGTTTCCTTGGTAATCCGTCAGCTTGGTTGCATACATCCGAATATACCTGGCAAATACGGGCGTAAGAAATTCGAAATATTGCACGTTAGAGAAGTTGATTCCCGGCTTAGGATAGTCTATATAGGATGCTCCCGGGATATCCGTCCATGCGGAACCGTCGTTACTGGATTGAAATTTGAAATCCTTTGGAAAAAAATCGCCGTAATACGTCGGCTGCACGACCACGTAATCGATGCTCCTGGCGCTTTTCATGTCGATGGCAATCCATTCCGTTGAAGCGGCCGACGTGTGCACGTCACTGGACCAAAGCGTGAAAAAAGAGTCCCATGAGTCTCTATCCGTCACTTGGCCCGGCGGTCCCCACGATAATTGGCTGGAAGCAAATGCCGTGAAATTACCTCCGTATATCGTTGCTTCGTTAATCTGGAAGTAATAGTTGCCCGTTGAATCGCCGCGAAGCTTCGTCGCGTTCATTCGAATGTACCTGGCCTGAATGGCTCCGGAGAACACAAACTTAAGGTCGACGCAGCTATTCGGCGCGGGATAATCGGAATAGCTCTGTCCGAGTACGGTCGTCCATACCGTGCCGTTAACGGAAGATTGAATCGAGAAGTCCTTCGGAAAATATTTACCGTTATACGTCGGATTCAGGACGATCGCGCCCACGCTTTGCGTTTCGCCCAAGTCGAACGTAATATTTTCGGTAAAAGCTTCGCCGGCATGTCCCGCGCTCGACCAAGTCGTGCCCAGATTTCCGTCGCAAGCAAAGCTTCCCGAATATCCCGGGTAAGTACTTGACGCCGATACGGAATTTACTTGCAGCTTCGTCGCCGCAATCCAAGACTGAGCGTATTGCATTTCCTTGACTGTGACTTCGGCCAACTGGCAATAATAGCTGCCGCCAATCGAACTTAATCGGGTAGTGTATATTCTCACGTATCTTGCTCTCGTGGGATCCGTAAATATAAAATCCTGCGAGCTCGCCCCGGGGTTCGGATAGCCGGCATAATTGTGTCCCGATACGGTCGTATATTGAATACCGTCATTGCTGACTTGAATAGAGAAGTCGACCGGGAAGCCGGCTCCCGGCGTATCTTGCCTTGGCGTCAAAGTAATCCCCCTGACGTCTCTGGCAATCCCCAAATCGATGCGAATCCATTCCGTGTTGGCGGCTCCGGCATGTCCCGCACTCGACCAGCAAGAAGTGGGATTGTTATCCCAAGCGTTCAGGGATGAGTAGATTTCGCTTGAAGCCGAGGATGCGATAATCGATGCCGGGGAGAGCTCATCATTGTTGGCGCCGGACCAAATCCACTGTCCTGGTGAACCGCTCATGCCGGGAATCAAGCTTTTCCATGGCGATACTCCGTAATGGCCATAGGAGGTTGCATTCGCCCACGACGTATCATCGAACGCGGGATCGCTGATGTCCCCCTCGGCGGTTCGGCTGACCTTCCATGAGCTGTCCGTATAGAGCTTCGAACCGTCTGGCAAATTGACCTCGGCGATGACGCCGCCCGTACCATCCGATGCGGTCGTGTTGTAGCCGACGAATCCAGACGAGGGCAAACTGACGACGTTAAGGCCGTTTTGCAGCGGCTTAGGGCCGACATATTCCCATGTATGCGATTTACTTACGATATCAGAGCTTAAACCCAGCTTCAGTCTGTAATAATTCGGTTGAAGAGCAGTCAGATCGAGATGTCCGTTCGGGGTTCTTTGCAGCGTGACCGTCTGTCCCGACGCGATCGCGACCGTGCGATCGAACATGCCGGATACGGTTGTTCCGTCTACCGCCCAAGTGTACGGGCTGCTATAGGAAGTCGCTCTGATCCTGACGGAAGAGACTGTAACGTCGATCGACAGATCCATACCCCAGTAATTGAATTTATCGATGGCAAGGGAAGTAAGCGCGGCAGGAAGATTAGGCGTAATGTGGAGCCCGTCTTTATCCGCTTTAATTCCCATGAAGCCATAGAGAGCGATCGTCGGAAACACGCCACTTTCGGGAAACTCTCCCCACACGCCTACGTTGCCTTCACTGCCATGCTGATTATTTTCCCCGTTGAATAATGGATTTCCGCCGCTAAGATGGTCTGGTTGATTAAATCGGTTAAGTATCGTTGCCAATCTCGCGTAGGCATTGTCAGCGTCCTTACCGATGATTCTCGCCATTAACTCGTAATATCCAAGCCACAGCGTCGTCCCTCCGGCTTCAATTACGTTGTCGTACCCGAGCGTAGGATCATATTGATAGACCCACCAACCGCCCGAAGCCTTGACCGGATTGTCCGTAGCCAATAGCCTTGGTCCGACCGCCCATCTCGTAAATACGTCGGCCGTGCCGGATGGCGTTATTTTATTCGTGAAATAATCGATAATCGAGCTCGCCCTAGCCGGATCTACGAGCCCATTGGCGATCGCTTCCAGATTCACGCCAGTCATGTCGTAATCGTGCACGGCTCCCGTAATATCGATGCATTGAATGAATTTGTTGCCGTCCCAGAAGATCGCATTGTACCCCGTCTTGACGTCCGCGGCGTAGTTCGCAAGCTGAAAAGCCTTGGAGGCATTCCCAACAATGGACTCCAATTCAGCCATACGATTCAACGCCGCGTAACAATAAATATTGTCGTAGGCATCCTTATACCCGAACGGGAAGCCGTCCCAAAGATTGGATGAACCGTTCTGATAGGTGCTGCCTAGATGGATGCCGTCGTTCAGGATAAAAATTTTATCCGAGGCGGAATAATAGGTTAACAGCTTGTCCATGGCCGCTCTTAACTTCGGCATGATCAATCCCAGAAAATCGGTATCCCCCGTCGCCATGAAGTATCTGCAACTTCCGTTAATGTAATTGGCATTCGCGAACAAGGCATGATTCGTGCCGGTCGCGTAGTTTTTCTGACTGCCCCAAGTAAATACAGTGCCGTCCGAATCCAATTGCATGTTCAACAGCGATTCTCTTTCCTGATCCCGTACGTAGCTTTTCAAGAATGATTTCTCAATCATCGTCAATTCCTTCCAAATGGAAGGAGGCGCCCAGGAGCCCGGCCAACTGAAGCAACGTTCGTAGAACATGGCATTTAAGGATTCGGCTACCTCGGCGTCGGATGCCCTAAAGGTCGGATAACCATCGGGCTTCGTATACGCTCCTGGAACATAGACTTCGATATTCAGCGTTTTCGCCATTTGTTGACTCGGGTTAAGCCGGGAGTGCTTGGCGGTATTGATCTTCGAGAACCGCAGCGTCTGGCTGTCGGCATCATTATGGGGACTCATAATGCCGCTATCCGGCGTAAAACGCAAATCGTACCCGTTCGTACCGAAGGCGTGTATCCAATTTCCGTACAAATCCAATGCGTCGTCTTCCGTTAAACGCTTGTAATTGCGTATATCGATATACTGATCCTTCTCGGTAATAAATTTGCTAAAATAAATTTTCGCCGGATCTGTCACGTCGTAACCGTCCCTTTCGAACGGCGTAACCAGCTTAAAGCCCGGGCTTGTGAACAGAACCGCCGCTAAGCCGGTATTCTTAATGACGTAGCTGCAGTGGAGTGTATTCACGCTCAAAGCAATCGTCCAGTCGCCTTTGATCTCCGTCGAGCCGAAAGGGACATCACTTATCGTGAGCGTGCTCCCGCTTATCGCCCACGTCCCGAGCGAGCTATAACACGTAATTTCCCCTCCGTCTTTATAGAGGCTCATATAGAGCGAACCGCCGCTTTTGATCATATTGCCTTTATAACTGCCCGTCCCGGCCGGATCGACCGAGATGGCGTCGATAATCCCGTTAATGCCGGAAACATACAAGTAAGGATTCGTGATCGTATATCTCGTCGTAACCAACATTCCGTTATCCCCTCTCCGTTATCCCAGCTTCCCTTTGTAAAGCCGCTTACCGTTTCCGGTCAGACTGGGCACTGCGATTCCTTGTAGGTTCATGAGGGAAGGACGACCATTCATGGATGGATCGATCTTCTCCTGTGTCGCCGAAGGTCCATAATCCGGCTCGTTCCAGGCAATTTTCTTGCTTCCCCAATCCGCACCCAACTCCTTAATGAGCAAGCGGTAAAGATAAGGTCCAAGCACCAGCATCATCATGGCCATGAATGAACTGCGCATGAAAGTTCGCCTAGGAAGAGGTTTGGTCAGAAAATCATTTGCGGCGATCTGGAATACCATACCTTCGTCTACCTGTTCGCGCGAATGAACTACAGTCATCTTTTCCGTTGCCATTGCGATCCCGCCTTTCCGATCCGATGGAGGATTCAATCATTTTTCGCTTGTTTGCTATGGACGTATCCCGACAAAACGACGCTGATTTCGTAAAGAACGATTAAAGGTATCGCCACGATCAGCACGGATATGACGTCGGGCGGCGTTATTAGCGTCGAGATTAACAATTGCGCCATGTACGCGTATCGCCGCGTTTTTTTCAACAGGGCCGGATTCAATAGACGAAGCCGGGTAAGGAACATAATGATGAGCGGCATTTCGAACAGTAAGGAGATGGGCAGCAATATATTGAACATAAAGGAAAAGTATTGCGTGATTCCGTATACATCCTTAAGCTCAAGACTTTCATTAAAGCTGGAAGTAAACTTGAACGTTAAAGGAAACACGATGAAATAAGAGAAGCTTAGTCCAATCGCGAACAGCGCGGCAGAGTAAGGAATATAACGCAATGCGGCCTTTTGCTCCGGAACGTCCAAACCGGGTTTAGCGAATGCCCATAGATGATAGAGAGTAAGCGGACCCGTCACGACGAAGGAGAGAAGAAAGGCGGCCTGCATGTATACCCGCAAGCCGTCCCAAGGGGTAAACGCGTTCCATTCGATTCCCGAAGCCGGCTCTACGCTTTTAAAATATCGCAAAATCGGCTTAGCCACGATAAACCCGGCGATCATGGCAACGGCCATCGCAAGCAAAATCCAGATCAGACGTTTACGTATTTCTCCCAAGTGATCGACAAGCGACATTTGATTCGGTTGCATAGGCTTGTCCCATCCTTCACCCTCGCGCTTCGGGTTTAGATTCCGATAACGCCAAGGGATTCAGTTCGAGATTATTCGTTTCGTCGGCTCGAACCTCTTTTCGTTGCGGGGACAGGGGCTCAGGCGAAGGGTCCTCGATCAATTCCTTCGTCCCGTTCTTGAATTCCCGAAACGTTTTGCCGATCGCCCGTCCCAATTCGGGGAGCCTATTAGGGCCAAACAAGAGCAATGCGGCAATAATTAATAAAATAATCGTTGAAGAGCTGAAATGCGGCATCTGTTGCACCTCCTGAGTTTAGGGATTGAAAGCGCTTCCCGATCTCATTGTAGCAACCGCCCAATTGGAAAACTATTCTAATGATTTTACTTCCCTTTGCAGTTTCTTGATTGCACAATTCCGCATGCCGCGTTGCCTTTTATTTACTTCCCCACCGATTGATCTCTGAATTCCTGCGGCGTCATCCGAGTCGCCTTCTTGAATACGCGATAAAAATACTGGACGGAGGCGAACCCGGCGGCGGCCGCGATATCGTTGATTTTCCGGTTCGGGTCGGTCAGCATTTCCTTCGTCTTCTGAATACGGTAATCCGAAATGTACTCGGAGACACCAATCCCGTTCTTCTGCTTGAACAAGCGGGAAAGATACGAAGAATTATGCTTCACGCTCTCCGCGATGACGGTCAGCGAAAGCTCGTTAGCCAAGTTGTCCGTGATAAGTTTCTTCACCTTGCCGACCAGCTCGTCTTCCTCTTCGTGAAGGATTCGGTCCTTGTCGTCGAAGATCAACTCGGCGCAGTGATAGAGATAACCGACCGCTTCGTCCCAGGTTTCATGCAGGTTCGGACGGGCAAGCCTGCTCCATTCCAACGAGGTATCGACGGATGGGGCACGTCCCTCCCTTTGCAAGGAAAAGATCAGGGAGACGATCATATAATAATTTTTTTCGTATGCTCCATCGCTTAGTAATTCCCGTAGAATTTCCATGAATTCGGCTTTGAGATTATTTTCCAGGCATTGGCCAAGACGATTCAGCCGATGAACCGTATCCTGCGTCGACATCAGAATCGAAGTATCTTGATCCGTTTCTTCTCGATCGACGATCAGAAGTTCCTGGCCGGACCCGAGTCCCCAAGCGAGCTTAGACTTTAATTCGGCGAATTTGCGGGCGGAATGTTCCCATTCGATCGGCCGATCCGCCAGAACGACGGATAGCTTCAGCTTGATCAATTCCTTGCATGCCATCTGAATTCGCTCGAATGTCCCTAAGACGAACCGACTAACAGTGCTCCAAGTGTCTTCCTGAATTCGGTCAAGACTGCTCGGTTGCAACTCCTTCGGTTGAATAAACCAAATCAGGTTAAATCGGTCGTAGACGAAAGAAACCTCTTCCACCGTCGTGTCCAAATATTCGCTCGCGATGTTCTGAATGGAGTACATCAACAAGTAGCGGTCATAGTAACTGATGCCGTCTGCCCATTCGTCCACCCTGCCCACCACTTGCAATGCGGGCAATTTCGGTTTCAATGGAATTTGGAGATCTTCGAATTGCGTTGCGATGAAGCTCTCCCCGATACGATCCCCCTGCAGAAGATTGCTGAAGAAGTCTCTTTGCATCACGACCATCGCCATCTGCATCTGGCTTTTGGACTTGGCGATTAATTGTTCGATCTCGATCGAGGCTTCCAGTTTTTGAATCGCCTTCTCCACCGCAGCAATGACGACTTCATCGCCGTCCGTCTTCAGGACATAATCGACAGCGCCTTTGCGGATCGCTTTCTGAACGTAATCGAAATCGTTGAAGCCCGACAAGAAGATCATCTGGCAGCTCGGCCAGAACCGGCAAATCTCATGCTGCAACGTCATGCCGTCCATTCCGGGCATGCGGATATCCGATACGACGATATCGATTTTCGTTTTCCTCAGCCTCTCCAATGCTTCCTTGCCAGAGTATGCGCCTATCACTTCCAAATCAAGATGAGTCAGTTGATGAAATACGTTCATCAACCCTTCTACAACGTAATCTTCGTTATCTACGATCAATAATCGATACATTTGTATGTTCTCCTTCCTTATGCGTTTGCTTTATGCGGTATACGAATCTCGACTCGAAGACCTCCTAAGTCGCTTCTGGCGATTCCAATCCCGAAAGCATCCCCGAATTTCAACTGCAGCCTGCGATGGACGTTCAATAGTCCGGTCGTTTCCATATCCTCGCGCGTATCACGCAAACGCTCTTGAAGATCGTCCAATTGCTGATTCGTCAACCGATCTCCGTTATCTTCGATCCGGATCGATACTTCTTCATTGGAATAGAAAATCAAGAATCGAAGCCGCCCGACGCCTTCCATCTCCTCGAGCGCATGCTCGAAGGCGTTTTCCACGACCGGCTGGACGATCAAACGAGGAATAGGGATATCCGCCAATTCGCTCGGCATCTCTTCCCACTCCAGCTCCAGCTTGTTGCGGAATCTCATTTTCAAGATGTCCGCGTAAGTCCGCGCGTGATCGATCTCCATTCCGAGCTTAGCTTCGTCTTGAGCGTTCCGGGTAATATATTTGAGGTAATCGCCTAATAGCCGCGTGTACATCTTAATGTTCTCAATGTCTTCGTCTTGGACAAGACGGTGCAACCGATAATACGTGTTATACAAAAAATGCGGATTAATCTGCGCCTGCAAGTGGCGAAGCTCCGACCGTTGGGAACGAATTCCTTGCTCGTATACGTCGTGGATCAACGATTGGATCGTTCCGACCATCTGATTGAACTGCTCGTATAAATAATGAATTTCATCCCGGTTTGTATGGATCAATTGAACGTCGAAGGCGCCATCCTTCACTTTGCGGAATGCCCGAATCAATCGTTGCAATGGTCTCTGCAGAAACAAATAAATCCAATATGAGAATAATACCACGATGACCATAGCCGTCACGATCAAGATCCGAAACCATTTCTGGTAGATCGCGAGCGGCTCCAGCACGACTTTCTCCGGCACGTAGATCGTGAGTGCGACGCCATAGGCCGGTGACTGCTCGTAAGCTACGATATAAGAGTCATTGCGAACTTTCAGCAGCCGTTGCCCAGAATCAGACGATCCTTCGGCGCCGTCGTTAGCCTTAATCATTTCCTTGGAAAGGGACGCGTTTCCGTTGTCCCCATGCAAGCTCCATTTATGCCGCATATCGGACAATATCGCGCTGGCGCCATTCTCGGACAAAATTCGCGACAGAGCAGACTCGATTTTGGAACGGTTAAGTACGATCTCCATCCAATAAACAGGCAGATTATCGTCCACGTAATGGGTATTGCCCGTCGGGAATCGTTCGACCATGATCAGCTGGCCGTTCCATTGGATGACCGGGTACTCCTTCAAGCTTATCGTTCGATGGATGCTTTTCTGTTCATCGGAAATATGGAACAGAATTTGATTCGGCTGTACGACTTTGTCCTCGGACACCATGAACAATCTGACGTCCTCGATATAAGAGCTCGACGATTTCAGCGTTTGCACTTTTTTCTGAAGATCAAGAATGGCGACCCTTCGCTCGTAATCGCTCATCGCCGAGGACAGGACGCTTAAACGCTGAATATCCCGATCGAAAATATATTCCCTCTTCAGATTCACGATATGTTCCAGCTCCAAAGTGAGCTCGTTCAGATAGAAATGGACTCGCGAGCGAAGCGAGCTCTCTATCTCTTGGCGGATCGTTTTCTCTCCGTTGATGACGATCAAATAACCGACCGATAGAATCGGAATGATCGCCACGAAGAAGGCCAGGCATATTTTATGGAACAAACCGAATGACAACAAGTTGCGATTATGGAAAAGCTGGCGCACGCGGTCACTCCATTCTTGGCTGTGGTAAGCGGTTTCTTCCTCATTATACAGGGCTTTAACCCACTTTTTATTTGTATTTTTTTTACTTCGGTTTTATCTTTTCTTGACTTGTTGCCTAGCGCTACTTAGATTCGCAGGAGTAGGAGTTTGTGTGCGAATACAAAAAACTCCAAGCAGCTTATTGCCGCTTGGTGGTTTTTATTATGGACATATGTTCTTCTCCTCCGGCATGCCCGAAGCTAGACATCGTATGCTTGTATAACTAACTGCGCAAAAAAGCTGTCCCAGGTCTTGGACCTGTTGGAACAGCCCCTCTTATTCTACCTTACTATACAGTTGCGTTTGTTCTAGCTCCGTCCTTCGACATCCGGTATACGCTAAGATCCTTGCTGCCTGCCACACTTGGCTGATAAGCATCATAGCTAATACGGCCCAGCTTATTCGTACGATTGCCACCAAGCTGAAGCAGGAAATAGAGCAGTTCCGACGCGGCTTCAACAGATCAATTTCGTCATAATAGCGTAAGGCATCAATTGAAAAAACTTATAACCATGTTGATACGTACTTTCACAGTTTTAATATCCTGACGAGTCTGACGATTGTTCTTTTTGTCGTTTTTAAGAAAAAAAGACCATCCCTCAGTCATATTTATGACTTCTGGGACAGCCCCTTGCCCTTGACCATCATTAGTCAATGATTCATTCTTGACTTATTCAGATGCTCTTTCCATTTCATAAGCTCATGCAAAACCACATGAAACATCTTTTTGAAACATCCTTAAGCGTAAAATAATCCCTATCTTATAACAGAATAGGGACTATTCTAGACTTACTTTATTTTAAGGGGTGTATTTGCCGAGACCGCCAATATAATCGACCCCTTCACTTACCCATTGCGCTGATTCATACGCTGTTGTGCTGCCGATCACGGTACCGGAAACTCGACTAACCGATTGATACGGGCAGAAGACCACGATATCCATAAGTTTGTTTTCGTAGTAGAGAGAGAGTGTGACCGGTTGAGTATCATCATAGTAGAAATTCATCATCGTATTGTAATCCACGGGGACATCAGTTTCAGAGTAGGAGGACTCCACGATCATGAAGAGGCCACCGCTGGAGATCTTCCCGTTTTCCAACGTAATTGGTTCACCGCCGTTGGAGCGCTCGATGCGGATCTTGGAGGTATCGATGTCATGGCCGGTCGGGTTGTACAATTCTATCGCTTGTAGGTTGCTGTCGCTTTGGCCCCAGACCAATTCGGAGAAGAACAGACCTTTCGGTACCGCTGCTTCGAAGGTGACCGTGAACGTGGTTTGCTTGCTTCCTCCCTTGCCGTCATTTGCAGTCACGGTGATGATTGCAGTGCCTGCATGTACCGGTGTGATGGTCAGGTCCGCGCCATTTATCGAGACCGTTGCTGCATCCGTGTTCGCGGACGCGGCCGTATAGATCAGTGCGTCATTATCCGGATCGGAGAATGTGCTGGTCAAGCTAACGGTTCGGCTACCATTCTCTACGCTTGCCGTGAACGATGATATTGTGTTGACCACTATCGGTTCACGGTTCACCGGCGTTGCTGCTTCGAAGGTGACCGTGAACGTGGTTTGCTTGCTTCCTCCCTTGCCGTCATTTGCAGTAACGGTGATGATTGCAGTGCCTGCATGTACCGGTGTGATGGTCAGGTCCGCGCCATTTATCGAGACCGTTGCTATACCCGTGTTGGCGGACGCGGCCGTATAGGTCAGCGCGTCATTATCCGGATCGGAGAATGTGCTGGCCAAGCTAACGGTTCGGCTACCATTCTCTACGCTTGCCGTGAACGATGATATTGTGTTGACCACTATCGGTTCACGGTTCACCGGCGTCGCTGCTTCGACGGTTACCGTGAACGTGGTTTGCTTGCTGCCTCCCTTGCCGTCATTTGCAGTGACGGTGATGATTGCCGTGCCTGCATGTACCGGTGTGATGGTTAGGTCCGCGCCATTTATCGAGACCGTTACTGCATCCGTGTTCGCGGATGCGGCCGTATAGGTCAACGCGTCATTATCCGGATCGGAGAATGTGCTGGCCAAGCTGACGGTATGGGTCCCATCAGCAAATCCTACTGTAACCGTATCAATCGTGTTTCGAACGTATGGCGCATGATTTACGGGAGAATTTCCGTCAGACTGATTTGAAGAACCCGGTACAGAAGGTGTCTGTATGATACCGTCGGCGCTGAGCACGTGGGTGATGCTTTTCTGTACAGCCTGATAGTTTTGAATGACTTGAGAAACTTGTGTATTAGCCGGAAGCTGCAGATTCTCTACAGCTAACGAGGGGTCAAGCGTTACCTTGGCCCCCGCGCTGACGATTTGCATATTCTGCAAAGAGCCAGTCCCTTTTAAGCTGAACTGGGCTACGGTGTTCAGAATGATTCGTTCTACTCGGCCTTCTATGTTCAGACTCGATACCCCTTCTTTGACGATCAACTCGCCGGGCACGTTTCCTCTCAATGTCACGTTATCCCCCGAAATGCGCAGCGAAGTGTTGGCGGAGATTGAGGATGCGTTGATAACGACCCCCGATTGAACGATTTCAAGCTCCTGAATTCCATCCAGGTTACGGTTCAAAGAATTAAATTTCAAGACAGCGCCAACCAACGCTTCACGATTCGTGTCACCGATTATTTGTTTCAGCTTGCCCGCGACCAGGTACGGTACGCCGTCGATAGTTACAATGTCCCCGTCAACCCGGTCGATCTTAGCAGTCTGCTGCTCTTGTTTGAAAATCTCAACAAGAAACAAAGCGATATCTTCACGTAGCAGAGCGCCCTTTGGGTTTAATCTGCCATCCGGCGTATCAATGAGTCCCAAACGAAGCGCCGTGTCTACCGATCCGGATGCCCATACACTAATTTGTGATTGATCTGCAACTTGGGATACTTGTCCACCGAGCGCTTCGGTCCCGCCGATCGCTCGTACAAAGATCGTCGCTAATTCTTCCCGTGATACTGGATCATTTGGTCGAAAGATGTTTGTCTTGTCTCCACTCATCAAGTCAGCACCCTTGACGGCTTCAATATAACCAGAGGCCCAATTTATAGAGTCTACGTCTTTGAAGGATGAGGACACACTGCTCTTAATTTGCAAATGTAATGCTTTAGCTAATATGACTGCTAGTTCTTGGCGGGTTAGCTGAGCTAACGGGTGGAACTCTCCGTTCGGGTAGCCTGACAAAAGTCCAAGGCGGACTGCTTCGCGGATCGCTTCGGTTTTATCCTGCGGTATTTGGGAAATATCGGAGAACAAACTGGTGGGCTCGAATGTAGCCGAGTAGGCAACGGAGCCAAACACCATATTGAGGGCAAAAACAGCCATTCCCCATTTAAGCGAAGAACTTCTCATGGAACTCCCCCTTGATCGTAGATAGTATACATGCTCTGGCTTATTTTATCGGACAGAGAATATGGAATTTTAATACCTAACGCAGGTATTCCATGGTAAATTTAAAATATAAAGAAATCGCTCCTTTTAGTAATGGTTGGCTGTTACCTCCATTTCATTAAAAAAGAGTGATTTCTTTTTCTATTTGCCGTTCCACCCATTCATTCATTCGAATTATAGAAACGTTTCTATTTGAGTATAAAATAAAGTTTAAACCGTATCCAACTACTTAAGTCACCCAATTACTATGTATTTTAGAATGATTTTAAATGGGAAAAGATAATATATTTCTTCGATTGACTAAATAATTAAGATTTATTACACTTGATAAGTATCAATCGAAACGTTTCTATTGTTAATGTAGCTAACTATTAATTAGAAATGAGTGAATCATTATGACAAACACAGTCGATTCTAACCTTCATTTGCAAGATGGCCCTTTGTGCTTCACCTTTTTGAATAGTGGCGATTTACACAAAGCGTCCTATGGAGATACACTTATCAATCAGCTGCTTGCAAATCCCATTGACGGATCGTTAAATAATTTGCACCTTCGTCTTCACCTTGCAACAGGCATCGAATCGGTGCCGCTGCTCGGCGTTCGTTCCGAAAGCCGCATGCGTTATTCGGCGCAAGGGTTGACTTGGGAGGGCTCTGCTTGGGGGATCTCCTACAAAGTGGATTTCCGTCTTGCAGAACGCGGTATTTGGTTCTGGGATGTCCAGCTGGACGGGTGTGACGCTGAAGTGGATCTGATCTACGGTCAGGATATCGGCATTGCCGACAAGGCTGCAGTACGTTCTAATGAAGCCTATTTATCCCAATATATCGACCATAAAGCCTTCAAAGATGAAGAAAAAGGATATGTCGTTTGTTCCCGTCAGAATCAACCACAGCAGGGAAAATTCCCTTATATGCAGCAGGGGGTGCTGACGGGGGCAGTCGGATACTCCACAGATGGCTTCCAATTCTATGGTCTTTCCTATAAAGAAACGAATGAACCAGAACAGCTCACAAAGGAAACACTGGCGAACGAAATTTACCAGTACGAATTCGCCTATGTGGCACTGCAGTCTGGACGCATGAAGCTCGAGGGACCGACTCGGATTGTCTTCTACGGCCTGTTCAAAGAAGATCATCCATCGGCCGTAACAGCACTGGAGTATGGGACAGAGATTGCGGATGCTTGGATGCAAATCGAAGCGCAATTACCAATCGAAGGGCGTTCTATCGAGAAGACGGCCCTTAAAGCCACTATCGGCAATCCTTTGCAGTCGCTGGAGATGAGCCGCGAGGAAATCAACCTTCGCTTCCCAGTTCGACTACAAGAGGAATGGGACGGAGAGACACTGCTTTCATTCTTTACACCAACATATGAGCATATCGTGCTGAAGGAAAAAGAGCTTCAGGTCGAGCGCCCGCACGGGCATATTTTGATGACTGGCAATAATGACCGGATGAACGAGCATATTCTGACCTCGACATCGTATATGTACGGAATATTCAACTCCCAGCTCGTGGTCGGCAACACCTCATTCAACAAAATGCTAACGAATGCCCGCAACGCTCTGAACGTCATGAAAACATCTGGACAGCGTATTTATGTCGAATTGGATGGCAATTACCGGCTTTTAACCATGCCATCTTTATACGAGATCGGGTTTAACTATGCCAGATGGTTTTACAAAATGCAGGAAGACACACTGATCATCACCACTTTTACTACAATTGATACGCCTGAGGTTTATCTCGAGGTTACCTCCGAGAGCGGAACGTTGTATCGTTACCTCGTAACGAATCAAGTGACGATGAATAATAACGAGTATGAAGTGCCGTTTCATTTGCAGCAAGACGGCGATACGATAACATTCCGAGCGGACAGCAGTTCGCCTAGCACTTCCGTTTATCCGGATTTGTGCTACCGCATGCGAGTGTCGGGAGTAGAATTAAACGTCGGTGATGAACGTATGCTGGCGGACAATGTCAAGCCTAACGAAGCATCACTAGTCGTTCTGGAGCTTGGCATGAGCAAGTCTTGGAGCCTAGCCGTTCAAGGTTTACTCCATGGACAGGAGCTGCCTTTTGTCACGCGAGATTCGGAATCGGAAATTATAAAATATCGCCAATACTTTAAGACGATCTTGAACGGGTTCCACCTCTCCTTAAATGACGGAGCCAGCAGTGAGCTGGATAAAGTAAACATTCTAGCTTGGTGGTACACCCATAATATGCTCGTTCATTTCTCCGTACCGCATGGCCTTGAGCAGTACGGTGGAGCAGCTTGGGGAACGCGTGACGTATGTCAGGGACCAGTCGAATATTTCATGGCGACCCAAAAAAACGGCATGGTACGCGACATCCTGTTAACGGTATATTCCCATCAATACGAAGATACCGGGAATTGGCCGCAATGGTTTATGTTCGACCGTTATTCCAAGGTCCAACAGGAAGAAAGCCACGGCGATATTATCGTCTGGCCACTTAAAGTACTGGGCGATTACTTGAACGCCACGAAGGATTACAACATTCTTCAGGAGCTTGTACCGTACACGGACCGCCATACTTTCGAGTTTACAGAAGAGCGGTCAACTTTACTTTTGCATGCCCGTAAGGAAATCCAATATATCAAGGATCATTTCCTACACGGAACACACTTATCGTCTTACGGCGACGGCGATTGGGACGATACACTCCAACCAGCAAATGCTCAGCTTAAGCAGTATATGGTAAGCAGCTGGACGGTCGCCTTGACCTATCAAACGATTAATCAGTTGTCCGCAGCGCTAGTGGACTATGATGAAGTGTTGGCTGACGAATTGAACAAGCTCGCATCCAGCATCCAAGCAGACTTCCATCGCTATATGCTGCAGACGGATGTCATTCCCGGATTTGTATATATGGAGGAGCCGGAGCAAGCGGAGTTGATGCTCCATCCAGAGGACACGAAGACAGGCATCCATTATCGTCTGCTGCCCATGACGCGCAGCATGATCAGTGAACTGCTTACCAAGGAGCAGGCGGAAGCGCATTATGCGCTTATTAAGGAAAAGCTGTACTGTCCAGACGGCGTAAGACTGATGGACCGACCAGCCAAGTACACCGGCGGCGTAAGTACCCACTTCAAACGTGCCGAACAGGCGTCCAACTTCGGAAGGGAAGTCGGGCTGCAGTACGTACATGCTCATATCCGCTTCGTCGAGGCGATGGCTAAGCTCGGTCATCAGGATGAGGTATGGCAAGGGCTTCTGATGATAAATCCGATCGGTCTTCGGGACGTCGTTTCAAATGCCGAGCTGCGCCAGAGCAATTCTTATTTCAGCAGCTCCGATGGTAAATTTAACGACCGTTACGAGGCGCAAGAACGTTTTGATGACCTCAAACAAGGCAAGGTGCCGGTCAAAGGCGGTTGGAGAATCTACTCTAGCGGCCCGGGGATTTATATGAATCAACTGATCTCCAATTGCCTCGGCATCCGCCTTGAGGGTAATGATTTGGTTGTCGATCCTGTTCTGCCTGCTCATTTGGACGGCTTGCATTTTGAATTCCAATTCATGGGCCGACCTATCAAATTCGTCTATCATCTCAGCGGCCAGCCAGTAAGCCGCGTGTTGGTGAACGGCGAAGCAGTATCCGTTCAAATGGTACAGAACCGCTACCGTCAAGGCGGCTTGCGAATCACCCAGGAGCAGCTTGAATCGGTTCTGATGTCCGAGAGCAACATCATTGACATCTTCATGTGATAATGCGGAAAGAGATTAGAAAAGGGCCGCTAGTTTCGTATACTAGCGGCCCATTGTGGTATGTTTAAATGCATAGGAAAAGGAGCGTGTACCTTGGCAAATATTAAAGATATTGCTAAACAAGCAGGCGTTTCAATATCGACGGTCTCTTATGCGCTCAACGGAAGCCCGAAAGTAACAGATGAAACTTCTGCTAGAATATTAGCCATTGCCAAAGAGCTGCACTATATTCCGAACGCAGCCGCAAGGAACTTGAAGAAGCAGGAAACGAAAATTATTGGGGTTTTCTTGACTGATTTCAGCGGATCTTTCTACGGCCATCTGCTGCAAGGGATGAAAGAGGGAGTAAACCAGAGTGGTTACGATCTCGTAGTCTGCAGCGGCAAGCAGTCCCATCAGCTACTTCCGCAGCGAATGATCGACGGAGCCATTGTCCTCGACGAGACGTTCTCTAGTGAAGAGCTGCTGAGATATGCCGATCTTGGTCATAAATTGGTCGTAATGGACCGTGATCTAAACCACCCGAATATAAATCAGGTGCTGCTGGACAATAAAGCTGGAGCCACACTGGCGGTGGAGCATTTGATCGAGCTTGGTCATCGCAAGCTGTACGTGGTAACCGGGCCTAAAGGCTCGTTCGATTCCAGACAGCGCCTGCAAGCAGTCAAACAAGTGATTGATCGACATCCAGACCTACAATATATCGAAATCGAAGGCGACTTTAACAAATCGTCAGGAGCGCTTGCCGGTATCCAAATCGCTCAGGGATATTCTGAACCCGCAGCCGTTTTCTGCTTAAACGACGAAATGGCAATTGGGATGTACGACTATTTGATCACGACGGATATTCGGATCGGCGAGGATATCCACATCATCGGGTTCGATAACATCGAAGTAACCCAATACACGCAGCCTCGTCTGGCATCGATCGATTATTCCAAACAAAAATGGGGGCTATTGGCCTCCGAGCAGCTGCTTAAGTTAATTGCTGGGAACGATGTCGAGCATGAGCACATTTACGTCACGCTTGTCAAAGGCAAGTCAATGGGAGCCGTGTAGAAGAACAAAACATGACGTCACCTAATGAACGGTGACGTCATGTTTTTCTTTTACAAGCACTGCATTTCCTTCCTACTTCCTCCTACTCCTTGAATAGGTGTTACCATTATGGCAGCGGAAATTGGGAATTACATGCATTTACCAGAAGCCTTCGGCACGACTTTAACCTTCTTGGCCTTGGTTGCCTTGGATGAAATTTCACAGCCAGCCTTTACCACTTTTTGACCCTTAAGGGTTGCGACTGAACAACAAAAAAACCGCCCCGGCCGAAGCCGAAGCGGTTTACCCAACATTATGCGAACGAAGGTTTCTTATCGATTACCTTGCCACTATAGACCTTTACGTATTCCTTGTCTGTGCCTTCAACGGACGGACCGGTAAAGACAACTCCAATGCTGGAATCTCGCTTAATTCCAGTACCCGTGGTGATCACAACGTGATTAGCCTGCCCCCTGCGATGGCGGACGTGGTTGGACCCGAAGGCACGAACCGCAGGTTTTCTTCCGAATTTCTTCATTTCGAATCCCCTCCAACCAAAGCTTTAATGGTAACCAGGAGCTCCGCGTTAATCCCGATGATCTCTTCAAAGTGCGCATCGGATAAAACTCTATTACCTGAAATGTGTACGGAGAGAACATGCTCCTTATCTAAAGGATAGCATAGTATATATATCTCTTCAATTCCCCGGCGCAGGAAAAATTCAAATTCTCCTGTATTGAAGGCGTCCACGACGTATATTTTTTGATCCCCATCTGCTTTGCCTTGGTTTTCGCTGAGTTTAAAGGTTCTTCCCCGGCCTACGTTACCGCCGACCTGACTGATATTCTCTTCATCGATTTTCTTCCAAATAGCTGCTCCAGTTGTTATAAAATCATGCGGTGGCAAGAGGGAGTTGCGAATCGCTTCAGAGAATGCCGTGTACCGTTCCATTTGATCCGTCACGGATACATTTCTAATGTACTCCCAAAAAAAGCGGAGGATGCTCTGCTTCCGATCGATGACGGCCTGCTTTTCTGCCAGAAGTCTTTTCGGGTCCTGAAACAATTTCTCCTGCTTTATGGCTTTCATAATTTCACCGCATGCTGTATCAACCGCTGCCGAGAACTTGCCGTCAGTGCGTTGTCCATAGCTGAGCAACGTAAGTCCAGCCAAGTCCGAAAGCAGATGGAATTCAGAGACATTCGTTCCCTGAATCAAATCGTCCCGCTCCGGAAGATCCCGTGGGATGATGCAGAATACGCGCCGTCTCCCTAGTCTCCCCCAAAACAAGCCCATTTCAAATACAGTATTGTCCCGGGTGATGAAAACAGGCTTCTTCCGAATCAAGGCCACATCGTCAGCAGCGAATACGAATATGCCGAAGTCATTGACGTCAAGCTCGGTCTCAAGCGCTTCCATCGTGTAATCGTTGGCTCCGAAGGTTCCGGCGTACCAGGGATTCACTTGGGCCACGTATTCAAGCTGAGCGCTCACTGCACGTGCATAATCGATGGCTTCGCGTGAGCAACCGATAAAGACGTTCGGTTTACGATTGTTTGTCGCCAAGGCTCTGATCTCCTTCTAGAGTATGAATTCTCACAATTATATACAAGTATACAGGCTCCCCCCATTACAGGGAAAGCCTGTCCAACTCCACTATCCCGATCAGCTGCATACCGCACCAGCATGCCAGCAAGGGCCTTCGCGTCGCCCATCCTTATTAAAGGGCAAACCGATGATACACTTGTCATTGTCCTGAGCGGGGAACTGATTGATGAGCCCGTTTATCAACACGGACCCTTCGTCATGAATAGCCGCGAGGAGATCATTAAAGCCTTTCAAGATTTTTAATCCGGGAAAATGGGAAATGCCGATTTCTAATACGAAGAAAGCCCTGCGCGATTATTCGCGTCAGGGCTTTCTTGATCTTTCTGCTTTATCCTCTTCTTGTGGTACGGTTCACCTCTCGTCAAGAAAGTTCCTCCTTTAAAAGTGGCTCAATCTCATAATCAGTGGTTGACTATTTTGTAACGGGCCCTCGGGCCTAAGCCGCTTTTTATTGAAAAAGAATGGATTAACGGGAGAAATTCCCGTTATAACGAAAAAACAGACGAAAGCAGCCCCTATAACAGGAGCTTTTCCCTTTAATCTTGCTGAGCGGACTGTGGAACCGCTATTCAGATCGAAACACGACTCCAAACAAGTTCAGCGGACACAGGATCCGCTATCAACTAAAATGCAGCTGATTTCAGATGATTTGCTGGAGAATAGCGTCTTCTCTGTCCTTTAATCCACCTACATGCAGCGATTGGACTGAAATAAGAGCTCTCCTGTCCGCTGACGCTCTGCATCTGATTACCTTCGTCGTCAACCACTAGTTTTGGTGTAGAGCCTTAAAAGTTGCATAAATATTTTTTTGGTTGAAGAGACATATTCTTTTTTGCTCCTCTGCAAGAGTCCAATCGGAATATAAGAATTTAACATGGGCAATGGAATGGTCACAACCCCAACGGATAAGGGTAGTGAAGAAAGAACTACTCCGACAGAAGGGATATTTTGTACAAATGATGGAATGGATGAAATTTGACTGACTGTATAAAAGAATGGTTTTGAAGGAAATCGAGAGAGTTCTTTCTCCAACTGTATTTGATACAGGCAATTGGCTCCGCCAACGATAAGCGGATACTCATACAAATCCTCCAAAGTGAGATCGCTTTTCTCGGCAAAAGGGTGATTCTTAGATACGATAAAAGAGATTTGTTCGATATTAGTGGGTTCAAAATGCAAAGAAGATATAGCGTGTGGCTCCCCGCAGATCGCGAAATCTAGCGAGTTATTCATTAGAGCCTTCGAGAGAGCGTCTGTATTCCCAATAATAAAATTGCAAGTTATATTCGGTTTATGCTCACGGAATTTTTGAAGGACAGCGGGCAATATACTAGCCGTTACCGTTTCTATAACACCGATATTCAGTGTGCCAATTTCTTCTTTTTCCAAAGACTTAGCCTGTTCCAACACATAATTCCAATGTTGTATCAATCCGTCTACTTCTTCTGCGTATACTTTGCCGGATGCAGTTAATACTGAATCCCATCCTCTTTTAAAAAGCTTTATCCCTAATTCTTTCTCGAGTCTCTGCACCTGATTGGTCACCGTGGACTGAGCGTAATTCAACTTAGCGGCTGCCTTTGAGAACGTTCCTTCTTCAATAATGGTACGAAATGTAGTTAGTTCTTTGAGATCCATGAACACCCAACTCCATCTATTAAATTGAATATATTTATGATTATTTTCAATTGTACTGATAAAGAATGTTGATGTAAAATCAAGTTATCAATCGATGAGGGGGATTTACAAGATGCCATTCGTACGAGTAAGTTACTTGGAAAGTCAATACACGGAAAAGGAATTGCCCGTAATTAGCCAGAGTATAATGAGCGCACTGATCGAACATTTTAATGTCCCAGAAAATGATTATTTCCAGGTCTTTCACGCTCATAAAAAGAGTGAATTTTATTACAGTAAAGATTATTTGAATGTATCCAGAACGGATCAATTACTGATTATCCAAATTACACTTGGGTCGGGAAGAAGCAGAGATCAAAAACGCAGCTTCTATAAAAGATTAGCCGAGCTATTGTCATCTCAATGCAAAATCAGGGAAGAAGATGTATTTGTTGTTCTGATTGAAACAGAATTAGAAGATTGGACATTCGGAAAAGGACTCGCACAAATGATTTTATAAGAGGTTTGGTAGTTATATATTAGGAAGAAGGAATAAAGATGAAACATAAACCAATCACATCGACCGCTAGAACAACCATTGGAGATTTTGCTCCGGCCTTTGTTAGTTATACGGAAGATGTTCTTTTCGGTGATGTATGGAGAAGAGAAGAGTTGTCTCTAAGGGAACGGAGTCTCGTTACGGTATCTGCATTAGTAGCTGGTGAACATACAAGTCAGCTCGTCTATCATCTCAACCTTGCCAAGGAGAATGGTCTTTCTGAAGAAGAACTGATTGAGGTGATGACACATCTTGCTTTTTATGTGGGGTGGCCGCGAGCAGCTTCAGCAATTAATGTTGCTAAAGAAGTTTTTTTGAAAGAAAAGAAAAAGTAATTATGCTAGTTTCATTTCCTTGCGGATTTCTTCTCAGGATTGGGGTTATCCCACAACCTTGACGCATACGATAAATATCGTTAAAATTCATTAATAATGAATGATTATCGGAAGCCGGGTGGGGAAGAAATGCTTGCTAAAGAACGACAGAAGACCATCATAGATATTGTCTCTGAAAAAGGCTCAATCGGTATCCATGAATTGAGAGAGAGGCTGGATGTCTCTGAAGCCACGGTGCGTAATGACTTGAAGTACCTGGAGCAGAATGGCATGCTGAAGCGGCTGCATGGCGGTGCCGTCGATCTCTCCAGAATGAATGAAATTACTTATGAACAAAGGGCCGTCGTCCATGCGAGCGAGAAAGAGAGAATCGGGAAAAAAGCTGCCGGACTGATCGCTCCGGGAGAAACCATATTCCTGGATGCGGGGTCAACGGTGATGGAGCTGGCCACGCATTTGCCCTCCGGCTTTGAATTTAATGTGGTGACAGCCGCTTTGAACGTGGCCAGCGCAGCGGGGCGGCATGGCAATGCGCATGTGCATCTTGTCGGCGGAATGCTGCGATCGTCGCTGCAGGAGCTTGTCGGTCCCAAAGCCATTGCCGGAATTAAGGAAATTCACGCCCATAAGGTTTTTCTTTCCTGCAGCGGCTTCGATGCTGGGAAGGGATTGACTGAACGGCATATTTTCTCGGCTGAAGTGAAGAAGGCCATGATCGCCGCGGCCGATCAGGTCATTCTGTTAGCGGACTCCACCAAGATGGGACGCGTGTTTTTCGCCGAGCTTGCTCCGCTGCATAAAGTGGATCTGCTGATTACCGATAATGCTATTAGCGATACAAATCGAACCTTATTGACTGCACAGGGGATTGAAGTGCTGACGGTATAGGACAGCCTACTATTCCGGCTAAGGGCGCGAAACAGCCCAGGTTTTCCCTTGTCCAATCAGAATTCCCTCCCCTAATAACTGTAAGCAGCTGCTAACCACAACCACCGTGGAAATGGCGGCTTATTTGCGTTATCCACTGCCCGTGAAACACCGCGCAGCTCCTACGCGCGCGGTGTGGCGTGGCATGGCAGCAGTCCGACCACATGCACATGCGGGTGGGCGCAGCCAAGGCGACAAGCCCGCTTACCTAGAGAAGTCCCACACGCAGCGAAAAACGCATTGACTTACTGTTTTTTATTGAATATTATTGAAATATACATATAAATATTGAAACAATAAAAGGCAGGTGGCATCTTGAATTACCGTTCTGTATTTATCGGGATTGATATTGGCACCCAGGGAGTAAGAGTTGTGGCGATGAATGATGCGGGAGAGCAGCTGGCGGCCCTGCAGCAGCCCTACACCCATTCACATCCGGCAGGCAGCAGTCAGTCCGAAGGGGCGCATGAGCAGGACCCTGTTCAGTGGTGGCACATATTGACCGGCCTGCTGAAGCAGCTCGCCGACCAGTTGGCGGGATCGGCCACACTCGGACAGATCAAGGCCATCTCCGTCACTTCTACATCAGGGACTGTCATACCCATGGACCGCTTCAACGAACCGCTCCATCCGGCACTTATGTACAATGATTCCCGTTCTTCTGTGGAAGCGATTGCATGCAGCGAGGCATCCGCCCAGGACCCGACATCGCCGTCGGTTTCTTTCCATTCCTCATATGGGCTGCCGAAGATACTATGGTTCATGCGCCGCTACCCTGATGCTGCCTCCCGGATAGGCCGCTGGTGTCATGCCGGCGATTATATCCTTGGCAAGCTGAGCGGCGTCTGGGGTGTAACCGATTATACCAATGCGCTGAAGACCGGCTACGATCTTCAGGAGGAGCGCTGGCCGGCTTATATTACCGGACGGCTGTCCGTTCCTTCCGCATGGCTGCCCGAGGTCGCAGCTCCCGGAACCTTTCTGGGGCCGCTTCCCGCATTTGTCGCGGCATGTACGGGAATGCCGGAGGGCACGCCGGTAATGCTTGGCATGACCGACGGCTGCGCTTCGCAGGTTGCCTCCGGGGCAGCCGCTCCCGGCGATTGGAGTACGACGATCGGTACTACCTTGGTGGTAAAGGGGGTAACCCGGGCAAGGGTTCTCGATCCGTTGGAGCGATTATACAATCACAAGCACCCTCAGGGGTTCTGGATGCCCGGCGGAGCCAGCAATACGGGCGCAGCCTGGATTACGCGCGATTATGCAGGCTATGATCTGGACGCTCTGGATTCAGCGGTTGCCCGGATGATCCCGACGCCGTGGCTATCGTATCCGCTTATGCAGACAGGCGAACGTTTTCCCTTCCTATGCGCCAATGCACGGGGATTTGATCCTACGGAGGTCAGTGCGGAATCGCTTTATGCGGCGCGCATGGAAGGTGTCGCTTTCATGGAGCGTATGTCATACGACATGATTGAACAATTATCAGGTGAGGCTCCCGCCCGCATCTTCACAGCCGGCGGTGCCAGCAGAAGCGCGAGCTGGCTGCAAATCCGCAGCGATGTCCTGCAAAAGCCGATTGTGAAGATGAAATATGCCGATGGAGCGGTAGGCGCGGCCATCATCGCCGCATCCATGTCTGCATTTGGCGGTCTAATTGAAGCAGCAGGGCAGCTGGCGCTGCCCGAGAAAACCGTTGAGCCTGGGAGTAACAGCGGGCCCTACAATGAGAAATACCAACGTTTCACCGCAGAATTGGCCGTTTTGGGTTATCTCTCACAAGAAGGAAGAGGAAATTTATGACTACGATTTATTTACTGCGTCACGGAGAAACCGAGTGGAATGCCGCCGGCAACCGATACTGCGGAATTACGGATATCCCGCTGAGTGAAACAGGGCGATCGCAGGCGCGAAAAGCAGCGGCATGGTTTCAGGATATTCCGCTGTCCGCTGTTTACTGCTCACCCCTGAAGCGAGCGCTGGAAACAGCCCAGACCATTGCCCGCTCCCACTCGCTTGCAGCCTCCTCCGATCCAAGGCTGCAGGAGATCGATTTCGGACAATGGGAGGGCAGAACGAAGCAGCAGATTCTGCAAGAGGATCCTTCCGTCTGGGAGCGCTGGCTTGTCGATCCGGCTGACACCCAGGCTGGACAATGCGGAGAGACAGCTGCGGCAGTATGCAGCAGAGTCCTCTCCTGCATAAACGAGTTAAGCAAGAAACATGAAGGTGAATCCCTGCTCATTGTCGGCCACAACACAGTCAACCGCCTATTCATGGCGGACAGCCTCGGCATGCCGCTGTCTCATTATCGCAAGCTGGAACAATATAATACCGGAATTAATGTGTTGAAGTATACGGAGGGCTCGTACCGCCTGATTCATTGGAATATGGCAAGTCATCTGGAAGGAGAATGAAGGATTGTGTCCAAGCCTGATCATCCATTGTTGAACGATCTCATCTATTACAGCAACAAGGTGGTGGAGAAAAATCTCGTTGTGGGCCCGGGCGGGAATACAAGTGTGCGCATTGGCGGGCAGATGTGGATTTCACCCAGCGGCTTTTCCCTCGACAATATCGAGGCTCCCAATTGGGTGCCGGTGGATATTGAAACTGGCGAATGCGGGCATGCCGAGCTGCGCCCTTCCTCCGAAGTGCTGTTCCACCTGTATATTTACCGGGAAAGACCGGATGTGACTGCAATCGTCCATACTCATCCTCCCATCACGATTGGTCTTATCAGCTCTGGACGCGACGACATTCCCGCATTATTTCCCGATCAAGTGGTCCTGCTGGGGGATGTGCCCTGTCTGGAATATATCACGCCATGCACGAAGGAATTGGCGGATGCCGTTATCGGGGTGCTGAGAAATCCGTCGTACAATGCCCTACTAATGAAAAACCACGGGCTGATTACACTGGGAACCAGCATGAAGCAGGCTTATTACCGCACAGAACTCATGGAAGATGCGGCAAGAGTCTTCTGGATCGCCAGCAGCATGGGACAGCCGCGGATTCTGACTGAGCAGGAGAAACAGGATATTCTGAACCTGGAAGCGGAAAAGTACCGCCAGCAGCTGGCGGGCAGCTAAGTAAATCGATAATGGCAATGGAAGCGGAACAGCCGTATGAATAAGCGTAGCCCTGAGGGATGATACCTTCAGGGCTTTTTGATATCTGCGGGTTTGATCCTATCATTCTTGGTGTTTTCTGGGGCCATTTTCCATCTGTAGCGACAACAGAGACTTTTATTTTTTTGCTACGCTTTTATTTCTTCCGGTATTCTTCGCTTCATACAAGCATTGGTCCGCCATTTCAAATAAAACTGCAAGTTCAGTCGTGCAAACTGGATAAGAAGCGATTCCGGAAGATATTGTAATTATGTCGCCGCATGGACTCACTGTGCTTTCTACTTTCATGCGTAATTTTTCAGCAACTTGATACGCTTCATCACTATTCATGTTGTGGAGAAGTAATACAAACTCTTCACCGCCATAGCGGCAACAAATATCTTCTTCCCTGGATACTCCTCTCATTTGTTCTGCCAAAAATTTCAACACTTCATCACCTTTAGTATGGCCAAATGTATCATTAACCCTCTTAAAATGATCAATGTCCAGTATAATAATTGAAAAAGGTGTCCCGTTCTCCGCACACTTTAGAGTCTCTTCATCCAGCGTCCGCCGATTTGTAAGTTTTGTCAACGGATCTGTTTTAGACTGATATGTAAAATAGTCTACTTTATCATGGAAAAAACCAAGACTATAGGTCAGTGCTTTTTTTAATTGAATCGCTTCATAATACCAAGCTCTAACCGTTTTCAAACTTTCATCTTGATTATTTTGGGTGCTTGATTCCGTAAAAAGCGCTAGCCTTTGTAAGGGTTGAGCAATTACCTTGGAAATAAGTAGAATAAGTATTAAAGATACCAATAAATACGGCAATGATTTTAAAATCATTTCTTTCATCATGTCCGTCGTTGGTGCTAATGAAACAGCCGTCGGTCGCTGTGATACAACCCCCCATCCAGCCGCCGGAATATATGCATATCCTGCAAGCATGTCAACATTTTTTGTGTTTGTGACACGGGCAGATCCGCTCTTTTTTTTCATCAGTTGCTGTACGACCGGATTTTGCGGCACGTGATCATTAATCCGTTCTTGCATTTGATGATAAATAATGCGCCCGTCTCCGTCTACAACGTATACATAAGATCCATCCTTGTAGAAATGCTCTCCTAAAATTTCGCTCAAAATATTTTTTTCCTTTAAATACAAGGTGCCGCCAATTAAACCCAGATATTTCCCATCTTCATCAAAGATCGGATGCGATATAAAAATAATTAACCGCCCCGTGATGGATAAGTAGGGCTTTGATATAAGCGGACGTTTCCCATTTAAAGCTTGCTGTCCACCTGTAGAATTTAGAGATTTCCCAACTATATTTAGAGTTTGCGGTGACGTCGCTAAAATTTCACCATTGGCAGCGACAATCACAACCGAATTAAACGTATTAGTCTGATTTTTCAAACGATCCGCCTCTTGAAGAAGCTTTGTCTTAAATTTATCATTTCTCATGTATAACGAAATATCCTTTGAGCTCAGCTCCAACGTTTGAAGTGTCATCTTAAAGAAAACATCTGTTATACTGGCAAGTTTTTGTGCGTAAACTCGATTGGTTTCTAAAGTATTTTCAATAAGCGTTTTCTGACTAATCCGATAACCAGATAAAGTGCTGCTACACAGAGTGAAAATCACCGAAATCAGTGCTACTAATAAAATTAAGTGCTTCAACGAAAGCTTCATGGATGCAATATCTCCCTATTTCATATCTAGAACCTAATATATCATATTCTGATATATTTAAAACCTTCCCCGCTCCTTTCCCGTTTATAAGATTACATTAAAGCAAGTTCCGCCATTTTCATTATCAGTAACAGTAAGCGTACCATGATGCTTTTTGATAATACTATCAACAATCGAAAGTCCTAAGCCCGCACCACCCATTTGACGGGAGCGTGATTTGTCAACACGATAAAAAGGCTCAAATATATTCTTCTTGTTATTTCCGGCAATGCCGATGCCTGTATCATTAATTTTGATTGAGACTTCTTCTTTACTTAATCTGTTTACAATGACCCCAACCGTACCACCATCAATATTGTACTTAATTCCGTTTTCCACAAGGTTGTAAAACGCACGATACAATAAGTCGGTGTTTCCAGTAACAATGCTATTATCACAATCTAAGGACAGCGTAACATTTTTATCTTTAGCTATGTGAGAAAGCTCGGAAATAATATCCTCAAAAATATCCTTTATGAAAATGCTGCTTTGCTCACCGTTATCGTCCATATTCGTCATATCTAACAGGTTGCCGACGAGTCCTCTCAAGCGTTTTGTTTGCTTTTCAATAACGGAAATAAGAGCATTATATTCCTCGTTTGTATGATCTTTTTTCTTCTTAAATACATCAACCTTTGTTTGTAACACAGCAAGAGGTGTTCTAAGCTCGTGGGCGGCACTTGCGGAAAATCTTCCTTGCATCATAAAAGCACTATTCAACTTATCGGTCATTTCATTAAATGTTATAGTAAGCTCTGCAATTTCATCTTTTGTAGGCGGCACAGATAATGTTTCAGATAGGTTATGCACATTTATATTTTTCACTTGACCATTTAGTGTATCAAGAGGCTTTAATGCCTTGCCCGAAATATAGTAGGTTAAGAATCCGCCGCCAACAATAACTAAAATCATATAAATAATGCTTTTAAATCTAAAATCCATTCTTGCTTTTTGGGAATCATCAGATGGAACGGGAATGATTATGCTGCTTGACGGTGATTGAGGGCTTTCATCAACCCGTCCATTTTCGCCGATCTCTTTTGCCGGTAATACCAAAGCTGCATCAATCCTTGAAGCCATTGTATCAGCAGAAAAATTAAGTATTAAGGTAAGACCTACACAACAAACAGTCAAAAGTGCAACGGTCATAACTGTAAGTCGCAATCGAATTGGCATTTTTTTAAGCATTAACATCATCACCCGCCTTATCTGATAACAAGTATCCTTCCCCGATTTTCGTTCCAATGGGATCATAGTTTAATACAGCTTTCAGCTTCTTTCGGAGAGTTGCAATATGAACCCGTATAGCACCACTAAAGCTATCCGCATTCTGATCCCAAACATGCTCAATCAGTTCTTCTTGGCTAACCACTCTGTCCTTTTTAAGCAAGAAATATTCAAGCAATGCAAATTCTTTTTTGGTAAGTGATATTTCATTTTCATTAACAACTGCAATACGCTTTGATAAATCCACTTTAATTGAACCGCAGGAAAGCAACCTACTTTCTTGCACAAACTTTCGCCTTAACAAATTTCGTATTCTTGCTTCCAACTCGGCAAAATCAAATGGCTTCGCCAAATAATCATTTGCACCTATGTCTAAGCCTTTTACTTTGTCATTAACACTACTTCTTGCACTGAGGATAAGTACCTTTAATTCCGGCCTTTCATCTCGTATCTTAGCTAAAACCTCAAGCCCATCCAATTTCGGGAGGTTTAAGTCAAGTACAACCAAGTCGTAATTTACTTCATATAAAAGCTCGTAAGCAGCTTCACCGTTGTCACAGGTATCCACCGCGTAACCATCTATTCTAAGCCCATCTGCAATCGCTTCTTGCAAATCAAGCTCGTCCTCTACAATAAGTATCCTCATACGCAAATCACCTCTTTTACTATTGTACCTAAGTATAGGTTAAATCTATGTTAAGCATTTGATTCTAAACAAAGAAAATCACTTAACAGGGATTTAACATCGATTGTTGTACGATGGTTGCATCAATCCTAGGAGGAACAAAAATGTATAATCTAAAAAACGCAAATAGGGGGTGATGCTGTGAGAATATCAAATTTGGCTCGCAAGGAGGTTCTTGTGGCATTCTGCTTTCTTGCTCCGAGCTTAATAGGTTTTGCCTTATTTTATTTAATTCCGTTTGGTCAAAGTATTGCATTTTCTTTTGAGAATCCAAGCGGAGAAGCAGGGTTCTCGCTTGCCAATTATCAGAGCCTATTAGCCAGTTCGTCCTTTCAAAAGGCAATGGGGAATACATTCTGGTTTACTATTATTGGCGTTCCCATTCTTATTCTATTGTCACTTTCTCTTGCCATGCTGCTTAACAAACGAGTCTTCTTTCAAAACTGGCTGCGCACCTCTTATGTGCTGCCGCTGGTTGTTCCAGTAGCTTCAATTGTGCTCGTATGGCAGATTTTATTTGATTGGAATGGTTTTTTCAATTATGTATTGGAGTGGCTTGGAATCGATCGGATCGATTGGATGAAATCAGATTGGGCACAAGGAGTTGTTATAGTTATCTATGTATGGAAGAACATTGGCTATAACGTGATCCTGTTCTTAGCCGGGTTGCAAAATATCCCTGATCAATATTATGAGATAGCAAACCTGGAAGGAGCAAGCTGGGCTCGTAAGCTCCAGATCACCTTGATTTATTTAATACCGACAGGATTTTTAGTTATACTGATGTCAATTTTGAACTCATTCAAGGTATTTCGGGAAATCTATTTAGTTGCAGGTGACTATCCACATGACAGCATCTATATGCTTCAGCACTATATGAACAATATGTTCCTATCGCTCGATATTCAGAAGCTGTCGGCTGCAGCATGCTTGATGGTGCTCTGCATTCTAGTCATTGTGCTAATACTATTCCGAGTTGAACGGAAGTTCCGTTCGTTTATGGAGTAAGGGAAGGTGTGTAGATGAAACAGAAACAGATAAGAACACTGCTACTCACTATCTTCTTAACCGTAATAGCACTTGTCATGTTGTTTCCTGTTGTACTGACAATAGTAAGCTCCTTGATGACGGAGAAAGAAATTATGCTGAATTACGGCATGTTAGGTAGTACTCAGATAAATGATTTTGCGAATTTGAAGCTGATTCCAGATTGGGTTTCGTTCGAGCAATTTTTTAAGGTGCTTATTTCAACCTCGCAATTTCTTCGTATGTTTTGGAATTCTGTATTTATGGTGGTTCCAATTATTATAGGTCAGGTCGTGGTGGCAACACTAGCGGCATTTGCATTTGCGAAGCTGCGATTTCCTGGTAGAGAGCCATTATTTATTGTGTATCTAATAACGATGCTCATGCCGTTTCAGGTCACACTTGTACCGAATTACATTATGTCTGATCGATTGGGGCTTATTAATAGTCCGAGCTCTATTATTTTACCAGGAATATTTGCAGCGTTTGGCGTATTCCTGCTCAGACAATTTATGCTCCAGATTCCAACTGCATATATGGAGGCTGCCAAAATGGACGGGGCAGGCTATTTCCGTTCCTTTGTTACGATGGTCCTGCCTATGGTGAAACCTGGCATGGCAGCGCTTGTCGTACTGCTGTTTGCAGATTACTGGAATATGGTGGAGCAGCCACTGATCTTTCTGCAGGATGCCGCTTTGCAGCCCTTGTCCATTTTTCTATCTCGCTTGCAGGAAGATGCGTTTGGGGTATCCTTTGCCGCTGCGGTCTTGTATATGATGCCTATGATTCTCTTATTTCTTCTTGCGGAACGGTATTTTATTGAGGGCATAGAGCTTTCTGGAATTAAAGGATAGGTGGAATGAGATGACAAGTATATCTAAGCGACAACGTTTAACGGCCACTTTGTTTATATTGTTCTTTGCGATATTGGCTGGCTTGACTTTCTTTAGCAGCACACTCGAAACGATGATGCTGCCCAAAGTGATTACGGAGAAGCTTGTTTCTAAAACATTAGTTCATAGTGTTAACGGGAGTGGAGTCTTAACGCCTCGAAAGCAGGTAGATTTGGTGAATGAGAGTGGCTCTAAAATTTTGAAGGTTTATGTAAAAGAGAATGATCAGGTTAAGAAGGGTCAAAAGCTCGTGACATTCGACAGCTCTGAACTGGATGAGCAACTCTACCAAGAGGAAATGGGACTTAAAAAGCAAAAGCTGAATCGGGAGGTGTTGAAAGAGAACATAATGAATGCGGTGCGAGCCGGTGATGAGCAAGCAATTGTCAAAGCTCAGCGAGATCTTGAACTGGATAATATGGATCTTGAAATGGCAACAAGAAAATTGAATAAGTTGCATAAAGATAAGGCGGACAAACAAACGCTGACTGCCCCCTTTGACGGCAAAATTACAAAGATTACAGCAGAAGATAGCATGAATGGCTCACAAGGCGGGACTATTCTGACACTTATGGATAGTGGCAAGGGCTTTGAATTTTTATTTGCTGTCGATTCGGGGAATACGGCATTATTCGAGATTGGGTCTAAGGTTTCTGTTCGATTGGTGAAAGACAATAAATTGGTTGACGGTACAATTCAAGAGATTAAAACTGCAAAAAAAGAAAATAGTGGAGATTCCAGCAAAGATTCACCCAATGAATCCAGTTATCAAGTTGTCGTTTCCATCACCGATGGTGGTCTTAAAGGCGGCGAACAAGCAAGTCTAGATATAAAGAAGGAATCGAATGACAAAGGTTTTGTGTTACCAAAGAAATGGATTCATAAAGATGCGACAGGAAGCTATGTCTATGTAGTTGAGGAGAAGAAAAGCTCACTCGGCAATACGTTCAATGCACGCAAAGCTTATATATTAACAGGTGATTCAACCGAGGATGAAGTCATAGCAGTGAGTGGGTTAAGCTCAAATGATGAGATCATTATTGAATCAAGTGAACCACTGCAGGAAGGTAATCGAATCCGAGTTTATTGAAGGGAATGAATGAATTTGAAGAAAAGATTGGTATTGGCCTTATTAGCAATGATAGTCGTGTTATCGGGATGCTCTAGTAACGTGGGATCAGGTGGAGGAGGATCATCTGAGGAACATTCAGGTCAAGATGGCAAAACGATTGAGATTGCAATGATGTCAGCAAATCCTTATTTGGATGAGGCGATTAAGCAATATAAAAAAATTCGTCCAGATGTCCACATTGAAATCAAAGCGTATAAAGCTACACCTCAAATAGAGGAAAATACATCGAGTGAACCATTAACAAAGGCCGATGTTGAGAAGTATGTACAAACGGTCAGCACACAGCTAATGTCTGGTAAAGGAGCAGACATCATCGTAATGAACGAACTACCGAAGGACAAATATGTAGCCAAGAACATGCTGGTTAATTTCTATGATCTGATGGACCAAGATTCTGACTTTGATCGAAATCAGTATTATCAAAATATCTTTAAATCTTCCCAAAATGGAGATGGTTTGTATGCAATGCCATTCTCATTTGTCCTAGACGCATTTTCTGGCAATAAAGACTTGTTAGAGCAAGCTAATATTGAAATTAATGATCGAACTTGGACATGGGATGATCTAAAAGGGGCTTTAAAGCAGCTTAAGGAAAAAGCAGGTGAGGATTATGTGGGATTTGTTAATCTATTCCCAGTTCAACTGTTATCGGAGTATATAGAGGCTAATTATGATAAGCTCATTGATCAAGGCCAAGCAAATTTCGATTCCGATCTGTTTCGAGGTATGATGAAGCAAATCAAATCGATGTATGATGAAGGTGTGCTCAGTACCGAATTCTCGTCCGACTATTCCAAATCCTTGTTCAACAATGCTAACCTTCTCGATCCAATAACAGGCCTGGCTCAAGTCCTTGATCCAAAGGTTAATATATATCAAAAGCCAACAGTAAATGGACAATATAGCGGAACTCCATTTAAGTCGTATTTCACTTTAGGCATGAACAGCAAATCTAAGGTTCAAGAAGAAGCTTGGAATTTTATTAAGTTCATGCTTTCCGAGGAAATGCAATCTTCACCAATGGTAGGAGGCTTTGCGATGCATAAGGGAGTTGTAGAGAAACAGCTCAAGGATGCCAAGAAGCAGGCAGTAGAGGGTACACTTACTGGACAGAAGTTTGATGCTAATACAGTAGAAAGCAAGATTCAAGAATTGCATAAGCTCATAGATGGAACAGGTAAGAATTTATCTAGTGATTTCAAGGTCGTTTCCATTGCGGTTGAAGAATTTGATTCCTATATGAGCGGCCAGAAATCAGTTGAAGATGTCAGCAAGCTGATCCAAAACCGAGTCAACACTTACATTAACGAGTAAAAGTTGTTATTCTAATTAGCATAATAGCCAGCCACAAGTTAATCCGTATAGAGCCTGCTGTAGCGTTGAGAAAGTAATGCGCGACCACCCTTCTGCTAACGATGCGGAAGGGTCTTTTTCTGTCCGCATCAAAAGCAGGAAAATTCGCCGTTACTTGTGGTACGGTTCACCGTACCAATTTAAAGACAATGCTCAGTAAGAAACCCTCCTGATTTGGAGGGTTCTATCTTTATGTATCCATGTTCCGTAAACAGACACTAAAAAACCACTTTATACTTTTCATGATTGGAGCAGATCGAAATGAAGGTCGGAATATCAACAAGATGATGATGAATGGCTGAATCTCGATCCGAAAAATTTTCGAGATAAAGCACCGATCGCTGTTGTGTATGATTTCGTAAAGTGTAAATTTGTTGAGGCTGGATAAGACCTGTTTTTAATGCGTTGTAGATTACGACGTCCGTACTTTGAAAAGAGATTGGCGGCGCTTGCGAAATGCCAAGATGTAATAGTGGTAAATTGGCTTCGCTAAGCACTTTGTCTTTTAGGTGGTATGTACCATAATCACTGGACGCTAAAGTAATAGATGAAATATGATTGCTAAAGTGAGACAGCAACAAGAAACACAGTGTTACAATTGAAACTTCACCAGCATTCTTCTTTGTGGTCAGTCCTGATGGCATTTGCTTTGTCTCAAAACCTTGATCATAAAAATCATCTATCCATGTATCAGGTAAAATTTGATGATCTTTTTTACAGGTGTGAATAAACCACAATGCTTCACGAAAACCAGTAGAGGCAAGTCGGAATAGTTCTAATAGTCGCTCATCGCTGTATCCGATCATCTCCAAATAATCCTCAGTCTCATCCATAATAAATAAAGGTTTGGGAATGGCATGAATATACTCTGATTTCCCTTCATGATGGCCATATTCATTTTGAACCCAGCCTGGAATAAGAATAAGATCATATGGAGCAAAAATTTCGGATTTCGGCAATACTGTCTCGTGCTGATAATAAAACTGGATGTTGTTAGTATCCAAAATCAATATCTTTACCCCTGTCATTCCTCGTAATGACTGACTTAAGTCACGATAGTTGCCCATCCCCTGCTCCTTTGGCTTCACGATGAACGTTTTTGTACTTTAGCTCCCATTCCTTAATTAAGTTTAAGTTTTCTTTGTAGAACTGGACATCAGGATGTTTTGTGATTTCTTCCTGGATTGTTTTGATGATCGCATTCATATTCGTCACGAAGGAAGGTTTAATCAAAGAATCATCCAAACCGTTTTCTTGGAAGATAATTTCCCACTCTGTTGGTTTAAGACGTAGATCAAAATGCTTTTTGATTTCATTCTGCAGTTGAATGTGATTATTTTTATTGGCGATCTGATACAATTCAATCAAGATCGCTTTGTACGGGGCTTTAAAGGACTTCATACAATGCGCAATTCGCTCAATGAAATCATTCGTGTTTAATGAGTGGAAGAAGTCGTAAAGATCCGTTCTACCAAAGATCATTTGACTCGCAAAATAATCCGCTTTTCGCTCGTTAAGATCAAACTCGGTTGTTATCTCGTAACCATCTTTATGCATAGTTTGCATCTCTTCACGTTCAGTCAAGTGATAAATTTCATGCCAGTAAATGAAATATTGATACAGACGTGGTTGATAAGTATTAATGATGGGAATCATCTTGTTATTCGTAAACTTACGAATTGCACCACCCCAATTTTCATCAGGTATCGGTACTTCTATCAAATTATGTTCCTTTAAGATCTCAAAAGCTTGCTCCTCAATCGGAAGGGACTGCCATTTGATTAAGCGTTTTTCAATGAAGTGAATGTGATCTACAATCTGATTGGCAATTTGTTCATTAGTGCGGATCGTTTGATCCAGGTTTTCGCTGGTGATTCGCATGAAACAGGCCCCTCCTTACTTCAAATAAAGGGAATAAACGTCCAGAATATCATCCAGCGCATTGAGAAGTTCCATTGTTTTTGGACTTTTTTCAACATCTCGACCATGGTCTGAATAAGCGTAAGCGTAACGCGAAGTTGTCGTTGGTTCATCCTGAAAAACAATGAAGAAATCGTCTGGCAATTGGAACGTCTCATTAATTTTTGTGATCTGTGAATTGTATTGTTTCGGACTTGGACTTTCACCCTTTATAATCTGGTCAATCGTTGGTCGTGAAATTTCCGTCAATTTGGAAAATGACAATTTGGAAAAGCCACTTTGCCTCAAGAAAGAAAGCAAGTTTTTGGAAATCAATTCACGGTAGTCAAAATAATTGTAATTCATTGCTTCTCACCTCTCTTTTTCACCTTCTTTTATTATATGCTACTGAGCGTACAGTTGTAAAATAAATTTTTACAATGTAAAATCACTTTTTAGTATGTGCCAAACGATGAAAAAATATTCTCTACATTTGGTATTTGAAGGTGATTGTTTCAGATTGGCTTGTACTTTTCTATGTAGAAGAGGTAATGACGCTATCCAAATAACTCGGCATTTTTCAAATAGGCTAGAACTCAATTATTATGACGAAAAAAGAGTTGACCAGCGATAATAGATGGTCAACTCTTTTTATTCTTTCAAGCAATTGATGTGCTTAAACTCTCAAAACTCACTTCAACAGTATTCTTCTAGGTAAATGTGGCCCCATAAATTACTTTTTCACGAGCAACACACAGCATTCCATATGTCCCGTGACTTGGATTATGCACTAGACAAAAAATACTGTTGCTCCCATTCTTATCAGTCTATCTATTCAATAGCAATATAAATCTGCACCTCAGTGCTGAGAGGATCGAAATTGCGAGAATCGTAAAGCTCAAAATCCCCCGTATAGGTTCTTGTCTCCACCGATTCCTTGAAATAACCCCAGATTTCTCCCCACGCTTGTGCGACCACTTCATATACGGGACCCTTTTTAGTCGTGAAGACGATATATTTACTCTCCGGTATAACCGCGTGCACAAAGTTGTTGTCGCCTGTAAGCATCGCATCGCCTGCTTCATGCCCAATAAGGGTCGTGTACGCTCCAGCTGCATCACTTTCATAGTCTGTATATAAGCCATAGATGAGATGCGGGTTATGGGCATCTGTTTGCAGCGCAAGGTTACTCTGAAAGTAGGTGTCCCAAAGCTGCGGCAAGCGTCTGTTCGGACCTGCTTCTTCGGCGTTTGTCGTACGTACAGTTACTCCTACAAGTGTTATTTCTGGCTTTTGAACGATATGGGTATTCATGAATCATCCTCTTTTCCTTGTATCTGAACTTATTATAGATTGGAAAAGTGGACAACTATCTGTCTTCGTTTGAATATCGTTCAATTATTTTTTGTGCACGGCTCACGACTTCCTCCACCACACTAGTCGGCTGTTCGACTTTGACCTTATCGCCATAGCTCAGAAGCGTACCATACAACCATTCGTCCTCCAGTAATTCCCCTTTCACTTGAACGGAGCCATCCTCTAGCTCGGTGACCCAATCGGGAGGAAAAGAATCCACGACGCGATAACGAACTTTTGGATGAAAGGTAAGTATAACTTCCCGTTTGCTATCCTTGGACCACTCCGAATCCCATGCGTAACCATCTAATGACGGTGCAGGTCGGCGCTCAAAATGTTCCGTTAACATCTGCAAATCCTGTACACGGGATAACCGAAACACTCGAAAATCCTGCCGTAAATTGCAGTAGGCATGCAGATACCACAAATTCCCTTTCATAATTAACGCAGCCGGCTCAACAACTCTCTCACTCTCCACGCCGTTCATGTTTAAGTATTGAATCTTTACCTTGCGCGTTTCCTCGATGGCCTGCCTCCACGTATTCACTTTTTCTCGGGCAGCAGCACTCTGTCCCCATGGGTTAAAATCAAAGACCATTCCTGTTCCCTGCTGCTCGGCGTCTATTCTGTCCATCTTACTAAGCATCGCCTGAACCTTATCAAGAAGATTCGTTAGCATACTGTCATCCACCGCAGTGGCGATCCCCTTTACTGCAGCGATAATGGCAGTTATTTCATTAAGCGTTAGAAATTGGCGGGCTATCGTGTAGGGCTCCATGATTTCAAACCCGCCTAATATTCCTTGATGCGCCACAATGGGGATTCCCGCTTGATTCAAGGTTTCCATGTCACGGTAAATCGTCTTGGTTGAAACTTCAAAGCGGTCAGCTAATTCCTTGGCACTGACCCGTTTACGATTGAGCAGTAGAACCGTCATCGCTAACAAACGATCTATTTTCATTATTGCTCCCCTAGCTCGCTGCACCACAGGTTTTCCGTCTACCGGCATCATCTGTACGGTCCGAATTTTGATAGCTTTATTCTATCGCATTCTCGGTTCTCCGTGTCTACTTTGTCAAGAAACGGGGGTCGATTTCATTTTATTGGAAGACTTGAAATATATATTATCGAGGATATTTATATCCACTGTGACTTCATGCTCCATTTGCGGAAACCATTGTTTTTTCCAGCTTTTCATCTGCTTCTCCGTCATGATTCTTCGGAAATATTGGCCTATGCCAAGGACATCAGCTTTTTGCTCGTGCAGCCTCTTAATCAGTTTAGCCGCTTTTTTTTCTATATCCTTTTTAAGCAATTTTGCAATTACATCGTCGGGTAAATTCCTTTCATTCTCTGCAACAACCACATTCAATTTCATCCTACTTTTCATACTAGGTCCTGATGCAGTCCACTTGACATGGTGGCTAATGGTTGCCTTCTTAATTAAAACACTGCTATGTCCCGCAACCTCTATCGTGCCTCCTATATACTTTCTTTGAAACGTATTATAAATTAAGGTTTCCTCTGGAGAAATATCCCCCACCATTCTGTCCCGCCGCATAATCGCAGAACCCTCGAAATTATATAAGGTATCGGTTCCTTTACTGAGGATAGGAATGGCCATATCCCTCGTATACGAATTCATATCGCGATACACTTCCCATAAACGTATGATCGTATTATTGGGAGTCCATCCCGCCTGTTCACTGAAAAAATCATAGGATGACAGCTCCGGATTGGCTTGAATTTTGTGGTGCATCATTTTCTCGAAATCGCCTCTCACAATACCTACTAAGCCTTTAACTGAGATGTCATTTGCCTGTATCGTGTAATTGACAATGTTCTCGATATCCTTTTTCGCCAATTCTTCACAGATTAGAAATAGCCTTAAATGCAGCAGGTCGACACCTTTTTCAGACTTTGTACGGATGCCATCAACTGCCTTATTAATCGTTTCCGCTTGACCCTCCAAGAATTGAGAACCCTTCATCTGAGGACTCGGAATCTGCAAAATAATTTTGTATGGCTGCTGCTCCTTTTTACAAATTCCCATGACAACAGGCATGAGTCTTTTGTTAATATCTTTTGTATCCCAGCAACCCGTAAGGATTGTAAAGCAGCCCAGACAATATAGAAAGAGTCCAATACGGACGACATAGCGAGGTATCATGCGGAATCCCTCCTATCCTTTAAACTCATGAGTAAAACAGTGATAGGAATGACAACGATACTGTACAAGCCAAAGACGGAATTCCATGTAGTCAGCTGATCCAGCCAATCCGTATTGGGAATCATCGCACTAAAGACATATAACGCTGCGCCTACTATAATAACTGACCATCCCCTTTTGGCGGGGAAAGCTAGTTTATGCATAAGAGTCGTCATCATCCAAAGTGATATAGCTGCTTCCACCATAGAGATGGCAATCGTGGAAATAACAAAAAACGTAGGCAGCCAATCAAAGATAACCCATTCCATATCAACTGTGTCCGAAGTTAATACAACAGGATAGCGCAAATAAATAATCGACTCGGGGCCAAAAATCAGCAAGGGTACGTAAACTGCAGCTAACCCAAAAATAAAAATCACGATTAAGATCGGAATTAAATACCGCATGCTTGCATTTTTATTAAGACCAATCATACCGAGAAACAAAAAACCTGTGTGAGCAAGGAGAGCCGAATAAAATTCTGGTTTGCTGAAGAAAGCCATCTGCGTATCTAACAAGGGGAAAACTTGATGAAAATCAAAATTTTTGATACTGCTCATTAAGGAAAAAAGAATAAGAGGTACACCAAAAACAAACAGTAGCACCGCACCGCGAGCAATTGACTGCAAGCCTTTCCAGGCGGCGTAGAGAGGGATAAGATACAGCAGCAAAATAAATAACAGAGGGGTTTTGGGCAGGAGAACCACGTTAACCGAATCAAATTCAACACGATGCATGGTGCCGAAATTCACAAATAAGAAAATAAAAAAGGGAGTAAGGAGAACTCTTGCTAGCCATTTCCCCGATTTTCCAGTGAATATATCAATGATATCCTTGCGCGGAAAAGCCGATAATCCCTTCAGATAAACTCCTATCAGAAGGGCCTCCATAAGAAAACCAACCAGTATCGGTTCCCAATAGCCCTTGGTTGACGATTCGATAATATTCACCGGATACATATAGAATAAAAAAGAAAGGTGGACGAGAAAAAACAAAATCAAAACCAAATATTTATTCATTGGATTTCCCTCTTTTTGCAGTCAAGCTCAAATAAGGGATGGAAAAGGTCGAAATGCTCCCCAAATAGAAACAAAGAAGTACGAGGGAGGCCATTAAACCTAAAATGCCATATAAAGCGCAGAAAACAATCACTACATATTTATATAAGCGAATCGAAAGTGAATTCATATAAGTACCCAATGTAAAATGAGCAATGGTTGTAACCGCCACGATGATAATCAAAAAATTACTCATCAGTCTGGCCTGAACTACCGCTTCTCCAAGAACAATGCCGCCTACCATTGTGATCGTTGGACCGATGCTCTTAGGAAGCCGAATGCTCGCTTCGATTACCATTTCAATGATGATCAGCATGAGCATCACTTCAACTAGAACCGGATAAGGAACCCCTTCCCTGGAATCCGTAATAGACACCGCAAGTTGAATTCGCAGGAGCTCCGGATTTACAGCATTGAGGACTACATACAAGCCAGGCATGGAGATCGCTACTAATAAAGCAATAATACGGATGATTCGGTATAGAATCATAAAAGGGAGCGGATGGTCTTGATCCGTCTTCACCGCCCAGAAATCCGTCACAATCGCAGGAAACGAAATTGCAAACGGAAAATGATCCAATATAATCACGACTCGTCCATCCTGCAGGTAATGCTTCGTCGCTGAGGGAAGTTCGGAAGTAACATAGGTTGGTATGAGACTGAAGCTAGGCTGCTTTAATGCTTTTAGCAAACGCTGAACATCAGATATATCCATCATTTTATTCTCATTCAAACAATCCGAGATGAGCTCAACCATCTTCGGATTAGCTTGGTCTTTTAAATAGAGAACCGATAATTCACGCGGGTAATCGCTCCCTAAGGAATGGGATTGAATGACCAAGTTTTTTGTTCTCAGTTTACTGCGCACCAGACCAACGTTCATATTCATATCTTCCGTAAAAGCATCCAGTGAGGATTGAATTGGATTCTCGTTTTGAGCTTCCATGATATTTCTGGTAATTTTCGGATGCAGCGGTTCAAAAACCACATTCTCTATCCCATCCGGTTGGAAAATAATCAGCATGCCCTGCAATAAGGATTCAACGAGCTCGTCCAACGACAAATTCGCTCTAGCATTATAGGACAAAACAATATACTGAGCCGGATCCATATCCTTATCCGCATGACTCAGCTGATTCACTAACAAATCCAACGTATCCTTTAAGCTAACTAAGGATTGCAAATAACAAATATGTATTTTTTTCTTATTCAATACTGTTTCCGCATAGATGAAATCGTCACTGCCCTCGAATATTTGCTTTATATGTAATTGGTTCGTCGGTTCACAAGACAAAGTCATTATCCCACCTCGTCTTTATCTTGTGATTGCTTCCCATTTTTCATGCATATCTTGTAAAGCTTTCCCAGAAATAAACTTTACTTGTGAAGCGCCGAATTCAATTGAATTCAACTGCGAATCATAAACAATGGATAGCCAATAGATAGCTGTAATTTTACGGTAAAACCTCTTCTCTGAGGCTCTACATCTCGTTCCACTTCACGCTTCCCTTCATTTTGAACTATTCGGTCTTTCCGAATAGTTGCTTCCTCTGATACAATTCTGCAATCGCCTTATGACTCATCCAAACAGTGCCGCTATCAAGTTTAACATCTATTTTGGTTTTCCCATCTTCTGTCTGATAAATTAAAATGTCTGTACCTCTTGTACCGGTACAGTTATGGTTTTTTTACATTGTAACAATTTCCGTCGACGGTTACGATAACGATAAAGTCGAACGACAACAATGGAGGTTTTCCGATGTCATCAACACAAAAAGCGTATACCGCGGCGCTGCTCTATACGATCATCATTGGGTTCTCATTCATGTTTGTAAAAGTAGCCCTGACAGCAGCCAGCCCAATCGATACATTAGCTCACCGGTTCACTCTAGCCTTACTTGCAGCTTCTATCCCGCTCCTGATGAAAAAAGTCAAATTCACTATGAAGTGGAAGGATTTTCTTTCCATATTGCCGCTGGCTCTCCTCTATCCAACCATTTTTTTTGCATTTCAAGTCTTTGGGCTCACCTTTTCTTCTTCCTCTGAAGCAGGAATTATTCAAGCCAGTATTCCAGTTTTCACTTTAGTGTTAGCCTCATTTTTGTTAGGCGAGACTTCAACGCTTCAACAAAAGCTGGCTACCTTTATATCAACAGTCGGGGTTGTATATATTTTTGCCATGAAAGGCTTTAATTTGACCGGTTCAAGCTTTATTGGCTCCATTCTTATTCTCCTGTCGGCCATATCGGCTGCCAGTTACAATGTGCTCGCCAGAAAGCTTACCAAGAAGTATTCCTTGTACGAACTAACCTATGTCATGCTGCTAATCGGCTTTATTGCGTTCAATGCCGCTGCGCTCGTTCAACATCAGGCGGCGAATACATTAACCAGCTTTTTTCAACCCTTTACTAACTCCAGCTTTGTACTGTCTATTCTATTTTTAGGGGTTCTTTCGTCTTTTGGTACAGCATTGCTATCCAATTATGCTTTATCCATCCTGAAAGCCTCACAAATGAGTGTCTTCAGTAATTTAGCTACTTTAATGACTATGGTTGCCGGGGTATTATTTTTGAATGAGCAGCTTCATTATTTTCATATTATTGGTGCCATTCTGATTATCGGCGGTGTTATTAGTACCCAGGTTAATTTCAAGAAGAATAAGCAAACTATGCTGAAGGAGAAATAGAAGTAACTCGAATAGGAGCCTACAGCTATGCGCTGGACAAACTATATATTGTTACTTGGAATCGGATTAATCTGGGGTTCTCAATTTTTCTTTGTAAAAATCGTTATCGACAACATACAGCCACTTACGCTGGCTGCATATAAGGCCCTTTTCGGCGCAGCCACTTTAGGTGTTCTATCCTTCTTTGTTAAGAATCGATCTAGCCAGAACAAGTCTAATCCGTTTAATAAACGATGGTTGATTTATCTTTGGATTGCATTATTGGAAGCCGTGATTCCTTTTTTCTTAATCGGTTGGGGGCAGCAGCGGATCACTAGCAGTCTGACGGCTATTCTCATGGGGACGGTGCCTATTTTCACCATTTTGTTGGCAGCTGTTTTTGTTAAGAAAGAAAAAATAAACGCCTTAAAATGGATTAGTGTTATATTCGGATTTATTGGAATTCTACTCTTAATCGCACCGGATATTTCTTTTAAAGCAATCAATCTCAATGTATTGGGGATATTAGCTGTTTTAGGGGCTGCACTTAGCTTCGCCGGATCGTTAATTTTATTAAACCGACTGCCTTCAATTTCACCTATTATAGCTATGAGGAATGTGTTGTCGATTGCAGCGGTTTTATTGATTCCTTTGGCCTTTATATTTGAAAATCCTATGGAAGTAAATTTACGTTCTCAGCAGTGGATTGCCCTAATCATTCTTGGCGTTTTCCACGCAGGTATTGTCTATATGCTCTACAACATCCTTATCAACAGAACGGGTGCTATATTTACATCGCTCAACAATTACTTGGTTCCTCTTTTCGGAGTTATTCTGGGAACATTATTTCTAAATGAGCATTTGTCCCTAATGGATAATGTATCACTATTTATTATTTTTATTTCTTTAGGAATAGGCGGGATCAACTTGCGTAAAGGGAATTCAACTTGATTCCCAAGGACTATACCCATACCTATGAGAATAGGGAATAAATAAAGCGGAATAGCACAACAGGCTGCCGGGCGACGGCAGCCTGTTTTAGTTAATTAATTAACCGGCTATCGCCGTCCTTGGCGGTGAAGCAAGTTTCTTCCCTGATTACTCTCAGTGAGCCGAAGGAGCCGCTTTCTCCCCTTTTTGAAGCTGATACATCTTGTAGTATCGACCTTCCATCGCCATAAGCGCATCATGGTTGCCTCGCTCCACAATCTCTCCGCGATGCAGGACAAGAATCTGATCTGCATCCCGAATGGTAGACAGTCGATGCGCGATGACTAAGGTCGTTCGGCCTTCACTAACCACCTGCAGCGCTTGCTGGATCAAGCCTTCCGTCTCACTGTCAATGCTCGCAGTTGCCTCATCCAAGATGAGAATAGACGGATCAAATGCTAATGCTCTGGCAAAAGAAATCAACTGCCGCTGACCCGAGGACAGCGTGCTTCCGCGTTCCACCACCTGCTCGTCATACCCATTAGGCAGCTGCTCGATGAAGGTTGCCGCGCCCACATCTTGAAGTGCCCTTTTGACCTGATCTAGTGAAATCTCTTTGTTATAGAGACTTACGTTGAATTTGATATCTCCGGCGAACAAGTAGGGATCTTGAAGAACAATCCCCATATGTTTGCGCAGCGCTTGCTTCGAGAATGTCGAGATATCCCGACCATCAATCGTAATTAGACCTTGATCTGGTTCATAGAAACCGAGCAGCAGATTAATGATCGAGCTCTTACCCGATCCGGTATGACCCACTAACGCAACCGTCTCGCCCTTGCGGACTTCGAAGGAAATGCCCTTCAGTACATTGTCACCTGCTTTATAGGCAAACGTTACGTTGTCGAATTTCACGATACCATCCGGCTTCACCACATCCGTAGTTTCCTCGACCTCAGCGCCTTCCAAATCCATAATGGCAAACACCTTTTCCGCAGAAACAAACGCACGCTGCGCATTCGTCAATTGATCAAAGATCCCAATGATGGGCTGAAAAATCCGCCCCAAATAATCAATGAACGCGTAAAACACACCATACGAAATGACCGTTTGCAGAGAGTTCCGGCCAAAATACCAGATAACATAGGCGGTGACCAAGCTTCCTATGGTACCTACGATATTCCGGGATGATAAGGAAAAGATCCGGAATTGCTTAATTTGATTAACATACCGATCCTCATTGAGCACTTCGAACTCATCCAGCGTCACTTTCTCCCTGCGGAAGGCTTGAATGATCGGCATGACGACAATCGATTCATTAATCATCGCATTCATATCACTAAGCCGGGCACGCATAATGGTGATGTAGATCTTCGAGTACTTGAGATGAATAACCATAATAACAGCGAACAAGGGCGGCAGCAGTAAGGAAAATAGCGCGAGCCTTGCATCCAAGATAAACAGCGCTATGAAAATACCGGATAGCTGTACCAAGCTTACGACGAAGGTTGCCATGAAGCTCATGAACAGATCCCGAACAGCTTCCGTATCATTCGCGATTCTCGAAACTACCTGTCCAATCGGCGTATTATCGAAGTACCGCAGCGGTATACGCTGAATATGCCGCATGAGGTCCATCCGCATATTCTTAATAATTTGAAGCGCCGTGGATTGCAGCATGTAGGCTTGCGTGAAATTGCTGATACTGGCGATAAGGAGAAGTCCCATATACAGGGCAAGCAGCCAAAGCACGGCTGCGATATCATTCCCTCCACCAGACAAATGCTTATCGATAATGGTCTTTGTAATATAAGGTCCGCCGAGCTCGGCGCCTACCGCACAGCAAAGAATGAGCAGCGAGCCGATAATTCGGAATTTATAGACGAGCGCATACGCGAGTAATCGTCTCGTCGTGGACGGCTTGGATACCATTTGGTTATGCCCTCCTAAAAGTTTTTGCGTGGCTCTGCCTAGGGATACCATGGTTCTTGGTATCCTTAAGCAAAAACTACTTCGAAAGCATAGGCTAAGTTTTTGCGCGGCTCTGCCTAGGGATACCGTGGTTCTTGGTATCCTTAAGCGAAAACTGCTTCGAAAGCATATGCTAAGTTTTTGCGCGGCTCTGCCTAAATTTGCAGCATGGTGCGTAAAAGCCCGCTGCGCGGACGGATCATTCTTACGATCGCTGTTGTCTCCTTATTTCTTTGATTCTATCCCTTAGGGTAGAAATCAGGAGACAAAGGCGAACGCTATCGCTTCTTCAGAACGATTCCGCCCGCTGCGCTATGTTTTTCGTAATGACAACCACTGATTATGGTTTAGAGCCCAGAAACATAGGCTAAGTTTTTGTTACACCAATCTACTCCTCAAGACTCGCTTCCATTTGCTGATGGTCCCATTGCTCCTTGTACCAGCCACCGAAGAGCATCAGGTCATCATGCGTGCCTTCTTCCAGAATCCGTCCTTCACTGAGGACCAGAATCCAATTGGCATGGCTGACGGCGGAGAGGCGATGCGTTGAGATCAAAGTCGTCTTGCCCGCACGCTCTAATCGGATATGATGCAGGATGCGGCTCTCCGTACGTGCATCCACCGCAGACAAGGAGTCGTCCAGCAGCAGAATTTCGGAGTCAATGAGCAGCGCGCGTGCGATCGCTAATCGCTGCTTTTGCCCACCGGACAGCATGACGCCATTTTCACCGACAATCGTCTCCAGCCCCTCCGGCATTTGATCAATATCCTGCGTGAAAGCTGCCATTTCGACTGCCCGAGCAATTTCCTCTGGCGTGGCTCCTGGCTTACCGAGCGCGATATTATCGCGAATCGACTTGGACAACAGCAAATGCTCCTGAGGAACGTAGGCCACCCAACGTTTCATTTGATCGATGGCAATTTGCTCAACGGGAATATCGGATATGAGGAGCTTGTCGCGTTCAACCGGATATTGACGGAGCAGCTGCTTGAGCAGCGTGCTCTTCCCGCTTCCCGTTCTACCGACAATCCCCAGCGTCTCCCCTCGTTCTAATCGGAAGGAAATGTGATCCAGACTAGACTGATTAGCGGTCGGATAAGTGAAGGTTAACCCCTTCATTTCTATAGAGGTAGGCAGATCTATCGCAATAGGCGATGCCGCATCTTCCAAATCCGCTTTCTGAGTAAGTGCTGTTTCAAGGCGGTCTGCTGATGCGCTTCCGCGTTGAAGGACGTTAATAAACTCACCGAAGGAAATCATCGGCCAAATCAGCATGCCTAGATAAATGTTAAAGGAAATCAGCTGACCTAGCGTAATTTTATTGTGAAAAACAAGATAGGCGCCATAACCAATGCCAATCGAGTAGCTGACGCCAACAATCAATGAAATGATTGGCTGGAAGAGTGCATTCAAGATGGATACCCGTTTGTTCTTATCCATAACCTCGGTGGTCATCGCATCAAAAGCATGAAGGTCATGATTCTCCTGTACATAAGAACGAATGACGCGGATGCCGGAGATCGACTCCAGTGCATGCTCATTCATTTTGCCGAAGGAAGCTTGAGCCGCAAGAAACCGGGTACGCACTTTTTTCCCTAACTTGCTAATTACCAACACTAGAAAAGGCAGCGGAATGAGCGCGGCTAACATCAATTTGAAGCTAATAAAGGAAACCATCATGATAATGACAACCGAAGCGCCAACCAGCGTATTCACAAGAGTCATAACACCATAACCGGACGTTTGCCCAATGGCTAAGATATCATTGGTGGCAAGCGCCATAAGCTGCCCTGTACTATTACGCTGGAAGAACGCGGGTGTCATTCTCGTCAAATGCGCGAGCAATCGCCCTCTCAGCAGCTTCTCCACCAGTGCAGAGTTACCGAACAAGGTCGTAATCCATACATACACCATTCCATATAACAGCAAGGAAAGACCTACGAGCAGTAGAACGGTATTGTTCAAGCCTGAGGCTGTCAAATCCCCTTTACGAATATGATCAATCGTATTGCCGATCAATTTGGGCGGTATCGTTGTTAATACGCTAACAGCTGACATGAAACTAATTGCCAACACATAGCTGCCCCATCTTTGTTGAAAAAACCATTTTAACCGAATAACAAAAGACAACTTCAAACACCCCTTCCTCCCATTAAAATAGGCACAATTCTGATTTTACAGTTAGTTCCTGCACAAGTCCATGTCACAAAAAAAAGAAACGGTATTGGCCCCGCCACTTAAGCTGGTAGCTCACAAAAATAAGCAAAGAAGGTGGCTCCGCACTAGGCAAATGTCGGCCATCTTTGCTCCTACTGTTCCCACGTTCTGATTATCCACTATATCTGCATGATAAGGATGTGATATACAAATGCCATTTGCTAAATAAGAAAGAAACCATCTAGAACTTTCTCTATTTCTATCTGAAAGGTTCATTTATGCTTGCTTTACAAGTAACGGTAATCTCCACGTCTATAAAAACTTTATGATCAAGGAGGAATACATAATGAACGCAAGGATTCCAACTGAAATCCAGCCTCTGATTAGTGATTTTAAGGATTTGCTTCAATCCAAGCTGCCCAATGCTGTATTGGGCTTCTATCTTCAAGGATCCATTGCCCTTCGCGGGTTTAACAAGAAACGGAGTGATATTGATTTCCTCATTGTAGTAAACCATGAATTAACAGCAGGTGAACTTTCGATCATTCGGGATATTCATGAGGAGCTCAAGCAAAAACACGAGTACTATATGGTAATGGAAGGACAATACACCACCCTAGGCCATCTTGATAAGACAATTAAAAAACCGCAGGAACTCTATCCTAACTATTTCTACGGGGAATATATGGGGCTGAGGAATGGATGGATTGATCCTACTTCTCTGTGGATTACCAAGTACCATGGCATTTCCGTTCTTGGACCGGATGTTAACGAAATAAACATACAAGTGGATTGGGACGATCTTCTTCTTGCTATGAAATATAACCTGCACAGCTACTGGACGGATAAAGTGAAGGATTATACCATCTTCTTGCAGGATGATTGGGTTGTAGATACCGTTCTAACACTCGGTCGTATTCTCTATACGCTGCAAAATAAAGAAATGATTACAAAAGAACAAGGCGGTTATTATCTGTTAGCTGTCATGACAAATGAATGGCACTCGCTCATTAATGAAGCCCTGCGAATTAGAGAAGGCTCGGAGCTTGAGATGGGCTTTGAATCCATCGAGGAACGTGCTCTCCACACACTGCGTTTTGTACTTCATATCATTGATCTTTGTAATGAAAAATATCAACTACGTACAACGTGAGGTGCTGCATGATTTTTTATTTTCGCGAGGATAATCATATCGACTTATTTGTTCCCAGAGAGAAACAAAAGCGAGCTGGGTAGACGAAGTGGACCATTTAATCGAGCGACTTATAGGATAAAGGAAAAGTACCTCTCGCACCTCTTATGCTAATCGCTGCCAACTGGCAGCCTTTTTTGCTTTGACAGTCAGCTATCCGTAATTAGACTGATCTTGAAGAGCAAATAAATTTAGAACTCATAATTCCTGATTATGGTAAAATACTCTCAAGCCAAAAGCCAGTCCAATCCATAAATCGTGTTTTCACTTCGGGCCACTTTTTGGCCCTCACTCCATTAAAGGGGATCTTAATTTGATAAACTCTCCAATTAATTTTTATCGAAGACCGAAGTGGTTTACAAAAAGAATCAATTTAATAAGAATTTGTCTAATTATTCTTTGCTTGCTCGTTGAATCCTATATTAGATACTTTCTCTCAACCGATGAGCGTAGTGTTTTACTAGGTGAGGTTCCTATTCATTTTTTAATGCTGTTTATAACAACTTTTATTCCATCCATGATGAAGTCAAATTTAAAGAATGTTAACAAAGCATTAGAAATATTTTCAATTAAATTCTTTGGGGGTCTACTGTTTTTATGTCTGTTGTTTTGGTCAGTCAATGGCATAATAAATAACATTATTGATTCTAATCGTGGTCCAATAACTCGTGAAGTTATTATAAACAATATCGAGCATAATTCTAAAGGATTTGATCATGTTGATACAGATCTCGGAGGATTCCAGTTAATAAGAGAAATAGAAGAAGTGAATATCCATAAAAAATATAGGGTGAAAATCTTTACAAAAAGCGAAATATTAATCGTTATTAAACAATTATAATCCACGCAATTCGCCCCAAAGACACAGAAAAGCTATCGAGGATCAATTGCATTGAAAGGAGAACAGAGAGTCATATGAAATGTATTTTATTTGATCTGGACGGTACGATTCAGGATAGCGAGAAATTGGCGACCGAAGCCAATAGATTGGGCTTCCGCACGATATTAGGTCGGGAGGCGACCACTGAGGAGCTTGAGCAGCTTGTGGGGAAGCCCATAGCAAAGTTCACCAGATTATATTTTCGACACCCCCCAATCTTTTTAGGATTTCATTTATGGAGGCTGAAATATGGATTTCCACTTAAATACGGCCATCATTCAACTTCTAACAATGATTATGGTCATTGTAGTAATTGTATGGATTATTAAATTTGCTAGGAAAAAATAATGCACCGTGTAAGTTGAATGCAATGCCAGTAGTCGATCTTTAATAATGCTCATCTTTGCTTTTTTTCCTAATAACCGCTATGGTTTGAGAGGACGTTATACTATGAAACAGAGGATGGGACTAGATTGGATACTAGCCGAAAACCGGCATTTATATATACGTATGCCTGTCGTAAGGACGAGGTTTCCTTATGCGATTTGGAGATGCGTTCTTTCTTTGGGTTCGAGGCTTCTCAGCAAATTTTTAAAAGCACGATCCAGATTGATCCGAGCCGAAGCCCCTTTATTCGCGAGCGAATTGATGTCATGTACGAAGGAGACACGCTGGAGGAGATTTATGACCAGGTCGATCAAGTACAGGTAGGGGATGCGACGTTCAGAGTTTTATTCATCAAAACCAATGACTTGGATATAACAGACAAAGTCGTATATGTGAACCGCCGTGGAATTGAGCGGGAGATTGGGCTGCGCATTGAAGGCGAGGCGGACATTCAAAGTCCGGAGCTGCTCTTCGGCATTGTTCCCTTGGGTGGACGCTGGTACTTCGGTAATTATCATAAGAACAAGGCCACTTGGTTTCATCACATGCAGAAGCCGCGTAACTATTCCATTGCCCTCACGACACGAATAGCTAGAGCAGCTGCCAATATTGCTGTTCCTGATCCAACAGGAATTAAAGTCATTGATCCTTGCTGCGGAATTGGGACTGTGCTTGTAGAAGCCCTCTCTATGGGCATCGACATCGTCGGACGCGATATCAATCCGTTCATCGCCCGCGGTGCTCGTGAGAATATTGCCCATTTCGGCTTCGAATGCGAGGTCACATTGGGTGCGATTGAGGATATAACAAGCACTTATGATGTAGCGATCATTGATATGCCTTATAACCTGTTCTCGACGAGTACAACAGCAGAGCAGGATTCAATTCTTCAGCATGCTCGCCGGATCGCCAGCAAGGTTATCATCATTACGATCGAAACGATTGATGACAGAGTTGCAAGCGCTGGCTTCACCATTACAGATCGTTGTATAGCAAAGAAAGGGAATTTCTCTCGGCAAATTCTTGTTTGTACGTAGATGAGGACAGAGCGATAGCCCCTAGGCTACCGCTCTTCTTCATTGTTCTTCTTTACACACCAGGTTGTCATGCAGCGCTGCCCGGCTACTTGAATTCCGATAACACGGTCATGGTGCATATCCTGCGTGATAGAATGGAGGAACATCCAAGAAAACCACAATATATCAAAACGGTTTGGGGAGTGGGATATAAAATTGATAAATAAACTATTTCGCCTGATAAGCGGTAAAAAAAGCATCCGGGTCGAGATGTTTTGGGCGTTTGTTTTTAGTTTTATTATTGCAGTTGTTTCCATGTTTGTCGTCTCGAATTTTAATCAAACTTATGTGCCGACTATTTTTTTTGTGGCTACATTCATCTTTTCTTTTTATTTGCTAACCGGCCGCGTGGTCAGATACCTCATTGCTTTAGCAGATGGACTCCATATCATTTCAGAAGGAAATTTGGATTACCGCGTACCTATACTGCGAGAAGATGAACTTGGGCGAGTAGCACTAAGCATTAATGCGATGACTGAACGATTAGATCGACAGATTCAAAGAGAGCGGAAGATTGAAAAATCCAAGATGGACCTAATAACAGGTGTATCCCATGACTTGCGCACGCCCCTTACGAGCATCATTGGTTACTTAGATTTATTAAGAACTAGTTCATTTAAAGATCAGAATGAGTATGAACGATTTGTTCAAAACACATATAGCAAAGCCATTCATTTAAAAAAGCTCATAGATGATTTGTTTGAATACACTCGTCTTACATCTAGCAGCATTAAATTAAACCTGAAACAAATTGATGTTCATCAGCTGCTTAACCAAATGATCTTTGAATTCGAGCCTATTGCTCTGGAAAACAGAGCATCCATTGACAAAGATATGGGCAATACCGCTGTTGTTACGGCAATTGATAACGAAAAATTCGCGAGAGCCATCGATAATTTGCTGATGAATGCGCTCAAGTATTCCATTAAGCCGGGCACAATCCGCATCTCCATGAAAACGGATGAACAGTTTTTTTACATTACGGTCGAAAATGAAGGAACACCCATCACAAAAGATCAAGAGGAAAAACTTTTTGACCGTTTTTATAAAGGCGATCACTCGCGGCGCAGCGAAGATATCCAAACGGGTACCGGTTTAGGTCTTTCGATCACCAGAAGCATTGTTGAACTGCACGAAGGAACGGTAACGCTTACACATAATGACGGGATTTTCGTCTTTATAATTACGGTCCCCTTCAGAAATTCTTTAGTTCTATCCCCATAGGTCGATATCGCCAAACTGCTCCATTAGCGGATTCATGTTTGTCCAGCCCACTCTCAAATTTCATAAGGTATTTGTTCTATGATTATTTTATCAAATAAGGAGCTTGAATACCTGTTCGTGAAAATCTGCTGCTCACATGCATACTTCATTAGAAGTTGGCGAAATTAATGAGATCTGTGGTAGAGAGAATGGGGGGATCGGAATGCGCTTTGATTGCATTATTATTGGCGGAGGCATTGCGGGGCTTCAAGCCGCTATCCAGCTAGGCAGGTACGCTATGCACAGTGTGCTGGTCATCGATTCTTCGGATGGCCGCTCTTCGATTTGCTTAAGCTATCGAAACCTGCTCGGTTACCCAGAGGGTGTCTCAGGGATGGATCTGAGGAGAATCGGCATGAACCAAGCTTCATCTTACGGCGTACAGTTCACGCAGGATAAGGTAATAAACGCTCAATCGATGCAAGATGGATCCTTTCTCATCCATGGGGACAAAGATAACTCAACTTATGAGGCAGCTACGCTTTTGCTAGCAACAGGGGTCATGGACCGATTCCCCGAACTTCCAGGCTTACGGGAATGCTTGGGGCTCACCGTATTTGTCTGTCCGGATTGCGACGGCTTCAAGGTGAAAGATCGCGCGACGCTCGTTCTAGGCTCGGGTGATACTGGAGCCAACATGGCGCTTACGCTTCGTGCTTGGACGAGTTATTTGCTGTATATCAACCACGAGCATACGGTGAAATCGGTCAGCTCAGAGCTTTTGGATGCATTGGAGAATGCAGGGATCGGCTATTTAAAGGCGCATATCCAGCACATTTTAGCTGCAAGAGGCTCGATTCAAAGCGTTGTGATGCAAGATGGCCTTCGAATAGATGCAGAGAGAGCCTTTTTGGCCTTCGGAGGGAACGAGGTTCGATCTACTTTGGCCGATCAGCTCGGCGCTCATCTCCACGAGAATATGCATATTTTGACCCATCCTCGCAGCAAAATGACTAGTATTCCAAACTTGTGGGCAGCTGGCGATGTCGCTGTTCATTCGGAACAAGTTACAATTGCTATGGGAGAAGGCTCCCAAGCCGCCATCTGGATACATAAAGCACTTCTGGAGCGTAGAAATGGATAAGAGGACGATCCTAAAGCAAAAACGGCGGATCTAGGTTAGCATCCACCGAGCTTTGCTTAAACTCTACGACTTTACTATAGGAATATAAATCTCCATTACAGCGCCAATTTGGGGATGACACCGCTCATCATAAAACTCAAAATCCACTTTGTCAGACGCAAACTCATAACCGGAGGTTGGGAACCATTTCTCGAAAATAAATCTCCACGTCCCCTCAATTGCCTGAACAAATCCCTTGTCATTATAGTCCGCGGGCGGCGTTGTGAATACCGCGTAGGTCGCCTCCGGTACTTCACCTTGATACAGATACTCCGGCGCGCCTTCAAAGGAATCCGTCTTTACCGCGATCACATAGGTGAACTTGCCTGTCTCCATGTCAGGTGGGAAACAGATACAGAACTCGCCATGTTCCTTGGGCTGAATCATTTCATACAGCTTCGCTTCAAGTCCCTCCACATTAAAATGGTCCCAAAAAGCCGGAATATCCCGCTTCCTTCGATTGTCTTCTAACGTTGTTTCTAGGGCGTATCCAATTACCTTGAAGCTTGGTTTGGTTATGATTTTAGGTTCCAGAATAATGCCTCCTGATAAATTAAATTGTTTTAACAGCATAAGATCCACTTTGCTTGGGATGTTGCCAGTTGCGTGAATGCGATATTGCTCTGGCGAGCAACCGTACACTTTACGAAATGCTTTGCCAAATCCGCTATGGGACTCAAACCCATATTCCATCGCAATATCTATAATGCGTTTGCTTCCGGATAATTCAGTTACCGCATGTTCAAGCCGTCTTCTACGGACGTACTCCATCACCGGCATCCCAACGTAAGCATTAAATAGTCGATAATAATGATACGCGGAGAAGCCTGCGATCTCGGCCAGACACTCTACGGTTATTCGTTCCTTGAGATGCTCCTCAATATAATCAATACTCTTCTGATAACTCTCGATGTAAGCTATAGCGCTCCACCTCCCGATCGGTAACTTGATTGTAGCATCCCCACCAAAGGTAATCTGTTCCAAACTTGCTATGTTACGAACTAACCGTTAACGCGGAGGTATATTAGCGTTCGGTTATGTTCAACGAACTAACCGTTAACGCGGAGGTACAAGCGTTCGGTTATGCTCAACGAACTAACCGTTAACGCGGAGATACTAACGTTCGCCCCCTCCATTTGGGATTCGGCTCGCTCAAAATAAAATTTCAAAAAATTGGAACATTTATTTATATTATAACGTCGTAGTGATTGCTGGTTATAACGATCCAATCGCAAAATGGGAAAAGGAGATGTAATTATGCTAAAGAAACTGTTACTGCTCGCGGGTGTGATGACCCTAATGGGCCAGTCACTAGCTTCCGCCGCAGGAACGACGGAAAGTGTTCCATTGACATTTGCTTATGCTAATCAGACGGGGCAACATTTGAACGTCTCACAAACAACCGATGATAAACCTGCAGCATACACAGAAGCTTACTGCCAGCCTGGCCATGTCCTCACAATCAGCTATGAGAAAACACAGAAAATGGGTGCAGACAGCACGGGGCGAAATACAGCACAAAACTTCTTACAGGATGAAGGCGCAATATTCGGCGTGAACAAAGGAAGAGCAGACGATAATCAGAGCTGTGTCGTCGCCAAGAAGGGGGCCTTCCAAGGCTATACCTTTTATACGTTTGCCCCATCGCCAGCCAAAGGTCAATTAACCGATAAAGTCGTGAAGAAAATCACTAAGCACTATCAGAGAAAAGTGGTTAGACAGGGATTAATCGCAAAGATCGGCAAGGAAACCTCAATTGCACTCGTAGAGTTTCAGCCTAAGGGGAAACATGCGTTAGCCAGTATCGTCCTCGTTTCCCCAAGCGGCATCCTGTATCATGATTTACCGGGTGAAATTGATAAAGATCACTATTCGACTTGGCGGGTTGACGATGGTGGAGAGATTCTTCCTGAGCACTTTCGTTTCATGTTCGCCGCTCATTCGAAGCAAGGCTATGCGCTTGGCTTAGAGTGGTTCGGAGCCGAAGGCAGCTCCCTTTACGTTCTCAAGCAGCAGAAGGACCAGCTCGTACCTGTCGCGCATGGCGCACGGTATACATCTCCATTATAAGAAGAATCTCCAATTAACAAGGAACCGCACGACGTATCTTGATACGCCATGTGGTTTTTTATTTCCCTTCCAATTTGGCAAGCTGAGGACATATGTCCTTCCCAGAATACCTAGATATATCATTTAATAATAAGGCTCTAAAACATGGAAAGCCGAGGGTATCAATGGACACCCGATTAATCTCCAGATCACGGGTGATGCCTTTGCCAGCGGTTTATTCATACCGATGCCTACACCGATGTATAAGTCGGAGTGGGCATCGGTATATTTATGTTCTTTACACTGGCTGGTTTCATGTGCGCAGAAACTACTCCACGAAAGCTCGAAAAAGAGAATGAATCCGTTAGATACCGTTATGAATTTATATCTTACTTTTCAAACAAAGTACTTAACTTAAAATACTACCTTGACAGTCATAGTAGTATGTCGTATTATACAAATACGGAGGTGATTACATGAGCGAGAACAAAATTACATCCGACTTGCTTCGCGGACATACCGATACGATGATTTTACGGCTCTTATCCGAAGCTGACCGCTACGGGTACGAGATTGTCAAGCTGATTGCCGAGCGCTCGGGCGGCGAGTATGAATTAAAGGAAGCCACGATGTACTCCAGCGTCCGGCGGCTTGAGATAGACGGCGATATCGAGTGGTATTGGGGCGATGAATCTCAGGGCGGACGACGCAAGTATTTTAGGATTACCGAAAAGGGCAAGGGTGCTTACGCCCGCAACAAAAGCAATTGGGAGTATTCTAAGCGCGTGCTAGAAAATTTATTATAAGGAGATTTGATGAGATGAATCAGAAATTGACGAACTATTTGAACGGCGTTTTCACGCCATACGATGGGGTAAAAAGCGTCACCGAATTAAAGGCCGACCTGCTCTCCGATTTGCAGGAGCGATACCGTGAACTCAAAGCCGAGGGCAAAGACGATGAAACAGCGTTTAAGATGACCATTGAGAGCATCGGCGACATCGAGCAAACGATACTGGAGGTCACCAACCTCTCCCGCTCGCTGGAGCGGCAGGTGCTGACAAACTTTAGCGCGAGCAACCTGCCAAAGAGCGACTTTGCGGGCGTTATTGCGCATAAAGGACAATTTAATGCTAGCGCGTTACGCGGTTCCGACTTTGCGGGCGCAGACTTGACCGGCAGCTCGTTTAAGAGCAGCGACGTACGTGAAGCCAATTTTGATGGCGCAAATCTGACTGACTGCAGCCTATCCGCCCTTGACCTTGCGAATGTAAGCTTCAATCAATCGATCCTTGTACGCACTAACTTCAGCAAGTCGGGACTGGACGGAGCAAAATTCACAGGTGTAAAACTGACCGACGTCACGTTCTCCATGACCGACCTTAGAAAAACAATCTTTGAAAACTGTATCTTTGACGGCGTGGAGTTCAAATCTTCCGATCTGGGAGGGCTGTGTTTTGACGGGCAAACCTTTATCGGCGTCAAGTTTGACAAGGCGGCACTGAACGAAGTTTCGTTTAAGGGCGCGACACTCAAGAATGTGTCTTTTCAGGCGTTTTTTTCGTTGACCAATAAGTATTACCGTTCCATCAAAACCATTTGCTTTGACGGCGCAGTCATGGATAAGCTGACCTATGCTGCGCTTAAAGGCATGGGGGCCGATTTGTCCAAGGTTACTGTTCGATAAGGAGGGGGAAGTTATGCAAAATAATTCGATTCAAGTCATTGGACTGCAAAAGTCCTACAAGCAGCATCAAGTCCTAAAGGGCGTTGATTTCGAGGTGGAAAAGGGCAGTATTTTCGCCCTACTCGGCTCCAACGGGGCGGGCAAGACAACGGTTGTCAAAATCCTCACCACGCTGCTCAAACAAGACAGCGGAACCGCCACGGTAAACGGATTCGATGTTGCGTCAAAACCCGAGAATGTGCGGCAGGCGATCAGTCTGACCGGGCAATTTGCCGCCGTGGACGAAATTTTGACCGGACGGGAAAATCTTATCATGATTGCCAAGCTACGATACCTCAAAAATCCGCGTCAGGTTGCGGACGACTTGCTTAAACGCTTCGGCTTGACAGACGCCGCCGACCGCAGGGCGTCTACTTATTCGGGTGGTATGCGCCGCAGGCTCGACATCGCCTTGAGCCTTGTGGGGAAACCGCAGATCATTTTCCTCGACGAGCCGACCACTGGGCTTGACCCCGAGGCGCGCATCGAGGTTTGGAAGATTGTCAAGGAGCTTGCCGACGGCGGCACGACGGTACTCCTAACCACGCAGTATTTGGAGGAGGCTGAGCAGCTTGCCGACCGAATTGCCATTCTGCACGAGGGTAGGATTATCGCCAGCGGCACGCTCTCGGAGCTAAAAAAGCTGTTCCCATCCGCAAAGGTGGAGTATGTTGAAAAACAGCCGACATTGGAGGAGATATTCCTCGCAATCATCGGCAAAAAGGAGGGAAAGTAAATGGAGGCGGCAAAGAAACACTTTTTCAGCGATATGGGCGTTATGCTTGGACGTTCCATGCGCCATATTTTCCGCAGTATGGACACCATCGTCACGGTCACCATCATGCCGATCGCGATGATGTTGCTGTTCGTCTATGTGTTCGGCGGTGCAATTCAAACCGGAACGGATAACTATGTGAATTACCTGTTGCCCGGTATACTACTGATTGCTATTGCTAGCGGCATATCCTACACGGCTTTCCGCTTGTTTACGGATGTGCAACGAGGCATATTCGAGCGGTTTCACACCATGCCGATTTCACGTTCCACCTTACTGTGGGGGCATGTGCTGACCTCGCTGGTATCCAACGCCATATCGGTTCTCGTCATCATTCTCGTAGCGTTGATTATGGGCTTTCGTTCGCCGGCGGGGATATTGTCATGGCTTGCAGTAGCCGGCATACTCGCGCTGTTTACGCTGGCATTAACTTGGGTCGCAGCAATTGCTGGACTGACCGCAAAAACGGTCGATGGCGCAAGCGCCTTTTCCTACCCGATTATCTTCCTGCCGTTTATCAGCTCGGCGTTTGTGCCAACCGAGTCGATGCCGTCGGTCGTTCGCGCCTTTGCCGAAAACCAGCCGGTGACCTCGATAGTGGAAGCCATTCGTGCGCTACTGTCAGGTCAGCCGGTGGGCAATGATATATGGGTCGCGCTTGCGTGGTGCGTCGGGATTTTGCTCGTAGCATATTTCTTTGCAATGTGGGTGTATAAAAAGCGGGTGTGAAAAAAAGGACAGCTTTTTCTGTATTAAACAACAGAGAAGACAGTCCTGTAGAATAGGCAGGTAGAACGTATCTGCTCGCGCTGTGGCAGTAATGTGGTTCTAAGGAAAGGGTCTACGTATGAATTCTACGGATGCAGTGTGTTTCCCAAGTGCCGAAATATCAGCTCAGCTTAAAGCACCCCAAGTGGTGCTTTTTATTTTGCCTTACGACTCATTTTTGCAGTCTCCTTCTTCATACGGCAGGAGCTATCCACTCTTAAGATAGTGCATTCAGCTAGCCAACATATTTCCCCAGAAACGCTTCAACCTTCTTGGTATACTTACCCGGATCAACACTATATGCGAGTCCGTGACCAGCGCCTGGCACAGTATAGAGTTCCTTCTCGCTGCTGCATGCTGCATAGAGCTCCTTGACCATTTTGAACGGTACGAAGGTATCGTCCTCACCATGTATAAACAGCATCGGTGTCCTTGACTTCTTGACCTGCTCCAGCGCCGAAGCTTCAGAGAAAAAATACCCCGCTCTCATTCGTGTCAGCAGACTTGTACAGTACACCAACGGAAATGCGGGTAGACGATACATTCTCTTCAACTGATAAGTGAGCTGCGCAAGGACAGAGGTATAGGAGCAATCGGATATAATCGCTTTCACATTGCTGGGAAGTGCTTCGCCACTCGTCATGCATACAGTTGCTCCACCCATCGACACCCCATGAAGCACAATTTGTGAATGAGAACCTTTTTTCTCCATGATAGCCTTAACCCATTGCACGTAATCCTTACGTTCCCTCCAGCCAAACCCAATGTAGCCGCCTTCACTACGCCCATGCCCTCTTGCATCCGGCATTAACACATGATAACCACATTGCTCATGATACAGCTTGGCTAATAGATCCATATCGCGTGCTTTACCCGAATACCCATGGGAGAGAATGACCGTCTTCGAAGTGGGCATTGCAGCCTCCAGCCAGTAGCCCTGCAGCTTCAAGCCATCCTCCGATGTAATCGTTATCTCTTCGAAACCAGGATCTTTCTTCCATATTTCACGTCGCTGTGGGATGGATTTGAGTTCCAAATCCGGATTATGCGTCAAAAAGCTCTTATTCGCTCGTTTCACTGCAACATGGTAAAAATACAAACTAATGGAGAAGAGCACGATCATTATAAGGACAACAATACCCGTACAGGCGATTACTTTCATTGTTCCCCGCATCCTTTACTTGGAAGGTGGCGATCGTTATACAAAAGCACCGCCCCCTAGGCGGAGTACGGTGCTTCTTCTGTAATCAGTTAGGCTGAATTCAAGCAGAGTTATGGATAACCCGTGTGCTGCTTGTTCCGAAACGCTTGATTAGGCATACCCTTGCTGAAGCACTTCTTGGTGGTCTACGTAGGATATCCGTTGGAACGACGCGCTATGCGCTTGACTTATGGATAGGATTATCCCCGGCAGCATACCTATTTCTCAAGCGCCTTATGCACCTTCAATTGCTTGCCTTTAATCGTCGTTGTCTTCATCGCTTGAATGACGAGCTGGCCTTTTCCATTCAAAATATCCACATACGTAACGTTATCTTGAATCGTAATAATCCCAATATCCTCAGCAGTCATACCCTCAATCTTAGCAATCGTTCCGACAAAATCCACCGCTCTGAGCTTCTTTTTCTTTCCGCCGTTAAAGTACAGCTTCAGAATTTCCTGATTCAGTTGATCACTCTTATGCTTCTTAATTGTGGGTTCCGCTCTCAGTTTCTTTTCAAATGCAGCCATTCGCTTGCTGACTTCTTCCCTGGAAGGAGCATCACTTCTGTGAATTTCCATTCCTATATATCCCTCAATATCCGCTAACAGCCGTTCTTCACTTGGCTTAACGAAGCTAATCGCTTTACCAGACTTACCGGCTCGTCCCGTTCTCCCCGCTCGGTGTACGTAGCTTTCCTTCTCAACAGGCAGGTCATAGTTGATGACATGGGTAATATTCTCGATATCGATGCCCCTAGCAGCTACATCCGTCGCCACGAGATACCGGAATTTACCCCTTCGAAAATCATTCATGACGCTGAACCGATCATCCTGTTCCATACCGCCATGAATTTTGTTACACCTATAGTTCATCTGATTCAACTGCTTATAGACGTTATCAACCTGCTCCTGAGTGCGGCAGAAGATGATGCAGCTGTCCGGATTCTGGACGATCGTTATATCCTTAAGCAGATTCGGTTTGTTCTCTTCTTTGACAATGATAAGAGAATGTTCAATCTGCGCTGTCGCTTCCTCCGAGGTAACCATCTCGATATACACAGGGCTGCTCATATAGCGATGGCATAAGCCTTCAACATCCTTGGGCAAGGTAGCAGAGAATAGCAGCGTTACCCGGTCCTTCGGAAGCTCATCAATAATAGCGCCTACCTGCTCAATAAATCCTTTATTCAGCATCTCATCAGCTTCATCAATAACCAGATATCTCACCTTTTCGATATCGAGTGTACCTTTTGTAATATGGTCAATCACACGCCCTGGCGTGCCTACAACCACGTGAGTTTTCTGGTGCAGTTCTAGTTTCTGCTTGGCAAAAGGCTGCTTGCCATACAGAGCTGTCGCCTTAATCCGCTTCAGCCTGCCAATATTCGTAATATCCTCTTTGACTTGATCAGCCAGCTCACGCGTTGGTGACAGAATGAGCGCTTGTGGACTGTTCTCTTCCCAATCGACCATTTCGCAGATCGGAATACCGAAAGCGGCCGTCTTGCCGCTGCCCGTGTGTGACTTTACAACAAGATCCTTCTTCTCGAGTGCGACCGGAATGACCTTAGCTTGCACGTCTGTCGGCTGCTCATAGCCTAGGCTATCCAGCGCACGTACGATCTCTTCACTTAATTTATAGGTACTAAAGCTTGTTTGACTCATAATAAACTCCTCAGCTAACAAATTCGTCTTGATCTAAATTGTAGGGTATTACGGAGGTTTAAGCAATTCACCCACCACAATGTGCACAAAAAAGACGATTATCTGCTTGGCGCAGTTAATCGTCTGAAGAATCCATGGCGTATCCCATGTGAATGGCCCAATCACGCAGCAGTATCTGACTTAGATTCCGTATTCGTCTTTAGGAATGCTGGCAAAACGGTCCATTTGGTCTCAACCTGATGGGCCAGTAACAAGGTAAGCAGCAATCCAATCAGTGAACCAAATACCGATATCGGGATTGCCCAAATGAATGAAGGCTGAACAAAGAATGGGACAAAGGAAACCGCCAGAATCGGAGGGGCATTCAATTTGAAGCGATTGATAAGCCAAATCACAATAACCATGTTAATGAGTAAGGGAATGACTCCAGCATGTACATAGACAATAACCGTTCCAATTAGGGAAGCTATAATAGCACCCAATGCGACTTTGCTTAATTGCATTATAGAGAAGGGCCGGTTTATAAAGAGTAAGCTGAAAGCGCCTAGAGTCGGAAAAAATAAAGAATGCAGCGTAGGGAATTTTGTCGCAACCCCGTATACACCAACGATATACAAACAAATTGCAGCTGTCTTAATATTCAACTCGCGTTCATCCTCTTTTCATACTGCGAACTTACATGCAGGTGATATTCTATACCCCTTCGCTTCATTCGTCAATGCTTAAACCGCAGAAAACTTTGTTATCTCGTATCTCTACTTAAGCTTTAGAATCTTCTATTAATGAATTGAAAAGTTCGATCGTTCCTTGGTTCACCTATATACTATAATTCGTTTATACTGGCCCTCTTATAGGCTAGTAGTCAAAAGTCTATTCTTCTGATTGGAGGTACTTTGTTTGTCTGTTGACGCACGAAAATTAGCTGTTCAGACACTTCCAGCGACAGCGAGAAAGTCGATCTGGCCTGCTTTAATCACCTTATTCTTCGGATCGTTCGTCGGCGTCTATCCTGTCGTTTCTCTTAACGTCTCCCTTCACGGATTCATCGGGATCTTCCATACGGAGCTTATCACTGTTCAATGGATCGTTACAGGCTTCACCCTTGCAGCGGGTGTGATCGCTCCCGTTAGTGGGTACGCTGGGGATCGATTCGGAGGGAAAAGGCTCTTTATCTTCTCCTTAGTGGGGATTACCGCCAGCTCCATCCTGTGTGCCTTAGCTTGGAACATCTATGCGCTGATCGCATTCCGTATCCTGCAAGGCCTATTCTGCGGATTAATTTCTCCTGTCGCACTAGCCATGATCTATCAAACAGTTCCTTCTGATAAACAGCCATTTGCCGTCAGTATATGGTCATTTTCTACCGTTCTTGGTACTGCGCTCGCACCATCCATTAGCGGTTGGCTGCAGGATTACGATTGGCATTGGATCTTTCTCGTTACTGTACCGCTGGGGATTGCCGTGATCATAGCAGCATTACGAATATTACCTTCTGACCACTTGTTACGGAGAGCTAAACTGGATGTAATTGGACTTATCCTCGCAGCAGCAGGCAGTCTATCGCTCCTTCTGCTCTTCGGCAATATGCATCAATGGGGATGGCAGGCAGCCCCAACTTGGGTATGTCTGATTATCGGTGTGACATGTGGAATTGGTTTTGTCATTCATGAGCTGCGTACGGAGTCTCCGCTGCTGCAGCTTCGGTTATTCCGCTCTGCTATGTTCACAGCAAGCCTCTCCATCTCGCTAATCCTATCCGTCGCTCTCTATGCGGGCATTTACTTTATTCCACTCTACCTGTCGGAGATGCAGGGGTTATCCTCATTCCAGGTCGGTATTCTTTTCCTGCCGGCTGCATTCTGCTTAACCTGTGCAACCTTCTTCTCCGGTCAATTCTATACAAAGCTAGGTCCGGCAACCTTAATCATTGCGGGCGGTCTAATTCTGATACTGACCACCTATCACTTTAGTCACCTACACCCAACTTCGACGCTCTTCTCGATTATGCTTTGGCTATCGATTCGTAATATCGGAACAGGTCTTGCCATGACTCCTGCGACGAACGCAGGTATGATTGCCATTCCTAGAGAGCTATCGGGTCATGCTTCAGCGCTTATTAACTGGATTCGCCAGGTATTCAGCGCGATGACGCTTAGCCTCTTGACCTCGTTCTTCTACATGAGACTGGATATCCATCAGTCCCACTTACTTAAGGATGAAGCTAGTAAAGGAGCTTCTTGGATTCATAAGACGGCTTATACACTCAGCGTGAATAATGTTTTTCTGATCTCTAGTCTCCTCATCGCATTGGCACTCCCGCTAGCACTGATTCTTCGCAAACGCAAGCCTACGAATTAATGAGAGCAAGCAGACCTAGGAATACCGGTCTGCTTGTTACTCAGGGATTTAGGTTTGACAACTATCACGTATCTATAGTACATTCAATTAAGTTAAGTGCTTAACTATAATATGGTGGTGGCTTTATGAAAGATTTACAAGAGTACGTTCTTGATTTACCGCTGCATACACAGGCTTTTTTTTCCTTGGTTGAAGCAACAGCAAATTTAGTTGATGTCTCCGAGAAGTATTGGCAATCCAAAGGTCTAAATGGTGCCAGAATTCGAATTTTGGTTGAAATTATGAAAGAAGGAGGCACTATACTTCCCTCGATGCTCGCCAAGAAAATTGGCGTTACGAAAGCAAATATTAGTCTTTTGCTTATCCCTTTAGAAAATGACGGATTAATCCGTCGGGCAAGCCATCCTAAGGACGGCAGAAAATCGGTGATTTCAATAACAAATGACGGTCAGAGCATCCTATTGAAACACTTACCCGAGAACCGCCAAGGGATTGCCGAGAAAATGAAAGTGCTGGAAGAGCAGGAATTGAAACAGCTCCTTTTTTTATTAAATAAACTAAGCAGAGCGTAAATTTTTTTGTTCATTTAGTTAAGCTATTAACTATTTTGCGCTTAGGAAGGATGAAATCCCGATGTCGATTATCATTACAGGGGCAAATGGCCAACTAGGAAGTTTAATTATTAAGCATCTCCTTCAGAAAGTCTCGGCGGATCAAATTATTGCCTGTGTTCGTGACATCGAGAAAGCGAAAGAATATCAAGAGCAAGGAATTGAAGTGCGCTTTTGCGACTATGATCAGCCTGAATCACTTGATCTAGCATTTGCCGGAGCCAGCAAGCTATTATTAATTTCAAGCTCTAATACCGATGATACGGTTCGTTTACGTCAACATGTTCATGTCATAGAAGCGGCAAAAAAATCGAAAGTGGAACATCTCCTTTTCACAAGCTTTGCTTTCCTGGGAGTCGGTTCGATTCCACCTTCTCATTTATATTTGGCAACGGAGCACGCCATTCTCACAACAGGAATTCCGCATACTATTCTTCGGAATGCTTTGTATACTGATTTTGTCGGCGTGCTTGGTCTGGATGCTGCCATAGCTACAGGTGAACTGAGGACTTACCCTGGAGATTGGAGTTTTAATACGGTTACGCGCAATGATCTTGCTTTAGGAATAGCGGCCGTTCTTTCCGAACCGGACCATAAGAATAAGACCTATGAGCTTACCGCACCCCGTCCATGGACCTTCAATGAACTAGCGATCGTTCTGTCTGAGCTTACAGGCAAGTCCGTTTCTCACCGTCAGGACCCCGAGATCCAGAACTGGATATATGGGTTCTTGGGCAAGATTGATACTTCTTCAACCTCAGGAGATTTGGAGAGATTGATTGGAGGCCCTGTTACTTCACTGAAAGAAAGCATCAAACCATTTATCGCTACTCAAATAATGACCTAGAAGCCCGCTGCGCGGACGGATCATTCTTAAGGGTCGCTGTTGTCTCCCTATTTCTTGATTCTATCCCTTAGGGGTAGAAATACGGAGACAAAGGCGAACGCTCTCGCTTCTTCAGAACGATTCCGTCCGCTTCGCTTTTGCTCATGCTTTATTCATTTTCTAGTTGTTCTCAGCATAGATGGCCATCGCATCCCGCATGAATACCGCCAGTCCTTCGCCGAACTTATCAATGTTCTTGGTAAAACGGCTATCATCGACATACATTTGACCTAATCCTTTGAAACCCTCAAGTGAGTAGCTGCCCATGGTATTCAACAATAGATACCACTCTTGGATGGCTCCTTGTGCCTCTTCAGAATCAGGCGAGCTATTACGCAGAGCAGCCAGCCTCGTGTAAATCTCGTTCATCCTTGCAGATAACGCACCTTGCTCGTCCTTAGACATTCCGCCCACCTTCGCATTTGCGGTGTCAACGGCTTGATTCCCCCAGCGTTCCCTTGCTTCTTGCTCGTAGGGGTTATGACCGAAATCGAAGCCTTCGAATTTTTCTTTATTCGTCATTTGAATTTCTCCTCTCGTGTATTGAACCGTCTTCTCAATGGTGGCAATCAATTGATCAAGTTGGCTGCGCTTCTCCATCAGCATTTTGCGATGCAGCTCCAACGCTGCTTTGCGGTCGAAATCTGGACTGCTGACAATTTCTTTAATTTCCTTCAAAGGAAACCCGAGTTCTCTAAAAAATAAAATCTGCTGCAGCAGCTCAAGATTGACATTCGAATATAGACGATACCCGGCATCAGTTATTTCATCTGGCGTTAGTAGTCCGATCTCATCATAATGATGCAAGGTTCGCACGCTAATACCAACCAAATCCGCAACTTCTTTTACCCGCATCGATTCATCCCCGCCTCCTTTCATGACTTACTATAAAGGATCACGATACGTGAGAGTCAATAGGAAATTTGATAAGATCTTGTCTCTAATAATTGCAAAAAAGACCACCAGGAGGTGGCCCTTTGCGTTTACTTCATCGATCCCATTGACTGAATTTTAATATCCACTTTAACATTCACGTCCGCTTTTGACAAAGCTTCGCCCCATCTATCCTGAACCTTCTTCCATTGGGTGTATTTATAGGCTCTGGCATACAGTCCGAGTCCCATCGGATCGATCTTGGCCTTTTGGATTTTCTTGACCAATTGTGAAAATTGCTGTTCAAGTTCCTTCTCAATTTGCTTTTCCAATTCCGGCGCTTTATGTTTGACGTCATAGGAAAAAAGGCGCTCTTTTATCCCAACTCTCAGGCCAACTCCAATATCAAATACAAACTTGTCATCCTTATAGTTAGTCTTTGTCTTGACAGAAATACCCTCAGGTGTAAAGGTCATACTATTTTTATTGAAAACGCCTTTCCCAGGCTGCTTAGGAAGAAGAATCGTAAAAGTAAACTCTCCATCCGTTTGATGCTGCAAGAGTCTCAACAGGCGAGTCTCATCAGCGTTGATAGATAATTTGTATTTACCGAATCGATCCAAAAGAGCCGTTCCTGTCACTTTAATCTCTCCATCTTTTTTAAGTTCCGTAAGGCTGGGCGACAATCCTTTATCCGTAAATTGACGATGAAGTTCTTGAAGTGACGTGATAACTGTTACATTTCGTTCATGCGCGGTATCAATAAGCTTGGACACATATAAAGGAAGACGCGGTTTATCTATGGGCCTAAACTTGGCGACATCCGAAACCGGGCCGTCTACAAGAACGACGCGGCCCATAACTGTATTTTTGCCATCTCTATACATAGAATCCATAACAGGAAACCAACCCTTGTGCTGAAGAACACGTTTGCCTATGAGCACCACCTGGACCTTACCGCGGCTCGTTAAAGCGGTGATCGTGGAATCAAATTCATCTCTTGATTCACGAAGCGTGTCGGCATGAACTTCAGCGTACTCTTCCTTCTCTTTCGCTTCTGTACTAAATACCGGACTGGATGATGAAAAAACAAGGTGGTTCTCTTTATCGAGATCAACTCCGATTAACAAGGAGAGCGAGATGTCTTCAACATTGATTTGATCTCCGCAGCCCGAAATGACTGAAAGCGACAGCAGCAGACAAAAGAGGAAAGCGCGTTTTATGAGGATACACTCCTTCTGAATCGATTATAGACAAGAACATATAGGTAAAGAAGGAATGGAAACACATAAGCGAACCATATCCCCACTCCGCTTACGAATTGCTGCCATTGTTGGGCCTGATTCCATGAAGGATGTAAAGCGAAGACGAGTGTTATGATCAGGAGGAAGAATACCACTGCAAACGGAGCCGGATCCTTTTTTCCTAACAATTGGCCTGTAAAAAAGATCACTCCGAACGTATAAGGCAGCCAAGTGGTCGAAACGATAAACAGGTAAAGAACCAAAAAGATCAAGTCAAATCGCTCGAGAAAACGAAATTCGATGACTTTCAAAAAACTCAGTAAAGGTTGGTTATAGTTCGTGATATCGTCTGGACTGAAATAAGCGAAGCAAATCAGAGTTGCTCCAAGGTAAACGAATAAGGTCAATGTGTTGGCAATAACGATTCCACGCATAGCCAACTGCTTTTTCTTTAAAAACGGATAGATAAAAAAAACGATTTCAAAACCGAGGAAAGAATTTATCGTCGCTCCTAATCCATCAAAAATCGGCTTCCATCCTTCTTTGAAAAGCGGAAGCAAATGTATCCAGTGACTATCTTTCAAAGGAACCAATAATATGAAAGGCATCCACAGCATCATATAAAAAACGAGTTCACTGTATCGGCCCAATACACGCAAACCATTTCGAGAAATAAAATACCCCGGTACAATCAATAAAATCATCACGATATAGTCTGGAGTCAGCGGCAAAAACCAGTGTTTGACGAAGAGCACCGTGATGGTGAGTATGGTCCAGACAGCAAATGCATAATAAAAAATGACGGGTATAATGAAAAGCTTCCCAATAAACTTGCCAAAAAGGCGGATCAAAAGATCCGATAAGGTATCGTTCGGGTACTTTTTGAAAACCTGCACGATCACAATACTGGCGACCATGTTGCAGCCCCAGCCAAGAATAAGAGACATCCAGCCATCCGTCCCCGCTTTAACAGCCACGTCCATGGGTAAAGAGAATATCCCTATTCCTACTTGAGCTCCATGAATGAGGAAAATAAACTGCATAAGGGTAATTTCGTTCAACGCGTATTTTTTCATGGATCCTCTCTTCCCAAAGAATTGCCTTGTCTGACGGATTGCACTGCATTTGTGCCTTTAGGTCGCTTGCCCATCGTCCATAGGGGCAGACGGATGAATACATCTTTCAAATCGGCGAATCTCCAAGGCGCCAGTGGACTGCCATATGGAGTACCTAACGTTTCAAGTGAAACGAAATGGGCAACCAAGGCCATCGCTCCACAGACCATACCCACTATTCCAAACATTGAAGCCAGCAGCATCATTGGGAACCGAAGTAGCCGAATGGATGCGCCCATATCATAGTTGGGAGTAATAAAAGAAGCGATGGCGGTAGAGGCAACAATAATAACCATAAAGTTGCTGACGATCCCTGCTTGGACCGCCGCTTGCCCAATGATGATTCCCCCTACAATGCCAACGGTTTGCCCGATTGGCGCGGGCAGCCGAAGTCCTGCTTCTCTCATCATTTCAAGCGTTATTTCCATCAGAATGGCCTCCAAAATTGGAGGAAACGGAACCCGCGACCTTGTCTCAGCAATCGATAAAATGAGCTGTACAGGGATAACTTCGTAATTAAAAGAAATGAGCGCAATGTATATAGCTGGCAAAAACAAAGCAATAAACAACGCCAAAAAACGAAGCAGCCGAATAAAGGAAGCGATCAGCCAACGGCTGCTGTAATCGTCAACACTTTGAAAAAAAGACACAAAGATTGCCGGAGCAATCAACACAGAGGGAGAGCGATCCACAACCACAGCGAACCTCCCCTGAAGGATATGGGAAGCTACCGAATCAGGTCTCTCCGTCAATAGAAGCTGCGGGAAAGGTGAGAACGAATTATCCTCAATGAATTCAGCCAGCTCACCTGTATTCAGGATGGTATCCACATCAATCTGCGTAATTCGAGTTTCAAGTTCCTTCAGAAGGTCCGGATTCGCCACGTCAGCCAAATATAAGATCGAGACCTTTGTTTTTCCACGTGTGCCTACATTGTGTTCCTTGATTTTCAATTCCCGGTTGGGAATATACCTGCGAATTAACGCGATATTCTGACTCCCGGTTTCGACGAAAGCTTGATGAGCTCCCCGAAGAGCAGTTTCGACGTGTGTGTCTTCAATTGCTCTTTTCGGCCAACCTTTCGTATCAAAAATGTAGACTTTCGGCTGCCCATCGACAAAAAGTACGCTATTTCCCTGCAGAATGGCATTTTCCACCTGATTCCAATCCGTTTCCGTATGGAAATCCCCAACACTTACCGCATCATTCAAATCTGACGGCTTATCGGGAGCTAGATGGATTAATTCCTTTAAAATATTATTGTTAATTGCTTCCTTATCAACCATGCCATCTAAGTAGACAAGGGTTGCAGAAGTTGCCGCCTGACCCACTTGGATCTGCCGAATGACCAAGTCGGGAGTCAAATTAAACAATTGTTTAAGGTGATCGAGGTTAACAGATAATTCGCTGTTAATTGGAACAGCATCCAATGTGTCTGTTGGTTTGGCAGGCGTTTGATACTTGGAATTGCTTTTTCCCATCAACAACTTTAAAAACCAAAACATCCGGAATCATCCTATCTTGATCAGTTGGCCCTACATTGGATAAAGATTGAAATGCTCATTTAAAGGATTTACATAAAGTAACAGATCGATACGCGAGTCAGCTGTAATAATCAGCGGAAGCAGCGGAATCAGCGGTAAGTTTCGCCGCTAGACCATCTGATGCGGGACGCAGCTTAGATACAGGGAATAAGACAAAGAAGAGGAGCCCCCTACTCGCGTACTAAGGGCTTTTGCTTAAATAATTGTTATCAGATTCGTTCGAAACACGAGTCTCTGCAATCTGTGAGATTGAAGTCGCTTCAAAGGTGCCATGTAATCTTGTTGCAGGGGCAAGTTACCAATTAAGTGCCGAATAGGCTTATTACAGCCCTTACAATGCATCGGATCCATCTTTATTAGGAATATAAATTTGTGTTCATATATGCAAAAAATAACGATATCATCAGATCCCGTTTTCTCTATTTCGTATATTTTTCCCTATATATCTGGCCTTTTTTCTCTTTATCGTGTACTTTTGACGGCAAACGCTGTATTCTATAGGTAGTTTAATTTAGATATAAATTTAATAGAAAATCAGTCAACCAAACACTGAGTAGCCTTGTTGGCGGCTCATGTAGCGCTAAAAGCAGCGGATGATGCGATACTCGGAATAACATTAAGGAGCTACATTCATATAAACGGGGATAAAACCCACTCAGGTGATGAAGGAGTATTCGTTTCAAGCAATGGCTCCAGAGATGGGATGAATGCCTTTTCTCGATAAGCCTGATTTCGTTCTCTTGGTACCTCAAATTAAGGCATGTTCATCTGGATTCGATGATCGATCAGTTTCAGCCCTCTTTTATCTCAAGAACTGCTCAACGGACTCCTACTCCCTTTTAAGCTGTCATATGGAGGCTGCTAGAATGGGCCAAATAGCCGTCACAAACACTAGTCTTTCGTTTGTGCAGCGAAATACGGCTTAATTGTACGAAGGAGCGGAATGCGTTTTGGTGCTCTCGTATTGTGAGGAGAATCGACAAACCCTCGTAAATACAGGCTTTTTCGACTTTTCACCTTCGTATTTATGCATGATTCGACGGGTAAATTCTACACTTTAAAAAGAGGATGAGTTGATTGGATCAAGTTTTGTCGTCAATGAAGCCTATTATTCGATTTCCAAATAGACCCAAAAATAAGTTGACTCCGTTCTCCTCCTCACCCCCTCCCCTATTCTGCATTTTCCTAATTACCTAAATTTGTTAAAATACGCCGTCCTCTTATTTAGCTTTACTGAAAAACTGATAACCTTGTTCGCTATTAAGGAATAAGGATAAACCTCATACTCCATAGCGATACCGCCTCTATTGGTTGTACCCTTCCGCTTACCCGCCTCTTTGGGAAGACATAGCAAATATCCCCTTCCATCAACAGTGTCTGAAACCCATGAAATCATGAGCTCCTTTTTCACTATCTAGAAAGGGGATACATATTGACCTGCTTTTATTTACTCCATCTGTTTCTGTACATGCCTTCGGTAGATCACGCTCCAGATAATGCCCACACCAATAAAGCTATAGAAAACAACATTTGATACCATGAGAAATGTAGAAGTAGAGAGCGAATAAATGAGATAGCTGCGAACAGCGGCTTCCCCGATTAATAGCAGGCCCCAAGCGGCGGACATCAGTCGGCAAGCTCGGCGGAAGTAGGGGCTCTTCCATTTCAGCTCCTGGGAAGCGGCATTCGCCTCTGGTATGAAGCGCAGCGATAAGCTATAGATTAGGGGTCTTCGCATCCATAGGGAGATTAGAAACACAGTGCCAACGGCTCCCGTAACGAAGGATTCCCGCAGCAGCACTACCCTTTCACTTCCACCCATTAGAGCTAGACCCGCTCCCAGCACAAAGGTGCCGACCATAAGCATACCGAAGCTATCGATGACTCTTTTCTTGGCAAAATAAAAGATTTGCTCTGCCAGTGGTACACAAGTAGCAATGACCAGCGCAGTCAAACCTGAAGTCTTATCCTTTAATGCCATATAAATGAGATAAGGAGCGACTGCGTTCAATAGAATCGTGAGCACAAGGCTCTGCGGGAATCGCTTCATTGCAGGGATCGGAATATTAAACGGAAGATATCTTCGAAATCGACTTGATCCTCATCCTTGGTAATCACCCTTTGAGTACGCAGACCGTAGGTGAAGATCGTGAATAGCATGGACATTTTGGCAGCGTCGATATGAGGCGGGATCGCACCGGATGTCTGGCCAATTTTAATCCACTCCGTAGAGAGACGCAGCGTATAGTGATACAAATTGTTTAAAATAGCAGCGATTTTTGGATTATCGCTTTGACTAAGCAAGTAGGTAAAGATCTTATTGGTCACGGACTGGCTATCTGTATTGGCTAGCATGCCCTTAGCAATCAACTGAACAGGAGAAGCCGCATCCCCCTTGCTCGCTTGGGATACGGATTCATTAAAGCTATCATTAATGGTCTCCATCTTGGAGATGAGAATACGTCCAAATAATTCATCCTTGCCAGATACATAGTGATAAATGGCCCCTTTGGAAAGCCCCGACCGTTCAATAATATCCTGCAGGGTCGTCTGCCGACAGCCTTTCTCATCAATGAGCTTCTCGGCCGTATCTAATATAAGTTGAAAGCTTGCGTTTGGGTTGGTCGAGTCTGACATCCTGTATACCTCCTTCTTTCCCGCTTCTATTGTATACTAACCTTCTGCTGGGTGGTCAAGCTAGGCTTTACCCTGCTGCGATAGATGAACCATTCGGCAATGATCAGGTTGATCCCCCAGGATAACCAAGCGGTGACCTGGTAAGCAGGAGTAAATTCGCCGAACAGCATCATAAGCGGGCCTAGTACAATGCGCAACGTAATACCAGCGAATGTTAATGCATAGCTGCGATACATCCAGTTCCGATGCGCTTCAATGAGCTTTTTGCGTGCATAGCTCACCGACTTGAACGTTGTATAGATCCAAAGAAAATCGAGAGTAAAGAACCCCAGCTTTGCAATCCATCCCCCGCTGGCATAAGCCGACAGGTACATGTTGACCACACCGCTAATCAAGATCGAATAGGCATAGAGCTTACCTACTCTTTTGTGCCAGACTGTACGTTGTTTACCTATTGGATTGCGGAGCATCTGATAGAGCCCTATGGCAAGCGCCATACTGGCAGTGATGATATGAATGTATAAAACGTAAACCCAAGGCTTGTAATGAAAGTCGGGACTCTTCAGTTTGAAATCAACAAGTGCAGCTTGCTTGGCGCTGAAGAAGCCGTACTGAACGATAATGTACCCGACAATAATAAAGACAACCGACAAGACCGCAAGTAGAGTGATTATTCTCTTCGTCCACTTATTCATTGTCCCCATCCTCCTTATTATATACCAACGGTCGGTTTGTCAGTAGACAAAAGATTAGCGACTTGTGTGTTTTTTAGAAGCTGCTGTTTTCGCTGCAGTCTTACGTAGCCCGCATACATGAATGTACGCCAGAGGAAGGTATATATCACTAGCGCCGCAATATACATCGCAAGCATTAATTCAATATCTGGGCGATGATCTAAGCTCAGAATCGGATAGGTGTGGAACACTTTATCGCGGATCAAGTAGCGCACATACGGGAACCCAATTAAGATGACATAGAAGATCCAACTTGACTTGAAGAAAATGCGTCCGCCATCCTTTACCACAAACCTGCTGGTCAGAATATAAGGAATCGCAATGGCAACGCCTAACCCAATGGTCCATAACAGCTGCTCCAGCGTAGCCCTACTTCCCATACAATAAGCGATCCACGGAAGCGGCGCGATTAACAGCCAGTCTCCAAGTAATATACGTACGCCGCTGCCCCTAAATTCTCTTCTCGTCTGCATAAACTGCTTCAATGTAACCCAGATAATCAATGCCCATACACCATAACCAATCCAATCCCATTGCTGCTGTGTCATATTAATTCGCTCCTTATGATCTAATCGGTCACTGCAGACCGACGGTCGGTTTTATTAACCTCAGTATACAAACCGACTGGCGGTCTGTCAATAGGGGGAAGTGAATTTTTCTTCTTCATACCTGCTCATTCATTTCATTTTCATGTTGCTAGTTTATACTACTAGTTATCCTATCGTTTGAAAGTCGGGGCTAATAGCATGGAGTACTTCGACCAATTCCCAATCCTATCCACCGGTCGTTTAGTTCTAAGACAAATGACTTTGGAAGATGCTGCGGACCTGTATCATATCTATTCCGACAAACAAGTGATCAAGTATCTGGATTGGAATGGCCCTTCCGACGTTGAACAAGCGAGAGCATTGATTCTATCGTGGAATGAGCTGTTTATGGACAAAAAGCTGCTGCCTTGGGGAATAACGCGGCAGAGCGACCCTAAATTAATTGGAACGATTATGTACATGCCCTCACGAGGCACTTTCGAGACAATCCCACTATTCCCGCTTTCAATTGGATTTGAGTTATCTACGGAGTATTGGAATCAAGGCATCATGTCCGAAGCTTTGGAGGAGGTTACTCAATTCGGCATTCATACAATTGGCGCTCACCGCATCCAAGCAGATGTCGTTCCTGAGAATACAGCTTCTTTGAGAATATTAAAGAAATTCGGCTTTAAATACGAAGGCTTACTAAAGCAATATCTGAAGCATGATGTGACAAGTATCTTTATAGATGTCGTAATCCTTGCACTGATCTCCAATTGATGGAACGGAGTTACACGAATTTCAAACATAAATCGGGTTTATCCTGCGTATTTTTTCCCTATAGTGGTCTACTTATGCCAACTTTCGCATTTATTTTAATAAAAATTAGATTTTCAAAAAAATTCTTATTAATTTAGTTCGAAAAAAGGAGTAGAATAGAAGTAAGAGTTGTGATCTGAAGAAGTCATGTTTACTGATGGTTCTTTATTCACTGGTAATGATAGGCTGCATCGCATGTTATGGAGTACGACTGTATAACTATGTGAAAAATGGTGCAATCTTCATCACATGCGAACTTACCTGCAAGAACTGACGCAATCGAGACCAACAACTTATTTTATCTCAATGCAAAGGAGGACATTCTCTTATGTCACAAACATCTGCTGGACAAGAGGTAGCTACAGCCCTCGCTGAAGAAAAAAAGTCGTTAGATGTGCTTGATCAGTTAATGCAGCCGGAGGTCCAACAATCTTTGACTGTGCTCGTAGACAGCTTGCCGAAATTGGCCGAAATGGTTACGTTCATGACGAAGGCTTATGATTTTGCTCAAGGCATTGCAACAGACAAAGTATTGATTAATGAGTTCGCGCACGGCATCGGCGAATTCGTCAAACCCGTTCAAGAAAAAGCAAAGGGTATCGCATCGGCAGCAATCGAAGCCGGCGAACGCACGCAATCCGACGCAGGAAGTACAGTCGGACTATTCGGCATGCTCAAAATGCTGAAGGATCCAGAAGTACAAAAAACGCTTCGTTTCGCTCAAGCTTTCCTGAGCGTACTTGCTGATCGTAAGAACGAGAAGGTCTAGTAACTAATTAGGTTGAGAAAGAATGGAGGATGGACATGTCGAAACAAATTTTGATTTTGGGTGGCGGATACGGTGGCGTTCTTACAGCTCTTACCGCTCGCAAGTATTTGTCAGCAGCGGAAGCGAGCATCACGATCGTTAACCGTTTCCCGACTCACCAAATTATTACCGAGCTGCACCGTCTTGCTGGCGGCAGTATTGCAGAGCAAGCCGTTTCGCTTCCACTTAATAAGCTGCTGGGCAGCAAAGATGTCAACATCATCGTTGATTCGGTCAAAGAAATTAAACCTAATGAGAAACAAGTTGTTCTAGAGGGCGGCAGCGTGCACAGCTATGATGCGCTTGTCGTTGCACTTGGCAGCGAAACAAACTACTTCGGTATTCCAGGTCTGGAAGAGAACAGTTTGGTTCTCAAATCGGTTGCAGATGCGAACCGCATTCGTACGCATGTTGAGGCTCGCCTTGACGCTTACAAGAAATCAGGCAACCAGGCTGACGCAACAATCGTTGTTGGCGGCGGCGGCTTGACTGGTGTTGAGCTTGTTGGCGAATTCGCTGACAAACTTCCTGAGGTTTGTCGCAGCAAAGGTATCGACTTCAGAGATATTTCACTGTACTGTATCGAAGCAGGCCCTGCTGTTCTGCCTATCTTCCCTAAAGTATTGATCGAGCGTGCAGTTGAGAGCCTGTCGAAGCGCGGCGTTACTTTCATCACTGGCGTCGCAATCACAGAAGCAACCAAAACAGCTGTATCGCTAAAAGATGGCAATACTATCGAATCCAGCACCATTATCTGGACTGGCGGCGTTAAAGGCAACCCTGTTGTTGGAAGCAGCGGCCTTGCAGAAGATCGCGGCCGTTCGACGGTTTCACAAACGCTGCAATCGACTTCGCATGCAGATGTTTTCCTAGCTGGCGACTGTGCGGTTGTATTCCCTGAAGGCGGCGATCGCCCTTATCCTCCAACTGCTCAGCTTGCTTGGCAGATGGGTGAGACGGTCGGCTACAATCTGTCCGTTATGATCAAAGGCGGCGTTATGGACAAATTCGCACCTGTATTCTCCGGAACACTTGGAAGCTTGGGTCGTAAAGATGCTGTCGGCACAATCGGCGGCAACGGTACTCAGCTGAAAGGCTTGCCTGCTACGTTTATGAAGGAAGCGAGCAATGTTCGCTACCTGTCACATATCCACGGCATGTTCGCACTTGCTTACTAATCCAGCATTTAATTTCACAAGAAGAGGGTCGGATATCCGCCCCTCTTCTTTTTGTGGAGTAGATGAACGCGCCAGTCTTCCATATCTGCAGCTTCGTATAATTCTGATGGAACGGACTGTACAAACGATACATAATTTCATGTCAATTGTATTTTAATTCCACTTAAATACAGCAATACCAGCTACCATCACTAGGATTCCGATGACCTTGTTCCAAGCAAACGGAACTGCCTGAGCACCGAATAAACCGAAGCTATCAATAACAGTAGCGAAAATCAGCTGGGATACTAATAAGATCGCCACCGAATAGGAAGGCCCCAATTGCCCGATCCCCTTCATCACCGAGAATACAATGACGACGCCAAACACACCGCCTAGCAGATAGCCTTTATTCATCGTCTGAATGCCGCTGATTGAACCGTCACGCAGAAGGGCAAATAACAGCAAGGACACGATAAAGCCTGATCCGTGTACAATCGTATTGGTTAACCAGAACCCCGCCTTCTCGCTTACTCTCGTGTTCACGATACCCTGTATGGCAATCGCAATGCCCGCCAATAAAGAATACAAAATACCCGCCATTTACTAACTCCCCCGTATCTTATATCAGCTCAGCTCTCATACTGTGCCTGCTCTACGTATAGAGCTGATTATTTGCTAACTCCTTTAGCCGCTGTTCATTACAGATAAGCAGACGTCCTTTCTCCCTCTGAAGAACGCCCTCCTGGATTAAGCTCTTAATGACTCGGTTCAAGTGACGATAGCTTGTACCGAGCATATCAGCGGTCTCCATCAGCGATGAAGTTCGAATTTCCTCTACCTGCCCTGCATCGGTCTCCTGAGGCAGAAGAGACATCAAATAGCTGGCGAAACGATTCTCCACTGGATACAGCAAATTCATAGCCGAGGCATTGCTCAGCGTATACATCTTGCGGCTAAGATTCTCTATGATGAATCGCAAGAAGGCTGGATTATTCATTTCTTCCTCCAGCATCCGATCCCATTTGATTAGCAGCAATGAGCTTTGACCAACCGCTTCCACGATATTTTTGACAGGGTATTGCCCCATCCATTCCACGTCACCGATCAGGCTAGGAGGTCTCGTGAATCGAAGCAGAATTGATTTCCCGTTAGGCTGCACCGTATAGATTTTTAGTTTACCGGTTACGAGCACATACAAGCCATCCAGAGTATCACCCATTGTGCAGATGGTTTCTTGATTGCCGTAGATCCGCAGCTCCATGGACTCTACAACCTGAGGCCGGAAGATAGTAAGCAGGTTGTTACTGCGAAGCAGCTCGCTGATCGCTTGAGCATCCTTTATCCTTTGCAAGGCGCATCCCCCGTTCGTTGGTACTAAGTGTAAGTAATCGCATCTGTGATGGAAAGGACATATGTCCTTTTTTACGTCCTTTTTCGAATATGTTTTCTGCAATTGTGGAACTGTTATACTTATTACAATTAAAACAAAAAAGCGAAATGACCGTTGAGAGAACCTTCGCTTTATTACTATGGGGGTTACGATGCATTTACATAAGGGAGAAACGCTATTTCGCCAAGGGGAATCCGGCCAGCTGTATCATCTTAAGAGCGGTCTCTTAAAAATCGTTCGCATAAATGAGGACGGCGTTCCATTTCTCGTGAATATTATTATTCCAGATGAAATCATCCCGCAACATTCCCTCATTAGCCCCAATCCCTACAATGGCACGGCGATTGCGCTCGTTCCTTGTGAGGTCGAACCGGTATCCTCGTCACAGTGGTACTTCGAACTTGAACAGTATCCGGCCAAATGCAGGGATATTGCACTCTTACTGCAGGACAAGCTGCGCATGATGCAGCAGCGAATTGATCAATTAACTGAGGTGACGCCAGCTCAGAAGCTGCGCAAGCTGCAAGCTTGGTTTAAGACCTATATAGGCCCAGCACCCATAACGGATGTCCTCACACAGGAGGAAATCGGCCAGCTTATCGGACTTCGCCGGGAAACTGTCAATCGACTGCTCCGGGCCGAATCCACACCGGTGGAATAATAGATGAATAATGCAATAAAAATGCACGCGGCGAGAGAATCGCCGCGTGCATTTTTATTGATCAATTTGACTGAAAGTAAATGAAGCCGTACCTTCAACACCCGTATTCACACGGAACAATCCACCGCTGTGAGGCTGTTCGGATAGTTCACTTCCGGATAAGCCATTGCGCGCCGTTGTAATGTAGAGGATGTCAGATCCTTCACCCGCAAAGGTGCAGGAGGTCACGTATTGGCAAGGCACTTCGACCCTCGCCAAGCGTTCTCCCGTGTTCGGATTCCAGCGGCAGACTGCCCAGCCACCCCATTCTGCAATCCACAGCATGCCTTCCCGATCCACAGTCATTCCGTCCGGAAGCTCAGAGCCTTCCTCGAAACGAATGACTGTCCTTTTCGCAGATAAATCGCCAGTTGCTATATCGTAGTCGTAGGATACGACCTCACGTGTTATCGAATCGATGTAATACATCGTTCGGTCGTCCGAAGACCATGCAATTCCGTTGGAGCACTTGACCCCGTCGAAGTTTTTTCGAACTTGAAGATCCGGTCCAAGCGTGTAGAAAGCTCCTTCCGGCTCTTCTCGTGACGAATACGTTCCAGCAAGAAATCGACCGGCACGATCACATTTGCCATCGTTAAACCTTGTATGCTGCAAATGGGCTTCGGGGTCTGCGATCGGCTGCAGCTCTCCTGTGTCGATATCCAGCAGGTAAAAACCTCCAACCCCCGCTGCGACGGCTCCTCCTTGCTCGCGCAAGGCAAATGTTCCAATAGGTACACGCGTTTCGACTTTGCGAACACTTCCACTGTCCGGCCAATATCGATAGATGCAGCATCCATCAATGTCCACCCAAATGAGGGAACCTCCCGCAGCGTCCCAAACCGGTCCTTCTCCTAATTGACATGCACAATCCACTACCAACTCAGCCTGCATCATCTTTATCATCCGTTCGCCCTCCTAATGATATATTCTATTTACTCCATTAAATTCCAGAAACGCCAAGGCTCGATTCGTTCATTAGCAGCGTTGGCTCCAGCACGATTTTCTCAAAAAGCTTCCGCTCTTTGTTTCGTTCCTTGCGCATAATAATCTCGGCAGCGATAGAACCGATTTCAAAGGCGGGCTGTATGATCGAGGTAATTCTAGGCCGAAGCAGCCCCGTCTCATCGGTTGCATCGAAGCAAGCCACTGCAATGTCTTGAGGAATCCTTAGCCCCTCCTCATAGATGGCCTTGATTGCACCATACAATAGAAAATCGTTGGCAGCAACCAAAGCTGAAGGCCGTTCATCCCGCTTTAACCACTCCGTCATGATCTGATAACCGCTTTCGTTTTTGAACTCACCGACCCCAATCCATTCGTCCTGCAGCGGAATGCCATTGTCCTCGAGGCATTTCTGGAAGCCCTTTTTCCGTTCCGAAGCTGTTGATTGATTCAGCGGTCCTGTAATAAGCGCTAGCTTACGATGCCCCTGATCAACCAGATGCTGAGCAATGGTGTAGCTTGCTTTGACATTATCGATCGTGACCAGATCGAAGTTGTCATCCGTGTCCGGCAGGTTGTCAATAAAGACGAAAGGGATCCCTGAATTAATATAGGGCTGGAACAGCTTGGGATCACCACCGACGGTGGCAATAACCAGTCCGCTTACCTGATTCTGCAGCAGAACCCGTACATATTCCTCCTCTTTGCCGATCTTCTCATCTGTATTGCAGACGAACACATTGTAGTCGTTTGCGCTTGCTACCTTCTCTACACCCTTAATGACCTTGGCATAGAAGCTGTTGGAAATATCCGCTACAATTACACCCAGCGAACGAGTACTCTTACGCTTCAGGCTTCGGGCAACCTCATTCGGCTGATAACCAGACTCCTTAATGGCAGCCAAAATGCGCTCTCTTGTCTCCTTCCCAACTCTGCCGGTACCATTAATGGTTTTGGAGACTGTGGACACCGATACATTCAATTGCTTCGCGATATCCTTGAGTTGAATCGTCATAACCCCCTACCTTATTCTGAGATAAATTTTCCCAAAATAATAGGAAAATCTTATTAAAAGTAAGTTACATGCACCTACTAAGATTTATTTAGAAAATAATTGAGTTTCACCATTTATAGCCTGCTTTAAACAATACTACATTTCCTGCTCTTTCGTTAGTATTGATTTTGTTCATGACAGCTTGATTAGTTATCCATTGTCCGCTGTCGCTGTCCGTTGTCCGTTGTCCACGACCATGCATTGCGCCGCCATGAACCGCGGCTTGTCTGAAGCTAATAACAAAGTGACAGCCACAATATCCTGCGGCTGTCCAATGTGGCCAATCGGTATAAACTCACAAATAAGAGCCGAGCAATTATTGATGGCCGGCTCTCCTCGAATCTTCCTTCGATCAACAGCATTTAGGTCTAATAGCTAAAGAATCTAGGACATGGCTCTGGATCAAATGGGTATATAGGCTTCAGCAAGTGCTCATATTCGAAATGCTGTAAATTCGCGCTGCAGCAGCCAGGCGAGTCCACGTGAATAACCTTCCGCGCATAGGTGCCAAATGCAGTCTGCCATGCGATCGCTGATTTAACGACAATTAGATGAAATTGTTCAGGATCAAGCCCAACCGAAAGAATATGGCCCGGATCCCATGGCGCAACCCGCTTCTCAGTTAACACGATCGTAAGCTTGCCGCATTCGATGACTGCTGTTCGCCCCATGAATGCTTGATGTCCAGTCATGTAAGAGCCGCGATGGCGATAAACACCATCAAACAAAAGCCGCACCGTACCTTGCACGATAACCGGCTCACCATGCCTATCTCCGCTCTTACCGCCGATCGCTTTGCTGAATTCCCCACCAATACCAGCCAAATTCGCAGTGTCCACTGCATCGGCATCACGGATCACGATCAGTGATCGCTTGGGAACTCCGACTAGCAGCGCCAACACATGCGTCGCATCCGCAGGTGCACCGCCTCCCACATTATCAGAGCCCTCAGCGAGAATTACGTGGCCTTCTTCATAGGCAAGGGCAGCCTGAATGGCTTCGCTAGGCGGCATATAATCGACCCTAAATTCGTCTCTTCGCCCAATCGCCATCTGTGCCAACTTAGATGCGCATCGTTCAGCCAAATTCGGATTACCGTCTGTTGTCACGACGAATGACATTCCTGCGTCGGCGACATCGCTGTACGGAAATCCTCCAGCCACCGTAACGTTTAATACGCTTGGATCCAATTTCATAGAAAACGCGACTTCCATTAGCTCCTTCATAAGACCGGCTGTCGTCAGCATCGCCTGCGGAGTAATCAGCATCCCCGTATGCACGTAAGCTCGGGTCGGAACGATGTCGCCTTCTATTAAACGAACAAGCAGTCCCACTGCATCTATTGCTCGCTCGAACATATCGATATGAGGATAAGTATCATAGCCCACGATAAAATTAGCCAGTTCCGCCATATCCGGACTGATATTACCATGCAGATCCAATGTCATCGCTATGGGAAAGCCGGTCCCGAACCGGACGCGCAGTCGCCGCAGACACTCGCCCTCCAGATCCGGATAACCTTCCGCTACCATGGCCCCATGCATGATGATGACTAAACCGTCAGCATCAGCATCAATAGAGCCAATAAATTCATCCATGAGCTGTTCAGCGGCTGAAGAAGTGACCATGCCGCTTGGCGTTGCTGCCGTGTAAAGACCGGGAACCAATTCGGCTCCGAGCGCGGCAGCTGCTTCGATAACACCGCCCATTGAGGTTTTTGTACCCTCATAACGCCCGAGAAAAGCATCCATTCCACTGATCCATTCACTCCAGAAAGCATCAAGCTCCGTCAATCCAGGCGCAAAGGTGTTCGTTTCGTGGAAAATACCTGCAACGGCAATTTTCCATTTCCTTGAAGTAGTCATCCGATCAGCCCTCCTGTCCAGCGTCGATCCCACACCAGTCGACGGCAATTCCCGCATACCAGCGGATCAATTCGACATAGCTGTCCAAATCCAGAAATTCATCATTAGAATTCAAGCTCATGAATCTGGCCGATCGGATTGCAGAGCACCTCGCATCCGCTTTCGCGAATGACGACACCCTTCTCCCAACGGATTCCGAACGTATCTGTCGTCATGAACGTATCCACTTGGAAGGTCATATTAGGCACCAGCAAATAGTCTGAGGAGGTTTCCATCCATGGCGCCTCCACTTCGATCATGCCCGTTCCGTGGCAAGGTCCGTACAAATAATTTTTCTCATACCCATTGTCTTTAAAATATTGAAGAAACCCTTCCGCGACGGAACTGGCCAGCACGCCTGCTTTCAGGTTAGCCTGAGTCCATTCATGAGCCTTCAACCCAAATTCGATGATTTCCCGGCGCTCGGTAGTCAGCTTACCCATACTGATCGGCATGCCGATGCTCGGAGAATACCCGTCCACCTTAGCGGACAAATTCAGCTGCACAATGTCTCCTTTGTTGATCACGCGATGCGATGAACGCGAGATTGCATGACGAGTCGATTTCTCGCTGAAAATATACATGGGAAGCCCTTCGTACTCCGCTCCGTTCTCGTAGATAACTCTTTGGGCAACGCCAACCATTTGGCACTCCGTCATACCGGGACGAATCGTGCGGATAACCTCGCGTGTCGCTAGCTCCGTTATGCGGAAGCCTTCGCGCATGCAATTGAGCTCGTTCTCTGATTTAATTGAACGCAATTTGATCATAATTGCATCCGCTCGTACTATCTCAGCCTCCGGAAAGCTGTTCTTAAGCCCATCCATCATGATCACGGTCGTATCCAAGAAGCTGGCAACGCCGATTCTAAGCTTTGAGCCATTAACGCCTAAGGACTTAAATACGTCACCATAAGTATCCGGCTTGATCTGTGGATAGCTTGGATCCGCGGACTCGCGGTACTCCATCATGCAGAAGATGTTATCGATGTGACTGAAGTCGGACGCGTAAATCGTGCTTTCGGGTCCGACCAGCAGGGCAGCTTTTCCCGATGCAGCAATTGCCACGCCAGCCCGTTCGAACAAAGGCCAGAATCCGCTGAAATATCTGACATTGGCGTAATCCGCTTCATTAGAGTTAACGATCAGTATATCTAGTCCCGCTTCCGCCGTTAGCTTCGCTGCTTTCTGAATCCGCTCCTGGTATTCATGATCAGGAATTTTTACGTGAGTTGTCATGGTTTCGTATCTCCTCGTCGGATCGAATGTAAATCTTATACGCTAGCGATTTGAACATCATGAGCCTTATTCCACAGGCTGGCGAATTCGTCCGCACGATGGAATTCCGCTCCTAAATCTTTCAAACGGTCTATGAGAATACCAAACTCGCTCATCGCCTTATCTCCGCAATTCAGTGTAAGGAAGCGATCCGGAGTGACTCTGCATTCCCCGAAATGGTAGCTTTTTTCAAGCGGAATAAATTCCCACGGGTGAAAATAGAAGCAAAGCACGACAGGAAGCTCTTTTTGGCGCATGAACTTAATAAAGCTGTCCACGCGTTTCATCAATGCATTGGCTCCCTTGGTCCGAAATAACGGCCACTGATCTCGATCCCGCTCCAGGCCCGGGTCCTTGCTCTTCATGACCATGTCTGCGAAATTCGGAATTTGGAGAATGTTCAGATTGCCTTCCTTGGTCCAATCTTGCTCGCTAGGATGGTAAGGAACGAGTCTTTCCCGGTAGAAGTACATCGGATAGGATGCATCAACCACGTAGTTAAGCTCTTCCAAAGCATTCACCACCGCCGTGGAGCTCCACAGCCTTGGGCAGCGGAACGAAACCGGCTGCTCTCCCAGCACTTCCTCCACCCATTCCGTAGCTTTGCGAATACGGAAGGGCACTTCTTCGGGAAGCAGCGGCACGACGCCTGGAATCGGGAATAGCTGGTCGCCTACCGTCTCATGGAACAAGGAATGGGTTCCAACCTCATTACCGCTTAGCTTCACAAGCTCTACGCTTTCCGGATTTCTGCGGGCTGCATCACCGGTATAGAAAAAGGTGCCTTTGATTCCCTTGTTGTCGAACATCTCCACTAGTGGCGCAGTCGCATTTTTCACGCCGTCATAGTAGGGAGTGAAGCTGCCAACATCCGTTTCCATATCGAAACCGAAGATTACATGAATTTTGTCGTTCATCGTTCTCCCTACTCTCTATGAATTCGATATCTATTCACTGAAGCCCATTGTCGTGTAGAAGGCCATATTATCTTGTCTAGTATCTAGTCTTCCATATTGGACGACTACAGGAATATCGCTAACGACTTTAAGCGCATATTGCACTTCCCTCGGAATCACAAATCCATCTAAGTCATCCGGGTTATCCAGCCGCAGACAGCGCACCCTTTCCCCTTCGACCTTTAACCGAATATCCTTGACCGGCTCACGATCCGTAAAATAAAGCGTTATGCTGAGATTAGCCACATTAGGATCCAGATTAAGCACAATAACCGACTCATGCCCTTTCAGTAGGGAATCTCCTGCCGGCGGCAGTTCACAGTCGGGGAATATCCATAATGTATTGCCTTGACCCTTATTCATGTCCTCACCTCCTCATCCAAGTAGTGGATTTCAGTTTGGGGTAACGTTTTCCCAAATAAACTAAAAGAATAATAGTCTTTTAATCCTCATTCTTCGACATAAGCCCTTTATTTTACGAAAAATCCATTGTACGCGCCTATATATCGCCTATTTTGTGCAAATACATTTGGTACAACGTTTTCCCAAATTATATTACCATATTTTAGAGTTGTCAATCCTAATATTGATACTGTACTATTACGGATCAAACGATTATCTTTTGCGATCATACGTCGGGTCCGTCAATGCAAGGGAACTGCGATATTGCCCAAATTCACTTTGAAGCACGGAGCGAACCTGATTGATTTTCCAACGTAAATGATCCGCATCAGTCATATATTCCATACTAGGCTCCCAGCCAAGCCTTGAATCCGCCTCCACGATCGGTATAGTGGCCTCAGCATTGGCAATCTCCCGCTCCGCAAGCTGCTCCATTTGCTCCAATAATTGAGAAGCTTGACTAGCATCCCCTACGGTAAACAGCCGCTGCTTCAGCTTCCACCATTGCTTCACATGAATGGTGGTTTGAACGGAACGGGCAATAAAGCGGCCTAAACCGAGCATGCGCAATGCGTCCTCCATCTTTCTGCCTGGCGTAAGAGCAAGGGCCTGTTCCAAGAGACCATTCCCAGTATCCAAAAGCTTTAGCATGCGCTCTAAACTCCGTAACTCGACGTCTATACGGGATATCCCGAGTGATTGTCTCGGATCGTCCATTGGCGAGTAATCCGTCTCAACGATTTCGTTGCCGAACATGGCATGCTTCGCTGCAGGCATACGAACCCCTTTACGGAATACGAGCGGGTAAGAAGGACCAACCCGAAACGGACCATACTGATCTTCATTCGTCGAGATATAGCTGCGGATTGCCTCGCTCCAATGCTTCCATGCTTCCACTACAATTGGAGCAGCCCTTTCGCTGAAATCACGTTTGGCAAGCATCGCCAGTACTTCCTCGTAAGACGGACTCGGGCTCCAGTATCGCTGCTTGGTTATATCGCTGATGAATGACGGCCACCAGCCGTAATGGTGGGATTCCATCAATCCGCACAGACCCCAATCCTCCTGAGCTTTCAATAAGGCGGAATGTCTTCTGTTCCACTGATCGGGAAACGGCTCATACGGGATAACTCCGATATCCCAAGTGAGTCCCCCGGTGTTACTCATCGCGTACAGCTTGATGCCGCGTTCGCGGGCAACTTCGGCCTCGCTGCTGAAATACTCTCCTGGCCCGACATTAGAAAGCGTATAGTCGACGCATACATGAGTCACATCTTCATTGCGGATTTGCTCGAACATTTCGAAGGTCACGAGCAGCGTAATGTTATCCGGAAGAGCGTGAATGAGCTTCAGCCGATCCTCTTTCGGTGCCCAGCCCCAATTGTAAGTCCAGAAAACAATATCCGCCTCCGAGTTATGTGCACGTATAGTCTTCGATAACAGATTCAGCCATTGAGGAAAATCGGTACACGGCCACCAGCCCGGACTCGGTTTGGTCTGCGGTTGGTCAGCAGGCCAATCGAGGCGAAGCTTACCTGTCGTATTCGGATCTTTGCTCGGGAATTCGCATGATTCTCCGACCAGAATGACGCCTTTGAAGCGCGGACAAGCTTGAAATACCTTGCCGTAAGTGCTCTCATAATAGGCGGGTGCATCCGGATCGTCAGGATGAAGGCGACTGCTTAGATAGCTGTACACATACACATCCAACCCATATAAAGCAGCGCGATCAATCAGATAGTTAAAATCTTGATACCCTTCGGGCGTATGATCCACATCCTTCACGAACACCATTACCGCATCGATGCCCGCATGTGCCATCGCATTCAAATGGGCATCGGGATAGCGATCCAACCCCCAGCCGGAGTGGGCCATGCGCGGGGAAAACAGCGGCTCACGCACGGTATCCCGGTACTCGAATACGGGTGCCTCACGCAAATTCATCTGATCCTCAAGGTAATAGCTGCCCTGAGCAGCACCACGATCGTCATATCCGCAGATCACGATGCGGTTAACCTCGGCGGCGATGCGATAGCTGCGGGATTTTACAAGCTTATCACCGAATAACTGAAGCTCCTCCTTCGTGGCTAGCACAATGACACGCTCACCCGAGCTGGATTGTTCCTGAACGTCCTTCACACGTGACAAGCGGACAGAGACATGCATGCTTGTGAACAAATAGTCCTGCAAATCCTTAGCCGTATTCAGGAGAAGCGCTCCTGCCGTTTCACTAACAACAATGCTCCAATCATCCGAGATCTCCAATTCATCGTCGGAAGCACGTACATTGGGATCACGGCGGTTCTTCTTATGTACTTCTTCCAGTCTTCTGCGAAATTCGTATTTGCTTTCCATTCCTCTTCTACCCCTTCCTATAAAACACCTTCTGTATCGACGTCTCACTCTATAACTAAGCCTTTTATTCGTTCTCGTATATAGACGATTTGACACTTGATAGATAAAAAGAAGAAATATAAGGTTCTCTATGCCATATACATTACCTAAAATAAAAATTGCCACCCTACAAAGGAGTGGCATTTCTTGTTTAAAGGGTCTATCTCAACGTCGCATAAGTTTCACGGCATTTAGACACTTATAGATATTTCTCTCCGATCATCCTTTTCAATACTCCACCACGACCATTGCGTATCCGTGCACCTTCGGCAGGGAAATGCGAATATAGCCATCCATTTCATCGGGAGAATCGTACCGGTTGGCTTTATTCGAGGGATTGCTGATGATGATAGGCTGAAGGTACCCATTCAAAATTCGCAAACAACAAGGCTTCGTCCGGCCAGCCTTCTTCCGGCTTGCAAAGCTCCAAATAATTGACGTCTGCCCAGCTGCCCAGAGCTTCTCCGCTCTCCTCATGCCGGAACGATTCCGGCGGGAGGGTAAAGGTTTGCCACGCCGCCGCGCCTTCAATAGAGGCGGAACACCGATAACTGAGCGTGTGCGACGGAAAATGACGCTGCTGTACGATGATTGTAAAATCGGCGGCATGCCGGCTCAACAGCTGAAAGCGAAGCGCCTCGCCTTCCATCCCCCGATATTCCGGGTCTCCCAGCCGATACGTAATGGGAGAAAGCTGTTTATCCGGACGAAAGCCTAGTACACCATCCTCGCTCACAGCTGTCGTTAGCGGGCTGTATCGGCGGGGAAACGGATCCGCATTGGGGGTGTTCGTCACCCAGCCGTCCAAGCCGTCCCGGCCATCGTAAATGAGATTGGATCGGTGTTCTGGAGGCCAAGCGCAATCATCCGCATTCGCAGCTCCGGCACCGCCAAGCGTCTCCGTCACTAAGCTGCTGGACAAACAAATGCCTGATTCATAGAACACGTTGGCATAAGCATAAACGGTTCCACGGTAACCTGTTACGCCTAGTGGTGCTCGCCACGCTTCGCCGTTCGCAACGGGAGCGAGCTGTCTCCAATGGCGGGACACCGCATGCGGATTTCCGAGCGCACAATTGGCTTCTATCCGGGTTACGGGTTGAGCAGGATCGGGCTTGATCATAAGCTCAAGACGGCCCGCCTCATCCATTTGAAGTGAAACCTCCGGTGTGCCGGGCCATTGCTCTTCCCCTTTGAGCCATGTATTCATCCATTTGTGAACATTTTCCGCCTGTTCCCAATGGATATAGTGATTAAAACCCGACGTGAAAGCCGCTCTTCGCGGAGTCTGCTCCGGCAAGGTAGACAGGACATCGAACGACCGGTCCATCTTTCCGTAAAAATCATTGGTCGCACTCAAGTACAACATGGGACTGCGAATAGAAGGCGCATAGGCTTCCGGCTCCATCACGCGCTTCCAGATGCAACTATCTTCATCGGTATATTCAGGCTTCGTCCCTGTCACGAGGTGAAACTCTTCCTTGAAGTTGTGCCAGCCAAGCCCGTAAATTACACATCCTGCACGTATACGTTCATCCATCGCCGCCATCGTCCATAACAACGTTCCTCCCATGGACACTCCAAAAGCGCCGAGCTTACCCGGGTCGACCTCCGGCTGTTCGGCCAGCAAGGTTAATGCCCGCCGTCCGGCTTCAGCCCATTCGTACCAGGAGGAGGCTCGCACATTCGGGATGGTCGCCATTATTTGTTCGCCGGAGTCCGCTTCATTGGCGTGCGCCAAGGCGGTGCCCCATTGCGTATAAGCCTTGCCGTCCGTTCTTCTTCCACCCCAGTTAAACGATAACGCAGCATAACCGCGTTCATTCCAATAGCGCAGAATGTCTTGATTAACCGTTTGCCCTCCTCCATGAACGTGCAAGATGCCGGGCAGCTGCTTGCCGGGCAGCGGAGCGCTGTAAACTGCGTAAATCCGAACTTTCTCCGCTCCGATCGTTTTTCCCGTAAAATACATTTCTTTAAAGCCATTCCCGTCTTCCGTCCACTGCTTCAATACTTCGACTTCCAACGGCTCCCGGCTCGGGTCATAATCCTTCCATACTTGCTCAGGCGTCAGCATTTCCCCTTGTAACATAGGTTATCCCGGCCTCCTCAATTTGAATTTCTTATCCCTCCACCCTTTCACAGAACCAGGCACTGGAAGCACTGACAGAATCAGGAGAAGTGGCAGGAAGTCCCGGATAGTCAGATTAAGACTCCGTAAGTGCTAGAGACTTCCGATAATCGGGAAATTCGTTGTCCAGGACGCTTCGAACCTGAGCTATTTTCCAACGCAAATGCTTCGAATCCGTCATATATTCCATGCTCGGCTCCCAGCCAAGTCGGGAATCGAATTCAACAAGCGGGATGGTCGCCTCGGCATTGTCGATTTCCTTCAACAGCAACGCTTCCATCTCCTCCAGGATATTTCCGGCGATCTGGGGGCTAGGCTCATTAAATAGGCGTTGCTTCAATTTCCACCAATGCTTAACGTGTATTGTCGTTTGTACCGCATTCAAGATAAACTGATTCATCCCAAGCAATAGACGGCCGTTGAATTGCTTTTTCTCTGAGGTTAGCAAGAGCGCGCGCTCCAAGGATAGATTGCCCTGACGCCATAATACGGCCATCCGTTCAAGCTGCCTGATCTCCACATCAATTCGCGAGACTCCCAAGGATTGGCGTGCTTCATCGGCTGGAGCGTAATCCGTCAGCACGATTTCACTGCCGAACATGGCATGACTGGAAGCTGGCATAGTAAGTTCCTTACGGAATAAAGCTTTGCGGAACACCATTGGGAAAGAAGGTCCCACTCGAAAGGGGCCGTATTGATCTTCATTCGTCGGAATGTAGCATCGGATACCTTCGCTCCAGTGCTCCCAAGCTTGCAAAACCATCGGCACCGCCTCGGCGCTGAAATCCCTTTGAGCTACGGCCGCGAAGGTTTCTTCAATCGGAGGGCTGGGACTCCAGTATGACCACTTCGTAAGATCGCTTATGAAGGAAGGCCACCAACCGTAATGATGCGATTCCATAAGCCCGATCAATCCCCATTGGTCTTGCGCCCTGTGCAGGGCAGAATGTCTTCTGGCCCATTGGTAGGGAACCGGTTCATAAGGGATGACCCCGATATCCCAGGTTAGCCCACCCGTATTGCTCATCGTATATAGCTTGATTCCACGTTCATGAGCAGCCCTAGCTTCACTAACAAAATACTGACCCGGGCCTTCAAATGAAACGCTATAATCCACGTTTATGCTAGTTACGCCTTCATGCTTGATCTGCTCGAACATTTCAAAGGTAACTAACAAGGTTACATCGTCTGGAATGTTTCGTATGAGCTTCAAGCGATCCTCTTCGGGCGTTCCGCCCCAATTGTAAGTCCAGAAAATAATGTCTACGTCCGGATTATACTTACGAGTGACCTTCTTGATCATGTTAAGCCATTGCGGATAGTCCGTGCAGGGCCACCATCCTGGGCTTGGCTTTGTCTGCGGCTGATCCGTAGGCCAGTCAAGTCGATGCATTCCAGTTGTATTCTCGTCTTTACTAGGAAATTCGCATGATTCCCCGACAAGCACGACTCCCTTCAGTCGTGGACACGCCTCGAACACCCTGCCATAAGTGCTGTCGTAGTAGGCTTCAGCGCCACTATCCTCGGGATGCTTTCGACTTAGCAGGGAGCTGTACATATACACGTCTAGACCGTAAAGCTCCGCCCTGTCGATCAAATAGTTAAAATCCTGATATCCTTCCGGAGTCATATCCACATCTTTAACAAAAATAAGAATAGCATCGATCCCGGAATGAGCCATCGCATTCAAGTGAGCATCCGGATAACGATCCAGCCCCCAGCCGGAATGCGCCATACGTGGCGTAAATAAGGGTTCCCGGCAAATGTCTTGCGTGCGGATGAACGGCGCCTCGCGTAAATTCATCAAATCTTCCAAATAATAACTACCTTGTCCAATGCCCCGCGAATCGTGTCCGCATACCACAATACGTTCACGTTCGGCTTTAATACGGTAACTGCGGTTCTTTGCCAGTTGTCCTTCCCATTCCGGTAGCTGCTCCTTGTCTCCAAGCACGATAACGCGTTCACCATTACGGGCGATTTCCGCGATATCAACCACGCGGCGCAATCGCAACGAAATATTCATGCTCACAAGAAAATAATCTTGCAGATCCTTCGCGACATTCAATAGAACCGAACAGGATGGATCAGGAATAATAATCTGCCAATCCTCATTGATCTCAATCTCGTCCGACTGCGCTATGAACTCCAGATTGCGGCGATCTGGCTTATGGACTTCTTCAAGCCGTCTGCGAAACTCGTAATTTCTCTCACTCATACGGTTGTCCCATCCTGAAGAAACACGCTAAATTGTTCCTGCGCCTCGTTCTTCTTGACCGTGTAGCAGTATGCATCGGTAATTTCATTACCAGATCTGGAGCAGCTATAACGAAGCAAGTTTCCTTCTCCGGAAATAAGTGCTCCATCAATAGCGAAGAATACGGCGGTGAACGATCTAGGCCCATTAATGAGTTGCACTAGTTGGGGGGTGCTTAGCTTAACGTTGCCTTCGTTATCCGATACGGATAATCCGACGAATTCTGCTTCAATCGTTGTTTTCTTCAGAATGGAACCGACAACGAATATCTCATCCTCATGTACAGGAATCGGAATCGGTTTCCATTCTGTTTCGGCTTCGAAAGCCATGCTGGAACGAGAGCCAAGCGGGGTCATTCGTATGCTGCTCATCCCCCCCTGAGTGAACGGGATAACTCCCTGATCGGCAAGAGGAACGGCGCTGTACAGGTTATCACGCAAATAGCTGAAATCGACTGAAAAACCGCAGAAATCGCCGAGGGACGGGTGGATTCCCACCTTGGTATTCTCACTGTCGCGGGAATAACGGCGTACGCCGGACAAGTTTACTCTAATTCCCGGTTCATTGCTGATATCAAGCTTTGTTACCCGGCAATTGTCTAATACGATTACGGGATTCTTGAGAACATGATAGAAATTATCGCAGATCTCAATCGTAGACACGTCTTCCTTTAATCCATCCAGGTCGGGATCCCTTCCAAGACAATGAAACTCAATAATCGAGCCGCTGTTAGCTTCGAAATAATTGTTGCGTATCGAGCCGCTCGCCACATTGGAGTGGATCACGATTGGATCTGTCTGACCCTCCAACAAGTTGCCTTCGATCCGAAACTGGCCTTCAAGACTGCCGAAGTAACCATAACCAGGCTCATGTACCCGCTCGAATAGAATTTTACCGCCCTGCTCTGAAACATTGTTAATAAAATTAAAGTTCGTTACACCTCCGTAAGCATCGGAGTATACCGCGTAATGATTTCCTGTAAAATCGCTTGCCGAGAAATAACAATTCGTAACGTTTAGGGTGCCAAGCCCAAAGGTTGCACTGCTCCAAATCGCCTTGCGGAATTTAAACACTCTGCAGTTGTCAAACACACAGGGTCTTGGAGGTGCACCCAGGACTGGAAATGCCGGTCCGGTTACCTTAACGACAGACTGCGGTCCATCGTGATAGCTGCGGAAGAAGGCTCTCTCAATTAAAAATCCGAAATAGCCGTGAAGAGGCTCCGACTGCTTGATATGAAATAAAGCTTCGATGCCTTTGCCTGTAATGTAGCCCGTATCCATATGGATCGAATAATCCGAAGGATTATGGCTGGTTGGTACGGAAGAGAATTTCGCATGCGTGCTGCCTTCCAGACAGAAATTTCCGTCAAATACGTTCACCTCATGCGCGAACAAATAATTACCATGATTAAGCTTTACCGTTGCGACACCAGTCTGGCTCATAACCAAAAAGCACTTCTCGAATGCAAGCGAGCTATCCGTCCCAGAAACAATCGGCAAGTCGGTAACCCTCTCGTCAATCTTGGCATCTCCTACCGCCCCGAACCATTCCGGCAACCAATGGGTGAGCGATTGAAATCCTTGGAAGACAACCTTTGCCGTACCTGAATTACGTTCGTAAGGGAAATCGAAGATTGGATAAGGACCCGCGGATAACTTACCGTTTAATTCCAGCACAGCCCCCTCTTCTAGGACCAACGTCGCTCCATTCTGAAAATTGACTTCAACGTGCGCCGGTATCGTTATTGTTCCAGTCAGATAAGTACCTTTAGGCAGTACAACGGTTTGATAGGGAGCCGCTTCGAAGGCAAGACGGAGAGCTTCTGTGTCATTCGTTATCCCATCCCCAACTGCGCCGTAATCCCGAACATTCACTACTGTTATATTTGGCATGATTGGTCACTCCCAATTAAAGTTCGTCGTATTCTATAGCGATCATTTGATGGCAATCAATAACGGGAACTTGATACTGAATAGAGTTTCCGGTCTGGGAGAAGGCGAGCTCTTCCTGCTGCGGAACCGTATATACACGTCTGACGGTCTCGCTCAATTGAAGCTTAACGTCAATCTGATAGAGCGGCGTAATATCTTCAATAACTTCTTTGTCCTTGCCCCGTTTAACCGGAAATGCGTAGAGAAGATGATTGATGTACCGAGACTCCTTCTTCTGATGCTGAACCGAGACAACACCTTGTGCAGGCAGATTTGTAGACAGAATTTTTTGGTCGCCAAGCAGCCTGTTCAGTGCGAATAGGACAACTTCCTTCACGAACAAGCTTCCATTCTCTGCATAATCCTCAAACGCATCCCATGCCAGATAAATACCGTTGCCACTCTCAATCAAGCCTGGTCCGGCATTGTTACGACTGTTCGGCGTGTGTGTGAAGTAATAAGCATGCAGGCTTCTGTTAAAATAAGGGTCTTCTCGATAGCCGAGTTCCGTTCCACCTTTTAATGAAACCTTCTGTCCTTGCGAATAAAAAACAAACGATCCTTCCCCAAAGCTCGGCAGCGGTTCATTCGGCTTGTAGAAATCAGGCCGGAACGGATTAACGCTCACCCACTCCACTCCGAGATCAAGCGCAAACGCATCTCCAGTTACATTTAAACCCGATTCACCTGTAGCAAATATTCGCCCGCCTTGCTGCACATAGATCCGCAATTTATCGCCGAGCGTCTCCGTAATTCTCACTCTGTCCGGTAAAATAATAACCTTATAAGAACTGAAATCGGATTCCAGATCCACGATATTAAACAGGATGTTCCCTTCTTGAAGAATCCTGTAAGCTCCCGTGTCCGACAGTCCCATACGGGCGTGCTCGGGTGCCGTAGATTCCAAGGAAAGAATAGCAACGTCCGCGACATTCTCCACATCCATGCACCATGGTTCCTTCGCTTCCACTTCCCTATAGGCTTCGCCCACCATTTTGTAAACAATCGGATCCATCATTCCATCAGGATGTAAATGATCTCCTACAGAGCAAAGTGTCCCATGTGCCAAACACAAAGCAGACTCGAAACGGATCGCGTTCGTATGCTTGTAACCGCCGAACTCGCCCCAGTTCATATGGAACCTGCCGGTCATTCCGACCAACCGTTTATTCATTTGTTGGAAATACCTCGCCGATATTGGAAAATAGTCATATCCCCAGCCGCCTGAAGGCAGCGACTCAACTTCTAGGTGATTGTTCATGGCAATCATATCCCGACGCCCTGCTCGAATTCCGCTATTGTGAAAGATATCAAGGTTCGGCTTGATCATCCATACTCTTTCATTTAATTGTTTTGTATAGTTCGCATATACCCGTTCAGCCAATTCCATATTATCGGCCTTATTAAATGGATCCTTGCCTTCTTCAAGCAGCTGTGCCCTACAAATATGACAATAGCAAGCTTTCGGATATACGATGTCCAAGAATAGTCCGTCCGCGTCGTATTTCGCAACCACTTCTTCCGTTAACTGAAGAATATGCTCCAGATAGGGAGAGTTGAAGCAAAAGGTGTGCAGTCCTGGCTCCTTGAATCCGACATCATAGAAAGTCTTTTCATTCTCATCGCGAGCCAACCACTCTGGATGCTTCAATGCCAGATTCTCGCTCAGGCCGACATTGATATACACAGGTGTCTTAACGCCAATCTCATGTGCGGCTTCAATCATCTCGCCCAATAGATCAAACGTCAGACCGGGATGCTTATCGAACTTCTCCGTATCGTAATAGGCCCATCCGTGAAAGCATTTAGCAAACAAATTAATGGAATCGACATGGCCAAGACGAAGCATTTCCTGAAACTGATGCTTGGAGAACCGTTCTCCGATCTTAACCGACCCATGATTATGGAAATCCAAATGGATTTGACGAAATCGCATATATTAACCCTCCATTTTACATATGTTATTATTCCTTGACGCTTCCCATAACGATTCCCTTCATGAAGAATTTCTGTAGAAATGGATATACCAGAAGAACGGGCAATGCACCGAGGAATATTTGAGCTGACTTAACCGTCCTGTCGGAGACGTTCCTCAACATTTCCGTATTGAGGTTCGTCAAGCCTGTAAACGTTTTGTCAATCACGATCGTCTGCAAATAACTTTGCAGCGGGTAATTCTGAGGTGAATTCATGTAGATAAGCCCATCAAACCAACTGTTCCAATGCCCTACCATAGTCAGCAACAGAATCGTAGCTAAAGCCGGAGTGGACAAAGGGAGGAATATTCTGAATAATGTCGTGAAATGTCCTGCTCCATCTATGAAAGCCGCCTCTTCAAGCTCCTTCGGCAGCCCCCTAAAGAAGTTAAGCAATAGGATTGCGCTGAATACTGGAACTGCCCCGGGAAGAACGAGTGCCCAAAGCGAATCCAATAGACCCAACGACTTAATGATCATATAAGTTGGGATAAGCCCGCCGCTGAACAACATCGTAAAGACAAAAAACCAAGCGTAAAAGGTACGCGATTTAAACTTTGTGGATTCCTTAGAGAGCGGATACGCCAATGTCACCGTAAGTAAGAGATTGATAATAATCCCCAATCCAACGCGTTGCAACGAGATGAGGAACGAATGGATAAATCCAGCCTGATCCAAAACGTAAGCATAAGATGTAGTGTTAAGCCCGATCGGCCACAACCTGACAATACCTGCGGAAGCAGCGGCGTTAGAACTAAGGGACAGGGCTAGGACATGAATCATCGGCAGTATACAAAGAATAGAGATCATGCATAGAAAGGTATAATTGACGATTTGAAAGCCGATTCTCCAACCGGAATCCCGCATAATCTTATGGCTCCTTTCCTAGAAGATACGGTATTTCGCAAATCGGTACGCGAGAATATAAGAAACGGAAATCAGGATAAAGGAAACAATAGAGTTAAATAAGCCTATTGCCGTAGCTGGACCAAACTGTGCGCTAAGTAAGCCCATACGATAAACATAAGTGTCGATAATATCTCCACTCTCGTAAACCTGCGGATTATAGAGAACGAATACTTGATCAAAGCCTGCATTGAGCACGCTTGCAAGACTGAGCGTTGCAAGTAGAATGATTATAGGTCTCATCCCTGGCAGCGTAATATGCCAGGTTTGACGTATGCGATTGGCTCCGTCCATTACTGCCGCTTCATATAAGACAGGACTAATGCTCGTCAAAGCCGCTAAATATAAAATCGTGCTAAATCCAAATTCCTTCCATACATTGGTGATGACAAGCACATAGGGAAACCAATGATTATTCCCGAGAAAATAAATGGGTTGAAATCCAATCGCTTTGATCAAGGAGTTCACGATCCCCACCGAAGGCGACAAAATATCAATCAATACACCGCCCAATATGGTCCAGGACAGAAAATGCGGCAAATAAATGAGGGTCTGAATGGAACGTTTGGAAAATTTATGGAGTACTTCGTTAATGAGCAGAGCGACGGTAAGGGGGACAATGAGCCCCGTGATAATTTTCATTAAAGCGATGAATACTGTATTCTTCAGAACTAGGATGGTATCGGGTAAGCTAATCACGTATCTGAAGTTGTCTAACCCAACCCATTTAGATCCTGTAAATCCTTTGGTCGGAATAAACTTCTGGAAAGCGATTACGATACCCATCATAGGACCATAACAGAATATAAGGACTAGAATCAGACTCGGTAAAATCATAAGATGCAGCGGCCAATTCGCTAGTTTCTTGGACAAAGTCCGATCACCTCCACCTAAAGCTGGGTTCCTATTTGCCCATTGGAAAGGGAGAGAGCGAATCTTTCTCTCCCCATTGCGTAAGTTCGTTTACTTTTTCGTCTTGTACCATTTGTTCACGTCTGCCAAAACTTCACTTCCGCCAAGCTCCAACCATTTCTTAGTGAAGTTATCGAATTCGTCCACTGGAGCAAGTCCAAGTATAATCTTGGTGAACGTCTCCGCATGCAATTTGGTCAGTACAGGCTGCTTCTCAACCATTGAATCAAGTGGTGCGGTTGTAAATTCATCCGTGACATATAGATCGTTCTGACGATAGTAATCGGAAATAGACATTGTTCCACCTTTACTGAAAATCTGGGCCCAACCCCAATTCGTCTGATCGCCTTTTTGAAATTTAAGTATTTTCTCGTAGACACCCTTTTCTTCAGCATTCAGCTTAGAAGTATCCTTGCTGTCCAGCGCCGCAATGATCCGTCGGCTCTCGTCGACATTCTTAAACGCTTTATAGGCAGCGATGTTGTTAAGCAGCCATATCTGGTTGCCGTCTTCCGAGCTATTAAATTTGCGTTGAATCTCATCCGACGTGTTTTTGTAGAACGTTTCGTTCCAGAAATCAAGCATCTTAAGAATAGCTTCAGGATGTTCAACGCCTTTTTTCACGACCCAGTAGCCATCAACGCCGAGCACTGTCTGCGATTTGGCCGGAGTAGAGTCCACCGAGAAAATCGGGAAGGCTTTCCACTCCATGGATGGATCCTTGTCTTTGCCGCCCTGAAGCGGAAATAAAGGGGTATAATACGGACCATACATCATGCCGATCTTGCCATTAGAAATCATCTCGTATACTTTTGTTGTATCTTTCGCGCCGAACTCTGGATCAATTTGCTTCGCTTTGAATAATTGTTGCAGCTTGCCCAGAGCTGCTTTTACCTCCGGCTGAATCGTTCCGGAAGTTAGGTTGCCCGAGCTATCCTTGAGGAAGAAATTCACTAAATTCGACGCAAAGCTGCCGGGGTAAGCATGGAAGCTGTTGAAAAACCCCGTCAGAAGAATAAAGTCCTTGTCGACAGCTAACCCGTAAGTATCCTGTTTTCCATTATTATCCGGATCCTGCGTTGTGAACGCCTCGCTGATCTTATAGACATCTTCCATTGTCTTCGGTTCCGGAAGATTCAATTTCTTCAGCCAATCCGTGCGAACGTATAAGGCCTGTGCGCCTTCCCGGCTAGGGGTGGTGAACGGAATACCCATTAGTTTGCCATCGATAGTTGCAGAATCAAGTGCCAAATTCCCTTCTTCGGTCAGCAAGCTTTTTACGGAATCCGTAGCCTGTTTAGCATAGACATCCGTCAAATCGGCAAGCAAGTCCGCATCAGCCAACTGTTTAAATTGTGTCGCAGTGGCACGGAAGAAGTCGGGGATCTCTCCGGATACGATCGTTAGGTTCATCTTCTGAGCATATTGACTTGGGTCGACAGACCACAAGGTTTTAACCTTGATTCCGTATTTCTCCTCGTAAGCACGAGTCCATACATTGTTCTCCATGGAATCACCATCTGTGAACTTAACGGTAATTTCCTGTGGTTTTACCGTTGTCAGCGTAATAGGCGGATCGTACTTTCCGTCTGCATTCATTCCGTTAGTTTCGCTTGCTGTAGGAGATGATGGAGTTGACGCGGTGCCGCTTGCTTCACTGCTCTGAACTGGAGATTGTGCGTTGTTCCCTTTATTGTTGCTACAAGCTGTCAGTACCAACAAAATAGCTGCTAGCGTGAATCCGATCAAACGCCTGCTTCTTCTTTTCAATTTCTTTTCCCCCTCGAACAAATTTATACAGCCCTTCTTTGAATTTGAAGCATGCTTCTGTGCTGTCGCACCCTAAGCACCCTAATCATAGTGGCGAAATCCCTGACCTGGAAAGGCGCAATATCGGTCATCCTATTCCATTTGTACCTAAGTCTTCAACATGAGCTACAATTGAATAACTATTTACTTAATGTGTGTCGATCACACGATTACATGACGCTAGAGCTTGATGGATTGTGCGGTGTTCTCCCGGACGGACTCTTTGGTCAATTGCTTCTGGAGGACATATCTTGAAATGAGGATACTCACTTCATAAAGTCCGATTAGCGGTACAGCCACGATTAATACGGAAATAACATCAGGCGGTGTAATGAAGGTAGCCAACACAAGCAGCAACATATAAGCATATCGGCGAACCTTGCCAAGAAGAGTAGGGTTCAACAGCCCAATTCTCGTTAAGAATAGAATGACAATTGGCATTTCAAATAATAATGACAGTGGCAAAATGATATTAAACATGAATGAAAAATATTGGGTGATTCCATAGGTTTCCGTCAGCCCCATGCTCTCATTAAATCCCGACGTAAAATGAAAGGCTAGGGGAAACACAATAAAATAGGCAAAGCTAAATCCGACTAAAAAGAGAACAATCGTATAAGGAATATATCGTAAAGTTGCTTCCCTTTCCCTCTCACTCAATCCAGGTTTGACAAAGAACCAAAGGCGATAGAATGTAAATGGAATTGTCACTACGAGAGCGAGAATGAATGAAAAATGCAAGTAGATTCGAACGCCATCCCATGGAGCAAAGGCGTTCCATTGAATAGTTGAAGCCGGCTCTGTCTTTTTCAAATATTCCAGAACCGGACTTGCAAGAAAAAAACCAACGATCATAGTAACTACCAGTACAATCGTAATCCATATGATGTGCTTGCGAAGCTCTCCCAGATGATCAAATAGTGACATTGACCTATCCTTCATAGGATCACCTTTCCATTCCTCCCGATGACTTACTTTCAAGATTCTCTTTCTCAAGCTGCACAGGGGAATGTAATTCTTCCTCAGCTATCATCTCTCTAGTTCCCTTTTTAAATTCTTTTAACGTATTGCCAACTGCACGACCTAATTCGGGAAGTCTCTTTGGTCCGAAGAATAGAAGAGCAACGATTACCAATAATACGATTGTGGACGCGCTAAAATGTGGCATTGCAATCATCTCCTTAGATATCGATTTTTCCAAAACCTTTCCATGTTCCCGGACTTCCCGCAGCAGTACATACCCAACCCATTACGCCACCTGCAGATGGAGCTGAATTTCGTACAACATCATCCTGTTCCCAGTATCCCGTTGTCGGATAAGACGTTGAACGGAAATCAACTTCGCTTCCTATCTCGAACCGGTCTAGCGAGGAACCAACTAAAGCCATAACCGGGAACGCCACATTAGCTTTGCTTCCCGAGCCCAGCTTCTGAAAAGCGCAAGCCAGAGAGGTAGCATTGCTGGGAACAGGAATAAGAATGGATTTATACTGCCACTTCCCTGTTCCCGCTGCAGCAATAGTGTCTCCATGGGGAGCTACTCCGTCATAAGTTACTATCTTGACATCATTCCCTGTAGCAGCTTTAACCCAAGCCCCAAACCAAATGAGTTTCCCCTTAAGCTCAGGAAACTTCGTTGCTACATCCACGAAGCTTCCCCACCACTCGTTGCCCTCTGTAAGCTCAAATGATGGATAATCACTGAGCCTTTCTTGTGATTTAAGCAGATTGCCCAAATAAGTTTCGGCCATACGTTGATAATCGATAAAATTAGGGTTGTAGTAATTTTTTGATCTCGTATTTGAAATCTCAATCAAATGCCCGCCACTAACTGCAACTCCGTTATCTACACCGATTAGTTGTACATCCGACTTGCTATTTCCTCTAATAGAAACGTATCCTTTGACAATACTAGTGAGTCCATTGCCCCATATCGTTAATAATGAATCCGTTTTGGACGTATCAAAACAATGCACATTCTCAATGGTTACTTTGTCCAGGTAGTTGCTGAATACGAAGCTCGTGTTATTAATTCCGCCATTATCTACCCCTGCACTATTCAAAGGTGACCATTCAATACCGCTTATCTTCGCGCATTCCACTGGCTTCGATGGATCGATTCCGATTATCGTCGCTCCTCCACCAAGCAGATGAATATCACTCTTGATGTTGATCGGCGTAACGTTCTGCGCATCCGTATAATTAAATCCAACTTGTGCATTACGCTCGAAATAACTATCAACAATATTAATATTTTGTATATCGTAAGCAATAATTGCTGCCACCTTGTTATGCTCGAGTGTACTGCTACTAATAGTAACATTCATCCCGTTTCCGACACGCATGCCGATCCCGCCATTAGCATAAATCTCACAGCATAGTACAGTTAGGTTATTGTTGTAATAAGGGGTTCCAAAAGCTTCAATTCCATTGCCCGCATTGGCTACGATCTGACAGTTTTGAAACTTATTGTTCCATCCATTTATATGGATGGCTACGACCCCAGTTCCCGTAATAAATAGATTAATGAAAGCGCTATGATTAATATTATTGTAAAAAATAGCAGAGTCCGCATTACCTTCCCCGGCAAGAGAGATACTATTGAATTCCATTGTATCCGCATTTGTTCCTAAGAACATGGCATGCAGAATTGAACCATTAGTCCTTGCCCTTATATAGGTAACATATTGTCCTTCGCCCCGTACGCTAACCACTTGAGTTGGAATGATAATCTGCGCGGAAATATAATAGTCCCCCGCCGGGAAAAAGACACATCCTGGACGAGTAATCGCGTTGAATGCCGCTTGTATAGCTGCCGTACTGTCCGTCAACGATTTAGCTCCAAACCAGCATACATTGAATGCTCCGCTGAATTGCCTGTTCCAAACCCCTCCGCCGGACGCTGCAAATACTGTCCCGCCATTCGGAGTCCCTGTACTGGACCAACTAAAAATACCGCCTCGCAGAGGATCGGCTACGATAACGCAAGTATTCGTCCCACGAGAATAGGCTAGAAGCGCCGGGATATCGGCTACGGAATCGTTCAACACATCTGCATGAGCCTTTCCCTTCAACACATCCGCGTGAGCCGTTCCCATACCTCCCGGAAGCAGTGTCCCCGCAGCGATGGCTACACCCGCAATACTGAGCGAAGCAAGCATTTTTCGACGGCTAATCAAGCTTTCTCCGACAGCTTCATCCTGTTTCACATTCGCTTCATCCTTCATTCCCACATCAACACGCTCCTCTATGATTGGTATTCCTATTGGCCTTCAGGAAGGCTTGTCCCCATAATAGAACCAGCATGACATACTTTGAAACACGCAATATCCGGCTTCTTATTCCATTTATCCTCAATCATTAGATTTTCGATATTCGTACTCGAATGAATAACAAGTGAAAAAATGAAGGTTTCATTTCTGAGATGAAATCGATTATGATAATTCTACTCAGCTAGATTAAGGAGTGTTAGTTATGATAACTTTCCTGCAGAAGAAACGGAATTCGTTTTTCTTCAAATTGCTTTTAAGCTTTCTAATTATCGTGATGATCTCTTTCATCTTCAACCTGCTTTCCTTTAATTTCTTTCAGAAAACGTTGCGAACGGAAATTATTAAATACAATAAGCTGACTATGAGCAATACCGTTAATAATTACGAAAAGCAGTTTCGGCTGCTAGACGATATCACCACAAATCTATATGTTGGCACCGACATGTCCATCCTTAAGAAGAAAAATTCGGATTTTATCGCCATGAACAGTTTGGCTGCGGAAATAAATGCCATTCTGTCCAACTACAACAACCTCAATTTGGAAAACCTATTTTTCTATAATAGTAGTCTATCTTTCATTATTGATAAAAAAGGGTTAAATAGTATTCCTGAGATGTTCGAGAACTCTTATATTAACGCTGATTATAACGCTGACTTCTGGGAAAAACAGATTGAAGAAGATTATCATATGCGGATTTTTCCGGCCGCGCGGTTCCAGAAGCGTAATTTCAACGGAAAGATTGAGGACGCGGGGCTCTACTTTCCCATCATTATCAAGAACGTTTTGCAGAAGCAAAGCTACATTGCCGCGTTTATTAACGCGGATGCCATTTACCTGAACTCTCACTTCTCTACGAATGACTTATTCTTTATAAGCGATGATAAGGGAACGCTTTTTTTCAACACGCCTCAAAGTAAAGCGTTTACAAATTATAAAATTACGCGAACCGAGCAGGCTTATGACTCCTCCAATCACAATTACTACTTCTACCAGAAAGGTGAAAAATCTAATCTCATCTATATAAATGTTACTCCTAACCAACAAATCGCCTCCACCGTATCCCGCCTGAGTTGGATATTACTTATTCTATTCGCCTTGTCTTTAGTGCTCAGCCTGCTCATTTCCATTCTGTTCAGTATACGATTCAAGCTTCCTGTCCAACGTATTCTGGATTCGTTGCAAATGATGAATCCTAATTTTCATTTAAGGAGTACGATACGAGAATATATTCAGATTGGCGATAGGTTGAAAACGATCATCAACTCTAATCAAAAAATAAATCAAGACCTTCAGATGAAGGATTCCCTATTGAAGACCTATGGATATTGGAACAAGGTGAAAAACATCCCTCTCGGCAGCAAGGACATGCAGAGCCTGATTGATTCGACCAAGCCCTTTTATTTTATTATGTTTCAACTCCAATCTGCTCACCCTATTCATGAAACATCGCAGGACATGCAAACTACCGCACACTTCATGGAGATAATCAATTTGAATATCCAATGTAGCTTCATCCAATCCGAAATATTGCAGATTGAGAGGGATTTAATCGTTGCGATTATTTTCAGTGAGAACGACTTACAGGATCAACATAAGTTGACTGAAACACTACATATCCTGACGGAGAAATTTAACCAGCAGGAGCAGTATTACATTACAATCGCTACCAATCTACGGTTGCAAAATCCCAGCGATTTTACAGTGGCCTATGAAGAGACTTTGGAGATGATTCGTGAACGCAAACTAAATGCGGATATCCAGATCATTACCAAGCTTAGCCATGTACAGAACCGGTTTCAGATTGCACCTCCCGAGCTAATGAAGCTGTCGGCTCAGATCGAGGCGGGCAACACTGCAGATATTCTGCAGTCGATCCGCCGCATGCTGCAGCGTCTGAGCGTCAATGGCATAGCCCTTGAATACAAGCAAATGGCCAGTGATATTATCTCGCAGATTTTACTTAACCTGATGTCACAAAAAATCGAGGTCGGGGAATTGCTTGCTGAGCTGACTCCCTATGAACAAATAAAGGAGTTCGTATCTGAAGAGCAATATCTTACCTTCTATATCTCCTTAGTTGAGAAAGCCGCTTCTTTAATTAGCATCAAAAATGCTGGCAAGGATCCTATTGTCGACTATGTTATTGCTTATATTGAGCATCATAGCGGTGGAGATATCAGTCAGGAGGCCATCGCAAGCAAGCTTAATTTATCCATCAGATATATGGGCAAGTATATTAAGAACAAGACAGGCAAAACTTTTAACGATTATCTCGAGGACGTTCGCATTCGTAAAGCAAAAATAATCCTTATGGAAACCGATGATAAAATTCAGGAAGTAGCCAATAAAGTCGGATATCACAATGCCAATTCCTTCACCCGTATGTTCAAACGAATTACCGGACTCACTCCTGGAGATTACCGGGCACAATCCTGGCGATCACCGTTTAGTGAAACGGATGGAGAAATAACGCATCGTATAGCTCCTCACATCGATGATAAGGATTTAGGTTAGCCGTTGCTTCGTGAAATCGTGGAAAAGTACGTACAACAAACAAAGTCGACAATGATGTATTGTCGACTTTGTAAGAAAAACTGAAGTGGGCGGTTAGCCCCTTCTTCCTTTATTGCTCCACGACGACCATAGCATATCCATTCACCTTCGGTAAGGGAATGCGAATATAGCCATCCACAAGATCATAAACCAAAGGTTCTTTCCCTGGTGCCAAATAGACGCTCGCGGCATTCTCCCCCTCAAATACACGATCCCGTCGGCAAGCGTCTGCACATCTTCGATCACGTTGTATTTGCCTCTAGATTCCGGATGAGTCAGCTTGATATGAATCATACGTTTGTTTTTCTTCGTCGTCACCGTCACGCGCGCCGTCGTCGGAATTTCTTCGCATTTGATCAGGGGCTCCGGCAGCAGCTGCCTCAAGCTGTAGCCAATCATATACTTATGGACGTTCGCGGCATACTCGATATATGCACCGAATATCGGAAAGCAGAACTGAATGATATTACCCGACCTCGCCACCGCTGGACGTCCGGCGTACTTTTCCGGCGGCGTGTAGAAAGTGGCGAGAAAGCCGTCCCATTGACGGTTAAAGTATGGCTGCCAGTAATCGGCGATCGCGTGTGCGCCTTCCTTTGTCTGCAGCAGAATCCCCTGTTTATAGATCCCACACAGCATGTCCGGCACTTCTCCATTTGTATCCTCAAGCATACGGAAGTACGAGCTGTTCCACGAGTCTTCCCCTTCGTAGGCCATGTTCCATTCTTCAAGCGCAAACGCCTCGCCTTCGGGATTCAAGCCCGAATGTCCTGAGCTGATAATCCCGCCTCCCGCAGCGATATAAGCTTCCAACTTAGGCTTTAGCACTGGTGTTACCCTCACGTTATCCGGCAGGATGATCACCTTGTACCTGGACAGGTCATGATTCTCGTTGATGATGTCATAGGTGATCTTCAACTCACCCAGCATTCGCACCGCGCCATTGTGACATTCGTCTAGCTTGCCGCCCTCCAGCGTCAGAATCCCGATGTCGGCAATAGCCTAGCGTTGTCCGTCCACGGTTCGTATCTTTCAAGCTCCTCATAAATTTCACCGATGACATCGTACACCGCCGACTCCAAGCCGTCACGAGGATGCATGTGGTCCCCGATTGACGTTGGTACGCCATTGCTGAGCGCATCCCAGCAATCATTCAGCAGTGACGCCTTGCTTTTCAAGCCGCCGTAGTCCCCCCAATTGACGTTAAACCGTCCGGTCATGTAGAATACTTGCTGTCCCAAATTGCGCGCATAAGCGACTTGAGCCGGGAAGAAATCGTAGCTCCATCCGCTTGGCAGACATTCGAGTTCTACATGCGTTCGCAATCCTTCCGTATCAGCGTGATCCAAGCCGTTCAAATATAGGAACTTGTCGGGACCGACAATCCTTTTTACTTCCCGGGAGAAATCGAGCAAGGTTTCCTTGGCGAACGCCAGTACATGCTCGTCATTCAATGGATCCATTCCACGCTCGCGCACGCCTTCCAGACACTCATTGCCATAGCATGGATTAACGACCATACAATCCAGGAAAAACCCTTCCACCGGATATCGCTCCGCCACTTCGCGGATCATGTTCAACAAGTGATCGCGGTATCCCGAACAAAAGCACATATTGCGAAAGAAGTTCGCCGTTCGGTCGCCGTAAATCACTTGGCCTTCCTTGTTGACTACCGTCCAATCACGGTGCTTCCTGGCCATCTCGTGGTCCAAGCCCGCATTGAAATAGGCAGTTACGCCGATATCCACCTTGCGGCATTCCTTGACGATCTCCCCGAACATATCAAATTTAAGATGCGGATGAACGACTCCGATTTCTGTTGGATAATAAGCAAACCCGATATTGCACTTGGCAAAGACATTCACATATTCAACGTTTGCATCCTTTAACGTCTTTGCAAATGCCTTCGCGCTGAAATTCGCCCCGAAATCGGGAATGTCCGGCATAGTGTGAAAATCGATGTGTATGGCTCGTTTAATCGTTCTTATGTAATAATCTCCTCGTCATATATTTCTATAAATAAGGGCAAGACTGAACACATCGGTTTTGCCGCCAAATAATTAGCTGATCAGACTGTACGTGAACGTTGAAATTAACAGGCATAAGGCAATAAATACTAAGCCTGCTTTACGGAAAGTCTTCTCATCAAATAAACACCTCTGACTTACTCATTATCCAAGCGGTACAACCGGAATCATCGATAACAAGCTGTTCTCCGGAATTGAAATCATATACCGGGAATCCGCTTCGGAAATAAAAGTAACACCCCTGCGCTTTCGCGGTATATAGACCATTTTCCAGCGGATAGATAAAAAGGAAGATGCTCCGTTTTTTTAGACGATAAACGATTAGTCCGCAATAGATATTTCTCCTCATGGCCTCTCAGAACGGCCGACATCCTGAATCGTCTTGGTGCAATGACTTCCACATATTTGAAACAAAAAGAGGCTGGCCAGTGAAGTCATCATCGGCAGCCTCCTCTTCATTTGTTCATTTATCTTTATGTTGATTGAACGCAAAGTGCTTCAGAGGGCAACAATCCCGAAGAAGATCCGCAGCGAGCATATTTTCAGCCGGAACAGCTTATTTAAATACTGTTTAGCTGACTGAAAATAGTAACCAAAAAAACCTAATACCCGCTAGGAAGTGCATAAAGCTTTCCTTCTCCCGGTGCAAACTGAGCTGAGATAACTCCTGTTGAAGAATTATAATTTGTGCTGACTTCCAGTCCCGTAGTCTTGGATACTTCCGTTACTGTTGAAGGTTTAGGATTAATATTAAAAGTAAATGTAACGGTACTTGTATAAGATTTATTAACTGCCATAATGTACTTTCTATTACTTGAATTTATAAAGTACGAAATAATAACATCATCACTGCTGTTATTAGTTTTCCAGAAAAAATCTGTAGGCACACTGCGCGTTCCTGTATTCAAACTGCTAACCGAATGGAATATATCTTGTGAAGTCAATCCCATCAAAGTAGGACCTAAATTCTTTATCTGTGCATTTAACGTCTGTACAGGAGTATATAAGTCAGTCTTATTCCCGGTTCGGTTTATAATAGCATCACTAAATTCCGGAATGTTTGTTGGAGTCCACCATGTAAACCAAGATAAACCTTTCAATCCGTATGCAAGACTTGTAAACACATTCCATCTCATTTGGTTTTCGTTAGGACGGGTCATATAATTAGCAATACCTACTGACTGTAAATAACCGCGTGTACTGATATTCGTCTTTAGTCCCTTATCTCTTAATAACTCAAGATTTAAGAAATAACTATCAGTTAGATCTCCTAATGTCGAAAATGGATAAAAGTCATTGGAAATATTTTTTAGACTGGACGGTCCGATCGTATCTACCCATTCATCCAAATAGTCTTGATAATCTGAACTGAATATACATCTAAAATAGAGATCCCAAGTTTGCGCAGTACCGTTTTTATACCCGCTACCATCTATATAAGTCTTTAATGGGGAGTGAACCACATAAATACTATTGTTTCCTCCACCATTATGTGTCAACTCTAAGTAATAGGTAGTATTTGGTTTTAGAAATCCATTCATATTAAACCTTGGAAACCAACCATTGTTTGATTTATCTGAAATTGAATCTTTAGCAAATACTTCTTTCTTCGAAACGCTATCATAAACCGTCAAAGTCATCGTCTCACCTGTTGTCCAGGTACTTGGATCCACATACAATTCTACACTATATAAGTTTCTATCTAAGTCTGCTGGAGTCTTTATCGTTTGACCCACCGCATTGGAGGTACTTACAAAATCCCCATCGCCGAATGTAGAGTTCATAACAATCTTATCTTTAATAGCCGGACTTCCATACACCCTAAAAACAAAATCATTGTTTAATACTAACCCATTTTGATAAGCAGAACCATCTGCATAATTGTTCGTATTTGAATTCCATACCCAACCTACTGAGTTGTTTCCGCCGCCATTATGTGTTAATTCCCAATAATAACTTGTGTTTGCAGAAACATTGCTAGCCAGCTGAAATTGGGGATAGTCTCCATTATTGGTGGCCGTCAACGTACTTGATGCAATTAAAGTCGTTTTTGAAGATGAATCCCATAATTTCAACGTAAGAGCTTCGCCGGCACCCCATGAACTGGAATCAACCATTAACTGTATCATATTAATATAAGTACTGTTTAGAGGGGTCTTGAACGTTTGTCCTAAACTATTTGTACTTGTTACATTGTAACCTGTACCCTGTAAAGTCTGAGATGCTAATAAAGGCATTTTCAAGCGGTCTTTCCCATATATCCTGAAATAAAAATCACTATTAGGTGCTGAAGTGCCATTTGAATAAAGATTACCATCTGTGTAGGAATCATAATTTGTATAGTATACAGGCCCTATCAAATTATCTCCTCCCCCATTATGTGTAATTTCCCAATAATATGTGGTGTTCGCCGACACATTTGCGTTTAACTTGAATCTCGGATAATCGATATTATTCGTTGATTGTAGCGCATTGGAAGCGATTAGAGTTGTTTTAGAAGGCGAATCCCATAGTTTCAATGTAAGAGCTTCACCAGGTGACCATGAGGTACTATCAAGATGCAACTCAATTGAATCTATATTAGTAGTGAATGCTGTAGTCTTAAAAGACTGACCTAGAGGCCGCCCGCTAGTAACAGAAGTGTCGACAGTATATCCTTGATTCTGTTCAATTAAAGTCGTTTTTGCTTTTGTGTACCCTGAAAATACCCTAAAGTAAAAATCCCAGCTCTGCCCACTATTATTTACATACGCAATACCATCCGGATAAACATCAGCGGTAGATCCAACTACCCATCCAACCGTATTGTTTCCACCGCCATCATGGGTTAATTCCCATTGATAGGTCGTATTTGGCGATACGTTAGCCATAAGTTCAAAACTCGGGTAATACCCATTATTTGTAGCGTTCAATGTACGTTTGGCAAGCCAAACTGTCTTATCGGCATTCCATAAAGTTAATGTCAGATTTTCTGCGGGACTCCATGTATTGTAATCTATTTTCAATTCTATAGACTGAATATAGCTGGTAGTTGCAGATGTTTTAAAACTTTGTCTCAACAGCTGATTGCTTTGAACGAATGTACCATTACCTACTTCAGTTTGGGCTGTTTCCACAACCGGAAAAGTCTCCAGATCGGAATTACTGTAGCTTCCAAGCAAATTTGCATAAGGCACAATATCGGGTTTGTCATACAAATATCTATTGTAAGCTCTTGCATAACCCTCCCACCTAGAGGCAGACGGCTCGTCTCGGATATATAATCCCTTTAATGCACTGTGATTTTTGTAGTCGTTTACAAAAGCATCGATTTCAGCATTTGTTGCACTATCAACATTCCTGACTCTCGCATCGGAAACATGATATTTCAATCCTCTTTGACTGCTTAAATCCATAGCTGTAATATTTTTCGCTACTGTGTCTATTGTTGAATCAAAAGCGTTAACATTAAATACTTCGTTTATATTTGCATCGCTTATTAAATCGTACTGCGTAGCATTTGTATAATCCGATGGTGGTGCATAGTAAAAACCGATCATGAAATCTTCGGCAAAGGCTGTCCTGGCAGTTGTAACAAACAACGCGGCCATCAAAAACAAGGTGAGTACTTTAGAAGATAATTTTTTCATTATATTCACTCCCTTATATGTAATTGATCTCAGTCATTCCGGCTGCCCACCATGAATGTAATCGCATACAAGTTCAGGCTATATCGATTACAGCCAATTGAAAATATGGTGGAATGAAACCGAATAGGAAAATACGAAATAAAGCCTCCGGCATCAGTAGCATGAGGAAGCGGTGGCCAGCCGCTTAAAACCTGCCTTCTCCTTACGTCGTTTGCAGCCAATGGCAATAAGGATAACCGTTCGGCCTATTAACGTTATCCTGCTCGTGAAATCCAATACTATTGATAAATATAGAAAGTTTAATGCACCTCTAGTGAGTATCTCCTCGCTTAACCCTTCACTGCCCCCAAAGTCGCGCCTTCCATGATTCTACGCTGCAGAAAAATATACATAAAGATAAGCGGGATCATCGTGATCATGAGTCCAGCGAACAAGGTAACCCAATCGGCCTTATATTGCATAATTTGACTCGCCTGATACATGGCGACACCAATCGTATACTTATCCGGGTCTCCCAAGTAAATGAACGGTCCCAAGAAATTATTATACAAGGCGAGACACTTGAATATGGCCACCGTAACGATCCCGGCAGTAGACAGCGGCATAATGATCTTGAAGAAAATCTGGAAGATCGATGCCCCATCGATCGCGCCGCTCTCTTCGAGCTCCTTCGGCAGAGATTGCATAAAGCCGCTTAGCATCATCAAATAAAACGCGCTTTCGCTGAAGCTGTCTAGAATAATAATCCCGGTCAGACTGTTCGTCAGATGCAAATCACGCATCAAAATATACTGAGGGATCAATGCATTGATTCCCGGAAGAAACAGCGACAGCATGATAACTGCCCACATCAGCTTTCTCCCTCTAAACTCCAAGCGAGTCAGAACGTAAGCGTTAATGGCCGTCAAAAATGTACCGATCACTAGGCTTGCACCAACATAGTAAACCGTATTGACCATGGCGCTTCCGATTCCGTATTTATGCCAAGAACCTTTATAGTTCGTCCATTGCAGATCTCTCGGTAGATTCCATACGCTTTGGAAAAACTCCTGATTTGTCTTGAGCGATTCATAGAATACCCAGATCATAGGAAACAAGATCGTCACCGACCAGATCAGGAGAATGATGTACCACCAAGCATCGACTATCGTTCTTCTCTCTCTCACTGCTGCCCCTCCCTAGTATTCGGAATCCCGATTTGTCGTGAACTTATCGATCACAAGCTTGACTACAACTAGAATAACGAACAACATCATCCCGATCGCCGATGCGTATCCATAATTGTGAACTCCCGTACCGAACGCGATATTGAACATATATAAACCGATTACATCCGTCGAGCCCGAGGGTCCTCCGTTCGTTAAGATCAAGATATTCTCGAAACCCTTGAACACGCCTAGCATTAAAAACAAAACGGCAACTCGGATAATCGGGGTCATGAGCGGGATGGTAATCTTAAAGAGCCGCACCCGGTGGCTTGCCCCTTCGAGAATCGCCGCTTCGTAAAGCGATTTCGGAATCGTACCCATTGCATTCAAGAAAATAACGAAATAGAACCCTACCGCACCCCAAACGGAAGGAGGAATCGTCGCCCACAAGGCGGATTTCTTCTCACCTAGCCAATAATAATTTCCGATATCCACTCCGATCAATCGCAGCCCGGCATTCATCAAGCCAAAGGATCCGTCATACACGAAGGACCACAGCAAGGAAACGGCAACCAGAGAGAGTACATTCGGGAAAAAGAACAGCACTTTAAACACCGAATTGAATCGATATCCTTTATTCGCCAGCAAATACGCAAGGATGATTGAAATGAAAACAACAAGTGGAGTAACGGTTACCATAAGCAGCATGTTATGCCAGAGCGCCCGCCATACATAGTCGTCTTGTAACATCTCTTTGAAATTGTTCAAGCCGACATATACGGGCTCTTTAATTCCATCCCAATCCAATAAAGAATAATAGGCCGATAACAAATTCGGGTACAACGTAAATAAAATGTATCCTCCGAAAGCGGGAAACGTTGCCAGTAAAATAAACAATCTCTTCTGAAATTTGGCTTTCTGCTTCCAGTGCTGACTTGGTGGTGCTGTTGTGTGCGCGACAGGATTAGGCAGTTCATTCATCGTGAAGTCGCTCCTTTACTATTCACGGAACGCTAATTCCATCAGCGCTCCGTGATGGTTTCTTATTAAGTGCAATGATATCGGTCTATTATTTCTGTGCGGCAATTGCTTTAGCAAGCAGATTCTCGGCCTCTTGTAGCTTAGGCTGCGGATCTTGCTTGCCTGAAGCGATATCGTTCACGGTCTCTTCAACAAGCTTTCTCGCCTTTTCTGAATTGGGATCAGTGAGCGTAACACTGCGCGATTCGCTCGTACCCTTGACGTTATTGTTCTTCAAGTATTCCAGAACGGCTTTCGGAGCATCCTGCAGCTTTTCGACCAAAGCGGCATCATCCATAAAGTCGGTACGAACCGGCAGTCCTCCCGCTTCCTCCGCAAAGCGTTGTTGCACATCCAGATTCCACAGCCAGACCAAGAACTCTTTCGCCCACTTCTTGTTTAATTCCGGTTTAGCTGCCCAGGTGTAATGGCCTCCGCCCGCATAGCTTTGATAATATTTGGTGCTATCAGGATTATCCCCCATCGGCACCAGCATAAAGCCCCATTTAAATCCATCAGGGATGGAATCTTTCATTTCGTTCTGGACCCATTCCCCTGTCGAAGCCAGTGCAGCTTGACCTTGCAGCAGCTGCATTTGCGATTGTGTGTGGGTCAATGCTGCCACTCCATCCGGGAATGCTTTTTTCTGACCGAGTTCGTAAATCCTGTTATATACGTCCAAGCTTTCTGGTGATGCATAGAATGGCGCTTTGAAGTTTCGATAGTCATCATTGAATTTATCCAAATTTCCGTTTATCTCGGCGATTTCAAACATTTTTGCTATTCCGATGGAAAAGTCCAGGTATCCCGGATATTTACCAGGGTATGTGATCGGAATAGTTCCCGCCGCTTTGATCGTATCGATAAGCGCCTTAAATTCGCTCCAGGTTTTCGGATTCTGATTCCAACCGTTTTTCTCGAACAGAGCTTTATTGTAGTACAGACCTGTTATGCTCTGCCCGTAAGGAATGGCATACATTTTACCCAGGATGAGGGTTCTTCCTTCATAAATGCCCGATTGGAGCTCCTTCAACGTCTTCGCTTCATTGTCGAGCGCTTTATGGTCCCACAGATCGTCCTGAGGCTCCAGCTTGCCTGCTTCCACAAGGCTTGTCGCCATTGCGTTGGCATTGCCGCCTCCTGGTAGGAGATTCGAGAAAATATCAAACATATCGTCATCGTTTTTAGCCGCTATTTTCGTAGCGGTAATCGTATCGATTTTAGGGGAATAAGTCGTATCGAAGCTTACGTTCGGATACTTCTTCGTGAATGTTTCAATCGCGTAATCGATCCATTCCCTCCCGCTGGCGTTTTCCCAGTAGCCGAATTTCAAAGTGACTTTCTTGTCTTTAGGAAGTCCATTCTCTGGATAGACGTTGGACTCGCTACCATTGGTGCTCGCATCAGAGTTTACTGTCGAGTTTGTTGGTGCGGTTGTGGATTCTTGATTATTGGGAGCCTGAGAATTGTTCTTGCCATTGCTGCAAGCAGCCGTCGTAGATACAAGAAGCAAACAAGTCAACGATAAACCCCACATCTTAGCTTTGTATTTCATAGATGAACCCTCCCGATTGTTTTGTTTTGACTTCTCATTTCTCTACATCCTTAATGCTCTCTTTCCTCCGTTCCGAAGCAGCTATTCATTGGTTCCGCGCCTCGCAAATAAAAGTAACACCCCAGCACTTTCACGGTATATAGATCATTTGCTGCACATAGATGAAAAGGAACAAGCTGCGGTTTTTAGGCGATAGACGATAAGTCCGCAATAGACTTTTCTCCTCATCGCTATTTATTTTGTGAAAAAAAGAAGCCCGCAACACCATGCAGGGCTTCAAATTGTACGATTATTCTTTCGATATTGTCCTGGGGTTTCACCGGTATGCTTCTTAAATACGCGAATGAAAGTCAGAGACTGATCATACCCGACAGAACGGCCGATATCTTGGATCGTCTCATCTGTTTCCAAGAGCAATTGTTCCGACTTCTCCATTCGGATATTGGATACATACTCAACAAACTTCATCCCGAATGCCTCCCGGAAGAGGCGGCTTAAGTATTTGGCATTTAATCCGAATTCATCGCTAAGATGGGTGAGAGATAGATCGGGGTTGCTATAATTGTCGACGATGTACATTTTGACCTGATGCATGAGCTGATGTGACGACTTACTTTCGCGCAGTTTGTTGAGCCTATCAAAGGCAGCCTTCAGAATATTATAAAAGGTCTTATATACTTCATCCTGCGTTTCTTCTTTAAGAGCCATCAGCAATGAAGGCTGTACATCCCGAATCCAAACGTTGTTTAACTCCTCGGTCAGCTCAGCCATTTCCTTCTGCAAATATCCAATCAGAACCTGCATAAGACTGGATAGATCATCATGGGTATAGAGCTGATCCTGGAGCGTCTGATACATTTCCTGATAATAGTATTCCCACTTCTCGTCTCCAAGCCGGAACGATTGACTAATGATTCTAAAAACCTGCAGTTGCTTGAATAATTCACCCTTCGGCTTGGAAACCACATGATTGGGCGTAATAATCCGGTTCATTCCCAATGATGACTTGTAACCCACCGCATTAACCGCTTCCCGGAAGGATTCCGAGGTCAGCTCCAATTCATGGAACAGATGACCTACCCCTATCGTCACTGTAAAGTCCAAATTATTGGATACCCAATCCCTTAGCGTCTCGCAGCATTCCAGTACTTCCTGCTGGCTTTCCTGATGATGAAATAGAAAGAGAACCCCCATCTTGGAATTAGAAATCCATTCGGTCCATACGGTAAAAGGCTTGTTCTCGACTAATTCTTTCACTGATGCGCCAAGGATGTATTTCAGCAAATGCTGATCGCTCCCGTATTGGATCACAAATTCCGCGTATTGATCGATCTCAACAATCGCGACGAGCGAGCCGCTCACAGGTTGATTGATTCCAAGCCGCGATAATTCTTCTTCGAGAGAATTGCCAAAGTTAGCATTGTCATTCGCGTCTTCCATTAAGCTAAGAAACAGATGTCTCTTGTGGTACACGGACAATTCTTTGTGCTGCTCCTGAAGCATATTCGATTCATCCAAAAGCTCTTCGATCGAAGATTCAATAAACTTGAATTCATCAACCTTCTCCGTCTTTGGATGAGTAGGAGAGTCTTTGCGTGCACCTGAAATCATGTTCATTAAAGTAAGAACCGGCTTGTATTGACGCCTAGACACATAGATAATCCAGGTCAAACCGGCAATAACAATTACCGAAGCAATAGCCATCCATACGTAGAATAGGGAGGACACAAACTCCAGAATCCCGCCGTTAAGAGTGCCGCTGGATATGATCCAGCCTGTTTGTTCCGAAATAGAAGAGGATAGAACTGTGCCGGCCCTCATACCGGATGTCTTTCCATCGGCATCTGCTTCCGTAGAGACAATGAGATTGCCGTGTTCATCATTGAGATGCACAAAGGTTGAATTATTGTCGGTCATGCTGGCAATCCATCCAAGAAGAGATTCGGTTCGGACATTGACGATCAGGATGCTTAAATTGCTCAGATTCGTGTTTTTGGCCAAACTAATTACTCTTCGGGTGTTGTTGCCATCGGTAATTTGGGGCTCTACGGATCGGTATGTCCAATGGTACGGAACGCGGCTGTTCAAGGAGAAACCAATGAATTGGCTGTCTGTAAAATCATTCAATTCAGTAAGCGTGGACGGAGTAAGGATGATTCGATCCGGAGTTCGGTACAAATAGATGGAGTCAATAGTTGGATTGTTCTGCAGCAGCTCCTTTAATGCTGAAGAAGCTTGGATATCCGTATAGTGACGGTTTTCCTTAGGATTGTCCGAGAAAAACTGCTTGATCTTCTCATTATTCTGTATTTCATATACCAATAAGGAATCTATGTCTGCAAGCTTGCTGTCTATCAGCTTTGATATATTGTGAGATAGTGCATTATTCGCCTTTACAGAAGCCTTCTTGGACATTTCACTTAAGGTAAGGAAGGTCATGAGCAGCAGGCTTAACGTAATAATAAAAAAGACCGGCAAATAGGAGAGCAATAGTCTATTAAACCAATTTGTCTTCATAGCACTCCTCATTCCTCTCAATAGCTAGCAAAATTTATTATCCAGAAGTCATATATTTTCTATAGGAAATAACTTAACATATTAAATAAGTAATCAGCAATGATCGATTTGGAGGGAAAATAGATGCTGCGATACCGTTCAATCTTGCCGTTAAGCGTCTTCCTAGTTATCGGTTTATTCGTTCTCTGTTGGAGCATTTGGACGCAAAATAATAAACCAGCTCTTCTTGCACCTGCAAATGAAGATCAACAAATCATGCCTTTGAACCTGTTCATTAATGTATCCGCGGATACGGTATTACCTGAGGGGGATACTGATTTTATTCGCCAAATCATTGAGAAAAAATTTAACGTCCGTATCCATCTTACCGCTATGATACCCGGAAATGATTACAACGCCAAGATCGAGACTTTACTGTTTGCCAACAACCCTCCCGATATGTGGATCGACAGAAGCAACGACGGTGCCTCCAAGCTTTCACTTGATGGTGTGCTTGCAGATATGTCGTCTTACATATCCCAGCTTACGATGCCAAATTACTTCAAGTACTGGGTATCCGAGAAGGAATTGAAGCAATATCAAATCCATAATCGCTTCTATCGTGCTCCGATTCCCTATGATAAGAATTCCTATCGAAGCTACTATATCCGTCAAGATTGGCTCAAGCGGCTGGGACTTCAAATCCCGCATAATTACAACGAGTATTTGCAGGTGTTACGCGCCTTTACATTCGATGATCCGGATGGAAATGGCAAGAAGGATACTTATGGATTCACGACATCGGGCAACAATTCAAGTCTGTCTACTGACTGGCCTGAGTATGCAAAGAACGGTCTCGTATATCCGGCTTATATGAATAATAATAAGCTTGTCGACATGGAATCGGATTTGCGAGTCGAACATGTCGTGGATGACATTCTCCGGGTAATTAATGAGGGATTAATCGATCCTGACTGGTTCTTCAACTCCGGAACGGAGCATGTCGACAAAGTGATAGAAGGAAAAGCAGGCGTTATCCTTGGCCAAACCGTTGATTTCGCCTTAGATGCTAATCCGGCAAGCATTCAATCGCTTAGTCGCAAGCTAGATCCGAACGCCAACTGGGTACCCTTTAACCCGCTGGGTAATCAGCCGTTAAGGGCAGGAGGATCACCTGAGTATCCTTTTGTATTCGCCAAAATGACAGCCGACAAGCATCCTGAGAAAATAAAAAAAATAGTGGAAATACTGGATTGGCTATCGAGTGAAGAAGGTTATCTCCTCACCCATTACGGTATTGAGGGGAAGTACTATTCACGTCGCGGAAACGCGATCACGTTATTACCGCAGGAGACGGAGGATCAGAAGCATAATTTCAACTCGTTGAAATTATGGAGCTTCTTCACTCCGGAAACCCCGAGCGTGCTAGGCTTGCAGGTTGTTGATCCCACAATGACAGCTAGAGACAAGGAAATCAAGACATTCCTAGCCCAGCTCCCGGTTAAAGCGAAGCTTGGCGTTGCTTTGGCGCCGCCCATCGGCATTGATGTAGGCGCCTTCCGGGCCAGGCAAAATGAGCTGCAGGTCAAAATGCTGTTCTCCGATCAATCGGGAAAGCAATGGCCTGTCTATTACAATGAAATTATGAGCCAGTATAACGGTTTCCAAATTATTAAAAACTTCGAAAAACAAGTGAAGTCTGCTGCCTCAGAGGCTCGCTAAAAAACAAGAAGAGGCTGGCCAATGATTATATCAGCGGCGGCCTCTTCATCTAATCATTTATGTACGGCAGGCATCTTAACGGGACATCCGATTCGCATGGTAGCGGGAATGAAGGGTTCTCCATCACTTATTATTCACGATCGAGCGGGTAGATAGGCCTGACGATTTGCTTATAGTTAAAATGGTTCACGTCCACCGCGCAACAGCCGGGAGTATCGACGAGAATAGACTTGGTGCAAATGTCCCCGAACGCCGTCTTCCAAGCGATTGCCGCTTTAACCGTGATGATGTGGTAGTCCTCCGCGCGCAGCCCAAGTGAAACGACATGGCCGGGATCCCAAGGTGCTGTCCTTCGTTCCGTAACAATTAATGTTAATTGATTGACTTCAATAACAGCGGTTAGCCCCATATCCGCTCTCTGGCCTGTCATATAAGCGCCAATATGGGTGTACTTCCCGTCGAATAGCAACCGAATCCGTCCTCGAACGGCAACCGGATCGCCATGCAGCCGGTCGCTTTTGCCGCCGATCTCGGTCTCGAACGCTCCGCCGACTCCAAGTCGGTGGGCAAGCTTAACCGCTTCCGGATCGTAAATCACGATCAGGCTCTTAACCGGGGCGTTGACTAAATGTCCGAGCAGGAATGTCGCGTCTCCAGGAGCTCCGCCCCCGACATTATCGGAGCCTTCGACAAGGACAACCGGGCCTTTCGGCTCTTCCATGGCTAATCGCAGGGCATCCGCCGGCAGATAAGCCGGACTGACAAATCGCTCCCGGCGTTCCCAAGCCATCAATGAAAGCTCGTTGGCCAGCCCTTGCGCAAGCGCTGAATCTCCATCCGTCGTAACGACGAAAGCCATTCCTGCAGCCGGCACATCGCTGTAGGGAAAACCTCCTGCAACCATAATGCTGAGCACACCCGGTTCCCGCTCCATCTCGAATGCCCTATCCATCAGTTCCCGCATCGGACCCGCTTCATCTGTCAGCATCACCGGCGGCACGATCAGCATTCCCGGCCGGGCAAGCACTTGGACGGGTGTAATTTCCCCCCGCACCGTACGCGCCAATAACACAAGTGCTTCGACGGCTCGTTCATAAGCATCGACGTGCGGGTAAGTGTCATAGCCGGTCACGATCTGCACATGATCCAGCATCTCCTGGCTGACATTCGCATGCATATCCAACGTAATCGCGATCGGCACATGTGGTCCAACTCTGATCCGAATGCGTTGAAGCACTTCAGCCTCCATGTCCGCAATACCTTCCGCCACCATAGCCCCATGCAGAATGACGATAATGCCGTCGGCTTCCGCATCAACCGTGGAAACCAGTTTGTCAAGAAGGGTTTCCGCGGCTGAAGCCGACACCATAGCTGACGGCATGGCGGACAAATAAGCTCCGCACACCAGCTCCGCGTTCTCAGCAGCGGCCGCGTCGATTAACCCTCCCATGCTTGTTCGGGTTCCTGTGTATCGTTCGAAGTAGGCGCCCGTCCTTTCTACCCATTCACCTTGAAACTGCTCGATTTCCGTCTTCCCTGGAGCGAATGTGTTTGTTTCGTGGAAAACGCCCGCTACTAAGAGTCTCATCCGAATCCCCTCCGCCTGACTTCAGATTATTTCAACTTCAGAAGCACGTTGCCGATCGCCGCAAGCGTCTTCTTAATATCCGCTTCGCTGTGCGCAGTCGACATGTACCACAATCCGTTCGGACGAACGAGAACTCCCTCATCCAGCATCAGCTCGGCGAAACGGGCATATTTGGCCGAATCGCGTCTATTGTAAGCATCGAAGCCCCGGATTTCCGCTTCTTCTGTAAACATGAAATTAAATACGGGTCCAATTTGATTAATGACTCCCGGCACGTCGTGCTGCTTGAATAATAACCGGATGCCTTCGACCAAAGTACCGGTCAAACCTTCAATATGGGCAAAAGCGGCCCCATTATCTTTGCGGAGCTCGCGGATCGTAGCAATCGCTGCCGCCGTGGATACGCCGTTGCCATTCAAGGTTCCGAGATGGCTGACTACCCCGTCATCCACCAACTTCATAATGGCCTCCCGGCCGCCAACCGCACTAATCGCAATGCCTCCGCCGAGCGCCTTGCCTACGGTTACGAGATCGGGCGTAATGCCGAATTTTTCCTGGGCGCCGCCGATTCCGAGCCGGAATCCCGTAATAACTTCATCCATGATCATCACGATTCCAAGCTCTTTAGTGAGATCGCGAATCAATTCAAGGTACCCCTCCTCAGGAAGAATACAGCCGGAGTTGCACATAACAGGTTCGGTAATGACAGCCGCGATCTCCAAATGTCGGGTACGAAGCGTCGACTCAAGTGCAGCTTTATCGTTCCATGGCAGCAAAATGACATCGGACAAGCTGTTTGCGCTCTGTCCGTTAGTCCCCGGTGAAACCGCTGCATCGTTATTGGCCGCATGGCCTTTCATATCCGCGCTGGGAAAAGAGGTGAAGATGGCATCCGACCAGCCGTGGTAGTGACCGTGAAAACGGATAACTTTGCTTCTGCCCGTGTGAGCGCGGGCCAACCTTAACGCCAGCATGACCGCTTCGGTACCGGAGCCGCTCAGCGACACTTTGTCCGCACATGGCAGTACTTCGCATAACAGCTGTGCGAGTTCGATTTCCCCCTGATGCTGAACGCCATAAGTGTAACCCTTGCGCATGGCTTCAAGAATCGATTCGGTTAAGCCGTCATGCGCGTGTCCGAGAATCAATGGACCGTAAGCCAACATGTAATCAACGTACTCATTGCCGTCGACATCCCGGATGTGCGAGCCTTTTCCTGAAGCTGCATAAAGCGGGACCGGCTTCATTGAAGCACGCAGGGAGCTGGATACGCCGCCGGCAAGATAGTTGCGGGATTCCGCGAACTTTGTTTTTGAAGTTTCGAATACTGTCATTTGATTGCCTCCATTTATCATCTTAGGATTTGGACTTAATATTGGTATCCTGCACCTTCAAGCAGCCCTTTCAAATATCCAAGCGCATACAATCGACCGATCGAGGCATAGCCTGGATCCAGATTATATTCGCCCTCCATCGTGGGAACATGGTCAACCCTTACCGGTCCGTCAAAGCCGACTTCCTTGTAGGCTCTAATCGCTTCGAACATATTCGTCTGACCGTCGTCGTGGAAAGTTTCCACGAATTTTTCGGGCGTGCCCCGTACATCGCGAAAATGAAGGAAAAATATTTTGCCAAGGCCGCCAAGCTCACGGATCAAAGCCGGTATGTCTTCCCCGGCAGTAGCAAAGGTTCCCTGACAAAACGTTACCCCGCTATATTCGCTCGGTACGAGATTGATAGCCCTCTTCATAGCTGCGGCACTCGTGATAATACGGGATATCCCTCTGATCGGTGAAAGCGGCGGATCGCAAGGATGAAGGGATAGCTTCACTTTTGCTTCTTCTGCAACCGGCACCACTTTCTTCAGAAAATATTCAAGCCGCTCCCATAGCTGCTCCTCCGTCACAACACCCGCTTCGGTTAGAGGAGCTTCCTTCATGAGAGTATGGTCATAACCGGTGACTAATGCACCGCCCCTAGACGGTACAGCCAGTGAGGTCCGGATCCAGTTGAAGTGCGCCATGAAGTTGTAGCACAATACAGGAATGTCCAGCTTGCCCATGTTGCGAATCAAATTCTGAATTTGGGCAATTTCATTATCGCGCTGATCCGTAGCCAGCTTGATGTTGTTCATCAGCATCTCATAGCCAGTTCCAGCACCTCAAGCTTTAAACCGAAATCATCGAACCGCTTCTTCATTTGCAGCAAGGCCATATAATCCCACGATACTTCCCCGTTGGATTTGGTCGGCAATCTTCCGACAGCATGCGTGACGCCCGCTTGCTTGGATAATGTCCACTGTGGATCCGCGGACTGATTGAGTAGTTCTGCAATTTTCATCTCTATGCTCCTTTATGCATCATCCAGCCGCCGTCCACTTTTACCGGAAGCGCTTTCTTCAGCAAATCTCACGGCTACAGCTTTCCCGATTGAACGTGCCCGCCCGTAATAATCGCGACTTTATTATGCAGTCTCATGGGGCTCACTTTTTCGTTGTTTTTTTTCATAATAGCAAAGGGTTTATTTTATATCAAGAAAATAATTTTCTATTTGCATTTTTTCAAGGTGATTTTCCGAATAGTTGAATAGATTCCTTGAATATAGTCTCCGCCGTTCATTGTCGCAAAACTCCATCCGACCTTGGAGTCGTATGTCTGATGGACAATGATCCATTTTTGATGTAAATTCATCTATAGCTTATTACCATTAAGAAATTTGTTTTCGCAGGAGGAATTTTAATGGAAAATACCGGAAAGCAGGTGGCCTTCGTTAAATCGGCCGACCGTGTATTGGATATATTGGAGCTGCTTGCCGATGAACAGCATCCGCTCAATTTGATGGAAATTTCCCGAAGGCTGGATTTACCGACGAGCAGTACCTATAAGATCATTCAAAACTTGCTTGAGCGGGGATACCTGGAGAGCGATAATAGCGAGAAACAGTTCCGCCTAGGCCACAAGCTGCTGGAAATCGCGACGAAATATACCCGGAACACGGATTTGATCTCTGAATTTCAGCAAATTGCATTAAAGATAGTAGGCGACATTAACGAAGCGGTATTCCTGTCGATCAGGGATCGGGATAAGATCCTCTACGTTTCCGAGAAACAAAGCAGTCATCCCATTCGATTCGTTTCCCATATGGGGATGAAGCTTCCGATCCATTCCACTGCGATGGGTAAAGCCATGCTAAGCAAATACACCGACGATGAAGTCGCCTCCATCTATTCCGATAAATCGCTGGGTACGCTGACGGAATCGACGATCAATGACTTAGACCAGCTGCTCGAACAGATTCGGGAAGCACGCGAAGGAGGCCTCTTCTATAGCTATGGAGAAGCCGTTCAAGGTGTACGCTGTGTAGCAGCTCCCATCTGCAATGCGAATAATGAAGCGGTAGCCGCCATTGGCATCTCCATCCCTGAGACGCGGCTGACCGATGAGCTGTGGCAGAGTGCCCAAAACTGTGTTAAGCAGAGCGCTAAGGACTTAAGCTTGCGTATTTATTACCATACAATAGCGCAAAGCAACTAATTGAATAAACCTATATGGACGAATAACGCAATAAAAATGCACGCGGCGAACTTCTCGCCGCGTGCATTTTGTTGAACAATTTGACCGTAAATCAATGGACAATTTGACCGTAAGTCATTGAACTATTTGGATTGAAAAGCCAATGCCTCCATAATCGTTCCCGCCGTCTCTTCGATTGCCTGTTCTGTGACATCTATAACCATGCAGCCTAGCTGCCGGAAGAGAGATTGGGCCTGTTCCAACTCTTCGACAACCCGTTCTAATGATGCATAAGTGACTCCGTAGGGCAGCCCCATCGCTTTCAAACGTTCCGTTCGAATATTAACCAGGCTTTCCGGTCTCATGGTCAATCCGATGAACCTGCATTCCTTCAATTCAGTCAGAGCTTTAGGCGGCTTGACTTCAGGAACGATCGGATAGTTGGCCACTTTGTACCCTTTATGTGCCAAGAAGATGCTTAGCGGTGTCTTAGACGTTCTGGAGACACCAAGTAATACAAGATCCGCTTGTTTCCAAGAAGCCGGGTCCTGCCCATCGTCGCATTTCACTGTAAATTCAACTGCTTCTACCCTTTTGAAATACTCCCTATCCATTTGGTGAAGAAGACCGGGTTTTTGTTTCGGTGAAAAGTTGAATGTATGTATAAAAGCTTCCATTACAGGTCCCATGACATCCACGGCAAACACCTTTAAACGGACAGCCTCTTGCCGGATCATTTCTCTTAATTCTGGAAGAACAAGCGTGTACACGACAAAACTGCCGATTCGAGCGGCCTCTTCCATGATTTTGCGAATCTCTTCTTCAGATTTGATATGTCCCCAGCGCCTAATGTTCACATTCTCGGTATCGAATTGTCGAACCGTCGCGCGAACGACAGCCTCTGCGGTTTCTCCTACTGAATCGGAGCAAACAAAAATGGTGCTTATTTGTTCATTCAACCTGTATTCGCCCCCTATTGATCCCCCGCAGTCGCATCGAACAGCAACTTCGTAATGGTTGTTTTCGTTATTCTGCCGATCACTTCCACTTTGGGCGATCCTTCTGATGGATTCATAGGGTGAACGACAGGCAAACCATCCACTTGGTGGGAAATCATTTTGCTCATCGCCTCACGGACCGTGTCGTCAGGGGACACCGTGGCGATGTTCGGGTAGCGGGTCATCACCATACTGAGCAAAATGGGAGACGCCTGAGCGTTACCCAGTGTCACTTTCAGCAAATCCTTTCGTGAAACGATACCAGCCAGTGCACCGGATGCATCTACGACCATAATACTCCCTACATTTTCGAGAAAAAGAGTGACGACCGCATCGCTTACGGTCGCCGTCTCTCGAAGAACCACAGGGATACCCATCACATCACTGACTAGCTGCTGTGTAATTTGGGTAACATTAGAATTCTGTTTCATCACGGCATTGCCGATAAAATAACCGACTTTAGGCTTCGCATCGATATAACCCAACATCACAAGCAGCACCAGGTCGGACCGGATGGTGGGTCGGCTTAATCCAAGAAGCTCAGCGATTTGTTCTCCTGTAATCGGAGCACGTTTCTGGACCAATTCGATAATTTCCAATTGGCGGGATGATAGTTCGATCGTTGTTCCCTCCCATTGCGTCGTACGTCTTCCACCATTGTAACCGATCCGATTGATGGATCACACTGCTTTTGCTTCTACCTGCTTCTCTGCCTGCTTCTCTGCCTGCTTCTCTACCTGATTATTATGTTCAATTGCAGCTTGGGCGGCGGCAATTCTAGCCATTGGAATTCGGTATGGGGAGCAACTGACATAATCCAATCCGGTTTGGTGGCAGAAAGCGATCGAATCCTTATCCCCTCCATGCTCTCCGCAAATGCCTGTTTTCAGTGTTGGCTTCAAAGCGCGTCCTGCTGTCACAGCAAGATCGATTAATTGGCCTACCCCTTCAGAGTCAAGCACTTGAAATGGATTATGGGGTAGAAGTTTTTTGTCCAGGTAATGTGCTAGAAATTTACCCTCCGCATCATCCCTGCTGTAGCCATAAGTCATTTGTGTTAAATCATTTGTACCAAAAGAGAAAAAGTCTGCATGGGCTGCGATTCGCCGAGCCGTAAGGGCGGCACGCGGCACTTCGATCATCGTCCCAACCTTATACCTGCATTCTCTTTTTTTATCCGCACTGAGCACTTGTTCAGCCACTTCATCAACAAGTTCTCTCAATATTTTCAGCTCGCTCACATCGCCGACAAGAGGAATCATTATTTCCGGATGCACAGATACTCCTCTATCTATACATGCGGATGCTGCTTTGAAAATGGCTTCGATTTGCATATCGTAGATTTCCGGGTAAACGATACCCAATCTACAGCCCCTCTGACCAAGCATCGGATTGGATTCATGCAGGGCATTAACTTTGCGGATCATTTGCTGCAGCTGCACCTTTTCCTCGTCCGTATCCGAACTTTGAAGCTTGCTCTGCAGCTCGCTCAAATTGGGCAGAAATTCGTGTAAAGGCGGATCCAGAAGCCGAACGGTGACAGGAAGTCCATCCATAGCTTTAAAGATCCCCTCGAAATCAAATTGCTGCATGGGCAAAAGCTGATCCAACGCTATCTTGCGTTCTTCTAGCGAATCAGCCATGATCATTCTCTGCATGACCGCCAAACGAGATGGAGAGAAGAACATATGCTCCGTCCGGCACAAGCCGATTCCCTCTGCTCCAAAGCCACGCGCTATTTCCGCGTCTTCAGGATTATCAGCATTGGCGTACACTCGTAATTTGCGGACTTCATCGGCCCATTGCAGAATCTGGAGAAGTTCATCCGTCACGGTTGCCTCTTTCAGAGGGACGGCACCTTGGATAACTCTTCCACTCACTCCATCCAAAGTAATCCAGTCTCCCTCCTCAACGATTCTATCACCCGCAAACATCTGCTTTGCCTGCAAATCAATGCGCACACCTTCACAGCCGCAAACGCAAGGCTTACCCATTCCCCGTGCCACAACCGCAGCGTGACTAGTCATTCCTCCGCGGCTGGTAAGGACGCCTTCGGCTGCAAGTACGCCATGAATATCTTCGGGCGTCGTTTCAGAGCGAACCAAAATCACCTGTTTACCTGCTTTATTCCACTCTGCTGCGGTATCCGCATCGAACGCGACGATTCCGATCGCAGCACCCGGGGAAGCTGGTAGTCCTACTGCTATCACGTCAGTAACTGCACTTTCATCGATTCCCCTGTGAAGCAGCTGGTCGAGATGGGAAACTTCAATTCTTTGCAGAGCGTCCTCTCTGCTAATCACGCCTTCTGAAACGAGATCGACGGCAACTTTTAATGCCGCTTGAGCATTTCGTTTTCCATTTCTCGTTTGGAGCACGTACAGCTTCCCATTCTCAACCGTGAACTCGATATCCTGCATATCCTTGTAATGCTGTTCCAATTGCTTACACACTTGCTCAATCTGGTCATACATTTCCGGAAGTATGTTCTTCAGTGTTTCAATAGTTTGCGGGGTTCTCACACCTGCAACTACATCTTCACCTTGAGCATTGATGAGATATTCACCGAACATAACATTCTCACCCGATGATGGATTCCTGGTAAATACGACACCAGTACCGCAATCGTCGCCCTTGTTGCCGAATACCATGCTTTGCACATTGACGGCAGTTCCTTGTTCATCAGGAATACGATTGATTTTACGGTATACTTGCGCTCTATGGTTATGCCATGATTTGAAAACAGCTTCCACAGCCAATTTGAGCTGATCATGCACATTTTGCGGGAATTCAACGCCTGAATGCGTCTTTACGCACTGTTTGTATTCAGAAATGAGTTGTTGCCAACCCTCAGCCGTAACCTCTTGATCCTGCTGGATGCCGAGATTTTTTTTCATTCGAGTCAAGAGGCGCTCGAACTGAAAGCCCTCAATACCCATAACAACACTGCCGAACATCTGGATCAACCGGCGGTAACAATCATAAGCGAAACGATCATTATGGGTTAATGCCACTAATCCTTCCACCGTCTCGTCGTTTAATCCCAGGTTTAGAATCGTGTCCATCATACCAGGCATAGAGGTTACAGAGCCCGATCGAACAGATATCAAGAGCGGATGAGACGGGTCGCCGAACATTTGACCCTTATCGCTTTCGAGCTGCTTCAACCCGAGGTTAATTTGTGCTAGAAGATCATCTGTTATTCGATTGCCAGAATGAAAGAAAGCGTGACAAGCTTCGGTCGTTATAGTGAAACCAGGAGGAACCGGCAGACCTGTTCGGGTCATTTCCGCCAAATTCGCGCCCTTACCCCCCAGTAAAGCTTTCATTTTCGCATTTCCTTCGGTAAAGGAATATACCATTTTCAATGTCATTTTGTATCTCCCTCTCTGGTTTTCCCTATGCATTCCTCATTGTTGCAAACGACGTAAAACTTTTTCAGGCGGTTCGTCGGCAGGGTATATAGAACTTCATTGCAAATCTTACAAATGGCCATTCCTAACTCATTTTTTGTGATCACGCCATCTTGGTTACGCATTGTTCTCCCCCTTTTAGTTGCCGCTGTTCTGCTTCAGCGATCAAGCGAGTGACGTCGATGACTCGACTAGCATATGCCCATTCATTGTCATACCAAGCTAATAATTTCACCTGATCCTCTTGTGTCATGATGCTTAGCCCATCAACAACAGCCGATTTATCATTACCGATATAATCCGAAGAAACCAACGGCAGCTCGTTATAACCGACGTATGCTCCGAGCTCTCCAGTAATCGCTGCTTGAATGGCTTTCTGTACATCAGCAACCTGTACCGGGCTCTTTAAAACAAGCTGCAAATCCAGTAGAGAAACATCTTGGGTCGGAACGCGTACAGAAATTCCTTTAATATGCGGAGCAAGTCCAGGAAGAACATCGATCAAAGCCTTACTCACTCCCGTAGAAGTCGGAATGATGGAACTTGTACAGGAACGGGCTCGCCGCAAATCCTTATGTGGATTGTCCATATGATTCTGATCGTTGGTATAGGCATGCACCGCCGTCATCCATCCCCGTTTCACTCCAAAAGCTTGATCCATAATATCTAGAACCGGGGCTAAACAGTTCGTTGTGCATGAGGCTGCCGAAAGCAACCGATGCCTTGCCGGATCATATCGATCCTCATTGACTCCCATTACGATTGTCAAATCGACATCTTTTCCCGGTGATGTTAAAAGCACCCTGCGGGCTCCAGATGACAAATGTTTTTCCATCGCAAGACGGTCGGTAAATTTTCCTGTCGAGTCGATGACGAGTTCAACGCCATACTCTTTCCAAGGAATTAAACTTGGATCTCTCTCCGATACGATGGATATTCGATTGCCGTTAATAATTAATTGGTCTTTGTTTATCTTGATGTCTGCATCCCATTTGCCATGAACAGTATCGTATTGGAGTAAATGTGCCAATGTATGAATTGCACATGTCGTGTTTATGACTGTCAATTCAAAATCTCGTGACTTTAGCGACAAAGCTTTACGAATACATAACCTGCCTATTCGTCCTGTTCCACTAAGACCAACTCGCAACAATCGTTCATCCTCCTCCGGTATATGTTATGCCTTTATTATATTTATGAGTCATAAATAATGCAATAGTTAATTTTAATCATTATTTATGACTCATATTAAAACATTAAAATGACTTATTTGCGATAAAGCGACTTTTAGGGTCCACTAACGCTGAGTTGATCACAAAGCTAGTACTAGGCCCTATGAATGGACTTGTTATCTAAATACTTTCTTTACACAAAAAAAGAGGAGCAACCCTTAGGTTGACTCCTCATTCGTATTAAATCTCACCGATTTTCAATTCGATTTGGCCGAGTAATTTTCTACGTCTTTTCCAATGAAATTACCGATGATTCAGGATCCTCGCCTTCACCGATCTTGCATAGGTTGTCGGTGTCATACCTGTTGAACGCTTGAAATGACGGGAGAAATAATGGATGCTGCTGTAACCAAGCCGTTCAGCAATCTCCGTGTAATTATATTGTTCCTCGCGGATCAATGTTTTGGCCCTCTCAATTTTCAAACGATTAAAATATTCCATGATGCCATAGCCCGTATTCATCTTGAATGTCCGTAGAAGCTGCGAACGGCCAACCGTAAAATTGTTATAAATATCTTTGAGCGTTAAGCTTTTGTGAAGCGTTCGATTCATAAAAGCTATAATTTGTTTGGTCAGATCAGAGTCTTTCTTTTCATTCATCGTTGACACCAGCTTGGAAAAGGTGTCGGTTGTTTTCAACCTGCGCGCAAAATGTATTAACAGCATCTCTAAATTCAACTTGACCAACTGCTGGCTTCCGAATAGCGAGTTTTTCTTTATTTGCATTTCTTTTTTATAAGGTTTATCGAGGCGTGGAGTCAGCGCATTATACCCCTCGTTAACTAATTGAGTGAGCAATCTTCTCTCCTGCTCGTCCACACTGAATCTTTTATTCTCGAATATTTTCATAGCCTCTGAGTCACAGTCAAACGTAATAATGATCAAATTAGGCGGGGATTTGGCATTTGAATTGCCGGAATGAAATTCATTGGGCTTATAAAAGACGATTTCCCCTTGCTTGACGGAAAATACACCGCTGTCTGATCGAACATCAATTTCTCCTTTATCGACATAGACGAACTCCCAAAAATTATGTTTCTCCCCTTTGGTTACATAGGATCCAGGCAATTCATAGTAGTGAAAAGTGATAATTTGGTTAATAACGATCTCTTCGTTAAGTGTTACCCGTTTGTAGGCCATCCAGATCGTCTCCCTTAACACGATAGTATAAAAAAATCGGATAGAATGACAAAGATCGTTCACATGTGCTGCCCTTATTATAATAAATAACCCCACGAAATTACACAGAAGAAGGAGCTAACCATCAAATAAGGAAGGAGCTGCTTTCTTTTCGTTATGAGTCCGTGTTAAGTACGAGGAACGAATAACTGAATGGAGGAAAATAGAAATGAGACCTTTGTTTAAAAAGATGGCTTGCTACGGAATTGTCCTTATGCTCTTTGTTGGATTGTTACCGATTGGTACACGTCAAGCACTAGCTTCGGAGCCGAATACGGCTCTCAACCCCGGATTTGAAACCGACATTGATTCTAACGGGGTGCCTGACGGTTGGGATTATACTTTAGTCGCCGGAGGTACTGCTGCATTGGCAACAAACCTCTTCTATTCGGGCGGTAAATCGGTCAAATTATCGGGTTCATCCTCACTAAGCCGTTCCTTTGTTAATCAATGGTACGTACCCGCAGTAGAAAATACCAGATATACGATGTCCTCATGGATCAAAACAAATAATGTGACTGCCGGATTTGCCGGTCTCGAGCTTGTCTTCTACAACAGCTCCCACCAATCACTTGCTTCGGTCCGAACTTCTGTCACTCAGGGCACACATGATTGGCAGAAAGTAGAAACCTCATGGATTTCGCCACCTGGTACGGTGTCCTATGCCTTCCGGGTTGCACTCGATTTTGGCAGTGGAGACCTTTGGGCCGATTCTGTAGCCTCGTTCGTTGCAGATGAGCAAAATTTATTACTTAATGGCAACATGGAAACGGATATCGATAACAATTCCGTTCCAGATGGGTATGATTATTCCGTGGCCTCCGGTGGATCGGGCTCTCTGGTAACGGCGGAAAAATATCAGGGGCAAAAGTCGGTGCGGCTTCAGGGTTCATCCACTTCAAGCCGTTCATTCGCTTCCCAATGGTATTTGCCCGCTCAGGAATATAAAGAATACCAATTTCAAGCCAAGCTCAAAACCAATGGAGTGACACTTGCGAGCGGCAATGGTTTTGTCGGATTGGAAATCGCATTCTACGATGAAGGCCATCAGCTCCTGCAGTCCGCACGCCAGCCTGCCAATTCCGGCACGCATGATTGGGAGCAAGTGAGTTTGTCTAAGAAAGCACCGGCAGATACAGCTTTTTTTTCATTCCGAATGGTGCTCGATTATGCAAGTGGAAACGCATGGTTTGATGCAGCTGAAGCAGTGTCCCTTGTTAACAGTAACCTATTACTGAACGGATCTCTGGAGCGAGATACCAACTCCGATTCTATACCGGACGGATGGGATTATACGCTTCTGGACGGCGGAACAGCCGCTGTCTCGACCTCCGTTTTCCGCGAAGGAGCCGGTTCGGTCCGCTTGTCTGGAGTTAACGCTAGCAGCCGCGCAGCCGTTAACCAGTGGTCGGTTCCCATCAATGGCGGCTCCTTCTATCGCTTTTCCATCGAGCACAAAACTTCTTCCGTATCGGCCCAATTCGTTGGATTCGAGCTCGGCGTTTATAACTCCAGCCATCAGGTCATTGATAATCGACGTTTCGCCGGCTCACCGGGCACCCACGATTGGCAGGAAATTACGGTTAATCTGAAGCTGCCAGACAATGCGTCCTATGTCGCTATCAGGCCCTTCCTGGATTTCGGTTCGGGGGACGTATGGTTCGACAACGCCCGAATCACAAAGCTTACGGAACAGCCTAGTCCCGTCATCCTGCCACTTTCCGGTCTATTTAAAGGAACGGTACATGATACGCTGTCACTGAAGGTCAAGAATTCCGGAAACACGCGATCGCTGCTGGACACCTTTTCATTGCTCGGCAAAACACTGGCTATCACAAGCAGCTCCCAATTATCTGATGGTGCCTCTTCCTACAGCTATACGCTTGCTGGAGATCTCACATTCGATGCCGCCTCCAGCACTATCGCGCTTAACAATTATGGTGAGGGTACAATCGAGATTTCAGGAACGTTCACGGCTGAAGCCGGGGCACTGATAACCCCTGTAGCCCTACACGAGAAGAAAAGTAACTCCACGATCCTCTACAAATTGCTTAACCGCGGATATGGCACTCTCCAAGACTCCACGGTTTGGGGAGTTGGTCAAACCATTCTAAGCAGCGCCGGGCATTTCGACAGCCACCTAGATACGCTGTTGTCCGGGTCGGTTTGGAAAACTTACCATGGATTCTGGCCAACCGATCCGCAGGATGCAGACACGAACAGTATTACAAGCATATACCGGATCTACGCTGCAATGTATGACATCACCCGCAATTCGGATTATTTGGACAAAGCTCATCTTGCGGCCGAACAATTATTAAATACCCAGCAGGCAAATGGAGGTTGGGTACTGCCGTGGGATTATACAAGCTTTGGCGCACTTCGTCCAAAAACGGAGACGAATGCCGTCAACACCCAGCAAGCGATGCTCGGTTTATATGAGGCTTACTTGCGTTTCGGCAAACCGGAGTATCTGGATGCGCTAGAGAAGGGCAAAGACTACATGCTGACGAATCCCGGCACCAAGTACGTCTGGCTCGATACCGCTCATACTCGGGGCACGGTTCCCTACTACGACATGCTTGATATTACGATTAACGGAGTCACCGGGCCGGCCATTGAAATATACAATGTAGACGCAACGGCTCTGAACATCTTCGGCCTGATGTACAACTTGACTTCAGATGCCGACTTAGTGCCCTATATGAACGGATTAATCAACAATTTGAAAGCTGTTCAATATGATTCCGGCAGTTGGCCTTATGGGTGGAGATTAATCGGTGAAACGCCAGCCGCCTACAATTTCGTCCAATCCCTAGACTTGGCCAGCTATAATAAGCTGCACGGAAATAGCGATGTCGAAGATATGCTGCTGAAGGTACTAGGAGATCTGGGTAACCGATACGCGGATTTCCCGGTGCTGAAGAAGGAACTTGCTGCGGTGGCTAATCTTGATTTCACTGATAATTTGCTCACATACATTAATTCTAAGCTCGCCTTGCAAAATGTGGACGGATCTTTCCTGAACGATACCCGCTCAGGAACAGCCTTTATGTATTTCATGCTGAACGCGCTGACAGAATCCGGTTATAAAGATCCTCAGGCGTTAAATGAAGTGTTATCGGACATTCCGGACACCGCTTTCGACGCAACGCCGGCAACGCGACGCTCAAATCTGTCAGCTGCGATCGGGCAGGTAATAACTAAAGCATCAAGCGGGGATTTTAGCGGCGCTGTCGCGCAAATCGATAGCCAATTGCTCCTGAACATCGATCTGTGGATAACGGACACAGCCAAGCATGACGATATTAAAGCCGTCGTTAATGTCATTCGCAATCAATTCGCGGCAGCAATTTATTAATTTAAGAAGAAACTTGCGTCGCTGCCCTCTGGCAGCGACGCAAGTTTCCTCCACAAAAATATCAGAAAAGGATAGGCGAATTTTATACTTTCTGAGTAGAGTAGAAAACTAAACTTTATTGGAGGGCGTAAGCCCTCTTTTTACTTGTCCTAAGTCTCTACACCAAAACTGGTGGTTACTGTCGAAGGTAATCAGATGCTGAGCGGACAGGAGAGCTCTTATTTCAGTCCAATCACTGCATGTAGGTGGATTAAAGGACAGAGAAGACGCTATTCTCCAGCAAATCATCTGAAATCAGCTGCATTTTAGTTGATAGCGGATCCTGTGTCCGCTGAACTTGTTTGGAGTCGTGTTTCGATCTGAATAGCGGTTCCACAGTCCGCTCAGCAAGATTAACAGGAAAAGCTCCTGTTATAGAGGCTGCCAGTAAATTTGAGTAGATCCACCCAGCTCAATGAATCTCGCTTAAACCAAGTCCCCTTAAATCAGCTAATGTGCTGGCGTTCTCGGCATCATACAATTTCCAGATCACTTTCAGACCTTGCAGACTTATGTCGCCATTAGTCAAAGGCAATTTTCGATCGCGGATACATTCGATAAAATGCATAATCTCGAACTGCGTTTGCTTGCCCGCTTCCTTCTCTTCCATCAGGATTGTCACATCAGAAGACGTATCTGTTGTCGCCCGTTCCTCTTGCATTTGCGAATGCAGATACAGCTTGCCTTCCGCACGGTTATATTCCAGCATTCCTTCGGTGCAGTGGATATGAATGCTGTATCCCAAGCGACTGCCACGGGCTCCCCATGTCCCCATATGATAGCCGAGAACACCGTTCTCGAATTCAATGACGACATTGCTTGTGCCCTCCCGCTCCATCCAAGGCGTGCCTAAATTGGTACCAAAGTGAGTACCTTTAATCGGCTTACCCAGGAACCAGAGCATCAAATCCACGTAATGACAGCCATGGCTGAAAAATTGCCCGCCTCCCAATCTCTTGGCCGAGGTAGCCCAATGCCCTTGTGGGGGATGGGTTAGCTGTTCAGTCCAAACCGACATTTGGAACACATCTCCGTAAGCTTTGGCATCGATCAGTTCCTTCATCTTTTGTACAATCGGCCAGAACCGGACGGGGTACGCCGTCATGAGAGTAAGATTCCGTTCATTGGATATTCGGATCAGTTCCTCACACTCTTCCTCCGTATTCGCCAGCGGCTTCTCCATAAGAACATGTTTGCCTGCTTCAAGACAACCGACTCCGACCTCATAATGCAAATCATGGGGCAATGCAATTAATACGGCATCCACATGATCAAGTAAATCGTGATAATCCGTTACTGCGATCGCGTTAGGCAGTTTAGCTTGTAATAGGTTTGCCTGCTTCATATCAATATCACATACAGCAGTGACATCCATAACTTCCGTCAGCTCCAGAAGTCCGTTAAGATGCGCTTCCGCGGTCATACTGCCGCAGCCGATAATTCCCATACGTAATTTAGTCATTGAGCTCTCTCCCACTCTGCTTAAAATTGTCTTTCATATCCTTATCATACGGTCTGCCCTGCGAATGATATTTATCAGACGATCCGTTTTTTTTGCACAATCGTGTTGTATTTTCGCAGTAAAATTTACTCTAATTGGGCATGCTTATATAAGCCGGATGTTCCTTCAATCCGGCTTTTTCCAAGTAGCTCTAGCACTCCACCTCTGCGTTAGGTTCTCGCAGCACCATTCACCTGATTAGACATATCGCTCAACGATCTCTTCGATTTTCTCCGGCTTCCCGCTTTTCAAAGATTCAATAGCTTGCAAAATCATCAGTGTGGAATACAAACCGTCAATATGATCGATTGGTGGAGGTGTATCATCGACTAAACACTTCTCGAACGCGCGGTTCTCTTCCAGAAATCCGGATTCAGAACCCCGATAGACGACTGTCTCTTTACCATCTTCTGCATACGTTAACGTGGTCAGTCGATCGGAGATCGTAATGGACTTATGCTCGGCAAACAGCTGCATGAAAAATTTGCTCGTAACCGGAGGGCAGCTGCAATCTCCTTGAATGAGCGTGCCTGCCGCACCGTTGTTAAAGCGGAATACCGCTGTGAGATTGTCGATAACTCCGCTTTGCTGATAATAATTCCCACCTGCCGCATATACCTCTATTGGATTACCTCCGGCTACAAAACGCAGCACGTCGGTTGAATGGCAGCCTTGGCTTAAGACATTTCCTCCACCCTTTACTGGATCATTAGGCCATATCCCTTCTCCCCAACGGCTATCCATCATTTGCATAACGACCATAATCGGCTGCGGAATCAATTCCTTTGCTTTCCAGAGCATGTTGTAATACCGCATTTTGTACGCCGTAAACAGCTTCTTTCCAGTCGCTTGTACCACCTCGCCGATTCGGGCACAATCCTCCACCGTCATGGCCATCGGCTTCTCCACCAGAACATGCTTGCCCGCTTGCAAAGCACGAATACATAAATCCGCATGTGTATCGTGTTGAGTAGTGACATAGATAACATCAATTTCTGTATCTTTGAATAGTTCTTCTACATCCGTCGTTGCCAGCTTACCGCCGAATTGCTCCAGCAGCTTCTGCGCGCTTGGCTTATGGACGTCACAATAAGAGATCGTCTCCATATGCTCCAACTCTTTGATGCACTCTGCATGCGTCCTGCCCAATGCGCCGCAACCAATAATTCCAACCTTAAATGAGCTCAATAGGGTCATCTCCATTACATTTAATTTTAATTTGCGATAAGCAGCTGGCGAACTCTTTGCGTTGAAGTGCCTTATTATTTTTGATGCAATCTGGAACGTGCCATATAATCGTCCAATCTCTCTATTTCAAACTCGCGAATAATATCTTCTACTGAGAACTCCTCTGTCTCGCTGGATAGAAGTACGGAGCCCAGGTAACCAGGGTCTGTAACCCTTACTTTCTTGCCGTACTTCTGCCTTAATGCTTCAAGCCGGCTTCTGTTATAATCCAGATGCACAACGGCGCAATCCAAATTAATCGTCGTACTCACGAAATCATAGTAACTGGACGTCGTACTCACCGCTTGTCCTACAGGAGAAACAATCGAGCTTGGCAGTCCCCCCGCAATCGCCCCTACGAAGTGAGCTCGGCAGGAATAAGCCCAGTATTGCTGCATGAATCCACCGTGAAACATCGATGGAAACAAGATTAAATCCATCTTATCGCGGACATATTTCAATCTCAGTTCATCGAAATTCAGATCGAAGCATATGGCAAAGCCGACACGGCCAAAATCGCATTCGATAACAGGCGCTTCTCTTCCGCATTCGATTTGGTTTTCCTCGATCTCGATAATAACAGGATGATTCTTGTTATAGACGCCCGCCACATTACCGTTCCGATCCAGCAGCTGAACGGAATTCCACCACTTGTCATCCGAATCAAGCCGAATAGACGGGTAGGCGATATAGCAGCTGTTCTGCTTTGCTAGTAAAGACAAGCTATCCCGTATTCGATTGCCCCGTACACGATAGTAGTTCTGTAAGGCATCCTCGGCTATTCCAGAGGGCATATCACAGCACTCGGGAAGCACAATCAAATCGGGCTGATCCGGCAGCACCTGCCCAATCCGCTGCGCGAGGTAACGCTCGATTTGCTGAATGCATGCCTCCGCGTCAGCCCCCGTCTCCACGACCCCATAGTGAAAATTAAAATTGCTTATCGTTACTTTTTTCAAGGCATTCACCTTTCTTATCCACCTATTGGAATTCCAAGGTTATTATCCTTTTACGCTTTAACTGCCCCGGCGGACAGCCCTTTAATGTAATATTTCTGCAAAAAGCCGAAACAAAGCAGAATCGGAACGATCGAGATTAACGACCCAGCCATCAGGACGTTCCATTGCCGGAATACGCCGGAATCCAGCAGCATCACCCCGATCGGCAGTGTAAACAAGCTTTGATCGCTGAGTATGACCATCGGAAGAATCAAGCTGTTCCATGAGCCTAGAAAATTAATCGCGGTAAGCGTCGCAAGGATCGGGACCGAGAGAGGAAGGTAGATCTGGAACAAGGTGCGCATGATGCCCGTTCCCTCCATCTTGGCCGATTCAAACAATTCATGCGGAATGCTGCGAAAATAATTGCGGAACAAGAAAATCGCCATTGGCGCCGCACCATTAATGGAGGGCATAATCAAGCCAATATACGTATTAAGAATGCCAAGGTAATTTTCGGTCAAATAGAGCGGCACCATAACCGTAATTCCAGGGACGAACATCATCCCAAGAAAGAGGACAAACAGAGCATTATTTCCTGGAAAACGCAGCTTTGCAAAGGCAAAGGCCGCCATGGAATAAAGCACGTTAATGCCGATCAGCGTTGAGAGCGTCACAAAGACACTATTCCAGAAATAGGAAAAGAAATTCAACCGGTTCCACACATCCACAAAGGTTTCCCAATGCCATCTTCCTACCGGAAACAGAGAGAAAGTACTCATGACATCCATCGGAGCTTTCAGCGAAGCCCCGACCATCCACAATAAAGGATATAGACACAAGGCACTCCACAGCAGGAGGATGCTATAAACAGCGGCCGTCTTAGCTCTGATCAATGCGATTCCCCCCGCTCTTATCCCGGAATAACTTCAAGCTAAGCAAAGACAACACAAACGTCAGCATGAACATCGTCCAGCCCATTGCGTTCGCGACGCCCATATCCCCATCCTGAAAAAATGCTTGTTGATACACGAGCACATTAACGACTTGCGTTGCGCCCGCCGGTCCGCCTTTGGTCATAATCCAGATCTGATCGAATACTTGCAGCGCCACGTTTAGATTCATGATGACCACAATAACCGTAATCGGTTTCAAAATCGGCCAAGTAATTCGAGTCAGCTTCTGCCAAGCGTTAGCGCCGTCAATCTCAGCAGCTTCATATAAGTGTGTGTCCACGCCTTGCAATCCCGCAAAAAACAGGATCAGGCTATGCGGAAGCGCCCCCCACACGATGGCAATGATAATTGCCGGTAAAGCCGTGTGAATTTCCCCGATCCAGCCGTTCTCCGCTCTCCATGAATCAAGACCGATGGATCCCAACAATTGGTTGATTGAGCCTGTTGGATCATACAAGCCTTGCCAGACGTAATAGATCGCTACCGAGGAGGTGACCATGGGCAGAAGGAATATCGTACGAAACAAACGCACGCCCCTGACGGCTCTCTCCAACAACACTGCAATAAAAAGCGCCAGCGGAATGACAATAACTACCATGGCAAAAGCAATCCACAAATTATTAACAAGAGCCTGCCTAAAAAATCCCGATAGAATGTAGTTCCCGCCTAACAAAAAATCCTTGAAATTATCCAATCCGGCAAATTTGGCGTTCCAGATTAACTGACCCTGCGGCAGACTAAAGAAGGAAAGCACAATTGAAAAAAGAACCGTAAACAAACCAATGACGATAAACAAACCAACTGCCGGTGCAATCAGTAAATACCCTGCAAGTGCTTCCCGCCTTGCGGCTTTTCGAAAATTCATCCGTTCCTCCTATCCGCAAGACAGAAAAGAAGGGGCGTCCCCCCTCTTTTTCTTCTTGATCCATTTGCGTTATGGATATTTCTTAAGGATTTTCTTTTTTATAAGCCGCTGCAGCCTTATCGTATTCCGCTGCCGCTTCTTCAGCAGTACTGTTTCCGAGCATCACCTTAACCATTCCCGCACTGAAAACCTTCCAATCCTCCTTGAACACCTGCTGCCAGATCGCCGAATTTTCCGACCACCAGTTGCTCTCGCTGCTAAGCGATGCGGCCATCGCTTGAAGAGAAGAATTGAGCTTGCTTCCATCTTTAATCTGCACCGACGGTAAATCGTATGCATGGTTCGCGTACAGAACCTGACCTTCCTCCGACGTCAGGAACTTAACGAATTCAATTGCCGCATCCTTATTCGGGCTTTCATTATTGACGACCATTTGAACAAGCGGGAACGGGGATACTTTCGCATCCGGTACGACTGAACCCTTGAACGCGGGTACCCTGAAGCTGAACACATCATCCGCATTCATCCCGATTGCGGTAAGGTTCGCATAGGTGAATGTGCCTCCCAGGCTGAATGCTGCTTTCCCTTGAGCGAATGCTTGATCCGCAGGATCGATATCCAAAGAGGCCGCACCCGGTAACAACAACCCGCCCTTCGTTAAATCCTCGATGAATTTCAACGCCCATATATGCTTTGGATCGGACATCTTTTCTTCCCTGTTCATGAACTTCGTGAAAGATTCTTCACCATTCTTCATATAATCAATCAGATTGAGGAACCATGCATTATAGACGCCGCCAACGTTGCCGCTGAACACAAATCCTGGAGTACCCGTCTTTTCCTTCACCGTTTTCATCATGGATACCCATTCTTCAAACGTAGCCGGCTCTTTGGCTTCCAAACCTGCCTGTTCCACAAGCTTCTTATTTCCATAGATCATATAGAACGCGCCTACGTCGATGGGAATGCCATAGACTTGACCCGGTTTCGTCGCTTTCTGCCAGTCGCTTGCTTTATCGTCCTTTGCCCATGCGTCGATATTGGCCTGAGCAACAGTAATGCCGGACAGTGCTGCCGGAAGAAACCCATTCTTCCATGCCTCATCCTTGCTTAGCTCGCCACTCCATTCGTAAGCCTTGCCATCGAATGCACGATAGGCAGGAGAGGCATCCGTCGCCCATATATCCGGCAAGCTTGAAGCAGCGGCAGAAGCAATGAGTTTCTGGCTGTAAGCAGCGTCCGGAGTTGTTGTTTGCGTCTCGACCGTAATGCCGGTTTTCTCTTTAAACGCATCGGCTACCGCTTTGAAACCTGGATCGAACGAAACCTTCCAATGCCATAAAGTCAGCTTCACATCGCTTTTGGGTGGATCGCTTTGCTCACTCGTTGCTTCCGAAGGCTTGCTGTTTGGTTTTTCATTAACCGAATTTCCACTTCCACAGGCAGCAAGAGCGAATACCATGGTAAGACCTGCAATGATTGCGATCAATTTAACCCGTCGATTTGCTTGGTTCATGACTCGACACACCCTCCAAGTATAATTTTGACTTCACCTAGCCGGTATCTTCTTACAAATCTGGTTTGCTGCTCCCCCAACTGTTTACGAACTTTGACAAACCATTCCTTCCTGCCTCGCCATTATCACGACATATATAGTGCCATGAGAGGTGAAGTTATTTCTACTTCAAATATAGCGTTTAATCACTTGGCTAGCTTTATCAATATTTCCGTTTTTTTTGCACTATCGCATCAAGGATAGGAAGAGAATATGTAAATAAATAAGCGATCCTCCCTATTACGGAAGACCGCTCGTTTCATGCTTATTGCCTAACTTGTCTGAGGGAATATTAAAGCTTTATAATGTTTGGAAAAAACTGTCCCGTCATATCCAGCGTAATCGGCAGGAATCTCATTAATTCGAACAGACTTCCCTCCCAGATCAGCCGACAGCTTCGCGGCAATTGCCGCCATTTCCGCCTCAGCCAGCTCTTCGAGCGGCAAGGGAGCCGGCGCTTCTCCGGCTAAATAAGGAAGTACGGTTTCCAATAGCGCTTGATATAACCGGCTGTTGTCCACCCTGATAAAATCCACTTGTTTTTGCATAACGATAGTAGAGTAGAAGGGCAAATACCCGTCCGTTTTCCCGATGCTGACGACCCCCTGCCTGCCGTCCTTCCAAGTCAGTTCGATCTGCCGCTGCACGGTTCCCCCCAGATAACGCACCGATTCGATACCCGGTCCAAGCAGCCCATGAAGCATAGCATAAGCATGGATGCCATAGTTGAACTCATCCACCGCGCAGCCAACAAGTCCATATACCCATTCCTCGTTGCCTATTTCCCGCTCTCTCCACTCCCTAACCTCGTTACAATACCGCAGCGCCGATCCACCGGTAATTACGGCACCCTGCTTGGCCCAGTCGATCATCTGACGTAGATCGACGACGTTTCCTGCAATCGGTTTATCGATGAACACGGCCTTGCCCGCTTCCACGAAAGGCTGCGCATGCCGCACATGCATATCCCAGTTACAGCTATGAATGAATACCGCGTCCACCCGGTCAACTAATTCCTCCAACGATTCGCAAGCAGCGTCAATCCGATGCTCGCGGGCAAACGTATCCGCATATCCAGGCGGATAGATCGTCCCGCTATCAAACACCCCGGTCACTTCATGCCCCAAGCCGCGAATCAAAGGAACAAAACTGCCGGGATGCGAAGTATCCAGGTCCACAAGACCGATTCTCAGCGATTTCATTCCTGTCGCCCTCCTTTGTTGTCCAATAACCTTTCGTAATAAGGGCTGATCTCAAGAGCCCCTCCCGAAATGTCAAAAAAACGATCATCCAACTTAAAAATACCTTCATTAGCTTCGGTCCATGCAGCGTTTGCACAAGGATGCCAACTTTTCATCCGATCCCAATTCCGATAGTTCTGACGTCCGTTCATTTCAATCGCGCCGATCGTTAATTCTGGTAAAGGGGACAGGTAGGAAGCCAACGTTTTGTTCCAATCCGCCAGTATCGGGCTCGCGGTCAGATCAGCGCAGAAGCAGGGCACACCCCGGTCGCGCGCAAGCTTCGCCACCTTCAAGCTCATGCTCATCGTTTTGGCAACAGGCTTAAGCGCAATCGCGCCGTATCCCATATCGATCCTCTCCTGAGCATCCCGCTCGTCGTGTACGCTTTCATCGGCCGCGAGTCGAACCGGCAAATCCGATACATCGATCACATTCGCCTCATCGAAGGGCTCCTCCAACAATACAATTCGTTCCAAAGCGCCGATCCGATCTGCATGATCCAGAAAACGCATCATGCGTTCTTTCCCGTCGTATCTGCCATTTGCATCCAGATAATAAGCGATTTTCCCGTTCCGGGTATAGGTCGTTTCATAGCGTGATGCAATGCGATGAATTTGCGACAGCCGTTGTTGGTCCCATTCCAGCATCTTGGCTTGATCGCCGTCACGGTCAGGATCGGCTCCGATTTTGATTTTCAGCAGAAAATACCCTTCCTGAAGCATCTGCTCGATCGACTCTTCGGATAAGCCATAAGCAACGACAGGGATGCTTGCCAGCTTCCGCTGTCGCTCAGACAATGCGGATCGGTACTTATCCGGCACCAACTCCTCAAAGCACATGCTCTTCCCTCTGCTGTATAAGCCCCACGCGGCATGATCCACAGCAACGAGCGCATTCAGCGCAAAAGTGCTCCGCAGATCAGAAAGCCCCACATGTTTCCGGCCATATTCATACACGTCCGGAAACAATCGATCCAGAAGCTCAAGCGGCGTATCAAATTCCGCATTATCCGCGAGCGCCAATGCGTATTGGGTCAAATCGGCCATTAGCCCGTTCCCGGAAGCCTCTCCGTAACGCGCGAATACCCGGGGGTCCGACCATAGAACGCTTTGAACGCCTATACCGATACTAAGCGCTCCGTCTTGCGCACGGAGTCCAGCGACAGACTGCCATAATTCCGTCAAGTAGGCTCCTTTGAATCCAAAGGGGGACAGAAGCGGCTCCTTCATAATCGCGTGCTTCGTTTCACTGATCCCGATCATCGTATACCCAACCTCCAGTTTTTTGTCTTTCACGCACAAACTGATGTATATCATTGATAATTACAAGTTTTTTACCTCAAATTGATGTATATCCTGATGTATTATTACCCCTATAACTTACCAATTTTCCAACTCTGATGTCAACGAATATCTTCTTGCTGTTTATCACACTCAGAACTGATGTACAATTCATAGCCTATCTATTATGATATACAGTAAAAACTGCAGAAGGGTTGGGCCTCATGGACAGCACTCACCTCCAAACCGGACGGAAATCGTTTCAACTCCGCCTACAACATATGATCGATCGCTTACGCTCCGACATTATGCACGGAGCTTATTCGCCCGGAGAATTATTGCCCTCGGAAATGATGCTCACTGAGCAATTCCAATTAAGCAACAAATCAGTTCGCAAAGGGCTCGATACGCTAGTCGGCGAAGGACTAATCGTCAAAATCGACCGGGTGGGCAGCCGCGTGACGGACATAGCCCCTGGTGCTGCCTTGTCGCTTTCGTTTGGTTACAGCGCCTCCATCGAGCGGGATTTTGTTCTTTCGTCTCTTCTAGATGATTTCCACGCCCTGCATCCGTCAGTCCGGGTCAAAGCATTGCCCCTGCGTTCTACCACCGATTACATGAGCACCGCAAAGGAATATATGGACAACAATCTACTCGATGCGTTCACGTTGAATAACCTAGACTTTCAACACATCGTTGACCATGGCTACACACACATGCTTGAACCGTTGACTCCAGATACGCAGGTATACCGCTTCACACAGGAAGCGTTCGTTCATGATCATGATATATTGGCCAAGCCGGTCATTTTCTCCCCCATTGTGCTCGCTTATAACCGATCCCATTTTCATGAATCGAATGTCCCCGAACCGGACGGGAGTTGGAAATGGGACGACGTCGTTGCACATGCAACCGCGTTGACCATCCCGGGCAAAAGGCATGGGCTATACTTCTACCTATTGTCGGACAACCGCTGGCCAGCACTCCTATTGCAGAGCGGCATGCGTTTCGAGCCTGAGCCTGACGGTTCGTTCCGCCTGAGCGGCACACGCTTGATGGAGAGCATTCGCCTTAGCAAGGAACTGATCGACAACCGTAATTTCTACCCCAGATATCTTTCCGAGAACAGCGACGATGTCAACGAACTGTTCGTGCAAGGAAAAGTATCTATGATCCTGACCAATTACATGTCCATTAACGACTTCAAAGATACGAATCTGGATTACGACATTTCCCCTTTGCCCTATATTTGCGAGCCACGTTCGCTTCTGAACGTGATCGGAGTAGCAGTAAACCGAAACTCGAAACAAAAGAAAGCGGTCATGCTGCTCACCGACTACTTGGCTTCACCCAGGGCGCAGCGGATCATTCGGGAGAAATCGCTCAGTCTGCCTGCTTTGAAACGTATAGCGGAAGCTCCCTTGGAACAATCCGAAAGCATGAATAGTATGAATCGCCCCTCCCGATTTTTTATGTTCCGTGAAACCATGGCCTCCTATCGCATGCACCGGGATTTGAATTTATCAATGGCCTCCTTCAACGCTTTGAGATACCTGTTAAAACAATATTGGTCCGACTTGATTGATGAACAAACGTTATGCGATCAGGTGACAGATTTATTGCGGTTATCGTAGAAGCCTAAATATGAACTTTTTTATTTACAAATCCTAAAGCGTCAGTTACGATTCATTTAATGAAACGTTGGTTTTGATAGATGAAACCTTTTGAGGAGGCGGATAAATGTGCAAGAAAATCGACAACCGTGGCCGGATATAGAAACTCCCACCGTACTGATCGACCTCGATACTTTGGATCGAAACCTAAGGCATACCGCGGAATTGGCGCGCCAGGCCGGTGTAAAGCTGCGACCGCATTTCAAGACGCATAAAAGCATTTGGATCGCCAAAGAGCAGATCCGTTACGGCGCTTGCGGGATCACGGTTGCCAAGCTGGGGGAGGCCGAGGTGTTAGCGGATGCAGGCATCGCCGACTTTCTCGTCGCTTTTCCAATCGTTGGCGAGGTGAAGCTAAGAAGATTGGCTAAGCTGATGGAGCGTGCCAACGTCATAGTCAGCACCGATAACGTACAAGTAGCACAAGGACTCTCCCACTTAGGGCGCTCGATCGGCAAGGACATCAAGCTGTATATCGATGTCAATACCGGATTGAACCGCTGCGGGAAAGAGCCAGGGGAAGAAACGGTCCAGCTCGTTCAAGAGATTGCAAGCCTCCCTTATGTGCATGTGGTCGGGTTAATGACGCACGGTGGATTTGCCTACGGAAAAAAAACGCAGGAACAAGTACGGGATGCAGCCCGGGTTGAAGCGGAAGGCCTTGTCCGCACCAAGCAGCTGCTCGAACAATCAGGGATTCTAATCGAAGAAATCAGTGTCGGTTCCACGCCTACTTCCAAATTTATTGGCGAAATTGACGGTGTGACGGAAATTCGCCCGGGAGCGTACGTATTCGGAGACATCGCGCAGCTTGCGATTGGTGTGATCACAGCCGAAGAATGCGCCATGCACGTGTTGGCCACGGTTGTCAGCACCCCGCGGAAGGGAACCGCAATCATCGATGCCGGTTCGAAAACATTCAGCAGCGACGCCAGTGTGCATGTGCCCGGGTATGGCACTTTGCGTGATTACCCGGACGTTTATGTGGAGCGGCTGAGCGAGGAACACGGTATCTTGCACCTGCCAGAAGGCGTCCAATTCGAAATTGGCGACCAGCTGCTGTTTCTGCCGAATCACTGCTGCACAACGACGAACCTGCACAATGAGCTGCAAGGCGTTCGTGGAGATCAGGTAGACCGTATAATTAGCGTCGATGCGCGAGGTAAGGTTCGTTAACTATTTATTGAGATCGAAAGGATGATTATTCTATGTCTAAAGCTATCCATGTTGAAAATGCACCGCAGTTTCCACTGCCGTTCTCTCACGCTATCCGCTCCGGCGATTTTGTATATGTATCTGGTCAAGTGGGTGTTGACCCTGTAACGAGAGAGCTCGCAGGGGATACGATTGAAGCGCAAACCCGGCAGTGCCTGCGCAATATTGAAATCATACTCGAGAAGGCCGGGCTGACGCTTGACCATGTAATCAAATCCAATGCTTTTGTCAGTCGAAGCGAAGACTTCCCAGGCTACAATAAGACGTACGCAGAGGTGTTTAACTCGCCTTATCCGGCCAGAACGACCGCTCCAGTCGACTTGGGCGCCTATTTGGTGGAAATCGACGTAATTGCATTCGCTCCCGCCAAACGGGAAGAAATAGGCTGACGAGGGAGAGAATAGACCGTGCATACAAGCCGAGAGGAAATATCCCTATCGATTAATCGGTGGATGGAGGAAAATAAGCCGGAAGCACTTTCGTTTGCTTCCAAGCTGGTGCAAATCGAAAGCGTCAATCATCCTCCAACCGGTAATGAAGCGGAATATCAGCGTTTCATCGCGGAATGGATGCGCTCTCAAGAAGCCGAAGTGGATCTGTACGAGCTTTCAGAGGTGCCGGGATTGCGGGAGCATGCCGCCTATATGGATTCTCGCAGCTATGACAATCGGCCGAATGTTGTCGGACGGTTTTTCGGTGGCGGTCAGGGGCGGTCCTTGATGTTCTCCGGGCATGCCGATACCGTCTATGAAGGAACGGAAGCATGGACCCATCCCCCCTTCTCCGGGACAATCGATTCCGGCAAATTGTACGGTCGAGGCGCGTACGATATGAAGGGCGGCATGGCTGCCGCATTGATGGCGGTCAAATGTCTGCAGGAGCTTAATATCCCGATAGCAGGCAAGGTATATGTCGAAAGCGTTGTGGATGAGGAGCATGGAGGCGCCAACGGCACTCTGGCTGGGCGACTTCGCGGACCAAATCCGGACATGGCGATCATTCCGGAGCCATCGAACATGAAGCTCTATCCGGCTCATCTCGGCGGCGGTATCTGGAAGGCTACCTTCACCGGACAGAGCGGAATCGGCTTCGCAGGTGAAGAGCTGTTGAGTGCACTCGAAGCAACGATTGATTTCGCAAACCTTTTGCGTGCTTACGATGCCTATCGAAAGGAAAATCTGGAGGTACCGGTGTGGTGGGATGGGGCTCGGAAAGCGGAAGTGACCCTTATTAGGATTATGTCCGGAGACGTGAATCGCGAGCTGCAAGAGAAGCTTCCTGCAACCGGAGAACTGAATTTCTGGATTGAAGGCTATCCGGGAATGACCGGAGAGGACATTATCGCGGATCTATGGACATTTTACGAAGCTCAGCTTTCTAACTATCCGTTGCTGCAAAAGTGCAAACCGCAGATTCAGCCCTTAATCCGCTATTTGTCCGCCAGTGAAATGAAGAACGACGACAAGACCGCTCAGTTTCTGGAGCTGACTGCAGGTTGCGGCGTAAAGGCGCTCGGTCACTCCCCGGAGCCTCCAACAGGGGCGCCGTTTGCCTGCGACGGTTTTATGTTTAACTTGTACAGCAATACGTCGGCGTTGATACTTGGACCGTGCGGCGGCAACGCGCATGCGGCGGATGAATTTCTCGATATCGCTTCTTATGAAGTTCTGATTCGATGGTATGCTGAAATGATTATCGATTGGTGCGGGCTCTTAGAAGAAGACGTGTAGGTCGTTCACACAAACCTATAAAAGCGAACAGGGGAGGTTTATAGGTTGAGACTAGTAGATAAAGTAGTGCTCGTAACGGGAGGATCTCAAGGAATTGGCCGGGCAATTGCTGTCCGGTTTGCGGCTGAAGGCGCGAAGGTCGCTGTTGCTGGTCTCGGTAAAGAAGGCCTTGAAGAGACTGCAGCTTATATAACTGACCTTGGAAGCCAAGCGATCGCGATCGAAGCGGATGTACGGTACCGGGCAGATGTGGATCGTATGGTCGATGATACCTTGCGAGAATGGGGACGGATTGATGTTCTCGTGAACAATGCGGGAGTCAACCGCACTGCGCCTTTCCTAGAAATTACGGAGGAGGACTGGGACTGGCATCTGGACATTAACCTGAAGGGAACTTTCCTTGTCTCCCAACGCGCTGCCAAAGAGATGGTCAAGCAGGGAAACGGCGGCTCGATCATCCAGATGTCGAGCGTGAACGGTCTCTCGGCCGAAGCGGATCAAGCCCATTACAATGCATCCAAGGGCGGGATTAATTTACTGGCGATGTCGATGGCGGTGGAATTGGCGCCGCATGGCATTCGTGTAAACTCCCTTTGCCCCGGGTTTATCGAGACGCAGTTGACGAAACCGCTCATTGACAATCCGACCGCCATTGCGGAATACTTAAAAACAATACCTATGAAGCGCGTGGGGCAGCCGGAAGACATCGCTTCAGCCGCTTTGTTCATGGCTAGCGACGAATCGCGGTACATGACCGGACACTGCATGGTCATTGACGGAGGTCAACTCATTAAACTCTCTTAGTTAGGAAGTGTAGCCTTGGAGAAAGACAAGCAGGATCGTTATTCGATCCACTCTATCGAGAAAGCATTGGATGTATTTGAGGCTCTATCCGCACAGGATTCATTGAGCTTGATAGAATTGGCGGAATTGGTGAACCAACCGAAATCATCGTTATACCGAATCATTCTGACTCTGGAGAAACGCGGATTCATCTCCCGCAGTCAAGAAGACGGCAAATACTGCTTGGGGTACAAGCAGCTGATCATAACGAAAAACTTGCTGGAGCGAAGCTCTTTACGCAATGCGGCTTTAACGGAAATGAACAAGCTGGTCGAAAAATACGGGGATACGGTCAACCTTTGCGTGCTTATGGAGCAAGAAATTTTGTACGTAGAGATCATTGAAGGAACCTATGCCCTTCGGATGTCGGATAAGATCGGTTCTAAATCCCCTTTCCATGCTACCGCAACGGGCAAAGCGATTGCAGCTTTTCTCCAGGAAGATCAAGTAAGGGATATGATTGCAGCTCAAGGCCTTCCCCGGCTGACACCTAACACCATTACCGAAGAAAGTTCATTCTATAAAGAGCTGGAACAGGTAAGAGAACAAGGCTTTGCGGTTGATAATGAGGAAATAACGCAAGGGGCAAGGTGTATCGGCGTTCCTATATTTGACATGTTTGGTCACGTCGCAGGTGCAATCAGCATATCCGGGGCCGTTCACCGTTTTCCGAATGAACAGCTCCCTGAGATCGCGGCATCCGTGAAGGAAGCCGGCCGCATGATTTCGCAAAAGCTAGGTTATCTCTCTGTAATGTGAATTCGTGTCCGCTGTCTTACCCCTATCAGCCTGCTGCCCAGTCATATACGGACCGATATGGCTGTATTTGCCGCCGGACAGCAGACGGATCGTGCGGTCCTCAAACTCCCAGCCGATGAATCGAAATCGCCGCCAGTAAAGCAGCTCCTACTGACAGACAGTCCTCGTTAATGGCAAACTTCGGATGATGAAGTCCATAAGCTTGTTCCGCTCCGGTTGCTGGTCCCGATCCCAACCAGAAAAAGCATCCAGGTACGTGCTGAAGATAGACGGAGAAGTCTTCGCCCGCCAATACAGGATTTGCTTCAACTCGATTTTCCAGGCCTAGAATAAGGTCGATCGCATCCTCGACATGCCGGACATTGTCATCATGATTGACAAGCACCGGCACTTGCTGCGTATATCGAAGCTCCGCTTTGCAGCGGTATGCCTCGGCCGTTTGGTTGATTAGCCTTTCCAGCCGTGACGGCATACCCTCCTGAACACTTCGGGAAAACGTTCTAACCGTCCCTGTCATCTCCACCCGCTCAGGAATGACGTTATAAGAAGCTCCTCCATGGATGCTTCCGACAGTGACGACCACCGGATCGAACGGGGAAATCTCCCGGCTGACCGCTGATTGAAGCGACAAAATGATCGCCGAAGCCGCAACGACAGGGTCGACACATTGATCGGGGATGGCACCGTGTCCGCCCTTTCCTGTTAGGTTCAGTTCAAATCGGTCGACCGATCCCATCAAAGCGCCGTACCGAGTGGCTGCCTTACCTGCAGGTAATGTAGGAAGATTATGGAGACCAAATATTTCGTCCACGCCTTCCAGAACACCCTGTTCGATCATCACCTGCGCCCCGGCATTGATTTCTTCGGCCGATTGAAAAATAAACCGGACGCTGCCGACCAGTTGATCCTTCCTCTCCGATAGCAGCTTGGCGGCTCCATATAAGATTGCCGTATGGGCATCATGTCCACAGGCATGCATCTTACCTGGCCTCTCGGAAGCGTATGGAAGATCGGTTTCCTCTTGGATTGGCAGTGCATCCATATCCGCCCGAAGAGCAATCCGCGGTCCCGGTCTGCTCCCTGTAAGCTCCGCCACGACACCATGCCCGCCAATGCCGCTTCGCACCTCAAGTCCCAGGCCGCGCAATAACTCAGCTACCGCCGCCGCTGTTTCGGATTCCTCGAAGCTAAGCTCTGGGTTTCGATGAAGCTTCCTTCGCAGCTCGATCAGCTCACGTTCGATCGCTTTGGCGGAAGGAAGCAGATCACGAATGGCTTTCATAGTCATTATCCTTCTCCTTCAGTGCAGAATGAGACTTCTTTTTATCTTTGGCCGATGTAATTCCTTTGGATATCTTCATCTTAGTATCCATGCATATAAAAGACAAATCTTTAAATTGTCTATAAATAGAGAAAGAAGCTCCGTTTCGAGCTTCCTCCCGGTTTAACTTCTGATTTTGCAATTTCACTGCCGCTACACGAAAATATTCCATGATGCTAGAGCTTGATGGATAGTGGGGTGTTCTCCCGGACGGACTCTTTGGCCAATTGCTTCTGGAGGACATATCTCGAGATGAGGATACTCACCTCATAAAGGCCGATTAGCGGTATAGCCACGATTAATACGGAAATAACATCAGGCGGTGTAATGAAGGTAGCTAACACAAGCAGCAACATATAAGCATATCGGCGAACCTTGCCAAGAAGAGTAGGGTTCAACAGCCCAATTCTCGTTAAGAATAGAATGACAATTGGCATTTCAAATAATAATGACAATGGCAAAATGATATTAAACATGAATGAAAAATATTGGGTGATTCCATAGGTTTCCGTTAGCCCCATGCTCTCATTAAATCCCGACGTAAAACGAAAGGCTAGGGGAAACACAATAAAATAGGCAAAGCTAAATCCGACTAAAAAGAGAACAATCGTATAAGGAATATATCGTAAAGTCGCTTCCCTTTCCCTCTCGCTCAACCCAGGTTTGACAAAGAACCAAAGGCGATAGAATGTAAATGGAACTGTCACTACGAGAGCGAGAATGAATGAAAAATGCAAGTAGATTCGAACGCCATCCCATGGAGCAAAGGCGTTCCATTGAATAGTTGAAGCCGGCTCTGTCTTTTTCAAATATTCCAGAACCGGACTTGCAAGAAAAAAACCAACGATCATAGTAACTACCAGTACAATCGTAATCCATATGATGTGCTTGCGAAGCTCTCCCAGATGATCAAATAGTGACATTGACCTATCCTTCATAGGATCACCTTTCCATTCCTCCCGATGACTTACCTTCAAGATTCTCTTTCTCAAGCTGCGCAGGGGAATGCAATTCTTCCTCAGCTATCATCTCCCTAGTTCCCTTTTTAAATTCTTTTAGCGTATTGCCAACTGCACGACCTAATTCGGGAAGTCTCTTTGGTCCGAAGAATAGAAGAGCAACGATTACCAATAATACGATTGTGGACGCGCTAAAATGTGGCATTGCAATCATCTCCTTAGATATCGATTTTTTCGAAACCTTAATCTATTACGGGAACTCTGCAATCCAGGAAAACCCTTCCACGCTCTCATTGTCGCTTTTTGCGACAATGACGGAACAAGAACAATTTGCTGCCTCGGCCCACTCATAATCGCTTTTTGCGACAATATGAGGGTCGAGGCGATTTTGCATAACCTGCTTCTCGTTTTCACATTTTGCGACGATAGTGACCATTTCCATCCGATTAGAAAGCCTTAGCGCTCCTGGAAGGATGTTACGATGCTCCCGCTGCTTAAACCAACTGGAAATTCGTCCTGAGCGCAGGGTTGTCCCATTCCTCGTCCAAGCCGAGTCCACGCAAATCTGCGATCGCATTATTTTGCTCGGCTTCGTACAGCCGCCATATGACCCGCAGTCCCTGAATGCTTCGCGGCCCGTCTACGATCGGCCGCTTGCCGCTGGCGATGCATTCGAGGAAATGGCGCGTTTCATGCTGCGTCATCTTGCCCGGCTCTTCGATTTCCATCACTACCGCGCTGCTCGAGCCCGTTTCCAGATCGCCTTGCTCCCGCTTCATATGCGAATACGCGTACAGCTTACCTTCGCCCAGGTGCATATCCAGCATTCCTTCCGTGCAATGGGCATGGATGCTGTATCCGAGCCGGGACCCGCGGGCACCCCATGTACCGAAATGGTAACCCATGACGCCGTTCTCGAACTCGATCGTCACGTTGCTCGTGCCTTCCTTTTCCATCCACGGGGTGCCCAAGTTCGTGCCCATATGCACGCCCTTTATCGGTTTCCCCAGGAAGCGCAGCATCAGGTTGATATAGTGGCAGCCATGGCTGAAGAGCTGGCCGCCGCCCAGCCGTTTCGCCGAATGGGTCCAGTGTCCTTCCTCGGCGTACGTCAACTGCTCCGTCCAGATGGACAGCTGGAAGATGTCACCGTACGCCTTGCTGTCGATCAGTTCCTTCATCTTCTCGATGACCGGCCAGAACGGAACCGGATACGCCGTCATCAGCACCCGGTCCATTGCTTCCGCCGTGCGGATCAGCTCTGCGCACTCCTCTTCCGTATTGGCCAGCGGCTTCTCCATCAGCACATGCTTGCCAGCTTTTAAACACGCCAGCCCCACTTCATAATGCAGGTCATGCGGGAGTGCGATCAAGACGGCGTCCACGTCATCCAGCATGTCTCGATAGTCCGTGACTGCTTTCTCCGCTTGAACAAGTCCGGCCATATGCTCCGCGCGTTCCAGATTGTGGTCGCAGGCGGCCGTGAAGGTCATGATGTCGTTCAGTTGTATTAACCCTTTTGCATGTCCGGAGTTTGCAATGCCTCCGCAGCCGATAATGCCTAATCGTATTTTTTTCATATACAACAACCTCTCGATGGGGCTTTTCCGCATAGCTCGGGGCTTAATCTCGAGTTAATTACCAGTAAGAACTCTTCGTTCTAACCAGTCTGTGTTGAGGACATTAGCAGTGCCATTGGTTATCCTTTGCCAACCGACGATCATGTACTTATTTGGGGCTGTGCCTGCTTGTATAGGAGAGGCTAAGGTTACAGAATCCCCTTTCTTCCATGTGGATTGAGCAGGTAAAGCAGTAAAGGTTAGTGCCTGTTCGCCTGATCTCCGGCCAGTAACAATGATACTGTCCTCAATAGAGGAAGATGCAGATGCATCTACTCTATTTCCTTCAAAGTGGAGAAATTCAAGAGCGCCCGTTGCTCCACCAATAAAAATGCCTTGATCGGTCGTTCCAGTCCCCCCGCCAATATCATTGGATGATAGGATCACCCCTCCTTGCGTTCCGGACACATGTATGCCTACTGTGGCGGGTAAGTTTGTAGTCCTCTGTAGGTTGCAAATGGTATTAGATTTTATCGTGGTATTATAAGCAGATCCGAGTGCCCCAAGCCCTACACAAATCCCTCTGCAAAAGCCATTGACCAAATTATCGGATATCAACGTATCTCTCATATAACCACCTGCGGCAGCAGAGACCAAAACTGCTATGTTAGAAGACCTGTCCGTACAATACAATTGATTCCCCGTGACCGTCATTCGGTCACCCCCGCCATCTTGCATATTCAAGAATACCGCTGTCTTAGGGAAACCCATACCCGGGTTTAGAATTTCACCTGCAATAATGTAGATTCTGTTATTTCCAATCAGAACATCCGATGTGCCGAGGCCTATTGGATTTATACTGAACAAACCAACCCCAAACCACGAAACAGTAAAGGAATTTCCTGTTACGCTAATCCCCCTTGATGGTGTTTTCTGATTTCCGGAAATCCATACTCCTTGAGCATAATTATTAACAATATTGTTGGTAAAGAAATTTTCAGATCCATGAAGTTCGGCAGCGACCACTGGACCTGCGATACCTGTGGAAACCGTGGGGTGATCAAATACACAATCATGAACATTGATTGAATCACCCCACATGTAAACAGAGGAGTGATCGCTGCTGTCGATACCATTGTTGTAGAATCTACAGAAACTGATTTCGACATTGTTGCTAATTACACCGGGGGATTCTTGTTGTCCTGTAGCTATACAAGTGACTCCGGGAGAGTTGATAAACTCGCAATTCGTGATTTTAGAATTATACAACCTGGCATCGGAGCCGGAAGTTGCAACAGTACCGGAGATGAAAATTCCTGCACAATTAAATGCATAATAAGAGCCACTGCTTCTATTGGGACTAATTTTATTATTAGCTCCGTTCACATCGAATGTAATACCTTCAACGTAAAGGTTATTTATTACGGTGTTGCCAGCAATAATATTAAAGTATTTTGGGCTGGAATCGGTTGACTCGTTATCTTTTAGCTTGAATATCGTTTTTCCAATACCCGCCCCTAGCAGATTCATTTTATCCCGCGCAATCAAAGAACAAACAGTAGGGCCACCTGCAAGCGTTATCGATTGTGATAGTTTTAATAAATAGGTCCCTTCCGGGAAATAAAGAGGGATGCCTACGTTAATAGCTGCCTGAATGGCTGTCGTATCATCATCGGTACTATTTCCCCTCGCACCGAACATATGAGAAGTAATCCTCTCCCCGTACAAACGGACCAGACATCCGGATCCTGTTGGATTCGTTTCGCCTGTTCCATTGAGAAAACCCGGCAGACCCGCTACCGTTCCATTCCATGGAACGGTGGTAGATACAATGGTACCTCCATTATGAGCTGATTTCGCACGGGTTTTATTCAGATAGAAGATACCCCCGCCAATCGTTGTATTGGGATGAAAGCAACGTACACTGAATTGCTGACCATCAGTAAGCGTTGATAAATCAAGGGTTTGAATATCTGCAACGCTATTCAGATAAATCACATTCTCGGTGTTGATGCTGTTCTCGCTGTTCTTTTTCGCGCTGGCCAACTGAGGATTGTTAAACAGCAAACCGCCAGTAGCAACAACTGCACCCAATCCACCAATCGCAGTCAAAAATTTTCTCCGACTTAATGTCCCTTTATCTGTGTCTGTGTCTGCCCCTGCGTCTGGCCCTGTGCCTGTTCTCTGTTGTCCATCAATTTGCTTGGAATGATCCATGATTTCTGACATCGTTTCTTCCTCCTGAATTTTAAATTTAGGTAAAGAGAACTTCTTCATGTTTCCGCCTATAAATCGGCTTACATCATTTCCATGTCCACAACGACGGCAGGCGTTTCAATCCTCTCAATAATCTGTTACACCGTTGTCACCCCCTTCTTTAACGGGCCATTCGATTAAAAATCCAGCTCGTGAATGTGGCTGTTAGTCCGTAAGCGCCAGTGATGCCCGCCATCCCGGAAATTCGTTCTCGATCACGCTTCTTACTTGATTAATCTTCCAATGCAAATGCTCGGCATCCGTCATGTAATCCATGCTAGGCTCCCAGCCTAACCGGGAATCCGCTTCTACAAGGGGAATGACCGCTTGCGCATTGGCAATCTCGCTTTTGGCCAGCGATTGCATTTCCTCCAGAATGGCAAGCGCTTTGCCGGTATCCGGCTCTATAAGCAGCCTTTGCTTCAGCAGCCACCATTGCTTCGCATGTATTGCCGTCTGCACCGCATGCGTGATAAATAGGCTGATTCCTAGCCCTTTCAGCGCCTGCTCCCGCTTCCTCTCCGGTGTAAGCGCTATCGCTTTCTTCATCGCTTCGTTACCTTGAATCATCAGCTCCAGCATCCGTTGCAAGCTTCTTATTTCTACAGGATACCGTGACGCGCCTAACGATTGGCGCGAAGTGTCTATTGGCTTATAAGCCGTAAATATGATCTCGTTGCCGAACATCGCATGCCAAGCGACCGGCATTTTCACCTCGTTCTGGAATACGAATGGATAGGAGGAACCGATACGGAACGGTCCATACTGGTCTTCTATGGTCGGAACATAATGTCTAATTCCTTCGCTCCAGCTCCGCCATGCTTCCAAGACGTGATCAACCGCTTCACGGCTAAAATCGCGTATGGCAATTGCTTCAACTATTTGTTCTGAAGGCGGACTCGGATTCCAATAGGTCCATTTCGTGATATCGCTGATAAAGGACGGCCACCAGCCGTAGTGATGGCTTTCCATCAGACCCGATAACCCCCAATCCGCATTCGCTTGCAGAAGAGCGGAATGTCGGTTCGCCCACTGATTAGGTACGGGTTGATAAGGGATAACGCCAATATCCCAGGTTAATCCCCCCGTATTGCTCATCGCATATAGCTTGAGTCCTCTTTCCTTGGCGACCTTCGCTTCACTGCTGAAATATTGGCCAGGTCCTTCGAAAGAGATCGTGTAATCCACGCATACGTTGGTTACATGCTCATGCTTGATCTGCTCGAACATTTCGAACGTAACGAGCAGAGTAATATCCTCCGGTACATTCCTGATCAGCTTAAGGCGATCCTCCTCGGGAGCCCAGCCCCAGTTGTACGTCCAGAAAACGATATCCGCCTCCTGATTATGCTTGCGGACGACCTTCTTCAATAGATTCAGCCATTGCGGATAGTCGGTGCACGGCCACCAGCCGGGACTCGGCTTAGTCTGCGGCTGATCTGCAGGCCATTCAAGCCTGAGAACGCCGGTCGTATTGTCATCTTTGCTTGGAAATTCACAGGACTCGCCCACGAGTATGACACCTTTGAAGCGCGGGCAAGCCTCGAAAATCTTACCGTAAACTCTGTCGTAATATTGCTCCGCGTCGAGCTCATCAGGATGCTTTCGCGAGATTAAATAGCTGTATACATAGACATCAAGACCATATAGGGCCGCCTGGTCAACAAGATAGTTAAAATCCTGATAGCCTTCCGTTGTTTTGTCCACATCCTTGACGAACACAAGGATCGCGTCAATGCCTGCATGGGCCATAGCATTCAGATGGGCATCGGGATAACGGTCGAGTCCCCAGCCCGAATGCGCCATCCGCGGCGAGAAGATCGGTTCCCTCATAACCTCTTGAACGGTAAGGAAAGGCGCCTCCCGCAAGTTCATCAAATCCTCGAGGTAATAGCTTCCCTGACCGACTCCGCGTTCGTCATTGCCGCATACGATGATGCGTCTGTCGCTAACGATGACAATGTAGCTTCGAGGCAGGTTCAAAGCCTGACCGACTTCCGGGAGTTCTTCCTTGGTCGCAAGGATGATTGTCCTATCCTTCGTTTGCGAATACTCCAATACGTTCTTCACGATAAGAAGTCTTACCGAGATATTCATGCTCACGAGCAAATAATCTTGAAGATCTTTGGCCACGTTCATCATCAGAGGAGTTGCTTCTTCACCAATCGCAATGCTCCAATCTTGATCGATCGTGATCTCATTCTTTTGGGCAATTGCCTCGGAATCTCGCCGATTGGGTTGATGAACAACCTCCAATCGCTTGCGAAACTCGTATTTCTTTTCTGCCATTCGATGAATCCTCCTTAGCGGTTTTCCCGGTTCTCATTCTCAAATGTCGCCTCGCGCATGACCTCATCCGCTTCATTAAGCTTTGTCATATTCAATCGCAATCATCTGATGACAGTCTATAACAGGCACTTGATAGCGAACGGACGATCCATCCTGCTCGAAAGGAATGTCCTCTAGCTGCGGAACGGTATATACGCGACGAATGATTTCAGGCAATTGAAGCTTGACGTCAATCTGATAGATCGGCGTTATATCTTCTATAACTTCTTTGTCTCTCCCCCTCTTAACCGGAAAAGCATACAGAAGATGATTAATGTACCGGGAATCCTTCGTCTGATGCTGAAGCGTTACAACGCCTTGGGCAGGCAAGCTGGTAGTTAGCACTTTACTTGCGCCCAGCAATCTTTCAAGCGCATAAAGCACCGTTTCCTTAACGAACAAACTGCCGTTTTCCGCGTAATCCTCGAACGCATCCCATGCCAAGTAAATGCCATTCGCGCTTTCAACCATCCCAGGCCCTGCATCATTGCGGCTGTTCGGAGTATGAGTGAAGTAATAGGCATGTAAGCCACGGTTGAAATAAGGATCTTCCCTGTTGCCCAGTTCCTTACCGCCGTTTAATGAAACCTTCTGTCCCTGCGAATAAAATACAAATGATCCTTCTCCGAAACTAGCCAATGGCTCATACGGTTTGTAGAAATCAGGTTTGTACGGATTAACCCCTACCCACTCCACTCCCAGATCAAGCGCAAATGCGTCCCCTGCCGAGTTGAGTCCGGACTCTCCTGTCGCAAATACCTTGCCGCCGTTATCTAAATAACGGTTTAGCTTAACGCCGAGTGAATCCGTAATTCTGACCCTGTCAGGCAAAATAATCACTTTGTATGGATGGAAGTCGGATTCCATATCCACGATATCAAACAAGATATTGCCTTCTTGGAGAATACGGTACGCTCCCGTATCCGAGAGTCCCATCCTGGCGTGCTCGAGTCCAGTCGACTCTAGCGAGAGTAAGGCTACATCTGCTACATTTGTCACATCCGTGCACCAGTGTTCCTTGGCTTCCACCTCCCGGTAAGCCTCGCCGACCATTCGATAGACAATGGGGTCCATGATTCCATCGGGATGCAAGTGATCGCCTACGGAGCAGTGCGTTCCATGCGCAAGAGCCAATGCCGCTTCGAACCGAATGGCATTCGCATGCTTATACCCGCCAAACTCGCCCCAGTTCATATGAAATCGTCCAGTCATCCCGACAACCTTTTTCCCTAACTGTTGGAAGTATCTCGCCGAAATCGGAAAATAATCATAGCCCCATCCGCCGGAAGGCAGCGATTCCACTTCAATATGGCTATTCATCGCTACCATATCCCGGCGCCCGCACCTAATGCCGCTGTTATGAAAAATATCGAGACCGGGCTTGATTTTCCATACCCGCTCATTGAGCTGACTTGTGTAATTGGCGTATACCCTCTCTGCCAGGTCCATAACATCGTTTCGATTTAATGGATCTTTGCCTTCTTCCAGCAGAGCTCCTCTGCAATGATGACAATAACAAGCTTTCGGAAAAACGATATCTAGAAACAGCCCATCCGCATCGTATTTGGCAACCACTTCCTCTGTCAGCTGCAGAATATATTCCAAATAAGGAGAGTGAAAGCAGAAGGTATGAAGACCGGGCTGCATAAATCCTGAATCATAGAGCGTTTTGTCATTCTCGTCGCGGGTCAACCACTCCGGATGCTGCAGAGCCAAATTTTCGCTTAATCCGACATTAATATAGACCGGCGTCTTGACACCTATCTCATGTGCTGCCTCGATCATTTCACCCAATAAATCGAACTTTAATCCGGGGTGCTTATTGAATTTCTGTGTGTCGTAATAAGCCCAGCCGTGGAAACATTTCGCAAACACATTAATCGAATCTACATGGCCTAGCTGAAGCATCTCCTGAAATTGCCGCTTGGAAAACTGTTCCCCAATCTTAACGGATCCATGATTGTGGAAATCGAGATGTATTTGTCTGAATCGCATTTAAATCCTCCACCTATCTATCATTTTTTTATTCCTTAACGCTCCCCATCACGATGCCTTTCATGAAATACTTTTGAAGAAAGGGATAAACAACGAGAACTGGCAAAGCACCCAGAAAAATTTGTGCAGCCTTCACCGTCCGGTCCGAAATTTGTCGCAGCATCTCCGAATTCAAGTCTGTTAATCCGGAAAAATTTTTCTGAATTACAATGGTCTGTAAATAGCTTTGCAGCGGATAATGATCCGGCGAGTTCATATAGATGAGCCCATCAAACCAACTGTTCCAATGTCCAACAGACGACAACAGCACAATGGTAGCAATGGCCGGAGTAGAGAGAGGGAGAAAGATTCGGAACAGCGTAGTGAAATGTCCGGCACCGTCTATGAATGCGGCTTCTTCCAATTCCTTGGGCAATCCTCTAAAGAAGTTGAGCAGCAAGATCGCGCTGAATACAGGTACAGCTCCCGGGAGGACAAGCGCCCATATCGAATCAAGCAAGCCCGTTGTCCTAATGACCATATAAGCGGGAATGAGACCCCCGCCGAATAGCATCGTAAACACGAAAAACCAGGCATAAATCGTCCGTGATTTGAATTTATGGGATTCCTTGGACAGAGGATAAGCTAACAAGATCGTCAGCAATATGTTAATCGATACGCCTATAGCAACCCGCTTCAATGAGATGACAAACGAGTTGATAAAAGCGGCTTGTTCCATGACGTACGAATAAGATGTCGTATTAAATCCGATCGGCCACAACCGGACAATTCCCGCTGAAGCTGCAGCATTCGAACTCAGAGACAGCGCGAGGACATGGACCATCGGAAGCACGCAAGCAATAGAGATTAAACAGAGAAAAGTATAATTAAAGACATGGAAACCTGCTCTCCATCTGGATTCCCGCATTTCCTTACCCCTCCTTCCTAGAAAATACGGTATTTGGCAAAACGGTAGGCCAGATAATAGGCGATAGATATTAATACAAAGGAAACAATGGAGTTGAACAGTCCAATCGCTGTCGCGGGTCCGAATTGCGCACTAATCAAGCCCATACGGTATACATAGGTATCAATGATATCTCCGCTCTCATAGACTTGCGAATTATAGAGCACGAAAACCTGATCAAAGCCTGCATTGAGAACACTCGCCAAACTTAACGTAGCCAGCAATATAATAATCGGTCTCATGCCGGGCAGTGATATATGCCATGTCTGTCGCAAGCGGTTTGCACCGTCCATTACCGCCGCTTCGTATAATGCCGGATTTACACTGGTCAAGGCAGCTAGATAGAGAATGGTGCTAAACCCGACTTCTTTCCATGCATTGGTGGCGACAAGTACATAAGGGAACCAATTATTGTCGCCTAGAAAATAGATAGGCTTAAACCCGAACATCTTGACCATATCGTTAACGATCCCGAGCGAGGGTGACAAAATATCGATCAGCACGCCGCCTAATATCGTCCAGGATAAGAAATGGGGTAAATAGATGAGCGTCTGGATCGAGCGCTTAACGAATTTGTTTAGAACTTCGTTAATAAGCAAGGCAATCGTAAGTGGAAAGATGAGGCCCGTAACGATTTTCATCAGGGCGATAAAGACCGTGTTTTGCAACACCTTGAAGGTATCGGGCAAGCTTATGACATACCTGAAGTTATCCCATCCTATCCATTCAGAGCCCCAAATCCCTTTGGCAGGAATAAATTTTTGAAAGGCAATGACGATTCCGACCATGGGTCCATAGCTAAATATGAAGACGAGAACCAGACTTGGCAAAATCATAAGATGCAGTGGCCAGTTCACCAGTTTTTTAGACAAAGTCCGTTCACCTCCGTTCAACTTGACAAATGTTCGTAACAAAACAAGGGGCGAGAAATACACGGAATACTCCCCCCCTTATTCAACAATTCAGAAAGAAAGTATAACACTCGCTATACTTTTCTGAATTGTCTCCGCAAAGCTCCATCAGCGCCTAAAGGACGCCAATGGCATTTTTTACTTGGGTATAATTATTTTTTCGTTTTATACCATTGATTCACATCGGCCAAGATCTCTTTGCCTCCAAGCCCCAGCCATTGCTTAGTGAAATTATCGAATTCGTTCACGGGAGACTGCCCAAGAATAATCTTGGTGAATGTTTCCGCTTGCATCTTGGCAAGCACTGGACTTTTCTCGACCATGGATTCAAGAGGCGACGTTGTAAATTCATCATTGATATAGAGATTATTCGTTCGGTAATAATCAGATATCGATAAGGACTGCCCCTTATTGAATATCAGGTTCCAGCCCCAATTGGTCAGATCTCCGGATTGGAATTTCAGGATTTTCTCGTAAACGCCTTTATCCTCGGGATTTAGCTTTGATGTGTCTTTAGAATCAAGCGCCTTAATGATCCTCAAGCTTTCATCCACGTTCTTGAATGCTTTATATGCCGCAATATTATTGAGAAGCCAGACCTGGTTGCCATCCTCGGGTGTAGTATTAAACTTCTGATAAATCTCGTCCGACGTATTCTCATAGAACGTTTTAACCCAGAAGTCGAGCATTTTGAGAACTGCTTCGGGATGTTCGACTTCCTTCTTCACAACCCAATAGCTATCTACGCCCAATGTTACTTGGGATTTGGCAGGATTGCTGTCAACCGACATAATCGGAAACGCTTTCCATTCCATGGAAGGATTTTTGTCTTTAGCGGCTTGCAGCGGGTATAATCCCGCATAATAGGCATAGTACATCATTCCGATCTTGCCGTTAGCAATCATCTCAAATACTTTGGTAATATCTTTCGCTCCGAATTCTGGGTCGATTTGCTTCGCTTTGAACATTTCCTGCAGCTTGGCCAAAGCGGACTTCACTTCAGGTTGAATGACTCCGGAGGTCAGATTGCCGTCACTATCTTTAATCATAATGCCCGGATAAGCGTGAAAGCTGTTGAAAAAGCCGTTTAAAAGTGCAAAGTCTTTATCCACCGCCAACCCATAGGTATCCTGCTTACCGTTTTTATCAGGATCTTGAGTGGAGAACGCCTCGCTGATTTTCAAGAGATCATCCATCGTCTTTGGCTCTGGAAGATTTAAGGCTTTCAGCCAATCGGTGCGAATGTAAACCATCTGCGAGCCTTCCCTTCTTGGGCTCGTAAAGGGGATGGCCATAAGCTTGCCATCAATGGTGGCGGAATCTAATGCCATTGTTCCCTCTTCGTTCAGTAAGCTCTTTAGGCTGCCGGAAGCGTTTTCATTATAGACGTCAGTTAGATCGGCAATCATACCTGCTTCGGCAAGCTGTTTGAACTGCGTTGCATTTACTCGGAAGAAATCCGGAATTTCTCCGGAAGCAATCGTCAAATTCATTTTTTGCTCCCATTGACTCCAATCTACAGCCCATAAGGTTTTAACTTTAATGCCGTATTCTTCTTCATAAGCACGTGTCCATACATTGTTCTCCATGGAATCTCCATTTGCGAACTTGACCGTCGATTCCAAAGTTCTCACCGTCGTCAACGTAATGGGCGGATCATACTTCCCATCTTTGGTCGGTTTCTCCGGTTCCGGGACCTTTGGAGTTTCAGAGTTGGTTGGCGTATTGCTCGTGCTGGGAGATTGCTTTGCGTCCCCTCCACTATTGCTGCAAGCGGACAATACTACTAAAATCGTTGCAAGCATGAAACTGATCAAACGTCTGTTTCCTTTTTTCATTTCCTGTTACCCCCTGCATCAATATTGGTCAAGCGGTATTGCAGGTGCTCCTGACCTGTTCCATCTGAGCACACTTTGATTATAAAGGTGCAATTTCTCTCCTAGATAGACGCAATACCCGTACTATTATTCCCATTGCGACAATGTGCCCAGTAAAGATCGATAAATGAATAAATGTACGGTTAATGAGTTTGTAATCTGCAATAATGATCGGAGAAAGAAGAATAGAATGAATAATGCAGATTCGCTTTGTACATGAAACCTAATATAATAATAGTATATTTCTACAACAAGGAGCGTGAGTTATGTTCATGTATCTGCAATCGAAACGAAACTCATTCTTTATCAAGCTGCTTTTTAGCTTTGTGATTATCGTCTTGATCTCCTTCATCTTCAACTTGCTCTCCTTCAACTTTTTTCAGAACACCCTTCGGACGGAAATCATCAAGTACAATAAACTCAACTTGAGCAACACCGTAAACAATTATGAGAAACAATTTCGGCTCTTGGACGATATCGCTTCCAATTTGTTTTTCGGTGCCAATATCCCGTTACTCGAACGTAACAGATCAAATTTCATGGCAATGAATAACCTTACCAGTGAGATTAAGGTGATTTTAGCCAATTACAATAATTTGAATCTAGATAATTTGTTTTTCTATAATGACAGTTATTCCTTTATCATTGAAAAGGGAGGACTAACAGAGGTTGCCGATATGTTTGAAGATCATTATATAAATCCCCAATACAATGCCGCATTCTGGAAGAAACAGCTGGAGGAAGATTACCACATGAGGATATTTCCGGCCGCTCAGTTCCAGAAACGAAATATCAACGGAAAGGTCGAACAGGCAGGAACTTACTTCCCTGTCATTGTCAAAAACTCGCTTCAGAAGAATAGCTATATCGCCGCTTTTATAGATGCAGATGAGATCTACTTAAACTCTCACTTCTCAGATAATAATTTGTTCTATATAGAGGACGAACACGGAAAGCGCTTCTTCAGCACTTCATTAATAAAAGCGCTTACAAATTTTCGGGCTGCAGGGAATGGAGAAGCCTATGATTCGAATAATAACAATTATTATTTCTATCAGACCGGCGAGAAATCCAAACTCACCTATGTGAGTGTCACCCCAAACCAGCAAATCGCCTCTACGGTATCCCGTTTGAGCCTGCTATTGCTGATTTTATTTGCTTTGTCTCTGGTAGTCAGTCTTTTAATCTCGATCCTGTTCAGTATCCGGTTCAAGCTTCCCGTACAACGCATGCTGGAATCCCTGCAGAAAATGAATCCCAACTTCAACTTCAATAGCACGATCCGCGAATATACCCAAATCGGAGACAAGCTGAAGTCGATTATCGTCTCTACACAGAAGATCAATCAGGATCTGCAAATGAAAGATTCTTTGTTGAAAACATACAGTTACTGGAATAAGGTCAAAAACATTCCCCTTGAACATAAGGAAATGCAAAATCTGATTGATAATACCCAGCCGTTCTACTTTGTGATGTACCAGCTACAATCCATACGAAGCGGTCAGCAAATATCGGCTGCGGAAATGAATAAAACGGCACATTTTGTAGATTTAATCAACTCCACCATACTGTTGCGCTTTAAACAGTCCGAGACGCTGCAGATCGAGAAGGACCTGATGGTCTCCATTATTTTCGATGACGATCCCCTTCCTATTCAGGAAATGCTGTTCGCAACGCTGCAGGATCTTGTTCGGCTGTTCAATGATCAGAACGAGTCCTACGTCACGATTGCCACCAATCCGCGACTGAGAAATCATAGCGATTTCACAAACGCTTACGAAGAAACGTTGGAAATGATCCACGAACGCAAACTCAATGCGAATACACAGTTAATTACCGAATTGGACGGGGAGAAAAATGGCCTCCAGATTCCACCGTCCGAACTTAAGAAGCTGTCGGCACATTTGGCAGCAGGAAATGCAACCGACATTATGCAAATCATTCATCGGCTGCTTCAGCGTCTTCATACAAAAGGAAGAGCTGTTGAATACAGGAAGATGGCGAATGACATCAGTTCCGAAATATTATTGGTGCTGATGTCGCAGAAAATCGAGGTCGGAGATCTGCTATCTGAACTCGCCCCTTATGAACAAATAAAAGAATTCGTAACCATAGACCAATATTTCTTTTTCTATCGTGTGTTGATCGAGAGGGCCGTCGCATTAATCAACAACAAGAAGGCTGACAAGGATCCCATTGTCGACTATGTCCTAGCCTATATGGAGCGTCACAGCGGTGAAGATATCAGTCAGGAGGACATCGCCAGCAAACTTAATATTTCGATTGGTTATATGGGGAAATATATTAAGAACAAGACCGGCAAGACGTTTAACGAGTACCTGGAGGATATTCGCATTAGCAAAGCAAAGGTTATTCTGGTTGAATCAGATGATAAAATTCATGAAATCGCAAATAAAGTCGGCTATCACAACGCGAATTCCTTTACACGGATGTTCAAACGAATTACAGGGGTCACCCCCGGCGAGTACCGATTGGAGAAACGGGCGGAGTCAGACACATCCTTGCAGATTCCAACAATCCTCTGATACAGGTCCGATTATCACAAAGAACCGTCAGGGGCTAACGCCTTGACGGTTCTTTCAGCTTCGATATCATTTTCAGTCTACTCTCCCTGCATCCACAGCTTCAAATCGTTTGTCGTCTGTAAAATATCCTTCCGCTGCTCCTCTCCCGATATTTCGCGTTCGATAATGTATTCGCCTGTAAATCCTATTTCCTTAAGCTTGCGTATGAACACCGGATAATTCACCTTCCCCGCGCCTGCCCGCACTTCTTCGCCTAGCCGGTCACCGTCGATAGGATACAGCCCGTCCTTCACATGAATATTGCGCACATAGGAGCCGATCGTATCAAGTGCGTCAATCGGGTTGCCTTTGCCGTACAAGACCAGATTCGCGGGGTCCAGGTTAATGCCCAGATTGGATGTGCCGACCCGCTCTATGGTGCGAAGCAGCACGATCGGCGTTTCTTGGCCGGTCTCGAACCAGAAGCCGATCCCTTTACTTTCGCAATAGGCCGCCACCTCGCGAATCGCAGCTACAACTTGCGGATATTCTGGATCTGTCATATTCTCCGGAATAAATCCGCAATGGGTAATAATCGCAGGCGCGCCAACCCATGCCGCAAAGTCCGCCCATCCCTTCAGCGCCTTGATCCGTTCCTCGCGATATTGCTCAGGTACAAGCCCCAGTGTGACGGGTCCCTCTGTAAAATTCCATTCCGCCGGACCCGGAACACCTGCCCATATCGCGCAAATGCGTACATTTGCTTCACGTGCTTCTTTGACTACGCGTTCGGCCACTTCAGGTGTACAAAGTTCGCTGTCCCACCCGCAAAGCTGACAGACATGAAAGCCATATTCGCTGACAACCTGAAACATATTCCCCTTCACACTTGTGTCAAGTAAATGAATGACGCCGATTTCCATAATAACTGCCTCCTATAATGCAATAAGTTAGTGATTCTTTGAATCGCGTATTGTTGTCATCATGCATTCGAATTTTGATGCATGCCGTCTTCATCATTCGGCGATCGGCACGAATTGCCCGCCTCTGCCGGAAGATTGCCGCTCAGCTTCGACGATCCGCAGCGCAAGAAGAGAATCCTCAGGCCGCGACGTTATTACAGCCTCTTCGTTCCGCAGTCGTTCCGCGAAATATTTGATTTCTCGATAATATCCAAGATTCCCTTCATGCTCATAGACCCAGGACGACCCATCCGCCGGATAGACAGTTAATTTGCCATCTTGAAACACAAGCGTCGCCGTATCCATATGAACGCGGTAACTCATCTCGAACCCGACTTCCCCCGGCAGCGATAAATCTGCCTGTGCATGAATGATTTTCCCGTCCGAAAAACGAAAATGCGCCGAGACAATATCATAATGTTCACTGCACAGCGCCGATACCGCTTCCGGTTTGCCGAACAGCCAGTTGATCATGTCTACATCGTGAATGTGCAAATCAACGAGCGCGCCGCCGCTTTTATCTACCTGCAGCATCCAGTTCTCATAGGACCATCCCGGCACATTGCCACCTCTATAGAAGGTGGCCACCCTTACTTTTCCATATTTTTCGCTGTCTATTATACTTTTCAAATACTCGTATTCAGGCCAGAAACGAAGGCAATGCGCGATCATCAAATTTTTCCCCGATGCCGCCGCAGCCTCCACCATGGCCGTCCCGCTGTCCGAATCTAGCGCAATCGGTTTCTCGCATAGCACATGAAGCCCCTTATTCAATGATCGGATCGTGAACGCATCATGCAAATAAGTGGGCAGCGCAATATCCACCATATCCATTTCTTCCTGATAAAATAGCTCTGAATCCGTATAAGTGTTGATCTTGGACAAGTCGTACGCCGTACCCAAATCGACTACGTTGCTCTCCTGGGTATTCCCCCTAAACTTCTGCTCATCGACATCATAAATGGCAACCAGCTTAATCGGAAATCCCTCGCTCTCAAGCCGCGCGTAGATATCCAGGTGCACACGTCCCATCGACCCCAAACCGATCAATCCGACTTTAATCATCGTACTGTCATCTCCTTATCTGGTATGCAATCTGACAGTCACAATACTATCACTTCATTCATTCACTTGATTTAGATAATGCATCTATTTATTTGCATTTCCATTTGCATTATAGAATGGATTATTTATACTTATATCGGAGGGGAACTGATGATGGACTTTATACCTTATAGACTCAGTGAACAGATTGTCGTTAACGACATCTACACCTGTTACTATTTCGAGTTATCCAATCAACAACGGTATAACGGGGAAAGTCATGATTTCTGGGAAATGGTCTACGTGGATAAAGGTGAAGTGAACGCGAATACAGAATCAGGCTACTATCGGCTCAATCAGGGTAATATACTCGTTCATAGTCCGAATGAGTACCATCAATTGGAGAGCACCGGCAATAAGGCGCCAAATTTGTTCATTGTGACGTTTCGCTGCGATAACGAGGCGATGAAGTTTTTTGACGAACATAAGCTGTTTCGCATTGGACAAGTTGAGCATGCGGTGTTAGCGAGATTAATGAAGGAAACTCTGAATTCCTTTGGTCTGAATCTGTTCCCGGTCACGCCTAAGCAAGATGCACCATTCGCCGCAGAGCAGCTTTTCAAAATCTATCTGGAACAGTTACTTATATTGATCATACGCAATGAACGGTCAGACATGCCACAAGCCGCACTGTTATCGACAACAAGAGAAAATCAAAGCGCGCATCTGAGTAAGCAAATCATCGAATATCTCGAACGGAATTTGTCGAGCAAAATGACGTTGGACTACTTGTGCGCGCAATTCAGCATGAGCAGAACACAGATGAACATCCTGTTCAAGCGAACTGTAGGGATCGGGATTATCGCTTATGTCAATCAGTTGAAAATCGAGCACGCCAAAAAATACATTCGCGAAGAGATATACAATCTGACAGAAGTATCGAATCTCCTCGGATACAGCAGCATCCATTACTTCTCGCGACACTTCAAGAAAACGGTTGGCATGACGCCGACGGAATATGCCAGAACGATTAAAGCAAGGAACGAGTCCATGTCATAGACCCGCAAAATACGCAACAAAGGATAGTCCTGACGGGATTCCCGTCAAAACTATCCTTTGTTGCGACCTTATGAGGTTAACCTATCTCCGCACCTACAGGCTCCAGACTGCTGGCCGGACCAAAGAATTCAAAGTGAATATCAGATTGCGGAATGCCCCACTCCTTCAGAATACCGTTCACAGCCCGCATAAACGGAGTCGGACCGCAGAAGTAGAAGCCAGCATCTCGCGTAGGAACAATCGATTGAAGCCATTTTGAGTCAATATAACCCTCTCGATGATGGGCATTAGTCTCTTTATCAAGATCAGTCGGCTGGTTGTAGCACCAATAAGCTGACAGCTGAGGGTGTATGCGAGCTAGCTGCTCAACCGATTCCCTCATGGCATGAAGCTTGCCGTGCTGGGCAGCATGGATGAACGTTACAGGACGGTGCGGCTGCTTCTCCACCATTGTATTTAGCATACTCACCATTGGCGTCAAGCCTACCCCGCCACTAATGAGTACGACCGGTCGCTCATCCTGTTGATCCAATACGAAATCGCCAGCAGGCGCAGACAGCCATAATACATCGCCTTCCTTAACCTCTTGATGCAAGTAATTGGACACATGGCCAGCAGGCTTATCTCTAGTCTCTACTTCCTGCTTCACAGAGATTCGATAATAGGGTTTCTCCGGTGAATCGGACAAGCTGTATTGACGAATATGCGTATTCGGCTCACCGGGAATAGACATTCTTACACTAATATACTGTCCAGGCTCGAAGCTCGCAATCGACTTGCCATCCTCTGGAATGAGATAGAACGAAGTAATCACATCGCTCTCCTTAACCTTCCTGTCTACCTTGAAGGCTCTAAAGTCTGCCCAGCCGCCTAACTGTTGCTCGGTCTGCTCATACATTTGGGCTTCAATGCCAATGAAAGCGTCCGCGATCACGCCATATGCCTCCGCCCATGCCTGCAGAATCTCCTCCGTTGCTGCATCGCCAAGCACCTCCTTGATTGCCCCAAGCAAATGCTCGCCTACAATCGGGTAATGCTCCGGTCTCACGCCCAGACTGCGATGCTTATGCGCAATTTGCTTCACTACCGGAATAATAGCTTCTAGCTTGTCGATATGAACCGCAGCGGCGTATACCGCATTAGCGAGCGCAGCCTGCTGCCTGCCCTGTTTCTGATTGGCGTGATTGAAAATATTAAGCAGCTCCGGATGACTCGTGAACAACCTTTCGTAGAACCTTTTCGTAATAGCCGTTCCATGTATCTCGAGTACCGGTACTGTCGATTTGATCACCTGTATCGTTTGTTCGTTTAGCATCATGATACCCTCACTTTCTTGAATCAACATATGAACCAAGTATACGTGGGAAAGATTATGAGCACTGTGATTGCAATCACAGTAAAAGGTAACGATTGATGAATTTTGCATAGCAGAGGACTCGCAGCCGCTCATCCATCTTTGTCAATAATGACTCTATATACCTGCGAGGAATATTTCGCATTTAAGCCATACTGCTCGGATAACTGGCTGATTTTTGCGAACTGCTGCGCTTCCCGTGCTTGATCTTGCGCTGGTAGCTTGTTTATTGCTTTATAATTCCCAACCTCTTCGGTTTAACTCGAATCTCTCCGTAATCTGGGCAAACACACAAGCCATTTGCTATTTGCCCACATACGTATAGGCAGGAGCAGGATTGACTTTAGAATAGGGGGCATCCAGATGAGCACGCTTTACCATACACATGCTTATGAATATTTTACAAGAAACAGAGTCGTGTTGGACAGGAAGCGAGGGGACGTAACCGGAGATGGAAAACTTGATCTTGTTTATCTAATTGGCAATAAGGCTGATGCTGCGAGTGAATTTGCTGACCAAATTACACTAGTCATTCAAGATGGCCACTCGAACAGAAGCATGACCGTCAGCTTCCCAAACAATGCCGGATACAATGCGAGACTGTTTCTTGGGGATTTCGATAAGGATCATATCCCCGATATCCTCGTCAGTATCGATTCCGGAGGCAGCGGAGGATACGGTTTCTTCTACATCTATTCGTTCAAGGATAACAGGCTGCACAAGCTGTTTGATGTGGACACCTATAATAACGAATACAAATTCAATGTATTCTACGAGGATCAGTATAAGGTAAGTGTATCCAGTCCCCAGCTTGACATCTTGTTCATCATAGACATCAGCACCAAAGGGCCTGATTATTTATCCCAGTATTATAATGAGGATGGGAAGCTAAAGCAGCCAACCAAGGGCGAGGTTCTTGCTCTAGGAGCACTCAGCCCCATCGTTTCGAATGATAAGGTGACGAGCTTCGATCTACTAGCCATGCAGCGAATTATCGGCACTATCAATGCGGATACGCTCGGGTATGTCGATAATCTTCTGACATGGTCAGGCAATCAATTTACATCCTCTAGACTACTCGTATCGATACTTGGTACCAAGTTAGCTGTACTTTTATAGCCTATCTACACCAAATAATGATTCCACCCAGCACTCAAAGGCGAATAATAGAGGCCATACGTCCAATCCATCACATTCTCACTTGCATATGATGTTGCAGCCCACACAAGAAGGAGTGACATTTCTAATGGGATTCATGCCCCCTCCACCGCCAAGACCACCTGGACCATCAGGACCATCAGGACCATCAGGACCGCAAGGTTCACAAGGCCCAACAGCTCCACCTCCATCATTCACACCCCAAATGCCTGCTGCTTCTGCATTTGCTGTTGACCCCGGCGCGATCGCCGGTTGTTTGTTTCGAAACACTTATATCTGGCTCAGAAATGGTCAGCAATTCTGGTTTTATCCCGTATTCGTAGGACGTACATCCGTCGCTGGATTTAGATGGAACGGTAGGTTCTGGATGTATCAAGGGATGGATCTCAACCAAATTACTACTTTTACTTGCTTCTAAATAGGTACACTGAACCCTAATAAACGAGCAAAGATGCCAGGATCATATGATCAGGCATCTTTGTTCGTTTATTCCATTCATTTTTTGACAGCCCCATTAACTTCGCTTTATTCTAAATTGGCATGCCTGCCATACATCGTTGTAGAGTCTAATTCTCGTTTCTCCATCAGCTTCAAGATAACAGCATCACAGAATAACAAGAGAAGCTGCTCGAATAAGGCTCCCATGGGCTGGATCGTCGGATACTCGCTTCCGGCTTGGTCCTTGGGTGAGCCTGGCAGCTCCACGACAAGATTCGCTAGCCGCCCCATGGTCGATTCCTGTGCAATCGTTAATACAGCAACGGTTCCACCTAAATGCTTCGCCTTCTCAGCTATGGGTATTAACGACTTCGTCTCCCCAGAACCGGAACCAATCAGCAGAATGTCCTCTTTCCCAAGACTAGGAGTTACCGTTTCACCAACAACATGCGCATCGATACCCATCGGTCATATCTTCAGCTACGCCAAGTATCGTGACGATATCCGCGCCTGCTTCAGAAGCTTTCATCACTTCATAGCCCGCTGCATCCATAACCTTCAGATCTGCTAGTACTTGTAGATGTGGAAAGGCTTCTTTAATTGCAGTAACTGCTCGCAGTCCTTCATTAATGACGACCGGCGTACCGATCTCAACGATATCTATATAGGATTCCACTTCTTTCACCAACTGCTTTGCTTCTTCGGTGTTGACCAGGTCTAACGCTAATTGAAGTTTCATGGATTCTTCACTCCTAAAGTAAGTAGTTTGTTTGATTCGCCTTATTTTACGACCTAACTTTTGAAAAAGATAGTACGCACCTTTCTGTAACGTAGTACCCATTTGGATACTATAGGGAGGCTTATCGACACTTATTGGAGCGATCACAAACAAAAAGAACCAATAAAAAAGAACCTCCAACGTTCGATTGGAGATTCTCAATTCTGATGAATGATTCCTATCCTACTACCTGTCATCCGCCGGTAAAGGCGGGATAATCTGTTGATGCTGATCGCCCCACTTGGATAGGACATTAAGAACATCCTTGATCGTCAAGCCATATTCTGTTAAGGAATATTCCACTTTGGGCGGTACTTGTGTGTACACTTTGCGATCGATAATGCCATCCAGCTCTAATTCACGAAGCTGCTGAGTCAGCATCTTCTGTGTAATATGGGGCATATCCCGCTTCAATTCCCCGAATCGTCTTACCCCATCTATAAGATGGCATAGGATTACCAGCTTCCATTTGCCCCCGATAACCTTAAGCGTTGTCTCTACAGAATCCTTAAACCGTTGGTCTCCCACATCATCTACTCCTTGACTACCGATTATCGACTTTCTCCGGATACAGGTCATGATTCATCATGCGGTATGAGGCCATTTCCTCATACTTAGTACCTGGACGTCCATAATTGCAGTATGGATCGATGGAGATGCCTCCCCGCGGAGTGAATTTACCCCAAACCTCGATATAACGCGGCGACATTAGGTTGATTAGATCATTCATAATGATATTGATACAGTCTTCATGGAAATCACCATGGTTGCGGAAACTGAATAGATAGAGCTTGAGCGACTTGCTCTCCACCATCTTAAGATCGGGAATGTATGCGATATAAATAGTCGCAAAGTCCGGTTGTCCCGTGATCGGGCAAAGACTTGTGAATTCTGGACAGTTAAACTTCACCCTGTAATCCCGGTAAGGATGTTTATTATCAAACGCCTCTAATATCGATGGCGTATAAGTAGCCGCATACTGTGTTCCCTGATTGCCTAATAGGCTAATTCCTTCTAAAGCTGCTTCGTCACGACCTGCCACTATCCATCTCTCCTTATCATCGCTGCCTATTCTTATTTGCCTCGTTTATTGCCCCATAACCAGGCATGTAATTGGGGTAGCACTCTGACATTCGTCAGTGCTGAGGATGCGATAACCATGTCCACCAGCCACTTGTACCGTTCGATAAGACGGTTTAATAAGACCGATGTATCCTCCTGAATGACATCGTCATTCCCCGCCTGAAGGTAGAAGGGAACCTGCTTGTACCGCTCATGCACCGTGACCGCATACTGCAAATCTGCTTCATCAAATACAACAACCTTGAGACTGAAAGCCCGTTCATGCTCTGTGAGCTGAGCAACAATCGCATCTAATTGCGACCAATCTGTCGTCATGCCCGAACTCGGCGGTTTAGGTGAGAGTGTCAATTCATCAATTTGCAAAAACCAATTCTTCCAGAGGCTGCCCTGCGTCTCCAAGGCAACCGTGATTCCTTGCTCATGCAGCCGATCAATAAGCTCGTTCAAATGGGGCAGAAGCGCTGGATTTCCTCCGGAAATCGTAACATGAGTAGTACCTCCTATTTCGCGTAATTCCGCGGCGATCTCCTCCGCTGTCAGCATCCGAATATCTTCTTTCCCCGTGCCGTCCCACGTAAAAGCTGAATCACACCAAGCACATTGATAGTCACAGCCTGCTGTGCGGACGAACATCGTCTTTTGACCAATGACCATCCCCTCACCTTGAATCGTAGGGCCGAAAATTTCCATGACGGGAAAACGGCTACTCATGACGATTGCCTCCCGCCGCATAAGGACGATAGATCACATAGCTAGTAGGTGTTTCCCTCAAAAAAATCTGCACACATTGCGGCTTGTTAACTGTCTGGGCAAGAAAATCGCTGACAAGTTCGGCTATTATTCTTGCCACATTCTCCGTCGTTGGATAACGATTCGGATCTTCATCACTAAATAAAGCGGAATGATCATTCAGCAAGGAATGGTCAAAGCGGTTGTGTATAAGCTTCTTAATCTGTGAGAAATTAACGAGAAACCCGCTCTCATCGAGCTCGTCTCCTGCGACTGTGACATTGACAAAATAGGTATGTCCATGCACCCGGCTGCATGCGCCCGCGCTCTCACTTGGGACATAATGAGCGGCGGCAAACTGCATGTCTTTATTCAATTCATATCGGAAAGGATGCGCAGCCGATGGGTAGATTTGCTGAATCATAGTCGCCGCCCTTCCCTTCTCGCCGCTTCGTATTGGTCAACCCCTCTGGCACGCAGCAGACAAGCCGGACATTCGCCGCAGCCATCCGCAATGATCCCCTCGTAGCAGGTTAGAGTATTGTTCTTTACATAATCATAAGCGCCCAAATCATCGGCTAATTGCCATGTCTGCGCTTTGGTCAGCCACATCAGCGGGGTATCAATGACGAATTCATAATCCATCGCCAAATTTATCGTGACATTGAGCGACTTGATGAAGACATCCCTACAGTCTGGATATCCACTGAAATCAGACTGGCTCACACCCGTTATAATGTGCTTGGCGCCTTTCTGCTTCGCAAGTACAGCTGCAAAGGAAAGAAACAGCAGGTTGCGTCCATCCACAAAGGTCGAAGGCAGCTCGCCTTCCTTCTGCTCGATAGCTATATCGGTTCTCGTTAGTGCGTTCGGAGCTAGCTGATTAATCAAAGACATATCCAGCACATGCTGCTGAATATTGAATTCCGCTGCAATTCGAGCAGCGCATTCCAGTTCCAGCTTATGACGCTGGCCGTAATCGAACGTAACTGCCTCCACCGTATCAAATTCCTTCATGGCTTTGAACAAACATGTCGTACTGTCCTGCCCACCACTAAAGACGACAATCGCTTTGTTTGATTGCATCATATATAACTCCTCTCTGTTCTACCCTTCACTAGGCAAACGCACGAGAGACTCTAGGACAAAAGCATGAAAATAGCTTCTTAAAAAATAAAAAACGGTACCCAAGGAGGAACCGTTTCCTTAGTTTTTTATAGAGGGTGTCGCTAGAACCTCTCCCAAGCCACTAAACTTCACTTGGAATTGTATGCTGTTATATGAATTGTATCACTTTTGCTGTTAAAGTTTCAAATGACAAAAAATAGTGACTAGATGTCACCCCTCTAGGCAAACAGGCCATGAGTTTAAAAACAGATTAATAACCTAAGGATAGCTGGAAATGATATGTAAAGACCACTTTTTGGCGAGAAAGTATTCCTTTTTTTAACAAAGAATATTTTCCCATTAGAAGACAGCTTCTTCAGCTGTTATATTTAAAGTTGCATATTTATGCAAAGAAAAAGAATGGACAACAGGAGTGAACATCATGAAAAAAAGTCAGGGTATACAGCTCATTACCATTTTGCTTATTGGACTGCTTACACTTGCTGGATGCGGCAGCGGTAAAAGTGCTTCTAACTCAAATGCCAACCCAGCAGCATCGTCTTCAGGGGATAAGAAGGTTCTCATTCTTGGTACTTCACCCGATTATCCGCCCTACGAGAATGTAGATGCTAAGAATAACGGCGATATCATCGGTTTTGACATTGATATTGCGAGAGCTATAGCAACTAAACTGGGCTATGAGCTGAAAATTCAAAGCATGGATTTCAATGGATTGATAGCAGCCCTTCAGTCGAAACGAGTGGATTTTGTTATGTCCGGCATGTCGATCACACCGGCACGCCAGAAGAATGTAGACTTCTCCGACGTTTATTTTGTGGCGAAGAATACCATTGCTTCGAAGGTCGATGCGCCCTATGCAACGCTGGAAGAACTCAAGAATAAGCGAATAGGGGTTCAGCTTGGATCTACTCAAGAACAGGTCGTTGCTGATCTCAAAGATGCCGCAATCAAAAAACTAAACCGGATCCCCGATCTGTTTCAAGAGCTTAAATCGAATCGCATCGATGCGGCCATCATTGAAGATGCAGTGGCCAAAGGCTATGTGAAGGACAATCCGGATTTGAAATTTACTGTTATCCCCGCTGAGAAGGAAGAGGGATATGCGATAGCCCTTCCTAAAGGCTCTCCATTAGTGGGCGATATAAACAAAGCATTGAAAGAGCTTAGCGATAATGGAGTGAAAGATCAGCTTATTAAGAAGTGGTTTGAGTAAGAAAAACGCTGTTAATGTCCCTGCGGGTTATCCCGTTAGGGACATTATTTCGTGGATATACTAGCATGATTACAGTGAAAAGAAGCTAAGGAGGGTCGAGGAATGAATTTAGATTTTAGTGTGCTTAACGGATATATTCCCTATATCCTGAAAGGGATAACCATCACCCTTTTGTTTACGTTGGTATCTGCGCTCTTTGGTTTCATATGGGGAACTATTCTTTCCTTGTTCAAAATCTCCCATATTCGGCCGCTGCGATGGTTCGCAAACGTGTATACGTCGATATTTCGGGGAACACCGCTGCTGCTCCAGCTTGTACTGATCTACTACGCGACTCCCCAATTATTCCAATATGATATTTCCCCACTAATGGCCGCAGGGTTAGCTTTTGGACTTAACTCCGCAGCATATTTGTCAGAAACGATCCGTGGCGGCATTCAATCCGTGGACAAAGGACAGCGTGAAGCAGCCATGTCCCTCGGGATTCCTTATAAGACCATGATGGTCAGCATCATTCTGCCGCAAGCGGTTAAAAATATACTTCCGGCGCTTGTGAATGAATGTATTTCGCTCCTCAAGGAATCTTCCCTTGTATCGGTCATTGGTGTCGAAGATCTAATGCGCCGTGCAAATGTGGTGGGTTCCGATACATTCAAATATTTTGAACCCTTAGTTTTTGTAGGGGCTGTTTATTATGTGCTGGTGCTTATTCTTACCTTTGTCACTCAAATTCTTGAGAGGAGGATGCGTCGCAGTGATTAAAGTGGAGAAGCTATCGAAGTCATTCGGCAAACAAACCGTACTGCACGACATTTCTACGACTATTACACAAGGTGAAGTTGTAGCTGTCATTGGTCCTTCCGGCTCGGGCAAATCAACGTTTCTTCGTTGTTTAAACCTGTTAGAATCCCCTACGAGCGGCCGAATCACGATCAATGACAAGGATATCACAGATCCGAAGACCAATATCCTACAAGTCCGACAGAAGATCGGAATGGTATTTCAGCATTTTCATTTGTTCCCACATATGAACGTCATCGATAACATCTGTTTTGCCCCCATGAAAGTGAAGGGCTGGACCAAGGAGCAAGCTCGCAGCAAAGCTCTGGAGCTTTTGGAACGCGTTGGACTTACAGATAAATCGGAAGCCTTCCCATCCAAGCTGTCCGGCGGACAAAAACAACGCGTAGCCATCCTTCGCAGTCTGGCGATGGAGCCGGAAATTATGCTGTTCGATGAACCGACCTCCGCACTCGATCCCGAGATGGTTAAAGAGGTGCTAGAAGTCATTCGAGGCCTTGCCGAGTCCGGGATGACCATGGTCATTGTTACGCATGAAATGCGGTTCGCCCAAGAAGCAGCCGATACCATCTACTTTTTGGATAAAGGTCATCTCGTAGAGAAGGCGCCCCCAGCACAATTTTTCAAAAGACCTGATAATGAGCGTGCACGTCAATTCCTTGAGAAGGTTCTTTAGATAAAGCTAGGCATACGAAGATACAGCCCCGTTGCTTGAAACGGGGTTGTTGTTTCTATTTTGCCCACTGTATGACCTATATTCGGATATCAATCTGCTTGTGTTCAATCTTCTTACTGCCCTCGGACTTACTATCTTGCTTAGTCGTATTATCTTCGATTGGCTGCTCCTCAGGAATAGTACCGATCTCATTCTCTTGCTTTTCATTTCGCACAGTCTGACCCATCGTATCTTTTATTTTGTCGTACGCTTTACTAATATTTTTGTCTAACATGGTTATTTTCGCATCAATTTCATTGCTGGCGTGAAGTTTGCTTTTGACTGTTGTCGATTCTAAATTCTCCTTCATCATGGATAGACTCCGAATATCATCAGGGGAATCAACGACTTTATTCTCCAGAAAAAAACGATCTTTTCGCACATCATTTTTAAGGTTTTGGGATTCCCGCTCCATTTGGCCCTTCGTTTTATTCATCGTTTTTACAGTATCAAAGGCCACACCGATTTTTATTGCAATATCCATCTTTGTATCATCTTTAGCATCATTATTCTTATCCGCTTTATCGGAATCTTTCTGTTGTTTGCTCAATTGCTCTGCTCTTATTTGGCTGATTTGCGCCTCAATTTGTTGGATTTGATCACGAATCGCTGTCGTTCTTTCCATACGTATTTTCTCATCGAGGTTTTTGTTTTGATTGACCTTTTCAATTTGTTCATTTAGTTTAGTCGTTTGTTCCATTAAGTCTTTTATTCGTTTATCAAATGCGTTTGTTGTAGCTTTTGCAACACTGGAATGCTGCAGCGGTGACGAATTAAGTGAGGAATTGCTAGAAATTCGGTTCACAAGTATGACTCCTCTTCAAGGTTATATATTTCTACTATCGGTATACCCACTGGATTTTTATAGTAGAAATAGACTCGCATCTGGAAAATAATTAAATAATGCACCCACCTAAAGCGCATTTCCCGATTGCTGCATCCAAAGACATAGATAAGAAAAACCGGAATAAATCTGCGGCGGCAGTCTTATTCCGGCTTGTCGTTTTGTTCCTTACCTGATGCTTTCATGTCATTGATCGGCATCCCCTGAACATCACCCAGCATAGCTTTGGCGATTGTTAGAAAATCCTCACATCCGATCTCGAAATGACCAAAGCGGAATTGATACCCCCAATTTCGGTTCCCTCGAGTGAAGCTAAGCTGGTTCAATAGGTCAATAATCTTCACTTCTTCACAGTTAGAATACCGGATATTCCGACGATAGGGTACAAAGGTATCCGACATCTGATATTCATAAACCCTATCATCGGCTACCTGACCAATCGCGGTAAAGGCTTGCAGCGGCTCTCCCTTTGCCATATCAATTCGAGGAGAATAGTAGATGAGCCAGTCGCCAGGATGCATCCTCCTTAAAGGTGCGGACTTACCATGACAAAGCTGAGCGAACCCACCCTGTACGCCCATTCTGACATGGGAAGCGGAAACGACACCGACCCAGTAGCGCCTTTGCTCGTGTATTAATTCTTCTGCCATGTTTCCACTCCTACTCGCAGCCTTACGTGTTACTTTCTATCTCCTTTTTCAAACGGTCCTTCTGCTGCAGGTGGTGACGGTAGTGCATCTCGACGAACATAAACCATTCTTTTGCATGTAACGCACCGAATCGAGGATGGAGGGCGGTATGCTGCAAATCTGCCTTTTCAAGCGTCGGCTCGATCTCCCTCATTCGGTTCAGTACAGCGTTCAGTCCTTCGACGAGCTGCTCTTTGCTTTGGGGCTGCTCAGGCGTGTATTGCGGTGAGGGCGGAACTTGAATACGCACAGGCGGCAAGCCTCCTTGATCAAATATCGCTTTCCCCGTCTCTGTTTTTTCCCCTGTAGAAACAACAGAGTCCTCACTTGGTATCATGCAATGATCCACATTACGAAGCTGCATGTAAAGAGAAGAGTTAATCAGATGCAGGTACATTTGTCCAAGCGACCATTCGTTCTCAATCTGCTGATACCTCAACTGCTCCATACTAAAGCTATCTAATTCTTGAAGGTAATGTTCCGTAATTTCTTCAAAATGCTGCAGGGATTCGGTTGTATTCATAGGCTTGTGAACAGCTCCTTTTCTTCATCTGTTCTTACTATACAAAAATGCTACTGACAACAGTATGTCAGTAGCATTTAAACATCTTTTCAGCTTCATCACGAACCTGAATTCGCAGCGATTCAGGCTCAAGCACCACGACATTCGCTCCCCAGCCGAGCACCCAATGCAGCAAATCCTCAGGCTGACGGACACGAAACGTTACATGCAAGCCATCCTCATGTTCCTCGAAAGCTTCCATGAAGAAGTTGTTGGATTCCTTCACTTTATCCGCGATATGTGGGTGTACTTGAATACGCACAAGTACCTGCCGATCATCTACAGGCTTGTGATCCAGCAAATTAAAATCAGATGGAAACGTGAAAAGGTCTTCCAGAACGGTCAAATCGCTCATTCGAGATAATCGGAAATGGCGAAGCTCCTGCCGCAGATCACATCGTGCTATCAATACCCATGATCCCCGAACAAGCACAAGTCCATAAGGAGCAGCAGTACGAATGCTATGACGATTCCCATCCGCCTCAGGCATGCTTTTGGAGTAATGGAACCTTACCTTCTGCTCCTCCAATATCGCATGGCGCAAGGCTTCTAAGTATTCTTTCTCTTGTCCGCTAATACGTGCATCACCTACAGCCAGCAGTCTCATGGTCGTACGCACCCTGGATGTCTCTTGGCGAACACTCTTCGGTAAAATGGCTTCGATTTTCTCTCTGGAACTTTGCGCCTTCATGCCATAACCGGTGTCAAATTTTTGTTCGACAAAGTCCGTGCCAATCAGCAGCGCCACGGCCTCTTCCACCGTGAAGCTTAGCGGCGGTAAAAAGTACCCCTCCATTAAGTAGTAGCCTAGCCCAGGTGTGCCAACAATCGGAACGCCTGCCTCGCTAAGAGCTTGAATATCTCGATATATAGTTCTCGTACTCGTTTCAAAACCAGCTGCCAGATCTTCCGCTCTTAACCCTCCCTTGCGCTGCAGCTCAAGTACGATGGCTAATAAACGATCGGTTTTGTTCATGCTTGCCGCATCCTCTCTGATAAGATCGAATCTTACGATCAAATCTAGACTGTTTATATGGCTCAACACTAAAATAAGTGCTGGATAATGCGAAGCATGGTGCGTAGAAGCCCGCTGCGCGGACGGATCATTCTTACGATCGCTGTTGTCTCCCTATTTCTTGATTCTATCCCTCAGGGGTAGAAATACGGAGACAAAGGCGACCGCTATCGCTTCTTCAGAACGATTCCGTCCGCTTCGCTAGGTACTTCGTGATGGCTAGCACACTGATTATGATTTAGAGCCGTTTATATTATAACATTGCTTCAACCCATGAATAATAGGAGCATAAAATGCACCCCGCGTCAGAACCTTATGCAGCTCTTTACTCAATTTTCAATAACCGATAGTGGTAATTATTAGCATGCTTATGATAAATTAATAATGAAACTTAGTTTCATTAAATGAAATTCATGGAGGTCTTATGATGGATTTTTCATTTTGTGGCATTGATCATATTCAATTAGCAGCTCCTGAAGGCTGTGAAGATGAAGCGAGAAGATTTTTCTCGGAACTATTAGGCTGGACAGAACTGCCCAAACCCGAAAACCTGAGAAAACGCGGCGGTGTTTGGTTTCAGTGTGGCAATCATCAAGTACATATAGGGGTTCAAAAGGATTTCAATCCTGCCACAAAGGCACATCCAGCGTTTGCTGTCCTCCACTTAGAGCATTTACGTGATTACTTGCTGACCAACCATATACAAGTAATGGATGACGATGCACGACAGGATGAGGGCGTCAAACGTTTCTATTTAAATGACCCCTTCGGTAATCGCCTTGAATTTCTTGAATGGCGGCTGCAAGGGAAATCCCCGCATTGTTGACCAAGACATCCACTTTACCGTAAGTCTTAAGTGCATTATGATTATCAAGGGGAATTTCTCCGTTACTTGTGATTTATTCACATAAGAAGAAAGGTTGACAACGACATCCATGAATTTAACTTCAAGTATTAGCAAGAAACAAACAGTCAAAGAGCCTCTACCCATCTCTATACTCTCTCTTACCGTAGGTGCCTTTGCGATTGGAATGACTGAATTTGTCATCATGGGTCTTCTGCCCAATGTGGCTGATGATCTACATGTTAGTATTTCATCGGCAGGACAACTCATTACCATGTACGCTCTGGGAGTAGCGATCGGCGCTCCCATACTAACGATTCTCACCCACCGAATTCCGCAAAAGAAGCTGCTATGTCTGCTCATGGGACTATTCATTCTCGGTAATGGAATTTCTGTAATCGCTCCGAACTATGCCGTTCTTATGGCAGCTCGTATGATTACGGCATTAACTCACGGTACTTTCTTCGGAGTTGGAGCCGTCATCGCCTCCAATCTTGTACGTCCGGACAAACGTGCCGGGGCCGTGTCCATTATGATGGCGGGTCTAACCATTGCCAATATCATCGGGGTTCCTCTGGGTACATTTATCGGACAAAACATGGGGTGGAGAGCTTCGTTTGGTGCGATTGCAATTATGGGGGTTATAGCACTAATCGGTATATTTATCTTCATTCCGCAATTAAGGCAAGACAAGCCAGCCAGTATTGCACAGCAAATTACTGCTCTCATCCGGCCCAAGCTGATGCTATACCTGCTGATGGGCGCATTAAGCAATGCTGGTCTATTCGCCGTATTTACTTATATCACTCCGCTGCTTGAGCAAGTGACTGGTTTTGCCGAGCACCGTGTAACCTGGATTCTGGTCTTGTTCGGCTGTGGTGTAACGATCGGGAATATCGTTGGCGGGAAGCTTGCAGACTGGAAGCTGATGCCCTCGCTGCTGGGACTTTATTTTACGACATGTGCCATTCTTACGCTCTTTACCTTTACGGTTCATAGTCCAATGGCTGCTGTGTTGACCATTTTTCTGTGGGGGACTACTTCCTTCGCGGTGATGCCTGGGCTTCAAGTACGGGTTATGAGTCTAGCTAAGTCAGCGCCAGCACTTGCCTCTACCGCTACTCATTCGGCTGGTAATCTGGGAAATGCAGCTGGTGCCTTCATTGGCGGATGGGTCATTACTCATCTAAGCCTAACCTCCCTCCCTTGGGTTGGAGCCCTGCTTGTTGGGCTTGGCCTAAGCATCGGAATAGCCTGTTACATTGTGGAACGCAGGAACGCCGTGGCATAATTCTAAAAATATGATTCATCAGCAAAGATCCCAGCTCTACTCTGAGCTGGGATCTTTGCGTCTTGACGCCGCTATCTTGGTCCAAATAAAAAGAGACATTTCATAATAAAATGTCTCTCAATGTCTCTACCCCTGAGAATGCTCAACTAGCTTAGTCTTTGTACACTTCCACGCCGTTAAGAACGAGTCTATGCGTAATGACGGCATTCAAGGAGTCGGATACCGAACAGTACTTCTCCGTTCCCAGCTCGATCGCTTTCCATATTCGGTAATCCGGAATATCTCCGTCCACCTTGAAGGTTAGCTCGATGGAGGCAAATCCTTTTGGAGCTTCTTCCTTGCGGACTCCGTCTGCAATAATTTCAATCTGCTTGATTGAAGGCAGGAATTTCTCCAGAATCAACGTAATGTCCATACCGATACAGCCAGCCAAACTCGCCACTAACAGCTCGATTGGTGAAGCTCCGTTGCCCTCTCCTCCCCAAGCAGGTGTTGCGTCCATGTTGATTGTATAGCCAGAAGGCCCTGTCGATTGAAAAAACTTTTTGCCTTGCCATTTTGTTGTTACCTGCATAATAAAACCCACTTTCTTTCTCTTTAATTGTTATATAAATGACAAGCGGTATACCGATCCTCAGAAATCTGCTGCCATTCAGGCTGGATGGTGCGGCATTGCGGCATGGCATGCGGACAACGGGTATGAAATACGCATCCGGAAGGCGGATTACGTGGACTTGGGACTTCTCCCGAGAGCACGATTCTCTCGCTTCTTTTATCTGGATCGGACTGCGGAATAGCCGAGATAAGGGCTTGTGTATACGGATGAAGCGGCTTCGAGAATAACGCCTCCGTGGGCCCGACCTCCATCATTTTGCCTAAATACATGACTCCCACATGATCGCTAATATACCGAACAACGGATAAGTCATGAGAAACGAATAAATACGTGAGGGATAGACGGCTCTGCAAATCCTGCAGTAAAGTCAGGACTTGCGCTTGAATCGATACATCCAGCGCTGATACAGGCTCATCGAATACGATGAATTTGGGCTCCAGAATGAGTGCCCTTGCAATGCCGACTCGCTGACGCTGTCCGCCTGACAATTCATACGGAAACCGAAGAGCATGCTGCGGCGTTAAACCGACAACCTCCAGGATGTGATCCACTTTTTCCGTGATGGCTTGAGCAGGCAAGCTATAATGCGTGCGCAAGGGCTCCTCCAAAGTACGGCGAATGGTCCATTTGGGGTCCAGCGAACCATACGGATCTTGAAACACAATCTGCATATCTGTTTTAAGCTTCCTCATTGGTTCAGCACCCAGTTCCGTGATGTCTGTTCCGTTGAAGAATATGCTTCCGGACGTCGGCTCAATTAAGCGCAGCAGGGTTTTACCGAGCGTTGTTTTTCCTGAGCCAGATTCGCCTACGATAGCAAAAGTTTCCCCTTTATCAATGGTGAGGGAAATGCCATCCACCGCCTTGGCCGTCCCGCTCACGCGACCGAATAACCCTTTCTTCACGGGATAATGTTTTTTTAAATCCTTTATCTCGAGAATAGGCTTCATTCGAATCCCTCCCTATAGAGATGGCATTTGCACCTGTGACCGCTGCCGAAATCATATAGCGCAGGCTCGGTAATATCGCAGGCATCCATTCTAGAAGGGCATCGAACCGCAAAGCGGCATCCAGCGGTATATTCCGTAGGATGGGGAACTTGTCCGGAGATCGCCTGCAATCGATTCTCTTTACCTGTGAATTGAGGCATAGAATTCAGTAAGCCAGCTGTATAAGGATGCTTAGGCTCCTTAAACAGTGTCTTCACATCCCCCTGTTCAACAATTTGACCGGCATACATAATAGAGACCCGATCACAAATTTCAGCTACTACACCTAGATCATGAGTAATAAGAATAATTGCCGTTCCCCGCTCCTGCTGGAGTTTCCTCATCAGGTCAAGAATTTGGGCCTGAATCGTAACGTCCAATGCCGTCGTCGGTTCATCAGCGATCAGTACCTCCGGATTCGAGGCCATAGCCATAGCAATCATTACCCGCTGGCGCATTCCCCCAGATAGCTGATGTGGATAAACGTCCACAATTTGCTCGGGCGAGGATATTCCCACCTCGCCCAGCAGTCCGATGGTTTCCTTCTGAGCTGCTCGCTTGCTCTTCTTCGTATGCTGGCGAATCGCTTCTCGAACTTGATGGCCGATCTTAAATACCGGATTCAAGGCGGTCATCGGCTCCTGGAAGATGATAGAGATTCGATTGCCGCGAACCTTTTGCATCTGGGATTCAGACATCTCAAGCAAGCTCTGCCCGTTCAGACGTATATCACCTTCCACGACCCGCGCCTGACCTTTGGGCAGCAATCGCATAACGGATAAGGAGGTCACACTTTTCCCGCTCCCTGATTCCCCAACGATTCCATGTGTTTGACCCGGCTCAATGTCCAAGCTGATGCCGCTCACCACCCGAATCGGCCCCGAAGGACCCGCGAATTCGATAGATAATTGATCGATTTCCAAAAGCTTCGTCATAGCTGCCTCCTACAGAAGAGATAAAAGTAGGTAAGACCCCCGTGCCACTCGGGGGTCTTCTCCTTATTTGTACAGTGAGCTGAAACGAATGATCTCGTCCGGGTAGAAGATATACCCTTTCACATCCTTGTTCAAGCCAGCAATCAAATTACTTTCGTAAAGGTATGCCCACGGAGAATCAGCCGTAACCTGCTTCTGAACTTGTTTGTACAGCTCCGTCCGCTTCGCCTCATCTGGCTCTACATTCGCTTTTGCCAACAAATCATCGACAACCTTGCTGGAATAGCCGGTGTAGTTGGAAGCGCCTTTGCTATCTAAGAGAAATCCATAATGGTAAGAAGGGTCGTTCACAAGCGACGTATATTTGCCTAGATAAGCTGCCGCTGCTTTCTTATTAATCAGCTCGCGATATTGTGCAGGTGCTACTTTATTAATGTTCAGTGTCACTCCGATTTTCTCAAGCTCTGCTTTAAGCAGAACTGCGATATCTTCATAATCCTGAGTAGAAGAGTTCACAGTAAGATCGAAGGTAAAGCCTTTCTCGTAGCCCGCTTCTTTCAGAAGGGCTTTGGCTTTATTCAAATCATAGCTGTATTCATAGCCTTCGGAAGTAAAGGCTGGTGATTTGCTCGAAATCGAGCTTTTCAGCGGAGATGCTTGACCATACACAACGTCCTTGATCAGCTTCTGTTGATCAATCACGTAATTAATGGCTTGTCTTACTTTCAACTGGTCGAACGGTTTGAATTTCGCATTCATTCCCAAGTAAACGATTCGGTTCGAGGACTCTGAGCTAATCGTCAGGTTATCCTTCTTCGAAAGGCTCTCTACATCCTTCGCTGGGATATCAAGAGCGACGTCAACGTCTCCTTTTTCAAGGAATAATTCACGGTTGGAAGCTTCCGCTACGAACTTCACAATGATTTTGTCGACTTTCGGAGCGCCCTTCCAGTAGTTCTTGTTAGCTACGAATACCGCTTCGGTAGCTGGATCCCACTTCTCCAACGTAAAAGCACCAGAGCCTGCGGAGTGCTGGGTCAAGTAATCTTCCGGGTTCTTCTTGGCAACGGAAGGATCAACGATCGAGAACGAAAAGGTCGCCAGATATTTCAGGAACAAGTGATTCGGACTTCCAAGCTTGAATTCAACGGTCTTATCATCGATTTTGGTTACCGATTTCAGGTTCGCAAGCGTGTATAGAGATCCGCCTTCACCTTTGGTCTGAACCCGCTCGAACGAATATACAACCGCATCAGCATTAACAGGCTCGCCGCTTTGAAATTTCACGCCATCACGAAGGACAAATGTGTACGTCTTAAGATCATCGGACACCTTCCATGACTCAGCTAGAGAAGGAACGATTTGATCCGTACGGCCCAATGTCTTGCCGTCTTTCTCTTCCGTTCCGCTAGTTACCAATTGATCATACAAGGCAAAAGCATAGGAAGCAGAGGTTAAATCGCCTGCATCATGCGGATCCATTGTTTGTCCAGCACCCTGCGAGTAAGCGATCGTAATTGTTTTTCCCGCTGCAGGTTTAGAGGTGTCTGGTGTATTCGTTTGCGTCTCACCAGTGGTGCTTGGGCTTGTGTTTTCCTTTGGATTCGAGCTCTTGGCGCAGCCGGATAGAAGCAGCACAACCAATAGGGCAGAAATAAAGATAAAATACTTTTGTTGTTTCATAGCGTCCACTCCCAATGTAAGTTATAGGTTATCTATCTCTGTTCCTTCTTGGAGGAGCGTCCATGCGGATCAAGAGCATCGCGCAGTCCGTCCCCCAGCAAAATAAAACCGAATATCGTTGAAGCGATTGCGATGCCGGGAAATACCGTCATCCACCATTCGCCTGAAATAATATAATCCCGTCCATAGGAGATCATGGCTCCCCATTCAGCAGTCGGAGGCCTTACCCCCAGACCGATAAAGCTAAGGCTGGACGTCGTTAATACGGCAGAACCTAGCCCAAGCGTAATTTGCACGATTAAAGGGGCAAATGCATTGGGCAGGACATGCTGAAAGAGAATCGATTTATTCCGTACACCAATGGCTCTACTGGCTTCGATAAATTCCTTTTCCTTAATGACGACGGTCTGTCCATACATCAAGCGTGCAAATTCCGGAATGGCCACAATTCCGACCGCAAGCAGTGCGCCGAGCAGCCCAGGCCCTATCGATGCCGCAAGCGCCATGGCTAAGATTAGAGATGGAAAAGCCAGCAGTGTGTCCATCACACGCATGATGAGATTGCCAACTTTCCCTCCGAAATAGCCAGCAATAGCGCCAAGCGGAACCCCAACGGCACAAGCAATACCGACCGATACGATGCCTGTCCATACCGTCACCCGCGCACCGTAGAGAATACGGCTAAGAATGTCCCGTCCAAAATTATCAGTGCCAAACCAATGAGCCATATTCGGCGGCAGCAGCTTGTCTTCCGTTCGTATCTCGTTTGGCCCGTATGGCGCAATCCATGGAGCCAGCAGCGCCAGCACGATCCATAACAGAACGAAGACCAGACCGACGAACACTAGCCGTCTTCGTATTATTTTCCTCAAGAAGACGCGAATTGACTTCCCTATCGACCTATTCATATCTCACCCGAGGATCGAGCACCCCATAAAGCAATTCAACTGTGAGATTTAAAAAGCCATACAATACCGCGCTAATGAGCGTCATCGCTTGAATAGGCGCATAGTCTGCGGAGAGAATCGATTCCGTTACGTAATTGCCGACTCCCGGCCACACAAAGATCGTCTCCGTTATGACGGCTCCTCCGAGCAGATAACCAAATTGAAGGCCAATTACCGTTAACGTTGGAATCAAGGAGTTAATGAGACCATGCTTGTAAATGACAGCTCGCTCTGACAACCCTTTTGCCCTAGCTGTTCTCATGAAGTCCTGCCGGATGACCTCAAGCATGCTCGCTCGGATCATTTTCGTCACGATTGCCATTGTCCCCATACTCAGGCAGAATGCGGGCAGCAAGAGATGAAGGAGAGAATCCTTCAGCGCAACCAAGTCCCAACTAAGCAAGCTGTCCAGCACATACAAACCCGTTATATGAGTTGGAGGATTAATACTCGCGCTAATACGACCTATTGGTGCGGGCAGCCAGCCCAGCTTCGAATAAAACAACGTAATTAACAGCAGCCCCAGCCAAAAGATCGGAACCGAAGAACCTAGGAACGAGAGAACACGGGCGATATGGTCAAAAATAGAATTTTGCCGAGATGCCGCAATAATGCCCAGTGGCAAAGCTACGATCAAAGCAATCGCCATGCTGGCAAATGTAAGCTCTAACGTGGCAGGGAAGCGTGAAATAAAGTCTGCAGCCACAGAGTGTCCCGTATGCCAAGCAAATCCGAAGTCTCCCCTGATTAGCTGCTTGAGGTAGTCCCAGAACTGAACAAGCAGCGGTTGATTAAACCCGTATTGCTCTCGAACCTTTTCTACGAACTCCGGTAGGGCTTGTTCTCCCGTTATCATCAGGGCGGGATCACCCGGCAGTACCCTAGTCAGGATGAAGGTGATCATGATAATTCCGGCGACGCTTGGAACCATCATGGCTATACGTCTCAACACATACGTCAGCATCTCACATCATCCTCTCCTATACGTACCGTTGTCATATGCCTAACAATCCAAAAAATTCAAAACGAACCGTTTCTGCAGCCATTTGTTCTACCGTTCGCTCAGCCAAATCCGAATTTGGAGGTACAGGCCCGAACAGCCACCTTGCTACGATTCCTTCGATAAGACTCACCAGCAGCGCCGCACGCATATGCAAGTCTATCGTATCCGGCAGCATCCCGAGCTCCATTGCACGCTCGATATTGGATTTGAACGCTTCTTCCATCTCGATGCGAGTTTCCCGAAATGCGTTACGAATCGCCTCTTCTTCTCCATTACCTGTGAGCAGCAGCTCCATAAAATATCGATTCTCCTGCGCGAATCGGAAGATGTCAGCCAACAGACGCTGCGAGCCCGTAACCATATCCTGAACAGAACCGCCTTCACTGCGATAACCTTTTCTTATAACTTCAAGCAACCGCTCCCTTCCGGACTGAATAATTTCAAGCGCAACAACTTCCTTGCTCTTGAAATACCAGTAGAACGTTCCTTGCGCCACGCCTGCCTGATTAACGATATCCGAGATTTTCGTGTTCTGGTAACCGTATTTGGCAAAGCGCTCAACTGCGATTTCCAGTAACTGCGTCTTTCTCAAATCCCGTTGAGTAGGCTGATTCATGCTTGCGATGATAATCACCTCTTCCAGATTGACTGGTCAGTCAATTATATTTTTATATCTTATCGGTTTAGTCGGTTTTTGTCAACAAGCTACCTCAATAACAAATGCTAACTGCTCCAGCTGCATGTATGTGACCACCTTTAGTTTTACTTATGTATGTGTAAATAAAAACAAGTGATGAAGTAAATAACTATTCATACACTGGAGGTTTTTCGTATGCATACGAGTAGAGTGGTTGTGATTACAGGCGGAGCTAGTGGAATTGGTCGGGAAACATGCTTGAAATTCGCAAGAGAAGGCGATCGAGTCGTGGTAGCCGATTATAATGAGACAGGCGGACAAGAGACGGTTCAACTCATAAAAAATGCAGGCGGAGAAGCCGTATTCATTCGAGTGGACGTTTCTAAACAACAAGAAGTTGAGAAGCTTGTAGATAAAGCGGTCGAAATCTATGATGGAATCGACGTCATGTTTAATAATGCTGGTATTGGCGGAGCAGGACCTGTGCTGACACAAAACATGGACTTGTATCATCGGACGATCAACATCAATCAACATGGCGTTGCCTATGGGATCATGGCTGCTGGTAACAAGATGAAGGATCTCGGTATCAAAGGCGTCATTATTAACACAGCCTCTGTCTTCGGTTTCCTAGCTTCACCAGGTACATTCGCTTACCATGCGACGAAGGGTGCTGTCATCATGATGAGTAAATCAGCTGCACTTGAGCTATCGCCTTACGGTATTCGCGTAGTTGCAGTGGCGCCTGGAGCCGTCGATACCCCTATCATTCAAGGCTTTAAAGATAACGGCTTGCTTAATAAAATGCGCGCCAACGTAATGGGCGGGGAATTGACCAAGCCTGAGTCGGTTGCCAACACCGTGTACCTCATATCTCTAAAAGATGCTGAAGCAATTAACGGTAGTGTTGTGATGGCAGATCAAGGCTATGCTTCTTTTAAATAACTATTAGGGCCAACGAATATTTCGTTGGCCCTTTTCTTATTTATACTCGAAACTAATGCAGCCTTAGGAGTACCATTGCTGATAATTAATATAGGGGTTCGTTGTGTTACCATTAAAAGAAATCCATTAAGTGGGTATGGCGATTGGGAATTCTCCGTTCCAGCAGCTCCATCGCCGCTGCATCCCCATGAAGCCCGCCGACCCGTCTGAGCATATCCGGTCTCCGGTTTCCAGCTAATAACGCCGTCAGCGTCCCAATATCGCATTGCACAGCAGGCAGACTGGCTCCCGTACCGTTCATTCTCTCCAACCGGGCTGATCCTTTTGCTGAGAACTCCATTCGGAACACACCATCATTCCATGGTGCATGTACATCACTCAGCTTAAGAAGCAGCGCTTCCTCCTGATTGGAGGGAGAGAATGGATACATTTCCACGAAACTAGTGACATCCACGATACGTGACATGAAGTAAGGCACGACCTCTTGCTTGAACCTGGGATTCGGCACGAGAAAGGATAGTGAATCGTCCATGGATGCCGTCAAGGTCAACTTGTCAATCATTGAATCGTGGTTGGCTGCGAAGCTCCATAATGCCATACGGGCCGCATCGGTTAATTCTACCCACTCATGCACGGTAAACGTCCGATTCGTGACCTGATAAATCACGTATCCCTCCGCTTCCCCACTCTCGCCGTAATAGATAGCCGCACTGCCGGACTTGGACCAAATCTTTCGCTTCCACCAGTTGTCATCTCGCTTTAGCATGCCGCTATACTGAGAAGCATAAGCCTCATATATACCACTGAATAGTTCTGTTCGTTTCTCAACTAGGCGTACATGTCCCGGCACATCCACGCGGGGAGGAATATGCGCGGTCTCCATCGTGTATGCCTTTCGCTCTACAACCATTTCATAACCATACTTACGATAAAAGGAAAAGGAAAAAGGGGCAAGCATACTAATCGTCTGCCCATTCTCTCTCATCGTAGCAAGCGCATGTATCATCAGCTTGGAGACACCGCCCTGCCGCCGGGAGTCCGGCCAAGAGGCTACGCTGGCAATACCGCCCATGGAAATAGCCTGCCCTTGTATCCACACTTCAAATGGGTAGATAGTCAGCATGGACTGTAGACGCCCCTGTTCATCGAAGACACCCCATTCCAAATCCGGCCGGAAAGATGCTCTGGCTTCCTCTATTCCCTCCGTGGACATCTCCATTTGAAAAGCAAACTGAGTTAGTGCGATTCGCTCCTCGAATTGTTCCAATGTCAGCTGTTTGATCTGTACCATGCCCAATCATTCCCCTTTCTCTTATCCACGACACAGCGTTTAAAGCTTTCTATTGGTGTGGACGAATCCTGCCGTTAGATATGTTCCAATGTTTGAATGCTAATAAAATCATAGATCATACTTCGATTTCCCGCGCCGACTATGACGATTGTAACGGGTTTATTCATAGGATTCAACATAAAGTCCTATCCTCTTCAATGTAATGGTCAGTTCGGTAACGATAACCGTGTCATCAGGCAGTGAGTAGGTAAAATGAGGCACACTGCTAAGGTAGACGAGCCAGAGGATTACCGTGAATAAAGTGCTGATCGCTGACGATGAACCGATGGTTCGTAAAGAATTGATCCTTCTCATCAATTGGCAGGAAGGCAATACAACGGTAGCCTTGCAGTATGTAGAACAACTATTGGCAATCCAGCGGTCTAGCCAGCTTAGTGAAGCTGATATCAGGGACGTAGTCCTTTTTCTCAAACAAGTGCAAAAAGTATATGACCAGTCATGAGGGCCCCTCAAATACGCTTCTATTCTCTCTCGAGACGTCACGATAAATCTCATGAAGATCGAAAAGGCCAAAAGTCCATTGGTATAGATGACACAACCTAAATTAAGAAGCCTCCAGAACCACTATTAAAGTGGAGCTGGAGGCTTCTTTTTCTTATCGTTATAATCCAAAGTGGGGCACAAAAATTTGAGAAGTGACTTTTGGGACAGCCACCTTTAAGGCTTCTATTCGGCTACGTTAGCTTAGATATTTGGATCTAAACAATTGTTGGGTCTACTGAATTCCCAACAGTTATATAGTACTGTAGTTGGGAGCCTTTTGGGACTTTTGTTAAAGTTCCACCTGTTACTCTGTTTGCATCTACTCCATCTTCCCATACCGTTGGTTGTCCATACTTTTCTGATGAATTTGTAAACGTTGCACCTGCAATATTTAATAACGGTTGCGAATTTACTCCTACACCTTTTCCTAACTCAATACCACCAAATTCATTCCCAGATACATCAACAGTTCCCGTTAATGTCACGTTTGATCCATTAACTAAGATTGCTGCATCTGCTCCAGTTACTTTGATGTTTTTAAATACGGTTTCACCCGTTACATTGTAGACTTGGAATACATAATTTCCGTTCCATCCTACTGCATTGCCTGTGAAGGTTACGGCATGATTTCCACCATTAATGGTTACAGCACGGCTTACTATGATTTTTTCTGCTGTGCTGAAATCTGCTGTAACTTTAATAGTTGTTTTTGTAAGATTTTCTAACGCTGTTTTTAATTCTTCTGAATTTTCTACTTCAGCTACGGTTGTTGGATCTAATGATTTCTCCGCATCTACATAGTACTGCGGCTGGGAGCCTTTTGTTATTTTTGTTAAAGTAGCTCCACCCGATATAGTTGCAATACTTTCATTTGATGGGTCTTCCCATATCGTTGGTTGTCCATATATTTCTGATTTATTTGTAAGTACTGCGCCTACTGAAATAGTTAGGATTGGTTGTGTAGTTACTCCTACGCCTTTTGATAATTCAATTCCACCAAATTCATTTCCTGATACATCAATTGCTCCCGTTAATTTCACGTTGGATCCATTAACTAAGATTGCTGCATCTGCTCCACTTACTTTGATGTTATTAAATACAACTTGATTTCCGCCCGTTACATTATAGACTTGGAATACATAATTTCCATTCCATTTTTCTAATTCATTACCTGTGAAGGATACAGTATGATTCCCACCATTAATGATTACCGCACGGCTTACTATGATTTTATCCGTTGTGCTGATATCTGCTGTAATATTAATCGTTGTTTTTGTGGAGTCCGTTAGTGCTCCTTGTAATGCTGGCAAATCCGCTACATTAGCTACTGGATCTAATGAGTGCCCAGCAGTTACATAGTATTGCGGCTGGGAGCCTTTTGTGACTTTAGTTAAGTTCCCACCTGTTACTCTATCTACATCTACGCCGTCTTCCCATATTGTTGGTTGTCCGTATACTTCTGTTGTATTTACAAGTGTTGCTCCTGTAATAGTTAAAGCTGGTTGTGTATCTACGCCTACGCCTTTGCCTAATTCAATGCCACCAAATTCATTTACAGATACATCAACTGTTCCTGTTAATGTTACGTTGGATCCATTAACTAAGATTGCTGCATCTGCTCCCGTTACTTTGATGTTATTAAATACAGTTGCACCCGTTACATTGTAGACTTGGAATACATAATTTCCGTTCCATCCTAGTGCATTGCCTGTGAAAGTTACGGTATGATTTCCACCATTAATGGTTACGGCACGGCTTACAATGATTTTTTCTGTTGTGCTGATATCACCTGTAATATTAATTGTTTTTATTACAGAATCCGCTAACGCTACTTTTAATGCTGGCAAACTCATTACGTTAGCTACGTTTACAGGCGTTGTTGGTGTTGTTGGTGGAGTTGGTGTCGGTGTTACACCTGCATCCAGTATTTTGTTTGGTTGTTTTTCAAATGTTGTACCTGCTTTAGCTATGGCGTTAAGAGTAGCAGTCTCAATTGTACCTGTTCCTAAAAACTGAGCTACTGCATCAAGGATTAGGCTTACAATTTTCGCATCTTTACCAAGATCAAGAATCAAACCTGTTGCAGTTGTATTTACTGTAACCTTTTGAACGCTACCTTCAGGAATGTTTACGCTAATTTTATTTCCATCAACTTCAAGATTATCAAAAGTACCTTTTAAAGTTACTTTAGCGCCTTCTGGAAGAAGATCTGACAATTTAACATTACTGAAGCCGGATCCAGTTGCATCCGTTTCTTGAATGATTACCGGTGAATTAACGATTACTTGCGCAACAGTTGTTGTTCCTTCTGCTACTATACGTACAATTCCATTTTTCTTTTCTACAGTAATCGTAAGGAGAACGGAGTTTTTAAAGTGAATACTGTTTTCTCCTCCGCCTTGGACGGAAGTTTCACCTTTAACAGTAACATTATCCAATACTGCATCCCCACTGCCAATTCCTGCAGCGAAAGTAAGCTTGCCATTAATAATCATGTTCCGTAGTGTTACGCCAGCAGTATTAATCACAACATCATGATTAACTGTTTCCACACCAGTGGCAGGGCCGAAAGTTCCAGCAGTATTATAAGTCACCTTATCAAATGATATTGCGCGATCCAATGTAACGACTGCTTCTGCACGCGTAATTGAATTTGTTGGTCTAAACGTATTATCTGCTGGGTAGCCTTTCAATATTTCTTTAGCTACAGAAGCATTTACTGCATCCTTCGCCCAGCTAGCAATTAATTTTGTATCTTTGAATGAATTCTCAGCGCTAGCTGTAGCAGAGAGCTTCAACAATCGATCGACAATAACAGCGACTTCTTGTCTGCTTATCAGTTTGTTAACCCCAATCGTTCCATCTGTAAAACCCGTTATGTAGCCCGCTTTAACAGCTTTAGCTACTTCAGTGTAGGCCCAATTTCTTGAAGCCACATCAGTGAATGATATTGTTGCTTCTTCAGTGAATCCAAAAGACCGATTGATCAATGCGATAAATTCTGCTCGAGTGACCGTGTTATCCGGCTTAAAGCTACCGTCTGAATACCCTTTAATAAATCCTTTTTCAATCCAGGCATTAATTTGGCTTTCTGCCCAATGACCCTTTATATCTGATGTTGTAGTTGCTGTGGCGCCAAAAGCCACACTAACTGAAGACAATAACATACAAACAAGTAAAAATGATGAAACTAACTTCATGATTGATTTGTTCTTCATACTTCTCCTCCTGATACTTCTAAATTTGTTAATCTATATCTCATAGAGATGGTGAAATATTTGTTCACTTCTCTCGAAATATCTCATTCTGACAATTAATTAATTTGGTTAATAAAGACGATATTAGGGAGATTTTAGCATAGATAGAAGGTTTAATCTATGATTTATAGGAAATCAGGACTATATACCCTGTATAAATACCTATTTCACTATATAAATACCTCTTACTTTGAATATTTTGTCGAAAAATGTTGGATACTATATAATTATCTATTTTTGTATTCAATGTCATGACTTAAGTCACGGAAATATTTGTATTCCATTCATAATAATATCCAAACTATGTTAAAGTTAAGTGGACGCCGTATAAATGGTTTCACATAAACGACCGTTACAAGCATGAATGCAAACAAAGCTGCAGACCTATTGGTCTGCAGCTTTGTTTGTCCGATTTGAGAATATCCTGGGACAGCCATAGTCAACTTACATTTCTATTAAAATACCTTCTCATCCAGGATCAGCAGCGATCATGATGAAGACGGGTTGGGATGAGTTCAAAAATGCTTGCCCATTCGCCAAACCCGCAGTGAGGCTTTACTAGGTTGGTTTATTTGGGCTAGGATTGTTCTTTGCGATATAGCTCACGACTCTTATAACCCGCCTGAAGAATCAGCTTCATTTCTTCTCGTCGCTTTGCTTTTGTTTCCTCTTGTTTAGCACTATAGACATACCGTGCCCAATCTTTGCGATACCCTTGGGTAAGCGATTGGTACATGTTAAGCAGCTCTGGAGTGTCCTCCAAATCCTTTTCTACACTTGGAATTAGGGAGATATAGTCATCTACACGTTGACTTGATTGTGAAGAAGTTCGATCTTTGCTCCCAGCGTCCTCTTTTAGCCCAACAACTGTAAAGACATCATCCAGTCCTACCATACGTGCAAATTTAATATTGCTTGTCCCGATATATCCATTCTCATCGCTGCCTAGACCCGCAAGCAAGTCATCACGATGAATAAATGTTGGGTAGACTTTGTTTCCCTTTTTAGGATATGCCGCAAAAAGATAGCCATTTTTATGGAGATGCTCATGTTTAATCACATGTTCAACTAGTTCCTTTAATGACTCCATATCTAACACAAAAGCAAATATGAGATCATACGCGCGATTCTTGAGCGTAGTATCATAGCCCGTCAACTCTGCAAAATAATCTGTTCCTTCAGGTTTGTCTAATACTGCTACTTGATCGTACTTTTGTAGATTCAGCTTTTCTACGATTGATTTAGCCATTATGCTTCACCCCCTACATGTATTCGGATGCTTCTTCATTAATTAATGCTAATTATAACCTAATAAATAAACCAAATAAATCAAGGAGAAACCCTTATCACACTAGCTCTTCTTTCATTTATGTTAATTCTCTATACTTCGTCTCGATAACAACTTACTATAATTGAGAAACTATAAAAAAACGAGTAAACTATAGGTAATGAAGGAGGCGAATCACAATGGCAGATTCGGCAATCAATATGGAAATAGGAATTAGTACATTTTTGGAGACCACACCGGATCCAGTGACAGGAGAGGTCATTAGCCATGCCCAGAGGCTGCGCAATGCGATTGAGGAGATCGTTCTGGCCGATCAGGTCGGTCTTGATGTCTATGGAATTGGGGAACATCATCGACCCGATTACGCAGGCACCTCGCCCGCTGTTGTACTAGCAGCTGCTGCTGCCATGACCAAGCGGATACGGCTCACGAGTGCCGTTACCGTGCTGTCCTCAGACGACCCGGTTCGTGTGTATCAAGCTTTCTCCACCCTAGATGGCATCTCTAACGGCCGGGCTGAGATTATGGCGGGCCGAGGTTCGTTCATTGAATCCTTTCCGCTTTTCGGATACAGTCTGGATGATTATAACGAATTGTTCGAGGAAAATCTGGAGCTGCTGCTTGCGATCAGATCCTTGGAAAAGGTGACTTGGCGCGGCGGTCATCGTCCTGCTATCGATAACCTTGGTGTCTATCCCCGGTCGGTTCAGAACCCTCTGCCGGTGTGGATCGCTAGCGGCGGAAGCCCCCAGTCTGCTATTCGTGCAGGAATGCTGGGTTTACCGATCGCGTTCGCCATTATCGGTGGAATGCCTGAGAATTTCGCTCCGTTAGTCGCTCTCTATAAAAAAGCAGCCGCACAGGCGGGACACGATCCTGAAAAACTGTTGATTGCGACCCATTCACATGGATTTGTCGGAGAAACAACCGAACAGGCTGCTAATCTATTCTTTCCTTCAACACAGGCCCAAATGAATGTCATCGGGAGTGAGCGAGGTTGGGGGCAGCGTTACGACCGCGCAACTTATGATGACGCACGCAGCCTTCGGGGGGCCCTCTATGTCGGCGATCCTGAATATGTGGCGGAAAAGATTATTCTATTGCGCAAAAATTTAGGGGTTACTCGGTTTTTCCTACATGTGAATGTCGGCACGATGCCGCACCGTGAAACCATGCGTGCCATCGAGCTGCTCGGCACCAGGGTCGCACCAATCGTACGTAAGGAGCTTGCCCGACAAGAGACGAAGGAATAAAATGAAGCGTTCTTTCAAAGATTACATACATCAAGCAGCGGAGGTTTATCTGATGAGATTCTCTAATAAAGTAGCTATTGTAACAGGCGGAGCAAGCGGGATCGGAGCAGAGACCGTCCGCTTGTTCGCGGCCGAAGGGGCCAAGGTCGTTATTGCCGATTTTTCAGATCAAGGTCAAGCGTTATCGGAGCAGCTTAATGCGAATGGCTTGGACACTTTGTTCGTGAAAACAGATGTTACGAAAGAAGCGGACGTGCAGCATATGATCGCTGAAACAGTAAGCAAATACGGCAAGCTGGATATTTTATTCGCGAATGCGGGTATTGCGAATGATGCTCCAGCCCATTTGCTCAGTGTCGATGCATGGAAGAGAACGGTCGACATCAATTTGTCGGGCGTCTTTATATGTGACAAATATGCCATTGAACAGATGCTTTCGCAGGGGACGGGAGGAGCAATCGTCAATTGCGGCTCTATTCATAGCCACGCCGGTAAGGGTGGCGTAACTGCCTATGCAGCGGCCAAAGGCGGCGTCAAGCTGCTGACCCAAACATTAGGCATTGACTATGCCAAAGAAGGTATTCGCGTCAATGCGGTTTGTCCTGGTTATATTGACACGTCGCTCATTGCAGGTCGTACTGAAGCGATTACTGCTCATCTTGTCGGCCTCCATCCGATGGGGCGGCTCGGCATGCCGGAGGAAGTGGCGAAAGCGGTTCTCTTCCTGGCGAGCGACGATGCCTCCTTCATTACCGGAACGAGCCTACTCGTCGACGGTGGGTACACAGCGCAATAACAATGTGAAGAGCCTGTCTTTGTCCGGATCTTCCCCCTCCGGTAGCCTAGTCCATTATTTTTGAAACGAGCATATCACAACACTTCAAGCCGGATTGGTTGAAATGCAAAAATAAGACCATGCTCTATAATAGAGTTCATGGTCTTCATTTAAATTCAATTTCCATAAATTCCAATTAACAAGGGAATCCCTCCATTTCAAAGGCATTCCCATACAAATTCATTCTGTTGCATTAAAGCCGCATTTATATCTTTTTAACAAATTCAGATTTTAATTTCATAGCTCCAAAACTATCAATTTTACAATCAATATCATGATCTCCATCAATCAATCGTATGTTTTTTACTTTTGTACCTATTTTTATGACTAATGAGCTTCCTTTTACTTTAAGGTCTTTGATTACTGTTACAGAATCACCATCGTTTAAGACATTTCCATTTGCATCTTTGATAATCTTTTTATCTTCACTATTCTCAGTTTCTAATTCTGAAGTCCACTCATGACCACATTCTGGGCAAACAAAATGACTTCCATCTTCGTAAGTATATTCTGAATTACATGTTGGGCAATTTGGAAAATTAGACATCATTTATGTCCTCCATTCGTTATTGTTAATTCTAATAGATAAGAATTTTATTAGCGTCATTAGGTAGATTGCTTTTGATTAGTGGCTACATGTAAACCATCAATAACAAGACTTCTTTTCTTTCATCAAAGCAATGATACCATATACTGAAACAAACAACTTTATCGTATCGCTAAATATTACCCATGGATCGACTGGATGTGCTATATCACTTTCTCCATCAACTACGAAATAAGTGTTCATTTTTTGTCTTCTCTACCGCCTCATCGCGGTTTGCGACCTGTAACTTCAAATAAATAGAAGAAATGTAGTTTCTGATCGTGCCTTCGGATAGATATAGTTTTTGAGCGATAGCTTTATTTCGAAGTCCCTCGGTTAATCCATGGAGTACATCCAGTTCCCGCTCGGTTAAATCATATGGATTAAGAGCTGTAATCACATTCTGATGTTGGAACAATTGATGGGCCACATCCTGCGAAATCATCGTACCTCCGCTATATATTAACCGTATGGTCGCCGCCAATTCTTTGGGATGGATAGATTTCAGCAAGTACCCCTCCGCTCCCAGACGAAGAGCCTCCGCTGCATAAGAGATATCCTCCAGGGTTGTTATCATAATGATACGAATGCCCGGCCATGTCTCCTTAATCATTTTTGTGGCCGCCATACCATCCATTTCCGGCATGTTGATATCCATCAATATAATATCCGGTTTATCCTTCTCACATAGATCGATCGCTTGATTTCCGGTTCCAGCAACCCGTACTTGAAAATCTTTTTCCTCCCCTAACAGCAGCCTCAAACTTTCACGAATCAACGGCTGATCATCCGCCAATAAGATCCTAATCTGCTGGCTGCCTTCATTCGTCTGATTCGGAATGGTACAAATGACCATCGTACCTTCATCTCTCTTCGAATCGATATAGAGCTTGCCTTGCAGCGCAGAGAGACGCTCCATCATGCCCGTAAGCCCAAATCCATATTGAATTTGTTCCTTGCCCTTTCCATTATCCTGCACCTGCAGCATCACCTGAGCAGGATCATACTGAAGAATAACCTGAATGGAGCTCGCCTGACCGTGCCGACTCGCATTGGTTAGAGACTCCTGCAGACAACGGTACAAGACAAGCTTGGCCTGCTTCATCACAGGATAGGGTTCACCCATCGTGCGGAAGAAAAGGCGGACGCCAGTATTGGACTTAAAATCATCTATCAGTTGTATTAAGGCCCGATCCAGAGGTAGAGCATCTTCTATAGGATCCATTTGATGCACTTGACGGCGAATATCTTGTAATCCGGTTCTTGCCAGTTCCAGCATTCCCAGCAGCTTTACTTCGCCTTCGTTTGAATGAATATGAGGTCGTAATGTTTCCATTCCTAGAATCAACGATGTATAGCTATATCCAATCGTATCATGCATTTCGCGAGCCATGCGATATCTTTCTTCCAGCAGCGTCATTCTTTCAATTTGCGAAGAATATTGCTCTAGAATGCTATATTGCTCGTTAATCACCGTAAGCTTTTGTTTAATGCCATTGATGGCCGCCGCACCTTTTTGAAGTGCAAAGCTAACCCCATAGAAAAAGAGTGCATCGGTTAAGCTTTGCCAAAAAGGATGCGAGGATGACGACACAAAAGCAGCTCCTTGTGCGCTTAAAATAAACAGGACTACAGCAATGGGCAGGGAGAGCAAATGCGATTTGCCCCGGCTATAGAATGCTATCGTAAAAAGGACAGGAGGAAATAAGCGCAGCAATTCATAGTGGTACGCAAGAATAAGCGACAAGCCACCAGCAAGTAAACATTCTGCTGCAAGATAATGGGCATAATTTTTCCGCACAAATAAAAAAGGAACAGAGTTGCAAACCAGGAGAGCAACCAACACCATTCCAAAAGGAAAATTTGGTTTATCCTGATACATGAAAATAATAACAGCTACTACCCATAATGTGCGGATTGTGAGCATAGCCCAATCCTGCCAAGAGCCTTGTTTTTTTATAAGGTGCATGCGTGCAACTCCGATCATCAAAAAAATGAAATGGCGACAGACGGCCTTAAGCAACCCATTATTCCCTGTCATATCAAGGTTATGACGCTTTGTAACTGTGCATTATGACAACCGTTTGGTAGCTTGATGTTGGATCGGATGAAATTCAAAAGAATGGAGTGATAATCATTGTCGCTGCTGCAAATTCGTGATCTCACCAAAAAAATTGGAAACAAAGTAATTGTAAACCATTTATCGTTAGATGTGCAAAAGGGAGAAATCCTCGGCCTCTTGGGTCCGAACGGAGCGGGGAAAACAACCACGATTCGCATGACCGTCGGTTTAATCTCCAAGTCCGACGGCCAAGTGTTAATTAATGGAATCGACACACGTACTCATTTTGAAAAAGCAATGAAGCATGTGGGTGTCATTGTCGAAAACCCCGATTTGTACAAGTATTTGTCCGGTTATGACAATTTGGTTCATTTCTCCAGAATGACCAAAGGCGTGACAGAACAAAGAATTCGGGAAGTCATTGGTTTAGTCGGATTGGAGCACAGCATTAACGATAAAGTCGGGACCTATTCCCTTGGCATGCGGCAACGCCTGGGCCTTGCCGTCGTGCTCGTGCATAGGCCTTCTCTGCTCCTTCTTGATGAACCCACAAATGGTCTAGACCCGGCTGGAATCCGCGAACTAAGGGAGCATTTGATAAATTTGGCGCGGCAAGAAGAGGTTGGTGTCGTAATCTCAAGTCATCTGATGTCCGAGATGGAGATGATGTGTGACCGAGTCGCGATTTTGCAAAAGGGGAAGTTGGTCGGCATCCATAACCTGTCGGATCTGGTGCAGGATGAACTCGCTCAGGTCCAGTTTGAAGTCGATCGTCCCGATCTGGCTGTACAGGTTCTACAATCCTTAATGTCTGGTGCGGAAATCATCAAAGACCAAGAACGGGTACGGGTACGCATTCCCAAAGCTCGTGTTCCTGAAATTAACCAAAAGCTTATGGATGCAGGAATTAAGGTGTTCGGCGTCAACACCATAAAGAGGACACTTGAGGACAAATTCATTGAAATTACGGGAGGCGAAGAACATTGAACATGCTCATTCTCAACGAAAACATGAAAATCTATAAGAGGAAGCGCACATGGGTCATGATCGCGTTTGTGGTGCTCTTCGTCTTGCTCCAGATTGTAAATCTAAAAGCGTCCGGAAACACCTTTAGTAAGGATTGGAGAGCGCAGCTTGAACAAGAGAATACCCATTATAAGCAAGAGGCGGCAAAGACAGATGCACTAAAAATTGAGATTAAACAAGCAGAGAAAAACATTTTACTGAATCAATATTATCTTGATAAGGGTATTGCACCCACAACAAATGCATGGAATTTTGCGGTGAATCAGGTTAGTAATCTGATCGTGGCCGTTTCCCTCATTTCCATCATTATCGCAGGTGAAATCGTCGCCGCCGAGTTCGTATCTGGGACGATTAAGCTGTTATTAACACGATCGGTCAGCCGTACCAAGATCTACTTCTCCAAATATATGACCGCTATTCTTTTCGGACTCTTTCTATTATTGGTCGGTATACTCTTATCCATTCTATTGGGCGGTCTTCTGTTCGGTTTTGGTGGATTAGGAGATTCCTATCTGTATGTGAAAAACAACACCGTAGGAGAAGCTTCCATGATACAGGCTCTACTCGGAGGATATTTGTTCAATATCCCGTACATGCTGCTCACGATCACATTGGCGTTTATGATTTCTGCCGCTTTTCGAAGCACGACGTTCTCCATTGTCATTTCCCTTCTCATCTCGGTAGCCGGATTCGTTATCGCTATCGCAATGAATGGCTGGTCCTGGACCAAATACTTTGTGTTTTCCCATACTGATTTCACCCCATTTGTATTTGGCAATCCATCGATTGAGGGAATAACCTTTGGATTCTCTATTATCCTTGTCGCCATCCATCTCATGGTGATGCATTTGATATCGTACCCCTTATTTGTAAACCGCGATGTGACCTAACTAAGAAACAAATGACGGCTGTACAGTAATATAGATCTGCCTTTACCTACACATCTGAAATGGGGAGAGAATATGAAGGGTTTGCGATGCTTAATCGTATTATCAATGCTGTTTGTTCTTGCTGCATGTGGTGCAAAAGAGGAACCAATGGGCGCAAAAGAGCTTAAGTTACAGGTAGGCGATCTCAAGAAACTTCTCATTGACAACAAAAATGGAGAAATTGAGATTGTAGGAAATACGGACTCTGATGTCATTCAAGTTACGGCTCATGTAAGCTCTAATCATATCAACAAGGATAAACTAAAGCTGGACCTGCAGGGGCGAGAAGACACTGCATATTTGGATGCTTCGTTTAAGGGCCAGTTTCTCTCCATGGGTTCAGGCTCCGTTAATCTTCAGATTAAGGTTCCGAAGCATCTCCAGCTTGAGATCAAGTCCCACAAGGACGGCAATATTCGGGTATCGGATATGTCATCCGAAGTAAAGATCGATAATGTAAACGGAAATATTGATGTATTAAATACGAAGGGACCTCTAAATATAAATAGCAGAGATGGGGATTTGAACCTCCATGATATCACCTCGGACATCGAAATTGATAATATCAATGGACACATCAAGGTAGCTCATGTGGACGGATCGGCTGTCATTGATGTCGGAGACGGGACGCTGGATATCGACCATGTGGGGAAGGACGCCATGATTACACAATCCGGAAACGGAAAAATAAAGATTGGTGATGTGAAAGGTACCGTAACCCAAAAGACAAAGTGATAGCAGGGGTATACCCCTGACCAAAGCGGATCCGAAAGCGACCCCCTCCGCAGCCAAGCTGAATAAGGCCGAGTGGAGGGACAGCGCGCCCGGCTTCCTATATCCAATTCCGTCGCTTACTCATCCGAATTACGAAACGATTGCATGTAGTTATGAATGTCTTCTTAGGTGTCTGAAGCAATCCTGCAAGCATCGTTTGTATGGAATGCAGCGATTTAATTCTCTCATCAATCTCAAAGATCTTATCGCGTACTAATCCCTGTAATGTCTCCGCCTCCATGTCTTGACTGAGCATTTGCAGCCCTTCTTGGATTTCCTTTAGTGAATAACCTAATGATTTGGCATCTTTGATGAACTTAATCTTCACCAGATAATCATCCATATATATCCGGTACCCATTCGCTATCCGTTGGGGAGCAGGCAGAATGCCACTCTCCTCGTAGTAGCGAATGGTTGCCGTGCTTAACCCGGTTCGCTTTGCCAGTTCACCGCGTGTCATTCCTTCCATGCCTGTTCCCCCAGTCTTTTAACGTCTTTATTCCGTTTGCATTCTCTTTTTCGTGTATACCTTGTCAAACTTCACTTCGGGATATTCAGGTGATGGACCCTCCAGAAGCGCCGGCTGTTCCCTTTTAAATATTGATCGAAGAAGGCTCTTACATAGGATCTGGTAATATCGATATTATGCACAGGGTCAATATTCTTGGCAAAAAGCGACGGGGACAGCAGCGCTATCTCCGTGAAGCTCTGATGAATAAAATGATCGACGGTCAAATAGTAGGTATCATTTGTGCTTTTCGTCATGACCGATTTCAGATCGGGGGCAAATTCCTCATAAAATACCTTGTCCTTCTTCGTGGTCGATGGATCAAGGCTCTCGGCGGTGCCGCCGGACATTATATACATAAATGGCTGCTGCAAGCCGGTATGGGCAACACTTCCCCAGAATCCACCTTCTAGGCTTAAGCCTGCCTTGAATCGCTTGTCCTGCGCCAGTGCCTCTGCAGTCGTTGCCCCGCCATAGGAGTGTCCAAATATTCCGACATGATCGAGATCCAGCTTGCCTTCGAACAGCCCGTTAGGGTCCTTCGTGTTCCATTGCGTAATGATGTCGAGTACGAATCGGGCATCTGCTGCGCGAATCCCAACACCCTTTACGTTATTCTCGTAAAGCTCTGCCGCTGTCGGAAACTTAGGTTCCGGTTCATAAAAAATAGCGCGGCCGTCAGGAAATGTGACCTTGGCCGATGTGTAGGGATGGTCCATACCCACAACGATGTACCCGTGACTGACTAGTTCCTCTATGGCTGTCATGCTCTGAAACCGGGTCGAACGGACGCCGGGCGAGAACAGCAGTACCGGATAGTTGGCTTTAGCCGTAGACAGCTCTGCCCCATTGACAACATGCGTAGGAATCGCTGTTACATGACTGAATAGCTGCTTGGGTATGCCAAACACCAGACTAATTGCTTCCCCCAGTTCAGAAGGATAATGCTCCACCGGCTTCCCTTCGGCCTTGCTCCGATCAACCGGATACCAGACATTCACCATGAGCTCCCGCTTGTCGTTAGGGTCAGCACTGAAGGTTTCACCACGGGATTGATCCGTGAGATGCCGGGAAATGGTGCCAATCGCATAGCTGCCGGTCGGCTCGGGCATGGAGAAGACGGGCAGGAGCATACTTAAATATACAGACACACCAGAAACGGCCAAAACTACGATAGATAGCAGACTCTTTTTCAACAGCGCTTTAGAACGGGCTTCGCTGTGAGGCTTAAACAGTCTACGGATCAATACGATGATTAGTACCAACGCCACAGCGTAGGCCGGAACCATCTGTACGCGAAACTGATCTATAATTCCATGCAGCAAAGCAACCAACACCACGGACAACAACAACGCTGCATTCAGCCGTCGGTCTCTTTTCCCAAAGAGAATTCCCCCTGCGGCTGCCAGGATGACCAGGATTACAATTACCTCTAATACTCTCATTATACATTACCTCCAACTTCATCTCGGTCCTCCGTCATATAGAACCGCAATTGATTATAGATAAAGCATAAACGTTGAAGTATACTGCAAGGTCAAGCTGTAATTTTGTTAGATTATGTTCATCTTCTCCAGCTCACAAGCAGTTCAACTCAAGTTTTAGAGTGAATGAATAAAATAAGTATAAAACTATTGAAATATCTGATCATTACAGTTATAGTTGTTTTGGATAGAGACAGTCTACTTAGTACATAACTTTAATCGGAGGTGCACTTGAATGAAACAGTTACGGATTCCTTCATTTTTGCATGATGTTTTTGGTGAAAGGCAGCGTGTAGGGTCTATTCTGGCCATACTGCTTTTTGGCGGACTGCTGACAACGGCGTTATATTTGATATTTCCTGAACTTACGGACCATTTGCCGGTGTGGCGCAGCGCCTTGGCATTGTTACTCATTTTCGATATATTTTCCGGCTGTATAGCCAATTTCACAGCTTCAACCAGCAACTTCTATGCGGCACGAAAAACGAATCGAATCGTATTCATTGCGATACACTTTCATATCGTGCTTGTTGCGCTTTTATTAAACACAAATGTTTGGCATGTAATAGGAGTATGGGCTTATACGATCGCAGGAGCTTTTATCGTGAATGCTCTTATCGGAAAGCATTCACAGCTATTTGTTGCAGGCTTGCTCTTATCTGTCGGCCTAGGCTGGATACCGATGCTGCCGGATATAGAGCCTTATATGTTGATCACCTGCTTATTATTTATGCTTAAAGTGTTATTTAGCTTCGCCGTTGATCATTACGGAAAAGCCATAAACAACCCAGGTGAGGAAGCATGAGTACGCCAGATAGAATATCGAAACTGCAAAAGTCAGATAAATCCTTATTCGTATCACTCATGAGTCAGGCATTTTCTCAAGACCCCTTATTCCTGCATTTATTTGGAAATTCAGAGGTTGATAGGAAAGCAAGGAGCAGCGTGAAAGCTTTTGTATCCTTTATGTTTGATAAAAGTTTTTTGCTTCATGAAGAGGTTTGGGGCGCTTTTGAGAATGAGAGCTTGCTTGGTACCTACGTCGTGGAGAAGCCGCACACAAGCAAGCTTCAGAATATGGGAGGGGGCTTGTTGTTAATCGGGAGGTTTATTCCATTGATTGTTCAAATGCCCGGAAAAACGTTAAGTCTCCTTAATTCCTATATGCGAATCACCAGATCCGCTGCTCCCCTATTGGCGCATCACTACCTCATTATGATTGGAGTAAATCCGAAGGCTCAGGGCAAGGGAATCGGTAAAGCCTTGCTGCAGCACCTGTTGAATACGGTAAATGCGGACAATAAATCGCAGGGAGTCGCGCTGGATACGGAGAATAAAGAAAATGTAAATTTGTATCGGAGATTTGGATTTACTCTAAGCAGAGAAGTACAATTCGATAATTTACCTGTGTATTGCATGTTTTTTCAAAAAAAATAGCACGAGCCGCATCAAGCTTGCCTGACCTTCCCAGATGAAATGGTATACGGTGAAGGATCCTACAAAAAAAAGGAGCTCCCTGCCTGCTTCAGGCTCGGGAACTCCCCAACTAACCATATATCCGTTATCTTGTCATTTCTGAGCTCGAAGGCGAGTCGTCCCAACATTCAATGTTATCTAAACCCTTAATGCTGTCTTTATAAAAGACGGGGTCTTTCCCTGCTCTTTTCTGCTGCTTGTAGTCATGCAAGGCGGCAAAGGCCACTTTGGATAATAGAAGTATGGCAACTAAGTTAACAACAACCATAAAACCCATGAATAAGTCAGCCAAATCCCATACCAGCTGAACCTTTGCTACAGAGCCGAAAACAACCATGGCCAGAACACTGCATCTGTAAAACAGTAACACCGATTTCTTTGACTTTAAAAATTCAATATTGGTTTCTCCGTAAAAATAATTTCCAATTAACGTACTAAATGCAAACAAGAAAACCATAATGGCCAGAGAGCCGGAAGCCCAGGAACCGATATGATCACTTAATGCGGCTTGTGTCAGTTGGATGCCATCCAGCCCAGGCTGCTTATAAGCATTGGATAGCAAAATAATGAAGGCTGTGCTCGAACAAATAACTAACGTATCCGTGAGCACGCCGAACGCTTGTATAAGCCCTTGTTTTACGGGATGACTAGTGGTTGCAGTTGCTGCAGCATTCGGCGCGCTTCCCATACCAGCTTCGTTCGAGAACAAACCGCGCTTCACGCCTTGCAAAATTATTGCACCAAAAGTCCCTCCCGCGAATTGTTCAAATCCGAACGCACTTTTCACAATAAGCTCCAGAACTTCCGGCATTTTTGTGATGTTGGCCAGCACAATGAATAGGGCAACGCAGATGTACAGCACGGCCATGGTAACTACAATATACTCGGACATTTTGGCAATACGCTTGATACCGCCGAAGATTATACCCGCAAAAGCAGCAGTCATTACAAGTCCAAGCATTAAACGATTTGTGCCGAATGAATTTTCAAAGGCTAAGGTAATCGTGTTTGACTGGACCGCGTTAAATACGAGGCCGAATGACAGCGTAATCAACACAGCAAATAAAACTCCCATCCAACGCTTGTTTAGGCCTAATGCCATATAATATGCAGGACCGCCGCGAAATCCTGTCTTATCCTTCACTTTATACACCTGTGCTAAAGTACTCTCAATAAAGCTGGATGCCGAACCAATGATCGCAATCACCCACATCCAAAAGACAGCTCCTGGGCCGCCTAAACCAATCGCAATCGCGATTCCCGTAATATTGCCTGTCCCGACTCGGGCTGCCATACTGATACAGAATGCCTGGAAAGGTGAGATGCTGTCTTTTGACCTTACATTGGATTCTTTTAGAACAACAAACATTTCCTTCAGCATGCCTATTTGTACAAATTTCGATCGGAATGTGAAGTAAAAACCACAAATAAGAAGAAGAACGATCAAAAGTTTAGACCAAAGAAAATCACTTGTTACACTAATCAAACTCTGTAATATTTGTTGCACGTAAATCCACCTCTCTGCTATCCTTCTTGGCCATAAAGCCGATAATCGTAACTGTGAAAAAACTCTCCAACATCGTATTTTCACATACAACCTGCATTAATGCAAAAGACCAATATGAGCAAAATGTCAGCTTCGTTGCCGCCCTTGTAATAGGGTTCCCTAAGAAGCTTGAAGATACTTACAGCAGAAGCAATCAACGGTAAAAAAGCCGTACCTATAAGCAGGTACGGCTTCATTTGGTTACTATGGACATGACGTATTTACATTTCACCGATTTGCGTTAAGCTGCGCTAAATATTTTGCAACTCCATATTTTCCCTTTGAGCGTATACCAACTCTCTGTATCTTTCGCTCCGTTCTAACAATTCCGAGTGTCTTCCCTGTGCAGCAACCTTTCCTCGATCTATAACAAAGATAGTGTCTGCATTCTGAACGGTCGACAATCTATGAGCAATAATAACTGTCGTTTGCCGGGATCGGATCTCATCAATTTTTTGTTGTATCTCCTTTTCCAATGCTGTATCCAAAGCAGATGTTGCTTCGTCCAGAATGAGTATCTCCGGATTACCAACCAATGCCCGCGCCAGCGCAATTCTTTGCCTTTCCCCACCGGACAAGTTGATTCCTCTTTCCCCAAGCTGCGTTTCATAACCGTCCTGCAATGACTTTATTAATCCGTCAATTTTAACGACTTTGCAAGTCTCATACAGCATGTCATCAGAGATATTTCGTCCGAGCAAAATATTATTTCGAATTGTATCCGGGAACAAGTACGGTTCCTGAAACACTACAGCGCACCGTTCCATCCAGGAATCAAATGCAAGTTGGTTGATTTGCACACCGTTTATAAGCAACTCGCCTTGGCTTAGACTATAATACCGGAGCAGCAGCTGTGTGATCGTTGATTTCCCCCCGCCGCTAGACCCGACAAATGCAAGCTTTTGTCCTGTTTCCATTTGTAGAGACAATCCATTCAACACGAGAGGAGCATCATCCGAATATCGAAAATGAACATCCTGGAACTTGATGCTTGTGACAGGCCCCTTTATCTGAGCTTGTCCATCCTCAAACCGTGTGAGAAGCACAGCTTCATTCAACCGTTCGACATGTACGGAGAAATTTTTTTGATCATCTACAACAAAGTTAAACAGTCCGTGGATCGAACCCATCAGCTGGCCAGCTAATTGAAAGGCAATAAAAAATGCGCCTATCGATAAATCCCCCTGAATGACCTGATACCCGCCATATCCAAGTACCCCCAAAGCGGCAAAGCGATGCACCGGCTCACTTAGAATCAATTTTTTATTCAACACTTTCCAATCGTTAAGAAGGGATGAGTAATAATTCTGAAACGCGCCGTCCATTTTCCGCATCTCCCACTCGCCTCTATGGAACGCAATGACTTCTCTCGTTGAAGAAATGGCTTCTTCCATATGGACGAGCAGCTCGCTTTTATGCTTCTTCGTTTCATGGGTTGATGTATTAATTCGTTTGCCGATATATTTCCCAAGAACAAGGTAAAAAGCAGCCAAAATAATAACAAGCAGCAGAATAGCGGGACTTGTTATTCCTATTACGATCGAAATAGCGATAACACTCATGAAATTAGACAATCCCTCGGGTAATTGATGGTTCAAAAAACGGATTATTTCCGCGACGTCCCCAGTTACATAATTCACATACTTGGCTGTTCGCTCATTATGAATATTTTTGGCAGGCAGTTTATACAATCTCTTCATCACATCACTTACAATGGCGCCGTGTATTCGATAATTGCAGCTTTGCAAAAATTTAAATCCATACAGGTACAATAAATTAAATAATACATACGACAGAACAAAGATGATCAAGTATCTCACTAGCAGCTCATAATGCCCCTCCATAAAGACATCATCGATGATTCGCTTTTGGATCCATGTCATGAGCACGCCGAAGCAACTATACGTCAGGAGCATACTGCAGCCTAACCAGAAACTGAATTTGTATTTTTTATAATAGCCCCAAATCCATCTAATGTTTTTCACTCAAGCCCTCCATGTGCATTCGCTAATTCGTATAATATTCCTTTCTTGCTAATTAGGCTGTCGTATGTTCCCGATTCCGCGATCTTCCCGTGTTCCAGCACAATAATGCGATCATAATCGGCAATGGTCGATAAACGGTGGGCTACAGCAATCGTCGTCCTGCCTCTCAACAGCGCATACAGCGCCTTTTGCACCTCAAGTTCGCTAATGTTATCCAAGGCGGAAGTCGCTTCATCAAGTACAACAATTTGTGGATTTTTGATAAACATTCTTGCTATTGCGATTCGCTGCTTCTGCCCTCCCGAAAGCTTAACACCTCTCTCGCCTATTGCCGTTTCATATCCACTCGGCAGCTGCATAATAAAATCATGCGCATTAGCAGCTTTTGCAGCTGAAATGATTTCATCTTCTGCCGCACTTGGCTTGCCAAAGAGAATATTCTCACGCACGGTCGTTCCGAATAAATAAGTTTCTTGAAACACATAGCCTATAGCCCCCCTTAAATGGCTAAATGGCAGTTCCTTTATGGAAACCCCATCAAGCAAAATGTCACCCAATTGAGGATCGTAAAACCTGCTCAATAATTTTATTAATGTCGATTTTCCGTTACCACTTGTGCCGACTAACGCAACTCGTTCACCCGGACGGATATGCAGATGGAAATCTTGAATCACCTTCCTGTTTCCAGGGTACTCAAAATGAACCCCGACAAACTCAACTTCCCCTCTTACATCCGGTATCTCGCTTAAGTACGTCTGCGCTTCTTTTACATCAGGCTCCCTTGTCATGAACTCATATACAGTTTCCGCTTGAAGCATAAATATCTTTTGTTCGATCAACATTTGCGTAATGCGAGCCAACACCCTCATAAATAAAAAGTAATAAAAGGTAAAAGCTACAAACTGCCCCACCGAAATCTCTTTATTATGCATCAGTACCGAACCATAAATAAATACAGCGAGCGCCCCCGTAGAAATCGAAATGCCTCTAGCTGCAGCTCTCTTATAGTAGTTATAGAACTGAACCCGCAGGGAATCGTTTTGCAATTGCAGTGTCTCCGTTAGACGGGACAAGTTCCATTCTTCTCTCCGAAAGGCCCTTAACTCTAACAATGACGAAATGCTATCGTACATTTTCTTGTTAAATTCCTTCTCGTATTCCCTCGACTTCAACCCTAGTAAAGTCGCGATCCGTTCGTAGCGAGGGCCAAACAAGTAGTAAGCCAAAAAGCACGGAATGGCTATCAAACATAGACCCGGATGAATAGCAACCATGGTAATGAATGCGACGATAAGTAAAATCATTTTTTCAGTCAGTTCCGGAAAATAATTTCGATATAGATTGCTAACCGCAGCAACTTCTGTGTTTAACAATGACAACAACCCACCTGCCGGGTGGTTTTCATAAAAAGAGAAACCGAGCCTGCGCAGTTGGTTTATGATGGAGAACTGCAGGTCACGAACAGCCTTTTCTACAAATATTCGTTCTAACAATTTTCGAATCGATACAATTGCAATTTGAAGGAAGTAAATACATGCTAGCACGCCTAATAACAGCATGAGCTTATTGGTATCTTTGGCGGGAATTACGTCATCAATGAGATACTGGATAAACCTAGGGGATGCCATTTCATAAAGTGACAGTAAGAAGCCGCAAATCATGAATAAAAACAGGTACCCTTTATATTTCATAGGATAAGACAGCAGCCAGCCATATAATTTAATAATTTTGAATCCTTTTTTTGTATAGCTCTTGGCAATCATCTCTGTTTGAGCTTCAGAAGACAATTTCTTTCACCACATTTCGTAATTTTTTCATTTCTAACTATAAATTTTTAAAATGATTTCCATATTACAACATATAGAGTTGTTACACAACAATTAATTCATAAAAAAACTTGGACTCCTCTGAGTGATACACCGCGACTGTAATCCTATAGACACGCTGAACTCAAAGGAACAACTATACCGGTACAGTTGTTCCTTTTTTGCATTGTACGAAGTATATTTCCCTTTTACAATGGTTCTACGACCTCCGGAAGGAAACAGCTCCCAAAGGCGATTTTTAGAAATTAGAGGTGACAAGAATGTATATGATGACGAGAGAGGAAATACAAGCTTATTTAAGAAGAATCGGTATTGCAGAAATTCAGGCCCCTACCAAGCCCTATTTATTTGAACTGCATAAGGCTCATGTGAACAATCTTTCATGGCAAACCGTTGACATTTTTGCAGGAAAGCCAGCAGGTATAGATTTTAGAGAATCCGTTCAACTCATTTTAAACCATAGAAGTGGCTATTGCTTTCACCTGAATGGAGCATTTTACGTTCTTCTCCGTTCATTAGGCTACAAAGTATCTTTGCATCGAGCTGGAGTCCAACCATTAGGAGCCGAGCCTCGTATTAATTCATTTCACCTTGGGCTAACTGTCAACTTAGTGAACGAACAACAGGAGGAAGAAATATGGATTATTGATGTTGGACTAGGGGATATGCCATATGAACCTCTTCCACTCCATCCTGGTATTTATGAACAAGCCCCATTAAGTTATAAAGTTATGGAGTCTAACGTTGTTAGGAATGGTTGGCGCTTAGAACATGATCCTCTAGCTTCATTTGTTGGAGTGGATTTTGACCCTGCTGTTGTTACAGATCTTGAAGAGTTTAAGCCGAAACATGAGTATTATAGTCGCTCAACGGATTCCCCTTGGTTTAATGTGTTTCTTATTAGGCAAAGGCATGCGACAGGAAGTAATGAACTCCGAGGCTGCATGTGGAACAAAATTGGGATTAGTGGCCTGGAGAAGACGGAGATTACTAAAAAATCACAATGGCTTGAAGTTTTAGGAGATGTATTTGGAGAGCAGCTCGTTAACTATAGTAATCAAGAACGGGACGAGTTATGGAAGAGAGTACAGATAGCTCATGAAGAGTGGAAAAATCGATAACATGGGCTTAGGGGACTGTGACTATGGAAAATAAACAAAAGACTAATGCCTATATGGCCGCCGTGCTATATGCCATCATCATTGGCTTTGCCTTTATTTTTGTTAAATTGACGCTCACGCATGCAAGTCCTTTGGACATATTGGCGCACCGATTTACCGTCTCTTTCGTGGCTGCTTCAATTCCAATCTTGTGCGGATGGGTTCGATTAAGCTTTAGTATCAAAGATATAGTGACCATGCTGCCACTGGCTTTATTATACCCGACCCTATTTTTTGGGCTTCAAACTTTCGGCTTGGTCTATACGTCCTCTTCTGAAGCCGCGATTCTTCAAGCCACAGCCCCTATCTTTACAATGGTTTTAGCGGCTTATTTTTTGAAAGAATACGCCAGTCCATGGCAGAAAGCCTCCATTTTATTATCGGTAGCGGGTGTACTCTTCATTTTCATCATGAAAGGGAACCGACTGGAGGCGAATCATACCGTAGGAACGATTTTGATTCTGTTGTCGGTCCTTTCCTTGGCCGGATACAGCGTTCTAGCCAGAAAAATGATGCGAAAATTCAACTATAAAGATTTAACGTATGTGGTTACCGCCATCGGCTTTCTGGCCTTCAACGGCATGGCTGTTATCGCTCACGTTTCGAAAGGAACGCTTAACCTATACTTCGAACCTTTTAGGAGTCCAACATTTGTGCTGTCTATACTGTACTTGGGTATAGTTGCGTCCTTGATCTCTCTCTTATTATCTAACTTTGCCTTGTCGCGTTTGGGTGCCTCCAGGATGAGCGCGTTCAACAATTTATCCACTTTAGTTACTATTTTTGCCGGGGTTTTATTTCTGAAGGAGCAGCTTGAGTACTTTCATCTATTGGGTGCAGTCATGATTGTTACGGGCGTTGTCGGAGCCAATTTTCTCCATGCGAAAAGATCCGGGAAGCAAGAAGTCCACCAAAGTAACCGCTAAATTGTCTATCTTCAGTTTGCATAAGCAATTTACCTTTTCCCGCAAACACCGTAAAAGAACATATGGGCCATTCCTTCGAGAAAGTTATTCATGTCCTCGCTTTTCTGGGCCATTTCCAGTATCGTTTCATACTGATTCATATACAGTTGAATAAAGGCTAAGACGTTCTGGGTGGAGACATCGTCCGATATTTCGCCGCTGTCTTTACCTTCCTTAATAATCCGAACGGTCAATGGGATCGTTCTCTCCCTGTACTGCTCTTCGATATAACGGGATAGTTCATTATCTTCCATTAATAGTTCTTTAATAAGACCCGGTGGGAAATCCTTATAGGATTCTTTCTTCAGAAAAATGATATGCTCAATCTTTTCCTTTAACGAATGCCCTTCATTCATATATTCCTCGAAATCGCGGATGGCCTTGTCGAAGTAGTTTTTGAACACTTCGCGGAGCAGCGCCTCCTTGCTTCCGAAATAATTATAGATCGTAACCTGCGAAACTTTAGCCATCTTGGAAATATCGGCGATTCGAATCCTCTTGGGGTCCGATGTCCGCAGCATTTCCAAGGTGGTTTTCATGATTTTCTCTTTGATCAGGTTGGCTCTTTTCTCAAAACCATTCATTACCGTTCACCCTAACTCCATCGTTTATTTTATGTAATTAATGAACTATTCAAATAAATATATTTCATTAAATTGTTGACGACATTGTCGGCCGGGTATATTATAACATATGAAATATAGTAATCATAATATTTCATTTCCTCATTCTTGGAGGTGGCGACAATGTTGATCGTTGAACATTTAACAAAGACATTTTCAAACGGGAAAGGAATTTTCGATGTATCATTTTCGGTGAAGGAAGGCGAGGTTTTCGGCTTTCTGGGACCGAACGGAGCAGGCAAGTCTACGACGATTCGGCATATCATGGGCTTTATGAAGCCGGACAAAGGATATGTCAAGATAAATGGGCTGGATACCTGGAAGGAGCAGGGGAAAGCGCAATGCTGCGTCGGGTATCTGCCTGGAGAAATATCTTTTTTTGAAGGGATGACAGGTAAGACATTCCTGGATTTCATGGCTGATATGCAGGGAATGAAAGACCTGTCCAAGCGCGCAAGCTTAATCGACCGTCTGCAGTTCGACGTTCATACTCCCATCCGGAAAATGTCCAAAGGCATGAAGCAAAAGGTCGGGATCGTAGCCGCATTCATGCATGACCCTGATGTGATTATTCTGGATGAACCAACATCAGGTCTCGACCCCCTTATGCAGAAGGTGTTTATTGAAATTGTGCTGGAGGAGAAGGCGCGAGGGAAAACGTTTCTGATGTCATCACACAGCTTCTCAGAAATCGAGAGGACTTGCGACCGGGCTGCGATAATCAAGGACGGTGTCATCATTGCTGTTAAGGATATCCACGAGCTGCAGTCCATGCAGCGGAAGCTCTTCGAAGTCACCTTCGAAAACCAAACCGACGCGAAATCATTCATAGCTTCTGGTTTGCTTATTGAATCGCACGAAGGGGTTAGGGTGAGAGTTTCCGTTCAGGGTAATTACGATAAGTTTGTGGAAGAGACGGCCAAGTACAAGGTGCGCAATATCGATATTTTCACGCAAAACCTCGAAGATATATTCATGAATTATTATGATCGGAAGGGGACAATATCATGAATGTCACCTTATATAAACAGATGATGAAAGTGTACATGAAGAGCTTCATGAACTATGCATTCGGGTCTGCGTTCTATATCATGCTCATGTTTTGGCTATATCCCAGTATCGCTAAAAACACGAAAGCCATCGATGAGCTGGTTGGGTCCATGCCGGAAGGTGTGGGAAAAGCCTTTGGCCTCAATGGCTTTGGCAGTGCCGAGGCATTCATTTCGGGGGAATACTACGGATTAATTTTGGTTCTCATCCTCTCTATCGTATGCGTCCAGGTATCCACTCAGCTAATGGCCAGATTGGTGGATCAAGGCTCCATGGCCTATTTATTGTCCACCCCGACGACACGCGGGAAAGTCGCTTTCACGCAGGCAAGCGTTTTGACAACTGGACTATTCGTAATCATGGCGGTTACGACCATCGCCGGGTTTGTCGGAAACGCATGGTTTCTGGGAGACGATTATACATTTGATACATCCACATTCATTCAGATGAATGCTACCGCGTTCTTGCTCTTCTTTGCTGTTGGTGGCATCTCCTTCCTGGTGTCCTCTCTATCCAATGACGAGAAGAAGGCGCTCAGCATTTCCGGATTGATTACATTTGGGTTCTTCAGCTTGGATCTATTGGGTAAAATCAGCGAAAAAATCAATTGGCTAAGAAACATCTCCATCTTCTCCTTATATAGGCCAGGTGAAATTGTAAACGGAAATGCAGATTTGGGTGTCTCCTCTATCATTCTCTCGGTCATCGGATTGCTTTCATTTAGCCTAGCCATTATTCTATTTCGTAAACGCGACCTGCCTTTATAGCATCCGCGTATACGGTGCAAATGAATAAACTCCAAGTCCACAAGTGGCTTGGAGTTTTATTGTTTCACAATAGCCTTCCTGCTGCATTCTTCCTAAATTTACCGTATAATTATTCTGTATCCTCAGCTCAATGTTAACTTAAGATGTTATAAATTTATTATAATGGGGGTTTACTTATTAATGTCCAAAGAACTGGAAGAGAAACGGCATACAAAGGCAGAAGGAATGGACAAGCTTATTGATTCTTACGAAAAAGGAATCAGCAGCTCTGACATTTTCACTATCGTAAACCAAATTTTCAAATTTGATTTAGAAGCGATCCCTGCTTTATCTAACGCAACGGAAGGGACCTTAGAAGTCCTTTCATTAACACCGAGAGTGGCCCTTCATACATACTTGGAGCAGTGCGCAGACAAAGTAACAGGCGCAGAAATTCGTAAAATGATCAATCAAACTTTTGGTATTAATTTAGATGCCCTCTCTGCATTAGAAGGGGCAAGAATTTCTTTATATTCGAAAAGTCAGTGGATGCTTCAGCATGATGAGGACTTGTTCGTTGTTCATACCGGAATCGGAGATGTAGATGTGAAAATTTTTCAGACAACCTATTTTTCTGAGCAAACCGGCTTAGAAGAGCTGCCAAATGATTTAATACAAGCATTGATCCCATTGGGATACTACTATGACGCGGAAATAGGAAGTTACTATTTCTCCAACCCTACTGGCGACGCTGTTCCAGATGCCTTTAAGGGACAAACCATCATGGCTATAATAAAAGTCATTACTCATTCGTACTCTCATTTATGAGAGTACGATTATTTCCCAAAGGACGATAAAAATTTAACCCGATCGCCCATAGGAGGCGTATTGTTATCTGTTAGAGCTACCTCTAGAATGGCTGGCCCGTTCGAAGTCATTAATTTGTCTATGACGTCTTGATTGATATCGTCGAGACCGCTAATTCTATAACTTGGTATGCTCATAGCCTCCGCCATCTTAGCAATATTAATCGGTTCCTGTTCGAAAGAAGGAATTGTTCTCTTAAATTGCAACGAATGTCCGTGATAGACCATTCCTAGACGCGCATTATTCATCACAATGAATAAAATGGGTAAACGGTACTCCTTCGCCGTTAAGATTTCCATCCCGTGCATGAAGAAACAACCATCCCCTGTAATACATACGACAGGGCGATCAGGTTCGGCTAACTTTGAGCCTATTGCCGATCCAATCCCGCTTCCCATTGCTCCGAAATGGACGTTAATACCAAAGGAATCGGGAGTCAGAACCTTCATGTGATGAATGACATAGGACATAAATTCTCCAATATCAATCGTATATCGAGTGGTTGAAGGCAAATGTTTTTGAATATTTAGCAGGACATTTCTCGTGTTATATTCCTCAATATCTTCAACGGGATGTTCATTCTCCCCCAAGACAAGGTTCGCACTTCCCCTTGATAACCCCAGAACTCTTAATTCCTCGATAATCATTAACAAACTTAAATGGATATCGCCCAACACCGGGATATCCGTCTTATATTTCCGATCAAACACCGACTGGTCAAAGTCAAGTTGGACCGTGAAACGGCCTTTTGTAAGATTGGTATTATAATTGTTCGTAGCGGTTTCACCCAAACTTGAACCCACGATCAACAGGGCTTGGCTGGCACCTTCAGCAATAAGATCCGAGGCGGCTTTATGACCCGCAAAACCAAATATGCCTACAAGAAGCGGATGATTGTCTGGAATATAGCCTTTTGCTTGCGGAGTTGTGACGATCGGCCAATTCAGCATTTCTGCCAGCTCGATTAAGGAGTCAACGGAGCCTCTCACGCCTTGCCCGACAAGAATGCAGCCATCCTCCCTCTTTGATAACTCTCTGGCTGCCGTTTTTATTGTTTCAAGGTCAGGAATCATAAACTTTCTTTCAAGAAGAACCGGTATCTGAAAGTTATCGACTTTGGCGTGTTGAACGTCAATGGGGATCGCAATGTGAACAGGACCTGGCACGCCCGATACCGCGATTTGACTTGCTTTAATGACTTCGTGGAGTAGATCATTTGCTTCTTTTACGATGACGCTATATTTTGTAACGGAACGGAAGATTGGGGCAGCATCTAATTCTTGGGAAGCGTTTAATCCCATTGTATTCACAGGGACAGCACCGGTCAGAAATAAGACAGGTAAATGCTCACGCATGGCATTGGCTGCACCCGTGACTAGATTGGTTCCTCCCGGTCCGCTGCAGCCGATACAAACGCTTAGCTGACCTGAGTACTTTGCATAGGCAGCTGCCATGTAGGAGGCGGCTCCTTCATGCTTTGTTACAATCGGTTCTATCTCAGGCATATCATAAAGCTCATCAAAAAACGCATTAACAGAACCTGCCGGGATACCAAAAATATGCTTAACGCCATTTTCTTTTAGGAAATTCAATACTGAACGGGCTGCTCTCAAGATAAAGTCCTCCAATTCTAGAATCGATCGTTAATCATAAAATATTTTTCAGCTATATCTTCTGCCTTCATTGGGCGACTGAAGTAATAGCCTTGCATCAAATAACAGTTTCGATCAGATAGAAATTCTACATGTTGTCTTGTTTCAACACCTTCAGCAATGACACTAAGATTCAAATTTTGAGCCAACGTAATAATCGTGTTTGTAATTGCTGCATTATCATCATCTTCTGTAATATCTTGCAAAAAGGATTTATCAATTTTCAATGTATCAATCGGCAAATTTTTCAAGTAACCTAATGATGAATACCCTGTCCCAAAATCATCAATGGCTATTTTGATTCCCAACCCTTTTAATTCTTTCATCGTTTTTAAGGTTAAGTCCGTATTCTTGATAATTAAATTTTCCGTAAGCTCCAAATGCAAACATTCAGGTGAAAGGCCTACTGCCTCTAAGATGTTTTTTATCATTGAAAATAAATTATTCTGTTCAAACTGACGCACCGACAAATTAACCGACATACTGATTGATGGGTATCCTTTTTCCTGCCATTCCTTTAACTGCCTACATGACTCTTTAAGAACCCATTCACCTATAGGTACGATTAAAGCTGTTTCTTCCGCAATCGAAATAAATTGATCCGGCGCTATCATGCCTTTTTTCGGATGATTCCATCTTAGTAAAGCCTCTACTCCTACGATTTGTTTCGTTTTATAGTTAATTTGAGGCTGATAATGGATTACCAGTTCATCTTTATCCAAAGCTTTATATAAAGCATTTTCAAGTTTAACGGTTTCGAAAGTTCTTGTATCCATTCCCTGACTGAAGAAATGGTAGCTGTTTCCTGTAATCTCTTTGGATTTGTACATTGCGGTGTCCGCGTTTTTGATTAACGTTTCGGTCGTATCGCCATTATCAGGAAACAGGCTAATGCCAATGCTCGCCTTAATATAGATTTCATTTTCCAATAATTGAAAGGGTTCCGAGAATGAGTCCACGACAAGATGAACAACCTTTAATACTTCGGTCTCACTCTTGATATTGGGTAAATAGATCGTGAATTCATCTCCACCCTGCCTTGATACCGTCGCACCCTTCGGAACGCAATCACTCAACCGTTTCGCAACATCGCGTAACAAAAGATCACCAAAACTATGTCCTAAAGAATCGTTTATGAATTTGAAACGATCTAAATCCAAGTACAGAACCGCCAGTTTTTCACCATTTATTTGCGCTTGGGTCAATCCTTGATTGAGTCTGTCTTTCAAAAGAACCCGATTAGGCAAATCGGTTAAACTATCAAAATAAGCATGGTATTTGATTTCTGCCTCCATTTGCTTCCTTTGCGTTATATCTTTAAATGTGACAACTTCTCCTACAGTCTCTTCTCCCTCCCTTATGAAGGAGATGACAAATTCAACCGGAAAGCTGGAATTATCTTTTCTATAAAACTTTTCATCCTTATAATAATTATCCCAATCGTCATCCCTAGCAGCTGAGGCATAATCCTGACTCTTCATATCCATCCCGTTAAAAATAATGCTAGATGATTGTCCGATCAGTTCGCCCTTCGTTTCATAGCCCAACATCGAGGCACCAGCCGGATTGCAAAATGTAATCTTACGGTCAAGGTCTAATCCAAATATGCCTTCGCCCGCCGAATTGAGAATTAATTCCTTCTCCCTACTCAGCTGTTGCAATTCGGTCACGACTCTTTCAAGCTCTTTATTTTTTACCGTTATTTCCGATGTTCTCTCTTTGATAATAATCTCTTGCTTTTCTAAATATAATAAGTTGGACAATGTCGCGGCCGTGGCATCCACGATAGATTGCGCAAGCTGCATCGTAGCTACCGAATATACCAAATCCCCTTCTTCAAGATTAACAACCGGTATTACGCCCAATATCTCGCCCATTGATACTAAGGGAAGCATAAAAAGGCCGTTTATGCCAAAATTACGGCAAAGATCATGATTAGGTCTCTCATCCGCAAAGACATCCGGAATGAGGACGGCTTTTTTCGTTCTGATGACCTCTTGAAGCACGGCATCGTTGCTTTCGTCTATCGTTATCTTACTATGCGTCTTCATCCAGTCTTCTTCTGTCCAGTCACTATCCTTGCTTAACTTCGAAGGCCTAATTTCCCTTTTCGTGATGGGGTCTAACAAGTGAATGGCAATATTATAGTTATTCAATATCTTTCCCAAGTAAAAGAAGGATTTGTCCAGACTCTCCTGCATCGTCGAGCACATCGCCAAATCGCGAGTCACATCAAGCAAAAGCTGCTTTTCGGCAATGAGGTTCTCTTTATGAGTTAAATTATTTGCATTTTGTATCGCAACAGCCGCCATGTTCAAATAAGCCTCAACCGTTTGAATTTCCGACTCTGTCAAGTTCATCGCAATTCCATAATCAAATAAGAAAACAATACCAAATAACTCCTGCTCAAGAGAGATGGGAAGAGCTAATAAAGATTTAATTCGAAATCCTTCAACAGCTCTGGGATCCGGTCGATTATCCTTTGACGTATCAGGTATGTAGATTGTTTTTTTTGTTTCAATTACTTCTTTTGCCAATAAGTCCATTTCAGTATCAATGACATGCATATCCAGTGTCAATCCGTTAATGATCTCCGGTTTGCCTACAAACCCTCTGAACGTCCCATCCTCCTGCGGTAGATAGATACCTACAGAATCACATTGGACGATTTCTTCGGATATTGCCGTAGTCACATGAACCAATACTTCACGTAATTCTAGATTCGTATTTATCCATTTTGTTAAATTCGCAAGACGAGAATACCTCATTTGTTCTTTAAACATTAGCAGCCCCCCAATCTCGTAAGTGCTATCAAATTGACCTCTCTGTATGAATCAAACGATTCTGAATAATAACGATATTCTACAAAATTCTACAGCGGGTCCCGATTTCCCTTCATGACAATGAATTATTCTTGACAACCATACCCAGTATGCGTCTCACACTTACAACACGCGACAAACCAAACTTAAACAGCGCGCTCCGAGAGTACCGGCACACGCTGTCAGCTTAGCTTTTTTGCATTGCCGATTATTTTAAATTCTAGTAAAATATTGGAATAGTATGTTCTTTTTAATAGGGTATGACATATTCCCATTTCCCGAGCACAAGGAATATTTGTCCACTCAATGGAAGTATAATATAACTAAATGATATCGTTAAGGGAGAACCAATCCAATGGAGACCTCATTACTTCGTGCATTTTGTATTTCGTTTCTGCTTGTTACTATGTTCTAGCGGAGCAATTATCCGTCATCTTGCAGGTTTGGTATTATAAGAAAACCAAATTAAGAATATTTCGAATGGCTCCTATTCATTATCACTTTAGTTTAAAATATGGCTGGAGTGAGAATAAAATCGTGATGATTTTCGGATTTATATCTTGGCTATCAGCATTTATTTCTTGGACTATTTGGAAATACATATTATAACGTAACAAATGACCGGAGAAAGCAAACAGCTTTTCCGGTCATTTCGTATATTGGCTATATCCTTTAGGGACATCGGCAAGGGCGGGCGGCCTTGAGAAGAAAGTATAGGCTAATAAAGGAATAAACGCTATTTATGTCGAATTTCTTTTGTATGATGATGCGAATAAAAAATAAAACCACCCTAAAATATATTGCAACAATTTTATTATTTCTTAGCGTTCTCCTCGGCCTGCGATGGGCTTGGTCCGAAGTATTTTCCACATCGGAGCACCCCAGTGCTGTCAATGGTGTACTCGACATGCACGGTTGGGACCTAGAAAAATCTCCCACATTACCTTTGGATGGCCAATGGCAATTCTACCCTGCTAAACTAGCCTCTCATCAGGATGCGCAGTTGGCGGAGAACCAATCCCGTTATATACAAGTTCCGGGAGACTGGAGCAGCGTTCTAAACAGTGGTTCGGGTTCCTCCTATGGGTACGGAACGTATCGGCTGCGCATTCTAATCGATCCACTGGAGCAGCCTATCGCATTCTGGCTTCAAGGCATACAAGCCTCATCTGCCGTGGAAATAAACGGGCTGACTGAAGGCGCTATCGGCAAACCTGCCGTAAACGCTACTACGTACAAACCCAAGAATATCTCCTACACAGCTTCCTATGCTGCAAAAGGGGTGACAGAGATTGTATTGCTTATTCGAGTGGCCAACTTCGACGATCCTTATAACGGCGGTATCCTGCGCTCCATTCGCTTTGGCTCTCAGGCAGCGATTGACCACGTGCGTTGGTACTCCATCGGATTTCAACTGGTTACGTTTATCATTTTGCTGCTTCACGGTTTGTATGCTTGTATCCTCTACTTATTTAATCCTCGAGAACGGGCTTTGTTCATTGTCGCTCTGTTAACGCTAGCGGTCGGAGTATCGGTTGTGGCCGGTCACGATAACCTGCTCTTGCTGTGGCTGCCGATCAATTACACATGGGCGCTGAAGATCACACTGCTCTCTCTCCTGTGGCAATCCTTTTTTATTCTTCTTGTTTTCAGAAGATTCTCTTCGGCACCTCCAAAGAATGGATGGTTGCGCGTATACTCCGTAGCACTCGTTTCTTATTCGGGATTCATTCTCACTGCAACCGCTCCACTGGTGAATGGATCGGTCGATCTAGGGATATTTCTTTTTTTCTATTTAATACCCATTGCTTGGTTTGTTTATACAATAGGAACAATGATCTTCAGGCAGCAAGCCGACAACGACGTCGTCTTCTTGCTTCTATCCGCAGCCGGCATTATGTCAAGCTTTCTCTGGAGTTTATGGATTTCTCTTAGAGGGGTTACCAGCGTTTACTATCCAATCGATATCATTGCAGCCATTATTGGCTTCTCAACTTATTGGTTCAAGAAATACTTCCGTCATTCCAGGGAGAACGCCAAGCTAAACGAGCAGTTAAAAAAAGCCGACAAGCTTAAAGATCAATTTCTCGCCAATACGTCACATGAACTGCGAACACCGCTGCACGGTATTATGAATATCGCTCAGACCGTTGTAACCAAAGAGAAAGAGAAGTTGAATGAGAGCAGCCTTAAGGATATGGAACTGCTTATAACAATAAGTCACCGCATGTCTCATATGCTTGGTGATCTTCTTGATGTCGCACGTCTCCAGGAGCATCGCATTGTTCTGCAGCAGGAGCCCTTACAGATTCAATCGATCGTTCCAGGCGTAATCGGCATGCTTAAATTTATGATTGTGGGCAAGCCAATCCGACTGAGTATGGATATTGCGGGGTCGTTGCCGCCGGTAATGGCCGATGAGAAAAGACTCGTGCAAATTTTGTATAACTTATTGCATAACGCCCTCAAATACACGGAAGAAGGAACAGTCTCAATTGCCGCCGAGACGCGGGATGGGCATGCTTACATCCATGTCTCCGACACCGGGGTCGGCATGAATGAGGACACACAGGCACGCGTGTTTCTCCCTTATGAACAAGGGCCTTATGGCGTAAGCGACGGGAGAGGAATCGGACTTGGTCTAAGCATTTGCAAGCAGTTGGTAGAATTGCATGGCGGTACATTAACAGTTCGCTCCGAACTGGGTAAGGGCTCCGTATTCCGTTTTGATCTACCGTTAGCGAACGTTTCGAATCTCCCATTGTCGCAGCGCCCTCTTCATCTCCACCAGATAAGGGACGGAACTGATGAAGGTCGCGCCGGATTAATTTTTGGGAACACCACAATCGGCGAATTGGCAGCCTCTGTAGTTATCCCGCCGCTATTGAATGATGGGAAGGTGAATATTCTTGCCGTTGATGACGACCCAGTTAACCTGAATGTGCTCGTTGGAATCCTCTCGACGGAGCCATATAACATCACAACAGCCAATTCAGCCCGTGAGGTGTTGGAATTACTAAGCACGGGGCAGTGGGATCTACTGATTGCCGATGTCATGATGCCACACATGTCCGGCTACGAGCTGACGCAGAAAGTAAGGGAGCGTTACTCCGCATCAGAGCTTCCGATCTTGCTGCTGACCGCGCGTAGTCAGCCTGTTGACATCTACACCGGATTCTCGTCGGGAGCCAACGATTATGTGACCAAGCCTGTAGACGCTCTGGAACTTAAATATCGAATCAGAGCGTTGACTACGCTGAAGCAATCCATAAATGATCGTTTACGCATGGAAGCCGCCTACCTTCAGGCACAAATTCATCCTCATTTTCTTTTTAATACGCTTAATTCAATTATGGCACTTAGTCATATAGACACGGAAAAGATGCGAAATCTGGGCGATGCTTTTGCATCTTTTTTACGGATCAGCTTTGATTTTCTAAATACGGGGGAACTGGTCGAGCTTTCCCACGAACTGGAGCTTGCAGAAGCCTATTTATATATTGAAAAAGTCCGGTTTGAAGACAGATTGTCTATCGTATGGGAAGTTGAACCCAACATCACCTTGCTTCTTCCTCCGCTTTCCATACAGCCACTGATTGAAAATGCTGTCAAGCATGGCCTCCTTAGTCAGAGCAGAGGCGGTACGGTTCATATTCGGATTACTCGCCAGGATAGCTCCACGCTTATTGAAGTAAAAGATAATGGCAAGGGTATGGAACAAGAAAAGGTAATTCAACTGTTGAGTCCAACAATGAAGGGAAAGGGCGGAATTGGACTTTCCAATACGAATCGACGATTGACACAATTATACGGTCAAGGCTTGTCTATTTTCAGTAAGCCTAATCAAGGAACAACCGTTTCATTTGTCATTCCGAATAACCATAGTAAGCAGAATATTTGACATAGGTTGAGACGAAATCCAATGTTACATGTACCATTCAATTATTGGAGCGGATGTAGAATAGCTGGAACCCTATTTAATAGTCCCTATCCTTTTCAAGTCAGGGACTATTTCTGGCTATGTGCAACTTCTTCGTCTGTTGTACTTTCATGTTATATTCATAGTGCGAGACTAAGCACCGTTCCCGTAAACATCCTCAGAACCTTCTCCCAACAAATAAGGTTATCCTTGTCTAAAGTTTTTCAGAAATAACTCTTTGCACGGTTTTGTAAAGTCTATCCGGCTCAATGGGCTTCACGATGTAGTCATAGGCATAAACATCGAATGCAGACGATGCATATTCTTTATGGGATGTAACAACAAAAGCAAGGATATCGACCTTTCTTGTCGAATTCCTATGTCTTGAAGGGATTTTTTTACATCTTTACGATAATAACTGCCACAAGAGGAGTGTATCATTATGGCTTTCACGATAAGTAATCTGAAAGATAACGATAATGTTGTGATTAAGGAACAACTTGGCGGATTTACGGTAATCGAGTATAAGGAGGATTTAAGCAGTACAACATTGTCGGAGGCACAATCAAACTTCTTCATGAGTAAGAGCAACATGCGCAATAAGCAGCTTATGATCGAACTAAACAACAGTGAGGTTATGCTGGGCGCAGGTGCCATGCAGTATATGATTGGTAATATTGAAATGACCTCAGGTGTTAAAGGTGTTGGTGGTTTGATGAGAAATCTGGTATCCAGTGCGGTGACCGGGACCAGTGCAATCAAACCTCTCTACAAAGGTACCGGAACGATTTTGCTGGAAACCACCTATAAATATCTATGGTTAATTGATGTTGACAACGACCATATTGTACTTGATGATGGCATGTTCTTAGCTTGCGAGACGACGCTGGACATCGCAGTCACTGCGCGTAAGAGCATCTCCTCTGCCGTACTCGGTGGTGAAGGCCTTTTTAATCTAAGTGCCAAAGGGAAAGGCATCCTAGCACTGGAAGCGCCCATTCCTGTCGAAGAAGCTGTCGTAGTCGACTTGCAGAATGATGTGCTGAAGGTCGATGGAAACTTTGCGTTAATGTGGTCGAATTCACTGGACTTCACCGTCGAGAAATCCGGAAAAACCCGAATGGGCTCTGCGGCTTCAGGCGAGGGGCTGGTCAATGTTTATCGGGAACAGGCATGGTATGGTTAGCACCACTAATTCAATACAAAAGTGGTCCGCTGCCAACTAAGACCGCGCACTAATATATACAAACAACAAAAAAGTGTGTAACTTTATGTCGCAACAACATTCCATGTCTGAACCGTCTCGTTTTTCTAAACTTTTTGCGACCCTCCAAATGGTATCCTTACAAAATGCGGGGATTTCCAAGTTTTTTGTCCTTTCCAGTCTCGCGGTTTTCCAATCGTCTCCTCTCTGATTTTTGAGGGGAAGAACGGGTTCTGTTTGCTAGGAAACCATCGCGGCATATCCGGATAAGGCAAGGGTTTAAATCTATTTCCTTCATAGGGCTAGCCTCCATTCAGGTCTTACAATCGATATTGGATCTATTGCCTAGAAAGGTTCAATTTGGTGACAAAAAACTTGTGGTTTATTTATAGACATGTCTATCACACGTAAATCGAGATCATATGTGTTACTTTTCAGCTTAACGAGGATATCGGCGAAGAATCTTCATTTTAATTGGAATATATGAAAAGCCGCCAATAGGTGTTGGCGGCTTAAGCTGAAAATTCACTTTAACATTTCAGGAAAATGTCTCCCTGCAAATCCAATACCCTCAGCAAGGGTGCTACGTTTTCATTCGAGAAAACCATCAAAGCATTCCACTACCAAAAATAATTTTCGCCTTTACTTATGATAAGGCTCACCGTATCACTCAAAAAACGGCGAAAATAGTATTGACTAAGAATTATATAGTTACCCCTGATATTAGCCTATTCCTTGTGAAGCTCTTCATTTAATTACCGTTTCGTCGAGTTGAGCTACTATCACTCTTTAAATAATTTAATAGGCTCTATCAAGTCAGACACTCGGCAGAGCCTATTATTCAAATGTCGAACAACTTGCCGCCAGTTGCTTCAAATAACCTTGAGTACATTTTTAGCGCATAGTTATCTGTCATACCAGCAATGTAGTCGCAAACTAACCTTGCATTGTGGCTGTCGGAGGATGTACTCCACCAGCATTTCTCATCCTCTGGAAGTAGTTTTTTGTCGTTTATCATGGCTTCAAACAATTTCTCTATTATCCTACCGCCACGCCATTCAAAGGTCTGAACCCTTTGAGACATAATAACATGTTCTAATACAAGCTTCTTCAAATCTTCAAGGAACCCAATAGTAGCCGAGGGCATCACTGCTTTAAACCGAAGCCTTTTAGACGAGAGGCCAGGCATTTTTTCTTCTACTGTTATATCATTGATAAATCCCGAAACCAGATCAGCGAATAATTGTTTGACTCTATATTTTTCATCATCATTGTCTGAGAGAAATCTATCTATTGCCGCGGTAATCCTATCTGAAGTTTTGCCTTTATGACTCTCAAGCACCCCACGAAGATGCTTTTGCTCAATAAGATTTAATTTCAGAGAATCCTCCAAGTCATATGTTGCATATGCAATATCGTCTGCAAACTCAATAATTGAACACTCTAGTGTTTTGTTTAAAGTTTTAAGATGTTTTCCATCTTCAGTATCTGACGTTTTTAGTAGATATTTTTGTTCATCTGGTGTAAATTCATGAATAACCCACTTAAACATAGCCTCATCTTCATCGAAAACACTACTTTTGGGTGGCTTATCAAGAACATTAATATTATTTATGTCTTTCATAACAGCCGGGTATTTCAAAATAGACAGCAACGATGCCCTAGTTAAATCGAGTCCAATCCCCCTCGAACCTTCTAAGTGGGTTAATAATCGAAAAGTATGCGCATTTCCTTCAAAATTAAGATCTAATCTCCTCATGCATTTGTTAAGCGCTCGCTCTCCTTGATGTCCAAAAGGCGGATGCCCTAAGTCATGCGCGAGTGCTGCTGCCTCCACGAGGGAAGTATCAATCTTATCCTCTGTATCCTTTAAGAAAATATCTTTATCATTTAATGAAGTTGCTATTCCACGCGCAATTTGGGCAACTTCTAAGGAATGAGTTAATCTGGTTCTGTGAAAATCCCCTTCACTAACTGCTATTACTTGTGTTTTAGCCTGTAATCGACGGAAGGCAGCTGAATGAATGATTCTACCATAGTCTCTTTCGAAGTCATCGCGTACAGAAACCCGTTGCTTTGCATTTTCCGAATCAATCTTTCGCTTAATATCAAATTCATTGTACAATAAATTTTGTAGGGCTTTGTGAAGAATCATATTTACCCCCTGTTACCTATATTTTGTTTATATATTTTCAAATTACTTAACTGAGAAATTATACCATACATATATAATAGGAAGTGAGGAGTTTTTTGTGGGAATAATTTTTGCGCTTTATGGTCCATCTAGCTCAGGAAAAACTGAGATTCAAAAGCATATTACTTGCAGTAATCTCCCTAGGATCATTACGGCGACAACTCGCGCTCCAAGAAATAAAGAAATAGACGGCACGCATTACATTTTCATGGACAATAGCGAATTTCAAAATCAGATTCTGAACAACCGTTTTATCGAATGGACTGAGTATAACAATGAACTTTATGGCACGTTAAAATCAAGCATAGAAAAGTTAGTAGCTGAAAACAAATGTAATAGTATTATTTTAGACCTTGCTGGGATCCTTTCCCTAAAACAACTACACCAAAATGTCTTTGCAATTTTTATTGGTGCAAATATTGAAAGTATTGAGAGAAGACTTCAAATAAGAGATAATACAAGTGAAGAGTTAGAACAAAGGATATTAAGGGCAAAAGAAATCGAATTAAGTGAAGAGTATCTTCAAGTAGCAGATGCTATAGTGTGGAATAACGACGGCACTGATTTTTCTGAAACTCTGGAGAAGGTTAAGAAAATAATAACAAATGCCCGCACTAACTAAACATTTTATAAGCACGTTTTTTTATTATTGATACTTCTACATCAAGATTATTCCATATAAAACATCAATAAATGTAACAAGCAGACTACCTTATTAGGCAGTCTGCTTGTTACATTTAAGCTTACTTTGGATAGGTCTAAAGCAGGAGCGTGTTCGTTAAGCTGCTACTGTGAAAAACTTTCGCCTACTTATGATACGGTTCCCCCCGATTTATCTTCACCGCCCGATAAATCTGCTCCACCAGCACCAGCCGCATCAGCTGGTGCGGCAAGGTCATGCGCCCGAAGCTCAGCTTCTGCTGGGCGCGCTTCAACACAGCGGGCGCGAGACCGTTGCTCCCGCCAATAACAAAAGCCACGTGGCTTCGCCCATACGTGGCTAATCGATCGAGCTGGCCCGCGAGATCCTCGCTTGACCATAGCTCCCCATCCAACGCAAGCGCAACGACATGCGCTTCCGGCTTAATCTGCGCGAGCAGCCGCTCACCCTCGCGCTCGCGAACAATGGCTTCCTCGGCTGCGCTCATCGTCTCGGGCGCCCGCTCATCAGGCACCTCCGTGAGCACGAGCTTCACGTAAGGCCCCAGACGCTTCGCGTATTCGGCGATGCCGAGCACAAGATACTTCTCCTTCAGCTTCCCAACCGCCGCAATCTGAATCAGCATCTGCTACACCACCAAATACTCGGCAATGTTGCTGCACATATCGCAGGTCGCCGGCGCTTCCCAATCCGTGAACTTCGTCGTAATCAAGCTTACGATATCCGGCGCATCCTCATAATCATCTACGAACTTATCAATCGCCAGCTCTACATGTTCTTTACATACACAATACATCTGTCCAATTCCCCCAACTGTCATCGAATTCGGTCATGCAAGGCTTTGTCCATGCCCCTTCGTCATCCGGCCAAACACACGAAAGGGACCAACTCTGCAGCATAACCCGCCGCTCACGCACAGGCCTTCTACATAGAGCTGATCCACTTCGCTCCTATCTCTTAGTCTTCCATTTTAGCGTCCCGCTTAAACACGCTATTCTTCTAGAATCCATCCCAAGCTTTACCGCTCTTTATGGCTCTTTATAGCTCTTTATAGCTCTTTATAGCTCTTTATAGCTCTTTATAGCTCTTTTCAGCTCTTTTCAGCTCTATTCATCGGCTCTCTTCAGCCTTCTTCTCACACACGATCCTTCGCTTTACACGGCTGCACATCTATCCAACCTAATCGTCCTTCTTCTCACCCAGCGTGAACGAAGTCGTCTCCTTCTTCCCATCCCGGTAAAAGGTAACTTCGATGTCATCGCCAATCTGTTTCTTCCCGTATAAGTACTTGCGAAGATCCATCGTACTGCTGATCGGCTGCTTATCCAGCTTCACGATAATATCGTTGAATTTCAGACCCGCTTCATCGGCTGGTCCAGTTGCCTGTAGGACGATAACACCTTGATGGACGTCATCGGGCAGCTTCAAATCTCCGTGCGGCGGCACCAAGTCATCGCCACTAGCTGCTGTGCCATCCCCTGAACCCGAAGAATCCGACTTATCGCCGGTCGTTCCATCCGTCGAACCCTTATCACCAGTCGCTGCATCGCCTGAAGGATTGGTTCCACCCTTAGCTCCTGCAGCCTGCTGGGCTAAGTACTGATCCAGATCCATCGTATAGACACCTAGATAAGGACGCTTTACTTTGCCATATTCCAGCAAGCTCTGTATGATTGGCATCGCAATATGAGAAGGGATAGCAAACCCAACACCCTCAACGCCGTACTCGGCAACCTTCATACTATTAATCCCAACTACATTGCCGTCCAGATCAATCAATGGACCGCCGCTGTTGCCTTGATTAATGGAAGCATCAATCTGAATAACCTCTTGCTCCCAGTCGTATACGCCATCTTGGCTAAGCGATACCGGAATAATTCGTTTTGTCTTACTCACAATGCCCATCGATAAGGAGTCGCTAAGGCCAAGGGGATTCCCGATCGCCATTACCCATTGTCCAGCACGAAGATTATCCGACTCGCCAAAGCTCACCACCGTGTCAATGCCTTTGTCGTCAATCTCCAGAACAGCCAGATCCGTAATCGCATCCGAACCTATAATCTTCGCATCACGAGTCTCACCATTGCTCAGAACCGCTTTAACCGCTACCGCATCCGCGATAACATGATTATTCGTAATGATAAGCGCTTTGCCTTTCACCTTCTCGAAAATAAACCCCGAGCCAAGTGCGGCTTCCTGCAATCCCGAACCATCACCAGCTTTAGCCGAGTCAGAGCCTGCATCCGTTCCAGTAGACACTGCTTGCTCATTAATAATGCTCACGACCGCTGGTCTCACCTTAGCCGCTGCAGAGATCGTTTTTTCCAGTGGATCACCCGATTGCACCGAAGTATGAATGGCAGGACTAGCTGCTGTGGTCTGGGAACCGCCTGGATGAAATCCAGTGATAAGGCCGAAGACCAGCATCGCCGCGAGTGAGCTTGCCACTGACGATGTTAACGCTATACGGGTAGAGGTCCAGCCTCGTCCGCTCTTTCTCCCGAAGGAAACCTGCTTTCCGGCACGATTTTCGAACCGGGTACGACGAGATACGCGCGTAGAATAGAAATCGTCATCGAACAAGCTCATCTATAATCTCTCCTCTCGATGTCCACCCATCAAGATAGTTTTTTTTACAAATCTAGGAATGATATCGGAAGAATTGTCTACAATAGTAATAGAGACTAGAGTCACCGAATGAGAGAGTCACCACATTCTCGAATTCTTGCATAAACCTTACACAAACGTACAACTAGCTCGCTAATAACTATAGCACGAATGGAAGCTCTATAGGTGGCTAAATGGTCTGTCTACCGACTTTATTTTTGAATCCCAATTAGGAAAAAGGAGCGAATGAATGATGTCTCAACAAGCATCCTCTGTACGTGATCATTTGAATCTTGTAGCTAAGCTAGCCGATCTTAAGGAGGATCACTATCGTATCCTGCTGACCTTAAGTGCAGTCACGGAGCTGCTGATTGATAAAGGTCTTATTACCCGTCAAGAGCTAGAGTTGAAAACCGCTGCACTCGATACGGAGCTCGATGACCTTATCGTCGCTTCACTTCATCCCATGGGGTAGGCCGATCATGATAAGTCTCCCTTAGTGGAAACTCGTCCTTTTTAAAGAAAAATCCGTTGCTCTCTAATATGCTATTCACCGTAAGCTTGGCCAAATCCATTTGATTATGATCAAGGCTCAAATGAGCCAGATAGACTCGCTTCGTGCGATCCGTCAGCAGCTGGCATAACGCTTCGCCTGCCGCTTCATTAGATAAATGCCCGATGTCGCTCAGTATCCGCCGCTTAATATTCCATGGATACCGTCCCATACGCAGCATCTCTACATCATGATTGGACTCCAGTACAAGGACATCCGAATCCTCAATCATCCGCCTTACCTTATCGCTTACATAACCAAGATCGGTAGCCAAGCTAAGCTTCACGCCATCTTCGTCGAAAACATACCCAACCGGCTCAGCCGCATCATGCGAGATCGCATAAGAGGTTGTCCGCAGTGAGCCAAACGTAAGCTCCTCACCGGTCTCCATGATGACCCGCTTCTCTGGAGCGATTGTCCCGACATGACGTTCAAGTGCGCCCCACGTGGCTTCATTCGCATAGATCGGCAGATCGAACTTCCGTGCAAAGGCTCCTAAGCCTTTAATATGATCCGAATGCTCATGCGTAACGACGATGGCATCCACATGATGGCCTGCCACTCCTCGTTCGCGCATGAGCTCTTCAAGTTTCTTCGCGCTTAACCCTACATCTACCAGTACCGTCGCGCTATCACTCTGCACGATCGTCGCATTCCCCGTCGACCCACTGGCTAATACCGTAAATCGCAGTCCCATGTTCCTTCAAACCTGTCCTTTCCCCTGCCCGTAAGAAGATACTGATTCCCCCTCCCATAAGGGTGAATCAGTATCTTTCCTACACGAACACTCCAACTTACTCTGTCACGACTTCTCCGCTGATCGCATTTACGTAATAAATACCGCCATCCTCGAGCATGACACGCCAAGAAGGAGCAGACACCTGCGTCTCTGAATTAGCAAAATTGGGCCCATGATACCCAAGCTTAATATCTTTAATAATAGCACCGTTCTTCAGATACTGCCCCTCAACCAGTCGTTGCAAAATACTTACTGACGGGAGCACAGACTGTAACGGCGAACCCTGTGAATTGACAAACTCGATCACATCCTGCCGATAAGCAACAATCTTCTGATTGTTATAATACAGCTCCAGCTTCACATCAAAGATGGGCTTCTGCTTGTTCGTTCGATAGAGAATGTACACCCCTTCATAAGCGGCATCAAGCTTAAACTTGCTTAGATCAGGAACATAAGCAGAGTCGAATGCATACAGATTTAGATCAGGAATAACAGCACTCAAGCCTGCTAGCAATTCACCCGCATTGAAGACGATTTTCGTCTCTACCGGCTGCTTCAGCTTAATAATCTCACCTTGACCAAGCTTCGTCTTCGACCGAAAAGTTAGATCACCAAGCTCCGGTGTCTCCGAAGGAATGCTCGTACCCGGTGCCAGCTTGATCCCTTTATCCTGCATCAATCTAATCGTATCTACCGGCAGATCATTCATATCTCCGCTTGTGCTCAGTCCTTCACGGATGCTGGACCAGAGCTGATAGCCAAGCAGAAGATTCAGCAGTAAGAAAGAAAAAATCAGCACACTCTTCGCTCTGCCCCAGTCCACCCGTTCATCCCCTCAACATCTACGATTTCACCTTGGTGCCGCTCACCTTTGCAGCATCATTCACCGATTTCGTCACACTGTTACTCGTACCACTCGCAATTGCTGCCCCGCCTGGATCACCAGCCTGCGGCTTCATCCCATTGGGCATTGCCTCAAGCAGCATCTCCTGCGACCCATCTCGCAGACGAACCGCCCATATAGGCTTCAGCTTCAACCTATTCTTATCAGCAGGTGCAACAAGTAAAGCCGGATACACAGCTGTCACTTCACTTCGACGCGCATAATTATTGAACGTCTTCTTCAGCAGATCGCCGCCAGGCAGCCAAAGAATTTCCTTGGACTCCGCCCTGTTCTGAAGCGTAAGGAGGGAACGTTCATACTCGGACACGACTCCCTGCTGCAGCCTCAGCTTCATCTGTCCGAACATGAACGACTGTATCGACACGAGGGGATACGAGCCATAATACTGCTGGAATCGTACCATTTGACTATCTTCAAGAGTGTCAAAATGAATAAACCGATGTAATCCGTCCCATCCGCCATGCTGGTTGATGAAAGAGATCGCAGCATACACATTCTCGATCTCGTTATCCTTAAGCCCCTGACCCGCAACGGGATCCGTGTAACTCATCCACTTCCCATTCTGCTCGATTTGCAGACCTCGTTTGCCATCCGTGTAGATCTGCGACCCACTGCGGTCGCTAATCGTTCGCGTCACACCAGGATCAAAGAACAAGTTATGCTGCATCTGATCGGGCGAATACAAAGCATAACCAACCGTAGACTGGAGGCCCTCAACGGGACCAAGAGGCAGATATATATCATCACCAACAAGCTGATACTGCACTTGAAATTCTCCATAGCCGACATACATCTGTACATCCTGAGCTGTAAGATCTGCGCGAACAGATTCATAGATGGTTATTCCGTCATTACTGAAGAAATAGGTGCGAACCTCGTCATGATCACTATTCTTGAAGATCCAGATTCGGCTTATCACATCATCTTGCATCAACTGAGCGCCTTCAAGCTTCAGCGCCTTGCTTAACAGCTCAGCCGGAACGCCTTGTCCGAAGCGAAGCTCAACGCCAAGATCATTATTACGAACCGCATTCCAATCCACAATCGATAAGGAGTTCCGCTGGAAGCCCTTGAACTCACGGCTCTGAATTTTGCCATAGATCAGATTATAGAAGTTCGTTGCAGGATAGAGCACCGTGTGCTTCCCTTTACCGAGATGCAGAACCATATCCTCAGGGAAAATCACGTTCTCTACTTTCTCCTCTTGGCCGATCGGCTCTCCAGGATTGATTAAATCCTGCGCCGAGGAAATCGTAGCCCCAAGACCAGGCATGCTGTAAGCGAGCAAATAGCTTTGAACGAGACTAAGAATGACAAGTGCTGCTAATAGGCCAGTCTTCAGCTTTTCCATTATGCGGACTCACCTCCCGCTTGAATAGGGAGCATAACGGTTACAGTGGTGCCTTCGTTTAATTCGGAGTCAAGTGCAATAGTACCTCCATGTGCCTTAACAATTTCCCGGGCAATAGATAGACCTAAGCCTGTTCCTCCCATATTACGTGAACGAGCTTTATCTACACGGTAGAACCGATCGAAGATGCGACTTAGATCCTTCTTCGGAATTCCAATTCCCGTATCCCTGACGCTAATCGCAATGTTGTTAGCATCTGTCTTACGAGCCATAATCTCAATTCGACCACCATCCAGCGTATACTTAATCGCATTGGAGACGAGATTATCAAGTACCTGATCAATTTGGTCACGATCCAGCCATATGGACGTGATCCCATCCTCAACACGAACGCCTGCTCGAATGGCCTTCTTGCGCATCTGGAAGGAGAAGCGATCCGCCACTTCCTCCAGCATCTCGGGAACATTCGTCTGCTGCCGGCGCAAGGTCGCTTGATTGGAATCCAATCGGGACAAGTGCAGCAGGTCCGTAACAAGCCGTATCATTCGCTCCGTCTCGTTACGGATGACGCCTACGAAACGCTGACCCAGCTCTCGCTCATCCAGCGCTCCATCATTGAGTGCCTCCGCATAACTCTTAATTGTCGTCAGCGGCGTACGCAGCTCATGCGATACATTCGCAACGAATTCTCGACGTGACTGCTCCAGACGTTCTTGCTCTGTGACATCCTGCAGCACTGCAATCGTCCCGGATATCCCTTTATCCCGCTTATGAATCGGCGTGAACGTCACGCGCATCAGCTCATCCTCTTCACCATCAGAACGCACATGATGAATAACCGCCGAGGACTCATACCCGTTCATTAACGCCGAGAGCTGATCATCTGCCATACTGAATAGCTCGGTCAGATGAATGCCCCCGCACTCTTCTACGCGCAGCATCTGCTGAGCGCGACGATTCGTAATCATGACAACGCCACGTTCATCTGCTGCAACGACACCATCACTCATGTTGGCAAGAATAGAAGTTATTTTCTCCTTCTCTTCCTCATTAGCTGAGAGCGCATCGCGCAGCCGTATCGTCATATCATTAAACACTTCGCTGAGCCGGCCGATTTCGTCATTACCCAAGACAGGGACCTGCTGATCAAATCTTCCTTCTGCAACGGCTGCCGCTTGACGGGTCAAGCCTTTAATCGGGTTCGTAATCGTATGTGCCAACAGTACACCCAGTACGCCGGTCAATCCGAGCGCAATAAGCATACCGGACATGAAGATCCGGTTAATTCGATCGACAGTCTGATAAAGCTCCTTCATAGAAGCAACCATATAGACGGCTCCCACGATTTTCTTACTGAACACGACAGGCTTGGCAATGATCTTCTTGCGCACTCCGTCCTCATCGATAACTTCCTGCTCATTATTCGGAATGCCTTGAAGCGCACGGCTCACGGCGAGCGCCGTATTCTTCTTCCCGATATAGGATTGGTGGGACTGCTGAGAAGTAGCCATTACCTTCCCGCTCGAATCAAGCACCTGAATCTCCGCTTCATTGATACTGAATAAGTTGCTAACCAGCATGCTCAAATACTCTTCTGTCGATTGTTCGCTTGATGCTCCTGTCTTATCCGGCTTATTGGATAAGGTCTGTGCAGCGATAGCGGATATTAGGTTCGCCTGTTCATTCATATTATTCGTGAACGTTGACGTAAGCGAAGTCTTCATCGTACTAATAAAGTAAACACCAATCAGCTGCATAGCGATGAGAATAAGCAGCACATAAATAATGATTAGCTTTACTTGAATCGTGCGAAAGAACCGTATACCGTTCATCCGTAGCTGAAGCCTCCAGATTTGGGATTACGCATCAAATAACCAAGGCCGCGCCTTGTAAGAATATACTCGGGCCTGCTAGGATCATCCTCAATCTTTTCCCGCAGCCTGCGAATCGTAACATCTACGGTTCGAACATCTCCGAAATATTCAAAGCCCCATACCGCCTGCAGCAGATGCTCCCGTGTCATCACCTTGCCGCAATTACGGGCCAGATAGTACACAAGCTCATACTCACGGTGCGTTAGATCAAGCGGCTCATTGTCTTTATAGACCACATACATATCCGTATCGATAAAAAGATTAAAGATCCCAAGTCCCTGCTTGTCCTCCGTCGCTGTCGCACCTGCCCCAACTGCTGCAGCACTTGCAGATTCCGCCTTCTGGCGGCGCAAATGCGCTTTTACCCGGGCAAGCAGCTCCCGTGTGCTGAACGGCTTGGTCACATAGTCATCTGCCCCAAGCTCAAGGCCAAGCACCTTATCGAGCTCTGTGTCCTTGGCTGTAAGCATAATAATCGGCGTCTGCAAGCGGGCTCTCACCTCGCGGCACACATCCATCCCATCCTTGACCGGGAGCATAAGATCAAGCAGAATCAAATCCGGCAGCTCTTCAAATGCGAGTCGAACCGCTTCACCGCCATCGAAGGCACAGATAACCTGATAGCCTTCCTTTTCCAAATTAAACTTTATAATATCCGCAATCGGTTGTTCATCGTCCACGACTAATATTTTTCCGTGCATCATTACACCGCCCGTCGCCGCTTGTACATCTTATTCATCCTATAGCATCACTTTGGAGAGCTCATTGAGCTCTGACAAATCTCCTTCTATTCTACCATAGGATATGTCTTTGTTCCCAATGAAAGTTCCCTCATCTTGAGGAGGTTGTGAGAACGTGATGATCCATAGGATGGAAGCAAAGAAGCACCGCCACAGCCTATTAGGCTGAGCAGTGCTCCCTGTTCCTTATAAATATTTCAACGGATTCTGCAGTTCACCGTTCTTATGAACCTCAAAGTGGAGATGTGTACCGAAGGAGTGTCCGGTATTTCCCATAACACCGATTTTGTCTCCTTTTTCTACAACCTGCCCTTCACTAACAGAAATTTTACTCAAATGGCCATATGTGGTTTCATATCCGTTTTTATGGTTAATTATTATACAGTTACCCAATCCATTCTTGGTGCCTGCGAATGAGACAACACCGTTATCAGCGGCCAAAATGCTGCTGTTTCCTACGAGGTCGACACCTTTATGCATCCTGCCCCATCGTTGGCCAAAGCCGCTTGTAAGTCTCGCGCCAGATACAGGCCATGCGAAGTTGCCTGAGCCTTCACCAAGAATCACCTTTGTTCCCTTCATAATTATAGCAGGGACGGTGCTCTCCAGCACTTGCTCGCCAATCAGTTCTTCGCTCATCAGATAGCCGTTCTGCTTGACCTGTCTATATACAACCTTCTTCTTACCACTTTGACCTTGCCGTATAAGCTTTTGCTCACCAGCACGCATATTGCTGTTCTTCTGAATGACCGTAATCGGCTCGATCGAGACGGTTTCTGTCACGTTCTCAATCGTTTGTACGGTGACCTGCGGCTTAAGTACGGTCAGATCAAGCTCATCACCCACTTTAATCATATCATCCTGAATCCATGGGTTTCTATCGTAGATCACTTGTTTGGAAATGTTGAATTTATGAGCGATGCAGCCTACACAGTCGCCTTCCTGCACCGTATACTTCGTCGCCTTGACCGTACCTTTGACTAACATTAAATATACCTGATCAGCATTCAAAATATCGGTGGGTTGTACATCTTTGACGTCAGTCGTTACCTTCTCAAGGAAGTTAACTGACTTAAGTGCTGACCTCGTCGGATTCGAGTTTGCTGCGACTGATCTGCTTGAGAAGGCAAGTGCTGTAACCTCTATTGCTTGCTTCTTGGCCACGGTTTGAGGCGCATATTTACCCTTGACCCGCTTAAGAATCGCATCTGCGGTCGCTTGGTCCTTAACGATGCCAATAGCCTTGCCATTTACAACCAGCTCAACACCTTTGGCATGAGCACTAAACAAACCTTCAAGCTTCTGCAGCGTCTCTGAGCTGGCAGGCTTCGCTTTGTAAGCGCTCTTATGCTCGAATTTGAGCGTTCCCGTTTCGAGTACCATCGTGATATTGGGATTGTTCTTCTTCAATTCGGATTGTTTGCGACTAATAAGCTGGTTAACCTGGTCTTGGGAGGCCACTTCACCGACAAGATTACCGTTCATATATACTTGAACAAAATCGACGGCATGTGCCTTCACGTATTGATTGCCGCTGAATCCGACGATGACTAGCGCAGCAATTGCACCAATTGCTAATGTGATCGGCTTCTTATGTACCCAACGTGGTGTCACATTGTCGTTCTTCTTGTGTTCAGTTCTGGATGCAGCTTGTTGCGATCGGTCTCTTTGAAAGGTGTTCCGTATGGAATGCCAAACCTTCCTAATCCGACCCTTGTCCGTAAAAAAGGGCATGATTGTCTCCTTTTCGCGTTCTGTTACAACGGTTTGATGTTATTCGACCTACAAAATCACAAATATTGGCTCGAATAATACTGTAACATACGCTACTTTCAGGATCAACAAATCGCCCTTCTACAAAAGATTAATATTTCTTCAGAATCTTCATCATACTATCATACTCATCACGGTCCAAATGCTGTGCAATGAGCTGCTGGACCTGCGTCATCTCATCCGCAGTCAGTCCACCCTCCATCAAGCTTGATATTTGCTGCCATGCGGTTTGCGGGAGTTTCTTCATGACGTTGAAGAGCTGATCTTTATCCGCATCACTTAATCGGCTTTTCGCTTCATTAAGCTGATCTGTCGTCATAGCCACGCCATCCTTCAACGCTTCTCCCGCTCCGCTGTCGCTTGTCGAATGTGAGCCTTCCGTCCCATCGCTCTTTGCACTTCCATTGTCGCTAGAGCTGCCTGTTCCGCTTGAACCCGCAGAAGAGCCGCTATTCCCCTTTGGTCCCGAACCGCCACCAATATCACTCAGTGATCCTGATGGATTAGAACTAAATGCATCTATAGCAAGAGGTGATTCCGTTCCGCTACTTGCCCCGTCTCCACTCTTCTGAGCATCTTTCTTATCCGTCGATGCTTTCCCATCTGTTGCCGAGGCACTATCCGACTTTAATGTAGGATTAGCTCCCCACATGCTGCCCCACACACCATCCAATGCAAACGGCTTCTTATCCAGCGGTATATTAAACTGCCCCAGCAGTGTCTCTACATAACTATTCACAATATAGCCTGTCGTCCAAATCGACAAAAAACTAATAATCAATCCTGCCGCAACCGTCTTCACCAGCCACCCTGTCATTTTCCACATCACTATCATCCTCCACTGACCTATCTTCTCTTTTAACTCATGAGTAGATTGCCATTTATCGTAACTACTTTTAGCCCATACTTCTTATTATGGGCAGTCAGTGGGGGAAGCATTCATTGTTTGTGAAATCAATACAAAAAGCACAAAAAGAGGGCAGCGATAAACAGCTGCCCTCTACTCATTCCTTACCCAAATCTATGCATTAGAACTAGATGTAGATTGGTAGAACCTGATTCGTTTGCTCCCGGTTACGACCAACCGAGAAGATTGCGATCGGGATACCAGTAAGCTCCGATACACGTTCAACGTAACGACGTGTATTGACTGGTAGCTCCTCCAATGTTTTTACATCTGTAATATCCTCGCTCCAGCCTGGCATCTCTTCATAAACAGCTTCACACTCAGAGATAAGCTTCAGGCTTGCTGGATAATGCTCAATTACTTCGCCGCGCAGCTTATAACCTGTGCAAATCTTAACCGTTTCAAGACCTGACAGCACGTCTAGCGAATTCAACGACAAGCCAGTAATTCCGCTTACGCGGCGCGCATGACGGACAACCACGGTGTCGAACCAGCCCACACGACGTGGACGGCCTGTAACCGTTCCATACTCATGACCACGTTCACGAATCCAGTCACCCGTTTCATTGTTAAGCTCAGTTGGGAATGGACCGTCACCAACACGTGTCGTGTATGCTTTTGCTACACCGATTACTTGTTGAATCTTGGACGGGCCAACACCAGAGCCGATACATACGCCGCCCGCTGTTGGGTTCGACGATGTTACGTACGGGTACGTACCTTGGTCAATATCAAGCATAACGCCTTGAGCGCCTTCGAATAGAATCTTCTGCCCACCATCAATCGCATCATTCAACACAACAGATGTGTCCGTTACATACTTGCGAAGCTTCTCTGCATACCCTAGGTATTCAGTAAGTACCGTATCGCAATCAATTGGCTCGCCGCCGTATACCTGTTGAATGACTTGGTTCTTCTCAACAACAAGACGGCGAAGCTTACCTTCGAACTCCTCCGCATCGAGCAAATCCGCAACACGGATACCGTTACGAGCGGCTTTATCCATGTAGCAAGGACCAATCCCCTTACGAGTTGTACCTATTTTGTTGTCGCCTTTGCGCTCTTCTTCAAGACCATCAAGTACCAGATGATATGGCATAATGATATGCGCACGGTCGCTAATTTTTAAGTTGTCGGATGAGAACCCATGTTCATGTATATAATTAATTTCGTCGATCAAAGCAGATGGATTAATAACCATTCCGTTCCCGATGACGCATACTTTATTTTCATTGAATATTCCAGAAGGAATCATGGTCAATTTGTACTTTTTGTTGCCGATAAGAATGGTATGTCCAGCATTGTTACCACCTTGGTAACGGGCTACTACATCTGCACCATCCGCTAGAAAATCGGTAATTTTTCCTTTGCCTTCGTCTCCCCATTGCGTTCCAACTACAACTACCGTTGACATGGATATACCCCCATTACAAGTTTTGCACACAAGCAAAATGACTGCCAATCTCAGGCAGCATTATTAGTTTAGCAGTCCACTCTTTTAAAGTCAACGAAAAACGAACAATTGCACGGTTGCCCATACAATTGTTCGGAATTAGAACGATGACAGACCTAATATTCTTCTTTCTAGGAAGCTTGGCTTGGATCCTGGTGCTGCCGGTCTAAGCTAACGAACTTATTGAACTGCTTCAAAAAGGCTAATTCGACCGTTCCAACAGGACCATTCCGCTGTTTGGCGATAATAATTTCAATGATATTCTTCTTCTCGGATTCCTTGTCATAATAATCATCCCGATAGAGAAATGCTACGATATCCGCATCTTGCTCGATCGATCCGGATTCCCGAAGATCGGACATCATTGGACGTTTATCCTGCCGCTGCTCAACACCCCGGCTTAGCTGTGATAGTGCGATAACGGGTACTTCCAGCTCACGGGCAATTTGCTTCAAGGTACGTGAAATCTCAGAGACTTCCTGCTGACGATTCTCGCCGGCTTTGCCTCGTCCCTGAATGAGCTGCAAATAATCGATCAGAATCATACCCAGACCGCGTTCCTTCTTCAGCCGCCGACATTTGGCACGAATGTCCGTAACAGTTATGCCTGGCGTATCATCAATGAAGATTTGCGCTTCAGACAAGGAACCGATCGCCATCGTTAGCTTTTCCCAATCATCGCCTTCTAAGAAACCCGTCCGCAGTCGTCCCGCATCTACGTTGGATTCCGCACAGATCATCCGCTGGACAAGCTGGGGCGCTGACATCTCAAGACTGAAGATTGCAACCGTCTCACGTGCTCTAACGCCTACGTTTTGGGCAATATTCAGTGCAAAAGCTGTCTTACCTACAGAAGGACGAGCAGCTACAATAATAAGATCATTGCGCTGAAAGCCTGCCGTCATCTTATCGAGATCGATAAATCCTGATGGAATGCCCGTCGAGCCACCCTTATTGGAATAGAGAAGCTCGACTTTCTCGAATACCTCCATTAATACATCACGGATCGACACGAAGCCAGTGCTCGAACGACGATTAGACAGCTCCATAATGCGCTGCTCAGCTTCGCTTAGCAATATCCCAACTTCATTCTCACCCGCATAACCATTGGAGACGATATTAGTAGCTGTCCGGATCAGCCGGCGCAGCATAGACTTCTCTTCTACAATTTGAGCGTAATAATCAACATTTGCAGCCGTAGGAACAGAATTGGCGAGCCTTGCTAGATAGCTTACGCCGCCGATCTCTTCCAGCTGATGTCGGTCTTGCAGATAAGCCGTCAACGTCACCAAGTCAATTGGCTGGCTCGCTTCACCAAGCTCCACCATCGCTTCGAAGATGAGCTGATGCGCTGAGTTATAGAAATCCTCGTTGCGCAGCCGTTCCATTGACGTAATCAATGCTTCTGACTGCAGCAAAATCGCACCAAGCACAGCTTGTTCAGCTTCTACATTTTGCGGGGGCACACGGTCAAACATCAGCTCATTGCTCATTTGTTTCGTATGGCTCCTTTTATGCCTTTAGTTTATTCCTCTGTCGCTTGAACCTTTAGCTTCGCTTTCACTTCAGGGTGCAGCTTAAGGAGAACTTCAGTAACGCCAAGCGTACGGATAGGTTCTTCCAGTTCCAGCTTCCGTTTATCCACTTTAAAGCCTTGCGCTTCTAGTGCTTCTGCGATCTGTTTACTTGTAATCGCACCGAACAATTTACCGCCCTCACCGGCTTTGGTCTTCACGACAATAATCATGGCCTCGAGGCGCGCTGCAAGTGCATTGGCATCCTCTTTCTCTTTTTCCTTACGTTTTTGCTCGGAGGCGCTTTGCACTTCCAACGTCTTGAGGTTACCGTCAGAGGCCAGCTTCGCAAGCCCTTTAGGGAATAAGAAATTCCGAACGTACCCCTCCGATACTTCCTTCACTTCGCCTTTTTTACCCTGTCCTTTAACATCCTGCAAAAAGATCACTTTCATTCAAATAACCCCTCTTCCTTATCAATTTCCTGCAGCACCTGCTTCAAGCGCTGGGCAACTTCTAATACTGTACCTTCTTGCTGAGCGGCCGCATTCGTTAAATGTCCGCCGCCGCCCATCCGTTCCATTACAATCTGGACATTCATATGTCCTAGCGAACGTGCACTGATCCCAATCAAACCATCCTGTCGCTCACCAATAACGAATGATGCGAGCACATCGGTCATATTGAGCAGTGTATCCGCCGACTGTGCAATAAGCAGCTGCGAGAACTGCCTCCCTTGCTCCGTCACTGCAATAGCAATATGCTCATAGACGATTTCTGCGTGCTTGATAATATCGGCTTTCTTAATGTATTCGGCCAAATCTTCCTTAAGCATCCGTTGAATCAACATCGAATCAGCGCCATTGCGCCGAAGGAAGGATGCCGCCTCGAACGTTCGCGAACCCGTTCGAAGCGAGAAGCTCTTCGTATCGACCGTAATACCCGCTAGCAGCGCAGTAGATTCTCGTACATCCAGCATAACGCGGTCATGAATATATTGCAGCAGCTCGGTTACAAGCTCACAGGTCGATGAAGCATAAGGCTCCATATAGACCAGAATCGCATTGTTAATGAACTCTTCTCCACGGCGATGATGGTCGACGACAACAATTTTTTCCGTTAGCGTGAGCAGCTTCGGCTCCTTCACCATCGACGCTTTATGCGTATCGACGACAACAGCAAGCGTGCCAGATCCAACAAGACCGAGCGCTTGCTCTGGTGTCACGAACCGTTTCGTGAACCGTTCATCTTCCTTGAGCATTTCCATCATCTTCTGAATGGCTGGATTGACACCCTCCAGCACGATAAAAGCTTCTTTATTAAACATCATCGCAGCCTTCAGTACCCCAATAGCAGCACCGACCGAATCCATATCGGGCATCTTATGCCCCATAATCACGACATTGTCGCTCTCTTTAATAAGATCACGCAGTGCATGAGCCACGACCCGAGCTCTAACGCGCGTCCGTTTCTCCACCGCGTTGGACTTGCCGCCATAGAACGATTGTCGCTGTCCCACTTTAACGGCAGCTTGATCTCCCCCTCTACCCAGAGCAAAATCAAGACTTGTCTGCACCCAATGACCAAGATCTACAATGCTATCTGCCCCTGCAGCAAAGCCGATGCTGAGCGTCATGGGAATCTTATTCTCCCCTGTCATCTCCCGTACCTCGTCAAGAATAACGAAGCGTGAGAGTTCTAACTGCTTCAGCGTCTTCTGATCCGTAATCACAAGATAACGATCCGAGGTCAACCGTTTCAAGTAGACATGGAACTTGCTGGCCCACTCGGTAATCTCTGCCGTTGCCTTCGACAGCAGCGTCGCCCGCTGCTGATCATCCATCCCTTGTGTAACTTCCTCCAGATTGTCCATCAAGACCATACCAAGAGCAAGCTTCTCTTCCTCATATCGCTTGGCAAGCTGCCAGCGCTGCGTGATGTTGCGAACGTACAGCAGGCGCTCATCGAATCGGAACATCAGCTCAAATACGGCGTTGCCTACAACAGCCTCAACAGTGCCTTCCCGCTCCTTTGCCTGAGACAGCATTGGAAACAAGTCGTTTAGCGATTCACCTACTACGGATTCCCGCTCCAGCATGTCGGTGACAAAAGCATTATGCCACTCCACCGTCTTATCCTCATTATACAAAATAATGCCGAACGGCAATTCGCTAATCACTTCATTGCCGGCTCTTTTTACTCGGTAAGATATCGTTCCTAAATAAGCCTTTAGATCACGCCGGAAGGCTCGCTCCGCCATGACGGAGTAAAGGCCAACTGCACCGGACAGAAGAAGCCCGAGCAAGCCAAACAACCATTCATACGAAGCTAACGTTACGGTCAGTAATATCATCAGCACGAACGCCCACAAATGGTGCATTCCGTGCCATCGTTTTACGAGAAACTTTGGCATCTACTTATTCGCCCCTGTGATCAAGGTTTCTTAAACGCTTTTCGAATCGGAAAGCCTGCATCCATAACACCGATCAAGCTAAGCGGCGGGAAAATCACCACTACTGCGCATAAGAGCAATGGCACTGCTTTGTTCCATTTGCGCTGATCTGCAATATAGAAGAAGAACCCCATCGCCTGAATCGAAAAGGCAAGTCGCATGAGTGGAACCAAATTCAGCAGCATTACCGTAAAAAATGAATTATTGTTGCCTGGCGTGGCCAAATCAACTAGAAGTACGATTAAATAATAAAAGACGAAAATACGCGGCAGCATCCAATCCTTAGCTGGCTGCAGGCCAGGAACCGATAGTTTCATCGATCGAAGAATCGGTCTCACGATAGCATGTGTAATAACGGCTAACAGGAAGGAAACCGTAATGAATGCCATCGGTATCGAATGAATCAATACCTGGATATAGCTTTCCGTAAGTTCAGCTGATAGGCTGTTCATCAACAAGCCTTGCGAATTCAGATTGTCTACGGTTTGTTGAATTAGCTTTCTGAGTTCGGTCAGCAGTGACATATTAAACAGCACATCAAACAAAACAAGTTCTAGCAGCATTTGCGCAAGTAGCGTCAATACCGTCGCGGTTAATACTTTGCGAGCAGCCGTTTGCTTCTGGTACAGATGCCCCATGACGATTGATGGTACGAGGAAGAACAACCCAACTATTATAGCTGGGGGCCCAAGTACGATAACGGCAATCACATATACGACAAGCATATGCAAGGTGAAGGCTCGTTTAGAAAGCATTGTGTACAAAATTGCCGTAGGTACCATCATAACCACAGCGGTAAACACATTCAGCAAGGGGACTGCAATTGACAGTAACAATAGGAGCGCAACGGCACTCCACAAAACAGACTTCACTCCGGTCTTCAAACCGTTCACCTCTTGCTAAGTTACTCATTCTTTATCTAAGCTTTACTCCCCATTATAACATAAAACACCGGACAACATAGTTCGGAGTTGTCCGGTGTTTCGCTCACTGCCTCCATGTAGATGAAGCTAGTAAGAATAGCGCATTCTATTGAATCGTCCACACATCGCCGTCATTCTCTGCTTGTAATCCAATCCCTTGAAGATAAGAAATGGGAACAAAGGCTCGTTTGCCAATAGATACCACAGCAGTGGATAGCTTTCCTGACTTTGCTGTATACCCTCGATCCAGCATTAGCTCGCCTTTGCTCGGCGACTGAGTTGGTGGAACAACAGCTGGATCGGATGATTTACTTTTTTCCGATAAATTGTAGGTGTGCGTTAGCTTGTCCCAGGTTACACCGTAGTTATGCTCAGACAGTGCTGCAAGATCAACATAGGCTGCGCTATTATAACTCACAAGTGGATAACTTTTATCCTCCCATTGCAGCGTGCCCGCCATCTCATTCACACGGTCGAAGTGACTGCGGATCGGTTCCCCAACATGCACCTTTTTGTTCAGCTTACCATTATCCAATGCAACCTGACCTGCAAGCATGACATAATTAATACCAGCAGACATAAGATCCGGATGCTCGACCGTGGAACGATCGCTTATTGTGTTGTAGTCGAAAATCACGATATCAGCATCCATGCCTTTGGCCAGACGTCCCTTTTTCTTCAATGCAGGGGCTTGCTTCTCTAACCGCTGTGCAGGAAGTAAGCTGAGCTTCGCAATACCGTCCATCAGAGACATGACCTTCTGTTCACGAACATACAACCCAATTGTACGTGCAAATGTTCCTGAAGCACGCGGATGATTATTAAAGCCCGGCTCTAATATAGCATCGCTTCCAATCATCACATAAGGTTCTTTGAATGCGTCTATAACCGCTTGCGGCGGAATCGCATAAGCAACAGCAAGCTTACCTTGCTTCTGATACATCGAGAACGTTTGCTGCGTTAAACGTTCTGTTGTTCCTGCGATCTGCAAATCCTTATAGGTAATGCGGAAACGATCCTGCCAACCCGTATCAAAGCGTGCAGAGTTCAAATAGGTTCCCCAATAATCGTAGGGGTACGTACAAGCTGTAATATCAAATCCTTTTGCTCTTGCCTTGTCAATAATAGCCAGCGCTTCCTTCATAGAGAAGGTTCCGCCTGTACTGTTGATATGATCAATATGTACCGCAGCGCCTGTTTTCTCTGCGTAATCAACAAGCTCTTGCGTTCCTTCAAGCTCAGTTCCTGGCTCTTCTGCATCGGAATATCGACCGTGAAAATACACCGGAACATTATATTCCTCAGCTAGCTCCATAAGAGGAACGATCTCGGCAGCCTCGATTCCTGGAACATACTCAAGACTAAAGGAAATGCCTAAAGCGCCATCGTTGAGCGCTTTCTCTGCTTGCGTCCTAAGCTCCGCAATCTGGCTTGAATTCGCTGCAGCATATCGGCTTAGCTTAAATTGATTGCGAGCCTGTGTGTAGAAGTAAGAGGCTCCAAAATTAACGGGAGTATGGTTCCGCTCATAATAGCTGTACCATTTGCTCGGTGTGGATGTACCGCCATGCATCGCGATATTCGCCGTTACCCCATCACCAATCTTCTGCCAAACTCCAAGTGGGTTAGGATCATAGGATAAATTATCGATGAAGCCGGGTGATACAATAAGTCCCTTTGCATCAATAACCCGTTTTCCTTGCAAGGACTTCGCCGTAATAACCCCGATTTTGCCATCGATGATGCCGACGTTCAATCCCTCTTGATCCAGCTTCGTCTCCGGATTAATGACTCTTCCTCCAGCAATGACCGTGTCATACATCTTAGAGACGTCTGCTTCCGTAACATCTGCTTCCAATGCTTCGGTTGGATTCACTTGCGTGCCGTCTTTATTTCCATCCTTATCGCCGCTTGATTCTCCATTGCCATCCTGCCCGTTTTCGCCTGTCCCATTCTTACCGTTATTGCTTCCCCCATCGGCTGATTGACCCGGCTGTTTGCCAGGTGCATTCTCATCTGATTGGAAAAGGGAATAGGCTAGATAACCACCTAAAATAATTACTGCAACAATAGCGATTGCCATAAATGCACGAAGCGGACGCCTTCCGCTTTGCTTCCTACCTCGACTTCTATTCATTCATCTGCCTCCTGCTTATCAAGAAGAAACAGCTAACGCCGTCCTTGGCGGCGAAGCAAGTTTCTTCCCTCTGAAATATAAGCAAAGTATGGAAAAAACTTATACTTTCTTACATTTTAAAAAAGCGTCATCCCCCAGGAGGACGACGCCGTTATGAATCCCAAGATTCTTTTCCAACTGTTACCTTCTATCCTACTATGCTTCGGACAAGAGCGCAATCGCATGGTTGATTAACCAGCGGCCATTTCTTTATCCCCAAGAGTATTTCCATTCACTATCAGCTTCGCACAATAATCAATAATATCGCTCCGTCTTACAATACCAATGAACCGATTCATATCATCCACAACTGGTACAAAGTTCTGCACTTTAGCCAATGAGACCAGATCGACCATATTCGCATCAATGCTTACAGCTTGATTGTTCAGACGCATTTGGACGTCGGCTAGCTTCACTTTATTAGCCTGTTCAAAGGATACACTAGGGTTATTCTTCATAAACCACAATAAATCACCTTCAGTAAGCGTACCCGCGTAAGCGCCATTCTTATCCAGAATCGGTACTGCTGTATAACGATGATGCTCCATCCGCTCCAATGTTTGACGCAGCGTTGCATCAAGTGTCAACCAAACAACCTCTTGCTTAGGTAATAGGAAAAAAGCAATATTCAATGATTTCGCCCACTTTCGTTCTTCTAAAGTCCTGTGCAGACTTAAGGAGCCACTTAGTAACGGGCCTCGGCCACAGACCGTAATTACTTACTCCCGGCTGCTTCCGGCTTCGCTGAGAGCGATTCTACCGGCTTCTTGTCCTTCACTTGGTATTCTACGGGCAACGGTAACTCGGACTTTGTCTTGGCCGGATCAAGCCAAGCCTTAATTAAAGCTTGGGTAGCTGTCAAATCCTCTTCATCGGCAAAAAAGTACCAAGCCCCACCATCAACTAAACGATGTCCATCTCCTTTAAGAGTATGGCTATAGATCGTTCTGTTGTTCGCTTGCAGCATGCTTTTTGCCAAATCAATCATATGCTCCGGTGTTAAATCCGTACTGAAATTGTTACCCATCGTATCCATGAGAGTTGGAATTTTAGTCCATTGCCCGACTTTGGAAGCCTCACTCATGATAGCATTCAAAAACACTTGATGACGACCAGCCCGGCTTGTATCGCCGCCTGCATCCTCCCGATAGCGCACGTAGTTAAGTGCATCCTTACCATTGTATGAGTCTTGGCCAGCCTTAACGGTGAATTTCTCATGATCTGCACCACGATTAACTAAATCCTCGGTAATCGGCAATGAAATGCCTCCCATAGCGTCAATGACGTCACGGAAACCTTGGAAGTTAATTGTAGCATAATGGTCTACATGGGAGCCAAATAAATTCTCGACCGTGTCCAATGACATCTTGGCTCCGCCAAATGCATACGCGTGTGTAATCTTGTCACTCCATTGCTTCCCTGATTTTGTTTGTTTACCTATAATTTCCGTGTACGTATCACGTGGAATAGATACCATTAGAATAGCGTCATCAATAGGCCTGACAACGGTATAAATCATCGTATCTGAGCGTCCAATTTCCTTATCCCGCTGATCAACGCCAAGCAGAAGCAGGGAAAATGGACTTTCTTTCTTGTAAGCTACAGGCGTTGTCACACGACCTTCAAGCGGTTTATAGGACTTCTCGAGCTTCTTCTCTACATTATCAGACAAGAACACATCAAAACCCCACATCGCTAAAGCAGAACGGTTATAGTAGCCTACAATTCCAGCTATGATTACAATTGCCAATATAGATAGGAACCATTTACTTCTTTTTGATGATAAAGATCTTGCTGATTTATCCATATTAAAAAAGCCCTCTCCCATTCTCTTATTTCTATTTAAACAAATTCTACACTATTGTAAACGATTGTCGTTATATGAAGGTTACAAATCATTAACGATTGCTTAATAACAGTTATGGATAAAGCTTACTTAGCATTATTTCCCTGAAATTGCATACATCTGATATAATCAGAATACATAATAGTTAATCCATTTGGAAAGGAATGAATTTAAACATGCAATCACCCTCTCTTTCACCAGAACCATCATCAACCGGTATTGATCCTAAGATTTTAGGCTTACTTTGTTACTTTGGGATGTTTATTACTGGCATCTTATTTCTTGTACTGGAGAAGAAAAGCCGATTCGTTAAGTTTCATGCGATGCAGTCCATTATCATAAGCGTTGTATTTATTGTTCTTAATATTGTGCTCGGCTTTATCCCTTTTATCGGTTGGATTCTTGGTATTTTTTTAGCACCGGTGGCATTTGTACTGTGGATTGTGCTCATGCTGCTTGCTTTACAGGGAAAATGGTTCAAGTTACCGATAATCGGCGACTATGCCCAGGAGCAAGCAAACCGCTTCTAACCTACATATCCATTTATTTTTCACAAGCAAAAACCGCCTTCCGAGAGAAGACGGTTTTTGTTCGTGTCGTCATGTGATACCTCTTTGAGTTATAGAAAAACATCTCTGAAATAAAAAAAGACAGCCGTTAGGCTGCCTTTGATTGATAAGATCTATTCCGTTGTGTAAGGCAAAAGCGCTACTTGACGTGAACGCTTGATGGAGATTGTCAGTAGACGTTGGTACTTCGCGCTAGTTCCTGTTACACGACGTGGCAAAATTTTACCGCGTTCGCTGATAAATTTACGAAGCAGATCCGTATCTTTATAGTCAATGTGTGTAATTTTGTTAGCAGTGAAGAAACATACTTTACGACGTTTGTTACGGCCTTTACGACCGCCGAATTTGCGTTCTGGACGCTCGTCGCCGCCAGTATCTCTTTGTTTAAAGCTCATGTTCATCCGTCCTTTCGATTAGAATGGCAAATCATCTTCCGATATGTCGATCGGGCGTCCGTCATCTGAGAACGGATCACGATTGTCGTTCTTTGGTGTGCCTCCGGAACGGTTGCCTCCACCTTGTGAACCTCCACCATAGCCGCCTTGGTTTCCACCTTGACCACTATTGCCTCCGCCGCCTGAACTGCCGCTTCCCTCTTCACGTGAGCCACCGCCATCACGATTACCGGATTCCAAGAAACGAACGTTATCAGCAATGACTTCCGTCACGTAGACGCGCTTGCCTTCGTTGTTCTCATAATTCCGAACCTGGATACGGCCTTCAACTGCTGTTAAACGGCCCTTGCGTAAATAGTTAGCACATGTTTCTGCAAGCTGCCGCCAAGTAACGATCGGGATGAAATCTGCTTCCCTTTCACCTTGACCACCGCTAGTAAACGGACGATCCACTGCGAGCGTAAATTGCGTTACCGCAACGCCTGCAGGTGTATAACGCATTTCAGGGTCCTTCGTTAATCTACCTATGAGAATAACGCGGTTCAACATCGTTTTTCGCCTCCAATCAGACAATCCTTGCGCTTGTTTAAGACTAAGCTACGTCTTTGACGATCAAGAAACGGATAATCTCATCCGTAATCTTCATGACGCGGTCAAGTTCAGCTACAACTTCTGGAGTTGCATTAAAATGAACGAGCACGTAAATACCGTCACGAATCTTGTTGATCTCATACGCAAGGCGGCGTTTACCCATCACATCATGCTTTGTGACTTCTCCGCCGTTTCCGATGATGCCTTGGAACTTGTCAGTTAGTGCTTGAACTGATTCTTGTTCCACGTCCGGACGAATAATGTACATTATTTCATATTTGCGCATTTGTTTCACCTCCTCTTGGACTAGCGGCCCCCAATAAAGGGAGCAAGGAGCGAGATTAGTTTCTCGCATACCTGAATACTATATCAAATACTAGGGCCTTTCCGCAAGTACCTCATATATATTAGTCTCAATGCCGCATTCTTCCGTTCATGTTCTGTCCATTAAAGTCGCACACTAACTACTGGACTAATTATGTCCGCACACTAAGTTACAAAGGAGATGCAGCCTCAATGGGTGAATGGACAGAATACCGACCAGGTGACCGCGCGCCGAACGACGGCAAGTATATTGAAATTGGTGAAGCCTCTTTTCACATGGGAATCAATAACCCCAAGAAAGTTGAGCTTCATAAAGGCGAACCTTTCCCAGAAACCTCGAACAAAGACCGCAAGTGGAAACGACTGCATAATTAAAATTTGTATAGCATGATGTATAAGATTGTCGCTTCCTGAGCATCATAGTTGTGACGGTGTAAAGAGAGGTGTGGTTCCGTTGAACCTTTTGGAGCAAGAGCCGCAAAGTGATTTTGTCCACTCAGCATAGAGGCGGAGGGATGTGCCAAAGACTACTGTCTGTAACACACGCACTGGGTCATACCAGTAAACCGAGGTTTCTTCAAAAAGGCTAGTAGTGATGACTAATTACGTTTCGATTAACCACCGTCGAGAAAGGGCTCGCAAGAGCCCTTTTTTCTATGTCTGAAATTGAAAAAAGACAATAAAAAAACGGCTCATAATGAACCGTTCAGCTTATTAAGTATGGCGGAGAGAGTGGGATTCGAACCCACGCACGCTTTGACACGCCTAACTGATTTCGAGTCAGCCCCCTTGGGCCTCTTGGGTACCTCTCCATTTGTGTCAGCAGAAATTATCTTATCATGATGCTTGTCTGATTGCAAGTCTTAACACTAAAATTCAACTGCAATCGATTACCTGTCTCCTTACCCCTCTTCTCCCTCATTTGTCTCCTTTGATCGCAGCACCTTTTTCATGTTTTTCTCGAATTTGGCCCTTGGAATGAGCACACTGTGTTTACAACCTACACACTTAATTCGAATATCCATTCCCATGCGTATGATCTCCATCTCATTAGTTCCACATGGATGCTGCTTTTTCATTTGCACAATATCGCCGAGTTCAAACTTTTTCGGTTCCACAGCTCCCTCTCCTCTCTTCCCTACCTCTTTTTAGATGGATATCTGTTCAAACTGGTCACCAACCTGACGATAGACCCCACGAATCTCCACATGCTCATTAGTGATAACGGTTGTAACGACTAGTAAATCTTCTTCCGGAAAATGAATAGAGAGTGCACAGCCAGCTGTTATCCCTTTCGGCGTTGGGCATATGTCTATATCAATGTCAGCGTATTCTAATAGCATCTCTGCCCTCAAAGCTTGCTGCGTTGAATCGAATGCAAGTAGCATCAGCTCTCCTCCTTCTGCATTTTAATCGTGTTTTACTCATCCAACTACGTATAAAATGGTTGTCCTATCCATATACTAGTAACCAAGAAGAAGTGGCTAGCCATTTAGGAAAGTTGAATTCCCTCTTCTGTTCTTCACTAGTAAATGTTAACCGTTTCTATGACCTAGAGGTCGATGAGATTGTGGGAGGGAAATCTATGAAACTATCTAGCGTGAAAGAATCATCCCTTAAAGTGCCTTATACAGAGCCTAACGTTACCGGTGTCCTTGTTAATCGCATTGCTTACTTGATTGACAATTTACCAAAGGATCGAAGAATTGTCGTTGTATGTGTAGGAACAGACCGTTCTACGGGCGATTCCCTTGGTCCACTTGTAGGAACTTCTCTAAGTAAATATCGAAGCCCTTTCTTTGATCTCTATGGTACATTAGAAGATCCTGTTCACGCCATGAATTTAGATGATACGTTAATTCATATTAATAAATATGTCCGCAAGCCCTTTGTTATTGGTATCGATGCTTGCCTCGGTCAGGCCGCCAGCGTAGGCTGTATCCAAGTTGGAACAGGACCCGTTCGTCCTGGTGCCGGGGTCAACAAAGACCTTCCCCCTGTTGGTGATATTCATATCACAGGGATCGTAAACGTCGGGGGTTTCATGGAATACTTTGTCTTACAGAATACTCGCCTGCATCTTGTTATGCGCATGTCCGACATCATTGCACAAAGCTTGTTCTCTGCAGTTGCCCGAAGTGTTCGTTCTTCTATTTCGATTGCACAGCCTGAATAATAGCCTGCTTCTCCTCTGGTGTAAGGGAATACTCTGATTGTCCTTGTTTTACGGGTTTCGCATAAACAAACGTTTCCTCACGGCTATGTAAACCACTTAGTACCAGTCCATCCTCTTGGTCATCAACAATAGCAATGGAGAAGCTTAGATTACTTCCACGATCGCCAAATGCATTGTAACGCAGTAGACCGACATTGCCTTTTCTCTGTTTCAAAATTTCGTTTTGCTTTTCTACACTGTGTTTGAGTTTACTATAGCTTTCCTCTTGCCCATTTATGCGTTCCTTAATATCAATAATAATGGGCTCTAGACCTTCAACACCTGTCCCGTTCATAAATTCTCCATAGCTTTTCTTTAACCGTTTGAGTTTTCTGCCCAATGCCAGACTTCTAATTGAAAGAATAATCACTGCTGCTGTTAGTCCTACTGTTACCCAATCTGCAGGACGTTGTATGATTTGATCCATTATGATTACGCTCCCCTGTCAATCCCATTAGCTGTAATGTTGTTTGATTTCTTTCACGGCATCGATTAGGGCGTCAACTTCAGACTCCTTTGAAAAGCAGCCTACACTCGCCCTCACTGCACCCGTCTCCAATGTCCCTGCGGTTCCATGCGCTAGCGGTGAACAATGAAAACCTGACCGCACAGCAATTTTATAATGCTGATCTAGAATAAATGCCGTTTCGGATGGGTCTGCTCCATCAATAACAAAAGATACGATGCCTGTACGAGGATGACCTAATGCAGGACCCAGAATGTTTATACCATTCATTGTCTGCAGACCTTCCATTAACCGTTGTGTCAAAATCCATTCTCTAGTATGGATTTTTTGAACCGTCTCATGCAAGACGAACTGTATGCCTGCATGTAATCCAGCTATACCTGGTGTATTTTGTGTGCCTGCTTCGTATCGATCTGGTCTGACTGTAGGTTGCTCCACCGACTCCGACTGACTGCCCGTACCACCATGCAGGAGCGGCGTTAACTCAACAGTTGGATGAATATATAACCCACCTGTCCCCTGAGGCCCTAATAGCCCTTTGTGGCCGGGAAAAGCCAACAAATCAATCCCCATACCCTCCACATCGATATCAATCATGCCCGCGGTTTGGGCAGCATCCACTAATAGCTTTACACCTTTTCTTCGTGTGATTTCTCCAATGGCAGCTACGTCAATTAATGACCCCAACAAATTAGAACTATGATTAACAATTACCATTTTCGTATTCGATTTAATAGCTTGCTCCACCTGTTTAATATCCAATGCGCCTTCAGCATTTAATTCCAAATAGGTAACCTCAATTGAAAGCACCCTCTTTAGATACTCCAATGGCCTTCGAACTGAATTATGTTCAACTGCTGTTGCAATAATATGATCTCCGGCTTGAACCATCCCTTTAATCGCCATATTAAGTGCCATAGTTGTATTTAGCGCGAATGCGATATCATTCGGGTTATTCACCCGAAACAGCTTTGCGATTCCCTTCCGAGCTTCAAACAGTACACGACTTGCCCTAACAGCCATTTGATGACTGCCTCGTCCCGGATTTGCCGCATCCTGTTCCATCACCTTCACAACAGCTTGAATAACCTCAGGAGGCTTAGGCCAGGAAGTAGCTGCATGATCTAGATAGATCACCGATTCCGTTTGTACCGACATCATACTAGACCTCCCTTATTATTACGGTCTTTCTTCTCTCACCCTCAACATCCACATAGCTACGAAATCATCTAAACCTGCTTTACTGGTTCTTTTCCTATTTCCTCATTTCGCATTATTATCTCCAAATCAATGTGTTTCTTCACATTTGGATGGCAACCTTTATCTTCCTATATGCTAATAATAGCATACTCGATCGGCATCTATAACCCAGATAACCGTTCAAGTATGCTATAGATGAAACAGTTATGAATAAGAGCAGCTTACTTCAGCAATTCCAACAACCGTTCGAGATCTTGCTTGTTGTAATACAACAATTCGATCCGTCCCTTATCCTTCTGCTGTTTTATTTTCACTGTGGTTTTAAACTGATCTCTCAATGTTTCTTCCAGCTCTTCAATATAGGGATCTCGTTTCTTTGAAGTTGGCTTCGTCTTAAGCGGAAGCTGCTGGTCCAGCTTTTGAATAGCTTCCTCTAAGTCGCGAACACTCCATTCATTCGCTATTGCATGATCAGCCAATTCTTTCTTTCGTGAATCATCCTTCACGCCTACAAGCGCTCTTGCATGACCCATCGATAATGTTCCACGTGAAACATTATCTTTGATTTGTTCCGGCAAAGTTAGCAGTCGAAGGAAATTTGCGATATGCGATCTCGACTTGCCAACCTTCATCGATAATTCTTCTTGGGTCAAGTCAAACTTATCCATTAACGCTTGATACGCAAGAGAAAGCTCAATAGCGTTCAAATCCTCACGCTGAAGGTTCTCAATTAAAGCAATCTCCATTACCTGTTGATCAGAGAAATTTCGAATTACAGCAGGAACCGTTGCGTTACCGCAATATTGAGAAGCGCGGAATCTTCTCTCACCCGCAATGATTTCATAACCTTTCAACACCGTCCGCACAATGATTGGTTGAATGACTCCGTGCTGTTTTATGGATTCTGCTAATTCCTTGATCGCATCATCATCAAATGTTTTTCTGGGCTGATACGGGTTCGGTCTTAGTTGATTTAATGGAATTTCAGTAACTTTATCGTCATCATTAACAGAGAGTGATGGGATAAGCGCATCAAGTCCTCTACCTAGCCGTTTGCTCATACATAATCACTTCCTTCGCGAGTTCAAGATAAACCTCGGCCCCTTTAGATCTAGGATCATAAGTAATAATGGATTGACCATGCGAAGGGGCTTCACTTAGTCGAACGTTGCGTGGAATTATCGTTTGATATACCTTTTGTTGAAAGTACTTCTTAACTTCCTCTATAACTTGAATGCCAAGATTGGTACGCGCATCAAACATCGTTAAAAGGACACCTTCAATTTGCAAGGTGGTGTTCAAATGCTTTTGGACCAGTCGAACCGTGTTCAGTAGTTGGCTCAATCCTTCAAGAGCGTAATATTCACATTGAATGGGAATAATGACGGAATCAGAAGCAGTAAGTGAATTGATTGTTAAAATACCAAGTGACGGGGGACAATCAATCAATACATAATCATATTGACTCTTCACAAGAGAAAGAGCCTTCTTCAACCGCAGCTCACGTGAAATAGTCGGGACTAATTCAATCTCTGCACCAGCCAGTTGAATAGTAGCCGGAATAATATTAAGACCTTCTATATTGGTCGGAACTGTCGCATCCTTAGGATGTACATCATTAATAAGCACATCATAAATGCAATACTCAACATCCGCTTTATTAATACCAATACCGCTCGTGGTATTCCCTTGAGGGTCAATATCAACTAAGAGAACTTTTTTGCCGAGTGATGCTAGGCAAGCTCCTAGATTAACGGACGTTGTCGTCTTTCCGACACCGCCCTTCTGGTTCGTAATCGCAATCGTTTTAGACAAACCATTCACCTCTACGTAGATAACTTGTTGTTGCTTATAAATTCAAAACAGTCACCCTAGCATAAACCACGGACCAAAGTGAGCATGGGAATGATTGACCATTTACTTTAGGTACTAAGGTAGTGGAGCTTGCTTATTACCACGTTCATTAAAAATCATTCCATGTAGTTATTCAAATACAATAGCCTAGCAAAGTTTATATTGCCTATCTTTTTAATGCAGAAACGACAATGCCGTCCTTAACCAGGACGGCTCTGAACTACATTATAGATAGTTTTAACGCTTTGGAATTTTAATAATAATTTCGTAGTGATCCTCATGGTCCTGCTCTTTGGTCTTAATTTGCAGCCCTGAACCAGAAACCATATCAATAGATTGCCGTATCGTATTGAGGGCAAGCCGCACATCCTTTGTAAAGGAAACACGTTTTGATTTCTTCAAAGTTGTTGCTTCTTTATAAAAAGCAACGCGAGCTTCTGTCTGCTTAACATTCAGCTCTTTCGAAATAACGTCATCAAGAACCTTGTCTTGTAATTCCTCCGTATCAAGCGATAACAAAGCTCTTGCGTGACGCTCTGTAACTTTGCGTTCCATTAACGCATTCTTCACTCGTTCCCCAAGTCCTAACAAACGAATTTTATTCGCGATAGTGGATTGACTCTTCCCCAGACGTTGAGCCAAGCTCTCCTGGGTTAAATGGTGAAGATCAATTAGCTTTTGATAAGCAAAAGCTTCCTCAATCGCCGTTAATCCTTCTCGCTGCAGGTTTTCGATAAGTGCAATGGAAGCCGCTTGAGAATCATTGAATTCACGAATGATCGCTGGAATGGTCTCCAACCCTAATTTCTTCACTGCTCTAAAACGACGTTCCCCCGCTATAATCTCATAACGTCCATTACGCACTCGAACAACGATAGGTTGAATAACACCATGCGTCTTAATCGTTTGACTCAGTTCATCAATCCGATCATCATCAAAGACGGTTCGGGGTTGATACGGACTGGGATCCACATCGTTTAAGATAAGCTGTTTGACTTCATCTTGATTGCTCTTCTGATCATTAAGGCCAAATAATCGTGAAAATTGTTCTTTCATCGCGTCAACTACCACCCGATTTCAAAGTGCCGAGTATTGTCGTCTTTATTAATTCGTCGGCTTTAAGTTGATTTCCTGCTTGACTTAAAGATAATCTGAATGAAATCAATTGTTTCACGTGGAACAATAAACTCCGCATAACCTTCGCATCATATAAGGGGCTGCTTTAAAGGCAATCCCGCTTTTCGAGGATATTTGCTAGGTGTCCCACTCGTCTTCTCAATTAAGATGAGATGTCGATCAGACTGCTCGAAAGGCAATTTCAAATGATGAGAAGAAAGAGGCTTCGCCTTAAGTTCAAACATGCTGCGTTTTGCTTCCTTCAGCTCGTCAGCAGGATCAGCGCCCTTCATTGCTGCGAATACGCCATGCTTACGAACAAAAGGTAAACAAAGCTCATTAAGGGCTGCCAATCTCGCAACAGCTCTAGCAGTAACAAGATCATAAGAATCCCTATGTTCAAGAAGTCTTCCTATATCCTCCGCTCTTCCATGTACACATTCCACATGCTCAAGCTTAAGCTCAGTAACCAAATGTTGAAGAAATTGGATGCGTTTATTTAGAGAATCAACAATCGTTATATGAAGGTCAGGAAAACATATTTTGAGTGGAATACTTGGAAACCCAGCTCCAGACCCAATATCCGCTAGACGTTTAATTGATGTCATGTCTTTAACAAAGGCCAGAGAGATGGAGTCGTAAAAATGTTTCTCATACACCGCTTCTCTCTCTGTAATTCCAGTTAAATTCATTTTTTCATTCCACTCGACAAGCAGACGATAATACGTATCAAACTGATGCAGCTGCTCTTCGGATAATGTAATGCCATGTTCACTCAGCAGTTCGGAAAACCATTGTTCCGTTTGATTCATCTTTTTACCCCCGTGCAGCTTTAACCCGATTATAATGTTCTAGATAGACAAGTAGAATCGAGATGTCAGCAGGCGTTACGCCGCCAATGCGTGAAGCTTGACCAATAGATAGCGGACGAATATTCGAAAGCTTTTGTTTGGCTTCCATCGCTAAGCTATGGACTGTGTTGTAATCAATATCATCCGGAATGCGCTTCTTCTCCATCTTTGCAAGACGTTCAACTTGAATGAGCTGCTTCTCAATATATCCTGCATATTTAATTTGAATTTCCACCTGCTCCTTCATTTCATCCGATAATTCTTCTGGCGATGGAGAAATAGCATCCACGAAGGCGTAAGTAATTTCAGGACGACGAAGCATGGAAAGTGCATCAACTGTAGTTTGAAGTGCAGTCGAGTTGAATGCAGCCAATAGGGTTTGTACTTCTTCATCGGGTTTTACTTTGACCGTTTTCAAGCGTTCAATCTCCTGCTCAACTAGCTCTTTCTTACGCAAAAATCTATGATGTCTAGCCTCAGGAATAAGGCCGATCTCATAACCAGTCGGTGTTAAACGAAGATCCGCATTGTCATGACGAAGCAGCAGACGATATTCAGCTCTAGAAGTCAATAGTCGATATGGCTCCGTTGTTCCCTTAGTCACCAGATCATCAATAAGAACGCCAATATAGCCCTGTGAACGATCCACAATGACCGGAGGTTTTCCTTGAACTTTGCGTGCAGCATTGATGCCTGCCATGACACCCTGTCCAGCGGCTTCTTCATAACCGGAAGTTCCATTAATTTGACCCGCTGTGAATAATCCTGGCAGTGGCTTTGTTTCCAAAGAAGGCCAAAGCTGTGTAGGAACCACCGCATCATATTCAATGGCATAGCCGGTACGCATCATCTCTACCTTTTCTAAGCCAGGAATGGATCGCAAAATACTAAGCTGAACATCTTCCGGCATACTAGTGGATAATCCCTGTACATAATATTCCGATGTATGCTTTCCTTCCGGTTCCAAAAAGATCTGATGCTTCGGTTTATCTGCGAAACGCACAATTTTATCTTCAATAGAAGGACAATATCGAGGTCCTGTCCCTTCAATTGCACCCGAAAACATCGGAGCGCGGTGCAAATTATCATTAATAATCTTATGCGTCTCTTCAGAAGTATAAGTAAGCCAGCATGGCAGCTGCTCATTATCGGAATATTCAGTGTCATAGGAGAAAAACTTCGGATTCTCATCACCGGGTTGTATTTCAGTTTTACTAAAATCAATCGTGTCCTTATGCACACGAGGAGGCGTACCCGTTTTGAATCGAACGAGTTCAAATCCATTTGCCTTCAGACTAGCCGAGAGCTTAATCGAAGGCTGCTGATTGTTCGGCCCGCTTTCATACATTAATTCACCCATAATAACTTTTCCGCGCAGATAAGTACCTGTAGTCACGACAATAGACTTAGCACGATACTCTGCTCCAGTTTTCGTAACGATACCGACGCAAACTCCATCCTCGACAATAAGATCTTCCGCCATTCCTTGACGTAGAGTCAAATGCTTCGTTTCTTCGATGGTTTGCTTCATGAAATGCTGGTAAAGGAATTTATCCGCTTGCGCACGAAGCGCATGGACAGCTGGACCTTTCCCTGTGTTTAGCATCCGCATTTGAATGAAGGTCTTATCGATGTTACGTCCCATCTCTCCACCAATAGCATCAATCTCCCGTACAACATGCCCTTTAGCTGGACCACCGATCGACGGATTACATGGCATGAACGCAACCATATCCAAGTTAATGGTTAATAATAACGTTTCACAACCCATACGGGCAGCTGCAAGAGCAGCTTCACATCCCGCATGCCCTGCTCCTATAACAATTACATCATATTGTCCTGCTTCATAACCCATTAAATATCCCTCCTTACTTACCTTCTTGAAAATGACCTTTATTTACCCAAGCAAAACTGAGAGAAAATTTGATCGAGGAGCGACTCCGATACCGAATCACCTATCAATTCTCCAAGCAGCTCCCAGGCTGTTCTGACATCAATTTGCACAATATCAATGGGTATTCCAATATCAACAGCTTCAACAGCATCTGTAAGAGATTGTAAAGCATGACCTAGTAACGTAATATGTCGAACATTACTGACATAGGTCAGATCCACCGATTCCAGTTCCCCATTGAAGAACATTCGACTTATGACGCCCTCTAATACATCTAAACCCTTTTCTTCAAGAACAGATAAACGAACGATGGATTGCGCATCAAAGATGCTCTCCAGCTCAGCAACTTCAAGATTTACAGGCAAATCTGTTTTATTCAATAAAATCACAACTTGTCGGTTACGCAGCTGCTCCATGAGAAGACGATCATCCTCATGCAGCGGCTCATTCACATTCAACATGAATAGAATCAAATCTGCTCCTTCAAGTGCAGATCTAGAACGTTCCACGCCAATACGCTCCACAACATCTGATGTTTCCCGAATTCCAGCTGTATCAAGCAGCCTAAGCGGTATTCCGCCAACCGTTACATACTCTTCAATGACATCTCTAGTCGTACCAGGTATATCTGTAACAATGGCTTTATTCTCCTGCACAAGTGCATTAAGCAGCGAGGACTTACCGACATTGGGACGCCCGACAATAGCGGTTACGATCCCTTCTCTTAATATTTTGCCTTCACGAGCTGATTTTAATAAACGATTAATTTCGCTCGAAGCCTCAAGGCAGTGTTCCTTAATAAAAGCACTTGTCAGATCCGCTACATCATGCTCTGGATAATCAATATTGACTTCAATATGAGCTAATGTCTCGATTAAGGTGTGCCGCAGTGACTTCACCTTTTTAGAGAGTGCTCCCTCTGATTGTTTCATTGCGATAGAGAATGCTCGATCCGATTTGGATCGAATTAAATCAATAACGGCCTCAGCCTGAGTTAAATCAATACGTCCATTAAGAAAAGCTCTCTTCGTAAATTCACCAGGCTCCGCAATCCGAATTCCTCCTGCACGCAGTAACAGCTCCAGCACACGCTTAACAGCGACAACACCGCCGTGCGTACTGATCTCCACTACATCTTCAGCAGTAAAAGAACGCGGTCCCCTCATTAACGTTAATATGATCTCTTCGACGATATCACCAGTTACGGGATCCACAATGTGACCATAGTGAACCGTATGCGATATCGCATCCGTTATATTCGATTTGGAACGAAACAACTTTGCCGATTCTCTAACTGCATCCGGACCACTTACCCGAATAACGGCAATGCCGCCCTCACCGACAGCAGTCGAGATGGCGGCAATTGTATCCTGATTCATCATGTCTTTATAAGCCTCCAAGGCGCACTTTAAAAAAATGAGCAATGACCGTAAAGAGCCATTGCTAGGGATTAGGACAATATGCAGTCTTACTTAAGCGAAATAATAACACGTCGATTGGGCTCATCGCCCTTGCTTAACGTTTTTACTTTGGCGTGGTTTTGCAGCTGCGAATGAATGATTTTCCGCTCCTGGGGAGACATAGGCTCAAGAACAACTTCCTTCTTGGTGCGAATGACATGCCCCGCTAATCGATCGGATAAATCCTCTAGCGTCTTACGACGACGCTCACGAAAATCCTCAGCATCAAGGACGATTCGTAGATGACTGTCAGAATAACGGTTGGCCACAATATTGACCAAGTATTGCAAAGCGTCCAACGTTTGACCCCGACGTCCTATAAGCATGCCAAGATCGCCGCTTCCAGACAATGCGAGTACTACACCATCTCTCGAATCTTGTCGAGTGACGGTAATGTCAAGCCCCATCGTACGTGCCACTTCAGTAACAAAGCGCTCCGTTTCCGTAATTGGATCAGTTGTTACTTGTGTCTCCACAATCGGAAGCTCAGGTAGAAGCTCCAGCTCCACCTTTGCTTTCTTCGCGCCAATGAAACCGAACAGCCCTCTTGAAGGCTGTCCGATCACCGTTACATTCACACGATCTGCGGATACTTGCAATTCTGTTAAACCATTCCGTACAGCATCTTCGATCGTTTTTCCCGATGCTAAGATTTTCGTCATTTTGCAGGTACACTCTCCTTGCCCTTAGAGTTGCGTACGTACAAGAAATAGTTCTGAATGATGGTGTAGATATTACTGAATATCCAATAAAGCGGTAGTGCTGCTGGGAAATTTAATGCCATGACGAAGATTAAAACAGGGAAAATTAACATAATGCTCTGCATGGCAGGCATTGCTTTTTGTTGCGACTGCATCATCTTCGATTGAATAAAGGTTGTGATTGCAGCAAGAATTGGCAGCACATAAGTGTGGTCCTTCTCGCCAAGCTGGAGCCACAGGAACGTATGCTCACGTATGTTTTGATTCATATAGATCGAGTTATACAAAGCGATAAAAATTGGCATTTGAACAATTAGAGGTAAACAGCCTGCCAGCGGATTAACTTGATGCTGTTGGAACAGCTTCATTGTTTCTTCCTGCTGCTTTTGCGGGTTGTCTTTATGCTTTTCCTTCAATTTAGCAAGTTCCGGCTGCAGAGCCTGCATCGCCTTCGAGCTGCGATATTGCTTTATTGTAAGAGGAAGTATCAACGTTCTTACGATAACTACCATTAATAGAATCGCTATACCATACTCTCCGCCAAACCATTTCGCAAAAGTTTCAAGTGCTAATGAGAAATAATACACTACATTTCGCTGCCAGAAGTTTCCGTGCGACAGTTGATCCATTGAAACTGGGTGAGTAGCTGATGAGCAGCCGCTTAAAAATAGCATCACCGCAACCAAAGCAAGTGCAGTAAACCATGTACGTTTCGAAATACGGGACAACATGTAAAACTCCTCTCTGCGCACCATCAAGGCGTCATGTCCAAATGGACTACCCGCCAGCAAATTCATTTCACGTAAACTATATCACATTTTATGGCACAAAGAAACAAGCCTCCGGCGCCTGAAAAAGCGATTTCAAGCGTTACCGAGACTGCTTCAAAAGCCCCGCGCGTTTAAAGACATGAAGCAAGCTTTTCTCCAATTCCTTCATCTTCATGCCGACAGCCGGTTTACGTACAATTACGATAAAATCCAGCTGACCTGCCATTCGCTCCGTATGCTGTCGAACAATCTCCTTCACCATACGACGCATTCGGTTACGCACAACAGCATTACCGATTTTTTTACTAGCCGATACGCCAAGCCGAAACGGATCTGCTTGATGCTGACGCGACCAGTAGACGACAAATTGATTATTTGCGAACGATTTGCCATTCCTATAGATACGGCTGAAATCCTCGCGCTTACGTAATCGCAGCTTTCTTTGCATGGCTGTATCTTCACCCATACCCTTATAATCTAATGATTCCCATAAAAATGAAAAAAAGACCACCTGAAGTGGTCTTAAGCTTACGCACTCAATACTTTTCTTCCACGCTGACGGCGGGCGCTCAGCACTTTACGTCCATTTGCGGAAGCCATACGTTTGCGGAAACCATGAACTTTCTTACGTTTGCTCACGTTCGGTCTAAATGTCGGTCTCATTTTATTGCACCTCCTATAACCTAACTAATGCATCTTGCGAAAACCTATTTCACGTCGTTTTCACGATCGTCGATGATCAGTTTCCTCAAAAAGCGTAAACAGCATCGCAGTTCGCTAACTCAACTGCGAACGGTAATCGCGAAAAAACGCCTTTTTTAATTAAACCATGTCACCCTCTGAAAGTCAACCTGAATGAATGCGTACTTGGTGTTGTGGATAACATTCAAATGATGGGGTAAAAATAATATTTTAATAACATGTGGATACTTTTTTCTATGTTTCCCGCATTATGTCGAACTGATAACAAGATATAAACAATATCTAGTGTTGTCCATAACTTTTATACACAACCTATAGAATTTGTGGATAAATTCCGCAGAATCGTTGAATATCAAGGGTTCTTTTGCTATGATAGACTTGTTTTCGGTGTGGATGACATCGAGTGACAAACAACATTATCAACAGGCTGTGGATAATAATGTGAACAACATTTATCCCCATCTGATAATAATTTATACACGAAGTTAGTAATGTGGATGGAATCTACAGCAAACCGTATATTTCGACACCATTTATGCACAGCAGTGCCGTTTTTCGTTGAATTGGATAAGGAGTGACAATCTGTGGATAGCCATACGCACGAAATGTGGCAGCAGGTGCTGTCGATCATTCAAACGAAGCTTAGTAAACCAAGTTTTGATACCTGGTTTAAAGCAACTAAAGCTTCTTTTAGTGGTGAATCAATGGTTATTGTGACAGCACCTACGACTTTTGCGGCCGAGTGGCTAGAGAGTCGTTATACAAAGCTTGTGCGGACGACGCTGCAAGAATTTATGGGCCGTCAGTATGACATCAAATTTGTAATTGAAGAAAATAAACCGCCTGAACCTGCCGTAATTCAGCCACAAATCCTCCCTACAGTTCACGTCGGGCCGGAAGAAACCTTCTCGCATATGTTGAATCCCAAATATATGTTCGATAATTTCGTTATTGGAGCTAACAATCGATTTGCCCATGCTGCATCTCTCGCTGTTGCGGAAGCTCCTGCCAAGGCTTATAATCCATTATTTTTATATGGCGGTGTAGGACTTGGCAAAACGCATTTAATGCATGCGATCGGCCATTACATTCTTGAACATAATCCGAGTACTCGCGTGCTTTATTTATCCTCGGAGAAGTTTACCAATGAATTTATTAATGCCATTCGTGATAATCGAGGCGAGAGCTTTCGTAATAAATATAGAAACATCGACGTACTGCTCATCGATGATATACAGTTTCTAGCTGGCAAGGAGCAGACACAGGAAGAGTTCTTCCATACCTTCAATGCGCTCCACGAAGAACGCAAACAAATCGTTATTTCCAGTGACCGGCAGCCCAAAGAAATCCCTACCCTAGAGGAAAGACTTCGCTCACGGTTTGAATGGGGACTCATTACCGATATTCAACCGCCCGACTTAGAAACACGTATCGCGATCTTAAGAAAAAAGGCGAAAGCTGAGAATCTAGAGATCCCGAACGAAGCTATGGCGTATATCGCAAGTCATATTGATACGAATATTAGAGAGCTCGAGGGTGCGTTGATCCGTGTTGTCGCTTACTCCTCGCTCATTAACGAAGATATTTCGTCCCATCTTGCTGCTGAAGCACTTAAAGATATTATTCCATCAAGTCGACCAAAAATGATTACGATGCAGGATATCCAGCAGAAGGTTGGGGAGCTGTACGGTCTTAAGCTTGATGAATTTAAAGCACGTAAGCGTACGAAGGCCGTTGCCTTTCCAAGACAGGTAGCAATGTACTTGTCTCGAGAGCTGACGGACCACTCCCTGCCCAAAATTGGTGAAGCATTTGGCGGCCGTGATCACACGACAGTCATACATGCCCATGAGAAAATAACGCAGCAGTTAAAAGTGGATAATGACTTATACAAAATTGTTCAAACTTTGACTGAAAAAATTAAAAATCACACGTGAACAACCTTTAAGCCTATGCACACTCTATACACATGTGGATAGGCTTACTTTGTCAGGGAATTATCCACTTATCCACATATTCAGTGTCCCTACTACTACGACTATCTTTAAATAACTAAAAAACATCATCAATATAAGGTGAAACGAAGCGAATTCCGCACCCGTTTTCGCAGCATTCAATCTAGGAGTGAAATCATGAAGTTAACCATCAGAAAAGATCAATTAAACGATGCGATCCAACAAGTATCCAAAGCATCCTCATCAAGACCAGCGATACCGATTCTTGGCGGAATCAAATTTGATGTCACACATCAAGGCGTCACGTTAACAGCAAGTGATACCGATATATCTATTCAAAGCTTCATTCCTGTTGAGAATGGAGAATTTGTCATTGCTAAAGTTGAGAGACCAGGAAGTGTTGTCCTTCCAGCCAAATTTTTTGTTGAGATCGTAAAGAAGCTGCCATCCGATGAGATTGAGATTGAAGTCAAGGATCATCATCAAACCTCGATTCGTTCAGGTTCGACAGATATCCAAATGGTTGGACTTGATCCGGAGGAATTTCCTGTATTGCCGACAATTGAAGAGAGTGAGTCAATCACGGTTCCTGGCGATCTCATTAAATCGATGATCAGACAAACCGTATTTGCTGCGTCCACAAGCGAACAGACGCCAATTCTAACGGGTGCACTTTGGAATTTAAGTGAAGGACAGCTTAAATTTGTTGCTACAGACCGTCATCGCTTGGCAAGTCGTACCGCAACTGTTCAAGCAGAAAACGATTATAAATTCTCGAACATTGTCATTTCAGGCAAGACACTGAATGAATTGTCGAAGCTGGTAGCAGATGATAACAGTGAGGTCGAAATCGTAGTAACCGCTAACCAGGTGCTTTTCAAAATGGGGAATATGTTATTCTACTCCCGTATCTTAGACGGTACTTACCCAGACACTTCTAAGATTATTCCGCAGAACTTCAAAACAGAACTAGTTCTGCATACAAAAAAATTAATGGATGCAATTGATCGTGCTTATCTGATGTCACGTGAAGAGAAAACGAATATTGTGCGATTAATTACGCAAGAAGATGGGACTATCGAAATTTCATCTAGCTCAACGGAGCTCGGACGTGTTACGGAACAGCTTGAAGTTAAAGAGTTCAAAGGGGAATCTCTTCGTATCGCCTTTAACTCCAAATATATGCTTGATGCGCTCAAGGTTATTGACAGTGAATATTTGTTTATCGGCTTTACAGGAGCAATGAGCCCCATTATTATTAAGCCGACTGATCACCCACATAGTTTGCACCTTATACTGCCGTACCGAACAACGGGTTAAACAGGAGGAAATAAACAATGAACGATAACGAAGTCGAAATTTCGACGGAATATATAGCGCTGGGGCAATTTTTGAAACTAGCTGGCTGCATCGATACAGGTGGAGCTGCTAAGTTTTTTCTTCAGGAGAAAAAGGTTGTTATTAACGGAGAACCGGATGACCGCCGTGGACGCAAGCTTTATCCGGGAGATCTTGTAGAAGTAGAAGGATTTCATGTCTTTACGGTCGTGAAGCGGTAATGCGCCAAAGGGCTTAATCGCGAGCAACAACCCGGGAGGCAGCGGCGTGTATTTAAATTCCATTCAACTGAGCAATTATCGGAACTATGAAAAGCTTGAAATTAAAACCGACAATCAAGTGAATTTATTTGTTGGTCCAAATGCACAGGGAAAAACAAATTTGCTTGAAGCTATTTTTGTCCTCGCACTGACTAAATCTCACCGAACAAGTAAGGATAAAGAACTCCTTGGCTGGAATACTTCAGAAGCGAGGATAAGAGGCGAAGTTGAGAAGAAATATGGCCCCTTAACACTTGATTTGACCTTGTCCACACAAGGGAAGAGAGCCAGAATCAACGGACTAGAGCAGCGTAAATTAAGTGACTTTGTAGGTGCGCTAAACGTAGTTATGTTTGCACCGGAGGATTTAGAAATCGTTAAAGGCACACCGGGCATACGCAGGCGGTTTCTTGATATGGAAATCGGCCAAGTACAGCCCGGTTATTTATATTCATTAGGCCAATATGCCAAGGTGCTGATGCAGCGTAATAATTACTTGAAAACAGCCTCACCAGGGAGCGCTCAGCAGACCATGATGGAGGTCTGGAATATGCAGCTTGCCGAGCATGGTGTTAAAATTGTGAAAAAAAGGCAAAACTTTATTCATAAGCTGCAAAAGTGGGCTCAACATATTCATTCGGGCATTACAGCTGGTGCAGAAGAGCTGACCATTGTCTACCGGCCATCGTTTGAAACGGACGCCATAGAAGAAGAATCTGTTTTATTTGAGCAATTTATGATAAAGTTAACACAGGTAAAGGATCAGGAGATGCGCCGAGGAATGACATTAGTCGGCCCTCATCGTGATGATATGGCCTTTTATATAAACGGCAAAGAAGCGTCCATATATGGTTCTCAAGGACAACAAAGAACGACTGCGTTATCACTTAAGCTGGCAGAGATTGAACTCATCCACGAAGAAATTGGTGAGTATCCGCTGCTGCTGCTTGATGACGTTTTGTCAGAGCTCGATCAGAACCGGCAGACGCAGCTAATTGAAACCTTTCAAAGTAAAGTACAAACGTTTATTACGACGACCGGGCTTGAAAGCGTCAATGTGAGTAAGCTGCATGATTCCCGAATTTATTATGTGCGGGATGGTCAAGTAGCACGTTAATGCTGATAGCGAAGAAGTGAAGGGTGGAGCTGCTATGTATATTCATTTGGGCGGAGAAAAAATTATTCGTGCATCGGAGCTTGTGGCGATTTTTGATATTTCCATCGAGCAATCCTCCAAGCTGTCCAAGCAGTTCGTCGCACAGGCTCGGAAGCGGAAAGACGTTGAAATCATAGGAGAAGAAGAAGCGAAATCGATTGTTGTGACGCAGCACAGAATCTATTATTCGCCGATATCGTCCTCCACGCTTAAGAAACGTTCCCATCAATTTGCGACGAATTAAGCGTTATAACTAAGACGATTAAGCTTATTGATGTGTCAAGAGCAGTTGAGAGGAGCAGTGAATTCCAGCATGTCATTAAATCAGCAGCACGGGTATGATGAGGATCAAATACAAGTACTAGAAGGCTTAGAAGCCGTACGTAAACGTCCGGGTATGTATATCGGGTCCACTAGCACCAAAGGCCTTCACCATCTTGTATGGGAAGTCGTTGATAATAGTATCGATGAAGCGCTCGCTGGCTATTGCGATCGTATTTTAGTAACTATACATGAAGATAACAGCATTACTGTCGTTGATAATGGCCGGGGGATTCCGGTCGGTGAGAATGCCAAGATGAAGCGTTCCACCCTTGAAGTTGTTATGACGGTTCTTCATGCTGGAGGTAAGTTTGGCGGAGAAGGCTACAAAGTATCAGGCGGACTTCACGGGGTAGGTATATCGGTTGTTAATGCTTTATCCGAGCAGGTTGTCGTTACTGTAAAGCGTGAAGGAAAAGTTTACCAACAAGAGTACCGCAGAGGTGCTCCTCAGTATGATGTGAAAGTTGTTGGCGATACAGAAGAATCGGGAACAACCGTTCACTTCAAACCAGATTCTGAGATTTTCACAGAAACGCTCGTTTATGAATACGAAGTACTTCAATCACGTATTCGTGAGCTTGCCTTTTTGAACAAAGGGATCGAAATTGTACTCCTCGATGAACGAACAGAGATGACGAATACGTACAAATTCGATGGCGGTATTATCGAGTTTGTTAAGTATTTGAATCGTAGTCGCGAGGCTCTTCACGAGTTTCCAATTTACGTTGAAGGCATGAAAGACAACATTCAAGTTGAAGTTGCGCTCCAGTATAACGACAGCTACACAGAGAACATTTATTCTTTCGCGAACAACATTAACACGCATGAAGGCGGAACGCATGAATCTGGTTTCAAGAGTGCGCTGACACGAATAATTAACGAATATTCTCGTAAAATGAATGCGATCAAAGATAGCGACTCCAATTTATCTGGTGATGATGTTCGTGAGGGTTTGACAGCGATCATCTCGGTCAAAATTCCAGAGCCGCAATTTGAAGGGCAGACGAAAACAAAACTAGGAAACAGTGAAGTCCGCGGTATCGTGGAATCATTCTTCGCTGAGAAATTTACGGAGTTTCTTAACGAGAACCCAGCTGTCTCTAAGAAAATCGTAGAGAAGGGTCTTCAAGCCGCGCGTGCGCGTGAAGCAGCGCGTAAAGCTCGTGAGCTCACCCGCCGTAAGAGTGCCCTTGAGGTTAGTTCATTACCAGGTAAGCTTGCTGACTGTTCATCCAAAGATGCTTCAATCAGTGAAATCTATATCGTAGAAGGTGACTCCGCTGGTGGGTCGGCCAAGCAAGGCCGTGATCGTCATTTCCAAGCGATTCTACCACTACGGGGAAAAATATTAAACGTGGAGCGAGCTCGTTTGGATCGTATTTTATCCAATACAGAGATTCGCGCTATTATTACGGCACTCGGTACAAGTATTGCTGATGATTTTGACATTGCAAAGGCTCGTTACCATAAGGTCATTATCATGACGGATGCCGATGTTGATGGTGCGCATATTCGTACGCTGCTGTTAACTTTCTTCTTCCGCTACATGCGCAAAATTATTGAAGCCGGCTATATTTATATTGCACAGCCGCCACTCTTTAAAATTGAACGAAATAAGGTCATCCGCTACGCTCAAAGTGAAAAAGAGCGGGATGATATTATCGCTGAGTTTGGAGAAGGCGTAAAAGTTAATATCCAACGTTATAAAGGTCTAGGTGAAATGAATGCTACCCAATTATGGGAAACGACAATGGATCCAGAAAGTCGAAGCATGCTGCAGGTAACGATAGATGACGCTATTGAAGCCGATAATATGTTTGAGACGCTGATGGGTGATAACGTTGAGCCACGGCGTGAATTCATTCAACAGTTCGCTAAGTTCGTTAAGAACCTAGATGTATAGAAGAGAATAATGTTTCGTTTAAAACGAAAGCCGTCCGGTTGTCCGGATGGCTTTTTTGTATTTCTTTAGAAGGTAAATCGGCTAGAAACGACCATACATTTTGCAATAGCGATAGATTTTATGAAAGACACGTTTATCCTCCAGTTTACGAAATATAAAAGGATCCGGCAGTGTATTTACTTCAAGAATCCAAGGTTTCAGTCCGGTATCTACAGCAACATCAATGCCTATTTCCTTAAGTCTAGGATATTCGGTTTGTAATTGTTTAGCTATAGCAACGCCTTGCTTCTGTAATTGAATGCTGAAATCAGCAGTTTCACGCAAGGTGAGATGACGTCCCATAAGCTTATTCATCGACATAGGCGTGCCGCCGCCATGATAATTCGTGATGATTTTATTCGGGTGACTAAGACGGCCGATGATACCGGTAGACTCCCATTCATTGTTATTGTTTATCTGTACCATAACTCTTAAATCAAAGCGACGTCCCAAATACGTCAAAAGATGAATGCCACGCTGAATTAAATAAAAACGAGAAGCAACTTTACGCTGTAATGGGATTAACATATTCTCAAAAGAAGAGAAAACCCGTTTCTTTTTTCCTAGTTGAAAGCTATAGTGATCATTTACTTGCTTCTCGACACGGATAACGCCTTTTCCAAACGTACCACGATCAGGCTTTATATAGACCATTTCATATTCATTTAGCATTTCTTTTAAAGATAGAGGGCTCCACATGCTAGTAAGGGGTATTTGATCACGGAGCTCTTCGGATTTTAATAGAACATTGGTTTTTGCCCACTTGCTTTTAATACGCTGAATAGCCAATAGGGCTCCGCCTTTCGGAATCAATAGTTGTAGATCTGAGGAATACGAAGCATGCAGGAGACAGAGGTGGAAAACGGTGTTATAATAAGGATAATGCCTACTTTTTGCGTTATTCAATATTTAGGTCTACTGTAGGTTCTCGCTGATGTGTTCTTTTTAGTTTATGGCGACATAACTATCGTGGATAGGGCGGATACCTACCGCTTCCAGATTGATGTGAAAAATTGCCGAAGTGCAAGAATATCATTTGGAACGTTTAATAAAGGCATTATTGTGCAAACACTATAATAAACAGATTTCCAGCATTTGTTATACTGGTGTATGATTTCGAAGCAAGTTTTCTTCGAAAACTTTTAGGAGGTCAACAATGGCGGAAGAACAACGTTCGCAAGTACGAGATCGCGACATCGGCGTCGAGATGCGAGAATCGTTTATGGATTATGCGATGAGCATTATCGTAAGCCGTGCGCTCCCCGACGTAAGAGACGGATTAAAACCGGTGCACCGCCGCATTTTGTATGCGATGTCGGAACTAGGTATGTCTTCGGACAAACCATATAAGAAATCTGCCAGAATTGTTGGCGAAGTCATTGGTAAATATCATCCGCATGGTGACTCTGCTGTGTATGAGACAATGGTACGTATGGCACAGGATTTCTCGCTCCGTTATATGCTTATTGATGGTCATGGCAACTTTGGTTCCATTGATGGAGACTTTGCAGCAGCGATGCGTTATACAGAAGCACGACTATCCAAGATTGCGATGGAGATGCTTCGTGATATAAATAAAGAAACGGTTGACTTCATTCCAAACTATGATGGAGAAGAGCAGGAGCCAGTTGTTTTACCAGCGCGGTTTCCCAACCTGCTAGTTAATGGATTGACGGGTATTGCAGTTGGTATGGCAACGAACATCCCTCCTCATAACTTAGGTGAAGTTATTGATGGGGTCCAAGCTCTAATTCGCAACCCAGACATTACACCAATTGAATTGATGGACTATATAAAAGGGCCCGATTTCCCAACGGCTGGTTTCGTAATGGGACGCGAAGGAATTCGTCAAGCCTATACAACGGGCCGCGGTTCGGTTACTATGCGTGCTCGTGCGACTATTGAAGAGAATGGCGGTAAGGCACGTATTATCGTGCATGAATTGCCATACCAAGTAAATAAGGCTCGCCTTGTTGAGAAAATCGCAGAGCTAGTTAGGGAAAAGAAAATCGAAGGCATAACGGATCTTCGTGATGAGTCTGATCGCAACGGTATGCGTGTCGTGATCGAGCTGCGTCGCGATGTTACGCCAAGTGTTGTTCTTAACAATCTTTATAAACAAACTCAAATGCAGATGAACTTTAGTTACAACATGCTCGCTCTTGTTAATCGCGAACCACGTGTTCTCAACTTAAGAGATATTCTGTATTACTACTTACAGCATCAAATCGAAGTTATTCGTCGCCGTACGCAATTTGAGCTTAAAAAAGCGGAAGCACGCGCGCATATTCTTGAAGGGCTGCGTATTGCGCTTGACCATCTAGATGAGGTTATTAAGCTTATCCGTTCGTCGCAGACAGCAGATGAAGCACGTGAAGGCCTTATTACGAGATTTAATCTCAGCTTTGATCAAGCTCAGGCCATTCTTGATATGCGTCTGCAAAGACTCACTGGACTCGAGCGCGATAAAATTGAAGCCGAGTATGCCGAGCTGCAGAAAAAAATTGCGGAGTTCAAAGCTATTTTGGCTGATGAACAGCTTGTTCTACAAATCATCAGCGAAGAGCTGAATGAAGTGAAAGAGAAATTCGGTGATGACCGTCGTACTGAATTGATGGCAAGTGATGAGGAGATTTTGGATGAAGATCTCATTCCACGCGAAGATGTTGTCGTTTCAGTCACTCATTCTGGATACGTGAAGCGTCTCCCAGTTACAACTTACCGCAGCCAGAAGCGCGGAGGTAGAGGTATCATTGGGATGGATACGAAGGACAACGACTTTGTCGAACATCTATTTGTATCTAATACGCATCATTTCCTCTTGTTCTTCACAAACAAAGGAAAAGTGTACCGATTAAAGGCTTATGAGATTCCTGATCTGAGCCGGACTGCAAGAGGGACACCGATCATTAACTTGCTGCAGATCGAACAAGGTGAAACGATTAATGCGGTTATCCCAGTGGAATCCTTCGAGCCAGATCGTTTCTTGTTCTTTGCAACTAAGCAGGGTGTTGTTAAGAAGACGCCACTTGATGATTACTCGAACATTCGTAAAATCGGTCTAATCGCAATTAACCTCCGTGAAGAGGATGAGTTAATTGGTGTTAAGCTGACGGATGGTAACCAGGAGATCATTATGGGTACGAGTCAGGGGATGTCTATCCGATTCCCAGAACAAGATGTACGACCAATGGGGCGTTCCGCAACAGGAGTTAAAGGCATTAACAGCGATGATGATGATTTTGTCATCGATATGGATATTGTAGTACCTGAGAATGAAGTGCTTATTGTTACATCCAAAGGTTATGGTAAACGTACGCCAATCGGTGACTATCGGATACAGAGTCGTGGCGGTAAAGGAATTAAGACCTTGAATGTTACGGATAAGAATGGACCGATTGTTGGTCTTAAAGTTGTCCAAAACGATGAGGATCTTATGATTATGACCTCTTCTGGTACGATGATTCGTATGAGCATGGATGGTATTTCTACAATGGGCCGTAATACACAGGGCGTTAAACTCATTCATATTCGTGAGGATGACTCTGTTGCGACTGTAACACGAGTAGCGCGAAGTGATGAACAGGAAAACCTGGATGAGCTGGCAGAAGACGTCGAGGCGGAAGGAACACCTTCAGAAACGGATGAAACTTAAAGAAGTGTAAAGCAACCGCAGATGGATGGAGGAGAGAGCTATGGCAACGGTAGCGGTTTCGCAAGTTAAGCTTGGCGATAAAATTGCACAAGACGTTCTGACCCCACTTGGCAGTGTGCTTTTTCATAAAGGAAAAGTGGTCACTTCTCGTGAGCTAGAAATCCTTCAAGCCTTTCTTGTCCCTACCGTCGTTGTAGGTCTACCTGGGGACAAGAAAGAGGAAGAAGAAGCAGTCGGTGACAAAACGCAGGAACTTTCTAAAGAAACGACCGTGAAATCTCCTCTTTTAGAACAATATGACCGTACGGTTGTACTTCTTAAGAGTGTATCTAATCAAGTGATGAGTGGTATGGGGATCTCTATTCTTGAAATAAGGAATCAGCTTGAGGCTCTTCTGGTTCATATTCAAGAGTATAAGATTCTAACCTTCTCGCCGGTAACAATTAAGAATGAAGATTACCTGTATCACAAAAGCGTTATGTCTGCGATGAGCTGCTACATGTTAGCGCAGTGGAATGACTTTCCAAAGAAAGATTGGATGCAGGCCGCTCTTGCTGGTCTGCTTCACGATATCGGTAATGCAAAGATAGATAGGAACATTTTGAATAAACCAACTAAATTGAATGCTGAAGAATCAGAAGAGATGAAGCGGCATACCGTTCTCGGCTATCAAGTATTGCTGAAAGTAACCGCTATTAATGAGGGTGTTAAGTTAGCGGCGCTGCAGCATCATGAACGAGTCGACGGAAGTGGTTATCCATTAGGCGTCGAGTCTTCCAAGATACACCCCTATGCAAAGATTGTGGCGATTTCGGATATATTCAATGCCATGACAATGAAAAG
>NZ_AP019308.1:4047500-5320000 GCF_003945345.1 Paenibacillus baekrokdamisoli | reverse complement strand
TGTAATCTTTACAGGTGATTGCACCTTGAAAACTGGATATGAAATTTGCGAAATAAACTCTTAGCTGAGTTAACTAGCAATAAGGTTTGCTGCTTTGTTTGTTTTTGGTTTAGGACTTCGTTCTGAGCGACTTACACAAGGTTTGCGCTTTATTGCAGCGTAGGTTTTGAGTGGTTGAGCGACTTTTGTGCGAAGCACGACGGAAGCACAAGCACCAAAACCGGAGCATTTGGTTAAGCTAGTAAGAGCGCACGGAGGATGCCTAGGCGCTAGGAGCCGATGAAGGACGTGGCGAACAACGAAATGCCTCGGGGAGCCGTAAGCAGGCTTTGATCCGGGGATGTCCGAATGGGGAAACCCAGCTGTGGTAATGCACAGTTACTTATCACTGAATACATAGGTGATACAGAGGCATACCAGGGGAACTGAAACATCTAAGTACCCTGAGGAAGAGAAAACAATAGTGATTCCGTCAGTAGCGGCGAGCGAACGCGGATTAGCCCAAACCAAGGAGCTTGCTCCTTGGGGTTGTGGGACGTCTCACATGGAGTTACAAAGGTGCCGGTTAAACGAAGAGGTCTGGAAAGGCCCGCCAAAGAAGGTAAAAGCCCTGTAGTTGAAAGTCGACACTCTCCGAGACGGATCCCGAGTACCGCGAGACACGTGAAACCTCGTGGGAATCCGGCAGGACCATCTGCCAAGGCTAAATACTCCCTAGCGACCGATAGTGAAGCAGTACCGTGAGGGAAAGGTGAAAAGCACCGCGGAAGCGGAGTGAAAAAGAACCTGAAACCGTGCGCTTACAAAAAGTCAGAGCCCGTTATAGGGGTGATGGCGTGCCTTTTGTAGAATGAACCGGCGAGTTACGTTTCCATGCAAGGTTAAGGTGAAGAGCCGGAGCCGCAGCGAAAGCGAGTCTGAATAGGGCGACATAGTATGTGGACGTAGACCCGAAACCGTGTGATCTACCCCTGTCCAGGGTGAAGGTGCGGTAACACGCACTGGAGGCCCGAACCCACGCATGTTGAAAAATGCGGGGATGAGGTGGGGGTAGCGGAGAAATTCCAATCGAACTCGGAGATAGCTGGTTCTCCCCGAAATAGCTTTAGGGCTAGCCTCGGAATTGAGAGTCATGGAGGTAGAGCACTGATTGGGTGCGGGGCCCGCCAAGGGTTACCAAGTCCAGCCAAACTCCGAATGCCATGTACTTATATCCGGGAGTCAGACAGTGAGTGCTAAGATCCATTGTCAAGAGGGAAACAGCCCAGACCATCAGCTAAGGTCCCCAAGTGTGTGTTAAGTGGGAAAGGATGTGGAGTTGCACAGACAACCAGGATGTTGGCTTAGAAGCAGCCACCATTTAAAGAGTGCGTAATAGCTCACTGGTCGAGTGACTCTGCGCCGAAAATGTAACGGGGCTAAACACACCACCGAAGCTATGGATTGATACCTTTGGTATCAGTGGTAGGGGAGCGTTGAATGTACGTTGAAGTCAGACCGTAAGGACTGGTGGAGCGCATTCAAGTGAGAATGCCGGTATGAGTAACGAAAAGACAAGTGAGAATCTTGTCCGCCGAAAGCCTAAGGGTTCCTGAGGAAGGCTCGTCCGCTCAGGGTAAGTCGGGACCTAAGGCGAGGCCGAAAGGCGTAGTCGAAGGACAACAGGTTGATATTCCTGTACCACCGTAAGCCGTTATGAGCAATGGGGTGACGCAGAAGGATAGTGACGCGAGCTGATGGAATAGCTCGTCCAAGCAGTAAGGCTTGTGTGTAGGCAAATCCGCACACTACAAGGCTGAGCTGTGATGGGGAGGGAAAATTATAGTACCGAAGGTCATGTGTTCCCGCTGCCAAGAAAAGCCTCTAGCCAGGTGAAGGTGCCCGTACCGCAAACCGACACAGGTAGGCGAGCAGAGTATGCTAAGGCGCTCGGAAGAACTCTCGTTAAGGAACTCGGCAAAATGACCTCGTAACTTCGGGAGAAGAGGTGCCTCGGTAGGGTGAATAGCCCGAGGGGGCCGCAGTGAAAAGGCCCAAGCGACTGTTTAGCAAAAACACAGGTCTGTGCGAAGCCGTAAGGCGAAGTATACGGGCTGACGCCTGCCCGGTGCTGGAAGGTTAAGGGGAGTGGTTAGCCGCAAGGCGAAGCTATGAACTGAAGCCCCAGTAAACGGCGGCCGTAACTATAACGGTCCTAAGGTAGCGAAATTCCTTGTCAGGTAAATTCTGACCCGCACGAATGGCGTAACGACTTGGGCGCTGTCTCAACGAGAGATCCGGTGAAATTTTAATACCTGTGAAGATGCAGGTTACCCGCGACAAGACGGAAAGACCCCATGGAGCTTTACTGCAGCTTGATATTGGACTTTGGTACGATCTGTACAGGATAGGTGGGAGCCTAAGAAACCGGAGCGCCAGCTTCGGTGGAGGCACCGTTGGGATACCACCCTGATCGTATCGGAGTTCTAACCTGGTACCGTAATCCGGTACAGGGACCGTGTCAGGTGGGCAGTTTGACTGGGGCGGTCGCCTCCTAAAGAGTAACGGAGGCGCCCAAAGGTTCCCTCAGAATGGTTGGAAATCATTCGTAGCGTGTAAAGGCATAAGGGAGCTTGACTGCGAGACCTACAAGTCGAGCAGGGACGAAAGTCGGGCTTAGTGATCCGGTGGTACCGCATGGAAGGGCCATCGCTCAACGGATAAAAGCTACCCTGGGGATAACAGGCTTATCTCCCCCAAGAGTCCACATCGACGGGGAGGTTTGGCACCTCGATGTCGGCTCATCGCATCCTGGGGCTGAAGTAGGTCCCAAGGGTTGGGCTGTTCGCCCATTAAAGCGGTACGCGAGCTGGGTTCAGAACGTCGTGAGACAGTTCGGTCCCTATCTGTCGTGGGCGTAGGAAATTTGAGAGGAGCTGTCCTTAGTACGAGAGGACCGGGATGGACGCACCGCTGGTGTACCAGTTGTTCCGCCAGGAGCATAGCTGGGTAGCTACGTGCGGACGGGATAAGCGCTGAAAGCATCTAAGCGTGAAGCCCCCCTCAAGATGAGATTTCCCAATTCGTAAGACCCCTAGAAGACGACTAGGTTGATAGGTTCGAGGTGGAAGTGCAGCAATGCATGCAGCTGACGAATACTAATCGGTCGAGGGCTTATCCTACCGCTTCTCACCCTAGGTGAGAGCAAGGCTTCGGGACTTACGTGTAACAGATAACATAGACTAAGACAACATTTCGCAAATGTTCGTATCCAGTTTTCAGGGCGTAAGGCTCTGTACACCGATTCTTGAGTAATCAAGATCACGTTTGGTGGCGATGGCGAAGGGGACCCACGCGTTCCCATCTCGAACACGACCGTTAAGCCCTTCAGCGCCGATGGTACTTGGACCGCAGGGTCCTGGGAGAGTAGGACGTCGCCAAGCACGATCAACCGACTGCAGTCATGCAGTCGGTTTTTTGTTGTTTCAGTTATGCCTTTTTTTGTGTTGTTTCAGTTATGCCTTTTTTTGATAACAAATAGGAGATCGCATGAATAAAGCGATCTCCTGATATCATCCTATTTTAACGATGGTAATAGCTGATCTCTCTAGACTGAATGCGGATAACGCCATCACGTTTTACCTTTCGAAGTTTTCTTAGGATGACAAGACGTGGAGCTAGGAACCAGATATGCCAGCTGATCAGGCTGATCATTTGAGCTTCATTCGCCCATGGATAGAAGATTCCAATTGCACAGATGCCTAACCAGAAAAGATGGCGGTGTAAACGTCGGTATAAGGCCAGCTCGATATGAGCAACGGGTATATATCCAATCCAAGGAGGTGAGAATCTCCAGCCCCATCGACGGCTATCAGGCTCATCGACTCGTACCAGAGTTAACCTAATAATAACGAAATGTACGATTTGTATAGAGAAAATTCCAATTCCAGTAGCAATGGCTCCTTCAAGCCGATACATGGCTAATTGAAAAAGGGTGAGGATTAGAATGATGAACTGATGACTCCAAATGAACTCTTTTCGAATGCTTATTTTACGTATGAGCTGATATTGATAGATCGTAGCTTTCTCTTGTTCAGCTAGCGTGCCCCTCATTCCTTCCAACATCCTTTCCATCTTACTACGACAATGTATCGGTAATTATAGACGATTTGTGAAGACTAACCTTAAGAAACGGGTACAAGTCTTTAATCACCAAAGGCCCCTCTTCAACATAAGATGTATTACTATTTGAAATGGGCTATGAAACAAGTATAAAATGCTAGACTATGTGACATACTAGTAGCAATGACAATTGTTAAGAAGATAAGGTGGTGCTGTATGTTAGAAGAAGCTATCGGAAAATCTTGTATTATTTGTGGGCATGATAAGGTAGAAGGTATTCATATTGTGAATGAGTTTATCTGTGAAGCCTGTGAGCTGGAAATGGTTCGAACAGAAGTTCAAGATGCAAAATATCCATTTTTTATTCATCAATTAAAAAGAATTTGGATCCAAAAGAATGCATAATCATAAGCTTTATGAAAAATGCCTCACATTCAATCCTTACTAATCCTCTGTTATCTCGAATTAGACGAGACAAAGAGGATTAATTTTTTATTACAGGCTGCATTTATTTATAGGATTTCGATATTTATCGGGGATAATGGATATAGAGGTTTAAGAACAAGTCATAATCGAGTAAGATGTAGGAAAGTGGATAGGTACGGGGGTAAATGAGTACGTATGAATAGAGATAGCCAACAAAATACAACATTCTATGCACCTATATATGAAGCATTACTAGCCATGTCGAGTTCTAATCCTGTCAGTTTCCATGTTCCTGGACATAAGTATGGGCAGTCACTGACAGGCTTGCATAGCGAGCCCTCTATAGATATGGAATCTATTCGGGGAATTATGGAAATTGACCTAACGGAACTTCCAGGTACGGATGATCTGCATGCACCCGCTGGTATTATTGCCGAGGCACAGACTTTGGCAGCTTCAACCTTTGGGGCAGAGGAAACGTTTTTTCTGATAGGTGGAAGCACGGTTGGCAATCTTGCTATGATACTGTCTACTTGCGAGATTGGCGATCAAATTATTATACAGCGCAATGCTCATAAATCTGTTCTTAATGGACTCGCGTTGGCAGGTGCCCAGGCGATCTTTATTATGCCTCAGATGGATCATGAGAATGGGCTTGAGATTGTACCCGAGCTGACGCTAATAGAGGAAGCACTGAAGCTTTTTCCGGCGGCTAAAGCGGTATTTCTTACTAATCCAAGCTATTATGGCTTTAGTGTTGATCTTCAGCCTTACGCAAACCTTATCCATCAGTATGGTAAATTACTTCTTGTTGATGAAGCTCATGGTGCGCATTATGGGCTGCATCCTGATTTTCCGAATTCAGCGCTGCAAGCAGGAGCAGATGCCGTTGTTCAATCGACGCATAAAACATTACCAGCTCTAACGATGGGGGCGATGCTGCATGTGCAAGGCGAGAGAATGGATCGTGAATCGCTTCGACATGTCCTTCGAATGGTGCAGAGCTCAAGTCCTTCTTATCCCATACTAGCTTCACTTGATATAGCCCGTGCATTAGTCGATACGATGAAAGCAAGCTTGTTCGATTCTGGGTTGAGAGCAGCAGCAGCATTTAGAAAGTGGATAAAGGAAAACGGTTCATCATTTGGCATCGTAGAGAATTGGAGCCATCATGATGTTGAAGTAAGATTGGATCCACTTCGGATTGTCATTGAGGATCTCACAGGGCGTTATACAGGTTTTGAATTATTAGAGCATTTGCAATACTACGGGTGCTGGGCGGAGATGGCGGATTCTAAGCATGTTGTCCTATTGGTTGGGTTAGCTGCCTTAGAAGCAGATATAGAGCGTTTAAAAGATGCAATGACTGGCATAGCTAATCACGGTTCTGCTGCAATCTGCAGAAAGGAATCACATCCACTATTATGGACGACCAAAAGCAATAAGATATCGGAGCCAGTCACGATTCCCAGAAAGTTACCTTCTGAATCTGAAGTAGATAGGATTGGCTTGTCAGATGCGGTTGGAAGACGGGCTGCAGAATCAATCATTCCTTACCCACCAGGCATTCCAATTGTTTATATGGGAGAATATATTTCGGCAGAAACGGTTCAATACGTGAAAAGACTAGCAATCGAAGGTGCAAAATTTCAAGGTGCAGTCGATCCAGCGATGCATACAATCGCTGTTATGAAGGGCAGCTAGCGTTTACGCGATGGATGGGCTTTGTTATAGTAAGTGTATAAGAAGATAGAAGGAGCATTTGTGTTGAAAAAAGGTAGGTTTATAACAATAGAAGGCGGCGAAGGAGCCGGTAAAACGACACTCATTGAAGAGCTTGCGCGTTTATTAATTGAGCAAGGGTACCGAGTGCTAACGACTCGTGAACCAGGCGGCATTCCCATAGCTGAACAAATACGCAGTGTAATACTGGATAAGTTGAATACGAAGATGGATGCAAGAACTGAAGCGCTCTTATATGCGGCAGCAAGGCGGCAGCATCTTATAGAGAAAGTAATCCCAGCTCTTGACGAGGGAATGTTCGTTATTTGTGATCGTTTTGTTGATAGCAGTCTTGCTTATCAAGGATATGCACGAGAGCTCGGTATAGAAGCTGTGCGGTCGATTAACGATTTTGCCATAGATGGAAGAATGCCTGAGCTCACGCTTTGGTTAGATATTTCTCCAGAAGCTGGATTGGCTAGAATTCAAGAGGCAGCAGGAAGAGAGATTAATCGACTTGATCTCGAGGGATTATCTTTTCACAGACTCGTTCGTGATGGCTATATAGAACTGATGAAACGCGATCCAGATCGAATCATTAGAATAGATGCCGAAAATGAGCCAAACGTCGTATTAAATGAAGCAATTTCGATAATAAATGAACGATTTAGAGGATTATATGCAAGCGATGTCAAAATGATATAGATAAAGTAAATCTAATCTTGATTGGATTCCCTGCACACTTACGAAAGAATTTCCTTTGACGTTAAAAATCAGGCTTTCGAAACTTTTGGGAGGGATATCGATGAAATTAGTAATCGCAATCGTACAGGACAAAGACAGCAATCGATTATCAAATGCTCTAGTTCGTGAGGGGTTCAGAGCTACGAAGCTAGCTAGTACCGGAGGATTTTTGCGTGCAGGTAATACAACGTTTATGATTGGTATTGAGGATGAACGTGTACATGAAGTAATGCAAGTCATTCGTTCCAACTGTAAAGTACGCGATCAGCTAGTTTCACCTGTGTCTCCTATGGGCAGTACAACGGATGCCTATATTCCGTTCCCAGTAGAAGTTCAGGTTGGTGGAGCTGCCGTATTCGTTGTTCCAGTCGAACGCTTTGAACATTTTTGAATGGGCGTGAATAAACGATGAAAATTAATCCTGGTTGGCGCCCATTGGGTCAGGACCGGACTCGGACAGATATAGGCTCAAAGCAAGTGCAGCAGCGGAATTTCGCTGATGTTATGCACCACCAAGACGAACAGCGATCAATGGAAGAATTGCAGCAGAAGCTGCAGGATATTCATGCGCAGGGAGAACGGCTTACCCGTTCAATGACGGTGCGTGAATTAAAGATGTACCGACAAATGGTTAAGAAGTTTCTTGAAGATACAATTAAACGCGGTGTAGGTTTAAAGGAAACACGGGGCTTTGATCGCCGTGGCCGGACGAAACGCTACAAGCTGCTGGATGAAATTGATTCAGCGCTTATTGCCATGGGTGAAGAACTGCTGGATAGTGAAGAAGGGCGTCTTGAATTATTGCAAAAAATCGGCGATATTCGCGGAATTCTTATAAATTTATTTTTTTAACAAGAGGTTAGGGCACGGAAGCAGAAAGGATAGACAGTCATGAGCATTGCACAACTTGCCGGTCAACAAAAGGCCAAACGAATATTGCAGCATGCGTTAAGAAGCGGCAAGGTTTCACATGCCTATCTGTTTACTGGACCACCAGGCAGCGGAAGAATGGCTATGGCCAACGCTTTTGCCAAAGCATTATTTTGCACTGCCGGTGGGGAAGACGCATGCGGAGAATGTCTGGAATGCCGCAAGTTTGATCATGGGAATCAGCCGGCTCTCCATGTGATAGAACCAGAAGGTGCTTCTATTAAGATCGATCAAATTCGTGATCTTCAGAGGGAACTTTCTTATAAGAATATACAAACAGAACGTAAAATTTACATCATAAAACGGTCAGAAGCAATGACACTGCAAGCAGCAAATAGCTTGCTTAAATTTCTAGAAGAGCCGCAGTCTCAGGTTGTAGCTATTCTATTAACGGAGAATGGACAAGCTGTGCTGCCGACTATTCGTTCAAGGACGCAGTGGGTACCCTTCATGCCGCTTGCACCTCATGATATGCTCCAGCTGCTTGCTCAGGAAGGTGTACCGCAGCTGATTGCCCGTGCTGCCGTTTACCTAGCTTCTGGGCTGGATGCTTGCCGTGCAATCACCCAGCAGAATGGGTTTGCAGAAATGAGAAACGTAGTGATACAATTAGGGAAGGATAGTCTGACCCGATTCACCGCGGGAATGATATCTGCACAGCAGCAAATTTTCAAGACGGAGCTAGGCGATCAGTCTGAGCTGATGTTATCCTTGCTCGTTTTATGGTATAAAGACATGATTCATTTTCAATCCGGAAGACAAGAAGCAATCGTTTTTATAGATCAGGTTGAATGGATCAGCAAACATTCATATGGACGCTCGGCGGATAGCTATGTGAAGTGCATGGAGCTTGCCCTCGAAGCGGGAAAACGAATACGCGCCCATGTATCTCCACAGTTAGCGGTTGAGCAGATGCTAATCCGCATACAGGAGGTGTGATTTGATTGTACAACGTGGTTGGTGTTCGCTTTAAGAAAGCGGGCAAAATATATTATTTTGATCCGGTCGAATTTCCGATCGACAAAGAGCAGCATGTTATTGTAGAGACAGCAAGAGGCATTGAATACGGTAAAGTTGTGGTGGGACAAAAACAAGTCGGTGAATCGGATGTTGTCCTTCCGCTCAAGAAAGTGATTCGCATAGCCGTTGATAACGATGCCAAAATCGTCGAAGAAAATAAGGCAGCAGCGCGTAATGCGTTCACGACCTGCCTGGATAAGATTAAAGATCATCAGCTGAAAATGAAGCTGGTTGATGTCGAGTTTACATTTGACCGTAACAAAATAATTTTTTATTTTACAGCTGAAGGTCGCGTTGACTTCCGTGAATTGGTAAAAGATTTAGCTAGTGTTTTCAGAACTCGTATTGAGCTTCGACAAATAGGGGTTCGTGATGAGGCGAAAATGCTAGGCGGTATTGGCCCGTGTGGACGGGTGCTCTGCTGCTCTTCATGGTTAGGTGATTTTGAGCCGGTTTCGATAAAAATGGCTAAAGATCAGAATTTATCGCTTAATCCAACGAAAATCTCAGGCTTATGCGGTCGATTAATGTGCTGCCTCAAATATGAGCATGATAATTATGAAAGCGTACGAGAAGAATTACCGGCAATCGGTAAAATTGTTATTACCTCCTATGGGGAAGGCAAAGTAACTGGTATCAATGCAGGTAGCAAATCCGTATATGTACAGTTGTTTGACGGCGGGAAGCCAAAGGAATTACCGCTTGATGACGTCGTTATTAAGTAATTGTCAGCTAGTCCGAAGCCGAATCGTCTTTGGGGTGAAAATTTGAATAAAAAAGACATTTTCAGTAAAATAAGCGAAATAGAATCAAATGCAGGTAGTTTGTATAGTGAGCTTGGAGCATTCAAGCAAAGAATCAAAGCGTTGCTTGAGGAAAACAAAAGATTAAGTATAGAAAATCAGCAGCTGCGCAAAATTTTGAAACGGGAGACTGCTGTCCTAGAGCTGAATGCGGAGATCTTGGATGCTGAGGATTCGGTGACCGAACAGCCGACAGTCATGTCGAATATATCGGTTGATCATCAGGCGGCAGTCGGCGAAGGCTATGATAATCTAGCGCGCTTGTATCATGAAGGGTTTCATATATGTAACTTGTATTATGGACATTTAAGAACGGAAGGCGATTGCCTATTCTGTCTTTCCTTTCTGAATAAAGACGATTAGAAGCATGGCTATCACGTACCATTTATGCTTCAGATATTTCTAAAAGACCCTTTAGGGGTCTTTTCAGGCTGTCGAGAAACCTCGACAGTCATTTTTTTGCTCATTTTGTTTAATCAATTACCGCGTTAACGTGATATAATTTAGCTATAATAATAACGGATGGTGATCGTATGCTACGTACCAACAAAGATAAACAAACCGCTTTTGAATTAGTATCCCTCGAAAGCCTTGTGCCACAAGATCACATGCTTCGAAAGGTTGATCAATATGTCGATTTCTCCTTTATTCTAGAAAAGGTTCGTCCGTTATACTGCGAAGATAATGGGCGTCCTGCAATAGATCCTCTCGTTTTGTTCAAGATGGTTTTCCTCGGCTATTTTTATGGTATTCGCTCCGAACGCCGGTTGGAGCAAGAGATTCAAACGAATGTCGCTTACCGTTGGTTTCTTGGTTTAGGTTTAACAGATCGTGTTCCTGATCATTCCACGATTAGTTGGAACCGTCGCAAACGTTTCAAAGACACCACGATATTTCAAGATATCTTTGATGAAATCGTCCTTCAAGCCATTGCGCATCGAATGGTTGGCGGGCGTGTACTGATTTCGGATTCTACCCACTTAAAAGCCAATGCCAATAAACATAAATTTACGCGTGAAGAAGTCTTGCAAAACACGAAAAGCTACTTAGAAGAACTCAATACAGCGGTTGAACAGGAGCGGAAAGAAAGAGGAAAAAAGAACTAAAACCCAAAGAGGAGGTTGAAGAAAAGAAAGAAATAAAACGCAGTACGACGGACTCGGATAGTGGTTATATGGTTCGAGATGGTAAACCAGAGGGCTTCTTTTATCTCGATCATCGGACGGTAGACCTCAAGTACAATGTGATTACAGACGTGTATGTTACACCTGGAAATGTTCATGATTCTTTGCCGTATTTGGAGCGACTTGAACGACAAGTAAAGCGATTCGAATTTAAGGTAGAAGCTGTCGCGCTGGATGCGGGCTATTTAACCACACCGATTTGCAAGAAACTTAAAGAAAAGAAGATCTTTGCGGTTATTGCCCACCGTCGCTTTCATCCCACGCAAGGATTATTTGCAAAGTGGAAATTTAAATATGATGCTCAAAATGATGTGTATAGCTGTCCCAATGCCCAAATTCTTACCTACCGTACAACAGACCGTCACGGTTACCGCCACTATGCTTCAGATGCGGAGGTTTGCAAAAGCTGTCCGATGCTTGCACAGTGCACCCGTTCTAAAAACCACCGAAAAGTGATTACACGACATGTGTGGGAAGAAAGCAAGGAATGGGTGCGTGAAAACCGATTGACCCCAGCAGGTAAAAAGCTGTACAAGAGAAGGAAAGAAACCATTGAGCGAAGCTTCGCGGATGCTAAAGAGCTCCACGGGCTTCGCTATTGTAGGTTACGGGGGATTAAAAATGTGACGGAACAGGCGCTGATGACAGCAGCCGTTCAGAACATGAAGAAGATCGCCATGCACCTCAGTAAGACGGTGTAGAGCGATATCCCTGCTCAGAACTTACATATATTGGTGTATGAATACTGCCCAAATTCAGCATAAAAAAAGAAAGCCTCAAAAACATAGGCTTTCTCGACAATCTGAAAAGACCCTTTAGGGGTCTTTTTATTTTTGAAAATATCAGAAAGTATAAAACTCGACTATCCTTTTATGATATTTCAGAGGGAAGAAACTTGGGTTCCTCGACAAGGAGGCGTTAGCCGATCTTCTTGAAAGGAAGGATTTGTTGTTAGTATGTGTGCAAAGGCTGGTTAACCTTGAATCTATGCGGGTTTTTCGTTTATGCTGGAGAGAATAAACCATACTGGGTGCAAGCTTAGAGGATGCGAGGTTCAATAACGTGGTTAAAAAGGTAACGCTGCTGCCGAATGAACGGCTAGATGATTTATTAACGTATGAATTAATGATTATACAAAGCAGAGAAGTCTTCAGCTTCTCGATGGACGCTGTATTACTGGCGAGGTTCGCAGGCATTCCGCCAAAGGGCAGGGTTCTTGATCTATGTACAGGTAACGGGGTAATTCCGATTCTGATGACAACTCGTACAAAAGCCGTTATTGATGGTGTTGAAATCCAGCCGCGATTAGCCGATATGGCAAGACGCAGTGTTGAAGCTAATGAGCTGGAGGAACAAGTACATATATATGAAGGTGATCTCCGCAGCTTCCACGAGGAAGTAGGATATGGAATATACGATGCAGTAACAGTAAATCCTCCGTATATGCCTGAGGGCGCAGGAGATCAGAATGAGAATGAGCATTATGCGAATGCACGTCATGAGCGTAATGGCAGCTTGGATGACATCGTCGCAGCATGTGCAAGACTTGTCCGTACAGGCGGACGCGTTTCTATGGTTCATCGTCCCTCAAGGTTTGTTGAAATTGTAGAAACGCTGCGAAAGTGGAAGCTGGAGCCGAAGCGAATTAGATTCGTGCATCCCCATGCGGAAGCGGAAGCGAATATGGTGCTAATTGAAGCAGCAAGAGATGGCAAGCCTGATGTAAAGCTGCTGCCGCCATTGATCGTTTATAATGAACAAAGACAATATAATGAAGAGTTAATGAAGATGTATTATGGGGATAAACGTCCGGGAGCGAGGGAAACGTCATCATGAAGGTTCAACGAAGTTTTAAGACTGCTTCTGGTGGTGAATTAACGACGAGTACAGGTACCCTGTACTTAGTTGGCACACCGATAGGCAATTTAGAGGATATGACATTTCGGGCGATTCGTACATTAAAAGAGGTCGACCTTATCGCAGCGGAGGATACGAGACAAACACGTAAGCTGCTGACTCATTTTGAAATACCAACACGTCTTGTTAGCTATCATGAGCATAATAAGGAAGCAAGCGGTATAGAGTTACTTCGTTTGCTTGAGGATGGACAATCTATAGCGCTTGTAAGTGATGCTGGCTTGCCCGCTATATCTGATCCTGGTGCTGATCTGGTCGCAGCAGCAGCGGCACAAGGTATAGCGGTTGTTCCTATTCCAGGTGCAAATGCAGCTTTATCCGCACTTATTGTGTCTGGACTGCCTACGGATCGGTTCTTGTTTGTCGGATTTCCACCGCGTGATCGTAAGCCGCTGAATAGTTGGTTGGAACGTATCCGCTCGCAAGAAGGGACTCTCCTTTGTTATGAATCCCCACATCGGGTGGCTAAGACGTTGACCGCTATGCTTGAGCAGTGGGGGGATCGACAGGTAGCGATGGTTAGAGAGATTACGAAGCGACATGAGGAAGTAGCTAGAGGGCCTATATCGGAATGTCTAGAATGGTTGAAGGAACATCCGCCTCTTGGGGAGTATTGCTTGGTAATTGCAGGTATTGGTGAGGCAGAGCAGCAAGAGCTTCTAGGTGATGATAAGCTATGGTGGGAAGATCTTGACCTTCAAGCACATGTAGAACGGTATGAGTTGCAAACAGGAGATCGTAAAGAGGCTATCAAGCGTGCTGCAATCGATAGAGGGTTACAGAAGCGGGATGTATATAATGAAATTATGAGAAAATAAAAAAAGGGCCTTCCTGACAATATAGTCAGGAAGGCAAAGAGGAGTATATAAAGGTTAGAATTACCGTATTTAATAAATATATTGTAACCTAAGTTTTCGTATTTGTCTCTTATTTTGCAACAGGAGTTGGCATTTCGGACAAACAAACGTTACAAACGATTTTACCTTTGAAGTAAACAACGTTCTCAGCATTACCACAGAAGATACAAGCTGGCTCGTATTTCTTCAACATAATGCGCTCTCCGTCCACATAAATCTCTAGCGCATCCTTTTCTCCAATTCCTAACGTACGACGCAATTCAATCGGAATTACCACACGTCCGAGCTCGTCTACTTTCCGTACTATTCCTGTTGATTTCATCATGATCTATCATTTCCCCTCTCATATTATGAATTCGTCAAAATTCGACAAAGTTCTATCATTTCTAGTTTCTATAGTACCAACGTTTCCCATAATAGTCAACCTTGATTTGCTGCCAAAAACCTTGGTAAAGCTTGTTATAGCAATAAGGATAGGGTATAGTGCCTGTTATATATGGTACATCAACTCCATAGGTATTGGGAATAAAATAGCGACATAATTCGACAAAATAATCGAAAGTTTTGTCGAAACAATGAACTTGAGAGGAGAAAATGATGGAGAATCGACATTCACTAGAAGAAGAGAAAGTTTTTAAAGATCCCGTTCATAAATATATCTATGTGCAAGATCAACTGATCTGGAATCTCATTAATACAAAAGAATTTCAGCGGCTTCGGCGAATTCGTCAGTTGGGCACATCATACTTAACCTTTCACGGTGCAGAGCATAGCCGATTCTCACATTCCCTGGGAGTTTATGAAATAACCCGTAAAGTCATTTCTCAATTTGAACGTGGAGGCTATCAGGATTGGCCAAAGGAAGAGAAGCTGGTCACGCTTTGTGCAGCCTTGCTTCACGATATTGGACATGGCCCCTTTTCCCATTCCATTGAAGAAGTATTTGATATGAATCATGAAGAATGGACCTGTCGAATACTGCTTGAATCGACAGAAATCAATCGCGTGTTACTGGAATATGATCCTTTACTGCCAGAGCGAATCGCTGCGGTCATTCGTAAAACGTATGACAAGCCAATCGTTGTCAGTCTGGTTTCCAGTCAAATGGATGCTGACCGTATGGATTACTTATTAAGGGACGCATACTATACAGGTGTTAATTACGGTACGTTTGATCTGGAACGTATTCTGCGTGTATTAAGGCCACATCAAGGTCGGATTGTCGTTAAAGAAAGCGGTATGCATGCTGTTGAAGATTATTTAATGTCACGCTACCAGATGTATTGGCAGGTTTATTTCCACCCCGTTACCAGAAGCTCAGAAATAATACTAAGACAAATATTTCGTAGAGCGAAGGAGCTTTATGGGGGTAATTATACATTTTCATGGATAATTAATCCGATTGAGCAATTACTGAACGATTCCATAGATCTGGAAGCTTATTTATCCTTGGATGAGGCGCTCATACAAACTGCTTTCTCACAATGGGTGAAGGAATCAGACGAACTGCTGGCTGACTTGTGTGAAAGATTTTTGAATCGCAGGTTGTATAAATATGTAACGATGGATCATGCAGATGAAGAGCTTTGGGCAGATATTCGAGATCAGTTTCTTGCCATTGGACTGCATCCGGATTACCATCTAGAAATCGACTTTCCGTATGACATGCCTTATGATGTATATCGACCAGGCACGCTTCACAATGATTTGGATAAAGAAGATAAGCCACCCATTTTGCTGCTGGATCAGGATCAGCAGTTATCGGAAATATCAGAGCGTTCTGATATTATTCGATCAATCACCGGCCTTCATCAAGGGAAATACCATTTATATTACCCAGAAGAGCCATTGCTTGAATCTCTTCATAAACTGCAGCCGCATATCCGCGAATTATTTGGTTTCATGTAGAAAGGAGTATGAACTTCTATGATGTTAATCGACACGCATACTCACCTGGACTCGCATAAATTCGACGACGACCGCGCGGAAGTCATCGAAAGAGCGGTAGCTGCCGGTGTACATAAACTTATTAATGTTGGTTTCAACCGAGAGACCATTCCTACAACTATGGCTCTTGCTGAGCAGTATGATTTCATTTATGCCGTAGTTGGCTGGCATCCCGTTGATAGTATAGATATGCAGCCTGGTGATCTAGATTGGATTGCTTCGTTATGCGATCATCCGAAGGTCGTGGCAATAGGCGAGATTGGACTGGATTACCACTGGGATACTTCACCTAAGGATGTACAGCAGCGTGTATTCCGAGAACAGATTCAATTAGCCAAATTGAAGCGAAAACCAATTGTTATTCATAATCGAGATGCCCATGAGGATGTAGTCCGTATCTTATTAGAAGAGAATGCGAAAGATGTCGGCGGTGTCATGCATTGTTATTCAGGAAGTTGGGAAACAGCTAAGCAATGCTTGGACATGAATTTCTATATTTCCTTCGGTGGACCCGTAACGTTTCAGAATGCTCGAGTGCCCAAAGAAGTTCTTTCACGCGTACCGCTTGACCGTCTTTTAATAGAAACAGACGCACCTTATTTAGCTCCTCATCCACATCGTGGAAAAAGAAATGAATCGGCTTTCGTCCGTCTTGTAGCAGAAATGGCAGCTGAAATTTCAGGCAAATCTTTGGACGAAATATCGAAAATTACGACTGATAATGCGATGAAATGTTTTGGTATACGATAAAAAAGGCTGTTATAACGAGGATTTGGGACTATTCCGTTGAAAAAACTAGTTTTCCTTCAATAAAATGCTCGTTTTTTACTTGATTTTCCTTAAAATTAGTTAAAATCGTCATTAATCGTATCTTTACAATGTAGAGCAAAAGACGGTATCATTCATCTCAGAGCTTTAAATACTAGTGAACCTTTACCAAATAAACGCTTAATCTCCGTTATTCGGAGAGCGGGGGAACCAAGTGTTGAAACTGTTTGTATCATTACAAAACAGAGTAGACGTTGAATTCTTCTTGGGGTGAATTTTGTGACGATGCTGCGCATGTTTAGCATCCTAATGAATAGGGCGACTCTCTTTGCCCGAATCCGACAGCTAACCTCGTAAGCGTAAATAAGAGAGATCTTCCTCGTGTATTTAATCCATGCTACCTGATTTTATGGGAAGCCACGAAACAGATCCTCTGTCGTCGGCTTCTTTTTGTTTGAATAATGCGTAAACTGACGACATAGGGTGTATCATGGAGGAGGACATTAGGAGGAACTAGAACTGCGTGCTTGCACGCTAAATTCTATAGTCGCGTCTAGAATCTTCTGTAATACTATGGCGGCGGGGCTATGTAGGGAGGACCGAAGAAGTGGGAGCATTCCAGATTAAGGACACCCATGGTAAACGATCATCCAGCATGTCTTTCGCATTGCGATGGAAACATGAGAACGTGCGTTTAATTGTACTAAGCGCTATGATCTCGATCGCTATGACTTTCATGTTTCTGGTGTTGTTGTACGGAACGGCTGACAAGCACGTCTCCGTAGTAGTGAACGGACAAGAAACCATTGTTTCAACTAAGCAATGGGTCCTTCAACGCCTACTGGATGAACAAGCCATCACGATTGGAACTTACGATAAAGTTTCGATGCCACTTAACGCTGGTGTCAAAGACGGTGACCGAATCACTATTGATAAAGCGGTACCTCTTATTGTGAAGGCAGACGGCAAGGAAAGAACGTTGTACACGACAGAAAGAACCGTACAGGCGGCGATCGATCAAGCTAACATATCGATACGCAGTCAAGATAAAGTAACGCCTTCTCTAAGTACTGCTGTTGAGCCGGATATGAAAATTTCTGTTACCCGAATCGATAAGAAGTATTCAGAAAATTCGTTCAAAGTGCCCTTCTCTATTGTGAAGAAGGAAGACCCCGAGCTCGCAAAGGGTAAGCAAAAGCTCGTTCAAACCGGCAAAGAGGGTACCGTCATTAAAAGGTTTGAAAGTGTCTTTGCAGATGGTGTTCTGGTTTCTCAAACACTTGTGACTAAGTTAACACAGTCCTCTTCGGTAGATCAGGTTGTTGCAGTCGGCACAAAGAAAGAAGAGCTTAAGCTAACTGTTCTTTCGGCGAAAACGCCGAGTATAACGACGCTAACGAAGCGTGGTATCTCGTTCAAGGCAAAGAAAATTATTAAGAACTTTACCTTAACAGCCTATTCAGCTGGCGTTGAATCAACTGGGAAGGGTAAGAAGCATCCTCAGTATGGTATAACGGCATCGGGTGCACGTGTTCAAGAGGGACGAACGATTGCCGTTGATCCGAGAGTTATACCCATTGGATGGTGGGTGTATATCGAAGGAATCGGTTTCCGTCGTGCAGAAGATACGGGCGGTGCGATTAAGGGTAATAAAATTGATGTTTATTTCGATAGTGAATCATACGTTGATCAATTCGGATTGAAGCGGGGATATACCGTATACGTGTTAGGTCCTAAGAAACCTGAATCACTATAGCCGATTTGCTGTGATTTATTCATATCGTATTTTAAACGTAAATATGCCATCATAAGAAGAGGCGATGCCTCTTCTTTTTGTATGTTTGTCTGAAAGGAATGATTGGACTACCATGATCAAAGAAATCATTGTAGTAGAGGGTAAGGATGATACGGTCGCGATTAAGCGCGCGGTTGAAGCAGAGACGATTGAGACAGGCGGTTCAGCCATAGGTGAAGCTGTTCTACGGCGGGTGGAATTGGCCCAGCAGCGGCGGGGTATAATTATTTTCACTGATCCTGATCATGCGGGCGAACGAATTCGTAAAATTGTCGCGAAGCGTGTTCCAGGCTGCAAGCATGCTTTTCTCCCACAGGAAGAGGCCCTTTATAAAGGAGATATTGGCGTTGAGAATGCTTCCCCAGAGGCGATTAGGCGAGCACTCGCTAATGTACGCACAGAAGCAATTGAGGGCGCAGTAAATACGGATCCGATTACAACAGATGATCTTATGCGAGCTGGATTGCTCATTCATCCGAATGCTGCGGACAGGCGCCTGCGTATGGGCAATTTACTAGGTATTGGCTATGCAAATGGCAAACAGTTTTTTAAGCGATGCTCGATGTTTCGAATTACACGAGATGAATTTGAACGAGCGCTTGAACAACTTGAGCAGCTCGAGCAGCAGACCTAAGGAGGCAGGCAATGAGTGACGGACTTAAGGTGCATGCTAATGTAGCAACACCCAAACAAACAAATGACATTGTTAAGAAGTATGGATTCAAGTTCAAGAAAAGTCTCGGTCAGAACTTTCTGATCGATCAAAATATATTGAAGAATATCGTTCATGCGGCTGAGCTTGATGAAACTAAAGGTGCACTAGAGATTGGACCCGGCATTGGCGCGCTTACGCAGGAATTAGCACAATCAGCAGGGAAGGTCACTGCTGTAGAAATCGATAATCGATTGATTCCGATTCTTCGTGACGTCCTCTCCGGTGTTCCCAATGTGCATATCGAGCACGGAGATGTTCTTAAGCTAGATCTTAGAGAACTGCTGGATACTCAGTTCAAGGGAATGACTGGCATTAGCGTGGTGGCGAATCTGCCTTATTACGTCACGACACCAATTCTGATGAAGCTCCTTGAGGAAAAGCTTCCACTTGAGCATATCGTGGTCATGATCCAGAAGGAAGTTGCACAGCGGATGGCAGCTAAACCAGGAGGCAAGGAGTACGGCAGCCTTAGCGTAGCTGTGCAATACTACTGCGTTCCGCAGCTGGTCTGTATTGTGCCTCATACGGTGTTTATTCCTCAGCCTAATGTGGACTCAGCCGTCATCAAACTGTCTCTACGGGACAAGCCTCCTGTTGACGTGCCGGATGAGGATCATTTCTTCCGTACGGTACAGGCCTGCTTCGCACAGCGTCGTAAGACGATTGCGAACAACCTGACGGCTTATGTCGGTAAAACGCATCGTGAGCTCCTAGGGCCTTTGCTAGAAGGCTGCGGCATTGATCCATCCAGACGTGGCGAGACACTCTCACTGGATGAATTCGCGGCTCTTAGTCGTGCGCTGCTTGCTATTAACTTACCTAATCAGTCTGAAGCAGTGTAGAACGCTCCTCCTTGCCCTTCAAGCTGTCTTAATCCCTGCGGATCATCGAACCGTGTAGAGGGAGTAGGACGGCTTTTTCTGCGATTTTAGAAAGCGTAGAACGTAGAACCCCTTCCCTCCCCATATTTAATTAATACCCAGTTATTGGCATGCTGAATAAATGGAATGGAAAAGAAAATGCACCAACTGTCCTGTCCGCCCATAGGATACACGAAGAGGTGATTTGCCCATGAAGCAAGGGGACCTGGTCGTCCGCAAATCGTATGGCGGGGACGTCCTTTTTCGTGTTGCCACAATAAATCAAGAATCAGCTGTATTAAAGGGCACGGACTACAGGCTGCTTGCAGATGCGCCGATACCCGACTTGTCCGTCGTTCGTGATCCCGAAATAACAGGTGCAGCGAAGCAAGTTCGAATTAAAGTGAATGAGTCCTTGCAGCGTGTTCAGGAGCAGCGTGATAAGCAGGTACTTCATAACGAGAGTCCAATACGGAGGGCGATGAACGAATCCCAACCGTATTTTGAGGTACCGGGTAAAGTGCTCCATTTGGATGGAGATGGCAGCTATATGAAGAAAAGCATGCAGCTATATACGCAGATGCGGGTGCCTGCGCACGGACTGCATGTACATGAATCGCAAATGACAGATGCCGTATATCGTCTGCTGCCGCAAATTAAACCGGATATTATCGTCATTACCGGCCATGATGGCGTACTGAAAGCAAGAAATCGGAATGATCTGCAAAGTTTATCAAGCTACAAGAATTCGCAAAACTTTGTGAATGCCGTGCATGTTGCTAGGGAATACGAGAAGGATAAAGATGGACTTATTATTGTTGCGGGTGCATGTCAATCACACTACGAGGCATTATTACAGTCCGGGGCTAATTTTGCCAGCTCACCAGGTCGTGTACTGATTCATGCACTGGATCCCGTTTATGTCGCTATCAAGGCCAGCTACACGTCTATCCGTGAGACCATTAACTTAGCGGATGTCATACATGGTACCATTAGTGGGATCGATGGGGTCGGTGGAATTGAGACTTTAGGCATGTATAGAGTGGGTTTACCGAAGCCAAAAACGTTAACCGACGTGAAGTCAACCGTATAATATTCCTCATCTCTTACAATTTATGCATGCTGCCTGAAAAAATAGGATTTTGATTATTGACAATCCATTTACTTCGCTGTTATAATTATAATTTTTTGACAAACCACCTCCTATTGGTTATAATGGACAAGGAAAGAGGTGGTAGTGGACAATGGCAAAAAATGCGCTATTGGAGATCAAACGTAGTCTGGAAGCCCATGTGGGTGCCACAATACGTCTTCGGGCGAATGGTGGCCGACGAAAGACCATCGAACGGACCGGAGTATTAGAAGAAATCTACCCTTCTGTTTTTATTGTCAAGCTTGACCAAGAACAACACGCGTTTAAGCGGGTCTCCTACAGCTATGCGGATATTTTAACCGAATCGGTTGAAGTCATGGTGGATAGCGATGATGGTCAAGTGCGCATTACGTATATGCAGTAACTGCAACAATTAACTTACATGTTCGGAGCACGGTCACAAGACCCGTGCTCTTTTTTCTTGTTTGTTTATGTAAACGGGTTTCCAGATACTTCGGCGCGCCTAATTATGAATGAACGAAGAGCTGCGGCAGCATACTACGATTAACTTACCTTGCTAAGGAGGATTCATCGGATGAGTCGCAGACGCGGAGGCTTCATGAGTGAAGAGCTGAAGAATGAGCTAGCCAAGGATTTGGGCATCTACGAAACGGTCCAGCGTGAAGGCTGGGGTGGCATAAAAGCAAAGGATGCAGGTAATATGGTCAAACGAGCCATTCAGATCGCGGAGCAGGCTGCAGCCAAGCAGATGGAGCAAGCGCAGAAGTCTGGTCCAACAGATAACAATGGGTCACGACAAACACAGTCCACACAGACACAAGCCCATTCATACGTGCAACAACCTATTAATCAACAGACACAGCCTGTTCCTGCCTATAGGGCTTCCTCGGTACCCCCTTACATGCAGCCGCCTACGCCATCTCAGCAGCCTCAATATCGACAATAAGTAAAATAAACCGACGTATGCCAAGCCTCACATGATAAGCTAAGATGACTGAGCCGGTATTTCCTTACTGCTCAAAGGTCATCTTAGCTTTTCTTATGACCTTTTGTTATAATATGTGAAGTTTAATGATAACGAGCGGGTGAACAGGATATGAAAGTCTATGAAAAAGCGCCAGCAAAAATTAATCTAATGCTTGATGTCATTCGCAAACGCGAAGATGGCTTCCATGAAGTGGAAATGATTATGACTATGGTTGATCTAGCTGATCGTCTTGAGATGGAAGAGGTTCCTCGGGACACCATTATTATATCGAGCCAGGCGGGGTATATCCCACTTGATGAGAAGAACTTGGCTTTTCAAGCAGCGAGGTTGATTAAAGACCGTTATGACGTACGCAAGGGGGTCTATATCCATCTGGATAAAAAGGTACCTGTAGCTGCGGGGCTAGCAGGCGGCAGCAGCGATGCGGCGGCGGCCTTACGCGGATTAAATCGACTATGGGGTCTTGGCATCTCAGAGGAAGAGCTCTGCACGCTAGGGGCTGAACTTGGGTCTGATGTGCCGTTCTGCGTTACGGGAGGGACAGCTGTAGCGCGAGGACGTGGAGAGAAGCTGGAGCGTATCAGCAACCCGCCACAGTGCTGGGTTGTTTTGGCCAAGCCTCCGATCAATGTATCTACAGCAGATGTATACGGAAAGCTTCGGGCCGCAGAGCTGAAGACTCATCCTTCTACTTCAGCCATGGTATCTGCGATTGAACGTGGTTCCTTCACGGACATCTGCGATAATCTAGGGAATGTACTTGAATCGGTTACGCTTCAACTCTATCCTGAAGTGCTGCAGTTAAAAGAGATTATGCAGCGTTTAGGTGCCGATGGGGTACTGATGTCAGGCAGCGGGCCTACTGTTTTTGGTCTCGTTAATAAGGAAGCAAAGGTTTCCCGAATTTATAACGGACTACGTGGTTTTTGCAAAGAAGTATATGTGGTAAGAATGCTCACATGAAACTGACCTTTTCCTTGATTAAATCCGTATAAAAATGATATATTGTCATTATATTATTCGGATTTAGCTGGGGGGAATACGACGTGAAGAAGTTGAAGCGAAGCGCAAGGTTAGTAGAAATGACACAGTACCTACTTACACGCCCCCATACGTTAATTTCTCTAACAGCATTTGCTGATCGTTATCAGTCTGCGAAGTCCTCGATAAGCGAGGATTTGGCGATTATCAAAGAAGTGTTTGAGGAAGAAGGACTCGGTGAACTGAACACCGTAGCGGGTGCAGCAGGCGGGGTAAAATATACACCTAAGATGAGTAGGGCCGATGCTCTCCAAAATATGAACCATATTTGCCGTCAACTAGAACAGCCTGAGCGCGTTCTACCGGGCGGTTATTTGTATATGACGGATATGCTTGGACTACCGGGTATGCTAGCGGACGTTGGGCGGATGTTCGCTACTGCATTTGCGACAGCCGAGATCGATGTCATTATGACGGTCGAGACGAAGGGGATTCCGCTTGCATACGCGACGGCAGCTTGCATGAATCTGCCTGTAGTTATCGTCCGTCGTGATAATAAGGTAACGGAAGGCTCAGCGGTAAGTATTAACTACGTATCAGGCTCTAACAAACGGATTCAGACAATGTCTCTTGCAAGGCGTGCGCTCAAGGAGCATGCACGAGTGCTGATCATAGATGACTTTATGAAAGCCGGTGGGACGATTCAAGGGATGATGGACCTGCTCTTTGAATTTAATGCCAAGGTCGCAGGAGTCGGCGTATTCGTTGAATCCGGTGAGCTTGGAACAGAAGAGCGATTGCTCGAGGACTATGTTTCCCTAGCTAAGCTGACTGCAGTTGATTTGAAAACGAAGCATACTACGATCGTCCCTGGAAATTATTTTGATCGGTAGATGAAGCTTTATGTGAAGGCAGAGCCTCGCAAAAACTTTTAGGAGTGAATCATATGAAACAACAACCACAAATCGTAGTAACGGATAAAGCACCAGCAGCGATCGGACCTTATTCACAAGCCATGAAGATAGGTAATTTGTTGTTTACTTCCGGTCAAATTCCATTGACGGCAAGCGGTGAGCTTGTTGAAGGCGGTATCGAGGAGCAAACGCATCAGGTTTTTAAAAACCTGATAGCGGTACTTGAGGAGGCTGGAGCAACTTTGACTGATGTGGTGAAGGCAACCGTGTTCATCAAAGATATGAACCAATTCGCAGCACTCAATGCGATCTATGCTTCTTATTTTGGAGATCATAAGCCAGCCCGTTCAACCGTAGAAGTAGCGCGGCTTCCTAAGGATGTTTTTGTCGAAATTGAGCTTATTGTAGCGATATAAGTCGAATATAATCGAATAGTTTTTACTGGAAAAAAATATTTACTTATTCGCGACTTATTTTACAAATTCATGAAGGAATTTGCATTACAATGTGGAATTATACACCAAGTCTTCGATAGGCAAAGGTGGTGAACACAGATGCAAATTACCGATGTTAGACTCCGCCGTGTAAATTCCGAAGGGCGTATGAAGGCTATCGCTTCCATTACCATTGACAATGAGTTTGTCGTTCACGATATTCGAGTGATAGACGGAAACAATGGAATGTTTGTGGCAATGCCAAGTAAGCGGACTCCGGATGGAGAATTCCGCGATATCGCTCATCCGATTTCTTCGACTACCCGTGAGAAAATCCAAGCTGCCGTACTCGCTGAATATGAGCGCGCAGCCACGGAGGAAGAAGTCATTGAAGAAGGGGCTTAATTGACGATATTGGGGAGTTCATGAATCGGGATTAAATGGAACGTAAACCTGTCATAATCTTTGATTCGTGGAAGAAGGGGAGCCTTTTGGCTCTCTTTTCTTTTGTCATTGAATACGATATATTCAGTAGAGCATTTACAAGAATACTCGTTCAAGCTAGGAGGAACTCACATTGAAGGTTATGGCAATCGTACTGGCAGCTGGACAAGGAAAGCGAATGAAATCCAAATTATATAAAGTACTCCATTCGGTATGCGGCAAGCCCATGGTGGGTCATGTCTTGCAAACAGTTAAAGAGGCATCTTGTGAAAGAACTGTAGTTGTCGTTGGGCATGGTGCGGAAGCCGTTCAGTCTTATATTGGAAACGGTGCGGAATTCATTCTGCAGGAGCAGCAGCTTGGTACAGGGCACGCTGTACAGCAGGTTGAGCCATTGCTTGGTGATGAGACGGGAACCACGGTCATTTTGTACGGGGACACGCCGCTAGTGACCGCGGATACGATTGGAGCGCTGCTGAATCTGCACAGAGCGGAGAAGTTAGCTGCTACGGTGCTAACAGCTGTCGTACCGAATCCTCAGGGCTTAGGCCGCATTATCCGTGATGAAGCGGGTCAGGTGCTGCGGATCGTTGAGCAGAAGGATTGTACGGCTACAGAAGCGGCAATCTCGGAGATTAATACAGGCATGTACTGCTTTGATAACCAGAAGCTGTTCCAAGCGCTGAAGAAAGTGACGAACCATAATGCGCAGGGTGAGTACTATTTAACAGATGTTATGGAAATCTTGAAACAATCAGGCGAATCGATCGGTGCCTATTGTGCTTCTGATTTTGCTGAGGGTATCGGGGTTAATGATCGTGTGGGGTTGGCTGAAGCGGAGCAGCTCATGCGTGCTCGTATCGTGCGGAAACATCAGATAAATGGTGTAACGGTTATCGATCCTGCTGCTACTTATATCGAGGCAGATGTCGTAATCGGATCGGACACTATTCTTTATCCAGGGACAGTACTTCGTGGGCATACAGTTATTGGAGAAGATTGTATAATAGGCCCTCAGGCGGATATTGCGGATACGATCATTGGTAACGGAGTAACGGTGAAGCAATCTGTTACTGCAGAGTCTATTATTGGTGACGAGAGTGCTGTAGGTCCTTATGCGAATCTGCGTCCTGGCTCCAAGCTTGGGGTTGGTTGTAAGGTTGGCGATTTCGTGGAACTGAAGAATGCAGAGCTTGGTGATGGCAGCAAAGTCTCCCATCTCAGCTATGTTGGCGACGCGAAGGTTGGAAAAGATGTCAATATAGGCTGTGGCGCGATTACAGTAAACTATGACGGCTACAACAAGTCATTGACCGAAATTGGTGACCATGCTTTTGTTGGCAGCAATGTAAACCTGATTGCACCTATCAAAATTGGTGAAGGCGCTTATGTCGTGGCGGGCTCCACGATTACGCATGATGTTGCGGCTAACGAGCTTGCGATTGCTCGCGAGCGGCAAGTCAATAAACCCGGTTACGCTGAAAAGCTGCGTTCGAGGGCTAAGGCAAAGAAAGAAAGACAAAAGAAAGAATAGTTAAACGGCGGGTGTGAGGTCCCTTTTATGGACCCTGCATCCGTCTTTTGTTTAATAACGGGTCGTAATGGGTAAGAATATATGGAAATCGATTGTACAAGGAGGATTACATTCTATTATGGCGATACTTTTCAAAGCAGAAAAACGGACAGCAGGTACACGGGGAGAGCTGAAGAAGATGCGGCAGCGTGGAATCATTCCTGGTGTCGTATATGGTACGAAGCTTAACAATCCGGTTAACATTTCAGTAAACGAGAAAGAGCTTATGGCGCTTTTACGTTCTCATCCACATGCACTGCTTGATATGGATGTCCCTGGAGTCGGCAAACAGCCGGTTATGATGACGGAAGTACAGCGTGATTCGTTATCCCGAAGCGTACTCCACATTGATTTTCACCAAATTAACATGAATGAAGCGGTTAAAACGTCGGTACGCATAGAAATGACGGGAGACTCACAGGGGGTTAGGGAAGGCGGTATCCTGCAAGCGATGCTTCATGAGATTGAAGTGCTTTGCTTGCCAGGGAAAATTCCCGATGTAATTGAAGTCGATGTCACCAAACTTCAAATCGGAGAGAATGTCTTAGTAGGCGATCTTGCTCTTCCAGAGGGAGTGACGACGAGACTCGAACCTGAGCAAGTTGTCGTAACCATCCTAGCGCCACAGAAAGAGCTTACAGAGGATGAGGCCGCTGATCAAGCGGTTAAAGCTGCGGAAGCTGCTGAGCGGGCGGAGGAAGGGCGCTTAGAGGTGCATACGGATATTTAGAGAAGGATACGGAATAGGTACGACAAGGGAGGGCTGCCATGAGCAGCCCTTTTACTTTTTTTTCAATAACCAGGTCTAGAAACAAAGGTAAATTGCCTGCGGCTGTAGAAAATATTATTAATCTTGATAAACTCAGAGCTGTATTGTTCGACGAAGCCGATGCCACTATGCTGGCTACCCCAATAAATTTGGATGGGAACTTGATGTTGGTGATGATCCTTGAATTGATAATCATCGATGATCAATTGACCGTTTACATACATGGGAATTCTCCTTTATGTACGAAGTTCGGCAAACAGCTGCCTCTATACATATGACAATCTGGGAGGAAGATTCGTTGCATAGTGACATTTTTTTATTTTTTCTTATCTATTGAAAGCTCAAATTTAGGGGAATATAGCCTGGGCCCAAACCAAAAGCCAGCAATATCATATAGGAGTTGACGACTCAGCATGAAATGGATTGTCGGATTAGGCAACCCCGGCACTGCTTACCAAGGGACGCGTCACAATGTAGGGTTCATGGCTGTTGATGCGCTTGCGAAGCGATGGGGGATAAGTGTTACACAAAGTAAATGCAAAGCGCTGCTCGGTGAGGGTAACGTTGGAGGTACTAAGGTAGTCCTTCTCAAACCGATGACCTATATGAACCTGTCCGGTGAGACGGTAAGAGGGTTTATGGATTATTTTAAAGCGGATCTGGAGGATATCATTGTCGTTTATGATGATCTGGATACGGAAGTCGGCAAGATCCGTCTTCGCTACCAAGGAAGCTCGGGCGGTCATAATGGGATAAAGTCCATTATTCAGCATACTGGCACGCAGCAATTCAATCGGGTACGTATGGGGATTACCAGACCCAAGCCAGGCATGAATATCGCGGATTATGTGCTATCTAGCTTCCCTAAAGCTGAAATGGACTTCGTTTCCTCGATGGTGGAAGAAACCTGTGATGCGATAGAATTTGCGCTTAAGTATCCGTGGGAACAGACAATGGCCAAGTTTAATCGTTAAAGTTCAGTCATTGCGGGCATACTAAGGGTATAACAAACTCTTAGGAGGCATACATATGGCTGTAAATTACATTTGTCGGCATTGTAAGTCGGCGATGGGCTCGATTGATAGCACGCAAATATCGGAATCGCAGCTAGGCTTCCATTTCTTGACCCTTGAAGAGCGCAGCGATATAATAGCGTATAATCCAAACGGAGATGTTACGGTCAAAGTCGTCTGTGACTACTGCCGTGAGGCGATTGAAAGTAATCCAGAGCTGTTGCTTGTGTCCAGTCCTCTACAGTAAAGAGGATGATTGCCAAATAGCAAGAGAGCCTAGGCGCACGGCCGAGGCTCCTTTTGTGACGGCATGTAAAAAAGCCGTCTAAAGATATTCCGTGCCTGTGGATGAAACGAGGTGCCTGTGCATTGAAAGCATTACTAGAGGCTTACGCCGCGGATACGGACTATCAGTCGATTGTATCTGGAATAAGAAAAGGAATGCGGGAGCAGCTGATATCCGGCTTAGCTGGATCATCACGACAAGTGATGATTGCGGCGCTGAAGCGGGAATTCGAGCAACCGCTGCTTGTTGTTACTCATAATATGTTCGCAGCACAGAAGATTGCTGAGGATCTAGTGGAGTGCTTGTCCCCGGATGAAGTATTACTTTATCCAGCCAATGAATTAGTAGCTGCGGAAGCGGCCATATCAAGCCCGGAAACCCTGGCCCAACGGATGGATGTGCTTATCCGATTGTCGCAAGGCTATCGCGGGATTGTTGTCGTGCCTTTCTCTGGCGTGAGACGCTATCTGCCGCTTAGCGAGGTGGTGGCATCTGCTCGTATTGAGCTGAAGGTGGGCCAGTCCATCCCTTTGGAAGCGTTTTTACGACAAATGGTTGAGCTTGGCTATGTACGCGTTGATAAGGTGGAAGGAAAAGGGGAGATGAGCGTTCGCGGCGGTATCGTCGATCTATTCCCGCTGACATCGCCTCAGCCTTATCGGATTGAATGGTTTGATGATGAGATTGATTCTATTCGTACGTTTGATCCTATTGATCAGCGTTCGCTAGATAAGCTGAGCGAGTATACCATTCCCCCTTGCCAGGAGCTGACGGCGGATAAGCGTAGGTTTGAGAATGCGGCGCAGCAAGCCTCTGATCGGCTGGAGGAGCAGCTGCTGAAGATGACGGATCGCATGGCCAAAGACAAGCTGCGTTCCGAAATTGGCTTGGAGATTGAGAAGCTGCGGGATCATCAGTATTTCCCTGAAATTTATAAATATATTTCCTTGCTCTACCCGGAGCGTCAGACACTCTTTGATTATCTGCCGAAGGATACGCTGCTTATTTATGATGAGCCAACCCGCCTTATTGAGACAGCACGTCAGTTAGAGCGTGACGAAGCGGAATGGGCAACGCATTTGCTTGCCAATGGAAAGGCTTTGCCAAGTCTGCCTATTGCCAGGTCTTCGGATGAGGTGCTCTACCAACGTCCGTTCCAGACGTTGTTCCTTTCCCTATTCTTAAGGCAGATTCCGCATACACAGCCGCAGAACATCCTGAATGTTGTCTGCCGCTCGATGCAGAATTTTCATGGCCAAATGAACGTCTTGAAGGCAGAGATGGAGCGATGGCGTAAGGCTGGTGCTAGCGTCATGATGATGGCGGGCAGTGCGGATCGCATGGATCGGATGCGCCGCGTACTGGATGACTACGGAATAGAGCCGCCAACGTTGATCGAGGGCAACCTGCAATCTGGCTTTGAGCTGCCTTCCATCCATCTGATCGTAATTACTGAAGGGGAGATGTTCTCCCAGAAGCAGCGGAAAGCTCGTCGATTGGATAAAAAAATAGACAATGCAGAGCGGATCAAGAGCTACACGGAGCTGAAGGTCGGCGACTATGTGGTTCATCAGAATCATGGAATCGGCCAATATATTGGCATTGGCACGCTTGAGATCGCTGGCATCCATAAGGACTATATTCATATTGTGTATGCAGGCGGCGATAAGCTGTCTGTTCCGATCGAGCAGATTGATCTGATTCAGAAATATGTGGGTCAAGAGGAGAAAGAGCCTAAGGTCTATAAGCTCGGAGGCAGTGAATGGACCAGGGCGAAGAGCAAGGCTCAGACCTCGGTCAAAGATATTGCTGATGATCTTATTAAGCTATATGCGGAACGTCAAGCGACCAGCGGATTTGCCTTTGGTCCGGATACGACGTATCAGCAGGACTTTGAGGCTATGTTCCCTTACGATGAAACTCGCGATCAGTTGAGGGCTATTGAGGAAATTAAGAAGGATATGCAGACGGAGCGTCCGATGGATCGCTTACTGTGCGGTGATGTTGGCTATGGCAAGACAGAAGTGGCGGTTCGGGCCGCGTTCAAATCAGCTATTGAGGGTAAGCAAGTTGCGATTCTTGTGCCGACAACCATTCTAGCCCAGCAGCATTATGAGACATTCCGCGAGCGATTCTCCGGATTTCCATTTAAGGTTCAAGTATTAAGTCGCTTCCGTTCCAAGAAGGAACAGACCGATACGATGAAGGGGCTCAAGGCGGGAACTGTGGATGTCGTGATTGGCACCCATAGACTGCTGTCACAGGATATTATATTTAAAGACTTGGGTCTGCTCATTGTAGATGAGGAGCAGCGTTTCGGTGTTTCGCATAAAGAGAAGCTGAAGCGGCTCAAGATGAATGTGGATGTACTGACACTGACGGCTACCCCGATCCCGCGCACGCTACATATGTCCATGCTGGGTGTTCGTGACTTGTCCGTTATTGAGACACCGCCTGAGAACCGCTTCCCAGTCCAAACGTATGTAGTGGAATACAGTCCTTCGCTCGTCCGCGAGTCGATTGAGCGAGAGCTGGCACGGGGCGGTCAAGTGTATTACCTCTATAACCGTGTACAAGGCATTCATCAAATGGCAGAGCAGATCCATGCACTCGTTCCTGAGGCGAAGGTTGCCGTGGGCCATGGACAAATGTCCGAGCAGGAGCTCGAGAAGACGATTCTGGACTTCCTGGATGGCGAGTCAGATGTTCTTGTCAGTACGAGCATTATTGAGACGGGTGTCGATATCCCGAATGTGAACACATTAATCGTCCATGATGCGGATAAAATGGGCCTATCTCAGCTTTACCAGCTGCGCGGTCGTGTGGGAAGGTCCAACCGAATCGCCTATGCCTATTTCACCTACCAGCGAGATAAAGTATTGACGGAGGTAGCTGAGAAGCGCCTGCAGTCTATTAAAGAGTTCACGGAGCTGGGCTCTGGCTTTAAGATTGCCATGCGTGATCTGTCTATACGGGGTGCGGGTAATCTGCTAGGAGCGGAGCAGCATGGCTTCATTGCTTCTGTCGGGTTTGATCTATACTCCCAGATGCTTGCTGATGAGATAGCCAAGCGGAAAGCCGAGATGGATGGGACAACGGTTGAAGTAGTGAAAGAAGTGAGTACCAATATCGATATGAGTATTGATGCGTACTTGCCCTCAGCGTATATTTACGATAGCATACAGAAGATAGAGATCTACAAAAAAGTGGCAAATCTGCGCACCTTTGAGGAAGCGGATGATTTACGTGAGGAACTGGTCGACCGATTCGGTGATTTGCCGCAATCTGTTGACAATCTGCTTTCTGTAGCTCGTCTCAAAATCTTTGGAGCAGCCTGCGGAATTGAGCAAATCAGTGGAAAAGGTGACGATATCACCTTACGGTTTGCGGAACGTGAGAAGCAGCGGTTTGACACGAAGAAGGTTGACCAGCTGTGTTTGCAATTGGAGAACCGATTTAAGCGGTCAACAGGTCAGGAATCCTATCCTCTTGTGCAATTAAGAGGCAAGGGACTTGCGATCGAACAGAAGCTCGAGTTATTGGAACGCTTTTTGAAGCATTATAAAGAAACCATTCAATCGAAAGGGGAACTACAGGATGTTACGCACTAACTATTGGAAAAAAGGGATTCTACTCTCGATTACAGCTGTACTTGTTATCGTATTAGCAGCAGGATGCGGCAAGAAGAATCAGGAGGCAGCTGCTCCTGGTGCAGGAGAAGGCAAGGTTGTTGCAACCTATACAGACGGTACGGTGACGGAGACAGAATTCAAGAAATATTCCACTTTCTTCGGCATTGTACAGCCGCAGACGGAAATGTACTTAAGCATTCCCCAGCTTCAGGAGCAATTCCTTCGTGAATATGTCGGTTACAAAGTATTGTTCAAAAAGCTTCCTGTACAAACGAAGGATGAAGCAGCTAAAAGCAAAACCGATGTAGACGCTTTTTACGCACAAATCAAAAAAGCAATTGATGGAACACCAGCAACAAAAACAAAAGTAGAAGCAGCGAAATTAACCGAGAGCGATATTAGATATTTCTACTCGATGATTACTCGAATCATGGCTAATGAAGAAAGCAAAGTAACAGATGCTGAAGTTAAGAAGCAATATGAAACAACGAAAGACGATTATAATGTCATCAGTGTTCGTCATATTCTAATAGGCACAGTAGATCCACAAACAGGCGCAGAGAAGCGTAAAGATGCTGATGCACTCAAAATTGCAAAAGAAGTCAAAGCGAAGCTTGATGCAGGCGGCGACTGGAAAGCATTAGCTAAACAGTATTCCGATGATGCGGGCTCCAAGGAAAATGGCGGTTTGTATGAGAATCAACAGGCTAAAGGTTGGGTTGCTGAATTTAAAGATGCCGCTAACAAACAAGCAATTGGTAAAGTTGGCGATCCGGTCAAATCCTCATTTGGTTATCATGTTATGAAGGTTGAGAAGCGCGAACCAACTGCGTTTGAGAAGCTGACTGCAGCTGACCTTGCTGCGTTGAAGCAAGCAGTAGCCTCAACGAACATGAATAATTTTATGACTAAGGATCTGCCGAAACTCATTACTAAGATCACATTGCCTGAAGCTGCTAAAACGGGTACAGGGAAAACAAACGATACAACAAAAACGGAAACAAAAACAGAAACAAAAACAAAATAAGCGCTGGTTTGAAGGACAAGCTCAACCACTGATGGTTGAGCTTGCTTTTCATAAAAATTGAAGTGGTGAGGGTTAGATGACATGACTGGAGGGCTTAGAGTGGAACAGCAATTTTATGTGGGTTCTTATGGGCATCAGGATGAAAGTGTTATTCATTCCGTGAAATTCAATGGTGCTACTGGTCAAATGCGGTTAATGAAAGGGACGAAAGGCATCGAGAATGCTTCCTTTCTAACGGTCAATCGTGATCGTACGATGCTGTATGCAGTGAGTGAGAAGCATGGTGGCGAGCATGGAAGTATCGTTAGCTTTACTATGGATTCCGCTAGGGGACATCTGAAAGCGGTTACAGAATTATCGACTTTAGGGGGAGTGCCTTGCCACCTCGTTATGGATAAACAAGAGAATCATATCATCGTGACGAATTATTCGGGCGGCAATGTGTGTTCTTTTGGACTTGGTGAGGATGGAACGCTTGTTGAGCTAGTAGATAATGAGATACATACGGGTAGAGGCCCGAGAGATGACCGTCAGGAAGCGTCTCATCCACATTCGGCTATCGTTGACCCGCTGAACCGTTTTGTCCTTGTAGCTGACCTGGGAACCGACAAGATCGTTCATTATCGGCTTGAAGGGGAGACGGGACGCCTTATTCCTCACCGTGAAACGAACACTGCTCCAGGAGCGGGTCCGCGCCATCTTGTCTTTCACCCTACTGGCGAGCTGCTCTATGTGGTCAACGAGCTTGATAGCACGGTTGTCGTATATCGTTATGATGCTGTGGATTCAATGCTTCAGGTGCTGCAGGTTATCCGCACGCTGCCGGAGTCGTTTGAAGGAGAAAGCACCTGTGCTGATATTCATATCACCTCGGATGGGCGATATTTATATGCTTCTAATCGCGGGCATGATAGCCTTGCTGTATACCGAGTTGTAGAAGGTGGAAAGCTTGAGCTTGTTGAATATGCACCATGTGGTGGGAGTACGCCGCGAAACTTTGCGATCACGGCAGATGATCGATACGTAGTAGTTGCTAATCAGAGCTCTGATACTATAGTGAGTTACAGCATTGATCAGGAATCCGGAAAATTGATGCCTACTGGACATCAATTGGATGTGAAGGCTCCTGTGTGCATCATATTCTTCTAATTACGATACGAACAGAGATGAGGAGGCCTGAAAAGGGCCTTTTTGTTTTTCTTGCAGGTGATCCGTCTGCGCAGCGGGCTTCTACGTACAGAGGTTCGGGTGAATCCGGAATTTCTCGCCTTGAAGCGGGAGCGTAGCCAGTTGCTAATGCGTGAGTAAAACGCCCAGAGACGGTAAATCATAGTAGGGAATAAGAATGGAAATGCGAGCATCCTACCTCTTCTTTATAAGCGGAATGATGCTTTTGTATTCTCATCCGAGGGGCAGCAGGGTACGCAAGGGCGACCAACTATGGAAATTAACGCCATCAGCGGAGAATCAAGACTTGAAGCCCTTTACTCCTTGCATAAGAAATTGGGAGTGGATGAATACTATGGTCAGATTCGCAATCACCATTTTTCAAGGATCCTCTCCTCTTCAGTAATAGAGAAGCAGCCTGCATCCAGTCCAATTCAAAACCTTCAAGGAAAGTGGGGCAACTAGAACATGAAAGCAACTGGAATTGTTCGTCGCATCGATGATCTCGGTCGGGTCGTCATACCAAAGGAAATCCGCCGAACGCTGCGTATACGCGAGGGCGACCCGCTAGAAATATTCGTCGATCGTGACGGCGAAGTTATTCTTAAGAAATATTCCCCGATTGGGGAGCTTGGCGATTTTGCCAAGGAGTATGCCGAATCTTTATCTGAGAGCACCAACCACATTACGTTAATAACGGACCGGGATAACATCATTGCTGTCGCAGGGGCACCGAAGAAAGATTATTTAGAAAAGCAGATTGGTATGCTGCTCGAGAACTGTATGGAGAATCGCAAGGCAGTTATCGAAACCACCGGTGGATCCTTTGAGGTTGTGAAGGATGTTGGCGAGAATTTCAGTTCCTTCGTGGCGGCCCCAATTGTAGCAGGTGGAGATCCAATCGGAACGGTAGTCTTACTTAGTAAAGACGATAGTGTGAAAATGGCGCAAATGGAAGTCAAAATGGCTGAAACAGCAGCTGGTTTTCTAGCTAAGCAAATGGAACAATAAATCTTGGGCTTCCTTGAAGAGGGCGATCTTCACGGAAGCTTTTTTCTTGCGTGAACGCCTGACTCGCCTGATAGCGGACATTCACAGCTTGCCGCTTTCAGGTATAATACAAGAAGGAGAGATGACGTAGGGCAGGTAGGTGTACAGCTTGAAGCGAGAAGGGAATCATCCTGCTTCATCGACAGATGGCATAGAGCAGACCGGAGTTGAAAACAGGATTAGCGACTATCGACAACAAAGCCAGTCTACTGGCTTAAATAGCGGGGTACATAGCAAGTTTGCATGGAGAGGCGCTGTCCTTATGGGAGTGGCCATGCTTATGAGCAAGACGATTGGAACGCTGCAAAAAATTCCCTTGCAAAATGTAGCGGGTGATCGTGTTTTTGGTATTTATAATGCCGTTTATCCGCTGTATCAGCTGCTCTTGGTCATGGTGACAGCGGGCTTTCCTGTGGCAGTCTCGTTAGTAGTTGCGGAGCATGAAGCTGTTGGAGAACGATCGGAAGCGAGGCATGTGCTTAGAGCAAGCATTCTTCTGCTGGCGGGGAGTGGTATAGCTGGGTTTGCGCTATTGTGGTTTGGAGCAGGCCGCGTGGCGTTATGGATTGGCGACCCGAGCACGGGACGAGCCATTCAAGCTGCTGCGCTGGCTTTATGGTTTATGCCCGTTATGGCTGCATTGCGCGGGTATTATCAAGGCCGAGGACAAATGCTGCCCTCCGCTGTATCGCAGTTAACGGAACAGCTCGTTCGGGTTACGGCCATGCTGACCCTGCTTTGGATTGGGTGGCAATATGGCTGGTCGGACGCCTCTCTTGCTGCCGGTGCAACCTCTGGCTCAGCATTCGGCGGTGCAGCTGGACTTGCTGTTATGCTGGTGCATGGATTGCGGGAGCGTAGAGCAGGCGATAATGGAGGAGAGACTGAATCAGCTAGTAAGCGCGAGCTTACAGGGATGTTGGTCAAGGATAAAGAGGAGGAAGGACTGGAGCGAGCGAACTGGCTGAATCATAAGGGCGTTCAGCGAAGGGAGAAGCAATGGAGCGGGCGTGGAACGAAAAGCATCTTGAAACAGGTGCGACGTCTTGCTGCGCTGGCTATACCTATCACACTAGGGGCGCTGGCTGTACCGGCGCTTAGTGTTGTTGATGCGTTCACCGTACCGCGGTTGCTGCGAGGAGCGGGTATGAACGAAATCGAAGCGATGTCCTTGTTCGGTATTTATGGCCGAGGGTTGACGCTCGTGCAATTGGTAGTGATGGTTGCAGGCGCGATTGGTGGTGCGCTTGTTCCTGCACTTGCCACAGCACGTACGCGTGGCGATGTGGCCGCAATGCGGCAGCAGGCGACCATTGGTATGCGAGCTGCTTGGGCGATTGGCGCAGCGGCCTCGATTGGGCTGGTGTTACTAGCCGAGCCTATTAATGTTATGCTGTATGCGGACAATGAAGGCTCGCGGACGTTCGCACTAGTTGGTTGGACGGGGCTCGCGGGAACTGTTAACGCGATTGCCGCAGCAATGCTGCAAGGGCTGGGCAAGGTTCGTGCGCCCGCGCTGTTCATGCTCGCAGCCGCGGTGCTCAAGGCCGCTTTGAACGCCGCGCTTGTGCCGGCGTTCGGCACGGCCGGCGCGGCCTGCGCCGGCATCGCTGCGCTCGCGGCGGCCGCCCTGCTTAGCGCGGCGGCCGTCCGCCGCGCCGCCGGCGCGGCTATGCCCGCGCGGGGCGCCGCGGGCATAGCGCTCGCGCTCGCGGCCATGGCCGCCGCGCTCGCGCTGGCCGAGCGCGGCGCTGCTGCGCTGCTCGGCCCTGTGCTGCCGCCAAGGGCGGAAGCCGCCGCGCTTGCGCTTGGCGGCGTCGCCCTCGGCGGCGCGGTATTCGCCGCCGCCGCGCTGCGCTTCGGCGGCATCTCGGCGCGCGAATTGCGCGCTCTGCCTGGCGGCGAAGCCATAGCCGCCCGCTTGCGCAAATGGCGGCTGCTGCCAAGCGGCGGAGACTAGCCGCTAGCAGCATTGCCTTTCAAAAGCCATACGGCGCGTAGGCGCATCGCGGAGTAACCCTAATCGCTAATCATTAATCCTTAATCGTTAATCACTAATCACTAATCATTAATCGTAAACTGCGAATCGTACCAAACAGATTACATCCACCCATAGGAGGTTACATAGATGATGAAACCAACCATTACAGTCGTTGGTCTCGGATCCGGGGATCCTGACCAATTAACACTAGGGATCTGGCGCAGGCTGCAAGCCGTCCCACACCGTTATGTAAGAACGGCGGAGCACCCGATGATGAGTCTTTTTAAAGAACATGATATGCTTTATAAGTCATTCGACAGCTTATATGAACAACTGGACTCCTTCCCTGACGTATACGCTGCGATAACGGAGGCATTGATTCAAGAGGCGCTGTTGCTTGCGGCTAGCGATGCCGCCGATGATAGCGGATCGGCGCATGCGCATGAAATCATTTATGCTGTTCCTGGGCACCCGATGGTGGCCGAACGGACTGTTCAGCTCTTGCGTGAGCGCTGCCCGGAAGAAGGCATTGATCTCACGATTTTAGGTGGGGAGAGCTTCCTCGACCAAGCTTTCACACGTCTTGGCTTCGACCCGATTGAGGGCTTTCAGCTTCTCGATGCAAGCGATCTAAAAGCATCGCTGCTGCGTCCAGAGCTGCACACTGTAATCGGACAAGTATATGATGAATATACAGCATCTGACGTGAAGCTAACGCTAATGGAACGCTTGCCGGATGATTATACCGTTATTGTCGGCCATTCGCTTGGCATAGCTGGCGAGGAACAGATTCTAGCGGTACCGCTTTACGAGCTGGATCGGACGCCTGGATACGGCAACCTATCCCTCATCTGGCTTCCGCGTTCAACCGACGAAACGCTTCGTAACCGCTCTTTTGAAAGGCTTCATGAGATCGTTGCTATTTTACGTAGTCCGGAGGGATGTCCGTGGGATCGTGAACAGACGCATCTCACCCTTCGTAAGAATTTCATTGAAGAGACCTACGAGGCGATTGAAGCGATCGATAACGATGATCCAGACAACATGTGTGAGGAGTTTGGTGATGTGATTCTGCAGGTTATGCTGCATAGCCAAATTGAAGAGGAGGTCGGCTCTTTCTCCGTTTATGACGTGCTGCAGGCACTGAATGAGAAGCTAATCTTCCGTCATCCGCATGTATTTGGCGACCTTGGTGCGAATAATTCGGCAGAGGCTCTTCAGAACTGGGAGCAGATGAAAGCAGAAGAGAAGCGGCGTAAAGGCATTGATCCTACAAAAGCATCCCAACTAGATGGTATCCCGCCCGATCTGCCAGCGCTGATGAAAGCTTACAAAATTCAGAAGAAGGCAGCTAAGGTTGGCTTCGATTGGGATGATATTAAGCCGGTACTGGACAAGATCGATGAGGAGCTTGTCGAATTGCGAGAAGCGATTGAAAGCAAGGATGCGGAAGAGCAAGCCTCAGAGCTTGGAGATCTCCTATTTGCTGCTGTTAATGCTTCACGGTTCATTCATGCGGATCCAGAAGAGGCGCTTGCACGTACGAATCAAAAATTTAAGAAACGTTTTGAATATATTGAGCAGCAGCTCCGTATAAGTGGGCGAACCTTTGACCAAACTGATTTAATAGAGATGGATAAATTTTGGGAGGAAGCGAAGAAGTTCTCCTGAGAATCTATCCTGAATCTCATAGATACACCTTTAAATCGGCAAAATTCGTCTAATTCTCTCACCATTCGCAAAAAAAGTTTCCAGTAAGCAGGATTTATTTGCAACAAAGTTGAATAGTATCTTCGAGGTATGTAAGCTTAAAGAGGCAGCTGCAAGCAGCCTACAACGAATATTTAGGAGGCAATTTACATGAACAAAACGGACTTGATTAATAACATTGCAACAAAAAGCGGGTTGACTAAGCGTGACGTGGAATCTGTGCTTAACGGATTTTTGGGTGAAGTAACAGAAGCTCTTGCAGGTGGCGACAAAGTCCAACTGATCGGCTTTGGTACATTCGAAACTCGTAAACGCTCTGGTCGCACAGGCCGTAACCCGCAAACAGGCAATCCTATTATTATCGCGGAATCCAAAGTTCCTGCATTTAAAGCCGGCAATAAATTGAAAGACGCGATCAAGTAATAATGCGTCTGGATAAATTCCTCAAGGTATCCCGATTGATCAAACGACGTACCGTCGCTAAGGATGTGTCCGATCAAGGACGCGTCTGGATCAATAGCCGCGAAGCGAAAGCGAGCAGCACCGTCAAAGCCGGCGACGAGCTCATGATTCAATACGGCCAGAAGATTGTCACCGTGCGCATTGAGCGAATTGCGGAGACAACCAAGAAGGACGAAGCGAGCGGCATGTATACCTTGTTGAAAGAAGAATCACGCCAAGCGGAGAACAAATTCGACTGGCAGCAGTAAGTCTATCACTGATAGACAACAATCGATGTCTATCCATGAGAAAGGGACTATCCCAGCAGCCTATGCTGCTAAGGATGGTCCCTTTTGTTGTTTATATGCCCAGCCAGTCATTTTCCCTCCAGCTTCTCTATCGTCCGGATGTTTCTCTTCACCCTTCATCGCTGATCCATATAGGACACGACAATTCTGTTCTAAAACCTGTCCCACTCCCATAGGCTAGTCTTAGTTATGCTTTCGAAGTCAGTTTCTGCCGAGCAGAAAACGTACGTATGCTTTCGAAGTCAGTTTTCTGAAGCAGATAACTAAGCTTATGCTTTCGAAGTCAGTTTTCTGCTGAAGCAGAAAACTTTTAGGAGGACGGGTAATGGTCGATCAAGGGAAAGGACAGAAGCGCCAAGAAGTCAAAATGCTTAATCGCAAGATGCTTGAAATTACAGGTGTGATGAATGTGGAAAGCTTTGATAACGAAGAGTTTCTGCTTGAGACCGAGCTCGGCTTCTTGGCGATTCGCGGGCAAAATCTACACATGAAGCATCTGAGCTTAGAGCAGGGTTTAGTTGCCATTGAAGGACTCGTCCATTCACTCGCCTACTTGGACGGGACAACAGCCACGAAGTCGAAGGGCTTATTCGGGAAGTTATTTAAGTGACGTTAAGCGTGCAATGGTTAACGATGTTGACGATGCTGCTATCCGGCATCGGCATGGGCATCGTTTTTGATGGATACCGCGTCGTGTCGGACGAGCTGCGTATCAGCCGATGGTGGATACCGGTTTTCGATTTGCTATATTGGATCGCCGCCACGATTGCTGTATTCCAAGTATTGTCTGCAAGCAATGAGGGCGAAGTGCGGACATACGTTTTCCTAGGCTTGCTCATCGGTATTGTCTGTTATTACTTGCTGTTTAGCAAAATAGTAGTCCTTCTTGTGCATGGAATCATCCGCGCTATTCGTGCCATTATTCAGTTCGCCATCCGTACATTTGTGATCGTTATCATTAGGCCATTGCAACTACTTTATAGGTGTACTAGACTGATTTTTGCGTTTGTGCTAGCATTTACTATGTTCCTGATAAAAGTTATGATACAATTGTTTCGTCCTCTTTGGCTTTTGGTTAAGTGGATATTGGCCCCTATTTACCGCCCTTTAGGGAAATGGATAATAGGATGGGGTCATCCGCTTCTTAGCAAATGGCGCGTACGCGAGAGATACCAGGCGATTCAACGACGGAGTATACAACTTTGGCAGCGCTTTAAGGACCGCAAGAAGGACAAAGTGGACTAATCATCTATACGTCAGGAGGTCTATGGAAATGGTGACAACAACAGAGTCGAATCAAACAACTGCATATGCAGGGACGAAACGTCGGCTTAAGATCTGGTTCTTTGTCATCGCTTTATTCATGGGCTGGGCGTTATATACGTTATTTTCGCAGATGGACCGTCAAGGTCAAGCTGAACTCAAGCTCGCTGATGCACAGCACAAAATTGCAGAGGCAACGAAGCAGATGGATGATCTTAAGATGCAGGTCGCTCGTCTGAGTGACAAAGAATATATCGGACAACTAGCAACGAAAGAGCAAGGTATGGTTAAGAAGGGCGAGACACAAATTCAAGCCGAGTAATAGGCTTGAAATCGGGTACGCACCCTGTTGCCTTGCTTCTCTCGTTCGGTTATAATCACGTTAGCAACAGCATTTTTAGCGACTCAATGTTATATTTTTTTTTGATATGCAGCTTTATTTCGAGGCTAACAGCTTCGCATAACGGTTAGGGAGGAACATTTTTACCTATGGCAATTGAAGTGGGCGCTAAGTTAGAGGGCAAAGTGACAGGTATTACGCATTTCGGAGCATTCGTCGATTTGTCGGGAGGTGTCACAGGGCTTGTTCACATCTCAGAAATTGCCGATAATTACGTCAAGGATGTTAAAGACCATCTTAAGCTGGAAGATGTTGTAACAGTGAAGGTCATTAATGTGGACAAAGACGGGAAAATCGGACTTTCAATTAAACAAGCAATTGATCGGCCAGAAGGTTCTGCACCTCCTCAGCGTGAGCGTGGTGGAGATCGTGGACCAGGCGGCGGCGGTGGCGGATTCAACCGTACCGGTGGCGGACCAAGCGGCGGCGGTGGTGGTTTTAATCGTGCTGGCGGTGGATCTGGTGGCGGTGGTGGTGGCTTCAATCGTGCAGGTGGCGGTGGAGGCGGCGGACGCCCTTTTAATAAAGCAGGCGGTGGTAAACCAGCTTATGGTAAGCCAACCTTCGAAGACAAGGTGTCTCGTTTCTTGAAGGATAGCGAAGAACGTGCTTCTTCGATTAAGAAGAATACGGAATCCAAACGCGGTGGACGTGGAGCGAAGCGCGTTTAATAGCATATGAATGGTAACCGATCTACATGAAGGGTTACATGAAGAAGGATATTTCATTCGTCAGAACGACTGACGGCTGGGATATCCTTTTTTTTGGGGGAAGAAACTTGCTTCGCCGCCAAGGGCGTCGTTAGCCGTTTCTTCTTGACCGAAAACCTATTTTGAGCCTCATCTATGCAGCTATACCCCAAAATATACCCGCGTAAGAAAAAACTTTTCCCTTGTTCTCCACCAATCCCGACAGGTTCGGACGGCGTTTCGCCTCAGATAGCGTCATGGCCGTTCACCTATTTTGTTGAACCGTTGGCGGAAGAATGGCCTCCATTATTAGTCAACCCCAGTCTGTCTCTACGTTGCCGCAATAGCGACAGAGATACGCGGCGCATGGCAATTTTGTCGGAAAAAACTTTTAGCCTCCCAACGCTTTCTGACAAACTTCCTACAAACATGCTCCTATACTGAGAGAACACTAATTCGGAAATGGTGGTGCCTTGATCGATGACAGACAAACATAACGTAGTGATGTTCCCAGGTGTACAACGGACAAGCCTGGTACAAGCGGCAGTTCAAAAGGGAATGAGCTGGTCAGCGATACGGCAGCTCGTTCAGCTCTTCTCCACCCGGAAGTGGACCTTTGTCTTAATGACGGTGGGGTTTCTTCTAGGTCGGGCTGTTATTCTGGAATCGCTTACCCCGTTCGCCATTGCCTATTTTGCCGTCATCTACTTCTTGAGACGTGATGCTTATCGTCCGGTCGCACTGTCAATCGTTGCAGGAAGCTTCTTGGCTGTCACACCTGAGCCCATGTGGATAGCTATGGAGCTGGCCGTTGTATTCCTGCTCTTGAAGGGTTTGGAAGCTTATGAACGGGCTGAGCTCTCATATGCACCGATGCTGGTCTTTCTATCTACGCTGCTTGTTAGGCTGTTTGGTGTTGTCATTGCCGATACGCTCAGCTGGTATGAGCTAATGATGGTGACCGTTGAAGCTGCTCTAAGCTTTGTTCTGACACTTGTGTTCGTACAAGCTATTCCAGTGCTTACGATGACCAGGAAATCTGCGGCGCTGAAAAATGAAGAAATCATATGCTTGATGATTCTACTTGCTTCGGTCATGACTGGGGCAGTTGGCTGGACGATCTATGGAATGTCTGTGGAGCATATCATGTCTCGTTTCATGCTCCTGCTGTTCGCACTCGTCGGGGGTGCACCGCTTGGGGCCTCAGTGGGTGTGGTTGCCGGATTAATTCTCAGCTTAGCAGATATGAATGCAATCGTGCAGATGAGCCTGTTAGCATTTGCCGGTCTGCTTGCGGGGTTGCTTCGTGAAGGGGGTAAAATGGCGGTAGCTTTCGGGATGCTGCTTGGTTCCTCTATTCTCTCTATCTATTTGGGAAATCAGACAGATGTGATGGCATCCACTTGGGAGTCAGTCGCTGCGGCCATTCTTTTACTGCTCACGCCACGTTCGATTATTCGTACCTTATCTAAATATGTGCCAGGCACGCAAGAGCATGTCAAATCTCAGCATGAATATGCAAGGCGTGTAAGAGATGTAACCGCACAACGCGTATCACAGTTCTCGGAAGTCTTTCGCCAGCTCTCTCGCAGCTTCGGTCAGATTAACGTTGCTAGCAACGAGAGTGACAAGCGCGAGGAGACGGTTGGCCATTTTATGAACGCGGCTGCGGAGAAAACCTGTAACTCATGCCATCGAAAGGAGCTTTGTTGGGAGGGGAAATTTTATGATACGTACAAAATGATGACGAATATGATGACCGCCGTTGAGGATGGTAGACGCTTAGGGCCTAAGGAGGTGCCCAAAGAGTGGAGCGTTCATTGTCTTCGATCCCATCAAGTGCTTGATGTGATGCAGCAGCAGTATGAGATGTTCAAGCATGATCAGCACTGGAGAAAGCAGCTGAACGATTCTCGTCAATTAGTTGCCGAGCAGTTATCAGGCGTCTCACAAGTAATGGAGGATTTAGCTCGGGAAATACAACGGGAAGGCCAACAGCTGCATTTGCAGGAAGAACAGATCCGAGAAGCGCTCGAAGGGCTCGGTTTATCCATACATGGTATTGATGTTGTTAACCTGGAGGAGGGAAATGTTGAGCTTGAGGTCTACCATACCTTTGCTAGAGGGTATGATGAGTGTCGCAAAATCATTGCGCCGCTGCTGACTGATATTTTGGGAGAGCCCATTGCTGTCATGTCAGAGCGATATTCGGATAAATCTGGAGAGCCTACGCTTGTTGTCTTTGGTTCAGCTAAAGCTTATGAGGTAGAGACCGGCGTTGCTGGGGTTGCCAAGGGAGGCGATCTGCTGTCGGGAGACAGCTTCAGCACAGTCGAGCTCGGTAATGGTAAATTCGCCGTTGCCATTAGTGATGGGATGGGCAATGGTGAGAGGGCGAAGCAGGAAAGCAGTACGGCGCTATCCATCTTGCAGCAGCTGCTGCAGTCGGGTATGGATGAGAAGCTGGCTATTAAATCAGTCAATTCCGTGCTGCTGCTGCGATCCTCTGACGAAGTATTCGCGACCGTTGATGTCGCATTAATCGATATGTACACGGCGAAGACCACCTTTATGAAGATAGGGTCTACGCCAAGCTTTATTAAGCGAGGGAGTGAAGTTATTTCGATATCAGCCAACAATTTGCCTGTCGGTATTCTGCAGGATATCGACGTAGATCTTATTCGTGTACAGCTGCTGCCAGGAGATACACTCATTATGATGACGGATGGCATTTATGATGCACCCGGCCATGCAGTCAATAAGGAGATGTGGATGAAACGGGTCATCCAAGAAATCCGTACCGATAACCCGCAGGAAATTGCCGATTGCCTGCTCGATACAGTGGTACGTTATCATAATGGAGACATCGTCGATGATATGACGGTTGTCGTCGCAAGAGTGGACAAGCATCAGCCGGAGTGGGCCACATTCCGCTGGCCTGGCATGACCAAAGTCGAACGTCCAAGGACGGTGAGCTAGCGATGCGAATTCGGCAGCGGCAGAGAGAGTCTGAGTTATCGAAGTAGGAGCGGGAGTACAATAAAAAGTCTGCCGAATATAACGGCAGACTTTTTATGTTGTAGGTCCTAGCAATTTTTTAGTTGCTTACAGGAAGCAATCCGCCTATTAGCTTGGAAATCCCCGTATTGCGTGCAACGGTGGAGTTATTCAAGAACAGAACGTCGGTAATTTGCTGTTTCTTCATGAAATCAGTCAGCGATCCTTTGTAATACCTTGGATCGACGATGTATATCTTCTCGAAATGCGGCAGCAGGAATGGGATGAAGGAGTTGGCGTAAGAGTCTTTTATAACTGCGATTCTTTTCCCATTCTTCTTTGCTGTCGTAATTTCTCCCCATGGATAATCCCCATCGAGGAATACCGCATAGAGTCCATTGCCCTTTTTCGCATAAGCAGGATCAACTACGTTGCGTTTCAAGGCTTTATTAGTTGAGGAATAAGCGGAATACTGATACTTAGTGAACGGCGAGTAATAAGTAATGGTATCTGGATGATCCTTCAGATTAACGCTTAGTGTGGCTTTGTAGGCTGTCCCAAGATAGTCTTCAATGGTTCCCGTCTTATATTGACTGAGCGGAATAGCTTTCTCGCCGATCGCGTTCATGAAGTTGGTATAGGCATAGTAGGCGCCCAGTGCCGTCCAGTGATGATCGGTTCGGAAGTAAATATATTCATCGCTATGCTTATCAAGTGCACCATAAGCGTCGATTTGGCCAATCGATGGCTCAAGCTGTTTATTAATTTGAGCAAAAGCCTCTTTTTGTGAGTCGGACATGGCCTTATACTTCTCATTCTTGATGTATTCGACAGAAGTTGGCGCGAGCAGGGAGTAAACGTGAATCTTAGGATCAATCGAATTTTTGAATTGATTGAGCACTTTGGCATATTCATCAGCTGCTTGAGCGGAATAGGCGAACAGGGTCATTGCCTGATCTTTCAAGATGAGATATTTAGTTGCATTTACATTGCTAAGATCCGTTTTATCATCTTTCTTGGTACCGCTTGTGCTTGTATGATCCTTCTTGTCATCACTTGTATCTATCTTTCCATTTAAGCTGACAGCCATGTTATCGCCGCCATTTTGTACGAAGATCGATGCACCTTCCTCATCGGTAAAACCTTTGAGCGCTTTTAGATCGGCTCCAACCTTAACTAATGACGTCCGATTCGTGAAGGTATCGGAGAAATAGTTATCGTATTCTCGTGTATAATCTCCGGCAAACAGCCGCTCCGTTGTGAAGGCTGGTGCCTGTTGGATGCTTCGCTGCTCGAGCTCGGAGACACTTTGCGATTGCGGCCGCAACAGATTGACTGCAGCAACTCCGAATATAAAGAGTAAGAAAAGAGCGAGATTTAGCTTTGCCTGTAGTTTCATGTGGGACCTCCTCGTTAGAACCGGTAATAAAGAAACGGATTATACGTACTGCCGATCAGTAGAATAGTAGCAACAATGAGTATGATCAGATTAATGATGGGAACAGCAAATGTTGCAATGTTTTGTTTAAGCTTTTCATTCGATGCGAATATACGATTGAATGACCATTTGAACAGCGGTGTTGAAGCAATGATTGCAATGATGAACAGCAGTAAGTTCTCTTTAAAATAAAGCTCAACCTCCGTCGTGATGAAGGCTCCGCCGCTTAGATGAAACATCGATTTGAAGGCGCTGATCGCAGCCGACAGATCGGTGAAGTAGAACCACACCCAGCCAATTAGCATGGCTAGCGTCGAATAGAGATAAGCGACGAAAGTAGGAAGCTTGTCCAGCCATTTTCCGAGAAATAACCGCTCTAAGTAGATTAACAGGCCGAAATAAAGACCCCAAATAATAAAGTTCCAGCTGGCGCCATGCCAGAAGCCGGTCAGAAACCAAACGACAAATAAGTTTCGAAGATAGAATCGTTGATTCCCGCCTAGCGGAATATAGACGTAATCGCGGAAGAATCCACCTAGCGACATATTCCAGCGACGCCAGAATTCTCCCGCAGATTTCGATATATACGGATAGTTGAAGTTTTCCCGCAGGTTGAAACCGAACATTTTGCCAAGACCGATGGCCATATCCGAGTAACCGGAGAAGTCAAAATAGATTTGCAGAGCAAAGAGTACGACACCAAACCATGTGCCCATCATAGAGGGCGTTCCAGCGCTTGGTCCTAGTAGGTTACCTACACTCTCGCCCAATAAATTAGCGATGATAACCTTTTTTCCAAGACCGATCATGAACCTTGTAATCCCTTCGCTGAAGCCGGACATGGTAACGGTTGGGTTCTCGATTTGATGCTCAATATCGGTATACCGAATAATAGGTCCCGCAACGAGATGGGGGAAGAAGGATACGTAGAGCAGCAGCTTTTTGGGCGACCTGGGAGCTGCGATTCTACCTTTATAGACGTCTGTTAAGTAGCAAATGATTTCAAATGTAAAAAAAGATATCCCAATCGGCAGCGTTACCTCAGGATGTGGAAGCTGGATTGGCAGAAGGGAGTGAATCGTATCGACAAGAAACCCGGAGTATTTGAAGAACCCCAAGATTCCAATATTAATCGCAATGGCGACAATGAACTGTGCTTTAGCCAGCCAGGTCCCTCGATATTTCTCAATACCAAGTGCAAATAAATAACCGATGATCGAAGCGAGAATCAATAAAATAATCCAAACGGGCTCCCCCCAAGCATAGAAGGCGAAGGAGAACAGGATGAGTATCCAGTTTCGATAACTCGTGTTTCGAAAGGCAAAATACGCAATTAAAAGTATGGGCAAGAACAGATAAAGAAAAAACAAACTCGAAAATACCATCTATTCCAATCCTCTCTTTCTCATTTATTAGCTGTCAAAAATATAACATACGAACATGTTGAATCATAGTTGATGGCAATAAAATCACAAGAATGAAAGCCCTAGATTCGGCTCTATGAAGATAAGGTTAATGATGAGTGAAGCCAATAAACCCACCAAATATCTTATGTTGCACGTACATGGATGGTTAAACCCTCTCAATAATGGGAACGCTGGTAGATAAACTACTAGCGGTAGATTCCATGAATTGGGGGAATGAAAAGTGAAGCAAATTCTATTAATTACGGATGGATGCTCGAATGTTGGTGTAAGTCCTGTTGTTGCAGCGGCACAAGCCTATGCAGAAGGGATAACGGTTAACGTTGTCGGGGTCATTGACCATGGTGATTTAGGCGAGTTCGGCACATCCGAAATTGAAGAGATTGCAAGGTCTGGCGGAGGACTGAGTCGACTCTCTCATACGCGACAGCTGTCACAAACGGTGCAGATGCTTACGCGCAAGACGGTTGTTCAAACCATTCAGCATGCTGTTCAGCGAGAGCTTAAGCAAGTGTTTGGATCATCTTCTATAGAGGAGCTGCCGCCGGAGAAACGCGGTGAAGTTGTACGAGTCATCGATGATCTTAGTGAGTCCACCAAACTGCGTGTTGCACTGTTAATCGATGCCAGTGCGAGCATGAAGCCTAAGCTGCAGGCGGTAGACGAAGCGATTCGGGATCTTGCTTTAAGCTTACAGTCCAGACAAGGAGGCAGCGAAATTGCGGTGTTTCACTTCCCAGGTTCGGCTTATGGAGAGGATTGTAAACTTGATTTGGATTGGACGACGAATATTAGTGGAGTGACCTCCTTTATCCCCCGATTGAAGATGCGAGGGACGACACCAACGGGCCCTGCGCTCATGCATGTCATTGATTTTTACCGAAAAGCCGATTATGGTAATAGGAAGAATGATGAAATGGACGGGATGATGAGTGACTACGTCGTTTGAATGGAGCCTTCCCCGCGGTACGGTCGTTAGGGGCAAATGGAAGCAGGGAAGCTATCGGGTAGAACGGCTTCTGGGTGAAGGTGCCAACGGCAAAGTATTCTTGGTGGAACGGCAAAAGAATTGGTATGCGTTGAAAATTGGCGCAGATGCAGTTGATCTGCAGTCAGAAGTGAATGTGCTGCAGTCCATAGCAAAGCAAAAGCGTGGTTCGGGAGCGAGACCCTTCCTTGTGGATGTTGATGATTTGCATGCATCGGATGGGAAAGACTATCCGTTCTATGTCATGCAGTATATTCGTGGTATGACACTCGCGGATTATCTGGCCAAACAAGGTGCAGAATGGTTTCCAACTGTGGGATACAGCTTATTAGGAAGATTAGCAGAGCTTCATGATGCCGGCTGGTCCTTTGGTGATTTGAAAGTGGAAAATGTACTTGTTGCCGATTATGGTAGAGTGGATCTAGTGGATTATGGCGGCGTAACGGCTTTTGGGAAAGGAGTAAGGCAGTTTACCGAGATCTATGACCGCGGTTATTGGAATGCGGGAACCCGCACGGCGGATGCAGGCTATGACCTGTTTTCTTTCGCCGTTCTTTGCGTACAGCTGCATGAAAGTCGACGGCTTGCCCAGCTGACCAATACGCTTCTTCCACAAAATCGAATGACGGATGAGCTGTTAAAGCTAGCCTATGCCAACAAGGCGCTGAAACCGCTGCATAGCTGGCTGCGCAAAGCACTGCTTGGCGAATTCAAGAATACTCGCGAAGCAACCGCAAGCTGGCAGCAATGGATGCACCGTACGGGGAGCCTCAGGACCTCCGCGCCAGCACCACGCTGGATGAAGGGACTGTTCGTCGCCTCGGCACTCTTGCTTGCGACCACTGTATATTGGCTGCTTCGCACCGGGCTATGAGGTGCACAAGTCAGGCAAAGCCGCTATAAAACTTACGATGATGCTTACGAAGTAGTTTTAACTGGATTTGACCGATAATTCGGTCAATCAGGCAAAGCCGCGTTAAAACTTAAGATGATGCTTACGATGTAGTTTTAACTGGATTTAGCCGATAGCTCGGCTAAACAGGCAAAGCCACGTTAAAACTTTTAGGAGGAGATAAATTTGGATGAATGGCTCAGCGACTTGGCTCATATAGCTGAGCAAGAGGGACTTTGGTCGGCGGGTGATACGATCGTCGTGGCCATCTCGGGTGGACCTGATTCCACAGCGCTGCTTCATATGCTTCATCGGTTGGCTCCGTCCGAGCAGATTAGGCTGGTTGCGGCGCATGTGAATCATGGCTTTCGTCCTGAAGAATCGGCAAGAGAAGCTGAAGCCGTCCGGCAGTTAGCAGACGAGCTTGGCATCGTATATGAATCCATCATTCTTGATATGCCCGCTTATATAGAAGAAACAGGAATGAACGCACAGGCCGCGGCACGTGAGAAGCGATTTGCTTTTCTGCATGAAGTGGCTCAGAAGCATGGCGCTAACCGGGTTGCGCTCGCCCATCATGCGGATGATCAAGCAGAGACCGTGCTCATGCGTATACTCCGAGGGACGAGTCCTTCAGGTCTCTCAGGAATCGCAATGAAGCGCAAGGAAAAAAACGTGGAACTTATTCGTCCTCTTTTACGTAGAAACAAGGCAGACATCCTAAGTTATTGTGAACACTTCGGGATCTCGTTCATCGAAGATAGCAGTAATGCCAAGCGGACCTATTTACGTAACAAGATCCGGTTGGACGTTCTACCTTATCTGTCGACATTCAACCCGCAGCTATCCCAGTCGCTTGTCAGACTCGCTGATCTAGCTGCTGCTGAGGATGATTGGATAGAGCAAGAGACGAAGGCGTCGTTTGGACGTCATATCATGCTCGTCTCCCAAGGATGCCAAATGACCCGCAAAGCGATGCTTGACCTGCATGTCGCTTTACAAAGGAGATTGATTAAACTAATATTAAATTATGTTGGAATGGAAACGGAAACCATCTCTTTCGATAGCGTTGAGACGATTCGACTCGCGGCTTACGATAGCGCAGCGTCGACGTGGAGCTTAGATGTGGGAAGCGGGATCAGGTTCGTTCGTGAATACGACATGTTATACTTTCTGAGACCAGAGAAGTCGAATTCTTCGACAATTTCTGAAGAGGGATACAACTATGTTGTAACGGATGGTGTAACGCGTCTTGAGGTGCTTGAAGCAGAAGCTGAGTTATTATTCGAAGTTTTGCAGCCAACGGTTGCGTATAAACCGACAAGTAAACAGGAAGCCCTGTTCGACACCGATAAGCTTGCATTTCCGTTAAGCGTTCGAAACCGTCATCATGGTGACCGAATGCAGGTGCTTGGTTTAAATGGCACCAAAAAAGTACAAGATATGTTCGTTGACGACCGAATTGCTCCATCAAGGCGTGAGAAAATGCCGCTGCTTGTCGATTCTTCCGGTAATATCCTTTGGATCCCTGGAGTGAGACGTTCAGGAATTGCGCAAATTAATGCTTCAACCAAGCATATATTGCGCGTGAGGGCAGTTTTTACATCAACGAATGATTTTGACTGAATAAGATGCACTGATCCATTCATAGTATAGGCAGAAGAAGTTGCTAATGCCTGCAAAGGTAAGCATAAGTTTCTTCAACATTTAGGAGGGCAAGGAATTGCTGAATGACATTCAAGAAGTGCTTTATGACGCAAACCAGATTCAGCAGAAAGTGAAAGAGCTTGGCGATACGATTAGCCAGGAATTTGAGGGGCGCAACCCGCTCGTCATCTGCGTTTTGAAAGGCGCATTTATTTTCATGGCTGATTTGATCAAAAATATTACGATTCCGCTCGAGATTGATTTCATGGCGGTATCTAGCTATGGACAGTCCACCAAGACGTCCGGCGTAGTCAAAATTATGAAGGATCTGGATGCACCTGTTCAGGGCCGGGAGATTTTGATTGTGGAAGACATAATTGACAGCGGACTTACGCTCAGTTATCTCATTGATGTATTAGAGCGAAGAAATGCCAAGTCAGTCACACTCGTCACCCTGTTTGATAAGCCGGCAGGTCGTAAGGTTGAACTTGAGGCCGATCATAAAGGATTCGTTTTGCCAGATGCCTTTGTTGTTGGCTATGGACTGGATTTTGCAGAGAAATACCGCAATTTACCCTTTATCGGTATTTTGAAGCCGGAAGTTTATGAGAAGTAATTAGAATGCGATTCACCCTACATGGCTCCCCTGCAGACCTCGTTTGTAGTGGTAAGTCATGCTATGGTAAAATATTTTAAGCGCTTGAGAGGAGGTAGGGGATGAATCGGATCATCCGGAATACTGGATTTTATTTAATTATATTTTTGGTGACTGTCGGGATCTTTCAATTTATCAGCAGCCAAAACGATACCACCGTTGAAATTCGATACGATCAGTTGAGACAAGAGCTGAATGACAATAACGTTAAAGAGCTCACGCTTCAGTTCGACGGCTACTCCTATCTGGTCAGTGGTAAATATATAAAGAAACCGGCTAAAGCGGATACTGACAAGTTCTACGCTCATTCCAATGTTGAGGAATTTGCCATCAAAGAAATTTATGATGCGCAGGCCAAAAACAAATTTCAAATGGATGTTAAACCTATGGAAGGCCAGAGCATCTGGCTGACATTCTTAACATCGATTATTCCTTTCGTTATTATCTTCATCCTTTTCTTCTTCCTTATTAATCAAGCACAGGGCGGCGGCGGCAAAGTGATGAACTTTGGCAAAAGCAAGGCTCGCTTGTATAACGAAGAGAAGAAGCGAGTTACGTTTGAGGACGTTGCCGGTGCCGATGAAGAGAAGCAAGAGCTTGTCGAGGTTGTCGAGTTCTTGAAGGATCCACGTAAATTCGCGGCTGTTGGAGCTCGTATTCCTAAAGGGGTGCTGCTCGTTGGACCTCCAGGTACGGGTAAAACTTTGCTAGCGCGTGCAGTTGCTGGTGAAGCGGGCGTGCCGTTCTTCAGTATCTCTGGCTCTGACTTCGTCGAAATGTTCGTCGGTGTCGGTGCATCCCGTGTTCGTGACTTGTTCGAGAATGCGAAGAAGAACGCACCTTGTATAATCTTTATTGATGAGATTGACGCAGTCGGACGCCAACGTGGTGCCGGTCTTGGCGGCGGTCATGACGAGCGTGAGCAAACGCTCAATCAATTGCTCGTTGAGATGGATGGATTTGGTGCAAACGAGGGTATTATTATCGTTGCTGCAACTAACCGTCCGGATATCTTAGATCCTGCACTTCTTCGTCCGGGTCGTTTTGACCGTCAAATTACGGTTGACCGTCCAGACGTAAAAGGTCGCGAAGCTGTACTTAGAGTACATGCGCGCAACAAGCCGCTGGCGAAGGATGTTAAGCTGGATATCATCTCGAAACGGACAACAGGCTTTACTGGTGCTGATCTGGAGAACCTTCTTAATGAAGCGGCACTCCTTGCTGCACGTCGGAATAAGAAGGATATCGCCATGAATGAGGTTGATGAAGCGATTGACCGCGTTATGGTAGGTACGCAGAAACGCAGCCGTGTGATCAGCGATCGTGAGAAGCGTGTTGTTGCTTATCATGAAGCGGGACATACAATCGTTGGCTATTTCCTCGAGCATGCTGATATGGTTCATAAAGTTACAATTATCCCACGTGGTCGCGCTGGCGGGTTCGTAATCATGCTTCCAAAAGATGGAGATAGCATGTTGACAACCAAACAGCAGCTGCTTGATAAAGTAACAGGCTTGCTTGGCGGACGCGTAGCGGAAGAATTATTTATAGGCGAAATTGGTACAGGTGCTTACAGTGACTTCAAGCAAGCAACAGGTATCGTTCGCAGCATGATTATGGAATACGGAATGAGCGATAAGCTCGGACCGATGCAATTCGGAAGCAGCTCACAAGGTCAAGTTTTCCTTGGTCGTGATATCGGACATGAGCAGAACTACTCTGATTCCATCGCTTATGAGATTGACCAAGAAATGCAAAGCTTCATTCAAGATAGCTACGCTCGTGCGAAGAACTTGCTTAGTGAGAAAAGCAAGGAAGTTCATCTCATTGCACAAACGCTGCTAACTGAAGAGACACTGGAGCTTGAGCAAATCAAACGGTTGATCGAAACAGGCACGCTTGATGGTGCTGGAGCAAGTACAACTGTTGAAGGCACGGAGCCTTCGGGTGAACCTATTATCGATACCATTGGCGGCGTGAAAGTACGCATTTCATCCAAGGATTCAGGAGACATTGTTCTTCCTCCGATCGATAATAATGAGGGTAACGATAACGGATCAAATAACACGTAATAAGGATTTCAAAGGCTGTCCTTGAGCAGGAAACTGCTGGGGCAGCCTTTCTTTGATTAAACGGGATAGAATCGGCTTTATTTAATGGGTTAGTAAGCTTTCCTGCATGGTATCATTCATTCAAGCGGATTCCTTCCTTAGAACGGCTAAAACAGCTCTTTTTGTTGGTTGACAGTATTCGGCGCCTTGTGTAAATTAAGTGTTAAACACTTGTAATTAGTGTCCCTGTTTTTTGAAGCCTAACAAGCTGATTTTGCGAGTGAATGGATGCTTTAGTGAACAGGGTATTCTACTTATAAACCCTGAATGAACGAATAAGTGAAGTTTAAGGTGAAGAAGCAGGAAGTACCTACTTCCATGACTAAGTTTGTGCTTCTGTTCACAAAGTCAGTAAAAAGAGGAGAATATGCCATGGAAGCATTGGCTCTCGAGCGGAAGGCAGAGCAAAACCGTGAGCTGCGGGAACGATTGATGCAGCTGAAGAAAGAACGTAACGCTATTATATTGGCTCATTATTATCAGCGTGATGAAGTACAGGAAGTCGCAGATTTTCGTGGGGACTCCTTCTTACTTGCACAAAAAGCAGCGCAAACTGATGCTGATGTGATCGTGTTCTGCGGGGTTCATTTCATGGGTGAGAGCGCGAAGATATTGGCTCCGAACAAGACGGTAATCATTCCTGATGAACGGGCTGGCTGTCCAATGGCCGATATGGTTAATGTTGATGGCCTGCGGAAGCTGAAAGCACAGCATCCGAATGCCAAAGTAGTTACGTATATTAACTCCTCAGCAGAAATTAAGGCGGAAACCGATATATGCTGCACTTCTGCAAATGCAGTCCGAGTCGTTAATTCTGTTGATTCTGATGAGGTTATTTGGGTGCCGGATAAAAACCTTGGTCATTATGTGCAGCAAAACACAGATAAAAAGATGATTATCTGGGAAGGTTACTGCAACACGCATGATATGTTGACCGTAAAAGATGTTGAAGAGATGAAAGCAAAATATCCGAATGCTCAATTTGTCGTTCATCCGGAATGTCGACCGGAAGTCGTAGAACTAGGTGATTTTGTTGGCAGTACAACGGCCATTATTAAATATTGTAAGGAATCGGATTGCAAAGAATTTATCGTCGGTACAGAGGATGGAACAGGCTATCAGCTGCGTATGGACAGCCCAGACAAGAGCTTCCATTTTGCTACCAAATACTTGGTCTGCCCGAACATGAAAGTGAACAACTTAAAGAAGCTTGTGAAGTGTTTAGAGACGATGCAGCCGCAAATTTATGTGCCGGAGCAGGTTGCTGATCAAGCTCGTTTATCCTTGGAGCGCATGTTACAGGTGAAGTAGCATGCGCTACTTTCCGTAGAAAGGAAAGTCGATAATAATGATACCTCGATATTTAGTGGATATCCCTTTAGAAGATCTACCTGTCATTGACAAAGATGTTATTGTTATCGGGGCCGGCATCGCCGGTCTTTTTACCGCTATAAAAGCGAGCGCTACCAATGATGTTCTAATGATTACAAAAAAATCTCTCCTTGATAGTAATACGAGATATGCCCAAGGCGGCATTGCAGCTGTTATTTCGGAAGATGATTCCCCTGACTATCATCGCCAAGATACCCTTATTGCAGGTGCAGGTCTTTGTTCGAGTGAAGCTGTTGATGTACTTGTCCATGAAGGAACGAAGGGTGTTCAAGATCTCGTGCGTATGGGCACCAAGTTTGATCAGGAGAATGGTGAGTTTGCGCTAACGAAGGAAGGCGCACATAGCCAGCGGCGGATTTTGCATGCCAACGGTGATGCTACGGGATTTGAGATTGTTCGTGCATTGTCGGAGAAGGCGATGGAGAATCCACGCATTGAGGTCTGGGATGATCACTTTGTTATCGATTTAATTACCGATAATGGAGAATGTGTGGGTGCCCTTGTGCAAAAGCCGGATGGTCAACGACTGTTCGTTCGAGGGAAGGCGACCATTCTATGTTCAGGTGGAGCTGGGCAGTTGTATCGGTATACGACCAATCCTGAGGTAGCAACCGGCGACGGAATAGCGATGGCATATCGGGCAGGTGCATATATACAGGACGTGGAATTTATTCAATTCCACCCTACATCCTTGTGCTATCCAGGTGCTCCGCGCTTTCTGATTTCTGAAGCGGTGCGTGGAGAAGGGGCAATATTACGCAACATAAGAGGCGAGCGATTCATGGAGAAGTACCATGAACAGCTTGAACTGGCACCAAGGGATATCGTAGCACGGGCAATCGTCAGCGAGATGGAAGCAACCAAATCGACGTTTGTTTATATCGATGTCACACATGAGTCGGCCGATATGGTCAAGCATCGTTTCCCAAATATTTATGAGTTCTGTTTAACATATGGGTTAGATTTGACAAGCGATTGGATTCCAGTAGCGCCAGCTGCACATTATATGATGGGTGGAGTAAAGACGGATCTACAAGGCGAAACAAACTTAACTCGCCTATTTGCTTGTGGTGAATGCTCATCTACTGGGGTCCATGGTGCTAATCGGTTGGCCAGCAACTCCCTTTCGGAGGCCATTGTATTTGGCCGGCGGATCGTTGAGCGCATTAATACGCTGGAGCCTGTATCACCAACAGCAAGTATGCCGCGAATAAGTTCCTTGGAGCGTACGGGCACACCTATGCAAGCGGTGGTAGAGAAGCGATTAAAGCTTCAAAAGATTATGGTTCGATATGCGGGACTTAAGCGTGATGCTCATGGATTGAACAAAGGGCTTGAGGAACTGAAGCGCCAGCTGCCGATCTTTTATTCGGAACTTACCAAGCGCGAGGAATTCGAATTTGCCAACTTGCTAACCTGTGCATTGCTAACTAGTCAGGCTGCCTTGCTAAGGGAAGAAAGCCGCGGTGCGCATTATCGGGAGGACTTCCCGGATCGGGATGATCTGGTCTGGCGCAAGCATTCTGTTCTTCATCTACAGGACGGCGTAACAGAGGAGCGAATTAACGATGTATAAGGCAACACTTGCCGCAATTAGTGGAGGTAGTGCAGACACGCTTAGCGGACAAATTCGTGCATGGCTTGCTGAGGATGTCGGCACAGGGGATGTAACCAGCTGGGCCACTATTCCAGCCCAGAGCCGTTCGAAGGCTGTCATTCATGCAAAAGAGGATGGCATTATTGCGGGCATGCCAGTTGCTCAGCTTGTTTTTGAGGTTGTGGATGCCTCGCTTTCCTTCCATGCACGAGTGGCTGACGGTGATGCCGTCGTTAAGGGAACAATTATTGCAGAAGTAGAAGGCAGTACGCATAGCCTGCTCACAGGTGAGCGCTTGGCATTGAATTTACTCCAGAGACTCTCAGGAATTGCAACGAAGACGAAGGCTTATGTAGATGCGCTTGCAGGCATAGAGGTTAGACTTGCAGATACGCGTAAGACAACACCAGGCCATCGTCTGCTTGAGAAATATGCCGTAAGAGTCGGTGGGGGCTCGAATCACCGTTTTGGCTTATACGATGCCGTTATGATCAAGGATAATCATATTAAAGGCTCAGGTGGTATTAGACTTGCGGTTGAAGCGGCACGGAAGGTCATTCCTCATACGATGAAAATCGAAGTAGAGACGGAGTCGCTAGAACAAGTAGAAGAAGCGCTGGGCTGCCAAGCAGATATTATTATGCTCGATAATATGCCGTATGAATTAATGAGAGAAGCGGTACAACGAATTAAATCTCGTGCTCCGCATGTCATCATAGAGGCTTCCGGCAATGTCCGCTTGGATACCGTTAGAGCGATTGCGGAATGTGGCGTTGATGTGATCTCAGTCGGCGGGTTAACCTATTCTTTTCAATCGCTGGATATAAGCCTTGATCTGAACGAGAAGAAGGGGGGGCCGGCTGCGTGATTTTAGTTGTCGATGTTGGGAATACGAATATTGTCCTAGGTGTTTTTGAAGACAAGACTCTGCTTCATCATTGGAGACTAAGCACGAACCGGTCTGCCACAGCTGATGAATATGGGATTATGATTCATAATTTGTTTCAATTCGCGGGTGTGAAGCTCGATCAGATGGATGGCGTCATTATATCCTCTGTCGTTCCCCCACTGATGCGGACACTTGAGCAGCTATGTCATAAGTATTTGCGCAGGGTGCCGTTAATTGTAGGACCAGGCACGAAGACGGGGCTGAACATTCGCTATGAGAATCCTCGTGAGGTTGGGGCAGATCGAATCGTTAACTCCGTTGCGGGTATTGAGAAATATGGAACTCCACTTATCGTCGTTGATTTTGGAACGGCAACTACATTCGATTATATTGATGGAGATGGGAATTACTTAGGTGGTGCCATTGTGCCGGGTATCGGCATATCAACAGAAGCTCTTTATCAAAGAGCGGCCAAGCTGCCTCGTATTGAACTCGTCAGACCGAAGAGTGTCATTGGTCGCAATCCGGTCACTTCCATGCAAGCAGGCATCATTTTCGGCTATGCAGGTCAGGTTGACGGCATTGTTCAGCGTATTCGCAAGGAATTTAATGTAATGCCGCGAGTTATTGCAACAGGCGGATTGGCCGAGCTGATTTCGGCAGAGTCAGAGACCGTAGAGGAAGTAGACCCGCTGTTAACGCTGGATGGTCTTCGAATTATTTATGAACGGAACCAAGAGTAGCAGCGCGAAGACGCAAATGTAAGGAGGCATTCCAAATGCAGAAGGATCAACCCAAAGATTATTTAGTAAGAGGAACGGCATGGAATGGCATGCTTCGGGTTTTTGCAGTAACGACAACAGCCCTTGTTAATGAACTTCGGACTCGTCATAACACAATGCCAACAACGACGGCGGCACTTGGTCGTACAGCTACAGCTGGGGCAATGATGGGAGCGATGATGAAGGGTGAAGAGAAGCTGACCATTCAAGTAAAAGGTGACGGTCCAGTCGGTCAAATTGTGGTAGATGCGAATGCACATGGACATGTCCGTGGTTATGCCGATTATCCGCAAACTCAACTTGCCAGCAATGCTTTAGGTAAGCTGGACGTTGCAGGCGCAGTTGGTCGTACCGGCTATATTCACATTATTAAAGATCTTGGTCTTAAGGAGCCCTACCGCGGCAGTATTCCGATCGTTTCCGGAGAACTGGCTGAGGATTTCACCTATTATTTTGCAAAATCAGAACAAACACCTTCGGTTGTAGGTCTAAGTGTGCTTGTTGATGAATATGGTAAAGTGCTTAATGCCGGAGGGTTCATCGTTCAATTAATGCCTGGTATTACGGAAGAAGAGATTACGAAGCTGGAGCAGGCGGTTACGGCATTACCTCCAATTTCATCGCTTCTGGATCAAGGCGAAACACCTGAAGGCTTGCTTCGCTGGGTCGTTGGGGACGAGCTGCAGCTGCTCGAAACGTTGGACATCGTCTTTTCTTGCAATTGTTCCACAGAACGAGTGGAGAGAACGCTCATCAGCATGGGCGAGCATGAACTAAAACAATTAATTGAAGAAGACGGACAAGCTGAAGTCGTGTGCCATTTCTGCAACGAGAAGTATGCATTTGACCGCCCGCAGCTAGAGATGCTGCTCGATCAGGCAAAGCCGGAGCCGATTCAATAATCGGAGGCCAAGCATAATGAAGAAAGACCGGGCATTGAAGAGCGTTGTGCTGCTTCAAGCCTTATGTATGATTGTTCTCGCTGTGGTAGTGGTTACCCGCGTGCTTTCTCCGCCAAGTGCCACGATACCGAAGCGGGGCGAGGATCCTGAGGACGGTAATGACCCATCCCAGGTGGAAGAGAAAATTGCAGCTAAGGTTGGAACGGAACAAATCACGAACGAAGAGCTGGAAGATCAGCTCATCGGCCAATATGGGAGTTCGGTACTGCGAACATTAATGGTGCGTGCCGCTATTCGACAAGAAACCCAAGCCTTAGATCTGCATGTAACGGCTGAGGAAATCGACAAAGAGCTGGATGTGATGATGGCGGGATATGAAGGCAAGAGCCATTATTACAGCTCTATGAAAGAGCAGCTAGGTTTAACGAAAGAAGCGATTCGTACAGATACGGAATATCGATTGCTATTAGAGAAAATCGCTATTTCACCTATAGTCTTAACGGAAGCGGAAGTTAATGCTTATATCGCCGATAATAAGGATCAGTTTTCATCGCATACGCAAATCCGACTAGCCTGGATTGTGGTGAACACCAAGAGTGATGCAGAAGATCTGCTCCACAAGCTAGAAGCAGGAGAAGATTTTAGCTTAATGGCCAAGACGTATTCGATTGATTCAGATACGGCAGATAGCGGGGGCGACCTAGGTCTTCTTGATCTAGAAGATGACTACATCGATCCAAAAGTTCTTCAGGCAGCTAAGAAGTTAAAGATTGGTGAGTCTGCCGGCCCAATTACCGTAGAGAATGGCCAGGCTGTCATTCGGTTATTGGAGGAGCGTACAACACAAGAGCTGGATGAACAGAGCATTTATGAAACAGCGCATAAACAACTGGCTTTAATGCGTGCCAATTCACTTCATGATATTGAGGAAGAATTACTCGCAAAATATAAAGCGACAATCATCCCCCGGTAAAACTAACTATTGACAACTGTTAGGTGCGATTGTTAAGATGTAAGTAAAACCAACTGAATTAGTCGGAATAGGGAGGACTACTTTTCATGGCTAGAATTGTACAGAGCGTAATTGATCTTATTGGTGATACACCGCTTGTCCGTCTGAACCGTCTCGTGCCGGAAGATAGTGCAGAAATCTACGTTAAGCTCGAGTACCAGAACCCTGGTGCAAGTGTTAAAGATCGTATTGCAATCAGTATGATCGAAGTAGCTGAGCAGCAAGGTATTTTGAAGCCAGGTGATACAATTGTTGAGCCTACTAGCGGAAATACAGGTATTGGTCTGGCAATGGTAGCTGCAGCTAAAGGTTACAAAGCCATTCTTGTTATGCCAGAAACAATGAGTATTGAGCGTCGTAACTTGCTTCGTGCTTATGGAGCGGAACTGGTATTAACACCAGGGTCCGAGGGAATGAACGGTGCTGTCCGCCGGGCTGAGGAGCTTCAAGTTGAGAACCCTTCCTACTTTATTCCACAACAATTTAAGAACCAAGCGAACGTTAAAGTTCACCGTGAAACAACAGGTCCAGAAATCGTCGAAGCGATTAACTCGCTTGATGGCAAACTGGATGCATTTGTTGCAGGTATTGGCACAGGCGGCACAATCTCCGGAGCAGGTGAAGTTCTGAAGCAGAACTTCCCAGGTATCCGAATTGTTGCGGTTGAGCCTGCTGCATCGCCGTTGCTCTCTGGCGGTAACCCAGGCGGCCACAAAATCCAAGGTATTGGCGCTAACTTCATTCCTGAAATTCTTAATCGCGAGATCTATGATCAAGTGATTACAATTGAGAATGATGAAGCATTCGAAACGGCTCGTCGTGCAGCTAAAGAAGAGGGTATCCTTTGCGGAATTTCCTCTGGTGCAGCGATCTTCGCTGCTTTGAAAGTAGCCAAAGAACTGGGTAAAGGCAAACGCGTTATTGCTATTATTCCTTCTAATGGCGAACGTTACCTGTCAACGCCGCTGTTTAACTTCGAGAACTAATCATCACCTGAATTACACAAGGATCTCCTTCATAAGGGGATCCTTTTTTGTACGCTGAATCCGCAAGTAGGAGTACCTATCCTTTAGGCATAAATATGAACCCCTAACTCTTTTCTTTTTGTCGGTAATTCGGTATACTAACTTGCAAACAAGGAGCAGATATAGGAATGCTTCTGGGTGCGGTTAAGAGTGGGGGGCTGGACTTGAATATTACAGCCTTTAAAGAATGGCTGACTTGGCAGGAGAATGGCTATCATTCACTTCCTGTATTGTATAAACGCCCGCTTGAGAGCGGTGAAGATCGTCCATCCTCATGGGAGTCCGCATGGAAAGTGGCTTCGCCTCATTCCTTCGTGCTAGAGAGCGGTAAGGATGGTAGATATACTTATCTGGGGCTCCATCCAGCCTCCGTCATCCGTGGCAAAGGAACGATTGCGGAAGCCGTTGATAGCTCGGATGGACGTATAACCACCTATGAGGAACAACCGCTTGAAGCTGTACGTATCTGGATGAGCAGCTACAACGCGCCACGTTTACAGCAAGCGCCGAAGTGGACTGGCGGATGTGTTGGATTCTGGGGCTATGATGTTATACGTTCGATTGAGCGTATTCCGGAACATGCTTCTGATGACCTAGGTCTGCCGGATTATCTATTCCTCCGGGTAGACGAGCTATGGATAATAGATCATAAGGAACAAATGCTCTACTGCGCTGTACATTCCAAGATTGACCAAGGGTGGACATCGGAGCAGCTGCTCCGACAATATGAACAAGCATCTGACAAAGCTGAGCGCATGTCGCAGCTATGGACGGATCTCACGAGCGGGACAGTCGGTAATGAGGCAGATGCCTTACGACAGGCTCGAATGAATTTCATGGAGAAGCGTTCCCTTCATATTGATGTGGAGGCTGTAAACGGCATTTTCTCTCCTTTCTCAAAAGATGCTTATCAATCGGCTGTCGAGCGCATTAAATGTTATATTTCACAAGGTGATGTCTTCCAAGTGAATTTATCGACGAGACAAAGTCGAAACAGCACCTCTTCACCCGAGGAATTATATGAATGGCTTAGGCTCGTTAATCCTTCTCCCTATATGGGCTTTCTACGCTGTCCGGATTTCCAGCTTGTCTCGGGGTCCCCTGAGCTGCTGGTGGAGCTGCAGGCTGGGAAGCTTGCGACCAGACCCATTGCAGGTACAAGGCGTCGCGGCCTCACGGAGGAAGAGGATCGATTGATGGCTGAAGAGCTGCTGGGTAACGAGAAGGAACGGGCCGAGCATATTATGCTGGTTGATCTCGAACGCAATGACCTTGGGCGGATTTCAGCCTATGGCACTGTTCGTGTTGAGGAGCTCATGGTGATTGAGTACTATAGTCATGTTATGCATTTGGTGTCCCAGGTAGAGGGGAAACTCGCAGCAGATAAGGATGCTTATGATGTGATAGCGGCGACTTTTCCTGGAGGAACGATTACAGGTGCTCCGAAAATCCGCACGATGGAAATTATCGAGGAGCTCGAGCCAGTTCGCAGAGGGCCTTACACAGGGTCACTTGGATGGATTGACTACAACGGCGATATGGAATTTAATATAATCATAAGAACGATGACGGTGAAGGATAATACGGTGCATATTCAAGCTGGAGCGGGTATCGTAATTGATTCCGATCCAGAGCGTGAATATTATGAGTCTTTAAGCAAGGCTAAGGCACTCTGGAAATCCATTCAATACAGCGAGCAGTGGGCGGAAGCTCAGCGTTAGTTAATAGCCTTGTCCCAAAAAAGAAGGTCCCAATAAAGCTAACAAGTGTGCCAGCAAGCATCCTATTTGAGGTTGATAACGATTTAGGGGGAAATGGATATGATCTTGGTCATTGATAACTACGACTCATTTACGTATAATCTCGTTCAATATTTGGGAGAGCTGGGCGAAGAAATTGTTGTAAAAAGAAATGACGAAATCGCTCTAGAAGGAATCGCTGAGCTAGCTCCTGATCATATTCTGATTTCACCAGGACCCTGCAGTCCGAATGAAGCGGGCATCAGCCTTGCTCTCATTGATCGTTTCAAAGGCATCATTCCGATCTTTGGTGTCTGTCTGGGTCATCAATCGATTGGACAAGCGTTCGGCGGCGATGTTGTTCGCGCAGAGAAGCTGATGCACGGTAAGACATCAGCCATTATTCATGATGGTCGTACGATCTTTGAAGGTATTCCATCTCCGTTTACGGCGACGCGTTATCATTCTTTAATCGTGAAGAGAGAAACCTTGCCGGATTGTCTCGAGATTACAGCGGAGACGGCGGATGGTGAAATTATGGGATTGCGGCATAAAGAATACCCAATTGAGGGTGTGCAATTTCACCCCGAGTCGATAATTACAGAGAACGGACTTACGCTGCTGCGCAATTTCCTCAGCTTTCGTGCTGGAGCAACAAGATGAACATTGGCTGGAACGGAGCAGTCAAGCAAGCGGAGGAAGCCGTGATCTCGGTTTACGATCACGGTTTTTTGTATGGAATGGGATTGTTCGAAACCTTCCGCACGTATGGCGGTCAGCCTTATTTGCTCGAGAGACATTTGCATCGGCTTTCGGACGGTTGTCGATCAATCGGCATCCATTACACGCCCGATATAGAGGTATTCCGCGAATGGCTGACTTCTTTAATGGAGAGTAATCAGCTAACGGAGGCTTACGTTCGGCTAACGGTCACAGCAGGTGAATCCGTGTTAGGGCTACCATCTACAGATTATATGCAGCCCAATGTACTTCTCCTCGTGAAGTCGCTCCCTGCTGCCAATGCCCAGCTCTATGAAGAAGGTCGACAGCTCGCGTTACTTCACACCAAGCGCAATACACCCGAGGGTGAGATTCGTCTGAAATCGCTGCATTATATGAATAATATCGTTGCGAAACGGGAATTACTTCAACTCGATGCAGCAGATGGAGCGGAGGGACTCATGCTGACCCGGGAAGGCTGGTTAGCGGAGGGGATCGTCAGTAATTTATTCTTTGTTCAGGATGGAACGGTTTATACACCCTCGATTGATACAGGTATTTTACCGGGAGTGACAAGAAGTCGTGTGATAGAATTGGCTCAAGAGTCTGGATATTCTATTGCAGAAGGACTTTATACATGGAGCGAGCTTCTTGCTGCAGACGAGGTATGGGTAACCAACTCCATTCAAGAGCTAGTGCCAGTGACAACTTTGCGAGATAGGAATGGATATATAAGTAAGGTTGGAGCGGGAACAGCAGGCGTAGCCTTTAGAGAGCTGTTAACGATATACCGGGAAAAGACTAGAAGCGGCCTAGACAACTAGACGTAAGAAAACAGGGAAGAAAGGATATACCGATTATGATGAAGCCTTTAATTGAAACACACCGTCAATGGCCATACAAGAGAAGCTATGATCTGGGTGGTGGCGTACAGCTGGATCTAGGTACACGTACACTTATTATGGGGATATTGAATACCACACCGGATTCATTCTCTGATGGCGGGCGATATAGTAACATTAAAGCGGCAGTCGCACATGCATGTGAAATGGCTGAAGCAGGTGCTGATATCATTGATATCGGTGGCGAATCAACAAGGCCTGACAGTGATCCCGTTACCCTCGAAGAGGAACTGAGGCGAGTGGTGCCCACCGTTGAAGCTGTACGCAAAGCGCTCCCGAATATGCCGCTGTCTATCGATACCTACAAAGCGGAGACAGCTCGTCAGGCGCTTGAAGCAGGTGCACATATTATCAATGATGTATGGGGCTTCAAGGCAGATCCAAGAATGGCAGAAGTTGCTGCTGAATATGGCTGTCCCGTCATCCTTAGTCACAACCGACATGGGCGGGATTACAATGAACTTGTTCCGGATGTTATTGCCGATTTACAGGAAAGTATGAAGATAGCTCGTCAGTCGGGTGTACGGGATGACTCCATTTGGCTTGATCCAGGTATTGGATTTGCCAAAGATTATGATGAGAATTTGGTAATGATGGGCGGTCTTAGTCGGTTATCGGAGATTGGATTTCCAGTACTATTGGGGACCTCGCGAAAGCTGTTCATCCGTCAAACGCTTACGCTGTCAGCGGATGAGGTTGTATTCGGAACAGCAGCAACAGTGACGCTCGGCATTGCACAAGGCTGCCAAATTATCCGCGTTCATGATGTTCGCGATATGAAACGAACGGCCATGATGGCTGACGCAGTCATATATCGCAAATTTACATAATGGTGGGGGAGGTTCAAAGATGGATAAAATGATGCTAAAAAACATGCGCTTTTTCGGTTATCACGGTGTATTTCCTGAGGAAAACAGGCTGGGTCAGCAATATATAGTTAGTGTGGAGCTGAAAATCGACTTATCACAAGCTGCGCAAACGGATGATTTAAGTTATACCGTGAACTACGCAGAGATTCATGCACTCGTGAAAGTAATTGTTGAGGGACCACCCTATAAATTAATTGAAGCTTTAGCTGGTCACATTGCATCAGGAGTGCTCGAAGCTTATACTAGTGTAAATGAAGTGACGGTGTTCGTAACAAAGCCCAACCCGCCATTTGATATCCATTTTGATGGTGTGACAGTGGAACTTTGCAGAAAGCGTGATGAACATGAACCACAGTAAGAATGCAACAGATAGCCATAACGAGGATCAAACGAATACAGAACCAACCGATGCTTATATCGCACTCGGTTCTAATGTAGGTGATCGTGAGCGGCTGTTGCATGAGGCGCTGCTTTTGATTGACAGGCATCCTGCCATTCAAGTCACTCGCATCTCTGGGATCTACGAGACAGACCCTGTCGGTTATACCGATCAGCCTGCTTTTCTTAACATGACAGCGGCGCTAAGCACAACACTGGCTCCGATTGAGCTATTACATGTACTACTTGAGTTTGAGCAGCAGTTGGGTAGAACCCGCGATATTCGGTGGGGCCCGCGTACGATAGATCTCGATTTACTATTGATGGCAGATGTACAAATGGATGAAGAGGTGTTAACACTGCCTCATCCGCGAATGATGGAGAGAGCCTTCGTGCTCGTTCCACTCCACGAAGTTCTTTCTAGTGGACACCCACTTCAGGAACAGGTTAATCAAATTGCAGTTCGAGCTTTGAAAGATGGAGAGGAAGGCATCGCTCTATGGAATACGATCAATTGGCCGGGCGCGTCCGCGCATTCCGCAAATTAAAAGGATTTACACAGCAAGAGCTCGCAGCCAAGCTGGGCGTATCGGTGGCTGTTCTCGGTTCATTAGAGCGGGGAACACGCAAGCCGGATCCGAAGTTGCTGGAGCAAATCTCAGAGACGCTTCATATTAGCTATGATGAATTAACGTCTGATAAAAGCTAATAAGTACGAGTTCGTAAGAAGCAGTGTTCTAAAATCAGAAGGGAGCGGAGACGTCCATGCTCAAAATCGGAAACATCGAGATGAAGAATAAAGTCGTGCTGGCGCCGATGGCAGGTGTGTGTAACCCGGCTTTTCGACTGATAGCGAAAGAATTCGGAACTGGCCTTGTCTGTGCCGAAATGGTAAGTGATAAAGCCATCCTCCACGGTAATAAACGTACGCTTGAAATGCTCTACGTGGATGAACGGGAGAAACCGTTAAGCCTCCAGATTTTTGGCGGTGATCGAGAGTCGCTTGTGGAAGCGGCGAAAGTGGTCGATAAGCAAACCAATGCCGATATTATCGACATTAATATGGGCTGCCCTGTACCAAAGGTTACAAAATGCGACGCAGGAGCTCGTTGGCTGCTCGATCCTGACAAAATATATGAAATGGTATCGGCAGTTGTAGATGCTGTCGACAAACCGGTTACCGTAAAAATGCGTATAGGCTGGGATAGTGAGCATGTATTCGCTGTACGGAATGCGCAGGCAGTCGAACGTGCAGGCGGCAAAGCAGTTAGTGTGCATGGCCGAACACGGGAGCAATTGTATACGGGTAAAGCGAATTGGGATATTATAAAGGATGTCAAAGAAGCGGTAAACATTCCCGTCATTGGCAATGGCGACGTTTTCTCTCCGGAAGATGCGAAGCGTCTGCTGGATCATACCGGCTGTGACGGAGTCATGATTGGACGCGGTGCGCTAGGAAATCCATGGATGCTTTATCGGACCATTCAATATCTGACGAACGGCGAGCTGCTTGCTGAGCCAACTCCACGTGAGAAGATAGCAATCGCGATTGTTCATATGGACCGTCTCGTTAAGCTCAAAGGGGAATCCGTTGCGGTACGCGAGATGCGGAAGCATCTGGCATGGTACTTAAAAGGAATTCAGGGAGCGGCCCGAGTAAAAGACGTGATTATGGAAGAGACGACTAGAGACAAAATGGCTCAGATCCTAGAGCAATACATTGAGTCACTTGGTGAAGCAGGCGAGAAGCCAACATCCTCTATCGATTCATCCGCCTCAGATGAGGTCGTCTATAATTAATGATGGATTCCGAAGCTTTCCCCAGAAGTCCATTTTGCATGATAGGGCTTTCATTGATTCTAGCCTACAATTGGCTCTCGTTGACATATGGGGTAAATTTGAATATAATTCTTCAATAACAAACCGTCCGCCTGGAATTATTTGCGAATAGATCTATCCCCCGTGCGGTATCATCAAGGGTATGGAGCGTAATATATGAAGGTACAGTGAGTTCATACACGGTATGAAAAAATGCCACTCGACAGGAGAATGGGTAACATGAGCGATAAAGAGATCATTCTGACGCAGGACGGACTTAAGAGACTGGAAGATGAGCTTGAGAATCTTAAGTCGGTCAAACGGCGTGAAGTTGCCGAGCGGATCAAAGTTGCAATTGGCTATGGTGATATTAGTGAAAACTCAGAGTATGAGGATGCGAAGAACGAACAAGCTTTTATTGAGGGCCGTGTTATCACCCTTGAGAAGATGCTTCGTAATGCGCGAATCATTAATAACGATGATATCGACATCGATACCGTAAGCATTGGATCTATAGTAACCGTTGAAGACATGGAATTTGGCGATACAACGGAGTATGCGATCGTAGGTACAGCTGAAGCAGACCCGCTAAATAACAAGATTTCTAATGAAAGTCCGGTTGGCCGTGCAATTCTGGGTAAGAAAAAAGGAACAGTAGTAGATGTGAACGTTCCAGCCGGCATTATTCAATATAAAATCGTTGATATCAAAAAGTGGTAATCAGGTACGCACTCAGAAAAGCTTCCTCCGGAAGCTTTTTTCAACTTTCTTTACATAAATAATTATTGGGATAAGCCGCTTGTCGGAATAACAAGGAGATGAATGGTAGTGGATCATCAAACACAGGATCAAGAACAAGAGTTGAGCGAGCTTTTACAAATTCGCAGAGACAAACTGGATCAGCTTCGCGAGCTGGGTATAGACCCTTTTGGCGGTAAATTTGAGCGTACATATCAGGCAAAAGGTATTATTGATGCCTATGACGGCGAGAGTAAAGAGGAATTGGAGACCAAAGGTATTGTAGTTCGTCTAGCAGGCCGAATTATGCAGAAACGCGGCATGGGTAAAGCAGGCTTCGCGCACATTCAAGACCTGAGTGGTAAAATTCAAATTTACGTACGCAAAGATACCGTTGCTGAAGCGGAATTTCAGGCCTTTGATTTGCTTGATATCGGTGATATTATCGGTGTTCAAGGTGTAGTGTTTAAGACGAATACAGGTGAAATCTCGGTCAAGGCCAAAGAAATCACTGTCCTCTCCAAATCACTGCTTCCGCTGCCTGATAAATTTCATGGCTTGAAAGACGTAGAACTGCGTTATCGTCAGCGCTATGTTGATTTGATCGTGAATCCGGAGGTTCAACAAACCTTTATCGCTCGTTCACGTATCATTCAGTCGATGCGCCGCTATTTAGATTCCCTAGGTTATCTGGAAGTGGAAACGCCGACACTGCACTCTATTGCAGGCGGAGCATCCGCACGTCCGTTTATAACCCATCACAATACATTGGACATGCAGCTATACATGCGAATTGCGATTGAGCTGCATTTGAAGCGTCTAATTGTAGGTGGCATGGAGAAAGTGTATGAGATTGGACGCGTTTACCGGAACGAAGGCATGTCGACGCGGCATAACCCTGAATTTACGATGATTGAGCTGTACGAGGCGTATGCCGATTACAAAGATATCATGGCGCTGACAGAGACGCTTATCGCCCATATTGCTCAAGAGGTTCTCGGTACGACGAAAATCACTTATCAAGGTCAAGAAGTGGATCTTACACCGGCATGGCGCCGCGTCTCCATGGTTGATCTAGTTAAAGAAGTCACTGGAGTTGACTTCGGTGTACAAATGACAGATGAAGAAGCACATGAGCATGCGAAAGCGCATAAGGTTAAGGTTGAGCCGCATATGACATTTGGTCATATCCTCAATGCCTTTTTCGAAGAATTTGGAGAGCCTACATTGATTCAGCCGACTTTCGTTACGGGACATCCGGTTGCTATTTCACCGCTCGCTAAGAAAAGTGCAGCTGACCCGCGTTTTACCGATCGGTTTGAATTGTTTATCGTTGCACGCGAGCATGCCAATGCGTTCACGGAGCTTAACGATCCAATTGACCAACGGCAGCGTTTTGAATCGCAGCTGGTTGAGCGTGAGCAAGGTAATGATGAAGCACATGAGATGGATGATGATTTCATTCGCGCGTTAGAATTCGGTATGCCGCCAACAGGTGGTTTGGGTATTGGTATTGACCGCCTGGTTATGCTGCTTACGGATGCTCCATCGATTCGAGACGTACTGCTCTTCCCTCTAATGAGAGAGCGTGCAGGTGAATAAACAAGCCAAACCGGTATGGGCCATCGTCCATACCGGTTTTTTTAAAAATAGCGCAACTAGCCAAGCTAGGCACAACTAGCCAAGCTAGGCACAACTAGCCGGTGCAAGTCCGGTCGAGGTAAGAGCCAAAGACTGATGCTGTTTTGGAACAAGAAACGCAATCGTCGTAAGAAGCATAGCGAGTCCGGAATTGTGGGCGTCATCGCACAGCAATCTGGATTAAAGTAACTTGTAGGTCAGGAGAATACCGCAACGCAGAAGAAAGAAGAACATCGGAAAGCCGGATGAGGGAGATAAGTTTGTTTCCGAATATACGGAGCTCTTTCCAAATAGCTTCGTAATTTCGTCAGTACATGCTCCTAGTGCAGTAAGCAATGAACAGCACATATATAGCGATTTTCTGTGTTTTTAAAATAACTTTAAAAAAAGGGTTGCAATTGATTAGGCGTATATGTTATATTAATCAAGTCGCCGCTGAGACATTGGCGATAAACAAGCAGTAACTAAGCAGTAATTAAACGGTATTTGTTCTTTGAAAACTGAACAATGAGCGACCTGTCATAAAGGTTTTAAAAGCTAGCAAAAGCTTGAGCAATTAAGCTTCTGTAACGCCGAAATCCTTCGGGATGGAAGCATTGGAGTTTCAGTCACCTCGGTGACGAAGAACTTCTATTATGGAGAGTTTGATCCTGGCTCAGGACGAACGCTGGCGGCGTGCCTAATACATGCAAGTCGAGCGGATTTAAGAGGAAGCTTGCTTCCGATTAAATTAGCGGCGGACGGGTGAGTAACACGTAGGCAACCTGCCTACAAGATCGGGATAACATTCGGAAACGAATGCTAATACCGGATACACAATTTGGCTGCATGGCCGAATTGGGAAAGGCGGAGCAATCTGCCGCTTGTAGATGGGCCTGCGGCGCATTAGCTAGTTGGTGAGGTAACGGCTCACCAAGGCGACGATGCGTAGCCGACCTGAGAGGGTGATCGGCCACACTGGGACTGAGACACGGCCCAGACTCCTACGGGAGGCAGCAGTAGGGAATCTTCCGCAATGGACGAAAGTCTGACGGAGCAACGCCGCGTGAGTGATGAAGGTTCTCGGATCGTAAAGCTCTGTTGCCAGGGAAGAACAGCGAGGAGAGTAACTGCTCCTCGTGTGACGGTACCTGAGAAGAAAGCCCCGGCTAACTACGTGCCAGCAGCCGCGGTAATACGTAGGGGGCAAGCGTTGTCCGGAATTATTGGGCGTAAAGCGCGCGCAGGCGGCCTTGTAAGTCTAGTGTTTAATCTCGGAGCTCAACTCCGATTCGCACTGGAAACTGCAAAGCTTGAGTACAGAAGAGGAAAGTGGAATTCCACGTGTAGCGGTGAAATGCGTAGAGATGTGGAGGAACACCAGTGGCGAAGGCGACTTTCTGGGCTGTAACTGACGCTGAGGCGCGAAAGCGTGGGGAGCAAACAGGATTAGATACCCTGGTAGTCCACGCCGTAAACGATGAATGCTAGGTGTTAGGGGTTTCAATACCCTTGGTGCCGAAGTTAACACATTAAGCATTCCGCCTGGGGAGTACGCTCGCAAGAGTGAAACTCAAAGGAATTGACGGGGACCCGCACAAGCAGTGGAGTATGTGGTTTAATTCGAAGCAACGCGAAGAACCTTACCAGCTCTTGACATCCCGATGTAAGCATTAGAGATAGTGCCCCTCTTCGGAGCATCGGAGACAGGTGGTGCATGGTTGTCGTCAGCTCGTGTCGTGAGATGTTGGGTTAAGTCCCGCAACGAGCGCAACCCTTGATCTTAGTTGCCAGCAGGTTAAGCTGGGCACTCTAAGGTGACTGCCGGTGACAAACCGGAGGAAGGTGGGGATGACGTCAAATCATCATGCCCCTTATGAGCTGGGCTACACACGTACTACAATGGCCGGTACAACGGGCAGCGATACCGCGAGGTGGAGCGAATCCTTAAAAGCCGGTCTCAGTTCGGATTGCAGGCTGCAACTCGCCTGCATGAAGTCGGAATTGCTAGTAATCGCGGATCAGCATGCCGCGGTGAATACGTTCCCGGGTCTTGTACACACCGCCCGTCACACCACGAGAGTTTACAACACCCGAAGTCGGTGGGGTAACCCGCAAGGGAGCCAGCCGCCGAAGGTGGGGTAGATGATTGGGGTGAAGTCGTAACAAGGTAGCCGTATCGGAAGGTGCGGCTGGATCACCTCCTTTCTAAGGAATTACCTAGCCTCGTAGAAGGTTAGATACTTGACAGGTATCGCTCATGTTCAGTTTTGAAAGAGCAAATCTCTTTCAAAGTTAAGCCATTGAGGTGAAGGTTCTGTAGGTTGGAACATTCATCGAAATTAAAGATCGATGGCCTTTAGCTCAGCTGGTTAGAGCGCACCCCTGATAAGGGTGAGGTCGGTGGTTCGAGTCCACTAAGGCCAACCATTTAACTTCACATGGGGCCATAGCTCAGCTGGGAGAGCGCCTGCCTTGCAAGCAGGAGGTCAGCGGTTCGATCCCGCTTGGCTCCACCAATATCGCAGCAGAACTACGCGATGTTGAATGAAATGTATAATTTGCCGATAAGAAACAATTGGATTCTCAATTGTAATCTTTACAGGTGATTGCACCTTGAAAACTGGATATGAAATTTGCGAAATAAACTCTTAGCTGAGTTAACTAGCAATAAGGTTTGCTGCTTTGTTTGTTTTTGGTTTAGGACTTCGTTCTGAGCGACTTACACAAGGTTTGCGCTTTATTGCAGCGTAGGTTTTGAGCGTTTGAGCGACTTTGGTACGCAGTACCACGGGAGCACAAAGGCCAAAACCGGAGCATTTGGTTAAGCTAGTAAGAGCGCACGGAGGATGCCTAGGCGCTAGGAGCCGATGAAGGACGTGGCGAACAACGAAATGCCTCGGGGAGCCGTAAGCAGGCTTTGATCCGGGGATGTCCGAATGGGGAAACCCAGCTGTGGTAATGCACAGTTACTTATCACTGAATACATAGGTGATATAGAGGCATACCAGGGGAACTGAAACATCTAAGTACCCTGAGGAAGAGAAAACAATAGTGATTCCGTCAGTAGCGGCGAGCGAACGCGGATTAGCCCAAACCAAGGAGCTTGCTCCTTGGGGTTGTGGGACGTCTCACATGGAGTTACAAAGGTGCCGGTTAAACGAAGAGGTCTGGAAAGGCCCGCCAAAGAAGGTAAAAGCCCTGTAGTTGAAAGTCGACACTCTCCGAGACGGATCCCGAGTACCGCGAGACACGTGAAACCTCGTGGGAATCCGGCAGGACCATCTGCCAAGGCTAAATACTCCCTAGCGACCGATAGTGAAGCAGTACCGTGAGGGAAAGGTGAAAAGCACCGCGGAAGCGGAGTGAAAAAGAACCTGAAACCGTGCGCTTACAAAAAGTCAGAGCCCGTTATAGGGGTGATGGCGTGCCTTTTGTAGAATGAACCGGCGAGTTACGTTCCCATGCAAGGTTAAGGTGAAGAGCCGGAGCCGCAGCGAAAGCGAGTCTGAATAGGGCGACATAGTATGTGGACGTAGACCCGAAACCGTGTGATCTACCCCTGTCCAGGGTGAAGGTGCGGTAACACGCACTGGAGGCCCGAACCCACGCATGTTGAAAAATGCGGGGATGAGGTGGGGGTAGCGGAGAAATTCCAATCGAACTCGGAGATAGCTGGTTCTCCCCGAAATAGCTTTAGGGCTAGCCTCGGAATTGAGAGTCATGGAGGTAGAGCACTGATTGGGTGCGGGGCCCGCCAAGGGTTACCAAGTCCAGCCAAACTCCGAATGCCATGTACTTATATCCGGGAGTCAGACAGTGAGTGCTAAGATCCATTGTCAAGAGGGAAACAGCCCAGACCATCAGCTAAGGTCCCCAAGTGTGTGTTAAGTGGGAAAGGATGTGGAGTTGCACAGACAACCAGGATGTTGGCTTAGAAGCAGCCACCATTTAAAGAGTGCGTAATAGCTCACTGGTCGAGTGACTCTGCGCCGAAAATGTAACGGGGCTAAACACACCACCGAAGCTATGGATTGATACCCTTGGTATCAGTGGTAGGGGAGCGTTGAATGTACGTTGAAGTCAGACCGTAAGGACTGGTGGAGCGCATTCAAGTGAGAATGCCGGTATGAGTAACGAAAAGACAAGTGAGAATCTTGTCCGCCGAAAGCCTAAGGGTTCCTGAGGAAGGCTCGTCCGCTCAGGGTAAGTCGGGACCTAAGGCGAGGCCGAAAGGCGTAGTCGAAGGACAACAGGTTGATATTCCTGTACCACCGTAAGCCGTTATGAGCAATGGGGTGACGCAGAAGGATAGTGACGCGGACTGATGGAATAGTCCGTCCAAGCAGTAAGGCTTGTGTGTAGGCAAATCCGCACACTATAAGGCTGAGCTGTGATGGGGAGGGAAAATTATAGTACCGAAGGTCATGTGTTCCCGCTGCCAAGAAAAGCCTCTAGCCAGGTGAAGGTGCCCGTACCGCAAACCGACACAGGTAGGCGAGCAGAGTATGCTAAGGCGCTCGGAAGAACTCTCGTTAAGGAACTCGGCAAAATGACCTCGTAACTTCGGGAGAAGAGGTGCCTCGGTAGGGTGAATAGCCCGAGGGGGCCGCAGTGAAAAGGCCCAAGCGACTGTTTAGCAAAAACACAGGTCTGTGCGAAGCCGTAAGGCGAAGTATACGGGCTGACGCCTGCCCGGTGCTGGAAGGTTAAGGGGAGTGGTTAGCCGCAAGGCGAAGCTATGAACTGAAGCCCCAGTAAACGGCGGCCGTAACTATAACGGTCCTAAGGTAGCGAAATTCCTTGTCAGGTAAATTCTGACCCGCACGAATGGCGTAACGACTTGGGCGCTGTCTCAACGAGAGATCCGGTGAAATTTTAATACCTGTGAAGATGCAGGTTACCCGCGACAAGACGGAAAGACCCCATGGAGCTTTACTGCAGCTTGATATTGGACTTTGGTACGATCTGTACAGGATAGGTGGGAGCCTAAGAAACCGGAGCGCCAGCTTCGGTGGAGGCACCGTTGGGATACCACCCTGATCGTATCGGAGTTCTAACCTGGTACCGTAATCCGGTACAGGGACCGTGTCAGGTGGGCAGTTTGACTGGGGCGGTCGCCTCCTAAAGAGTAACGGAGGCGCCCAAAGGTTCCCTCAGAATGGTTGGAAATCATTCGTAGCGTGTAAAGGCATAAGGGAGCTTGACTGCGAGACCTACAAGTCGAGCAGGGACGAAAGTCGGGCTTAGTGATCCGGTGGTACCGCATGGAAGGGCCATCGCTCAACGGATAAAAGCTACCCTGGGGATAACAGGCTTATCTCCCCCAAGAGTCCACATCGACGGGGAGGTTTGGCACCTCGATGTCGGCTCATCGCATCCTGGGGCTGAAGTAGGTCCCAAGGGTTGGGCTGTTCGCCCATTAAAGCGGTACGCGAGCTGGGTTCAGAACGTCGTGAGACAGTTCGGTCCCTATCTGTCGTGGGCGCAGGAAATTTGAGAGGAGCTGTCCTTAGTACGAGAGGACCGGGATGGACGCACCGCTGGTGTACCAGTTGTTCCGCCAGGAGCATAGCTGGGTAGCTACGTGCGGACGGGATAAGCGCTGAAAGCATCTAAGCGTGAAGCCCCCCTCAAGATGAGATTTCCCAATTTAGTAAGACCCCTAGAAGACGACTAGGTTGATAGGTTCGAGGTGGAAGTGCAGCAATGCATGCAGCTGACGAATACTAATCGGTCGAGGGCTTATCCTACCGCTTCTCACCACAGGTGAGGGCAAGGCTTCGGGACTTACGTGTAACGGTTAACATAAGCTAAGACAACATTTCGCAAATGTTCGTATCCAGTTTTCAGGGCGTAAGCTCTGTACACCGATTCTTGAGTAATCAAGATCACGTTTGGTGGCGATGGCGAAGGGGACCCACGCGTTCCCATCTCGAACACGACCGTTAAGCCCTTCAGCGCCGATGGTACTTGGACCGCAGGGTCCTGGGAGAGTAGGACGTCGCCAAGCACGATCAACCGACTGCAGTCATGCAGTCGGTTTTTTGTTTTTTCTTGAACCATTTTCATACTGTCTTTTAACTTAAATATCTTGTTTTCTTTATGCTCCTTATTGAAGATCTCCTTTATCCAAGTACCACCATAATTGGTCACATCTCCTTCACAACAGAGTGCTTCACAAGGCTCATACTATGGAGAGCGTAGTCAATAGGAATAGTGGGAGGGGATGATGCATCAATGGTCAACAATAAATTATTATTGGTGACGTTAGTTGGTTCTGTTCTTTTTGGATGTACAGGCTGTCGTGAAGCGAGTGAAAAACAATACGGAGCTAATCAATCGAATACAGAGTTACTAAAGGCATCACCGGATACTCACTTAATCCTTAATCATAAGGCATCCACTTCTTCTAGAGACAATAAAGAACGACAAATAAATTCGGTTAAGAAAATGATCAAAGGTAACTCTTTACCTACTCGATCTGTCGTACATAAGCCGAGTAAGCCAGTCAGAGGGATCTACGTATCTGGATGGATAGCAGGTAGTAAGAAGCGATTAGATCAACTCCTAGCATTAATGGATAAGACGGATTTGAACACAATGGTTATTGATGTAAAGAATGATTACGGGAAATTGACTTATCGTTCGAATCTTGCCCAAATCCAGTCGATTGGCGCTGATAGTAATCCGGTCATTGCAGACATTCAGCAGTTGATAAGCAGGTTGAAAGAGAAGAATATTTACGTGATTGGGCGGATTGTTACTTTTAAAGACCCGTTGTATGCTCGTAATTATCCAGCTATGGCATTACAAGCAAAGAGTGGCGGTGTATGGCATGATTCTCAAGGCCACGCATGGCTGGATCCTTATCAGCCTGGTGTACATTTTTATAATCAAGCAATAGCTAAGGAAGCGGCTGAATTTGGATTTGATGAAATTCAGTTTGATTATGTCCGATTCCCGGATAATGGAGCTAAAGTGGATAAAGAGGTTCAATATTATGCCCGGAACAATAAGACAAAAGCAGAGATCATTGGTGTTTTTCTTCATAATGCTAGAGAGTCTGTGCACGCTGCAGGTGCTAGGATTTCAGCCGATGTCTTCGGTCTTGTCACCTCAGCAGACAATGATATGGGAATCGGTCAAACATGGCGGACAGTTACAAGCTCTGTTGATGTCATATCCCCGATGATTTATCCATCTCATTACTCAGAGGGGATGTACGGTGTGAGACAACCTGACCTTAATCCAGCTGCTATCATCAAGCACGCTATGAAGGATGCACAGCAGCGCAACGCGGTTATTCAGAAGGAAGGAAGGCAGCGCCCAGCCGAAATTCGTCCCTGGCTTCAAAGTTTTACAGCGACTTGGATCCATCCACATCAACGATATAATGCTGAACAAGTGCTTAAGCAGGTTGAGGCTGTAAAAGCGCAAGGGATCAAACAATATTTGCTCTGGAGTTCAAATTGTAAATATGATTATCATTCATAAAATCGCCTAATAACCCCAGCTGCTGAAATCTTGACAGCCCCCTACCCCTCTGCTAATATTGCAATAATATACGCGAGAGTAATCAAATTTTGAGCTGGATAAAGTGGGAATTATGCTCAAAAGTAGAGAGATAAAAGAAGTTATGTTTTACTTCTCTACCGTTCTTATGGAATAAACTTGCTCCTTCGTTCAAGGCGATGTGGGCTGGCTCTTCTTGACCAAAATTGATGTAGGAGGAACATAACGGTGTGGGAAAATAAATTCGCCAAAGAAGGACTAACCTTTGATGACGTTCTACTCGTACCCCGCAAATCGGAAGTGCTGCCGAGGGAAGTGGAAGTATCCATCAGTCTTAGCGCTAGTGTGAAATTGAATATTCCACTTATGAGCGCGGGAATGGATACAGTCACCGAAGCAGCGCTTGCTATTGCAATGGCACGTGAGGGCGGTATCGGGATTATTCATAAAAATATGTCGATCTCGCAGCAAGCTCAGGAAGTAGATCGTGTTAAACGTTCAGAGAGTGGTGTTATTACTAATCCCTTTTCTTTGACTCGTGATCATCATGTCTATGATGCAGAAGAATTAATGGGGAAATACCGGATTTCGGGTGTTCCAGTTGTTGATGAGAACCAAAAGCTGGTCGGCATCATTACAAATCGTGATCTCCGCTTTATTCACGATTATTCCATGAAAATTAGCGAAGTCATGACTCATGAGAACTTAGTAACGGCACCTGTCGGAACAACTTTGCAAGAGGCAGAGGTGCTGCTGCAAAAGCATAAGATCGAGAAGCTGCCTTTGGTTGATGATACGAATACACTTAAAGGACTTATAACCATTAAAGATATAGAGAAGGCGATACAATTCCCTAATGCGGCTAAGGATCCACAAGGCCGTCTACTTTGTGGTGCTGCAGTTGGGATTGCTAAGGATACACCTGAACGTGCTGCAGCGCTTGTACAATCCGGTGTAGACGTTCTCGTTGTTGATACTGCACATGGACATCAGAAGAATGTACTAGAGATGGTACGTAAACTGCATGAGTCTTATCCGGATCTGACTATAGTAGCAGGTAATGTTGCTACAGGTGAGGGAACACGTGAGCTCATCGAAGCAGGCGCATCGGTTATCAAAGTAGGAATGGGGCCTGGCTCTATTTGTACGACTCGAATTATTGCTGGTATTGGTGTACCGCAAATTACAGCTATTTATGACTGCGCTAGCGTAGCGCGTGAATATAACATTCCTATTATCGCAGACGGAGGAATCAAGTACTCTGGGGATATTACGAAAGCTATTGCAGCTGGAGCAAGTGCGATCATGATCGGAAGTCTTTTTGCAGGGACAGAAGAAAGCCCAGGGGAGTCCGAAATTTACCAGGGTCGTCGCTTTAAAGTTTATCGGGGTATGGGCTCACTTGGTGCGATGAAAGAGGGAAGCAAAGACCGTTACTTCCAAGAGAATGAGAATAAGCTCGTTCCTGAAGGAATTGAAGGGCGTTTAGCTTACAAAGGACCACTTGCGGATACCGTTCATCAGCTGATCGGTGGATTGCGTTCAGGTATGGGATATTGTGGTGTTAAGAACATTGATCAATTAAAGAATGATACACAATTTGTTCGTATTACAGGTGCAGGTCTACGTGAGAGCCATCCACATGATGTTCAAATCACTAAAGAAGCACCTAACTACTCCTTGTAGAGGTGTGAAGGTTTAACGGATTACAGTCGCACTCTCCAATTAACAGCATAAGCTTTCAATGGTATTCTCCTCGCCGTCATGCTGCACCACAAGTCTACTGCATTGAGGTGGAAGATAGCTTTGACTCTGACGGTGAATAGGATTGGTTGAGAAGTGGCCTCGCCTAAAGTGCAGTACTTAAGCAGGAAGATGGTGAGATTCACCATTTTTCCTGCTTTTCTTTTTTTATCCGCGGTATGTTACAATTATGCTATACAAATCTGAGTACAACGGGAGAAAAGGAGAGAATATGTTGAAAAGTAACAAGAAAGCGGTACGACTGTTTCCGGCTATTTCTGCAATGTTGGTCGGATTGCTAATCATGATAACAGTAGGCCAGACAGCAGCCTTTGCTGCTGCAAAGAGTACGGACTCATCTTTTCCAGCTAATTCATTAGGTCTTGAGGTTAAAGCAGCTATATTAATTGATGCAGATACAGGACAAGTATTATTTCAAATGAATCAAGATGAAGCACGACCACCAGCAAGTATGACGAAGATGATGACAGAGTATATGGTTCTAGAAGAAATTGCGGCAGGTCGTTTAAAGTGGGATGACATTGTAACCGTAACGGAGGAAGCAGCTTCTACACCAGCGGATGGTTCACAAATTTATTTGGCAGCTGGCGATAAGCATACCGTGAAGGATCTCTATATTGCGATGGCAGTTGGTTCTGCCAATGATGCTACCATTGCATTAGCGGATCGAATTGGAAGTACAGAGGAAGGCTTCGTAAAGAAAATGAATGAAACGGCTAAGTCGCTTGGCCTAAATTCAGCTAATTTTACAAGTGCAACTGGTTTAAAAGATACAACCGTTATTTCAGCAGCTGATTTAGCTAAATTCGCGAGTATTCTTCTAAAGAAGCATCCGGAATTTCTTGATTTTTCCAAGCTTCCGTCCTATAAATTTCGTGAGCGTGATAAAGCCCCAATGGTCAACTGGAACTGGATGCTAGCCTCGAATAAGGCAGTCCCTTCCTTAAAGAAATTCGCATACGATGGCTTGGATGGTATGAAAACAGGCTATATTAGTGCTGCTGGGTACTGTTTTACCTCTACAGCAAAGCGTGGCAATATGCGTTTAATCTCTGTTGTCATGGGCGCAAAAACGATTAACAAACGGTTCACAGAGACCGCGAAGCTGCTTGACTATGGATTCAATAATTTCGAACAAAAAACAGTTGTTGCACCAAAGACTGTGGTAAAGAACGCGGAGTCGGTCAAAATAAAGAAGGGTGTTTCCAAAGAAGTCCCTATTATGACGGCTTCAGATGTAACCTTCCTTGTTAAGAAGGGCTCTGAGCCTGCTATTACACAGACCAAGGTAACGCTTAAAACCGAAAGTGAGCTTGTTGCGCCTATCGCTAATGGGCAAGAGGTTGGATCGGTTACTTATACGTACAAGGACGCCGAAACAGGCAAAAGTGTGGATAAAACCGTAAAACTAATTACTTCGAAAGAAGTGGAAAAAGCCAGCTGGTGGCGGCTATTGTTCCGCGCGATCGGCAGCTTTTTTGGAAGCTTGTTTAAAGGGATTGTTAATTTATTCTAATCATACACAATTACAACCCTTTCACTATGAATTGATAGTTGTCGATTTATTCGGGATGCTGTAATATTTGGTTAGAGCTAGTTCGGAAGAGGGATGCTTTTGTAAGGATGAAAGCCCCGTCTAACTTAGATTATTTACGAAGCGTACTTCCTTATCTGCTTCATGGAATGGATACAGGTAAACCAATTCACGCAAAAACTTTTAGGGGGATTAGGAATTATGGAAACAGGAACTTCACGCGTTAAACGTGGTATGGCAGAAATGCAAAAAGGCGGCGTCATTATGGACGTCATGAATGCTGAACAAGCTAAAATTGCTGAAGCGGCAGGTGCTACAGCTGTAATGGCGCTAGAGCGCGTGCCTTCTGATATTCGTGCTGCTGGCGGCGTTGCCCGTATGGCTGATCCGACCATTCTTGAAGAGGTTATGAAGGTTGTATCCATCCCAGTTATGGCAAAAGCACGCATCGGTCACTTCGTTGAAGCAAAAGTATTGGAAGCGCTGGGTGCTGATTACATCGATGAGAGCGAAGTGCTTACTCCAGCTGATGAAGTCTACCATATCGACAAACGTGATTTTACTGTTCCTTTCGTTTGTGGAGCTAAGGATCTTGGTGAAGCCCTTCGTCGTATCCAAGAAGGCGCTGCAATGATGCGTACGAAAGGGGAGCCGGGAACGGGTAACATCGTTGAAGCGGTTCGTCATATGCGTCTAATCTTGGGACAAATTCGCAAGGTACAGAACCTTTCGAAGGACGAGCTTTATCATGAAGCGAAGACGCTGGGCGTTAATTATGAGCTGCTGTTGAATGTACATGAGTCAGGTAAATTGCCTGTTGTTAACTTCGCTGCAGGCGGTATCGCTACACCTTCCGATGCTGCGCTTATGATGCATTTGGGCGCTGATGGTGTATTTGTTGGATCAGGTATCTTCAAATCCGATAACCCAGAGAAATTCGGCCGCGCAATTGTTGAAGCGACAACGCATTATCAAGATTATAAATTAATCGCAGAAGTATCCAAAAACCTTGGTGCCCCGATGAAGGGTATTGAGATTTCTAAACTTGCTGCTTCTGAACGGATGCAAGACCGCGGTTTGTAAGATCATAGCGGTACGAAAGTACGGCTGGGTAGAAAGAAGGCAACCATCATGAAGATAGGCGTTCTGGCACTGCAGGGTGCCGTTGCAGAGCATATGCGGAGTATTGAGGCAGCCGGAGGCGAGCCAGTCGCTGTCAAGCGGACGGAGCAGCTTAGTGAGCTGGATGGCCTCATTATTCCTGGTGGAGAGAGCACGACAATTGGTAAGCTGATGCGTAAATATGGCTTCATTGAAGCCATTCGCGACTTCTCTGGCCAAGGGAAGCCGATATTCGGTACTTGCGCAGGTCTTATCGTACTGGCTGAGCGGATTGAAGGTCAGGAAGAAGCTCATCTGGAGCTGATGGATATGACTGTAGCGCGGAACGCTTTTGGCAGGCAGCAGGAGAGCTTTGAAACGGACTTGCCTGTAAAAGGTATTGACGAGCCCATTCGAGCTGTATTCATCCGAGCGCCTCTTATTAAAGAGGTTTCATCGCAAGTAGATGTGTTATCTACGTATAAGGATGAAATCGTTACGGCAAGACAAGGACATCTGCTTGCTTCCTCCTATCATCCAGAGCTGACAGACGATTTCCGTTTGCATGCCTATTTCCTGGATATGGCGAAGGAAGCGGCTGCTGCAGCTAAAGAATAACAGCAAAAAGACTGCAATTATGCAGTCTTTTTGCTCATAATAAGCCAAATTGTGAGTGAATAGAGAGGGGCTACCTTTTCGTGTTGGATGTCAAGATATTGAGAAATGAATTTGAACAAGTTGAGCAAGCACTTCGCAACCGGGGAAAGTCGCTCGATCTTATTGCGGAATTCCCAGCACTTGATGGTAAATGGCGTGATTTGCTGCAGGAGAGCGAGCAGCTCAAGAACCGTCGTAATACGGTATCTCAAGAAGTCGCTAAGCTGAAGAAGAGCGGTGGAGATGCGGATGCTCTTATCGTTGAGATGCGTGAAGTTGGCGATCGCATTAAGGCACTTGATGATGAGGTTCGTATCGTAGAGGCCGAGATTAGAGAGCTAACGCTGGCTATTCCTAATATACCGAACGAAACAGTTCCTGTAGGTGCTTCTGAAGCTGATAATGTTGAAATTCGCCGTATTGGTGAAGTTCCTACGCTTGGTTTTGAACCTAAAGCACATTGGGAGCTGGCACAGGATCTGGGCATTCTGGATTTCGAGAGAGCGGCCAAGGTGACTGGTTCACGCTTCGTATTCTACCGTGGACTCGGAGCAAGGCTGGAGCGCGCGCTTCTTAACTTCATGATGGACTTACATAGCGATCAGCACGGTTATGAGGAGATTCTTCCTCCCTATATCGTGAATCGTGACAGCTTGATTGGAACTGGACAGCTGCCTAAATTCGAAGAAGATCTCTTTAAGCTGGAAGGATCAGATTATTATCTGATTCCAACTGCAGAGGTACCCGTCACGAATATCCATCGCGAGGAGATTCTCTCTGCAGAAGATCTGCCGAAGTACTTTGTTGCCTACAGTTCATGCTTCCGCTCGGAGGCCGGCTCTGCTGGCCGTGATACAAGAGGACTAATACGTCAGCATCAATTCAACAAGATCGAACTAGTGAAGCTGTGTAAGCCAGAGGATTCTTATGACGAGCTGGAGAAGTTGACCCAGAACGCCGAGAAGGTGCTTCAACTACTTAATCTCCCATACCGTGTGCTGACGTTGTGTACGGGCGATATGGGCTTTACATCGGCTAAGACCTACGACCTTGAAGTATGGCTTCCAAGCGGTGGTACGTATCGTGAAATCTCTTCCTGCTCGAACTTTGAGGATTTCCAAGCACGCCGTGCAAATATCCGTTATCGGGCAGAAGCAAAAGGTAAGCCAGAATTCGTTCACACTTTGAATGGCTCCGGACTTGCAATTGGTCGAACGGTGGCAGCAATTCTTGAGAACTATCAGCAAGCAGATGGATCAATTATTGTGCCTGAGGCACTGCGTCCTTATATGGGTGGAATTGATCGAATCGGTAAATAAAATAAATTAGCAAAAAAGTGGCCACAAGCTAAAAATGGAGTTGATTATTTGTTTTGGCTTGTGGTATACTATTTCTTGTCATCTTTTATTTAGATGGACTGAATTAAATTCGGAGAGGTACCGAAGTGGTCATAACGGGGCGGTCTTGAAAACCGTTAGGGGGCAACTCCACGTGGGTTCGAATCCCACCCTCTCCGCCACTATTTAAATGAACAGCGTCTGAGCTACCTTGTAGCCTAGGCGCTTTTTTTGTATCCTTCTTCTATTGAGGAACGTCCGCATAAATAAGCAGCCAATGCCGCATATTATCGGCATGGAGGTGGTAAGCGATGAGTAAACATGATGAAATTCGAATGGATCAGCAGCAGCTAGCCGAAGCATGGCAGCGGACTTTGCCAGATACTATAAATGAAGGGGATCGCGCGACTGTTCTGCCTGACGAGGCTGATTCTAAGACGCTTCGAGTAACCATCCAATCAGCAGGGCATCAAGCGTATAACTTTGATTTTAAAGTTGTATATGTGGATAGCCGTGAGGTTAAATCGACTTTAATTGATGTGGAGAAGGATGGGCGCACAGTTGATGAGAGAACTGATATCATTCAGCAGCTCGTGCACGATTACACCCGACATATTCATGAGTGTGCACAAGCGCTTCATGGATTAACACATGCGTAAGCAGAAAGTGAATGAGAGGAAGGGGAATATCCTTGACTAAAAATAAAGGTTATGCAGATAAAAATTTGAGCAATGTGGTTGAAGATCTAGATAAAAATCCGGTAAACAGCCATCAAGCTCAGCAAATTCAGCAGGATACCAATGATCGGCGGCATCAAGATGCTTTAAATCATGATGAACCGACGGATTTAAACCATCTTCAGAATTAATTGGCTTTAAGAATCAAATGCTCCAGACGCTTAAGTTAAGGGGGACAGCCTAATATGGGTAAGACAGATAGTATTCCAGTACCGAATCCAGAGGATCAGTCGGGTAATAAACAAAGAGGGCATTCTGGGCAGCAGGAACCTTTATCCGGTTCCAAGAAGACCAAGCAGCACAACCATACTCCACATCATAACCGGCAAGGGTAACGATCTTTGCAACCCACTAAGAGCCTTCTTCGTCCAGTAAAGACTGGATGAGGGGGGCTTTTTACGGTAGAATGAGAGGTGTTTGAACAATGGAGGGGAATTAGATATGAAATTACTCAAAACAAGTATGCTTGCTATTCTAGTGCTGCTTATTGCAGTTATGGCAGGCTGTAGTTCTGTCAAACCGCCGAAAGAGGCATTGCTATCTGCGATGACTAAGCTGCAAACGGCGAAATCGATGTCTTTTAAAGGTACTTTCTCCCTCGATGATATTGTAATTCCCCCAACAGGCTCGGGCACAAATGCAGCAATGACGGATATCTTTATGAAGATGCTGAAGGGCGCTATTGTTGATTTTCACGGGGCTATGCAAACGGAACCAATGCGCGCTGAGGTCGTTATGGATCTTGCATTTGGAACCGCAGATATGACCATTCATTTGACCGTACCCGTTATCATTACAAAAGACAAGGTATGGCTGAAGGTGCCGCAGATTCCTGGTGCGAAATTGCCGGATACGCTTGTTGGTAAATTTGTAGAGATCGATTTGAACAAAATAGCTGCAGAGCAGAAAAATTCAGTGATCCTTGATGGAGCTGCGACAAAAAAGCTAGGACAAGATTTATTGAAAACTCTCTCTGATCCTTTTGATGAAAAAACTTATTTTTCTGAGCCTAAAGCTGTAGATGTGAAGGGTTTGCCAGAAGGCTACAAAGGCGATCAATTTATCCGCTTTAACATGAATAAACAAAATTCGGATCAAGCTGTAACTACAATTATTGATAAGGCTGCCCCAGCAATTATTGATCTACTGTTAAAGAATGATGCCTATATGAAGGCATTACAGCTTAAGAAAGAAGAACTGGAAGCGGCGAAGAAAGAGCTCGCTGATAAGAAAGACGGGAAGATCCAACCAGCTGTGGAAGAGCTGAAGAAGAGTCTCGATGATTTGACCTTCACCGGTGGTATTCAAGATGGCTATCTGACCTATCAAGAGTTACAGCTGAATCTTGATTCTAAGGATGCTCAAAACCCTCAAAAACTCGCTGTTCAATTCAAAATCTCTTATGCCGATTTGAACAAAGATGTGAAATTTCAATACGAGCTACCTAAGGATGCGGTTCCTGTTCAACAAGTACAAGATATTTTGGGTTTAGTTAGTGGTTCTTAATTTTTGAGAAGAGGTAACTTGATTGGGGCTCAACACTATAATAATTCGAAGCATGGTGCGTAGAAGCCCGCTGCGCAGACGGATCATTCTTACGATCGCTGTTGTCTCCCTATTTCTTGATTCTATCCCTAAGGGGTAGAAATAAGGAGACAAAGGCGAACGCTATCGCTTCTTCAGAACGATTCCGTCCGCTTCGCTAGGTACTTCGTATTGGCAAGCACTGATTATGGTTTAGAGCCTAATGGACTCATATAGTTATAGTTATTAAAGTCAAAAGAAAGAAGGATGAATGTGGGAGTGCCCGCATTCATCCTTCTTTCTTTTGGTCCTTCATTCTTATAGAAGCCTCGCTGACTCGCCCATCAACCCGCAAAAAGCAAAAAGAACCGCGTTTCAACTCAACGCGGTTGTGGAAGTCTATTAATGGCGCGCCCGATACGATTCGAACGTACGACCTGCAGTTTAGGAAACTGTCGCTCTATCCTGCTGAGCTACGGGCGCGCGGCAAGAATAATAATAGCATGAAGGCAGCTAGTGGTGCAAGAGATAGGGTACTGGAGAGTTAGAGTGGGTTTATTTGATAAATTTCTTGGACCTACATCCGGGGCCTATTTGGTTTCATGAGCATAGTCCTAATAAAATCGCCATAATGTAGAAACTTGTCGAAAATTACCCTCAAAAAGGAGGTGAACCTTCGACAAGTTTTTACAAAATCCGTTAGTAGTTAAGCGTATAATAAAATTGTTACTAACTGTAACCTAGGATGCGATAGGAGCGATAACCAAGCGTCATGAAGGACAAAATTAGGCTGCTCGATGAATTACATGCGCTTCGTTTAAAGCTCTTAGAAGTAGCTGAAGCGCGAGGGAGTTTAACCGACCCCGAGGTTCTTGCCATTAGTGAAGCGGCTGATGAACTTATTGTGACGCTACAACATATCCAAAAGAAGGAATTATTAAGTTAATGGACTTGTCGAATAATCTACAGTTCCTTGTTTGAAGAACGTCCTCTCAAACGACGGAAAAACTGCGTGAGCAAAGCTGCGCACTCCTCTTGTAATAAGCCGCTTACTAGTTCAGTTTCATGATTGAAGCGGGGCTCTTGTAATAAATTCATCAACGTACCGGCACAGCCGGCTTTAGGGTCGGTTGTGCCGAAGACAACCTTCTGTATGCGGCCCTGGACAAGTGCTCCTGCGCACATCGGACAAGGCTCGAGAGTGACATATAGGGTGCAGTCAAGCAGACGCCACGCACCTAAATATTGGCTTGCCTCTCGAATAGCGACCATTTCCGCATGCGCTGTTGGATCAAGTAATGTCTCCCTCAGATTATGACCTCTTCCAATAACCTCGCCGTTTCTCACTACGACTGCGCCTATAGGAACCTCACCTAATTGTTCGGCTTTCTTCGCTTCTAGTATGGCTTCACGCATCCATCGATAGTCTGTTTCTTGAAAAAAATCCACACTCATAATAGGGACTGGCTCCATTCTATACTCATATAATTAAAGCTTCGGTCGACAAGAATCGACTGTCGGTTTGGCTCGAATTGTGCCACGAACAAATATTCGTTGTTAACAGCTTGTGTACAACTATGTGGATAAGTGGCTATTTATTCACAACTTTATACACTTATTAGACATTTGTGTTGTGGATATGGGGAAAAACTGTGGATAATATTCTGTTTTTAATTGAAATCCACAATAAACAGAGGTTATCTACTAGAAATAAAAATTATTAAATACAGAAGCAGCGAGGGCCGTTGGAAAAGCTATCATTTCCATATAATTATGATATGATCCAATAAGATGTCCACAAGTTGCGTGAAGGGTGTGTCGCATATTGTCGGTCAAGACCAAGTTATCCTTTATGATTTCTTTCATCGTTTTTGTTCTACTTGTGCTTAATATGATTTTGAACGAATATTCGACACGGGTCAACCTCAAAGTAAATATGGAAGCCGAAATGGTTCATATTAGTCAGCAGATCGCAAATTCTGTTATTCAATATTCCACAGAAGAAGAGCTTACTCAAGTTGCGATTAGTGAGAGACTCAAGGCAGCTTCCGTGCTTGCTTCTTTGAAGCTCAACGGGGGTCGCTCGGACACCGTGACTTCGGCGAAACTGGCGGAAATCGCCAAAGAGATTGGAGTTACTCATATCTCCTTATTAACACCAAGTGGCAGTGACTATACCACAGTTTCCTCATCTAAACCAACCGAGGTGGGGAGAATAACACCAGTTAATAACCAAGGGGAAAGCTTCTGGATGGGGCCAGCACAGTACGAACTGACGGATCGTCTAATCGATGAACAATGGAGCTTCTATAAAGGGCTGGATCCAAACTACATTATCAGCTGCTTTCTAGAGAATGAACAAATTTTGAAGGATCGGACAAATTTTGATGTAACCTCATTCTTATCGCAGAAGCTTATGGATAATCCGAATCTTCTCGAAATAAGCGGATTTAATCCCCAGACCTTCGGTAAGAAGACGATTACCTTTATTCCTAAGATAGCTTCAACTGATCAGCTGCTCGATTATCCTGTTCCCTTTGGCAGCTACAACTATCGTGTACCGAACCTGGATGTCAAAAGCGTCAGAGAAGCTGCTGAAGGCAAAGCTATATTCCGCTACATGTCTATAAATAATAGACCGATTATTAAAAGCTTCGTCCCGATTCATGGGAAGGTTCCTTACGTAATTGGGCTTGTGAGTGATAAACAGCCTCTAATAACACTGATCGATAAGCAGCGGAATAATCAGATCTTTATATCCGCTATTCTGCTTATTATCGTTGTATTCTGCAGCTATTGGCTATCGGATATTTTGCTGCGTCCTGTGCGGTTTATTCTTTGGAAGGTAAACGAGGTTTCATTCGGACGGTTCGATAATTCTATTGAAGTGAAACGCAAGGATGAACTGGGACAGCTGGCGCAGCGAGTAAATGCGATGTCCAAAAATCTCGGTATCTATATGACGAAGCTTAAGCTGGCTTTTGAAGAAAATCGTTCGATGAAAGAGTACCTGGAGTCGTTCATTAATCATACTACAGATGCGATACATGTTGTTGATCTTGAAGGTCGGATTACGCAGGTGAACCATGCGTTCGAACAATTATTCGGCTATAGTTCGGAGGAGGCAATCGGTCAAGTCCTGCCGCTTGTGCCAGATCATCTACATATGGAAGAGCAGCAGACGATGGAACAATTAAAATCTGGGAAGCCGCTGAAGGCACGTGAGACAGAGCGCGTGACAATGCGGGGAGAGTTGATATCGGTCAGTGTGACGACATCTCCAATACGAGATAAAAATGGGGCGATACGAGCAATCGCAAGTATTACACGTGATATGACGAGCCGCAACAAGATGGAGGAGCTGCTGCGCCGATCCGAGAAGCTGACGACCGTCGGCCAATTGGCCGCAGGCGTGGCGCATGAAATTCGCAATCCGCTTACTACATTGCGAGGCTTCCTTCAGCTGCAATTAGAAACAACCAAATTGAATACACGACATGTGGATATCATGCTCACAGAGTTGGATCGGATTAATTTAATTGTGGGTGAGTTTCTTATTTTGGCGAAGCCGCAAGCAACCCGGTTCGAGGAGAAGGATATTCGGTTCATCTTGGGGGATGTCATTTCATTACTCGATAGTCAGGCTCATCTGTGCAATATTGTATTTGAGCCGCTGTTTGGTCATGAGGAATGCCGGATTTCATGTGAAGAGAATCAACTGAAGCAAGTGTTCATTAATGTACTCAAGAATGCTATAGAAGCGATGCCACAGGGTGGACAAATTCGAGTTGAGGTTTCTCGGTATGGCATGAAGGACGTTTGTGTCTGCATCACGGATGAAGGAATCGGCATTCCCGAAGAGATGATTCCAAAGCTCGGTGATCCATTCTTCACGGATAAGGATACGGGCACCGGACTTGGAATTATGGTAAGCCAGCGAATTATTCAAAGTCATCAAGGGACGATGGATATTAAAAGTATTGTTGACGTTGGCACAATAGTAACCATAACGCTCCCCCTGAATAGGGACGGAGCGGACGACGAGCGCTAATTAGGCAAATCATGTACAATAGATCAAAAGGGGCGGTTGATCATGCGTACGCATAGCGTGAATGAAGCGGGATATCGCGTTCTGTTAGTAGGTGCCACTGGATTAGTAGGCCAAGCGCTTACACAGCAGCTGCTGGCGGATGAGTGCTGCACAGAGCTAACCGTACTCGTGCGTAGGCCTCTCTTCCAAGCAGGAACAGGGTCCCGGGCTAAGAAGTTGCATGTGATCGTTGCGGATTTGGATGAGATGGAGCAGTCACTTGCTGACGTTCACGTCGATCTGGTATTCTGTACGCTGGGTACAACGATTAAGAAAGCCAAGTCGCAGGAAGCGTTCCGCAAAGTGGATTACGAGTATCCTGTACGGCTTGCTAAGTGGGCTAAGGAGCATGGTGTCATTAAAATGATTATTGTGTCCGCTATGGGTGCAAAAGCGTCCTCATCGATCTTTTACAGTCGAGTAAAGGGGGAAATGGAAGAAAAGCTTACTTCCATCTCGCTTGAGGAGCTGCATATTCTTCGTCCGTCCTTACTGCTTGGCAAACGGAAGGAATTTCGTCTGGGCGAGAAAATCGCAATCTGGTTAAGTCCATTGTTGAGGGTCGTTACGATAGGTCCCTTGCGGGTGTATCGACCGATAAAGGATAAGCAAGTCGCAAGTGGTATGAGAGCTGCGGCTTTTACCAAAAGGCTGCTGGGCAAGGATGGGCCTGTGCGAATCTACGAGAATAGTGAGATTGCAGAAGCGGCTGCTGCTGCTGCTGCGGTACAAACATAAGGGAAATAGTGCGGGGTGAATGGAGCATTGAGAATTAACAAGTTTATAAGTGAAACGGGCTATTGCTCAAGGCGAGAAGCAGATAAGCTTGTGGAGTCGGGGCGTATTACGATTAATGGGAAGCTCGCAGAGCTCGGAAGCCAGGCAGAGCTTGGGGACGACGTGCGGGTGGATCATATTCGGATTGGTGAGCAGAAGGAGCATGTCTATATTGCTCTTCATAAGCCTGTCGGGATAACGAGTACAACGGAAGCTCAGGTCGAAGGGAATATCGTCGATTATATTAATCATCCGGAGCGGATCTTCCCGATCGGGCGGTTGGATAAGGATTCCGAAGGTCTCATTCTGCTCACCAATGATGGTGATATCGTGAACCGGATTTTGCGTGCTGAAGGGAAGCATGAGAAGGAATATATCGTGACGGTGGATCGCCCTGTTACACCTCGGTTCTTAAAGGCACTTAGTGAAGGAGTCCGTATTCTTGGCAGTATGACGCTCCCTTGTAAGGTTATCAAGGAAGGAGACCGGGTATTTCGAATTACGTTGACCGAAGGTAAGAACAGACAGATTCGTCGAATGTGCTCCACTTTTGGCTACAATGTAAGACGACTTCGTCGGGTGCGGATCATGAATATCCATCTTGGAAGTCTAGGTAACGGCAAATGGCGTGATTTGACAACTAATGAGCTTAAGGAGCTATTCGATCTATTGGATAGCCACTGAGTATTACGTATTATTTAACGCACCTTAGGTCAGAAGAGATACGTTTCCCAGGAAATAAAAAACCAACGGCAGCCGACAAATCAGCGGCAGCGTTGGTTTTTTTGAGGGAGGAAGCTTGTACTGCCGCTAATAACGGTGCTGCAAGCTTCTTCTTATTGGAATAAGTAATTTCATTTTGGTGTTGCTGGGATATTCTGCGATTTATCTGGATCGGTAAATTTGCGAATGATCGAAACCTCAACACGGCGGTTCTTGGAACGGCCCAGAGCGTTTGCATTGGAATCAACAGGACGATATTCACCATAACCGATGGCACTGAATAACTTAGGATCAAGCTTCTTGCTGGAGAGTAGAATATCCATGAAACGAATCGCACGTGACGAGCTCAAATCCCAGTTGGATTCAAATTCAGCCGTAGAAATCGGCTCATTGTCGGTATGGCCGGATACAACAATCTCGTAGCCGGGATACTTGTTCAACATCGTTGCGATTGTCAAGGCAAGTGAGCGTGCTTCTGGTTTAATCTGAGCGCTGCCTGATGGGAAGAGTGCGTTATCGCTAATTGTAATCATAAGCTGGGATTGATTCAGCTTCGTTTCAAGCTGTGTGGTCAGGCCGGCTGTCTTGATATAATTATCGATCTGCTTCTTCAGCTTCTCTAGATCTTCTTGTTCTTGCTTCATAGCCGCTTGAAGCTGTTCCTTGGTTAGATCTTCTTTAGAAGGCTGGCGGTTATTCTCTCTTTCCTTGCTCATCTGCTCACCAGTCGTCACGATAGTCGTGTTATCCAGAACACCTGAACCACTGTTGAAGGCGATATTGAACGCTTTACTCATTTCTTCGAACTTCTTAGAATCGGTTGTGCTCATCGCAAACAACACGATAAAGAGGGCTAGCAGCAGGGTCAGCAAATCGGCGTAAGGGATAAGCCACGATTCGTCGGCATGTTCTTCGTGGTGCTCACTCTTATGCTTTTTGCTCAATGCCCTCCGCTCCCTTCTCGTTCATTTTCAATCGCTCCGTTGGTGTTAGGAAGACGGATAGTTTCTGATTAATCGCAATCGTGGATACACCAGATTGAATGGATAGCAAACCTTCAACCATCATTAGACGCAGTTCAATCTCCCGTTTGGATAAGCGCTTGAGCTTATTGGCGATGGGATGCCACAATACATATCCGGTAAAAATACCAAGGAGGGTTGCAATGAAGGCAGCTCCGATCGCATGAGAGAGCTTCGCCATATCACTCATATCAGCAAGTGCTGCAATTAGACCGATAACGGCACCTAGAACCCCTAGCGTTGGGGCGTACATTCCGGCTTGTGAGAAAATAAGCGCACCACCACGGTGACGTTCTTCCGTAGCGGAAATATCCTCAAGCAGTACGTCGCGAACTAGATCGTGGTCGTTGCCATCAATGATCATCCGCATACCGTTGCGAAGGAAAAGGTCTTCAATATCATCTACATTCGCTTCAAGCGCAAGTAAGCCTTCACGACGTGTAATGGTTGCCCATTCCATAAACATTTTAATAAGTTCTTCACGAGGCAGTAAGACTTGAGCAACGAAAATCATTTTGATAAGCTTGGGGAACTTCTTTAATTCCGACAACGGAAACCCGATGAAGAGTGAGGCAGCAGTACCAACGATGATGATCGTGAATGCAGCTGGGTTGGCTAGATTGCTGATCGGAGCCCCTTTTAACGTCATACCGAGCAGCACGGCAATGAGTCCAAGTCCGATGCCAATAATAGTAGATTTTTCCATGACACACACCTCGTCTATAATGATTGGTTTGGAGAAACTTTGCGGTTCGTCCGCGTAGTTGTTCCAAAATAGTAAAATGTCGAGGACAGACGTATGTGTCTGACTGACAAAATAAACAGATTTTCGACAAACCTCTATATTTATTATCGTCAAAAAAAGGCTATAGATTAGAGCAAATTCAATCTTTTGTGCGAGGGCACGCTTAATATTCATACTAATTGGTGTAGAATGGAAGTAAGAGTTAGCTATATCGAGAAAGGCGGAGATAATAATGGGTGTCAAGCATGGCAGAGAGTATACGGAGATTGTTGGGGAGCTAGCGGATGCAATCGGTTCCATCGGTGATGGGTATATATTTTTTGAGATGGAGACAGCAGATTGGGAAGAACTCGATGAGGGGCAGCACAAAGAATTAATGGAGGTTCTCGCTGACGATGTCTTCTACGCGCTGGGTGAAGATCCGGTCATTGCGGTTGGCACAGGCACGGTTACGTATAGACCTAAGCATCATTGCATTGAAGTGTCGGTTGATCATAAGGAAAGCCGGATCATCCGCTTAATTTAAGCCTGTTCCAAGGAAGGAGAATGACGCTTGAGCCGAATGGAAAAAATGTCGCTTGCAGCTGCTGATGAGCGAATTGCAGCTATCGAGGGTTGGATACGCGACGATGACAAATGGATGCAGGGAAGCTATCGATTCGCTGCATTCACGGATGCGATTGCTTTTGTAGGTAAAGTAGCGGATATTGCTGAGGCGCTCAATCATCATCCTTTCATCGGAATTGACTTCAAGAAGGTTACGCTCAGACTAACCACTTGGAGTGCGGGAGGATTAACGGAGCTCGATATGAAGTCGGCCGATCAGTATAATGATGTTTACCGTTCTTTCATGGGAAAGTAGTGTCTAATAACATCTTTACAACGATTCGACACTATTCTACAATGAGTGATAGTAGTAAATGTTACTAAATCTCACATTACCATGACGCGGGGTGAACACCTATGACAGAAGCCTATCGGATGGTATGGTCCGTAGATGAGGGGCTGGATAGTCAGCTTGTTCCTTATTTCCAGCCGATTCTTGCGTTAGACACTAGGCGAATCATGGGATATGAGGCGCTCGGACGCATTCGGACAAACCAAGGTGTGCAAAGTCTGGGGCCCTTTTTCGGAGATAAGCGAGTACCGATGTCGGAGCAAATTCGTGTGGATAGGCTGCTTCGGGAGCAAGCGCTTGCTAAGTTCGCTGGAGGAGACGCTGCGGGTGGTCAAGGGAAGCTTTTTATTAATCTGAAGCCTTCCTGGATCTATCAAACCTACGCGGAGACGGGTGAACTGCCCACACTGCGACTGCTCGATAAATATGCTATTGACCCGCGGAATGTCGTGATTGAAATAACAGAAGAATCTTTCTTAGAGCCAATGGAGCAGCTTCGCTCCGTTGTGGATGTGTACCGGCAGCAAGGCTGCTTAATTGCGATTGATGATGTGGGAAGTGGGTTCAGTAATATGGACCGCATAGCTCAGATCCAGCCCCATATTCTCAAAATCGATATTCATATGCTCCAGAAGAGTGAACAACATAGCGGTTATTACGGGGTATTACGCTCATTCTCGACTTTAGCTGAGCAAATTGGCTCCTCCTTGCTAGTGGAGGGGGTCGAGACGGAATTGGAGCTGCAGCGTGCAATTGAGATTGGTGCGAGATATGTGCAGGGATTCTTGTTCGCTAAGGCGGAACCGGAGTTCCGGCCATCCTCCTGCTTTGCAGGTCTCATTGAAGCGGGCCTGAACAAACGACGTTCCCGGATGATTCAGGAAGAACGGTATTGGAGCGCTGAAGCGGAGAAGCTGCGGTGCATGGTGGATGCGGCTTGGCAGGAGAATTATAGTAACTGTAACCTAGCCGAGGCTGGCAATGATTTTATCGAGCAGATTCTGCCAGGGCTTGAAGCTTCTTATATAAGAGTATATATGTGCTGTGAAGATGGCATTCAGTGTTCAGCTAATTACCGCCGTGAAGAAGGAGCCGTTTGGTATCGGGAAAATGCTTTCCGCGGACATAACTGGAGCTGGCGTCCGTATTTCATCCCGCTCTCGGTCGAGCTCGAATGGAAACGACGTGCTGCGGTATCACGGACATACACGGATCTCGATTCATTGGATCGCATTCGAACAATCTCGGTGCCGATCGGCAAGGATGGGATTCTATTCCTAGATATGACGGACCCCGAGGGGGAGCATTCATGAAGGGTTACTTATACATACCTAAATAAAGTCCGCCCTGCGCAGATCATGCGTTGAAAGGTGGGCTTTTTGCATTCATTTAGTCGCTCGATTGCGATAAATATTCATGCAGAAAGCAAAAAGTTGTGAGTCTATACCGATGATAAAATACATCCCTAGGCGGAAGTAAGGGTATATATTATATAATACGATTACCTTGTTAGGGGTCGGAATCCAATGTAAGCGGAGGAAGGATAATGATGATAGATATGTATAAGATGCTTGAAGAGCGTATATCTAACTGGGGCCTATGTAACAATGAGATCATTGCGATCTACATCGTTGGGTCAAGAGCTAGAGAAGATAAGCCGTTTGACGAGTTCTCCGATTTAGATGTCGTTATCTTCTCAACTAATCCAGATTACTATTTTCAAAATGACGAGTGGTTACTAGATATCGGAAAGGTTTGGACAAGTTTTGTGTTTCGAACTGCTGGAGGGGATCCAGAAAAACTCGTTCTTTTTGAAAAAGGATTGCAAGTTGACTTTTTATTCCGTCCTATTGCTGATCTTGAACACCTAATCGAACATGATCAGATTCCTCAGGGCTTTCAGCGAGGTGCCAAGATTCTTCTCGACAAGACGGGGAGGGGACAACAATTAGTACCGAGAATGACAATTGCCCCTCAGAGTAATCCTATTACCCAAGATGCTTTTTTGCAGATCGTAAATATGTTTGGATTTGCCTGTATGTATGTGGGTAAACAAATTTTGCGCGGTGAAATGTGGGTAGTCAACCAAAGGGATCAGGATTGTAAGCAGTTAATGCTGCAGATGATTGAGTGGCATGCAAAAGCCTTGCACGGGGATACCTACGATACTTGGCATGCAGGGAAATTTATCAATAAATGGGCTGACAAAGATATAGCAGCTGATTTGAAGCACACATTCGGGGGATACGATCAGAACAATAGTTGGAAAGCACTGCTCGTTTCTTTTGAGTTATTCAGTCGGTTATCTACCGAAGTAGCAAACATATATCATTATACATATCCAGGAAACTTGATCTCCAATATCCGTACTTGGCTGGAGGAGCAACATGTGGATACGTACTAAATGAAGCATTAAAGAAGAGATACCACCAAATAAAGCCCATTCTGCGCAGATTATGCGTGGAGGTGGGCTTTTCGCATTAAATTAGGGATTAAAGCTTTCATTTAATTGCTCAGCTGGGGGCTGGGGTGTATAGGTCATGCAGTGGACATCTACGAGTCCATCTGCTGTTCTTTTGGGATAGGTATCTGTGATTATAAAATCCGCTTGTTCATAGGTTCGGATCGCTCGAAGATTCCACACGTGGACCTCAAGGTCGATTTCATCGCTTGGGGAACGGCGGAGTGCTTCGGATACGATTGCCTTCACCATAGGAAGTCCAAGACCGTTGCCGCATAAATCTGGTCGCAGGCCAAGCCCAATCCGAGTAACATCAAGCAGGGGGAAGAACTGGGCAAATCCCACAAATGTACCCTTTTGATCAAGAACGGCGGCATACTGCTTGTCCCGAATATACTCATCGCCAAATTCAATGCCAAGCTGCAGCATCACTTCCCAAGACGACCAATTGTAGAAATCAAATGGTGGGTCATAGCGCCAAGTACAAAGCATTGCAGCTAATTCTGGGGATAGTGCAGTTACCGTGAATATTTCTGTGCTGGCAATGGGCGGTATGGTCATGCAGGTGTTGCCTCCTAGTGGGGGAATCATAGGCTGGGAAGGAAGTTGAGATAACGCCTATTATAGCAGAAGAACCTGCCGGATAGGTACAGTTAGACAATCTATTTTCCAATTTGGGAAGATGTGTTTGAGGCAGTGCCGTCATCGGGTGAAAACAAGGTAGTAAGCACAGTTCAGCTGCACAGCTAACCGTGGTTCATGTGTATAGTATTCCTTCCAGTGCCATCGCTGATTCCATAGTGAGTCCGGCTGAGTCTATCCTTCAATATGCGGATGGGCATAATTGCGAAGTAGAAGGAAGAAGCTTTGCTTTTAGCGGGCTGGGCAGGCATGGTAAAATGATCAGTAGATCGTTAGCCTATGCCTGAGAGGGGTATTGTGGATGAGTATAAATAATTTGTATGTGACACCGGAGTGGCTGGTTAAGTACCAGAATGATGGGGCCGATTCTGTGCGTATCGTAGATTGTCGGTTTCTGCTAAGTGATGCATTAGCTGGTGAGAAAGCTTATGCGGATGGGCATATTGAAGGAGCCGTTTATCTGGACTTGGAGCGGGAGCTGTCCGCGCCTAAGCGTGAAGATCGCAAGGGAGGAAGGCATCCATTGCCTGAACCGACTGCACTTGCTGCAGCTCTTGGGCATGCGGGGATAAGTAACGGCACGCATGTGGTTGCCTATGATGAGCAAGGCGGTGCAATGGCGGCGCGTCTGGTTTGGCTACTGCGCTGGCTCGGTCATGATGGAGGTGCCTCGATTCTGGATGGCGGCTTTGCTGCATGGCAGACTGCTGGTTACCCAGTAAGCAACTTGCAGACGGAAGTGGCATCTAGTGAATTTGTGCCTCATGTGAATGAGGAGCTTGTTGTGAGTGCTGATGAGGTTCGCAGCCGTCTTGGCACAAACGGTGTAGTCTTGATTGATTCACGGGAAGCGCCTCGTTACCGCGGAGAGGTAGAGCCGATCGACCCTGTAGCGGGTCATATTCCTGGCGCGATCAATCACTTCTGGAAGGACGGCTTGGCGCCGGATGGTACTTGGTTGTCGGGTGAGGAGCAGCGGGCGCGCTTCGATGGGATATCGCAGGACGATGAGATTATCGTCTACTGCGGATCGGGCGTTACGGCTTGCCCGAACGTGTTTGCGTTGGAAGCCGCAGGCTTCAAGAATGTGAAGCTGTATGCGGGGAGTTGGAGCGATTGGATTTCATATGGGGGGAATCCGGTAGCGACGGGGGAAGAATAAATGCGGAAATGCGCGTAATAGTGTGCGAAGACGAATACAGAGCAGGGCTAGTGTTATGCCGTTGCTCTGTATTTTTTATTAATCGAAGTCAACACGGAGTCAACAATTGGCTTCAGAAAATGTTTACATCGTGACTGAACTGAATGTATTCTCATACTTTTGTTGTTTTATAACATATTCAATGTTCCTCGAACGATGATATATAATTGAATCAACAAATGAAGATTATTTGGAGCAAATCAACGAAAAGTCAACATTTAAATATCATTAATAAGGCGAAATTTGAAATAGGAACGTCTATTTGTTGAAATTTGACTTCAACTAAAAAATGGTATAAATTCGATTTAGTCAAAGATAGTCAACGTCAAGAATTGAGGTGTTTTATGAATATTCACAATGTAGTAGAAAAAGAAACCAAAGAAGTTGAAGTTAATGCACTTGAAACGATGACAACACCAGCTATTGCTTCTCGAAATGATTCGGAGATGGAATCAACTATTAAAGATAATAAAAATGGAAATAGACGTATGTCTATAGAAATAATCAATATTATAGTAACAAGTGTATTTTCAATTGCGTTGATTGTCGTGGGTATCGCACAGTATCTTACATACAATAAGCAAGCTGATATAGCATCAAATGCAAATAAGTTATCTCAATATCAGTATAGATTTGAGTTTTATAGAAAATTGGGAAATATACAAAAAACTACTTCTATACTAAAGAAAGAACCACAACTAGAAATAGAAGAATTTTCTGAGTTGAATTTTGAAATATTATCTCTACTTAGAGAGTCAAAACTGCTTTTTAACAAAGATATATCTCAGAATATAAATAAAATTCTAACGGACCATATGAACTTCTTAGTAGAGCTAAACAATGAAGGAATGTATTATGATGACTATAAGAAGGAAATGAGTAAATTGAATATGGACTATGGGGATTTTTTAAATAGCGATAGTTTTAAAATGTATTTAGATATCAATAGAATAGAATGATATGACTATAATCTAAAGCTAAAACTTATATAATTGTAAAATTTACTGTTGTAATAATATCAGACAAACTTTGGGTCTTTACTTTGTGCCATGGTTGGCAATGGAACCGTAGCTTTCTCGATCGAGTCAGTTAACTTGAGAGAAATGGCTTCGCACCTCGGAACGTATTTGCCGTCAGAGTGATATGGTGAACCATATCACAAATAAATTCTATAGCTGGAGCGATTGGATTAGCTATGCGGGGAATCCGGTGGCGGTGGGGGAAGAAGAAGAACCGAATAACAAATAACAGTCTGTGAAGTTGGAATATAGAGCATTGTGGCGCAAGATGACCTGTACAGGTCTTCGAGAGATTCCGAGTCAACACGGAGTCAACGAGCTGGCCTTGAAAATACTTGCAAAGCGGGTCGAATCAAACGTTCGCTCGTATTCATCAGAATGTGCCTGTACAAACATACGAAGGGCCGGGATAGTCACCTATTATGAAATGACAATCCCGGCTTTAATGCTTTTCTCTGGTTCTTGCCCGTAAAGAAGTCAACAATTCAAGTGTACGCTGCCACCATCCAACATAAAGTCAACAGTCGAGTGAGAACGAATTTATTTACAACATCCTCTCGGATCACTTTTTACGCATATTTACTTACAACTAAGACTCATTGGAGATCTCAAAGATGTTAAGTTAAAGGGGAGGCGAAATGGGAAATCCTATGCTATATTAGCAATGTTGAGTTTTTCATCTTGCTAGGGAGGTGAACCAAAAGCTATGTATGATATCGAAGTTGAGAATAAGCTCTATGCAAAGTCTACACTATAAACAACGGCGGTTGTTTGTATAGAGCTGATAAGTTAAGACCGCCTAAAACCTTAATTGGTGAAATCGGTTTATATTGAGACTTTGCTACCTTGAAATAAATAATATTTTAAGGAGTAGAGTTATCATGAAATACGTTAATGCTGACATTATCTTACCAGAGAAATTATTAAAGGAAGTACAGAAATATATTAATGGTGTCATGATTTACGTTCCTAAACCTAAAGGAATACGAAAGGGATGGGGCGTAAATTCCGGTAGCAGAAAATATATGAATCAAAGAAACCATAATATTCGCCAGAAATTTTCAGAGGGTACAACGATTGATCAACTTTCGCAACAGTTTTTTCTTTCCTGCGATAGTGTTAAGAAAATTGTTTATACAAAGTTGAATTAGAGTATTACGAAGTCACATTAGATCAGTATCTGATGTGACTTTTTTATGTATAGAATAATTCCAAACTGTTTATTGCATAGAATTAAGCTGTTAAATTTTATAAAATTACCTTCATTACTACTGTTTACATAATTATTCAAGTAAGGGGGGCGGTGTTTATCCAAAAAAAGGTCATAGAACATCTGAACGGACATAAGGGTGGAGTCGTCTGGTTCACCGGGTTGCCTGGTTCAGGAAAAACAACGCTTAGTCATTATGTCGAGAAAGAACTGTTCAATCGTGGAGTCCAATGCGTTGTCATCGACGGGGATCAGCTTAGGGCAGGATTAAACCAGGACCTTGGATTTTCAGAAGATGATCGTAGGGAAAATTTACGACGCGCTGCAGAAGTCGCAGTCATGTTTTTAAATGTCGGTTTTATCGTTCTTGTCCCGATGATCTCGCCCTCAAGAGAAGTTAGATCTAAGACCAGACTGCGTTTTAATTCAAAGGAATTTGCGGAAGTCTATGTAAAATGCTCCGTAGAAACTTGTGAACAACGTGATCCTAAAGGACTTTATCTAAAAGCCAGACAAGGAGAATTGCGAGATTTCACAGGAATCGATGCCACCTATGAAACACCGATTCAACCTGAACTCACTATAGACACGGAAAATGAATCCATAGAGAAATGTATGCAGGTAATTGTTAATTTCATAATCAAAAAGTTCGCTATAAAGTCAGGGTAGAGAGAAGGGATATGCATTGGATCAACCTAAACAAAGTTATACGATCTGGTTTTCGCAACGCACGGGAAGTACCCTGCTTAATAAAGCACTTGCTTCAACAGGGGTGGCGGGTGACCCCTGCGAATGGCTACATTTTCAGTATCAAGATCCGGCAACTTTGAAACTTGAAGATCTTGAACAATTGTGGCGGCTCGGGACAACGCCAAACGGTGTTTTTGGGTTGAAAATAAATTTCGAACAAAGATGGATCGATGCATTCCGCGCGATGTTCGAACTCCCGCAAGATACTTCGAGAGCCGAGGTGTGGAGTACTGCATTTCCAAATTGCAATAAACATATCTATATGACGCGTCGAAATAAAGTCAGATTGGCCGTGTCGTGGTGGCGCGCGATCGTCTCCGGCGAATGGCACCGCAACTACGGCGAAAAACCCCAGGAGCATGACATAGCGGATAAATACAACTATGACGCTATAAACCACCTGATTATCGAGAGTACGATGTGTGAAGCTGCGATCGAAGATTTCTTCTCCGAGTCTGGTATCGTACCACTGACGATTGTCTACGAGGACTTTATTCTAGACTACGAGGGAACCGTTATGCGAGTTTTGGAGTTTCTTAATATCCCATTAGAAAGCATTAAAATATCCCCACCGTCGTATGATAAACTTGCTGACGATGTTTCCGAGCTGTGGGTGCAAAGGTTTCGGGAAGACAGCCAAAAGGGATGGGAAACAAGAAAATGGTAATGCGGAGTCGTTGCTTATGGGGGATAACACCCAGGGAACGAGGCACAGGGTAGTTATTTGGGGGGGATGGTGTAGTAGATATATCTCGATGTTTCCTGAGTAGCATTCAAGCAGCCAATCCGACAGCTGGAGTGATTGGATTTCGTACCCCGACAACCCGATAGCCACCGGAGACGAGTAAAGACCGAAAAAACCATATCAGTATTTACACTTTGGATACAGAGCATGGCGGAAATGACGCCGTTGCTCTGTATTTTTTATGCCTAGAAGTCAACACGGAATCAACGCTCGGATCTCTCCTATATATGCAGACAAGAAGTCAACAACGTATTTTGTGTTGTTGCTAAATCAACAGCGAATCAACAAGCGGGGCTCCAGCATCACTGTAAGCTATAGATAATGGACAATTCTCAATTGGTAGTTTGCGAGCCGTATGCCGGTCTTTTTTTACGTTTATTTCATCCTCCGTTTATACACCCTCATGGCGGTTATAAAAATAATTTATCTAAATTTCAGAAAGATGATCTTCCTATTAAAAAGATAAGTGATTAACGAAAAAAGAGCTATTAAACTATTAGGGAAACCAAAGCGCATGAAGCCTGCAAGCCAGTTGGGCGAAGGCGCGGATACCTTTGAAGATATGTATAGCACTTCTCTTGATTACGTGGACTTACCCTATCCTTATTGGGAATGACAAAATCCAACTTGTGGATTGAAGATCTTGAGATAAGAACGAATAAGTATTCAACCGCTGCAGGAATTAAAGTTGGGGATTCTGTAGAAGATCTGCTGAAAGCCTATCCCAACATCCACTACTCGGAAGCAACGGTATTTGACTAACTTCTCGCTGTTGCGTAAGGCCATAAAGAACTGCGTGTAAACAGGCCTTTATATCATTGAAAAGATGCCCTGTTATTCCTGGAAAATGGAATAGCGGGGCATCTTTCAATTCATTCTTTTCGCTGTCCCAAAAAGCTTAAGTTCTTCAGTGGCCTCGAATATGGCAAGGTTGCTTTTTTATTACTTTCGCCGCCGTATAAGCTGCGCATATTTTAGTCAACTTGGCTTTAGGTAGCTGTCCATTTCATGGGACTGTTTGTGGGCCTCGTAATCATCGGGGGTGGGCGGCCGTCCAGCTCATGATTTTCTCTTCCAGCCATTGTAGATTCCAGGGCTTTTCGGTATAGTTCATGACCTCTAGTCCATCTCGTAATGCCAAGTGCTGTTCTCCGACCACAATAGATAGGAGACTGTTATTGAGCAAGGGAATGTCCGCTACTGCATCTCCCATACTTAGAAGGTGAGTGGCATGGGGAGTTTTGAAAAGCGGATGGTGCAGGATGCGATCCTTGTTTACACCGTAATTGCAGACTACTTTGCCTGTTAGGATGTGGTTCTCAATTTCCAGCTCAAAGGCGAAAACACCACGAATGCCAAACCGCTCCGCGTAGGCCTCCAGCACATCGAAGGGAGCGCCGCTTACGAAATAGATAGCTACACCATACTTTTTTAACAGATCGAATAAGGGATAGGCGCTTTCAAAAATAGCAGGCTCGTCGATTGGAAGGAAAGCTTGCACAGCGCTCCTGTATTCGGCAGCCGAGCGACCGGCCAGCTCCTGCGCAAACGATTCGCAAGTTCGCTCCGTATAGACCGCGTACGTGATTGCTTTTGTCTGATAGAGAGTCTCGAGTTCCTTGAAGGTATGGAGCAAGCCAGGAGAGACAAGCCCTTTGGCGAGCAGATGGCCGGCTAGCCCATATATGGTATAACCACGGTGTATCGTATTATCCCAATCGATTAGAGCATAGTGCATGTTAAATCCTCCCGTGTAGTCTGAATTCAGATAGGAAAATGATCAGTTTCTTGAATAACCTTCTACTATACTTGCATAAAAGAGAATAAAACGCTTGACCCTCCAGTTACATGGAGGGTTATTATTTTTTTATATCATTGTAATTCGATAGGAATAGAATTTATTTACTGGAGCAAGATTTGACGAGAAAGGAACGATTGATGATGAGAAGAAGCCTTTCAACTTTACTTATTCTCGGCGCAATGTCCGTAGCTATGCTGGCCGGGTGTGGAAGCAGCACGGAGGAGCAAGGACAAGGAACAAAGCTGGAATCAGCCAGCGTCATTCTGGATTGGACTCCCAATACGAATCACACCGGTCTATATGTAGCCTTGGAAAAAGGCTATTACAAGACGGAAGGCTTGGACGTAGAAATCCTGCAGCCCTCTGAGGGAACAACCGCAACTCTGATAGCAGCAGGCAAGGGTGACTTTGGCGTCAGCTATCAGGAGGATGTGACGTATGCCTTAACGGGTAAGGATCCACTGCCAATTAAGGCGATCGCGACCATTATCCAGCACAACACCTCGGGCTTCGCCGCGCCAAAGAGCAAAAACATTCAAAGCGTGAAGGATTTTGAGGGCAAGGTGTACGGTGGCTGGGGTTCTCCTTCAGAGGAAGCGATTCTCAAAGCCGTCATGGAGGAGAACGGAGCGGACTACAGCAAGCTTAAGCTCGTCAATCTAGGGAGCGATGACTTCTTTGCTGCTACGCAGAAAAACGTGGATTTTACATGGATTTTCGAAGGCTGGACAGGAATTGAAGCTAAGACCAGGGGCATCGATTTGACCTATATCCCGGCACGGGAGCTCGATCCTGCGCTGGACTATTACACACCTATTCTAATAACGGGGAATAAGACGATTACGAAGCATCCTGATAAGATCCGCAAGTTTCTGAAGGCGACCGAGGAGGGCTACCAATACGCCATCGCTCATCCTGAGGAAAGCGCACAAATTCTATTGAAGTACGCGCCGGAGATTGATAAAACGCTGGCTGTAGAGAGTCAGAAGTATCTGGCTGCTCAGTATATTGCCGATGCACCAAGTTGGGGGCAGATGAAGCCAGAGGTATGGAGCGCCTATGCGCAATTTTTGCAGAATAATGGGCTTATCTCGCAGAAATTAGATGTAGAGAAAGCTTTTACGAACGAGTTTCTTCCCCAATAACAGCGGCTGCCTACAGACCTTAACGAAAAGGATGTTGAACTGATGAAGCACTTGAAGGTAATGCTAGAATATTTTTATCCGTGGACGAATTCAGCGGGCTTCTACTACGCAAGAGAGAAGGGCTGGTACAAAGAGGTCGGGCTCGATGTGGAGTTTACGTTGTACGACCCCGAACGGGGAGACACACTTGCCTATCTTGCGAGAGGGGAAGCCGATTTCGGTATATTTCCTAGTAATAGGCTGCTCGTGCAAAGAGAGAAGCAGCCGGTCGTTGTGGGGGTTGCCGCGATCAACCATAGGGGAATGGAAACCGTACAGACCGTGCGTGCAACTGGAATTACACGCCCAGCAGATCTGAGCGGGAAGCGGGTGGCCATGAATCCTACACCACGAGGACTCGCGATGATCCGGCAGCTGGTTAGCGTCGATGGCGGAGATCCGGACACGATCATCGTGGTCGATAGTGGATCACGTGAGCTGACACCGGATGCCATTGCTGCGGGCGAGGCGGACGCCACCTTCGGGAGCTATTGGGCCTGGGAGATTCTAATGGACACCGAGGTTCCGGAGGAGGAGCGAATTGTATGGCCTGTAGATGAGATCGGGGCACCGCCCTACCACAGCTATCTATTAGGGACACAGGAGGAGGCGACTCGTCGTGATCCTGAAGCTGTTCGAGCGTTTCTGGCGGCTACGGAAAAAGGGTACCGGGCGTTAGCGGTCGATCCGCTCTTGGCTGTGCCCATCTATGAGCGAATTATTCCTTATTTTCCAACTTCACTTGTTGAGCGTTCGCTGCCCCTTATCGCTAGCACATGGCTGCATGACGGAGCCTGGGGTGTACAGCGGACCGAGTTGCTCGAACCGTATGCGGAGTGGCTGGCGAATCACGGAATTGTACATGATCGGAATGGCTGGAAGACAGCCTACACGAATTCCTTTCTGTCGCAGGAGGGATGAGCAATGACCGAACAAAAAAATGTGACAGATATACAAGCTCACGGCATGGGAACGACGCTTGTTCGTCCGGATTGGGCGCCGATTACCTTAGAAGAGACCAACCGGCTTCTACGCCGCTATCCCGGATTAGGTGAAGCTTCGGCACTTGCTTGGCATAGTCCCCGGCCTTTCTCCAGTGCCACAATTGCGATTACGGCTGCCGAGCGGGTGTTTATCAAAAGACATCATCATTCTGTAAGGGATGCAGAGGGGCTAATCGAGGAGCATCGCTTCATTGGGCATCTGCGAAGCCAAGGTATTCCGACAAGTGAAGTCGTCGTGGGATTGGACGGTCTAACAGCCTATGAGATGGATGAATGGACTTACGAAGTTCACCATCTATCAAAGGGAACGGACTTGTACCGGGATGCCATCTCATGGAGCCCCTTCCTTGAAGAAGCACATGCCTATGCCGCTGGTGAAGCTCTTGCGCGGCTTCATCTGGCAGCAAAAAGCTTTGATGCTCCGGCGCGAGCGGTTCGAGCACTGGTATCCAGCTTTTCGATCTTTGCATCTGCGAATCCACTTGAGGAGATTGCAGTGTATATCGCTAAGCGTGGGGCGCTGTCGGATTATCTCAAGAACCGCTCCTGGGAGCGGGACGTTGAGACGATCTTCCTGCCCTTGCATGCTCGCCTTGCCCCGATGTTAGGCGATTTACGTCCAATGTGGACACATAATGATTGGCATGCGTCGAATTTGCTATGGAGCGACCGGGATGGGGCATCAGGAGTCGAATCCATTCTTGATTTTGGTCTCGCTGACCGTACCAATGCGGTTTACGATCTTGCTACGGCGATCGAGCGCAATACGATTGAATGGCTCGATATGGATGACAATGGGCGGGACGACCTCGTGCACTACGAACAGCTGGAGGCCTTGTTGGTAGGTTATGAATCGGTTCGCCCCTTAAGCGATGTCGAGTCGGCGGCGCTCGTGGCTATGCTTCCTCTGGTGCATGCTGAATTCGCGCTGTCTGAGATTGATTATTTTGCGGGCATTGTGAGATCAGTTAACAACGCTGATTTGGCCTACGACAGCTTCTTGGTGGGTCATGCAAAATGGTTTGAAGGACGAATGGGACGGGACTTACTAGACTATCTGGAGCAGAGACATCTGCGCAAGAGTGTGTCTCCCTAGGATTGACATTGACAGAATAGCAGGCTATTGTTAATTTATAACTAAACCTATTGGAATTAAAGTATTTAATAGAAGCTTAACGAATGAGGCCATATTGCTCAATACCCAGTGTGTATGGTCTCTTTGGTCATCTAGCAGACAACCGTAAAGGCGTGACTACCATGGACAGAATCAAAAAGATGGACCAACGGCTGTATCCGATACTCACCCTTCTCTTCGTTGTGGTCCTGTGGCAGCTGATCGTAACTTTGGGCCATGTACCCTTGTACATTCTGCCTTCGCCTTTGGATACCGTGGATGCTTTTATCGGCGATTTCGGCGCAATAGCTGGCCACGTCGGAATTACTATGTACGAATCGATGCTCGGTTTTACACTGTCCATCGCGCTAGCGTTCATACTCGGCATTCTCATGGACAGCTTCACGATTGTCAAAAAGTCGCTGTACCCGATTCTTATCGTCTCTCAGACGATTCCAACCATCGCCATTACTCCGCTGCTTATCGTCTGGTTTGGCTTCGGTCTTTTGCCGAAAATCCTCATCATCGTTATGGTGTGCTTTTTTCCAATCTGCATTAGCTTGGTGGATGGGTTCGAGAAGGTGGATAAGGATTATCTCAATCTGTTTCATTCGTACAAGGCATCGAAGCTGCAGACCTTCGTACATTTGAAGCTCCCTTATGCGATGGTAAATTTCTTCTCGGGCCTTAAGATTGCAGCTACGTATATGATTATGGCGGCGATTATCGGTGAATGGCAGGGTGGAACGAAGGGCATCGGTGTTTATATGGTGCGTACCAAAAATGCATATGCGCTCGATAAGGTATTCGCAGCTATTCTCGTCATCGTTATTATTAGCGTTGTATTTATTTCTCTCATCAACTTTATCGCCAAAAAAACGACCCACTGGAAGTAGCGGAGGTTAACCATGCACACACTGTTGGGAAAGGCTGCGCAAGGGACTCTCGAGGATGAAACCTTGATCCGTCTGGATCATATTAGTAAATCTTACGGCCCCTCTGAGGTATTAAAGGATGTCTCCTTAGAAATACGCAAGGGAGAATTCGTGTCCGTACTGGGGCCGAGCGGTTCCGGGAAGAGCACGCTTTTCAATATTATTACTGGGCTGGTTCCTGCCGACAAAGGGACGCTGCAAGTAAATGGGGAGATCGGCTATATGCAGCAGAAGGACTTGCTGCTGCCGTGGAAGACCGTGCTCGACAATATTGTGCTGCCTTTGGACTTGAAGGGTTCTGATAAGAAAGCATCGCGTGCGAAGGCCGATTCGTTAATAGATCGTGTGGGGTTAAGAGGATATGAGCACTGCTACCCAAGCCAGCTGTCCGGGGGTATGAAGCAGCGTGCGAGCTTTTTGCGCACCTTCCTGTCATCTGGAGAAATCATGCTGCTGGATGAGCCTTTCGGCGCGCTGGATTCGATTACCAAGGGCAGTATGCAAGCCTGGCTGCTGGAGGTTCAGGAGGCGCTTGACGTTACGATTCTTTTTATCACGCATGATATAGAAGAGGCAATCTTCCTGTCAGACCGGATTTACGTGCTGTCCTCTAGGCCCGGTGTTGTGAAGGAAGAGATAGCTGTTGGTTTCGGAAGTGAGAATAAGCGGGAGAGGTTAGTCGATCCTGAGCTATTACGAATGAAGGAGGCCATCAAGGGCCTCTTGTAATAAAGGATGGTCTGGAGAGGGATGGGCGGCGTATGGAATGGTATACCATCGGGGAAGTGTCGAAGCTGTGTAATATACCGATCCGAACGCTGCGTTATTATGATGATATCGCCTTGCTAGTACCGGACCGGATATCACCGGAAACCAACTATCGTTATTATTCTAAAGAAGGCATGCGGAAAATCCCCCTCATTAAATATTATAAGCAGCTCGGCTTTAAGCTGGAAGACATTAGTCGTATGCTTGAGCGTCCGAACTTTGATGTACTAGAAGACTACATGGCTAAGGAATTGCTGATCGTCGAGAAGCAGATGGCAGAGCTTCAGAAGAAGCATTTTGCCATTCAGGAATGGAAGCGGCTCCTGAAACAAGGCGAAACGCTTCTCGCAGAGTCCCAGGAGGACAGGAAAATCGAGGTTGCTAGCTTTCCCCTCTATCGAACAATGAAGTTCCGCTACGAAATCCAGAATCATCAAGCGGCCGACATTGAGGTCCTCTACAGTAATATTTTCGTCGCGCTCTGCCACCGGCATAATGTGTTTGCCTATGGGCCTTTCATGCTGTTCTTCGATGACTTCAGCCAACGTGTGGATCATACATTTACGGGTGTGGATTGCTACACGGCTGTCATCGAAGATGAGTCAAATGCCGCGCTTACGACCGAAGTGGGGGGATTCCAGGCAATCAGTGTTGTGCACAGAGGGGATTACCGGACGATCGGGGAAACATACAGCGAGGTTCAAGAGTGGGCGGAGCGTAAAGAAATCCGACTGCAGGGGGCTTCATACGAGAGGTATATTATTGATCCATGGAGTACCACAGTTAGCGACAACTATATTACCGAGCTTATTCTGCCTATCGGAGGGAACGACAATGTCTAATTTGATTACCGCATCCGAGGCGTTCCAGCAGCTTAAGGACCCTAACACCGTCATTGCAGATGTTCGCTTCGTTCTAGGCGAGCCAGCGGCGGGCTACAATGCTTATTTGCTAGGCCATATTCCGGGAGCTGTCTTTTTTGATCTGAATACGGACTTATCTGGTCCGAAGATGATCCATGGAGGAGGCCATCCGCTGCCTCATCCGGACTTGTTCGCTGATAAGCTGGGGCAAGCTGGCATTGATGAACACACGAATGTCATTGTCTATGACGATCAGGGAGGCAGCATCGCTTCACGGCTTTGGTGGATGCTGAAGTACGCCGGACATGAACGGGTAAGGCTGCTATCGGGCGGCTTCTCGGAGTGGGAGGCAGCAGGTTATCCGGTCGACGCAGAGCTTCCACAGCGTGCTGCTAAACGGTTTGTGAATCGATTTAATGAGAGCCTGCTGGCTGCAATGAGCGAGGTAAAGAACGGAATCGGTCAAGCCGGCAGGGTGTTAATCGACTCGCGGGTGCCAGAGCGCTATACGGGCAAGGATACAAGCAAATACGCCAAGGCTGGCCATATCCCCGGTGCGATCAATCATTATTGGGAGGAAGGCTCTCCTAGCGGCGTGTTCCTTGGTGCTAGCCATCAGCGGGAGCGTTTCCGGGACATCCCAGCGGACCAAGAAATCATCGTTTATTGTGGTGCAGGCGTCACTGCTTGCCCCAATATATTGGCGCTGACGGAAGCGGGTTTCAAGAACGTAAAGCTGTATATTGGGAGCTGGAGCGATTGGATTTCGTATGAGGGGAATCCGGTGGCGGTGGGGGAAGAGAAGGAACAGCAAGACCTATAGTAGTATGTGAATTTATGATACAGAGCATCGGAGGTGTGGCCTTCGATGCTCTGTATTTTTTATGCTTAAAGTCAACAAGGAGTCAACACTCGGTCGCTGAAAATACTTACATGCCTTTACATTCCTGTGTACGTACACAAAGGGTCGAGGAGCATCTTCTACACGGGTGACAAACGTAGATATTTTTTGCCTTAACTGAGTTAATCAACAAGTCGGAAACCTGATGTGTATAATCAACACGGAATCAACAATGGTGATGTGAGGCGCGGTAGAAGTCAACCTTTCATGTGTTGCTGTTACAATTGGCATATGAATTGCTCCTCTCAAACACTGAGTGCAAAAAAGCCACCAAAGGTTGGCGGCAATGAACCTTTCATATATCGTAATTATAAAATCTGGAAATCCAAGCGGACAAGGAACTTTCAACATATTTGAAGAAACACCTTTACGCCAACGGGTAGATTAGTTGAACGATTCTTTGTTTTTCATTGAATATAATCTTAGATTTTGCTACAATTTGTTAGGATATATTTGGAAGGGGGATTAACACTATGCCAGTAACTTTGTAATGGTTGATATGTATATGAATTTTCACTATTACAAGGATACAAAGCATAGTGTGTCTTTAATCACATGATGTGGTGAATCCTTGTGGTTTCCTGCATTTTTGTGATATGCCTTCCCATTAACTGCTTTGTATTCCTTCTATACAATAGGAGGATATCAATGAGCAATTCACAAGATATGAGCAAAAACATCTTTACAATTGAGTGTAGAGATATAATTTTGAGGGAGTATCAGGTTGAGGATCTAGACGAACTACAGAACATTACCTGGCAACCTCACTTTTATGAATTTTTAATGGATTGGAATGTATCCAAAGAACAAAGGGAAGACTGGATCAAAAACTACGAAATACCAGATAATAAACGATTTTTAAATGCTGTATTAAAAGATGGAGATATTGGAGAACTACGTTTGCGATTGGGCATAATATCCAAAGATTCTGGTGAGTTTATCGGTGTTTGCGGTACAGGAATATTAGATAAAGTATCACCGCCAAATAGAGAGATTTTTTATGGCATCTCAACCGACCACAGGAACAAGGGTTACTCGACTCAAGCCGCAAAAGGATTAATTAAGTATTTGTTTGATAATACCAATGTCGAGGAACTCATTGCTATCGCTCAGCTACGTAACCTTCCATCGAATAAAGTGATACAAAAATGTGGTTTTGAATTTCAAAACGAAATTGAGATTGAAAATAGGAAATACAATTATTACAAACTTAGAAAGAACTAGTTGAATAACAGGAAACTACGGGGTTGCCACATGGTAGCCCCTTAGTTGTTAACGGGTGCGATAGTTCAATGTGGACCGGCTTGCAAGCGGCTTGCCAACAACCATTCAACAACTTGCAAACAAGCTCCGTCCACAACCCAGCCCATCCACCCTCCGGGTGCTACCTTGCTTCACTTGGCCTTTTGTCGGCGATCCGTTCAGCTTGACCCAGCCACAGGGGTATGACTAGCCTTGGCTCAAACCATATTGTTTTGTCAGCCCCGTCCTCCACGGGCTTCTTGCTCCCTAAGTCCTCCCAAGCGTAGCCAAGGGAGGTCGTTGCACATGGGCGCTGGCATATCCTCCGAGGCATTCCCGGAGTGTTGCTCCTAACCCCACCTGTCTGTCTCGGAACCCTCGAAGCATAGAGATTCGTGGGGGAGTAAGAAGCTGGAGCGACTTGGAGTACATCGCTCGTGTGGCGATGTACTTCTTTGAGTTTAGCTCGGAATCGTCGAAGTCAAAACGGAGTCAACAACCGATCATAAAAAGTACTTACAGAACGGGTCAAACCGAATGTTCGTTCATATCCATCATTGCCCTGTACAGACAGAGTGAGGGCCGAACGCATCACCACAGTGACGATGTTGTTCGGCCCTAATGAATATTAAAATCAACAAACTTAGATTAAGAAGGTGGCTGTCAACATAAAACGTTATTTAGTTCAGCAAATCGGCGACAACGTGATCATCCTCGATAAAGCTACGCTGCATCAAAATTTTGACCACCCGAATATCGGCCTCAAAATCTTGCGCATCCAATAAGCGATTATCGTCCCTGGGGTCCATGAACCGGGATTCTGCAAGTATTGCATGTATTGATCGTTGATGATATAAGTCCAAGTGGAAGTAGGGTTCTTCAGTCCGAACTTTTCCCACATCGCCGGATCATTCGAGCCTCCGAGCTTTACGAGCATATTCGCCGACTCTCTATTTATTTTAGCCGGAATTTGCTCGTACGCTTGGATGATTTGCGCATGAAATTCGTCGATCGGATTGCGGTTAACAAGGCTCGTCAAATGGATGCCTTCGCGAATGTAAGAAACGTATGTCAGATGGTCAGCCCAGAACTTGTCGATATAATAAAGCCGAACCCGCTGCTCCGAAGGGCTCATCGGCGTCTCGCCTTTCAAGATCCCGAGCCTTTCCTCGTATAGCATACGCCTCTGTTCCTCCACCATATCCGAATAACAGTTCAGTTCCTGGCGGATATGGAAGTTTTGGCCCATCATAACGCGCTGAATATGCGCAATTTTGCTGTGGAGCACCGACTCTCCGAGAGCCTCATCCTGCTTAAGACCGCGTATCGCTTTATCGATGCCGAACCTAAGCATCAACTCGTCTTCCAAGCTTACGAAAAATACGGAAGCTCCCGGGTCGCCTTGGCGGCCGGATCGTCCGCGCAGCTGGTTGTCGATCCGCACGCTTTGGTGCATATGCGTGCCAATCACGTACAACCCGCCCAGCTTGGTGACAGCTTCTGCTTGCGTGGGGCTGCCGCCGCCGAGCCGAATGTCGACGCCGCGTCCCGCCATATTCGTTGACACCGTCACGGCGCCGATTTCTCCCGCTTTGGCGATGATCTCGGCTTCTTTTGCGTCGTTTTTCGCATTCAGAACATGGCAAGGTACGCTGGCAACCGCTAGCGCCTCCGCCAGCATGTCAGACTCCTCGACGCTTGACGTACCAATGAGAATCGGACGTCCCGTTGAATGGACGGACAAGATTTCTTGTACAAGCGCCTTACGTTTGGCTTCTTTATGGGTATAAATCCGGTGCGGATGGTCGATCCGTATGTTTGGCCGGTTCGGTGGAATTTGCACGACCTGCAACGTATAAATATCTTCGAATTCCATTGCAGAAGCGTGCGCGGTAGCCGTCATTCCGCAAATCTTTGGATATAGGCTAAGAAAGTGTTGAAGGGTGATCGTACCGAGAATTTTCCCGCCGGCTTTCGACTGCAGCCCTTCTTTGGCCGAAAGCGCGGCTTGCAGCCCGTCCGGCAAATACCTGTTCTCCGCCACGCGGCCGGTATATTCGTCGATCAGTTCGATTTTACCGTCCCGGACGATGTAATCGACGTCTTTTTTCAATAACAATTCAGCATGCAGCGCGCAATTTAACGTTATTAACAAATGACTATTATGGCTTTCGTACAAATTGCCGCATCCCAGTAGCGATTCCGCTTTCGCTGAGCCCGCTTCATTTAGATAAACGTTGCGCTTGAACTCATCAAAGTCGTAATCCTCATCTTGCTCGAGCTGCTGGGCCACTGCTGCGAAACGAATGCCGTCGTTGCCGGAGGAGCCTGGCTCGCCGGCGATGACTAGCGGCACCCGCGCTTCGTCGAGAAGCAGTGAATCCGCTTCGTCGACAATGACGTAGTGGAAAGGACGATGCACGGTATCGACTTCGTCTAGAACGATCGTGTCGCGTAAATAATCGAATCCCGCCTCTTTGGCCGTAACATAGGTTATATCGGCGGCGTATGCTTCCCGTTTCTCGGACAAGCTCATGCCCACTTGAACCGCACTTACTGTTAACCCGAGGAAACGATAGATCAGGCTCATCCAATCCGCATCCCGATTTGCCAAATAATCGTTAAAAGTCAGCACATGAACGCCTTCGTCGGTTAGCGCATGTAGATAAGCAGGCATAACAGCAGAGAGCGTTTTTCCTTCGCCGGTATGCTGCTCGATCAAAGATCCCTCGTGCAGAGCGATGGCAGCCATGATCTGGACATCGTAGGGCTGCAATCCCAGTGTTCTCTTCGCTGCCTCGCAGACTAGCGCATAGGCATCGACAAGCAGCCCGTCCAAAGGCGTACCCGATTTTGCTGCCTCTTTCAGCCGGAGGGATTCCGCTTGCAGCTGCTGATCGTCCCATGCTTCCAAATTACGTTCCCTGATGAGCTCGACCTTGTCCCGATAGCCTTTCAGCTTATGCCGGGTATCGCGGTCTTTGAATTCTCGCAGCAATTTGACGGCTAAATTCATCGGAATTTGATCCCTCCTCGGTAAAAATGCGCGATTCTATAGTGGTTAAAGTATCGAAAACAAGACTATGGGTCCTTTGGGGCTTGGGCTACAATGGAATGTTTGCGGTAACCAATGAAAAACTTGTTCTGGTTCGCTTTCGTTCTTTGCACGTCGCAAGTGGCATCTGGATCCGAATAGGTTTTCTCGCACGTGCAAGTGCTTTGATCCGGGCAATCGCAGCGTTTGTGCTTATACTCGTTGACGCTGGCCCATACCGGTCTGGAATCGATGCCCGTAAGCGTTGGTAAGAGAAAATCCTTGAGTTTCAGAGCTTGGGTAATGAGGTCGAAAAGGATGTCGTAAAACAATTCAACGCTAACCTTGGTGCGGAAAGTGCTCAGGCTACTATGAACCGAAATATTGGGTACGCCAATAAAGTTACGCCACGCCTGATTTTTCGGCTCTTTTAACTGCCTCACGAGCTCTCGGAACGAGGGAATTTCCGGTCTGGTAAAGTACAGATAGTGCATTCGATTTCCAGCCTAAGATAGAAAAAATAGAAGCTCAGGTGATATGTTTAGCTTACCATCAACAACCGTAACGAACTGACTCAGCGTCACGCTAAAGTAAGCGTCGAAGAATTGATCATAGCTGACTCTATAGGTGCCGTCAGGAACATAACAATTAAAGTTACCCTTATCTACCCAAGCGGAGTATTCCTTGCCTGCACCATAAAAGTTTATATAACCACCAGACAGAGGTCCCCCCTCATTAGAACTCGCAGTACCATGAATATTAATGATCGGTTTCGTCCATTGAAGGTTCGATTGCACTTGTTCATTCTTTACGGAGATTTCCATTTTGACATCGAAGTGCTGGCGGGTTGAAGAATCATAGTAATTGTCCCACTTATACTCCCCATCCGGCAGATAAAAGGAGAATGCACCACCCGGGGCACCTTGTACGAAGCAAGGCCTGCTCTCGTCCTTTGAACAAATCTCAACATTACCGTAGACGGAAGGGGATTCCCCTGCTGCCTGGCCCTTGATGTTAGGTAGATGCGCAATGATATCAAGAGACGTGGCAGTTCCCGCCTCATTAATCGTAAAGGGGTGATAGATATCGTAATCGGCAACGGTCCCCTTTTCATTGGTCAGATAATTAAAGATATAAGAGCCTGGCTCATAGAAATCGAGGTAACCAACGCCACCGCGAATGTTCACATTGACCGCCCCGTGAGAGGTGGAGAAGGTCGCAGTCGCTTTGGCAAGTGGCTTGCCAGTCGGATCATTCAGTGTGACTTTCAATCCCGATTGAGAAGGAGTGAGCTTATAAAACACAGTTTGACCTTCAGATACCTCAAAAGACTCTTGTTGATTGACCTTTTGAGCACCATCAGATGAAAAGTCGCGATAACCTGAGAACCGATACGCCTTGGGTGCTACGTTGATACGATAAAATCCATTACGCACCGGAGTTTCATAGGTTATGCCAGCAGAAATATCCTCCAGCAGCACAACGCCCTGCTGAATACCTTCACCATCCAGGTTCTCTACATAACCGTAGATTACGGCTTGGTTCCCAGCAGTGCGAAGCACAACTTGATTGGTCGAAGGCAGATACAACACCTCGTACCCAAGCGCGTTACCGACAAATCGGAGCGGCACATAGGTGCTTCCCTTCATTACAATGGGGGGTGTCGTAACCGACACTAGCTGATCATTAATACTTACACTCGTTTCGCCCGGCTGCATAACAATATGAGTTCCTGCGCGTTCAACAAGGATCTTTTTACCGAACAGACTCACCTTGGCACCCATATGCTCCATAACCCCTCGAAGGGGGATGAAGACCGTTCCGTCCTTTAGAATTGGGGTGACGGTTAATGTAGTGCCGTCAATCTGCATAGTAAGTGGTGGAGGGGTTTTGACAATCTCTTTTGCGGATACTTGCGTCGTAAGTGCAAAGAATAGACAGATAGACATAAGCCATTTCATTGTTTTCATAAGTTCCCCTCACTGTTAATGCGATATAATTCTAATTAATATTATGGACAATATATCCATTTTTTTCAAGATAGTTAAGGGGTGAGGGGTAAGAAAATTATTGGGTGCTCTGGACAAGTTTATAATTTACATTAAATGGATATAACGGGAAACCGTCTTTGGAGGGGGAGGCATTCCCGACTTTGGCCTGAACATTGCGTATCCGTTTCGTATAGTTGTTTTGCTATCATGCTCATGATTACTGGTACCAGAAAAAAGACGCTCGTCAAAGAGCGTCTTTAAGATGAAGGCATTAGGAAACGGGTACTCTCTAAACTCTTCGAGCCCTTACAGATAAACCATAACAGAGCAATAGAATGAGGGCGGCCGCGATATAAGGGAAATTAATATCAATATCGATAGGAATCCCGCAATGATAGGTCCGACGATATTCCCAAGACTCGTATAAACCGAGTTCAAGCCTGCTACTCCAAATTATGGATATTAAAATAATATTAATTTATACCTATTTAAGGAAATTCAACCTTTTCTATCGAATGTTATCAAAAACTGTTTTATTTCAGCATATAACATGACTTATGCAGTTCATGAGATTAATCGGTAATTGTGAGAATCTATGCTTGAATGCACCGGCCACATGGTCATGGAGAGATTTTTGGGCCAATATGCGGAAATAAGGCTTGCAAAACGGCGTGCCTCTATGTCAAAATCGATGTAGATTCGCTTTAAACCCTTGTGGTTTCTTGTGCGAACCTGGCAACGAGTGTGGAAGAGACCGCGAACCATTTCGCCGTGGGTGTGGCTCTCATCACTCGTTTTTTCTTTGTTTACTTGCCATAACGCATAGGCAAGTAGCGTCTCCGCAGCAAAAAGTAACTCCATGTGCGCGTGCTGATGTGCTTCGGATGTAGAGTGGCACTTTTCAAAGCCAAGTTCTTGTTTGGCCGCGCGGAAAAACACCTCTATACGCCAACGCTTTCCGTACACTTCAAGCGCCTTATCTGGCGCATCATGTCGGTTGCTAATGATCAAGTAGGCTCCTTTGTAGGTTGCCGGTTCATCTGGTGAATCTTCCTTCACATCAACGCTTTCCTCGTCTTCTTTAAGCCGCATAGCGACAACGGCAGCAAGGGGAACGAAGCGTTGTTTCGTTACAAGTTGCCCTTTCCGCCCTTCAGCAAGATAAGGTATTTTCATATAAATATCAGATACTGAAATGGCGAAGATTCCCTTCTTGCTGGATGTAGATAAGCGCTTGTATGTATCCTGAATAAGCTGTCGCGCCGTAACAGGTACATACCGATCACGACGTCCGGGGACTGTAATCTTTCGATGCAGTGCAGTATTGCGCTTAGCTTTAGTTACCCAGTCAAAGGAATGCTCTTGCAAGAAAACGAAAAAGTCTTTGCATAAATACCATCGGTCCATCGCTACCCAGAGGCGGCAAGTGACCGACTCGCGAAGCATGAGCAGCATTTGTCTGGCTAAATCAAACTTGGTCAAGCCGGTTTCCTCGTCAGACATTTTGCGCCAAACGCGGTAGAACAACGGATATTCGAGTCCGTTTCGGAGCACGGCCTGAAGGACAACGAGGTTCATGCACCAGCTATAGGATTTGGATGAAGAGTCCCTGAGCCAGCACAGGAATGGCAGTTTCTTTGCATAGGGATGGGCGCTATGTGTATCGTCGAGATTAATAATATCGCCTTCTTGAAGCGCGGTTTCCCGTTCTTCCTGAAGCCTGGCAACCCGTTTTTTCCCAAACGTCAGCCATGCATGGGGAACTGTGAAGAACCGGCTGAGCGTGTATTGTGCGAGTTTGTAGGGTTTAAACATGAGTTCAAGTAGAGCATCTTTCCCAGCCAGTTCGCTCATTTGTACAACCGATGAGCATCCAGAGATCAATCCGATGATGTACATAAAGCAAAGCATCCATGAAGGAGCTCCGCTTCGTTTGAATATCCCAGCTTGCATCAAGAGCAAAGAAAAGTCGAACTTTTCCCAAAGTGATCGCAAGACCGGCGCTCCCGCGCATTCGCCTTGTGAAAGCTTACGAAATCGTGGATTTTCAAGGGTTTGTTTCACGAAAATCACCTATTATCTCGAAGGTATACCCAGTAGAAAAGGTATTCTTCGTGATTATCGGGGTGATTCCAAAAAGTCAAGGGATTTTCCGGGTTTTAGTTTACATTTCTATGACTATTGATCGTTTTCCAACGATTGGAATGAACTGCATAAGTCATGCATATAAGAACGGATGATGATTCTGGAACACATAAAAGCTAATTCTTCTATAAGAAGAATTAAATTGGGGGGCCAATGGATCATTGCCATTGTGCTTCTACTACTCCCTATATCGGCCGCTCTCTATTGTTATCTGCCTCAGTATTATAGTTTCTCGGCCCTTGGCAAGCTCGTGCCTGTTCAAGAGATCGGCGTGAATGGCAGCGTTCACTTCGTGTACGTGCGTGAAGGAGTCACCCGCAATCGATACGAGAAGTTTTCAGTTAGCCGCTCCTTCCCCGATGCAGAGTTCACACGAGCGGAAGCCTCCGCCAAAGACGCTTTTGAGAATATGCTGGACATTGAAGAAGATATGAAAAACGATACCATCCGGCATGCAGTAGATTTGGCGGCGGAGATCTCTGTTCAGCGGGGCACCGTGCATCAACTGGAAGCCAGGCAGAATACGCTAATTGAAGAAACCGCGGACTATTACGGAGATTCGATCGGGTTAATGCTTGGCATCGGCTTGTATGAGGAAGAAAGCGGAGAAGACTTTTCTAGAGGTGGGAAAATATCGATTGCGGGTACCGGAACGCTCGAGGAGGACAAGTCGGTCGGTTCCGTCGGAGCCATTCGCGACAAGCTGCGGACGGCAGAAGCCCAGCGGACCGATATTTTCTTGGTGCCTAAGGATCAAGAAACATTTATGTATGAAGGACTCAGCAATGAAGAAGAGGCGAAGCAAGTCGCTAAGGATCTACATTTACGTCTTCAAGTTGTTCCGGTATCCACCTTGGAAGAAGCGATCTCCTACTTGAAGCAACTACCCTAACTCTGAATCGGAGCGTGAAGATACGTTGAAATTGAAATCTGAACTCATCTCGTTTGTACTTAAATTTTTGCTATACGCGCTTGTGGCGATGGCAGCCGTCGATCTCATCTGCTCTTCGGTATACATGATTGACGCGGATTTATTCATCAAATATTTCTATTCTATTTATGGTTTCGTCGATATTGTTTCGGTTGTACTTTATTATATCATTATGACTATTTACTTAATTTGGGTTTATAGAGTACATATGGACCTAAATCGGCTGTACCTTCAATACCCGCGTACACCCGGGTCAGCCCTTGCTTGCATGATGATTCCGTTCTATAGCTTCTACGGCCTTCCCTCTACCTACCAACTGATCGGCAGCCATTATCAGCGGACAGCTGCTCTTCGGAAGACTGGCCAATGGATTCAAGGCCTATCCATTCCCCTGCTTATTTTTATGATTGCCACTAATATCTTAAACCGAGTAGTGGCGCGTGCCGACGAAGTCTCTGGAGCCCTACTGTTCGCATCAAGCTTTATTTCGTTGATCTTATACGTCATCTTCTTAACCCTCTGCATACTGGTCTTTAAAGGCTTAAGCAGCACACATATGAGAGATGCTGATGGTTCCAATGTTAAGGTTATGGATACGATGTTCGAGGAGCCCAGCAATTCAGAGGCAGCACCCATTTTCCTAGGATAGAGTCTTTACAGGTGCAGTAGTCAGGGCGTGAGTCTTTGGAAACGAACATCCAGTTGGAAGTCCGACAATGTCGTCACATGTTTCGATAGCGCAATGCTCGCTATGTTACATGTCCACACTGTCATACGAGCGGCATGATGGACCTGATGCCTGATCGTAAAGAATAACTCTGACCAAAGGAATCATCAATTATTTTGATACTGAGTAGAGACTCGAATGTTGCTGAGATCGAAAGGGCATGGGACATACGACCGCTGGAGCGATTGGAGTTCTGATAGCGGGAATCTGGTTGCGGTGGGGGACGAAGAGAAGGCTTAAGCGGACATATAGTATGTGACTCGGGGTACATCGCTTATGTGGCGATGTACTTCTTTTCGTTGGGCTCAGAGGTTCCAAAGTCAACAAGGAGTCAACGCTGACCCAATGAAAAGACTTTCATGAGGCTTCGAATCGAGCATCTGCTCGTTGCCATGTATGCAGTTACCGCGCTTGAAGCAGTTGCCGGCCTTTGTGTGCGGGCTGTCATATGGAATCGATCAACCCAAGTCGACAACTCAACAGCCAAAAGTACTCATTCAACATGGAGTCAACAAAATGGTAATTTAAGGTAATCGCGGCGGAAGTTAATCGTTCGCGAGTTGCTGTTGCCGTGGGCATATAAATCGCTCCTCTCAAACACTGAGTGCAAAAAAGCCACCAAAGGTTGGCGGCAATGAACCTTTCATATATCATAATTATAAAATCTGGAAATCCAAGCGGACAAGGAACTTTCAACATATTTGAAGAAACACCTTTACGCCAACGGGTAGATTAGTTGAACGATTCTTTGTTTTTCATTGAATATAATCTTAGATTTTGCTACAATTTGTTAGGATATATTTGGAAGGTGGATTAACACTATGCCAGTAACTTTGTAATGGTTGATATGTATATGAATTTTCACTATTACAAGGATACAAAGCATAGTGTGTCTTTAATCACATGATGTGGTGAATCCTTGTGGTTTCCTGCATTTTTGTGATATGCCTTCCCATTAACTGCTTTGTATTCCTTCTATAAAATAGGAGGATATCAATGAGCAATTCACAAGATATGAGCAAAAACATCTTTACAATTGAGTGTAGAGATATAATTTTGAGGGAGTATCAGGTTGAGGATCTAGACGAACTACAGAACATTACCTGGCAACCTCACTTTTATGAATTTTTAATGGATTGGAATGTATCCAAAGAACAAAGGGAAGACTGGATCAAAAACTACGAAATACCAGATAATAAACGATTTTTAAATGCTGTATTAAAAGATGGAGATATTGGAGAACTACGTTTGCGATTGGGTATAATATCCAAAGATTCTGGTGAGTTTATCGGTGTTTGCGGTACAGGAATATTAGATAAAGTATCACCGCCAAATAGAGAGATTTTTTATGGCATCTCAACCGACCACAGGAACAAGGGTTACTCGACTCAAGCCGCAAAAGGATTAATTAAGTATTTGTTTGATAATACCAATGTCGAGGAACTCATTGCTATCGCTCAGCTACGTAACCTTCCATCGAATAAAGTGATACAAAAATGTGGTTTTGAATTTCAAAACGAAATTGAGATTGAAAATAGGAAATACAATTATTACAAACTTAGAAAGAACTAGTTGAATAACAGGAAACTAAGGGGCTACCACATGGTAAACCACATGGTAGCCCCTTAGTTGTTAACGGGTACGATAGTTCAATGTAGACCGGCTTGCAAGCGGCTTGCCAACAACCATTCAACAACTTGCAAACAAGCTCCGTCCACAACCCAGCCCATCCACCCTTTGGGGTGCCACCTTGCTTCACTTGGCTTTTTGTCGGCGATCCGTTCGGCTTGACCCAGCCACAGGGGTATGACTAGCCTTGGCTCAAACCATATTGTTTTGTCAGACCCGTCCTCCACGGGCTTCTTGCTCCCTAAGTCCTCCCAAGCGTAGCCAAGGGAGGTCGTTATACATGGGCGCTGGCATATCCTCCGAAACATTCCCGCCGCGCTGCTCCGAACCCCTACTTTTTTGTTTTGGAACTATTCGAGCATAGGGGTTCGTGGGGGGATAAGAAGCTGGAGCGACTGGATTTCGAATGAGGAAAATGTGGTGGCGGTGGGGGGGAGAGTGGAGGCTGAAGGTGAATAGCAGTATGTAAATGACGAAAACACCGCCATGAAGCTCAATTTCTTCGGTGGTGTTTTTGGCGTGTTCGGAATCAACACAGAATCAACCAAGGTGCGGTGAAAATATTTACAGAGCTGGTTGGATCGATCCATGCTCCCATACGATGTATAAAACGAAGAGCGCGAGAGCTATCTTCTACAAGTTACTTGCCACGGTTACCATATCTTATGATCAAAATGAATCAACAATAATTCTATTAGCATTACAGAATCAACGAAAGGTCAACAAAAGTATAATTGGTGACGGTTTATTTTTTACCAATAGCAAAAAAGAAAGCATCTCATTAAGAGTTGCTTACTGGGTATGGATCACCTAATTCAAGAAAAGGGATGATAAATTCAAATGCCTGCTCAAGTGTATGTACATCCCAATTTTCTTTTCTTTGGCTACGATCTCCAGGAACATGATGATGGTGGTGAGGTTCAGTATCTGTAATAAACTTTGGATTTGTGCCTGGGGCGTTATGTGGTTCATTTCCCCAAGAGGAAATATGATTGAGCTGAACGCCTATTTTTGGTACAATAACTTTCCACATGTACTGATATTCTCTCACATAACCATGATCATCGTATCTTTCAATTACATGTAATCCCGTAATACCATGAACAGGATGTTCTTTTAAAGGGAAAATGATTTCAATTCGCTTCGGGGATTTGAAAAAATCGCCGTGTGCAGAATTTTTATCGCGAAAATTTTGGTACACTTCAATCCATTTCTCATATTTTCTAAAAATGTTTCCCAAATTAGCTGGTAAAAGTTGAGTGGGAAGGGTTCTTTGTTGAGTCACTGAGAGTTTCTGCCCCCAATCAACTTGAACAACTCAGCTTGCTCTTCTTCGAGATCTTTCCAACGGTAATAATCGGTTGGATCATCCATGCTGTCATCATATTCCCCAAACTGATCCTTGCAATGCATTGTTCCATACAGTACTTGAAATTCTGTTATTGCTGCGTTGACTTCCTTTAGACGTTCTTTGGGTGTTTGATTACGTATTTTTTGATTTTGATAATTGATACGCATCAAAAACGAGTAGTTTGCATTTTTCATGATTTCGACAACATATTTAGGATATTTCTTGTGTTTACTGTTCTCTACCATTTCCATACCTTGTTTTGCGTATTTGTGAATAGTTACAGTAGAGACACCAAGAGCATCGGCGGCTTCTGCTGGAGTAAGTAAATAGGAATCATGATATTCAAATTGAATTTCTGTTCCACCTAGTTCGTAGTACCAATGCTCAAAATCAATTTTTAACTTACCGAAATCTAGATCAGATAAAGGCATTTTAATATCGATTAAACGAGCAAGCCAGTTCAATAAGTTAGCGTGATGTTCGGGAGAAAACAAGTATGCAGGTTTAATAATGGACAAAACGTTAGCATCCATCTTTATAGACTTCACTTTATCGGAAGACATAGTAATAAAAACTGTGAGTAGTTTGTCAAAGATGAAATGTGTTTCTTTTTCGAGGATAGGTTCATTTTTGTGTTCGAACGCCGTTTGAATTTGGGTTTTGGTAGCATCATAAATAGCTAAACTCATAATATTCACCCTTTCCTTACCTCCATTCTAAACTACAATTTATGTTTATTCAATATCATTACCTTAATGATTTATGTTTTTCATTAACCAATTATGTATCGATCTTATTATTAACCAACAAAAAAAGAAGAGTCTACTTTTTATTTAGTAGAATGCCCTTCTTTTTGTTTCTGTAATCAATGAATGATGGCATTCATTTGCAGTATTCGAAGCGGAAGGAGGGCCAGAAGGTATCGGGGAGATATGGAAACGCTTGTACACAGAGTGGATTCCGGCCTCAGGCTATGACCTTGCTTATTTGCCCGCCATTGAGTGTTATTTGCCGCCAGAAGAAAACAAAAATGAATTATGGGTAGCAGTTGTCAAAAAATAATGACCGAAGGAAGCCTGAATCATATCATTTTGTTGTAAATAACCGCCAACAGGCTGCAAACAACAATGTTGCAGCCTTCCTCGGCCCATCCACCCTTCCAGGTGCTACCTCACTTTACCTGGCCTTTTGTTGGCGTTCCGTTCGCATTAAACCAGCCACAGGGGATACCCCGTTTTACATTGACTCAGGAATTTATTTTTGTTACCATAAATAGTAAAAATACTTAGGGCTATGACGGACTAATAGTATGTGGCATCATTTGAATTCAGCGATCTGGGGATAGTGTGAGCTCAGACAAACCGCCATAGAAAAGGCAATCCTGAGCCAATAATAATAAGGTGGGCATACATTATTGTATGCCAACTGGGGTGGAACCGCGGGAGCTCAAGCTCTCGTCCCCGGACAGGCTATTTGCTTGTTCGGGGACGAGAGCTTTTTTACTTTCCCGGACATTGCTGAATCGATATCCAAAGAGGAGAAGATGAGTGATGAGTAAGGTGACAATGGATCAGATTGTTGGAATTGCGAAACATAGGGGATTTGTGTTCGGGGGTTCGGAAATATACGGGGGGCTCGCAAATACTTGGGATTATGGTCCTTTAGGCGTAGAGCTCAAAAATAATGTGAAACGAGCTTGGTGGAAAATGTTCATCCAACAGCAACCTTATAATGTCGGTCTTGATGCGGCAATTTTGATGAATCCTCAGGCATGGGTAGCTTCGGGCCATGTCGGTAATTTCAATGACCCTATGGTTGATTGCAAACAGTGCAAATCCCGTCACCGGGCAGATAAAATCATCGAAAACGCGCTGGCCGACAAGGGCATTGAGCTGGTTGTCGACGGATTGTCGTTCGATCAAATGATGCATTTAATAACGGAACATCATATTGTTTGTCCGGATTGCGGCGCTTTTGATTATACGGACATTCGCCAGTTTAATCTCATGTTTAAAACACACCAAGGTGTTACTGCCTCGAGCGCAAATGAGATTTATCTTCGTCCCGAAACGGCACAAGGCATTTTCGTCAATTTCAAAAATGTTCAGCGCACGATGCGCAAAAAACTTCCCTTTGGCATCGGACAGATAGGAAAAAGCTTTCGAAATGAAATCACCCCGGGGAACTTCACATTCCGAACCCGTGAGTTCGAGCAGATGGAACTAGAGTTTTTCTGTAAACCAGGCGAAGATATGGAGTGGTTTATGTATTGGCGCAACTATTGCCGCGACTGGCTCCTCGCCCTTGGTATGAAGGAAGAATCTATACGCCTTCGAGATCATTCTGAAGATGAACTCTCACACTACAGCAATGCGACAACCGATATTGAATATAAATTTCCGTTTGGCTGGGGAGAATTATGGGGTATTGCGGATCGAACGGACTATGACTTGAAACAGCATATGGAGCATTCCGGTGAGGACTTCACCTATTTAGACCCGAATTCAAATGAACGTTTCATTCCTTACTGTATTGAGCCTTCGCTGGGAGCTGATCGTGTCACACTTGCATTCCTGATTGATGCATATGAGGAACAAGAGCTAGAGGGAGGAGATCGGCGTAACGTATTTCACTTTCATCCCGCACTAGCACCTTATAAGGCGGCTGTATTTCCCCTTTCTAAAAAACTGTCGGACGGTGCTCAAACAATTTTCCACAATTTGGCGCAGCATTTCATGATGGACTACGACGATACAGGATCAATCGGAAAACGGTACCGCCGTCATGATGAAATAGGTACTCCTTTCTGTATTACGTATGACTTTGAATCGGAAACGGATGGTCAAGTCACGGTGCGTTTCAGGGATTCGATGGAACAGCAACGAATGCAGATCAGCGAACTAGTAACATTCCTGTATGAAAAGATGAAGTGGTCAATAGTTTAGCAATATCGTACGAGTTCCGAGCATTCTCATGGTAAATCCGACAGCTGGAGCGATTGGATTTCCTACCCTGACGCCCCCATCGGCACCGGACCCGAGTAACAGCCGAGAAGTCCCGTCGTACAAGGGCTGGGCGTACATGGCACATGGCTCTTTAAGTTCCATCGCTATGTATCCAAAGTACCCGAAGTCAACACGGAGACAATATGCGGTCAGTGAAAACACATACGGAGAAGGTCGAACCAATTAAGCCTCCTTATGGTTTTTGACAACGTGAAGAAGAGCCGGATCCCCTCATTGGAGGACTTCCTGCTCTTGTTCTGTTCCTGTAGAATTATGACTAGTTGAAAAGGCTACCGAGATCTCGGTAGCCTTTTGTCGTACGTTTAATATTCCTAGGCATGCGACAACATAGGAGCACAGAATGCGGTTTTCATGTTCCAATCATTCTTTGACTTGATAAATAGTAAGTCACTCTGTTTCTTTGGTTCATAATTCACTTTTTCTGCAAATCGATCCGGAGTGAAATGAAAATGGATCGTTTCGGTATTAATGTTGCTGATATGAGAGAGTAAATCAGTAAAATCGACTTTGTGTTGACTCACTACATCATACAATTGAAGAATATCCCCTTCATTCTGATAGACAATAATAGCGTCATACTCTTCAAAAAAGTAAATATCGTCTGGAAAAACATTCAGGGCATAGAACATGAAAATACCTTGGTTATTACTAATCCCAAATTGATTCGAAATTGGCGAGCGCGATTGAAGGATTCTTTTAAGAAGTTCTTGATCTTTTTTATAGGCACAATTGAGCTTTCGAAGTCCGTTATCAACAAGTGAGTGGGAAGAAACTTTCATGCTAAAGTGAGATTCGGACATCGCAATGAATCCGAATTTAGGATAAAAGTGGTGAACGCTGTCGTTCGCAAACAAATAAAAAACTTCACACTCATCTTGATAGGTTTCTAATACGTGATTCATTAATTGCCTTGATAATCCTTTTCCTCTAAAATCGGGGTGCGTCATGACAGTCCCTATTTGAATTGCACTTTTGTTTTCCCCGCTTATCATCAAGTTCATTTTACTTATCGAAACGTTAGAAATTACTTTTTTATCTTTAACAATTGAGTGGCAAACGTAATTCTCATCCCAGTACCCCTGTTGGTACCAGTCTTCAAAATCAATACCAAATACCTTAATTGCTAATTCATTGAAACTTTTTCTTAGTAATTCATTTTTCTGATAGTTGCAAATTGTTGAATAACCGGACGATTCTATTCCTAGATTCATATTAGTTCCTCCTCAGTGTGGAAGGAAACAAAATAGTGAGGTTATAGGAGAAAATGAGCTCAAAAAAATGCAGACACCACGTAGGTAACTGCATCGATGGCTTATAACACTCCATACGTTGCATCCTTGTAATGGATCAAATGGACAAACTAATCCCTTGGTTAAAAAATACCCAAAAGAAAGAATGCCTCATGATACGTATCCATTACAAAGCTGCTGGCATAGAGTTTGAATCTCCTTCCGTAATTCTCCTAAAAACAAAGATAACAAATGATTGTTTTCATTACAAGAATATTTTGTAATCATTCGATCCCAGTGCAATTTAAGTATCCTGCCCGTTCAATACCTTTCACTGAAACACTAAAGGCACAAAGCAGTGTATTGATTTTGAATACAGAGCCTAGCGAGAATAACGCCGTTGATTGCAAAGAGGCGCAAAAAGGGCTGCAACAGGTCAATTGATCATAGCCTGTTACAACCCCCAAATCTGAATGCTTATAACAAGCTCTTTGCAGCTTCAACCAATTGTTCTTTGGTCATATCAAGAGAATCTGACCTTACGTGATATACAATAGTCTTCCCTCCACTTTCTTTAATCCACATCACGTCTTGATTGATGTTGCTGTCTCCGTACAGGGATTGTTCATCTTTCGTATAGTGTGCCTTAAGCCCATTGATGTCAAGTTCCTCATAGGAAGTATTGGGCGGGGTCATCATCTCGAATTTAACTGTAGGACCGTTCACAATATCCCACGTCAAATATATCGAATCTTGATTTGAATTTCGGAATACTGAAGTATAGGGAGATGTCGGCTTGATGGATGAACCGATTGTTTTGCGCCACAAAGTCTTACTCCCCGTCTTCTTGCTCTCCGCTTTCATGCCCTCCCATACACTTATGGCATCGGTGCCAAGGGCTGGGAAGAACGGATCGCCTTCCATTCCTTCCACGAAATCAAACGATCCCAGGAGCGAATCAGGAAGCTTTTCCTCTACTTCGTGCTCCTTTAATTTTGTTTTCCATTGTTCAATCTCGGATAGGGTAACGGGATTAAACGCGCCTAACCAACTGCCATAGAAGTCGAAATCGGATACATATACGACTGCAGTCTCGCCGGGTCCCAGCTGGGATTTGACTTCCTTTAACGTAAGGCGCACTCTCTCCAGGGCATCTTTCTCTAATTTCAGTTGTTGGTTGCTATGAACGTTAACAGTGGCATTCCCGTTCTTATCTGTAAACAGTAATTTACTACCCGTGTATGCGAATCCGCATACGATCATTACGATTATGGCAATCAAGACGACTTTCGGCATTTTCCATTTTCTCGGCATGAATGGCTTTCCCCTTTGTTGCATCACCTGCTGCCTGTATTCCGCCGTAATTCGGGTATCCAGATCGGGAGGGCACTTCCTATTCTGGGAGTCTTGTTCGAACTCCTTGACCAATTGACGCTCAATAGACAAAGCCATCACCCTCCTTTCGCAAACCCTTTTGATCGAGTCGACGGCGTAAATGCTTAAGCGCATGATGATGCCTAGATTTTACTGTGCCTAACGGAATCTTCAACAATTCGGCAATTTCCTCGAGGGAGCAATCCTGATAGTAACGGAGGACGACAACCTCCTTAAATTTGAGCGATAGGGTCTGCAGGATCGGAAGCAAGTCCAATCGATCGCTCAGAGCCATCAATCGCAACTCTGCAGCATTACCGGAAGATTTGGAAGTGTTGGATCTCAACTTTTCCGCGATGCGATAAAGGCGCCATCCCTTTCGCTTCCAGCTTCGTACTTGCCTGACGATCAAACCGTTAAACCATGGAGCGAAATTTTGTTCCGAATCATACTTATGCAGACTTCTATACAGTTCGAAATAGACTTCGCTCATAATATCTCCAATATCTTGCTTGTCGGGAGCGAGATAACCGATCAATCTGTAAGCATGAACGCGCGTTGATTCGTAAACGACTTGAAATGCATGTTCATCGCCCTGGCTCATCCGGATAAGCCACGGGTTTAAGTCTAAGTCCATCATAGGGCCGGCCTCCATTCGGGTCTTACAACGGATATTGGCTCATTTTGCTAAAAAGGTTCATTCGGAATGATAAAAACTTGCCGTTAAGTATGATTATCATAGGCCCCGAAGGCCGAAAGAAGCCACATAAATGGAACATCTTCAATCACCTTCAACATACTTTTGTTCATCTGCTATGGCCCGTCTTTCCGAAAAAATAGCAAGAATGGTTCATCATAATGGGAGAAATTGTGTTACCCTTTTTATAGTATCATGGCAATAGAATCTGAGGAATAATTAGATAAAAGGGGATTAAAGAATGGAAATCGTGATTAATAAAGTATCTATCGAGCAAAAAAATGTGTTGGAAAATCTAATGACGCTTTTCCTTCATGATCTCTCCGAATATGCGGATGATATCAAAATAGATTCATCCGGGCTGCATCGGTTTGACGTTCTAGATTTATTTTTTGAGAAAGAGGGATTGACGCCGTTTTTCATACAAGCAGAAGGGGAGATCATAGGTTTCATTCTTATTCAAAGTGGCCCCTATTCCAATCCTGAACATGCTGACTATGTCTTGAATTCATTTTTTATCTTAAGAAGATATAGAAGAAGAGGAACAGGTACAGCAGTGGCTTCCAAGTTCTTAGAATTGTACCCCGGCAGATATTGCTGTGCTCAGTTGAAGAGCAATACACCAGCCGTTCAGTTCTGGAAAAAGGTCTATGCCAAACATAAGCTGAATGTGGTTGAGCTGGAACGTTTAGATGAGGGAAATCTTCTTGTAGAACAATATTTTAAGGTCTAAAGTTACTAGAGCTCCCGAGGAACCCCTATATGATCTCGCTGTATATCGTCTTCATCGGTGTATTTGCTATAATATTCCTCGTAATATATACGAATCGGAAATGACAATCAGCGATATAATCTCGAACGCGAGATTTTTATCCCGGGCGGAGGACAAGCCATGACCTACCATATCGCAATCTGCGACGACGAGCAGATTGAAGTCAAATATCTGTCTATGCTCGTAAACAAATGGGCGGCGGCGAATGGGCGAATAGCGGTAATGGATACCTTTGAATCTGCTGAAGCGTTTCTTTTTCGGTATGCCGAAAACAAGAGCTTTGACATTCTTCTGCTCGACATTGAGATGGGTGGAATGAACGGTGTGGAGCTTGCGCAGCATATTCGCCATGACAACGAATCGGTGCAAATCGTGTTTATTACAGGCTTTCCTGATTTCATCGCGCAGGGCTACGAGGTGTCGGCTCTGCATTATCTGATGAAGCCCGTGAGTGAAGTGAAGCTGTTTGCTGTGCTGGACAAGGCTAGCAAAAATCTAAACAAAATCGAACGTGCAATCATGCTGAACATCGGCGGCGAAAGTGTGCGTATTCCCGTTAGTAGCATTATTTGCGTCGAGGCGGCTGCACATTCTGTCTTGATTACGACGACTGCGGATCCATACGATGCGAAGCAATCTATCTCCGAGATCCTGAACATGCTGGGTGATAGTTTCATCCGCTGCCACCGATCCTACATCGTTGGGTTGAAATACATAAAGCGCATCACCAAAACCGATGTCATTCTCGACAATGGCATGGCAATACCACTTTCACGCCGCTCGTATGACGAGGTGAATCAAGCGTTTATCAAATTTTTCAAGGTGGAATGATGATGGGGCTTGGGAATTTTCTATTTGGACGAATGCTTGATCGCCGAATTTCCGAATATCAGAATGACCTCATCACCAAGCATTATGACGAGGTGCAGAATATATACAAGCAAATGCGCGGTTGGCGGCATGATTACCATAACCACATCCAGACGATGAAGGCGCATCTTGCACTTGGCCAGACCGACGAACTTGACGAATATTTAAGTAATCTGGATACCGATCTTTCTGCAGTCGATACGGTCATCCAGACAGGCAATGTCATGATTGATGCGATCCTTAACAGCAAGCTTTCGCTTATTGCGACCAAAAACATATCCGTCAATACCAAGGCTACCGTGCCTAGCAAGCTTCGAATCTCTGAGATCGACCTTTGTATTATTATCGGGAACCTGCTGGATAATGCCATGGAGGCGTGCCTGAAACAAACGACTCGGTCAGACCGCTTTATCCGCGTCTATATCGGAATTTTGAAAGAACAATTATATATTTCTGTCTCAAATTCCGTCGGTGGAGAAGTGATCAAGAGCGGTAAAACATTCCTCTCGACCAAAGACAGCGCCACTCACGGCTTCGGGCTGATGCGGGTGGATCGGATCACGGATAAATATAACGGTTATGTTAACCGCCAGAACGAAGAAGGCGTGTTCGCAACGGAGGTTATGCTTCCGCTTTAACCATTCGTGCTCGTATGTTGACCACTCGTGCAATAATTCATAGTCATTTCTCATGACATGCTATCCTAACGGCAAGGAGGTGCGTTGAATGAAGAATAAGAATAAGAATAAGGAAAAGGTAAAGCCCTTATATTCTTTGCCCAGTAATATTATATTTTTGCTCCAAAAATCGTGGCAGATGGACAAAACACTGTTTTTTGCGACCTTAATCCGTATCCCTATTGTCGTGCTGTTGCCGCTGCTTGCAACCTATTTATCCAAATATGTTGTGGAGCTTGTGTCGAATGGTTCGTCTGCGGGAACCTTGATTACTTATGTATTGTGTATTTCTGCTGCGATATTGTCACTTCACTTGCTGAATAACTTTGTCAGCACAAAGATCGAATGGAGAGCTTACGGTAACCGTTTTTTATACTTAAATTTGAGCAATCATAAAATAATGGATACAGACTATGACAACATCGAAAGCCCTGACGGGCAAACAAAAATGCAAAAAGCAATAAATACGCTTACCAATAACGGCGGCGGAACACAGCAAATTTTCAGTCAATTCGTCAATATCTGCTCCAATTCTATTGGTCTTGTCACTTACTCGGCTTTGATTTTCACACTTAGCCCGTGGATTGTACTGTTGCTCTGCGGAATGACCATAGCCAATTATTATGTTAATAAGGCAAACAATTACTGGGTGCATAAGAATAAAGATCATTGGGTGCCGATTGATCGGAAGCTCGGATACATTAGTAATAAAGCTGGCGATTTTGAGGTTGCGAAGGATATGCGTCTATACGGTATGTCCGGCTGGTTTAAGAATGTATTCGCAGGGTTACTAGCGGATCGAATGGTGTGGAGCAAGAAGACCGAGAAACGCGGCTTTGCTATCGATTTTTTTTCAGCAGTCATGACATTTATCAGAGATGGTGCGGCATACGGATTTTTAATCTACCAAACTACTCAGAACGGGATTACGGCAGCGGAATTCGTGTTATACTTTGCGCTTATTTCACAATACTCCAATTGGCTCCTCGGTTTAATTGAATCCTACAATGAGCTGCAAGCTACAAGCCTCGGATTTTGCGATTTGCGTGAATTTCTAGATTTACCCGATCATTTCAATCGAGGAAAAGGGGCGGAATTACCATTAAACTCACCAGAGATTGTATTTGATCATGTTTCCTTTAGCTATCCCAATAGTGAAAATACCACCTTGAAGCACTTGAACTTTACGGTAAAGCAAGGTGAAAAGATCGCGCTGGTCGGGATCAACGGTGCTGGTAAAACGACGCTTGTTAAGCTACTTTGCGGACTATATCGTCCGACCGATGGGGAGATTAGGGTAGGAAATGTAACCATAGCGGAGTATAACCGTGACGAATATTATAAGCTGTTATCCGTTGTTTTTCAGGATATCAGTCTAATGCCGATTTCTATTGCGAAAAATATTGCTCTTTGCGAGGAGAAGCATATAGACAGAGAACGACTTAAGCAGGTGTTAAAGCTTTCGGGGCTTTATGAAAAGGTGCAAATGCTGCCTGAGAAGGAAAACACATTACTTCTAAAAAGCATTCATGAACATGCAACTGATTTATCCGGTGGGGAAAAACAAAAGCTTGCGCTAGCAAGGGCCTTGTATAAAGGAGGCAATATCATCATTCTGGATGAGCCTACCGCCGCACTTGATCCGATTGCAGAAAATGAAATGTATTTGAAATACAACGAATTGACATCGGGCGCAACCTCGGTATTTATCTCACATCGATTATCAAGCACTCGCTTTTGCGACAAGATTCTCTTCCTTGAGCATGGTGAAATTATCGAGGAAGGCTGCCATGACGAACTTATGAAACTTGGAGGCAAATACGCCGATATGTTCAATCTCCAAAGTCACTATTATAAGGAGGTTGTGGAAGTATGAAACGCTTGAGAGATGATATATTCTATATCTTCAAAGGGTTGAAAGAAATTCATAGAATTCGTCCGTGGCTGCTTACTCATCTTGTTATTCGCGGGATTTTTGAAGCGATCACCCCCTTTATAAATATCTATATGTCTGCACTTATTATTGATGGAATAAACGACGGAGAAACCTTTCAGCTTTTAATGGAGTACGCTGGGATTACGATATCATTAAATTTAATAGTTGCTCTGCTTATCAGATTGATGAATAGATTCATTCAGATCTTGAAGGAGGAGCTTAACCACAAATATGAAATGGTATTGAGTCAAAAAATTATCGATATGGATTATACAAGTATCGAAAATCCGGAAACACACCGTTTGAGAGAAAAGATTAAAGATATCCGCAATATGAGCAACGGAGGAATCTGGCTGCTGGTTACTTCGTTCCAAGAGCTTATCAAATGCCTGTTTGTTATTATTTTTTCGGTGGCACTAACCTTTTCATTATTTACGCTGAGCGGTGGCAATGAATTGTCGGGCATATATAGCTTTGTGGCATCGCCGATCTTTTCGCTTATTTTAGGAGTATGTATTCTTGCGAATGTTATTATCAGTATGTATGCGAATGCAACCGTCACCAAAAAGATGCATCGTATAATGAATGAGGTCATCCCGTTCAACCGGATATTCGGATACTATATTAACAGCTATCTCTCTTCCTATCACGCAGGAAAGGATATTCGGATTTATAATCAGAAGGGATTAATTGAAAGTGAATCTATGGCTTTGTTCGGTGGCGCTAACGTTACACTTAGCAAGCTGTCTAACAATCAGATGAAGTATTCGGGTATTACAACGACTTCTACAGTCATAATCACTACTCTTATCTATCTCTTTGTCGGATTAAAAGCATTGGCGGGATTGTTCGGTATCGGCTCTATTATCAGGTATGTGGGAAGTATAAATGAGTTCACCGGCGCTTTTACAAGCTTTATGAATCAGCTTGCCATGATGCGTGCGAATAATGAAAGTATGAAGGTCTTTTTTGATTTTCTCGACATCCCCTCACAAATGTACCAGGGTACGCTCCCCGTCGAAAAGCGGGCGCTCTGTCATGACGGTGACAACGATTACGAAATCGAGTTTCGAAAAGTGTCGTTCAAATATCCGTCGTCGGAAAATTATACGCTCCGTGATGTATCGTTAAAGCTTAAAATTGGCGAGCGACTCGCTGTGGTTGGTATGAACGGAAGTGGGAAAACGACCTTAATCAAGCTTCTTTGCCGCCTGTACGACCCGACTGAAGGCGAAATTCTGCTCAACGGCATTAACATTAAGAAGTATAACTATGACGAGTATATGTCCATCTTCTCGGTTGTTTTCCAAGACTTCAAGCTGTTTTCATTCAGCTTAGGGCAGAATGTTGCAGCCAAAGTCGATTACGACAAGGCAAAGGTTGAAGCATTCCTGGCAGAAGCGGGCTTCGGCGAACGATACAACGAGATGCCTGATGGAACGGAAACCTGCCTATACAAGGATTTTGACGAAAATGGCGTTGAAATCTCCGGTGGTGAAGCACAGAAAATTGCACTGGCTCGTGCGCTTTACAAAGAAGCGCCGTTTATCATTCTTGATGAGCCGACTGCCGCACTCGACCCGATTGCCGAGTATGAAATTTATTCCAAATTTAACGAAATCGTTGGCAACAAAACGGCAATCTATATCTCGCACCGCTTATCAAGCTGCCGCTTCTGCGATGATATCGCCGTCTTCCACGAAGGTAAACTGATTCAAAGAGGCAGCCATGAAGAGCTTGTTTCCAAAGCAGGTGGTAAGTACCACGAGCTTTGGTACGCGCAAGCGCAGTATTATGCGGTAACTTCGAATTAATAACCGCCGGCTCCGAACAGCATTAGAGTTCATACGACATGGTCGAATTTGAAGTCATCGTCATACGCCTATTTGACGATGGTCGGTAAGTGCTCATAGCTTCAGACTAAGTGACCAGTAAGTGACCTGTTGCAGCCCTTTTTGGGCTTTTCGTTCAAAATTTTGAAAACAAGAACCCGGGAAAGCAGGGGATGTCAAAGAAGAATTGATATTTTGCACGAATAATATTCACATGCTTGCACGGAATTATTATTTTTTATCGTCTGTATTTGAAAGGGGGGTAAAACATGCACTCGGAAGATATTTTGCTTAAAAAAACTATAGATTAACTAAGAGGCGATTAAGGAAAACCGTAGTGAACAGTATCTTAAGTAACGGAAATTTTTTACAATATATGATAAGATAAATATAGAAAAATAAGGAATGTTAATACACTATGGTATAAGGGAGAGGTCTATTACATGTTTCGCAAAGGGCTAATTATTTTTACAAGTATGTTATTTTTATTTATTGCAACAACTCCTGTGAGTGCAGCCTCAACGAAATCACCTCAAACATCGATCTTACTAATACTTAATGGTCAAAAGGTACAGACGGTTACGCCTCCAGTAGTAGTCAATGGAAGTGTATTCGTACCGTTAAACTTGCTTTGGTCTCTTGGGTTTAGCGTAACTTTTAGTAAGGATATGCAGATAATTACAGTAAAGAAATATACGACAACCTCTGTGTTAACCTTCGAATCATTAAAAGCAAAGATTGGTGATACGCAGGTAACATTACCTCACAAGCCAACGATTATAAATGGTAGTAGGTACATCTCTGCAAAAACAATAGGGCTCTTAGATTCAAATATTCAGTCAATCTGGGATGGGAAAATAGCAACTTTATCAATTGTTGATTATGGCCTCGAGATGGAAAAAGCTTTGCAAACAGATGACCTATCTAATTTCCAACAGCTGCTAAAGAATAAGAGAATTAACCCGGAGTGGGCACTGGACAACGTCATGTATAATCAAAAAGGTACAGAGTGGGCTAGTGCTGCGATTGAGAGGGTTACAAATGTCCTTCAGCCGTTTAACTACTTTGAACGGGCGATTAACCTTCGACGAATTGATATCGTAAAGCTAATGCTGGATAAAGGCAAAGTAGATGTAAAGAGCTTGCCAGCAACGATGTTCGGGTACTCTTATGTTGGACTCGCGTATTTACAATTGACAACGTATGTATACGATCCAACAAAGAAAAAAGCGATGTACAAATATAATTCTGAACCATCATTTGAACTGGCGGAGTTACTGTATGAGAGAGGCCTCATGGCGGATAATGCAGATGCGTACTATACGTATTCTGATTTTAGAACGGGTTCCGATTGGCTAGATTGGATGCTTTCTCATGGTGCAGATCCAGATGGTGAGACTGTGAAAATGGTGTACCTAGATCAAACGGAAAGCAATATTTCATTTTATCATGCACCTAGTGCGCCTGATCCAACTGCTAGGCAGAAGTTAATTATATCTGCCTATTTAATAACAACATGGAGTCCTAGTCCCGAGCAAATGGAAAAGCTTAAAACCTTAGTCGTAGACCTTAAAGCTAACCTTGATCCACTTACTCAGGCACAGAAGGATCGTCTTCTATATTTAGCGAACTCGAATAATATGACGGATCTTGCTCATGTGTTGATCGGCGCAGGAGCGGTATAAGGAAACTCCGCAAGCGACAGCTGGGGCATTGGATTTCTTATGCGGACAATCCGATTGCGACGGGAGAGGAGCATAAGCGAGAGATCGCGTCCCACGCGGGTTTAGGGGCTGTGACAGGTTGCTGAGCGGTGACCTGTCACAGCCCTCTTTGGGCTTTCCTGCAAACAGGATGTAAACAAGAACCGGAAGAAAGCAGTCAAAGTCAGTATAGTTATAGTAATTTTTTAACCAAACAAGTTGTGCATAAATGGTAAAATAAAGGAGCTGTATGATTAAGGGGGGACGAGAGATGGATAAAGACCTGGTTTCATTATTTGATCAATACTATGAGGAACATAATTTTTTCGGTGCAGGACTTGTTAAAAAAAGCGATAAAATCATATTTGCTCGTGCGTATGGCTTGGCCCATAAGGGATTCAAAGTGTCTAATCATATTAATACTATGTTTGATACAGCGTCTGTCACGAAGTTGTTTACAGCAGTAGCGATTTTACAGCTTGTGGATAAGGAAAAGATAAAACTAGATGACCGGATTAGGGATATCATAGACCTAGCTGACACCAAAATACCCACTGACGTTACTATAGCTCATTTACTCACTCATACATCCGGTATTGCAGATGATGCGGATGAAGAAGAGGGAGAGAGCTACGAAGATTTGTTTATAAGCAAGCCCAATTATTCAATAAGAAATTGTGCCGATTTTATTCCGCAATTTGCGTATAAGGAACCAAAATTCAAGGCGGGAACTAACGTCAGCTATAATAACTGCGCATTTGTGCTGCTTGGACTTGTAATCGAAGAAGTAACCCATGAAAACTATCGAAATTATGTCGTTCAAAACATATTTAACACTTGCGGTATGCAGAACACGTCATTTACCTCAAAAGATGATGGTGATGCTCCTGTAGCTGAAGGATATGCCGCCATTACTAACGAGAACAATGAAGTTGTATGGCGTAAGAATATTTATTCATTTCCTCCGATTGGCACTTCTGATGGAGGTGCCTATACTACTGTTGGTGACCTTGATATATTTATGCGGGCACTGGTAGATGGAAAGCTTTTATCGAGAGAGATGACAAAGGAAATTATGAAACCTCATTCTAAAATAGAACAGAAATTTGAATGGGGGAAAATCATAAATGGCTATGGTTTTCATTTTATCTATAATAATGAGGGTAACCTTATTCGAATGTCCAAAGAGGGTTCAAATGCGGGTGTGGCGGCAATGTTTGCTTACTACCCGGAGATAGATGCAACCTGTATTATATTGGCCAATCAAACATGCAATGTATGGGAATTGCACTGGAAAGCGGAACAATTAATATTGACTACAAAATAATAGTCACATGTTGCAAACAACTGCCTAAAGCTATGGCCATATTACAAAGCGGTATCCTTCGTCAAAAGGAACGTCCGAGACGTAAAAGGAAAATTTTGAAGGAAAATTGATGTTGGTAATCGAATGCTAATAGGGAATGTCATTTTATTCTTGGAGTGATAAGAGGGAGGATGAAAATTTTGAAAGTTAAAAGTGCTTTAATCCTGCCGTTGGTTATTGCAATAATGCTAATGTCTTTGACTTCGGTATCCGCAGCGACGAAGCCAGTCGTGAAGCCGATACGGGTCTTCGTTCAGGACAAAGAAATTCGGCCGACCGCCGCTCCTGTCATACGAGGGGGGAGAGTGTACATCGAGTTTCGTAGCGTCGTCCAGGCGTTGGGTTTTAAAGTCAAGTACGACGCCGTCAAAAAGGTGATCAACGCCGATTCGGAAGACGCCTCATTTATGATTGATCTGAAGACGGGAGCGACGTACGTAGACGGAAAGCGATTCGTGTACGATCTGGAGGCACCAATGATCATCGTTTCCGGAGCCAATACGCTAGTCATGAACCAATTGTTTCACGCAACTAGTTATTTAGGTGCGGACTTTTATTCGGACACGAAGATCGTCAAAGTGTATGAGGCCCCGTGGGGAAAGCCGAAGAAAGCGGATCTAAGAACCATCCAATCGATCATTACAACGCACTTCCAAACGACCGGCGGCGCTTCGTCGATAACGGGCTTTGAATTGCAATCTTGGGGAACGTACGTAACAGTATCCGCGGACGTGACAATTCGGAAAAGCGGGGACGAACTGCTGGACCGTATCGAGCATGAAATAATTAAAATGGATCGCGAAGATGGAGACCATTGGGTAATTCGCGACATCCAATCTGTAACCGAATATCTCGATTTCAAATCTCTTTCGCAAAAGGAAGCGAGTGTGCCCGAGGTAGATAAGTCAGCCATCGTTGCCCTGTTGGAGGCTAGCATAAAAGCAAAGAATGAGGAAAATGCCGAAGCGCTGGTGGCGATGCTAAATCCTGATGCACCGCTTGGTCTTGGCATTTCGAGCAGGGAGGAGCTGCTGCTCCTTCTTAAGTACAGATTTCTCAAACAAGATATTGAATACGAAACGGATAAATCTACAATCGTTTCTTATGAGCCGAATAAAGCGACCGTTTATGTAGTTCTTACGATTAGAGATAAGGAGAATGGTGAGGAACTTCATTTTCGAAGTTACATTCTCTTGTCTTTAGTCAAAACTTCCGACGGCAAGTGGTATTTGAACCCCAATGGTGATGTCATGCTTGATAGTGAGACCCTTTAAAGTCATCGATGTTTAGTTTAATTTGATCTTTCGTAGCTTGACGACCATAGTATCGACTGGACAGGATACGAGAAGCAACCAAGACGCGACGCAACACAAAACCGCGGGACACGTCCGGCAGACGTGTCCCGTGGCTACTGTTGTTTTTTCTTTAGTCTTCGCTGGCTACTTTCGAGAAAAGTGCGAGAGCGTACAGCGCGGCGACACCGACGACGATATACACGATCCGCGATCCGACTTCTTCCGTTCCCCCAAAGATTTCACTGACGACGTCGTACTTGAATAAGCCCACGGATAGCCAATTCAAGCCACCGAGGATGATCAGAATCAGACTGATAATGTTAAGCACCTTCATTTAGAAACAGCCTCCTTAATGGGGTTTCCCTACCTTTTCTGGTGCAACTGTCTGACAGAGGTATGCTGATTCTTGGTTGTTCACTATAGATGTATGAGAAGCGGCCGCATGTTATGCCATACAACCCTACATTTTTCGCCGGACACACCGATCACCCAAAGATAAAGGCTATCTAAGGTATAAGGAGCTTACCAAAGATGATCACTTATAGAATATGCACTAACGTAACCATGACCCAAATTTTTGAAGCTTTTACGCTGGGCTTTTCGGATTATCTCGTTCCCTTAAAGATGGACCAGGACACTTTCGTAGCGCGTTTTTTTGGCCCTGAGGGTAATACACTGGATCATTCCTTTATCGCATTGGATCAAGATTGTCCAATTGGTTTGATTCTCGGAGGTATCCGGCAATTCGACAGATTAAAGACAATGCGCTGCGGCACTCTTTGTGTGGCCCCTGCTTATCGTGGTCAAGGCATTAGCTATAAGTTGGTTGAAATGCATAAAAATATAGCATTGACGGCTCAGTGCAAACAACTTTTCCTCGAAGTCATAAAGGATAATGATAGGGCTGTTAAATTCTACGAAAGGCATGGCTACCAATCCGTATATACTCTGAAATACTACACTTGTATGGTGTCGTCCATACCACCTGTTTCTCCTACCCTTCCTTATACTATGGAAGAAATCACATTTGACACACTAGAAACCTTTCGGAATGCTTTTCCCGACTGTCATATCAATTGGCAAAGTGATACGCCTTATTATGCTGCCAGTACACAGGAAGCTTTTCTATGTGCGTATGACGCCAATCATCGGCAAGTCTCCCTGATCGCCATGAGCCCACAGGGTAAAGTTAACTTCCTATGGGTTGATCCCAAGTATCGTAACCAAGGGCTCGGAAGCTCTTTGCTCCATAAAGCAGCACATAAACAAAAGGTTGAGAAAGTGACCGTCTGCCTGTCAAACAATGCCTCTCTTGAAGGCTTTTTCAGAAAATTAGGCTTCGAAAAACAGCCCCTTGAGCAATACGAAATGTATGTGCCATTGTAGAAATGGTTCCTCTAATAAGAGTTACCTTCGAAAACGTTATTTTAAAGAACCCGCCTCCTAAGATAATAGGGAAGCGGGTTCTTTATGCTTTTGCTGATCTGATTTATCGAATCTACAGGTAACACATATTTCCATTATTCTGTATGTATTCTCAACACTGGCTCGGGGGTTACAATCTAAATCTGTTCAAGCTGGCACTCGTGTAGTCAAGAGGTGTATACGAAAGTAAAGACTAGTATATGGATGAAGATCGCTCTCCTTCCTATACTAGAACTATGAAGGGAAGCTTCATCAAAGCAGCTATTATATTAAGACAATGTGGAGGGGTAGTATGAAGATGAAAAGAAGGGTACTTACGATCGGTGCATTGATTCTTTGTTTGGCTATTACCGCATGTGGGAATAACACGGGTAATCAAACAAGTATTAACACGAAGGATCCAGTCAAGCAGCCAGATAAGGCATCTAATCAAGGAAATGAAGTAATTGAAGTTTCGACAGTTTCACCAAGTGATCAATATTTGAAGTTTGATGAAGGTGAGAGCTTTGCAAAAAACGCCATTTATGATGCATATGAGAAAGATATTGGCGTTAAGATTACGAATAAGTGGATAGCGGATACCAGTCAATTCAATGAAAAAGTAAAAATCACAATTGCATCTGATGATCTTCCAGATTTCCTCTTGGTTAATGCGACACAATTGAAAGAGCTGACCGAAGCGGGTATGATCATGGATCTGACGAAAGTGTATGACGAGAATGCGACAGATGAAACGAAGAAGTTCTTGATGATGGATGGCGGCATGCAGATGAAGACTGCGATGTTCGACAATAAGCTCATGGGTATTCCTAGCTCTTATAATCCGTACAGCTATCAGTTCCTATATGTACGTACGGACTGGCTGAAGAAGTTGAATTTGCCAGAACCGAAGACGATGGCAGATGTTATGACGATTGCTGAAGCTTTTAAAACCAAGAATCCTGGCGGTACGAGCAAATCGTACGGACTTGCAGTGAGCAAGGATCCATTTAACTCTGGAACAGGGGTTACAGGATTACAAGCTTTCCTCAATGGATACCATGCATATGGAAATATTTGGATTGATGATGGCAAAGGCGGTTTGGTCAATAGTGATATTCAGCCGCAAGTGAAGGTAGCACTTGGTGCACTTCAGGATATGTTCAAAAAGGGATTGCTTGATCCTGAATTCGCTGTTAAAGATGTAGAAAAAGAGGCAGAACTGATTTATGACAACAGTATTGGTATGGTATATGGTGCATCTTGGACACCAGCTCAGCTCGTTAAAGGTGCAGTCAAGGATGGAAAAGTTGTACAGGAGTGGGGAGCATTCCCGATTCCAACAGTAGATAGCGATCCAGCATTATCGCAAATTGGACTCGGTGTTGATCAATATTATGTCATCTCTAAGAAAGCGAAACATCCGGAAGGCGTTATTAAATTGCTGAACCAATGGATTGCTGTAGATAATCATCCAACAAATGAACAAAAAGTATATGAGTTCGGTAAAGGTCTAGTAGAGAAAGGCAATAATTACTGGCTGCTTAGTCCACTTCGTGTAGGTAAACAATTGGACAACAACGGTGAAATACTGCCAAAAGCGATTGAAAACAAAGATCAAAGTATACTGCAGACGAAGGATCAAAGAACACGGTATGAGCGTGCGATGAAATATGTTGACGGGGATACTAGCATGTGGTGGGAATATCTGATATCAGGTCCCAAAGGTGTCTATTCACTTGTTCCGCCAATCCAGAAGAACAAACAATATCTACAAAATAAATTTTATGGTGCACCAACACCGACAATGGTGGACAGACAGGAAATTTTGCTCAAGAAGCGGGATGAAGTCTTCTTCAAAATTATGATGAATCAAGTATCCGTTGATGAGTTCGATAAATTCGTAGAAGAATGGAAAAAGCTTGGTGGAGATGAAATTACTAAAGAGGTGAATGAGTTGTTCGCTGATCATAAATAATCGCAAAGCGGATAGATCGAGGGATTGGGTGTAACAATCCCTCTTTTTATTAACCACTTTGGATCCATTCTTTAGTTAAACAAAAGAGGTGTATGGCATGAATGTACTCACACGGATGTGGAAGAGGGAGTGGCCTCTTCACCTGATGCTTCTTCCGGGAATACTGTTGGTTTTGATTTTTTGCTATGTCCCGATGGCAGGCATCATCATGGCTTTTCAGAAATATATACCGAATAAAGGCATGTTCGGCTCACCCTTGATTGGTTTGAAGAACTTTCAATTAATGATCGATTATCCGGATATCGGGCGCATTTTCTTCAATACCGTTTATATTGCTGTGATGAAAATTATTGCTGGAACGATTGTACCTATCACGATTGCGATATTACTTAATGAGCTGCGGAAAGAATGGATAAAACGGACGTTCCAGACGCTCGTTTACTTGCCACACTTTCTATCATGGGTTCTGCTAAGCGGGATTTTAGTTGATGTATTGTCTCCATCCTCTGGTATTTTCAATCAGTTGCTTGGTTTAATCGGTATAAAGCCTATTTTTTTCTTGGGAAGCAATGATTGGTTTCCGTATGTGATGGTCGTATCGGATGTGTGGAAGGAGTTTGGATTTGGTACGATTGTCTATCTGGCTGCGCTAACTGGCATCAACCCATCGCTTTACGAGGCAGCAGAAATTGACGGCGCAGGACGAATCAAACAGACCTTTCATGTAACGCTACCTGGAATGATGCCGATCATCGTGCTTATGTTTACGCTTAATATTGGGAATGTACTCAATGCTGGATTTGAACAAATCTTTAACTTGTATAGCCCGCCGGTCTATGAAAGAGCGGATATTATAGACACCTTTGTCTATCGTATGGGTGTGCAGCAGGCTCAATTCGGTTTCGCTACGGCTGTAGGTTTATTGAAATCTATCGTATCTTTTATATTCATTTCTCTTTCTTATATCTTAGCCTATCGTGCAGCGAATTACCGCATTTTCTAATGATGCGTTCGTAATTCAGAAGGGAGACATACCGTGACTAGAAACAGATCATTAGGTAGAAGAATATTTGTAGTGTGCAACTTTACTTGTCTGGCGCTTGTATCCTTCTTATGCCTAATGCCTATTATTCATATTTTGGCGATTTCATTCAGCTCAGGAGCTTCGGCAGCAGCCGGTAAAGTTGCCCTGTGGCCAATTGATTTTACAACTGCTGCTTATGATAACGTATTTGGAAAACCGGAGTATTTACGTGCATTCTGGGTATCGATCCAACGTGTTGTTCTAGGAACATCTCTTAGTATGTTGTTGATGATTATAACGGCATATCCACTATCCAAAGATCCTCGTCAATTTCGGTTGAGAACCTTTTATGCTTGGCTATTCGTATTTACGATTTTGTTCAGCGGAGGTCTTATCCCTTCCTATCTGACTGTGAAATCACTTGGAATGATAGACACTCTATGGGCTTTAATATTACCAACAGCGATTCCAGTGTTCAATGTCATCCTACTGCTTAACTTCTATCGTAATTTGCCTAAAGAACTCGAAGAAGCCTCCCGTATGGACGGCGCAGGTCATTTTACTACATTATGGAGAATATATGTACCACTATCCCTGCCAGCCTTGGCAACGACGGGACTCCTAACGATGGTGGGACATTGGAATAGTTGGTTTGACGGTATGCTGTATATGAATCATACTGAGAATTATCCGCTGCAAACGTTTCTGCAGACTGTGATTATCAAGATGGATTTCCGCTTTATTAAAGCGGAGAATGCCGAATTGATGCTCAAGCTGTCGGATCGCACAAGCCGAGCGGCGCAAATTTTCGTTGCGGCATTTCCGATTCTTATTGTCTATCCATTCTTACAGAGATTTTTTATAAAAGGAATAGTAATGGGAAGTGTGAAGGGATAGTATCGGAGTGCTCTATTAATTAATACAGGAGAACAAACGATGAAGAGCTTATTCTTTTTACATGATTCCTCTATATTCAAGAAAATAATGGCTGCCTTTCTGGCGGCCTTGTTGCCGCTGATGGCAGTTACATGGATGATTAATGAGAAAGGCTCGGACAATGTTCGCAGCGAAATCTCAGAGTCGGTTCTGAATACGACACGGTTCTATATGGACTCGCTGGACAAGGAAGCAGATCGGATAAGCCGTTATTTACCAAACTATGTGATGGATAAAGATATGATGGAAATTGCAATAACAGGTACGGATATGAGCTCCTATGAGCGGTCACGCAAAATATTGGATATCCAGCGACGGCTGGAGCTCATGAAAGATTCAAGTCCATTTATTAAGGAAGCAAAGGCCTATATTCCATTAATCGAGCGTACGATTCTAAGCAATAATTATGAAACCAACTTGAATGAACTTGAATATTCATCGATGCAGCATAATGAGAAGTTGTATGAAGAACCGTTCATTTACTGGAAAGATCGCTTGTTTATTACGATGCAATATCCAAGTAATACAGCCAAAAATCCTTTATATATTGTAGGGGTGGAGTTATCCACGACTAAGATCAAAGAAACATTAACACAAATTGGCGGTACGCGTGGTGGACAGAGCGCTTTGATTAATTTGGAACGTGGTTGGGACATTGAAAGTGGTATGGAACCAGCTTTGTTGGAACAAATGAAAGCTTTTGCATTAGAAAAGCGGGAATCGAAGTCTGATGAAGGTTACGAAACCATTATTTTTAATGGTAAGCGGTTTCTTTCCGTATATAAATTTTCTAGTCTTTGGAATTCCTATTCGATCACTTGTATACCTGAAGAGATGGTTTTGGGTTCATTGCAGATGTATCGAGCCTTATTCTGGTGGGCTTGTGCACTTGCTGTTTGTATCGTGCTGTTCTTTACTTATTTTTTATTGCGATTTATTTATCGACCTTTGATGAAGCTGGTACATTCCTTCCGTCGTGTTCAGCAGAACAGGCTCGAACCGATAGTGATCGACCGCGGAGCTGATGAGTTCGGTTATTTATACCAAGCCTTTAATGATACTGTGCGATCCTTGAAAACATTAATCGAGGAAAATTACGAGCAGCAAATTCGGAATCAGCGCTCGGAGCTGAAACGACTGCAATCGCAGATTAATCCTCATTTTTTATATAATTGTTTTTTTGTACTGTGCCGATTGATTAAATCTGAGAGTCAGAAGGAGAAGGCTTATCAATTTTGTTTATATATTGGACAATACTTTCAGTTCATTACTCGTAACGATGAGGATGACATTCTCTTTGAGCTCGAGGTGGAGCATTCTCGCACTTATGTAGAGATGCAATCGATCTGTTACGGGGAACGAATAGAAGTTTTGTTTGAAGGAGATGTTCCCGCTACTCACGTTCCAAGGTTGATTCTGCAGCCGATTATCGAGAATGCGTATAAGCATGCGTTAGGCAATATGCTTAAACCTGGCGAGCTATGGGTTCATAGTAAGCAAGAGGAGAATGTATTCTCCATGTATGTTGAAGATAACGGAGAGAGCATTACGGATGAAGAAATTGAGCTTCTTCGGAAGAAGCTGCGCCATTCAACGAATCGGATTGAGGAAACGACAGGACTTATGAATGTGCATCGCAGAATTCAACTGCGCTACGGAGAGGAATATGGCATTACGGTGTCACGATCTGAATTAGGCGGATTGCAGGTCAGAATCAAACTGAGTGTGAGCTAGAGGGGGGAATCAACATGTACAGACTGCTTATTGTCGATGACCTACCCGTCATCGTTGACGGTCTTCTTGAGCTATTCGAGCAGACTGAATATTTGCAGCTCGAAGTGATGAAAGCTTATTCAGGAGAAGAAGCTTTGGAGGTGTTGTCTCTTCATCGCATTGATATCGTGGTTTCCGATATTAAGATGCCTGGAATTGAAGGGATCGAGCTGCTGCAGGAAATCAAGTCACAGTGGCCTGCCTGCAAAGTTATTTTTCTAACAGGCTATAATGATTTCCAATATGCAAAGAACGCCCTTACTCACGGTGGTTTTGATTATATTCTGAAGGTCGAAAGCGACGAGAAAATTATTCAGTCTGTGGAACGAGCCATGGAGAAAATTGAAGAAGAACAGGATCAAGTACAGATGATTGCGAGAGCTCAATCCAAAATGAGATTGGCATTGCCCTCGTTGCAAAAAGAGTATATGTGGGAACTCTTCCAAGGCAAGCAGGCAATGGAGAGCCAGTTAAGGCAGGCCTTCAAAGAAATCGATATTCCACTTGATGCTGCAATGCCGGTTTATTTACTTATTGGCAGGATAGATACCTGGAAAGAGATGTTCACCACGACGGATAAAGCGTTGTTGACCTACGCGCTGCAAAATATTTGCGACGAGTATTTGTCAACGCAGGTAAGAAGCTATTCCGTTGTATTCGAGCTGACAAAGATCGTATGGATGATTCAACCGAAAGCCACTGATGAATTGTCCGCTGATTCCAGCAGCTTGGATTGGATTAGAGCCCATCGTTATACGAGCGGTATTCTGGAAAACATTCAAGGAACATGCAAGAAATTGCTCGGGCTTTCAGTTTCTTTCCTTCTCGGAAGTGAGGCGGCCCTATGGAATAACCTATCGGATCGGTTTCATTCCATCAAATACGGTTTGGTACAAGGGCATGGAATATTTAATGAGGTTATTATGACCGATAAGGACATTCAGAAAAAAGAGATGAGAGATAAAGCCGGAAACTATCTCGATAGCTTTTATCATGCCCGGGTTCAATTGCTCATGAGCTTTCTCGAGAATAATCATAGGGATCAATTTAACAAACTCTATGTCGAGCTCACGGCTATTTGGAATGATCCGGGAACCCCTAATGAGCGGAAGATTGAATTGTATCATTCCCTTTCGGCGGTGTTTCTGTTCTATATTCACAAAAACCGGGACATTCGGGATTATATAAATACACAGTTGGATTTGGATAAGTTATATCGATATGGGGATTCGACTTCATGGCCGGAGCTGATTCAATATTATTGGCAAATGGCCGACTGCTTTTTTGAATGGAATACACTGCGAGGTACACAATTGCCGACAGAGGTTGTTAACAAAGTACATCGCTATATTGAGGAGCATGTATCTACCGATATTTCCTTAACAGCTCTGGCAGATTACGTGAGCTTGAATCCATCCTATTTGTCCAGACTCTATAAGCGAATTACGGGCGTCTCATTATCGAAATATGTGAACGACTACAAGAATCTAATTGCAAAAGACATGCTGCTGAACACTTCGATGAAAGTGAATGAAATCGCTGCTGGGCTAGGGTATAACTCAGCGCTTGCTTTTATTCGCTTTTTCAAGAAGCAGAACGAAATGACGCCGCAGGATTTCCGTATGGCACGCTGCCAGTCGCAAATGCAAGGTCAATAAATGTATATGAATAGTAAACAACGATCTCTTTTTCCTCCCGAGCTGTTCCTTTACAATTGAAGTAGAGAAGGTACAAGAGGAGGAAAAGTCTTGAGAAAATTAACGGCCGTATTACTGGGCGCTGGAAGCAGGGGGAGATACATTTATGGACCCTACGCAGAGAAATTTCCGAATGAATTAAAAATTATTGCAGTAGCTGAACCAGACGATGAGCGGAGAAAACGATTTGCAGAGATTCATCAAATCGACCCGGCGCAGGTTTACGATTCTTGGGAAGAAGTATTTGGTCAAGGCCGTATTGCAGATGTGATGATCATCTGTACACTGGATCGGATGCATTATATACCGGCGATGAAAGCGATGGAGCTGGGTTATCACGTCATGCTTGAGAAGCCGATGTCTCCTTCTTTGGAGGAATGCATCCAGTTGGAGCAGGCCTCACATCGATTTCAGCGGCTTCTTGTAGTCACGCATGTTCTTCGTTATTCTCCTTTCTGGTCGGGAATCAAAAAATATATAGAGGATGGCGAGCTCGGAACCGTGGGAACGATTCAATTAACCGAGAACGTCGGCTATCCCCATATGACGCATAGTTATGTACGCGGGAATTGGCGCAATTCAGAGGAGACGAGTCCGATGATTCTGGCCAAATCCTGTCATGATCTGGACATCATCTCATGGCTGATGAAACAGCCGTGTACAAACGTAAGCTCATACGGCTCTTTGCTACATTTCAGGGCGGAGAATGCCCCGGAAGGCTCGGCGGAACGCTGCATCGATGGCTGCGCGGTCGAGAAGGAATGTGCTTTCTCGGCAATGAAAATGTATATACAGCCTCCGCATCACCCTTGGGCGCGTTATATGACGAATGATTTGTCGCAAGAGGGTATCTTAAAGGCTCTTAAAGAAGGGCCGTTTGGACGTTGTGTATATCGCTGCGATAACAATGTCGTTGACCATCAGGTGGTTAATATGGCATTCGCGAATGGAGCGAACGCATCGTTCATCATGTCAGGGCTGACACAAAGCGGTACACGCCGGGTTCAAATTATGGGAACGCAGGGTGAAATCATTGGAGATATGGATAAGGGAGCCTTTACGTTATACCGCTATGTTACTGGAGAACAGCTTGAGGTTCGCTGCAATGTCGAAGGAGACGGTCACGGAGGCGGTGATGAACGCATGGTGAGCTCGTTCCTGCGTGATGTTCGCCAGTTTGACAGCAATCCATCCCATGGCTTAACGTCTGCAACCGCATCACTGCAAAGCCACCTGATGGCATTTGCTGCCGAGCATTCGAGACTACATGAGGGGCTTGCTGTAAAGATTTCGGATATGCAAAAGAAGGAAGAAATTCCTGTTTAAATATAAAGAATTAGCTGTATACTCATTCCGTATATATAGAAGAAAGGGACAGTGAAATAATGACTATTAATAATCTTAAGCATGGATTGGTCGTTTCCTGTCAGGCATTATCGCATGAGCCGCTTCACGGTTCACAACATATGGTTGCTATGGCAAGGGCTGCACAGGAAGGTGGTGCAGTGGGTATTCGGTCAAATAGCCCGGAGGATGTTCGCGCAATTAGCAGCGAAATAAATTTGCCGATCATTGGTCTTTGGAAGAAGGACTATGATGGCTTTGACATTTACATAACACCTACAGTGGAAGATGCGATTGCCATGTATGAGGCAGGCGCAGCTATCGTTGCATTGGATGCTACGAGTCGTCCGCGTCCAGACGGACGTACATTGGAAGAGACAATTGCGGAACTGAAAAAGTGTGGCATTCCGATTATGGCAGATATTTCCACCTATGAAGAGGGAATTGATGCTGCTAGGTTCGGAGCGGATTACATCTCTACCACGTTGTCTGGTTATACCCCGTACAGCGTAACTAAGCTCCCAAACCTTGAACTCGTATATCGGCTATCTGAGACTCTAACCGTTCCGATTGTAGCAGAAGGCGGTATTAGCACGCCGGAGGAAGCACGACAAGCGCGAGAAAACGGTGCGCATTTTGTTGTTGTAGGCTCAGCTATTACAAGGCCTCAATTGATTACAGCACAATTTGCAAACGTATTATCTGCACAGAGGATCTTCTGATTTGACACTTTAACCTGTCTGAAGTTAATCAAACAAATGCCGCTACCAGTGAGAATGCTCTCAACGGTGGTGGCATTTTTGTGTTGATGCTTATTGCATTGCAGAAGAGGAGGAAATCGACAAGGATCCGAATTTATGGGCACTTCCGATTTCCCTAGAGGTGCTCCCAAATTACGACGCGGATTACGTGTTCGTAACCTTACTTGAGGGAAAGGAAACGAGTAACCGTTTCGACGATATCAAGAAAATCTCCATATGGAAGAACCTTACCGCCGTCAAGAACAACCATGTATACGCTATTAACATGGATACTTGGTTAGGCTACACGCCTCATGATATTGATGTGCAATTGAAGGAAGCTGTCCAACTGTTGACACAAGAACTGTAACATAAGCTAGCTTGAAATCCTGTCTTATTGGTCATTAATCAAATATCGGTGAAATGAAAAAGAACGCGACATCTGGTATTTCCAGAATAGTTGCGTTCTCTATTTATTTTGACGCGATAGCACTGCCCCTAAATGAGACATAGCTTGTGTAAAATAGCCAATCCATACAGAAGTTCTCGTTTCGATTAGGAACAGTTCCATGAATATGCTACAATTTTGGGGCTGGAAAGTTTAGTGAGCTGGAGGATACAGGATGAAAGCATTACTATTTGAACAATTCGGAGGGCCGGAAGTGCTGCGGTACGTGGACATCCCGGAACCACGGCTAGAACCGGGAAGTGTACGTGTGAAAATGAGAGCGATTGGCTTGAATTTTGCCGATATATATAGGAGACGAGGGAACTATCATTTAGCCGGACGACCGCCCTTTATTTTAGGTTATGAGGGGGCCGGGGTCGTCGAGCAGGTAGCAGCCGATGTTAGTCATATTCAAATCGGAGATCGCGTCACTTTTGCCGATGTCCCCTTTGCCAACGCAGAGTTGGTTGTCGTACCGACGGACCGTGTTATTCCATTACCGGCGGATATTGCTTTCGAGCAAGCGGCAGGTATTTTGCTGCAAGGGATGACAGCTCATTACCTGGTGAACGACAGTTACGTGATAAAGCCTGGCGATGATATTCTTGTTCATGCTGCTGCGGGAGGTGTAGGACAACTCTTGACGCAGCTCTGCAAAAGTAAAGGAGCACGCGTGGTGGGAGTCACCTCCTCTTCGGCAAAGCGGGAAGTAGCCTTGAAAGCAGGAGCGGACGAGGTATTCCTTTATGACGGAGATTGGGTAAATGACGTCCTTCGTTGGACCCGGGGAAGTATGGGAGTCGATGCCGCTTACGATTCCGTTGGAGCTACGTTAATGGATAGCTTCGCGGCCACAAAGACGAAAGGGACCGTCGTTTTCTACGGGATGGCTGGCGGGGACCCCCCGTACATTGATCCGCGCATGCTGATGGATACATCCAAAACATTAACAGGAGGTGATCTTTGGAATCATGTTACGACACATGGAAACCGAGTTGAGCGGTCCGCAGCTTTGTTTGAAGCAATCCGTCAAGGTACACTTTTCATGGAAGAGCTAAAGCTCTTCGCGCTGAAGGATGGTGCCGAGGCGCACCGACTTCTGGAAAGCAGAAGGAGTACTGGGAAAATCGTATTGATACCATAGATCATGCTTGCCTCTAAGTCCACTTTTCATTCGGTGGGGTAGAGGCTTTTTTGTTCGAACCTTGAGCTAGAACGAAATAACCTCTCCATCATCAGGAACAATAGCAGCATGCTCCAAGCTTCGATCCTTCAGAAATGCTCTGAGCTGCTGACGCTTGAAAGTACAATGGCTAATCGCATCCATATGAACGGCAATGATCTTCGTGGCTGGCGATAATTGCGCAACACGAACGATATCTTCGGCTGTCATTGTGATAATCGTCCCTAATAGCATCTGCGCGCGCGGCGTATTCAAGATCGCAATATCCGGCTTTGACTCTCGGAATACTTTTTCAATAGCAGGTGTATAAATGCAGTCTCCGACAATGTAAATCGAGCCGTCTGCTGGAGTGCCCATAATGAATCCGGATACCGGGCCTAGCAGTTTGGCGGCTAAACCTTGGGCATGCTGCCCTTTAATCCTTTTCAGCTGAATTCCACACCATTCAAATGAATCATGAATCGCTTGTACCTTGAAGAAATCGGCGGCTTGTAAGAAAGCTTGATCTTCAGGTTGGCAAAATACAGGTATGTTCTTGTTCAGAACGGAGATAGCCTTTTTATCCAAGTGATCAAAATGCCGATGTGTCAAGAGTATTGCATCCATGTCCGCAAAGAATTGCAGCGGAACAGGCAGAGGGGTTAGCGGATTTCTACGAAATGTCCGAGTGAAAGGAACCGGGGGAAGATCGCCTACGTCACTTAACATAGGATCGACAAGTATTTTTTTGCCATTCATAGTTACCACTGATGTAGCATTGCGAATGTGTTGAATTGAAATTGCCATACAAGTACATCTCCTCCATTTAAAGTACCGACCGGTCTGTTTTAAATTAGCACATATCTATTTTTTGATCAAGCTTATTTTTCAAAGTGGATGTTATGATGCGTTTTCTTAGGAGTTGAACTTAACAAGAGAGTGTGCTATTTTAAGACCAATTGGTACTTTTTGAAATGAGGGTTGGATATGCGTAAAGGACAAGTCACGAAAGAGCATATTATACGGCAGTCCGCTGGTTTATTTAATAAAAAAGGGTACACAGGTACTTCGCTGTCCGAGATTATCGAAAGGAGCAATATTCGCAAGGGCGGTATCTATAATCATTTTGAAAGTAAGGACGAAATTGCAATTGCTGCATTTGATTATACGTTTACACAAGTAAAAAATCTGCTGGCTGAGGAGCTGGCAAAGAGGTCTACTCCAACAGATAAAATGCTGGCGATCTGTGAAGTTTATATAAGGCTGGTTGAACAGGATGAATGTGAGGGCGGATGCCCCATTCTTAATACCGCAGTGAACGATGATGGTCACCCGCTTTTAAAGCAAAGGGCTCAGCTTGCAATGAAAGAAATGATGACGGCTCTGGTGAAAATTATGGAGGATGGTATCACTCGAAATGAATTTCGCAGCGATATCGATATGGAAGAAGCATGCAGTGTGGTAATCGCTCTAATCGAAGGCGGGGTTATGTTGAGTAAGTTATTCGATGACAATAAGTACATCCGACAATGTACCGACCAAGTGAAAGTTTATATCATGGAACATATTGTAATCTAGCTTCTGAAAGTGAGCTGCGATGAGTGAGGAGCAAGAGGCGAGAGGCAGCGTCGTACGCGGATTTGAGGGCTGAGACAGTTTGCCGGGAGGCGGGATTTGTAGCCATCTTTGGGCTGTATGGCAGTAAGTAATCACGAATCGGACCGTGGACCGCGATTGGAGTGATTTCATGAGAGCGTATAAAGAGGAATATGAGTCCATAAAAAGGATGCTGCATGCGTCGTCAGTTACTAATGCGGAGTGGGATCTTTTTATTGAGCGAACGCAACTAAAGCTAATTAATCAGGGCACGTACCTGGTGAGAGCCGAGGAGCGGGTACAGTACGCTTACTTTTGCACAGAAGGGTTGTTTCGATTATTTTACACGCTTGCTGACGGAAAAGAATTTATTAAAAGCTTCTCGCTAGCTAATGATTTTGTTACTTCCTACGGCGCAATGATTAGCGGGGAACCCTCCTACTTCTCCCTGCAGGCATTAGAGGATTCGGTAGTCATCGAAATATCGTACGCTTTGTTGCAAGAGCTGATGGATCGAAGCCATAATTGGGAAAGGTTTGTCCGTAAAAGTGTGGAACAACTTTATTTGAAGAAAGAAGAACGGGAACGCCAACTGCTTTATTTAAGTGCAGCAGAGCGGCTTCAAGCCTTTAGAACAAGGTATCCTGGATTAGAACAGCGAATCCCCCAATATCACATTGCCTCCTATTTAGGAATTAGCCCCGTCTCCTTGAGCCGAATCGTCAATCAAACCAGAAATTAACCTATGTTAATGAGAAACCTCTCCTTCTAAGCTAATATAAGTTTCAGCGATGGGGGAGAAATAAGATGAGGCTAACGGGTGGCATATCGGATCATGAAGCATGGGCTATAACAAGACGGCCTTTCCTCTTTGGAAGCACAGGCGGGCAACAAATCATTTTGTAGGGATGAGGAGTGGATTAGTTGAAGTATATGATGATCGTTTTGCTGGAATTTTACCCTTCCTGGCTAGCCCTATCACGGGAGGTTCGCCAAGAGAAAGCTATGGAGTTAAGGCACATTACCCTTAAATACGACAAGGATGTAAAGGTTCGTTTTTTCGATGCAGAGGCGCTACCCGGCGAGACCTATACGGATTTTGTCATGTGCGAGACGGAAGATCTGCGGCCTTACCACTTTATGTGGGAAGAAATCAGGGACTCGGAGACCTATACTAGAGGCTACATGAAGATAAAGAATGTCATTATGGGGATAGAAAACGCATATCAATTGTACGAGTCCGAGATCCTGGCGAAACCACCCGCTTTGGCTGAAGAATAAAAGTAGCAAGCATCCTGTCCGCCGAGTCGGATATGGGTTTGGGGGCTGTGGCAGGTTGCCGATGGGCAGGTTTGTCGCTGCCCTCTTTAGGTTGTTAAGAGATCCGATGTAAGCAGCTTTGTATTCACATACTTCACCGTTCACGTCGTTTCATAATCTCGTCGGAGGAGCAATTGGCGGTGCAGTTGCTCGTGCTTTCGCACGCGAAGGGGCAAAAGTATTCCTGGCAGGTCGCACGCTTACTAAACTTGATGCTATCGCAAGTGAAATCTCAGCCGCGGGAGGCGTGGCCGAAATTGCCCAAGTCGATGCTCTTGACGAGCGAGCGGTAGAGGAGCATGCCGATGCCGTTGTTGCAAAGGCGGGTAGCATTGACATCGCTCTGAACGCTATAGGCATTTATCATGTTCAGGGAACACCAATTTCGGAATTGTCCCTCGAGGATTACGCGCTCCCTATTACCGTCTACACTCAAACCAATTTCATTACGGCGAAGGCAGCAGCCAGACACATGGCAAGGAAAAGCTCGGGCGTCATTCTCACACTTTCGACGCCAGTCTCGCAAATGCCGGGACCGGGGTACATGGGACACAGCGTTGCATGCGCGGGGGTTGAAGCGTTCTCTCGCCATTTGGCAGGAGAGCTTGCACCAAACGGTATCCGCGTCATCTGCCTCAGATCCCATATGATACCCGAAGCGGAGGCGATGGGCTCCCACACTCGGAACGTCTTCCGCTCCGTCGCTGAGCTTAATGGCGTCACAAACGAGGAGCTGATGGCGGGTGCAGCAGCAGGTACACTGCTGAAGCGGCTTCCCACGCTTGCCAATGTAGCTGACACGGCGGTTTTCATGGCTTCGGAACAAGCCGGTGCGATGACGGGTACAGTAGCCAATTTGACCAGCGGTTTTATATTGGATTAATCGGCCTCGGCTGCAGCTTTATTCATCAAGGTCCTGAACAAACAAATAAAGGGCCTGGAAGCACCTTGTTATAGGTACTCAGGCTCTTTAGTTAGCACTTTAAACTGTGATCTTCTCGTAAACCTCTTTGTTCATTCCGGTTGTGACTGCTAACGTTAATCAATTTGCTTAACGCTTGCGATGACCTGTTTCATGTAGGATAAGGCTAGCTCGAATTCCTCGTACTTTGCTTTGTGAGCCTCATCCTTAGGTATAGGGTTTGTTGCCAATGTGTAAGTGATTAACCATTCCTTATTTTCTAATAGTTTAATCTGACCAAGAGAGCTTAGCTTGTAGCCGGACTTCGGATATCTGTATAGGGTTAATAATAGATACCGAGCTTTATCTGGTTTATCAATTTCTGGATAACCATCCGGGTAATAATCAATGCTCTGAATATTTGGATCAAAGCCATAGGCAATTTTATGACTGAGTACAGGATCCAAAGCCCATGTCTTCAAATAGGAATAGCCATCGGTGTAATTCAGCTCTATATTCTTTCCATTTTCTAAACCATGTCCCAATACGGGTTCAGGTACGGGATTGTTGATATCCATTAAATATTGATTATCAATAAACTGCCCTTTCATTTCTATGACATTAGCCGAGGTGTAGTAAACTCCAACACCCTCCATTTTGCCATTCTTAATATCTCCTTCATACCGGCTGCTATCGGAGAAATGTAAGATTCCAGTACCGTTTGGCACACCGGATTTAAAGTTTCCTTCATACTTTAAGGTACCGGAAACGTTATATAGCTTGCCTTCACCATCATACTGGTCTTGAAGAAAATGACCGTCATAGACTTTCACTGATCCATTGTATAAGATACCAAATCCGTCATAATGCCCCACGCTCCATTGTCCCTCATAAAGCCTTGTGCCCTCATTTGTATAACGAATGCCTTGCCCATCCATCTTACTATTCTTAAATTGCCCTTCATATCTAAGGAGGCTTCCGGAATTATCATAGAGCTTGCCTTGACCGTCCAAAGTGTCGTTTATAAACTGCCCATCATACCAGAGCTTATTGAGGTAAAATAGCTTCCCAGCCCCATTCTTCTTCCCGTCCATTAAATCTCCTTCGTACCTGAGCTTTGTTCCGTCTGCGACTTTAAGCACATCAAAGATATCTGAGAAAATAGTCGATGAAATTTGAATCTGACGCGCGTTCACATCCCAAACCACCTGCTTTTCAGTGGCTTCTCCTATAAAACGTAAAGGAATGAACGTATGCCCGTTAATCATTCGAGGTGCCTGTAATAAAGTCTTATCTTCACCATTGATCGTTGCGATCTTGCTACCAATCAATAAGGAAATCTTGAGTTTATCCTTTGTCCCATAAACCGTTTGAGTCGCTGAATCCCACTTGACCCGCAAGCCCAGCTTTTCAAAAACAGGTCTGAATTCAACAAGTGTTGTCCCACCATCCATAATCGGCTGTACATTAAAAAATACCTTGGCATGATCGATAAATACTTCAATAGCAGGAGCAGGTTTGTCGGAAGCGGTACTCACGGCGTTAGAATCATTAGCATAGGTTGAAATGGGAAAAATGAAAAGCATTAAACAAACCACTAGAATTAATCGTTTCTTTTTCACTTTTTTGCTCCTAATTTACATATTATTTTACTATTTTAATAAATTCTTCGTATATGGATACAATTCCTTCTAAAATTCATTGGTCGCAATGTAATTGTTTAATACAATAGACATACCATTTTTGAAAGTATCTCACCTGCTATAGGGGATCTGTCGGTTAGTGAAGATATTGTCTCTTTTCCCAATTAGAAGCATAGCTAAGCTTGAAGAAGTCGTAAATGAACTTCTGAACGGATCCATTAAGATTTTATCCGGAAGCCTGGACATTGAATGGTTATTTTAATTATATCTATCTCTCGGAAATAGCTTTCATACAACCGCTCGAAGACCCTTAATAATTTCCACTACCGAAGTGCAATAGAACGAATGGATATTATATACATCAGGCATTATTAATCAAACCATTCAAAATATCACCCAGGTATTATTTGCACTTAACGAAAAGCCACTTAAAGCGACAAAGAAAGATTTTAGAAGAAATATCCACTGATGTTGGTACAGCAATAAATAGGAATTAAAAATGAAGATAGGAGGGATGAAAGATAATAATTGACGAAAGCCGTATGAATTGGTAATATTTTGTACAGTGTACGTATTAAATATTATCACTAGAAAGAGGGGTTTTATGGAAGATACAAAAGCGTTATTGGAGCAGCTAAAAAGAGAAGAAGCCATCCTAAAATTTGACAGTTTTACGAATGAGACAGCATTGCAAGTGGGTGCAAAACTCGTCGAGGTGGCATTACAGCAAAATCTGCCTGTCACAATCGACATATCTAGAGGTGATCTGCAGCTATTCCGTGCGACTTTGCCGAATTCTACAAAAGATGCCGACAGTTGGATTCGAAGAAAGAATCGGGTGGTCAATCAATTTTCCCAAAGCTCCTATTTAATAGGGACGCGGATGAAATTATTGAACATGACGATGCAAGAATTTGCATTGTTGGATCCTATGGAGTATGCGGCCAACGGAGGCGCTTTTCCAATTGTTGTCGAGAATGCAGGGTTTATTGGAACCATCACGGTAGCCGGGCTCTCGCAAGAAGAAGATCATGAACTCGTAATCACGGTACTGAAGCAATTCTTAAATAAGGAAGTTTAATAAAAGTTAAGTGTAAATCGCTCACCATAGGGTAGCGGTTTACGCTTTTTTCTTACCCTTTCTCTCGTTATCGGCAAAGTTTTCTTCATATATAAGCAATAAAAAACCTCCCTGGAGAAGGGAGATCTAAGTAGTGATTTTATTAATTGGCTTTTAAGATTTGATCAATAGCTGCCAATTCGCTTGAAGTAAAGTCCAGATTATTCAGTGCTGCCACGTTCTCTTCAATCTGGCTTACCCTGCTTGCGCCAACCAGCGCAGAGGTAACGCGGTTGCCGCGCAGAACCCAAGCGATAGCCATTTGAGCCAAGGATTGCTCTCTTGATGCAGCAATATCGTTCAATTGCTGCGTCTTATTCAAGATGTCCGCCGTGATATGCTCAGGCTTAAGGAATCTGATGCCGCTTCCAGCTCTTGAATCGGCAGGGATCCCAGACAGGTACTTGTTCGTGAGGAGTCCTTGCGCCAGTGGGAAGAACGCAATGCTTCCGACTCCCTCATCCGCAAGTAAGTCAAGCAACCCGTCTTCAACCGTCCGATCAAGCATGGAGTAAGAAGGCTGATGAATTAAACAAGGCGTTCCAAGTTTATTTAATGCGTCTATCGCTGCCTTGGATTCTGCTTCGTCATAAGAAGAGATGCCCACGTATAAGGCTTTTCCTTGACGAACAAGCAAATCGAGCGCACCCATCGTTTCTTCGATCGGCGTGTTAGGATCCGGTCTATGATGATAGTAAATATCGACGTAATCAAGTCCTAGGCGTTTTAAGCTTTGATCGAGGCTTGCCACCAAGTATTTTTTGGAGCCCTCATCCCCATAAGGCCCTGGCCACATGTCCCATCCTGCTTTTGTAGAGATGATCGTTTCATCACGATGAGAAGCGAAGTCCAGCTTTAATATTTTACCGAGGGTTTCTTCTGAAGATCCCCCTGGCCAGCCGTAGTTGTTGGCTACGTCGAAGTGGGTGATCCCCAGATCAAAAGCGCGGCGGACCATTTCCCGACTGTTGTTAAAAACATAGCCGTCTCCGAAATTATGCCACAGGCCAAGTGAAATGGCTGGAAGCTTCAGTCCGCTTTTGCCGCATCTATTGTACTTCATGTTATCGTATCGCTGATTGCTAGGCTGATAATTCAATTGAAGTGCCTCCTCTGAAATCTATCTTGAGTTATGGGGTTCCATTAATCCAAAAGTCATTAAATTGTTGTGTTTCGGTAGCATTATTCATGGAAGCACTAAACCACCATACGCCAGACCCTGCGACTCTTGCGCCTTCCATAATCGCATCATTGACGGCAACAGAATGGTTTTGCGCGTTCTCGTAAGACTTGTGAACGTCTGTAAAGCCGTAATCACCAGGGCCCAGCGGTATGAAAGCACAGGAAGCAGGTAGTGCGCTGCTGATCCGCTTGGTGTTCTCTTTAATTGCGAGTTTATAGTTTGTTGCATTCGTGGAAGAGGGGTTTGCAGGATAGGCAGGAACGTTTAAATCTGCCGTATCATAGTCCATCATCACGATCATATCCAGCATTGCACCGAATTGGGCAATTTCATTGTCCGGCATATAGGCAGCGAAAGGATTGCCATCGATCGAAAGATGCTTATTAGGACCTATGGCTGTTCTTACCTTTTGAATTAATTGTCTATAATCGGTACTGGCCGCACCTGCGCTAACAGGTTCAAAGTCCAAGTTGATTCCGTCAAGACCGTAATAATTGACAAGGAATGCGCAATGCGCCGCGATATTATCTTGCATGGTGGCTTTGGAAACCGCAGGTGTATGCAGGACATTGTTTTTATCCGTATACGGCAAGCCTTGAACATGCAGCGACTTATTTCCGTTAACGACTCCGATCAGTTTCATGTCGGGGGCGTACTGCCTAGATTTGTTCACCCAGTTTTCGAGTTCGTCATAGGCATACCAACTCATCGTTCCGTCGATGGGCTGACCATTTATATCATCGTATTGACCGGTTTCGGAATCCCTGTCAAAAAAGCCGACGTCGATCATTTGATATTTGATTTTGTAGGCGTTCATTTTGTTGACTACATCTTGGATGAACGCATCCGTTTGGGGCGTCATCACCCATTCCGGGTTGGTAAAGGTGACATTGTTCGCACGATAGGAGTTGTCAATGGTCCATGCCTGAGCTTCTACGTAATGGTTGTAGGTGTTGATGTTGCTGCCATTAGAATAGATGCGGAGGTATCTTGCCTTAACCGGATTAAACGTAATGGTTTTGCCGGCTGCGGTCTCTGCGTATTCAGCATCAGAACCGGCGCCCTGTCCAGAGCTATTGTCGACATCATTGTTGAATACTGTGGTGGCGCTGCTGAACGTTGCACTTTCTGATAATTTAACGACGACATCTTTGTACGTCCGGCTGTCCGCGTAGTAATGCCAGAGCAAAATTTTGTTCAAATAGTAGTTTCCACCGAAATCAATCTGGATGTATTTCTTTCCCGTTCCCGCTTCGGCAAACGAATTGCTGTTGTTACTGGCTCCATCGGTAGCAAGAGACGCATTGATCAGGGCAGCGTTTGATGTCGGCGTTTTGCCCGCGGCAACATTCTGGGCTGCTGCGTTCGCCCTCTGTGCCCCAATTAAACCGGAAGAACAGAGCACGACAGCTATTGTCGCAATGAGGATGGGCCGAAACGATACTTTCTTCATAAATTTCCTCCTTTTAATGGATTCAATGTATTGCTATAATAAATAAGTACACTGTACTAATTATTAAAGTAATTCATATTTCTTTTCTTTGTCAACCCCCAAAATTGCAGGTAAGTCCAAATACCTGCGATTGGGCAAGCTTGAGTTTTTGAGAGTTTGTGGATATTATTAAAGAGTCCTGATTAATTATGATGATCTTTGCAGATGTAATGGAAAGGCTGAATAATTTTTTATCTTGAGAGGAAAATGAAAAGTATGGTGGCTCAAAAAGGCAATTTACAACTAATGAAAAAAATTAATTGTTCCCTTATTCTTCACATGCTGCTTAGGGAAGGAAGCCTATCCCGAGCTGAAATAGCCCAGAAATCGAAATTGAGCGCAACTACTGTGTCCTCCTTGGTCGATGAATTGATCCAACAGGGTCTAATCGACGAAGTTGGTGAGAAATCTTCACCGGGTGCGGGCCGAAGAGCGATCGCATTAGAGATTAGCCGCGACAAAGGATATATCATTGGCATTGCACTCGGAAACAATTATTTTCGAGGAGCTCTATTAAACTTTAGAAATGAGATCGTTTATGAATTTACCGAGCCGGTTGTAAAAGGAAATGCAGAGGTTCTGGAGTTCATGATCGCCTCTATAAATCGCCTGCTGACATCCAAAATTGTCAAAGACCCTTTGCAGGTAAAAGGCATTGCCATCTCTACTCCTGGGGTTATCGACGATCAGGGAGAGGTCATCGTCAAGTCTACGTTTCTTAGAATCAAAGACCTGGAAATCAAGAGAATGCTCCGAAGAGAGTTCGATTATCCAGTCGTTGTGGTTAACGATTTGAAGGCAGCCGCTTTTGCTGAGTATTTCGTAGGTAACACTAGAACGGATAATTTGTTATTCTTATCCATGGATTCGGGCATTGGTTTGGGGTTGGTTATTGATGGAAAAGTCTATTCCGGGTACAAGGGCTTAGCGGGTGAGATCGGACACATGCTGATTGACCCTGATGGTCAGCGGTGTGAAGAGTGCGGTCAGAACGGATGTATCGCCATGGTGCTTACGGAGCCTGCCGTTTTGGCAAGGTCTCAGGAAAAGGCGCGGCAAAATAATTCTGACAATGTTCCACAGACATTCGATGAATTGCTTGAGAGGTACGAAGCAGGGGAAGAGCTTGGGGAAGAAGTGATCTCTCAAGTATGCGTCTTGCTCGTGAATACATTATCGGTATTCATAAACTTCCTCAGTCCTGAGCTTATCGTGCTGCACGGCTGGATGTGTCATTCGAACAAGTTCATGAATCAATTGAAGAAGGGGCTTTCGTCGTTTCCGTTTCCGTTGCCCTTTGAACAGAACAGAGTGGTGCCCGCGACATTTGAGGAGAGAAACTTCATCATTGGGGCGTCTACACTCATGCTGCACAAAGTATTCGAGGATTATTTTTAATAGAATTGGGGCTGTTCCTAAGGTCGGTAATGATCTTGGGAACAGCTCCAATTTTTTATTTGACAGTGTTTCGAGTTGGTTGTATATTTAATTTGTAAAGTGTACCAATTAAATATTTTTGATATCTTTCACCTAATGATTTGGAAGGGGAATATACATGAAGGCACTATCCTTGGAAGAAAAGGTGGGGCTGATGTGCGTAGTCGGGATGCCCACGAAACAAGTAAACGAGGAAGTCAAAGAGACATTGGCCAGTATCCACTACGGTGGACTCGGACTTTTCCCGCATAATATCGAGAATGAAATTCAGTTAAAGAAAATCATAGCCGATCTGAACCATTGGGCCCAAACGAATCATCAGGCACAGGAACCATTCGTGATTGCAATCGATGAAGAGGGCGGTTCCCTCGCGAATTTTACGGAATTTTATCCGGATGTTCCCGGCAATCGAGCGATTGGGCTGGCGAACGACCCTGAACTCGCTTATGCGAGCGGTAGATTAATTGGCAGCCAGCTGCACGAACTAGGCTTCATGTTAGATTGGGCTCCGGTGCTGGATGTTAATTCGAATCCGCTGAACCCCGTCATCGGTATACGCTCTTTCGGCGAAGATCCCAAGCAAGTAGCCGCGTACGGCGTGTCCTTCATCAGGGGGATGAGAGAGTCCGGGATCGTATCAACCGCTAAGCATTTTCCGGGTCATGGGGATGTGGATGCCGATTCGCATGTCGAGCTGCCCACCTGCGATTTGACTCTGGAGCAATTATACGAGCAAGCCTTACAACCCTTCTTTGCCGCAATTGAAGCGGGGGTCGGGGCGATTATGACCGCTCACATCGTATTCCCGAATATTCCGGAATCGCTCGAGCTGCCGGCTTCCCTCTCCCCTTTTTTTATTACTCATCTATTAAGAGAAAAGCTGGGATTCGAAGGTGTCATCTGCACGGACGATATCGAAATGCAGGCGATCAAGAACAATTTCGATCCCGCAGAAATCGGTGTGCTCGCGGTATTGGCTGGGAACGATCAGATTATCATGTGCCATACGCGGGACTTCCAAGAGAAAGTATGCTTGGGCATCCTGACCGCGGTACAATCGGGTGTGATTTCGGAAGAGCGTATTGATCAATCCGTCAAACGCATCCTCAAATTACAAAATACGATGAAGCAATATCGAGCGGAAGCAAATGTTATTCCCCGGTCCTTATGGGAGTCGCATGCAGCCCAAATCGCTGAAGCATCCATTGTCGTACAGCGGGATCCTTCGCAGCTTCTTCCTTTAAATTACCCAAAGTACATCTTAATTGTGCCTGAGTTGGAACAGCTTACTCAAGCGGACACGACTTTCGACAAACAGTTCAAGCTGGAAACCTATTTGAAGGACAGAGGTATTCAATTGGAGACCATGTATACTTCCATGAATCCCACGGAAGCCGAACATCTTGAGGTGGAAAGAAAAATTAAGCAGGCCGATGCCATTCTCCAAGTAACGCGGAATGCCCATGTATTCAAAAACCAGCTGTCGATTGCTCGGTTGTGCGCCAATTCGAAGCCTCATGTGTGCTTAGTGCTGCGAAATCCTTATGATGCTGATGAGCTGCCGGAGGAGAGCTCCGTCGTCCTCATTTGTTCTTCTGGTGACGAAAGTATGAAGGCATTCGCTCGGAAATTCTCCGGGGTAGCGGTTAGCTGAGAATGTTGTATGAAACGTGCAATGCGGAGGGTGTAATGAAAACATTTAGCTACAAATAAATTAATAAGGACACTGTACAAAATAAAATATATTAGGTAAAATAAAGCTAGAAATCAAAACAGAGTGGAATTTTGGAAAACGCTTACTTTCAACGGGGGGAGTACATTTGATCAAGCGATTAATTAAGCAATGGGATATTCAGATGATGGTTGTTCCAGCGATCTTATTTATCTTTATCTTCAGCTATATCCCGATGTACGGGACGTTGATGGCTTTTCAGGACTATAACATTTTTAAAGGTTTTTGGCACAGTCCCTGGGTAGGGTTCAAACATTTTCGAATGTTTTTTGACTCGCCGGATTTTTGGACCGTCATGCGTAATACCATAGTGATCAGCCTGTTGAAACTCGTCGTGGGTTTTCCGGCGCCGATCCTTCTCGCCCTAATGCTCAATGAAGTACGGAAAGTGGCCTTCAAGCGGATCGTGCAAACGCTAAGTTACTTACCTCATTTCATGTCATGGGTTATTGTCGCCGGATTCACAATGTCTATGCTTTCTACTGATAACGGAAGCGTTAACATTTTGCTTCAAGCGCTCCATCTAATCAGAGAGCCAATCAATTGGCTTTCGACATCGGACTATTTCTGGGGAATCTTGATCAGCTCGAATGTCTGGAAAGAAATCGGATTTGCTTCGATCATCTATTTGGCAGCGATAGCAGGGGTGAACCCCGATATGTATGAAGCGGCATCTATTGATGGTGCCAGCAAGTTAAAGCAAATATTTCTGATTACCATTCCTGCGATTATGCCCGTTATTATTATCTTCATGATATTGGCGGTCGGCAATCTCCTTACGGCTGGTTTTGAAGATATCTTGCTGCTCGCTACTAATCCGGCTTTAAGAGATGTCTCTGATGTTCTGGATACCTATGTGTTTCGGGTCGGGATCAAAAGCTCGAGATTTTCTTATGCGACGGCTGTCGGGTTGTATAAAGCGATTATCAGCATCGGTTTGCTGACTATGGCCAATCTTATTGCCCGCAGGTCAGGAAACAGCTTGTGGTAGAACGAAGAAGCGGGGGTTGTCGATGAAAAACAATTTAGGCGATCGAATTATGTCCGTGTCGATTTATATGATTCTCACATTGCTTGCGTTCGTCACCTTTTATCCTTTTTGGAATTCATTTGTCATTTCATTTAATAGCGGATTTGATACTTCCCTAGGTGGAGTCACTTTCTGGCCGCGCGCTTTTACGCTGGAAAACTACGATATCGTTTTTCAAGATCATCGGATTACGCATGCCTTCCTTGTCTCAATTACAAGAACGGTAATAGGCACGTTCGCATCTATTCTTTGTACAGCAGTTTTTGCTTATGGGATGACTAAACGCGAGCTGGTGGGGCGCAAGCTTTACATGATTATCGGTCTCGTTACCTTATATTTCAGCGGTGGATTGATTCCCTCTTATATGCTGATCAGAGCGGTTGGATTGACGAATTCGTTTTGGGTAATGGTCATTCCAGGCCTCATCAGTGTGTGGAACATGATCATATTCCGAACTTTCTTCATGGGTTTGCCCCCAGGGCTAGATGAGTCGGCCAAGATCGACGGCTGCGGCAATTGGGGTACCTTCCTTCGGATTGTTCTTCCGCTGTCGGGACCTGTTATCGCCACCTTGTCGCTTTTCACCGCCATTTACCATTGGAACGATTGGTTTACACCCAGCATTTACATTACGAATGAAAAATTGCTTCCTATTCAAACGATGCTCAAGCAAATTCTCAACGCCAATATCATGTCCGAACAAATGGCGCAGCTCGATTCCGCCGCACAAAGCGCCGCGGACCGCATGAAAAGTGTAACTTCCAAATCACTGTCGATGGCTACGATGATGGTTGCTACCTTGCCGATCGTCATGGTGTATCCATTCGTGCAGAAGTATTTTGTCAAAGGCGTCTTAATCGGTTCCATGAAAGAATAGCCGAGGCTAACAATGCGGTGTTTAAAGCCTTAGGGCTTATGAACATAGAAAAGTAATTTCGAATATGAGAGAGGGGATTTAGAGCATGAAGAAGCTGTTATTGATTTCGGGTATTGTAATGCTGACGGCCGTTGCGGCGTTGACCGGATGTTCATCGGACAATGGAGAAAAAACAAAGAACACCGCTAATAACACTACAAACACTACAAACACGCAACCAGAAGAGACTGCTAAGCCAAGTGAAAGCCAGTTTGTTTTGGGATCCAAACCTGTGGAATTTTCCTTCTATGGCAACTATGACTGGTACACAATGCCACCATGGGGAGACGATTTGGCAACCAAATGGATTAAAGAGAACAAGAAGGTGAATATTACCCCGGTACAATCCGGTGGTGATGCCGCAACCAAATATAATATGATGATCGCGTCCAATGAACTGCCTGATGTCATGTGGATGGAACGTGGTCCGGATGTCGAGAAGCTCCGTGAAGCCGATATGCTCGTGCCGCTCGACGATTACCTAGATAAATACCCTAACTTAAAAAAATGGCTGGGGGATGCTGGCATTAACATGCTCCGATCCGATGACGGCAAGCTATACCAATTCCCGAACTGGTATACTAGCCGACCAAACGGAAACGCCGGTTATGTCATCAACAAGAAAATTTACAAGGATCTGGGCTCACCTGCTCTGGAAACGACCGATGATCTCTACAACTACCTGAAATTGGTGAAAGAGAAATATAAGAATGTCGTTCCGTTTGAAGTTGGCTTAGGTGCACAAGGGGACGGTTTGGACGTATTGTTCTCTGCTTTCGGCGAGAATTATTCGGTCAAATACCTCGGCATTCGTGGAGTACCTAAGGATAACACTTTAACATCGATCTTCACGGATCCGGTTTTCCGCGAATCCATGCAATATTCCAATAAACTGTTCCGCGAGAAATTAATGACACAGGATGCTATGAACCAAACAGCCGATCAAGTGAAAGAGAAGGTGCTGAATGGCCGGGTTGCTGTCTTTGCCGGAGCCAGTCCTACTAAGTATGGTGATCCAGGGAATGCCAATTTGAAGAAGGCGGATCCTGAAGCGGGATATTTCATGATTTGGCCAATCCATAAGTCTGGTTTGGACAAAAATAAAATATGGCCGGGTACGTTTAACCAGCTTGGCTGGAATGTTAGTGTTATTACTAAGGCTGCTAAAGACCCTGAAGCGATTTTCGCTTTTCTGGATTGGTTTACTGGACCTGAGGGACAAAGCGTGGGCATGTGGGGTCCTCCAGGATTGTATTGGGATGGTTTTGATGCGGATGGCGCTCCGAAATTCACAGATAAATATACGTCTGACAGCGAAGGCCGAGATAAGCTAATGGCCGCAATCACTGATTTCCAATGGGCTGGAAACACTGTCTATGTCGATTCGTCCAAAGCGAAATTTGAAATGTCACTGCCGGAAGACAAACGAAGTTGGGCAACGGAGCAGCAGACTAAGATTACGTGGAAAACGCAATCGGATGCCACGGAATTTATTAATCTGGATCCGCAGCCGGACTCCGAGGAAGGCATCGTCTGGAAACAGCTTGACGATCTCTTCAAAGAGGTACGGGCAAAAGCGCTGGTAGCCAAGAGCGAAGCGGATGTGCTGTCCATTCTGGACAAAGCCGAATCAGACGCACAAGCTATGGGTTATAGCAAGCTGCAAGCTTTCATGACCGAAAAATGGCAGGGAAATGTGAAGAAAATGAAAGGTAACTAGTCTATTCATCAAAGCAGCGGGGCTTTCCTATAGGTCTTTGTAGGCCTATTGGAAAGCCCCTTTATAAATAATAAATAAGGTCAGTGTACAATTAAATTAATTTGAAAACGTTATCAACATAAAAGGTTAACCAAACGGAGGTTTTGCTTATGCTATTGAAAAAAACAACTTCTTTCTCACTCTGTTTTATCATTCTTTTATCAACGGTTTTCTCCTACGGAACGGCATTTGGTGCTAAAACAACGGATATTAGCGGCCATTGGGCTGAGCAGCAGTTAACGGATTGGATTTCCAAAGGTTATATTAGTGCCTTTCCGGATGGTAGCTACAAGCCGGACAGATCAGTGACTCGTGCTGAATTTATGACGATGATAAATCGGTCATTCGGATTTGTTGAAGCGGCAACACTCAATTTTAAGGATGTAGATAGCTCCAGTTGGGATTACGCTGAGATCGGCAAAGCCTTGAAGGCAGGCTATATAAGCGGGTATACGGACAATACTATTCGTCCAAGCCAAACAATCAGCCGTCAAGAAGCGGCGCAAATCATATACAAACTGCTCAAGCTTGAAACGACGACTGCTCAGCTTGAGATTCTAAACAATTATAAGGATTCGGAGAAAATAGCGACATGGAGTAAACCTGGAGTAGCCGCCGTCGCAGCCAAAGACTTGATAAAAGGGTATGGCGATGGCACCTATCGCCCCGAGGGAATGATCACTAGAGCGGAAGCCGTTGTATCCTTAAGCCGAGCTTTTCGTGCAAAAGAGACTTCAAGTGCGACGTTATATGACAAAGCGGGTACTTACGGTCCTGTTTCCGGCATGGATACCATCGACGGGGACGTGGTCATCAGTGCCACAGGAGTTACCCTGCAGAACGTAACAGTTACAGGGAACCTCATTTTGTCTGAAGGAATTGGCAGCGGTGATGCAACCCTTAACCATGTCACCGTTAACGGAACGACTACCGTTAAGGGCGGAGGCGATCACTCCATTCACATCAAGGACTCCGTGTTACTTACGATCATTGTGGACAAAAAAGACGGAGTAGTCCGTATCGTTGCGGAAGGCTCTACATCGGTTAAGCAAATTACGCTTCTCTGTTCGGTAACCCTAGAAGAATCTAATGTCACCGGAAGCGGTTTTGCGAATATTGAAATAGCTAAAGAATTGCCAGCCAATTCAAAGGTAACGTTACTCGGAACATTCGAAAACGTTGACGTATTTGCCCAATCCATCGCTATTGAAGTGCCCAAAGGCTCGATAAATAATCTTCATTTCCAGAAGAATGCTAAAGACAACTCCCTCAACTTGGGGAAAGACGCAAAAATTACAGCATTGGTGCTTGATGCAATCGTGAAGGTACTCGGCCTTGGTGTCGTAGATAAAGCCACCGTAAACGATGGGGGTAAAGGCTCAACTTTCGAGACAAACCCTAAAGTAATATCGACTGAGTCACCTATCATTTCAACGCCATCGACGCCTTCAAATCCGCCCAAACCGCAAATTCCTGTTAACGTAGCTGTCGGGAAAGAACTGACTTCCAATGCCGTTCTAATGGACAGTACATTTGCGACTGACGGAAAAATAGAAAACACCGATCTATTAACCGAGGCTGAATCCGGGTTGAAATATATCCAAATTGATTTTGGTGCAAGCCATACGATCAATTCCATTTACCTCTGGCATTACTTTGGTGATGGCAGAACCTATCACGATGTCATTGTTCAGCTATCTAATGATGCCACGTTTGCTGCGTCCACAACGGTTTTCAATAATGATGCAGACGGTTCTGCGGGTTTAGGTACAGGCACAGACGCTGAATACGCAGAATCCGAGGAAGGAAAAGCAATTGCCGTTCCTGCGGTTAATGCGAGATATTTAAGAATTTACTCCAATGGCAGTACGAAAAAAAATGGAGGTCTAAGTGCGTATAACCATTATGTTGAAGTAGAAGCATGGACGTCTGCGACAAGACCCGCAACTCCGGTAGTACCCATATCATCACCGGTTAAACCGAAAAATGTAGCTTTCGAGAAAAGCCTAACTTCAAATGTTACCTTAGATGGTGCTGGCTACGCTACAGATGGTATTACAGATAATCTGGATCAAATAACAGACGCAGGACCCGGGTTGAACTATATCCAAATTGACTTTGGCACAAGCTACGATATCAATACCGTTAACCTCTGGCATTACTACGGGGACGGTAGAACCTACCATGACGTTATCGTTCAGTTATCCAATGATTCCACATTCACCACGTCTACGACTGTTTATAATAATGATACGGATAATTCCGCGGCTTTGGGAACAGGCACGGACTTGGAATATGCGGAAACGAGCGGCGGTAAAGCCATTCAATTCGCTACCGTTAAGGCACGGTATTTAAGGGTCTACTCCAATGGAGGCACCAAACAAAATGGGCAATTTAATCCGAATAATCACTATAGTGAAGTTCAAGCATGGGCGCAGCCGCCTGCTTATCGGACGAATAATGTTACGTTCTTGAATCCTGAATGGGTGATGTTCCCTCGAACAGATCTCTTTATTCAGCAGACGGTCAATAAAATGACTTCTTATCAAATTAAATATCAAATGATAGACGTAGGATTTTTCGATCGAGTTGCCAATACGGCCACCTTTGAGGATACAATCGACGGAGGGGCGATAGACGGAACGCTTGATCCCGCCGCATACGCAGAGCTTCAACATTGGGTGACCGTGTCGAGAGCGACTAACCCGGATATTAAATTAATCGGTGCTTTAAGCGGGAACAGTTTTATGCATATACAGAATTTACCTTGGACCGATAGAAAAGGTGTCTTACACACTCCAGCCGTTGACAAAGCAACCATGCAAGACAAAATAGCGGCCAAAGCTAAGTATTTTGTCGAAACTTTTGCCTTAGATGGCATCAACATCGATTTTGAACCGCTGAGATCGGGTGCATCAGCCAATGACTATCGAGCTTTAATTGTCAAAGTGCGGGCAGCCATCGGCCCTGGCAAGCATCTCTCCATCTGTGGAAACCCATTCCCGCAATATATGCCGGATAGTGAATTGTCGCAATACGGTGCGCTGCTGGATATGATCATCATGATGGATTATGACACAGGTGCAGATGAGCCAGGTGACCCGTGGCCGGCAAATCCTTTTACTACGGATGCGGCTTCCTACCAGTTGGCTATTAAAGAAAATACAATTCGAATCAGCAATGCGTTAAGCTCCACGAATTGCGAATTAATACCGCTCGCTGTCGGAGTGGATGACATTGATATCTATCATCCCATCTATGAGAACTCCATGAACCACTCTATTGCCGTAAATGATGCCATTGCAGCAGGGGCAAAAGTTGCTGGTTCGGGCGTATGGTGGTGGGAGAAATCTAAAGATGACGAAACGGAAAGACAACAGTTTATCGATTATTGGATCAATGGGTAACGTTGAAGGGGCTTCTTTAGGAATGCCTGATCAGTAACCGTTGCTTAGTCATGCAGGCCTGTTCCAAAAGTGGGTTAAGCATAATCCCGCATTCTCCATTACAAATCCATCAAAGCCACAAAAAATGTGGTTTTGATGGATTTTTTTGGTCTTTATGTTTTACCCACAAATAATCAGCAGCTAATTATTAATCTATTGAAAATTCATTGTCATAGGAAAGGGAATATACTATATTGAGAGGTGGGGAATTTTTTCCAATATATTATTTATTTTATATTTTAAGGGGGAAGCTAGGGTGCCATCGACACGTCTGAAGTCGTATTTTTCATTAATTTTGGCAACAATAATTATGTTATCCAGTTTAGTAGCACCGGTATCAGCTTCAGAATTCAACAATTTAAGCAGTTCAATTAATAACACATTAGTAGCGGAAGATTTGCTGAATTCTGTAGAAGCTCCACGCATGCTGCAGGGGAAGCTTTCCGGTCCGATACAGTCGGATTCGGATGTTATTAACTATTTTTCTTCAAACCGCCAAGCTCATGGCCTTGTTCCAACACAAAACAAGCTCAAGCTTGTAAAGAAAACGAGTGATGATCTGGGCAAACAACATTATTTACTGCAGCAACAATATCAAGGATTACCCGTATACGGGAAGTATATAACTGCACACGTAGGTACGAATATGCAGATGTACGCAATTACGAATGACTCTTCAACAGAGCTTGATGGCATTTCAATTGATATTCAGCCAACGATTGATGCTGCCCAAGCAGCGAGCACATTTCAGCTGGATGTCGAAAAGGAGGCCGGGTACTCAATTACACTTGGCGGACAATTCGCATCTCGAGAACTAGAAAAGCCCAAAACAGAGTTAATGGTTTACCCTTTCAACGGAAACTATTATCTCGCATACCGCATAGATTTGGAGTATATTCAACCGACTTTAGACCGTTGGATCGGATTTGTTGACGCCCATACTGGGGCCGTTCTCAAAAAATTTAGCCGTATGGAGCAGGCTGCTTCGGCAGGAAGTGCGACTGGTACGGGCAGTGGATATTACGGTACCCCTAGGATTATCAATATCACGAAAAATCAAGATATGTTCTATCTAACGGATAAAACAAAGCCGATGTATCGCATTGAGAACGGCTCGGAAACAGGTGTAATCGAAACTTACGACGATGAGAATCCGTTCTTCCCAATCGGCTCTTCGACGACAACCTTTGCCGATTCTGAAGCTGTCGATGCTCATTATTTCGCCGGCCAAGTATACGATTTCTATGCTGAGCGTTATAACCGGAACAGTTTGGATGGCAAGGGAATGTCGATTATCTCTGTCGTAAATGCAGGTGCGATCGACAACGCATTCTGGGACGGGCATGAGATCGTTTACGGGGACGGAAAACAGCAGTTTGAGTGTTTAACTTGCGCGAACGACGTAATTGCGCATGAATTGACGCATGCGGTAACGGAGTACTCGGCCAACCTTGAGTATTCCGGCCAATCCGGTGCGCTGAATGAATCCATCTCCGACATTATGGCAGCTGTATTCGACTCGCAGGATTGGGCAATCGGTGAAGATACAGGAATTGCGGGCGGCAATGGCGTGCTTCGCGATTTGGAGAGACCCGATCGGGGAATGCCGTCGCAGCCATCCTCGATGTCAGGCTATGTGAATCTTGCTGAGGATGCCGAACATGACAATGGCGGCGTTCATTTGAATAGCGGAATTCCAAATCATGCTGCTTATTTAATTGCAAAGGGTATCGATGCATTGCCTGCATTACAGGGACAAGGGCGTGCGTTGCTTGGACAAATTACTTATGGTGCTTTGACTTCCTACCTAACTCCTACATCCGGATTTGAAGCGGCAAGGGATTCCTTTGTATTAGCGGCAGGTGATTTAGTTCTTCCCGATGAGCAGAAGAATGCGATTATTGCGGTTGTCAAAGACTCATGGGCTACAGTTGGGCTGCCTTATACGAATAATGAGAATAATATCGTCTCCTTAAGCGTTTCAGGGATGGAAGGAAAGCCTGATATTAATGTTTTGGCACATACGGTTACTTTTAAGGTAAAGTATGGAACAAAATTAAATGAATTAATCCCTCACATTGGGATTTCACCCGGCGCGACAATAAGTCCTGGGACGAGTGTTCCTCAGAATTTCGCATCGCCGGTTACGTACACTATTACTTCTCAGAATGGACAGCCACAAACGTGGACGGTTCAAGGTAAGATAGCTGACCCAGAGTCCCTAAATGATATTGTTGGTTTTAACGCCGACGTACTGACGGGCCCGGCTATCATTGATTCTATTCAGCATAAGGTGACACTTTACGTTGAAGCTGCGGATGATGTCACGTCCGTTCAGCCCTCTATCGAGCTATCGAAAGGTGCTACCGTTTCTCCTGCCAGCGGCGCAACCGCTAATCTGAGTCAACCGGTTACGTATACGGTTACTGCAGAGAACGGCACAACTCAACAGTGGATAGTCACAGCCGTTAAGGATTCCTCAAGTCCTAAGGTTCTAGGTGCTGTATCCCTTCAGAGTACGGTGGTCGCGGTCGTATTTGATCATCCGATGGATTTTTCAACACTTGGGAATGCTGCCAATTACAAGCTGGAATCCTTGATTTCCAGCTACTCGAATCCACAGATTACGAAGGTTGAGGTGGATTGCCAGAAGTCGAATATCGTCTATCTAACGACTTCGGCTCTTGTATCCCAAAATGGTTACAAACTAACGGTAACTAACTTAAAAGGTACCAACGGCTATGGAATTCGACCGGATTCAACGATGGGCTATTTCTTGACGGATGATACCGTACAGCCTGTAATAAGCACCGCGAGGATTAAGGGAAAGCAATTGGCGTTAACCTTTAATGAATATATTCAAGGTGCATATGGTGCATCTATCTCCACTTTTAAAGTTGAAGTCAACAATGCGGTTGTACAGGTAGATAGTATAACCTCTGTTGGTCGAAGGGTTTTATTGACATTGAGTAAAGAAGTTTCTCAGGCAGATAGGGTCAATGTCTCCTATGTTCCCTCCCCCTATGTTGGTGAGGTCACCGATTTAAGTGGGAACATCATTCCTTCTTTCAGTAAGCTGGAAGTCATTAATAGAACGAATAGTTCCAAGCCATCAGCTGGAGCAGGCTGGGTACAGATTAATAACAGCACCAAGCAAATAATAAAGCACCCGACAAAACCGGTTATCTATGCGATTTTCGGAAATAGCTATGAGGTCGTCGCGGCGAATATTGAAACGGGTGCTACGAAAACCATTACACTTGATCGCCAACCGGAAAGGGTTTATGTATCCGGAGGGAAGCTATATGTGGCGTTAGTCGATCAACCTCACAGCTATGACTGGTGGAAGAAAGACCAAACAGGAAGTATCGCGATCCTAAACGAAGAGACACTACAGAAGATGGATCAATTTAACGTTCCGATTGATCCATTTGATATCGTCGTAGATGCAAACGGGATTATATACGTTTCATCGGGTTCCGGCCAATGGACGAATTTCACTTCCTTCTCTTCTATAACCAAATCTCTGATTGATAATGTAACTATCCGTCAGAGATCTTATTTACAATATAGCAGCCCAAATCGGATATATTCTATTGATACTGATAGTTCACCGAGGGACATTAGTGCATATAACTTGAATAGCTCGGGCCAATTCACAGACCCCAAATCGATCATCGGAGGATACGACTCCCCCTATCATGGGGATTATCCAATGTCGACATTCTTGCAAATATCACCGGATAATAAGTATCTCTTTAACGGGGCGGGTACTATATTCACAAGTGCACCTGTTAAAGCAAACGATATGATATATGTACGCACCATTGAAGCATTTAACAGTATTGTGTTCTCCGATGATTTGACGAAGTTTTATACGCTGAGTGGACAAACGCTTAGAATCTATAACTATGCAACTTTTGCACTTGAAAAGCAGATTGCTATGCCTTATACAGCTTTTAATATTTTACCGGGGTATAAGTCAGACGAATTACTAGTTGCTTATCGCGAAAATGGTGGTACAACCATAGTGACATATTCGCTTAAGCAGAGCTCCCCGACTATTGCAAGAAGTCAATCAATAGCAGAGCAGCCGGCAGTGGCTGCGGCAGCGGCAAACGTGACGATAAACGCTTGTCCTATTACGACAGGCGGCGGTTCTAACGGAGGTGGAGGTTCTACTGGCGGTGGAGGTGGATTCATCCCTGGCGGAGGCGGCGGAGGCGGTATGGTTGTCGTTACACCTACGCCTACTATCGAACCTACAGTTACGCTAGACCCGAATGATTTATCTGTGACAAAAGGAGTAGATTCAAAAGGGAATACGGAGATCTTTTTCAAGCCCGATCCAGATAAATTACAGCAAGCGTTCCTGGATGCACAGAAAGGCGTGAATCTGTACGAGAAAGAACATGGAGGGACTGTTGTTCCGAAGATAATTATTCCAGTTGGGGGGCTTGACCATAGCCTGACTGTTGAATTGCCAGCAAGCACTTTTATTCAAGCCAATAAAATAGCTTCAAAGGCGATTATTGTGGTTCAGTCTAGTGATATTACCTATGAATTGCCGGTACAAGCCTTAAACGGGGACAACCTGATAAAAGCATGGGGAAGTGATGTCAATCTAGACTCTATTCGGATAAAACTAGTAATAGAGAAAATAGACTCATCCTTAAGTGACTTAATCCGGAAACAGTTGGTGGTAGAGGGGTTCAAAGCATTGACAGATTCTATCAACTTTGCGATCACATTGGATAAGCAAGGGATCTCCAAGGAAATGACCGATTTTAATGGAATCTATGTTACCCGATCGTTTACTTTGAATACAAAGGACGACGCTAGTCATATCACAGCTCTTGTCTATGATGCAGAAACGAAGACTTCTGGTTTCGTCCCTGCGTTCGTACGCAAGGAAGGGGAAAAAACGATTCTTGATATCAAGGCCCCGCATAACAGCATTTATACCGTTGCGAGTTCTTTCAAATCCTTCAAGGATATGGATGGACATTGGGCGAAGAACGATATCGAGATCATGGCATCCAAAAAGATTGTTCTTGGCATTACCGACACCGAATTTAATCCGGATAAGAAGGTTACTCGAGCAGAATTTGCTGCTTTATTAGTACGGTCACTCGGCTTAGCGATCCCACAAACCAGTTCCTTACGTTTCATAGACGTGGAACAAAAGGCATGGTATGCCCGTACCGTTAGTGTAGCCGCTCAAACTGGTTTGATTACTGGAGACCCCAAGGGTAGATTTGCTCCTGACGGAATCATTACCCGCCAAGAGATGGCGGTTATGATTGGTAGAGCTATAAAATATGTAAGAGAGAATGGGAATTTGGAAAATACGGATAAAAAGGCGATCAACACCGATACATTAAAGGATTCGACATCAATACCAAAATGGGCAGCAGAAGATATCAAGGACATGCTCGAGCGCGGGATAATGGAAAGCGGGATGGATGGAAAGTTCGAGCCTGCATTACCTGTCACAAGAGCAAATGCTGTTGTTGCCTTGAAACGAATGCTGCAGCAGTTAAGCTTTATTAGTAAATAGGTATATTTGCAGTTTAGAAGGGATGTAAACTTCAAAAGTTCAGACTGGTCCATCACTTTGACTAAATCGATGAATTAATTTTTTCAGAGTCTCAAGAGAAGATTGCCGATCATTCGGTGGTCTTCTTTCTTTTGTTTCCTATAGCGCATATCTCAAAATTGTAGAGGAATGCATGAATGAAGAGGAAACAGAATATCCGTATCAATTATCTATTTCTAAGTTCAGTGCCGTTGATCTCGATACGATCTATAAAGTAACAACCGATTTGATTAGGACAGCTATGAAAGTCGGTGGGAACTATGATGGCTGGGAAACTCCAATCGTAAAAAGAGGAGACAACTCCAATTAATATGGGGGCATGATAGGTGCCAGATCTTTTGGAATTTCAATCTTTTATTTTATTGTTTTGTTTTGCTATACTAAATTAAGAACACATGTTCCATATTTGCTTTGTAAGTAAAGGAGCTTCTTAATGAAGAAAGAAACAAGACTGCCGTTCGAACTCGAAGTAAGGATGCGTCATTATTCAGTTCCTGGAATCGGAATTGCTGTGTTCCATCAGGGTCAAATGGAATACCGTGAGGGTTACGGGGTAATGGAAGCTGAAACGGAACAGAAAGTTTCAGCGGATAGTCTCTTCCATGCATGCTCAATAAGCAAAATGATCACTGCTATTGGCATACTTCGTCTAGTTCAAGAAGGTGTACTAGACCTAGATGAGGATGTCAACCGCTATTTAGTCTCATGGCGTATTCCAGACAATCCATACACAGAGTTAAAGAAGGTGACACTGCGCAGTTTGTTGGCACATCAGGCAGGCTTCGTTGATCCCAAGGGCAGTTTTGACGTCTATCAAAAGCAGGACTCATTCCCAACTCCAAAAGAGTTACTTTCCGGACAAACTAGGTACATCTCGCAGCCTATTCAAGTTACATGCGTACCGGAGAGTCAATTTTCATACTCAGATGCTGGCTATAGTGTTGTAGAGCAGCTTATTGAGGATGTAACGGGAGAGTCTTTTGCCACTGTTATGGAACGACTTGTCATGGCACCCTTAGGTTTAAGTCGAACATTTTTCTGGGATGGCTCTATTCAATATGGGGCAGGAGAGACTGATTTCAAGGCAAGAGAGGGAGCTGTGGCAGGGCATAATAAATTAGGTCGTATTGTAGAAGGGAAGCGAGCTCATTATCCCAATTTGTCCGGGGCCGGTTTATGGTCTACACCGACAGAACTAGCAATACTAACGAATGAGGTCATTAAAGCTTGGAATGGCGATACTACTTCTATTCTGCAGCCAGATATAGCCCGGATGATGCTTACAGGCTATGGGTGCAATAAAACAGTAGGCCTGGGAGTCTTTCTCCCAAAAGCTGATGATGGAGAACCCTATCTGGTCTCCAAAGGATGGGGAGTTGGTTTTCAGTGTATGCTGGCTGCATACCCTCGCCTACAAAGTGGTATTGTAGTGATGACCAATTCTGAACCGGGTAAACCACAAGAAGAGGCTTTGGTTGGTGAGGTCATTCAGGCATACTGTACACAATACAAATGGCCAGGGTTTCTCGATAATGCATAAAGATTATCGAGGAACCTCTAACCATGTTTAGTATCTAAAGTCGATTCTTTTAAATCCGATCGCCGCGAAGAGTACCCATTCTTCCATTGAACCATTCTCCGACAATCAAATCCCCGTCTTCATTCGAAACAGCTGTTACTTGCTTACATCCTCTACCTAACCCATCAAAAATATGAAGATAAGTCTTTATATCGTCTATAACTATCCGAGTCGAAGCAATTATTTATGTGCCTCGACTTGCTTGGAACCTCCGGGCAATAAAGGGGCTTTATCTCTATGACTCTTGACTTGGTCAACCCTTAACTTAAAGGAATATAAATAAGTACTAGCTAATTTAGGTAGTGACTATGGTGTAGGAGGCCAATATATGGGGATAATGTGCAGCTCAGAAATCAACATTGAAGTTCGGGTTAATTCCACTCGAAATTTATCCGCAAACGATCTTGGTTTAACCCAGGGAGAAGTTGTACGCATATGCTTTTCGGATGATGAAAGAATTGCAAGGTGTCAATCTACGAAAAGATCCATCTCCATCTCAGGTATCTGCTGTGGGAACACAACCGTGACTGCTAATGTTGTGGGGGGAGCAGAAGCACGATTTATATGTGTCAGAGTTAATGTCAGATAAAGGGGGTCTTAATCCGCTTGTAGGAGGAATTTGCAATTGGCGGCAAAGAGAGACAAGTGGAGACAATATCAAACGCTGAAAGACTCGATTCAACTAGCCGAATATCTGCCCGAGACTCAGATGCTAAACAATGAAACGTTAAGAATGTTACAGCTAAAATATAAAGATGTGGTGCTTAAACCTTGCAATGGAAGCTTCGGTAGAGGTGTGATTTTATTATCGGATAAAGGAAAAAGTCGGTTTGACATCCATGTCAAAAAGCGAATAGTAACCGTGCAAGGCCGAAAGCAACTCTACGCTCGCATAAAGAAGGAAACTGGCCAACGTAAATACGTGGTCCAACGCCGAATACGATTGGCTCAAATCGACGGCCATCCATTCGACATTCGTGTTATGGTGCAACGCAAACAAGATTCGGCGTGGCAAGTTACGGGAACATATGCTAAGGTGGCGACGAAGGGTTATTTTATTACGAATGTATCTAGCCGTATCCTGCCTGTCTCAACAGCGCTTAAGCAATCTGAGATTCCCTCCGAGAATTTACTCGCCGAAATCGAAGAGGTCGCAATAAGAGCGGTCGAACGATTAAGTCGAGGGAATCCCACGCTTACAAAAGTAGGTTTTGATTTCGGCATAGATAGCAGTAGAGCAATCTGGATCATTGAAGCAAACTATAAACCGATGATTCTCCCATTCCGGTTTTTGGAGGATCAGTCGATGTATCGCACTATCATGTCGTATATAAGGGTAACACCCGAATGATAAATATCTTTCCAAAGGGATTCCGATAGCCAGAGCAGTATTTTAACTTCGACACAAAAGATGTGGAAACGTGCACCGAATGCTAAAGCAAAATGGAGCCAATACCGGGAATGTTAATGATTTTGATGGCATACGAGGATTTTCACTAATAGACCCTGACGGAAATCGGTATGGAGTCGTAAGTTAAAAAGTTTCGTTGTAAAGGGATCGGCGTATTGAGAATGAAGAGCAAGTTCACCGTTGAATCAAAGTAAAGTCAACAAGAGAGCCGCCCAGTATTGCTGGCAGTGGCTCTTTTTATGATACATGGGGTATCATCACTTTCTATCTTGCGGTAAGGCAAAATAATCGTAAATATTTGTAATAAAGTGAATGAAATATTAAAATGCAGCATGCTATACTTGAATAAGTAGAAAAGGGAATCTCTCTAATCCTTTTCATATCAACTTATACGAGGAGCTACCAACATGAGTGCAATACGAAGAAGAGCTTTAAGAGCTTTGTCCAGTTTGATCGCACTAACATTAATATTCTCCAGTTTTAGCGGAATGGTCTTTGCAATTGCGGTGGATGGTACTGCAGCAGAGGCAATAAGTCAGCCCATTTCAAATTTCGATTATTCGGGGGGCAATGCCAAAACGTTTACTATCGGTGATGGATCCGGACATACGGCAACCATTACTCTGGATAAGAGCCTGAATAGTATCCAGGAAGTTGTGGATACAATAAATGCTTCACTGCTTGCAGATACAGGTAACGAAATAACTGCCACCGAGATATCTTCTACAAATACGTTTAGACTTACGTCCAGTGTAATTGGGAAGCACAGTCTTATCACCATCTCTGGTTCAGACGCAGCCGGCTTTTTTGCCAAAGCGCAGTACAATGGTACAGCTACTGATGCTGAAAGCGTTGCAGAAACCAAAGAAATTTTAGCTCCCTTATACGATGCAGATGATAGTTTAGGGTGGGTAACCGGCAACATGAGACTTCCAGTTTCCGATGTAAATGGAACCTCGATTTCTTGGTCTTCTGATAATACTGACTTTATTGAAAATAATGGTATAGTCAAAAGACCGACCAATAACACGATCGTAACTCTCACAGCTACGATTACCAAGGGTTCAGCTTCAGGTACGCAAACGTTTGCTGTTACTGTAATTGGAACTAAGCCTACTGTGGTTATAACAGATTCCGAAGCCGTAGCTAATACAGCAGCAGGCTTGACTCCCATATATGATACAGATGAATCAGAAGGTTATGTTAAAGGGCGCATATTACTCCGACTGTTGGATGAAATAAATGGAACCATCATTTCTTGGTCTTCAAGTAATCCAGCTATTATTACTACTACTATTACTACTACTGATGGCATTACTACTCCTGCTGGAACTGTTATCAGACAATCAGCCACTACGCCTGTCACTTTGACAGCTACGGTTACCAAAAACGGAAAATCCAAAGAAGTATCGTTTACTGTTTCTGTAATCGGTATTGATTCAGAACGTATAAACACAGAAAAAGCAGCGCTCTATCCAACCTATGCTAGCGGCGACTCAGAATCTTCGGTGACGCAAGATCTACAGCTTCCTCCCGGTACTCCTAATGATGTATCGATTAAATGGGGCTCTTCTAACACAACGTATCTTGGTACTGATGGCAAGGTGACACGTCCTAATTTTGCTGATGGTCCGGCCGATGTTGTTTTGACAGCCACTCTTACGAAAGGTGCTGCTGTTGACACGAAATCTTTTCATATTAAAATTTTGCCAAAGGCCGAGACTGACCTTGAAGCTGTTACATACGCTAAAAGCCATATCGTAGTGGGGTATGCAGCGGGTGACTCCGTTAGTCACGTAACGGGTAATCTGACTCTGGACACTAACGGTGCACACGGTTCAGCCGTTACCTGGTCTTCGAATAATCCTACAGTCATTTCAAATGCGGGAGTGGTTAATAGACCTACAGGTGCAGATGCAGTTGTTACTTTGACAGCTACTGTTACGAAGGGTGTAGAAAAGGATACAGCTGCATTTACTTTGACTGTTAAGGGCATAGAGCCCACAGTTATTCCAGTTTACACACCACCGACTCCCGCTTTTGAAATGACAAGTGCAACAAAATCGTTAATTGAATCACTAGGCACTAGCTTTATAGTAGCTCCTGTAGAAACTTCTACCAATAGCACAGGAGATACCATAACTAAAGTTAAACAAGCGGATCTCCTTAAACAAATGAATAGTACCGATGCCAAAGCTGTTATTATTCCTGTAGCAAATACGAAGGGTAAATCTGTTGTTTCTTTGACACCTGGACTTCTTGCTGATTTGAAACAGAAAGATGTACAGTCGAAAGTAGTGATTCAAAGCAATGGTGTAACCTATGAGATCCCTGCTGCATTGGCTGATACATCTGCTATAGTGAAAGCTCTTGGACTTTCGGATGCAGTCGCTAAGGATGCAGAACTTCAAATATCCATTGAAATCGTACCTTCAGCTACTGTGCAGGAACAGATTACGAATGCGGGTGGCACCCTTGTTGCTTCTGTCGTAAGCTTTTCTATTTCAGTTGTAACTCCGAATAAGACCTATGATTTCAATGATTTCCGAGGAACTTATATCAACCGTTCATTTAATTTGAATAAATCCGTAGATTCGACGAATGCCGTAGGCGTCGTCATTAATTCGGATGGTTCTGTAACACCTGTACCTACTATTTTCACTACAATTGATGGTAAGTCGGTAGCAACTCTTAAAGCAGATCACAACTCCACTTATACAATCATTGAGCACACTAGCACACTTTCTGACATTGGCACCTCTTGGGCAAAAGACAAAATCAAGATTTTGGCTAACAAAAAGATTATCAATGGATATGAAGATGGTACGTTCAAGCCAAATGGTGATGTAACTCGTGCAGAATTTGCCTTTATAATTGCGAAGGGTCTGGGCTTGAATGCTGATTCTAGCGCAATAAAGTTCTCAGATGTTAGCAAAGAGGCATGGTATGCTGGTGTTGTAGGTGCAATGTCTTCCCGTGGATTTATCAGCGGTTACGTAGACGGTAGCTTTAAAGCTGACCAAAAAATCACCCGTGAAGAAGAAGCTATTATTCTCGGCCGTGTGCTTACTTATCTGAATAAAGATGTGAAACCGAGCCTATCCGTTCTTGATAAATTCCGTGATCGTACTTCTATTTCTGAATATGCTAAATCTTCTGTTGCAGCACTTGTTGAACTTAAAATTATTAACGGCAATACCCAAGGGAACTTAGATCCGCAAGGTTTTGCTACACGTGCAGAAACTGCAACAATGATTTACAATCTTCTCAGTCTTATGAAGTTCCTCAATTAATAAGACAGCTAAGACAAACAAGGGCTAGGCGAGGAAGGTAGAAAAGAGAAGCGGCATTTCCCACATAATGTGCGGGTGCCGCTTCTTTATTTGCGTCAGTTCATTCAGCAGTCTGGGCGCTATTTCGAGGCTTCTACTCCCAAATCGCGTGGCGGCAGAATTATAGCTCAAAGATGTATGACTCGCCGGGTGGAGAGATCGTATTGAAAAAAACGAACAGAAAAATTTCACAGCTGCTATAATGATAGAAAAATTATACAGTATTGGGGATAACATATGTATAGACCGCTGAGGCTCGTTCTTGCTCTTTTGATTTTAATAGGAGCAGCAAGTTTTCCAGGTACGGCATTCAGTAAAGAGGCTGCAAACCCGACAGTACAGCTATTCGAGGATGGGCTTCCAATTAATATGCAGCCAAGGCCGATTGTCGATTACGGCGATGTTTACTTGCCCGCCAGAGCTGTGTTTAGCTACATGGGTTACAAAGTCATTTGGAGTGAAGATAAAATTCTGTTATTCGAGAAGGATAAAAAACCCCAAATCGGGATGGAGTCCTATTCGATTTCTACTGTAAACTATGAAGGGGATTATGGTCGTTCCCTCATAAAGAATAATAGACTGTATATCTCGCTTCATTATTTTAATGAGCTGACACCTTGGCTGGGAAGTTGGAATCAAAACAAGCAAACGGTAACGCTTCACCGTACGCGGCTTATCGAAGCATTAAGTGTACCGGAGATGACGACGGTTGAGATTCAAGAAGCCAAAGAACAGCAGGTGTTTAAAGAATTCAATGATTCGCATCAATATGCACCGAATGAATATCTTTTCTTTAGCAGCGGGGAAGACCAGGTTACATTTCTGATAAATATGCCTGCATTCAAATACGCTGAATATACTGACCTTATTCGTCACTCCACCGTCCTGACCTCTGCATCGCGCCAACCAGTAGCTGCTAAGTTGGAAGTTTATGAGAGTGGAAATTATATTCATTTCACTTTGCAAAACGCACCGCGCGAGGATTTAGTTATTCGACTTCAAGCAGAAGGGTTAACCAAGGAATTTACACTCCGGTACGCCGACATATTCACTTATGATCTCAATTCTGCGACTGATCCTTCGGTGCCGATTTATTTTCATAATAGTGATTTGGACCGTAAAGCTCTGAAAGGAAAAGTGCAGCAATATTCAATTGTTTTTTCCGATTCAGTCAATCGAGGAAAAGTAGAAAAGGTTTTACATGACCAATTAGGAAAGAATCCGCATTACGTGGAATGGAAGAGCGATAAGGAGCTTCAAATTCGTGTAAAGGCACAAGAAGATTACAAGATCGATCTAACGAATATCGATCGTAATGGCCGTCATATTAGCAATTGGTGGAATTATTTGATCGTTCATGTTAAGGATGAGGCTGCCCAATACGACATTTTTGATTCCAGAACCGGTCAGTTCAAACCGTTATTCACAAGCATGGCTGAATATTCGAGCTTAATACCTTCCCCAGATGGCAATTATTTTATTGGGAAAGAAGAGGTGTATGATGAGGAGAGTACTAGTATTCTCACGCTTGTTGATCGACAGGGCCATGCAACCGAATTATCTTATATGGAATTTGGTTGGTTGGCAGACACTTCATCTCTCCTGTATATGGATTATAGTAACAATAAACTGCATGCTTTTGACTTGAAACATCATTTGGATCAAGTAATTTGGAGTCCTCAGCATGATCAACAACATTTATCACTCTTTTTGGTTAACCCATACAAAAGTCAGGCTATTATTGCTATTACTGAAGAGAATTCGAAAAAAGTCATGGCAGTGGATCTCTCAAACGATACAATGGGTAAACAAACGGAATTGCCGATAGCATTATTTGATCAAACACATGTCTCCTTCATCGATGCGGATACTTTGCTTGTTCAGTCTAATAGCGGTACCAACAACAACGGGTATCTATTGGATATAAAAACGGGTCTTCAAACGAAGCTGGATTTACAGCAACTGAATATGGATTCCGTTATAGGATACGGATGGTTGCTTGTCTATCCGAACGACGGTCCTAAGGATCGTCACGTAAATAGCTTCGAGCTATTGAACGTGCATACAGGCAAGCGGATCAAACTTATGGGGCATGAAGGCTCTGTATATATGGCAGTGGCTCTGTCGCCGGATAAAGTATGGATGGATAAGTATAATTGGATAACGAATAATCATGAGTATTTCACTGTTAATTTAAAGGATGGAAGCCGAACAAAGCAGACGATCCCTGAAAACGCAGAATGGGTAGGTAATGGTGATGGTCTTCTTTATTATCAATTAAGAGAGATAGAGTGAAGAACATTTTTTCACGATCATTGCAGCTTAAAAATAGCCCTCAATTACGGAAATACCATTCTCAATCCTCACCTTACTTTGAGTTAAAAAATCCTGTGTCCATTCATCAAGGTTGGACATATCTAGACTGCGGTACATGCCAGTATAAACAATAATCTCCCGAAGTCTTAGGAAGAGAGGGATTCGTTTCAACCAATCATTCGAGATCGTGTTTTCCTTCATGTATCCCCTCATGAAATGCTCCATAAAAAGCTGACATTGCTGTTTACGCTCTTCGATACTATCATCACCATACACGTAGACCATGTAATAGAGCTGAATGGCAAGATCCTCAACATACCAACTATATTGACCCTCATCAAAATCAAACAAAGTTATAGCACCATCGTTCACCATAAAGTTGCCAACATTGATATCACCATGAATGAGGCCGTATGATTCATTGTCTCGAGGGAGATTCTCTATACTTTTGATAAGGCCTTTATAGCTTCCCATGACCAAAGTCTGTGCAGGCGGGATGAAATGAGCTGCGTTTAATAAATAGTAGTTTTGATTCCATTCATGCCTTCTATGAACAGGTTTATAAGCCTTAGTAAGTTTATGTATTTGACCGGTAAGCCTGCCGCAGTTCTCAAACAGATCCACGTCATGCAAGCACTCGGGATAATTCGATCGGATCCCGGGGGCTTTCTCAAATGAGGTAACAATGAAAAATGAGCTGCCGCAATGAACAATCTCGAGCAGACAGCTTTGGGCAGAATAGATCGGTCTTGAAACTGCTACGCCATGGTCTGACAAGTAAAGAATCCATTCTAGCTCGCCTTCTACTCTTTCAGTTGTACGTAGGGAACTGTGGGTGAATCGTAGAATATATGCTTTATTATTCCTCTTATATTCATAAACAAAGTTTTGAAAGCCACCGATGAATTGCAGTTCTTCTTGTTTTACTCTGAATTTTCGACAGGCTTCTTTAACGATATCATCATTAAAAGCAGCTTTAACAGTACTGTCCATTCTTCTCCTCCATTCTTAAGATTAACTAAGGGCTGGATTTCCTTTGTTCACTTGGTTTTTATTGACAGGCATTCATCTCCAATAGTATAATTTACATTATTCCTACTTGTTAAGTTTGTTTTAAAGATTGAACATAGTGAACGTACAAATATGATTTAAGGAGACTAAACAATGGCTGTTCAAACCTTCAAAGCGACTGCACATTTACAAGATGGAGTTAAAGTTATCACTAACTCCAGACAATTTGAGTTAATTATTGATGAGCCAAAGAGTTTGGGTGGAACGGATACTGGGATGAATCCGGTCGAAGTTCTACTTGCTTCATTAGGCGCATGTCAGTCGATTGTTGCCAGAGTCTATGCACCTAAGTTTGAGGTAAAACTTGACGATTTCCGCGTTGAGGTTGAAGGCGATCTTGACCTTGATGGATTTTTCAACAAATCCGATGTCCGTCCTGGTTACTCCGATATCCGGTATACGTTCATAATCAAAACCGACTCACCGAAAGAGAAGGTTGAAGAATTTGTACGATTCTTGGAGAGCAAATGCCCGGTGGGAGATACAATTGCAAACCCGGTTAATGTTAAATTAGATCGTATCATTATCGAGAATTAAATTCTAATTCTATTCCTCCATATGCTAAAACACAAAGAGGTCGCATCTCATGTGGCCTCTTTGCTGTTCAACTTTCAGAAGAACGAGATTGTTTCTTCTGATGTAATTCGGACACGATTTGCTGCAATGTTGTAACCATTCTAGTTCTAATTATTCTAGTTCTAGTGGAAGTGTTAGTCAACTAAACAGAGGATTTATGTATCCGCTTGCAGAACTAGAGTATGGCGGGCATCATGCTCAGTAGTACCGGAGGATAACACTATACCATAGGAGTGGATCAATCAGATGAGTAATCCAATATATGACCGCCTGCTACCAGCTCCCGTTAAGGGTGGGTACTATGAAGAAGATCATTATATTTGGTGCGGATCATGCGTTCGAGGAGAAGATGGACGCTACCATTTATTTGCCTCGCGTTGGAAAAAGGAATTAGGCTTTGGCTTGAATTGGTTGTTTAATTGCGAGATTGTCAGAGCTTCCAGCACAACGCCCGAGGGTCCTTATCAATTTGAAGAGGTGGTGCTGGGACGGCGGGAACGTACTTACTTTGACGGCATGAATCAGCATAACCCCCATGTCCGACACTGGAATGGCATGTATTATCTATATTATATGGGCACGACCTTCGGAGGTCCGATTCCTGGGCCGGGAGATTCGGTCTCCCCTGAGCGCGGGACAGAGGTATGGAATAACAAGCGGATCGGCCTGGCGACATCCAAATCCATCTTTGGCCCATGGGAGCGTATAGATACTCCTTTACTGGAACCTCGTATCGGGAAATGGGACTGTACAGTGACGACGAATCCTACGGTTGCCATCTTAGCCGATGGTACAACCTACATGATATACAAATCGAGGGAATATGCCGGTTCAACGCTGCAATTAGGGGTTGCAGTGGCTGACAATCCGGCTGGACCGTTTCGCCGATTGTCCGATGAGCCAATACTGAACTTTGCCGACCCGGACATGCATGTCGAGGACCCCTATTTATGGCATGACGGTTCACAGTTCCATCTGTTAATTAAGGATGATTATAAAAATGATTGTGCTGGATTGACGGGTGAATGGGGAGCTGGTGTATATGCAACAAGCCCAGATTGCCTTAATTGGACGATACATCCGGATCCAAAAGCCTATTCTCGAACCGTCAAATGGGATGACGGCACCATGAAAGAAATGTGCAATCTGGAAAGACCCTTTTTATTAATTCAGGATGGCGAGCCCACGCATTTGTTTGCTGCTACCGGCACCGGAGAAAAAGCATGGGAATTCGACCATACTTGGAATATGGTGATTCCTCTTGCTATCAAATAACGTTCTGAGTTCCTTCTTCAGCTTTTATGAGTAAGTGATGCATCATATAGCCTCCACCTTGGGTTCAGGGTGGGGGTTTACTTTTGTTCCAGAGTAGGTTCCACTGGAAGCGCGTTGTTAATGGCCCTGAGTGGAAGAACCTCGTGTATGAGGCAGTGAACAAGCAGTTCAGCGGCTATCAGTTTATAGTCTTGTTCCAGCAGCCGGTGGCGCTCACGCTTTCCCACAAAGTTCCTCAGGACGGTTGACAGTGAGAATCTTATATTATATTATTGATAATGATTATCAATATCAATATAAATATCAATAAATTTTATTTAATAGAGGAGTTAATGAAGATACCATGTTTAAGAGAAAATCAAGCTTTATTGTAGTTGCTCTTATGATTGTACTAGCTGTAATTGTGACTGGATGCGGTGCATCTAATACCGCAACTACCAATAAAGCACCTGAGAAATCAGGAGAAGCAAATCAACAAACACCAGCGAAAGATGCAGCAGCAACAGATACTGAAGCCTTCGCCCAGCAATTCCGCAGTTATAAGACTGACAAGGGAACCGTTGAAATTCCAGTCAAGCCGCTTAGAATAGTTACAGATTGTAGTGGGTGTTGAACCGACTGCCTTCGACAATCCATTCATCAAGGATTTGCTTAAAGGTGCGAAGGATGTGGGAGCATCCGTTGATCCCGAGAAAGCGTTGGCTCTAAAGCCTGATTTGATAATCGTCATGTACGATACGAACTATGATGCTTTGTCCAAAATTGCTCCCACTCTTTTGATCCCCTACGGAACAGCCACTAATATTTATGAAACCGTGAGATTGTTCGGAGACATAGTAGGAGCGAAGGATAAGGCGGAGGAGTTTCTAGCGAATTTCGATAAGAAGGCTCTTGAAGGTCGAGAGAAGCTAAAGGGTATAATTGACGAGAACGCTACTGTTGGTATTTATGAGCTTACTGACAAAGGTGAACTGTGGATCTTCGGAGACAATGCTGGTCGGGGTGGACAAGCGCTCTATAACGCATTAAAGCTGAAAATGCCTGATAAGTTAAAGACAACAAATCAAACAACCCAGATATCGCTAGAGATATCGCTAGAGTTATTGCCTGATTACGCTGCCGATTATATGTTCCTGACAACTTACGATCCAGAGAAAAAGGGTGACAAGCTCAAACAACTGAAAGAGTCTGGAATCTGGAAAAATGTAAAAACCGTTAAAAACAACAACGTCTTTTTTAATGATTTTGACACCTTCTATCGTTATGATCCGATTGCTATTACGTCACAAATCGATTTGTTCGTTGACATGCTAATCAAGCGAAGCGAAGAGAATAAGAAGTAAATTGTCGAGTGAAAGGCCTAGAACCCTCTACTACGAGGATTCCAGGCCTTTGCTGTTGTTTATAGTGATTAGATATTCTAAACATGCTCCCATTCTTTAATGAGCGGATCTAATTCCTCTGTTGTTCTAATTATAAATGCGGTTACGGATTCCACTGTTATGTATAGAGGTTGAATGTGAGGATTATTGTTGTCATCTCTTAACCATTGAATCGTTCTATCTCTATACAGACTGATTTCGTTATCATCAAGCAAATCTGCAATTGAATACGCTCTAGATTCATTTAATAAAGAAAGTATTTTCCCCGTCCATTCTTCCTTTTTATAAAGGTCACAATCAATCTGGCATACCTCGAGATTATATCTGTCTTTTATAGGTTCATGGCTAGCAATCGACTGTTTTATTTTCCTCGTGTAATCTTCCCATACCGTTTCGGTCCATCTTAAATCAGTGTATACATGGGTGATATACCCTAAGACAAATTCCTTCCAGCCCTTCTCATCTGATTGATTCAGGTTTGCTGCACAAAAATTGCTGAACGTAAGTAGGGTGGGCATCGAACCATCCGCGTTACCTAAATGGGTTCTATTCTTATCTTCCCTTGTTGCCTGTTCTCGCACGTGTATGGCATCGGGAGCAAGGCTCCCAAGTATAAATTCAGGGGAAGGCTCATGCTTATAAAGTCGTTCTACTATTGCAAAATGCACCATCGGCCAAGGCAAAAGAAATCACTCCGTTATGTTTTTTTTACAATAGTACATGCCCGCATTCCAGACAAAACGTATATATTTTCTCCAATCCGATGGACACTTTCTTGTTTAATGGCATACAATATTTCCAAAAAATTCAAGTTAAATATAGCATGATACATGCCCGCTAGACAAGGTAGAGTTGTGGTCCTTACTGGAATTATGGGGGTGGGCGTTTGACACAAGCAGAAGCTGGGCCTTACTGGCATGCACGTATAGCTGAGAAGATTAGTAAGAAGAGGAAGCCTTTCAAGGATAACTATGTTATATTTTAATCAATAAATGTCTAGGAGGGATTACTATGTTGGTTGTTACGACTGAGAATATTTCGGGATATCGCATTGATCGCGTGTTGGGGCACGCATTTGGAGTTGTGGTCAGAAGCCGCGGACTCGGAGGTAATATTACAGCTTCTATTCGCAGTGTATTCGGAGGAGAGATCAAGGAGTATACAGAAATGATTGAGGATGCGCGCAAGACGGCGATCGATCGTATGACTCAGAATGCTCATGCCATGGGCGCTAATGCAATCGTGATGATGCGCTTTGATTCCGGTGAAATTGGTCAGACGATGTCGGAGATCGTTGCTTACGGGACAGCAGTTTTTGTTGAAAAGGTGTAGGATATGTCCGTAATCGTGGGCATATACTTCATCCTCTTTCCGTTAATCGCAATAGTATCGGTTATTGTCACAATCATTTATCGTCGTGGTCGCCTTAAGCAGCTTACAGCTGAACCACCCTTCGATTTTCAGAAAACCGATGAAATTTGTATTGATCCAACGACTGGGATCCGGCAGCAGGTCTGGTTTAACCCGGTTAACGGGGAGCGATATTATCAGAACATTGATGACCATAAATAAATAATAATTATTCGAGGCCGATAACCCCCTTGCAGGAGGTTGTCGGCTTTTTGTATTGCCCCAATGGGGAATGTATACCATGGACAAAGGCTTAGCATGCATTGAAGCAGGTAAATAATTTCTTTAGAAAGGAAACCATTGACAATATTGAACCTATGGTTATAAAATAACCATAGGTTAGTAACCATTGGTTATGTAAAAGTTTAGTAAGAGAGAGGTTGGTTGATTGTATGAACATGCAGCGAACAGGACTCACTGATTCGGTTTCAATATGGAGACGTTTGGTTTCTCGGAAGGCTTTCAGAATTATTGTAGCGCTCCTTCTTTTCTTAGTCGTATTTCTATATATCCTCCTTCCCTTTGTGCTCGATCGTCTCGATGGGACGGCTAAACCACTTGGTATTCTTCCCAATAGTGTCTCTTTGAAAGGGCAGGAAGTGCTGCCAACGCGCTTCTTGCAGCGTCCGGATGGTAAGATCGCCTTTGATGACAGCGGCACACCCGGTCCCCTTGTTATTTGTGTCCCTTCTATGGGGGATTTGCGTCAGGAGTATCGTTACCTTACCCCACAGTTGGCTGCTGCTGGTTATCGTGTTGTTACAATGGATGTGCGTGGGCATGGGGAATCAAGTGTGGGTTGGTCAGACTACTCGGCTGCTGCCGTCGGATCTGATATCCTTGCACTCGCTGCTGAGCTGAATGCGGGGTCGGCTTATATCATTGGCACTTCAATGGCCGGAGGCGCAGCTGTCTGGGCTGCAGCGGAAGCACCGAATTTAATCGCGGGTCAGGTGCTTATCGATGCATTTGTTCGTGACCACCCGTCGACGTTTATGGATAAGCTTATAATTAAATTAGGTTCTGGCGGGCCTTGGGGGCAGTCGGTATGGAGTATGTACTATAAAACCCTATATCCAACCAAGCCTCCTGTAGATATCTCAACTTATATCGGTGCGCTTAAGGCTAATTTACGTGAATCAGGGCGCTTCACTGCTCTGAAGAAGATGCTAGCTGGTTCTCAAGCTGCGACAGAAGCGCGCATCAATTCGGTGAAGGCACCCACTCTGATCATTATGGGGACGAAGGATCCAGACTTCCCGAAGCCTGAGGAAGAGGTGGCATGGCTGAAGGAGCATCTGCATGGTGATTTACTCATGGTTGAAGGCGCGGGTCATTACCCTCATGCCGAAATGCCGGAGCAAGTTGGACCGGCAATCATTGCTTTTCTGAAGGGGCATCACTAATCCTCTGCAGCGGATATAGGATAAGCGGATATAGGATCAGTTGCACAATTACATATTCGTGCTATAATGGCCTTAATTGTGAATTTCTAGGAGGTATCCAATTTAGACATCATGTGGTCCTAATTCCGAGTCAATCATGAATTCGATATGATGACAGAGATGCTCTGCCTGCGTGCGGAGCGGAATAGGATAATTATGTCTAAAGGAGGATACTCCTTTTTCGTTGAGATGTGGGAAGGAACGCTCTACTCCGTCAAGGACACGTAGGCCGTTCTTACTTTTTCACTAGCTGCTACTTATTAAGCTATCGGCCAACGAATGACATGCCTCTTTGCCAATCCCTTGGCAACTTAAAGAGGTATATTATTTCTAATTTCCGCATTCCAATGCCGCAGGTGAAGCCTGCGGTTTTTTTGTTGTCTTCGAATGTCGACGCCCCCCTTGCAGCTTGTAAAATAAACGCAAAGTGGTGATTGTATGACATTAATAAGCGCTCGCAGCCTTACAAAAGGCTTTGGCGATCTATCCGTTCTGAAGAATATTGATGTGGATATCGCAAGTGGAGAACGAATGGGTCTGGTAGGTAGGAATGGAGCGGGAAAGACGACATTTGCTAATATTATTTCTGGCAGCTTGCAGCCTGATGGAGGTAGTCTTACCTATCACCGGCAGCAGTTAAGAATTGGTTATCTGCTGCAATCCACCTCCTACACGGTTCAGGCGTTTTCCAGTATGGTCACTACAAGTGACGAAGAAACGGTGAAAGATCAGCTGCTGGAGCTGACCAGTCATCTTGGATTGAAAAAGGTTCAGGAATGGAATTCAGACCGTTTGGATGGATTAAGCGGTGGGGAGAAAACGAAGCTAGCGATTGCCCATATCTGGGCATCCAAACCGGATATTCTCCTCCTAGATGAACCTACGAATCAGTTGGATATCGAAGGTGTGGAGTGGCTGATTAAGGAACTAGACACCTATAGCGGCACGACAATTATTATTTCTCACGATCGTTATTTTCTCGATCACACGGTGAAACGAATTATCGAGCTTGATGATGGCGCTTTGAGCAGCTACCCGGGGAACTATACGTTCTATCGTGAGGAAAAAGCCAGAAGGCACCAAAGCCAGATCCATCAGTATGCGGAGCAGCAGAAATACGAGCAAAAGATTGAAGCAGAGATCGATCGGCTGAAGAACTGGTCGAACAAGGCGCACCGTGAAGCCGGAAAGGTCGGCAAGATGGCAGAAATGCGGGGCGTCAAAGAGTTTTACAGAAGCAAGGCGAAGGCAATGGATAAACAAATCAAATCTCGCATCCATCGACTAGAGAAAATTGAAATGGAAGGTGTAGAGAAGCCCAAAGAAGAAGCAAGGGTCCGATTTGAGTGGGATCGTCCTCAGAAGCGCGGTAGGCGTATTGTAGAAGCCGAGCGGATTAGTAAGGCCTACGGAGACAGAGTGCTTTTCCGTGACAGCTCCTTTTATGTTCAGCGGGGGGAGAAAATCGGATTAATTGGACCTAATGGCTGCGGTAAGACAACGCTTATACGGATGATTATGGGACAGCAGACTGTGGATTCGGGGCAAATGTGGGTAAGTCCTGCTGCTGCGATCTCTTACTTGACGCAAGATGTCACGGATTTGGCTGCGGAGCGAACCGTTCTGGATCTTATTCAGGAGACCCAGGTTATTCGAAGTCAATTTGTTGAGGCTCGTAATTTACTTGCGAATATGGGTTTCACTGACACCATGCTGAAGAAGCCGATCAAACAGTTGAGCCTTGGAGAGAGAACCAGGGTGAAGCTTGCTCAATTAATGCTGCAGAAGCAGGACCTGCTCATTCTTGATGAGCCGACCAATCATCTGGATCTGGCAAGCCGAGAACAGCTTGAGAAGACATTGGCTTCTTACAGCGGAACGCTGATGGTTGTATCGCATGATAGGTATTTCCTTGAGAAAATATGCAGCAAGCTGCTCATATTCACGAACGATAGGATTCAAAAAGTCGAGAGCGGCTTCAAGGAGATTATGGAGAAAGAGGCTCAGAAGAAAGCGGCGCTGAAGGGCAGCAAGGAGCAGCAGCATGACCAGCAGCAACAGAAGATGATTATAGAGAACCGTCTGGCCTATTTAATTGGCGAAATAAGCAGGTACTCACCTGGCGATTCCCAGTATGAGGTGTTAGATCTGGAGTTTAAGCTGCTAATGGGGCAGAAGAAGCAGCTATTCAAGCAGTAAGTCGTTCATGCCTCCGGCATGGGTAATAGATCATCGGAGTCCATAGGGAAGGAGTGGCTCGTATGAACAGAATAATTACCGAACAGTTCGTGGTACAGGGCATTCCGATTCTGTCTATCTATGAGGAATCGGCTAGTCGATTGCCTTTGGTCATCTATATACATGGCTATGGAGGGAGTAAGAAGGACGGACTGGAGTTCGGGCATAAAATAGTGGAGCGAGGGATGTATTTTGTTGCTTTCGACGCTGCGGGGCATGGAGAAAGGAAGCAGGATGAGAGGGACTCTCTGATCAAGGAAAGTAGCGTTTATCCACCGGATACAGGATTAGATACGTGGCTTCATATGCTTGAAGTGATCGCCAAGACAACCGAGGATATAGATGCCTTGCTTTTACATTTTATGAACGATCCCAAGGTTAATACTGAGCGATTAGGAGTTACCGGCTTATCTATGGGAGGCTATGCAGTTTACTTTATTGCTGCGAATGATCCGAGAGTACAAGTGGCCGTACCTATAATCGGATTAGCTTCGTTCTTAGAGCGGTGGGAGGATGTCCTGCTTGAAAGCTCCACTTATGAGCGATGGGCCGAAGCACTGAAGGAGTCGGAGGAGCACACAAAGCTAAGAACAGCCTTTGTGCAATCCATAGATCCGTATGATAAGCTGGCAAGCTTTTACCCGAAACCTTTACTCATCAGCATCGGAGATATAGATGTGGAACAGCCCAAAAAATATACGATCAACTTATACAAGACTTTAAAGCCGGCTTACCGGGATTGCCCAGATAGACTGAAGCTATCCGTGCATGATGGAGTCGGACATTTTGTAACTAGCGCTATGATGGAGGAAGCATGCGAGTGGTTTGAAAAGCATTTGTAGTGGATAATCAAGTGGTTGATTCGCATGCCATTTCATGAATGAATGAATGAATCATGATAAGAAGCCTGGTCCTTTATTTTAATGGGACCAGGCTTTTTTAATAAAATCATTCATTAGAGCTGTGCGAATAAGGTCTCTGCAATATTCAGAATAACCGGACAATGATCGCTGCCCATTACATGATGATCGATTTGCGCATCAATCAAAGAAGGGCTCAGCCTTGTGGAAATGAGGAAATAGTCGATTCTCCATCCCACATTCCGCTCTCTTACCTTCGGCATATAAGACCACCAACTATAGGCATCTGCTCGCTCCGGGTACAAATGGCGGAAGGTATCAATGAAGCCCACAGCCAGCAAGTCAGTCATCTTCCCTCTCTCTTCCAATGTAAACCCAGAATTGCCTAGGTTGGGCTTCGGATGCTTCAGATCAATCTCCTGATGGGCAACGTTCAAATCACCGCATATAATGACGGGCTTCTTCGCATCCAGCTGCTGCAGGTAGTTGCGAAACCGATCTTCCCATTCCAATCTAAGCGCAAGTCTGGATAGATCTCGCCTTGCATTAGGTGTATAAACATTAACAAGATAGAAGCCATCAAACTCTAGTGTTAGAATCCGTCCCTCGTCCTCCGAATCCTCTTCCAGCCCATATCGTACTGAAAGAGGCTTGATTCTAGTGAAGACAGCGGTTCCCGAATAGCCCTTCTTGATCGCATAATTCCAATACTGCGAATACGCCTCGCCATAATCCAGGCTAATTTGTCCTTCTTGGAGCTTGGTTTCTTGCACACAAAATATATCGGCGTCCGTTTCTTTGAAATAATCGTTAAATCCTTTGGTTACGCATGCCCGCAAACCATTCACATTCCAGGATACTAGTTTCATTATGGATGATCTCCTTGCTGCTCAGCATATTTTCTTCTACTAAGTGTATCATAGAAACTCGTCATTCTGAGCAGAATTAGAACCCGGCCGATCTGTTTAAAGAGTTGGTTTGTATCGATTGTCTACTGGTTCAGTATCGATTTCTTTTAAGGTATATTCTAATCCACCGTATTTTTTGGCAAACAGATTATACACTAATGCAGCAAGAGCACTTAATCCTCCATAAACGAAGATAAGGAATACCGGCATTATTAAGTACGGCAGTCCAATAAGAGCCGTTGTTCCACTACCCAATGCGATTCCGATGACGAAGAGCAATAATCCGATCAGCATCATAAATGCCATGGGAATGATCATGATATACATCGTTGTTTTAAAAGCGCTCTTCTTGCCGATTTCTACAATCTCTACTTTTTTCATTCAACCCGCCCTTTTGCATAGATGTTTCTGGACAAGTTCGACATAATTTTCCAAAATCCTCCCTTTATGGTGGTAGGCTGTGCTGCATCGTGCACATTGGAAGATTTTCGGCTGTTTTGGCGCTGGAATAAAGAGGTTTTTTGTTGAATTTGTCGAAATTGATCGAATCAAGATTTGCTTCTTAGTGGATTTAACAAGAGGCTAGCTCAAGTAGGAGAGGGATTAGGAATATGATTACTTGGATTAAAAAGAGGCTGATTGCACGTATTTTGTTTGTAATGGCGTTGGTTATTATCCTTATCGTAGTCGGCAACAGCCTTATACAGCTCCATAACACAAGATCGGCAGTTGAAGGTGCGATAAGTACCTATAATATGAGTATTGCCGAGAGCTACGTGAAGCAAATAGATACAGCCAAGTATGCTGATTTCCTTAAAGACCCGCAAGAAACTGATCTGTACTGGACACTGCGGAAGGAGCTTAATCAATTCCGATTATCAATTGGCGCGCGATTTGTTTATTTTGTAAAAGTCGCCCCCTCCTCAGACCCTCTGCTTATGATTGACGGCAGGCCCAAAGGGGACTCACTGGCCTCGCCAATTAATGAAAAAACGGACATGCCTTCCGCTGCAGTCAAGCTTGTCCTGGATGGGCAGCGTGCGTCCTCCGATTTGATTGTTAACCCGGAATACGGGACTTATATATCCGCCTTTGTTCCAATGAAAGATAAAGATGGGAAGCTAGTTGGTGCACTCGGCATCGATACAGATGCTGCAGTACTTGATCATCTTACGATGCAGGTCATCAAGGAAAGTATACCTCTATACGCCCTTATGTTGGTCCTTGCATTGGCAGCGCTTGTCGTAATTATGTGGTATGTGGCTAACGCTCTGCGACCTCTGCGCACCATTACGGCTAGCGCAGGCAAAATGGCCTCTGGTGACCTTAGTGAAGCCAATGAGATTCTCCTTGCTCACCCCGTCAAGTCCATAGATGAGATTGGTACGGCTTATCAGGCGACGCTCCTGATGTCCAATCATCTCAATGATAGGGTTGGCAATATTGTTTCTAGAATCGCCAAGACTTCGGATGTACTCAGTATTTCTTCCGAGACATTCGCAAGCCACACCAACCATATGCTAGTAATGAGCGAGACCGTTAGTGAATCTGTGCAGCATATTCTTGAAGGGACTTATACGCAGACACAAGGTGCACAGGATAATGCGGTTGCTCTTGAGGAGCTGACACAGGGGATTATGCGTATCTCAGAGTCATCTGCTACCGTTTCGGAAGCTGCTGCTCAAGCGGTAGACACAGCTGAAGCGGGTAAGGAGACTATCAATGATATGAGTCGACAGATGAATAATATTTCATCTTCCGCCCAGCAGACGCTGAACATTGCCAAGCTCCTACAAGATTACACCAATGAGATTGAAGGTACGCTGCAGGGAATTCGTGATTTTGCTGATCAGACGAAGCTGCTTGCGCTGAATGCATCAATAGAAGCGGCTCGAGCTGGTGAGCATGGGCGAGGCTTTACGGTGGTCGCTGCTGAAGTAAGGAAGCTGGCTGAAGGTTCAACTGCTGCGGTTGAGCAGGTCACCGCGCTGCTGAGTAATATCGGCAGGGAAGCGGGAAGAATTAGTGAGCATATGGACGATGCTGCAATGGAAATTCAGGAAGGCAGTCGTTTATCCGAGGATGCTGGGCGGTCCTTCGTCCATGCGGTTGCCGCCTTTCGCCTTGTGACGCAGCAAATTATGGAGGTATCCGCGACTGTCGAAGAGCTCTCAGCCGGTTCTGAGGAGGTTGCAGCTACCGTTAGCAGTATGGCGAGTATTGCAGGTGAGGTATCGATAGAGACTCAGCAAATTCAAGAATTAACAGGGCAGCAGCTGGCGTTAATGAAGCAGGTGTATGAAGCTTCTACAGAGCTGAGCAGCAACACGGCGGAGATGAGAGAAGCGATTCAGCAAGTGAAGGTATAGCAGCGATCGCTATTGCATGCACATAGAAAGGCCGGGTTCTCTGCTTAGCAGGAAACCCGGCCTAATTTATTTAAAATATCAGAAGGTATACAAATTCGTCTATCCTTTTCTGATATTTTTGTGGAAGAAACTTGCGCCGCTACCAGAGGAAAGCGTCAGTCGTTTCTTCTTATTCGGTTTCGTTATGCACATTCGGAATGTTGACATTCGGATCCACATCAGCCTCATAATCGACACCATCAATCTCAAAACCGAACAGCTGGAAGAATTCTTTGCGGTAGCCTTCGAGATCCGTTAACTGTGCGATGTTCTCGGTTGTCACTTCGGCCCACAGCTTCGCAACTTCCTCCTGTACATCCTCGCGCAGCTCCCAATCGTCAATTCGGATGCGGCCTTTCTCATCAACCGCTACCCCACCCGAAGTATATAGACGTTCGGAGAATAAACGGTAGGTTTGTTCAATGCAGCCTTCATGGATCCCTTTTTCTTTCATGACTTTGTATAGGGCGGAGATGTAAAGCGGTACAACCGGAATAGCCGAGCTGGATTGAGTGACTAATGCCTTGCTTACGGTCACATAGGCCCGGCCGCCAGTAGCGCCCAGCTGCTCATTCAAGCTCTTCGCAGTCGCTTCAAGATGATCCTTTGCCTGACCGATTGTTCCTTCCCGGTAAATGGCTTGTGTAATTTTGGAGCCGATGTATGAATAGGCGACGGTTGTTGCATGATCGGCTAATACGCCACCCTTTTGCAAGGCGTCCATCCACTGCTGCCAATCATCTCCACCCATCACCTCGACGGTTTCCTGTATCTCATCTTCTGTTGCCGGATCGATGGTAATCATGCTCACTTCGCCAGTATGGAAGTTTACGGTTTTGTTCGTATAGGATTGACCAATTGGTTTAAGGACCGAATTAGAGACTACACCTGTTTGAGGATTCGTACGGCGAGCGGAAGCTACACTGTAGACAACCAAATCAACCTGTCCCAGCTCGCGGCGAATGAGCTCAACTGTGCGTGCTTTGGTCTCATCCGTAAAGGCATCACCGGTAAGGCTGTAGGACGTAAGCCCAGCTTTCTGTGCGGCTATTTCAAATGCGGCCGAGTTGTACCAGCCAGCTGAAGCGGGTCTGCCTCCTCCGCGCTCGCCCTGTCGGTAAATACCAACTGTATTAGCGCCTGCTCCAAAAGCCGCCACGATGCGTGAAGCTAGTCCGTATCCGGCGGATGCTCCAATGACAAGTACATTGCTAGGGCCTTTAATAGCGGGCTGTGCTTGTACGTATTCTACTTGCTCTTGAACCTGGACAGCACATCCTTCAGGGTGGGCAGTCGTACAGATAAAACCACGTGTTCTAGGTTTAATAATCATCTCGATCATTCCTTTCTTCGTTCAATTACAGTTTTTTGGACGTCCTTTTGCAGACAGTACTCTTATTTTAACGAATTTTTGGTGAAACGGAAACTATTAGCCGCTAGAGAGTAAAAGTTGTGAGTGGATTTAGCAATTCCAATGATTCAAAAACAACTTCTATTTTCTCCTCTTTTTGCTGTTTTTCAAGTAATATCGACAACTTATTAGATTTATAGTTTACATTTCATGTTATATCGATATACTTTTATTTAGGTCTCTCGGGATTGCGGTTTTAAAGCTATTGTTCATCCGTATGAAAATACGCAAGAAGTTTCACTATAAACGTTTAGGAGTGACTCACAATGACGATCAAAGTAGGTATCGTAGGTTACGGAAATTTGGGTAAAGGCGTTCGCAAGGCGATTGAGCAAAACGCAGATTTGGAATTGGTAGCTGTATTTACTAGAAGAGAGCCAGGACAGCTAGAAGCTGGACAAGAGGGCGTTCGTTTCGAGCATATTTCCACAGCGGAACAGCATAAGGGCAGCATTGATGTCATGATTCTATGCGGAGGTTCGGCTACTGATCTTCCTGAACAAACGCCTGCTATTGCAAGCATGTTCAACACAGTGGATAGTTTTGATACGCATGCTAAGATTCCAGAGTTCTATGATAAGGTTAATGCTGCTGCTAAACAAGCAGGTACGCTCAGCGTAATCTCAACGGGCTGGGACCCGGGTTTGTTCTCCCTTAACCGTCTGCTTGCGGAAGCGATCCTTCCTGAAGGTAAGGATTATACGTTCTGGGGCAAAGGCGTCAGCCAAGGCCATTCCGATGCGATTCGCCGTGTTCCTGGTGTAAAAGCAGGCGTTCAATATACAGTTCCTGTTCAAGCGGTCATCGACCGTATTCGCTCGGGTGAAACGCCAGAATTGTCTACGCGTGAGAAACATTTGCGTGAATGCTTTATCGTAGCTGAAGAAGGCGCAGATCAAGAGCAAATTCGTGAAACAATCGTGACTATGCCGAACTATTTTGCCGACTATGATACGAAGGTGAATTTCATCTCAGAAGAAGAACTAAAGGCTGAGCATGAAGGTATGCCGCATGGCGGATTTGTTATCCGGAGCGGTGTTACAGGCGCAGGAACGAAGCAAATCGTTGAATTCGGATTGAAGCTGGAGAGCAATCCTGAATTTACAGCAAGTGTACTGGTAGCTTATGCAAGAGCGGCATACCGCTTAAGCAAGGAAGGCCAGAGCGGAGCGAAAACCGTATTCGATATTCCACTTGGTCATCTTTCTCCTAAATCCGCGGAAGAGCTTCGCCGCGAATTGCTGTAGATAGTTGTTTATATTGCTAGTTTAGCCGAAATAGCTCGTCTTCAACCGATCACCCTTGGAGGAACGCCAAACCTGTATAACCAGGTTTTTGCCGTTCATCCTTGGGTGATCGGTTTTATTAATTACCCGCTCAAATATTTTTTATTTGCGTATTAATCATACATTGTTTAGTATTTATATACACAAAGTGCAAGCTATTATACCAAAACTACAAGTTCATAAAACAAAGAGGAGTGTTATGCTTAAATGTTAACAGCTATTTCAGAGCAGCAGTACAGCCTTGCTAAAGAATATGTCCAATCCGTCCACGAGACGGTTATTAAACGAAATCCGCATGAAAAGGAATTCCACCAGGCCATCAAAGAGATTTTAGATTCTCTTGTCCCTGTTTTTGCAAAGCATCCACAATACATTAAGCATGGTATCCTGGAGCGGCTTGTAGAACCAGAACGTATGGTCACTTTCCGTATACCTTGGGTTGATGACAGTGGCAAAATTCAAGTGAACCGTGGTTTCCGCGTACAATTCAACAGCGCACTGGGTCCATACAAGGGCGGTCTGCGCTTCCACCCCTCCGTTAATGCAAGTATTATCAAATTCCTCGGCTTTGAACAAATTTTCAAAAATGCTTTGACTGGCCAACCGATCGGTGGCGGCAAAGGCGGATCCGATTTCAATCCAAAAGGCAAATCCGATAACGAAATTATGCGTTTTACCCAAAGCTTCATGACGGAGCTATCCAAATATATCGGTCCTGATACCGATGTTCCAGCTGGTGATATCGGTGTAGGTGCTAGGGAAATCGGTTATATGTTCGGACAGTACAAACGCCTTCAAGGCGGCTTCGAAGCAGGCGTATTGACTGGTAAAGGCATTGTTTATGGAGGCAGTCTCGCAAGGAAAGAAGCGACTGGCTACGGCTGCGTGTATTTTGCGAATGAGATGCTCAAATCGAAGGGCACGAACTTTAATAACGCAACCGTTGTGGTGTCTGGTTCAGGCAACGTGTCGATTTATGCGATTGAGAAGGCTCAACAATTCGGTGCGAAAGTTGTCGCATGCAGCGACTCGAACGGTTATATTTATGATCCAAGCGGTATCAACCTCAATACCGTTAAACGTCTAAAAGAAGTTGAGCGCAAACGCATCAGCGATTACATCATCGAGCATCCACAAGCGACTTATACGGAAGGTTGCACAGGTATTTGGAGCATTCCTTGCGATATCGCACTGCCATGTGCAACGCAGAACGAGATTGATGAGGATGCGGCCAAGCTTTTGGTTGCCAATGGCGTTAAAGCAATAAGCGAAGGCGCAAACATGCCTTCGACTTTAGAAGCGATAGAAGTCTTCCTGAACAATGAAGTATTGTTTGGGCCAGCCAAAGCAGCTAATGCTGGTGGCGTGGCTGTATCGGCGCTAGAGATGGCTCAAAACAACATGAGACTATCTTGGAGCTTTGAAGAAGTGGATGCTAAGCTTCATGTCATCATGCAAAATATATATGATCATAGCGTTCATGCAGCAAGGGAATACGGTGCTGAAGGCAATTTAGTAGCGGGTGCGAACATTGCGGGGTTCCTTCGGGTCGCAGAAGCAATGTTGGCGCAAGGTATCGTGTAATAGAGAGTCACTGACCAAAATCATCTACAAAGGCTGGGAATCTTCCTGAAGAGGAGGCATCCCAGCCTTTGTGGCTTTATTCCCCAAAATGAGACGGGTTCGCTATCCGTGATACATACAATTGGTTTGGTCTGCTATTCAAAGATATAATCCTCGTATACAATAAAGGGTATTCTTTACAAGTGGGGTGAAGGGATGCTGTTCCATTTCGTTCGAAGTAGCTAATTGTCGGGCTGGGTAAAACGCGTACCAGCTATTACGGGAGAAGTCTGTCCCGTGATCAGCAGACAATGAAGCATCGAATAAGAATGGGAAGGTGGATTTTTACCATGAATGAAATGGAATATAAGGATTTTTACAATAGAGTTGGGGAGCGGAATGGCTGGGATTTCAGCAAGGTGAAATGTCGGGTTCTGGGTGAGGCGGCAGACCTCTATAAAGAGGTACGAAAGGTATGCAGCAGATTCAACCTATTGCTTGATATTGGGACAGGCGGCGGTGAAGCTATACTGGGGCTCCATGATGCTGCTTTGCTTGTAGTCGGAATCGATCAGTCCGATGGAATGATTGCGACGGCTCAACGTAATTTGGAGAGATTGCAGGCTTCTAATGTTCGTTTTATGCAAATGAATGCGGAGCAGCTTGCTTTTCCCAAGGCGTTCTTCCAGATCGTTACCTGTCGTCATTCGCCCTTTAACGTGGAGGAGATCGCTAGGGTATTATCACCAGGCGGTATATTCCTAACGCAGCAGGTAAGCGAAGGCGACAAGTTGAACATCACCCAGTCATTTAGCAGAGGACAACATGATGGAAAGTCAGATGGAACACTTCGTGATCAGTATGTTCGTGAATTAACGACTGCTGGCTTCACCGATGTACGGGTTAGAAATTACAATACGACGGAATATTATCAAACAGCCGAAGATTTAATCTTCCTGCTGAAGCACACACCGATTATTCCTGACTTTGGGATAGATGCAGCGGACTTTATTAAACTCCAGTCGTTTATTGAAGCGAATAAGAGTGAGAAGGGCATTCGGACGAATGCAGCGCGGTTTATTATCACAGCGAGAAAAAGAACGTAAGAATTGCTACTCGGACGGAGGATTAAAGCGATGAACAACCGATTAGTCGTTATGATAAGCATCGTGCTTGCCATGCTTGTTGCCTCTATGGATTCCACGATTATCAATACGACAATGCCGATTATTGTAAAGGATTTGGGTGGGCGGGAGCTGTATGCATGGGTATTTACAGCTTACATGATAGCTTCTACCGTGCTGTCACCGCTAGCTGGGCGAATGTCAGATCTTTTTGGCCGTAAAACCATTTTTGGGATTGGGATCCTGCTTTTCATGGGTGGGTCCTTGCTTTGCGGGTTCTCCCACACGATGGTGCAGCTTGTTATTTATCGCGCCATTCAAGGAATCGGAGCGGGGATCATGCTACCTTTCCCCGCCATTCTCGCGGGTGACTTGTTCCCGGTCGAGCAGCGTGGCAAAATTCAAGCGTTCTTCACGGCAATGTGGGGACTCTCCGCGGTACTTGCTCCACTGCTGGGCACCTTTTTCGTGGAATATTTGAATTGGCATTGGATTTTCTTCGTGAATATTCCGATCTGCCTCATTTCATTCCTAGCCTTGCTTCCGTACAAGGAAGTCTATCAGCCCAAAAAATCATCGATCGACATTCTGGGCGCTCTGCTTTTTGCCGGCGGGGTATCTCTACTGCTAGCTACGACGATCGTGAGTCACTACATCATCCTATACGCAGTGGGCGGAGCGGCGCTTATTGTTGCTTTCTTTTTCTATGAGAAGTCGCATCCATCACCAATCGTGCCGCTGTCCTTGCTGCGTAATCGGCCGATTGCATGGATGCTGGCCGGGTCATTCCTTTCTTATGCGGCTTTATTCGGCGCTTCCAGCTTCATACCGCTGTTCGTGCAGAACCAAGGCTATTCCCTGCTAATCAGCGGGGTTGCCCTGTTGTTTGTGGCTGCTGGCTGGATGGCTCTGTCGGTCCCAGCTGGCAAATGGGTGCTCCGTTATGGTTACAAGCGATTGCTTATCATAGCTAATTCCATTCTCGTCTTTACTGCGGTATTAATGCTCATATTGAAACAAAGTACGCCGCTCAGTTACATTTTTCTAGTTATGACCGTGTTCGGGTTGGCGTATGGATTGCTCTCTACCGTGTCGATTATTGGCTCACAGCAGCTTGTGGAGCCGCATCAGAAGGGGATTTCTACATCCTTGCAGATGTTTGCTCGCAACATCGGAACCGCTGTCGGCGTCACCCTTATGGGGGCGTTCATTACGAAGGCAGATAACTTCTTTGTTGGTATGGGTAACCTCTTCTTATTCGGATTTATTCTCAGTGCAGCTGCTATTATTCCACCACTCGCACTCCGCGGGCAGATGAAGGAATCTGTGAAGAGTGGTTCTTAGAGGACCATGGAAGTTTGTGATTCCAACGGAGAAGTATTTTGCAAAAGGATGAAGAAAGCTTTCTCTGGCTCTTTGGGTACTATTTGTTCGGATCGTTACTGTCAGGAAAACAGGGTAAACTATTCATATATGAACCTACATAGGAGGGATAAGTATGAACTGGAATTATTACGATACCTTCATTACAGTTTCAACAGATTGTCCAGTAGATAGAGGGATCGTGCCGCCGGACAAGAAGAGTGGGAGAACGAAGCCGAGTATAGAGTTTGAATTAGTATCCAAGCATCCTTATACGTATACCCAAGAGGATGTTCTGTTTGAAGTGCATGTTCGGCATAAGGGAATTCCCGAAGAGGAACTGGCTGCAAAAGGGACGCAGGTGCGGGACGAATTCTTCCAGAAGCCGATGGCCTGTCTCAGAGCTTCTATGCTCCCTAAGAAATATGGATGGGGCATTCATTTTAACGCAGAGGGCAAGCTGGCGCTGGTACCGGTAGAATCTGCGGATTACCAGCATTTCATTGATGGTGACAAAGGAAATGTGAAAGTATTGGCGGCAATGAGGAACAGCAAGAAGTAGCATGCTTTAAACATCGAATATTTCCGTTTGGAAACCCCGACTTCACTACAAAATGTGGAGCGGGGTTTTTCGTTAAAACCATATCAATCCGTCGTTCTTCTATATGAAGAAGCACTCTATGTTTTGATTCAGCAGAAAAAAGCTATACTGATAGAGTAACTCTAACCATTGGAGGACTTAAAACTAATATGCATGTTATCGTCCCTGTCCAGAGTGGGAACAAAAGAACGAAACGAAGAAGACTGCTAGTCGCTGCTCTTATCATAACAGTGGGGTTCATACTTCTTATAAACAACCCCTTACTCAATCGTATTTGGCCCCATATAAAGAACCACGATGTCCCTCCTGTAACGGGGTTACATCCAATCGTAGCCGCTAAGCAGATGACTCTGATCCAAGAGACGAAGAAGATCGGCATAACCATCCTAATTACAGATGGATTTCGCAGCACGGTGGAGCAGGATGCCTTATATCGGCAAGGAAGAAGTGATAAGGGGCAGATCGTGACAACCGTCCAAGGTGGAGACTCTTATCATAACTACGGCTTAGCCATCGATTTTGCGCTTCGTACCCTAAAGGGAAAAGTCGTTTGGGATCTGAAATATGATGGGAATCATAACGGGAAATCGGATTGGATGGAGGTCGTTGCAATTGCCAAGCGCCTTGGATTTACTTGGGGCGGAGATTGGAAGAATTTCAAGGACTATCCTCATCTTCAAATGGATTTCGGCTATACAATTGGGGAGCTGAAGCGGGGAGAGCGGCCAACTGATGTGAAGTCTTAAATCGCACAGTCGGGACATCTCCCAGCGTTGGCAGTGAAGAAACGATTGAGATCACGTAAACGAACAGAGAGAGGGTGGATCAGCATCTCTTGGTTAATGAAAAAAGGAATTGATGCATTCCGTGACTAGCAGGAACAGAGGGGCATTCCCTTTCCCAATTTTCAAGAAAGATTAATAGGGGCTTATTACTATAAAGGTCTAGATGGACTCCGCTTCTTCGCCAAGATGGGCTGGAAGCATGCTTATGACGAGCTCAAGCCGTTTCTGTTGAACCTAACCAACTAATAGGAATAACTAATGGAGTTGCTATGCATGATCATTCAAGTTCTGCTGAGAGGAATTCAGGCCTGCCAGGAAATAAAGAGCTTCTTCTATCGTTGCGACAGGGACCACTTGAAGCTTCAGGTCCAGCTCTTGTTTAACCTGCTCGGCTTCCTCTTCATTACTCAAGCCTTCATATTGAAAGTTGTCCTTATCCTTTGGGACGAAGAAGAAATCTGCATCAGACTGCTCCGCTGTCAGCAGCTTAGTCCGAATAGCTCCGACCGAACCTACCGTATGATCCGCTTCAATGGTCCCCGTGCCGGCAATGATATACTTGCCGTTCTTGGAAAAATCCTGATGCTGCGTTTCCTCAACCAAGCCGATGCTAAGCATCAGTCCTAAGGAATCGCCATAATAGTTAGAGGCTTCTGCTATGATTGTATCCCATCTTTGCTCTAGTTCGCTATCGGATACGGGTGTCTGTGCTTGGTCAGCAGCTGAGGTTAGCGCATTGTAGATCGTATCATCGCGATCATCTGCCCCAGTCTCCTCCATAGAGATAAAATCCTCTTCGGCAGAAGCATCAGTTGGCTCAAATTCTGCATCGGGTGAAGCTAGCTCGGCTGACCATTTTTCAAATAAGTTACTAACAAGGCCCTCCCGTACATAACAAAAATGTACGCTGCCATGTACGCCAATATCTCGTACGGATACAATTTCTCCGGGTGCTATGTAGGTGTAATAACGAGGAATAAAGCAATAGGTTACAGCACTTATAGGAATGAGAAGAATGATACAAGTGATGATAATTTCAGGAAGGTACCGCCGTTTCTTCGCTGCTTGTTGAGGAGCATGCATAATAATCACCTTTTTCCATTCTTGGAAGATATATTGTGTCTGAATGAGATTCGACAACAATTGTTAAATTCCCTCCAAATTGCACGATCGAAATCAACCAAACATAATCTAAATCCTTCTCAGGGTGAATGGAAAATAAAGAAAAAGGCAGAACATTAGCTATCCTGCCTGGGATTGGCTGCTATTCTACCGATCACTTCTATTGGGCATTATACAGGGTTCTTATAGCTTAGGAATAGGCCGGATTCTGTTGCGATTGTGAATGATCCATCAACCCAATAACTCTCCACGAATTGTCGAAATGCGGAGGCTTTATCCGGATGCAGCACGATGGTGTCTGCCTCTAAGCCGTTGACCGAGAGTAAGTAGTTCACGAGAGCATCTGGTTCTGTGACGATCAATTTATTGTCGTAACGACGAAGTTCTACGTTCTCGAACAATTCCCGCAGCTGCGACCCTCCGTTGTCCAGAGAGAAACGCGACTCTATTGCGCCAAGTACCCGCTCGTAACAGGACTGTGGGTCGAAGGCATGAACAAGCTCCTTCATCTCACGCATATTGCCTATTCCAATTGTTGAGCTGCATAGGAAGCCGCTAGGCTTCAGAACGCGGTGAATTTCCTCCAGAGCCCGCTTGCGATCCATGTCGTTAAGATGATAAAGCATATGATTAGCGATGACGAGATCAAAGGATTCATCAGGGTATGGAATATGAATGGCATCAATGGCCTCATAATGAAATGGGAAGCCCAGTGGTTCCAGTCCAGCCTGTGCAGCCGATAACATCCCTTCCGAATAATCGGAGAGCGTAATCGTCCAGTTGGCGGGAATACGCGGTCCATTGGCCTTCCATATTAGTCCGCTTCCGCATCCAAGCTCGAGGACATTAGCATGATCCAGCTTCCCCCACTGGTCCCAGATCCAGCATGGCCATGGGTAAGCATTCGTACTGAATTTGGCGTGCAGGTAAATGCGGGCGTTGAAGTTACTTGCATTTCCGTATTGGTTATCCTTAAGTGAACCGTTACGCAAAGTAGGAGACATTCGTCATCTTCCTTTCTTTTCTACAGAAAAGCTGTTTACGAGTTCTTCTTCATGTATGCAAGCCGCCAATCTTTCATCGATTCCGCGTAGCGTCCGAGAGTTTGAGCAAGTACGTGAATATCTTCCTCCCCCCACTCTTTCAAAATAATACCTAAGCCGTCTACGCTTCGCTCAAGAAATCGATTCAACGCTTCATCTCCTTGAGCGGTGAGGCTAATAAGGCTGGAGCGGAGGTCCTCCGGATCTGTTAATATCCCTACTAATCCAGCTTGCAGCAAGGGCTGAAGCCGCCTTGTAATGGAAGAGGGATTAACGTCAAGCTCGGCTGCAAGATCGGAAGGACGGATACGATCCTTCATTTTCACCAGCATCAGAATTTCAAAAGAAACCCGGTCCAAATCAGATCTTATATCTTGTGCCTTCTTGAATTCCTGAATAAGCTGTAAAGTGCTCTGTGCGATATTCCGAATATCATTGGGATCAGCCATGATGCATGTACCTCCATTTTATTTGTTTGCGTAAAGCAAATATATAGCAATCTATTCCTATTTGCAATCTAATTTTCACTAACAACGGAAATAAAAAAAGACCAAAGGAGCTACGATTGCAGCTCTTTGGTCATTTGTTTCACCAAATCCGGTCTTCCATGAAACTGAGCAGGGGTGTTTTGAAATAGCGCTGTACGCCACGAGCCATCATGCTTCACGGCGACAAGGCTCTGGTGCGCATTGAGCTTAGGATCAAGCTCGGATTCTCCAGGAGGCGCCATGCCTACTATAGCTCGCAAGAGTGCGACCTCAGGTGCTAACAAGCATATCTCTTTGATTTTATAGATAAAGGGTGGGGTGGCGTGCTCGGAGAAGATAAGCCTAAGATGAGAAGCGATGGCTTCGCGTCCGATGATCTGAATTCCATCGAATCCGATAAGCTCGCCGTCCTCAGCGAATGCTCCCGACATGCCATCTGCAAGGCGGTCGTTCCAACCTCCGATGAGCTGTTGATAAAGTTCAACAATTTCAGACTCCACTTGGCGTTCGTTATTCATAATAACTAGCCTCCGTTTGCTGGCGCTTACCGCGCGGCTCGCTTTTCACCACATGATGACATTATAACTCCTTGTAAGGCATGGTTCCTGCATACAGGTGAACACTTCCACCAGCTAGTGATTACATACCTAATTCCACAGTCTTTACAGTGCGGCGCCGGGCAGCAGCAGCTGCCCATAGGATGGCAACAAGTAGAACTACAGCAGCAGCAGCGAATAACCAACGTGCAGCCTCGGGTCCTTGCTGATCAATGAGCCAGCCTGTTCCCTTAGGCAGGAGGGCTCCGCCGACAACCCCAGATGCCATCAAAAGACTTGTCGTTCGTTCCGCCCTACCTGGTGCAGCCCGATTAGCGAAGACTAGTGCAATGGCAAACATACCTGACATAGACAGTCCAGCTAAGAAAGTAAGGATAAGTATGGGCACAACTCCTGTTAGAATCGTCATTAGAATGAATAATACACCTGTGATCAAACAAGTCGCGAAGAGGTAGCTGGATCCACCGATCCGGTCGGCAATTTGTCCAGCAAACATCCGTCCAATAACCATGGCTGCCCAGAAGAGACTTATTGTAAGCGTGGCTGTGGATTCATCCAGGCCATTGTCTTTCACTAAAAGTGATGGCAAATAGTGAACATAACTCATCTCTAATCCGACATAGACCGCAAAAAAGAGCGTACAAGCTGTAAGGATCATAATGGTTCGCGATTTCGGTGGACCACTAAGCTTATGTTTGGTTTCTTCCTTATCCTTAGGAGGAAGCTGTGCGGGTTGATCTAGGATGTTAGGCCAACATAGTCCCCATAGAATAACAGTTGCCGTTGCGAGTATACCGACAATACCGAATGAGAATTTCCAATAGCCAGCTTCTATTAGAGCAGATCCAGCAAAAGGAATGAGCAGCGCCCCCACGCCAAAGAAAATCTCTACGCGGCTCATGGCGGTGTTCGCTCTTTCGCCTGATGCGCTAATAATAAAGTAACCAACGACAGATTCCGTCAGACCGCATCCAATGCCAGCAATCGGCGCAATGGTTAACATGATGCCCCATGGCGGGAGAAACGTATACAGGAGTTCTGCTGCTGACAAGAACACGAGAGCCGTCAACAGTACCGTTTTTTTGCCAAATCGCTGCATGCACCAAGGGGCGCATATGATTCCGAATAGACCACCAAGAAACTGATTCATAACGAGTTGTCCACCATCGCCGTACTCAATACCATAAGCATGCACCATAGGCTCCATCACAGATCCTACGACCATCTGACCAAGGCCGACGACCAAATATGCGATACAACCCAAGAAGATTAGCCGGGTCATTATTTTCATCTCTCCCTATCTATCAAATTCGCTATTAACTGTACCATAAAATTGACGGAGAGAACGATAAAATATCTACATTCACGTTCAGAATATTAGGTGCGTTCCAATAAATCCTGATAAAGCAAGATGTCGAAATAGGTCGAGGATGACTTTATATTTGAAACTTATTCACCTATAATTAAGTATTACGACTCTATAACGAGATGAAACCAACCAAGAAGGTGATAGAGTATCAATTCTATGTATGCACAGATGAGTGGGCATTATAGCGGTGTGATCGTCCTGCTTTCTTTATTGATCGCATTGGCCGCTTCGTATTCTGCACTCAGCTTAGCCCATAAAATTTCGCGAGTCTCTGGTAAAAGCCAGCTGATCTGGCTTCTTGTAGGTTCCTGTGTGATGGGTGTAGGTGTATGGTCGATGCACTTTGTGGGGATGATGGCCTTTCACTTGGAAACCGCGATGCAGTATAATACGTTACTTACAGTTGTATCTATGCTTGCAAGTATTGTAGCTTCCCTCATTGCTTTTCGCGTTACAACGATTATCGATGCAGGTATTCGACAAATTGCTTCAGCTAGCTTGTTTATGGGAAGCGGCATTCTAGCTATGCACTATATCGGTATGCAGGCGATTAGAGCGCCTATTCAGATCTCCTATGATTATTTTTATTTTGGTCTTTCTATTTTAATCGCGTATGCCGCCTCTTTTATCGCGTTATATTTGTTTCGCCAGCAGCGGACTATAACGGACTTAAATGTAGGGTTGAAGATCCTTTATGCGGCTGTTATGGCGCTTGCCATAAGCGGGACGCATTATATGGGGATGCAAGCCGCTTCTTTTCGGGTGGACAAGATACATACGAATCAAATGCTGAACGAGATGGTGCAATCGGAATCCTTTTTGCTCGTAGGTGTAGCCATTGTTACCTTTGTTATGCTGGCAGTTTCTTCTGGGGCGATATTCTTCGATCGTAATGTGCTGGAACGTATGGCCTATACCGATGCGCTGACTACGCTGCCAAACCGCCATCAGCTGGCCAAATATTTTGAACGCTCCTTCCCCGGCAAGGATAGCGGCTTTATGTTGTTTATTGATCTGGATCGGTTTAAGACGATTAATGATACGCTTGGTCATGATGCAGGAGATTTGTTCATCAAAGAAGTAGCACTGCGGTTAAAGGCTGCGATATCTGGTGATCAGACCGTATTCCGTCTAGGTGGGGATGAGTTCTTGATTGCTTCCTCGAAAGGGAGACTGCAGGAGGCTGCTCAGCTTGCGGATGAGATCATTGCCGTAATTAAGAAGCCTTACTCGGTGTTGGGCAATGAAATTTATATGACCTCCAGCATAGGAATAAGCTTGGCGCCAGATCACGGAATGACTAGAACGGCACTCTTGAAGGCTGCTGATATGGCCATGTATCGCGCCAAGGAAGCAGGGAAGAACCAATACCAGTTTTTCGATGAGGAAACCGACCGTTTGCTCGTCCGTAAGCTGGAGCTGGAGCGAGATCTGCGTAAAGCTCTAATCAATGAAGAGCTGGTTATCTACTACCAACCTAAGTGGGATGCAGAGAGCAATTGTGTATCAGGCATGGAAGCTTTGATGCGTTGGCATCACCCCCAGCTGGGTACGATTATGCCTATTGAATTTATACCGATTGCTGAAGAAACGGGTTTAATCGTAGCGATGACTCGTTGGATGATTCGGGAAGTATGTAAACAGAATGCGGAATGGCAGCTGCATAATCTCGTGCATGTTTGCGTTTCTGTCAATATGTCTGTACGAGTCTTCGAGAGTGGAGAGCTTACAGAGATGGTTGTAGAAGCACTGAAAGCATTTGCGATTAAGCCAGGTGATCTGGAGCTTGAGATAACGGAGTCTATCGCGATGTACGACCTGAAGGATACGATTCAGCAGCTTCGGAAGCTCAAGGAGCTTGGTGTACGGGTATCGATGGACGATTTCGGTACCGGGTATTCCTCCTTAGGAAGTCTGGATGAATTGCCGATTGATGCGCTTAAGATTGATCAGAATTTTATCCGGCAAAGCGGCCTGCCCTCTAAGCAAGCGATCATTAGCACGATTATTACGATTGCGAACTTGTTGAACCTTGAAGTCATTGCCGAGGGCGTAGAGACTGAGGAACAAATTGGTTTCCTTAAGTCGCGCGGCTGTCGTGTTATGCAGGGCTACTATTACGGTAAGCCTATGGATGCAAAGGCGGTTGAAGCTTGGCTGCTGCATGCAGCTAATTCGGTGAAGGAAGAGGTAACAGTAGAGGTCGCAAGCGCTTGACCAATGCATACAACAATTTCATGCAGGAGACAGCAAGAGAAGAATAAATCCCTTCTGAAATTTCTGAAGGGATTTTTCTTAATTCCGCCGCAGATTTGCTTCATATGTACTTATAAACCGAAGGACCGCCCATATAATTGAGCGGTCCCCCTTGATGGTGTTTTTAATTCATACTCAGGAAGTTATGCAATACACTGGCAGAGAATACAACTTTGCCGTTCTTGAGCACCGTTTGCGCGGGAAGATCAACCATTGTTCCATCGATATCCGCTATCATCGATCCGACCAGCACCTTAAGGGTGTGAGAGTGATAAGAAATGACGATTTCTTTCTTGATGCCATGCCATACGACCTTGGCACCTGCCGCTTGTGCCGTTTCGCGGAGCGGGATTAATGTCGTATCCGGAGTTATAGATGGCGCTGCTTGCTCCAGCTGTTGAAGGCTTGGAAGACCAGAAATATATCCAACCATACCTGCTTTCTTATTATCGAAATTTTGGTTGATATACTTTTCGACTTCAGGCTTTAAGCTCTCTGCAACAATCATCTCGTCGCCCGGATGCTGCAGGTTGCTCATAATGTAACTGAACCCGTTCAAATTATCGACTGCCTGCAAGCCTGTCGCTTCCGCGCCAGCAGGTGTCGTTAGAATACGCGATAGCTTCTTGGTATCAGTATTGTACGCCCATACGAAGTTATTGACATGTTTGCCGCTGTCCTCACCGATGAAGAGCGTACGAAGCGACTCCGAATAGGAGAGGTTATCTGGATTGGCAACTTTATCTTCAGCAGCCGAATTACCTTTGCTATCTGCAGCGGATAGGTCCTCACCCCAGACAAGGCCTTTCATGAAAGTAGGCACATACTGGCTGTTGATCGCTTGCCCGTCACGATCTTTTTGCCCATCGGTTAGAGATACTTCATAGGTTACGCCGGCGGAGAGCTTGTTCACTTGGATATCATCGCTTGGATCGGTACCCTTCGTGTCTTTTTCCATCGCTTTCTCTACGTAAGACATCGCCACGTAAAGCTTCTTGTCCTTGGCGTTTAGAGCAACGCCCTCCATCTTGTTAAATTCGGCTGTTGCGCCAAGAATAGCGCCATAGCGGCGAGATTCGAGGAAAGCAGCGGCTTGCTCCATGCCAGACTTCACTTTCAAATACTCCACTTTGCCTGTTGGATACGACTTAATGGCTGTGTATCCGTCAGCGGCTTTCTCTGAGGATTGGAACAGGTCGCTGAATTTAACACCTTTATCAATATAGGATTTCACTTCGTTATCCGTCGCATGTCCAAGCTTGAACCATTGCAAGTCAGCCGATCCGCCATTGTCTGCGCTCTTCTGAATCCATTTGCCTGCATACAGCGTACCAGCAGAGAGATTCTTTGCTTGGTCAGCCACGTACATGAACAGCATGGTATTACCACCATCATCACCGAAATAAACCGTTTTCTGGTCAGGCGCCACTTTACTCAGCTCATGGGAGAAGCGTCCCATGCTGTAATGCTTAACCACTGAGGTGGAATTATCGGGGTGGGCTGTAACCTCTACAATATAGTTATAGCTGTAAGGGTTACCGACTTTTGTCGGATCTTGATAGTAGCTCTGGACAAACGGATTCACGTAGGTTTGCTTCGGATCGGCTTCAAAGGCACGGGCATCGGGTTCATATTCTTCACTGCCAAGGTGTGTATTCCATGGTGAAAGTGATCCGTTACATGGAATCCACAGCCCGTCGACACTAGAGAAATCGATCTTGGACAATGTCACTGGGTGAAGCTCGCCAGTTGTTTTGTTCTGATCAATCGTTGTGTAGCTCATGCTGGCCGGAATGAGACCGTATGCCGATTTACCGGCATTATTCGTCGTGATGTATTCATAATGCGTAACCATTGACAAAGGATTGCCGCCAAGTCCAGTTGCTGCTGCACCTTGTACTTGGAACAGGCTGTTGGCATCAGGGCCGTCAGAAACGAAAGGCTTCGGATCATTCGGAACACTCGTATCGAGTATCGGTTTTCCCTTTGCATCTACCGAAACACCAGCGATAGTGCCGCCAATGGAATCGGTGGTTTTGAACATCGTCGTATAGGAAAGCGGGAATAGCTTGACTGAATTGTCGGAGTACGTGACTTTTAAGGACGCAGACGAATAGATTTTAGCCATGTCTTGGGTTGTTGCAGGTGCTGGCATACCTACGAACTCCACGGATTGAACGGATGCCTTGAGTGAGGCCGCCGAAACTGGCACTGGCAGTACAGATGGAATAACAAGAGCTAGTCCTAGCACGGGTGCGATCCAACGAGCGGATATACGTTTTCTCAATTTCATTAATGACACGACCTTCCTGCTATATGGGATTTATCTTTATGTTAGTTTTTATTTATTAGCGGAAGATTAAGTGAGACTTTTATTCATGTGGAGAATTGGTAAAATATAAAGTATGGATAGGAGATGCTAGTCAATAGCTTGTGGATAGAGAGTTTCTAAGGATGCACAAAAAACCTCCAAAACCACATGTGATGTCTGACAAAGTGGAAGTGGAGGTTCTTTCTTATAAAAGCATTTCATGCGAGTAGCTTTGACGGATTCCGGCTTCAATGTAAATCACCGGTCTACGATGGTTACCCGATTATTGCAGCTGACTGGGCCAGAGGACGAAGCTGCGATTATCTCGCTCAGCACCTATTGCCAGTAGTGGAGAGGCTGCGGTGGATTCAACAACAGGTTCCCCGTTCCAATGCTCGATTTTGATTTTGCTCAAATGCTGTTGACGGAGTACAGTGCTGAAAATTTGTTTGAGACGCTTCTGGTCATCGGGGTCTGCAGTAGCGGCATTTTCAATAGGAATGGCCGGGCCGATCTCCACGATTTTACGGCCTTTATTCTCGATCCATAATCGCCATTGTCCTTGGTAGAGGACTAGATAATTGCCGCTCTTGCGCGAGAAGGATGCTCCAGGCGCTGACGGCCAATCGATTGCCAGTCCATATGGATTAGCGGGGTCGACCGCGGCAATTATTGTTACCGCTCCGCCCTCTTGTCCAGGAAAAGGCTGTCGTACGGCAGCAATCTGCTCGCGCCTGGCGAATTGGAGCGTCGGAACGTCGCGAATGAATAACCCTCTCGTGACGACTCCCCAATGCTCCAGCTGTTTGAGGACGGGCAGCAGCTCATCCCAGCTGAATGGTGATAGATGGGAGATCAAATCCTTTGACAGAATGTCATAGCTATCGAGTAGATGCTGTGTCCAGTGAAGGGCAGACTCGGACAGATCAGTTTTGTTCGACCTGGCGGCTATGGAAGATGGCGCTCCTGCGGTTCGGTCGTTAGTGGAACGGTCATCCTCGCTGCTGCTCTTGTCTTCAAGCGATCCCGTCCAATACCAGCGCCCAAGGCCAGAGCCCGTCTTGGCCAGCTGCTTTCCTTTGGTGAGCAGCTGCAGGCGCAGCGGTGCGAATTGATCATTGGAGACGCGGCCTTCCCAGACGAGATCTAGCAGATCAGCAAGCACCTCAGAGGGCAATTTGCCATAGTCACGGCTTAATCGGGTTAAGAAGCTTGCACCGCCTTCCCGCAAAAGAGCCAGCAAAGCAGGGTGCTTGGATGTGCTCTCATCTGCTTGCTGGTTCACATAGGGCGCATAGAGAAGCTTCGAATCGGCAAGAAAGAAGGCGATCTTGCCTTCCTTCTCGCTCTCTTCCTTGCGGCCAAGCCAGATGACCTCGCCCGAAGCGCAAAGCAGATCGAGGTCTTCCTTACGATAGCCTATTAATCTGGCAGGGAAGATGATGGACTCCCAATGAGAAGCGGGTAAGTAAAAGCCCTGCAGCTTGCCAATAATCAAACGGAGTCCATCGATGCCACTGAGCTGCGTGCCGGAGAGAGTGTGTTGAAGCAGCGACATATGGGCGCACCAACGAATGGGCTCGATGGGCTCTGCTTGCTTTCGCGCTTGCTCAATTGTCAGACGAATGAGTCGCTTTGCGACATTGCGGCTGGTCCAAATGCGTTCCTTCTCATTCGCCGCGAAGGGAGCCTGCTCAATTCGGTCCCAAGCCAGAAGACCCTCAATAATGCGCTCGGCTTCAAGCGATGAGAGAGCGGGATATCGACTGCGCAGTTCCTCCTCCGTAAAAGATAGACGATGATCAGCATACCGGCCTGCAATGAATGCAACTGCATGGTCCTCCGCTGGAAAAGTATCATACATTTCCTGTTCATCGGCGCATATCCATCTTTGCGAATATCGTTCGGAAAGATGAACAACTCTCTCCTGCCGCTGCAAATCAGCGAGCCACAGGCTCGCATCATCCCCGGCAATACCCTTCATTTCGTCTTCACTCAGATCCCCTCGCCGTTTGAGCAGTGCATACAGCTCATTCGCTGTTGCAGGGAGAGTGTCTCCGACTTCTAAGCGTTCAGCTTCGCTGCGTGCAAGGATCGGATCAATGGCCTGCCGCACGGCATCCTCGCCAAACAACTCGCTTGCAGCGGATTTGCTCATACTCATGAGCTGAAGCTGTGTACTCTCGCTTAGCCCATCACCTTCATAAAGCTGCATATTGGCATAATCGGCTAAGAACTGTACGGCAAAAGGAGAAGGCGTTTTGGTCTCCTTCACAATGATTTCGACTTCACCAGCGGCGATTGCTTCAAGCAGTTGTCTAAGACCACTCGCATCGAGGAAAAGATGCAGACACTCGCGCATTGCCTCATGCAGATAAGGGAAGTTCTCCGCATAAGGCAGGGACTGCTTAAGAAGCTCCTCCGATCGAATTCGCTTTTGCCACATGGGTGTTCTCGTGAAGCTGCGGGAGAGCAGCAGCGAGGTCTCGGCTATGCGGCGAAAGGCAACAGCAAGCAGCGGTGAGCCCGTGATAGCTTCCGTAAGCAGCGAGTGGAGACTCTCTGGCGTAAGATGCCACAGTGTCTGCAGCCAAGAGGCATCCCATTCGGGTAGAACGAGCTCGATACCATTGTCTTTGGCGTTACCGTACATTTTATATGGGAGTACGCGTTCAAATTGCCTCTCGATTGCGAGCAGCCAGGTCCGATTGATGCGCCGACCGAATGGATTGTGGATGATAATATGCTTTTGATTCATGAGGTCGCTGTAATGCTCAATGACGATTTGCTGATCGGTGGGCAGCCCGATTGCAAGGTGTTGGGCTTGAATGAGCTCGATAAGCTCCTTCGCAGCAAGCAGGTCTAGTCCATACTCCATGTCGAGCCAATCTACAACTCTTTGCTCATTATGTTTGTTTTGGTCATCAGTAAGGGCATCATTGCCGTCATTATCTAGGCGAAGCCTAACGACTAGATCACGGAAGAATTGTCCGAGCTTACGACCAAGCTCATAGCTGCGACCGCCAGGCTCTGCACGCCAGAAGGGTATCTCGCTGAAGCGGTTCGGGGCTTCATTCACGTATACCCGGTCATTCTCCATACTGGTTATCATCCACGAGCTTGTTCCAAGCTGGAACACATCACCGACGCGACTTTCTTGAATATATTCTTCATCAAGCTCTCCTAGATGGACGCGGCTTTGCGCATGATGAACGGGATAGGCGGAGCTTTGCGGAATTGTACCAGCACCTGTAATTGCAGCCATGGCGGTATTGGCACGCTTGGAGAGAAGGCCGCTCTTGCGATCCCATTCCAGAAGAGGCTTGGCAAAAGGATAAAAGCCCGCCAGTACTTTCAGCGCCGCCTCCAATCGTTCGCGAGGGAAGTGACGATAGCATTCGCTGCGTAGAAGCAGCGCATATAGATCGTCGACTGTTACCTCAGCTGCAGCCACAATGGATGTGACCTGCTGCGACAGGACGTCGAGCGGTTCATGCAAAAGCATAATTTCTTCAATATCGCGATGCGCGATACTGCGGCATAATACCGCAGATTCCGGCAGATCGCCGCGTGTCCTAGCGACGATGTAGCCGCGACTGACATCGCCCACGGCGTGACCGGCGCGACCGATACGTTGGATCCCTGCGGCAGCAGCCTTCGGCGAATCGACTTGAATGACTACATCGATGTGACCAACATCGATGCCAAGCTCAAGGGATGAAGTGGCGACCAAGCAGCGCAGGTCGCCGGCCTTGAGCATCCGCTCGACCTCAAGCCGGCGGTCGCGCGATAAGCTGCCATGATGGGCGCGCGCCATTTCACCGCCCGCATGTTCATTTAGGCGCAGCACAAGCCGCTCACATAGACGGCGGCTGTTCACGAACAGAAGTGCCGAACGTGAGCCGTCCATGAGCTGCATGAGACGCTCGATGATCGGCACCCAGACGCCATCGCGCGTCATTGCTGGTCGGCTAAGATCAGGCATGGTGACGCGTACTTGTATCGTCTTGACCATTGCGCTCTCCACGATCTGGACCGGGCGCGGGATATAGTCCAACGGATGCGACACGGAGTTAAGCGGCTGTGAAGCAGTGGATCGCGTTACATTAGAGTTTATGGATGAAGATAAAGCTTCCTCGGCAGAAGCGGATGAATATTGTTGATCAATTGGAGTAATTGGAGTTGGCCCGCTGCTGCATGAGGAATCCTTTTCCCAGCCACCTAAGAATAAGGCGACGCGTTCGAGCGGTTTTTGCGTCGCAGATACACCGATACGCTGAACGGGCTTTCGTGCAAGAGCGGATAGTCGCTCTAGTGTGAGCGATAGATGGGCGCCTCTTTTATCCCCTGCTAGACTATGAATCTCATCGATGATGACTGTCTCCACCGTATGCAGCATGCTTCGACCCTTGTCAGAGGTAAGGAGAAGGTATAGGGATTCTGGTGTTGTGACGAGCACGTCAGGCGGCCGCTTAATCATTCTCGCGCGTTCATGGGAAGGGGTATCCCCTGTTCTTACGGCAGAACGAATGCCTGGCCATTCATCATCGCTAGGCTTGGATTGCTCGCTGGCGGAGTGCCGCTCAATCGCGTCGATAAATCCGAGCAAATGATGCTGAATATCATTGTTCAGTGCCTTCAGAGGCGTGACATACAGCACACGGACACCGGGAGTCGCTTTTAGATTGGATGACTGTTTGAGCTTTATTTTGTCACGAGCTATCTTATCCAAGCAGGGGAGCAGGGCAGCGAGGGTCTTGCCGGAACCCGTAGGAGCGGCTATAAGAGTATGTTGATTGTCCATAATCGAAGCCCATGCTTCAACCTGGACGGGTGTTGGCTCGCCAAAGGCCTGTATGAACCAGCCGGCAAGTGTCGGGTGAAAGGCGGCTAACGCCTGAGAAAGCTGAGACATTCAAGCAACAGCTCCTTTGTAGGTAAGATGAGGCGTCAGATTAATGGGATAAGCTGAATAAGTCCATAGTTAAGAAAAATGGTTAACTACTTATGGTTTTATTATACCTGTTACTGGAAAGTTTGCGAGTGGAGAGGCATAGGTATAGAACGAAGCAGCATTGGGGCATACATCGGGAGGTAGGGCTATGGTGAGATGGCGGGAGAGCCTGGATAAGAGATGGAGCGAGTGGAAGCGGGTTGAGTTCGAGGTGACCGACACGCTCGCAGGAAGGAAAGTTCTTCGCGTCTCAGGGCCACGAACACCACGAATTGCCACGCCTGCAGTCAAAATGGTGCGCTCATCCGAGCTTGACCATGCCTCTGGCTCATTCGAAGCGGGGCTTGCCTGCTTTTGCCTTGGAGAGCTTTCGCCAGATGAGCGGTCTGCCTTTCTGGCAGCTTGGCATGAACGGCTTCATACGGGGGCTATGGTTGTAATTGCGGACCGCCGCAGTGAGGGCTGCGGCACGGCATTCGAGCTTCATGAGCTGTTCGCAGCGCTAGGGACAAGTGTTGATGTCCGAGTCGGGCGGACATTTTGGTGGGCGAGATATGAGCTCCCTCCAAAGGTAAAGGCTTCCTGCTCCAATGAAAAAGCCGTAGACACTTGTCCCAGAGGACAAACATCTACGGCCTATGTACATCGCGCTAACGATGTCGAGCAGGTTTAGTCGGACTCATTACCGCCGTCTGTCTCGTCAGACGGGTCATCTGCATATTTCTCAAACGTATCTTGGCTCATAACGCGGCGCCCAGTCACATAGCGTTTAACGTAGTAGGAGTCACTGAGGGCACTAATGGTTACGCCTTTGCTGGAAGAAGAATGTGCAAACTTGCCATCTCCAACATAAATGCCTACATGCGAAATACCTTTGCCGTTCGTATTAAAAAATACGAGATCACCAGCAATCAAATCGCTCTTTGCGACTTTCTTGCCTAGACCTGCTTGCGACCGGGAAGCGTGCGGGATACTGACGCCGAGTTTATTAAACACGTACATCGTAAATCCAGAGCAATCAAATCCTTTTGTGGTCGTGCCGGCTGTTACATAAGGTGCTCCGATCAAATCATTAACGACGCCATCCAATTTGGATTCTGCGAAAACGCTACCAGCTTGGAAAACAAGTAACATCGCTAGACCGATCAATACTGCAGAAATCTTCTTCAAAGCGGGAAACTCCTTCCGGTGCCTGCGAGGTTAGCTGTGGGGTTCGGTTGAAGGCTCCCTATGATCACCTCTGGCGTCCGTGTTAGCGAACGTCGGGATCAATTCACCCAAGATGGTTCCCCCGTTTCCTTTTTACGGGAATTCGGCATTTTTTTTATTCTTGCTACTAATTCGTCTTTTTCCACAGTTCTCCTGCCAACTTCACAATTTGTTCACAAATTAGAATTCTTAGAGTGAAACTTTTTTTGCGTTCAATTCGTTTAGAAGACCGCGAAATCAGGCTTACTAAAGATAAAATTTCATGGATTTACCTGTTGCAGGAATTCACTAAGTGTGTCTGATTATGAGAAGGCTCTCATCAAAAAACGTGCAAAAAAGCCATCCTCTTTCATTTAATGAAAGAAGTTGGCTTTTTGATTGGGAGAATAGGAATAAAAGAAGTAGATTTGTAAAGTTAAGCGGAAGCGGAGAGATTCTGGTTTTCGATATCTACGTGCGTTTGGACTGCCACACATCGTATTGGGAGGCGACCGTCCATACCTTCATAATGGTTTTGATGAAAGGGTAGCTTTGCTGCAGGATGAGGGCAATAAGCCCGGCCCATAGCATCGAGACGGATACGAACGTCATACTGAGCAGGGCAGTAATCCCCCACATGATAATAGATATTCCGGCAAAAGGAAGGAAGTTCCGCACTCCACTCCAGAGTGAGCGGAGTGCGCCGTTCCCATAGACGGAGCCAAACTGCATCGCAAGAAAAAGGAGGTGGAGCAATATGGCCCATGCCAGCCAGGCGCCCGCCCAAGGACCGGCCATCTGCAGAAGCTCAGTCATATTACCACTGTTAAGCAGGGTGTGCAGGGCTCGCGGCAGCAGCCAAATTCCAGGAGTGAGCGCAAGCACCATTTCGATGACATACAGCAGCGCGATTGGCTTCCAAGCGGCGCGGATACCATGGAGGAATCGTGTACCTTCATTGTCGGTCGTGTAACAAAGGGAGTGGAACAAGCCGGCATTGAGAAAAGGCGTAATCAACATTCGTGCGGCAAGCAATCCAGCGAATAGCCATAGATAGGGGTGGATGAGATCCGTCTTCAGCAGCCGAAACTGAGCTTCGGTCAGGAAGAGCTGGACGGAACCCTCTGTACCGTAGCCACCGGGGTATCTTTTCAGCAACGGCACCATGATTCCATCAATTGACCGATACAGGAAGAAGCCCCAGACAAGTTCATAGAGGAACAAGAAGATGATGATATAAAAATGCTTTATCGTCAGCCGCCAGCCCTGTTTCAAATGAATTTTCATTTTTTGCACCTCCTGCAGTTTTTGCGATACGTAAAACGATAAGCTCCCCAGCGAGCAAAAACACTTCGGAAGCATAAGCTAGTTTTTGCGATACATCCGATAAGCTCCCAACGAGCAAAAACCACTTCGGAAGCATAAGCTAGTTTTTGTGATACTTCCAGTAAGCTCCCCAGCGAGCAAAAACACTTCGGAAGCATAAGCTAGTTTTTGCGATTCCTAACCCCACTACCAAGCCAGAGCCGAGAAAATACCCTCCAATACTTTAGTGACTCCGATGTTCCAGCGTGTCCTTGTTTTCTCTGGCAGCTCGGCCTTCATGAAGTTATTAATGTGCTTGTTATCGAGCATATTAGCGTTCTTTGGATCGACCACCGCATAGACGAGCGGGGAAGCATGTACGATCTTATATTGAATATGTGCTTCTTGACCGTCCCACACCTTTGGCATAGTCGTACCATCCGCGAATTGGAATACGATCGTTACAGGGCCGAAGCTGCCGCCTTGCTTACGGATGAGTACGGTAGATTCATACTGGGTACTCCCATTCTGCTTAACGGGCTGCAGATGAATCGATTCAACCGAGTAGTCAGCCATCTGATTGCCATAGACGAAAGAGCTGAAGTAGTCGGTCCACTTCGTTTTGGTGACCTTTTCCACGATATGCTGGAAGTCCGCAGTGGAAGGATGCTTGAATTTATATTTTTGAAAATAAGTTCGCATGATCTTACGCATTGTCGGAGCTCCAACCTGCTTCTCAATACCGAATAGGACGAGCTTAGCGCGCATGTACACATTTTCAGCATAGTTATTGTTATTGTGATAGCTCCAGGAGAGCTGCTTGAGTGGTGCGGGATCTGTCATATAGCTAGCCTCGACCGGTAAATTCGGCTCAACACCGTATTCACTTTCCATCACCTTATCCTCTGAATAAGAGGTGAATCCCTCGTCCAGCCAGGCTTCTTCAAATTCATTGGAGGCGACCATGCCGTACCAATATTGATGGCCGATCTCGTGGACGACCGTCCGCTCCAGATCGTACCCGGGTTTGTCGTTCTCGGCAGCGAATGATGTAACAAGTGTCGGGTATTCCATCCCCCCTGCGCCGTTTCCGCCTTTTGGCGGGACGACAATGGAGAGAGTGGAGTACGGATAGCTGCCGTACCACTGCGCGTATTTAGCCAACGCGGATTTAGCAGCATGCATGTAACGATCTTTAAATTTGGCATGCAGGGGGTCGAGATAGAGCTTGATCCGAACGCCTGGAACGCCCTCTGAGGAGAAGGGCTCCTCTGCATAGATAAAGTCTGGTGAAGCGGACCAGGCAAAATCATGCACATCATCTGCGTAGAATTGATACGTCTTCCTTCCGCTGGCAATGACTGTTGGTTTCGTTTGGAAGCCAGTCGCAGCCACTTTATAGGAAGTGGGAACGTTGATCTTCACACTATAAATGCCGAAGTCGCTATAGAATTCGGAGTTTCCATGATATTGATGAACATTCCAGCCTTCCGTTGTTCTGCCACGCGTCCCGACCTGCTCATATACACAGAGCTTGGGAAACCATTGACCAGCCATTACAAAGTTGCCGGAATAACCCATGCGTGCGAATACCTCAGGCAGCTTTACCTCGAACTTCATCTTAAGCGTCGTGCTGGTACCAGGAGCGACTGAGTAAGGTAGACGGAGCTTGGCCAATGTGAGATCATTCGTATTCCCATCATCAGGCTGTACATAGTGAAGTCTTGGCAGCAAGCTGGCGCCTTCGGTAGTCTCCAGCGACAGGATACGCATATAGCCGATGCTGGCTTCAGTCGCCTTGTCGTTCCTGAGTTGTCCGCCTGATTCACGCATGAACGTGGAGTTCATGGATTGAAAGGCATTGGGGTAGAGGTGAAAATACAGCTCGGACACCTGTTGTTTACCAGGGTTTGTCCAAGTGATAGTCTGAACGCCCAGCAGCATATGTGTGTCCTCTTGAAGCTGAACATCGATGTGGTACTCGGCGATGCGATTGCTGAGCTCTACGGGCTTAGGCTGCATGACGGAATCGGGCTCTTGTGTTCCTTGCGGTGCTGCTGGCTTCGGCGACGTATCTGGTTTGACGGAGGGGGCGGAGGCGAATGTATATTGCGAAACCCAGGCATCCCCGAACCCAAGCTGGGCCGTCACGCCAAGCAGCACGGCGATAAGCGCAAAGAGCAGTAAATGTTTGGTTTGACGTGACTTCATGGAACAATTACCTCCCATTGACAAGCATCTAAAGCATGTATATGTTTGCAATTCACGGATTATTAGCTAAAATGGAATTAAGTTGTGGACAGGCGGAAAAGATGCGTATTTACACTAGTAAACAGGAAGTTAGGAGTGAACAAGATGACAGATCAGGATCAAGGACAAGGGCAGAATCAAAGCCAGGATCAAGCGGCGGAAGTCCCGGTGAAGAAAGAGAAGAAGTCGATTTCACTCAATGTGGTCAGCAATAAGGAGCATAAAGGCTTCGGAGCAGGGACTATTGATCTTAGTGCGGTATCCTGCGTTATCATTGATAATGGCGAAGCTTATATAGATGTAGGCGCGATGCATGCGAAGAGCAAGGTGGAGAAGGGCATTAAATTCTCTACGAATAAAGAGGATGTTCCCAATGGTAGGCTTTGCTGGATCGTTTGGGTGGCGGTTGATCGTAACGAGGAAGGTTCATTTTATGCGGGGGCAACAGCTTGCCCGATGCTGGTGGATACCGAAGCGCGCCGGGGCTGGAAGATCCTTGCTCAGCACGTGAATAATCTCGACTACGCGATTAAACGTAGATATGTGCTGGATGAGCTTAGCGCAGAAGAGAAAGCGGCGCTTAAGAGCCTGCTTGTTGTTCATAACGCTGAATGGTGGGATCGCTCTCCAGATGTTCTGAAGGAAGCGTTGAAATAATCCTATAAAATGGGTATAAACAGAAACTCCAGAAAGACAGGCAGCTGTCTCTCTGGAGTTTCTTGTATGCAATAAACTAGCTGCAATCAGATTCACGAATCCTCCGACTATGCAAGCAAGTCTGCTAGCAAGACGCAGCAGAGGCAAAACACCCCCATTCACGGGAAACCCGGGTAATGAGGGTGTTTTTTTGGCATGCATTCGAATACATGTTAATGATTGATATCGCATTTATTCAGAATGAAAGAGATTTGGTTCTCGAGACGGTTAATCGTTTGCTGCGATTCCTCGTCCTCGATGCCCGAACTGCGAAGCGAAGCGAGTTCATTTTTAAGCTGGTGGAGATCTTCCCCGGCATTAGCGCAATTGTAATTGCTTTCGAGATTATGGATCATGGTGTATCCTCCATTCGTTAGGTGTACTTCACTATTATGGAGAATTTGGCGAAGCTTATTCCTGACAAATCGTAACTATTTACTTTGTTCTACTATTCGAATAAAGCGCCGTATGGTATATTCATCTAACCAGAACATTTGTTCTAAACATGGGAGGAATTACCAGGTAATGAAGCAGGAGAGAAAAAACACCCGTAAACATTATTTTGAATTGCTGGGCAAATATTTGCTTCCCCAGCGCAAGATTTTAATTGGCTTAACGGTATTGCTGTTAGTCTCCATTGGGATGCAGCTTATTAATCCACAAATTATCCGCTATTTCATAGATACGGCAGGTAAGCAAGGCGATATGACACCTTTATATATCGCCGCGGGATTATTTATGGGCTTCTCGCTTATTCAGCAGGTTGTGTCCGTCGTAGCCACGTATCTGAGCGAGAATATCGGCTGGAAGACGACTAATACGCTGCGCGGTGATTTGGCAGCACACTGCTTGTCGCTGGACATGTCTTTTCATAAATCCCACACATCTGGTGCCATTATAGAGCGTGTTGATGGTGACGTGAATGCGCTTGCTAATTTCTTCTCGAGCATGATCATCCATTTATTCGGCAATCTACTGCTGATGATCGGGATCATTGTGCTGCTGTTTCGGGAAAATTGGCTGATTGGCGTGGGAATGATGGTGTTCCTTTTCTTTGCGGTATTTGTTATTCAGCAGATTCGTAAAATCGTGGCGCCTTTATGGGGACAGTGGCGTCAGGTGAACGCGGAGTTTTACGGATTTATCGGTGAACAGGTGGAAGGAACTGAGGATATTCGCGCCAATGGTGCCGTGAATTATGTCATGAGCCGCTTCTATGTACTGCTGCGCCGGATGCTTCCGCTTCGGATGAAAGCTTTTTTTGGTTTTGCTTCGATGTGGAGTACGACCATTCTTGTGTTCGCACTTGGCAATGCGATGGCATTTGCGATTAGTGCTTATTTATGGAAGACGAGCGGAATTTCAATCGGAACGGTGTATCTTATTTTCTTTTATACAGAACTGCTAGCCAAGCCTATTGAGAAGATTCGTACACAAATTGAAGATTTGCAAAAGGCAGATACGAGTATTTCTCGTATCCGCGAGCTCTTCGAGATTCGCTCGGCTGTTGTCGATGGACCTGGGGCTTTGCTTCCGGATGGACCGCTTGGTGTTGATTTTCAAGATGTCGTCTTCCACTATGAGGATGGTCAAGAAGGTCAACCCACAATTGACGGGCTGAAGTTCAAGCTGGAGCCAGGCGCGGTGCTTGGTCTGCTTGGGCGGACGGGGAGCGGGAAGACGACGCTTGCTCGCCTGCTCCTTCGCTTCTATGACCCGCAAAGCGGGGCGATTGCACTTGGGAACACCGACATTCGTGACTTAACGCTCCAGCAGCTGAGAAAACGTGTTGCGATGGTTACTCAAAGTATTGAGATTATGGAGGGTACGGTTAAGGATAACCTGACCTTCTACGATGATTCTATACCGGATGCTCGCATTATTGAGGTGATGGGGGAGCTCGGACTTGAGAAATGGTTGAATTCCTTGCCTGATGGGCTGAATACGAAGCTGGCTTCCGGAGGAAGCAGCTTGTCTGCGGGTGAGGCGCAGCTGCTTGCTTTTGCCCGTGTATTCTTAACGAATCCAGGACTTGTCATTATGGATGAAGCCTCCTCCAGGCTTGATCCGCTGACCGAGCAGCGAATCGAGAAAGCAATTGAGAAGCTGCTTACCAATCGGTCCTGCATTATTATTGCCCATCGCCTTGCAACGGTTCAGCGTGCGGATTATATTTTGATATTGGAGAATGGGCTTGTCGTTGAATCCGGGAAACGGACACAATTAACGGCGGACCCGGAATCCCGGTTCAGCCGTATGCTGGCAACCGGGCTAGAGGAGGTGCTGGCATGACGACTTTTCAGTTTCTATGGCAGGTGACGATGTATCGTCCATTTCGCTATTGGTTAAATGCGATCATGTGGACGCTTATTTACCTAGCGCCCATTGCGCCAGGTTTAATTACGAAGCAATTCTTTGATGCGCTGTCGGGTGACTCTGCTCTTCATAATGGCGTTTGGGGGATTATTGCCCTACTGATCGGAGCGGCGTTAGCTCGAATAGCTTTGATCTATATCGGATTTGTGACCGATATTCAGTTTCGATTCCGCATTGGGATGATGCTCAGACGCAACCTGCTGAGACATATATTGAAGCAGCCTGGGGCAAGGGCAATTCCTTGCTCGCCAGGTGAGGCGATCAGTTACTTTCGCGATGATGTGGATCAGACGGAGGAGGCTGCGAGCTGGTCGGTCGATGCTTTCGGCATGACCTGCTTTGCTGCTGTATCCAGCTATATTTTGATCAAAATCGATGTGCAGATGACCTTGCTTGTATTTCTGCCGCTCGTGGTGGTGGTGACTGCAGCCCAACTGGCGACATCCAAGCTTCAGAAGTATCGGGCGGCCAGTCGGGAATCAACATCCCGTGTAACGGGCGCAATCAGTGAGATGTTCAGCAATGTGCAGGCGATTCAAGTGGCGGGAGCTGAGGAGAGAGTAATCGAGCGGTTCAAGCATTTCAATGAGGACCGCCGCAAGACGATGATTAAAGATCGACTAATGGGCGAGATGCTGGACTCCGTCTTCTCCAATTCGGTTAATATCGGAACTGGTCTGATTCTGCTGCTTGCAGGTCAGAAGATGCGAGCAGGCGCTTTCTCTGTCGGCGATTTTGCCCTATTCGTCTACTACCTCACCTTTGTCACGCAGTTTATTACGAACTTCGGTAAATTTCTCACTTATTTCAAGCAAATGAGCGTTGCGCTTAGTCGCTTGACTACGATGCTGCAAGGTGCGCCCGCTGGGATGCTGACTCTTAAGAACTCCATTCAATTAGGGAAAAACAACCGCTCGGCAGAGGAAGAAGCCAAAGAAGCACAGAGGAATGCCGCTACCGAGCCTTTGCAGCAATTGGATGTAACTGGACTGTCCTATCGGTTTCCGGATACGGGTAGAGGTATTGAGGATGTACGGCTTAGCCTGAAGAGGGGCTCGTTCACCGTCGTGACGGGAACGGTTGGCTCAGGTAAGACAACATTAGTCCGAACGCTGCTGGGTCTTCTCCCCAAGGATGAAGGTGCGATAACTTGGAATGGCCAACTGGTCGATGATCCAAGTACGTTCTTTGTGCCTGGGAAAAGCGCCTATACGGCGCAGGTTCCGCGTTTGTACAGCGATACGCTGCGCAATAATATTTTGCTTGGACATCCTTCTGACGCAGGGGGATTAAGGCAAGCGCTGCATGCCGCCGTGATGGAATATGATGTTGATCATTTGTCCAATGGGCTGGAGACGGTAATCGGCCCGCGTGGTGTGAAGCTCTCAGGTGGGCAAGCACAGCGGACGGCAGCCGCCCGCATGCTCGTTCGTGATGCGGAGCTCTACGTATTCGATGATTTATCGAGCGCACTGGATGTGGAGACGGAGCAAAAGCTATGGGAGCGGCTGTTCCATGAGCGCGGTGAAGCGACCTGCCTCGTTGTTTCTCATCGTAGAACGGCGCTCGCTCATGCGGATCATATCATTGTGATGAAGGATGGTCGGGTGGAGACGGAAGGAACCGTCGACCAGCTGCTGTCGACAAGCACAACATTTCAAGAGCTGTGGTATGGAGATGAACGCTCCTAACGCTTCAGCAAAGAGGCCTTCGCCCGCTCGGTTAACCCCGTTCATGCGAAAGGCCTCTTTAAAGTTGCAGCCTAATGCTCTAATGCTGATTAATTCCTCCACCACCGTCGAAGCTGATTCCACCACGTGCTGGATTGCTCCTTCTGCGCATCGCCAGTTCCATCCGCTGCGGCCGGCGCGTCTTTATGCTCACCGCAGACTTCAGTTGGCTGTGAACCGCTAACGAACGACTCAAGCCGCTTAGATGGACAAGTGGAAGCGGCAAGCTTGCCGCTCTTCGGATCAATATACACCGAGACGACACCATCTGGAATTTGGAAAATCTTCGGCGGAACGGCCGATAGAGCCTTCTCGATATAAGAAGCGAAGATCGGCGCAGCACGGTGCGCCTCGGCTTGGGTTAGCTTGCGACCTTTGTCGTAGCCGACCCAAACGGCTGTCGTCAGCTCAGGTGTGTAGCCAACGAGCCAAGCATCAGCTGCGGTCGTGCCTGTTTTACCTGCGACTGGTCGGTTGATCATTGCTGATACACGACTTCCTGTACCGCCAGTTTCAAATACGCTTTCCATAAGACTGGTAAGCACATAAGCGTAGGCCGGATCGACAACCTGCGTTGTGACAGGCTGTGCTTGATAAAGGATGGCCCCTTTACTATCCTCGATACGTAATATAGCGGTTGGCTCCACATGCTTGCCGCCATTTGCAAAGGTGCCGAAGGCCGATGCCATCTCGAAGGGGCTGACAGGGAAGGTTCCCAGCGCGAGCGACGGGAGCGGCTTCATCGGACTCTCAATCCCGAGCTTACGCGCCATTTCAATGACCTTATCGGGGCCGACTTTCATAATCGTGTTCACGGCATAGATATTATCGGAGCTTGCAATAGCTTGCCGCATATCAATGAAATCATTGACGTATTTGTCATTGTAGTTATTTGGAGCGTAAGTTTGTCGGCCTTCATCATAGGTGAAGGTTGTCGGCTCGCTCTTGAACTTGGAGACAGGTGTCATAATTCCTCCCTGCAGCGCGGTCATATAGACGATTGGCTTGAAGGAAGAACCGGGTTGGCGAGTCTGTGCGAATACGCGATTGAACTGATTAGATTTGTAATCCCGTCCGCCTACCATCGCTTTAATATATCCCGTGCGAGGGTCGATGGATACGAGAGCGGCCTGCTGCTCTGATCCTCCAGGGAAACCTTCGTTAACCGCTTGCTCGGCTGCTCGTTGGGTGTTTGGATCGAGCGTCGTATAGATGCGAATGCCGCCCTCGCTCAGCAGCCGTTCATCAATACCGAGCTTTTCAACAGCCATATTATGCACATAATCACGAAAGAATGGAGCAATACCATCCTGTTTACTTGAACCGAGCGGCTGGAACTTCAGTAATTCCAACGCTGCTGCATCGGCATCTCTACGCTGGATGATGCCTTGATCCGCCATCGTAGAGAGAATCGTCTTCTGCCGATCCTTCGCATTCTTCATATCCATATAGGGTGAATAATATTTGGGCCCCTTCGGAATACCTGCGAGCATCGCACTCTCTGCGAGCGTTAGCTGCGAGGCATGCTTGCCATAATATTGCTCGGCTGCTGCTTCTGCACCGTAGGCTCCGTGACCGTAATAGATTTGATTCAGATACAGGGATAGAATCTCATCCTTGGAGTAATGCATTTCGAGCTGAAGGGTATACATGGCCTCTTTCAGCTTGCGTGACCATGTCCGCTCATGCGTCAAGTACAGATTGCGAGCAAGCTGCTGCGTTAATGTACTCGCGCCTTGCTTGGTGGAGAGATGCTCGAGGTTGACGATAACAGCACGCGCCATTCCCTTTATATCAAAGCCGAGATGATCATAGAAACGTTGATCCTCAATCGCCAGCGTCGCTTCAACTAAATAAGGCGAGATGTCCTTAAGCGGAACGGATTGACGGTTCTCACCAGCGTGAAATGAATCGATGACATTGCCCTGCAAATCGAGCATTTGTGAGGATTGACTTATGGAAGACACAGGCAGTGCCTGCATCCGCAGGTAGAATAGAAAGCCGAACATCGTCAAGAACATAATCGCCATGGCAGACCCGGTATAAATGAGCAGTCGTTTAAGCAGCCGGAGCTTAGGCATCCATAGTTCAGCACTTACGCGAAAAGGCAGCCGGCGTTTAGCGCCGTTCTGCCGCCATTTAGGTATTCTCATGTTGGAAGTCCCCTTACCCTGCAGCCTTGTTATTCCTCTAGTATGGAAAATAGTGGGCGAACCTATTCAAGGTTAAGAAGCGGCGTGTGAATTTTTCGTGTAGATCCTGCAAAAGGTTGCATTTTCCCCCCGTTAACTTATAATACAGATTGAACCACTGACCTAATGATCAATAGCAACTATACATAAACGAAAGCAGGGATATGAACCATGGAATTGTGGTACACCGAGAAACAAACGGACAGCTACGGCATCACGGCAAAGATCAAAGAAACATACGTGAGCGAGCAAACAGAATTTCAAAAGCTCGATATGATTGAAACGGAAGAATTCGGTACGATGCTCGTGCTTGATGGCATGGTTATGACAACCGATAAAGACGAGTTCGTCTATCATGAAATGGTAGCGCACCCTGCGCTTTATACACATCCGAACCCAGAGCATGTGCTGGTTGTTGGCGGCGGTGACGGCGGCGTTATTCGCGAAATTCTGAAGCACCCGCAAGTGAAGAAAGCCGTTCTTGTCGACATCGACGGCAAAGTTATTGAATACTCCAAGAAGTATCTGCCGAACATTGCAGGCGGTCTTGATGATCCGCGCGTGGAAGTTATCGTGAATGATGGCTTCATGCACATCCATGATCACAAGAACGAATACGACGTTGTTATGGTTGATTCCACAGAGCCAGTTGGCCCAGCGGTGAACCTGTTCACACGCGGTTTCTACCAAGGCATCTATGATGCTTTGAAGGAAGATGGCATCTTCGTTGCTCAAACGGACAACCCTTGGTTCAACTCCGAGCTTATTGCCAGCGTTAACCGCGACGTGAAGGAAGTATTCCCGATTGTACGCGTCTACTGGGCGAACGTGCCTACCTACCCAAGTGGTCTATGGACATTCACAATGGGCAGCAAGAAGCATGATCCGCTTCTAGTGGACGAGTCTTCGATTCCTGAGCTGGATACCAAATATTACTCCCCGCGTCTTCACAAAGCGGCATTCGTTCTTCCTAAATTCGTAGAAGATCTTGTGAAATAAGAGAACCGTTACAGGAGGCTAAGCTCAACCATGAAAATTGATCAAAAATATTCCGGTAACGTGTTTATTCTCAGCTCTGAGGATTATTCATCATCCAAAGCTGTTATCTACGGTATGCCGATGGACTTTACCGTATCATTCCGTCCGGGCTCGCGCTTTGGCCCGCCGCGTATCCGTGAGGTATCCATCGGGCTCGAAGAGTACAGCCCTTATCTCGACCGCAGCTTGGAAGATATCGAATACTTTGATGCAGGCGACCTACTGCTGCCATTCGGGAATGCAGCGCGTTCGCTTGATATTATCGGTGAATTCGTGCGCGGCATTCTAGATGATGGCAAAATGCCAGTTGGACTCGGCGGCGAGCATCTCGTATCTTGGCCGATTTTCCAAGAGGTTTATAAGAAATATCCGGATATGGCTATCATTCATTTTGATGCACATGCTGACCTTCGTGAGCAGTACGAAGGCGAGCCTTTGTCCCATTCAACTCCGCTGCGTAAGGCAGCAGGACTGATTGGCGGTAAGAATGTGTATCAATTCGGAATTCGTTCCGGCTCACGCGAAGAGTGGGAGTATGCGAAGGAGAACATCAATTTCCATCCGTTCGAAGTACTGGAGCCTTTGAAAAAGGTGCTTCCAGAGCTCGAAGGACGCCCTGTCTACCTGACAATCGATATTGATGTGCTAGATCCTTCTGCTGCTCCAGGTACAGGTACGGCGGAAGCAGGCGGCATCACGTCGAAGGAATTGATCGATGCTGTACATGCGATCGCGCGCTCTGGCGTTAATATCGTTGGTTGTGACCTTGTTGAGGTAGCACCGGCTTATGATCCGACAGAACAAACGCAAATCGTTGCGGCAAAAGTCATTCGTGAGATGCTGCTCGGCTTCATTAAGTAAAAGATCAAAGATCTCTCTCGTGTAACAACCGGGCCATGCGGGCAATAACCGTGCATGGTCCGTTTTTTGATTGCGAATGCCAGAGGCGATGATTTTTATGCAGAGGAAGAACGTGAGGAAGAACGTGAGAGAATCAAAGGCGCTCTGTTTCTAATTTTGGGGGGAAATTGCGTTGGTTTATACTCTTTTTGGTCATAATGACAATGAAGGGGGTAGAAAACAATGGCGATTTTACCAATTCACGAGCGGCTCGCAGAGCTTTGGACGAAGAAGAGCCGGCATCGTTTGACTGCCGATGAAGAGATGGATTTTGAGCACTGTTTACAGGTTAACGCGCAGTACTGCCGCCAATTGGCGAATTTATATAATCTTTCACTGGTTGCTTCCATGACAAGTGATATCGAATGGCAGCATGATATTTGCCGTAAAATCGAAAAGTTCGACGGCAGACCGCCTGCTTCTCCACAGACTTAAGCCCTTCTGAGGAGGTTCTCGTTATCATGTCGTTGTCGTTGTCGTTGTGAAGGTGATGGAAGCTCAGCTTCATAAAACTTGTAGGAGGTGCCTAACTTGCTTGTTCATTCTTTCCCTCCTATTATTCGTGCTAATGCGCGTGTGCTTGTGCTCGGAAGCATGCCGGGGACGGCATCTTTGGAGAAGCATCAATATTATGGACATCCTCGTAATCATTTTTGGCCTATTCTGTATGGACTGCTTGGCCGGACGCCTGATGCGGAATACGAGAAACGGATTGCTTTTGCTCAGGATCGAGGGGTCGCTCTGTGGGATGTTATTGGTTCTTGTGAGAGAGAGGGCAGTCTGGATGCTAATATACGCAATGCTGAGCCCAATGATTTGGCAGGTTTACATGCTCTTTATCCCGCAATCGAATGTCTTGCGTTCAATGGCAATAAAGCGTATGACACATTTAAGAAGCATTTTGGCGGAAAGCCGATTTGGAATGACCTGCAGCTGCTGAAGCTGCCTTCCTCAAGCCCAATTCCCAATAACCGGATGCGTACGACAGCTGACCGGATTGAAGCATGGCGTATATTACTGCCCTTCCTCAATTCGTAACTTAAGCTCTTATATACTCGCCGATTTCGCTTGCATTTTTTCGCAGGTTGCCTATAATAGGGACAATAACGCTACAAACGATGAACGGGACAGTATCTTACAGATCGATGCTATAGCGAGCCGGGATGGTGTAAGCCGGTGCAGCGATGTAAGGGAAGCGGGCCCACGAGTTGATTGCCCGAAAGCGGTTAGCCGCCGTAGGCCAGTCCGGTCACTCCGTTACCGTGTTCAAGAGGCATCTCGATGGACGTAATGCTGCTCCGCTTAGGGCGCACATCTACTCATCATTATGCTAGAAGAGTGGTACCGCGGACATATACCTCCGTCTCTTTATTGAGACGGGGTTTTTTTGTCCAAATATAAGAAAATATATGTTTTCTCCATACTTTGCTTATATTTCAGAGGGAAGAAACTTGCTTCACCGCCAAGGAAGGCGTTAGCCGTTTCTTCTTGTCTGGGGGCTCTGCAAGCGCTCGAAGCAGCTGTGTAAGCGAATGATGGTTAGAGTCCTCAGGGCTAGATTAGAAGTCGCCTAGCCCTCTATTACGTTAATGTAAACGTTGATATTGGCGGTTTTCCTGTATATAGTGGGGACATAAGACTTACCGACGGGAGACTACCCTATGGATGACAGAATAAAGGTTCGGGTAACGCTGGAGAGCGAGATCGACGGAGAGAAGCAATCTAATGTGTTTAGCGGAGAATGGTTTCGCAAGGATCGTTCCATCTATGTCCGTTATGAAGAAACGGATGAGGGAGGCAGTAAGGTTCGAACGATTGTCCGCTGGAGAGCTGGAGAGCTAAGTATCACAAGGCGCGGGGATGTCGTGTCTGAGCAGACGTTTGCTCCAGGGGAGCGCCGATCGGGTCAATATGAATCCCCACATGCACGGTTTCGACTGGAGACTGAGACGAAGCTGCTGTGGGTTCAGTTCGGGGGTCAGCCAGAAGACGACGCTAATGAGGAGCAGCCTAAGCCTTCGCTGCCTATGCTGCTGGAGTGGCACTACACGCTGTGGGTGGAAGAACAGCAAACCGATGATTTTATACTCCGTCTTCGCGCGGAGGATGCAACTACATTTCAGGAGGACTAAGGATGAAAACCAATGTCATTGAACAGTTGAATCAGAAAGTAACAGAGGCAATTGCTGATGCAGTTGTTGCTGCGGGACTTGCTGCCCGCGAGGAGCTTCCTGTCTTTATATTGGAAGTGCCCAAGGAGAAGGCACACGGAGACCTAGCAACGAATGCAGCGATGCAGCTGACGAAGCTGGCGAAGAAGAATCCGCGCCAAATCGCTGAAGCTATTATTGCTCATTTGAATACGGAGCAAGCATCCATTCAATCGGCTGAAATCGCCGGACCGGGTTTTATCAATTTCCGTATAGATCGAAGCTACCTTTATCCCGTTATTGAAGAAGTGATTACGCAAGGAGCGGATTATGGCCGCAGCGAGGTTGGGAATAATCAGCGTGTGCAGGTGGAGTTTGTAAGTGCCAATCCGACGGGAAGCCTGCATTTGGGGCATGCTCGGGGAGCAGCTGTGGGTGATGTCCTATGTAATGTGCTTGATTTTGCAGGCTATGACGTTACAAGAGAATATTATATTAATGATGCAGGTAACCAGGTCGCCAATTTGGCTCGTTCCATCGAGGCGCGCTACAAGCAAGAGCTTGGTCAAGATGTGTCTATGCCAGAAGATGGGTACCACGGTGTAGATATTGTTGGTTTTGCTAAAGCGCTTGTTGAGTCTGAGGGAGATCGCTTGCTGTCGCTTAGTGATGATGAGCGTTTTAACTATTTCCGTGAGTACGGCTTGGAGCGGGAGCTGAACAAGATCAAGCGTGATCTTCAGGCGTTCCGGGTTGAATTTGACGTGTGGTACAGTGAGACGGCACTTTATGAGAGCGGTCAAGTGGAGCAGGGGCTCGAAGCACTCCGCGCAAGCGGTCATGTGTATGAAGAAGAGGGCGCAACTTGGTTATCCACGACAACATTCGGTGATGACAAAAACCGCGTGCTCGTGAAGAATGACGGTTCTTACACCTATTTGACACCTGACATTGCCTATCACCGTGACAAATACGGCCGAGGCTTTGACCGGATGATTAACATTTGGGGCGCAGATCACCATGGCTATATCCCCCGTGTTAAAGCGGCGATGGAGGCGCTTGGTAATGATCCGAAGAAGCTCGTCGTGCTCATTGCGCAGATGGTCTCCCTATTCCAGAATGGCGAGAAGATGAAAATGTCCAAGCGTACAGGGAAAGCCGTTACGATGGAAGACTTAATGGAAGAGGTCGGACTCGACGCCATTCGCTATTTCTTCACGATGCGGAGCATGGATTCACATTTGGATTTCGATATGGATCTTGCGATTTCGACATCGAACGAGAATCCGGTGTTCTATGTGCAATATGCGCATGCGCGGATTTGCAGCATTTTCCGTCAAGCGGAGGAGCAGGGCATTAAGCTTGTACCTCTGACATCTGTTGATCTGAACAAGCTAACTACCGAGCATGAATATGATCTCCTTCGGAAAATGGGGGAGCTGCCGCAGGAAATCGCAGAAGCTGCTGAGCAATATGCACCGCATCGCTTAATTCGCTACGTATATGAGCTGGCTTCCCTCTTCCATAGCTACTACAAGGCAGATCGCGTTATTACTGACGATGCTGCTCAGACGCAAGCTCGCTTTGCACTGCTAGGTGCTGTGCGCGTGGCCATAGCCAATGTACTGCGGCTCGTCGGCGTCTCCGCGCCAGATCGTATGTAATCGATCATAGGAAGTTGTTCAAGCTTCAAGCATAGTGGCTTGTCTGCAACTCTAGCCAAACAGTAGACCGTGAACTTATCGGTCCACGGCCTGCAGCATACGCAATACATCCAGCTCCCCGGTTACTCGGGGAGTTTTTGTGCCTCGAAGCGGCAGCATCGACCGCTTCAGAATGGACTTGATTTCACCGGGTGACAATCCCGGCCTATGTGCCAGCAGCAAAGCAATAGCACCGCTGACATGGGAGGTCGCCATGGAAGTGCCGCTCATTTCATTGTACTTGCCGCGCAGCCAAGAAGATAAAATCTTATCACCCGGCGCATAAATATCAATATAATGCCCGCGGTTGCTAAAGGGTGCAACTCGGCGCAGGCGATTCGTCGCACCGACAGCAATGGTCTGCGGATAGCGAGCTGGATAATCGATTGATTTGCGCTTGCCGTCATTTCCGGATGAGGCAATGATAATGATTCCAGCGTTATAGGCATTGTTGACGGCATTTAGCAGCGATTTGCTGCGCGTTTTCATACCAAAGCTCATATTAATGACGTCCACTCGATTACGAACGCACCATTCGATACCGAGTACGATATCAGATACGAAGGCGCTCCCGTTATTATCGAATGCTTTTACTGGATAAATGATCGACCGCGGTGCAACACCGATCATTCCACGCAGCTGATTAGCGGCAGCAATCGTGCCCGCGATATGGGTGCCGTGACCATTGTCGTCGTGTGGAAGAGCTGCGCGATTCAATAAATTAATCCCTCGAGCAAGGGAGTACCTCAAATCGGGGTGACTGAAATCGACACCCGTATCAATGACACCGACTTTAATGCGATGGCCGGTCGTTAAGCTCCATGCTTGAGGTGCTTTAATTTCTTGTACACCCCAAGGGATGCCTTTTTCACGAGCAGTTGATTTGAATACCATACCGTGCACATGTAAGAGGGAATCCTCTTCTGACCAAATACTGCCTGGTAGGAAGTTCGATAACGGTTTTTTAAGCATTGGGAGCGAAAAAGCCTCAATTAAAGGCATATGTCTGACGGCCTGCGAGGAGGCGGGGGGCGTGTTCATTTTCGACCATTCATGAAGAAATCGCTCGTAATCGCTACGCTGCTGGAAGCGGACGATCTGGCGCTTCTTGTTCGTTTCTGGGCTCGACATAGCGCTATGCAGACATCGGAGAATTGCGGTTCTGTCCAAATTTGGCGTCCCCTCCAAGCAGTTCATGCTGAGGTATTATATGAACGAGCGTATCTAGCTGTATAAGCAAGTGGCCTTTTTTCACATAATTAGGCGCAAAACCGTGTCATTCGCCGTGCGAAGACATACTATACACTAAGAGTCGGTTAACGACTCCTAACCCCGGAACGGCCCGCAAAGCCTTATCCGGAAGGATACAGTCAAAGCGAGGGGATCTCTCTTCGCTTTTTCTTTTTGTTCACCGTTTCTTTTTGCGTAAAGAGCAAGCTTGCTTTTTTAATGGAAATAGGTTTTACTATAGGTTGATAATGGATTGCTTGATGGTTAAGCAGATTCGCATGAGAGGAAGTGTCCCGTAATGAGCAGCGAGATTACTTTAAAAATCGACCCTGAGCGCATTAAGGAAATGCCGATGGTTGATCTGGCGTTTGAATTGCTGAAAGCGGTCAATACACCGTTCTACTATCGTGACTTAATGGCTGAAATTGCAAAAATCCGGGGCTTGTCCCAAGATGGAATCAACCAAGTGATTGCGCAAGTATATACAGAAATTAATATCGACGGACGGTTCGCTTGTGTTGGCAGTAACATGTGGGGACTGAAGCGCTGGTATCCAGTTGAGAAGAACGAGGATCCGGTGGGTAATGCCAAGCGTACGCGTATCATCAATGATGAAGATGATGATGAGGAATCGTATCCGGACGAGGAAGAAGAAACCTACGCAGCCGATGAAGATGACTTCGATACATACGATGAGGATCAAGAGCTCTTCGATGAAGCGGAGGAAGAAGCAGAGGTTGACGAGGAAGTGTTAATTGACGACGATGAACTTGAGGGAGAAGCGATTGAAGGCGAAGCTGAGGTTGATGGCGACGACGAAGATTCCTCCGATGATTTTGATGACGATGATGAAGATGAAGACACTAAATAATGAATGGTCTGTTTGAACGTCCTCGCGGATAATCAAGCAGCATTCCAATCCATTAATCAGACTATAAACCTCCTGTCTTGTTCACTTGACAGGGGGTAGTCCTGCGGAGTAAACTATTGCATGGGCTTTAAGTTCGGACATGTATGGAAATAGCCAATCAACGAAAGTGCCCCGTGTATACGGGTGTCACTTTTTTCTTTTTTACAAGCCATTTTTTTTAACTTTGGGAAAGTATAAGCGTATGAACCGCTTTCTCTAAATTGGGCAACCCTATACTTTAACCTACTAGCGTGGAGGGTATTATCAGTGACTAAGTACATTTTTGTAACAGGCGGTGTTGTTTCATCACTTGGTAAAGGGATAACGGCTGCTTCCCTTGGTCGGTTGCTTAAGAACCGTGGACTGAAAGTAACGATCCAGAAGTTCGATCCTTATATTAACGTCGACCCAGGAACAATGAGTCCTTACCAGCATGGTGAAGTTTTCGTAACCGATGATGGCGCGGAAACAGATCTCGATCTAGGCCATTATGAGCGCTTCATCGATATCAATCTTTCAAAGAATAGTAATGTTACGACAGGAAAAATTTACTCTACCGTTATTACCAAAGAGCGTCGTGGTGAATATCTTGGCGGTACCGTACAGGTTATTCCGCATATCACGAATGAAATCAAAGACCGTGTTTTCCGTGCAGGAAAAGAAACGGGTGCGGATGTCGTTATTACTGAAATCGGCGGTACAGTTGGCGATATCGAGAGCTTGCCGTTCCTCGAAGCGATTCGTCAAATCAAGAGTGACATTGGTCGGGAAAATGTCATGTACATTCATGTTACCTTGATCCCTTATATTAAAGCAGCAGGTGAAGTGAAAACAAAACCGACGCAACATAGTGTGAAGGAACTAAGAAGCATCGGAATCCAGCCAAACGTGATCGTTTGCCGTACGGAATACCCGCTTGCCGATGATTTGAAGCGTAAGATTGCACTCTTCTGTGATATCGATGCTAATGCAGTGGTTGAATGCCGCGATGCGCCGACTCTCTATGAAGTGCCCCTTAATTTACGTGAGCAAGGACTTGACGACATTGTCGTCAATCATCTGAAGCTGACAACAACTCCACCAGATATGACGGAGTGGGAAGATCTAGTTAGACGTGTGAAGCAGCTTAGCCGGACAACGGAAATTGCGATTGTTGGTAAATATGTCGCTTTGCATGATGCTTACCTTAGTATCGTAGAATCGCTAAGTCATGCAGGGTTTGATGCGGATGCAGAAGTGAATCTGCGCTGGGTCAGTGCAGAAGAGCTGACGGATGAGAATGTAGCTGACAGGCTGCAAGGTATTGATGGCATTCTGGTTCCAGGCGGCTTTGGCGATCGTGGTATCGAAGGTAAGGTCACTGCAATCCGTTACGCGCGTGAGAAACGAATTCCTTTCTTCGGCATATGTCTGGGTATGCAGGTTGCTGTTATTGAATATGCTCGCAACGTTGTTGGACTTCAAGATGCGAACAGCTCGGAGATTAACCCATCTACGCCTTTCCCGGTCATTGATTTGCTGCCGGATCAGAAGGATATCGAGGATATGGGCGGAACGATGCGTCTAGGTCTATACCCTTGCAAGCTAGTTCCTGGCTCGCTTGCTGAGCGTGAGTATGATGATGAGCTTATCTACGAACGTCATCGTCACCGGTACGAGTTCAATAATGAATACCGTGAAGTGATCGAGGCTGCTGGCTTGCGTATTAGCGGAACATCACCGGATGGTCGTCTCGTTGAAATGGTAGAATATCCAGAGCATCCTTGGTTTTTGGCTGTGCAATTCCATCCGGAATTCACCTCGCGTCCCAATAGGCCGCAAAAGCTATTCGGCGGTTTCATAAGAGCGGCGCTAAAAAATGCAGAAAGCAAGATATAAAGGAAAATTTTTAACTTTTTTCCAGCAAGAAGCAGGATAATGAATAACGAGGCTCGAATAGGTATACGGATATGGGAAGGATACCCAGTTGTTTGTATATGGGTATTTAGACCGATAATTGTTCCGGAGACTCGTGTATCCTAGGAGGGCTTCAAGTTGGATAAGAATAAAGTGTTAATCGTTGATGATCAGAACGGTATTCGTGTCTTGCTAATGGAAGTGTTCAGTAGTGAGGGATATGAGACTTTTCAAGCGTCCAACGGTAAATTGGCGCTTGAGATTGTAAGACAGGACGAGCCTGACCTTGTTCTACTGGATATGAAAATCCCCGGTATGGATGGGCTTGAAATTCTGAAGCATGTCAAAGCGATTAATAAAGAGATTAAGGTTATTATGATGACTGCTTATGGTGAGCTAGACATGATTAAGGAAGCAACCGATCATGGGGCATTGATGCACTTTACGAAACCTTTCGACATCGATGAGATGAGAATGGCTGTAAACCTACAATTGCGTGGCGGAGAGTCGAATAACTGGTATGCAACAGGGTCCTAACAAGGGCCCTGTTTTTTTGTCAGAAAGTACAACATTCGCCTATCTTTTTCAGATATTTTTATAGAATTTGCTTCTCTTACAGAGGACAGCGACAGCCGTTTCTACTTGTGAGAAAAAGGGTTTATTTCCCGCAATCACGCGGTTTTAAAGACCTGTACCAAACAACTTTTGAATGTGGTATAATAGCACAGTATGACAGAGCAGAAGCGTGAGTTATTAATTTTCGGCGTAAGCATTACGGGGCTTCCTTCGTGGAAGGTTTAGTCCGGGCATTGCGCGGGAAACAAGTAGAGATTACGAAGGTAGACTAACTTCTTCGTAAAAATTTAGGAGGAATAGAGAACCATGCCACTCGTATCGATGAACGAATTTTTGCCTAAAGCAAAAGCGAACAAATTCGCGGTCGGACAGTTCAATATGAACAACCTTGAGTTCGCGCAAGCGATCGTTGAGGCCGCAATCGCAGAGAAATCACCTTTTATCTTTGGCGTTTCTGAAGGCGCACTGAAGTACATGGGAATCGAGTTTACAGTAGCTATTGCTCAAGCAGCAGCGAAAAAATCCGGTTTGCCAATCGCACTTCACCTTGATCACGGCAGCAGCTTTGAAGTTGCAATGAAATGTATCCGTGCAGGCTTCTCTTCCGTTATGTTTGACGGATCGCACTACAGCCTAGAAGAGAACATCGCTATTACGAAAGAAGTTGTTAAAGCAGCACATGCAATGGGCGTTTCCGTTGAGGGTGAGCTTGGAACAATTGGCGGCGTTGAGGATGACATCAGTGTAGACGAAGAGAATGCATCGATGGCTAAGCCTGAAGAGGCTATTCGCTTCTACGAAGAAACAGGCGTAGATTGCTTGGCAATCGCAGTTGGTACTGCTCATGGTATGTACAAAGGCGAACCAAAAATCCACTATGATATCATTCAAAAAGTAGCATCAGCTATTCCAGTACCCGTTGTATTGCATGGCGGTTCTGGCGTTCCAGACGAAGCGATTCGTCTATCGATCGAAGCTGGCGTAGGTAAAATAAACGTGAACACAGAGAACCAAGTAGCTTGCACGAACACAATTCGTGAAGTACTTGCTGGTAGCTCAAGCATATATGATCCACGTAAATATCTTGTACCTGCTCGTGCAGCGATGCAAGCAGTCGTTCAAGAGAAAATCCGTTTGTTCGGTAGCAGCAATCAAGCGTAATAATCGGAACAAGTAATAAACCGCCATGTAAAGCTCTGACCAAAGCCGGCGCTGCCTTACCCGAGCATGCTCGGGAGATGTAGCGCTTGCTTTGTGGCATGGAGCCGTCACCTGGTTACTACCAAGTGAGGAATCTTCCTTCAGGCTTGCTAGCGGTTTTTCCTTTGTTCCCTTCCGAATGGGAGGATAAAACTTTGATGGAAAAATTGATGATTCGCGGTGGAATTCCACTGCGCGGCACCGTGCAAATAAGCGGGGCAAAGAATAGCGCTGTTGCTCTTCTGCCTGCAGCCATTTTGGCGGAGTCGACAGTTACGTTAGATAACTTGCCGCATTTGAGTGATGTCGCCGTATATAGTGATATTCTGCAAGAGCTTGGCGGAACGGTGACTTGGAATGGCGATACAATCGTTATTGATCCATCTGCCATGAAGTCGATCCCGATGCCAAATGGAAAAGTGAAATTATTGCGTGCCTCTTACTACTTGATGGGTGCTATGCTGGGTCGTTTTGGCGAGGCAACAATTGGCTTGCCTGGTGGCTGTAATTTTGAGCCAAGGCCGATTGATCAGCATATTAAAGGTTTTGAAGCGCTTGGTGCACAAGTAACGAATGACCATGGATCTGTGCGAATCGTGGCCAAAGAATTACGTGGTGCCAAGATTTATCTTGATGTCGTCAGTGTCGGTGCAACCATTAATATCATGCTTGCTGCCTCTCGGGCAAAGGGCTCCACAATTATCGAAAACGCGGCAAAAGAGCCTGAAATTATAGATGTAGCCACTCTTCTTAACGCAATGGGCGCGAAAATTAAAGGAGCCGGGACGGAGACGATTCGTATTGAAGGAGTCGACAGTCTTCACGGATGCCGACATTCCATTATTCCCGACCGTATACAAGCAGGAACATACATGATTGCTGCAGCAGCAACACGCGGTGATATTTTAATTGATAATGTAATACCAAAGCATATGGAAGCGATGACTGCAAAGCTTCAAGAGATGGGTGTTCACGTCTACGAAATGGATGAATCTATTCGTATAGTAGGTCAACCTCACTATGAAGCTATTGATGTAAAAGCACTAGTTTACCCCGGTTTTGCCACGGATCTGCAATCCCCGATGACCAGCCTGCTGACTCAAGCGCAAGGGGTTAGTATTTTGAGCGATTATGTATATAGTAGCCGGTTTAAGCATGTGCCAGAGCTTACTCGTATGGGTGCTAGCATTCGCGTGGAAGGTCGTTCAGCTATCGTCGAAGGCGGACCGCTCACTGCGGCCAAAGTACGTGCAGCAGATTTGCGTGCTGGTGCTGCGCTTGTTGTGGCTGCACTTACCATACCAGATGGTGTTACAGAAATTACCGGAGTTGAGTACATAGATCGGGGCTATGACAACTTGGTAGACAATTTAAGGATGCTTGGCGCCGATGTATGGCGGGAGCAGGAATAATAAATCTAGTTAATTTAAAGAGTAATGAATTGGCCCGAGAATAGATCGGGCCAATTCAGGCAATGATGGAACAAGTTGGTCGAATGAACATTGATAAAAAAGTGGTGATAATATGTCCGAACTTCAGATCACGGATCTTGAAGTGATGAAGCTCACAGAGCTTTATAAGCTGGCCAAACAACATCAGATTCCCTATTATGGACAGCTGAAGAAGAGAGAATTGATATTTGCCATTCTGCGTGCGCAAGCCGAACAGAGCGGCCTCATGTTTATGCAAGGTGTACTTGAGATTTTACCTGAAGGCTTTGGCTTTCTCAGACCGATTAATTATTTGCCAAGTAAGGAAGACATTTATATCTCAGCTTCACAAATACGCAAATTCGATCTAAGATCTGGTGATCTTGTTTCAGGAAAATGCCGCACACCCAAAGAAAACGAACGATATTTTGGTTTGTTACAGGTTAACGCCGTCAATGGAGAAAGCCCCGAAACTGCTGCTGAACGTCTACACTTTCCTGCCCTTACTCCTCTCTATCCCGAAAAGAAGCTTAAGCTAGAAACGGAATCATCGAAAATCTCAACACGCATTATGGATCTATTAGCACCTGTCGGACTTGGTCAACGGGGTCTTATCGTTGCACCACCCAAAGCAGGTAAAACCTTATTGTTAAAGGAAATTGCGAATAGTATTTCGACGAATCATCCGGAGATTGAATTGTTTGTGCTTCTTATCGATGAGCGGCCAGAGGAAGTAACCGACATGTCTCGTTCGGTTAAAGGTGAGGTTGTTGCTTCTACGTTTGATGAACTGCCAGAGAACCATATCAAAGTAGCTGAGCTTGTTCTTGAGCGCGCTCTAAGGCTTGTGGAGCATAAGAAAGATGTCGTTATTTTGCTAGATAGCATAACGCGTCTTGCTCGTGCTTATAACCTGGTTGTGCCTGCATCAGGACGGACACTCAGTGGTGGTATTGATCCGGCAGCATTCCATCGCCCTAAACGTTTTTTTGGTTCTGCGCGTAATGTTGAGGAGGGTGGCAGCTTAACGATACTGGCCACTGCATTAATTGAAACAGGATCACGTATGGATGATATCATTTATGAAGAGTTTAAAGGTACAGGCAATATGGAGCTTCACCTTGATCGTAAGCTGGCAGAACGTCGTATCTTCCCGGCACTCGATATTCGCAGATCCGGTACGCGACGCGAAGAAATGCTTTTGTCAAAGGAAGAGCTTGATAAAGTTTGGGCGATTCGTAAAAATATGAACGATTCCATGGAGTTTGTGGATGGATTCTTGAAGAAAATTGGGGACACCAAAACAAACGAGGAATTCCTTGCTGTGCTTGATTTGCCGCCACCACCGAAGGCGCCTACAAGCGCAAGCAGATCCTCACAAAGCACGAGTGCGAGCAGATCCTCACAAAGCACGAGTGCAAGCAGATCCTCACAAAGCACGAATGCCACAAGTAATGGAAGTCAAAGTACAGGAAGTTCGAGTGCAGGTAGACGCCCGACTCGGTCAACAGCATCCGTTCCGAACGGAACAGTAAAAACATAAGTAAGCATAGGCGGCGTTTAGAGTGAGCGTAGTGCGCATAATTTAGGTCATGCTTGTGAAGTGGTTTTGCTCATAAACTTGAGCTATGCTTACGAGGTGGTTTTGCTCACGCGAAACTTAAGCTTATGCTTACGAAGTAGTTTTGCTCACGCAAAACTTGAGTTTATGCTTACGAAGTAGTTTTGCTCACGCAAAACTTGAGTTTATGCTTACGAAGTAGTTTTGCTCACGCAAAACTTGTAGGAGGAGCATTATGAATCTAGTATACGCAGATGAACAAGGCAACTTATTTGATCATCCGGATTGGCTTGCTCTTGGACGAAGCGGCGATATGATCGTCGAGCTGATGGAGGATGAGCTTATTCCACTGCCTGAAGGGGCGACGTTGGTGGGTTTGCCTTTTACTCGGCCGATTGGTATACATGCAGCCTCAGGCGAAATGCGGCCTCTACCTGGTGATGTACAGGCAGTTGGCGCTTTATTGCCACAAGGGTTTACCCGTCTTTGTATTCCAAGTTATGTCAAGACGGATAAGACACAGAAGCTGCCGTTATTCGGTTACTCTGCAGTCGTTTGGAAAGAGGATGGTTTCTATGTAGCGGCTCACAAAAGCGATGATCCGGAGAGATGGAATCCGCTTAATTGTGACCCGAAGGAACTGAACCTTCAAGTTGATCGCTTATTGAACAAATATCCGGAGAACCGGTTATATAAACATCTTTCTAACTGTGCGCTTGGGTATGAGTGCTTAACCGCATCGAATACCTTTCTACAGCGTTGGGAGGGTGCAGTCCCTGTTTCCTTCTCCTGTAATGCTGGTTGCTTTGGATGTATCTCTGAGCAGCCTGATGACAGCGGGTTTCCTGCACCGCAGACACGAATGGATTTCAAACCAACTGTGACTGAGCTTGTAGAGATCATGCTTGAGCATCTTAATGCGCCCGATTCGATCATTAGCTTCGGCCAAGGTTGTGAGGGCGAGCCCTCCACACAAGCCAAAATTATTATTGATGCGATGCGTGAAGTGCGCAGCAGGACATCACTCGGCCATATTAATATTAATACGAATGCTGGCTTAACGGATCACATTCGCGGTATTGTTGATGCAGGCCTTAGCTTAATGCGGGTAAGTACGATTAGTGCTTTGGATGACCATTATAATGCCTATTACAAGCCGCGTGGCTATACGCTTGCTAACGTAGAGAAATCAATGCGGTATGCAGCAGATAAAGGTGTATACACTTCTATTAATTATCTTATTTTCCCGGGTGTTTCAGATCGTGAGGAAGAAATTGAAGCCATGCTCGGTTTTGTCAAAAGAACAGGACTGCGCTTTATTCAAATGCGCAATCTGAACATTGATCCCGAGAGCTATTTGGCATTAATTCCAAAGGCACAGGGTGAGATATATGGTATGAAGCAAATGCTGGAGATTTTTGCGGACGAGGTACCAGATGTTGTTATTGGTTCCTACACGCATGTTCCGCCTACGCCCGTGAGATAACAATAATACATTGCAACGGCTAGGCAACACATGATATACTCAAATAGCATGTATTTAACTCTGAGTCCACATGTTGATTCAGGGCAGAAAAAGAGGTGAACGCAATGAAACAAGGTATTCATCCGACATACCACATCACTACGGTTACTTGCGCTTGTGGCAACACTTTCGAGTCTGGTTCCATTAAACAGAACCTTCGCGTAGAGGTTTGCTCCCAATGCCACCCATTCTACACGGGTAAGCAAAAGTTCCTAGATGCTGGCGGCCGCGTCGACAAATTCAAAAAGAAATACGGTATCTAAGTTTAATAAACCCTTTCTGCTACAAATTGGCAGAATACAAGAACCTCCCACAGCCATCCTAATGGTTAAGGGAGGTTTTTTTATGGACATAAATCAACAGCGATTGCGAAGGAAGCTCCTTTTGACTGCACTATCTGTGCTTGCTGCAATCTCACTTTCTGCCTGTGGCGGTAATAAAGACAGTACGAACAATTACAATACCAATTCATACGGAAATGATGGATATTTGGGTTTGTCTAACAGCAACCCTCATCTGCCTAACCGTAACGGACAATTTTTGAATTATGATTCCGATGGTAAGTTCGCGCAGCAGCAGCTTAAAAAGGTTGATGGTATTGCTAAGGCTACGATGATGTTTCAAGGGCCCAATCTATACGTAACCATTAAACCGAAGCCGGGCTATGATGAAGCGAAAGTTCGATCCAAGGCTATTTCAACGCTTCGATACAACATGCCAAGATATACGGTTCATGTGAATTCAATTCGGTGAAATATATCCAGTTGCACTTTGCAGCAGAAAAAGCTATACTTATTTCTGCCGTGCTAGACGGGGAGGTAGCGGTGCCCTGTAACTCGCAATCCGCTGTAGCGAGGTTGAATTCCTATTCGAGGTTATGTTCATGCGAGGCTGGTCTTTATGAACAGTGTTGACGGACGGGTCCTCCGCAATGGGCGCTTGTGAACGGGTCAGGTCCGGAAGGAAGCAGCCATAAGCAGGTACGCTCATGTGCCGGAGGAGTGCCTGACCTGAGCTGGAATTAAAGTTTCCGCTTGTGTGGCATATATCGGAGATAGGTGCACGGTACTATAACTTAATAAACAACAGATGAACATCCATTACGACTCCGAGAAGAGTCTAATTGGATGTTTTTTTCATTTCTGGCAGGATTATTATATTTTTGGCGCGAAAGAAGTAGGAACGGTTTTAATGAAGAGGAGATCGCTATGTACGAAATACCACCAGCATCAGCTGTACAGCTAAGTCTTCAACAAATTAACGCTTATTCCGAACACCTTCCGGGCACCATGATTCTTGCCATAGATGAGAGATCAATCATGATTCAATGTAACGAATTGTTTCTGAAGGGAACTGGTTATGTCATCTATGAAATTCTTCAGCAACCCTTACGAGTACTAACGAATAGTCCATTATTTAATGGAGTTAGTTTAGAGACAGCCCATACAAGGGGAACGCTGGATCAACGCTTACAGGAGTCTTTTGCCATTCTACTTAACAAAGCAGATGGAGATCGGCTGCCTGTATCGGTTATGCCCATTCCTCTTCAGACAGGGGCCGGTAAGGTTTATTTATTACTTATTCGTAGTGAAGAGCTGGCGCGAGGCGGCGCCAATCTCGTTCAGCGGTTTGGTGAAACGATATTCCATGATGACTATATGGGCGTTATTCTCCTTGACTCCGATAAAACGAACGTCATTGATATTAACCCGCTTGCTTGTCAGTTGCTCGGCGTTTCTAAGGCAATGATCATGAATGGGCCAATAGTTAAGTTCTTTATTAATGCTCCGAATGAATATAGGATCATTTGCGAATCATTAGCGAATGGGAAGCCCGTACGTAATTATCCGTTAACCTGGGCTCTGCAGGAGGGGCAAACAGAACTGCTTATGGATATCGGCTTGCTGCATAGTCCGTCGGGCGAAACGGAAGGTGCCTACATTATTTTCAAAGATGTTACCAACCTTCGTTCTTTGGAAAAACAAGTCCAGCGAAGTGATAGACTCTCGATGATTGGACAAGTGGCTGCTGGTGCAGCTCATGAGATTCGTAACCCGCTCACGGCTATCAGGGGATTTTTACAAATTTTCCGCAAAACGACGATCGATCGCGGAATGAATAAAGAAACTGAGTATACGGAAATCATGCTAACTGAGTTAGATCGAATTAATAATCTTGTAGGTGAATTCCTCATGCTGAGCAAGCCTCGGGAGACGAAGAATGAGTGGATCGATATGGATGCTGTGCTGCGTGAGATCATGCCTATGATAGCTAGTGAAGCGCTTCTGAATGGGATTACTGTTAACTGGGGTATGGAGACGAAGCTGCCACTGGTTATGGCTGATCGGGAGCTGCTGAAGCAAGTATTCCTCAATATTTGCAAGAACGGAATCGAAGCGATGAGCAAGGGAGGGACATTGACGGTAAAAAGCCATATAAGCGAGGAAAGCGAAGGGCGGAAACTCTTTATTGATATGGAGGATACCGGACCAGGTATCCCCAATGCTATGCTGGACAAGATCTTCGATCCGTTTGTAACGACCAAGACGAACGGAACAGGCCTAGGCTTATCTGTCTGCCAGCGGATTATGCATGATTTTGGAGGGCTAATTCGTGCGACTACCACGGAGAATGGTGCATGCTTTACCGCGATCCTTCCTTGTTGACAGGACATCTTGTATACCACTCAGGATTAATTATGGTTTATAATTAGATGGCGTATACGGAGAAAAGAAACGTATTGAACCTTTAAAAGGGGGATAAACGAGTTTCTTCTTGGGAACGTCATCGTGTATAATAAGAGAACAGGGTCAGCCCCATAGATGTCAGACGAGCCGAAAGGAACGGTCCTCGTGTCCCATATTGCATTATATAGAGCCTGGCGTCCGCAGACGTTCCAGGATATGGTCGGCCAACAACATATTGTTCAGACGCTGCAAAATGCCATACGTGAGCAGCGTGTATCCCATGCGTACTTATTCAACGGTCCTCGGGGAACTGGGAAAACGACAGCAGCGAAGATTTTAGCAAAAGCGATTAACTGCGAGCGCGGTCCAGCCATTGAGCCATGTAATGAATGTCAGGCTTGCCGTGGAATTACGGCAGGTACAATCATGGATGTTGTCGAAATCGATGCCGCTTCTAATCGAGGTATCGATGAAATACGTGATATAAGAGACAAAGTCCGCTATGCACCTTCTGAAGTGCGTAATAAAGTGTATATTATTGATGAAGTTCATATGCTGACAACAGAAGCGTTTAATGCCTTACTCAAAACGCTCGAAGAACCACCTGGTCACGTCATATTCATATTAGCGACAACAGAGCCGCATAAACTACCAGCAACGATCATCTCGCGCTGTCAGCGCTTTGATTTCAGGCAAGTGTCTTTAACGGAACAGACGGAGCGACTGCGTAAGATCTGTACAGAAGAAGGCATTGAAGCACAGGATGATGCTCTGGCTTACATCGCCAGACTGTCAGATGGCGGTATGCGTGATGCAATAAGCTTGCTTGAGCAGGTATCGGCTTATAGTGGTGAGCGCATAACGCTGAATGAAGCTATAGAAGTAACAGGTGGTCTAGCTGCAGAACAGTTCGAAGAGTTAGCGGAGGCTGTCCGGGAGCGTGATACAGGTGCGATTCTGCCACTTGTGGAAGGACTCATGCAAGCAGGCAAGAGTGCAGACAAATGTCTGGAGAACTTAGTATACTATTTCCGAGACTTGCTTGTGTTGAAGCTAGCGCCGCAAAGCCGGGCTTCGACAGAACGTATTGTCGATCATGAGAAATATCGTTCCATTGCGGAAGCGTTCAGTTCAGAACGGCTGTTTCGAATGATTGATATTTTAAATCAATATCAGCTGGAGATCCGCCATGTTTCGTTACCGCAGACTATCTTAGAAATTGCTCTAATGAAAATATGCTCATTGCCCGAAGACGGTATCCATTCTACTGCCGAGCTAGCGACAGCTGCCCAACCTCAGAATTTTACTGAAGAGGCATCATCGAGCAAAGCTTCTTCAGGGGATTTGCAGCGAATGCAGCAGCGAATTGATTCACTAGAGAAGAAAATCGAACAGTTGATGCGTAATGGACTTCGGGCAGAAGGTGATGCGGGTTCCAGTGCAGCAGATACAACAAGCGGATCTAAAGGTGGAGGACGAGCTGCGGGCTTTGGCTCTGGAGGTGGGACTCGAGCGAGCAATAGTGGAGTCGTTCGTTCCACTGTGAAGCTTGATCCATTCTTGGCTGCCAGAGAGAGTCCGGCAACAGGGCAGATACGTATGAAATGGGCTGACATCTTGCAAAGGGTGAAGAGCCATAACATTTCTACGCACGCTTGGTTTGTTAACGGAGATCTCGTAGCTGCGGCTGATAACACCATTCTAGTGGCTTTCAAAAATGCCATTCATCGTGAGACAACGGAGAAACCGGTAAATCGAGAAGTCATCGAAGCTGTTTTACAGGAGGTATTTGCTAGACCGGTGCACATAGCTACGGTCATGCTTAAAGAATGGCAGACAGCAGCAGAGGCTGGACCGCCTCCTGCGGCCGAGCTGTTAACATTGACTCCCGACGGACAAGGCGGCCCGCCGCCGCAGCCGGAATGGGTTGAAGAAGCGGTGAAGCTGTTTGGGGAAGATCTCGTCATTGTAGAAGATAACTAAAACCAACTAAATTCAAGGAGTGACTTACCAATGAATAACATGAACCAAATGATGAAGCAAGTAAAGAAAATGCAGGAGCAAATGCTTAAAGCACAAGAAGAACTGGGTACCAAAACAATCGAGGGATCTGCTGGCGGCGGAGTTGTTACTGTTGTTGTTAACGGTCATAAGAACGTGCAAAGCATTGTCATTAAGCCGGAAGCCGTTGATCCGGAGGATATTGAAATGCTGCAGGATTTGATCCTAACTGCTGTTAATGATGCCATTAACAAGGCGGATGAGGTTGCTAATAAAGATATGGGCAAATATACGAATGGTATGAAAATTCCAGGCTTATTCTAGAGACTGGGAACGGAAGAGTATAGCCTAACTATAACGATTATGGTAATTGAATTGCCATATATCATCTTGATGGTTTGATGTAGAGGAGTTGCGCCTTGTATTACCCTGAACCGATAGCCAAACTAATAGATGCCTTTAGTCGCTTGCCGGGCATCGGTCCCAAAACGGCAGCGAGGCTTGCGTTTCACGTGCTGAAGATGAAAGAGGACGACGTTATCGATTTTGCTAAAGCGCTCGTCAGTGTGAAACGCAACCTTCACTTTTGTTCCGTTTGCTGTAACATCACAGACATTGATCCTTGCCGGATCTGTCAGGATAAGTCAAGGGACAATTCCGTTATCTGCGTTGTGCAGGAATCGCGAGACTTAGTAGCAATGGAACGGACAAAAGAGTTCCAAGGTCAATATCATGTACTTCAAGGTGCGATCTCGCCAATGGAAGGTATCGGGCCAGATGAAATTCGCATTGCTGAACTTCTCAGAAGACTTAGTGATGAACGTATCCAGGAGATGATTCTGGCAACGAACCCGAATATTGAGGGCGAAGCAACCGCGATGTACTTGTCTAGACTCGTCAGGCCTTTCGGTATTAAAGTGACGCGTATAGCGCATGGACTGCCGGTTGGTGGCGACCTGGAGTATGCTGATGAAGTGACTCTATCCAAAGCATTGGAAGGCAGAAGAGAGCTTAGTTAATAAGATTTGATCAGCCCTGTGGGTTTTAACCCGCAGGGCTTTTTCTGTCTTTCCTTCATATATTCGTTCTATTTCTCGGAGTTTTTCATAAATTTGTACTACATGTTCTTGGTGCGTACGTGCAAAGGACAAGCCGAGGAGGAGTGAGTTAAATGTGGAGAAGCTTTAGGTATGGCGGTAAGAAGAAGGCCTCTGACAATAGTAATAATTTGAAGGACATGCTCGATCTATATAATGAAATCCTTGTAGCTAAAAGAGATTGGGACAACGCTTTAAGGCATTTCGAGTATGCACTTGGAAAAGATCAGATTGATTATGCGATCTTTGCCATCGAAGCAGCAGAAAAACGATACGAAATGCTGCTCCGCAAAGCGAAGGTGCTGCAGGGAGATTCCTCGCAGTGGTCAAGTATGATTAACTGCCGTTTAAGGGGGGATGTTGTATGAAGCTAATTTGGGTAGTTCTATTGATAGGGTCATTGACAATGCTTGCAGCTGTTATGCTCAGGAACAAACTGTCATGGCGGTGGATAACACGATTCATGCTTCATCTTATAACTGCTGCTGTTGCGTTATATTTACTTAACTACTCCGGCATTACGAAAGGATTCGAAGTCCCCCTTAATCCAACAACGATAGGTACAGTCGTACTCCTTGGACTACCAGGTATTGCATTGGTGCTGAGTCTACAGCGAGTGCTATTCTAGAGAAGGGGGAAGGAATCGTACTAATATCTTGAATACACTTGACCTTGGTAGGATCTATATGTTAAATTAGGTCTCGCGTCACATGAGGTTCAATCGATTACAGAAAACAAATTTTAAAAAAACACTTGCAATTGATTAGGCGGATGTGATATATTAATCAAGTCGCCGCTGAGACATTGGCGATAAACAAGCAGTAACTTAGCAGTAATTAAACGGTATTTGTTCTTTGAAAACTGAACAATGAGCGACCTGTCATAAAGGTTTTAAAAGCTAGCAAAAGCTTGAGCAATTAAGCTTCTGTAACGCCGAAATCCTTCGGGATGGAAGCATTGGAGTTTCAGTCACCTCGGTGACAAAGAACTTCTATTATGGAGAGTTTGATCCTGGCTCAGGACGAACGCTGGCGGCGTGCCTAATACATGCAAGTCGAGCGGATTTAAGAGGAAGCTTGCTTCCGATTAAATTAGCGGCGGACGGGTGAGTAACACGTAGGCAACCTGCCTACAAGATCGGGATAACATTCGGAAACGAATGCTAATACCGGATACACAATTTGGCTGCATGGCCGAATTGGGAAAGGCGGAGCAATCTGCCGCTTGTAGATGGGCCTGCGGCGCATTAGCTAGTTGGTGAGGTAACGGCTCACCAAGGCGACGATGCGTAGCCGACCTGAGAGGGTGATCGGCCACACTGGGACTGAGACACGGCCCAGACTCCTACGGGAGGCAGCAGTAGGGAATCTTCCGCAATGGACGAAAGTCTGACGGAGCAACGCCGCGTGAGTGATGAAGGTTCTCGGATCGTAAAGCTCTGTTGCCAGGGAAGAACAGCGAGGAGAGTAACTGCTCCTCGTGTGACGGTACCTGAGAAGAAAGCCCCGGCTAACTACGTGCCAGCAGCCGCGGTAATACGTAGGGGGCAAGCGTTGTCCGGAATTATTGGGCGTAAAGCGCGCGCAGGCGGCCTTGTAAGTCTAGTGTTTAATCTCGGAGCTCAACTCCGATTCGCACTGGAAACTGCAAAGCTTGAGTACAGAAGAGGAAAGTGGAATTCCACGTGTAGCGGTGAAATGCGTAGAGATGTGGAGGAACACCAGTGGCGAAGGCGACTTTCTGGGCTGTAACTGACGCTGAGGCGCGAAAGCGTGGGGAGCAAACAGGATTAGATACCCTGGTAGTCCACGCCGTAAACGATGAATGCTAGGTGTTAGGGGTTTCAATACCCTTGGTGCCGAAGTTAACACATTAAGCATTCCGCCTGGGGAGTACGCTCGCAAGAGTGAAACTCAAAGGAATTGACGGGGACCCGCACAAGCAGTGGAGTATGTGGTTTAATTCGAAGCAACGCGAAGAACCTTACCAGCTCTTGACATCCCGATGTAAGCATTAGAGATAGTGCCCCTCTTCGGAGCATCGGAGACAGGTGGTGCATGGTTGTCGTCAGCTCGTGTCGTGAGATGTTGGGTTAAGTCCCGCAACGAGCGCAACCCTTGATCTTAGTTGCCAGCAGGTTAAGCTGGGCACTCTAAGGTGACTGCCGGTGACAAACCGGAGGAAGGTGGGGATGACGTCAAATCATCATGCCCCTTATGAGCTGGGCTACACACGTACTACAATGGCCGGTACAACGGGCAGCGATACCGCGAGGTGGAGCGAATCCTTAAAAGCCGGTCTCAGTTCGGATTGCAGGCTGCAACTCGCCTGCATGAAGTCGGAATTGCTAGTAATCGCGGATCAGCATGCCGCGGTGAATACGTTCCCGGGTCTTGTACACACCGCCCGTCACACCACGAGAGTTTACAACACCCGAAGTCGGTGGGGTAACCCGCAAGGGAGCCAGCCGCCGAAGGTGGGGTAGATGATTGGGGTGAAGTCGTAACAAGGTAGCCGTATCGGAAGGTGCGGCTGGATCACCTCCTTTCTAAGGAATTACCTAGCCCCGTAGAGGGTTAGATACTTGACAGGTATCGCTCATGTTCAGTTTTGAAAGAGCAAGTCTCTTTCAAAGTTAAGCCATTGAGGTGAAGGTTCTGTAGGTTGGAACATTCATCGAAATTAAAGATCGATGGCCTTTAGCTCAGCTGGTTAGAGCGCACCCCTGATAAGGGTGAGGTCGGTGGTTCGAGTCCACTAAGGCCAACCATTTAACTTCACATGGGGCCATAGCTCAGCTGGGAGAGCGCCTGCCTTGCAAGCAGGAGGTCAGCGGTTCGATCCCGCTTGGCTCCACCAATATCGCAGCAGAACTACGCGATGTTGAATGAAATGTATAATTTGCCGATAAGAAACAATTGGATTCTCAATTGTAATCTTTACAGGTGATTGCACCTTGAAAACTGGATATGAAATTTGCGAAATAAACTCTTAGCTGAGTTAACTGGCAATAAGTACTGTAGTTGGTTTTGAACTTAAAACTTCGTTTTGAGCGACATTCAAACTAACAATGTTTATTGTAGCGTAGGTTTTGAGCGTTTGAGCGACTTTGGTACGCAGTACCACGGGAGCACAAAGGCCAAAACCGGAGCATTTGGTTAAGCTAGTAAGAGCGCACGGAGGATGCCTAGGCGCTAGGAGCCGATGAAGGACGTGGCGAACAACGAAATGCCTCGGGGAGCCGTAAGCAGGCTTTGATCCGGGGATGTCCGAATGGGGAAACCCAGCTGTGGTAATGCACAGTTACTTATCACTGAATACATAGGTGATACAGAGGCATACCAGGGGAACTGAAACATCTAAGTACCCTGAGGAAGAGAAAACAATAGTGATTCCGTCAGTAGCGGCGAGCGAACGCGGATTAGCCCAAACCAAGGAGCTTGCTCCTTGGGGTTGTGGGACGTCTCACATGGAGTTACAAAGGTGCCGGTTAAACGAAGAGGTCTGGAAAGGCCCGCCAAAGAAGGTAAAAGCCCTGTAGTTGAAAGTCGACACTCTCCGAGACGGATCCCGAGTACCGCGAGACACGTGAAACCTCGTGGGAATCCGGCAGGACCATCTGCCAAGGCTAAATACTCCCTAGCGACCGATAGTGAAGCAGTACCGTGAGGGAAAGGTGAAAAGCACCGCGGAAGCGGAGTGAAAAAGAACCTGAAACCGTGCGCTTACAAAAAGTCAGAGCCCGTTATAGGGGTGATGGCGTGCCTTTTGTAGAATGAACCGGCGAGTTACGTTCCCATGCAAGGTTAAGGTGAAGAGCCGGAGCCGCAGCGAAAGCGAGTCTGAATAGGGCGACATAGTATGTGGACGTAGACCCGAAACCGTGTGATCTACCCCTGTCCAGGGTGAAGGTGCGGTAACACGCACTGGAGGCCCGAACCCACGCATGTTGAAAAATGCGGGGATGAGGTGGGGGTAGCGGAGAAATTCCAATCGAACTCGGAGATAGCTGGTTCTCCCCGAAATAGCTTTAGGGCTAGCCTCGGAATTGAGAGTCATGGAGGTAGAGCACTGATTGGGTGCGGGGCCCGCCAAGGGTTACCAAGTCCAGCCAAACTCCGAATGCCATGTACTTATATCCGGGAGTCAGACAGTGAGTGCTAAGATCCATTGTCAAGAGGGAAACAGCCCAGACCATCAGCTAAGGTCCCCAAGTGTGTGTTAAGTGGGAAAGGATGTGGAGTTGCACAGACAACCAGGATGTTGGCTTAGAAGCAGCCACCATTTAAAGAGTGCGTAATAGCTCACTGGTCGAGTGACTCTGCGCCGAAAATGTAACGGGGCTAAACACACCACCGAAGCTATGGATTGATACCTTTGGTATCAGTGGTAGGGGAGCGTTGAATATAGATTGAAGTCAGACCGTAAGGACTGGTGGACCGTATTCAAGTGAGAATGCCGGTATGAGTAACGAAAAGACAAGTGAGAATCTTGTCCGCCGAAAGCCTAAGGGTTCCTGAGGAAGGCTCGTCCGCTCAGGGTAAGTCGGGACCTAAGGCGAGGCCGAAAGGCGTAGTCGAAGGACAACAGGTTGATATTCCTGTACCACCGTAAGCCGTTATGAGCAATGGGGTGACGCAGAAGGATAGTGACGCGAGCTGATGGAATAGCTCGTCCAAGCAGTAAGGCTTGTGTGTAGGCAAATCCGCACACTATAAGGCTGAGCTGTGATGGGGAGGGAAAATTATAGTACCGAAGGTCATGTGTTCCCGCTGCCAAGAAAAGCCTCTAGCCAGGTGAAGGTGCCCGTACCGCAAACCGACACAGGTAGGCGAGCAGAGTATGCTAAGGCGCTCGGAAGAACTCTCGTTAAGGAACTCGGCAAAATGACCTCGTAACTTCGGGAGAAGAGGTGCCTCGGTAGGGTGAATAGCCCGAGGGGGCCGCAGTGAAAAGGCCCAAGCGACTGTTTAGCAAAAACACAGGTCTGTGCGAAGCCGTAAGGCGAAGTATACGGGCTGACGCCTGCCCGGTGCTGGAAGGTTAAGGGGAGTGGTTAGCCGCAAGGCGAAGCTATGAACTGAAGCCCCAGTAAACGGCGGCCGTAACTATAACGGTCCTAAGGTAGCGAAATTCCTTGTCAGGTAAATTCTGACCCGCACGAATGGCGTAACGACTTGGGCGCTGTCTCAACGAGAGATCCGGTGAAATTTTAATACCTGTGAAGATGCAGGTTACCCGCGACAAGACGGAAAGACCCCATGGAGCTTTACTGCAGCTTGATATTGGACTTTGGTACGATCTGTACAGGATAGGTGGGAGCCTAAGAAACCGGAGCGCCAGCTTCGGTGGAGGCACCGTTGGGATACCACCCTGATCGTATCGGAGTTCTAACCTGGTACCGTAATCCGGTACAGGGACCGTGTCAGGTGGGCAGTTTGACTGGGGCGGTCGCCTCCTAAAGAGTAACGGAGGCGCCCAAAGGTTCCCTCAGAATGGTTGGAAATCATTCGTAGCGTGTAAAGGCATAAGGGAGCTTGACTGCGAGACCTACAAGTCGAGCAGGGACGAAAGTCGGGCTTAGTGATCCGGTGGTACCGCATGGAAGGGCCATCGCTCAACGGATAAAAGCTACCCTGGGGATAACAGGCTTATCTCCCCCAAGAGTCCACATCGACGGGGAGGTTTGGCACCTCGATGTCGGCTCATCGCATCCTGGGGCTGAAGTAGGTCCCAAGGGTTGGGCTGTTCGCCCATTAAAGCGGTACGCGAGCTGGGTTCAGAACGTCGTGAGACAGTTCGGTCCCTATCTGTCGTGGGCGTAGGAAATTTGAGAGGAGCTGTCCTTAGTACGAGAGGACCGGGATGGACGCACCGCTGGTGTACCAGTTGTTCCGCCAGGAGCATAGCTGGGTAGCTACGTGCGGACGGGATAAGCGCTGAAAGCATCTAAGCGTGAAGCCCCCCTCAAGATGAGATTTCCCAATTCGTAAGACCCCTAGAAGACGACTAGGTTGATAGGTTCGAGGTGGAAGTGCAGCAATGCATGCAGCTGACGAATACTAATCGGTCGAGGGCTTATCCTACCGCTTCTCACCCTAGGTGAGAGCAAGGCTTCGGGACTTACGTGTAACAGTTAACAAAGCTAAGACAACATTTCGCAAATGTTCGTATCCAGTTTTCAGGGCGTAATTATATTGAAATCGCCGACAAGTGCGGCTCATTAATATATAATGGCACGGCGTTTGGCGACGCCTTTAACCTGACTTACTTGCTGCCCGGCATTGTAAGGACAAGCTTTTCAGGGCAATTCGTGGCGGTGTAGCTCAGTTGGCTAGAGCATTCGGTTCATACCCGGAGGGTCGGGGGTTCGAATCCCTTCGCCGCTACCAACCTAATATGGAGGCTTAGCTCAGCTGGGAGAGCATCTGCCTTACAAGCAGAGGGTCGGCGGTTCGATCCCGTCAGCCTCCACCATAATTACAATTGCGGAGCCGTGGTGTAGTGGCCCAACATGCCTGCCTGTCACGCAGGAGACCGCGGGTTCGAATCCCGTCGGCTCCGCCATTATTTGTAAGGCTCGGTAGCTCAGTCGGTAGAGCAGAGGACTGAAAATCCTCGTGTCGGCGGTTCGATTCCGTCCCGAGCCACCATTTTCCCAAAAGACAGTATTGTCTTTTGAGTGTTTTGTCCGGAGGGCTAGTGAAGTGGCTAAACACGGCAGACTGTAAATCTGCTCTCTTCGAGTTCGGTGGTTCGAATCCATCGCCCTCCACCATTCTTTACACAACCAGAGTCATTAGCTCAGTTGGTAGAGCACCTGACTTTTAATCAGGGTGTCGTAGGTTCGAATCCTACATGACTCACCATTTTGTGAAATTTCAAACCTATGGACACTACTGTCCATAGGTTTTTTTGATTTCTTTTGACAATGAAACGTGTGCCTCAAATACTGGGGGGCCACATTTATCAATTGTCCTGTTGATGCTGCTAGGCTGAAATCAGAAACAATGTATGATACAATGTGCTACAAGAAGACAAGATCTACATCATTTTACAGTTGCAAGTTAAGCATTGTTTACAGAAAAAGCAGCGTTTCAGCGCTGACAGGATAGGGGCAAGACGATGAGCGAAGCAAAATGGTTGGTGCAATTGCAAGCAGTTCTTGATTGCCCGGTCCGTCAACTTCAGCTTTCTCTTCAAACGTGGGAATTCCATAAGGATGAAATCAAACGCATATCGGGTGTAGAACCTAGGAAATTGAATACGGTTTCTACAGGTGATTATGTTGTGTTACCGACCGGGCCGCTTTGGTTTGCTCTGCATGGAGATCAACATACTGTTAATGTCCTTGAGGTAGAACGTGGGCAGCTCACAGAGATGGAAATTCGTTTGATTGGATGGACGTTGTCACAAATGCGTTCGGCAGGCGTGGAGAGTTATGACGGCTATTCGGAAAGTGAGAGATATGCAAGGGAATTGGGTTCTTGGATTTCGGAGCAGTTGGACTCCAATGATCTTCAGCAATCCTTACCTGATCGACTTCGAACTAAAGGAAGATTGTTTTCAAGCATGATTCCATTTTTACTCGTCTGTGAACAAGCGGAATCAGGCCGCTCTAGCTATGGCGAACTTGAGAAATTACTGAAGACCTTTCTAGCGGAGGAAGTTATTATTATTCCTTTGAAGGAACAAGAGTGGCTTATTCTGGGTCCTCAATCACTTATTCACGATGCTCAGTTAGAGGAACGAGATGAGGAATCAGAAGAATCAGTTGAGGAAAGTCTTGCGTCAATCGCTTTAGGTCTGCATGAAATGTTAGCAAGTGAATGGATCGGTGACTGCCACTTGGCTGTGTCACAACCAATTTCACCTGTAAATTCAATTATTAGTGTAACAGCGCTCCTTCGCGAAACTGTGCAGCTAGGAAGGGCGTTCCATGTCGGATCAAATATCCATTTGCCTTGGCTGCTTCATTTAGAACGACTGCTTAGTACCATTCCTGAGATGCAGCGTCTTCGATTTGTTGAACAAGCTTTGAAGAGAACGGATGTGTTTTTGGAGCCGGAAATTCTAACGACACTTGAGACGTTTTTTGGGTTGGATTGCAACGTGAGTGAGACAGCAAAAAAACTTTATATCCATCGGAATACGTTATTATATCGTCTTGATAAGCTAAAGCAGGAGACCGAATTGGATGTTCGACAATTCCGTGATGCGGTACTCGTCAAAATTATTTTGCTATTGTACAAAGTGACGAAAAGGAAGTAGTTTTTTTGTAAAGTATGTGCATAGTCATCTAGGCAGCACTAATATAAGATAGTATTAAGAAGTAAAGCAGAAGAACAATATTCGTATAGGGGGAAATACAAATGGCAGGTGTACGCTTAGAGCATGTTTACAAAAAATACGCGGGTACTGATCTCGCTTCCGTAAAAGATTTCAGCCTCGACATTAAAGACAAAGAATTTTTGGTTCTTGTCGGTCCATCAGGTTGCGGTAAATCCACAACGCTACGTATGATCGCAGGTTTGGAAGAAATCTCTGAGGGTAAACTGTTCATCGGTGAGCGTCTTGTTAATGACGTAGCTCCGAAAGACCGCGACATTGCAATGGTATTCCAATCTTACGCTTTGTACCCACATATGAACGTATATCAAAATATGGCATTTGGTCTTAAACTTCGTAAATTCAAAAAAGCGGAAATCGACAAACGTGTTCGTGAAGCCGCTAAAATTCTTGATATTGAGCATTTGCTAGACCGTAAACCTAAAGCGTTGTCCGGTGGTCAACGTCAGCGTGTTGCCCTAGGCCGTGCGATCGTTCGTGAACCGCAAGTATTCTTAATGGATGAGCCGCTTTCCAACTTGGATGCTAAACTTCGTGGACAAATGCGTGCTGAAATTTCCAAGCTTGCTAAACGTCTAGAAACAACTGTTATTTACGTAACGCATGACCAAATCGAAGCAATGACAATGGGTGACCGTATCGTCGTTATGAAAGACGGTATCATTCAACAAGCAGCTTCACCGGAAGAGCTTTACAACCACCCAGTAAACATTTTCGTAGCAGGCTTCATCGGTGCTCCTTCCATGAACTTTATTACAGGTACGCTGTCTGAAACAAGTGGAGTAGTACGATTCAAAGCAAATAACGTTGATGTTCTTGTACCAGCGGGTAAAGCACAACTACTTCGCGAAAAAGGTCTTGTTGGCAAAGAAATCATTCTTGGTATTCGTCCGGAAGATTTCCACGAAGAGCCAATATTCCACGAAGCTTCACCACAAACGATCGTTAACGCGCACGTTGAAGTTTCGGAGAACCTTGGACATGAAATGTACTTGTACCTAACCGGTCTTGGCAAGGATACAGTTATCGCTCGTCTTGATGGCCGTTCAGGTGTTAAAGAAGGTACAAATGTGAAGCTAGCCCTCGATATGAACAAAGTTCATATCTTCGACAAAGAGAGCGAACTGAACGTATTTGAAGTTTAATTCATAGGCACTAGCCTTTTGTAACAGCCGCCCGTACATTGGGCGGCTGTTTTTAATTTCAAAATAGAAGACGAATCGGCAGAGACGTTGATTTTGGTGCTTAATTCCTATACGATGAGTACATTGGAAAAATTGAAAGATAGTAGTGGAAATTATAGCTGATGACGATTTGGAGGAGGCCTTGCAATGCCTAAAAAAGTAAGGGTGTCCGAGCTTGTCGGACAGTTTCAGCTTGAAATATTGAGCGGCGAAGATGGTTTGCGTCGGAATATTACGGTTGATGATTTATCACGACCAGGTCTTGAGATGGCAGGATATTTTCATTATTATCCAAAAGAGCGTGTACAGATTCTCGGAAAAACAGAGCTTACTTTCATGGAGACGCTAAGCAAAGAGGAACGAATAGATCGGATCGAGCGGTTATGCGATGATGAGACACCTTGTTTTATAATTACGCGTGGTCTAGAAGCACCACAGGAGCTTGTTGACCAATCTAACCTGAAGAAGATTCCGGTGCTGCGCAGTAACGCAGCGACGACGATTTTTCTTAGCCGAATAACGAACTTTTTGGAGCGTAAGCTTGCTCCTTCCGCGACGATTCATGGCGTTCTCGTTGATATCTATGGTGTGGGTATCCTCATTACAGGGGGCAGCGGCATTGGTAAGAGTGAGACAGCGCTAGAGCTTGTCAAACGCAGTCATCGACTTGTTGCGGATGATGCGGTTGAGATTCGCCAAACCTCGGATGGACAATTACATGGAAGTGCACCTGAACTTATTCGTCATCTGTTAGAAATTCGCGGTCTAGGTATTATCAATGTTATGACCTTATTCGGTGCGGGTGCGGTTCGGACCATGAAACGGATTAGCGTTGTCATTAAGCTGGAAAATTGGCAGGCAGATAAGCAATATGATCGACTTGGCCTTGATGAAGAGACGACGCGAATTATTGATACGGATGTACCTCTTGTGACTGTTCCTGTTCGCCCTGGACGAAACTTGGCTGTAATTATTGAGGTTGCTGCGATGAACTTCAGGCTCAAACGGATGGGCTATAATGCTGCCCTGCAATTCACGAATAAGCTGACTGAAACGATTGCAGATGACTCGGATGATTTTGATTGACGATACGGGATCAAGATTTGGTGGAAAATAAAGGGATCAAAGATTTTTTATTGGAAGATAAATTGAACTTAAGGGTCGAATCTAGCCGAGCTCAGCCCGAGCAGCTGCAAGGGAAGAGTGTATATTGATAAAAGGAGCCATTGACACATGTATGGATTACGTTTAGAGTCGATTGCATTCTCGCTAGGCCCAATTTCTGTTCATTGGTATGGAATCATCCTAGGGACTGCCGCGCTCCTTGGATTGCTGCTTGCTGTACAGGAGGGTAAGCGATTTGGGTTGTCGGCGGACTTTTTTATGGATTTGGTGCTGTTTGGCGTACCATCAGCTATTATTGGAGCGAGAATATACTTTGTCGCTTTTAAATGGGATGAATATAAAGACCATCTAGTTGATGTATTCAAAATTTGGAATGGTGGCATAGCTATATATGGTGCCTTGATCGGTGCTTTTATTTGTGGCTATATCTATTCTCGGATAAAGGGATACAGCCTATGGCGAATTGCGGATATTTGCGCGCCCGGTCTCATTGTTGGCCAATTAATTGGTCGATGGGGTAACTTCGTCAATCAGGAAGCCTATGGCGGACCTGTTGAAGAGAGTTTCCTGCGCAATACGCTTCATCTTCCTAGCTGGATTGTTAATCAAATGAATGTTGAAGGGGTTTTTCATCACCCCACTTTCTTATATGAATCGTTATGGAATTTGGTTGGTTTAATTGTACTGCTCGTGCTTCGTCGCCGTTCTTTTGTACGTGTGGGGGAAATATTGCTGTCGTATTTTATCTGGTACTCCATCGGCCGTTTCTTCATCGAAGGTCTGAGAACGGATAGTCTCGCTTTCCAAGGCGCTTCATGGGTGGAGTCATTGATGAATGGACTGTGGTCGCCGATGACGATCGTATTCGAGCATGGTTATTTGAACCCAGCTGAAGGGAACGTTCGAATCTCGCAGCTCATCTCAGTAGTACTTATTATTGTGGCGGTTACACTTATCATTGTACGTCGTAAGAACGGAGCAGCTAAAGAGCATTATTCGGACCCGATTATTAATTATAAAACGGGACTACCTGCAGGTGTCCAAGCTCCAGAGAAGACCGCCGTTCAGACAAGCGAAACCGCTCGTGCAAAGATTGATCCTCCTCAAGACGCAGATTCATCAATGAAGGAGTAAGAGTGCAAGATGACAACGAAGATTAGAACCGTACTGTTTGATTTGGATGGCACGATTATGGACACTAATGAGCTTATCATTCAATCCTTTATGCATGCGCTGAAGGGTATAGTCCCCTCGGATTTTGGAAGAGAGCATATCATTCCGAGCATGGGGCTGCCTCTGACGGACCAAATGCAGCTATTCTCAGGTATAGAGGATGTTACGGAACTCGTTGCAGCGTATCGTGAAATAAATTTGCGTCTTCATGATGATTATGTGAAAGCCTTCCCTTATGTACAGGAGGTTATGGCGAGACTTCAAGCAGAGGGCATCCAACTGGGTATAGTTACGACCAAAATGAGGCTGACCACAGAACGCGGCCTGCGATATGTGGGCTTGTACGAGTATATCGTGCCAAATGCTATTGTGACGATCGAAGATGTTGCGCATGCGAAGCCTCATCCTGAACCAGTCCAGAAGGCCGTTGATGCTCTAGGCGCTAATCCAGCAGCTACCTTGATGGTGGGTGATAGTGGTGTTGATATTGAGTCTGCCGAAGCCGCAGGTGTAATCTCGGTGGGAGTTGCTTGGTCGCTAAAGGGTGAGGCAAAGCTTCGGGAGAGTGGAGCGCGTCATATTATTCACGATATGCGTGATTTGTACGCCATTGTCGGATTGGAGTAGGGACGCTTGAGGAATGTGGAGCGATATCCAGTCGAAGGGCCTAACGCTCTTTGGCAAATGTATCGAACGGTAAGTCGGTTTAAGGCGGTTCGAAACTTTATTTTCATACAAGTGACTCGCTATTGCCCTTCCTTGCCAGTGAAAAATTGGATTTACCGACACGTTCTTGGGATGAAGGTAGGGTTTCATTCTGCGTTTGCACTTATGGTCATGGTAGATGTTTTTTTCCCAGAGCGTATTGAAGTAGGGGATAACTCTATCATTGGATATAACACGACGATCCTGACGCATGAGTATTTAATTCATGAATATCGCCTAGGGGATGTTCGTATAGGTGCGAATGTGATGATTGGAGCGAATACGACCATTTTACCTGGTGTGACGATTGGGGATGGCGCGATCGTTGCGGCAGGATCTATTGTACATAAGGATGTTCCGGCAGGGGCATTTGTTGGTGGCAACCCGATTAAGGAAATCATTCGTAAGAAGTGAAGAAGGAGGCCCACTCCAGCGTATCGGAGGAAGGGGCCTCCCCTTTTTATTTAGGTCGATAGAAGGCTTAATGGTGCAGGATCATGGTAGGGGTAGAAGTAGTAGTAAAAAGCGATATATTGGATTGACGAATAGAGATACGCATGGTATTATTACGACTAATCCTTTATTTTGGCAGTATGGTAACATGGTAACACGTTAACAAACTAAAGTGTGTAGGTGAAATGATAATGTCGAAACCTAAAGTATTCGAAAAACCGATTGGTTTGAAAGATTATTTGCCACACGCAGTCACGAAGCTGCGTCAAATTGAGAATCAAGTGCTTAATTGTATGGCTTCTTGGGGCTATGAACAAATTATGACCCCTACAATGGAGTATTACGATACGGTAGGCGTGGCGAGCTCCACGTCGGATCAGAAGCTGTTTAAATTGCTGAATAATCGGGGTACAACGCTAGTACTTCGCTCTGATATGACTGCGCCGATAGCGCGTGTTGTATCTTCGCTGCTTCAAGAATCGGAATTCCCGATACGGCTTTCTTATCACTCGAATATCTTTCGCGCGATTGAAGAGGAAGCAGGACGCGAGGCGGAATTTTTTCAAACGGGCGTTGAGCTTGTAGGAGATGCTTCGGCTGAAGCAGATGCTGAGGTTGTAGCTTTGGCAATTGCTTCACTGAAAGCGGCTGGCGTTAAGCGCTTCAAGATTGCGATTGGTCATGTGGGCTTCTTGAATGGCCTATTCGGGGAAACGTTGGAAGGACGCGCGGAAGCGCAAGAGGAGCTTAAGGGCTGCTTACTTGGCCGAGACTATGTCGGCTATCGGGAAAAGCTGCGTGAGCTATCCCTTTCAGAACCCGTTCAGCGTGAGCTTGAAGGCATTCTTAGGCTGCGCGGCGGGCAGGAGATCTGTGACCAGGCGCTTCAGCTTAGCAAGGACGAAACCGCTCAGGCATCGATTCGCCATTTATGCGAGATGTGGGATGTGCTGACGGCTTACGGTGTATGTGAGCATGTGATGATCGACCTAACCATGATCGGTGACTTTAAATATTATACGGGAATGACTTTCGAAGGCTACGCAGCCGATCTAGGCTTCCCAGTTGCAAGTGGCGGGCGCTATGATAATTTGTTGAAGCAATTTGGCCGCCCAGCACCTGCTACAGGCTTTGCAATTAAGACGACACGTATCTTGGAGCTTATTGGTGATGGTGAGGGTGATAAGCCTGAGCGCGAGCGGATTCTTATTGGTTATGATGCCAGCGGCCGTGCAGAGGCATTAGCAGAAGCACAGCGGCTCCGTGTAAGTGAAACGGCTGTAATCGTAACAGAGAAAATGGATACAGAAGCGCAGCGCAGGGTTCTACGTGCAGCGGTTGCGGCTATTACCAATGATGTTGTAATTGCGCGAGAGACTGGTGATAAGGGGAAAGTTGTTGTTTATAAAGGGGTACCTTTTACGAAACTATTGACTTTCTTCGCCAATCATCATGAACAGGGAGGTTCGGCGTAATGAGCTTGGATAACGGTTTATATGCTCCGGACCAGTCTGGTCGCGAGCTGCTGAAGGTAGCTATGCCGAAGGGACGTATTTACAAAGTGGCATCGAAGCTGTTTCGTGAAGCAGGCGTTCCGATTCCAACTGACTTTGATGATACGCGCAAGTTGATTATTGAACTGCCGGAAGTAGGCATGTCTTTTATTATGGCTAAGCCGGTTGATGTGCCTACTTATGTTGAATATGGGGTAGCGGATATCGGCATCGTGGGCAAGGATGTACTTATGGAAGAGAACAAGGATGTCTATGAGCTCCTCGATCTAGGTATCGCCAAATGCCGCATGTCCGTTATTGGGATGCCGGACTGGAAGCCAGCTATTAATCCTCGTGTAGCGACCAAATATCCGAGTGTGGCCTCACAATATTTCCGTGAGCTGGGGCAGCAGGTAGAGGTTATTAAGCTGAATGGCTCGATTGAACTGGCGCCGCTTATTGGTCTAGCCGATCGTATAGTGGATATGGTTGAAACCGGTCAAACATTGCGTGAGAACGGACTCGTAGAGATGGAGACTATCTTCGGTATTACGAGTCGGCTGATTGCCAACCGTGTTAGCTACCGGATGAAGAACGAAGAGATTCAAAGCTTGTGTGACAAGCTTCAGCATGCGATTGCTGCCAAAGCGAGTGTATAGCAAGGTATGAAATATAGCGACGTATTATAACGAGTACAGCGCGAAGGAAAGGTGGCGAGGCGCATGCGAATGCTGCGTGCGGAGGAGTTTGGTTTGACCCGCGAGGTAGAGTACGGGACACCGGAGCAAAATGAAGCGGTCCGGCAGATCGTTGAAGCGGTCCGTACGGAGGGAGACTCGGCATTGCTGCGCTATACGGAGCAGCATGACCGCATGAAGCTGGACGCCGCTTCACTGCGCGTGACTGATGCCGAGATTCAGGCTGCGTACGAGAAGGTGGACGATGCATTCTTGACGGCCATTCGAGAAGCAGCCGTGAACATTCGTAAGTTTCACGAGAAGCAGCTTCGCCAATCCTGGGTAGATGTTCAGCCTGACGGAACGATGCTGGGCCAGCTGCTTCGGCCTTTGAAGCGGGTTGGCGTGTATGTACCAGGAGGTAAAGCGGCTTATCCATCATCCGTGCTGATGAACGTTATTCCTGCACAAGTAGCGGGTGTGCCAGAGATCGTCATGGTTACACCGCCTGCAACAGGCGGCAAGTCAGGGATTGATCCCTACATTCTTGTCGCTGCAGCTGAGGCGGGAGTGAAGGAAATGTACCGTGTCGGAGGCGCACAGGCTGTTGCCGCGCTTGCTTATGGCACAGTATCCATTCCACCGGTAGACAAAATCTGCGGTCCCGGCAATATTTATGTAGCGTTAGCTAAACGGTTAGTTTTTGGTGCGGTTGATATCGATAGCATCGCTGGACCGAGTGAAATCGTTGTTCTAGCGGACGAGACAGCTAACCCTTCTTATATAGCTGCTGATCTTCTATCTCAAGCAGAGCATGATGAGATGGCTTCTGCTATTCTGGTAACGACGTCAACGAAGCTGGCTGAGGCTGTCTCCGCTGAAGTACAGCGACAGCTAGCAACGCTTCCTAGGGAGACGATTGCTCGGCAATCTATCGATAACTATGGAGCCGTCTTGATTGCCCAGTCGACAGCGGAAGCCATAGCGGTTATTAATCGAATGGCGCCAGAGCATCTCGAGATTATGGTGGCAGAACCAATGGCAATGCTTGGCCGAATTGAGAATGCTGGAGCCATCTTCGTGGGCCCCTACAGCTCAGAACCGGTAGGTGATTATTTTGCCGGTCCTAATCATATTCTGCCGACGAATGGAACGGCTCGCTTCTCATCGCCTGTAAATGTAGATGATTTCGTGAAGAAATCGAGTCTAATCTACTACAGCAAAGAAGCTTTATTCTCGAACGGGGATAAAATAATGACGCTTGCCCGCCACGAAGGGCTTGAGGCGCATGCTCGCGCTATTGAGATCCGGCTGGAACAAGAACGGGAATAAAAGCATCATAGCAGCAGATGCAAGCTTCTAGAAGCAGAGTAGCAGCAGATTGGAGCTTCTAGAAGCTGAGCAGCTTTGCTAGAGGCTAGAAATAAATAGCAAGCACGTCAGAAATGACTTGCTTGCGGGTGATATTATTTTTATGGAAAGAAGGGTTACCATGGCAGATCACGTTAATCGCGCAGCTGAAGTGGCGCGCAAAACGAACGAAACGGATATTAAGCTGGCTTTTGCCATCGATGGTACGGGCAGCGCGAAGATTGAGACAGATGTGCCTTTCCTGAATCATATGTTGGATTTATTTGCGAAGCACGGACAATTCGACCTGACGGTTGAAGCACGCGGGGATGTCGATATTGATGATCATCATACGGTCGAGGACATCGGAATTTGTCTGGGACAAACGATTCGAGAAGCACTTGGCGATAAACGTGGTATTAAGCGTTATGCCTCTGTATTTGTTCCGATGGATGAAGCGCTAGCACAGGTTATTATTGATGTTAGTAACCGTCCGCATTTTGAGTATCGTGCGCAATATCCTTCCTCACAGGTGGGCAGCTTCTCGACGGAGCTTGTTCATGAATTTCTTTGGAAGCTTGCGCTAGAAGCTCGGATTACGCTTCATGTCATCGTTCATTACGGCGTGAATACCCATCATATGATTGAAGCGGTATTCAAGGCACTTGGTCGCGCTCTAGATGAGGCGACAAGTATCGATCCGCGCGTACAAGGAGTACCTTCCACGAAGGGAGTGCTGTAAGATGATCGCGATCATCGACTATGGCATGGGTAATCTCCACAGCGTTAGCAAGGCCGTGGAACGGCTAGGCTACGAAGCAATCGTAACAGCAGATGCCAAAGAAATCATGGAGGCGGACGGTGCGATTTTGCCAGGTGTTGGTGCTTTTGGCGACGCGATGCAAAATTTGAAAAACACCGGACTCGAAGAGGTTACGAAGTATTATGCGGCCTCTGGAAAGCCGCTGCTGGGCATTTGCTTGGGGATGCAGCTGCTATTCAGCGAGAGCGAAGAATATGGCTCTCATCAAGGCCTAGGCCTTCTCCCTGGAACAGTCGTCCGATTCAAAGGTGATTATAAGGTCCCTCATATGGGCTGGAATAAGCTCTCTTTTTTGCAGGAAAGTCCTTTGTTTAAAGGGCTCGAGGAAGGCCATGTCTATTTTGTCCATTCCTTTCATGCGAAGCCTGAGCGCAAGGAGGATCTGCTCTCTACATCGGATTACCATCAGCAAGTTACTGCGATTGTAGGTCGAGGTAACATCTATGGGATGCAGTTCCATCCAGAGAAGAGCGGCGATCTTGGCATGAGTCTGTTAGGTAATTTCTTGGCACTTGCCAATGCTCGCGACGTCGCAAGGTAGTAAGAAAGTTGTGTAGAAGGAGGGCGGCATCCCTATGCTAGCCAAACGGATTATCCCTTGTCTCGATGTCAAGGATGGACGAGTTGTGAAAGGTGTCAATTTCGTCAATTTGCGTGATGCAGGCGATCCTGTCGAACTTGCGGCTATTTATGATAAAGAAGGCGCAGACGAACTAGTATTCCTTGATATATCGGCATCGATCGAAGGTCGTGCTACGATGGTTGAAGTCGTCAAACGGACAGCTGGAGAGATTACGATTCCATTCACAGTTGGCGGGGGCATCTCGCATGTAGATGATATGAAGCGGCTGCTGCGAGCTGGTGCAGACAAAATCGGCATTAACACCGCAGCCGTTAAGAATCCTACATTAGTCAAAGATGGCGCACGGAAGTTCGGCTCACAATGTATTGTCGTAGCCATTGACGCGAAATTCAACCCGGCATGGGGCGAATGGGAAGTCTTCACTCACGGGGGCCGTAATGCGACTGGCATGAAAGCACTGGCTTGGGCGAAGGAAGTAGAGCAGCTTGGAGCGGGAGAAATATTGCTTACGAGCATGGATGCGGATGGAACGAAGGATGGGTTTGATCTTAAGCTGACAAAAGCGGTGTCGGATGCGCTTGGCATACCTGTCATAGCATCAGGCGGTGCTGGTAAGGTTGAGCACTTTTACGATGTATTCGAGCAAGGACATGCGGACGCTGGACTTGCAGCAACGATTTTTCATTATAAAGAATTGACGATCCGCGACGTGAAAGAAGACCTGCGGCAGAAAGGAATCGAAATACGATGAGCTCAAGCAAAATTTTGGAAACAGTGATCACGGATATTAAATGGAATGAGGCAGGTTTAGTTCCTGTCATTGTTCAGGATGCAATTAGCAAGGAAGTACTGATGATGGCTTATATGAATCAAGATTCACTTGCGAAATCAGTAGAAACGGGTGAAACATGGTTCTGGAGCCGCTCGCGCAATGAGCTATGGCATAAAGGAGCAACAAGTGGTCACATCCAGCGTATTGTTTCCATGCATTACGACTGCGATGGTGATACACTGCTCGTTCGTGCAGAACAGACTGGAGTAGCTTGCCACACAGGCTCATACAGCTGTTTCTCTAACCAAATTGAGGGAATTACAGGCGCAGCAGCAAACGACAATAGCGCTGCGAGTACCACACTTTCCAGTGATCGATTCGCGATGCTGAACCAGCTGGAGGCTGTTATCGCTCAGCGTTACGCAGAACGTCCAGAAGGTGCCTACACCACTTATTTATTCGAGAAGGGTGTCGACAAAATTCTTAAAAAGGTTGGCGAAGAATCAGCAGAAGTCATCATTGCAGCTAAAAATCAAGATAACGATGAGCTTCGCTGCGAGGCGAGCGATCTTATCTTCCACTTGATGGTACTGCTTCGTGAACGTGGGCTACCACTTGATGACTTGATGACGGAGCTTGGACGCCGCCACAACAAATCAAAGCAGTCTTAATGTCTCAAACCAGAACCGAGCCCGCTAATGTGGTGCTCGGTTTCATGACGTTATACAGCTCTAGCTGCTGTATGGTATCCGGTGTTCCAGTTATTTCAAATGGATTTACTGAGACGTCTTCTTGCTAGTAACGTATGACAGAGTAGGGTGTGTCGTATTGGTGACATAAAATTTGGACGAAGCTCGTGTAAGCACTTGAAAGACGCCGGAAACCAGCTATTTGCGCCAGTTGATGACGATAATTGGCTTAGGAAAGTTTTTTGAATTATCCATGAATCCATGTATAATGAAAGTTGTCGAAACAAGCGGCCATAACAAGGCAAACTTTAGTGTTCTAATCGCTCAGGAGGGTATCATGTTTAGCGACAAGCTACGTATTTTCTCGGGTTCATCGAATCCCAAACTTGCCCAGCAGATTAGTGAAGAACTGGATCTGCCGCTAGGTAAGATTAAATTATCTCGTTTCAAAAGTGGCGAGATCTATGTCCATTACGAGGAAACGATCCGAAATTGTGACGTCTTCATCGTGCAGTCGTTTTCCCATCCGATTAACGATCATTTTGTCGAATTGCTCGTTATGATTGATGCAGCTAAGCGTGCTTCTGCACGAACCGTCAACATTATCATGCCGTATTACGGGTATGCTCGACAAGAACGTAAAGCTGCTCCGCGTGAACCGATTTCGGCTAAAATGCTTGCGGATGTTTTGACGACAGTCGGCGCGAACCGCGTCATTACGATTGATCTTCATGCACCGGCTATCCAAGGTTTCTTCAATATTCCTGTCGATCACTTGACGGCGCTGGATTTGATCAGCGACTATTTGAAAGCCAAAGATATTAAGAACCCGGTTGTCGTTTCACCAGATGCCGGACGAGCCTCTACAGCGGAGAAACTGGCTAATTACCTAGATTCGCCGTTTGCTATCATGATTAAGAAGCGTCCAGCGCACAATGAGTCGATTATCACTCATGTTATTGGTGATGTAACCGGACAAACGCCGATTATTATCGAGGACTTGATTGATACAGGCACGACGATTGTAAATGTTGTGGAAGGTCTTAAAGAGCGCGGTGCAGAAGATGTTTATGTCTGTGCTACACACCCGTTGTTCTCTGGTCCGGCCCTTCAGCGATTGGATCATCCGAATATTAAAGAGGTAATCGTTACCGACTCTATCTCGCTTCCTGAGAAGCACTCGGATCGCTTTACCGTTCTATCGGTAGCACCTATGCTTGCTGAAGCGACTCGTATTATTATGCAAGGCGGCTCGATTAGTACTTTGTTCAAAAATGCAGGCGTATAAATCTGCTGCCAGGCAAGCTTTATATCCTGCACATTCTGTGTAGGATAAAAACTTGGAGCGCTAGAAAGATTGTACGCTTCAACAACATATGGCCGAAATTAATGGCATTTTACCTGAAATCGCGGGCTTTCGTTGCGTCAACAACCGCCTATCCAGTTATGGATCGTGCAACCGTTTACGCAGAAAGTCCGCGATTTGCCACATATTCTTTCGTTTATGGATAGACCGTGCTATGGTATAATCGTAGCAACTTTGATGTACCGGGGAGGTGCCTTGCAGATGAAAGAAAAGAAAATTGCGGCTGCTAGTCATAAAACAAAAGTAATACCAATTCAATGGGACGCGACATTCTTCTTCGAGCGAGCCGTGCGCTCGCTGGATCGCTATCATTATGACAAGGCACTAAAGTATTTTCGGCGTGCTGCCGAGTACGAACCGGATAATCCGGTCAACCATTGCAATATGGCCGGCATTTTGTCGGAAATGGGTAATTATGAAGAATCAAATCGAATTCTAAGATCGATTGTAGATGAACTGGATTCAGAGATGACGGAATGTCACTTTTATATGGCAAATAATTTTGCCAATATGGAACAGTATGAATCTGCGGAGGATTCGCTCGTTCGTTACCTAGAGGAAGATAACGATGGGCAGTTTCTGGAGGAAGCAGAAGAAATGCTGGAGCTTCTTCACTTCGAGCTGGAGCGTCCGACGAAGCTTGCTTTTATCAAGGCAAGACAGGGATTCTTCGAGCATGATCAAGCTCGTAGCTTGCTTGAAGAAGGTAAGTTCGTAGAAGCGGTGAGACTGTTAGAGAGTATCGTTGAGAAGAACGGTGAATTTCTTGCAGCTCGCAATAATCTGGCCTTGGCCTATTACTACATGGGTATGTTCGATAAAGCGATGACCGCGATTTATGAAGTACTGGATATTGAAGCAGGGAATCTGCATGCCTTGTGCAATTTGGCCATTTTTTATCAGCATTCCGGGGATAAAGAACAATTGGAGCCTCTTGTTGCTTTGCTTGCGAAGACTGTTCCTTTTCATCAGGAGCATGTGTTTAAATTAGCTACGACTATGGGAATTCTAGGGGAACATGGTGAGGCTCATCGTCACTTCGTTCGTTTGCTTAAAGATAGCACTTTGCGAGATGACCCTTGTCTGTATCACTATACAGCGGTCGCGGCTTGTAATATAGGCAGATATGATGAGGCACAGCGGATGTGGCAGCAGACCAATAAGATGGATTCCGGATCTAATGTTCCCGGTTATTATTTGGAACAGCTGGAGCTTATGCGCAGTGGGAATAATCCTGCACCGACCAGCTACCATTACCACCTTCCGTTTGAGGAACAGTTCAAATTGTGGGAGAAGTCCACGGATGCACTGCCGGATCATATGAAACGGGATCCACTTGTTCGTTCTTCCTTCTTCTGGGCACTTCGTCACGGAGATCGCCATACGAAGCTGCAGGTAATTCAGGCACTTGGCTTGATTGCAGATAATGAAGTAAAGGATGCGCTTCGTGAGTTTATCGTAGAGCCGCAAGAGGATGATTATCTGAAGAGAATCGCCATCTTTGTTCTTCGCTCTATCGGTGTTCATGAGTCGTTGAAGGCGATTCTGGAAGGAAAAGAAACCATTATCGAACATAGCCGCATGCCATCCCGGCTGCCGGTATGGGAAGATAAGTGGCAGGCCGTCCTTGAAGCTGCGCTAGTTCGAATGAATAAGCATTACGATTTGGTGCAGCAGCATGATCTACTAACACTTTGGATTGAGTTTCTATCGCGGATCTACCCGGATGCTCCGAAGCTTGGCAAAGTGGAAGGCTGGGCGGCTGCTCTCGAATATTTGACTGCCAAAATGCATAGACGCGCTATATCGTATCATGAAGTAGCCGTGCGTTATGGGACTTCGATCGCAACGGTGAGTAAATGCGCAAAACGTATTGACGAGATATGTGGAATTAAAGAAAAAATGAAAATGATTTTCCCGGCGCTTGCGGATCATCGTGAGTAAGTGGGAAAACGTACTGTAAAGGAGCTAACGATTATGTACAAAACGATTATTATTGGAACAGGTCCTGCCGGCTTAACAGCTGCCATTTACTTAGCTCGTGCGAACATGAACCCACTTGTTATCGAAGGTCCAGAGCCAGGTGGACAGCTTACAACAACGACGGAAGTTGAGAACTTCCCAGGTTTTCCAGAGGGCATTATGGGACCTGATTTAATGGCTAATATGCGCAAACAAGCAGAACGCTTTGGCGCTGAGTTCCGCACAGGCTGGGTAAATTCAGTTGATACCTCTAAACGTCCCTTTACACTACAGGTAGAAGGACAAGGTGAGCTGCAAGCTGAATCGCTTATTATCTCAACTGGGGCTTCAGCCAAATATCTGGGTATTGATAATGAACGTGAGAATATCGGACGTGGCGTAAGTACATGTGCAACATGTGATGGTTTCTTCTTCCGTGGTAAAAAAATCATCGTTGTTGGTGGAGGAGACTCTGCTATGGAGGAAGCGAGCTTCCTTACTCGTTTTGCTTCCGAAGTCGTTCTTGTTCATCGTCGAGATGAGATGCGCGCTTCAAAAATTATGCAGGATCGTGCGCGCGAGAATAGCAAAATCTCTTGGGCGCTTGGCCGTACACCGCTTGAAGTGGTAGCGGGTCCGCTCGGCGTTACTGGGCTTAAAGTTCGTAATAACGAGACAGGCCTAGAAGAAGTCATCGAAACGAACGGAATTTTCGTAGCGATCGGTCATACACCGAATACCAAATTCCTGGGCGGACAACTAGAAACGGATGAAACGGGTTACTTGATCGTGAAGCCAGGAACTTCGGAAACGAACATTGAAGGTATATTTGCCTGTGGAGACGTGCAGGATCATAAATATCGTCAAGCCATTACAGCAGCAGGCAGTGGTTGTATGGCTGCCCTTGATTGTGAGAAATTTATTGAAGGTCATCCCACTCATGACTGGAGTCAAACTTTATAACAGCAAGCAGAGTGATTAAGGTAATTGACAAGTGGTGACGCTGTCCAGAGTACTGGGCAGCGTCGCTTCGCGTCAGTCCATAACAATACGATTATGCTAGTAATAGCATTCATAAAGTGAGTAATTACTAGGGGAAATAAAGGACGCGCAGCTAGGTTCAGCAAGTCTCTATTCCCTTGACCAGTTAGAAGCGTTCGCTTATAGTTGGAACAGAAACACCCCAATTTCATATTACGAGGTGGCCCATTCATGTCAGAGAAGATCGTTATTGGTGTTGATATCGGCGGTACGGCAATTAAAGTAGGTATTTGTAGCATCGAAGGTGAATTGCTGCATACGTATGAAGGACCGACGGGTGTTGAACATGGTTCAGATGCGGTATGTCAAAATATAGCGGATTATGCAAAACTGATCGTGGAACAATCCTCCTTTGAGTGGGAGCAGGTTGAAGGTGTTGGTGTTGGAATCGCGGGATTCATTGATATGGCTCAAGGAATCGTGAAATTCTCACCTAATTTACATTTTCGCAACGTACCTTTAAAAACGATTTTGGAAGAAAAGCTGGGAAGGAAAGTTCTCGTCAATAATGATGCAAACGTCGCAGCACTTGGTGAAGCGTGGGCAGGCGCAGGTCGTGGTATTGCAGACTGTGTATGCTATACACTAGGTACCGGAGTAGGCGGCGGTGTAATTATAAATGGCAGGATTGTTGAAGGATCACGCGGTATGGCAGGCGAGCTTGGACATATGTCGATCGTACCTGATCTCGAAGCCATCCAATGTGGTTGTGGCAAAATGGGATGTTTGGAAACTGTCTCTTCTGCAACGGGCATCATCCGAATGGCAAAAGATGCAGTAGAGCGCGGTGATCGCACATCCTTATCATTTGAGCCGAATATTATGGCGAAGGAAGTCTTCGATGCAGCCAAAGCTGGCGACGAAGTTGCTATTCGTATCGTCAATCGTGCAGCCTTTTACCTAGGTAAATCATTAGCTGCAGTAGCTGTTGTATTGAATCCACAACGGTTTATTATCGGCGGCGGTGTCTCCAAGGCTGGTGAGTTTCTGTTCGAGCAGATTCGTGAAGTATTCCAAAAGATGACTCCTGAAATTGCGCAAGAAGGCGTCGAAATTGTGCCCGCTATTCTTGGCAATAACGCAGGTATTGTCGGTGCAGCCGGCCTAATTATTCGTTCATAATTGGTTTTTATAGCTTTTAGCTTGGATTGTTACTGATAACCGGGTGCGGATAGTTCTGTGATTACGGGGACATGTTTAATAAGAACCGAAGCGCATGATTATGCGGTTACAGTCGGTAAGGAGGGTAAGCGATGGATGCGGGAACAGCAATGGCAAAGCTGGTCATCATCACGGGGATGTCCGGTGCGGGTAAAACGATTGCAGTGCAAAGCTTAGAGGATTTCGGTTTTTTCTGCGTCGATAATTTGCCACCGGTTCTTATTCCGAAGTTTGCTGAGCTCATCGAGCAATCGAACGGTAAGATCGGTAAAGTAGCGCTAGTGATTGATCTCAGAGGACGTGAGTTCTTTACTGCGCTGTCGGAGTCTCTTAATTATATGAAGGATCACTATACGATCGGCTATGAAATTCTCTTTTTGGATGCAACTGATAGTGTACTCGTTCAGCGTTATAAAGAAAGCAGACGTCGTCATCCACTTGCACCCGAGGGACTTCCGCTTGAGGGCATTAGGCTGGAGCGACGTATGCTGGAGGACTTGAAGGGCTGGGCTACGCAGGTTATTGATACGAGCAGCCTCAAACCAGGTCAGCTTAAAGAACGTATCATGTCTCGTTTCACCAACACCGATTTGAGTACGATTTCTGTAAATGTGACTTCATTTGGCTTCAAATATGGGATTCCTATTGATGCAGATTTGATCTATGATGTTCGTTTTCTTCCAAATCCACATTATATAGACCACTTGCGCCCAAATACGGGCCAAGATCCAGATGTCTATGATTATGTAATGAAATGGCCAGAAACGCAAACCTTCCTCTCAAAGCTGCTTGATATGCTGCAATTCCTTATTCCTCTTTATCGGAAAGAGGGAAAAAGCCAAGTGGTAATCGGCATTGGCTGTACAGGTGGTAAGCACCGATCGGTCGCGATTGCTGAATATCTGGGCCGGATGCTTGGCAGCAGTGATACAGAGTTCGTTCGAGTGAGTCATCGCGATTCTGATCGCGATCGGAATTGAGGTTAGCTGATGAGCGAACAACGGAGAAGTGAGCAGCAGCCTCGTATCGTCGTAATTGGCGGCGGTACAGGGTTGTCCGTTATGCTGCGCGGACTGAAGGAAAAACCGCTTGATATTACAGCAATTGTAACGGTTGCGGATGATGGTGGAAGTTCCGGTATTCTTCGTAACGAGCTTCAGATGCCGCCTCCAGGTGATATTCGTAACGTCTTGATTGCACTTGCAGATGTGGAGCCTCTGTTATCGGATATGCTGCAGTATCGTTTCAACGCGGGTACTGGACTCGCGGGGCATAGTTTGGGTAATCTTATGCTTGCAGCCATGACGGATATATCCGGTGACTTTGTTTCAGGCGTGAGGATGTTAAGCCGTGTTCTGGCTGTTCGTGGGAGAGTTCTACCTGCAGCCGGTCAGGCGATTAACCTTCATGCAGAAATGATGGATGGGACTATTGTTTCAGGAGAATCCAATATTCCGAAGGCCGGTCAGCCTATAAAGCGTATATTTATTGAGCCCGCAGATGTGGAGCCTCTAGATGAGGCCGTTCAAGCGATCCAAGAAGCGGATGCTATTCTCATTGGACCGGGTAGTTTATATACGAGTATTATTCCCAATCTACTTGTTCCGAAACTTGCACAGAGTATTGTCGATTCCAGTGCGGTTAAGATGTTCGTGTGCAACGTGATGACGCAGCCAGGTGAAACGGATAATTATAGCGTTAGCGATCATCTTGCGGCGGTTCATGACCATATTGGTCATCACTTGTTTGATTATGTTATAGTAAATGATGGTGAAATTCCACCTCAGGTTCAATTGAAATACGCTGAGCTCGGTGCCAAAGCGGTTCATTTGGATTTGGACGAAGTGACTCGGCGCGGATACAAAGTAATAGCAGATCGACTTGTTCTGTTTAGGACGTTTCTGCGTCACGACGCCATGAGATTAAGCCATCATATTTATCAGCTTGTAGAAAGCTGGATGGAACGAAAGAGGTGAGGGTAAATGTCTTTTGCGGGACAAACGAAAAAGGAATTGACGCTCATTGAAGCGGACGTATGCTGTGAAAAAGCAGAATTGTCTGCCCTTATTCGAATGAACGGTTCTGTTTCGGTGTCCAGCCGCAAAATCATTCTCGATATCTCTACCGAAAATGCCGCGATTGCTCGGAGAATCTACACGCTTCTGAAGAAGCAGTTCGATGTGCATACGGAGCTGCTCGTTCGTAAAAAAATGCGGCTTAAAAAAAACAATGTCTATATTGTGCGCATTCCAGCCAAAGTGCAGGAAATATTGAGCGAGCTTAGAATTGTATCGGAAGGATTTATGTTTAATCAGGGCATTGATAAAGATATGATCCGCAAGCCATGCTGCAAACGTTCCTATTTGCGCGGCGCCTTCTTGGCAGGCGGCTCTGTTAATAATCCAGAAGGCTCCTCTTATCATTTGGAGATATCGACGATGTACGAAGAGCACTGCAAATCCCTTGTGGATCTCGCCAATCGCTTCGACCTGAACGCCCGCTGCATTGAGAGGAAGAAAGGCTTTATCTTCTACATGAAAGAGGGCGAGAAGATCATCGAGCTCTTAAGTATCATTGGCGCCCATCAGGCTTTGTTTAAATTTGAAGATGTTCGAATCATGCGCGATATGCGGAATTCCGTCAACCGGATCGTAAACTGTGAGACGGCTAATCTGAATAAGACGATTGGAGCCGCTGTCCGCCAAATCGATAATATAAAACTGCTTCAGCGCGAAGTGGGCCTTGAGACGCTTCCAGACCGTTTGCGAGAAGTCGCAGAGGTGCGACTTTTGAATCCGGATCTGAATTTGACTGAGGTCGGTGAGATGCTAAAGGGTAAAGTTAGCAAGTCTGGGGTCAACCATCGGCTAAGAAAAATTGATCAACTTGCGGAAAAGTTGAGGAACGGTTAGCATAAGGCTAGTGCAGTTCTCACAAAAGTGGTATAATAGTGGAATAAAATAAAGTTTGTACTGTCAATCGTACGATTGAATTTCCTATAGGGGGTAAGGTTTCCATGACTAGGCATCCGGTTGTCGTTCGACTGAAAACGGGTCTCCATGCAAGACCGGCCGCACTTTTTGTTCAGGAAGCAAATAAGTTTTCTTCCGAAGTGTTCGTCGAGAAAGACGATAAAAAAGTAAATGCAAAATCGATTATGGGCATTATGAGCTTAGCCATTAGTTCAGGTACAGAGGTGACGATCAGTGCGGAAGGTTCGGATGCCGACCAAGCTGTAACCGCTTTAGTCAATTTGGTCAGCAAGGAAGAATTGGAAAACCAATAACAGGAAGAATATCCGCTAACTGGTTACCTATTTAGAGAAGCTCCCGTTGGGAGTTTTTTCTTTTTTCAGGACCTATACTAACATGCAACAATTACAGCAACTGGTACGTTATAGTAGACAAGAACATAAGGGAGTTGAGACTATGAGTAAAAGTTGGATAGAACGTCGTCGTAACTTGTTAATTGTTGTGCCAGCACTTGCAATTGCCATTGGCGTGGGTGCTTTGACGGGTGTCGGTGGAAGTGGGAAGAATGCTGTTTATGCATTGGGGGAAAGTAATGTGCAGCAAAAATCAACCATCACCGTTAATGGTAAAGGTGAGCTGCAGGCTGCACCAGATGTAGCTATTGTGAATGTAGCTGTTGAGACTCGTGCACTTACGGCTAAAGAAGCGCAATCCAAGAATGCTGTCGAATTCGCAGGCATTAAGAAGCTTCTCTTTGATACTTATAAGATGGCATCTAAGGATGTGCAAACAGTAGGCTTCTATGTACAGCCGGAATACACGTACAATAACACGGATGGAACAAGCAAAGTAAAGGGTTATCTAGCTACACACAGCTTACAGATTAAAACACGTGATCTGGACGGAATCGGCAAATTACTTGATGCTCTATCAGTGTCAGGTGCTAATCGGATAGATGGCGTGCAATTTGATACCGAGAAACAGGATGAATACGAGCTTCAAACACTGGATAAGGCTATGGCCAATGCAAAAGCTAAGGCGCAAGCACTAGCTAAAGCTGCAGGAAAGCAATTGAAGGATGTCATCACGATTTCACAAAATGGTGTCAGCAGCACACCGATCTTTAATCAGAGGAATTTAGCTGCTGCTCCTGATAAATCAGGTGGCATGGATACATCAGTGGAGACAGGACAAATAACATTGTCAACGGATATCACGGTTGTGTACGAAATGCAATAAAAATACAAAAGGCATCCATTCTCCTGAGTAGGAGGAATGGATGCCTTTTTCCTTACCGCTATTATTGTGCGAGAGGTGATTGATTGTCGTTAGTGGAAAGACCACGCTGCTGAATGGCTTGCTTAATAAGCAAAATGAATTCTTCGGAAAGTCGCATGGCAACCGCCTCATTGTATACTTCAACTAAATGAGTATCGCTAAGGGGACGCAGTAGGAGTGACTTGTCTTGCATGGGTAGGAACAAATTATTAGAGTCAGAAGCAGTCATTGGCTGCTTGTATGATGATTCGTACGTTGGCGCGTATGAAGTGTATACCGTACCGGGTTCACTGGACCGAATGAAATTTCGCACGCTTGCGAATGGATTCGATAGTTTCATGCGTGTGCAACTCCGTTTTTTTAGATTTATAATAATTTTTAATTTCAACCCAAGGGACGGCGAATATGGAATCATTTAGTACATATTAACATGAAATGAAGAGACCGTCCTTAGCGATTCAGCTTGCTGAATTGTTCTTGACACTATGTAAAATATATGGTAAAAGCTAGGCGATGATGTGGAGGAGAGTTGAAAAAGAGCGCCAATCCGATGATCGGATTGGCGCTCTTTGGACGGTTCTTATTCTTGTTTACAGTTTCTCAATCACTTTATCTACAAGCCCGTAAGCTTGGGCTTCGGCAGCAGACATGAAATAATCACGGTCTGTGTCGCGTTCGATTTTCTCAAGAGATTGACCGGTACGCTCTACCAGAATTTTATTCAAAGTATCACGTGTTTTGATAATATGTTTAGCACGAATTTCGATATCGCTTGCCTGCCCTTGTGCGCCGCCAAGCGGTTGGTGAATCATCACTTCGCTGTTGGGCAATGCGAGGCGTTTGCCTTTCGCACCTGCTGCAAGTAAGAAAGCACCCATGGAAGCTGCCATACCTACGCAGATTGTCGAAACATCCGGCTTAATGAATTGCATCGTATCAAAAATGGCGAGACCAGATGAAACCGAACCGCCAGGACTGTTAATATAAAGCGAGATGTCTTTCTCGGGATCGTCGGCTGCAAGGAACAAGAACTGAGCGATGATGGAATTTGCGACCATATCATTAACCGGTGTTCCAAGGAATACAATCCGATCCTTCAGCAGTCGGGAGTAAATGTCGTAAGCCCGCTCTCCGCGGTTGCTTTGCTCAATAACCATAGGTACGAAATTCATTTCCATTGTAAGTCCCTCCTAAATAATAATGAGCCTTGTAAACCCATCATAACGGATTGCAATTTAAAAGTCAAAGATGGTCAAACGAAGGGTGTGAAGGGTTCTGACGAGGGCTTTTTTATACAGATAAGCTGCAATAAGAGCCGTGATATATGCCTAAACTACGTGGGGAGAAAGATAAAGGACCATTCGATGTAATCGAATGGTCCTGAATGTATAGAAGCAGTTATTTGTGTTATTATGGCGCGCCCGCCAGGAATTGAACCTGGATCTCAGGCTTCGGAGGCTTGCGTCATATCCATTGGACCACGGGCGCATGTGACAGCGAAGATAAGTATATGTGATGGAGATCATAAATGCAAGAGCCTTCACAAAGAAAAATTTGTGTAAATCGTGACAGAAAGCGATTTCATTGACAAAAGCTGACTTGCTCCTATCTGAAGTTTGGAGTACAATAAGTGTGGGACTTAAAAAGCGCATGCGGGACATAATACGTCCACAACGCATGATAGCTCGTTCGTCAGCGGGAGTTGATGTTGAAAGATGCAGTCTCTCATCGAAATACAACAGCAGCTTTTGCCAGATATGCTTGTAGTTATGAGGAAACGGTACCTTATTCTCCGTCAGGTTATGCTCTCGGATATGATTGGCCGTCGAACGCTTGCCGCTTCTCTAGATATGACGGAGCGGGTATTACGTGCAGAGACAGACTTTCTGAAGTCGCAGGATCTTCTTCTCATTGATGCCGCCGGAATGCGGATCAGCGAAGCGGGAAAGCGACTGCTCGAGGACATGGAGCCTTATTACAAAGTCATGTTTGGGCTCTCGGAACTCGAAGAGCGGATACGTAAGCATTTTGGGCTGAAGCAGGTCGTAGTCGTCGCTGGTGATTCGGAGAATTCACTTCATTCTAAGCGAGAGCTCGGCAGAGCTGGTTGTACGGCCTTGCGTAAAGCAATGGGCAAAGATGATGTAGTAGCCGTAACAGGTGGTTCAACGATCGCTCAGGTTGCGAGTCAATTGACCTCACAGACGCCACTTAAGGGCAACTGGTTTGTCCCGGCACGAGGCGGTCTTGGTGAGAGTCTTGATTATCAGGCGAATACGATTGCATCTACGATGGCAAAAAGAACAGGCGCACAATACCGGATGCTTCATGTACCGGATCATCTAGGTGAGGAAGCTTATACCTCCTTGATGCAGGAGCCTAATGTTCGGGAAATCGTGGAAGTTATTCGAAAGGCCCGCATTGTCATCCATGGGATCGGGGACGCTATAGTAATGGCACGCAGGCGGCGTGTAGATGCAACTGTCATCGAAGCGATGAAAGCAGAAGGTGCTCTGGCTGAATCCTTTGGATATTATTTTGACCGGAAGGGTGCCGTTGTACGTAAAATGCTGACAGCCGGTCTAAGGCTGGAAGACATCATGGAAACCGAAGTGGTTATTGCAATAGCAGGCGGTCAGCACAAAGCCGAAGCCATTGCTGCTGTTATGAGATTCGGACATGATGACGTGCTTGTCACAGATGAGGCTGCTGCTATGGAATTAGCTGCTATTATGGATAGGGAAGAAAAACAGTAACCATAATGTTGATCATGACGGATGCTAGTGGCTCTATGCCGCTGCTTAATCCGTTTTGAGATAAATGTAAGAAGATATCATGACTAGGAGGAAGAATAAAATGGTAAAAGTTGGTATTAATGGATTTGGTCGTATCGGTCGTAACGTATTCCGCGCAGCTCTGAACAACCCGAACGTACAAGTGGTGGCTGTTAACGATTTGACAGACACTAATACGCTGGCTCACCTGCTTAAATATGACACGACTCATGGTATTCTTGATGCAACTGTTGAAGCTAAAGAAGGCGCTTTGGTAGTAAACGGACGCGAAGTTAAAGTATTTGCTGAGCGTAACCCAGAGAATCTTCCTTGGGGACAAGAAGGCGTAGAAATCGTTATCGAATCCACAGGTATCTTCACAGCGAAAGAAAAAGCTGAGCTTCACCTTAAAGGCGGAGCGAAAAAAGTTATCATCTCCGCTCCAGCAACTAACGAAGACATCACAATCGTTATGGGCGTAAATGAAGATAAATATGATGCTTCTGCTCACACAATTATCTCCAATGCATCATGTACAACAAACTGTCTTGCTCCTTTCGCAAAAGTTCTTAACGACAAATTCGGAATCGTAAAAGGAATGATGACTACTATTCACTCCTACACAAACGATCAATCCGTACTTGACGTTCCACATAAAGATCTGCGCCGTGCTCGTGCTGCTGCAGAAAACATCATTCCTTCATCCACAGGCGCTGCAAAAGCGGTATCCCTTGTATTGCCTGAGCTTAAAGGTAAACTAAACGGAATGGCTATGCGTGTTCCTACACCTAACGTTTCCGTTACTGACCTTGTAGCTGAATTGAAATCCAACGTTACTGTTGAAGAAATCAATGCTGCATTCAAAGAAGCTTCTGAAGGTGCTTTGAAAGGTATTCTTAACTACTCCGAAGAGCCGCTTGTATCGAGCGACTATAATGGTGACCCAGCTTCTTCCACAATCGACGCTTTGTCGACTATGGTTGTTGAAGGTAACATGGTTAAAGTTATTTCTTGGTACGACAACGAGTGGGGCTACTCGAACCGTGTTGTAGACCTTTGTGGTTACGTTGCTTCAAAAGGCCTGTAAGTAAATAAAGGGGAGGTTACTATAACCTCCTCGTTTTTTGACGGGTGCTTCGGGAAAGATGCTCTGCTAAACTTTTGTTCATTTGGTCTAGAGAGTTCCTTTTTCTGAACACCCCATACCCCCGAAGGAGCTACTTGTGGTAGCTCCTTTGCGGCACTTTGTGGCGGGTACGCTTTATGCCCGGAGACCCTTAACTTATATAAACCTACTGGCGGCGATTGCTGAAGAATTGCCCGGATAGTAGGTATGGATAGCATGGAGAGCTTTGAATATAAGAAGACCTTCGGACCTTGGAAGGTCGTCTACACTGGGAGGCTACATGAATGAATAAGAAGAGTGTACGTGACGTTGAAGTATCCGGGAAACGCGTGTTTGTGCGTGTAGACTTTAATGTACCGATGGAGAACGGCGCAATTACAGATGATACTCGTATTCGCGAAACCTTGCCAACGATCAAGTATTTGATCGAGAATGGTGCAAAGGTTATTTTGGCTAGCCACATGGGTCGTCCTAAAGGCCAAGTTGTTGAAGAGCTTCGCTTAACTAAAGCTGCTGCGCGTCTCTCTGAGCTGCTTGGCAAGCCAGTAATGAAAGCAGATGAAGTGATCGGCGCTGCTGTAACTGCACAGGTTGAAGCTTTGAAAGAAGGCGACGTGCTGCTGCTTGAGAACGTTCGTTTCAATGAAGGCGAAGAGAACAATGATCCAGCATTGGCAAAAGCTTTTGCCGAGCTTGCTGATTTGTTCGTTAATGATGCATTCGGTGCAGCTCACCGTGCTCATGCTTCGACAGAAGGCATTGCGCACTTCCTCCCAGCTGTATCCGGCTTATTGATGGAGAAAGAGCTTGACGTGCTTGGCCGTGCGCTTCTGAAGCCAGAACGCCCGTTCACAGCAATCGTTGGTGGATCCAAAGTTAAGGACAAAATCGACGTTATCAATAAAATGATCGAGATCGCAGATAACATTCTTATTGGCGGCGGCTTGTCCTATACATTCTTCAAAGCGCAAGGTCATGAAATCGGTCAATCCTTGGTCGACAACAGTAAGCTTGACCTGGCTCTTGAATTCATCGAGAAAGCGAAGAAGCTGGGCAAAAACTTCCTTATTCCAGTTGATATCGTCATTTCGGATGATTTCAGCGCGAGTGCAAACACGCAAATCGTTAATGTTGATGGCATCCCTGCAGATTGGGAAGGCATTGATATCGGACCGAAAACACGTGAGCTTTATGCGGATGTTATCAAAAACTCCAAGTTGGTTGTATGGAACGGACCGATGGGCGTATTCGAAATCGAGCCATTCTCACACGGTACACGTGCGGTTGCACAAGCTTGTGCAGAAACTTCTGGCTACACCGTTATCGGTGGTGGCGACTCTGCAGCAGCAGCTGAGAAATTCGGACTTGCAGACAAGATGGACCACATCTCTACTGGTGGCGGCGCATCCCTAGAATTCATGGAAGGCAAAGCGCTTCCGGGCGTTGTTGCACTTAACGATAAGTAAGTAAAGCTTATAGGTACGAAGCAGCTTTGCTTGGACACCATGTTTAAGTTAAACTTATGAAGTAGCGTTGCTACTCAAAGTTTAAAATTATGCTTACGAAGTAACTTTGCTTCACAAAGTTAAAGATTATGCTTACGAAGTAACTTTGCTACACAAAGTTTTAGGAGGAACGATCATGCGTAAACCGATTATTGCAGGTAACTGGAAAATGTTCAAAACGGTTTCCGAAGCGACAGCTTTCTTCGCAGACGTGAAGGGCAAAGCAGAGGTTGATGGCGTTGAAGCTGTTATTTGTGCGCCTTACACGACGCTGCCGGCGCTTGTAGAAGCGGCTAAAGGAACAACAATTGCAATTGGCGCTCAAAATCTTCACTTCGAAGACAATGGTGCGTTCACAGGTGAAATCAGCGGCGTCATGCTGAAGGATCTTGGCGTGAAATATGTTATTATCGGTCACTCGGAGCGCCGTGCGTACTTCGCGGAATCCGACGAAATCGTTAACAAGAAAGTTCATGCTGCATTCAAGCATGGCTTGACTCCGATTGTTTGCGTAGGCGAGAAGCTTGAAGAGCGCGAAGCGGAACAAACGAAGGATGTTTGCAAAGTGCAAACAGAAGCAGCTTTCCAAGGCATATCCGCTGCACAAGCAGTTGAAGTTGTTATCGCATACGAGCCGATCTGGGCTATTGGTACAGGTAAATCTTCGACATCTGCTGATGCAGAAGACGTTATTGCTTACATTCGCAGCGTAGTGGCTGGCTTGTATGATGCAGCAACAGCTGAAGCGGTTCGTATTCAATACGGCGGCAGCGTAAAACCGAATAATGTAGCAGAATACTTAGGTCAACCTAATATCGACGGCGCTTTGGTAGGCGGAGCAAGCTTGGAAGCTGCTTCCTTTATTGAGCTAGCCCGGGGGGCGAAGTAAATGTCAGCTCCAAAACCAGTAGCACTTATTATCTTGGACGGCTTTGGTCTTCGTAATGATGTAACAGGCAATGCGGTTGCACAAGCAAACAAACCGAACTATGACCGTTACTGGGCTGCCTATCCGCATACAACCTTAACGGCTTGCGGTGAAGCGGTTGGTTTGCCAGAAGGTCAAATGGGCAACTCCGAAGTTGGTCATTTGAACATCGGTGCTGGCCGGATTGTCTACCAGGATCTGACGCGGATTAGTAAGTCCATTCGCGATGGAGAATTTTTTGATAATGAAACACTGCTTGGTGCTGTTCGTCATGCCAAAAGCAATGGCAAGAAGCTGCATTTATATGGTCTTCTGTCAGATGGCGGCGTTCATAGCCACATCTCCCACTTGTTTGCTCTGCTTGAACTAGCTAAGAAGGAAGAATTGAGTGAGGTTTATATTCACGCCTTCCTTGATGGCCGTGACGTTTCCCCTGATAGTGCAAAGGGATATCTGGAGCAGCTTGTGGCGAAGATTGCAGAGGTTGGTGTAGGTCACATTGCTACCGTACAAGGTCGTTATTATGCGATGGACCGCGATAAACGGTGGGAGCGTACGGAGAAATCGTATCGCGCCATGGTTTATGGCGAAGGCCCACAGTATAAGGATCCAGTGGAAGCTGTTGTTGAATCTTATAAGCAATCGGTGTTCGATGAGTTCGTTATGCCAACGGTCATCGTGAAAGAAGATGGTCAGCCTGTTGGTTTAGTTGAATCCGAAGATGCTGTTATTTTCTTCAACTTCCGTCCTGACCGCTCCATTCAGCTGTCGCAGGTATTTACAAACACGGATTTCCAAGGCTTTGACCGTGGTCCTCAAGCACCGAAGGATCTGTATTATGTCTGCCTGACGTTGTTCAGTGAAACAGTTGGCGGCTATGTCGCTTACAAACCGAAGAATCTCGATAACACGCTGGGTGAAGTTCTTGTGCAGAACGGCAAGAAACAGCTTCGGATCGCAGAGACAGAGAAATATCCTCATGTAACGTTCTTTTTCAGCGGTGGACGTGATAAAGAACTGCCTGGCGAGACGCGTATTCTGATTAGCTCACCAAAGGTTGCTACTTATGACTTGCAGCCTGAGATGAGTGCGCCTGAAGTAGCAGCTGCGGCTGTGAAGGAAATTGAAGCGGGTACACAGGATACGATTATCTTGAACTTTGCTAACCCGGATATGGTTGGACATTCCGGTATGCTGCTGCCTACGATCAAAGCGGTAGAAGCTACTGATGAATGTCTTGGTAAAGTAGTGGAAGCTGTACTTGCCAAAGGCGGCGTATGTCTGATTACGGCTGACCATGGTAATGCTGATATGGTAATCGATGAGAATGGCCGTCCATTCACGGCTCATACGACAAATCCGGTTCCATTCATCGTAACCAAGCAGGGCGCTGCACTGCGTGATGATGGTGTTCTTGCCGATATCGCACCAACCATTCTTGCCTTGATGGAGCTTACCAAACCTGTCGAAATGACAGGCAGCTCACTCATTAAAGAATAATTTGCAGGCTACGAATCATTGACGCTTGTGACGGCTATCGTTAGAAGCTGAATATAAATGGGAACGGCTGATGCTGATCCTCAATTCAAACAAAACCATAATAAAAGGAGTGTTTCGTTCATGTCTATCATTACTGACGTTTATGCACGCGAAGTGCTTGACTCCCGCGGTAACCCGACGGTAGAAGTAGAAGTTATTTTGGAATCCGGTGGCAAAGGCCGCGCAATCGTACCATCTGGTGCATCCACTGGTGCCTATGAAGCAGTTGAGCTTCGCGATGGCGACAAAAGCCGTTACCTAGGTAAAGGTGTTCTGCAAGCTGTTGACAATGTAAACTCCATTATCGCGCCAGAAATCATTGGTCTTGATTCTCTTGATCAAGTACTAATCGACCGTACAATGATTCAATTGGATGGAACGCATAACAAAGGCAAATTGGGCGCTAACGCTATTCTAGCGGTATCCATGGCAACTGCACGTGCAGCTGCTGATGCGCTTGATGTTCCACTTTACACTTACCTTGGCGGATTCAATGCTAAGACGCTTCCAGTACCAATGATGAACATCGTTAACGGTGGAGAGCATGCCGATAACAATATCGATGTTCAAGAGTTCATGGTACTTCCAGTTGGCGCAGAAAGCTTCAAAGAAGCTCTTCGCATCGGAGCAGAAATCTTCCACAACCTGAAATCGGTTCTGAAAGATAAAGGCCTGAACACAGCTGTAGGCGACGAAGGCGGTTTCGCACCTAACCTTGGTTCCAACGAAGAAGCAATCACAACAATCATCTCCGCAATTGAGCGTGCTGGCTACAAACCAGGCGTTGACGTATTCCTTGGTATGGACGTTGCTTCTACTGAGTTCTACAAAGACGGCAAATATCACCTTGAAGGCGAAGGCAGATCGTTTACTTCCGCTGAGTTCGTAGACCTGCTTGCTTCATGGGCAGATAAATACCCAATCATCACCATCGAAGATGGTTGTTCCGAAGATGACTGGGAAGGTTGGAAATTGCTTACTGAGAAATTGGGCGGCAAAGTACAGCTCGTTGGTGATGACCTGTTCGTAACGAACACAGAGCGTCTTTCTGATGGTATCGACAAAGGCGTAGGTAACTCGATCCTTGTCAAAGTAAACCAAATCGGTTCACTTACTGAAACATTTGATGCCATTGAAATGGCTAAACGCGCTGGTTACACAGCTGTTATCTCCCACCGTTCCGGTGAATCCGAAGATAGCACAATTGCTGACATCGCAGTTGCTACTAATGCGGGTCAAATCAAAACAGGTGCTCCGTCCCGTACGGATCGCGTAGCAAAATACAACCAATTGCTTCGTATCGAAGATCAACTGGGCTCCACAGCAATCTATGCAGGAAAAAGCGCATTCTACAACCTGAAAAACTTCAGCAAGTAAGATGTGATAGCTGGGCTGACCGATCATGCTAAACGGACAAGCAAGCTAAACGGACAAGCAAGCTAAACGGACAAGCAAACCAAATTAACAAAAGAATGTCCCATATGGTGAGGTAGTTCTCATTTGGGTATTGGTTATAATAAGGGAAGAGATACGAGGCGCAAGACTCGTGACTCTTCCCTTTTTAAGTTTTCTGCACAAAAAACGAATAGGATGTGAAGAGCTTGGCTAAACCGACTGTTGCCCTGCAGTTATATACGCTTCGTGATCTAACAGAGAAAGATTTTCTAGGAACGATTCGTAAGGCAGCGGAGATAGGCTATAAAGCAGTGGAGTTTGCTGGATATTATGACACACCTGCCAAAGATTTGAAAGCGCTTTTAGAAGATGTAGGAATTGAAGCGCCATCCGCTCATATTGGCTTAAACTTCAGAGAGCTTAACAAGCTTGAATCTGATTTTGCGAAACAAATCGAATATGCCCAAGAGCTGGGTTTGAAATATATCGTAACGCCATGGGCACCGCTTCAGGAGAATCCTACTGATGAGGATATCACGTCATTGGCAAAGATCCTTGAAAAAGCAGGCAAACAAGCTAAACAGGCGGGAATTCAATATGGGTATCATAACCATGATTTTGAGTTAAAGCTTGTGAATGGGAAGCCTGCGCTTGATTTGCTTTTGGAGCGTGTACCTTCTGAATTTTTGATTGCTGAATTTGATCTGGGCTGGATCCATATGGGCGGTAAAAAGCCGATCGATTATGTTACACGCTATGCAGGAAGAGTACCCCTCGTTCACTTTAAGGATTTTGGAAGAGGCCGCAGTGATACCGAGGTAGGTAAAGGTGTTGTTGATCTGAAAAGTGTACTGGTTATTGCAGAGCAAGTGGGAATTGAGTATTTTGTTGTTGAACAAGAGGAATTCGCTTCTTCATCGCTGGAGAGCGCGAAAATTAGCCTCGATTTCTTCCATAAGAATGGTTTTGCGTAAGCTGGGAATAGCTTGTAATTGGGTGTTTCCTATGGTACAATGAGAATGCTGTTTCTAGGTCTTGTCCTATCTTGGCAAGGCAGCGGCGTACAATAACTTGCTCCTTGTGCAGGAGGTGGAACTATGGCAATTGCATTTAAAATTTTGCTTATCATTTTCGCGTTGGGCTTGATCTCTGTTGTTCTTCTTCAAAAAGGGAAGAGCGCTGGGTTGTCGGGTGCTATTTCCGGTGGTGCTGAACATTTATTCGGTAAACAGAAAGCTCGCGGATTGGATTTGTTTTTGCAGCGTCTGACTGTTGGCGTCGCTACTGGATTTTTCGTAACGGCACTAATTGTTGCATACCTCGTAAAAGCGTAATCGAATAGGTCTGGAATGAAGAGCGGGATTAGTCCCGCTTTTTTTTATGTCCATTGAAGTTGGAATAATATTACTGCTGGTTAAGGGGAAGTCCGAAATTTTCCCTAATTTAAAGGGCATCTGCGGATGGTGTTCGTTCGTTTCGTGTATACTATATGGTATATAGCAATCTATCAACCGACTGCTGCAATACAGAATATTGGGACGGCATCGCGGTACATGAGGTGAAGGATAATGGTAACAGAGCAGCAACTGCTCGAATTTATGCGTGAGACGGCTTATAAGCCAATGACATATCAAGAGCTCGACAAGCAGTTTGGAAGCAGCGGTGCTGAGTCCTACAAGGCATTCTTAATCCTATTGAATACGCTTGAGGATGAGGGGGAAATTCTTCGTACGCCTAACGATCGTTATGGCGTACCGGAACGAATGGATTTAATACGCGGACGCATTCAGGCGCATGCGAAGGGATTTGCTTTCTTACTACCGGAAGATAAAGAGCATCCGGATGTGTATATAAGTGCAAATGATCTGAAGAGCTCGATGAACGGGGACACGGTGCTCGTTAAAGTGACATCGAGAAGCGACGCCGGCGGACGACTTGAGGGCGAGGTTGTTCGAGTCGTTCAGCGAGCAGTTACACAGATTGTGGGAACCTTCGATCATCATGAAGCTTATGCATTCGTGCTGCCTGATGATAAACGGATCAACCGTGATATTTTCATACCGAAGGATCAATTCAAGGGAGCAGTCTCTGGACAAAAGGTTGTTGTACGCATCGTATCCTACCCAGAAGGACGTGCTGCGGCAGAAGGCGAGATTATTGAAGTCCTTGGTCATAAGGATGACCCAGGTATCGATATCTTGTCGATTATTCGTAAGCACCAGCTGCCGGAGAGCTTCCCTGACGATGTGATCGCGGAAGCGGAAGCAGCGCCGGATGCCATTACGGAGGATGAGATCGTTCGTCAAGGACGACGCGACCTGCGCAATAAAGTCATCGTAACGATCGATGGCGAGGATGCGAAGGATCTCGATGATGCGGTAAATATCGAGCGTCTGGAGAACGGCAATTACGTGCTTGGTGTGCATATTGCTGATGTTGGTTACTATGTACGCGAGAATTCGGCGCTTGATCAGGAAGCTTATCGCCGCGGGTGCAGTGTGTATTTGGTGGATCGGGTTATTCCGATGCTGCCGCACCGCTTGTCTAACGGTATCTGCTCGCTCAATCCGCAGGTGGATCGTTTGACATTGTCCTGTGAAATGGAGTTTGACGGGGCCACCTTGAAACGCGTGCGTCATGATGTGTTTACGAGTGTCATTCGCACCAAAGAACGTATGACCTACACGAACGTTCGAAAAATCGTAGCCGATAAAGATCCTGAAGTTATGGAGCGTTATGCCGAGTTGGTGGATACGTTCAACCTGATGGAGGAGCTTGCAATGCGTCTGCGTTCGCACCGCATGAAGCGGGGCGCGATAGACTTTGACTTCGTGGAGTCCAAAGTGATCGTCGATGCGGAAGGGAAAGCCATCGATATCGTGAAACGCGAACGTTCCGTGGCGGAACAAATTATTGAAGAGTTCATGCTGGCGGCGAATGAAACGGTAGCGGAGCATTTCTTTTGGCTGAAGGTGCCGTTCTTATATCGGATTCATGAGAATCCAGATCAAGAGAAGCTGTTGCATTTTGTGCAGTTTGCAGCGAATTTCGGCTATACGATTAAAGGCAAGGGTGGCAGCGAAATTCACCCGAAAGCACTGCAGACGCTGCTTGAAGATATTCGTGGGTCGAAGGAGCAGACCGTTATCTCGACGGTTATGCTGCGATCCATGAAGCAGGCGAAGTATGATGCGCAGAGCACGGGACATTTTGGACTTGCAGCGGAGTTCTATTCGCACTTTACATCGCCGATCCGTCGTTATCCGGATTTGGTTATCCACCGGGTGATGCGTGAGGTGTTTGAGCATGGCGGCACGCTGCCAGAGGCGCGTATGGAAGCCTTGGCGGCCAAGATGCCTGATATAGCGCAGCAGTCGTCCGAGCGCGAGCGTGTGGCCGTCGAGGCGGAGCGAGATACGGATAAGCTGAAGAAATGCGAGTACATGCTCGATAAAGTCGGCGAGGAATTCGACGGTATTATTAGCAGTGTTACGAGCTTTGGGATTTTCGTCGAGCTGGAGAATACGGTCGAGGGACTTATTCGTTTGAGCGAGCTCACGGATGATTATTACCATTTCCATGAGCAGCATATGCTGCTGATCGGCGAGCGGACGTCCAAAGCTTATCGCATCGGCGATGAGCTTCGGGTGCGCGTCGAGCGTGTCAATATGGATGAGCATACGATCGACTTTGCGATCATGGAGACGAAGGCGCAGAGCGCTGAACGTGCGGAGCGTGGGCGCGAGCTCGGTCTTGCGAAGCCACGCGGGGCTGGCCGCGGCGGCAGCGGGCGTGAGCGCAGCGGCGGAGCCGCGGCTCGCGGTGGCGAGCGCGGAGCGCGTGGTGCGCGCGGCGGCAAGCAAGGCGCGAAGAGCAGCGAGCGCGGCGCGGGTGGAGCGAGCGGCGAGCGCAGCGGCGGGCGCGGAGCGAAGGGTTTGCGCGGAGCGAAGAGCGGCGAGCGCGGCGTGGGCGCAGCGGTCGGTGAGCGAAGCGGCGGACGCGGAGCGAAAGGTTTGCGCGGCGCGAAGGGCGGCAGCGCAGCGGTCGACGAGCGCAGCGGAAGCGACGCGCTGGGCGCGGGCGGAGCGAGCGCAGCTGGAGGCGAGCGTATTGCAACTGGCGCGCGTGGCCGCGGCAGTGAAAGAAGCGGAGCACGCGGAAGAGATGGTGATTCACTTAGTCGTAATACGGCTACATCAAATGTTGGGAATGGTGCTGCCGAATCGGGTTCTGGTGAACGCAAAACGCGTGATGCACGCGCTTGGAAGCCTGAGGATGATTTTAACCTGAACCGTTTACTAGGTAATGATAGTGAGGGTTCAGGTGGCGGTGAGGCACAATCAGCTGCTCCGGCACGTGTACGTAAAGATATGTGGGGGCTGCCGATTAACGGAACCCGCACAACCACTGATGACGGAGAAGATCAAGATCACTCCAAAAGCAGGAATAGAAGTGGCGGCTCTGATCGCGGTCGTTCGGGCGGCGGTCGCAGGAGCTCCTCAGGTACAAGTCGTAATGGATCGGGCCGAGGTGGTCAGTCTAAAGGCAATAGCAGTTCCGACCAGAAGAACCCAGCAGATAACGGTGCCACGAATACAGCAAATTCCGCTGCTCCATCGAATGGAAGCCCACTGCCGCGTAAGAAGAAGAAAAGCAGCAGCGCGACGGCAGCTTTTGTAAGGAAAAAACAGACGTAGAGAAGAGACTACAGAGGTCTCTTTTACCAAATCTTGATTTCGTTTAATAAAGTTGTTACAATGGATTCCTGACTGCACTTGTTAGGAGTCCATTGTTGCTTTTAAGGGCAAGGTTCGCTGATGCAAGTTAGGTTGCGTTCAACTATCAGATGGATATGAGGTGATTAGCATGGTTAAGAAGAGTGAAGGGAAACAGCTTGCCCAGAACAAGAAGGCTTCCCATGACTATTTCATCGAAGAAACATTTGAAGCTGGTATGGTGCTTATGGGTAGTGAAATTAAGTCGGTTCGAATGGGAAAAGCGAATATTGGTGATGCTTTTGCAACGATTCGGAATGGTGAGATCTTCATCCATAACATGCATATTAGCCCCTTTGAACAAGGCAACCGCAGTAATCCTACTGATCCCACACGAACGCGTAAGCTTTTGATGCATAAGACCCAAATTCATAAGCTGCTCGGATTGTCTAAGCAAGATGGCTATTCCATTGTTCCACTTAAGATTTACATCAAGAATGGATATGCCAAACTGTTGATTGGACTGGGTAAAGGAAAGAAGCAGTATGATAAACGTGAGACTGCAGCTAAGAAAGATGCTCAGCGTGATATCCAACGTGCTTTGCGTGAGAAACAAAAGGTTGCTCGCTAGTGCAAGATGTTACTGGTAGATGTGGAGAACGAGGCCAGCGCTTCCAGTAAGACATTAGTTATTCGCAGCTGTTGATGTGTTATACTAATGAAGCAGTAACGAAACAAATGATTTTAAATCAACACGTGCTCGATTCATTTAGAACCTTCTGCGCAAGTTAGGTAGTTGGTTGTAAGTCGAATGAGCGTCTTACCTGCTAAACGGATGATCCGATAGGCCGTTTATGCGATATTGGGGGCGTTTATGGATTCGACGGGGATAGTTCGAGCTCGGGTTGCGGGTAGTGGGGACGCGTCCGCTTCATCAACGCTAAAGCCTATTAAACGGCAAAACTCAAAACAACTACGCTTTAGCAGCCTAAGAAACTGTTGGCGTGCTTCTACCCAGCATCGTCCATGTGACTGGAATAGGGGCTAACAAGTAGTGGAATACGCTGTCTCATCTCCGCCTGCGGTGAGCTGAAGAAGACAATCAGGCTGACCCAACGCATAGCCGGTTACGGGGCGATGCTCGGGTGACATCAAAACTGTGACTACACCCGTAGAAGCCTGTGTGGCGATGTCTTCGGACAGGGGTTCAAATCCCCTCGCCTCCACCATCGTCAAAGCCAGCCGCAAGAGGCTGGCTTTTTTGCGTGGAAAAGAGGGGAGTCGATCCAGTCCGAAGGAGGACAATGGGGTACGTTCCGCGCGCAGGTGCGTCTCTCGGGGTCCCCGCAAAGTACTCGGAATAAGCTTCGGAGCAACTCTTCACTTTGTGGGCAGAGCAACGAGCACGGCATCTCATTCTACCTCTAAGAACGTCATCCGCGAACCGACTTCGTCAGCCATTACAATGAAGAATGGGATACCCCCTCGCCGCCGCCAAGGAAAATCGACATGCAATAGTCGGTTTTCTTGGAAAGGCTGGCACCACGAAAAACCCGACCGCACGAGGTCGGGTTTTTGTGCGGAAAGAAATGGGAAGTCTCTCCGATCCGAAGGAGGACATTGGGGTATGTTCCGCGCGCAGGAGCGAAGCGGACGAGCACGGCATCTCATTCTATCGATAAGAACGTCATCGTCGAGTTTTCTTCGTCAGTAAATTTAATCAGGAATTGGATACTCCCCTCACCTCCACCATGTAAAACCCCGACCGCAAGAGGTAAGAGGTCGGGGTGTTTGCTTTCTATGACCTGCAAACGAAGAATGACTTCTACATACTCAAAAACTGCAGTCTTTTACTTCGCCCAATGCCTTGACTAGTGAAATGTTTTAAGTATCCGCTAATCTGCCAATTTTTTCTCATCATCGTGGCAATATTAGGCCTTCAAATCTTTCAATTGCAGCCGATTTCCTACGTCCTGCCCTTCACCCAATCCTTTAATTATTTTGACAAATTCAGACTAGTCTCGTTGCTTATTGTAGATCTTATAATGAGTATATCCAACATCAATTGCTATTGCAATAAATAGCAATTGATTTATTGTTGATATAAGTGTATTATAGGGACTATAAGGTAATTATTTGTAATAGCAAAAAGGGAACGTGCACATCAAGCAGTGCAAGTTCCCTTTGGAAGAGTGGATCACGCGCAATCTCAGGCGCTGCGAGTGAATCCTGTGGATAATATTTATTGTTAATTAAGTATGCCATAAACCAACGTTTTTGTACAGAGAGAAGGTTTGAGCTATGGAAACTGCCGCGAATAATACGACTCTTTCCATTTTCTTTGATGAAAGTGGAAAACAGAATAATGCAGTCCAATTGATGGGCGCACTTTGCTTCCCGACGGATATTTATAAAAATGATGCATTAATTATGATGCACGAGTTGAATAACGAATATTCATTTCATTGGACTGATTATTCGGGTGATGCCAAGATGCGCAATGGTATCATCAAGTTATTCCAGGTGGCAGTGCAAATTGCACCGTACGCTCAATTAAATATTCTTCATTATCATTATAACCAAATCGAAGCAGACGCAATCCGGTTTGGATCAGGATTAAAAGCCGAGATTACAGAGTATACTGTATATACCAAATTCCCCGAGAGGATCATGTACGGATTGCTCAGAGAATACGATAAATCCTCTCAGTTGAACGCAGCTCTGTATATTGAACATGCATATGAGTATGAACGGCTTGATTTAGCAAACTCATTGAAGAAACAACTAAACGCTCATGCCCTCTATAGGGGCGAACCCTACTTCGTTTCAGAATGCAGTTACAAACGTAAAGGCGAGGAAATTGGGGTAGAACTTACAGATCTGTTACTCGGAATAATAAGGACAATAATGGAAAATAGCGGATCGACCACAAGGACTAAACGTGAACAACGGAATCTGATTATTAGATTGTACAAGATGGGGTTGCTGGAATCCTTCATTCAGAACTTGTCTCTTTATGAATGGACAGGCCAATCCATTCTTACGGAGAGAAACTTCCAAACCTATATCAACCTTTTTATCGCTAAACATTTTGACGAATACAAGAGGATTGAAGTTTAAGTTATTGTGAGGTGGGGGGGATTGTTAAATCTCGCTGATTACGGGAATGTTGTTCAAGGAGCTAACTTATCCCGTGTACAGGCTACACCGGGCTTAAGTTCGGTTATGCTAATGCTTTATTCGATGAAAGAAATGAACGAAAGCTTGGGGAATGAAAATCGAAGTCATGATAAACCTCAAGAAATTCTTGTATCGGAAAACAAGGCAAAAGAACTGCCTGTAACCGATGAGAACATGGTTCTTCTTAACTTAATATCACACCGTGCGGCAACTGTAAGACTGGAATATATGGGTAGACTCGTGCCGTCGAACTTTGCCATTATTAGAGTGAATGAAGCATTATATGCTCCTTATCTGGAGTGGTATTTGAATGAATCTCCTGAGAGCCGAAAATATTTGAGTGAAGCGACGCAAGGAACAACCGTGGCAGCGCTCTCAATTCAAAAACTTCGGGCATTACCTATGGTGGTACCTTCTTTGAAGGAACAGAAGATTATAGGAGATGTATATAGAAGTTTATTGAATAAAAAAAGATTATTGATGCAGCGTATCTACCTTGAAGAGAAAAGTATTAATCAACAATTGTGGTCTTACCTGCAGGAGGGTTTGAGATGATTTCTGCACAGCGATTCGAACTTCTTAATCGATTATGGTCACGGCTTGATTATTTGCGCGGATATTTGGAAGAATCAGCTATACGTGATTATTTCTTGGGAATTATATGTTATGGATACCTATCGCGGAATATTGAAGATCGAGTTAGTCATTTGCTGCGACATGATAAACGTTCATTTGAGGAAGCGTGGCAAGATGAGGAAATGCATGATGGTTTAAGGGAAGAGCTTATTTCGGCTCTAGGATACGTTATTGAACCTCAGTTCTTATTCTCGACCATGGTTAGTCAGATTAAGAAAAGTTTATTCAATGTCGAATGCTTTCAGTCAGGCATTGATTGTCTTAATCGCTCTATAATGGGGGCTGACAGCGAGCACAGTCTGCAACTATTTATTGATATGGACATGTCCGCTTCCCTATTAGAACGTCATGTGAAATCGGAATCTAATTTTATCCCTGACATTATGGTAGCCATTCACGAAATTCTATTCTCAGATGACAGTATAAGCCCGGTACTTTTTGGAGAGGCCTATGAATTTCTAATCTCTCGGTTTGCAGCGAACGCAGGTAAGAAAGCAGGGGAATTCTACACCCCCCCGGAAGTTTCTGCACTCATTGCTAAAATAGTAACGACAGGGAAAAACGAACTAAGGAATGTTTATGATCCGACTTGCGGTTCTGCTTCGCTTCTTCTAAGTATTGCGAAGGAAGTGAAGGTTGGACATTTTTACGGTCAGGAAAAAATGAGTACGATTTATAATTTAGCCCGAATGAATATGTTGTTACACGGGGTTACGTTTGATCGATTTGATATTCGTAACGATGATACGTTGGAGCAGCCTAGGCATATGGACATACGTTTTGAGGCGGTTGTGGCTAACCCCCCTTATAGCGCAAAATGGAGTGCAGGTCCGCATTTTTTAGATGATGAGCGTTTTGGTTCGTATGGTGTGTTGGCCCCCCAATCGAAGGCTGATCTTGCATTTGTTCAGCATATGATTTATCAGTTGGATTATGAGGGTACACTAGCCGCCGTATTACCGCATGGAGTACTGTTTAGAGGAGGCTCAGAAGGGAAAATACGGTGTTTTCTCGTTGAAAACCAAAATTATGTGGATGCGATTATTGGATTGCCCCCTAACCTTATGTATGGTACAACAATTCCAGTATGTATACTCGTCATGAAAAAGAGTCGTGGAACGAATGAGAAGATCCTGATTGTTGACGCTTCTCATGATTATGAGAGTGGAAGACCTCAGAACCAACTGAGGGACTTGGATGTTAATAAAATTGCCGATACCTATATTAACAAGAAACAAATCGAACATTACTCCTATCTGGCTACGTTGGATGAGTTGAGAGATAACGACTATAATTTGAATATTTCGAGGTATATCGATAAGGATATAGAGGAAGAGATGATCGACATTAAAACTGTCGAACGGCAGCTAGGGGAAATTGATCGAAAAACAGCAGAGATCGATGCTGAAATAAAATCTAAATTAAAAGAACTAGGCATCGTTTTTCAAAATCGTTAAATTAGTTTCTGGCTGATTGTTCGAAGTGCCTACGGAGAGGAAGACACATCTTTAGAGAGGATGACAGTCATCTCTCGAACAACCTAATCATAACACTTCGGCGAACTGTGGTTTTGCACATCCACGGTTCGCCTCCACCAAATGTAAATCCACAACCGCATGAGGTTGTGGATTTGTGCTGTTTATACAACGGATGTCAAAATACTATCCCCAGAAATTTTGATGTATTTTATTGTAAAATGGAAATTAAAAAGCTTTATAATAAAAGATATAATCGTTTATTCATTAGTCGTTGTGAATTAATCTACTTAAATTGTACTGATAGAACAATGACTTAATAATGAATAAGTTTGGAGGAGACAAGTGGAGGAATATCTAAAAGAATTTTTAAACATCAATAACCTATCCGAGAATGCATTGAAAGTGGATCAGAAACTTCAGGGTTTGTCAGAGAAAGTAACTCAGTGGCTCGGCGAAATTGATGAGCAGCATAGAACAACATTTTTAATACTACTGAAGTACTTTAATTATTTCAATCGTCAGAAAGTTCATGATACATTTGCAAAATTATACGAACAATACACATCACTCGAAATTGAGCACGAGTCTACTATTTATGCTCCAATTACCCCTAAAAGACCTATTTACAATGGAACCAACGAGTTTTTTTCAATATTTAGGGAAGTTTGCAGTGATCAGGTGAAAACTACAAGAATTGCATTTCAGCTACGAGATTATCTTAAGACATATAATACATCGGAGATATCGAATATTGTGCTAGTGGATGATATTATTGGAACTGGAACAACACTGAGGGATTATTTGCATCCACTGATTAATGATTTCTCTAATAAAATCAAAGACAAAAAAATATATATACTGTGTTTAGTTGCTCATCCTAAAGGACTAAAGAAAATTGAAAAGATGCGTAATGATTTAGGTATGGAAATTGAATGTTTATATGGATACGAATTAACTAAAGCCTTTTCTAAAGGTAGATTCTTTGAAAAGGAACAAGATAGAATTAAAGCAAGACAAGTTGTTCGAGAGTATGAGAGTAAAATTGCCAAACGTGACGACGATATAATGGGGTTTCAAGAATCGGAGGGACTGGTAGCGTTTTTTCATAATACACCCAATAATACATTGTCGACATTTTGGGAACAGGAAGCAAGAGTAACATGGCACCCTATTTTCCCGCGGACAATTAGGGGAGACGAACTTCCACTAGATAATACAGACGTTACATTAGAGGCTATAAAGACTAGAGGAAACAAGAAAAATAATTTAGCAAAATTTATTTTTAATAAAATTAGAGAGAGGCTTATTAATGGATGAACGTGGCGAAATGAGTCGAAAAAAAGCACCAAAACTGAAAATTAAAGAAATGATTGTATTGATATATCTACATGAAAAGGGCTCCGACTACGCCCATAAGTCATTACAAACATTACTATCATTGAATTTTCGTGAACTAGATGGAATTATACAAAATTTACGGAAGGACGATTATATCGAGTATACGAGCTCTAGTGGTTACTTAGTCACCAATAAAGGGAAAGAGTTCTTACTACAACATGATCTCTCAGATATATCTGTTATCAAATTATTAAATGAAGAAAATCGCAAATATATACAGATGGGTTCCAACTTTTCAGAAATATATATTCCTAGGGATTTCCACTTGAAATTATGATATTATTAGATCGACAATGCAATAGGTTGATTAGGTAAGTTGGGGGACGATGTCGACTTCCAAAATATTAACGGCTCTAAAGTTTATGTTTTATTAAAATCATGTAATAACCATTGCATTGTCAATTTGATATTATGAGCGTGCACAATGAGTGAATATACAGATAATCTTCGCAAGAGTATGTTAGAACTAGGGAATTCTAACGATTACATAGAATTGTGCATAAACTACGCCCGAAAGCTTGAAAAAAGTCACGTCCCGATAATTTTTGATAAGATACATTTTCTTGTACTAACAGAACTCAAAAGCAGTCAATTAAACGATTTTTTAAATAATAGAGCAGGTTATTATCGGGAGTTTGAACTTATTATTAATAATCGGAAAAGAGAAATTCATGCTCCCAATAATATTTTAAAAGAGTTGCAAAAATGGATTCAGTTATATATTCTTAAACCACTTAGAGTCTCTGATTGGGCAACAGCATACATTCCAGGAACTTCTATAATCAAGAATGCAGCTATACATATAGGGCAGGAATGTGTTGTTAATCTAGACTTGAAAAACTTCTTCAATAGTATTTCAGCGGTAAAAGTGCATAGAGTATTTCGAGTTGCTGGATATACTAAAGAGCTAGCTACACTCTTTACCAAAATATGTACAGTTAATAACTGCTTACCTCAAGGTGCTCCGACAAGCCCTTACCTTTCAAACTTAGTTTGCATAAAGCTAGACCAAGAATTAGCTGATTTTTGCCAATCATTGGGAATAAGATTTACTCGTTACGCAGATGACATGACTTTCTCCGGGGGAAAAGAGATTGTTAAAGTCTTGCCTCAAATTTATAAAATTATCTCAAAACAGGGTTTTTTAATTAATAATGATAAGACGAAAATTTTAAATTGTGGTCAGCGGCAAGAAGTTACGGGCTTGGTGGTTAACGATAAGGTATCTGTAAAAAAAGAGTTCATACGTAAGTTAAGCCAGGAGATTCATTTTTGTTTACGTTTTGGTGTTTCAAATCATATTTTAAGAACTGGAATAAGAAAATCCAACTATAAGGATCATCTGTTTGGAAGAGCATATTTTATTAATATGGTGGATAAATCGTTAGGGGATGATCTATTGAAGAAACTCCAGAGTATCGATTGGGAGTATTAAGCTATGTTATAGTGGCTTATAACCAAACAATTGTAGCAACACACTTCGGCGAATTGTGGTTTTACATAGCCATGGTTCGCCTCCACCAAATGTAAATCCACAACCGCATGAGGTTGTGGATTTTTGCTGTATTACTACTATAATGAAATCGAATTTGCACCATTTTTAAGCTGTAGCCGTTAAGCATCGGGTTCAGTATATATATATTGAAGGCAGAGCACTAGAAATAAAATGGCACTAACCTAAGATAGGTTGGTGCCATTTTCATTTTCTCATCTAGATTTAACGTGAAGATTTGCGTGGGAAAAGGTAGGGGGTCAATCTCTTTGCGATAACGCGATGTCCCTGATCATTGGGATGAATAGGCAGAGATCCGCTCAACGCATCTTCAATCTTTCCTTTTCGATATCCATAGATAAGGTCTGCTTGCTTTCCTTCAAACCACGTATGAACGGGAGCGATATTGATATTACAGTTTTGGGCAATCTCGATCGTCGTATGATTTAAGCGGTTTATCGACTCAGCGGAAAGAGGGCTATTCGGGAATGGATTGTATTGCGTACAGCAAATGATTCGGGCATCACTTTCTCTTTTTATTTGAGTGAAAAGGGCATGTAGATTCCGACTATAGTTGATTGTATGTTGAACTGAATTTATGGGTTGCTGGTTTTTAAGCGAAATGAGTGCCGCATTTACTAAATCTACTCCGCCGATCCAAACAGAAACAACATCAGATTGGCTAATTATTGAGGAACCTCGCCATATCGCTGCATCTAATAGATCAGAACTGCTCCAACCCGGATGAGCTAAAACATATCCAGTAACCCTGCGGGAGCGGGAGTGTGAATTTAAATTGGTTATGGCTAATTGGGGATAAGCCTTTGCGAAAGAGGAGGCATTTTCACCGAATGTGATGGAATCTCCAAGAGCTGTATAGAGCATAAGAATAACACTCTCCCTACTCATAATCATACAGACCATGCAAATAGGTTAGTCGAAAATAGATATTTACAATCAATATTCACTCGTTCGTATTCTTCTCAAGTGCATCTTCTGAGCTATAGTATTGTAAGCATGTGTAGGTTGTGTGGGCATTTATTATGAATACTGCAAATAGGCGTCTAAAAGTATTATTTCCCTCGCCTCCACCATAAAAAGCCCGACCGCGTGAGGCGTGAGGTCGGGCTTTTGTCTATGCAATGAAAAATTATTTTGCGTTCTCATCTGGCTGATGAATGCCAAATACATTTCCTTCAGTGTCAATGTAATACCCTTGCCACGCCATTCCTGGTAGTGCGTATTTTGGTAATGCAATCTTGCCTCCAAGACTCACAATTTTTTCTTCAGTAGAATCGTAGTCCTCCACTCCCATTGTACATGCATAACCATTCATAGCTTGACCTGGTTCTGGGGAGGTACCTTGACGTTGCATCAAAGCCCCGTTGATTCCAGGTTCATTTGCGTTGCCCGTCACAGCTCCAAAATAGGGCATTCCAGCATAAGTACTCCAATCCTCGAATGTCCATCCAAATATCTCTCCATAAAACTTCTTGGCACGCTCCATGTCATCTACATGAATCTCGAAATGAACTAATCTGCCCATGATTTTCCTCCTATGATTTGATTTCTTTACCTCTTTCTTTTATTATGGTTTCCTTTCCTGCTTGATTTATAAAAAATATTGTAAATTATTCATGTTCAGTAGCAACCTTAGGCGACATCAAAACTGTGAATTATGACAATTTATCCCTGAAGTAATAAGACGACGAAATGTAAATAGGCTCCAAAATCACATCTTATGAAATGGGCATAAAGACCTATTTTTTGTCGAATAAAGTCAACCGATATAATGAAATAAGGACTTTTTTCATAACAAAGGAGTGGGGCTAATCATGAAGATTTCTACCTGGCTTAAGACGATGAGTGGCGTTTTTATTCTTCTGACGGTCCTGAACGGAATTAGTATTTATAACCTTCAAAAGAGCGTAGCTCAGGAACGCGTCGTTGTAAAAAGGCAAGTAGAATTCAAGCAATTAGGTATCGATTTAGCCAACTCCTCAGACTATTTAACGAACGAAGCAAGAATTTTCGTGCAGTTCGGAGACAAAAACCACTATGACAACTATTGGAAGGAAGTAAACGAGACCAAAACGAGAGATCATGTAGTGGAGAGATTAACTGAATTGGGTGCGCCTAAAGAAGAGCTGGATCTAATATCACAGTCAAAACAAAATTCGGATGCTCTTGTCAAAACGGAAAATGCGGCAATGAAAGCTGTGGAAGGCAAAGATTTTACCAAAGCCCGGGAACTCATGTTTGACAGCAATTACGATGCAAACAAAAAGACGATCATGGAGCCGCTGCAGCAGTTTCAAAAAAAGATGAACACGAGAGCGGAAAATGAAGCAAATGTTGCAAAGCAAAAAGCAAGCTTGATGCTTTCGGTAACTGTGCTTTTGCTTATAATTACATTTGCAGCATTACTAGCAATATTTATTATTATTTTTGTTAAGTTGAAACCGCTTAAGTTAGTCAATGAAAAAATCGCCGAACTTGCGCAGAGTGGGGGTGACCTTACCGGAAGACTGGATTACTCCGGCAAGGATGAAATCGGAGAAATCTCGAAATCCTTAAATGCTATGTTGGAAACCCTGCAATCTATTATTAAAGATGTCCGTGATACCTCCCGTAGTGTATTGAGTTCGTCGAGTAAACTGGTTGAAAATACGAAAGAAACTGCAAGTGCGACAGAGGGAATTACGAGGCAGGGAGCCAGTATTGAGCGAGGGGCGACAACATCCGTGCAAAGTACACTCGATGCTTCTCATGCAATCAATGAAATGTCTACAGGTGTGCAGCGTGTCGCTGAATCCGCCGAGGATCTTGCTAACGCCGCAACTGAGACGGAGAAAGAGGCAGTAAGCGGCGTGAACTTTATACAGCAAGTTAGCAAGCAGATGGCCCAAATTAGCGATTCTGTAAGTTCTACAGTAGAAATTGTATCTAATTTGAAAGAACGCTCTTCGCATATTGAGAAAATTGTTAGCGCCATCACGGAAATATCGAGTCAAACGAATTTGCTTGCGTTAAATGCTTCAATCGAAGCGGCACGAGCAGGCGAACAGGGAAGAGGCTTCTCCGTAGTGGCCAGCGAAATCCGAAAATTAGCAGAGCATTCCTCTACTTCAATAGGGCAAGTATTCGGATTGCTGCAAGATATTGTGAAAGACTCTCAAGAAACTGAACATGCGATGCAGCAAGTGACGGGAGAAGTATTGACGGGCCAAAAGAAGATGGAAGAAGCAATCGAATCTTTTGAAAACATTTTGAAGTCCACTCAGAAAGTGTCTTTGCAAGTTCACGAGGTTTCTGCGGTCAGCGAACAAATGGCGGCAGGCTCGGAAGAAATTGCAGCATCTGTTTCCGAAATGGCAACTGTAGCTGAAGAATCGCTTGCAGGAGTTAAAGCAGTGAACGATATGACTGCAAAGCAATACTCTTTAGTTCAGGAGGTTGCTTCACTTACGGACTTGCTTAGTAAAGATTCTCGGAGCTTGGAAGCTCTCGTTATGAAGTTTAAAGTGTGAAATTAATGAATAGCAACGGTGCACTATACGATGCCTAAGCTAAAGTCTTACGACATTAAAACATACAAAAAGAAAAATAGTTTCCATACTTGGCATCCTTGGGGCGCGCCCAAGCGATGATACATTGAAGCCCGCTTAGCCATTTTCAGAGGCTAGAGCGGGCTTCAATAAATTTTAGCCGTTTACTTTGTTTAAAGTAAGCAGTGCATATCGGGAATGCCGGATTAAGGTCTCCGTGAATTATTTTCATGCTCAGCCATCCAGCTGTAATTCTGTTACTCGAGTCCCAGTTGGAATACGAGGTCCAGATTATAACCGGCTTCCCCTCGGTTATCCCTTTTGTGAGAATTTTGGGAGAGCGATCTTATAGACTGACTATGCAAGATGACTATGCTGTTGCAATTATGAAGAAAAAGGAGTCTGGAACGCATGTACAGTTTATTCTGACCCTGGAATCGATGACGAATCTATTTAAATTCTTAAATGAGGAGAGTTTTTATGAAATTAAAGTACTTGCGGATTATAACATTACTTGCAATGATTCTATCTTTATTTCCTTCCCCTTCGATTTCGTTCGCGACAACGGATGCTTCGCAGATGAGTGCTGCAGGAGTCAATCCGGTTAAGGTTGTTTCAGCAGAGAGCTTTACAGTTGCTTTAGATGCCAACGGAGCAGTGTGGACATGGGGAAAAAATAACCATAGTCAGCTGGGTACGAGCGATTCCGCCGATCGCCAATATCCGGGCCAGGTTACGATTAGCGGTTCGCCGAAGATCACGGATATTGCCGCCGGATCGGATTACACCTTGGCTCTAGATAGCCAAGGTAATGTGTGGGAATGGGGGATGCTGCCTCCCAACAATTCCGCCATTTCCACTCCGACATTAGTGAATGGTCTGAGCGGCATCCAACAGATTGCAGCAGGCCAAACGATGGCTATGGCATTAACTTCTGATGGAAAAGTAATGACATGGGGCAGTAATTATTTTGAAGGAGAGCTGGGGCAAGGAAGTCAAGTATCTATGAATCCTACGCCCTCACCGGTTGTTACTGACGAGAACGACACGGTATTGACCGGTATTAAGGAAATTGCAAAAGGCCGTCTGGCATCATATGCCTTGAAGGATGATGGAACCGTATATCAATGGGGTCTTATAGATCTTCAGCAAAATACAACTACAACATCCTCCGTTGCATCTGTTGTCAGCGGCATTACTGGCGCAACCGCAATCGTATCTAACCCGAATGCAGCATTTGTTTACGCCTTAACGACCAATGGTGTCTTTGCCTGGGGGCAAAACAGCCGTGGGCAATTGGGCACAGGGGATACCCGTGATTCCTATACGCCCGTTCAGGTGGCATCCTTGAATGGCAAAAGCGTGAAATTGTTAAGTGTCGGCAATTCCCATGCGCTTGCGCTAATGAGCGATGGTTCTGTATGGGGGATAGGCGATACGACGCAAGGACAACTGGCCGATCCTCAAATCTATTGGCAAGCAACCGAATTCAAGAAGATCTCAACCGTGTCCAAAGTAAAAGCTGCTTATGCAGGTTATAACAACTCCTTTTTCATCCATGAGGATGGGACCGTCGTTGCAAGCGGATCGAACTATGATCGTAACACACGAATGTATGGACTTTTGGGTGTCGGCTACAATATAGATAATGCTAGAATCCCCTTGCCGATGATTCCATTGGCGTCATCATACGAAGTAGGGCCAAAGCCATTGAGCAACGTTTCCATCCAAGTTGTTAATAACGATCAATTAAAGTTTACGTATGATATTCCGACTTTGTCGAATTTCGACAAGATTTATTTCGATGTGTATCTGCAGGGAGGAAGCACCGCTAGTCTGAGCGAGTCGACAAGTTACGGCTCAGGGCAGGGTGTTACTGGCGTAACCCATACACTGAATGGTTATTTGCCGCCTGGAACGTACAACGTAAAAATCCATACTGAATATACTGGCGATCATAGTGTGTCGGATACCGTAACCTACGATAATAACGCAGCAGGCTACACGGTACATCCGGGTTCCGTTACGTTAAAAGTACTGGTTAAGGAGTGGAATGCGTCAGCGTCTGCCGATCCATCTGTTTCGAACTCCGTTTACGGCTCTGTTTACAGCGCACCCGCTGCCGACGTTACCGTTACGATTGTACCTGATGATGATTTTAGAAATAAAATGACAGCGATCACCTCAGCGGACGGAGTTGCAGTATTCGATCGTTTGTACCCTGGTCTCTATCATGTAGAGATTACGGAAGACACGTCCGACGAGATGCCAATAACTCTTGTAGAGAACCAAGTGTATGTATTCGGCAGCCAAGTTACCCATACGCTTCATATTATTTCAGATACACAACCGACTGATTTTATTTATCGGCCGGATTCTGAGACACCGACAGGGAAAATTGGCGGTTCGTTTTACTGGAATCCCTCGTTAACACCATCGCAGCTGACGGAATATCGTTTTTATTTCGAAGATGGCCAAGGGAACAAGCTGGGCGACATGATCGGCAAAACGTCGCATAATCCCAACAGGCGCATTAGGAATTCGTTTATACACCTTTGACGGCACCTCCGAGCATATCACGCCGGATTTCATTAGTCTTTGGAAGGATTCCATGCTGCCTTTAGATGCCACTATGCAAAGCACGGATTCAACCGGAAACAATCTGAGCGGGACCATCAAGTGGAAAGCTGCATCGAATGAGGCAGGGATATCAAGCTATGTGATCATGCCTGACTTAAAGACGATTAATGGCGATAATGAACGTAACGAAAGTAGAATTGCGGAGATTCCAGCAACCGGAGCTAGCGCATACTCGTATACTTTGTCTAATTTCCTGCCGTTGGATGACTATAACTCCCCGCCATATGCCAACCAATACATGATTGGTGTAAAAAATGCGATGGGACAATTGTTAGGATATTTGAATTCGGATCACCAATTTGTTCCCTATGCTTCGGATGTTGAGATTCATCCTTATTCACCCGATACAGGTGGCGGCACTGGCGGTACTGGCAGTAATACAGGTGGCACCACACAGCCATCACCAGTGCAACAGAATCCTGATGGTAGCCTAACCGTAAACCCGACTATAGTTACCGACTCCAATGGGCGCAAGGTTGCGCAAGCGGGTGTAGCTACGAACATTATTCTGGATGCGTTGGATCATCTGCCATCAACTAACGATAAAAATCAGCTGGTATTGCAAATCCCTTCAGAGGGATGGGATGATTTCGAGCTCGATTTTGAAGCGGAACTCTTTCAAAAACTTCTAGATAAAAACCCGATTATGGTACTTGTCATCCAATCAAAGTTTACGGAATTCCATTTCCCCGCCAGCGCTATTCAAAAATCGATTGAACAATTTGGGGTACCGTTAACCGGCGCACATGTAAAGTTACGTATGTCAAAGAAGAGTCTGGTAAGCGAAGGGCTCTTGCGTCAATTAGGAATATCGTCTGTTACTACGCCAATTGATTATAAAATGAGCTTAATCGAAAAAAATGGATCGGATCATACCATGAATCAGTTTGATTCTTATACGAAACACTTCTTAACCGTGCCAAATTCATTTAGCAATGTAGCGTTTAATCATCTTGCCGGCGTGATGATTGATCCGATAACAGGTAAATATTATCCTGTGCCAGCAGTATTTATGAAAGATTCGAATGGAAGCCTTCAGGCACAAATCTATGGGAAGAATAATGCGGTATATGCTGTAGTCGAGAATAGCAAAAAATTCCCCGATGTTGAGAACAGTTATGCGAAAGAAGCTATTCATACACTGTCTTCCAAATATGTGCTGAACGGATATGCAGATGGAAGTTTTAAGCCAACTGATACAGTGACACGTGCTGAGTTCATCACGATGCTTACGCGAGCGCTCGGTGTCATACCCGATAGTGATAACCAGCACAGCTTTACAGATGTAAAGTCCAGTGATTGGTTCGCGCAATCCGTTGGGGCTGCGGTGAAAGCACATCTCATCAGAGGTTACTCCGATGGAAGTTTTAAACCGAATGCAGAGATCAGTAGAATGGAAATGCTTCAAATGATCTACAATGCGATGTGTTCGAGTGGCATCTGGAAGGAGACGATATCCCCAGCAGATATCGACAAAATTCTCTCCCCCTATGCCGATCATGACAAAATTCAAGGATGGGCGAAAGAAGCGATCGCTGTATCGATTAAGATAGGTATTACGAGCGGTATAGCGGATGGTCAACTGGCTCCTGGTATGAATGCGGACCGTGCTCAGAGTGCTTTATTTTTATATCGGATGTTACAGATTTTAAATCTAATAAACTAATACTCTATTACAGAAAATCCACAACCTCATGAGGTTCTGGATTTTTGCTTTAGAACCATTTGTCCGTATCGTACCTTGAGCCTCGCCCTGCGATACTTTACTATAGCGAGCTGTAGGAAATTTTGTCATAATCTCCTTAAGAGAATTTTGGGAGCGGGGGCGGTTATGCTGTCGAAAAAGAGAGAGCGGGATGTGACGGCGGTGGGGAGATGGCAGCGAAGGTTGCGAAAAGGAATGCGGTTCAGTTCCCGGGCTGCAGGCCTGACTTTGATTCCTCTGCTTTCGTTTGTCCTCCTAGTGGGGTTATACGATTATGCGGTACCGAACCGGGCAGCCCCGGAGGCCCGGCACGGCGTGCTGGATTTAAGCGGATGGGATTTCGGAGGGAGAGGCTTCGTCAATCTCGACGGGGAGTGGATGTTTTATCCAAACAAGCTGCTGTCGCCAGATGATATTCGCAATGGTGCAGCCGACGACGCCCGAACGATCACAGCCAACATTCCGAATGCTTGGTATAGCGGAAGATCTTTGGGCGAGGCGAGCCGAAGCCCATACGGTACGTATCGGTTGATTGTGAAGCTCAAGGAGAGCGGCGACAGCTACGGCATCCGGGTGAACAACATTAATAGGGCGCACCGGCTTTACGCCGATGGTGCGTTGATCGGGACCGGGGGCAATCCGACTAATAATCCGGATGACTACGTAACGGAAAACAAACCGTACACGACGTTCATCCGAGCGGAAGGCCGGGAGATGGACATTGTGCTTCAGGTTGCAAATGACAACTATGAGAACTCCGGGGGCTTCGAGGACCTGCAGCTTGGCTTTCAGGACGACTTGCTTCGTAAGGAACGGATTGAGTTCGGCGTGGATCTTTCCGGTCTGTTCATCCTGCTGCTGTTCGGCGGGTATCACTTGAGCATCTATGTCATGAGGCTCAAGGACAAGGCTTACCTCTACAGCGCCCTTTACTTCCTCACGCTTATATCCCTGGCTGCGATGATTGGTGATAAGCTGCTGCTCCAGCTCTTCCCGGGATTTTCTTATGAGTTGGCGAAGGATATCGTTTACTTTGGCGGATTGTTAAATTTCGCGGTACTCGGCACTTTCCTCCACTACTTGGATGGCAAGCTGCTGTCGCGCAAGATGCTCCTGGTGCTGTTCACGCCGCTTGCCGCTTATCTCGCGGCTGTCGCCACGCTCCCCTATACGGTCTATGCGGTCCTAGGCGATCTGCCCTGGTATTATTCCGCGCTGATGGTTCTATTCTATCTCTGTCGTGCCATCCGGCTCTATGTCAAAGCGGACGGACAACTGGATCGCAAGGAAACCGCATTACTCGGCGGAATGCTTGTGTCCATTATGATGATTTCGTTGTTTGGAGCCTTCTATTCTCTCAGTTGGGTCGAGACCGACATTGGCCGTCGGATTGCGTTTCTCGCGGTCATCGCGTTCATGAATACGCTGCTTGCTTTTCGTCTCGCCCGCGCCACAGACAGCACGGAGAGGCTGACGGAGCAATTGCTGCTGCGGGAAAAGTTGAAGGACGAATTCCTGGCTCATACGTCGCATGAACTCAAGACGCCGCTCCATGGCATTCAGAACATGGCCTCCTTCTTGCTGAATGGGAAGGCTGGCGTCCTTACGAACAAGCAGCGCAGCGAGCTATCTCTCATCCAGGACACCTCGACGAAGCTCTCGATGCTCGTGAACGACCTGCTGGACGTCGTCCGGGTGAAACATGGGGATCTGCGACTTTCGGAAACGGTTCTCGATTTGCGCGTGGCGGCGCAGACTGCGTTCCAGGTGCTGGAATTCGAACTATCGGGCAAAGACGTGCGCTGGGACAATCGGATCGGGGCGGGAACGTTCGTCCTCGCGGACGAAAACCGGGTGCGCCAGGTATTGTATAACCTTATCCATAACGCGATCAAGCATACGAAAAAAGGCAGGATTGCAATCAGCGCGATAACGGTGGAAAACCAAGTGATCGTATCCGTGGAAGATACGGGAATCGGAATTCCCCAGGAAAGCCATGAGGCGATATTCGGTTATTTCGAACAAGCGGAGCGTCCGATGCCGCAAGACGGGTACACAGGGATGGGGCTTGGCTTGTATATCAGCCGACAGCTGGTGGAACGGATGAGCGGTAAGATTTTCGTCGAGCGGTCTGAACCGGGTGTAGGTACGAAGATGACGTTCACGCTGCCGTCTGCTGCGAGCGCAGGCTGGGAGGTGGGGGACGCCCTCGCCTTCGCCGAAGTCGCAGTTGCAGCCGAAAATAGCATCGCGGCGTTCACCGCCAAGTTGGATGTCGTAGACGACCGGCGCGATCAGACGATCCTGGTCGTCGACGATGAGCCGGCGAACATTCGGGTTCTGTTGAATCTACTGGGCGACGACTATAATGTGCTGACGGCATTCTCGGCCGAGGAGGCCCTCCGCAAGCTGCAACACCACCCTAGGATCGATCTCATGATCTTAGACGTGATGATGCCGGAGATGTCAGGCATCGATCTGTGCCGGACCTTGAGGGAGACGCATTCGGTGCTTGAACTGCCCGTCCTGTTCGCCACAGTCAAAGATTCCCGGCATGATATCGAACTTTGCTTCCAGGCAGGCGGAAACGACTTTATCGTGAAGCCGTTCGATGCGAAGACGCTTGTGGCGAGAGTACGGACCTTGCTGTTGATGAAAACGGCGATGGAGCAAGCCGTGAAGAACGAAGCGGCGTTTCTCCAGGCTCAGATCAAGCCGCATTTTCTCTACAACGCCATTAGCAGCATCATCTCTTACTGCTATACCAACGGGGAGAAGGCTGCTCATTTGCTCTCCATGCTGAGCCGCTATTTGCGGTTCGTGTTTGAGCGGGATCAATATATGCTGCAAGTTCCTTTGCATACAGAACTGGAGCTTATCCACGCTTATGTTGAAATCGAGAAGGCTCGGTTCGGCGATCGTCTAATTTTCAAGCTGCATGCGGATCCCGGACTCGAAGCCGTCGTCGTTCCTTCGCTCACGATCCAGCCTTTTGTCGAGAATGCCATCCGACACGGTTTGTTCGAGAAAGAGGGAATCGGCACCGTAACGTTGACGGTGTCGGACGGAAACGGCTATTTGCGGTTCGACATCGTCGATGACGGCATCGGCATGGCAGATGACGTGCTTTACCTTATCCGGGCGGGCGAACGACCGGACGACGCCGGTATCGGCATGTCGAACGTACGCAAGCGCCTTGCTTCGATTAAGGGAGCAAGCTTGGCGGTAGATTCCGCGCTGGGTCGGGGGACGAGAGTTACCGTCTTCTTACCGACGCAAGGCGAAGACATCTTTGTGGGGGAATCCAATTGATCGTCACGAAAGGAAAGTAATCCAAAAAGAATCTGCCAAAGGAATAATCGTCGCCGTTCACGGATTGGCTTGAGCTACATACAATTGCAGTTTGAAGATGCAGGGGGTTGAAATCGCATGCTTCGCGTTATGATCGTGGAAGATGAGAAACCGATTCTTGATTTGATGGAGATATTGGTTGGACGTCATCCGTTACTGGAATTAGCAGGGACTTTTACCGACCCGCTCGAAGCGCTCGTAAAATTCAGGGAGCTGAAGCCCGACGCCGTCTTTCTCGATGTCGAGATGCCGAAGATGGGGGGGATCGAGTTGGCGGGTAGGCTAAGTTCACAAGATGAAGAACTGCAGGTCGTGTTCACGACCGCTTATCCGGGGTACGCGGTAGAGGCGTTCCGCGTAAACGCGGTCGATTACCTGCTCAAACCGGTTATGCCGGATTCGCTGGAGAGGGTTGTATCCCGGCTCATGAAGAACCACATGCTGCGCTCCTCGCTGCGGCCGCCTGCCGTCGGGGATCCGCCGCCCGTCCGCTGCTTGGGAACGTACGAGACGAGGGGGAAGGGCGGCAAGCTCGTCAGTTGGCAGACACGGAAGACGGAAGAACTATTCGCCTACTTGCTCGTCTATCCGAACCGGCTTGCCGGCAAGTGGCAGCTCGCCGACTTGCTGTGGCCGGAATTGGACGAAGACCGGGCCCTCCACAATCTTCACAACACGGTTTACCGGCTGAAGAAGGCACTGAAGGAAGCGGGAATCGCGGTCGATCTGACGCATACGAACGAAGGGTATCATTTTCCAGGCGCTTCGGAATTGTCGGATTTGGAATGGTTGCGCGATTTCTTGAGCCGGACGCCGGCGATCGATGATCGGAATGTGGCGGAGGGAGAGAAGCTATTCCGGTACTGCCGCGGAGTCTTGTTCGGAGGCAAGGACTACATATGGAGCTCGGGGCTTGCGGCCGAGGTATCGGCGCAGCAGGCCTCTCTTGCCCGCATGCTCGCGGCATATTACCGAGGTGCCGGGGATGACCAGGCCGCCAAGGAGACGTTGCTCACCTATCTGGGTTTTGCGCCGCTCGACGAAGAAATCACCGCGGAGCTTCTCAGGCTCTATGCGGAACTCGGAGAATTCGGCTCGTTTCAGAACCATTATGAGCAATACGCCAAAAGAATTTCGTCGGAGCTCGGGGTCGGCCCGGCGGAAGACATTCGGGCGCTGGCGGAGCGAACGCTTGGGAGCATTTTGTGAGCATCGATCGTTATCCTTGCGATAATATGTAATATCAACTAAGGAACGGGTGGATATCATGAGTGTAAACGAGTATTATATGCCAACGGAGTGGAGAATCAAGGGAGACATTTGGGAAATGTACGAGGTTTGTTCGAACTTCATGGACTACAAGCGGTGGTGGCCGGAAGTGTATCTGGATATTCAGACGACAGGCCGAGATAAGGAAACGGGGAATGAAGTGTTCGCCCTTCTAACGAAGGGCAAACTGCCGTACAAGCTGCGCTGGAACTCGTGCAAAACGGCTGAAAATGCGCCATATTCCTTGTCGCTCAAGGCTTCGGGAGATTTGGCTGGACACGGCACGTGGATGTTTGAGCAGGATGGCGAGTATGTGAAATTGCGATACGATTGGTATGTGAACGCGGAAAAACCGCTGCTCAAATTTTTGTCCCCGGTGATGAAACCGATATTTCGGTCGAACCATTACTGGGCGATGAGAAAAGGACTGGAGGGGCTTGAGCGGGAATTGGAGCGTAGACGCGGAGCCGCTTCTTCAAACATGGCTGGGGGATAATACGATAAATGTGGCTTGACCGACAGAGAGACGGAGGTCTCTCTTTTTTATGCTCTCTTTTCGAGAGGGGAGACCGAGACTGTTCACACCATGAAAAGCCCAACCTCACGCGGCCCGAGCTTTTCATGTGCCTGGAATTGTAGACTATAGACATTAGAAGAAAAGAGGTCTATTTTTCAATTTTTACAAATATCTTTAAATATTCAACATGTGAATTTACACTTCATCTCTATACTGGAATCGATACCATATTTCATTCGAAGGGAATTACAACTACATGAACAGTAAGCTGAAGTCTTTAATTTGTAGCTCTTGCGCCTTTTTAATGCTCGCACAGAGTGCGGCGACGGTGTCTGCAGCAGAGAACACACCTTCCTCCAATTTAACTGGGAAATGGATGTCCGGTGAGTACCACACACATACCATACAATCAAGTGATGCATCCGAATCTTTTATGAAATTGGAAAATGTACTCGATGCTGCGTTTAGAGAGGATCTTGGCAATAAGCCTGCAGAAACAGTCACTTCATTGACGTACGGTGATCCCTTTGATTTCATCGTACTATCTGATCATCTACGCAATTCGCCGCGAGATCCAGATGGCAGAGACAAGCCTACTGCACGTTGGGAAGCGATTAAAGATCAACTTGATAAGTTTACATCACTCCAAGATGCTGGCAAATACAAAGGTAAATCCATTTATTCTGGTTTTGAATGGGACATGATGGGTTTGGATCATGGTTCTGTCGGCATTATTGATTCCGAAAGTAATAAAGTGCCCATCGAAGCTATTCATCAATTCGAATGGTTGTACAGCTACGATACAACTCCAGGCATGTTTCATTCAAATGAGGAAGAGCTTTGGGGAGCAAGGCCTGATAAGAATACGTTGAAACCCGATAAAAATAAAACCTTTAAAGCCATTGAGTGGCTGAAAACGAATTACCCGGAGAGTTATGTATTGCTTAACCATCCGTCTAGACATAACGGCGGCACGGGTGTTGTCACTATCGAAGACATTCGCAAGATGAACGATCTTGCTCCTGAAATTGTGTTTGGTATGGAAGGGTTGCCGGGTAACCAGATGGCGGCCGGTGGGAACAGGTCGGAATTAGTTGACATATACGGCGGAGCCGACGTCATGGTCGCAAAGGTCGGCGGAATGTGGGATGCCATGCTTGGTGAAGGCCGCCACTTCTGGAACTTCACAAATTCCGACTTTCATTTTAAGGTGAGCAGCAATCGGAATTATTCAAGTGGTTACTGGCCTAGCGAGTACTCGCGAAACAATACTTGGGTTGAAGGTAATACCTTCAAAGATATTGTAAAGGGTATGCGTTCAGGTAAATCCTATGCCGTTTATGGCGATCTCATCAATGCGCTTGATTTTAAAGCAACTGGAAATGGCAATCAGGCTGAAATGGGCGAGAACCTACAAGTGACCGAAGGGGATCTTACAACGATAAGTATTCGCTTCAAGAGCCCAGAGCACAACAACTATGCACCAATTAGCTCGCATGTTACATCAGTCACTAATGATGTCAAGGTCGATCATGTCGATCTGATCTCTGGAGAAGTGACTGGCAAGATAGATGAAAGTCAATATGCCAGTAATACAACCAATGCCACGACGAAAGTCATTAAACGCTTTACGAAAGACGATTGGGGACAACCAGATGCCGACGGCTATTACACTGTCTCCTATAAGGTGCCTGCGGATACTAACCGTTATTATCGTTTGCGTGGTACGAACCTTGGTACAGACGTCGCAGGCTTCACAGTTAACGGCGAGCCACTACAAGATCAGTCATTTAACTCGGAACAGAACGACGAGGAACGCTTCAATAATATTAATGACCGCAACTATACAGGCTTGTGGTTTTATTCCAACCCGATCTTTGTTAATGTCGCGGCGCTCAGCGACGAGCAGGCAGTTACCGATACGATTGCTAATGTAACTTCAACACTTGGTGATACGAGTGCGATTATGTCTAACATTCCCCTACCTTCTGAAGGGCTGCATGGCACCCGGATTGAATGGAAGAGCAGTAATGTGAATATCATTCGCATCGACAAGAATAACGCGATTGTCACACGTCCATCCTCTGGCATGGGGGATGTTTCTATCACACTGACTGCAACGATATCTCGCGGCGATCAAAGTATAGATAAACCTTATACCTTTATCGTGAGAGCATACCCTTCTAATAGCTCGTCAGACAACAGCTCCAGCAAGCCGAATGTATCCGTCACTGGTAGTGGAGGGACTGCTGCTGCTGATTCAAATGGTAATGTTACAATAACACCTGATAAAGGTTACCAGGTTAAAGATGTTACGATCAATGGGATATCTAAGGGAGCGCTCACTCAATTGACGGGTCTGAAATCTTCTGATCAAGTTGTTGTGACCTTCGAGAAACTTCCGGAGAAGCCAACTGAGCCAAGTAAGCCAACTGAGCCGACTAAGCCGACTGAGCCCGCTCAACCTGCTGTCACTTTTAGTGATATTTCGAATCACTGGGCGGCTTCATCCATTAACTATGTTGTGGAACATGCGTTGTTCACGGGGACCGCGGCAAATACGTTCAGCCCGAACGAAACTATGACTCGTGGTATGCTGGTCACTGTTATGCACCGCTTAGCTGGTAAACCTGAAGCAGGGTCAAATCAATTCAAAGATGTTAATGCGAATGCCTATTACAGTGATGCGGCAGCTTGGGCAAGCCAGAATAACATCGTCAATGGGGTTGATCGTACTCACTTTGCTCCAGATCAATCTATTACTCGTGAACAACTTGCTCAGATGATCTTCAATTATGCAAAAGCAAACAAATTGAATGTCAACGTTAACCAATCCTTAGTGGCTTTCACAGATGCGAACAAAATCTCAACTTGGGCAGTTGATGCGATGAAGTGGTCCGTAAGCAACCATTTACTTTCTGGTGAGGGTAATGGCATTCTTGATCCAACGGGTGCTGTATCACGTGCTGAAGCCGCAGCTATTATTAATCGTTTTATGGTTACCTTCAACATGTAATCATAAGTACAATTTTTAAATCTACAAGAGTGCACCTTTTAGAATAATCATTTGGCAAAGCCCAGTTGGGTTAACCGATGAATTCTAAGGGTGCACTTTCATTCTTTTATGTAGATGTAAAGTAACAACCAGTTGGCTGCTGTTGTAAAGTAACTAAGACTTACATACCAGAAAACGGGCTCCTTCGGGAGTTCTTCCCCAAAGGTCATGATTTCACCGAGTTACTGACTCATTATTTAGATGCTGAGAGAAGCTTGCTCACACTGGTGAGAGTGGCGCTAACGGTACTGGGGTCATTTGTTCATGGTCTCTTTCTTTGCTTATTGAAGGAGCGGGAAGCAGCTGAAGCATACCGGATTTCGATATCGGATAGAATAAATGGTAAAATGGCACAGATGAGGTGTTATTATGGAAAATCATAGAGTCCTACCAAGGGACCAGTGGATCGAAGCGCGGAAAGAACTACTACGGAAAGAAAAGGAATTCACGAAGTTGAGGGATGAACTCACGCAGCAGAGGCGAGATCTGCCGTGGGAAGCAGTCAGCAAGTCGTACACGTTTGACGGATCTGAAGGCAAGATGTCACTTGCAGACCTATTTGACGGAAGAAGCCAGCTGGTTGTGTACCATTTCATGTTCGATCCGAGTTGGGATCAAGGCTGCAAACATTGTTCCTTCTGGGCAGATCACTACAGTGGGATGATTCCACATTTGAATCACCGTGATGTCTCTTTCGTCTGTATTTCCCGCGCACCGGTGCAAAAGCTGGAAGCGTTTAAAAAACGAATGGGTTGGTCGTTTCCTTGGTTTTCTTCACAACATACGGATTTTAATTTTGATTTTCAAGCATCTTTCATGGAAGAAAAAACGTCGAATAAGGAAGCATTTTACAACTACACACTGCAGAATCCAATGAGTACGGACAGGGAAGGTGTGAGCGTTTTCTACAGGGATGAAAAAGGAAATATATTTCACACATACTCTACCTATGCCCGCGGCATTGACATGATGAACATCACGTACCAGTTTCTCGACTTAGTACCGCAGGGTCGGCAGGATGATCGTGGACTGCGTCATCGTGACCAATACGTCGCGAAACCATAAACGGAACATGCGAAAATATCCGAATCATCGCGCCGCGGTGAATGGTTTTGCACAGCACGGTACGCCTCCAGCATGTAAATCCACAACCACAAGAGGTTGTGGATTTTTGCTATGCCGTATGTTAGAATGAGCTTACTTAAAATGGAACGGAGGGTTACGTGTGATAGACTTCATCCGAGTTAGAACTTTGCGCGGCTAATTGAATAGCGCCAAGTCTCTGCCTGTGTGCAGAGGACTCAGGATAGGTCTGCCCCATTAAAGGTAACCCATATGCATTAATTTACTACGAGATGAATCGGGATGTAAGTCTCATGTTGCCTTTAAGGAAGAAAGCTTTCGGAAGCGTATATAATTGTTACTCGCCAACGTGGTGGGTTTCTTTCTTGTCGCTAACCGAAATGACCTCTTTGCCTCTAGTCGGTAAGCTTCGGCTTCCATTAGGGTATTATCCAAACTCCTCTATTCGTAAACCGAACGCACAGGCCAGAGCGCCAGTGCGTTTTTTTGTCTTTATTCACTATCGTTTTACTTGAAGGAGGAATTTTCATATGGAACAAACGAACAACAAAGCCGTTATCGTCGGTGTTAATTTACAGGATCGGCCTGATTTTGCCTATTCCATGGAGGAGCTGCGCAATCTTGCGGACGCATGCCACATCGAGGTGGTCGGGGAACTGACCCAGAAGGCGGCAAAGATCAATGGCTCCCGTTACCTTGGCACCGGCAAAGTCGAAGAACTGTCCGCACTTGTGCAAGGGGTCGACGCATCGACTGTCATTTTCAACGATGAGCTGTCTCCATCGCAGATCCGCAATCTGGAAAGCGCGCTGCAGAAGAAGGTTATCGATCGAACGATTCTGATCCTAGATATCTTTGCTGAACGAGCTCGAACGCGTGAGGCTCAGTTGCAAGTGGAAGTGGCTCAGCTGCAATATATGCTGCCACGGCTCGTCGGTCTACGTGAATCGCTTGGTCGTCAAGGCGGCGGCTCCGGTATGAAAAACAAAGGAACGGGCGAAACAAAGCTAGAGCTTGACCGCCGGCGCATCGAGGATAGAATCTCCGCTCTGCAGAACGAGTTGGAGAAGCTCGTTGCACAGCGTCAGGTTCAGCGCAAACAGCGCCTGAAAACGGGTGTGCCTGTTGTTTGTCTCGTTGGGTACACAAATGCGGGTAAATCCAGTCTCATGAATGGGATTCTGAATCAATATATGCCTGATTTGAACAAACAGGTATTGGCTAAAGATATGCTCTTCGCCACATTAGAGACGTCGGTACGCAGCATCGAACTGCCAGATAATAAGTCTTTTCTGCTCACTGATACAGTAGGATTCGTCAGCCAGCTGCCGCATTATCTGGTCAAAGCGTTCCGCTCAACCCTTGAAGAGGTCACCGAAGCCGACCTACTAATACAGGTCGTCGACTACTCCAATCAGGAGTACGAACGGCTCATGGAAGTGACTAATACGACGCTCAAGGAACTGGGCGCCGATCATATTCCGATGGTCTATGCGTACAATAAGACCGATCTTACCAGCGAGCGATATCCGCATGTGAATGGAGACAAGGTGTACCTCTCCGTCAAGCAAGAGGCGGGGGTGGATGAGCTGATTGCGCTTGTGAAGGATAGGATCTTCCAAGGTTATATGCAGTGCGAGGTCATCATTCCTTTCGCGGAAGGCCGTTTAGTCGCTTATTTCAATGCCAATGCACATGTTCAGGCAACCTCCTATGAGCCGAACGGAACTCGGCTCACGATGGAATGCAAAAAAGCGGACTATGAGAGATACCAGCATTTATTCGCAGAACCAGCGGTGAGTGAATAGTAATTCGTCAGACTTAGCTCCCTATAACAAACAGTGAATTGTGGTTTTGCACAGCCACGATTCGCTCCAACATAAGAACACTGACCGCATAAGGTCAGTGTTTTTATGTATGGTGTTGCGAGGGTAGGCGATTACCATGCAGTGGAAGGGCTCCTATAGAAAGGCATGTGAGCCTCGTGAGTTTGCTTGCTCGTTGAGAAGGAGGATTACATGACTAAGGAATTGATGAGATCATTTAACGAAGAAGTACGATCATGTCGTTTTTTGTGTAAACTCAAGTTCGGACATGGGTGACTTAATAACCTATTGAATGCGTATTGGAAAATCTCAGTCTTGCGATCGTTATTGGAAATGAAAGCTACTAATAGGTATAAGGATATATTAAACCTTTAATTGCTAAATAAATATCCGTGCTTTATACTGGGAAATAAAATAATTCTGATATGAACATGTGTGCGAAGGGATTTAGATTATGGCTAATATCGCAGAAGAGAAGACCAGATTATTAGTAAATGTAAGCGGGTTCTGGAATGGAACTTCTCGCATAAAACTCCATAAATTTATAATCAATTCATAAAAAGAAAAGGGAGAAAATCAGATGAAAAAATTATTCACAGTTTTGATTGCGATTGTATTCATATCAAGCTTAGCCGCTTGTGGAGGGAAATCGGCAGATTCACCAACATCAGAAGCTGCAACCAAATCAGTAGCTATTTTAACTCCGTTTCTCTCCTCTGTTACAACCAACGAAATGGTTGAATCATTCAAAAAACAAGCAAAAGATCGTGGATGGAAAACGAATGTTGTGGATACTAAAGGGGATATGGGTCAACTAGCAAGTCGCATGGAGGATGTGATTTCTACTAAAGCAGATGCCATCATTCTTGTTAGTACAGACCCTAATCAAGTGAAAACTCAGATTGAAAAAGCATCTGAGAATAAAATCCCTGTATTTGGTATCGATTCTGGATATATTACTGGAATGGTTACGAATGCTACTAGCGATAATGTAGAAATGTCGAAATTGATTTCGGATTATTTATTCAAAACGATTGGTAATAAAGGGAATTTAGTTGTGTTAACATATCGTGCTCATCCTGGGGTTTTAAAAAGAACACTTCAACTTGACGATATGTTAAAACAATCTACCGATATTAAAAAGATAACGGAGCAGCAGGTAATCGTTCCGGGACCTATTGAAAACTCCAGAAAACAAATGGAGAGCCTGCTTTTGGCTAATAAAGATAATGGTGCCATAACCGCGGTATGGACAGGCTGGGACGAACCGGCTATTGGTGCTGCTCAAGCAATTGAGGCTGCTGGACGAAAAGATATTGTAGTAACTGGAATTGATGGGAATAGCCAAGCCATAGAAATGATTAAAAAAGGCTCACCGTTAATTGCAACGGTAAAACAAAACTTCGTTGGTATGTCTGAAATTGTCGCTAAGCAGATCGATTTGGTATTTCAAGGGAAAGCAGCGGAAGGAACAGAGCTTTACGCTCCAGCCTCTCTTATTACAAAAGAAAACGCAGGTAAATAATGAAAAGCGGCTACCCAGCCGCTTTCTCTTTTATCTTTAAAGTTTGGAGGTACGCCCATGGCATTGTTGGAAGTACAGGAACTAGAAAAGAAGTTTGGGCCGCATTATGCACTCTCTAAAATCTCGCTGCAAATATACCCTGGTGAAATTCATGCACTTGTTGGAGAAAATGGCGCCGGTAAATCTACTTTTATTAAAATTATTACGGGTGTTTATCCTCAAGATGGCGGCCGCATTTTTTGGTCGGGAAAGCAAGAAATGATTTCGAGTCCAAAGGCTGCGCGAGAGCTTGGCATTAACGTTGTACATCAAGATCGCCATCTGATCCCGTCATTTACGGGTCTTGAAAATTTATTTCTTGGTACGGATTATCCGAAAAGAAAGCTGACTAGAGGGATTTTATGGAGTGAGATGAGACAGAAAGCAGAAAAGCTCAAGGAGAATCTGGGAATCGAGATTGATTTAAGAAAAACGGCTATGGAAATGTCCCCTCCTGAGAAAACATTGCTAGAGATCATGAGAGCTATGATGATGAATTGTAGGTTACTCATATTAGATGAACCAACAGCCTCATTAACAGATAAAGAATCGGAGCTTTTGTTCCAGCTTATTCACAAGCTTGCATCTCAGGGTACATCCATCGTTTATGTATCGCACAGGATGGATGAAATTTTTCGGTTAGCGGATAGAATTACTGTTCTACGTAACGGACAATTGGCAGGTACAGTAAATAAATCCGAAGCAGATAAAGAAATGATCATACGCCTTATGACGAACGCGGAAGTGAAGAACTCCATTATCGAGAAGAAATTTGTACCTTCAAGTGCTTCTAGCGTTTTGAAAGTAGAGAACGTGGCAACTAAAGACGGTAAAGTAAAGAAAGCAAGCTTAAATGTAAGACAAGGCGAAATCGTTGGACTATTTGGTCTTGCAGGTTCAGGGCGAACGGAATTACTTGAGGCGATTTATGGGACAAGACCCATTGAAAAGGGAGAAGTTCATCTATCAAATAAGCGAGTTCATAAGTTATCACCGAGGCATTCATTAGACAGCGGTGTGATTCTAATACCAGAAGAGCGAAGATCCGATGCCTTAATTATGGGAATGTCTATTCGCGAAAACATGACATTACCTGTTTTGAAACAATTTTCAAATGGACTGAAAATTACAGATCGCAAAGAAAAATCAGAAGTAGCCAAGTGGATGGAATATATGAACGTCAAAGCGAGCAGCTCCGAACAGCCTATTCATGAACTAAGCGGGGGAAATCAGCAAAAGGTCGTTTTTGCGAAAGCGCTTCTATCTAACCCCGTCCTTTTTTTATGTGATGAGCCTACCCAAGCGGTTGATGTAATGACCCGTGATGAAATTCACAGATTATTAAAAGAACAGGCAGATAAACAATGCTGTGTGCTTTATGTTTCTTCTGATTTGAAAGATGTATTGGATATTTCTGATCGTATATATGTGCTGCACGATGGAGTTACTGTAGCTGAATTCATCAATGACGATGTCACTCCAGACCAAATTCTACAGATTTGTTATAACAAGGGAAAGGAAAGTGAACCTGCATATGGATAAAAGTCTATATCGTCCATCTGCTAATATGAGTCGCTTGTTAAAAACATACGGCACTATAATGGCAGGTGTGCTTATTGTAATTTGCTTCAGCATACTTAGCCCCACTTCATTCGCCACGCTTGAAAACATGATTAATATTAGTAGGCAAATTTCATTTTTGGTTATTATCGCATTAGGAGCAACTTTGGTTATGTCAGTTGGGGAATTTGATCTTTCGATCGGTTCTGTAGCTAGCTTCGGAGGTGTTCTGGCTGCGAAACTTGCAGTTTCGGGTTTACCTATTTGGTGTACATTTCTCATACCTCTAGCCATTTCTTTTCTGATAGGTTATGTGAACGGTTGGCTCGTTACTCGTTTTCGAGTATTGTCGTTTGTTACTACACTAGCCATGGGCACTGTTTTGGGTGGAATTACGTTTTGGCTTACGGGTGGTGCGACTGTGTTCGAAAATATCCCCGATTCCTTCCGGTATATCGGTCAAACGGAATGGGGCAGCATCCCGCTATTATCGATTATCATGGTGCTATTAACTATCATATTTTGGTACATCATGTCTCAAACCTCTTTTGGTAGAAGACTTTATGCCATAGGCGGCAATGAATCGGCTTCTCGAATAGCTGGTGTGAACGTAAAATGGAACAAAAATACGGCATTTGCGTTATGTACGGTACTCGCATGTTTAACTGGAATCCTTATGGCTTCACGGCTTGGGTCAGCTCAACCGACAAGCGGAAACGGATTGTTTTTACCTGCTTATGCGGCAGCTTTTCTAGGAATGACTTCATTTAAAGAAGGTATTCCTAATATTTGGGGTACTTTTGTAGGGGCAGCAATAATTGGAGTTTTGGCAAACGGGTTGACGATTCTCGAAGTGCCCACATTTATGCAAGATGTGATTACGGGGCTGATTGTAATAGCTGCTGTAATCTTACAAAGACTGGGACGTGATTCTCGGTGATCCGCGCTGATAAGTATATTGCATCCTTTGATATTGGGACAACAAATGTAAAGGGGCTGCTAGTCTCTCATGGTTCTAAGCCTATCTTAGAAAAAAACAAACCTTTGACTACAATTCAAACTGACCATCATATGGAGCAAGATCCTTCGCAATGGTTAGAAGCTGTTGTAACAATAACTAAAGAATGGTTATCTGCTGGGATTCTGGCAGAAGACATCGCTTTGATTACGTTTAGTGGTCAAATGCAAGATTGTATTCCCATAGATCTTAATGGAAATCCGGTTCGGCCAGCTATTCTATATTCAGATGGGAGAGCTGCCAAGCAAGGAAACCGTATTAAACAAGATTTGGGAATATCGCATATACGGGATGTAACAGGAAATCATATGGATGGTACTCTAACATTTCCAAAAATAGTATGGCTAAAGGAAGAAGAGCCAGACAACTACCATCAAACTTCAACGGTATTAATAGGTTCAAAAGATTATGTCATATATCAGCTAACTGGCAAACTAGTTACGGATCCCACGACTGCAGCGACGACTGGATTAATGAATTTAAGTCAGAGACAATGGGAGACGGATTGGCTTAATCGGTATGAGATAGCATCGAGTAAGCTCCCAGCTATTTGCCCCTCCGATGAAGTCGTTGGTTTAGTTACTGAGCATGCTGCCCAAATAACGGGATATATAGTGGGAACCCCAGTTTTATGCGGTATCGGAGATGCTGGTGCAGCAACGTTGGGAGCCGGTATTACCTGTTTAGGAGAAATGTATGCTTATTTAGGCACAACAGGTTGGGTTGCAACACCAACCAAGGAAGTTTCTCAAGCTTCAGAAGGTGTATTCCACCTTGCCCATGTAGATAAGGAACTTTACATTGTGATCGCTCCGCTTATGAATGCGGGGAATGCACATAAATGGGTGATGTCAGTCTTCGGCGATAGTTTAAGATTAAATGATGATTTAGCTTTTGAAGAACTGGATAATCTCATGAAGTCTTGTGATCGTGGCAAAAGTGAACTCCTCTTCTTACCCTATTTAAACGGCGAGCGCTGTCCTGTTCAAAATACAGATGCAACTGGATGTTATATAGGAATTCGACCAACCACCACTAAGGAAGAAATGTGTTGTGCTGTTTTAGAAGGTGTTGCAATGAGTATGAGACAGGTAATGGAATTTATCTCCACAGATGTAGATAACAATCGATTAACTCTTATCGGTGGAGGAAGCAAAAGTGTAATTTGGAACCAAATCATTGCAGATGTATTCGACATGGAGGTCATTGTCCCGCAGGATTCACAATACCTTCCTTCTATGGGAGCTGCAGCACTAGGTTTTATTCATATAGGTTGGGAACAAAGCTATTTCGAATTTTGTCAAAGTTCGCTTTCACTTCAAAATTCAATCCGATATGTACCAAACGAGAAGAACACCTCTCATTATAAGAAAAAATATAAAAAATATAGTATGCTTTATCCAGCCTTAGAGCCTATATTCAGTATTGATTAGAGTTCTTTGGTGCAGCCATGGTTCGCCTCCACCATGTAAATCCCGACCTCACGAGATCGGGATTTTTGTTACTGCACTTCAAGTTTTCGTTTATTTGTTAATCAACTTACTTATCCAGTGCGCAGCAGCTTCAGGATGAGAAATTGGGAACTGATGGGCATAGGGCAAGTGAGTAATACTGAAATTTCTGAACGGGTTTGGGATATCGGATTTAGTATCTTTTGTTCCCCATACAATGGAGACTTTGTCATAGTCCCAACTGCTCGGATTTAGCTTTATATTATTCGATTTGGAGAGCGCGGACATGACTTCAGCTGTCGTTTTTCTAACACGAGAAGACTTCAATTCATTGTACATATAAAGGATATAATCCTCAGGAATTTCTTCTTGATTATTGAAGCTCTTTGCATTCAACATATTTTTCTTCAATGCAGCCTTAGACATGAAACGCAAAATGGTTCGAGTCAAAAGAGAAGATTTATAAACTGAACTTACAGGATGCAGTACGGGTTGCAGCAGAATGACTTTTTCAATGCGGTCTTGTAAGGTTTCCGCCATTTTTGCCGCAAGATATCCCCCAAACGAATGGCCCACGATAATTACTTTCGATTCTAAGCCGCGTATCAAATCAACGATTGATTGTTCAAAACCTTTCATGATGGAGTGGTTATGGTGAAAGGGAGAACGGCCAAATCCAGGAAGATCAACGAGATAAATTGGATTGCCTAGTTTGGATAATTGCTGTGCCATCGGCAATAAATTAAATGATGTGCTGAAGGTGCCGTGAAGAATAAGGATAGGAGTTCCTTTCCCTTCGCTTTCTATCGTGGCCAGGTTTGCTCTTCTGTTAAATTGAAATTGATGGGATGCATGAGTTGTTCCAGCATGAGTTGTTCCATGAGAAATCCGATAATCCAAATCCGAAATGACAAAGGGCAAGGTCGATTTGGATATAGATAGGTTAAGGTTATGTTTTTTCTCTATGGCAAGTTTGGATGTTGTCGGAAATTCTGTTGTTACAATAAAATCCAAGGACTCCTTAGGAAGCTGCAGTAATCTGCCCACGCCAAGGTTTAGCAGTTTTTTTATGAGACGATAGGGAACGGAACCCAAAGGGCCGTTTACACGAACTTCCTTAGAAATAAGTTGGATGAGCTCTATTATGTTGGGACTGTTTATTTTGTTGTCCAATAAAAAGTAGGTATTGTTTGTTGGGTTTTCTTCTTCCGTTAATGCAGAAATAAGCGCCGCAACATGGTCGACATGTACCAATGGAAGCCAGTAATCCTTCCCGCCAGGAGTTAGGGCCATAAGATTCCTACGCACGGCATCCACCAAAATGCCTAATCCTCCAAGTTGTTCGGTAATTCCCGTATAAGAATCACCTATGACCACACTTGGATTAACTACAGAAAGGGGGATTCCCCAAGTACGCAGGGTTTGCCGAATGAAGAGATCAGCATCAAACTTCATTTTTTCGTATGGAGGTTCTTTATGATCATGATCGCTATGCTGCTTACTGTCGTTATCCTGATCCGAATAAGGCGACTTGTACCCGACAACGTGGATAAAATGCTTTAATTGATTCGAATCGTGAATCATTTTGGCAAGACCGGCGATTTCGTGTGCGGCATTCAGAAACACTTGTTGCGCTTCTTCTGCTTTTAAGAGAATATCCATTGGACCGCCAGCATGAATGATGATGTCTACGTTCAGCAAATGCTGCAAATCGGTTGGATTTAAACCAAGAGAAGGCTTGGTGAGATCGCCTTGTAAAGGCGTTATCAATGAAAAGTCGTTCCATCCGATCCCCCTCATTGTTTCGATTAGCTTTTCTTTGGATCGGACTAGGACATACAGCTTATGATTTGCTTTCGCTAATGCCGCCAGAACATGCCGTCCGATAAACCCGCTGCCACCTGTGATAAATATAGAACTCATAGTCGTGTATTCTCCTCATTTAAAGTATTAATAGTACTAAGTAGTACTAAACATGAGCAAAAAAATTACTTCAGCATGAAAGCCAAAGCTTGTAGAATGTTAGGCAATAGTGTGGAGTCTTCTATGGTATGTTGTAGGAATAAGCCGCCCTCAATAGTGGATACGATAAGTGCAGCGATTTGTGAGACGGGTAAATGAGCATTAAATTCTTTTTTGGCAATTCCTTCTTGGAGCAGGTTCTCTAACGTAATGATTTGATTTTGGAAAAAGCGTCCAATTACCTCTCTAACAGAATCGGATTCATGCGATGTCTGGACGTAAATCGTAAGAAATGGGCATCCGCCTAAACAATTGGGTTGGCGCTCGGAAAGCAGCACAGTAAATTCGCCTATCCGTTCTGTTACCGAAAGATGTGTCTTTAAAACAATCTCATCAATGATCTGATTGTAATGGCCTATCATTTGATTGACAATGGCGGTTAAAAGCTCCTCCTTGCTTTTGAAGTGATAATAAATATTGGTTTTGGATACTTTACTTTCAGCAACGATCTCATCCATGCTGGTGACTTGATAGCCCTTTTCTAGAAAGAGGGCTGTTGCAATTCGCATTACGGTATCACGGTTAGAAGGCTTCGCTTTTTTTAACATATTAGTACTATATGGTACTAATACGTTGTTTGTCAAACTTATTTTTGACGGAGCGAATACATCGGGTAAGAGGAGAAAATGATTTTACAATCTGCTTTTTTTTGTTATTATATTAATTAAACCAATTAATTAATTAAAAGATGGGTGTGGCATTTATTTTGAAAATTATAAAGGGAAATCAACAGCTAATCCGTTCGACCAACCTAAACCTTATCATTGATTTGGTTAGAAGGCAGGAACCAATCTCTCGAGCTGACGTAGCGAAAATTTTAAAGCTGAGCGCTCCAAGTGTATCTTCCAATGCAGAGCAGTTGTTGTCCAAGGGGATACTCAAAGAGGTTGGAGTGGGTGATTTGGTTGGCAGTGGACGTCCACCGATTCTGTTAAGCTTTAATGAAAATTACGGTTACATTGTCTCAGTGGATTTGGCAGGAGAGAGAATTCGACTGGCACTAGGTAATTTGAAGGGGAATGTTGTTGCCGAGAGTGAAATTATGTTTACTTTGGAGGAGTATATCACAAGCGATGATTTAGTCGCAGTCATCACTAATATTAAGGAATTACTAGAGATTAATAAAATTCCAAATGAGAAGCTAATGGCTGTATGCATAGGTACACCAGGCATACTAAATAAAGAAACAGGTTATTTTCAGGCAGCACCACGTTTTAAAGAATGGGAAACGATTAACATTCATCAAATAATGAAAAAAGAATTCAATACTACCGTAATGGTAATAAATGACATGAATTTATTTATAATAGGGGAAAGCAGATATGGAGCAGGTAGAGGGTTCTCTAATTTGCTTGGAATCAATGTGGATATCGGTATTGGTGCTGGGATAATCATTCAAGGGCAATTATATGAGGGCAGCCGATTAGCTGCGGGAGAAGTTGGATACTGGGTATGCGGAACCCCCGATTTTGACGAGCCTAGCAGATTGAAGGATTATTATTTAGATTCTCATTTGTCTCTTCATGCTTTAATGCATAAGGTGAGAGTAGATTTGCGAAATGGTCAAACCAGCAAAATATTAGATTACTGCCAAAACAATCTCGAAAAAGTTACTTTTGAAGCTTTCTGCAAGGCTGCAGCTGATCAGGATCCATATTGCTTGAGAAAAACAAAGGAATTAGCTCAGTCACTTTCGGTTGTTCTGGTCAATATGAGTCTATTGCTCGATCTGGAGCTTATTGTGATTGGTGGAGATATTAAAAAACTGGGATATTTGTTTATTCAACCTTTAAGAGAATTGGTCAATAAAATGGTACCGTTGACAACAACGATTGTATATGCCGAGCACGGCGAACATTCGGGAATACATGGCGGATTTGCGGTGGCATTGGACCATGTGATGTCCAACATATTAAGTGAGTAGTCTGTTCAAATAATTGAAAATAAACGATTGACTTTTTATGTTACCCGACCTATTATTAAGTTAAGTTAATTAATTAAAAAACAAAAAGTGTTTAAAATGTAAGTACGGCGGTCGGGTATTAATAAATATGAAATCGCTTTAATACCCGCGTTCAATATCTTCAGAGGGGGTCAACCATGCAGTTCAAATCTAAGCTGGGGACGGCGCTGATCCAGTTGGGATTTATGGTCTACGCAGTTTCGATTATTTACCCGTTTGTCTGGATGTTCCTTAACTCATTTAAGACTGGTCCTGAATTTTACCAGAATATCTGGTCGCTTCCCGAGCAGTGGAGATGGTCTAATTATTCGAAGGCTTGGAATGAGACGGGGTTAGGTTCTTACTTTCTTAATAGTGTTTATGTAACGGGAGTAGGAAGCGCATTAGCGGTGTTATCCGCAGCAACATCTTCGTATGTCGTCGCCAAATACAAATTTCCAGGCAGCAATATAATCTTCTTTTTTGCGGTATCAACCTTTTTAATCCCATCTGTCGGATCTTTGGCGGCACTCTATAAGTTGATGATTGATTTAAGCTTGTTTAATTCGCATATTGGCCTGCTAGTTCTGTATTCCGCCGGGCTGAGCATGAACTTTATTATTCTATACGGGTTTTTCAAAGGTGTGTCCTGGGAATACGCGGAAGCGGCTTATATGGATGGAGCGAATGACTGGCAAATTTTCTTCCGAATTATGCTTCCAATGGCTAAACCGGGCATTGCTGCCGTAGGGCTTGTCACGATGATTGGCATATGGAACGATTATTTTCTACCCTATATCTTTTTGCAGGATAAGAAACTGTTTACGATTTCGGTGGGCTTATACGACTTGGTGCTCAAACAACAATATGCCGCTGACTGGACGACATTATTCGCTGCACTGACGCTGTCCACAATTCCAATTTTGATCGTCTACTTCTTCCTTCAAGATCGTTTGATCAGCGGATTAACGACAGGAGGACTTAAAGGATGAGGAAAAGATTCATTCCAATACTAGTAGTGGTGGTGTCTATGATGATTACATCTTGCAGTGATAAAAAGCATGAAGAAATAGAACCCGATTTGAAAGCGTTTCCTATTGGGATGTGGGTATCTCCCCCAGTGGAACAAATCACGATGGAGCGTTACCGGGAAATAAGTGAGGCCGGCATCAATTTTATAATCGGATTCAGAGAGTATGAGGGCGGATCAGAAGCGATTCGAAAATCCCTTGATTATGCAGATGCGAATGGGTTGAAGGTACTGGTACGTGACCCTAAGATCAATGCGTTATCCAAGGGGGAGCTCGGACAAATAAAGGATATGATTGCTCCCTATACTAGCCATCCTGCTTACATGGGACATGTGTTTTATGATGAGCCTTCTATAAATCAGTATGAAGAATTGTCGGCCAAGAAAGCAGAATATCAGAAGTATGCTCCGAATGGACTCGCCTATGTAAATCTCTTTCCTACATACGCCTCACTGGAACAAAAGGGGGGGACATATACGGAGTATGTGCAGCAGTATTTCGAGCAATTCAAGCCTGAAGTGTTGTCTTATGATCACTATCCGTTTCTGACCGAAACCAAGGATGCTTCCGGGGGCATTACAGAAGACTACTTCTATAATTTGGAGCAAATTAGGACTGCGGCGGTGGAGCACAATGTGCCATTCTGGCTGTTCATCCAGACATTATCGTTTAACCTCTCACATCGTGACCCGACCGAAGAGGAAATACGCTGGCAGGTATATACAAGCTTGGCTTATGGAGCTAAGGGAATTCAATACTTCACGTATTGGACACCCGAATCGGGAAGAGAAACGTTTGGCAGCGGCATGATCGATCTGGAAGGTAATAAGACAAAGCATTACGAAGAAGTGAAGCGGCTGAATAAGGAGGTACAGGATATAGGTTCCAGGCTGCTCGATTTGAAGTCGGAAGGCGTGATCCACTATGGATCCGAACCGCCATTGATAGAGAATCCAATGCAGGCTTTCGAACCGATAGCCAGCATATCGGGTGACCCTGCGATTATTGGTTGCTTCAGCACTGAGAATGGACGAAGAAGCGTATTGGTCGTCAATTCCAGCTACCGTGAGTCCGGTACTACCTCTCTTCAATTAAAGTCTGAAGTGAAGAAGGTTACATTGTGGAAGAACGGCGCGCTGGAGGATAAAGAGGTGACCGGCGGCAAGGTGGAGTTACAGCTATTGCCTGGTCAAGGCGTCTGGCTTGAATTTCGGGAGTAAGACAACAAGCTCCTAATTGCTGATCTGGCTTGTGCAGTCTAAAGGAGTACACGCCAGTGCGTTTAGATCTTGTTGTTTTATGAATCAATTTCATAATTGTTGTCCTAATTATGAAATTGATTCTTATATAAATGAAAAAAAATTATACAAGGGGTGTATCGCAATGAAGTTAACGGTGAAAAGAAATGGATTTTCCTTATTGACGGCAGTATTGATTGTACTGGTTCTGCTGGTAAGTGCTTGCTCTAATTCTAGCGGTAATGGCAAAACAAATGTGAATCAGACGGTAGAAGGGAAGGGTGATACTGAGAAGAAGGGTGACACTGAGAAGAAGGGCGAGAAGAAGGTTCTGAAGGTTGCTTTCTTCCAAGGAGGGTTCGGCGATTCTTGGTTCAAGGAATTAAAGACGCAATTTGAAGCCAAGCATGAGAACGTGACGGTAGAGCTTGAGGGCGATCCCGGCATTATGGAGAAGATGGGTCCACGCTTTGAATCCGGAGCCAACCTTCCGGATGTGGCTTTCCTGACCAATACAAACTGGCAAATGTGGGCTGCTCGAGGCTTCTTGTCTGATTTAACGGATGTATACGAGGGGCAAGGCCTGGATGGCGTTACCATTAAAGAATCATTAAATGACGCTGCACGGCAATATGCGCTCTACCAAGATAAAGCTTACATCATTCCTTGGTCCGATGGTTTGCTTGGCATGGCCTACAACAAAGGCATGTTTGAAGAGAATGGCTGGAAAGTTCCGTCCACTTGGAAGGAGTTCGCAGTACTAGCTGAACAAATCAAGGCGAAAGGCATTGCACCGATCGTATATCCCGGCAAAGTTGTGGGTTATTGGGACTTTGTCGTGAAGCCGATGATGGTTCAAGCGGGCGGCTCTGAATTCCTTGAAAAGCTGCTGAATGTGGATTCTCCTGATGTGTACGGGGATCCGGCAAGATTGGCGGCGCTGCAGCAGTTCGAAGCGATATTCAAAAATAAGTGGACGCTGAAAGGCTCTGAAGCTCTAAACCATACCGAAGCACAGATGGAGTTCGTTAACGGCAAAGCCGCGATGATTCCGAACGGGAATTGGCTGGAGAGCGAGATGAAAGCGTCTACGCCAGAAGGCTTCCGAATGGCGATGATGCCTGTACCGGCGGTGGACAACGCTAAGGAAAAAGACGTGTTTTTCAGCATGGTTGGCGATATCACAGTCGTGCCAGCGAAAGCAAAGGAGCAGGAGTTGGCAAAAGAGTTTATAATCTTTGCTTCATCTAAGGAAATGAATCGCAAATTCACGGAATTAACGGGCAACTTCAGACCATTTAACTATTCGCTTGAAGGCTTGAAAGTATCGGAATTCTCACAAAGCGTTATGGATATTATGCAGAATAATAAACCTTTCACATTTAATACGAATAATCCGATGTTCATCAAGATGAAAATGTATCCTTCCGGCGATGCTTACGGAAATATCGTATTCGGATCCAAAACAGCAGAGCAGCAGTATAATGATGACCTTAAATTTGCTAAAGACAAGTGGGAAGAGTACAAGAAAGAAGTTGGCATGAAGTAAAGAAGACTTCACTTCAGGTGTCGGCTGCAGGTCAGGAGGCTATCGATTGCTATTTGGGTCGAGGGTCTCTTGAGCCGGCTTCTCCAAGCTTCAACGAAAGAAGGGGATAACTTTGCAATGGATGTCTAACCGCTCGAAGAGAATGCGATTGTTATTTATTCTATCTATGACGATCTATCCCGTGGCGCATTATTTTCTTTTTACTGTTTATGTGAATATCAGTACGATTGTTTATGCATTCAAACGGTGGAATATCACGACCGGAGCTATCGATTGGGTTGGCTTTGACAATTTCTCTTCAATAATCGAAAAAGTGTTCACAGAAGCGCCCTTTAAGTATGCTCTGCGAAATACGCTGCTTTGGATTCCGCTGAATGTGCTAGTATTGCTGCCACTTGCGCTATACGTGGCCTATATATTTTCCAAAAAAATAAGGTTTCACAACTTTTATCGTATTGTGTACTTCTTTCCTTCCATCCTATCAATCGTCATTATCGCTATGGTCTTCTCTTTTATGGTAAGTCCAAATAACGGAGTCGTGAATGCGATTCTGGAGGCGGGGGGATTAGAGAGTTTGCAGCGTTCCTGGCTTGGCGATCCGGCAACGGCGCTTGGCACTGTCTTCTTCTTCTGCGTTTGGGCAGGAATTGGATTTAATGCGGCAATCCTTCTGGGAGCTATCGGGCGCATCCCTAATGACCTATATGAAGTGGGAGAGTTAGAAGGCATTACCAAGATAAAGGAGCTGACAAAGGTTGTGGTTCCGATGATCTGGCCGACGATTTCCACTCTTGTTATTATTGGGACTAGTGGAGCGTTCACAATCTTCCTTCAATCCAAGCTGTTGACCAGTGGTGGCCCTAACTTCTCGACGAATACGGCAGCGCTTCAAATCGTCAACATGGTATCGGACGGACAGTATGGATCAGCCTCTGCTTTCGGCGTTCTGCTTGCCCTTGTAGGTTTGGCCGCGACATGGGTCATCAAGTTTTTCCTCGATAGGACCGCGACAGTAGAATATTAAGAAATAGTTGGGAGGGGATGGTGATGATTATGTACAATCAAACCGGTGAGGCGGTTGTGATGCTCAAGGAAAGGTCACAAAGCCTGCGTTACCGCAATGTGCAGCGTGGCAGCTTGAAGCTGTATAGCAGACGATTGGATCAGGATGGCATTCCGATCCTATCGTATTTCGAGGAAGGTCTCGATTATGGAGTGGACTGGCAAGAAGGGACGGTATGGAGAACGGAGAACAGCCGCATTCCGGATTGGTCGAGTCATATTTTCTATGGAAAGAACCGCTTTGATCAGACGGGAATGTCTGAATTCAGCAATGAACCTTACACGGTCTATGCGGATTATTCGTATGCCTCTCTAACCCCAGCCGACAATGGCAAGGCGGGAGCTTGTGCTGCCATTCTGCCAGCATGCAGCGCTCGTCATGAGCAGCGCGAACAGATTTCTTATGTGGTATACGGTGATAGTATCAGCACTGGAGCTGAGGCGAGTGAGCATCGTTTCGCCTATTCCTTTCGACTCTATCAACATCTGCAGCGCCTATTCCTAAACAGTAGTGTCGAATACCATATGAAAGCCATCGGTGGCGAAACGAGCAGAGACGGAATGAACAGACTGCTTAGGGATGTGGTTCCAATGAAACCGCAGTTGGTGACGCTGGCGTATGGTATGAATGATCAGAATCGTATGCTGCCTGATCGTAATGATGTGCCGGTACATGAGTACGTCTCTAATATTCGGAAGATGATTGACACGCTCAAAGAGCAATTAGAGGTCGATATCATTCTTGTGACGCCATGTGCTCCAAATCCTTTATGGAAATTTAGCAGCGGTGAAATCGGAGAGTATGCAGAGGCATTAAGAAATCTAGGTCGCGAGTACAACCTGCCTGTTGCCGATGTCTATCGCTTATGGATGGAGGAAATTGAGGCAGGCAAGTCGTACGAAAGCTTGTTGCTGAACAACATCAATCATCCGAACGACTATGGCCATTCCGTATATGAACAAGCTTTTTTGAAATTGCTGTCCGAATAAACGAACTGCCATTCTTTAGATTGAGCCGACCAATATTCGTTTCTAGTCAGTCAATAATGCATACCATATTGCGGTAATCATATTTAATATGAACGCGGAGGGATTATGTATGTATAAAAAGGCAATTGTGATCGTGCTTGCGACCTTGTTTCTTGTTTTAGGATCTTCCAATAGCGGTATGGCGTATAGTCCGACAATCCAGCCATTTCCAATTGGTATTTTCTGGCCGCCTTCTCCTGCCAATACGTCGAACGGGAGCTATGCGGATATAGCCGCTATGCATGCCAATTTCATAGTGGGAGGGAATGGCGTTAGCGACTTTGCATCGAATGATCCGGCATTGAATTACGCGGCTAGCAATGGTCTTACGATGCTTATAGATGACAATCAGCTAGCCTGGCGGAATCAACTGCTGTCTCAGCCGTTAACCGGGCACGGCCAATTTGTCTCATCTTCTTCCTCCTTGGGCCAAACGTTCAAATCACCTGCAGGCAGCGGATGGGGTTTGAATACCGTTACATTATATATTGATAAGCTGAACTGGCCCGCCGGAACGACATTAACGCTGACTCTCTACGACAGTCCAGCGAAGAATAATGCGATTGCATCGAATTCCATCACAGGTCCGGTATCCACGTATTATCCGACGTTTGGGCTATACACCGCGATACAGTCAAACTCCACCTATTATGTGGAACTGACAAGCAACAGCCCGTCTCAAGTCGGCTGGGTCGTAACAAGCTCGTCCAACGTTTACGCGGATGGGCAAGCGTACAAGAATGGCGTGGCACAGGCCGTTGATTTCTGGTTTGATTTTGGTTTCTCGCAAAGAGCGTATAATGATGGCAATAAGCCTGCTGATTCTGTGATTGACAATATTACCAATCACTATAAGACTCACTCGGCATTACAGGGCTACCATGTGTTGGATGAGCCTTCGGCGCTTCAAATGACTAGAATCCAAGATACCATCCGTAGAATGAAGTTAGGCGACTCGAATCATATGGCCTTCGTTAATTTATTTCCTAACTATGCTTCCTCCACCCAGCTTGGCTTGGATCAGCAAACAGGCGTATATGTAACCTCTTCATCCCCGTTAGGCCAATCCTTCACGACTAAACCTGGGCAAACGATGATTAATACCGTGCAATGGTGGATTGACAAGAACACATGGAGCGCAGGGGAGGAATTAACGCTTAAACTATGGAATTCCCCTGCGAAAACGACGTTAATTGCACAAAATACGTTAACGACTCCATCGACGGAATGGCCGCAATTTAATTTAAATGCGGCTGTTAATGGAAGCACAGCCTACTATATGGAGCTGACGCATAATGGCGGCGGGAACAATTCCGTAGGTTGGGTTATCCGTTCCAATACAAATGACAATTGGTACAATGACGGCACGGCATATTTGAATGGGAGCGCAATTGCGTCAGATTTCTGGTTCACGATCAATCAGAACATTATAGGCGGGAGCTACGAAGACTATGTGTACAGGTGGATGTATACCGCACCTGACGTTCTCGTATTTGATCACTATCCATACATGGCCGATGGAGGGTTCAGAAGTGATTATTACGCCAATCTGGAGGTTATTCGCAGGCAGGCGTTACTAGGTGGAATCGACTTTTGGTCCTATATTCAATCCGTTGGAGTGAATGGCGTATGGCGAGTACCTTCTGAAAGCGAAATGAGATATCAGATATACTCCAATTTGGCTTATGGCGCGAAAGGATATATTTACTTCACGTATTGGACGCCGGCATCAAGCGGTGGAGAAAGCTTTAATAATGGCATCATATTGCCTAATGGCACGAAGAACAATTCTTACACTTGGGCGCAGAACATTAATGCGGACGTTCAGCAATTGGGTGGAACATTAATGAATTTGAAATCGATTGCCGTATACCACTCAGGAGGCAGCTTGCCTTCAATGGCTGCAGCGCTTCCCGCTTCGTTCTTCTGGCAGCCGAACAATAGCTCGTTGCCGCTGTTAATTGGTTATTTCGAGAACCAAGCGGGTGAGAAGTATATTATGGTGGTCAATAAGAATACGAGCAGCGCACAAACCGCAGCATTCACAATATCGACGGGATATTCGAACGTTAAAGAAGTTTCAAAGACAAACGGGCAATTGATTGTTACAAATTATCAGGCGGGCACTGGGCAAATGTCAGTATCCTTCTCACCTGGAGAAGGGAAATTGTTTAAACTGCAGCAATAATAAAGAACATAGCAGCATAGCATTAAGAAGGTCATCGTTCATCGGGACGATGGCCTTTTATTACATGTAAGGGGGACACCATTTTGCCCTCCTAAAAAAACGCCAACGGTTGTTGACATCCCTATCCCAGCAAGGTATCATATCTTTACAATAATGTATGCGCTTACATAACTTTGCTTAGATTACCAATTCAATTATTTATCTAAATTGTAGAGGGGTGAATATCATATCGAATCAATTATCTGAATATTCTATTTACTAGATGTGAGTTAGCGTTTAAACAGTTTTTTGAAAGCGGATTCATCTTCTTGGGAAGAGGGATCCAGAGGGGCTTCTACCTTTGATTTCGCAAACCTGATGTAAACGACGGAAATTTCTAAGGAGATAGGGGCGAGCCGAATGCAGAAAAAAGAGTGTGTAGCTATGCTGCTTGCAGGTGGTGAGGGTAAAAGACTAAGTCATCTGACGACAAAGCTGGCAAAGCCTGCTGTACCCTTCGGCGGTAAATACCGGATAATCGATTTTACCTTGAGCAATTGCAGTAATTCAGGTATACATACGGTTGGAGTACTGACCCAGTACCAGCCGATGGTACTGAATTCCTACATCGGAATTGGTAGTTCATGGGATTTGGACCGAAAAAACGGCGGGGTCACCGTGCTTCCCCCTTTTATGGAACAAAGAGGCGGCAGCTGGTATAAAGGAACGGCACACGCTATATACCAGAATATTCATTATCTCGAGCAATATGATCCCGAATATGTGTTAGTTATTTCCGGCGACCATGTATACAAAATGAATTACGCCCTCATGCTTCAGCAGCACAAGGAAACAAAAGCCGACGCCACCATTGCGGTTATTGAAGTGCCGATGCAAGAAGCCAGTCGATTCGGCATCATGGATGTGGACAAAGACGATCGGATTATTGAGTTTGAGGAAAAACCGAAGCAACCGAAAAACAATCTTGCGTCCATGGGCATTTATATCTTTACCTGGGATGTATTAAAAAGATACTTAATCGCTGATTCACAAGATCCCGCATCAAGCAATGACTTCGGTAAAGACATCATTCCATCGATGCTGGATAATTGTAATTCGCTTTTTGCCTACCGTTTTAACGGGTACTGGAAGGATGTCGGAACCGTCGAGAGCCTATGGGAAGCGCATATGGACCTGCTTATGGAGGATCCGCCGTTTACGCTTCATGATGATAATTGGCGGATTTACGCGAAAAACCCGAATAAGCCACCGCATCATATCGCGTCTACCGGCAAAGTTACCGGTTCCCTTGTGAATGAAGGATGTATGGTATTTGGGGAAGTTGACCATTCCGTTCTATTTTACGGTGTTCATGTCGGTGAAGGCAGTCTGATCAAAGACTCGGTCATTATGCCATATGCCCAAATTGGGGAGAACGTTACTATCCATAAAGCCATAATCGGCTCGGGTACCGTTATCGAAGACGGCGCATATGTCGGAAGCCCGGAAGATTCGGCGGAAATCACCTTAATCGGTGAGAACATGGTCATTTCTTCTCAATTGATATAGGAGTGATTGCGATGAATAATGTATTAGGCGTCATCAATCTCAGCATTAACCAGCCGCTCTTGCATGAACTGACATACTCACGGGCCACTGCAACTGTACCCTTTGGAGGCAGATACCGCCTGATTGACTTCGTGTTGTCCAATATGGTGAATTCAGGGATTAACAATGTAGCGGTACTCGCTCATAACAATTACCGTTCCATCATCGATCATTTGGGTTCCGGTAAAGAATGGGATTTGGATAGAAAATACCGGGGGCTGTTCATTTTGCCTCCCAATAATAGTCATGCCCCGGGTTTTAACGGTGATTTGCAAAATTTTTACGGTTCTCTCGAATATTTTGCCCGCAGCAGTGAAGAATTCGTAGTCGTTTCAAGCAGTCACATGATTTGCAATATCAACTATACCGAAGCGGTGGAGAATCACCAAAGGACAAAAGCGGATATCACCGTCATCTACAAGGAAATGGACGATGACAGCGAGGATTTCGCTAACCTCATTACGTTGGATTTAGACGAGAATGAGCGGGTTGTACGTATGACAGAGAACCGGCAGACGAAAAAAAGCAACAAAGTATACATGCGAATGATCATTATTAAGAAAGAACTGCTGATTGATTTGGTCAAGAAAAGCGTGAATCAAAATTACTACGATCTAGTGCGGCATGTGATTATCCGGAATCTGAACGCATTGAAAGTGTACGGCTACGAATACAAAGGATATCTCGCCATCATCAATTCTGTCCAAAATTATTATAAGTACAGCAAAGAATTATTAAATCCCACGGTATGGAATTCCCTCTTCTACGAGCCTGGGTTGATTTATACCAAAATCAAGGACGAACCACCCGCCAGATATGCCCGCAGCGCCAATGTAACAAATTCGCAGGTGGCTAATGGCTGTGTCATTGAGGGAACTGTGGAAAACAGCATTTTGTTCCGTGGGGTTCGAATCGGAAAAGGAGCGGTTGTTAGGAATAGCATTCTAATGCAGAAATGCGTGATCGAAGAGGACTCCTGTCTGGATCACGTCATCCTCGATAAAGAGGTATATGTCACACGTGGAAATAAGCTGGCAGGGGAAGAAATGTCGCCTACGGTTTTCACCAAGAAGAGCAGGATTTAAGTATTTTTTAAATATAAGAAAATATAAGTAACCTCCCCTAACATTCTCCACATTACGCAGCGCAAATTGTTGTTTTGCACAGCCGCGGTTCGCCTCCACCATGTAAATCCACAACCGCAAGAGGTTGTGGATTTTGTTGTTTGTAGAGAAACGAAGAGCAAGCTGACCCCGACGAATGCGGAGATACAGGCCGTTACTTTTATGGGATTGAACTACGAAGCGTTTATTCAAGGAATTGGGGAACAATTTCCCGGCCTATCCACATTGCATGTGTCTCAATCTATTCTTATTCCAATATTCCCAGATTGCTCCCCTTGTTGCATTCGCTGAAAGGCTTGAAGGGTTTCTTGTAAAGGATAGACACTATCAATGATAGGGCGTATCGAGTGGAGTTCCATAAATTGAAGCATAGCAATAAACTCTTCACTGCTTCCCATTGAGGTGCCGATGATACTGATTTGGGGGTAAAATATGGATCGTACTGCTATTTCCATTCGATCTCCTGAGCTTGCTCCAAACGTCACGATACGGCCATTTGGCTTAATGATATCAAAGTACTGTTGGAACGTCGCTGGCCCGATACTGTCCAGGATGAGATCCACTGTTTCTCCTTTCATACTTTCCTTCCAATCACTATGACTGTCAAAGGCATGATCTGCCCCATGTGCAAGAGCAGCTTGCCTTTTTGTTTCACTGCGTGATGTGACACTGACTCGTGCACCCGCCGCTGAAGCCATAAGCATGGCATAAGTCGCCACACCGCCACCAATACCTGGAATAAGGATATGTTCGCCTTGCTGTAAGCGACCTCTCGTGAACAAAGCCCGATAGGCCGTCAAGGCAGATAAGGGCAACACTCCAGCTTCTTCCCAAGACAAGTAAGCTGGTTTGCTGACGGCATTTTGCGCAGGGATGATGATAGACTCGGCGAATGTACCATCCGAAGGACCACCCACTATGGCTGGAACGGTCGGGACATTTTGGGTGATTTCCCATCCGATACACGGATTAATGATTACATCGGTACCTACTGTAAGGTTTGTTACGCCTTCACCTACCGCTTCAATTCTACCCGCGCCGTCAGAACCTATAATCAGGGGAGCATCCTTATTTGTTCGATCCGCCATGAGAAATAAGTCTCGATGATTCAACCCTGCAGTTTTCAGCCTTACTTTTACTTCGCCGAAACCTGGCTGTTTGTCAATAACGTCTTCATATGTCAAGCCATTCAAGCCGTTCATCCCAGCATGTACGATCGCTTTCATCCTAACTCCTCCAGTAATTCGTATTTCGATGAATCTATTTTGAATTGTACAGAGTGGGAATCATACAGTAAAATGAACAAAACCGAATGTGAGTATCATAAATGATCATACCAAGCAGGTGACATAGAAATGGAAAGCGGAGATTTAAGAATATTTCAAGCTGTAGCTCGAGAGGGGAGCATAACCAAGGCTGCGCAAATGTTGAACTATGTACAGTCTAATGTGACGACCCGAATTCAGTATCTTGAGGCTCAGTTGAAAACCCCCCTTTTTCGGCGATCCAATCGAGGGATGACGCTAACTCCGGCTGGCGAGAATTTACTGGGATATGCTGATAAAATACTGACTCTGATGGACGAGGCTGTGAAATCTACACAATACTCGGACCATGCTGCAGGGCCACTTCGGATAGGTTCCATTGAAACGACTGCGGCCATTCATCTGACTCCTCTATTGGCCGAATATCAATCACGATATCCGGATGTTAATTTATCGCTCATTACGGGTGTGACACATGCTCTCTTACAAAAGGTGTTGGATTACGAGCTTGATGGAGCTTTTGTCTATGGACCCATTGACTATCCAGATATAGAACATGTCGCGGCTTTTGAAGAGGAGTTGGTGCTGATCTCGGAGCCGGGAAAAAGCGACATGCACGAGTTGCTTTCGAAGCCGATGTTGTTTTTCGATGTTGGATGTACGCATCGGGCAAAAGCGGAGAGTTTACTGAGAGGAACTGGACTGACTACATATCAGATTATGGAATTTGGCACATTAGCAGTTATTCTAGATGGGGTTTCCGCTGGGCTCGGTGTGTCTATGCTACCACGATCATCGATTGCCAAGGCGGAAGAGAAGGGCATAATCGCTTCCCACCGCTTGCCTGAAGAGTACCGAGATTTGCAGGTATGGTTTGTGCATAGACATGACTCGATTTACTCAAGTGCGTTGACAAGGCTAATACAATTAGTTGAAGCTAAGCAATAATAGTTAACCCGCAACGATCGATAGCGTCGAGTGTTAGTGCTAGACCATATCATCAAACAATCTAAGCAACACGCGGCGGCGAATTGTGGATTTGCCCATCCACGGTTCGCCTCCACCAAATTATGATAAACCCGATCTCATGAGGTCGGGTTTTTGTATGGAAAGAAACGGGGAGTCGCCCCAGTCCGAAAGCAGGACGCGTGAAGTGGATTTCCAGCAAGAGTGCCGAACTCTTCGCCTACTTGTTACTGAACCGGGGCAGACGGATTTCGCGCTCCCGTCTGGTCGCGGATATTTTCGCGGGGATGGCGAGCGCGAATGCCGAAAAATATTTGAATACGACCGTCTATCAGCTGCGCAAGTCGCTCGAGCCAATAGGGCTTCGGGAGGCGATCCGATCGGAGAACGACGGCTACGCGCTGGAACTGGACGATGCCATCATCGACTACGAGGAATTCGAGCGTCAAGCAGGGAAGCTGGGAAGTATCGGCGCCGCCAACGTGGAAGAAGCACTGAACGTCGAAAGGCTCTATACGGGAGACCTGTTCGGAAGTAAAGCGTACGTATGGGCAATCCACGAGACGGAACGGCTGGCAGAACGGTACGTTTCCTTCGTCAGAAATCTGGCCGAGACGCTCCTCGCCCTTCCGAACACGGCCGCCGCGTCGAAGCTGCTGCTGAAGCTGCATGCCCGCAATCCGCTGGACGAATCGGTCGTCGGGCTGCTAATGAAGAAGCACGGGCAGGATGGAGACAAGAAGGGGCTAACCGCCCAATACACCGACTACGTGAAGCTCATGAAGAGGGAACTCGGCATTCGTCCGTCGAAAGAACTGCTTCTGTTATACGATTCTCTTGTCAGCGGATTATCCGAAGGCGGCAAATAAATATTTTTGATAAGTGATAAAACCGTGAAGCCTTGATGGTGCGCGGTTTTTGTGTCGTTTTGCGCGGAGATATTATATTATTCTTTCGTCATAGGCTATTAGACTTAAGCTCAAGAGCTATTTACGTTGCCGATTTCGGGCTCTATCCATACATCGTAAGCTCTTAAGCCGATCGGCGAAATGGAAGGGGAAATCGGGATCGATATCAAAATGTCACCCTCCGGCATATTCGCGGTCTCCAACTAAAAATCGGACAAATTTTGACTATTACCAGATAAAATTTCTATGCTATACTAAATTCAAAGTTGGAAAGTTAGAAAGTTGGATATTCTAACTATTCAACTTTCCGAATATCATTGAATAAGATGAAGGGAAGTGGTAATAATGGCGCTTATTACTGTTGAACGGGAGGTGCAGACTGCTGTGGCTTATAAATCGAAAGTCCGCAAGAAAAACCAGGTCACGCTCGACAAGGAACAGCTAGACTTGCTCAATCTCCATGAAGGCGATGTTATCGAATGGGCGGTCGTCGATGGAAAGCTGGTTGGAACACCGATGGAGACGATTCGTAAAGACCAATCGTGGTATTGGACGGAAGAATGGCAGGCTGAAGAGCGTGAAGTTGATGAATGGGTTGCTGGCGGCGGCTTGCAACACGCCATGATTCATCTGGATGCAGCTGAAGGACTCAAGGCTCTACGCGAACGTGTTAGCGCGATCATCGAAGAAGAGGCTCCCTCTTCTGGAAAGAAGAGGAGCTAAGTCCACGTGTTTCACATTCGCCCCTGTCCGTTCACAACTTCAGAGCTTTTTGATAAGAAGCTCGCCAAGCTTCACCCTCGCGAACGTAAAGACGTTCTCGAAGCGATTGAGCGCATGACAAATGAGGCGCCGAACTTCTCTCCCGGTCTTGGCATCGACAAAATCGAATCGGCCAAAGGCATCAAGCCTACAGTATGGGAAGCGCGGGCGAACAAGGAACTGCGCATGTCGTGGCAGTTCATCGATGTCGTGCTGGACGACAAAGGAACAAAGACGAAGGGAATCTTCTTCCGGAACGTCGACCATCACGACCGACTCTTGAAAAAGCCGTGATCATCGCCCCAATTTGGTATTATCGGGAAATAGGGGGCGCTTGTTCAATCCCCTCGCCTCTACCATCTAAAACCATAACCGCATGAGGTTGTGGTTTTTTGCTTTCACCGTAATTTGTCTCAGAAAAAGAAAAGAGCCAAGCCTATATTGAAGCAACGTAGATATTGTTGAGAATGCAATAGGAACTAAAGGTATCGTGGTGCCTGTTGTATATGCTTCATGGCTTTGTTTTTTTCGTATATAGATGGCTCAATTGCCCTCGGCTTTTAACGTTCAACTTCTTAAAAATGTGGGCTACATGTTTTTTTACCGTGGCTTCACTCAGAAATAGACGGCTCGCGATTTCGGCATTAGAGCTTCCCTTTACGAGCAGTTCGACGACTTCCGTCTCCCGCTTGGTCAGCAGAAACGATGGAACGGACCCTTCCTCAATTTCATCCGCCAGCCCAATCGAAGAGATCATCCGGTTCAGGTAATCATGGAGCTTCTTCCCTCTCGTATCAATGACGTAATAGGGAGTCGGCGTTCGCTCATCGTAGTCGTAGTGGACGACATCCGGAATCTCGCAGCCTAGACTGAGAAGGATATCTCGGGGTAGCGGATGGGGTGGAGGGGCTGCCACCACGAAGCCGGCCGACAACATATGGGTGATGAAGGCGATACCTGTTGCTTGCATCATGGCCTCGTCGGACGGATCGCAGACATCGAGCGTTTTGATGAAATAGCCGGACCGCTGATTGCCAGGCGCCTTTAACTCATCCAGCTCGGATTCGGGAAGACTTGAGAAATAGGCAGAAGAAAGCGGCTGCGTGCGTAGATAACTCAGCGTGCGCTCGTTGATTGGGATAATGATGAACAAGCCGCATATTGTTTCATTGGCATCCCGGACAAGCTTGACGCAGCTCGGATCGAGGGCGTACAACTCCTCCAGGTGAATATGCTTCAGTGCGTTGAGGCTGTCCTCCACAGTATAGACGTATTCGAAATTTTCTTTGGTGACGGGATGGATGCGGTGAACGGGGAATTCCTTGACGGTTCGATAGCGCTGCTCGATATATTGATTAACGTCGTCCCAGTTGGAGAGGGTCAGAGCTTCAAAGCGGTGCGTGGTCGACTGCTGGTAGAAGAGGGAGTGGATGAGCTGGTTCCCAATATAGTAGATCCATTCCGCGTTCTCCCAGGACATCGATTTATTTCTCGTCGATCCTTGAAGCTTACGGTAGTAGTATACAACGCAGCGCTTTCTAAGCTTCTCATAATAGTCGGGGACACGCAGCTGCAATTCCTCATTGATCGCTTCGCGCAGCAGATCATGCAGCAGCCACCCCCGGTCGATCCGTTGTACGAAGGAATAGTCTGCCAGTTGGCGGAACTGATCGAAGCGAACCTCCTTATCTAGAACATAGGAGAGCAGCTCCTGATTGAACACCCGTAGAACGGCGGCAGCTTCGACCAGCTCCTTCATCTCCAGATCGGGAACCTCCCTGAGCCACGACGAAACGACGTGGGAAAATACTTCACTTTCCCTCATGAAAGCGTCCCTCCCAGAGGTGCGCGAAAGCGCGGTGGTCACGAGCAAGGATAGAGTCAACGGATGACCTTTCGTTCTCGCCCATACCTGCCCTATGAGCCCTTCTCCCATCATACCCGAGCGTTCCGCATATAGCTTCACCGACGAATAGTCCAGATCCTCCAGTGGCATACCGTAAATCTTTTGTCGCCATGCCGATGAGGAAAGCCAAAGGGCCCCGAGCGGGACTCTTCCCGAGAGGATAACAAAGATTCTCGGATGGAGATACGGTAAGAAACCCTCTCTTAGCCAATGATCCATTTCTCCGATGTCTTCGAACGTGTCCAGGGCCAGAATTGTTTTTCCTTTCAAGGTGGTTTCCGATAATGCGATCAGGCAGACTTCCGTCAGCCGGGCCGTATCTGCTTCTTTTTCGATCGTCTGTGCCCGGTAGTCCAGCAAGCGGAGGAGGTGGAGGCAGAGATCGTTAGGAGTCCGGAGGATGCGACAGTCCGTAGACAGAAAGAGGTGTCCGGCTTGAATAGACAATCTGCGGAATTCATCCAGCAGGCAGCTTTTACCGATGCCACCCGTTCCGTAAAGATTCAGAATTTGCTCCCCGGGGGGCTCTTCCGTCAATAACTCCAGGAAAATTCCGATCTCCCTCTCTCGCCCGACGAGAAGGTGCTGCTCTAAGCGGTCGATCTCGCCGCGCATTCTTGGCTCTGATTGGTTGTTCGACATTGTCCGAGAGTCACCGTCCTTTAATGGAAATATTTGAAAGTATTCTCTTACCAATCTTATCAACATGATTGAAAGATTTAAAGGATTTTATGATGAAGAAACCGAAGCTGGTCCAGCTTAGCACATCCCCCGTATCAGCATTCGTTAGGTACACACCTTCCGGGGTGTTTCCAGGAATTAATACTACTTTTCTACTCCTTTCGGATAATATCCGGATACAACCGTATATGTTAATCTGGAAAAAATCAGAGACTATAGGTTAGGAATGGTGTGCCTATGAAGCGGAAAATGCTGTTTTTTTGCTTGATATTAATGATGGTATACCTACTGTCCGGCTGCGGTGGAAATAGCGGTAAGGCAGTAACGGATACCCCGGCATCGGCAGGCTTGGATCCAGCAACCACGAACGTTGCGGAAAATTCCCCCCAGGCAGACATTATGAAGGATGCAGTGCTGGGTGCTAAGCTGAGCTACTTCGATGCCAAATTCGGAGCTGGCGTCAAGAAGGAGGACGAATTGACCGTCAGTTACTTGGACGGCAAGATCAGGGTGACGGAGAATCAGGAGCAAGCGTTTAACATTTTCAATTCCTACGTCGATCGCGGGGAAGCACCGAGTACGGAGGAGGCGCTTGCTTTTATCAAGCAGTTCTTGCCCAAGGATGCCGTACAGGTTAAGGACGAGGAAGACGCAACGACCAAGATTCATACCTACACGTACACGAGCCAAGCTCTGAAAGCTCAAACGCAGCTGGCGGGACAGTTAACAATCGGCATCTACAAGGATCCAGAAGACGAATCCAAGGTCAGGCAGGCCCAGATTAGTATCGATATCACAGCAAATATGTAAGGGGGGTGAGGGTTATTGTGGCGAACAAAAGATTAAAAATGCGACTAGTAATCTTAGTATTGATGGTTTCATGCTTATTTGGGCTATCTGCCGCTCCAGTTGCTGCCTTAACCACACCTGTTATCGACAAACTTCCCCCGATCAAAATTGATCGTATCCCCACCACTACGAATAAGGGAAATGCTTCATTAATCTGGTACCTTCCTACTCCCGGGCAGTTCATTATCTCTTCGGGCCCACCAGCGGTTGGCTCGGACAGCACGATCTACCTCGGGAATAACTACTTTGCTTTTGTGGGAGTTGTAGGCAGCTTGACCGCTGTATCGCGTGGAGGCGGCAAAAAATGGGATTACCCGCTTAAAGATTCTTTGCTATTCCCTCCTACCATCGGACCGGACGGTACCGTATACATCGGAGAGGGCAGCTTTAGCCACTTGAATGGAAGTTTCATCGCTTTGAATCCTGACGGCACGAAAAAATGGGCGGCCTACATAGGAGCCGTCGATTCCAGGCCCGTGTTCGGAGCGGATGGCACCGTTTACGCGAACGTCAGGGATGGAACGCTTCATGCGCTTCAACCGAATGATGGTACGGAGAAGTGGGTATCAAAGGTAGGAGTCACTACCACTGCTTACATGGCTGTAGGCAAGGACGGCACGATTTATATGGGTAATGTTAGCGATACGTTGTTTGCCGTGAAGCCCAATGGCAGCATCAAGTGGACCTATAAGGCGGGAGGGCTTGTCAATACAACTCCGGTCGTCGGTTCGGACGGCATGATCTATGTCGGGGCGGACGATAGTAAGCTGTATGCGATAAACCCGAACGGAACAAAACAATGGGAGTATGCTTTAGGGGGTACCCCGTTCTCCCCGATTATCGGGACTGACGGCATGATCTATGTCGGGGCGGCGAATCAAACGGTTTATGCGCTGCTTCCGAATAATAGCTTGAAATGGAAAACTGCTTTTAATAAAGCCATAACACCAATCGTCTTCAGTTCGACTGGAATGCTTCATTTGCTAACAGCGGACGGTATGGTTCAAGCGTTAAATTCTTCAGATGGAAGCATACAGTGGAGTTATGGCATCAGTACCCCCGATGGGATTATTGCTCCAGTCATCGGTGATGACGGTACCGTATATGTAACAGGCTCGAAGGAGTCAAAGCAGACTCTGTATGCCCTTCGCGTTAAAATCAGCAGCATATCATTGAATAAATCACAGATTGCCTTGCCGCTCGGCAAGAGCGAAAGCTTGTCGGTTACGCTGTCCCCAAGCAACGCACCCAACAGGAAAGTGACCTGGAGCAGCAACAACAATGGAGTGGCCGCCGTTGACAATACCGGCAACGTGACTGCTGTCTCTTCTGGTAAAGCGACCGTTACCGCGAGATCAGATGATGGCGGGCTTATCGCCACCTGCGAGGTCACCGTGACTAACCCTCCGGGAACGATCGAGGTGGACAGCGTTACAGTTAGCCCTGCTGAGCTTTCACTCCCGGCGGGCGAAAGCGTGAAGCTGAAGGCTGCTGTCCAGCCTGTAGATGCCTTCAACAGGAAGTTGGCTTGGAGCAGCAGCAATCCGGGTGTAGCCCAAGTAGACGAATCAGGTAAGGTGACGGGAATGACGCCCGGCACGGCAGTAATTACTGTGACGACATCTGATGGCGGCTTCACCGCCGCGAGCAAGGTTACCATACTGCCGGGAACTAAGACGCCTGGATCGGAGCTATTCACCGATATTGGAGGACATTGGGCGGGTGAGGAAATTGCCGAAGCCTACAAGCTCCATATCACTAATGGTTATCCAGACTTCACTTTTCGACCGGACGCCAGCATCACCCGTGCGGAGTTCGTTGTCATGCTGATGAATGGGCTGAAGCCCGAGCTTCAAGCTTTGGAACTGCCTTTCAAGGATAAAGGCAAGATTGGAGCATGGGCACAGCATTCGATTTCGGGGGCGATGCAGCTTGGCATCGTAAGCGGCTACCCGGATGGCAATTTCCGTCCTGGAGCGAACATCACCCATTCCGAGATGGCCGCGATGGTGTTCAAGGCTTCAGGAATTCCTCTTGCGGCCGTCTCGAAGACCGGCTATACCGACGATACCGACATTCCCGGATGGGCCAGAGGAGCGGTATCTACCATCGAGAAGAAGGGTATTATCATCGTTGGCGGCAAAACCGCAGGTGCATTCGCTCCTCAAGCGCTCTCCACCCGCGCGGAAGCTGTAGCTTGGATCGTCAGGATGTTGGAGATCAAGGCTCGAGGGTGAGTGGAGAATAAAAGAGAGGTCGATTAGGCATTGTGATGATTGTCTAACCGGTCTCTGAGTATGGGAGGTCTACTTTATCACGTACGGTTCTATGAGAGGCGCATGCACAAGCATGCGCTTATTCTAGTTTTGATGAATTCATTCCGGCCGAATCTATGAACTGGTCGTATTTTGATGTAAACGGAACAGCAGAGAAAGCTGCTTGGCGAGAAAAAGCGGTGTGTAGGGCATATCATTGCGAAGCCAGCAGACAATTGTACCGATGAAGGCGGAGGAGCCGTACCAGATTGCAATATCTTTTGGAACACTCACAGCCGAATCAGAAGAGGAAGCGTCTCGCTTCTCGAATCTGATGGTGATAACATCAACCATCAGATTCATAAGTCGATCGGTGAAGACCGATATGCGTTTTGAAGCGAGCAGCACCTTGTAAAATTTTGAATTTTCCGCGATATGCTCAAGCATTCTGAGCAATGTGGACCAATCCAAGTCAACATGGGACTGATCCCGAACATCCTCCAAGATAGCATGAATTTCTTTGATCATGTCATCCGCGATCCTCTCCAGCATATCCGGAATATCCCGGTAATGAAGATAGAAGGTGACACGATTGATCGTAGCGCGTTCTGCAATACGATTCACGGTTATTTTCTCAAGCTCAATCTCCTGAAGCAAATCGATAAATGCATCTCGAATCAATTGGCGCGTGCGAAGTACACGCGGATCCGTACGCGGCGATTTTGTTGACATGGGCTCTCATTTCCTTTCCCCATAAATGCTTTGTACAACAATTGCATCCTGCTTTGTAGATTATTTTTACATTGAGTTTATTATACAACAAAATGTTTATTAGTTGCATGATGAATATGAAGGAATTGAGCACTTTGAAATGCGGTGAACCCGGAGACCGGCTGCGTTTATCGAGAGGAAGCCGACCGGATCGCAGAGCTTGTGCACATTGAAGCAAGGCAGATACTCCAAGAATTGCATTTCATTTGAGTCGATGTAAACATGTTATAGAGCCATAGCCTGTTTAAATGCTTAGAACCGCAATGTTTTGCGGTTCTAAGCATTTTTTTGGAGGGGGGTATTGCGGTTGCAAGGCCATGATAGGATTGGGTCTGCGTCAGTGGACATCACCATGCTGAAGCACGCTTAGTGCCGCTCGTCAGGTTGTTCCTGCTGAGAAGTGGAACGGATAGATGTTGTATATCATACGAATACACAAGTTTTCATGGATACGACTAAAGACATCCGAATGAAAAATGTATATGCTTGGGGGGCTATAATTTCGTTAGACAACTTACTGGACGGAGCGATTCACGTTTATGAAAGCGCATTCCTGAATATAAGGAGGAAGAAAGTAATGTTATTGAAGAAAATGTCTGCCATGTTTATCGCTTTTGTGTTGATTTTGGGCTCCACGAATTATGCGCCCGGCAAAGTGCATGCGGCATATAACCTGTGGCTAGGAGTATCGGCGAACCCCGACACGGTAACGTTGATCAATGAAAAGCAGAAGCTTGAATTCATCAAAGATTCGAACGGCAAATATAAGCTTAAGACCTATATCGATATGGGTGGAGAAAAATGGCAGCCTTTGTTCGACGGAAGCCGTCCGCTTGCCATGGGCCCCGGGTCTGACTTGTACCCCACTTCCTTCTCGATCCTGAATAACACGGGCTCACATATCGCCGTTCTGTTCAGTGGCACGCATTCGAATCCCGCTTATAATTTCGATATTCTCGTCGAAGTGAACAGCGGCAGTCCGCTCATCCACTTCAAGATAACGAATCACCTCACTTCCGATTTGCAATTGCATGGATTGGAGCCGGCAAGCCTGTTCTGGATCAATGGCATTCCGAACGATCTGATCGAGGTGCATCAGGAATCGCCCTCTTATGAATCTCCGGACGATACGGTGCAATGGAACAACACGTTTCCTGCCGCTTACTTGTGGACGGGAAAAAAGGAGGCCGGTATCTTCTATAACATGGCTTCCACCAACTGGTTTTCGACTTCCCAAAACTTCAATCGCTTTAAAGACGTACAGGTGAGAGTCAAGGAGCAGGATGGCATGATCGCTATGGGACTTGAACCCCGGAAGCAGCCTGCAGGTACCCAATATATCGCTTCGGGGGACATGGTGACCGAGTTTTACCTCTATGGAAACTATAGCCCGCAGGGGCCGGCTAGCCGAATGGCCGCGTTGGACAAGATGGTAAACATCTTCTCGGAACGTTTTCCGTCCTCGACAACCTGGCCCCAGAATGTTATGGACCCGGGCCAGCTGACCTACGAATTTTTCGGCGGCAAAGCCGCCGAGCAGCTAATGCTACCAGATGTCACGTACAAGATTCAGCCTTACCACGAATACGGTACGAATGACGGTGTGTCCAATCAACGCGACTACGGCGTGAGCGGCACTTGGAATGACGGCCCTGTTTTCCCGGAACGGACCAACTCGCAGCTGGTGCGCCGCGCGGATTACGCTTCTTATGCGCAGGAGCATCCCAATGCGACCCGCGATCCTTCGTTCACGCTATTAGGTGACTGGGAAACGGGCAATAATGCCATGGTCCCGTGGATCGCTTACGAACGGCTGCATCCGAATCTGACGCAAAGGAATTTCATTAACGATCAGCTCGACGATTTGTTAGTCTATTACAATCCCGAGTCCAAGCTCATCCGCAGCTTTGAGAATTCTAAAGACTATCAAAACCAGTTCATCGAATTCAGCTGGGCCAATCCGACCTTCAGCATCAATACGTGGATTGCGCATAAGATGCGCGATCCAGCCGAATTCGATCCGGCGATCGGTGGCAAATATATAATGGGCCTTGAAGGACTCATTGAGCTTGCCCATCATACGAATTACGTATTTCCACTGCAATGGAGCGTCCAAAGCAAGCTGCCGGTTAAAAGCATTGACTACGGAACGACACTTGGCGCACCGACGGATGTGTGGGCGGCCGGATTGTTCGCATATGACATGATGCTTGCTTATAAGGCTACCAATGAACAGAGATATTTAGATGAAGCGAAAAAAGCAGTCGATGGGCTTTTCGAAGGCATGACGTACAAAATGTCCAATCCGACCTTTACGAAAACCTACGACGATCCCTACGAGTTCGCGCTAAACGAGGTGACGAACAACGCGTACGGAATCTCGGCAAGCGAGCTGCTGTACGAAACCACCGGATTGCCCAAATATCTAGCGTATTCCAATGATTTCAAGAATACGACGCTCCGGTTGATGAATTGGTACGAGAGCGGGATCAGGGGAAATGCTGCCGACCAATCCATGCAGAGCCAAGGGCTTTTCCATCCTTTCTCGTCCGCCATGTCGCCGACTTCTTGGGAAAACATCCTGACTTACCAGAATCTGACGACGATCTTGCGCAATTCCTCGAATACGAACATCGATCTGCTGCTCAAAATGTTCAACGTGAACAGACAAAACAACTTTACTTTCTACTCCGCGACCTGGGATCCGGCGGTATTCGGATCGGCAATTACCCGTTTCGTTAATAGCGGCGCGGCGTATTTGCCGATCGAAGACTATTATACGTCGGAAGTGCAGACTTCTCACGGCTTTATGGGCCCTTCCATCTATATGGCGAACAATCCTTTCCTCGCCTATATGCTGTATGAAGCGTTCGGAGACGCTGACAACCGGGATATTCTGGCGGTTAACCTGGATAATCTCGATCAGCCGGAATTGGCACTTTCATCTATTGAGCGCAATTTTATATTCTACAATCCGACTGGGTCCAGCCAGACGTTCAACATGCGGTTCAAACATCTTGAGGCGGGAAGCTATTCGTTGTCCATTACGGATCCGTCGGGGAGCATGTCCACGTCCGGGAAAACCGCCGCGCAGCTAAGCGCGGGCATCTCGCATACGCTCGCTTCAGGCACTTACGTTCGCGTTAAAATCGAGACTGCCGATGCCATTAAAATGAGCCGATTCGAGGCGATGCAAGACGCGCAAATCAAGCTGATTCAGGCCTACCGCAAGCTGCAGGAATCGGGACGGGATATCGGCGTAACAGAACAACTGTTAGCTTACAAGGCCGATTATCAAACCGCCTTGAGTCAATATCAGAACGGCAGCTACAGCCAATCGGCCACAACGGTTAACGCCTTCCTGGGCTTGATCCCCCAAGCATCCGATCCTTCGACTCCTGCGAGCAAAAAGCTCGACGATTTCGCAGAGACGTCGAATTGGGGCAATAAAATGGTCAACGAAAATGCCGTCATTACGACGGACGGGACGATAGCGACGATAAAAACGGGCAGCGATTCCACTTGGGGCTTTGTCTCCAAACCGGTTTACTATGATTTGGACGCTTATCCCTATTTGCAAATTCAAGTACCGGATGTGTCCTACGGCGCAGCCTGGAATATTTTGATTAATGATAACAAGGGATTCGACGATGTGTTCATGATGGACGGCAATGCGGCTGCGGGAGGCAAATATACGTTTAATCTCAAAGGTCTGACCGGATGGAGCGGCAAGAAAGGATTTACGGTCAAAATAGCGGTTGTGGGAGGCAACGGAAAACATATCAAAGTAGACGAATTGATCGCACTGGCACAAAACGCTACTGCAACTTATACGCCGCCTTCACAGACTTACAGCAATATTGCCTACAGTAAGTCTGCAGCGGCCGACAGCGTGCATACCGCAGGGCAGGAAGCGGATAAAGCCTTGAACGGCAATACGGATCTGCACGATATGTGGACGTCCGCATACGGGCTCAGTCCCCATTGGCTCACGGTCGACCTGGGGCAGAGTACCACAATTGACCGATATGTGATCAAGCATGCCGGTACAAGGGAAGCTGCGGTTACCAATACCAAGAGCTTTAAGATTCAATCCAGCGATGACGGTTCTACCTGGACGGACCGCGACACCGTAACAGGAAACGCTGATTCACTGACAGACCGCAACGTGACGCCTTTCACGGCCAGGTACGTGAGGCTGTACATTACCCAGCCGCATCAAGACCCAGCGGACGGGCATGCCAGAATTTACGAATTCGAGCTGTACAAGCCGGATATGTCGAATAAAGCCCTGAACCGTACTGCCTCCGCGGACAGCGAATATTCACCACAGTTGACCGCAACCAAAGCGGTGAACGGTAATGTCGATCAGGGGGGCATGTGGAGATCCGCATACGGACACGGCCCTCATTGGCTTAGCGTAGATCTTGGACAATCGACGCCAATCGGAAGGTATGTCGTCAAGCATGCCGGCGTCCAAGAGGCGGTGTCCAACAATACGAGAGACTTCAAGCTTCAGTCCAGCGATGACGGGATCCACTGGACGGATCGGGATAGCGTCTGGGACAATACGGCCTCCGTTACCGACCGCAGCGTCGCTCCGTTCAAAGCGAGATATGTCAGGTTGTACATTACGCGCTCCCATCAGAATCCATCCGACGGGTACGCGCGCATCTACGAGTTCGAGACGTATGTGCAGGGGAATGGAAATCTGGCGAGAAACAAACCGGTCCAAACAGACAGCATCGACGTTTCCGCTCCGACGCAGTACTTCAAAAGGAGCATCCTGTTGAACGGCGGGGCATTGGCCGTCAATGGAGATGACAGCAATTTTACCTACTGGCGCTCTGGCAACGGCTCAAGTACCCATTGGCTCCAGGTGGATCTAGGCCAAAGCACCGAAGTGGCCCGATATGTCGTGAAGCATTCCGGGAGCAAGGAAACCCCGGTTCAGAATACCAGCGATTTTAAGCTGCAATCCAGCAATGACGGCGTTAATTGGAGCGACAGAGACACCGTAACCGGAAACATGGCCAACATCACTGACCGCTCCATTGTGCCGTTTACGGCAAAATACGTGAGATTGTATATTACGAAGCCGGGCCAACTGGCGACCGATCTTTATGCGAGAATCTATGAATTCGAGCTGTACGGTAATTGATAGGAATTACGCAATAATGATGGAGATTACAAACCATTTTAGTAAATAGACCCATTATTTCTTTGCTTCTATTCTCTTACGATAGAGATGGTTCGAATAGCGCGCGCCTCTGGTGTTCGGCGCTATTCGAATAAAATATGCAGCACAGGAGTGATTTCCACCATGTGGATAGAGGGAAACTACCGCCGTATTTTTTTAGACGCGCACATTGACGATTGGAATGAGGAGTTTCTCTCCAAGGTAAATCCGGAAGAGATTGTTTCGACGATCAAGCTCTCGGGAGCCCAGAATGTCGTGGTCAAGGCTAAGCCTCATACAGGGCTGTGTTACTGGCCGTGCTCGGTTGGCAGAATGCATAAAGGATTACGAGGCAGAGACTACGTCGGCGAGATGATCGAGCTTTGCCATCAGAACGAAATGTCCGTCATCGTATATTATTCTCAAATTTTCGACAACTGGGCTTATGAGAATCATCCGGCTTGGCGATGCGTTTACGCGGACGGAAAGACCTCAAAGGAAAAGGCATCCACTTTCTTCAAGAAAGGCAGATACGGGGTCGTCTGCGCGAACAATAAAGCGTATAGGGAGTATGTACGGGCGAACCTTCAGGAATTGAATAGAAATTATTCATTCGAAGGAATGTTCTTGGATATGCCTTTCTGGCCGGAAGTATGTTATTGCCATAGCTGCACGGAGAGGTATTTGGAAGAAACAGGGAAGGAAATGCCTAAGATCGTGGATTGGAGCGATCCAGATTGGCTGGCTTTCCAATATGCCAGGGAAAGATGGATGGGGGAATTTGCAGCGTTCTCAACAAGCAGTATTAAGGAAATCAACCCACATGTGACGGTCGAGCATAACTTTGCCGTCGCTTTGTTTCCATGGCAGTTTGCCAATACGGACCTCGTCGTCGATGCTTGCGATTATGCTGGCGGCGATTATTACGGAGGCTATTTGCAGCAAACCTTCTGCTGTAAATATTACAAAAGTGTGAGCCCGAACCTGCCGTTCGTGTATATCACTTCGCGCTGCGATCCTGACTTGTCCTACCATACGACAACCAAAACAAAAGAGGAGTTACTGCTTCATGCCGTAACCGCACTGGTTCATAACGGTGCCTTCTCGCTTTGCGACGGCTTGAATCCCGATGGCACAATTACGCCGGAAGTTTATCGAGATGTCATGAAAGAGGTGTTTGACAAAACCAGAAGATACGAAAAGGTTGTAAGCGGGGAAATGCTAAGCGATGTAGCCGTCTGGGTATCGACGCATTCGAAGTTTACCTGGAGGGACAATGGCAAGCCTGTTAGCGAACAACTTTTCAAAGTGGACGATTTCATTGAAGGTCAAGTGAAAATGGCGTCCATTCTTAGAGAATACAATGTTCCCTTCGATATCGTTGCCAGTAGGAATTTGAAGACGATCAAAGACAATATCCTGGTTATATCGGACGTCGCAGTGATCCGCGATGACGAAATGGATGCCATAGAGAGCTATTTACAGAATGGAGGCAACCTTTATTTAAGCGGTCAGATCGGTCATCGAAGACTGTTGGAGTTGTTGGAGGCGGAGGTGATCGGCTTAACCGAACATAACGTTACCTATATGAATCCGACGAACAAAGGGAAGCCGGTTCTGGAAGGGTTTAGCCAGAAAAATCCGTTAACCGTGGACGGGAAGCAGCTCATGATCAAACTGTCGGGGTCTTGCGAGGTGCTCGCCACGATCACGCTTCCTTACACGTTAACGGAAGGACAACGTTTCTCCGCTATTCATTCGAATCCGCCAGGAATAGACACGGATCTGCCTGCGATCATCGTCAAAAGCGTAGGAAAAGGGAAGATCGTTTGGCTTGCCGCGCCTATCGAAAAATCGAGACCCTTCATGAGCAAGAGAGTCGTATACAATCTGTTAAACTCGGTGTGCCGGGAATGGAAGTTTACATCCAATGCGCCGAGCTTTGTCGAAATACTAGGGTGGGAGAAAGAAGGGAAACGATATCTCGCCGCGATCAACCAACAGGAATCATCGCCTATATCCCCAATCTATGATCTATATATTGAACTTTCGGAAGATATTGAAACGGCGGTACTTCTGGACAATAATCAAGTGCTGACGATTGGGCATAGTGAAGGGAAATCGCGCATATTCCTTCCGCGGTTAGACATCTTCCATGTGATTGAATTCGAATGATAATTAAGATGAGGAAATTTTACACCATTTCTGCACATAGGCTCATTTTATTTGTCTAAGGCTGGAGGTATATTTGAACCATACCATTTGGCTATATTCCGGCCACAAGCACGGTTTTTGAATCTTGAATATCCTAGGCATTCAAGGTTTTTAAAACATACAAGCTATGGTTACTACAAAGGGGAGGTTTCCGGGATGAGGAAACAAACGTTGGGAAAGCTGGTAACTACATTTTTGACCTTCAGCCTCATTTTTGCATTAGCCGCCTGCGGCGGAACCAACAATAAAGAGTCATCGCCTGCGGCTTCAGAACCCGCTTCGAGCGGTGCAAGCGAGAGCAGCTCTGGTTCCGAGGCTGCGCCTAAGGAAAAAGTCAAATTAAAGCTTTATTATCAATACGGCGAGGATGTCATGGCTGCGGAAGCTGTTAACTTCAGGGACACGATAAAAAGGTTCCAGGAAGAAAATCCGGATATCGATTTCTCGGCGGAGATTATTTCCCCGAGCATTTATATGACAAAGATTCAGACGCTGGCTGCCGCCAACGACCTGCCGGATATATTCCCTGCCTTGCCTTCCATGCAGCAGGCATTCTCCAAAAACAATTTGATTGCTGATTTGACCCCCATATTCGAGAAGGATGCGGAGTGGAAAAACGGATTCATTCCGGGCGCATTCGACGATCAAACATATGCGGGCAAAATTTATGGCGTTCCTTACGAATCTTTAATCAGCACCGTGCTTTACTGGAATAAAGATATATTCGCGAAGAGCGGAATAGACCACTTCCCGAACAATCTCGATGAATTCAAAGAGGCGATTACGAAGCTCAAAGCTAATGGCTATATTCCGATGGCGATGGGCAACAAAACAAAAGATCCCCTTGCGAGCACCTTTATGCCGGGTCTGGTGTTCAGATACATGGATCGGGCTTGGTACGACAGCGTCAGGGAAGGTACCGGAGCGAAATTTACGGATCCGGAGTACGTCAAAGCGATCGATATGCTGGGCGAGCTCATCAAGCTGGGCATCTTCAATAAAGATATGAACAGCATTGATGGTATGCAAGCAATGCAAAGCCATTATTATACCGGCAAAGCAGGTATGATAATTTCGGGTTCGTGGATGATTTCTAGTATGATCGCTCAAATGCCTAAAGAAATACTCGATAATACGGAATTCTCCACCCTGCCTCCGCAAACTTCCAAGCCCGAGCTTGGCAATATTGCACCTGGTGGTACCGGTTGGGGTTACGTTGTGAATGCCAATGTCACCGGCGCCAAGCTGGATGCGGCCGTCAAATTTTTGAAGATGCTGACTAGCAAAGAGGCAGGCGAGAAGATCATCAATGCGGGGTCTTTGACAGCTATTAACGTTACTCCCAAGGATCCGTCCAAATTGCCTCCGTTCTTCGTGAAGTTTCTAGAATTTAGGAAAAACGTGAAACCGGCGCCGGTTCCGGAGATCCAGTTTTCGGGCAGCTACGTGGAAGCTAGTTACACCAGCTTCCAGGAGTACAGTGTCGGCGGTCTGTCTTCGGCTAAGCTCGCGGAAAAGCTGCAGGCAGCCATGGATAAATCCGCAAAAAAATAGATAAGAAAATAGAGGCCAAACCTGTCCGAAGTGTAATTTCGCACTTCGGATTCTATTTAGGAGAGATCTATGAAAAACGTAGCGATTAAACCGAGGACTCTGTTTCTCTACTTGAGTATCCCCGTTGGACTGTATTTCTTCATGGCTATCGTTCCGACGTTCGTTTCCTTTTATTACAGCCTGTTTGAATGGACTGGCGGTTCGGTCAAGCAATTCGTTTGGTTTGATAAATACGTGGAATTATTGCGAGACGACGATTTTTGGTTTTCATTTAAAAATAGCACCATTTTTACGCTCTTCATGGTCATCGGCCAAGTGGGCATCGCCTTTGTGTTCGCGCTGCTATTTACGATGAAGTGGCTTAGGTTTAAGGCGTTTCATCGGTATGTCATGTTTTTTCCAGTCGTGATCTCTTCCGTGGTCATCGGGCTGATGTGGCAGCTGATCTACAATTATGACATTGGCATTCTGAACTTCATCCTCCGGCAGTTAGGCTTGGAGCATTATATTATGTTTTGGTTGGACGATCCCAGCATCATCATGAGGACAGTCGCTGTTCCGGTGATATGGCAGTTCGTCGGTTTTTACCTGGTCATCCTGCTGAGCGCAATCGGTTCGATCCCCGCGGATCTAATGGAATCCGCCGAAATGGACGGTGCGTCCGGATGGAAAAGAACCTTGTATGTCACGATCCCTATGATATATGGCACTTTAAAAATCTGCATCACCTTTTGCATCATTGGTTCCATGAAGGCTTTTGATCACATCTTGGTCTTGACCGGCGGGGGTCCGGGGAAAAGCTCGTCGGTAATGGGGTTATATGCTTACACGACAGCATTCAGGGAAATGAAATTAAGCTATGCCAACGCGGTTTCCATCGGCATCCTGCTTTTGACCCTTCTCATCACTCTGCTGATCCGGTCGCTGCTCGGAGGGAGAAAATATGAGAGCTAATCTCGCATTAAAGCCCGTTTCCTTTCTGGTGAAATTTTCGATCAATGCCGTAGTGCTGGCCTTTTCGCTATCCTGTATTTTTCCGGTGCTGTGGCTAATCAATTCCTCGCTTCGGGAAGATAAAGATTTTTTGGGAAATATTACGGCCCTTGCGTTAGATCCGAGATTTGACAACTATAAGAGAGCCATCTTTACAGGGAAAATGGGTACCTATTTTATGAACTCCGCCTATTTAAGCATAGTTTCTGTCATTATCGGAACAGTGCTGGCTTTTATTGTCGGTTATTTCCTTTCCAGATATCGGTTTAAAGGAAGGAATCTCATCTACCTGCTGTTTCTTTCCGGAATGATCGTGCCTACGTTATCCTTATTGATCCCCGTATTTATCCAATTTAAGCTGTTGGGTCTCGGAGACGCCTGGTATACCTTGTTTTTGCCTTACATTGCCTATTCATTGCCGATGTCGGTTATTTTAATCGAAGGCTTCGTGAAAACAGTTTCCTATGAAATCGAAGAGGCAGCGATCATGGAGGGGGCCAAAACGTCCGATTTGTTGTTCCGGGTCATGTTTCCGTTATGCAAGCCTATTATCTCGACCATTATTATTTTCAATTTCATCGGAACTTGGAATGAGTTTCCTTTTTCTTTAATATTAGTAAACAATCCAGCTTTGCGAACGGTATCCGTTGGTCTCAACGATTTTAACCAGATGTATACGACGCAATATACGCTGTTCATGGCTGCACTTGTTGCCGTAACATTGCCGGTTATTCTTATTTATTCGATATTCAGCAAGTATATTATCCAAGGAATGACCGCCGGGGCCGTGAAAGGATAAATTAAATTATCATTTGCTCCTTCCGGTCCCCGGAGGGAGCTTTTGTTATAGACGATGATCCCTGAATTGGCTTGGAGGCATTCCCTTTATTTTCTTAAAGATATGAGAGAAATACTTCTCGTCTGAATAACCGACTTGATTCGCAACCTCGTATGTTTTCAATTTCAAGTCTTTCAGAAGCTCGCAGGCTTTTTCGATTCGAAGGGTTTGAATATAATCGACGAAGTTTTCGCCGGTCGTTTGTTTGAACAGCATGCTGAGATATTTCGGGTTTACGTAAACCTGGTTTGCGACCAGTTCAAGAGTTAGGTTACCGTTATAATGATCCTCGATATATTTTAACGCTACCATGATGATTCGATTGCTGTGTCTTGATCTTTGAATCGCTTCCGTGACTTTTCCGACAAGTTCAGTGACCTTTTCTTTAATTTGATTCAGGGAATGAAATTGCACCAAATGATCCAAGGAAGAAAAATAAGAACCGAAAATTTTCTCCGGATCGATGTCTTTATCCAAGCATAAATGATATAACGACACAATGAGCGCGAGGCAGGATTTCTGAATGTAATCTTTGGATGGATTGTTGTTAACCAGGATCGACAAATAGGCTTCAAGTCTGTCAGTCAGATCTTCGCTTCGGCCGCTTGCGACGGATTCGATTAGACGCTTTTCCTCGTTAATCGGATATACCGATTTCGTTTGGCCGAATTTGGGGATCGCACTATAGTGGAGCACTTTATTGTTTCCGAGTATAAAGGCGAATTCAAGGCATTTCATTGCTTCATCATAAGAATAGATAAGATCCTCGATGTTTCGATAATAAGTACCAATCCCGATCAATAAGGAGAATCCCAAATATTTGACCGTATTCGAATTAATTGTTTCGAATAACGGGACGAGACGTTCGGAGCTGCCGTCGCGGCAATTGGCGATTATAGAAAACCCGGCGGCATCCTCGCATATTTCACAGTCGTATTCATGCTGAATGAGCTCGATGACGATATTTTTCATGGCGTATTTCATTAATTCGATATCCTGATAGGAATGCTGCTCGGCATACGAATGGAAATCGATAATCTGGATTACGATGACCGCAAAGTTGGTCGGTTTTATTTTTAAACCAAGGATTTCGAAGTTCTGGAGCAATTTCGCGTTGATCTTTAACCGATTGTTGAGCATCCGCAATAAAAACTTCTCCTTGATGAGAGGAAGACCTTCCTGATATTGTGTTTTGAGTTTCTCTAAGGCGTTCACGTGAGTGTTTTCAACGAGAATCAGTTCTTTGACTTTAAGGACGGCTTCCAGAATATCCTTGGAACGGCAAGGCTTAAGCAAATAGTCGCATGCACCTGACTTAAGCGCTTTCTGCGCGTAAGAAAAGTCGTCATACCCACTTAGAATGATCGATTTGACGAGCCGTTTGGTCGACTGAAGGGACTCGACAACCTGCAAACCGCTTAACCCGGGCATTCTGACATCGATGAGGAGGATGTCCGGTTCGCTTTCTTCAATCAGCGTCAACGCATCGTCCCCATTATCGGCTTCTCCGCAAATGACGATTCCGTTCCCTTCCCAATCCGTATTTTCAATGATTCCCCTTCTGATTTCCTCTTCGTCATCGACGACGAATAGCTTTATCATTCGAATTCCTCCTAAGTTGCGGATCGTATGAAGTCATGAATCGTAATTTCGACCGTCATTCCTTTACCAGGTTCGCTGGTGAATTTCAGCGTGTACTTGTCTTTATAGGCCAGCTTAAGCCTCTCGTTCACATTTCGGATGGCATATCCTCCTGTTATGGCGGGCGAATCTATTCTTTCCGTAAGTTCATTAGGAGTGAACAGACGGTCCAATTGCTCCTGCATCATTCCGTTTCCGTTATCCTCCACGAGCAATTTAATACTGCCGTCTTCAAGATATCCTTTGATCGTCAAGACGCCGTTGCTCTTCAGGCTTTCGATGCCGTGTACGATGGCGTTTTCGACGAACGGCTGCAGGATAAGTTTCGGAATCTTGTAGTTCAGGATCTCGTCGTCAATCAGAATTTCATATTGCAGCCTGCTTTTAAACCGGATTTTCTGCAAAAGCAGATAGTGCTCGATGAGTTCTTTCTCCCTTGCGATGATCGTATACGTATTTCCACGGTTCAGGCTCAGGCGAAAAAGCTGTGAAAGGGAATAGATCATATCCGCGATATCGGATTCCTTGTTTCTCTCGGCTTTCATTAAAATCATGTCAAGTGTGTTATAGAGGAAGTGGGGGTTGATTTGCGCCTGCAGGGCATTTAATTCCGCTTCACGCTCTTTGATTTGAGAGATGTATGCTCTGTCGATTAGGTCCTTGATTTCCGTAATCATTCTGTTGTAGCCAAGGGATAACTCTCCCATTTCATCTAGATAAACGATTTTCACCTTTTCATCGAAGTTGCCTTTCTGAAATCGTTTCATCGATTTCAGCATCGTATAGATCGGAGTAGTCAAGGAAGAGAGAATCCAGAGAACGATGGGAAAGGATAGGACGATGCAGGTCAAAATGGCTACCGCGGTGAACGTTCTAATCGAATTCACTTTCCGGGTAAGAGTGTCAGTCAGTACTGCATAATAAACATGCCAGCCGGATAGGTTACCGCTACTGTAGGCTACCAGCATCTCTTGGTTGGAAATTTTGTCGAAGACGTAACCATCCTTGTCAGTATTGGTCAATCCAATGAATTTCTGATTTTTGATCATATTCGAATAATACTCTGAACCGGCGTAAGAAATCACTTTGAGATCTTTGTCGGTAATGGCAATGCTACCCTTATCCAATTGCAAGCCAAGGGAGGAAGTATCCTTGATCATCTGCTCGTTTATGCTAATGAGCAGGAAGCCGATTACCTTTAGCGTCGTCAGATCCTTTATGATTTTGCCGACTGCGATGTTGGGCTTGGCATTGCTGAAAAACCGTCCGGCTTTCTCTTGGACGAACCATACGGCACGGCCATTCGCCGCCAGAGCCTCGTTGTATTCATCTGTGTGCATAATCTCTGAAAACCCTTTCACTTTCACGGTAGAGTTATTCGTGATATGAAATGGAGTGAAGTCCTGATCGTTGGCGTACAGAATGAGGTCGATGGGATAACTTTTGGAGGCTACCAGATTGGTGATGGACTTGAGGGAGTTTCCGATTAGAACGTCCGCCGAGTTCAAGTAGCCAAGTTCTTGTTTCAGGCTGCTTCCCTGTGAATTCAGTATCGTTTGCACGGCGGGGTCAACGCTAAGGGACACGGATATGCCGATCATGTCCTTCTGCAGAAAATCAAGGTTGCTGCTTATTTTCCTAGCGATTTCCAAATTGGCGGAACTGACCTTATCCATGACGCTTTGTCTGGCAATGTAATACGAGTAATAGCCAAGCGATAGAGAGGTTGTCAATATGATGAGATAGAATGAGATCAGTATTTTGTATTTGATGCTTAGACGCGAATAAATTTCCTGAATTTTCAATCTATTCCCTCATTTCGTCTTCAGGCTCGCGATATGTTGGTTCCAACCTATTCAACGCGCCGTCATGAATTCCTTCATGCATCATTCAAGTTATGGAGATGTTACACCATCTCTGGAGATTGTCTAGTTAGCGATCGGCGTAAGAATCAATAGCAACGGAAATTCATAGGTTTTGACAAAACAACGTCATTTTCAACAAAGACTTATCCCCCATATTTTTTTATGATTATGTTGGTCGAGCGAGCTTGGAAGCGCTCTCAAACGAGTGGTTAAAACTATCCGGCGTGCCCTTTTGCGGCTAGGAAAAGGGGCATTACGCTTCATGGTTGCATTACTTAACAGCACTTAGCTAAGCATAGTTAGGAGGAGATAACAAATGAAATATAGTTCAGCCACAAAAGAGTACATATGTGAGGATCGCCGATCGTTTCGGAACGGCCATGCCTCGACGCTAACGGTGTTGCCCGGAGGAGATGTACTTGCTGAAGTTAAGATAATCATGTCATTACTGGATAGCACCTGATATGGAATTTACAGATAGTCTGTCACCAGAATGTGAGATGTAAGACTGTTTGATCCGCAAGATACGGAAGAATGGGAACATAAATACAATATATTTAAGAAGCTTTAAATTTTGAAAAACGTAGTTTTTGACAAAATAACATTCTTTTAATCAAAGACGCATTATAAGTAAAAGAATATGATTATTAGGGAAAGAAGAGATTTAACATAAAGATCTTATAGGAGATGTTAAATGAAATCTAATAGAGAACGCTTTCGGTTTATATCCTGTCCAGGTTGTCTTTCATTAATGAAAGCGTTTTATTTCCAAATATTCTTTTTACAATTCAACCATAGGTGGTACTAGATTATGAAATTCCAGAGTCGAATAAATAAACACAAAGGTATGAGAGATTTAATTAATAACAGAAACCTGTATTTTATGGTGCTTCCCGCTGTATTGTTCAGTTTAATATTTGCCTATTTACCGATGGTTGGTTTGGTTATTGCCTTTCAGGATTTCAATCCAATGAAAGGGCTATTCCACAGTAAATTTGTGGGTGTTGATAATTTTAAATTTTTCTTCGCTGGCCATGATTGGTTAATTATTACTCTAAACACTATTTATTTAAATATGCTTTTTATTGTATCTGGAACGATTGTCGCTTTAACAATTGCTATCGTTTTAACTGAACTCGGACGAAATGCGGTTGTAAGGGTTATCCAATCTGTCATGATTTTGCCCAATTTTATCACCTGGCCAACAGTGGGTTTATTTTCGGTAGCTTTTTTAAGTACCGATACTGGTGTAATCAACCAACTTTATAAATATATTACGGATCAGACCTTAGATGTATATATCAGCCCTGGTGTCTGGCCAACCATATTTGTTCTCATTAACATTTGGAAAGGGGCAGGGTTTGGAGCTATCGTGTATATGGCCGCCATTATCGGAATAGACAAAGAACTGTATGAGGCTGCCAAAATGGATGGAGCTAATCGGCTTCAGCAAATTTTCCGCATTACCTTACCTCTTCTGAAGAGTACAATCGTTATTCTGTTCCTGCTTAGTCTGGGAAATATATTTGTAGGCAATTTGGAAATGATTTTCTCTTTGATAGGAGATAATTCGATGTTGTATTCGACAACGGATGTCATCGACACCTATGTATTCCGTTCCATAAGGACTTCCGGTTCAATGGGCATGACTGCAGCTATTGGTTTATATCAATCGATAGTTGGCTTTACGTTGGTGTTATTGTGCAACAAACTAACTAAGCGATACGATAAAGAATCAGCGATTTTTTAAAGGAGATGACAAACGTGAAAAAATCTAATTTAGTGAAGTCGATAAATGGTCTGATGTATATACTTTCTTCATTGTTTGCGTTGATATGTCTCTATCCATTTCTCTTGGTAATGTTCAGTTCCTTTACTGATGAAGGGAGTTTGTTAAGGGAAGGATATTCAATTTTCCCCCATAAATTTTCAGTCGCAGCGTATGTAGCTATTTTTTCCACGAATACAGTTCCGGATGCGTACCTTGTGACAATATTTATCACCATTACCGGAACCTTTCTCAGTTTGCTAATTACCTGTGCTGCCTCTTATGCCCTATCGGGTAGAAGATTGTATTACAAGAACTACATAAACTTTTACTTTTACTTTACCATGCTATTCAGCGGGGGAATAGTGCCGCAATATATCTTAATTACAAAGTATTTGCATCTTTCTGATACTATTTGGGTTTATATCATTCCCGCCTTGCTAAGCCCATGGAATATGTTTTTAATGCGCAATTTTTTTAACGATATACCTGTAGAATTGTTTGAATCAGCCAAGATAGAGGGAGCAGGAGAAATGACCATCTTATACCGGATCGTTCTGCCGCTATCCCTACCTGCTCTTGCGACTATCGGGTTATTTTATGCACTTGGTTATTGGTCTTCCTGGTTCCCCGGAATGCTGTATGTTGATAATCCGCGGTTGTATTCACTCCAATATATCATTATGAGAATCATTCGGAACATTGACATGGCTGCCACCATTGCCGCGAAAGGTGCCCCTGCCGGCTCACCAATCGCTCCATCTTATGCAGTCAGGCTGGCGACAGCTGTTGTTACCATCGGTCCCATTATCTTCTTGTACCCATTTTTGCAGAAGTATTTTGTCGGCGGATTGAAAGTCGGAGCCATAAAAGGCTAGTCTCGGTGAAAAACCGATTGGCATAAAACAAAAAAAGGGAGGAAAAGAAATGAAAAAACGTATCAAGCATAGTGTATCTTTGTTAATAATCTTTTGTCTCTTAGGGGTCATTCTTGCATCTTGCACAGGAAAAAGTGGAAATCAAACCCCATCGGACAAGGGGACAAGTGACACAACGAGTAATACGGCAACCACGGATGCAAGCAAATCATTAGAACCAGTTACGTTAAAGATTATGCTCTGGGGGGATAAACCTAAACAGATGGATGATGTGGTGGCTGAGTTCGAAAAACAGACCAAAGATACGTTGAACACAAAATTGGAAATTACTTGGACCCCACAAGCCGATTATAACAACAAATTAAAACTTAAAATGTCGGCTGGGGAACAAATGGACATGGTGTTTGATGCCCCTTGGATGAGCTTAAACGAATTTGTCGCGAAAGATAACTATTTTATACTGGATGAATTCTTTAATAATGATAAATATCCAGGATTGAAGAAAGCTTTTTCTGGAGGTTTATTAAAGAATAATGAATTTATTGGCCCGGATAATAAGCCGCATGTATACGGTGTTCCTTTAACTCAAAATTACGGTGCACTGGTTACGCTTTTTTACCGTAAGGATTTGGCGGATAAGTATGGAATAACTTCAATAAACGGTGTTCAGGATTTAGAAAAGTATTTTGATGCGATTCTAAAAAATGAAAAAAATATGATTCCCTTTGCTGAGAGGAATGACGGTAACTATTCGGCAAAAGATATTATTGATATGGATCAAGAGGACAGTCTTGCTCAAGCAAAAGCCGGATTGTTAGGTGTACCTTTGGCTCCGAATGTTAGTGGAACGGTGTTTGTTAAGGATAATAAAGTCGTTAATGCCACTGTAACCGGAGCAGCTTTAGAAGAAATGAATGACTTCCCGCTCCCTTTCAATGTACCGGATTATAGTGTCATCACGAAGACCCGAGAGTGGCATGACAAAGGATATACCGAAAAGGATCCGATAATGCAAAAAGATCCGAAAAGTATGTTTACATCTGGGAAATCTGCAGCTTACTTTGAATCCATAACTGCTTATGATTCTGTCAATGGTGGCTTAAAATCTGGGGTTCCAAGTTCGGAATTGGGTATGTATATGGTTAGCAGAAATCAACGGGAATTGAAACCAGAAAGTATGTTGACAGATTTCCGGGCCTGGAATTTTATAGCTATCCCAAAATCTTCTAAAAATCTGGACCGGTCGATGATGTTTTTAAATTGGTTATTTGCTGATCAAGCAAATCATGATTTATTTGAATTCGGGGTTCCAGGAAAGAACTGGATACCGGTTGGGGATAGCAAGTATTCTTTCCCGGATGGTATTGATTTGGCTAATAACTATGCCCTTCCAGGATATGAATTTACTTGGAACCCGAATTATATTCGAGTACCGACCTCAATTCCGGAGCAATATATAAAATATTACCAATACCAATCAGACCAAAAGGCCTATATGAAATCACCACTTGCAGGGTTTACCTTTTCTGACCAAAAAGTGAAAACACAGTTGGCTAATCCGGATTTTGCTAAAGTTTCATCACTAACACTTCCGTATACATTGGGAATGATTCCTGACCCAGCGAATGCAATGGCAAAATTGCAGTCCAAATGGGAACAAAATAAAAAATTACAAAAGGATATAAAAGCGATAAAAGCGGAACTGATTAGTCAAGTACAATTATTTTTAGATAATAACAAGTCTTCTCAATAAGTTAAACGTGAAGGAGAGGCAACAAAAAATATTCATGAAAGGCATCGTGCTAGGGAGAGTGAAAGGGTAGCTGCAAGCGAGTCGATTAGGAGGTGATGGATGAACACACTGGTCGGAATGAATTTCATTGACTAACATTTAGGAGGAGAACGAATGACGGCATTCAAAGGAAAGCAGTGGTTGATCACCGTCGCGGTTACTACGATGGTATGGGGATTACTCTCGGTCGCTTTCTCTCAGGAACGGGTATTAGCAAAAAAGAAAGATCCTCCTGCAAGCACCTCCTTGGTGCAGGACATGTTCAATGTCGTAACAGATTGCGGCGCTGATGGAACAGATGCAGCGGATGATAGGGCAGCCATTCAAAGTTGCATCGAGATGGCGAAAAACGACGGGGGAGGGACGGTTTATTTCCCTTCCGGTACTTACAAAGTGAACGGAACATTAAACATTACTAGCGGCCATCTAGTGCTTATGGGAACTAATAACGCGGATACGGTCATTATGGGTACGAATCCGTCCGTTACCCTGTTGAAAGTCGATAACAACGGTCAGGTCGTCAACCATACGACCATTCGGGATTTGAATTTCCAATACGAAGCGCCGAATGCATCAGGAACGCTTATGACATTTAATCAGGCATGGAGAACTTATTTGCTCAATCTTAACTTCGGCAGCACGGAAGCCATGTACAAAATGGGCTCAGCCATCAGGGCGGTCGGCGGAAATCAATTTTTCGTTGCCGATAGCGTGTTCACGTATCCCGTGGATTACGCTATCTACACTGCACAGATCGGCGATGTATATCTTGATAATTTGGAAATCAACCTCGCCGACGACAATACTTCCATCGGCGCTATCTTCGACAGCAATACCGGGGGGATCTATGCCACGAACGTGAATGTGACAAGCGGAAAAACGGGTTTTAAATTCGTAGACACGATACCTAACACGCCTCCGCCTAATTATGGATTCTTCACCAATTGTTTGGCAGATACGCAGTTTGGCGGAATTGGATGGGATTTTCAATCGGCGCTTTCTATGGTTCTGACGAACAGTTGGGCGGCCAGCGCCAAGACGATCGGCATATACGCCGATCAAGTTGACGGACTAGGGGTTTATGATTCGAGGATATATAACAATGGCGAAGAAGGCATTTATGTTACCGCGAACGCGAAGAACGTCACGGTATCTAACTCCCGTATTGCTGGAAATTCACGCCTTGCAAACGGCGATCACGCTGGTATTTATTTAGTCCCGGCAGCGACCAATGTGATGATCAGAGGGAACACAATTGGCGAATCGGACGGATTCCTGAATACCCAATCCTATGGCATCCAGATCCCATCTGGCACGAACAATGGACTCATGATTGAGGGGAATATGCTTCTCAACAACGTTGACGGCAAAATAAGCAATTTGTCCACGGGAACCCAACAATTGATAACGAACAATTTGGAAGTAAATCATTAGACGGATTTTTATGGAATCAGGCAACAATCCTCCTTCAAGAGATGTCGGCTTGGAGGAGGATCCTTTATTCACAGCGCTTTCGAGACGAACCCTTCAAGCCAATTGCCTCTGGGTCAAGGAATGAAAGCGCTGCCACATGAGAAAGAGGTGACATTTATGGCGATTCATTCCCTTATGCGGGAAGCGGCAGATCATTATCAACGGGATGGTTATTATATCGGAGCGGATGTTTTTTCCGAGGAGGAAGTCAAGCAAGCCCGAAATGGGACATCAGAGGTGTTGGGAGGCCGCTATGATTTGGGCGTCGCTCCGTCATGGGGCAGCTATAAGCCGGAACACGTCGGATCCAAATTGGTTAAAGTGAACGATGCCCATCTATCGAATAAAGCCATTTACAACATGATCAGTTCAGCGAAATTGGGGGAGTGGGCGGCAGCCGTAACGGGAGCGAATATGGTTCAGGTTTGGTTGACCCAATTGATTCACAAACCTGGCAATGTCGAGGAGCGGGGGAATATCGGTTGGCACCAGGATTATGCCTACTGGAGCCATTGGGAAGGGGAAGTGTTCACTTCCTGGATTGCTCTCAGCGATGTGATGGAGCTAAGCGGACCGATGGCTTTTGTCAAACAATCGCATAGGTGGGGCTTTCTTGAGGATACGGCCAACTTTAACGATCACGATCTTGAACGGCAAAAAGAGAAGCTTCATCGCGAGGGAAGGGTATGGGATGAAGCGAATGCCGTATTGAGGCCGGGACAAGCGAGCTTTCACCACCCTTTGACTCTACATGGAAGCGGAAGCAATCGTTCAACAGAGCCCAGACTATCGATCGCCATTCATATGCGTACGGAGAAATCTAAGCAGTTGTTAAACACCGAAGGAAAGTTGTTTCATGATTTATCGAATCCGTATCTTTGCCCGGTAATCTATCAAAAGTGACGACGGCGGGATGGGATGACGTTTAATAAGAAGAATCTAATGGGGGGAACAAAGATGAACCAGACCCGTGCAGTACGATTGTCGGAGAGTTTATCCTTGAACGGAGAAGATTGGAAAATCCGTTGCGAGAACGAAGCGGGAGACGAAAGCTTTCCGTTTCCCGGCCAAGACGGGGGAGAGTGGATATCCGCCACAGTCCCCGGCAATATACAGGCCGATCTGGAGCGGGCGAGGAAGTTGAAGCCGCTCTGGTACGGCGAAGGAGATCCGCGGTTATTGGAGGTCGCTCGACAGGATTGGTGGTACCGGAAAGATTTCGACGCACCCGTGAGCATGACCGGCAAACGGATCAAATTGTATTTGGACGGTGTGGATTACGCATGCGAGGTTTGGCTCAACGGCAGCAGGCTAGGCACGCACGAAGGCATGTTTCAACGGTTCGATTTTGACGTGACGGATGTTGTCCGAACCGGGGAACGAAACCGTCTGGAAGTTAAAATCAGCCGGATGCCCGAAGAAATCTTGCCTTATCTAATCGGTTCGGACGGGAAAATGAGCGGTGACGGCACACCGTATTTTTTTGTCGAGGCTAACAACAAGACCCGACAAGTGTTGAAGGGCTTGAAAAGTCCGGCTAACTTCAGCTATGACTGGGGTACGAATATTTGGACGCTCGGAATCTGGAAGGACGTTAGGTTGGAAGCGTCGGGACCGGCCAAAGTGGAATGGGTTCAAGTGCAAACCCGTTTGAGCGAGCAATACCGCAAGGCGACCGTCGTGGTCAGGTTGGAAGTGGACAGCACGGAGAATGCGGAGGTTGCGGCGATCTTCCATGTTTCGGGAAATGGGATATCCCTGTCGGCGGACATCAAAGCCCAGTTGAAGAAGGGGAGCAACATGGTTGAGGGACGGATCGAATTGCCCGACCCGGAGCTATGGTGGCCGAACGGCTACGGCGACCAACCTTTATATGTATTGACCAGCGAATTGGTTCTTGCGTCGAACTCAGGAATCAGCGACCGGACAACAACCCGGTTTGGAGTTCGGGATGTGCGATGGGAGCAGGTCGAGGGAGCCGCGGAAGATTTCCCGAATCCGTTTAGGCTAATCCTTAACGGCCGTCCGATCCGTACGATGGGCTCCAATCTAGTTGCGCCCGATCTATTGTACGGCAGGATCGGAGACCGAGGAAGACATTTTATCCAGATGGCCAAAGCGTGCCACATGAATACACTTCGTCAGCATGGAGGCCAGGTGATCTTTCCCGATTCCCTTTACGATGCAGCGGATGAGCTTGGGCTTATGCTTCTTGTCGATTTTCCGATTGCCAACTGCGTTCCCGAGAACGAGCCGGTTTTTCTGCATCATTTCGAAGAGACGATCCGCAATATCGTGAAGCAGCTTCGGAACCATCCGTCCATTATCGAATGGTCGGGAGGCAATGAACTCGAATGGTATTTCAAACAGGGTAGCGATCATACGGCGCTTCGCGTCCAGGAGAAGGCGGTGTCGGCGGAGGATGACCGGCTATTTAGGGCAACCTGCCCGATCCAAGGCTCCAGGCACGCTCCGTGGGATTACATTCCCGAGCTTCATTACAAACAATTCAATGTAGAGATCAAGGATAATTTCGGCGTCATTCCTATGATGCGCTATGGGGAAGTTGGCTGTCAGACACCAGCAAATCTGGAAGTATGGCATAGGGACATACCGCCCGCATCACAGTGGCCGATCAACGAAGAAGATCCTGTCCTGATCAGAAAAAATGCAGTTAACGCGGTTTTCTCTAAAGACATGTGGCTGGCGAAAGGCACAATCGAGCAATTGTTCGGTGAGTTGGATGGGCTCGAATCATTGATCAAAGGCGGACAATTCATCGGAGCGGAAGGTGTCCGCTATATTATCGATGCGTTACGGGCAAAAGGGGAGAAGCTGGGAGGATTTACGACTTGGGATTACAACGAGCCATGGCCAAACGGAGCAGGCAGCTTCATGATCGATTATGACGGTCGACCGCTCATGAAATACTACTTCGTTAAGCAGGCGCTTGCTCCGCTCACTCTGCAACTGAAGTATGATTCACTGAATTATGACATGTTTGATGGCAAAGACATAGAATTGCTACTCGTAAGCGATGCGGCCGAAACTGCTTCGAAATTGAATTGGAGTTGGACGGCGAGGGACAGAAGAGGCGAGGCTTTCGCCAAAGGACAGGGAACTGCCTGTATCAGCCCTCATGAAGTCGTATCCCTGGACCAGGTGAATCTGCTCCCACCGATGGCTACCCGTCTTGGTCCGATTGTGGTCGAACTGGCGCTCAGAGATGCCTCGGGAGAGATGTTGGCGGAACGAGCCTATGTGTTTGGAATGAAAGGTGCGAAGGGCCCTTTAAGAGGACTGTTGAACACTGGATTGCCAGATCATGATTACGGCATTCCTTACGTGACAACGTGCGTTAATGGGGGAGTTGTTACTAGAACGGAGATTAAACTCGTCTCTGCAGAACGCGTAGAGCATGGAGGCGAAGAAAGCCTTTCGTTCGTTGTAGCGAATATAGGGGGAATGACGGCCATGTTCTGCGAGCTGCACTCTGTTCTTGAATACCGCACCGATCTTTTTATCGACAATAACTTCATCTCCATTCCTCCAGGTGAAACGCGAGTGATCAAGGTCTGCGCGTCGTCAGTGCGGGAAGGTTTATCCTTGAGCCAGACGGGATGGGAGATTCGATGCTGGAACGCCGACATCTTACGTTCCGAGCCTTCACCGGATGTTGTACTCTCCATGGGAAGATTAGACAGCATGACGCGGGAATATGCCGGTAGCCTCAACGAAGAAGTCAATGAAGGTAGAGAAGCCTTCCATGAAGGAAGAAGGATCGATCCAGCGAATGTATCTTATCTGGTTAAAGAGAAGGTGGCGTTCTCGTTTGAGGCAGAGGCCGAATCCGCAAGGAGTACCGGAAAATTGCGCATTCATACCGCGGACCAAGCTTCTGAAAAGGAGACGTTGGTTGCGGTTTATGTGAACGAAACGAGCTTTACACAGAAGCTGCAGCCCGGTTTTGGAATCCAGAAAGCCGATCCCGCCCACCTGGCTTTTCCGAAGACCCTTGTTTTTGATCTTCCCGCAGGTACACTGCATGAGGGAAAAAATATGATCAGAATCGAAGTGAAGGGCGGTTGGTTTTCCTGGGACGCGCTTGATCTTGTATTAAATAAATAACGATCCTATCTACCCAACACTGCCGCTTGTTAAGGCAGTGTTTTTTTATTTGACGAAAACGCATGGATATATTACACGTTTTATGGAGGTAGCCTAATTTCGCTGAGATGGCCCAGGGAGTAAAGTAGAATCATATCCTTGTAGGATTGATGCTGAACAAAATGGAGGGATCAGATTGAATGCTGATCGGCTAAACGATATATCTCCTTTTGTAAGAATCGCCAAAATTGTCACCTCGTCTGCTTTCTCAAACAGTTGGATCGACTACGATAATGTCCTTACCTATATAGAAGATGGGGAGGCTGAATTCAGCATCAACGGGATTACTTATCCCGTTTCAAAAGGAGATCTCATTCTTGTCCCGCCATTCGTCAATCATCTTATCAACGTCACTTCAGCAAGACCACTTATCCAATATATTGCCCATTTCGACCTGTATTTCAGGAAAGAAAGGACCTTCTGGGACAATGTCGGCATTTCGAAAGACGGCCAAAATGAAGTGTATCCGGAGGAGATGTATTTTTCAGGCTTCTCGCCGGTTTCACGATTGCCTTATGTGGATCAAAAGAATGTAAATTGCTCTTTCTTAAAAATGTATCGGGAATACATGGGGAAGTCTCCAAACTATTCGTTATTGTCGAAGGCATTGCTAATCGAGTTGATTATTATTTTTTTGCGAAATCAGAAGATTTATTCGTTAGAGAAGGGCATAGTTACCAAGGGCTGGGCCATTATTAAAAAAAGCATCGATTACATTCATTCCAACTATTGTATTCCGGATCTGGACAATATCAAAATCAGTTGGGACTGCGGGGTTTCTTCAAGCCATCTATCTTTTATTTTTAAAGATCAACTTGGCATTTCCGTTCATAAATATTTAAATCAGGTTCGTATAGAAGAAGCAAAGAAATTAATTGCAATCGGTGATGAGACGTTGTCATCCATAGCGGAAAGAGTCGGTTTCGCTAGCTTGCATCAGTTCAGCAAAGTCTTTAAGAAGCAAACGGGGGTCGCGCCTAGCCATTTCCTTGCTGTATATGCCAGAAGGGTTGAAGCCTGAAGCCCTTCAATTCGTCATTTTGGACCAATAATCGTTCTTGGGGACAAAGACGCTAGGTGATTGATGAAATAAAATGATTTTGAGTTCAAGAAACCGGAACGATATTGTTTATGTCCCCGGTAATTACTTAGAAGGAGCGCGCCAATGACTGATCCAAAACTGTATTTATCCGTAGACAACTGTTTTGCTTCTAAACGGTGGACACGTCCCTCAGAATGGGTCGACCTGATCCGCGGGATGGGCGTTACTAATATCGAAGCGAGTGCGGATAACGAATGTGACCCGCTATACATGGGAAAGGAGTACTTGCGATCCTGGAAGGATGAGCTGCATCAGGCATGCGACAGGACCGGATCGCGGGTTGCCACCTTTTTTTCTGGACATGGGACTTACACGACGCTCGGTCTTTCCCACACAGACAAGCGAATCCGGGACCGGCTGCAGGAGGAATGGTTAAAGCCGATGGCTAGGCTCGCAGCGGAAACGGGCGCCGGCCTTGGATTTTACTGCCACGCTTTTTCCGATAGCACGCTGCAAAACGCGCAGCTGTATGAGGCTGCAGAACGCGACCTGTACGCAAGATTGGCGGATATCGCGACGTTCTGTGGGGCAATTGGAGTTCGTACGCCAGGCGTCGAGCAAATGTATACGCCGCATCAAATTCCATGGACGATCGACGGAGCTAGGAAGTTGCTGCGGGAAGTTTATGCGGCGTCCAGCTCTTCCTTCTATTTGACCCTGGATACCGGGCATCAAAGCGGGCAGCGAAAATTCATGCGACCAACCCCGGATACGATATCGGAAGCGGTAGCAAAAGTCCGGGGCGGCGAACGGCTTCACTCTTTCTGGTTGGGACCCCGGACGGCTTACCGATTATTCGATGAAATGGTGGGAGCAGGGGCCGATAAAGAAGCCGCGTATATCGAGCAGATCGGTCATGAGATGGAGCGTTATCCCCATCTGTTTGCCAGCTGGGACGATGGTGACACTTATCTGTGGCTGGAGGAGCTTGCGGCATATTCTCCGATCGTTCATTTGCAGCAAACGACTGGGGCCTCATCGGCACACCTTCCCTTCACGCAGGAGGCCAACCGGACGGGAATCATAGCTGGTGAACGGGTGCTTGAAGCAATCGCCAGATCGTATCATAAACCGGAGGATGGCCTTATGCCTCCAAGATGTGAAGAGCTGTTTCTGACATTGGAAATTTTCTCGGGAACGAGCGAAATGAATACGGATATCATTCGCAAGATGGAGGATTCGGTCCGATATTGGCGCCATTTCATCCCGCGGGACGGCATACGGCTTAGCGAGGCCTTGAAGGCTTGCGGAGCGGTAACTACCGATGGTAATAAATAATGGAGGGATATCGATGAGTTCACAATGGCACAGGTGGTCAACGCCCTTTCCGAAGATCGGAATCCGTCCCACGATAGACGGCCGTCAAGGGGTCAGACAATCGCTGGAAGAGCAGACAATGGAAATGGCGAGGAAAGTCGCCAGTTTATTGTCTGAGCGGCTTAAGTACCCGAATGGGGAGTCGATTGAATGCGTCATATCCGACACCTGCATCGGAGGAGCGGTGGAAGCCGCCGCTTCGGCGCACAAATTCCGCAAAGAAGGCGTCGGTGTTTCCATCACCGTTACACCTTGTTGGTGTTACGGCACGGAAACGATGGACGACGATCCGACAATGCCTAAAGCGATTTGGGGCTTTAATGGGACTGAGAGGCCGGGCGCGGTTTATTTGGCCGCCGTCATCGCCGGACACAATCAGAAAGGTATTCCTGCTTTCGGTATTTATGGCCGCGAGGTACAGGATGCCAAGGACACGGATATTCCCGCTGACGTTGAGGAGAAGCTGCTCCGGTTTGCCAGAGCCGCTATGGCCGCAGCTCTTATGCGCGGAAGAGCATACCTTTCACTTGGCTCCGTTTCTATGGGCATCGCGGGCTCCATAATCGACGAAAGCTTCTTCCAGGATTACCTGGGCATGCGCAATGAATACGTGGATATGTCCGAATTCGTCAGAAGGATGGATCGTGAAATTTATGATCCCGAGGAATTCAAGGTAGCCATGGCTTGGGTGAAGCGGAACTGCTCGGAAGGCGCGGACAATAACCCACAGGATCGGCAGCGGACGCAGCTACAGAAGGACGGGGATTGGGATACGGCGGTAAAGATGACACTGATTGGCCGGGATCTGATGGTTGGCAATCCGAAATTGGCAGAGCTAGGCTATGGGGAAGAAGCGCTGGGGCATTATGCGATCGTGGGAGGCTTTCAAGGTCAGCGACAATGGACGGACCACTTCCCCAACGGCGATTTCATGGAGGCGATTCTTTGCTCTTCGTTCGATTGGAACGGCATTCGCGCGCCTTATATTCTCGCGACAGAGAATGACAGCCTTAACGGCGTGTCGATGCTCTTTAACTATTTGCTTACCCAATGTGCACAAATATTCGCGGACGTTCGGACATTCTGGAGTCCGGAAGCGGTTAAACGCATTTCCGGTTACGAGCTGACGGGTCCGGCAAAGGATGGCATGCTGCACCTGATCAATTCGGGGCCTGCCGCTCTGGACGGCACGGGCGAGCAATCGCGGGACAGCCAACCGGTCATGAAGCCTTTCTGGGAAATCGGCGATGAGGAAGTTGAAGCCTGCCTGCAAGCTACATCATGGCGTCCCGCGGATTTGGAATATTTTCGCGGCGGCGGTTACTCCACCGATTTTGTGACGAAAGGCGGCATGCCGGTAACGATGACCCGCATTAATCTCGTCAAAGGACTCGGCCCTGTTATGCAGCTAGCGGAGGGATATACGGTTGAACTGCCCGTTCACGTGCATGAAACGTTAGATCAGAGGACGAGTCCCACTTGGCCATCAACCTGGTTTGCTCCGATATTGACGGGCAAAGGAGCTTTTCAGGACGTTTACACGGTAATGGATCATTGGGGCTCCAATCACGGGGCGATCAGCTACGGTCATATCGGTGCGGATCTGATCACGCTCGCATCAATTCTCCGAATCCCGGTGTGCATGCACAATGTGCGGGAATCCAATGTTTACCGTCCACGGGCATGGAGCGCGTTCGGAATGGACGACCTGCAAGGGGCCGATTTCCGGGCATGTGCGAACTTCGGACCACTCTATAGGTAGGTAGATAGGTCTTACAGGACGAGCGTAAGGAACAGACCCGATAACCGTGTCATTATAGGAGGTATACCGACTGTGAGCAGCTTGAATATGCTGGCTTTGGATCTTGGGGCTAGCGGTGGCAGGGCGATGTTGGGGGCATTTGACGGATCGAGATTAACGATGAACGAGGTTTATCGATTTTCGAACGAGCCCGTAAGTCTTGGAAATTGTTTTTTATGGGACTTTTTGCGATTGTTTCATGAGGTCAAGCAAAGCATCGGGAAGGCGGGGCTGTACAGCGGCCCAGAAATATCTTCCCTGGCGATCGACACATGGGGAGTCGATGTCGGCTTTATAGACTGGGGAGGACGGCTGCTTGGAAATCCCCACCATTATCGGGACCCCAGAACGGAGAATATCCCGGAAGAAGTCTACCAATTTCTTCCCAAAGACGAGCTATATCGGATGACCGGTAACTATCCTTGGCAGTATAATACGATCTTCCAGCTGTATGCAACCAAATCGCAGGAGGCGGCCCTCTTTAAGCAGGCGTCCGGCATGTTGTTCATGCCGGACTTGATCAATTATTTTTTGACCGGAGAGAAGGCGACGGAGTATACCGTGGCGAGTACGAGCGGGATGCTGGATGCAACTACTGGCGATTGGTCCAGGGAGGTTCTTGATAGGCTTGCTTTTCCGGAGTCCCTTTTCGCCGAAATCAGGCAGCCCGGGACAGTGCTGGCCCCTTTACAAGACAAGGTAAGTGCGGAAATAAATGTGCGGCCGGTTTCTGTTGTATTGACAGCTTCACACGACTCCGCATCGGCCGTCGCAGCTATTCCCGTATCGTTCAGCCGCTATGCGTATATCAGCTGCGGTACGTGGTCCATCGTAGGCATTGAAAACGGTAAACAGATCAACAGTCCTTTAAGCCAAAGGCTTTCATTTACGAACGAGGGGAGCTTGGACAACAAAACCAGAGTGCTTAAAAATATAATGGGGCTTTGGCTGCTGCAGGAGTGCAGAAAGCAATGGGCGAACGAGGGGGAGCCTTTGAGTTATCAGTCCATGCAGAATCTCGCTCGTACGATATCCAATTCGAATTGTTATATCGATCCCGACGATAATCTGTTTCTTCTTCCGAGCCATATGCCCGACGCCATCCGCCTTTTTTGTCAAAGAACCAATCAGCCGATTCCACAAAGCAAGGCGGAAATCATTCGCTGCGTGGTTGAAAGCATGGCTCTAAAATACAGGAAAACCATAGAAGAACTGGAACTGCTGCTCCCGAACAAAATAGAGATCATCCATATGTTGGGCGGTGGTGTCAATAATCACTTGCTTTGCCAACTGACCGCGAATGCTGTAGGAAAACCGGTCGTAGCCGGGCCGGTGGAGGCGACAGTGATGGGCAATCTGCTGGTTCAGGCGATGGCGCACGGTGAAATATTGAATTTGAATGAACTTAGGCAAGTTGTGAAAAATTCGTTCTCGCCGCTTACGTACGAACCGCAAAGCAAGGAAGAGTGGGGAAGTAAATATGAGAGATACAAAAAACTAGCAGAAAGATGACGAGATAATCCCCAGAAACCGTGGGCAAGATAGGTGGATGATTCAGTTTCCCTTTGGAGTTCCAACCATCTCTGCGTGTGAAGTAGCGATACTAAACACTTCGAGATGGGGTAGGAACTCTTTTTTCATGCCACAAAAGCTCAAGCCCAGTAAGACTTTGATTGGATACAATGGATTCCAATAAGAAATCGGCACAGGGAATGGTTATAATAATACTCAGGAACACCATCGATAATTGAACGGCCTGCGGAGGATTAGGAAATGACAATAGTTAAACAGTTAAATGAGATGATTTATCATATCTATCATGTGGAGCATACTCTTTGTGCGGACCAAACGCAGCTGGACTCGCATTTTGTATCCACCTATCAGATTATATTCGTCAGCAAGGGTAAGGGCAGCATAGAGATTAATGGTGAAGTCCACCTTGTTGAGGCTGGAAAAACGTTCTTTCTCCAGAAAGGGAAAAAAGTTCAGGTTACGTCGAATGCGCTAGAACCAATGGAGTTTTATAAGATATCCTATTCCTATAAGAGCCGATATCAAACGAACGGAAAGTGGCAGTTGTATAAAGAAGAAGGAATTGCTTTTCCCATTGAGGGAGAGGTTTATATCGACAATCATTCACAGGTGCTCCGTTTGTTCGAACAATTGTATGAGAGTGCTAGAGAACAGGACGATCTGCGGCAATATCGGCAAACTAGCTTGTTCATGGAATTTATCTATATGATCATGAAGGAGATTTTGGAGCAAAAGCACGATGTGGTAAAAGGAATGGAACGTACATTTAACTATTTGAAGACTGATTATATGAAAATGATTTCGCTAGAGTTTTTGGCTGAGATGGCAGGGTTTAGCCCCAGTTACTATTCTCGCTTGTTCAAGAAGATTAAGGGTGTTAGCCCGACAGCCTACATCACTAGGCTGAGAATTGAACGTGCCAAGGAATTGCTCGTGCTCTCTAACCGTTCTTTTCAAGATATTGCACAAGCAGTTGGATACAAAGAGGAATCCTACTTTAGCCGAATGTTCAAGAAAGAAACGGGTCATCCTCCAGCTAATTATTTGAAAATAAGTCGCAAAAAAATCGCCATTATGCGGCATACCTTTAATGGGGATCTGCTGGCCCTTGGGGTGACGCCTCATGTATCTGTCCGAATATCGGACTGGGAGAACTTTCATCTTAAGGATCAATTGAAGGATTCACGCATCATTGTGACCTATGATTCTGTGAATAGCCTAGACGATCTAATTCGTTTCGAGCCTGACATTATTGTTAGTGATCGTGAATGGGGGGAGAGGAACAAAGACTTATCCTTAATTGCCCCGACGGTTGTCATTTCCTATTGGGAGCTGGATTGGCGCCAGCGATTTCTGCAGATTGCGAATATTATTGGCAAGCATAAGGAAGCCAAAGGCTGGCTGTACCGCTACGACAAGAAGGCGATGCAAGCCAAAGCAAGCATAAGGGCGCAGATCGGCGAGAAAACAGTGCTTATCCTGAGAATTGTAGGGGGTAAGTTAAGGGTTTACGGCATGGATCGCAATATAGGCTGCGTATTATATCAAGATCTTCAAATAACTCCCCCACAGGAAGTGAAGGAAATTAAGTGGAGGAAGACCATTTTACCCGAAGAGCTGCCTAAGTACGAGGCTGACTTTATCTTTATTATGTGTTCATCCCCAAAAAAGGATCAGAAGCTATGGCAGCAGGTACAATCAAGCTCGGAATGGAAGGGCTTAAAGGCTGTTCGCAGCTTTCAGTGGCATCAAATTGATACATATCCTTGGATCGACTATTCAGCTCTAAGTCATGAACTGATGATTGATCATATCATCAGCTTGCTCGCTCCTACCAATAAAGCGTTCGAATAACAAAAAGCTTCAAAAAACGGAACAAGATACTTCATGGTTTATTTGAAAGGGATCGTATATAATCTGTTAGTCGGGTAATTGAGAATGATTTTCAATCTTAATTGCGAGCGTGAATAACAGAGAAGCTTTCAGGAGGAGTCCAAACCATGTTTCGTGTAAAAACATCAGTGATATCCATTTTGTTGATTGCAGGTCTTTTATTATTGGCTGGTTGTGGTGCTAATAATAAAGAAAATGCCAGTCCGAATGCAGGAAGTTCGAATGGAGAGACACCAGCGGCTGTAGATGCAGGAACTTCTTCACAAGTGAAGACAATCAAGCATGTATGGGGTGAAACAACAATTAAGGGAACACCTATAAAAATTGTTGCGCTAGACTATGCATTTATCGATATGCTAAGTGTTCTTGATATAAAGCCAATTGCCACAGTAGGAATAGGGGAGTCGGGGTTTCCTGATTATCTCAAGGATCAAGTGAATGGAGAAGGTATTACGAATGTAGGACAAGCCAAGCAGCCGAACCTGGAGGTGCTCAAGTCTGTTAAACCTGATCTCATCCTAGCGAACCCGGATCGCCACGAAATGATCAAGGATCAGCTTTCGGATATTGCACCTACCATTGCTTTTGACGACAATAACTACGAAATGGTACTTGCGAACTTGGGTCTTCTTGCCGATGTTGTTGGTAAAAAGGAACAAGGGGATAAGGTCATTCAAACCATTGAGGCGAAGATTAAGGAAGGCAAGGAAAAGATGAAGACAGCTCCGAGTGCTTTGGTTGTTGGTGCCTTTGAAGATGATTCGACCGTCTGGCTTAAAAGCTCTTTCGTCGGTTCATTGCTTAGCGGGATTGGCGTTAATTATTTATTTGATGGTTCAAAGGATAATACAGCTGCTGAAAGCAAGACCGATATCGCCAAGCTTAGTTTGGAGCGACTAGGTGAGTATAACCCTGAATATCTGTTTCTTTATGGAGAGCCTGAGAAATGGCTGAACAATCCGATTTATAAAAATTTGCAGGCTGTTAAAGAGAACAAGGCGATTACAGTGAGCCGGGATCTCTGGTCTAAAGGTCGCGGACCACGTGCGGCAGAGCTCATTATTGACCAAGCTTTGAAAACAATGGCAGGCGGTAATAATAATATACCCCGGAGGTAGAGCGGTGAATCAACTGCAATCGGGCATGCGGGGGCAGACCAAGTCTGCTCCCTATCTGTTCGTAGGAATGCTTATACTCGTCATTATTTTAGGAAGTGTGGGTACATTTTCTGGTGTGAAAGGACTAAACTGGAGCAATTTCTCGGACTTGTGGAACTTGGATGAGTCGAATTTATTATCTTATAAGGTCTGGGAAGTTAGGCTTCCGCGAGTTGTGCTGGCTATTATTCTCGGTGCTGGACTAGCTGTAGCAGGATGTCTGCTGCAAGGTATTACAAGGAATCCGCTATCTGATCCGGAGATCATTGGCATTAATCAAGGGGCATGCTTTTTTGTTGTTTTATCCTTGGTTTTGTTCGGACTGAAGGGTGTAACGGTCACCATTCTCATTGCTGGCTTTGTTGGTGCCGCAGTTGGAGGAAGCCTTGTCTTAATACTGTCTCAGCGTGGAGCTTTTACGGGAACACGTCTGCTGCTGGCGGGTGTTTCTATCGCTTTATTCATGGGCTCTTTAACGACAGGATTGCTGATTCTCCAGGAGGATAATTTATCAGATATCCTCTACTGGATGGCGGGGAAGCTGTCAGGAGCGAATTGGATGGATGTGAAGCTAAGTCTACTCTGTGTCGTTCCGGGTACGCTGCTTATCTTATTCTTTGCAGGATCGTTTAATATCTTTTCTCTAGGTGAAGAAATTGCTATGGGATTAGGGCAAAATGTGGTGAGGCTCCGCAGATTCGCCTTTTTCATTCTTATTTTCATTGTCGGCGGAGCGGTTGCTCTAGCAGGACCGATCGGATTCGTAGGATTAATGGTTCCGCATATGATGAGGTCGTTGGTTGGAACGGACTATCGTATTGTGTTTCCTTTATCAGCATTAGCAGGGGCGAATCTGCTTCTTGCTGCTGATATAAGCGGACAATGGCTCTTGTACCCATCGGATATTCCCGTTGGTATTATTACAGCTCTTCTGGGAACCCCATTCTTTCTTTATCTGATGCGGCGAAAAATGGGGGACGGTTAGATGAATGAACTGAATATTCGTCGGTTTAGATGGACTATACTTATCGGATGTCTGCTCCTGTTGATTGCTATCGTGCTCAGTTTGCGTCTTGGGGCAGTAAACATTCCCTTTGCTCAGTTATTGGAAGAGATTACTCAGCGTGATGGTATTATTTTTGACTATCGGCTGCCCCGCTTGATTATTGCAATATGTATTGGTATTAATATGGCGATAGCTGGAGCGATGCTGCAAGGTGTTACAAGAAACCCGCTTGCCGCGCCCGATGTAATTGGGATAACAGCCGGAGGTGGATTAGCCACGGTCATCCTCATTCTAGCGATTCCTGGTTTCTCACAAAGCATGCTTCCATTCTTTGCGTTTGGCGGAGCTATATGCGCAGGTCTGCTTGTTTTTTTATTAGCTTACAAAAAAGGAATTAGACCTGACCGCCTTGCACTATGCGGAGTGGCTGTAAGCAGCGGCTTGCAGGCCCTTATCACGTTATTTATTGTCAAATACGCGCCGTCTGCGGCACAAGCACTCGTTTGGCTCAAAGGCAGCTTATATGCACGCACTTGGGAACATGTGGGGCTATTGTGGCCTTGGACAGTTATAGGTACAATATTGGCGCTGCTCAGTTACCGCCAGTTAAATGTACTTTTATTAAGCGAAGAGATGGTACTGGGGTTGGGTTCAAGAATTAATCAAGTGAGGCTGCTCATGATTATTATCTCGGTCGCATTAGCTGGGAGCGCGGTAGCAGTTGCGGGCAACATCGGTTTTATCGGTCTGGTAATTCCTCATCTCGCACGCCTTTTAGTGGGCTCTGATTTCCGTCTGACCTTACCGACTTCAGCTTTGCTTGGGGCAGTTTTAGTTGTTCTTGCCGATACAGTGGGACGTATTGTGATGCCCCCGATAGAAATCCCTGTAGGCATTATTACATCGCTAATCGGTGCGCCCTATTTTGTTTATTTGCTGCTTAGGGGTAGGATAGCAGGTAAACTCGAAGCATAGTGCGTTGAGAGCGCGCTTTGCGGACGGATCATTCTTACGATCGCTGTTGTCTCCCTATTTCTTGATTCTATCCCTTAGGGGTAGAAATAAGGAGACAAAGGCGAACGCTATCGCTTCTTCAGAACGATTCCGTCCGCTTCGCTTTTGTTTCGTGATGGCAATCACTGGTTATGGCTTAGAGCCAACAATAAGAGCACTGTGTCCCCAAATGTTTAGAGGAACAGTGCTTTTTAATACTGTTATAGTCTTTAATCATTCGTATAGGCTAATCCACAATACAAACAATATATTCTCCACGTCCGTCTCCCGGTTTGATGACGCTTAGATCTCTTAGTTTTGCAATATTTTTGGCAATACTTGAGGGTGAAGCTTCTAGAGTATCATCAAACAATTGTCTATGAAATCTCTCTCCGTCATCCATTCTACAAATCAATTCAAACATTGTTTTTGCATGCCCTCTACCCAGTAGTTCACGAATATGTTTTATTCTATCGTAACGCTGCAGCTCTTTGAGAACCTTAGTAAGCGATGCGTTAACGCACTCAAGATAAAAAACAATGAATGGTTTTAGGTTGCCTTGAGTTGCAGCCATCAGCGTATCATAATAATCCTCTATTCTTTTATCGAAGAATTCTTCTACACTAAATGCATCCTTAATCGTGGCAAGGTCATTGTGTATTAAACCAACCAAGGTAGAAAATGCTCGGGCAGTTCTTCCATTACCATCAGGAAAAGGATGGATGTAACCTATTAAGTGATGAGTGACCCCAGAAATGATTAGAGGATGAACCTTCTTTTCAAAATTAACATTTGACGTTTCATAGGGGTTCATATACCCTGTGACACTAGTACAAAGCCAATTAAATAAGCTTGCATAAGTTGAGGCGTCGTTGAATGCTGGAGGCTGATAACTGACATACTTCCATCGAATTGTTGTTTTACACAGCCACGGTTCACCTCCACCAACTCATGAGAAAGAGCACCTTGCTAGGTGCTCTTTTTGTCTGACTTATTATGACTGACGGAATGTTGGCCAATAATGCTTACCAACTCGTTAAAGGTGTAAATATGATTGACCATATCTACTGTGAAATCTTCCGCTGCCTTGGTGTCCATTACAAAACTCAAACCATTATACCGTAAGAAAATTACAAGAGCAGTAAAAGCAGTACGTTTATTTGCATTTTGAAAGGGATGGTTTTGACCGAGAGATTCAAACAAAGCCGCGGCTTTTTCATAAACAGAAGGGTAGGCATCCTCACCGAATGCTGATGATTGTGAGCGAAATACTGCAGACTCGAGCAGACCTGGGCTTTTTACGCCAATATGTTCCCCGACGCTATACCTCTGTATCATTGCGACGTTAATGGCTATGACTTCCTGGGAAGTTAAATAACGGGACTCAGTCATCTATCCTTTAATCCTCTTAAGGTTTGATCATATTCACTAATAACTTCGGCTAGACTTTCCATGAAGTCACCACTTATTCCAGCAGGTAGTGTGACCTTGTTTGCTTTTTTGATCACGATTTCTCCGCTAGTCTGATTTACATCGATTTGAACGGTATCTCCCAATTCAAGACCTATTTGTTTTAGTGCATCTGTCATCGTTATACCTAAACTATTACCGAACTTTGTGACTTTTCGCTCCATTTCAATCACCTTACCCATCCTATTTCCCATCTTAATTATAATATTCAACTGTTATAACAATTATACAATTATCCTTTTGTGAAGTGAAATCTTTTTTTAATTCTTGAGTACTCAACTTTCGCAGCCTAAAATAGGCAGATAACCCTTGATATAGCTGGGCAAACCAGCAATCCATTGGTGGAGTTGTGTTTGAATGAGTGCTGTGATCTTCTTGTTGGCTTTCTTAGCAACATCCTCAATCAAGTCGATGAGTTGCTTCAGACAACCTTTTGCAGGCGCTGAAAAGCGATTAAAAAACTCGAAAAGTGCTAGAGATGATCATCTTTACCTGATCTTTGCGGACAATCAGCTTTTCTGCATAGCTATTGCAACTTCCTAGATGTACATTTATCCTAATAATAGAAAGTTTTGGAGTTAGCATCGTAGAACGTATACGCTTTACCTGCTCTATAATACCGTGGTTTTGCTATAATCTTGTAAATACAATGTTCTAAAATATGTTAATTAGGAGAGCCTCAATGAATCGTAAGGTGTACAAAAAAGTCTTCTTAATATTTACTGCAATCATTGGTTTAATAGTTATTCCTTTCTATGGCGTAAAAAGTGGCAACCAAGTTTATGCGAAGGATGAGCAAAGAAATACTCAGGAACAGCGAGTAGTATTGAAGTATAAAAATAAAGGTGATCAGGATTATACATATGAAAGCATAGCGTATAACAAGTTTCAGCAATTTTATGATAAGGCCCCTTCCTCACCAGGGCAATTAAATTGGAATCAGTCGTTTCCTGTTCATCAACTGGATACCATGCTTTTATCCCAGACGATCAAAGGCTACAGAGACGCCAATGAACTGGTCTTTGTCCAAGTAGATCACTTGAGGTATGCAGCGGACGAAGACGTTTCGAAAATTACTTCATGGGGAATAGAACGTAACGGAATGCGGCAGTTTGCGCATCAACTTCAATCAAGCAGCGATACAAGAATTGTTATTGCGGTGGTGGATACCGGGGTTGATTATAATCATCTGTTTCTAAAAGACAGAGTGCTGCCGGGGTATGATTTTGTGGATAACGATTCGGATCCCATGGAAAGTTTATGGAGTTATCATGGCACTCATGTCGCAGGGATAATTGTCCAATCCACACCTGATAACGTTAGGATTATGCCTATCCGGGTTTTAGGCAGCGGGCCTGATGGGTCAGGATTGGATTCTGATATCGCGAAAGGCATTATTTATGCGGCTGATCATGGAGCAAACATCATCAATCTCAGTCTGGGCGGGCCTGGATATTCCCCCTATATGGATGAGGCAATTGATTATGCATTGAAGAAGGGTGTCTTGGTCGTCGGAGCAGCCGGCAATGACAGCAATGATACAAAGGACTACTTCCCTGCAAGCAAAGAGGAAATTATCGTTGTGTCGGCACTTAACCAATCGGATGATTTGGCGAGTTTCTCCAACTACGGGGAATCAGTGGATTTAACAGCTCCTGGTGAAGACATTGAGAGCACTCTGCCGGGTAATCGAAAAGGGAAGCTGAGCGGCACTTCCATGGCTGCGCCTTTCGTGAGCGCCTCAGCCTCTTTACTCCTGTTGGACAATCCAAAACGCAGCCTGCAAGAAATCGAATTTTTACTCAAGCAAAATACAGATGACCTAGGACTGGCAGGAAGGGATGACGCTTTCGGGGAAGGCGTGGTCAATCTTGCACGCTTTAAAAACGTTAATGAAGAGTTCAAACTGATCAGTCCGAATGAGAACTCCAAACAAAATGAAGCGTTAACCGTTAAAACGATCATTAACGATCATGTGAATGACAAACTGGTAATTTCGCTCAATAATAAGGTGGTTGTCAACCGGATCGTCAAATCAAACGGGTTTCAATCCGATATCGTGAATCTCGTCGGAATATCGCCTGGAACCTATCAACTAAATGTACAGGTTGGAGCGGGTAGTCATATGAAATCCGCTACGATTCCGGTTCAGGTTATCCAGTATAACACCAGCTTCGAGGCTTTGGATATCCACGGGGAGCCTATGAAATTTTTCAATATTCAACTCTTTGGTATTAAAGGGAAATCAAATGAAAATTTTGAATGGGTTTATGCCAAAGGAGACGGAAAAGCACGAACGAATTTGGATCTAAGAGTGCTGCTAAAGAAATATGATTACATCCTAGCTGTCGCGGTGAATGCAAGCGAAAAGGATTTTCCTGTCTATATACGAGAGATTGCTTCCACCGGAACTAAGATATTCAAACCAGAGAAGCTGCAGAAAGTGACTTTTGATTATCCTGAAAGCTCGGAGCGAATGAACGATACCGCTGGCGGCGTTTATGCGGCCAGTATTATTCCATCCGTTCATGGCGTCTATATTCAAGGGCCTTATATCAAAGAATTTAGACTAAAGGAAGATGCGGTACTGTATGTGGATGAGGGGAAACATAAAATTCAATTCGGTGGATATAATTTTTTCTCGGCATATACTTTGGCGGGAACAGGCCTTACGAACGTGAGCTTAGAGGATGATGAAGCTTCTGTTGTGAATGTGGTTGGAGAAAAAGGGATAACGAACTCGTTGAATAGCGATAATCATGCAACAATGGATATTTTTCTGAAAGGCAATGAATTCGTGCTTACGTCAGGCACGCTCCTGTCGGAAGGAAGTAATCAGACATTCATGAGGAATGGAATGTATCGTTTCAGGTTGTGGAAAACGGTCAAATCTGGTGCGGATATGAAAAATGTTATGTTTTTCCGTGATCAGTATTTGTCTGAGCAGACACCGAAGATCGATATCAAGTACGGCGGGTCGTTATCCGCCCAAACGATATTGGACTATTCTCTTCGAGCCGCCGGTGAGGTCCGGATTACAGATACTTATGGAAACGTTCTTGTGCTAAATGAGAGGGAATTCATGAATCCAATGAATGATACGTATTCAACAGTGGCAGCGAAAGCACCGCAGCAGGCTTTGCCGGTGGAGTCCTTGCCGCTGCCAAAGCTGCATGAGTTTTTGACAACGGTGGTGTTAACAAACACGAAGACGGGCACACAGTACAGCACAACGGTCGACGGGAATAATAAGTTTCAGTTTTCGAAGGTTTTACCTGACGGACAATATGTAATGACGTTAAAGAATGTAAATGATGTGTACCCTCTTAAGCAATATCGTCAAAACGTAACCTTGAAATCCGGCAGGTTTATAAATGACAGCACGAGACCTAATCATAAACCAGTTATTGTTAAATCACCAGGGGATCAAAGCGTGCTCATGTATCAACAGTTTCAACTTCAACTCGCCGATTATTTCCAAGATCCTGATGGAGATGCGATTCAATATAAAGTCAGTGCAGGGTATATCCAAGATGGGGTTTATTATTTTGACGGAAACTCAACTGGCATCTATCCCATTGAAATTACTGCTTCCGATCTTCAAACTGGATCTGTTACGATTCGTTATAAAATAGTAGTTACAGACGGCACCATTCATTTTGCGAAAGCGATACAGCAGCTCACATTAAGCAGTAACTATCTTGTTCTAAAATCCACGCAGGAGCCGACGCGATTAATCGTCAACAAAGAGCCTGCGGACGCACCGCTCCAACAGCTAATTTGGAAAAGTAGTCATTCATCGATTGCCTATGTCAATCAAGATGGTATTATTACTCCCCAATCACCTGGAATCACGACAATTACGGTTTCCACAATGGATGGAAGAATAAAAGCGATGTGTACGGTGAAAGTTCTCGGGTCGAAGTAATAGCTATAATAGCTAGAATCACTCTGAGGTTAGTGGAGATTTCTTATCGTCACTCGGGACGATGATTAAGCGACTTTTCCGAAACTCTTGAGCAAAATGCGGCGGCGAATTGTGGTTTTGAATAGCCACGGTTCGCCTCCACCACACAAAAACCCGACCTCTTGCGGTCGGGTTTTTGTGTGGAAAGAATCGGGGAGCAAGATAGAAGTCTCCGTGGCATTCAAAATAAATAACTTCAACCTCAATAATTTGGAATTATGCTTGTATACGCAACTAAAATAGCGCGGAGGACAGTGGAGCTGTAATCTAAATTGGATTATTATGTGATAGACTATTCCATCAATAACCAATATATGAGAAAATATGAAATATCATTATTAAAGCGAGATTTTCTTCTTGCTATTTCAATTATTCTATTTTATGGGGGACTCATTCTTGAATCGTTCGAGGGACATCGGCAAGAAATCATTACGTTTATTTATGGTATTGCAATTGGCACTCGGTTTGTGCGGCGGAGAGTTAGCAGCAGCTAGCGATGCGCAATCGGCACAAAATTTTATTGAGGGCAATCAAGTTCAATCAAGCATCAAAGGGGAGTTATCGGCTCCTCTGGGAAACGATCAATCCGTACTCCAATTTCTGACCTCTAACAAAAAGACGATCGGAGTTTCAGACCCGGCTAACCAATTGACGCTAAAGCAGAAAACGGTTGATCCCGCCGGACGGACGCACTACTTGTACCAGCTTCAAGAAGGCGGAATTCCCGTATATGGCAAATACATAAGGGTTCATCTTAACAAATCTAAAAGAGTGACGGAAATTCGCAACCAGCTTGCAGCATCCCCAGTACCGGCAATACCCAAAACATTGACTCCGAAGCTTTCCTCTCAAGATGCGATAACTGCATTGAGAAGGCATTTGGAGGAAACGCTCGGATTCGAAATCCAATCGAAAAATGTCATCGATGGCAAACAACTGACGAACCCGCCTGCCTCGACATTGATGATCTATCCTTTTCACGGTAGAAGCTATTTGGCATACGAAACCGAATTGAGTTATCTCGAGCCAGCGGCCGGCGATTGGATCGCATACGTTGACGCGAATAACGGGGAAATTATAGACAAGTATGACCGGATGGCCGAAAATGCCGCGCCCGCATTGATAACGGGAGTCGGCCAGAATGATACGGAACGACGATTGAACGTCGTTCTTGATGATCTGAACGACGCGGATTCAGAAAACGATATTTATATGCTGGAAGATCGAGCTCGGGATATGTACAAGAACGACACGAAAACGGGAGAAATCGTCACCTTCGACGCGGGGGATTGGGGACCGCCGGTAACGGTGCCGGGTAAGGACGTTTCCTTCATCGATGAAGACGAAGTCAATGCCCATTTCTACAGCGGGGTCGTATACGAATATTTTCAGAAGAAATTTAATCGCAATAGCATAGACGGAAATGGAATGGATATTCTCTCTCTCGTACATTATACGGAAGATGCGAATGATGACGGAACTCCGGATGTTTACGATAACGCTTTTTGGAACGGAGCCATGATGATCTATGGAGACGGCAGCTGTTACTCGTGTTCTTTGGATGTCATTGGCCACGAGATGGTGCATGGTATTACGCAATATTCATCGGATTTAGAGTATCGGCATCAATCGGGTGCGCTAAACGAATCGTTCTCGGACATTTTCGGCTCGTTGATCGAGATGAATTTCGAACAAACCCCGAACAATTGGACAATCGGAGAAGATACGGGATCCATCTTCAGGGATATGGCGGACCCGAGACGTTTCAATCAACCTGCGACGATGAACGATTTCAAGTACGTTAATCGGGAAATCGACGAAGGCGGAGTCCATATCAATAGCGGAATTCCCAACCATGCGGCATACTTGACCGCGACGGGCATCGATACGATCGGACTGAACGGCAAAGATATTTTAGGTCAACTAAGTTATGACGTGCTGACGAACCGACTGATGCCAAATTCGAACTTCGAAGACGCGAGAGACGCTTTCGTGTCGGCAGCAGAAGATTACGCCTCCGAGCATAGCGGAACGCAAGGAATCGTGCAAAAGGTAAAAGACGCATGGACTGCCGTTGGATTGCCATATGGGTCAAGGCATGAGATTACGTCTTTGCAGGCTAACGGCGTCGCATCGGTGTGGATCGAAGCGAATTCGAACGAAATTTACGTAAATGCGTCTTCGCCTGAAACGTTTAATCCTACCATCACGGTTACTTCCGGCGCCACGCTAACGGCGGTTGATTCGGATTATTCCGATCAAACTGGCCTTTATAAAGTCAATTCCGGGGGAACGAGCGTCGAATGGAATGTATACGTCTATGATTCTGCCCCGTATTTGACCTATAAGTGGGCGAATTGGGTTCATCCCGAATGGAACTTCTATGAAGTAAATGTGGATATTGGGCAAATCGCGAGCGAGGTAGAAATTGAGCTTCATAACGATACGTTTCAGGGAGTGGATGGAGAAGACTTCTTACAAACGGGTAAAGCGATCGTATCGCCCGTTCCAGAAGGATTAGTTCCGCATTCCATGCTCGTAGGCCAAAAGTTGAAGCTATGGTTTTTGGGAGAAGCCGTCCATCATACGAATCGCGATGACGTAAGAGACTTCTCGATTCGATTCATGGATAGTGCATTCCATAACAGTTATGAGTATCAGGTAGCCAATTACTACAAGAACGACATGGTAATCGATATGAAATCGGCATTAAGGATGACGGATATTACAGAGACAACAGCTTCGTTCGAATGGCCGAGCCTAAGCGACGCGACGCAATTTCAACTCTTCCAATCCACGGACGAAGAAGTAACTTGGAGTCCATCGGCGACGTCAGCTGCGCTTGACGGCAGCAGTACGAACGCGACCATTACCGGATTGTCGCCGGATAGGCTCTACAAATTCAAGCTGGTCACAACCGGCGGGAAAGATGCAGGAGACTCGATCGCTTTGGCGACCTATACTTTGTCAGCGGGTAAGCATGCGCCTACGCTTAAAGAAGAGATCGCAGACCGAACCGCGATCGCCGGTGGAGCAGACATCGTCGTGCCTTTGAGTGGTACTTTCGAGGATCAGGATATTAACGATACTTTCGTATATGAGACCTACTCAGGAGATACGAGACTAGCTACAGTCTCGCAAATGGGTGATCCCCTTGTCATTCATCCTATTGCAGCTGGCAGAGTCGAAATCTTAGTAAATGCACATGACGGATGGGGGCATTACGTGCAAGATCGCTTTTACGTGACCATCTCTCCTCCGCCTAATCAGGCTCCAAAGGTTTTTAAGAGCGTTGCTGGGCAAATCGCGTACGTCGGCAGCGACTTGAACGTTCCGCTAGCGGACGCGTTTAAGGATCCGGACGGTGATGCTTTAACTATTACGGTGGAATCGGACGCTTCGGACAAAGCCATCGTGAACGTTGTCGATAAAGAGGTGCGCATTCATCCTGTGTCGGTTGGCACGGCAATCGTCACTTTGATAGCAGACGACGGTCATGGACATACGACGACTGCCTTGTTTGCGGTTACGGTTAAACCGCCAAACCAAGCTTCGGCCGTCTCCAATCCGATCGCAAATCAGAATGCAGCGAGTATAGGCCAAGAAATAATTATTCCATTATCAGGTGTATTCACAGATCCGGACGGTGATCCGTTAAGATTTTCCGCTAGCTCGAACTCAAGGCAGGTCGCTTCGGTCAAAGTCGTCGGCAATACGTTAAGGGTGAAGACGATGGCGATAGGAACGGCGGCAATCCGGGTTACGGCGAACGATGGCAATCGTCATACGGTCAGTGACACTTTCCTTGTAACGCAAAGTACGGCGCAAACGAATCCCCCATCTGGAGGAGGAGGTGGCGGTGGTGTTCCGCCGATTATACCACCGACATTGCCGAAAGAAGATGTGCCTGGACTATTTATCGACGACGAGGGTGTGCATCTGAGCCCGAACGAGAACAATATCAAAACTGTACTTTCGCAAGACGGCACGAAGAACATGACGATCACGGTGGAATCCTTGGATCTGGAGAAAGCATTTAACGCGATGGACGATGCCGATTCCGGTTCGAAGACGATTATCTTGAAGGCCAACAAGTCCGCCGATAAGACGAGCGTCGAATTGCCTGCAGGAACGTTGGTGAAAGCATCCCAAAAGCACAATGACGCCATCATTTCCATTCAGACGGAGCATACCAGCTTTGACTTGCCTTTAAAAGCTCTTAATTTCGGTGACTTGGCGTGGAAAACGGGCGAAAGCATCGACAAGGTTACGCTCAGGATATCCCTATCCGCCCCTTCGAAAGCCGAGGAGCAAATGATCAGAAACCATGGAGCATCGCAGGGTTTAACGTTCATAAGCATCGTCGACTTTAAAGTATTCGCCGAAGCGGGCGGGAAGTCGGTTGAAATTACCGATTTCGGAAGCACCTATGTTCCGAGATCGATCGTCGTTTCTGAAACGGACGGCAACAAGCGATTGTTAGCGGTCATCATCGATCCGAAAACCGGTGAAGCTCAGTTTATTCCTGCTACGCTTAAAGTAGAGAACGGAAAAACAACAATTGTCATCTCCGCTCCGCACGCCAGCTTGTACGGAGTCGTGGAGGCGAGGAAAGTTACGTTCACGGATATTCAGAACCATACGGCAAAGAGTGAAATCGAAACGCTCGCGTCCGCACTGATGATTAAAGGCACGAGTGCTACGACGTTCTCGCCGGATAAGTCGATTACCCGCGCGGAGTTTGCCGCATTGCTTACAAGAGCGTTGGGACTTGATGCAACAATTAGCGTATCTAAGTTTACCGATGTGAAGGATACGCATTGGTTTGCTCCTTCCGTTAACGCAGCCGTCAAGGCTGGCATTATTAACGGCAAGAGCAGCACACTCTTCGATCCGAACGCGACGATCACGCGCGAAGAGATGGCGGTTATGGTTTCCAGGGGGATTTCGTTCGCCGGCAAAAAAATAAATTTGACCGAATTGATTGCGAAACAGACGGCTCCATTCGCGGACGGGAACCGAATATCCGGATGGGCGAAGACGGCAATCCTTCAAAACATCGACGCAGGTATATACTTGGCGAACAAGTCGGAAGACTTTAAGCCGAAAGCGAAGGTGACGCGTGCCGAGGTGGCGGTCATTTTGAAAAAAATGTTAGATTATTTACATTTCATAGATAAATAAACATTCTTGAAACGTTCCGTTAAGCATTTGAAGCACGAAAAGACGTGATCGGGCTTGTCGTTCAAAGCGACCAGGGACCCTTTTACGTCTTCTGTTTACCATGATATGCTGACGCAGATTGAAGATAGGTTTTCCAATTTCCACGGCTCTTCAAGTTGTAAAGAGGACGGCAGCCCTCGACCGCGTGTCGATTTTGTTGGCTGCCTCCTAAGCGCCTAGAAAATAAGCAAGCCAGGCACATCCGCTCCGCGGTTCTGTCTGGCTTGCTTTGTATGGCAAAAAGCTTCTTCCTTGTTATTCGAATACGCAATGAGATCTTCATGCTGCAACGAAATCCAAATGCTGTTTACAGCGAATAATTCCAGTGATGCGATAAGCTCCAACAGATCGCTAACTCTAGTCTTCAGACGTCATGTCCCGCATTCAAGACAAATTCTTGATGGCAGTTAGAACGACATTCATTAGGAACAAGAAGCGTCTGTGGGGCAGCATGGAAGAGCATTGATTGATCAGGGATGCATTGGCGGGCAGTGATTCGGCGCTAACCGTAGACTTGATCGTGAAGCATGTTGAGTTTGTTTAGAAAATCATAATCTAATGTATACAAGTTAGACATCTTGTGCATATAAAACGCGCATGTTACGTTACAGCTAAACCAAACAGGCGGTTATCGTTGCATGAAAACCACTGATATTCGCACGTACATTCTAGAAAATTCACGGAAGAACTGGCTGTTCGTTCAGGTCCATACCGAGGTAGTGTGAAAGGCTGACTCTAAAGTTTCTTAACATTTGCGCAGAGAGGAATGAAGTCATAGATGGATATGAATGTGCGATGGCGAGCGCACTGGATTTGGAACGATGGGGAAGCGAGCCCTCGTAACGAATGGTGGTGCTTCCGTAAGACATTTTATGCTGCTGAGGGAAGTCATAAGGGAGTCCGTCTGAGCATTACGGCCGACTCCCGGTACGTGCTTTATGTCAATGGGGAATGGGTGGGACGCGGACCCGCGCGTTCTTGGACGTCTGAGCAATCCTATGATACTTACGATATCGGTTATTTGATCAAATCTGGGCAGGAAAATACGATCGCCGTGCTCGTCATGCATTTTGGGGTCTCTACCTTCTACTATTTGCGGGGGCGGGGAGGACTGATTACACAGCTAGAATGGTATGAGGGCAATAAAGTACTGCAAACCATAGCAACAGATTCTACTTGGAAAACCTCCCGCTATCTCGGCCAGGACTCCCGTTCGCCGCGTATGTCTTGTCAGCAAGCATTCGCTGAACGAATCGATGCGCGATTGTGGGATTCATCCTGGTGGGATCCTTCGTATGACGATTCGGCATGGCCTGCCGCGAGAATCATTGGAGAAGCTGGAACTGAACCGTGGACTGAGCTTAAAGCGCGGGACATTCCACTGCTTTCCGAAGAAGCCGTATATCCCGCAAGGGTGGAGGCGCTGCATAAAGTTAATCCGATCAGTTGGACCACCAGTATTGATGTTCGCAATCAAATGGACGCTGACAGCATAAACCATTGCAATCCAATTGGTTACATCGGTTATATAGCTACAATCATTCGCGTGAAGACTACCACAATCGCGACATTGGGTTTTCCGAATGCGACCTCCCATCTCCCTTCTATAAGCATAAACGGCATCCGAATCGACAAGGCTTCCTTTACGGGAACAGCCCCGGAAAAATATATCGATATCGAGCTGCAGCCAGGAGATAACTTCCTATTGCTTGATGTCACCAACGAGTCTGACCATGGAAGGAACTTGCAGCTCGGTATAGATAGCGGTGCATCTTTTGAGTTGATTTCTCCGATTGATGAAGCCGGAATAGATGATTCACCTTTTATAAGTATTGGACCCTTCGACCTCAATGAAATAATCGATCATCAACCCGTGCGTCCATTATCTCTAAACAACGAAACTTACTTGCATCTACAGGATTTATCGGCAGCAGCGGATCTAAAGAAGTGTTTGCAGTGGGTTAAGCCGATTTCCAATGCACTGATCAGTCGAGATAATGTATTCGTAGCTTGTATTTGGAAAAATAATAAAATGTCACTGCCTATACCGTACAGCGTGCAGCATGCCGTTACTTCCAATCCTGAGCCTGCAGTTATTCCACGATATGAGGGTGCCGACACGGAGTTAATCATCGACTTTGGCACTGAATTATCTGGTTATATTGCTTTTGAACTGGAGGCGGCTGAAGGAACGGTCATCGACTTTTACGGATTCGAATATATGCGGGACGGTTATCGACAAGATACTTACGACTTGGATAACACCCTGCGCTATATTTGCTTCGAAGGCCGCCAATCTTATGTGTCGCCGATCCGGCGCGGATTGCGTTATTTAATGGTGACGGTTCGCCATGCACAATTCCCGTTGAAACTCTACAAGGTGCAGATGCGTCAAAGCCATTATCCGGTTGCCGATATCGGCCGTTTCCAATGCTCGGATTCCATGCTGAACGATATTTGGCAAATTAGCCGGCATACGACCAAGCTGTGCATGGAGGATACCTTCGTCGACTGCCCGGCATACGAACAAGTATTTTGGGTGGGAGATAGCCGGAACGAAGCATTAATCAATTATTACACGTTCGGGGCCATAGATATCGTGGAGAGATGCCTTCGTCTGGTGCCGGGCTCGAAGCGGCAAACGCCCTTGTATGCCGATCAAGTGCCTAGCGGTTGGAGCAGCGTCATCCCGAATTGGACGTTCTTCTGGGCGCAAGCTTGTAAAGAATTCGTCGACCATACGGGCGATCTCGCTTTCGCGGATGAAATGTGGCCTCATATTCGCTACACCCTGGACCATTACTTAGAAAAGCGGGATGAGCGCGGACTGTTATTTATTAAAGGTTGGAATTTGCTGGATTGGGCCCCGATCGAGCAGCCCGACAATGGGGTTGTGACGCATCAAAATCTCTTTCTGTTCCAAACGCTGCTTAGCTCCGCCGGACTTGCTAGGCTCGTCGGCGATGAGGAAGGGGCTATCACATATGAATCTGCTGCAAGCAAGCTGCGCGAGTCGATTAACCGCTATTTGTGGTCGGATGATCATCAAGCTTATTTCGATTGCATTTATGAGGACGGTCGATATTCGGAGAGCTTCAGCATACAAACCCAGGTCGTTGCCTATTTATGCAGATCAGCGGATGTGGAGCGCGAAGCCGCCATTAAGCGGCATATTAACAAACCGCCGGAAACCTTCGTTCAAATCGGCAGCCCGTTTATGGCCTTCTTCTATTATGAGGCTTTAGTCCATATGGGAGAGTTCGGGCACATGCTGGACGACATGCGCCGTAATTATGGACAGATGGTTGATATGGGAGCTACGACATGCTGGGAGATGTACCCGAACTTCGCGGTAAACCGGGCAAATCCCAACATGCCGACCCGTAGTCATTGTCATGCTTGGTCCGCAGCCCCGGGGTATTTCCTAGGCGCATATATACTTGGAGTAAGGCCTGGTGCTCTCGGTTGGGAAGAGATCATAATCGAACCCCAAGTAGCTGGCTTATCATGGGCCAGAGGGAGCGTGCCTCATCCTTCCCAAGGGAGAATCGACGTAAGTTGGCGGATCATGGGAGACAACACGATCCATTTGCAAGTGTGGTTACCGAGAAATGTGCAAGCAACGATCAAATTGCCGACAGGGTACGAAGGCGTCATAGAGCGTTTTGATATTTAACTAACGATTCGAAATTTGATGAAGCCGGCCGCAAGTAGGCTGGCTTTTGGATATGAAATTTAAAATAAGCAAGCCAGGCACATCCGCCCCGCGGTCATGTCTGGCTTGCTTTGTATGGCATTAGTGCGGACTCCACATGTATAGCCGCATGATTACGTCCATGTTTGCTTTAAATGCTGGATGTATACAAACAGGGCCGTGCGAAAGTGATCGGCACTTATTCCTAGGGAGAGAATAAGTTCCTGGACGTGGCTTCTGGTTTCCAAATGATAAGGGGTATGCCATCTCTTCTCATTCAGCGCCCAGAAAAGCCTTGCTGTCACGTTCCGAAACAGTGTAAGCATCTCGGTGTTATGGCAGAGGGTGAGGATCTCCAGAAGCATATCATATTCGAATTGAATCAACGCCGCCCCGTTATTTCCTTCCGATCTCAGGAGAACTTGAAAAGCTTCTTTCTTGTTGTTCGAATACGCGATGAGATCTTCTTGCTGCATCGAAATCCAAATGCTGTTTACAGCAAATAATTCCAGCGATGCGATAAGCTCCAACAGATCGCTAACTCTTTGGGAAGACGAATCTAAGATGAGAATGCCATGTTTAGAGACGATCCGAAGGTAGCCTTCCAATTCCAATTGCTGCAACGCAGCTCGAACCGGTGTGCGGCTCATATCCAAAGAGCGGCTAATTTGAACCTCGGAAGTAACCGTGCCCTTAGGCAATTTTCCGGTTACGATCCACTCATGGATCATTACGTATGCTTGCTGGCGCAAAGTCGGAGTGCCCAATCTGGGTTATCCCCCTTCAGGAATGTGATCGTCTAGTGGTATCATTATCATAACGAATCTATGAGCTGAAAGGAAGGCTATGTATGTCCGAAGTCCCTGGCCGAACGTTAAAAGAAGTTGCCTATGAACGCATGAAGCGAAGCATTGTGAATGGAGAGTGGGAAGGAGGTACCTTCCTGTCGGAGAAATGGTTAAGCGAATTGCTGCAGATGAGCAAAACTCCAATTCGTTCAGCGCTGGACCGGCTGGAGATGATGGGGCTTGTGAAGCTGTCTCCGAATCAAGGAATAGTCGTGCAAGAGGTATCGCTTAAGAAAATCATGGAGATCTACCAGCTGCGTCTTTCTTTGGAGACATATGCGGTGAACCAGCTAACCGGCAAATTAGACGCGTTGTTCCTCGCCCGACTGGATGAGAATCTCAAGCTTCAGTATCAGGCTGTGGAGAATGATGACATCATCGGATATGTAGAACTGGATCGTCAATTCCATGAAACGATCATTTCCGCGCTCGATAATGAAGAGTATTTAGACGCCATGTCCCGTATTCAAGACAAATTCTTGATGGCAGTTAGAACGACATTCATTAGGAACAAGAAGCGTCTTTGGGGCAGCATGGAAGAGCATCGATTGATCAGGGATGCATTGGCGGGCAATGATTCGGCGCTAACGGTAGACTTGATTGTGAAGCATATCGAGTTTGTAAAGAAAATCATGATCTGATGTATACAAGTTAGACATCTTGTGCGTATGAGGCGCTCATGTTACGTTACCATTAAACCAAACAGGAGGTTATCGTAGCATGAAAATCACTGATATTCGCACGTACATTCTAGGAAATTCATGGAAAAATTGGCTGTTCGTTCAGGTTCATACCGATGAGGGAATTACAGGACTTGGAGAGGGGACTTTGAACGGTTTTGCCAAGACGGTGGAAACGGCTATCCATGAACTGAAGCATTTAGTTATCGGCATGGATCCCTTCGATGTAGAAGCCATTTCTCTCAAAATGATCCGTGACGTCTACTCCGACGGCGGTCAAATTCAAGGCTCAGCATTAGCAGCGGTGGAGACGGCTTGCTGGGATATTATGGGCAAGGCAATGGGCCAGCCGATATACAAGCTGCTTGGCGGGCGCTGCCACGACAAGCTGCGTTGCTATGCTAACGGCTGGTACCGCGGCGGATCGGACGATGAAAGTTTTCATAACCAAGCAAAAGAAGTGGTAGCCAAGGGTTATACAGCACTTAAATTCGATCCGTTCGGAGCGGCGTGGCGGACGGTCGAGCGGGTAGATTTTGCAAGTGCGATTCGCAATATTGCCGCAGTCCGCGAAGCAGTCGGGCCAGATGTAGACATTCTGATCGAGGGACACAACCGATTTAGCGTGCATACGGCGCTGCAGTTCGCCGATGCGATGGCCCCTTACAATCCCACCTGGTTCGAAGCGCCTGTGCCTCCACACCGAGTATCATCGATGGTGGAAGTGGCGAAGCGCAGTCCGGTGCCGATCGCCACTGGAGAAGATTACTACAATCGCGAGCAGTTCGCAGAATTGCTGAAACATGACGCTGTTCATATCATTCAGTTGGAACCTCAGTTTCTTGGCCTCAGCGCCTCGAAACAAATCTGCGGGATGGTGCATGCGCATAACGGTGTGACGGCTCCACACAGTGCACAAGGTCCGGTATGCTCGGTCGTATGCGCTCATCTTAATATGGCAACGCCGAACTTCTTCCTTCATGAGATTTTCGACGAATTCAACCATTCTTGGGCACAGGAGGTGCTGACGCCTCCATTCCGAGTGGAGAACGGGTTCCTACAGCCCCCGGATAGCCCGGGTCTTGGTATTGAGCTTAATTTGGAGGAAGCGGTCAAGCATCCCTATCACCCCGGACATTGGCTGCCCCTCTTCCGTCAAGGCTGGGAGAAGCGGGAACTTGTAGATTAGACTTAGAGAAGAGGAGAAACTACGATGAAAGCTTTAGTATATGAAGGGCCTCGTATCATGAATATCCGGGAGGTACCGGCTCCCGAGCTGCAGCATGGGGAAGTGCTGATCCGTGTGAGGCTGGCGGGGATTTGCGGCTCCGAGCTAGGTGGCTATTTGGGACATAACTCGCTCCGTAAGCCTCCACTCATCATGGGTCATGAATTTGCAGGCACGGTGGAACAAGTCAGCGAAGAGGCGTCATTTTCAGGTCTTAAGGTGGGGGATCGTGTCACGGCCAATCCGCTGGTCACTTGCGGAAATTGCCGTTATTGCCGCAGCGGCCAATCCCAGCTATGCGCTTCCAGGGCTTTGCTTGGCGCCCATAGGCCGGGAGCATTTGCCGAATTCGTAGCCGTTCCTGTCCAGAATGTGTACCGTCTGCCTGATCATGTGACAACAGAAGAAGGTGCATTTGCAGAACCGTTCGCATGTGCCGTCCATGTGTGCCGGCTGCTTGCGCTGACACCGACGGATCGTCTACTGATTTATGGAGCGGGGCCGATAGGGTTATTCGCTCTGCAAGCGGCGCAGGTGTATGGGCTTCGAGACATCGTCATTGTTGATCTTAACGAATCGCGGCTGGAAATCGCAAGAGAGCTCGGCGGTATTGCCGTCACTGACATAAATCAGCTTGAGGAGACTTCTGCTGCCGGATTCGATGCTGTAATTGATGCCGTAGGAGCGGAAGCGACCCGCCAGAGAAGTGTCGCTTCCGCGCATCCTGGCGGCAAGGTGATATTTACAGGCCTGCATGAGGCAGCAAGCAATCTTGCCATTAATGACATGATTCGCAACGAGACGTGGGTGAAGGGCGCTTTCGCTTACTCGCAGGAAGACTTCGAAACGGCGCTGCAGTGGATCGGACAAGGTAGAGTCAACCTGCTGCCATGGACGGTGACGGCTCCTTTGAGCGAAGGCGCCGCCAGCTTTGAGAAGCTAATTACTGGACCAGGTAAAATTGCAAAAATCTTATTAAGCCTATAATTTTGGAGGATAGATGACTATGAAACTATTACAATTCTACCTTCGACAAGATGCTAACCGCACACTGCGAGCGGGTGTGTTGGAGGGGGAGTCCCGGGTTAGGGCGTTCAATTTGACTAGCCCCTGGACGGTTCGCAAACTGATTGGAGCACTAACAAATCCGTCACAAGCAACAAAGGAATTGGCATCGTTAGCGGAAGGTGGAGCCATCTATGAGTTGAACGAAGTCCAGCTGCTTGCTCCGATTTCGGATCCCGAGAAAATCATTTGCGTCGGATTGAATTATCTCGATCATGTCATCGAATCGAATGCACAGGTGCCCAAAGTACCGGTGCTGTTCCCTAAATTCAACAATAGTCTGGCAGGCCATGAGGATGAGATTGTGATTCCGCAGGAGGTCACTCAGTGCGACTACGAGGTGGAACTGGCGGTCGTTATCGGCAAGACGGCTAAGAGGGTGTCGGTAGAGGCTGCGATGAATTATGTATTCGGCTACACGGTGTTAAATGATGTGAGCGCAAGAGATATTCAATTGAACGAACCTCAATGGACACGCGGTAAAGCGATCGACGGATTCGCTCCGATGGGGCCTTGGATCGTAAGCGCGGATGAGATAGACAATCCGGGACGATTAAATATCTCGTTAACGTTAAACGGTCAGGTGATGCAGAACTCGAATACGAAGGAACTCATTTTTGATATCCCTCATTTAATATCGTTCCTTTCGAACACAATTACTCTGCAGCCAGGCGATATCATTAGTACAGGAACGCCACCAGGGGTGGGTATGGGGAAGAAGCCGCAGGTATGGCTGAAGCCAGGTGATGTCGTTGAAGCAACAATAGAACATATTGGCACTCTCCGAAATACATTCGTGGCTGAATAGATAGAAAGAAGGGATAGCAAATGACTTGGCAGGATAAGGTCATTATTGTAACGGGTGGCGGCGGCGGTATCGGTCGGGCAGTTGCCCATCGTTTTGCGGCCCAAGGTGGAAAGGTTGTGGTGGTTAACCGTACCGCTTCCAAAGCAGAAATGGTTGCGAAGGAGATCGAGGAAACCGGAGGATACGCGGTTGCGATGTCTGCAGATGTAGCCGTTGAAGCTGATGTGAAAAAGGTCGTGGAAGCGACGTTAGAGCGTTTTGGGAAGATTGATGTGTTGGTGAACAATGCCGCGGTATGCCCTCAAATCCGTCTTACCGAAATGAGTCTCGAGCAGTGGAACCAAGTGATCACTAACAATCTGACCTCCGTCTTTCTGTTTTGCAGGGAGGTCATTCCTTCCATGGTTCAAGCCGGAGGTGGCGCAATTGTCAACGTCAGCTCAGTTCATGCTGTAGCCACACTTGACGGGTACTCAGCTTACTCGGCCTCCAAGGCCGGAATTGCTGCTTTAACGAGGGCCATTGCCCTCGATTACGCACGCCAGAATATACGCGTCAATACGGTTCTACCTGGAGCTGTCCAGACTCCGATGCTAGAGAGTAGTGTTAAGAATCTGGATACACCCCGCGAAGAAATTATGAAGCAATGGAATGAAGCCCAGCCGATTGGACGCGTGGGACAACCAGAAGAGATCGCATCTGTGGTTATGTTCGCGGCTAGCCCAGACAATTCGTTTATGACAGGGTCTACTTTAACAGCAGATGGTGGAATGACCGCCGATCTCTGATTGTACAAGAAACATTCGTCATCCATCTAAACAACCGATTCTAATAAGGAAGCAAGTCCATGGCCATAAGGAGGCGATGACTTGCTTCCTTTTTGGGCTCCTTATTGTTGAGGCTGCAAACCGGACAGGGATCTGACCTGCTGCCTAACATACTCATCAGGGGTTTTGCCAATGATCGTTTTGAAATCCTTAATAAAATGAGATTGATCATAGTAACCAAGATCCATCGATAGTTTCAACCAGTCATGGTTGTGATCCGTATCCATTTGTCCAGCTGCATGTTGAAGCCGATAAAGCTTAATGACCCATTTAGGGCTGACTCCGACGTATTGGTCGAAGAGACGTTGAAGCTTTCTTTTATTCATTTTAAATCGCTGGCAGATATGATCGACTTTCGTAATTTCCTGATCTTCGATAATCCGATCGATGACTTGATTTACGAGAATGATATTGCTATCTCTTTCTGGAAGCTTCTGCTGGATAAAGCGTTCAGCAAGTTCAACCATTGTTCCCTCTTCTTCTTGAGAGAGGATCATTTTCTCCAAGGTAGACGCATCTATATCAAAAATATCCTTAACATTCATAGGATTATTCATTAATTGCGAGACAGGTCTTTTGATAAAAGGATAAAATCCTCCTGGTTTAAATTTGGCACCAAAGACGAGTCCTTTTTCCTTAAGGGAATGGGAGTATTTATCTGTCGAGGCACCAAAGATACCTGTTCGATTGTTCTCAATGATCAAATTCACACAAGGATTAGGGATGACATCTTGCGAGTAGGGTTCTTGTCCGGTGAGATCCCAACTGACGACCCAGAAGTGTTTGACAAAAAAACCAACTTCCTCGGATGGTGTATGACGAGTGAGCTGAAACTTCTTTTCAGCTCCTCTTAAATTCAATACACCCATACTGGATTGATGGACATTTGAGCTCAATTCGATTACTCCTTTCACTTGTCGCGTTTTTACAAGACTAGGATACTAGTAACAGCTATATTATAGTAGCACATAGGAATATAGAATAGGCAAGATGACAAACAAAGTGAATTGTAGAGGAGTAGACACATGGAACTGAAATACGAGTTTTATATTGATGCACCACTAGAAACAGTCTGGGATGCGTTTGTCTCGCCGGAAGGAACTCGCAAAACCTTTTTTGGCTGCGTAATTAAGTCTACTTTTGAGGTGGGCGATTCCTATGAGTATGTAGGTCCAGGCAATGATGGTGATGAGACCGTTCATGTGTATGGAACCATACTCGCTTATGAGCCTAATAAAGTGTTTAGCTGTATCGAGCATCCCGGTCCTTCTTATACTCCGAACCATGCGGAGCTGGAGTCCAGGATAACCGTCAGTTTAGAGGTTGTTGGCAAATGCACGAAACTAACATTAATTAACGACCAGTTTACAGAGAATCACCCCTCATTCGCAAAAACGGAACAGAGCTGGTGGATGATTCTAAGTAACATCAAGACCTATGCAGAAACGGGTAAAACGATAGATTTTGGTTGGTAAAAAGAGACTTATACTTCAATGAATTGTGGTTTTCATAAGCTAAGGTTCGTAAGCCTGAATCCCTTTCCTGAAAAGGGATTCGGGCTTTTTTTTGTGGACAGGGGTCCGATACGGTTTCTATTCCTCTGAGCTTGGGCTATGCTACAATAATAGTAACAAAAATTCCTTGGAGGTGGCGAAATGCGCTGGGAAGAAGTACAGGAACGGTTCCCGGAGGAATGGGTTGTTCTAGAGGCCACGAAGGCTCGTTCCGAGGGCGGCCAACGTTATATTGAGGAAGTCGTTGTAATCGACACGTTCACTGATTCTACGGAAGCCCTTCATCGCTACAGCGAGCTGCACCGGCAAGAACCTGGACGTGAGTATTGCTTCTTCCACACCTCACGACCGGAACTGGTAGCGAGAGAACGTTATGTTGGAGTTCGAGGGCCAAGATGAACATAACCGAAGAATACGGTTGTAGACACCATTCGGGGTGTAGGCGGAGTGGAATACGTTTATACCAAATACTTGGAAGCCATTAGATTCAACGGCCAATCCATTGATCAGTTTCAAGTAGAGATTGGAAGTATGGACTACGGGCTGGAGATTGACGGGATTATTGGATTTGATTTTATGAAGGCTGCTGGTCTTGTAATTGATACAAAAGAAATGGTGGTTAATTCGCAAGGGTAGTATGAGTTCGGTATTACGCATTATCACACTGCGGTGAATTGTAGAATTGCGAAGACACGGTTCGTCCCCACCATGAAAATCCACAACACAACACAACCGCATGAGGTTATGTTGTTGTGTTGTGGATTTTTTTATAGTATCACTTAACTGATAAAAGAATTGTGCAAGCCATTTTATCCTTGAAGAGTGGATCTTTCCTCTTGTGACGGCAACGTATAGCTAAACATTGTGTTTTAAATCTCGACTTATAATAGTCCAGATTGCTTAACGTCGGCTAAGAAAAGCTTGAATTCCTCGAAGTTTAGTTGTTGAGCGGCGTCGGATAATGCTGTCGCCGGGTCAGGATGCACCTCCACCATGACGCCATCGGCTCCGGCGGCAAGAGCCGCTTTGGCACATGGGGCTAGGATATCTTTTCGTCCGGTTGAATGAGTGACGTCAACAAGAACGGGAAGATGGCTTTCGAGCTTCAGAATCGGTACCGCCGAGATGTCGAGCGTGTTGCGGGTCGCTTTCTCGTAAGTCCGAATGCCTCGTTCGATAAGCATGACTTGCGTGTTGCCTCTGGATACAATGTATTCCGCAGAATGAAGAAATTCGTCGAGAGTTGCCGCCAACCCGCGTTTCAACAGAATGGGGGTACGCACATCCCCTGCCGCTTTAAGCAGTTCAAAGTTCTGCATATTTCTCGCGCCAATCTGTATCACATCAAGATAATCGCAGGCCAGCTCAATATGGGAGGGATCTACGATTTCGCTAATCGTTTTCAATCCGAACTCGGCAGCGACTTCCTTCAGCATCTTCAAGCCTTCGATGCCGAGCCCCTGGAAATCATAAGGAGATGTTCGGGGTTTAAACGCACCTCCGCGCATGACGGTTATTCCAGCTTCTTTAAGAACGGCAGCTGTTTTACGCATCTGGTCATAGCTTTCAACCGAGCAGGGTCCTGCAATGATCATGGGCTTGCCGCTTCCGACAGTAATATCTCCAAGCGTAATGACTGTATCTTCCTGTTGTTTCTTGCGGCTAACGAGCAGATGTTTCTTGTGATCCGTTTGTTGGAGCTGTAACGATGCTTGGAAAATTTGTTTGAACAGGTGGCGGACGGTTTCATGTTCGAATGGCCCTTGGTTCAGGTCAGCTAGCTTGTCGAGCATTTTCTTTTCCCGAACGGGATCGTACTTGGGAACGCCTTGTTTTTCCTTCTCGTAACCGATCTCTTGGGCAATTCGTCCCCGTTCGGACAGCATCTCAAGTAGCTGTAGATTCAATACATCCAATTGCTCACGTAATTGTTCCAATTTTTCTTGACTCATGGTAACCCACTCCTTTTAAATTTAGCTGAAAAATAAATACAAAAAGACTCCTCCTCCGCAAGGGACGAGAAGTCGTGGTACCACCCTTATTAGACCGGAATGACTTGGTAATCAAGGCATTGCTGTCTCACTTTTAACCCTATAACGCAGGGAGTACGGGTATCCCTAAAGAAGCCGATGATCGGGCGATCTCTTAGGTACCGGCTCGGGAGTGAAATTCGGCAGGACATTCGCTCGGGCGCTCTCAGTCTTCGGCGCTCCGTCCCTGTTAGGAATGGTGGTCTGCTTACTCTTTCCTTCAATGCCTGTGAACATAATGAACAACGATTTAGATGCATTCTATATCATCTGAAGAAAGGGTTGCAAGCAGGTGATTTAAAGCGTAATTGCATTGTTGCAGTAAAGCAGCAGTCCTCTGAGGTGAGCATGATCTGGGATGTATCGCGCACAGTCCGACTAAGAGGTTAGGTGAGAGGACTCATAAAAATATATATATGCAAGTGGAGGGGAAAGGATGAGAGCAAAGAGATTTTGACCATGACTATACCGGGAGGTTCTTGTCTTGAATGGCGATTATCGGATATGCAGCAAGAGCGCAAGAGGAAGTCGTGTTGCATGATGCGGCCAGCGAAGGGATGTTTACGTGAAACTCGGGGTGCGTGTGAACGCAACATTATATTTACATGTATTGACATATGATATGGAGCTAAGCGACACTTTAAACAACAAAGAAAAACTGCTGCTATCAGCGGTCCAGTTAATGTCCGAATGGACTACAAAGGTGTATCAACTAAAGAAATAGCGGCAGCAGCAGGTGTAAGCGAGATGATGTTATTTCGATTACTAACTATCAATAAGGAGGCGATTACGTTGAAAGGTCAGACGGCTTCGGCAGGATTCCAAATCGGCGTCCGAAGGACATTCCCAATTTCGCAGGAGCAGGCATGGGATTTGTTGGTTTCCCCAGAGGGACTAAAGTTATGGTTGGGTGATTTGTCAGCCCTGGAGCTGCAAGTTGGACAAGGGTATACAACCAAGGAGGGCATAAGTGGAGAATTACGTGTGGTGAAGCTGTTTCAGCAGCTTCGAATGACATGGCAGCCGAGGGGATGGGAAAAGTCATCAACGCTGCAAATTCGTATCATTCCTAATCCAACGAACGCAGACAAGACCACCATTAGCTTTCATCAGGAAAAGTTAAAGGATGTGTATACAAGGGAGTGTATGAAAAAGTATTGGGAGGAAGCAGCGACAAGAATTATGGAAAAAGTAAAAAATCGGGTTGCAATCATTCATTCTTTGCGGGGGAGAATAAAAGGAGGCTGCTAATGGTTGATGTTCAAACGGAAATAGTAATTAACTGTACCCGTGATAAGGTATCTGATTATGCAGCCAACCCGGACAATGCTCCGGAATGGTATACAAATATTAAATCAGCAGAATGGCGAACACCAAAGCCGCTGGAGGTTGGTTCCAAAATTGCATTTAAGGCGCAATTTTTAGGGAAACAGCTAGCATATGTATATCAAATTGTGACATATAAACCTGGTAGTTTGCTTGTCATGAAGACTGCGGATGGACCTTTTCCCATGGAGACCATTTATACCTGGGAGCCAGCCGATGCAAATTCAACACGAATGACTTTACGAAACAAAGGTAATCCAACCGGATTTTCAATGTTATTTGCACCGTTTATGTCTCTTATGATGCGAAGAGCAAACAAGAAGGATTTGAAGAAAATCAAGACGATTATGGAAGAACAAACTTGAAATAGCAACCAATTTTAAAGAATTGCGGTGATGCACTGCCAATGTTCGCCTCCCCAATGCAAATCCACAACCGCTTGAGGTTGTGGATTTTTGCTCTGCAGAATTGAGTCAAGATAGGAGATCAAGGGGAATCAATAAGGGAATGAGCATAAAAGGGGGATGAATGTGCTGGAACATGGATTGTTATTAGCTGCTTTACGACGAAACAATGTTATGTTACATTGAATGATGAAGGGGGCATCATTGTGGAAGAAGAATTGATCTCCAAGAAAGAATTATTAGAACTCACTGGCATATCTTATGGTCAATTGTATCGGTGGAAACGTAAAAATCTCGTACCGGAAGATTGGTTTATCCATAAATCCGCCTTTACCGGACAGGAGACGTTTTTTCCTAAACAGCGGATGCTGGCTAGAATCGACAAAATTATAAATATGAAAGATGGCATGACGTTAGATGAATTGGCTGACATGTTCTCGTCTGTTCCTGCATTGCTATCTATAAGTAAAATTGAACTAATAGAACGAAACATTGTTTCGAAGATTTCCGTGGAATATGCAGAGCAGCACATTGGCCAATCGGATATCTACAATTTTGAACAAATCATGTACCTTTATCTACTGGACCACTGTTTGCATACGGGCGAGATGAACCTGGATGAAGGCAAATACATGCTCCGGACTTTGGAAGAGCATTATTCCAAGTTTGAAGGGAGAAATTGCGATTTGATTTTTATCCGTAAAATGGGTGTCTCCGCGTTTTTTCTTATGTCTGCGGGCAGTGAACTCTATTTTGAGAGTGGCGCCAAAATCATTCTTCGAGTGAATGTAAACAAGAGCATGGAAGAGTTGAAGCTGAAAATAATGACCTTATAAAGGTGGTGAGACCGGTGGAGAAAGAAAGCAGGCGTAATCTGATCATATCCGGTTTAGGCTCTTCAAACGGAGGCACCGTCCGCTTAGCGAAGATTGAGGGAATCGGAAGAGTGGACGGCGATATCATCTGTAATGACTTCATTTTGAATGGAAAAGCGGATGTTCATGGAAGTATCAAAGCATCGACAACTGATATTAAAGGAACAGCTGCCGTTAAAGGGAATTTGCATTCAGACCGACTCCACATTCATGGCAAAGTAACCATTGAAGGAGATCTGATCGGAGAAAATATCCAATTAAACGGTATGGTTTCCGTTAAAGGGAAATGTGAAACAGAAAAATTCAATATGTGCGGCAGATTGCAGATGGGCGTGCTAAATGCGGGGAATATTCAAATCACACTGCAAGGTAATAGCAACATTGCTGAAATTGGCGGAGAACATATACAAATTCGGAAACAGCCGGGTATCGATTTTGCAAAATGGTTGAAGGTGCTCTCTATTCCACTGGGCAACAAGTTAACAGCCAAAATTATCGAAGGTGATAACGTTTGTGTGGAATATACAACGGCTGAGGTCGTACGGGGGACCAATGTCACCATCGGGTCTGGATGTGAGATTGGATTGGTCGAATATAAAGCGAAGTTTCTTCAGGAAAAAGGGTCTAAAGTCAATCGTTTGGAACAGATATAAATCATCTAAAGGAAAGGAGGCCTATTATATGGGCAACTTAAAGAAAGGTAAATTAACCAAAGGAAACTTATCGATTACAGGCAGCTCCTCTGTATCAGGTGGCATGTACGATAGAGTCAATATCGTCGGAGAAGGAAATATCAATGGAGATTTGGAGTGCAGCAGATTTAAATGTATAGGCACGTTGGATATGGACGGTCACTTAAAATCCAATCACATAAGCGTTGTAGGGACTTGTTCATTCTCAGGTGATGTTCAAGCGGAAGCCATAAAGGTTTCTGGAACATTGACTATCGGTGGAGATGTTAAGTTGAAACAACTCCACTGCTCGGGGACATTTGAAACGCGAGGCAGTCTGTATGGTGAACAGTTGGACTTGAAAGGGCAGCTGAATACGCAAGGCGATTGTGAAGCGGAAGTGTTTAGAGCCCGAGGGATGTTTGATATTAGAGGGCTGTTAAATGCGGGGCAATTGGACATCAAGCTGTACCAGGATTGTCAAGCCAATGAAATCGGCGGTGAGAAAATAAGAATCAGAAAAGCGAGTCTGCTCAATCCTTTCAACGTCTTTTTCAAACCTTCTTTTCATGCCATTTTATCAGCTTCCGTTATAGAAGGAGATGATATTTACTTAGAGCAAACGAAAGCCAAAATCGTCCGTGGCAACCATGTCATTATTGGGCCGGGATGCGACATTGAGCTTGTGGAGTATAAAGAACATTTTGAGCAGATGAAGGGTGCTGCTGTGAAACAGAACCGTAAAATATAGGGCCTTAGTGGAATGACGTAAACATGAAAACCACATGCCGAATGCTATAAGGCTCGACGGTCAGCCCCAGCTCGCCTCCACCATGTAAAACCACATCCGCGTGAGGATGTGGTTTTTTGCTTGCCTCCATTTTCTGCTTCATTATAAACGCCAAATGATCTTTATAGACGATCACCTAAGGCTTCCTGGTTGTCGGTTAATTATGTCCATACTGACATTGTTCTGCTAAAATGGGATCATATATTTCAAGAGAGGTTGATCGAAATGAAAGGGCGTAGTTCGTTTGAATAGACAAGAGTTACAGAAAAAGGTTCGTCATACGGTGCATCAATTGATCTGGGAAAAAGGGTATGCGAGCCCATTGGATTTGTTCTTGGGGATGGAGAAGATCTCTCCGAAGCTTGTAGAGGAATGGCGATTCAGAAGGGTCCCCTATCTCGAGCGGGTTCTTCACGGTAATCTGGGTCAATTCAGCTTCATTATGAAAGAATTCCGGAAAACGGCAAGGGAGATGAACCTTAAGGAATCATATACCGCCTATATGTCCTGGGGAAAAGGGAAGAAAAGTCCGCTGCGTTTCTCGAAATCAGGTAACTCCCAAGTTGAACAGCACTATTCCACTCACTATGTAAAGCCGCCAATACCGGGACAAGCCCAACTTAAACCCGCTTTAGAGGGGATTAATCAGCAGCAAGGAAGTGATGAAGCTTGAATCTAAACAGTCTAACAGATTTATTGATCCTGTTATATTAGATAGGGGGAAGGATTATGAAACAACCAACGGGTTCAAAAAAAAGCCTGAAACAACTGCTGGAAGCCGAGGATAAGGAGAGTCTGATCAACATACTGCTTTCACTTGCGGCTGATTCTGATGTTGTGGAACAACGTGTCAAGCTCCATGTATCCAAAGTCGGTGGGACCGACGAGTTGGAAGAATGCAGGAAGCTAATTCGTTCAACCATCGATGCGCATGCTGATCATCATGGCTTCGTCAATTGGCGAAGTGTTGGCGGAGCAGTCGGAGGCGCGAAAATGGTAGCCGAGAAAGCTTGTGAAGCAACGGATGATGCTGAGTGGGTTCGAGCTGTAGAGATTAACCTTTGTGTATTGGAGGAAATGATCGATTTTCTTCAGGAAGTTGATGATTCTAGTGGTACAGTCGGATGTATCATTGAACAAAGTCTGGAAAGTATTGATGAGATTATCCTTCAAAGTGATCGAATTTCGCAAGAGGACAGGGATATTCTATTCCAATTGCTTTTGGATGAATCGAAGCAATCGCGTTATGACGAATGGTCGGACTGGCAGTTGGCGCTGCTGGAAGCGGCTTCTCGTTTGGCTGTGACCGTAGATTTGCGCAGAATATGGGAGCATCATGCTTCTACGATGGTCTCTGAACAAACCAAAGATACCTGGGGCAGCAACTACTTTGCCGAGCGTGTGGCCGTAATGAGATATCATTTGATACAGAGTTATGAAGAAGACGATAAGGTTCATGATTATCTGAAGAACCACCTCCATTTCTCGAACTTTCGGGAGCTAGCCATTCAGGACGCTTTCCAAAACGGTCGAAATGATGAGGTTATCCGTCTGGCTGAAGAAGGAGAAGTGCAGGATCATGCCAAGGGTCTTCCTGGTCTGGTTAAACAATGGAAGAAGCACAGATACGAAGCATATTGTCATTCCGGACATTTGGAAATGCAGCGTAAGCTTGGAATAGAGCTTGTAATGGATAGTGAATTCTCGTATTACCAATCGGTTAAGGAAACTTACCCGCCTGTCGAATGGAAAGCTGTTTATCAGGACATGTTGCAGAATCTGGAAAAGGACAAATGGCCCAAGGATGTATACACACGGATTCTTGTGGAGGAGCAGGAATATTCGCAGCTCTTGGTCTATGTCAAGAAACAGCCTTCCCGAATTGAACAGTTTCACTCCCATTTGTATCAACAATTTCCAATGGAAGTAAAGGAATTGTTCTTTATCCATATTGAAGCAGAAGCAGACGGATCCACAACAAGGAAGCATTATGAAAATGTTTGCCGGATCATCCGTAGGCTTCAACAAGTCGGAGGTAAAGAAGAGGCACTGCAAATCACGCGGCTGCTTCTTGCCAAATACCCCAAAAAGCCGGCTTTTCGGGATGAATTGATGAAACTAAACTACTAATAAACATTTATGTATCTACATGGTTTGCAAATTATCGATAATTTCACTTTTAGGACACTGACGTCTGTGCGCGCAGTGTCTATTTTCTATTAACTTATATGGTACAAGTGATCGAAATATAATGGTAATAGATATGTAGTGCGGAAGTGATACGGGGGTCCATAGGTTTGGGCGACGAGGCTTTGTTATGCCCTAATTTTGTAAACGGATTGCAGTCGTGTTCTCTATGGATGGGGAGACATTATATACCATACTTCGACATTTTGCCTTATAATGAAAAGTATTGAAAAGCGATAATGCTATGAAAAAAGAATGATCTGATTGGGGGATGAAATATGGGACTATTTTCATTTATTAGAGGCCAGCTTATCGAAGTTATTGAGTGGATTGAAGATACGGATTCGATCGTTTATCGTTTCCCCGCAAACGACAACGCGATCAAGATGGGGGCGCAGCTGACGGTGCGCGAAGGGCAGTCCGCGATCTTCATGAACGAAGGGAAAATTGCCGACGTGTTCGGCCCGGGCAGATACAAGCTGAGTACGCAGAACATGCCGGTACTGACAGCGCTCAATTCGTGGAAGCACGGCTTCAACTCCCCGTTCAAAGCAGATGTGTATTTCGTCAATACGACCAACGTTACCGATCAGAAATGGGGAACGACGAACCCTGTCATTATGCGCGACAAGGAATTCGGAATGGTGCGCGCGCGCGGCTTCGGGAACTATTCATTCAAGGTAGTGGATCCCGCCTTGTTTATGAGGGAAATTCTTGGCTCGCACGAGGATTTCAATCCGGTACAAATATCCGGCTTCTTCAAAACGATGATTGTCTCGGGCGTGAGCGACCTGCTGGCCGAATCGGCCATCCCGATCATCGATCTAGCCATGCATTACGACGAGCTTAGTTCGCAGGCCGGTGCCAAGATGCAGCCGAATTTCGCGGCGATCGGGCTTGCGCTGACTGGATTCGTCATCGAGAATATTTCCCTGCCCGAAGAGGTCGAGAAGATGATCGACCGCAAATCGTCGATGAATATCGCTGGAAACCTCGATCAATATATGAAGTATCAAACCGCCGAATCGATCCGCGAAGCGGCCAACAACCCCGGCGCCGGTTTGGCCGGAGCCGGGGCGGGGCTCGGAGCGGGCATGGCAATGGGGCAAATGATCAACCAGATGATGACCGGAGCTGGGCAGCAGCCCCAAGCAGCCGATACTGGCGGAAACGCCCAGACTACCAATCCGAATCAGGCACAGAACTCTGCCGTTCCGGGTCAAGACGGCAGTACCGAGCCATGCAGCAATTGCAGCCATTCGCTGAAGGCGAACGACAAATTTTGTCCGGAGTGCGGAACCGCCCGCCCCGAGCGCCGATTCTGCAAGGAATGTGGAAACTCACTGACTCCGGGAGCGAAGTTCTGCGCCGGCTGCGGCACCAAAGTGTAAAGGGTGATTCGAGATGGGGGAAAATGGACCAATATTGACGCAAGATCAGACGACAACTACCTTTCCGTGTCCAGGATGCGGCGGCCAGATGCAGTTCGATACAGCCAGCCAGACCCTGAAATGCCGCTATTGCGGTAACGAGAAGATTCTCGAAGACGGTACGGAAGAAGAGCCGGAGGAATACGAGCTCAATTTCGCCGACGAAGACGACTCTTCTTTGAAGGATTGGGGTACGGAGCAGCAGTTGATTAAGTGTAGCAACTGCAGCGGTGAAATGCTGCTGCCTGCCACTCAAACCGCGGCTGTGTGCGGGTTCTGCGGATCACCCAAGGTGCTGCCGCAGGGCAATCCGGGCAGCATCCGCCCGGAATCCTTAATTCCATTCCAAATTTCCCGGGACCAAGCTGCCCAAGCTTTCAACCTCTGGCGCAAAGGAAAGTGGTTTATCCCGAACCAATTTAAGAAACGGTCCGTCAATTCCAATCTGAACGGGATCTACGTGCCGTATTGGACGTTCGACACGAATACGGATTCATCATATAAGGCGGAGGTCGGCGTTTATCACTACAGGGATGAGACTCGTACCCGCGTCGTCAACGGCAAGTCCGAAACGTACACGGAGAGAGTCCGTTACACGGTATGGCACTGGACCAATGGCAATTACGAGCAATTTTACGACGATATGCTCATCCCTGCCTCCGAACAATACGACAGCATACTGCTGCAGAAGCTGAACGACTTCGAACTCGACCAGCTAACCCCTTACAAGCCCGAGTATTTGAGCGGGTTTATTGCGGAGCGCTATACCGTCTCCCTCGAGGCGGGCTGGGAGCAGGCAAAATCCCGCGTGGATACCAAGCTGGAAAGCGAGATCCGGAGTGAGATCGGTGGAGACGAAATCCGTAAACTGGACATCCGCACGAGATACATCGACCGGACTTATAAGCACATCTTATTGCCCGTGTGGATTGCGAACTATATGTACAAAAACAATAGGTACCGCTACATGGTGAACGGAGAGTCAGGGAGTGTCACCGGCTACGTGCCGAGAAGTCCTTGGAAAATCATGCGGTTTATCGTGATCTGTCTCCTGATAGCCACCTTTTTTTCCTTCTGGATCGCCGATGCGGTGCGGAATGCTCGCTCTTCCGAAGGCTCGGGGCTGGTGCACAATCAGGGTCCGTCGCAAGAGCTTAAGAATAACTCCCCAAAATGAGAACGATATAAAGTCAATAGGATTCATTCAAGAGCTTGGAACCTAATCATTAGACAAGCGAGAGATTTGGAATATGCGAATAGAAAGAGAGGACACCATCCGCGGTGTCCTCTTTGTTTATCTCTATATTGTGAGGTTGCTTATGTCCTGTGCTCGATTGTCGCGATGGGAAGAGCAGATGAAGGCTACCTTCTCAATCTTAGGCTGCCTTCTCAATCTCTTCCTAAATCAAAGGACATCAGATCTCGCCCCACCGTAATAGGGCCCTCATAGATTTCACTCATACCTGAGATATATGCTTGTTCGGCAATTTCAGTAGTGGCCGGTGCAGGGATGTGATGGGTAAGGACAAGATGTTTGACGCCTGCCCGCCTTGCGATATCTGCTGCTTCCAGTGTGGTTGTATGATACTTCGCGGGATTCGCAAGGGCCTGCGCCTGCTCCGGGTATTGCGCGATCAGCTCATCCAACCAGGGCTTGTTGTAGGCTTCATGCACCAACAGATCCGTCCCGGCTGCATATTTAATCATATTCGGCACTGGAATCGTGTCTCCGGAAATAACCGCCGACTTGCCGTTATATTCAAACTTGTAAGCAACGGCTGGATAGACGGGACGATGATCGACTTCAAAGGCGGTAATCTTAATACCGTCCTTGTCATAGACAACCCCTTCATTGCATTCCGTATATTCGATCTGTGACCCCGCTTTGTCCGACAGATTATAACTGACTCGAAGCTTCACATCGAACTCGAAAGACTCCCGCATCTTGCCGATAATGGCTTCCGTTGTTTCCGGACCATATACTTGCATGGGAACCGATCGGCCTTTGTAAACGCGCTCGGGCGTAATATGAGTCCGCCAGCTGGTAATGAATACATCGAAGAAACCGGCATTATGATCGTAATGATGATGGGTAAAAAGCACATCGGACACGCGCTGGGGCATCACGCCTGCTTTGATCATCTGGTCAACCGCGCCCCCGCCGCAATCGACTAGAAAGGTTTTGTTCCCTGCAAGTACGACGACACTGGGCTTTGCCCGCCCATAAAAGGCGCGAGGCGATCCCGTTCCTAGAAGAATGACAGTTAACTGTTCATGGAATTCGGGCTGCAAGTTATGCTGAGGTTGTATATACATGAGCTGGTATCCCCTTTAAGTCAATTTATTTCCCATCCAGAGCTTCCTTCAGAATCGACAAGTCGATTAAGCCGCTTTGATCAAGGCCGTTTTTATCGACACCTTTCACATAGCCGGCATCGACAGCCACTTGAGCCATCGATTCCAATGCTTTTTGATCAACATCTGTCGTCAGCTTGAGATGCTTCAAAGCAATCTTAATAAGCTCAACATCCAGTCCCTTACCAGTCAACTCTTTCAATTCGTCGCTGACTAGTGGGTATGTTTCCTCCGGGTTTTTCTGTATAAAATCGATGGCATCCAGGTTAGCGTGAATCGCCCCTTTGGCCAAATCACGATGGTCTTTCAGAAAGTCGTCACTCGCAACAAGAATGGTCAATGGATAGTTCCCATCGTTGGGTGGTATTTTATCCCAATCAACTAGGATTTCGCCGATACCTTCGTTCGCAATCTGAGTCCCCCACGGTTCGGGCAGTAGAGCCGCATCGACCTGCCCTTGCTTCATAGCCACAAGTGTGTCTGCTGGCGCCATGGTAATCAATTGAACACCGGACTTATCCGTTGTTACTTTCAAGCCTTGCTGTTCCAAGAGAAGCCGAAGTGAAATTTCGTTCGTGCTTCCTTTGGTCGGAACGGCCGCTAATTTGCCAGCCAAGTCCTTCACGCTCGATATCCCTGCTCCTTTTCGCACCACCAGTACAGCCCCGCCGTTGTTGGACCCGGAGATGATCTTGAGATTACGGCTTCTCACATATTGATTGATGACTGGGCTGGGTCCGACAAAGCCGATATCGATTTGCCCCGTTGCCATCGCCGTCGAGAAATCAGATCCGTTATTAAAGCCTTGAACCTCGATCTTGACGTTGTCCCCGAAATACTTTTGGAAATAACCGTTTTTGATAGCTATGAATGCAGGTGCATGGGTGACATTCTTCAGCAGGCCAATTTTGACTGTTGCCCCAGTAGATGCAGTTGAGACGTCTGACTTTTGGTTGTTTGCAGAGCCGCATCCGGATAGGATAGCGATGAACAATAGGATTACCATGGATAGCACGAGGGTTTTTTTCATAATACATCTTCTCCTTTTCAATTATCTGTTTTATGATTTTGACGTTTGAAGGCCGTATTGCATCCAAATCCGCTCTTCAATCCGTTTAAAGACGAGATGATCGGATATCGTTCCGAGCACCGCAATAACGAGTACAATGCTGAGCATGAGCGCGGTGTCGCCAATGTTCCGTCCCTCTTCCAGCATTTGACCCAGTCCGATTCCACGGGCAATCAATTCGCCGGATACAAGCGCTCTCCACGCGAATGCCCACGCCATGCGCATCCCCGTAATCAGCTGTGGAATGGCAGCAGGCACCATCACTTGATAAAACAGCTTGAATCCGCGGCCCGTCCCGAACATTTGGGCTGACTTGAGGTAGATGGAGGGAATATTCTTAATTCCGCTTCGGCTGGCGATCGTCATGGTCCAAGTCGCCCCGATTGTCGTGATGAACACGACGGCAAAATCGTTAAGACCGAACCAGATAATGGCGAAAGGGAGCCATGCGATACTCGGTACCGTTTGCAAGGCCACGACAACAAACCCAAAAGTCTCATCAAGCAAACGGTTCCGGGCAAACAGCACACCGAGTGTCGTTCCGATGATACAGGAGAGGGCAAAGGCTATCATTATGCGCCTTAGGCTGCCGAGCGTTGCATCAATTAATTGTCCATTTACGATTCCGTCATACAAGGTTTGGAGGGTTTGAAGGGCGGATGGAAATCTCCAGCCCCAATTCATCGTTCTATATGCGATCTCCCAAGTTAGAAGCAACAGAAACAGAAAGATGGCTTTTTTCCAGAATGTATTCACTGCCGTATTCCTCCCTTGCCACTTTCTCCAGTTCATCGGCTAACGTCTCCATGATGCGGCTCTCGATATGATGGAGGACGGAGTCGCCCGAATTTCGCGGCCTCGCCGCTTGAATGGGATATTCCTTCTTGATTCGCCCTGGCCTTGTTGACATGACCAACACGCGATCGGATAAGAGGACGGCTTCTCTAATATTATGGGTGATGAATAGAATCGTTTTTCCCGTCTTCATCCATATGTCTTCCAATTCTTGGTGCAGTAGCAGCCGTGTCTGTTCGTCTAAAGCGGCAAAAGGTTCGTCCATCAGCAGGATCTCGGGATCCATCACAAGTGCTCTGGCAATCGCCACGCGCTGCTTCATGCCTCCCGATAATTCATGCGGATAGCGGTTCGCGAATTTGCCCAGATGGACGAGCTTGATCTGTTCCATGGCGAGCGCATGACGCTCCTTCTTGCGGACGCCTCGCTGCTTCAAACCGAATGCCACATTATCGAGTACCGTTAACCATGGGAATAAGGCATGCTCCTGAAAGACGACGATCCGGTCGGGGCCGGGAGCTGTGATCTTCCTTCCAAGTACCTCAACGGTACCGGTCTCTACTTGCTCGAGGCCTGCCACCAGATTAAGCAGTGTGGACTTCCCACAGCCTGAAGGGCCCAATATGGAAAGGAACTCTCCCTTGCGAATCGTAATCGAAATATCTTCGATTGCAGTGAATTGTCCTCCGTCTCTCTGTTTGAATGTCTTGCTGACGCCCTGAATCTGGATCATGCTGATTCCCCCTTAACCGCTTATTTCCTTATAAATGGGCTAGAAAATGCTCAACGTCATAGATAATGACATGCTTTTTCTCATAATGAATGAGTCCTTGTTCACGCCATCTATTCAAGGTTTCCGTAACGGTCTGTCTGCTGCACCCGATAATATAAGAAGTTTCTTCATGGCTTAATGGCAAAGCAACATGCGTTTCGTTATCCTTGCGGATGCCCAGCTGGATAAGGAATTGGGCTAGCCTCCATGCAACTGGCCTAGAAATCAACGTTTCAACGTATCTCTGCGTATGCAGCAGGCGCCGTGCATTGGACACTGTCAAAGCGTAGAGAACATCGGGCTGGCTCTGGATTAAGCTCAGAAAATGGGGCGCCGGAAGCGCAAGCACCTGGCTGTCCAAAATGCAGCGAGCATAGCGTTGACGCTTCTGCCCGGTTAACACTTCGGCCGCACCGAACACTTCACCCGCGTTTCGCAGAAATAAAGTAATACTCTGACCCTCCTGCGCGAACTGCGATATTTTAACAAGTCCCACCTTAACCAAATAAATCTCTTGGCTCTCTTCCTCATCTCTAAAAATAAATTCGTTCTTCTTGTAACTGCGTGAAACGCCGTGTGCCTCAAAAAAATTAGCTATCGTGGACTGTTCGAGATCACTGTTATTAACGACTACATCCTTCGCATCTGAGGAAGAACGGTCTTTGTCCTTCATGCTGATTAACACCTCTTTAATAACGCATAGGTTTAATTCTTAGTTATCTTATCGGTATATATGATTATAATAAAAACCCGCTCACAAAAACAGTCGGCTAGCCGACAAAATGAAAAATAACTTAGGAAATAGTACGGATTCTGGTTGGCGAATTCGGGGGGATTTTGCTGCCTGATGCCGTGCTGGAGACGTTACAGGAAACTGGCAAACCGGTGGGTTCGGTGGATACCATCTTGTCAGCGATAGTGACTCTTCTGTTTTGAAATCTAACAATGGTGTACACTATGGGGGGAAGGTGGAGGCTGCATGCTAGCGATGATTAAGAATAAAGTCATTGATTATTATTACTCGCTCTCAATCAATAAAAAGATAACGTTGTTTTTTATGGCGGCCTTATCGCTGTTGATTGTTTTGTTGGCCGTGTTTACTTATCGGATATCTTCATCCATTTTAATAGGGAAGGCGATTGAGAACACCGCGCAAAACTTAACTCTGGTATCAGAGAAATTGGAAATCATCTTTGACAATGCAGAGAACTATTCCAAAATTGCGATTACAAACAATACCATTCAGCAAATAACAAGCGAGCCTTCGCTGAACGATCCCCTACAAAATTACAACAAATATGTAACTATGCAGGACTCGCTGCGTAATATTGTGGATGCCAAAACGTTCGTCGATGCGATGATCGTTTATGACCGTAATCATCAAATATACGATTCGGGAAGTCTAGGAGCGATTACCGATATAAGCGATGTGTACTTCAATAAATTTGCCCATTCCTTCTACGGGATCGCTTGGGAGGATACCCGTATCAGCAACTATATGAAAGGGAATAGCAGGAGCGATGTGATTTCCTTATTCCAAAAGTTTAATTCCGCGAAAACGGGCGTCCCGCTGGGCTTGATCCAGTTATCGATCGACGAGAGATATATAGCTAATCAGTATGCCAATATTGATCTAGGTGAGAGTGGAGACATATTTATCGTCAATAAAGAAGGAATAATCGCTTCCGATACCCACAAGGACAGGCTGTACACGTCCATTAGCAAGGATGTTTATTTCCCTTGGGCGCTCACCCATGAAGGCGGTAAAGAATTTCAGGTAGATGGTAAGAAAGTACTTGTTGTCTCACGCAGTTATCCTCGGCTAGACTGGATCATTATTGGCATTGTGCCGATACATGAAATTACGAAAGACAATCAAGTATTAACCGACAGGTTCTTAAGGTTAGGCGTTATTTTTGTCATTGCAGCCATCATTCTTACTCTCTTGATTGCCAAATCGATAACGAAACCTTTGAACAAAATTAAAAGAACGATACAAGAAGTAAAAGGCGGCAATCTTGATGTGTGGCTTGATATCAAATCACGGGATGAAATTGGCGCTTTGGCCAAAGAGTTCAACAAGATGGTCGGCAATACCAAAATACTCATGGAAAATATAATCGAGGAGCAAAAAAAGAAGAAGGAGTACGAACTCGCGGTCATGCAGTCACAAATCAATCCGCATTTTTTATATAACACGCTGGAAAGCATCTGCGGTCTTGCCGATCTCAAAAGGAATGCAGACGTCGTTAAAATCGTGAATCAGCTTGCTCTTTTTTACCGAGGTGTGCTAAGTAAAGGAAGTCCGGTTATTTCGATGGAGGATGAGATCGTCATCACACAAACCTATCTGGAGATCTTGAAAATCCGCTATGGCGATCAAATTGACTATACGTTGGATTTTGATCCAGAGGTGTATAAATACAAGACTATTAAGCTGCTGCTTCAGCCGATCGTAGAGAATTCGATCTATCACGGCTTGAAGAACAAGCGAGGAAAAGGCCATATCCATATTAAAGGTAGCGTCAAGGGTGAGTATTTGGTTATTGTTATAGCCGATGATGGAATTGGTATACAGAAGGAGAAGCTGGATACGATTCTGAACATGGATGAAAGCGATTATAAAAACAAAAGCTTCGGGGTAAAAAGTACAGACGAACGAATTAAACTGTATTTTGGCACCGAATACGGCTTGGATATAGCCAGTGAGTATGGAAAGGGCACGGTAGTAACGTTTACTTTGCCAACTCATGTAACAACACGGGGTGATGCGGAATGATCAAGGTGTTAATTGTCGACGATGAATATTTGGTTCGGGAGAGATTGAAGCAATGCTTGGATTGGCATGCTCTGGGATACGAGGTCGCAGGGGAAGCGGCCAATGGTGAAGACGCCTTAATGATGCTTGAGCATATACCTGCGCAGCTAGCGATTGTGGATATCAATATGCCAATCATCGATGGACTGGAGTTCGCCCAAGCAGTGCAGAACAACCATCCTGATGTGAAGATCATTATCCTGACGGGCTACAGCAGCTTTGAGTATGCGAAATCCGCCTTGCAAGCTGGGGTTTCTGATTATTTGCTGAAGCCGATCAATATGGACGAGCTGACTCAAGTGTTAACAAAGCTGCACCACCGTATCGAGTTGGATATGCAGCAAAAACATCTAAATGTACATTTACAGCAAAGCCTGATGGAGAGCGATAACATTCTGAAAAGGAAGTTTATGCAGTCGCTGTTGGATGGAACTGCATCAGGGTCGCTGCAAAATAAAATAGAGCTGTACTGCCCGAGTTTGCAGGAGGGGACATTGTTCGTTATTGCCGTCAGTATGAATCGAACAGGGGCCGAAGATAAGGATCAACCTTTATGGAAACGGTTCGCGGTATCTAATATTTTCAATGAGATTCTAGTGAAAGGTCAGATTAAATCGTTTGAAATGACCTATGACGAAATGAACAGAGTCATTCTGCTTGTTGCTGTTCAGGCAGTCGACCGAACGGATCCTAATCTTAGCCATGTGCTGAAGGTTTGTTTGGATGCGATTCATGCGGTAAGCAGGCATTTGAAATTTACGGTGACGGCTGGAATTGGATCAGTTGTGGAAAGCATCCATGACGCAGCGCTGTCCTATAGAGAAGCGGTTATGGCCTGTAAGTATACAACCATTTACGGGGGTGACAGAATTATCCAGTTCACGGCGCTGCCAGAGAAGACGATAGCCTACGAGCTGTCGCATATCCGTGAAGCTATGCTAATTCTACTGAGACTAGGAAATGCGTCAGCGGTTGGACAGGAAATCCATAAACGTATCGCTGTCGTATCGGAGCTTGAACCGTCCATTGATAAGCTATATTCGATTCTATATGAACTTGTCGTCACACTACGTATATTTGCTGCGGACAATAAAGTGGATATGAGCCGTTTGATCAGTGAGCCTTTCATTCCTTCTCAGCTTGTGGATGAACTGGAAACGATGGGGGAGATTGAGCGCTGGGTGCAGGATGTATATCACAACGTCATGATGCAGGCTAACAGCCTGATCCAATCGACTCCGGCTAAGCTTGTGGAAAAGGCCAAACAGTATATGGACGATAATTACGGAAATGAAGAGATGGATTTAACCGAAATCGCCGGAATCATATTCGTTAATCCTACCTATCTCAGCCGCATCTTTAAGAACGAGACAGGTTACTCTGTTGTGGAGTATTTAACGAGACGCAGGATGATCAAAGCGAAGGAATTAATCGAGCAAGGCTGCAAAAATTTATATTTTATTGCCGAGTCCGTGGGCTATAAGGATGCGCATTATTTCAGCAAATGCTTCAAGAAGTATTACAGTGTTACGCCTTCTAAATTTATTTCGGTTGATTAGGGCAAGATAAGATATTCCCCCTACAGTAAAGATATTGCATTTCATAGTACGGTTGCTCTCCTTATAATAAGGCTATGTCGGGCCGACAAAGCATTTACTCATCCAGCGTCTTCATTCAAAAAAGGGAGGTCAACCTATTATGTCCAAAAGAGCATTTTCGTTAGCACTCATCTCCATCCTGACCGTATCATCCATATTGGCTGGCTGCGGCAGTTCAAAAGATAATAGTACGAATACAACAGGTTCGACGACAAACGGCGGCAGTAAAGAAGAGAAAGTAACTGTTCGCATCATGACAAGAAGTGCTGGTACAAGCCCGACTGTAAGCGCTTACCAAGGCTTATTGAAGAAATTCATGGCTGACAATCCGAATATTACCGTTGTAGACGAATCCTTGAACGATGAGGCGGCTTTCAATAATAAATTCAAAACGGGCCTAGCTACAGGGAACTTGCCTGAGATTTGGCTGAACTACGGTGGAGAATCATTTAAAGAGTATGCCAAGAATGTGGCTTTGGATCTGGAGCCTTTCTTGAAAGAAGATACCAAATGGGCTGGAGACTTCTTGCCGCTGCTTGATACTTGGAAATATAAAGACCTGCCTGGAACATTCGGTGTTCCGACTGAATTCTACAGTGTAGCGGTCTATTACAATAAAGAACTATTCAAAAAAATCGGTGCAGAGCCGCCAAAATCGGTGGAAGAAATTCCTGCGCTGGTAGAAAAGTTTAAAGCGATTAATGTGGTACCGATGGCGATGGGAGATAAAGAAAACTTCCGCGGCGGACATCTATTAACGAACTTGTCGCTTAAGAAATACGGCTTCAAGAAAACGCAGGATCTGATGAATGGGACTGCAAAATGGAATGATCCAGACATGGTTTCCTTGCTCCAAACGATGAAGGATTGGCAGGATATGGGTGTGTTCGGCAAAAACATCGTAACGATGGACAGCAATACGGCAACGACGATGTTCTTCGATGGCAAAAGCGCGATGCTCTTCGAAGGTGTATGGGCTCTTTCACAGATGGCAGCTTCACCAATCGTCGATAATATTGGCGTCATTGCATTCCCTGGCTTTAAAGATAAGCCGGATCTGAAAGACAACTGGTTTGGAGGAGCAGGCGGGTATTCCGTATCCAAGGCTGCTACCGGAGCAACGCAAGCTGCAGCGGTTAAGCTGGTTAAGTATTTGACGTCGGTGGATACCTTTAAACAATACTTGAAGGAAACAAAAGGCGGCGTATATCCAGTTAAAATGGATGTCGATCCAGCTGCTGTAGATAAAGTTACCGCTGAATATATGAAGGCTCTTGATACGTCTTCCGATTTCAAAGGTGAAATTGAAGAATACAGCTCGTTAACGCAATTACAGGATAAAGTCCGTAATGAAGTCCAAGGGATGTTCGCAGGCAACAGTCCGCAAAAAACAGCCGATGCCATCCAAGGCTTCGTGGATGCTAACAAAAAGTAAAATCGAACCTTACAACCCATCATACCGCCTGTCTTCAGGGGGTATGATGGAGCCTTTAAGGCGGTTCGGGGTTTAGTGGAAGGAGTAATATGGTGAGCAGAAAACCCTATATGATTGCAGCGGCCTTCTTGCTGCCTGCCTTTTTATTGTATACCATCGCGTATGTTGTCCCTATGTTTCAAACCGCGTATATGTCCTTTTTCAGCTGGAATGGTATTAAGAATGTACCGCTAGAATTCGTTGGCTGGGATAACTATGTTCAAATGTTTCATAAACCGGAGTTTTACCGTTCGCTGAAAAATATCGGCATATTCATCATTTCTTCGTTTATTCTGATTCTGCCAATCGCTTTTGCGTTTGCGCTGATCATTACGAGCAAATTGAAAGGTAAGCGTTTTTTTAAAGTTGCTTTTTTCATGCCGTCTATTCTTCCGCTTACTGCAGTCGGTTTAATGTGGCAGTTTCTGTTAAAGGGAGACGGAGGACTTGTTAATGTCGTTATATCTGCTTTAGGCATGAGCTCATTGACGAGAGATTGGCTTGGAGAACCCGCTATCGCCATTTATGTAGTCGTGATCGTCAATGCGTGGATATATTGCGGATTGAACATGATCATCTTTGCCAGCGGACTTGTTGCTATACCAGAGGATCTATATGAGGCTGCGTCATTGGATGGAGCGAACGGGTTCAAGCGGTTGATGCTTATAACGGTACCGCTCATGCAAGAGACGTTCAAGATCTTCTCGATATTAGCAGTTACGCAGTCGTTAAGAGTGTTCGGGCAGATCTTTGTCATGACTAACGGGGGACCGAACGGGGCGACAGATGTTCCAACAACCTTGCTTTATTACGAATCTTTCAAATATAACAATTTCGGCGTGGGCAACAGTATCGGCACCTTTATTATCGTTGCGGCATTAGCTTCGACTGTGCTATTAAATCAGCTGATGAATTCGCGCAGCTCAAGATAATCAAGATCGGCAGGTGATACAGAAGATATGACAAGCATTAATAAGTGGAGCATCTATGTTTTTTCAGTAATTTGTTCGGTGGTTTTGATTTATCCGCTGGTGTTCACGCTGCTCTCTTCCTTCAAAGATAATACGGGCATCTACAGCAGCAAAATATTCGCTCTACCCACTATATGGCTGTGGAGCAACTATAAAATGGCATTTTCTGAAGCGCATATCGATCATGCTGTTCTAAACTCGTTTCTATATGCGATTGCAGGTACATGCGTGACCTTGATATTGGGTACTATGGCATCGTATGTGCTGTCTAGATTGAATTTCAAATGGAATGGATTCATTTATATCTATTTTATTCTTGGGCTGATGATCCCGGTCTTCTCTCTTATTATCCCGATTTCACGGATGATTGGAAGCTTTAGCGGCTTCAATAACTACTTGGTTATGATTATTCTCTACGGCACATTTGAGCTTCCATTAACGATCTTCCTCATTACCGGGTATATGAAAGGCATTCACAAAGAAATCGATGAATCTGCAGTAATGGACGGTTGTGGTCCATTCCGGTTCTTGTTTCGAATATTGGCTCCATTAGCGATGCCCGCAATTTCAACAGCCGGCATTTTGGCTTTTTTCAGTATTTATAATGACCTCATGTGGAACGTCATTCTGATTACGGATCGGAACATGTATAACATCTCGATGGCTTTGATGTCGTTTGTCGGAGAGCGCGGGGCCGCACAGATGGGGCCTACCTTTGCAAGTATTTCACTAACGATCATTCCTACCGTCGTCGTCTACTTGCTGTTCCAGGAGAAAGTAGAAGGCGGTCTGAGCTCAGGCGCGGTGAAAGCATAATATAAGGGAGAAGGAATTAGGATGCGGTTTAGACAAGTTCATTTGGATTACCATACATCAGAAATGATTAACAATATCGGAGGCCAATTCTCCAAACAGCAGTTTCAGGATATGTTGAAGGTTGGGCATGTCGATTCGATTACGATATTCGCTAAATGCCATCACGGCTGGGCGTATTTCCCTTCGGAAACGAATGAAATGCATCCCCATTTGTCATTCGATTTGCTCGGGGCTCAGATTGAAGCTGCACATGAGATTGGTGTAAAGACGCCTATTTATCTTTCGGTAGGGTTTGACGAGAAGGTGGCGCGGCGCCATCCGGAGTGGTTGATGCGGGATGAGAACGATCAGACCAACTGGGTGAAAGGGTTTATGACGCCAGGCTGGCATCAATTTTGCCTGAATTCGCCTTATCTAGATTTGATGGTCAGCCAGGTTGAAGAAGTGGTGCGAAAGTATGATGGCGACGGTATATTCCTGGACATCGTAGGGGTACGTACCTGCTATTGCCATACTTGTGTGGCTGATCTGAGAGCGGAAGGCAAAGATCCTCGCAACAAAAAGGATGTTATTGCGCAGGGTGAGCGAATTTATGCGAACTATACGGGGCGGATGCGAGAAGCGATCCATGCGATTAAGCCGGGCATGTCGATTTTCCATAATGCAGGGCATATCTCACAGGGCCGTAGAGATTTGGCGGCGATGAACACGCATCTTGAAGTGGAGTCTTTGCCGACAGGCGGCTGGGGCTATGATCATTTCCCGCTGTCTGCGCGCTATGCACAATTGCTAGGCATGGATTTCCTCGGTATGACCGGTAAGTTCCATACATTCTGGGGAGAGTTCGGCGGATACAAGCATCCGAATGCTCTTCGGTATGAGACAGCTTTAAGCCTTGCAAACGGAGCTCGCTGCTCGATCGGTGACCAGCTGCATCCGGAAGGATTGATGGATCGGGGCACTTATGAGCTAATCGGTGCAGCGTATGCGGAAGTAGAGCAAAAAGAAGCATGGTGCACAGATACGACCAATCTAGCAGATATTGCTTTATTGACAGCTGAAGCAGCCGGTGTTGGCGATATGAGTAGTTCCATGTTTACGGGACGAGCCGATGCGGGCGCGGTGAGAATGCTGCTTGAAGGTAATTTCTTGTTTGATGTTGTCGATATGGAGACCGACTTTAATCCCTATAAAGTGATGGTTTTACCAGATCAAATTGTTATCTCCGATAAGCTGCAAGCGAAGCTTGACGCGTTCTTCCAACAGGGCGGTAAAGTGCTTGCAACGGGTAAATCGGGTTTGAATACAGAGGGAAATGAATTCGTAATCGACTTGGGTGTAAAACACATCATGGAGAATCCTTTCAAGCCTGACTACTTCCGTCCAGCGTTTGCGCTGCAGAGCTTAGGCCAGTCTTCCTTCATTATGTACGCGCAAGGCCAGAAAGTTGCTTTGAATGGCGGAACTGTGCTGGGACGGCGCGAGGATCCTTACTTTAACCGTGATGTATTTACCTTCTGCTCCCATCAACATACTCCAAGCAGCATGAATGATGGTGGACCGGGTATGGTGGAAAGCGACAAGGGCATTTATATGGCATGGAACGTGTTTGAAGATTACGCCGTCAAAGGAAGCTTAGTGCTGAAGGAGATGGTCGTTTACGCTTTAAATCGATTATTGCCAGAAAAAACACTGACTACTAACCTTCCCGCACAGGGCATTGTCACGCTGCAAGAGCAAGCTAAGGAAGCAAGAATCGTTAATCATCTCCTGTATGCATCGCCGGTAAAACGGGGAGAGGACGTGGAGATTATCGAGGATATTCTGCCTTTGTATGATATCTCCGTAGCGGTAAACGTGGGGGATCGCAAAGTGAAAGAGGTTTATATGGCGCCGCAGATGACTCCGATTGCCTATAAACAACAAGATCATGTGATTGAGTACGTTGTTCCTAAGCTAGAGTGCCATCAAATGGTTGTTATTGATCTCGTGCAATAAGGGCAAGATCATGCGCTCCAGCTCGAGAATTGAGGGCTTCTCTGAACCTGATTGGTGGGGCTGTCTCAAAAGTCATTTCCGGAAAATTTGGCCCCCAGTTTTCATGTAAAATTCGGGTAAAAAAGAACCTTCAGATCCACTTTCAGTGGCTTTGAAGGTTCTTTTGCACATATTATAGGATTGTCTCACTCTGGTTTACCCTTTTGGGACAGCCTCTTTCTTCATTTTAGGCCTAAACTGAAGACGAAATGTAGACATACATAAGCTTTAAGTGTAAATCAGTACGGTTTAAGATTTATCGGGGTGAACCGTATCATAAATAGGACGAAATTTTGAGTATTTAAATACCGTTCTAAGGGAGTTTTTGACTCTGCAAAAATGGCAGGTAAATACTCCTCTGAAATGATCGGCGGGTGATGTCCTTGAACCAGAATAGGGCTTGCCGTCTTCCCTTTATGCCGCTTCTCAGCCCAGTTTTCGTACTGGTTATAGCGAATCTTGCCCACGAACATCGGATTATCTAAAATATCGCGAATGGCACAGGTAGAGAATGGGTTTCCTATTTTGGAATTGTAGCCTTTTTCCGGTCATTTCATTGGATACACGTGACGTTGTCAGGTCAAAAAGTGACATTCACAATCGCCCATTTTTTTGCTTCCGCTTGATGGATCAACCCAAAACCGTAGTGAGGTTCGGTAGTGGCGTTGTCGGCGGTGTTGCTCCTTACGGCATCGGTCGTAATTCCTTTCATTTTCAAGATGTCTTTAGTGTTTTGGATTAGTCGATTCTGTGTGTATTGACTAAGAGAGTTATGGCCTTCTTTCCTACACCAAGCCCGGAACGCTTCACCTATATTTTTATGGAGCACACGATCGGCAGGGGTTCCTTTAACAATGATTTCTTCTACGAACGTTTCGACAGGATTAATTTCTTCCTTATATGATCCTAATATCTCATCTGCTGCTTTTGATGGAGTGAAAACGTAACCGTTGTCTTTCAAATGACGCAGTCCAAATAAAGAAAAATTTAGTATACCTGGAAGTTGTTTCAGCAGCAGATCATCAATAAGTACATTAGCCGGGTGTGGCATTTTTATTGTTCATATAGGTTGACAATGATAATCGTTATCAATAATGTAAAGATAGACGAGAGTCCTCATGCCCACCTTTCCGCATTCCAGCGGCAGATTTTTGATTGATTCCGAGTTTACACAGTCCAGTTAAAGGAGGAGATTCGGATTATGGCGGCTATTAGACTGATTTATGGCAGCATGACGAGCAATATAGAAGAAATGGCTCAAGCCATCGCTCAGGGGATACGTGAGGAGGGGAACTGACCTTAAAATCGGTTCTCGATGCCAATGCCTCCGAGCTGGAACACTATGATTGTATTTTGTTGGTATAAGCTACGCAAAGCGGAATTGCTCCTCACCTGACAACTGGAACAGCAGCTTGTTGAATTGTATGTACTGCTTATGGTCAAGAGCTGCACAGGATGTACAACGATCGATCTCAGGATTACCGGTAAACTACTATTGAAATGAGGTATGCAATGTGAAAATTGACGTTAATCAGTTAGCAGAGCATCTTGCACATACTCCTTTTCAAGTAGAAGGAGTATATCGATATGCTAGAAATCCAGGTGTGCCTCACGCTGACTATACAGACTCTTTTCCTGGATTTGTGTTTCCACTTACAGGTAAGGTGCAATTTGAATTTAATGGAACGCCTTATATCTTTTCGCCAGGAAAAGTTGTGCATGGTGGTGCAAAAATGAAACTAGCTCAAAAAATGTTTGGTAAAACCGACTGGGAATATATTCTTGTTCTATACCGGATATGTAACTCAGAACTAGCAGAGCCAAACTTTTCTCATCAGCATTTTGAATTATCAACAGGACCATCTCCTCGTCTTATTGAATTAATTATGCGTCTTTGGCATGTGTATAATCAGCGTGGTGGCATTTCGATGTTTCAGACCGAAATGCTATTTCGTGACGTACTGAATGAAGCCTTAGTATGTGTTGATAATAGGCAAAATAGTTGTGAATCGCATACTTTATTCGAACGGGTATCTAATTATATTCATGAATACTATTATCAAAGCCTTACAATCGCATCGCTTGCAGAACAACATAACGTTAATCGAAATCGACTTTCTTACATATTTAGAAGACATGCAGGTATGGGACCAGCAGAATATTTATTAAAATATCGTATAAACGCGGCGCAAGAAATGCTATTTACAAGTGATGCGCCTGTACAACAAATTGCGCAAACGGTTGGAATGGCTGACCCCTTTTATTTTAGTAGAGTGTTCAAGAAACAATGTGGCATTTCTCCTACTGAATATCGAGAGAAGTTCATCAATAATCCATGCTAATTTCAACATGCATCCATTCTAATCCAAAAATTACTTTACTATAATAATGGTTAACTAAAGAAACCATTATGTTGGAGGAATTTCGTATGCAAAAGATTAAAGGACTGCTAGTCTCAATGCTATTATTAGCAGGCATACTAGCAGGTTGTAATGAAGCACCTGCTGAAAATAAAGGATCAACTAAAGAAGGCGCATCTACATCAGCAGTTAATGTAGATGCAACTGATTGGCCGAGAACATTTAAGGATGCCTTAGGTAAAGAAATTGTTATCAAGAAAAAACCAGAAAAAATAGCCTCACTATGGTATTTTTATCCTGAAATATTAGTTGCATTAGGTGAGCCACCTGCTGCTTCGACTGAAAAAGAGTATCTATCTTCTTTATCTTATTTAAAAGGAAAGCTGGATTCAGCTGAAGAATTAGGCAATAAAGTGTCTCCTAGTATTGAAAAAGTTTTATCTATTAAGCCTGATTTTATTTTAGCAACAGAGCATCATAAAGCAGTGTATGATTCACTAGATAAAATTGCGCCAGTCATTACGTTAAAATACAAGGACATCTATGAAGATTGGCAATATGGACTCCGTACAGTAGCCGAGATTATTGGAAAAGAAGACGAAGCAGAAAAAGTAATTGATAAAATGATGAAAGAAATCATAACTGGGCGTGAAGTATTAAAGTCGATGGAAGGAGAGACAGTAGCACTTATATTGTCTTGGGATGGAAAAACTTTTAATGTTCTAGGTGAAGGAAATCCGGTCTATAAAATTGCGTTTGATAAAGAAAAGGGACTGGGGCTTACACCAGATGATACATATACAGGTGCTAATAATGAATTTATTACGTTTGAAGGAATGTCAACTGTTCAAGCAGACCATATTTTCCTTATAGGTGACATTACAAAAGAGGAACAATTAATGAATGGCTTAAACCAAAGTAATGTATGGAATGCTATGAATGCCGTAAAGAAAGGTAATGTCTATTTAATGGATAATTCCGCTATTACTGGTGGGCCATTAGCTACTGAATACGCTATGCAAAATATATTAACTGCCTTGCGTAAGTAGATAATGGTTAGCTCTTACCTGTTCACTGTAACGGTAGCTTGAAGGCCAAAAAATAAGGAGTGATTACTATCCATTACCAAGCGATTAATCTAAATGAGAAACTATCTGAACTTAACGATCTTTGGTCTCTGAAAGTCATTGGTGAAATGAATGACTATCAATTTAAACTCATTAAGATTGCCGGGGAGTTTGAATGGCATAGTCATGAAGAGACCGATAAGGTATTTATGGTGATCGAAGGGGAGATGATCATTGATTTTCGTGATGGTCAGGTTAAAATCTCCAAGGGTGAGATGATTGTTCTCCCGAAGGGGATCGAGATGAAGCCTTCCGCCGAAAAGGAATGCCATATCATGTTGGTGGAGCCTAGAAGCATAGTAAACAATGACGGTACTGAGTCCGAATTAACTGCAGCCAATGATACTTGGATCTAGTGTTTGTTACTAGTACGAACTCAATGTATGAGAAAATGGTTCACTTGACATTCCCACGGCTAAAGCCGCAAGGTCACTAAAGTGACTGGGATTCTTGAGTAGTTAACGTCCTCAATCCATTTCTGCTTTGGACAACTCTCAAGATTAGGGCGTGTCATCGCCCCTCCTAAGACAGTTCATGTTGCATCTTAGGCTGACAGACTGTTACCATCTGCCACAGGTGCGTAGCGAATGTTCATCGCTCCCACAATATCACGATGTTTCTCAAATCCACATTGGCACTTGTATGTTCTATCGTGTGCCTTTTTCTTTTCTGAACATTTCGGGCATGATTGACTCGTATAGGCAGGATTAAAACTTTTCCATTTATCTGACGCGGATTGTAACTTAGCACCCCTAAATCTTGCTAGTCGCACGACGTACGGCTGGTGCAACCTCAGTGGCTAGTAGTTCGATTGCTTCTGCGACTTTCGAATAGGGAAGTCCACCAATGTCGATCTGGGCGATGAAGCGTTTGTGTCCAAACAACTCGTGTTGGTAGAGGATCTTTTCGATGATCTCTTGTGGACTGCCGATGAAAAGTCCGCTATCTGGGCTGGCCATCTGATCGAAGTCGGTGCGGGACAATGTATATCTACGCCCACGTTTCCGCATAGAGTATTCGAGGTAGTTGGCGTAGTAGGGGTAGAATTCATCCCTAGCCTGCTGGGATGAATTTGAAATATACCCGTGACCTGAGACCGCTACCCTGAGCTCTTCCGGATTATGACCTGCCTGAGCGCCCGCGCTTCGATATATGTCGACCAGCGGCTTAAATCTGGCGGGATCGCCGCCAAGTATGGCCAGTGCCATTCCTGTTCCCAGCATGCCGGCCCGCGCTGCGCTCTCCGGGGTACCTCCAACACCAGTCCAGATCGGCAGTGATTGTTGCATGGGACGTGGTGCGATCTCTGCATCGCGCAGGGGTGTGCGGAGATTACCGTTCCATGTGATTCGATCGTTATCGTTGAGTTGGAGCAGCAATTTGATTTTTTCATTGAAAAGGTCATCATAGTCTTCTAGATTATAGCCAAACAGTGGGAAGGATTCTACGAAAGCTCCGCGACCGGCGATGATTTCAGCACGGCCATTCGAGAGTAGATCCAAAGTGGCAAAATCCTCAAACACCCGCACCGGATCTGAGCTGCTCAGCACTGTGGTTGCGCTAGTCAATCGGATGCGCTGGGTGGCTTGAGCAATGGCAGCTAGCACAACTGGAGTAGCAGATACAGCGAAATCCAGACGATGGTGCTCTCCTATGCCAAAGACATCGATACCAGCCTCATCGGCTAGCTTCGCTGCGGCCAATATTTCCTGAAGACGCTGTTGTGGACTGATCGCACGATGGGTCTGTGGATGGGGAAAGAGATCCCCGAAGGTATAGAGACCTATCTCTATTCCTGAGTCATTCATGCTTGTTGAACCGGTCTTTTTTTGCATATGAATTTCTCCTATTCATGAGTGAATTAGCCCCGCGGATTAATTTGCCGAGGGGCAGTTTGTGCAGCGCTGTTTTGCCTTGGAACCAAAGTCCACCTGTTGTGTCAAGGAATTGTTTCATCTGTGAGGGCATGTTTCCAAATCGTGTAGGGATACTAAAAATGATGGCATCTGCCCATTCGATATCAATCAAAGTTACTTAGGGACATCCTGTGTAGCATCTAAGTGGGACTTCCAAGCTGGATTTTTTCGATGATAGATTGTGGTAACGTTTCTGGAATTTTTAATACTTTTATATCTGCATCAACTTCGAGTGCACCTTCGGACGCCCACTGCGCTAATTGATAATTAGTACCGTTCGAACTATAATAGATATCGCAAGTTTTACATTTGACATGATTATCGCACCTCTGCACATTTATTATTTTGTTCGCTACAAGGGTTAGTATAGACGGTATAAAAATGCTTGAGAAGTAAGCACTATAATGTGGCATAGTATCGTCAAAGATACTATTGAAGGAGGTTAAGGTCAGTATGGATGACAATAAAGGTAAGTGTCCCGGCGCTTATTCGACCATAGAAATCGTGACTGGAAAGTGGAAGCCGATGATCTTGTATCAATTGGCACAGTCGGAATCCGTACGGTTCAATGAGTTAAAACGACTTATTCCAGATATCACTCAAAAAATGTTAACCTCACACTTAAAAGAGCTTGAATTTCATGATATTATTGATCGAAAAGTATATGCGCAAGTGCCTCCAAAAGTAGAATATTCCCTTACGGAATATGGACGTGGGATAGTGCCGATTCTAAGTGCACTACAAAACTGGGGGAAAAATCACTTATCTCGCTTAGAGCAGATGTATGACCATGAAAAGACGGAAATCAATGGATAACTGGGTCTGAATCCGATCAGTGGTATCAAACTCGTTTCACCGTATCATAAGTAGGGCGAAAAAATTTCACTCTTTTACACAGAGAATCCTTTGCATCCCAATATTTCATAAGACTTGAAAGGTTTTTTATTACATGTAGCCACTGCTTAAAAGGCACGTTTTAGTGCTTTTTAAGCAGTGGCTTTTTTCTTGTTCGTTCGGACCTTTTTTGAGCTGGAATTGCGCAGCACACTTCGACTATTCAATCAATACCGTCGAATTGCAGCACGATTAAGTGGATCAGCTAATGTTACGTCATTTGCAGGATAGACTATAACTTACTCGAAAAGTTATCCGAAATTAGGTTATAAACCATTTGACTTAACAAACTACCCGTGATACATTGTGCATATACAACATACACAATTTTATAAGGAGGTACGGTATGCTGGCATTAGACATTCGAAACTTAAATAAGAAATACCCAAATTTTCAGTTAAAAGACGTATCGTTTCAACTGGAAAAGGGCTATATTATGGGGTTTATCGGTGCCAATGGCGCAGGGAAAACAACCACGATAAAATCGATCTTGAAAATGATTCATATTGATAGCGGCGAGGTACACATTTTGGGCAAGAACATCGCCGAACACGAAATCGAATTGAAGCAAGAAATCGGATGCGCATTCGGCGGCATCGATTTCTATACTCGCAGCAAGATGAAAACGTTGACCGATGTAATTAAGAAGTTCTACAAGAATTGGGATGATGAAACCTATTACAACTATCTGAGAAGATTCAAATTGGATGAAAACAAAAAAATTGCCGAATTGTCGACGGGAATGAAAGTAAAGTACAGCTTGGCCCTTGCTTTATCCCATGGCGCGAAGCTTCTCGTCCTTGATGAACCGACAAGCGGACTCGATCCGGTCGCTAGAGACGATCTGTTGGATATTTTTCAAGAGCTCATAGTCGATGGCGAAATCAGCATTCTCTTCTCTACTCACATTACATCCGACTTGGAAAAATGCGCGGATTTTATTACCTTCATCGAAAAAGGGCAAATTATCGCCAGTTCTGAGAAAAACGAATTTATGGAGTCCTATCGTTTACTTAGTGGTAGCGAGAGCCAGCTGCACCAAGTGAAGGACAAGTTGATTTCCTATAAAATCAATTCATTCGGCTTTACGGGATTGATCCATTCCAGAGACTTTGACCCTTCTCCCGATATTAGAGCAACTACGCCGAGTCTTGAGGAAATCATGATTTATTTCGCGAAAAAGGAGGATATGTATGTATAACTTGGTGATGAAGGATTTGAAATTAGGAGTAAATCCTATGTTTTTCGTCCTTCCTTTATTAATGGGTGCTTTAATGCTTATTCCCGGTTGGCTCTATTTTCTCGTCCCTCTGTATTTTTGTTGGATTACGATACCGAATATGTTTGCCGGGTTTAGAACTCAGAACGATTTGATGTTTACCACGATGATGCCCGTAACCAAAAAAGACATCGTGAAAGCAAGGATAACCGTTATTGTCATCCTGGAATTATTACATCTTGTCATTGCGATGATCTATGGCATGATCACGATTCGCTTATACCCGCATTTGACCTACTATTTCTTCGCACCGCACATGGGTTTTTGGGGACTCTGTTTTGTCATGCTCGCGATCTTCAACATAATCTTTATACCCATGTATTACAAGACAGCGTATAAATACGGCGGGGCGGCGACCGCATCCATTACGGCTGCTATGCTTTTTGGCGGAGTCGCACAATGGATCGGAATCCAGAATTCTTTTATCTCTGATACTTTCAATGGTACCGGGGTTGATAATATGGCCCTTCAAATATCCATCCTGATTGCAGGAATCGTGATATTTATTGCATTCACTATGATTGCTTATCGAATTGCGGTCAAACGGTTCCTAAAAGTTGAAATCTTATGAACGTATCTATCTCGAGCACATCTGAAAAACCGATTTATCAGCAGCTTTTCGAACAAATCAGCGCCCAAATTTTGAAAGGGGAGCTCGAAAGCGGCTATTGTTTACCGCCCATTCGACAAGCTGCCCTGGAACTTCGTGTTAGTGTCATCACCGTAAAGAAGGCTTGGGAAGAACTCGAACGAAGCGGTTTGATAAATACAATTACGGGTAAAGGGTGTTTTGTAGCCGAATTCTCGTCCGATGAGAAGCTGCGAGTACGCAACGAAATGATTCTGAAGCAAATGGAAACCGACACATCATACTACAAATCCTTTGGCCTCACCCTAGATGAAGTTATTGAGCTGCTGAAAAAGATTTATTAACAGCCTCGCTATACTCTTGGTAGGTGGAAAGTGTAATTATTCAAAATTACACAAAGGAGTTGAATCGTCTCTCGGGAGCCTCGGCAACTTGATCTTGCTCGGCATGATCAGGTTGGGTCGGCGATGGAAGTCTTCGACTTATTAGATGATTTTTTAAAAGGCGCCCAAATGGGCGCCTTTCATTTCGCTCTATAGATGATATGGGGAACCGTATCACAAATGAGGCGAATTTTTATTTTGTAATAATCTTCGTAGGTGACAAAAAATAAAACCCGCAGGCATCTAAGCTGATGATATTGTCCAAGATGCGCTTGTGAGCGCTTTTCTCCAGCTAACTAATCTCACGGACGCCAGCAGATTTGTGCTATGGTTGAGTAAATTGTGAGAACAAGAAAGAGTTATTTGATTCGAAAAAAAAGAAATGAATACATTTAACACTGTGATAACATGGAAAGACTAGGTTTATAAGAATAGAAAGGATGTACATATGAAAATAAATCAATTAATTTCGAACAATATTAACCTATTAGATGCAGCGCTACCAGTAGATAAATCGGTAGGAATTGCTGGTTTGTCTGGATCTGGGAAAACAACTTTTTGTCAAACCATAGGTGAAGAATCCAAGAAGCGTCTCGTTTCCTTATTGCCAAAGGCTGAATATCAGTATTTATTTCCCGATATTATGGAAACCAATTTCAGTGCGATCAAGATGGAAGATATGCCTTTAGTCCTTTTTCTCGGAAGATCATCGATTTCAACTAATCCTCGTTCAACCATTGGCACACATACCGGCGTTTTTAAAGAGATTCGCGAGCGTTTTGCTGAAAAATTCAATCTATCTCCCGAAGTTTTTTCCTTTAATAATGCCTTAGGCTGGTGTCCGGATTGTAAAGGGCGCAGTATGACCCAGAATGTCGAATGTCCAAAGTGTGAGGGTAGGCGCTACAATCAAGAAGTTGAGCAATATAAGATGGAATTATTTAATCAACCACATCGTATTTCCGATAGCAACAACTTAAGCATAGAATCGATTCTTTCTCTTGCAGAGGAATTAAATCTTAGTGAAGCGAAGCAGCATATCCTCCAAAATATAATCAATATGAATATTGGCTACTTAACATTAAATCGTATTATGGGTACATTATCAGGTGGAGAATTAACACGGCTTTACTTGGCAGAATTCATGGCAACTAGTGAAAACACAGTTATTATTATTGATGAAATCTCCGTTGGTCTTGATCACCAAACGCTATTGAAAATTTTAGAACAGATCAAACAATTAGGCTGCAAGAATCAAATTTGGCTGATCGATCATTCTGACACGGTGCTCGATACAACGGATGAACAATTGTTCTTTGGGCCTGGCAGTGGTAAATATGGCGGAAAAATTGTTGAAGAATCACCACGTCCCAAACCGATCAACTCTGAACAAAATCAGGCAATGCCAACAGATTACTATCAGTTTCATGATCTTTACTGCCGTAATATTCAAATGGCTGAAATTCAGATTCCCAAAAATAGACTTGTAACCTTTACGGGTGAGTCTGGGTGTGGTAAATCTACACTTGTCAATGAGTGTATGGTCAAAGATTTTCAGAAGCGTTATCCAAAAGATAAACTGGTAGTGGTTGGGCAAGATCGAAACCAATCGATTACCAGCCGGTCAACCGTTGCGACTTTTCTTGATATTAAAAAGAAGCTCACCAAATATAGCGAAGATATTATGGATGATATTTTCCAGCGTTCGATTGAAGATATTATTGATGAACTACCCAATGAGGACATCGCTCATAAACGATTGAGCTTATTGAAAAAACTTGGACTTGGTTATTTGACATTAGAAAGAAAAACACAATCCTTATCGACGGGTGAATTTCAATGTGTTCATTTAGTTTCTGAGCTGTTTGCTAACTCAAGAAACCCACATACGCTTTTTATTTTTGACGAGCCTTCAAAAGGTTTATCACAAAATATTTTAAACCAATTCATTGATAGTGTTAGGCTCATTTTGCAAGATGAATCTGTCTCTATCCTGATGATAGAACATAATGCCTATATGCTAGAAAGCTCTGATTTTATCGTTGATTTTGGCAAGAGGCAGCCTGAACCTGTTCAACATCTTGATGTTGTCAGTCATGATGATTATTATCGTCAACAAAACAAGGAAGATCATATTGTTCCCTTGCAGATCTCTTCCACACTCAAACAGCAAAAAGGGGTTCACTACTTACAAGAGAATCATATGGACTATTTTAAAAAGGCAGAAAACGTCTATAAGGGTGGTATTTTAAAAAGCTTATCACCAATCGCCCGTGTCATTTATGGTGAATACGAATCGGATACCATTGCGCCTGTCATTGCTATTGATCTTGAACGACACCTGTATAGTCAATATAGTTTTCTCTATGAAATGGGTGGACTGATCAACCGTATTGTGGCTGCTCATCCGACCAATAAAGATACAAGAAGCTTCGATTTCTATTATCAAGAAAATCATTGTCCATGTTGTTCTGGCCGTCGTGTCATTGAACAATTTGATATTAATGTTGTCATTCAAGACAAAACCGTGCCATTCTGGGATGGTTTATTACATCCAGATGTCATGGAGGTCTTGAAATATTATCAATATGCAAAATTGCAATTCCTATTTGATGAGCTAAAGAACGAACTTGGTCACGATATTAGTAAAAGCTTTAATGAAATGTCAGAAGCAGAAAAGCATACATTCTTATATGGTTATTGGGAAAAGTCATTTTATGATAAAGCAGGGAAGGCTTCGAGAACATGGGAAGGCTTTAATCTCATCCTTGGGCGTTATATGTCTATTTCGAAGTCCATTACTATTAAAGAGGGTATGAAAACCTCAAAAGAAATGATTACCTGCCCAGTTTGTCAAGGAACCGTGTTGAACCATCATAAAAAGCTAAAATTTGGTGACACGGATATTCGTGAGATTATTCAGCAACCGATAGATCAGGTCATAAAAATCGTAGGGAAGTTACCAGAACTAGAAAAACTAAAATCAATTGTTGGCGGCAATCTTGCACTTACGGAAGATGTCTCCTTGCTTCCTAGGGAAACACAAGTTGCGCTGAAAATGCTTGAACTGGAGCTTGCAAGCTTTGTGGGCTATGAAGTGGTTTTACAAAATGCCGTACCATTTTGGGACAAGATTAAAGGTAACATCGAGGCAATCAGCAGCAAAAACTTGATTACTATCTGTGATTTTGCCAATATTGCTGAAACTAGAGAAACCATTATCGATAAGTATTTCACCAATGGAAAATATAAAAAACTAACTTATGTCTATGAAGCGTTTGGTTACAATAAAATTGTTACCCAAATTAATAAGATTAAAGCAAGTCATCCATGTCCATTCTGTGATGGGAAGAAAGTAATTTCAGAAGATGGACTCCATGATGGCGTATATAAATTATCGGTGCCATGTGTTAGCTGTTATGTAAGTGGGATCAATGATGAAGGGCGCAAGGAAATCGCGGACGGCATAGATGTACAAACATGGCTAACAGGTAAAGTAAGTGATGTTGTTGCTGAAAGCTTACTTACTGAGGCGGTTGCAGATATTCCTATTTTCAATCGTATTCGTGAGTTGAATAAACGAGATATGATGGCGGTTTATCAATGTCTGAAGTGAAATACTCTAGCATAGCTTGAAATAATTGCAGATAGACGGATTATTTTGAAATCATGGATAAGCGGCAAATTGAAAGATGCTTAGAGGAGTATTTATTTGGATATGCAGCGGATAGTCCAAGAATAGGTGTTCTATTTGAAGCGCAGGGTCTTGAAGTTTGTATCCCCCTTATTTCGAAGGGGATTCGGATTCAAGGCTCTGTTTTTCGTTGAGACTTTGTTGAGCGATTGTTTATTCCCGAGCTGATAAAGAAGAAAAAGGTTGAAATCCGTCGAACGATGAAAAGGCGGGACGATGTCGAAGTCGTGTATCTTTGTTCGGATTCAGGACCGAGCTATTTATTCATAAGCCTTTAACGGCGTTACTTCTTTTAAACGGTATAATGATTGGCTTTGTAGGACAGATGTGACCTTAAGCATGAGTCCTATGGACTTCCACATTTGGTAAACCGGGAATGATTTTATTTGACAACCCAATTATTACATTTGTTGGAAATTGATCCATCTTTTATCGTGTTCTTCTTTCTATGTATCCCTTATTATAGTTTTGATCTGTTAAATTTAATTTTTTAAACTTAATAGATTGATATGTTATTTTTATGTAAGAAATTATGACGTGAGGAGATGGTTGAAAGAATGAAAGAAATGCATCTGAAAAGGAAAAAGGCTTTAAGAAAGCTTGCTGTCTCATCTTTGACGCTGACTCTGCTGTCGATGCCGTTCAGCGGCATGTACGCGGCGGCTGCGGACGCGGGATCCAGCCTGAAGCTCAGAATCATGGAAACGACGGACATCCACACGAATCTCGTGCCTTACGATTATTACAAGGATGCGGTCTCTAACACGGTCGGGTTTGCTAGAACGGCCAATCTAATCAAAGCAGCTAAAGCGGAATCGAAGAACAACTTCCTTGTGGACAACGGAGACCTCATCCAAGGGACCCCGCTTGGTACTTACAAGGCATTGGTAGCCCCAATTAAGGGCGACGAGATTCATCCGGTCTACAAGGCTATGAATCAGGTAGGCTACGATGTTGCCACCCTTGGCAACCATGAGTTCAACTACGGGCTCGATTATCTGGATCAAGCCATTAAAGGCGCGAACTTCCCTTATGTAAGTGCGAATGTATATATTGATGATAAGGACGGAAATCCAGACAACGACGTTAATCGTTTCAAGCCTTACGAGATTATTTCGAAGAAGGTTGTCGACGAATCCGGCCAGGAACAGACGCTGAAGATCGGCGTCATCGGTTTTGTTCCGCCGCAAATTACCCAATGGGACAAAACCTGGCTCGACGGCAAAGTAATCACGAAGGACATTGCCGCGACCGCCGAGAAATTCGTACCCAAGATGAAAGCGGATGGCGCGGACATCATTATCGCCCTAGCGCACACAGGCTTTAACGGCAATGCTCAAGCGAATACGAACGCTGAAGACGCGGTACTGCTGCTCAGCAAAGTGCCTGGCATCGACGCCATCACTTTCTCGCACACCCACAAGGTGTTCCCAGCCGCGGACGAGAAATCGCTCGACGCCTTGTTCAAGGATGCCTCCGGCAAAGTATACGCGAGCATCGACAATGCCAAAGGCACAATCAACGGCGTGCCTGCCGTTCAATCCGGATACGGCGGCAGCAATTTGGGAATCATCGATTTGACGTTGGAGAAGCAGGATGGAAAATGGAAGGTTGCTAATTCCCAGTCCTCCACGAAGGCCATCTACGATAGCGTTGCCAAGAAACCGCTTGTCGAAATCGATCAAGCGATCGTCGACGCTGTCAAGGTCGATCACGAAGCAACTATCAAGTACGCGAACAACCCGATCGGAACGACGACTGCTCCTATTCACAGCTACTTCGCGCTCGTTCAGGACGACCCTTCCGTCCAGATCGTGACGAACGCGCAGAAATGGTACGTCGAGAATTACATCAAGCAAAACCTCCCCCAGTACAAGGATACGCCGATCTTGTCCGTAGGTGCTCCGTTCAAGGCGGGACGTAACGGCGTAGAGGAATTCACGGAAATTAAAGCCGGCCCGCTCGCAATTAAGAGCGCAGGCGATCTCTATCTGTACGACAATACGTTGAAGGCGATCATGGTCAAAGGCTCGGTCGTGAAAGAATGGCTCGAGATGTCCGCGGGCAAATTCAATCAGATCGATCCGAACAAGACGGAAGAGCAAGCATTGCTCAATGCTTCGTTCCAAGTGTATAACTTCGACGTTATTGACGGTGTTACTTACCAAGTTGACGTTACCAAGCCGGCTAAGTATAAAATCGATGGCACGATCAACGATGCGTCCTCGAGCCGGATCATCAAATTAAACTTTAATGGCAAGCCGATCGATCCGAATCAAGACTTCATCGTCGTTACGAACAACTACCGTGCAAGCGGCGGTGGCAATTTCCCGGGCGTTAAAGGCAGTAAATACATCATCGACGCGCCGGACGAGAACCGCCAAATCTTAATGGACTACATTAGCGCTCATAAAGAAATTAACCCGAGCCTCGATAATAACTGGTCGATTGCTCCGATCTTTGGCGACGTACATGTTACGTTTACTTCTTCCCCGAAAGCGGCGGAGTACGCTAAAACAACAAGTAACATCCGTTACTTGGACAAAGTAGACGACAAGGGCTTCGGTATCTTCTCCCTCGACGTTAGCAAGACGTTTACGGACGTTCCAGCTACTCATTGGGCTTTCTCAGCCATTAATGATCTGGCTGCGAAACAAATTGTAACCGGCAAAACGGATACGACTTTTGATCCGAACACGAACGTAACGCGCGCGGAATTCGCAACACTGCTTGTAAAAGCTTTGAAATTGACCGCAAAAAATAAGGTCGCATTCAAGGATGTTCCGGCAACCGCTTGGTACGCGGATTCGGTCGCGGCTGCCAATGAGAACGGTTTGGTAAGTGGAATTGCTCCAACTTTATTCGCTCCGAATGAGAAGATTACCCGTGAGCAAATGGCGGTCATGGCCAGCAGCGCGCTGAAACTCAAAGCAGGCAATGCAATTGCGGTCGTGGATGTCAAGACATTCGCGGATGACTCCGGAATTAGCGCATGGGCGAAAAATGGCGTGAATATCACGGTGGATCGCGGAGTTATGAACGGGCGCGGCGAAGGCAAGTTCGTTCCTAAAGCTTCGTCGACGCGCGCCGAAGCGGCGAAAGTCGTTCATACACTCATCAGTGATATTTCGGTACAATTGCTCGGCATTAATGATTTCCACGGACAATTGGACTATAAGAAAGACGTGAAAGATGCAACTGGCAAAGTGGTATCCACGGTTGGCGGCGCGGATTATTTGTCTGCTTATTTGAAGCAGCGCGAAGCTGCGAATCCGAATACACTGCTCGTGCATGCGGGTGACGTGGTTGGAGCCAGCTCACCGGTATCCGCTATGCTCCAAGATGAGCCGACGATTGATTTCTTGAATCGTCTTGGATTCGATATTGGCACGCTCGGCAACCATGAGTTCGACCATGGCGCAGCCGAAGCGCTCCGCTTAATCAACGGAGGTAAGAATCCGAAGACAGGCAAGGATTTTGCGGGAGCAAACTTCCCTTACGTTGCTGCGAACGTGGTGGACGAGAGCGGTAAACCGTTGCTCGACGCCTACAAAGTACTAGAAGTCGGCGGAGTGAAAGTGGGTTTCATCGGAGTCGTAACGAACATTACGCCTTCCATCGTGAAAGCCGAAAGCATTAAAGGCCTAACTTTTACCGAACAAGCTCCGGCGGTTAACAAAGCCGTCAAGGAACTGCAAGCCAAAGGTGTTCACACCATCGTCATCCTGGCTCACGATCCATTCGAGGGCAAGAGCGACGCTCCAACTGGAGAAGTAGTCGATCTGGCGAATACTGTGGATGATGACGTTGACGTCATCTTCGCCGGCCATAACCATGGCGGCGTGAACAAAATGATTGACGGCAAGCTAGTAATTGAAGCCTTTTCCTATGGTACGGCATTCTCCGACGTCGATCTAGTTATCGATCGCGCGACACAGAACGTTGTTTCTGTGAAAGGCGAAATCGTCGACGTTAAGCATGAAGGCATTACGCCGGATGCGGAAATAACCCAAATGATCAAGTCGTACCAAGATCAGAACGCTCCGGTCATGAACGCTCCGGTTGGCAAGACTGACGCGGCCATTACGCGTACAGTGAACGCTTCCGGCGAATCGGCGCTCGGCAACCTGATTGCCGATGGCATGCGCGAAGCGATGAAATCGGACTTTGCGTTCATGAACTCTGGTGGGATCCGCAACGACCTTCCGGAAGGCAATGTCACTTACGGCAATATGTTCTCTGTACAGCCTTTCGGCAATGTGCTCGTTAAGATGACACTGACGGGCGCGCAAATGAAAGAGCTGCTGAACCAGCAATGGGGATCGACTGGTACGAAGATCGGCCAAATCTCCGGCTTTACTTACAAATACGACGACAGCAAGTCCGCCGGTGAGAAGGTCATCGAGATTAAGAAGGCAGACGGCACTGCACTAGACGACAAAGCATCCTATACGATCGTTGTGAACGACTTCATGGCGACCGGCGGAGACGGCTACACGCTGCTCTTGAAAGGCACAAACCGCGAGGCTGGCCCGGTAGACCTTGACGCGACGATCGCTTACATGAAAGCGAAATCCGAAAGCGGCACGGTATCGGCAAAAGTCGAAGGCCGTTTCACCAAAGTGAACTAATACGATACGATAAGGAATCCCCCTCTCCGGCGCGGTCTCTCACGCCGATTGAGGGGGATTTGCTATTTATTATCCATGCGTGGGTTCATTATCGGGTCTCCCCATAAATGCTTGGTGGTCTAGAGGTGGATGATCACAACGTTGAATGGATGCTGTAGCACAACTTACAGACAAAATTAATGAATTAAGTTAGAATTAGCGTAAGATTGCAGCAGCTATCAACATGGTTTAACTAGCGGGGAGAGAAGTGACGCTTGAGTACATCGGAAGTTTGGACATTTCTATTCACTTACTTAATCCCTATTCTATTTTTCATATATACGGGCACCGATGTGATCTTGCGTAATTCAAAAAAGGTCGAGCACAGGCTGCTTTTTCTAACGGCAGTCGTTTACATTTTATTATTCTTGGAAGAATACATCCGACATCAGCTTCCAATATCGCATAGTCCAGCGCTTGTCGCGTTATGGTTTTCGAATGTGGGTATTGTTATGCCAGGGCTCGGTTTTCATTTTTTAGCTAAGTTTTCTGGAATGGATAAGGTAATGCCGCGGTATCTCTATCCCATGATTTTTTATTTGCCGCTCTCGGTTATTATCGTCAATGTGCTAAGTCGTAAGGAGGTTATCTCCTCTAGTGAATTTATCCAGGATGGGGTTTGGAAGTATCCTGTCTACAACTTGCCTTATTATATTGCGCTTACCGTGAGCATTTTCATTAGCATCCTGTATTTAGTTGTGCTCTTCATAGGCAAAGCGAAAGCAAGCTCACAGGAGCATAAGGCGATCTTCCATTTGCTGATTTTCGGTGTCATTCTGTGCACGGTCTGGCATGTGGTGTTTGGGTACTTTCAGTTCAGAGGGTATCTGCCTCCTTATCCTTATATATATGGCGGCGTTATTTGGTGCTTCTTTCTGCGTCTCGCCATGATCAGGTTTGATTTTCTTAATTTTGTAACGAAGCGGTATGAGAAATTGTTTAATCTGAATCCTGCAGCTATTCTCCTCGTCGAGCCTACGGGAAAAATTAAAGAAGCTAATCCCAGCGCAAGACAGTTATTTGACCATATCGATCTGGATCAGGTACCTTTTCACAAACTGGTTAACACTGAATTACAGAATACAATACGGGACAAAAAGGAATTTAAAGATTACGAGACGTCGATTTATAACGGAAGCAATCGTGTGGAGGTTCTGATCGATGGGGATTACGTGTCGGTTGATAATGAACCCTATATGATTCTTATTGTCCGGGATGTGACGTTACAGAAGGAAAGTCAGGAAGAAATTCGATACCTGGCCTATCATGACCCGCTGACAAGGTTGCCGAATCGAAGGTATTTTTATGAGAAATTGAATGAGGCCATCCGAGAGGCTGAGGAGAACAGCCAGCGATTGACGGTTATTCTTATCGATCTTGATCTTTTTAAAGAGACGAATGATAAATATGGTCATGAAGCGGGAGATGAAGTGCTGCGGCATACAGCTCGAATCATTAAGGAAATAGCGGATCCAATTGGAATAGCGGCGAGATTGGGCGGGGACGAATTTGTTCTGTTCATCCGTCATGCTTCATCGGATACCTTCGTCGAGCAGATGATTGCGCGGCTGCAGATGAGATTTGTCGAGGAAGAATTGCTATATAGAGAGCAGCCGATTTCGGTTAAAATGAGCATGGGAGCCAGTTTCTTTCCCGATGATGGCCGAGACGGGGACACCTTAATGATGAATGCGGACAAGGCCATGTATAAAGTTAAACGATCAGGCAAAAGCAAATAATCCTTGCATGGGATTTATTATATTACGTTAACTCGGTAATTGATTAAAATAATTGTCGAGGTTTCTCGACAGCCTGACAGTTTAGAACAAAACTGTCTTTTTTGCTTTGTGTACGCAATAAATCGGAAACCTCGCATTTACCACTACAATCGTCCCTCTAAAAGCTGCTGTTTGTCTGCCGTTAACCCACCATAAGAGGTACGTGAATGGAGAGATTAGCAGATCAGGTATTTTGTCGGAGTTTGTCATTTTGCCGTCATTGGGGTGTGGTAGGATTATTTTCTGTACAAGCAGAAAATTAGGAGGCCTATCATGAAGAATAAGTTATTCAAGAAGTTAGTATCATCTCTAGTTATGGCATGTCTATTATTGTCATCGTTTGGTGTAGCTATGGCTGCAACGACATCCGTGGCATCGGACATCAAGGGACATTGGGCGGAATCTGAGATATCTGCATGGATGGATAAAGGACTTATTAAAGGGTACGAGGATGGAAGTTTTAAGCCGGAGAATCAAATTACACGAGCAGAATTCATTGCTTTGATTAATCGATCTTTTGGATTCACAGAAGAGACAGCTATTGCGTTTAGTGATGTTCCAGCAGGAAATTGGGCATACCCTGAGGTTGCAAAAGCAGTAAAGGCAGGCTATATAACAGGCTATGTAGACGGCACCATAGGTGTAAGCAAGCCCATTAGCAGGCAAGAAGTTGCGGCAATTGTAGATCGTCTTCTGGGACTTTCTAATGCAGAAAGCGCAGCGACATCCTTTACCGATTCAAGCACTATCGCGTCATGGGCTAAAGCATCCGTCGATGCAGCCGTTACTAAAGGGATTTTGAAGGGCTATACAGACAATAGCTTCAAGCCCAGCAAATCGATTACGCGTGCAGAAGCGGTAGTAACCCTAGATCGCGCGGTTGCGGCTAAAGTTACGGTTTACAACACAGCAGGAACTTACGGTCCAGCAACAGGGACGCAAACAATTAACGGCGATGTTGTTATTAATGTAGCAGGTGTAACCGTACAAAACTTAGAAATCAACGGCAAGCTGTTATTCGCAGCTGGAATTGGCAGCGGAGACGCATTTTTAAATAATGTCACTGTAAAAGGCGACACTACCATAAATGGCGGGGGCGTTAATAGTCTTCATTTTAAAAATTCGAGATTAGCTAAAGTTATTATTAAGGCTGCTAAAGGGCCTGTACGTGTGGTTGCAGAAGGTTCAACAACGGTTGGTCTAACAGAGGTATCATCACCTGCAGTTATTCAAGAAGACGGTACAACAGGTAAAGGCTTCGGCGATGTAACTTTGAATAAAGATCTACCCACTGGTTCAGATGTAACATTAAAAGGTACATTCGACAATGTCATTATTCTTGGAGACAAATCACATGTTGAGCTGCCCGATGGTACAACTATTACGAAATTCAAAACAGATGCAGATGCAACTGTAACAGGAAAAGGAATAATTGCTACAGCAGAGCTGGGTAAAGATTCAAAAACAACCTTTGAAACTAAACCGACAGCAACTACAATCGGTGGAGTGGCTGCGCCAAATCCGACTCCGACTCCAACACCAGATCCAACACCTCCTGTAGTACAGAAGGGAACTGTTGTAGGATCCGTTTATAAGTATAATTCGAAAAATGAACAAATCGTTGGCGCTAACGTAAGTGTGTACTCTGGTATTCAAGGCAGCGGCTCTTTAGTTAGTACTGTAGAATCAGGTCCCGATGGGGAGTATTCCATAAGCAACGTTCCCGCAGGGAATTTTTATTTGAAGTTTGTAAAAGAGGGATATATGGATTTAACCATTACTCCGGTTAATCATACGGTTACTGGAAATGCTACAACCGATGCTTCGAAAGCATATATGTACCATAATTTGGTTAAAGGGTATGTAAAAGATACAAGCGGTAACCCAATAAGTTCAGTAGAAGTGAAATTATACGATGATAGCGGGGACACCGATTATAATGTTTTTACAAGTACAGCAGCTGATGGGTCTTTTTATTTCTACGATGTTCCAGCAATCGATTCCTTATATGTCTATATAGAAACAGGTTTATTCCGTGGCATTGATTCAGAAATAGGTCCAGTTCAAGTGGATGGACTAACTGATATCGGACTTATTGAACTAAAAAGCGAAAACAAAAAATTAAGCGCTTTGGCTTTAAGTGGAATAACATTCAGCCCAACATTTTCTTCAGATAAAACGTATTACACTGCAAGCGTACCGTTTAGCGTGATAAGTACAACAGTATCAGCTACAACGATGAATGCGAAAGCAACCATACATTTAAATTATGAAATGGGAATAGCGAAACTCAATGAAGGGTTTAATGATGTTCAAGTATATGTAAACCCGGAAAGTGAGGCGTACTATGATATATACACGGTTCAAGTTTATAGGGAAACAGAAGCACAAGCGGCTGCAATAGGGATGATCGAAAATTATACTGGAGAAGATATAAACTTAATAAGTGTTGTCAACACAGCCACAGGGTTAAATAATAGTAGTACAGCTATTGATGAAAACTTTCAAGCATATAGGTCAGCCATTATAGCCGCGGCAAATGGTGCATTAGATACATCTCAAGAAATTGCTGCATTGGTGCAAAGGATAAATAATGAAGCACAATCGAATGCTATAGCGAAAATCGAAGCAGTTACTGATGATGAATCTGCTAAATTAATAACAATTAATGATTTAAACTTAGCCACAGGGTTAAGAACAGCTTTTGGGTATGCATTAAACGCTTATAAGCAAGCCATTGTAGCAGCAGAGAGTGGTGCACTAGATACATCGGATAAAATTGCTGCATTGATAAAAAAAGTAAACGATAGCATGGATTAACTCAACAGAGAGTAAGCGAAAATGTCTTTTAGGTGAATTTCTCCTAAAGGGCATTTTTTTGTTTGCGTCAGGAAAAAGGGCTGAAGCTTGTGCTAACCGGTGAATGGCTATACGCTACCCATAAAAATGTAAGCTATACTAACATGTTTATATGTTTTTCATCTCGTTTCTGCTAATATGAAAGTACAGAATGAAAGATTAGATCCTGCACGGGGGCTAGCATCTATGAACTACAACCTGTATTTATCAGCACTGCTGATGGCAGCCACGTGCTGCTCGCTGGTCATGTCCTATCTCTCTTGGAAAAGAAGAGAGCTTCCAATTGCTATTAGCTATGGCCTCGGTATGTTAGCGGGTTCATTTTATACATTTGGATATGCTTTTGAAATTGTAAGTAACACTTTAGAGCATATCCGCTTCTGGCTTCGAGTTGAATATATCGGCATTCCTTTCGGCACTGTACTATGGTTTGTTATGGTGCTGCAGTATACGGGCCGTCAATGGTTTGTTCGTAAAAGGAATGTTGGACTCCTGATGGTTGTTCCCCTTCTAACATTTGCAGCTCATTATACAAACGACTGGCATCATTGGTTTTACAAGAGTATGACGATCAATGAGTCAGAAGGTTTCCCGCTGGTTTCTTTGGTCAAAGGACCATTATACGAGGTTCATGTTGCCTATTCCTATACTCTTTTTGCAATAGGCATGGGTTTAATGATTCAAATGTTCCGTAAAGCGACACCTCGCATGAAAAAGCAAATAGCTCTAATGATGATTGGATCTTGGGGCCCCTACGGTTTTACGATTGTTTATTTGAGTGGTGTAATCTACATGCCCATTGATTTATCCCCATTCGGGTTTGTTTTTTCAGGCGTATTCTATATGTGGGGGATTTATCAATTCAACATGCTTAGATTAGCCCCCTTGGCGCTACAAAAGGTTTTCGAATCGATGCAGGATGCGGTCATTGTATTTGATCTGGACAATAGTCTAACCAGTTATAATCAGTCGGCCAATCGGATTATTAAAGGCTTAAATAAAAAGGTACTGGGTCAGCCAGCTGATCAACTATTCTCCCATTATCCCGTCCTGCTTGAAAGGATCATGCAAGAGCCATCCTCGGGAAGCAAGGTTCAGTTTTCAGGTCAAGCTGACGATAAATATTATAATGTCCATCTGTCAATTGTTAGTGATAACAATCAAAAGCCCGTTGGTAAAATGCTTTTGCTGAGTGATGTAACGGAAACGGTCCGCTCGGAGGAGAGAATGCTGGATCATGCAAGACAATTGAGTGAACTGAATACGTTTAAGGATAAAATGTTTAGTGTAGTTGCTCATGATATTCGCGATCCCCTTGCTGTGCTCATCAATCTGATCGAGTTGATGGAGGAGGAGATGCAGGCTTGTGGAGAGGACCATGAGGAAATCGTACACGAAATGCGGCAGCAAATTCAGAATACATTTACACTGGTAGAAAGCTTACTGGATTGGTTTCGCAGTCAAAGGGAAGGCATGATTTTTAATCCGGTTGAAAGGGATTTGGCCCACGCGGTTCAGACTGCTTTGCGTCTGCTGTTAGTTCGCAGCGAGGGTAAGCGTATCCAAATTATATCCGAAATACCAAAGGGCAATTTTGTTTATGCTGATAAAGAAATGCTTGATTTGATTATCCGAAATCTGCTTTCCAATGCCATTAAATTTACGGACTCCGGAGGGAGCATCCGATTAAGAGCAGATCGAAAAGACGATAAAATGGTTATATCTGTAAGTGATACAGGGGAAGGTATATCTTCTGATCAAGCCAATAACTTGCTACAGGAAGCTTTTCCAATCTCTTCGGTAGGAACGGCCGGAGAACGGGGCGTCGGCCTGGGACTTACTTTATGCAGGGAATTTGTTCGCTTAAATGGGGGAGACATTTGGTTTGACAGCAGCCCTACGTTAGGGAGCACCTTTTATTTCTCTATCCCTGTTCCCTCGGAAGCTTCATCCACACTATCGAGCAGCATGGAAGGGGTGGTGAGATGAAGGTTCTCATTATCGATGATGAAAAGGCGATGCATTTAATCATGAAACGGATGCTTGCCAAGGTTGCGGATGTCGAAGTTGTGGAGAGCTTTCTAGAGACGGCTCCAGCGTTTTCTTATTTGGCGAATCATGAGGTGGACTTAGTATTTGTAGATATTAGTATGCCCAGAGAAAATGGCTTAGAGTTTGCCGAACGGCTGCGGGAGAGCGGCAGACATACGAAGCTCGTGTTTATAACTTCTCACAAGGAATATGCGCTGTTTGCTTTTGATGTCTATGCCTTCGACTATATCGTGAAACCCGTTAATCAAGAAAGACTTCAGAGAACTGTCCAAAGAGCACTTACGGAAATGCATACAGAACACTTATTACAAGTGAAGCGGGAGCCTGCCTCTAGTGAAGTTGAGTTCAAATGCTTAGGTGGGATCGATATCCTAAGCACGCGGGGTGTAAGGGTCAAGTGGAAATCAAGCAAAAGTGCGGAACTCTTTGGATATCTGCTTATACACAAAGGTAGACTAGTATCTAGATCGAGATTGATTGAAGATATTTTTGGCGATATGCCTCTGAAGAATGCTGAAATTTATTTAAACACAACGGTTTATCAGCTGCGCAAGGTATTGGAAACGTATGGACTGAAGGAGAGTCTGCTTTCCGACAGCAACCATTATGCGCTAAGTCTAGACAATGTACGTGTTGACCTCCTGAGCTTCGAAGAGGGCTGTAGACAGATGTCCATAGTGGATGAGATTGATATCCAACAGGCGATGGAGCTTGAACAGCTGTACATGGGCGATTTATTTGGAGATCGCGCCTTTTCTTGGGCATGGAACGAAATCGAACGACTATCGTTGATGTATACTTCTTTTACTCAGCGATTGTGCGTCGTCTTGTTAGACAGAGGCGAGACGAATGCTGCCATCCGACTATTGATGAAGCTGCTAGTTCGCAATGAACTGGACGAAGAGTCCCATATGCTGCTTATGAAGGCTTTGGCGCTGCAGAAGAACAAAGAAGCTTTAACTCGACAATACCTGCAGTTTGCGGAGACTTTGCATAAAGAAATGCGAATTAATCCCTCTCTTGAAGTTGCTGCCTTATACGGGCAGCTGCTATCGAAGCTGGATTCGTAAAAGCTGAAAACGAAAAATCATAATCAAAATCGACATCCTCTATAAATTCGATAGCTTCTCCATTGGGACTATAGACTAAAGCATTTTTTACGACAAGAGGTGGTTCGCCAAGTGTAAGCTGATTCGGTTCAACATAAGCCTTTGCTCCATGTCCCAGCCTTCGGTTAAAGAAAGAATTTTAAAGATGGAAGATAAAAAGATCATTTCCGAGTATTGTACCGTCTTCAATTTACGGGATCTGAATCGAGGCACGACCACTTTTATTCTAATAAAGACAGAACATTGCCAAGCGTTGGTTGATTTTTGTGAAGAGGCTGAGGAAGTTACCGATTTATTTCGCATAAGTGGAGAGTTTAATTATCTCATCAAGGTACAAACGGCATCGGTAGAGGAGCTTGCAGAATTTCAAGACTCACTTGTACACATAGGTCCATCAAAGTCGCATATTTGTTTGAAAAATATACTTGAAAACAGAGTCTTACTTTGAATCAACATGAAGCCAGCCTGAAAAGGATGGCTTTTTTTCAGGTTATTGAGAGGATTCGCCTAGTTCGATAAGATAGTGGAGATTTATGATGTGAGGTTTATTGCTTAATATCTCAGAAATATGAAAAATAGCTGCGCAAATTTGCGCAGCTATTTTGCTTGAAACCAATAAAACTAACTCGTAATGTAACTATAATGTTAACTCGATACATAATTTTCTAACAGTATTTCTAGTAATAGGTAATAAAAAAAGAGTTTCAAAGAAGTGATATAAGCAAGAAATAGAAAGTAATTTAAAGATATATTAAAGTGTATCCGCTTTATTGAGACTTTGACCATTTGTGAAATTACTAGTATTCCCCTATGATCAACGTGTTAGGTTTTCTTACATACAAGAGGAGGGGACATCTTATGCTAAACTTCGTAACCCAATGGAAGAAACAAAGCTCTTTGATTGTGGCAGGTGCCTTATTATTAACTGTACCGCTTACTGCCCAAGCCGCTGCTCTACAAACAACATCTCCAGCCATGTATCAAGGAGATGCCCAAAAAGCAATTTCCTTAAATCTAGGAAATGGCAAGCTTGATCCGAATGCGCCTTTGACTTCCAGGGAGCTTGTGACTCTGTTGAACCAGTCGGCTGCGCTTGCTGGACAACCCACTTCATTTACTTTGCAATCAACCAATCCAATCAAGCGCCAGGACGTTGCTGCAATTCTTCGCAACACGCTGAAATTAGCAGCTGCAGCAGAGCCATTCAAAGATGTGTTGGACCAGACGGCACTTTCAACCTCAGTTGGTTCTGTGTTTAAAGCGAAGCTCATGAACGGTGTTGATGCTGCTCATTTTGCTCCAGGTGCAATCATTAATCATAACCAAGCCTATGCCATTGCGTATCGAGTTTATGACTTTCTTAAACCCTTTCAAGTGACAGAGACGACCATAGCCGACATTCAAAAAGCAATGGATCAGGGCAAGCTTACTTCCAAGCAGCTTGTGGAAATGTATCTCAAGCGTATTCAAGAATATGATGATCAGAACGTTAAATTAAGTGCCATTATCACCGTGAACCCTGAGGCGCTGCAAATCGCCGAAGCGCTAGATAAGGAGCGTGCAGCGAAAGGCCCGCGTGGTCCGCTGCACGGTGTTCCGGTCATCGTCAAAGATAACTATGATACAGCAGATATGGTTACAACTGCCGGCTGCTTATGTTTGAAGGATTTCACCCCATCTAAGGATGCTGAAATGGTTGCGAAGCTAAAGGCTGCAGGTGCCATTATTATGGCAAAAGCAAATCTTCACGAGTTTGCCTTCGGAATCACGAGTTCGAGCTCTCTAGGCGGTCAAACGTTGAATCCATATGCGCTTGATCACTATCCAGGTGGTTCGAGCGGCGGTACTGCAGCAGCGATTGCATCCAACTTCGCACTGGCGGGGCTTGGAACGGACACAGGGGCCTCGATTCGTATACCTGCTTCCTATAACAATCTTGTTGGTATCCGCCCAACAATGGGGCTAACTAGCCGTGATGGAATTATACCGCTTGCTTTATCCCAGGATGTTGGCGGACCTTTGGCACGTACGGTAACAGATGCCGCGATTATGCTTGATGTTACTGCAGGTTATGATCCAGATGATACGGCAACTGCTTATGGTGTTGGACATATTCCAACAAGCTATACCAATTCGTTGAAGCTTGATGGTCTGAAGGGCGCTAGAATCGGGGTTGCTACTGAACTGTTCGGCACAAAGGCGGATGAGCAAGATATCACTAATTTAGTTAACAAAGCCATTGGTGATATGAGGAAACTCGGAGCGGTTACCGTGGATATCAAAATCCCTAACCTTGACAAAATCTCTAAGTTTCCAAGTCTCAGCAACTACGAATTTAAATTTCAATTGAATGATTATCTGGCTAAAGAAGGTGATAATGCGCCTTATCATACTTTGACTGATATCATAAATTCTGGCCTATACGATAAGGCACAGGAGGCTGCGATGAAAGCGCGCGATGCTCGCGAATCATTGGATACAGTAGAATACAAAGACATCCTACTGAACCGGACGAAAATAACACAAGAAGCTATACTTAAAGTCATGGCGGACAACAAGCTAGACGCGATCATCTATCCAACTACCATGCAGTTGGCAGCCGTGATTGGTACGGTGCAAAACTCAGGCGTAAATACTAGAATTAGTCCATTCACCGGTTTCCCGGCAATATCCGTGCCTGCTGGATTCACGCCTGGCGGACTGCCGGCTGGTTTCGAACTATTGGGCAGAGCATTTGACGAACCAACATTAATCAAACTCGCATATGCCTACGAGCAAGGCACGCATAACCGTAAAGCACCAACCTTGCTGCCTTAAATAAGTTTCGTTTCAAATAGGATTGTTGTACACAGAAGGGGCTGTCCCAAAAGTCATCAAAGAGACTTAGGGCTAGCCCCTTTTTTTGTCTAAACATAGCAAAAAGAAATCTCTCTTTGGTAAAATGGAAGTGCGACCAACCATTCCAAAGGAGAGATTTCTTTGTACATCGAATATACCATGGATCAACTTAGCTTGCCAATAGATCTCCAAGAAGAAAACCTGGAAGCACTCGTCAAATACAGCACCTATCATCGTGAAAAGTCCAAGGCATGGCAAGCCGACATCAGTAAGATCGACAACTGGCATTATGATGAAAACGGAGACACATGGACCTGGCCAGCTGGAGAAAAACTAGCCTTCCGGTACGAAAGCAAAGAAACAACGGAGAGTGGATTGGACAGATAAAAACAATCGAGGATTTCGCCGTTTTCTGCTTCGTGGCTTGCCCAAAGTGAGCCTGGAGGTCGGATGGCTTTCCCTTGCCCATAATCTGCTGAAGAAAGCAGCAGTAGAGCGAAAACGAAAAGAGGCTGTGTAGGATTAATTCCCTGCACAGCCTCTTTTTCATAAAAACCGTTATCTGCAGATTAGAAATTCGATCCTTTGTCTATCCCAAGACCCCTTTTGCTATTTAAATAAAACCTGAAGTGCATCCGCTAGCTTCCCTGTTCCATACACAAGTAGCCAGCCCGAAAGGGCTAGCCTCTTGTCCATTTGTGGAAAGGATTTTAAACGGGTTTCATCTATCTACATTAAAGGATTAATGAATGTTGCATTTGTTTTGAGTAAAGTGAATTTGATTTTTCTTGAACAAGTAACCTAAGAGGCTGGTTTACCGGAGGAATGTTAATATGAATGTATTTCAAATGAAACTAGTTCTTAATACGGAGATAAATCATGCGTATTCATTTGCTTTTACAAACAGGGGGAATGCGTTTTAGAAACCATGATGTAATAGAAGGGAGGCAAAATGTCGTATGTTATCAAACATCGTGGAAAATTCATAGGTCGTTAAAAAAAGACAAGGATAAAATATAGCTGGTTTTATCGTTTCCCACTGTACAATTCTATCAAGCGTAGGTTGTAAGTACTTATTTTTTATTATTGCATAGATGCAAATAAAACCAATCAACAGACCAGTTATTATGTCCGAAGGGTAATGATAACCCAGATAAAATCTTGGAAGTACAATAAATAAAGAGGTATATGCAAATAATAGTCCGCCGATGCGTTTGGAAATCAAAGCAAAACCAATCGACAATCCAAAGTACAAGGCTGCATGATCACTAGGAAAAGAACTCATTTTGGGAAGTATTTCACTAGTTAGTCCTATAGGAGTTTGAAATCCAAGGACAGGATTTATCATGGGCCGGGGGCGATTTTCTATTAATTCAGTAATAGATCTAGAGATTAGTAGGCTAACGAAGCATGCCAGCAAGGTTCCTAACAGAATTTTTTGATTTGTTTTATTTTTTGATGAATAGAACCAAAGTGACCAAAAGAAAAGCATAAAAATGAGCCCTTTAAACTCATCACGATCTGCAATGACATGAATTATTTTATTAATAAATGGCGACATAAATGAATGATGATTTAACCATTCGATAAAAGAATTATCAAGTGAATTAAACATAGTGGAGCCCTTCTTTCTCATGCAATTAAAAAGGATGACTCAAGATGATTTTGATTAAAAGGGTCTTGAGTCAGTATGAGATAAAGTAGAGATGCTTAAGAATTAGGTGAATCCTGCTGGACTTCAGACTTTATGGAGGGCATTGGATTCTTGGAAACTTTGAGTGCATAGAAATAAGCTAATAGGTAAAACAACGAGTAAATATCAATAGTCTTAACTCCAAATGAATTCATAGCAGAAAGAGCAATTAGAAGTACAATTACAAAATACTTGTACTCAATCTTCTTAATTACAAGATATAAATAATAAATAAAGAGGAAAACAAAATACCCCACTTCAAAGAATAAAATTATCCAAGGATTCTCTAAATAAACACTTTCATGGCTGGAATTATAAAGTACAATTTCTTCGGTTGCACCTCCTAATCCCAAAAACTGAAAGGAAAATAAATGGTGAAAAAAGTAGTTCAATATCATATATCTAGCCTCTGTTGAAGAGTCAGCACCATTTACTCGATTTAAAAAGGTTTGGCCAAGCGGTGAGAATATCAGTCCGACAATTAATAGGATAACGGGCGTTAGAAACAATAAATATTTTTTAATGAATCCCCAACCATTCTCTTTGATTGAATCATTATAAATGAGCACAAGAAAGGAGAGTACAAATATACTTCTTGAACCAGATACGAGAATATCCAGCATAAATAAAATAAGCAGCGGATACTTTAGGTAGAGGTTTTTAACATTCACTTGAACCATTATCATACTAAACAAAAATACTAAAGCATTATCCAATGGATGTCCGATAATCGTTTTTATCCGATAACCTTCATGGTAGGTTCCTTCAATCCAAGTTGGAGTTTCGTTATCATAAATAGACTGCAGCGGATTCGTTTGATAAATGTATTCAATTAACCCTGAAACACCAATAATAACTAACACAATCAGAATGACATTAGTATACAAGTTTAGCTTTTTTCTGTTATAACTTTTTTGGGTGTAAATAAAATAAAAAAATGACATTGGAGCAAGGTAATTGTGATTGAAATTACTAATACCGCTAAGACCACGGTGTAGAAAAGTAATAGAAAAAAACAACCCTAGAATAATCAGTGTTACAATTGTGACTTTATCCCAGACAAGTCTTTTCTTTATAAGATCTTCAATAAACGTTAAATAAATCATAATCAGCAGTGAAAAGACCAAAGGGTGAATTTTTATTGGATTTAAACCATTATGGTCATAGAAATCAAGCAGAAAAATTTGCCCTACAAGCACTAAAGCAATAGTAACGGTAGGTATCAAGAACACAAATGAGATTTCTTTTCCAAATCGTTTTACTAATAGATAATAGACGATACCTAATAAAATATAGACAATATACACGTAAAAGTGGGTTTTGAGAAGAAATGCAAAAAGAAAGCCGATCAATAATGGAGTTAAGAATATCAAAACCCCGGTTTTTTTATTTAATGGCATGCCATACCTCGTTACGAATGAATTTTTATTTGATTACGTTGGTCTTCTTGAAATATACATGGTTAGGATAAGCCCAGTAAGGAAGCCTATAATAATGGATAAACTTATAAATCTTTTTGGATAAGGAAACGAAGGAGTGTTCGGAATTTCAGCATTTTTAATAGGAATGATTAATTTCTGAAGTGTCAATTTTTGAGCGAACGTAGTGAATATTGCTTTCACAGTATTAGACATGATGGCAGCATGTTGTGGATTGGTATCAAACGCGCTTATTTTGAGAATACGGGTGTCATTTTTAATATTAACGTCTATGTTCTTGCGAAGATCTGCAAGAGAGATTTTACTTGCCCAGGAATACTTAGAGACTAGCTGTTCTTTTACTTTGTCTAAGATGACATCAGATAAAATAATCGTTTGAAAATCATTAACAATTGCTAAACTGGCTAGTAATTCTAGGATCAATTCTGTTTCTTGGGGCTGATCATCTTTTAGTGCGGAGTCTGCAGGTTTATTGAGCACCATAATTTCAGATATTGCTTCATAATTTGTTTTAGCCACATGGTAAGTGAAATACCAAGAGAAACTGGTGCAAATAATGATGCACCAAAGGATAATCAAACTATTTTTGGCAAAAGTATTTAATAGATTTTTATTTTTCAATGCTATCTTCCTTTGTGTTTTACTAAGAGTGAGAACAAAATGTCGTTGCTTAGCGGTTAATGTCAATAAACTGCTATCCAGCCTTTTTTCTCTAGTTCAATAATACCATAAAACACAAAGAAAGACCCCTTATAAAGTAATATCAGAAATACTAAATCCGATTCTGATATCTTTATAAGGGGTAAATAAGAGTAATGGGAGATTAGGTGTTTAATTTTTGTAGTATAGCTTTGTACGCGGGCTTCTTGTCATAAGAATTGTCGAATAGCAAAGGATATTCGGCAAACCCAGTATATTTGTTTAACCAGCTCTGACCATCCTTCATACCCCAGAACACAATGGATTTTACACTTGGTAAGTTCAAAGCTATATCAAATATATTACTGTAAACCTCAGCCTGTGCTTGTAGCTTTTCTTCCTGAGTCCCGCTAAAGGTATGTGTAACAATATCTAGCTCGGTGATGTCCGTGTCTAATCCAAGATCAGCAAAGCGTTGAAAGTTCTTCTTCATTTCAGCGTAGTTTACACCATTTATCGTTAAGTGAGTTTGAAAGCCAATGCCATCAATAGGAACACCTTTGGCTTTTAAGGCTGTGACCATTTTATAGATAGCATTCGATCGATCATTTGTTACTTCGGTATCAAAATCATTATAGAAAAGTTTTGCATTAGGATCAGCATCATGGGCAAATTTGAACGCCAGTTCGATATATTCAGGTCCTATGTTGTCATACCAGACAGTAGGACGATAGGCCCCATTTTGCCAGAAAGCTTCATTGACAACATCCCAAGCGTATATTTTTCCTTTGAAGTGGGAAACGGTTTGGGTAATATGATCTTTCATAATATTGATCCATTGCTCCTTGGTAAAGGTTCCATTGACTACCCAATCGGGGAGTGATTGATGCCAAATAAGAGCGTGACCACGAATAAGTAAATTGTTCTTTGTAGCAAAGGAAACCAGTTTATCAGCCTCATCAAAATTAAATACTCCCTTTTGAGGTTGAACTTGACCCATTTTCATTTGATACTCTGGGGTAATAATGTCAAATTCATGATTGAGAACAGATGCATACTGAGAATCATTTACATAATAGGATTGAGTGGCGATCCCAATATGCTTATTTTTTAGTTGGGCAAATGACTTTAAGGATGAGTCTGCTTGCGTATTCACTTGGTTTGTTAGCTGATTAGACAATTTGGAAGCTATGTCAATTAATGAAGTGTTTAAAAATAGATTCACAATTAACAATGTGGTTACTCCAACTTTCCAAACATTCTTTTCCCAGAATGTTCGGGTTCCTAGTATCTTCAAATGTTTTCACCTCTATTCTCATATTTGACTATTTTTTCAATAAACTCTCCATGGCGGTGTAAGCTGGCTTTTTGTTATAAGAATTATCAAAAAGTAGAGGGTACTCTTGGAATCCGGTATCCTCGTTTAACCAGCTGTGATCATCCTTCAATCCCCATGTCATGAACACCTTACAACTTGGAAGGCTAAGGGCAATTTTATAAACGTTTGAATACACATCGGCCGTAGCTTTCATTTTTGCTTCAAAAGAGCCTTTAAAAACGTGACTAATGACGTCCATTTCAGTTATATCCGTATCTAATCCTAATTTAGCAAAACGTTGAAAGTTATTTGTCATATCATTATAATTCACACCGTCAGTCGTTAAGTGCGTCTGAAAGCCAACCCCATCAATGGGAATGCCTTTAGACTTAAGTGATTTAATCATTTGATACATGGCATTTGATTTAGCGTTTGTAACTTCCGTATCGAAATCATTGTAGAATAATTTGGCTGATGGATCTGCGTCATGGGCAAATTTGAAGGCCATTTCAATATATTGTGGTCCTATATTTGTGTACCAAATGGATGGACGATAATCCCCGTTTGTCCAGAACGCTTCATTGACAACATCCCAGGCGTATATTTTTCCCTTGAAATGGCTTACAGTCGTTGTGATATGATCCTTGAGGATCTGAATCCATTCGGTTTTTGAGAAGTTGCCATTAACTACCCATGATGGTAGGGCGTCATGCCAGATTAGGGCATGTCCTCTAACTAGTATGTTTTTCCGTTTGGCAAAATCAACAATTTTATCGGCCTCCGTAAAGTCGAATACACCTCGTTGATCTTGAATCTCACTCATTTTCATTTGATATTCAGGCGTAATGATATCGAATTCATTGGATAGCAAGGAGGAGTACTTGGAGTCGGTTAAATACCAAGATTGAGTGGCAACCCCAATATGCTTACCTTTAGCTGCAGCCGCATCTCTTAATCCAGATGTTGACATGTTATGTACTCTGTTGCTCAAATCATCTGCGAAGTCCGACACAATATCCAAGAAGGAGGTTTTGAAGAAAAGATTTAATGCTAAAAGAGACAAGATTGTAGCTTTCCAAAAATGTTTGCGAATGATAATCTTCATTTGCGATCACCTTATCCCTTTTGATAGTTTTTATAAAAAAAGACTTATCCAATAATCCGGATAAGTCTTTTACTTCTTAAGTAAAAGGAATATGTACCGGAAGCTGGCTGGCATGGTAGATTACCGTAGCCCCTATAGCTTTGCGTCGCTAGTTTTCACTAGGTTTGCCTTTATACGATATTTGTTTATAGAAGTAGAGGTACTAATGTTAGAGTGGAATTTTATTTGGATGAGGTAAGACTATACTTATCTAATAAAACCTGCATTTGTAAAAGTAGATCATTTCTTAAATCGGATCGATTGAGCGCAAACTCCAACATGGTTTGAATAAATCCTAATTTCTCACCCACATCATAACGGGTGCCTTCAAAGTCGTAAGCATATACGGCTTCTACTAGATTTAAAGTAGCAATTGCATCCGTCAATTGGATCTCGCCACCAGCTCCTGGCTTCTGGGAGTCAAGAATTTCAAAGATTCGTGGAGTGAGAATATATCGACCCATGATCGCTAAGTTAGAGGGTGCTTCTTCCAGCTTTGGCTTTTCTACCAGACGTGTTACCCTCGTAATATGTTCTTCTAAAGATAATCCATCTACAATTCCATATCGTGAAACTGCTGAATCTGGAACAGATTGAACACCTAAGACGGAAACGCGATATTTATCATAAACCTCAATTAATTGCTCTAGACATGGCTTTTCAGATACTACGATATCATCGCCAAGTAGAACTGCAAAGGGCTCATTTCCAATGAATTTACGTGCACACCAGATGGCATGACCTAAACCTCTAGGCTCTTTTTGTCTAATATAATGAATATTAGCTAGAGAAGTAGGATGCTGCACCTGTTCAAGTAAGTCGAATTTCCCTTGATCGAACAATATCTTCTCTAATTCAACGGAGTTATCAAAATGATCTTCAATCGCTCTTTTTCCTTTACCTGTGACAATGATAATATCTTCGATTCCTGAAGCAACAGCTTCTTCAACGATGTACTGGATGGTAGGTTTATCTACAATAGGCAGCATTTCTTTAGGCATCGCTTTAGTTGCTGGCAGAAAACGAGTACCTAACCCAGCAGCTGGAATAATTGCTTTTTTTACTTTCATAAAAGGATTCCCTCCTGTTCTATTTTTCTTTAATTAGATTCAATAAGCACCTTTTCGATTGAACACAACCATAATCGTTTTAATAATAATTTTAACATCGAGCCATATTGACCATTGATCTATATATTCGGTATCTAATTTTACGACTTGGTCAAAGTTAGTTATTTCACTTCGGCCGGTAATTTGCCACATCCCCGTCAAGCCTGGTTTGATACTAATTCTACGATAGTGATGTGTTTCATAGCGCTTTACCTCATCAAGAGTTGGCGGACGAGTTCCTACCAGACTCATATGACCTAAGAAAATATTAAAGAACTGGGGGAGTTCATCTAGGCTAGTTCTTCTCAGAAATTGACCAACTCGGGTGACTCTAGGGTCATTGTTCATTTTGAACATAAACCCACCGTCCACCTTATTTTCATTCATTAATTTCTGCTTTTGTTGTTCGGCATCAATCTGCATGGTCCGAAATTTATAAATGTTAAAGACTCGTCCATTAATTCCTACACGTTTTTGAGCGAATAAGGCAGGTCCCTTGGAATCTAGTTTTATCAAGGGGTAAAGAAAGATAAATAGGAAAGCAGTGATAAGAATCCCTACGATTGAACCTATTAAATCTAGAATTCTTTTGAAGTACAATTGGAAATCATTTAAACTCACCGTGTGCAAGGTAAGCATAGGTAAAGTTCCAATACCAGTAAAGTGAGATTTAGAAACACTCAAGCTATACAAGTCCAGAATGAGACGGGATGTAACCCCCATATTCTCACATAAAGCGACATGATTCTCTATACTAGTAACTTGCTTGTCTCCTATTGCAAAAAAGACTTCATCCACTACATGCTGTCTTAGTATTTGTTCCAGATCTGTGATTTTGCCAAGAAGCGGTGAGTTTGTCAGAGGACTTTCCGAATTTAACTCCACATATCCTATTATATCGATATTTACATTGGTTTTATTTACATAGTATTCGAATTTTTCTATAACGTTTTGGACACCAACGACAAGAACTCTTTTACGCAATCCAATCGTTCGTTTTTTGGAATATGTAAAGTAGGTTCGAAAGGAAATAACTAGTAAGAATGAGATGCCAATAAAGGTGAAAAAAAAGTGTCGGCTGTAGCTAAGACCGCTTTGAAAATAGATCATAAGCAAGATCGATAGAGTAGCGATAAGTACGGAGTTAAAAACATTTCTAATAATCCGATCGTAATATGTAAATGTGAGCTTATTATACATGTTATACAGATTCATAGTTGAAGTATACAAAGCAATGAATATAAGAAACATCCAGAAGAAGCTTTTGAATTCATGGAGCTCAATAATATTCCCTACGATTTGATAGGATAAACAGAAAGAAATAATAACTGCAGCTACATCACAGAAAAGCATGGAAAAATGAAAAAAAGAATTGTTATTGAACTTATGCATTTGCTTCATCCTTTAAACACATTTATGAGAGGTGAACTAGGTCTTTGGAATTAATGAAATTTACAAAATAAATAGAGATTTACAGATAATACATGCTAATTGTATCACACTTTTTGCAAATGAGAAGTGATTTGCAATCAACTTTCTAGATATTTGTCGAATTATAATATCATATTGCTCTTTATTATAGAAGCATATAAAATATGACCATGTATGAACGAATAAAATGTCAGAAAATTTCAGAACTCAAAAGGTTGGAGTGTTTTATGGGTAAAATGTTACAATTTGCAAAGTCATTTATTTTTTCTGTGATTTACTTCTCAGGGATATATTTTATACTGGACAAGCTTTTTTTTACAAAAGGATTATATATTGTAGGTTATCATCGAATATCGGAGAATCTCCCCGCAAAAGATGTTCATGTTCTGGCTATCACTCAAAAAAACCTTGCCGATCATTTCCAATACTATAATAAGCAATTCGAAATCATCACGTTGGATCAAGTAGAACCCTTGCTAAAGCAAGCGAAGCTGAAGAAAAACTACATGGTGGTCACTTTTGATGATGGTTATCGTGATAATTTCACACTCGGACAGGCTCTATTCAAAAAGTTTGAGATTCCTGCGACCATATTTTTAACCGCATCACCTATTGAAGAGAGGATGCCTTTATGGACTGATAGCATTGACCATATGGTATTTTCCAGCAAGCTGGACTCTGTCCTATTGAAGCTTCAGAACCTTAAAGGGGAGTTTAGTCTTACTACCCAACACGATCGTGTTCAGTTATCAGAACTGGTTAAGAATGAGATTAAGCAACATAATGAACAGATTAAGCAGCAAATGATTAAGGAACTGGGATATCGTTTAGAAGTGGGAATAATGACGAGCGATGCGTTAATGATTAATTGGCATGAAGTTAAGCAGCTTATGGAAGTTAACGTTCAAATGGGTAGCCATACTATGCATCACCCGACATTAAGTGCAATAGATTTGCAAGAAGCAATTGGAGAGTTGAAGCAATCGAAATCATTAATTGATCAAAGAATTGGACAAGAAGTTCGGCATTTTGCTTACCCTTATGGAAGAAGCGTCGATTATAATGATGCCGTTAAAAAGGAAGTTTCCAAAATATATTCGACAGCTGTTACAGCCATAAATGGAATTAATTATTCTGGTCATGATCTATGGGAGCTCGACCGTGTGATCGTTGAGAATATTGGCGTGCAACAATTAAGATTCCGGCTTCTAAAACTAAAGATAAAACATTATTTTAACAAGAATAGAAGGTAACTGTAATATGGAACATTCGAAAAAAAACAGTTTTTTGCAAAATCGCCTCTTTAGGAATTTAAGCATTGTATTCTCTGAGAACATCGTGACGAAAGCATTAAGCTTCATTATCATTTTGCTGCTATCTGTTAATTTGGGACCAGAGGATTATGGTAAATACTCATACCTTTTCGTTAACATCGCATTTTGCAGTGCTTTATTCGACTTTGGGATGGAGAATACAGCCGTCCGTTTCTCAGCTAAAGATAAGGAGAACACCAATGTTATCTTCGGCCTGTATTTGTTTACGAAACTCTCTATTATATTCATTGTGATCGGTGTTGTTTTTTTCTTTGGGAGCTTTATATTCACGCTGCTTGGGCGTGAGGATATCATTCAATATATCCCTTATTTTATAATCGGTTTTCTGGGGGAGTCCTTGCTTTTTGTCAATGATACCTATTTGCAGGCTGTTCAAAAGTTCAAGCTGCGCGCAATGATCAATATCTTTAGGTATATTTTTTCCCTCCTGTTCATTCTTCTGTTGTATCTGAATCATGCTATTTTGCTTAAATATGTCATCTTCTTATACCTACTCCCCCTTCTCATTTCGGTCTTCTTTCTTTCTAAATACATTTATTTTCTTAAGAGTTATTTTTCTAAGCGAATCGTTCGTGTCATGTTGTTGGACATTGTTCACTATGAGAAGTGGATGCTAATGGTATCAATACCCAATAATACCTTAGGCCGAATCGACTTTTTGATGATCGCTATTTGGGTAGCTTATGATCAACTCGGAATTTATAACGTTGCCTTTCAATTATCTGCGATTGTGGCATTTCTTCCCTTTGTGTTGAGTAAAGTTATGCTGCCGACCCTATCCGAGCTTAGTCCTGAGAAGGTCGTGGCGTTTACGAAAAAGATACTGAAACCAACCCTTTACATTTCCCTTGGGATGCTGGTATTAATTCCGCTAGCAAGGCCTGTTATTTCACTTATTCTGGGGTCCAAATATCTTCCATCCGTTTCTATTCTACAGTTCATGCTGCTGTCCGCTATAATTGCGTTTGCATTAATACCTATTGAACAAGCCATTTATTCATTAGGTAAACCTAAATTTATTACGATAGGCAAATGTGTACAGATTGTATTGATTGTTCTGCTTATTACGGTTACCGTGCCTTATTGGGGCTTAATCTGGGCGGCTATTTCAGTTGCAATTGCCAGGTTGCTATACGGCATAATATTGTTTAGGCTCTATTCTAGCTATACCAAGAAATTATCAGAAGCAGGCTAAACGTTTTGGATAAAGGAGAACAAAATGAAAACCGAATCAACTGTTCGAGTACTGCATTTAATATCGGCTTTTCAAATGGGAGGCGCGGAGAAGCTGCTGCTTGATTTGATCGCAGAAAACGCAGCACAACCCAAAGTAGCCTTTACTGTTGTCATTATGAATGATCTTATCAGTGAGGAATTGAAGGACGAGCTCTTGGCTACTGGCTGTGAGGTACATCTTCTGCAGAGGCCGCCAAAGCATCGTCATCCCAAATACTTGTTGAAGCTGATGGGGATTATTCGGAAGAATCGAATTCAAATTATTCATTCTCATAATTTTGGAAGTAAAATGTGGGCCATTCTATGTAAAATGTTATTCCCCAAGCTTCGCTTAGTCTTTACGATTCATGACACCCATATTGTTAAGAAACTTAGTGGTTTTCATATCTTCCTTCACAAAAAAATCATTAATCGTAATATTGCGATTTCCAATGCTGTTTTGGACGAATGTACCGAGCGCCATATAAATAATACGACAAGAATATATAATGGCATTCGTTTGGAGAAGTTTTATGCCTTTAGGAAAAACAATAATGCGATTAACGGAGAAATTAAACTTGTAAATGTGGCCCGGATTACGCATCGAAAAAAAGGACAGGATGTATTGATTCGTGCTGTTCATGAATGTCTTCATAAAGGGCTGGATGTTTCTTGCTCCTTCATAGGTGGTGTTTATGAATATGATAAGGATTCTATGATTCAGTTGAAGGCCCTTGCAGCGGAGCTTCAAATCACTGATAAAATTCATTTTCTTGGGAATATCAACGATGTTCCTTCGCATTTAGCCCAATATGATGTATTCGTGCTTCCATCCAGATATGAAGGATTGGGATTGGTTATATTAGAGGCAATGGCAGCGGGTTTGCCGGTTATAGCTGCAAATATCGATGGGCCTTCAGAGTTAATCAAGCATGGTCTAAATGGATACCTATTTGAAAGCGAAAATGATGTAGATTTGGCTAATCAGATTCTAGCAATGAGTATTAATTCTAGTAAGCGGATGAACATGGTTGCCGAGGCTTCGCGAGGAGTAAAGGAATTCGATATGGCTGTCATGCTGGCGAACTATAGAGATTTGTACCAAAGTTTGACGGCGAAGTAGTTGAGAGTGTATAGGGAGGAGGGAGTATAGTTGCAAACCAAGAGTCATAAAACGGGGATACTCCATCTTATTTCTTCCCTCGAAATGGGGGGCATTGAGACACTGTTGCTCGATTTTGCGGAAACATTTTCTGAAATAGACAGTGAATTCGAATTAGTTGTCGTGGTTATGAACAATAAGTATGATCCCTATCTGCGAAAGCAATTGGAAAGCCTCTGCAAAGAGGTTTATTTTTTGGAACGTGGTGAAGGGGATCGAAATCCTAAGCATCTGCTGAGGTTATTCGGAATTGTCAACAAGCACCGTATTGGTGTTATTCATACACATGATCATGGAAGTAAGCATTTCTCTATGCTTTGCAAGCTAAGAAAGCCAAGTCTTAAATTAATCTTCTCCGTTCATGATAAATTTCTGTTCGATTCCCTGTCCAGGTTGAAAATGGGTTTGCATAAACGAGTAGTAAACCATAATATTGCCATCTCCAATTCTGTGCTGCAGTACTGCTATGAGAATGGGATTAACAAAGCCTCGTTGATTTATAACGGTATTCGATTTTCTCGATTCAAGGGAGGCAACCGTGAGTTTATGGGAGACGGCATTCTCCGAATTGTGAATGTTGGGCGTATTACCCACCGCATTAAGGGACAGGACATTCTCATACGGGCTCTCCACTTGCTTAAGCAGCAGGGTTTCTGCTCGTTTGAATGCCATTTTATTGGAGGGCAATACGATTACGATAAAAATTCGCTGCCTTACCTAAATAGTTTAGTGGAGCAGTATGGACTCGTGGATAAAGTGAAATTTCTGGGTAATCGAAACGATGTGCCGAAATTGCTGCCTCAATATGATCTATTTGTTATGCCATCACGAACAGAAGGATTTGGATTAGTCCTGCTTGAAGCACTTGCATCTGGACTGGATGTAATATCCAGTAATATTGAGGGCCCTGCTGAACTTCTGCAAGATGGTTCTCTAGGCCTGCTGTTTGAAGTTGGAAATGAAAGAGATTTATGTGAAAAACTTATGCAAGCATCTAATAGCAAATATGGTATAATCAAAAACAGCAAAAAGAAACAATATTTACAGAAATTCGACATATTGACAATGTGTATAGAGTACTTAGGCCTATATCGTCGTTTAATAAGCAAAGCTAGCAGCAAAGAGGTGGCAAAATGAAAGTGATTATCGCAGCCAATTCCAGGAAAGTAAAGGGTGGCATTAATTCGGTTATCATTTCTCTAATGGAAGGCTTGAAACAAAGGAATACGGATGTAACAATTAATCGTTTTTCATCCTATATAGATAGCGTCAGTCCATTCCTGCGTATTATTTATTCTATACTAGCAATTCTGAGGTTCCCATTCTCATCCATATCCTATAATATCGTTCACTTGCATTCTGCTGCAAAAGGCAGTTTCTACCGAAAATCGATATACACCTATCTCTCAAAAATATTGAATAAGAAACTTGTTTTTCATATACACGCTTCAGGGTTTGAAGATTTTAAGCAGAGTAATCGCTTTAATTCGTGGTTAGTGAGAAAAACGCTTAATCGTGCAGATTATATTATCGTACTTTCCGATCAAATGAAGAGGCTAGTAGAAACATCTTGTGATAATGATCGAGTGAGCGTGCTGCCGAATCCCATTGTTATCCCAGAGCAAGCTCAAATTGATGCTTATAAAGAAGCGCATGATAAAGTTCAATTACTGTTTTTAGGGGAGATTGGTCCACGCAAAGGTATATATGACTTGGTAGATGCTATTGAGCTGCTACCCGAGTCATCAAGAAACAAGGTAACCCTGCATGTTTGCGGCAATAATGAGATTGATAAATTAAAAGAGTATATAGCATCAAAGCAGCTAACTGGAAATTGCATCGTGCATGGCTGGATTGATGGAGAACAGAAAAAAAAGTTTCTCTCCAATGCGGATGTATATATTTTGCCCTCGTATGCAGAAGGCTTACCGATCTCCATCTTAGAGGCCATGGCCTATGGACTACCAGTGATTAGTACTAATGTAGGAGGAATACCAGAAATTGTCCGCAAGGATGAGAATGGATTTCTTATTGAGCCAGGCGATACTCGTTCTCTAGCAGAAGCTGTAGAAATGCTTGTCAATGACTTTCACCTTAGATTGCGTTATGGTCAAAAAAGCAAAACGATTGTTCAGCCACATGATTTGAATGTAGTTCTTGATCAGTTGGTTGACATATATAGGGACGTATAAACCAAAATGCGTCATTACAGTGTGATCGGATATAGAAAGGGGCATCAAAATGTGTGGATTAGCCGGTTTTTATACAAATATAGCCAATAGTAACTATACCAATATACTTAAGTCCATGATCGATGCAATCCACCATCGCGGGCCGGATAGTGAAGATATCCATGTATTCTCTAACAGTAATAATGGGATTGTAGGCCTAGGACATAAACGGCTCAGTATTATTGATCTATCGGTCAAAGGTAAACAGCCAATGACTTCCGTAAGTGGGAAAACAACCATTGTTTTTAATGGTGAGATATATAACTATCAACCTTTAAGGGTCGAATTAGAAAGTGAAGGCTGGCAGTTTCGAACAAATACAGATACAGAGGTTATCTTAAACCTATACGAGAAATACGGCGAGGATTGTCTGCAATATCTCAATGGAATGTTTGCATTCGCTATCTACGATCGAGAGAAGGAACAATTATTTATTGCCAGAGATCGTTTGGGAATTCGTCCTTTGTTTTACATGTATGAGCCAGGCTCAACTTTTGTTTTTGCTTCAGAAATCAAATCCATTTTCCAATTTCCCGGCATACATAAGTCCGTGAATAACTCCGCATTAATAGACTATACAAGAAATCGCTACGTTAGTAATCCAGAAACCATCTATAAAGGTATGATGAAGCTGGAGCCAGGCAGCTTCTTGTTGTATAAACAAGGTCAGCTAACGAAGAAGAAATATTGGGATATTACTAACTTCGAGAAGAGGAATCTTTCCTTTTCGGATGCGCAAATGGAACTAGATCAATTAATGCAAGACTCCATTCGCTTAAGAATGATTAGTGATGTGCCTGTAGGCGCTTATCTGAGCGGTGGGCTGGATTCAAGCCTGATTGTTGCCATGATGGCACAAAATAGCAGTAAGCCTATTAAGACTTTTTCGGTAGGCTTAGAGAATTCCCAATACAATGAGCTCGGTTATGCTAAAAGTGTAGCAGACATGTTCAAAACAGATCATCATGAATTTGTAATTAGTCCAAAGGATTTTCGGGACAGCCTCTATCAGGTCGTTCATTTTCGTGATGCGCCCTCGTCTGAAACGGCAGATATACCGATGCTCCTGATGTCACGTCAGGCGAAAAAAGAAGTCAGTGTCGTGTTGACTGGAGAAGGATGCGATGAGCTGTTTGGCGGATATCCTAAATATGCTTACGATCAGCTCACTGATACGGCATGGGGGAAAATTGTTTTTAACAATCGTTTAATCTCCAAAATGGTTAATTCCTTGCCTTACTCCTTCCGTAAAGCGAAATTGGCTTACAACAGTTTGAGTATTCAAGATGATGTTAAACGATATAGAAATTGGTTCGCTTCTTTTTCGGAGTCCCAGGCAGATAGTCTGCTCTCAGATGAATTCAAAAATCAATATCTTTCTGACGCTAGTGCTCGGTTTCCTGTGATTAATGGGGTTACGAATCTGGACAAGATGCAGTATTACGACATGAAGTTTTGGCTAACCGATAATCTTCTTGAGCGTGGTGATCGTACGATGATGGCAGCATCCATTGAAGGTCGGCTTCCGTTCCTGGACTATCGTTTAGCTGAATTTGCTTTCCGTATCAAAGAGTCTTATAAAATTAATGGCTTCAACCGGAAATATATCGTAAAGAAGGTTGCAGAGAAATATTTGCCAAACCATATTATTAATCGTAAAAAAATCGGGTTTTATATGCCGATTGCAGACTGGTTTAGGAATGAAATGAAAGACTTTGTGACAGACCATCTCTTATCCTCAACTTTCTTTAATCGAGGAATTTTCAATAAGAAAAAAGTCGAAGAAATGGTAAAAGCGCATATTAATGGCGTCACCAATCATGAGAAGGAAATCTGGATGTTATTAAATCTCGAAATTTGGTTTCGTTCTTCAGTAGACAGGAGGTAATAGACATGAAGGTAGCATTGGCATGCTCTGTTGGAGGACATCTCACGCAAATGAGACAGCTGGAAAAGCTATATAAGCAGCATAACTATTTTTTTATTACGGAAGATACCTTGATGACTAGAGAGCTGGCAAAGAAAGAAAATGTATATTTATTAGAGCTAATTAATCGTAAAAAATGGAACTTTCCATTTTTAATGCTCGTTATTTTCTTTAAAACCCTGTTTTGTTTAATAAAAGAAAAGCCTGATCTTATCATCTGTACCGGGGCGCTGAGTTCCATTCCTTCTTGTATAATAGGCAAGCTCATGAGGAAAAAAGTTGTATATATCGAAAGTTTCGCCAAAATGAATTCACCAACCTTAACAGGAAAGCTTGTATATAAATTTGCTGACTTGTTCATTGTACAATGGGAATCTATGCTTCGTTTCTATCCGAAGGCTGTTTATGGGGGGAGCATATATTGATTCTTCTATCTCTTGGAACGCAAGATTTTCAATTTGAGCGCTTGCTTAGGGAGATTGATCGGTTAATAGAAACGGGCGTTATAAAGGAAGAAGTGTTCGCTCAGATCGGTTATAACGATTATAAACCTAGGCATTATGCATACAGGCCATTTACAGATTTTCAAGAGTTTGATGCACTCTTGCAGGAATGCAGTTTCCTAATTACTCACGGGGGCACAGGTACAATAGTCGGAGGTTTAAAAAAAGGCAAAAAGATCATCGCTGTACCGCGACTAAAGAAATATAACGAACATGTGGACGATCATCAGTTGGAAATTATTGGATACTTTTCGGAGAATAAACTGATTATTGGCCTGGATGAAGTTGAGGAGCTCGAAACGGCAATTCATGAGATTGAATCTTTTCATACGAAAAAATTCGTTAGCGGTAATGAAAAGATCATTGGGTTAATTGACGCTCTTGCCAAACAGATAGAATAACAAGAAAAATTTGAGGTGTTGTGATGCATAAAATAGCAGTTGTAGGTACAGGTTATGTCGGCTTAGTCACAGGAACTTGCTTAGCTGATTTTGGAATGGACACGGTGTGTGTGGATATAAACGAAGAAAAAATTAATAACCTCAAAAAAGGCCAAGTACCGATCTACGAACCGGGATTAACAGAAATGGTTATTCGCAACGTACAGTATAGACGTCTACAATTCACAACGGACATGGCAGAGGCTGTTAATAACGCGGACGTTATCTTTATTGCGGTAGGCACACCTCCACAAGAAGATGGAAGCGCCGATATGAGATATGTAATGGCGGTTGCTGAGCAAATAGCCACGTATATGAATGGATACAAATTAGTGATCAACAAAAGCACGGTTCCAGTGGGCACGGGTCAGAAAGTGAAAAACGTGATTGCTCAGAAGCTAAAAGAATTAGGGAAAGACATGGAGTTCGATGTGGTATCGAATCCCGAATTTCTCCGTGAAGGTACTGCAATTTATGACTTTACACATCCAGATAAGGTTGTTATTGGCGCTGAAACGGAAAAAGCAAAAGAGATTATGAAGGACGTGTATCGTGTCCTCTACCTTAATGAGACCCCTTTTATCTATACAAATATTGAGAGCGCGGAAATGATAAAATATGCCAATAATGCATTCTTAGCGTTAAAGATATCCTTTATCAATGAAGTAGCTAATTTATGTGAAAAAGTAGGCGCGAGTGTACAGCAGGTAGCCAATGCAATTGGTAAAGATGGCCGTATTGGCTCGAAGTTCCTTCATCCTGGCCCTGGTTATGGAGGCAGTTGTTTCCCAAAAGACACCCAGGCTCTGGCTCATATCGGCAGGGAGAATGGCTCGCCTATGCAATTAGTTGAAGCGACTATTAGAGTAAATGATAATCAAAAGATTAAAATGGTTCAGAAAATAGAAGAAGCTATGGTTGAACTTCAAGGCAAAAAATTAGCGGTTCTCGGACTAACCTTCAAACCTAAGACTGATGACATGCGAGATGCTCCGTCTCTAACGATTATTAAGGAACTTGCCAAGAAAGGTGTTACCTTAAACGTGTATGATCCAATTGGGATGCATGAGGCGAAAACATCGCTTGCTAATGTGGAATCTATCAACTATTGTATGGATGAATATGAAGCTATTCAAGATTGTGACGGCATCATTATTGTAACGGAATGGCATCAATTCCGGAACTTAGACTTGGAACGATTGAAAAGCAGCATGAAGTCGCCATTTTTCTTTGATTTAAGAAATATTTACGACAAACAACGGATGAATCAGCTTGGCTTTAACTATTTTGGTGTTGGTGTCTAAGGACTCCATTACACAAAGGATGGGGAATAATTGAAAATGAGTGCTTTACTTGGATTGTTATTAAAGAGGTTTTGGATCGTTATTATATCGCTTGCTGTTTTTGTAGGGCCTATCCTCTACTATAGTTCTAGTAAGCCTGCAGAATATACTGCGGATGCCTCTGTATATATCCTGAGACAAACGACGAGTACCTCCACCAACTTATATCAGGAACTGCTAGCTGCTATCAGCTTAATTAAAGACTATAAAGTACTCCTTCCATCTGATGCAGTGACTTATCCCGTGCAAGAGCAGTTGGCAGCGCAGTATAAATGGGCACAGACACTGACACCTCAAGATATTGCCAAGAAGGTAGAGATTACAAACAAAAATGACAGCCATATTGTGACGGTGAGCGTTAAGGATCAGGATCCTCAAAAAGCCGCAATTATAGCAAATCAAATTATTGCTGTGTTTAAGGAGTTTTCCAAGAAAATTACCGTTGATGACAGTGTAATTGATATTAAAGCGGCTACTCCGCCAACAAAGGCTACTTCATTCCAAAAACTTTATCTTGCAGCAGCAGGATTGGTTGGCTTGCTCGTCGGACTTGTAGTGGCATTATTTCCTGCTTTTACTAGTTCTAATAATGATTCGAGAAGACGTAAAAAGTCCTTCTAATTGCTATATAAAAGAGCTTAGACCATAGGTTTAGGCTCTTTTATATTATTCTTTGACACGCATAGCTTGAGCACAACGAGGGCAATAATGAGAGCCAAAAGGAAGTTCACTTAAACAATTATTGCACTTCATATAAGTAAAACTTCCTTGTACCTTTAAGAGCTCAGGATTCAAGAAAACGATTGATTTTCGCTCATCGGAAATACCTTTGCGAATGATTGTCCTTAGTAAAAAGAGGCTTATAACTCCAACTGCGAGCATTTGAAGGATATGAAATTTGCTGGATATTAGCTGTAAATTCCATACCATATGCAGCTCAATAGCTATAATTATTAGTACGGAACACAGGAGGAAACGTTTGTTTAAATAAAGCTGCCAGATACCCGCTGTTGCGATGGCGGTCCAAGTACCGTGCCCAAAGGGAGTTAACAAAGCGCGGAATAGAATAACACTAAGAGCTTGTCCAGGATCATGCATATTATTAAGTCCGTAGATAATGCATTCAAAAGCAGCAAACCCCATACCCGCAGCTGCTCCGTATACGACACTATCCATTAAAAAACGAGTGCGTTTACGTTTGATTAGCCATATAACTAATAAAAGCTTAGATGGCTCTTCTATCAAAGCAGTTATCAGGCTTGAAGCATATGTATTATTACTAGTAAGATAATCCAAACCTTCCAGTTGGTAAGCCAAAGGAATTCCCACTAATGCGGTCAAAGAAAACAAAAGCATGATTATATAGGGCTGATTGCCTAAAATATTTTTGACATGCACGTAGTTGACGAATGCGATTGGACCAACAAAACTACCAATAATAATAGCTAACACTAGTAAAATATCGTTTTCGAACTTGATGCAAGCATAAGCTAATATGGAATAAAAGATCGTACCTGCTATTGTAATGATCCAGTGTTTTCTTTTCTTCCCTCCTTCAATTAGAGGCATCTCTGAATGAGGGATAATATTATTTTTATCGTTATGGTATGTTTCATTATTACGTATTTTAATGATTTCTTCGAACTGCGTACGCAGCATAGTTTGGTTCTCGAGAACCTTATGGAAACTTTCTCTAGGCAGAACTAGAAGTTCACATCGTCCCAAGTTACGAATGGTTAGAGGTTCTTGTTGACTTCTCAATAAGCCATATTCACCAAAAAAGTCACCTTTTTGTAAAGACTCTACAACAATATCATTTCGTGATACTTGTAGGTTTCCTGAAATTACCATATAGAAATTGTGGCCATAGTCGCCTTCTTTAATAATCGTCTTATTCTCAGGAAGCTGCTGATAAGAGGATTGCTGCGCAAGGGATTCAATAATGTCTTCCGGTAGTCTGGCAAATATGGAAGCCAAACGAATGAAGGTAGTTTTTTGACGATTTAAGGAAAAATCAACAAGTTGGTTGAAGAAATGGGGGGAAATTGTACTCATTTTATCAAAAGAGATATGATTTATTTTTAATAATTGGACTTTAGATTTGGCACGAACAGACGTCTTTCGAATAGTATCACGATGTAGTGTGACTTCTCCAAAAATCCTACCTACACCAAGCTGAGCGAGTACAGTTTCTAAACCAATTAAATCTTGACTGACGATCTCTACATGACCATCGTAAATAAAATAACAGGCATCACCCTGTTCCCCTTTTTGGATTATAAAATCTTGTTGTTCGTGAACAACAAATTCCATTGCAGAGTGCACAAAGTTGACTTCTTCATAGGGTAAGTTCGAAAAGAAGGATAATGAATCTAAATAACCCCTTAATTCACTGATACTTGGCTTCATCGTGGTCATATCCCTCAAAAAGCGTATTTCTACTGCTGCTCTTTAATTGTAAATGTAGAAAGCTGGACATACAAGGGAACTTTTTACAATAAACGGTTAATTACAATAATAATAATGGATAAAAAAAGAGTGATAAATACATTCCCATTCAGCGAGCATTTCAGCCCCCGTGTAAAGCCGAAAGATTTTTGCAGTGATTGCCAATCAAAAAGGGAAACTCGGGGGATTAAAATGCACCGGGTTTCTCAACAAGCTAGAAAAATCTACAGTTGTAAGCGTTTTGAATTTTGCTTTTTTAGAAGCAGTGCTTGTATATTAATATTATAGCTTTTATTCTTTAAAGGACTTAATAGGGAACATGCATGGGTTCGCGAGAAACTAGAAGTTTCGAGAGAGACGAGATACCTTTCTATAGAACCAGCAATCAATATGTATGGAAATGACAATCAGGAGGAAACAAAATGAGTACACAGAGTCTGGGAGTTCCATTAGAAGGTTTTGCTGAATTTAGCCGAACGGTAGCCGCAGAAGGCGCGGTGCTGTTAAAGAATGAAAGACAGGTGCTTCCGCTTCGAAACGGCGAGAATGTTTCAATTTTCGGCAGAACCCAAGTTAATTACTATCGCAGCGGTACAGGTTCGGGTGGGAGTGTCCATGTTTCTTATACGACCAATTTGTTGGATGGTCTTCGCAGTAAAAAGAACCTTACAGTTAACGAAGAACTGGCGGCTGTCTATGAAAAGTGGATTGAGCAAAATCCATTTGATAATGGCGGAGGCGGCTGGGCTGCAGAGCCGTGGCACCAGAAGGAAATGCCTTTAACCGATGAACTGGTGTCGGAGGCAAGAAGCAAATCGAACAAGGCGATCATTGTGATCGGACGTACAGCGGGAGAAGACCAGGATAATGCCGACGAGCCGGGAAGCTACCAATTAACGGCGGAAGAAAAAGCGATGCTGAAGCAGGTGACTGCCTATTTTGAACAAACTGTCGTTGTGCTGAATGTATCGAATATTATTGATATGAGCTGGATGAACGATGAAAGCTATGTGCACCCGATTTCGTGCGCCATCTACTCTTGGCAGGGCGGCATGGAAGGGGGCAATGCGATTGCCGACGTGCTGGCCGGAGAGGTGACACCGAGCGGTAAATTAACCGATACGATCGCTTATTCCATCGAGGATTATCCATCGACCCGCAATTACGGCAATGAATTTAAAAACGTTTATCAGGAAGATATCTACGTGGGATATCGTTATTTCGAGACGTTTTGCCCGGATAAGGTTCAATTTGAATTTGGTTTCGGTTTATCTTACACCTCATTTAAAATCGAGCCTGAGGAAGCCAAACTGACCACCAAAGAAGGAGAAAAATACGTTGAAATCGACGTAACTGTAACAAATACGGGAACCACCTTTGCGGGAAAAGAGGTCGTGCAGGTCTATTACGAAGCACCGCAAGGAAAGCTGGGGCAGCCGGCTAAAGCTCTGGCGGCATTCGGGAAGACAAAAGTCCTTCAGGCGGGTGAATCGCAGCGTCTTACCGTGAGCTTCCCTGTTCATTCTATGGCCTCCTATGATGACGCCGGTGTGACGGGGCATCCTTCCGCTTATGTACTAGAATCCGGGACATACCGCATTTATGTGGGAACCAGTGTCAAAAATCTGACGGAAATAGGCGCCCAAGGACAAAACGGTTACGTCGTGGAAGCTCTTCAAGTCGTGGAGCAGCTGCAGGAGGCGCTGGCACCGACGGAAAGCTTTACGAGAATGAAGCCGGGCGCTCGGAAGGAAGACGGTTCGTATGAACTCATCTCTGTAGAAGTACCGAAGCGAAAGGTTTCTTTAGCGGAACGGATCGAGAAAAATCTTCCCGAAACTTTAGAGCAAACCGGTAATCAAGGACATAAATTAAGAGATGTTTATGACCGGAAAGTCGACATGGAAGCCTTTATCGCCCAGCTCAGCGATCAGGATCTGGCTGCGATAGTCAGAGGAGAAGGCATGAGCAGTCCGTTGGTTACACCGGGTACGGCTTCGGCTTTCGGGGGGGTAAGCGATAGCTTATTCAATTACGGAATCCCGGTTGCTTGTACGGCAGACGGACCGTCCGGGATTCGTATGGATAGCGGGCAGAAGGCGACCCAGGTTGCAATTGGAACCTTGCTTGCGGCAACCTGGAATGCGGAACTGATCGAAGAACTTTATGTCATGGAAGGCCAGGAATTATTAAGCAACAACGTGGATACCTTGCTAGGACCCGGCTTGAATATCCGGCGCAGTCCGCTCAATGGACGTAACTTTGAGTATTTTTCGGAAGATCCGCTGATTTCCGGGGTATTTGCCGCAGCATGCACGCGAGGCATTATGAAGGGCGGCTCTAACGCCACGCTGAAGCATTTCGCCTGCAACAACCAGGAAAAGCATCGCAGTAAGGTAGATGCCGTCGTTTCCGAACGCGCCCTTCGGGAGATTTATCTGAAAGGCTTTGAAATCGCGGTGAAGCAGGGCGGCGCGAATTCGATTATGACCTCCTATAATCCCATCAACGGGCATTGGGCGGCTTCTAATTATGATATGAATACCACGATTCTTCGCGGGGAATGGGGCTTTAAAGGCATCGTGATGACGGATTGGTGGGCTATCATGAACGATGTCGTCGATGGAGGACCTGCGGATCGAAAATATACGAATTGGATGGTCCGCGCACAAAACGACCTGTATATGGTTGTTCCTAACTATGGGGCGGAAATCAATGGCTGGGATGACAATACTCTCGATTCCTTGGAAAATGGCACCTTAACCCGTGGGGAACTTCAGCGCTCTGCCATTAACATTTGCGAGTTCATCATGCATGCACCGGTGTTCTCAAGAAAACAGGAGATTGTAGAAACGGTCGATACATTCAAGGCGAATCCATCTCTTTCGCCGGAGCAAGCACAAGCACTATCCCAAAATGCACAGGTTAAACCTGCCGCAGCTGGGTCGACCTATGTGAAAGTGGATCAGGCCGGCCAATACCGGATCATTGTCAACATCATGTCTCCGGAACCTGAGCTGGCTCAAAGCGCTTGTAATGTGACCCTGAACGATCAATTGATGACGACCATTCAAACGAATGGGACGGAAGGCAAATGGATCAGACAGAAACTTGTGAAAATCGAACTGGAAGCAGGCCTTTATGAATTGAAATTGGATTTCGTCAAACCAGGCTTGCAGATCGACTGGATCGAATTTAAACAAGTGTGAATGTAGAAACAGCAATGAGCTGATTAAGCCGCCGCCAAGCCAACTCGCCATACGACTATGTCAACACGCGGCGGTCAATGGTGGATTTGCCTCTCCACGGTTCGCATCAACCATACAAACCCACAATCGTAAGAGGTTGTGGGTTTTTTGCTGTAGCGGAAATCTCTTCACCTAGATGAAAGGAGCAGTTTCGGAAGGAGTTGAGAGGACACTACTATAGTTCTTCGTTTAGGTTAAAATAAGCGTAGAATATGTGAGACGGTTTCGTAAATGGGGTGAACTAGATGAACAATCGGGACATACATGATAACGGGATTGAGCCTTCTTTTTCGACAAGTAATGTTCAGACCGTGACGCTTGGCATGGGTTGTTTTTGGAGTCCTGAAGCCTTGTTTGGTCATTTACCGGGTGTCATCAGAACGAGTGTGGGATACGCTGGGGGCAGTTCTATTGCGCCTACATATCGTGAAATGGGGGATCATACGGAGACGGTCCAAATTGATTTTGATCCTGAGATCATTACGTTTGAAACCATCCTGGATATGTTCTGGAATAACCACAATCCCATGAATATCAATGATTATAAAGGACGGCAGTATAGGTCTCTGTTGCTTTATTGTGATGGCAATCAGCAGGAAGTGATCCAGCAGGTTCTAGGGAAAAGGAAGGAGCTAGGTAAGGGGGAGCCTGAAACTGAGATTGCTCCATACACCGGATTTTACCTTGCCGAAGATCGGCATCAAAAATATTATCTGAAGAGGTATCCGCATGCGATGGAAAGGTTTAGCACCCTGTATGCTTCTCAAGATGAACGGATACTTGCTACTTTGGCGGCTCGCTTGAATGGTTTGGCAAAAGGATATACCAATTTGGCGCACATCATCAATGAAATCCAACAATGGCCAACAAGTTCAAGTAATCGAAATAGGATGATTGAGCTTATCAAACAAATTCGGTGGTAAGTAATAAAAGGCAGCTTAAAAACGAATTTACGAGGCTGGATTATCGGAGGAGGAATGTGGAATGAATTTATTTCAAATGCGACTAGACTCTCATGGGGTAAAACGGATGGCGGAGTTCTTGAAGAATAATTTTGTTGGAATGGATTGGCCTGGTATTGGCGATTTGGAGAATGTGAGCAAGGATGAATTGAAGAAGAGACTAGCTTACATTAATTACGTTGAGGGACAGGAACTGCTCGATCAATTGGAGGAGGTGAGTACCTTCGTACATGTCATGCAGGACGGAGACTACCTCCTTGTTACGGATAAAGATGCTGTCCATCTGGGTGATCTTGGCGACTATTACTATCTTGATAGGTTTAACACGGAAGAGGATGAAGAGGCGGCGGCGGCTAATCTTTGTCATCGACGTGGCGTAACCTGGATAAAGAGCCTTTTAAGGGAAGAATTACATGCGGAGCTGCAGCAATTTCTCATTCATCCGGTAGCGGTTGCGAAGTTCGAACGGTCCATTTCTCAGGAGCAATTGGAGCGCTGGATGTCCAAATCTAATGAGAGTAAGCAAGAAGCGGGCAGCCCGATGTGTGTAGATGCGCAGACCATTGAGGAAGCGTTGGACATTTTAAGAAAAGCTATGAGAAGCGAAGACGTGGATCGGCGGGAACGGGCTGCGATAGCGATTTTGCAGTATGCAAAATGATGGTAGAGGAAAGCAATCTATTAATAAGCTAAAAGGAGAGGGAACATGTCTATTCATCAGCTTTTGAGAGATAACATCACTCTATTACAAGAAAATGCTTACCCTGGGAGGGGAATCATCATAGGTATGACTCCTTCTCGGGCTCATTATGTTCAGGTGTACTGGATTATGGGGAGAAGCGAAAATAGCCGAAATCGTATTTTTGAAATCGAAGGGGATTTTGTAAAGAACAAGGCATTTGATGAGTCCAAGATGATTGATCCTTCATTGATTATTTATTATCCGCTCAAGAAAATAAATGATATCCATATTATTTCGAACGGAGATCAAACCGAAACGATAGTGGATGGGTTAAAGAGTGCTGAAACATTCGAAAGCTCCTTATGTACACGGGAATATGAGCCGGATGCTCCCCATTTTACGCCTAGAATTTCGGGTATTATTGATATATCTAATAAAAATTATAAACTATCGATTCTCAAAAGTTCTCGCAATCGTCCTGAAATCTGTGTAAGAAACTTCTATAATTACGATAAATTTGTACCCGGCGAAGGACATTGCATTCATACGTATAGTAAAGAGGTCGATGGTACCCTATTCTCTTATAACGGTGAACCTTTCGAAGTCCCTCTAGTAGAGGATATAGAAGAAGTGAAGAATTACTACTGGAATATTCTAAATCCGCAAAACAGAATCTCTCTCTTAGTTAAGTTTATCGACACAACAACCTCGCAAGAAACAATAAGCTTGGTAAATAAGAATTTTGAAAGAAACTGAGGAATCATCATAAGTCAATATGCTTTCCAACAATATAATCTTGTATTCGTGCAGAACATCTCCTGCTGTAGGACCATTGAGAGACAACACTTTCGCTCCCAAAGAGAACGCAACACGTGCGTAAAGCGCCACGATGCTGAAGAGAATGCTGCAAGAATTGAAATTCATAAACTAAGAAGATTGACAATCAGACCGCCACGGCATCGTGGCGGTCTTCGTATCTGACAGTGCTCATTTATTTATAGCTTGCGATTTAATCCAATTAATAAGACTTATCTGTATAAAACACTTTGGATTGAAGCACATCCAAAGCGCGTTCGATTTCACCCAGTTCTTCTTCGGAAGTCTTCTGTATCCGCTGCAGGAAACGGGTTTCTATGCGTTTAAAGGCTTCATTCATCATAGCTTGCCCTTCCATAGAAAGACGGATATATTGCTTGCGTCGATCGCTGGCATCGGCAAATTTTTCGCATAGATTTTTTTCACTAAGTTTCTTCAGCTCTCGACTCGTATTCGGCATGGACATATGCAGACAATCGCTTATCTGACTGAGGGTAACGGGCTGACTAACCGCGAGATATTCAAGAATACTATATTGAACAGGGGTAATGGCAGCGGATTTAATATCTTTTGTCATTTCATGTGTTACTTCATGAACAGTATTGGTAAAGGCCACAAACTTATGAAACAAAGCATTTTTGTCCAAAGGGATCACCTCTTCCTAACAATAACAATATAATTATCATAAAACAATTATCATTTGACAACTAAAAACGAGATGTGTTACCATTTTGTTATCAGATGATAAGTAAAGAGGTGGCACGATGAAAACGCTGGTTATTTATACGCATCCCAATCATCAGAGTCTAAGTTATGCATTTATGCAAAAAGTCATCGAAGGAAGCAGTGAGAATCCCCTTATTGAAGAGGTAAAGGTGCTGGATTTGTACGAGGAGGGGTTTAATCCGATTCTGGTTTTCAATAAAACAAAACGCAGAAGGGATATGCATACCGATCCGGAGCTTGCCAAGTACCGCGAACAAATTATGTGGGCGGATACAATCGTTTTCGTATATCCGATATGGTGGGGACGGCCTCCCGCTATGCTCATGGGTTATATCGACCAAATGTTTTCTTCAAACTTTGCCTATAAAGATAAGGGCGGACTTCTGCCAGAAGGACTCTTGAAGGGGAAGTCAGTGGTTTGTATTTCAACGATGAAGGGACCTACTTTTTATCTTTTATACTGGTTGTATAATGCGCACAAGGTATTAATGAGGAAGGCCTTGTTTAATTATGTGGGTATAAAAAAAGTGAAGTTTTTTGAATTTGGGAATATGGAAAGTCCAAAAGGGAAACATGCGGAGAAATTAAATAAAATCTATCGTTATTTCAAAATGATAAATGCCTGAAGAGTATGAATAAGCACCCACGGCTGACGAAATCTGTGGTAAGGATAGCCGATCCACTAGGAGTAAGCTTGGGGGATCGGCTTTTTACACTGCGTGACCTCTTCAGGTTCCGCTATTCTCGAAGGAAAGCAAGTACCTCAGCGGCTTCAGCACCGCCGGCCTCTGCATGGTTAAGGAGTGGAATTCCATGAGGTCCTCGCGCTTGCTTGAGCGCTGGATTCTCATTCAGAATCGCTCGAACTAGATCCAGCTTACCCAGCATGGCTGCTGCGAATAGATCAATCCGCGCCCCTTTCTCAAGTAGATAAAGGGCAATATCCTTCCTCCCCATGTGAGCGGCCGCTCCCAGTGCAGTCTCCCAGTCGCCGCCACCCCAATCCCAAGCGGCATGAAGCAGACCAGGCTCCGCCTCAAGAAGCTCTCGAACTCGATCCAAATCACCATGAGCATTACCTACAAATTGTTGCACCAATTCTGGATTTATGGCTGTTTTGTTTTCCACTGGACAGTTCTCCTTTAGGGTTTGTTAGTGTAAGAGCAGCGCTAGTTCTTGATGGCCTTTGATCTGGGCTAACAGGGATGCCGTATCCCCGGTATCTGTCAGAGCAGATTTGTCCGCATGATGATGGAGCAGCAGCTTCGCTATCGACTCTCTTCCAAAATAGGCCGCAACATGAAGAGGACTAAAGCCTGGCCGCCATTTGCCTTCGCATTTCGCATTTACATCCGCCCCGTAGTTGATAAGGATCTCTACGACATGCTCATAATTACCGGCAATTGCGGCATGAATGGCCATGTTGTTCAGGTTGCCATCGCTGCTTTGAGCATTAATATCAGCGCCGTGCTCGAGCAGCAGCTTGACCGTCTCTTCGTTGCCGAAATGAGCAGCAAGACCAAGCAGTGTATACCCATCTGTGCTGCAGCTGTGAATGAGATCGGGCGACTGGCTGAGTAATTCTTTGACGCGCCCCGTGTGACCAACCGCGCAGGCTTCAAAGATCGTAAGCTCCGCCCCTTTGCCGACAAGCAGTTCCCGCACTTCATTGGCTCTGTAGTAAGCAGCCATAAGAACAGCAGTCTCTCCCTTGCTATTGCTAGCATTCACCAGCGTTGCATCCTGGCCGAGCAGCTCCGTAACCCGTTCTAGGTTGTTGATTTTGACTGCATCGATCATTTCATTGCGAAGCTGGTGAACGCGATCTGCCAGCAGTTGGGCTTTCTTCAGAAGCTCTTCCGAGGATTGAATGCCAACGTTAATGAAATGAGACACCGCTCTGGACCGGTTTGTCTCCAATCCGGATTCGACCAGCAAATCGACGGCTTTCAGCGATAGATCATCAAGACGGATGGAAATGACGACACTTTGTTTTTTAGGTGGCATGTTGGATTCCTTATGCGATTTTTGTAATTTTAATTACAAAAATACAATATCACAATGCGCTATAAATTTCCAGTCCGCGACACAATTATGTTGCGATAGGATTATCTTTGGACAACATCCTAACGACTGCAAACTTTTACCAGTCCGAGGTTTATTGCAACCTTATGAGAACTAGCGCCGTCTCTAGACATATTGAACACAACAAAAAACAACACCAAGGAGATACAAACATGAAAAAACGTACTGTGTTAATCATCATGACAATCGTAATGGGAATTATGCTTTCAGCTTGCTCCAGTAATAACGGCAATAACGCGAGCACCAATAAGCCCGGAAATACCGCGAGCCAAGAGAAACCCGTCCAATCGAAGCTTACAACCAAGGAAATGGTAGATGAGATGCTTAAGCAAGTCGAACAACCTATGCTAATGGAGCTTACAGCCGACATGGTAAAAAACCTCTACCATCTGGATCCAGCAGTGGTTGAACAATATACAATTATGACGCCATTAATGAATGTGAAAACCAACGAAATCGCCATCTTTAAAGTGAAGGATGCCAAAGATATTGCCGCAGTGGAAACAGCAGTTAAAAAACGTGCCACCGATGTACAGAAGTCATTCGAAACCTACCTGCCTGATCAATACGAGAATGCGAAAAATTATAAGCTTGTGACCAAGGGCAATTATGTTCTCTTCATCATTTCGGATAAAGCCGCTGACCTCGAGAATATCTTCAACAGCTTCTTCGATAAAGCGTAAAGCCTATGGTATTCAGCAGCCTGCTCTTCCTTTTTCTATTCTTGCCTGCTGTATTGCTTGTCTATTTCTGCTCCCCATGGCGGATGAAGAATCTAATCTTATTCGTATTTAGTCTACTCTTCTATGCCTGGGGCGAGCCGGTCTACATTGTCATTATGCTTCTCTCCACGGTGACGGATTATAGCTTTGGCCTGCTTCTTAGCAGACCGAAGCTCCGTCCTATTCAGCGCAAATGGATTGTTATCGCTTCGGTGATTGTTAATTTGAGCCTCTTATCTTATTTCAAATATGCAGACTTCCTCATTCATAATGTGAATGCATTGTTAGGTACGCATATTCCGCTTACCGACCTTCCGCTGCCAATCGGTATTTCCTTTTACACCTTCCAATCGATGTCCTACATTATTGATGTGTACAAAGGAAAGGCGAAGGCGCAGCGCAATTGGATTGATTTCGGAACGTTCGTCGCGTTATTTCCACAGCTGGTAGCAGGTCCTATCGTGCAATATTCCACACTTGCTGAGCAATTACGCAGCCGTAAGGTATCTGTGGAGCTGTTTGCAGAGGGGATCCGGCGGTTCATTATGGGACTCGCGAAAAAAGTACTGCTAGCCAACAATATTGGATTGTTGTGGCATACAATCTCCAATTCCAATATGGATACGATGCCGATTTTAACCGCATGGCTGGGCATTATTGCTTTTGCCTTCCAAATTTACTTTGATTTCAGCGGTTATTCGGATATGGCTATCGGACTTGGTCTCATGTTCGGCTTCCGATTCAATGAGAATTTCAACAAACCGTACACGTCTCAGAGTATTACGGACTTTTGGCGCCGCTGGCATATTTCGCTAAGTACGTGGTTTCGTGATTATGTCTATATCCCGCTTGGTGGCAACCGAAGAGGCGGGCTCATTCAGCTCCGCAACATTCTGATTGTATGGCTGCTGACAGGGATTTGGCATGGCGCAAGCTGGAATTTCCTGCTATGGGGGCTGTACTTCGGCGTTATTCTTATTATTGAGAAATGGCGTATGCTTGCTATTCTGCAGCGACTTCCAAGGTGGGTGCGTCATGTCTATGCACTGATTCTCATTCTGATTGGATGGGTACTGTTCGCCTTCGATCAGTTTCCTGCAATGCTTCATTATCTGCGGGCGATGGTCGGCTTGAACGGCCAACCTCTGTGGAATACAGACACCTTGTATATGACGTATACGAATGCGATTCTGCTGCTGGTACTAGCCGTCGCTTCCTTGCCGACCGATAAATTACGCCGAGATTATAACCAGACACTTCAGCTAGGCTGGTATACGGTTCTATTCTTCTTGTCTGTCGCCTATTTGGTAGATGCCACCTTCAACCCTTTCTTATATTTCCGTTTCTAGCAAAGGAGAATCCATGATATGAAATCACGGGCAGATCGAATACTTATAGGTGGGTTCGTGGCGGTTCTCTTCAGCATGTCCCTGTTATTCGTCATTCTGCCATATCGCAGCTTCTCCGAAGTTGAGAATCGTCCTCTGCAGCATATTCCTCAGCTTTCCTGGGCGAATATATGGTCGAAGACATTCTCGGAGGAGACCGAAAATTTCATAACGGATCATTTTCCGCTGCGAACGGAGTGGGTTTGGGCGAAGTCGGTGATGGAGCAGCTGCGGCTGCAGCAGGAGAATAATGGAGTCTACAAAGGCAAAGACGGCTACCTATTCGAAAAGTTTGCGGAGCCGAGTTATAAGCAGGTACAGCAATATACGGAGGCTGTGAAGCAGTTCGCGCAGGCACATCCGGAGGTGGATATGACCTTCCTGCTTGCACCTACTTCCTCAGGTATGTACCCGGAGAAAATGCCATGGCTCGCTCCAATCTACTCGCAAGCGAAGGTAAATGCATTTATTGCGGAGCAGCTGAAAGGCAGCTTATCGTTCATGAATGGATTTGATACCCTAAGTTCGCATGTTGCAGAGCAGCTCTATTACCGGACCGACCATCATTGGACGACGCATGGTGCGTACTTAGCCTATGCAGCCTACGCGCGGAAGATGGGCTGGAAGCCGCTGGCCGAATCCGACTTTACGATTACAACGGTTACGGACTCGTTTCTCGGAAGCTATCATACTAAGAGTCAATTTGCCGGCCTGAAGCCTGATTCCATCCAAGCTTATATACCCAAGAATCCTGTTGATACAAGCCTATATATTGCGGATACGAATCAGACGTTCGCCAGCCTGTACGACTTCAGCTTTCTCGCGAAGAAGGATAAATATTCGTATTTCCTAGGCGGGGTTCATGCGTTAATGAAGATTACAAGCAAGCTCGATCCGCAGACGGTTAAGCAAGAGAAGCTGCTCGTCATCAAGGATTCTTATGCCCACAGCTTCATTCCGTTCCTCACGCTTCACGTACCGGAAATTGATGTCATCGACATTCGTTACTATAACGGCAGCATAAGTAAATATATGTTGGAGAATGGCATTACAAAGGTGCTGTTTCTGTTCAATACGACAACGTTCATCGATAATAACGCCATTATGAAGCTGAGCTGATAGGGTCATTTCATAGCCCACACCAAGGAAAATCCACAACTGATTAGGTTGTGGTTATTTGCCGTTCACATGGAAGTCTTCCAGCCCTACTATTTACATATGAATATAAGCTCTCTTATTGTAGAATGGTGCACAGAAGTGAAAGCGCAATTGTTGTAGTTGTAATCAAAATAGCAAAATAAAAATTCAGTTTAAGTTTGGCGATATGTGGGACTATGAGTATTTTATCAATGATGAAATCAAATGGGGAGGTAACGATACCGGAAAGAAAGGACTAAAGAAAGTGGTAGATGGCGTTGCCGAACCATGTGAAAAATGCAATGAAATTGTTGATTACTTGAATTAGAATCTTGCTGAAGTGATACAACAGTTAAAGAAAAGGTTTCCCAATGTGGAGGTTATTATAAGTCATGCAACAAGTAAAAGAAGGTGTTATTAATAGATAAATTTGCAATAGTAAGTTCACTTCTGGGGTTCAAAATAGCTAATGTTAATGAGATTCAAGGTTTTACCGAGATTGAGGTGGAACATTGTGAAAAGATCATAGGTTCTCCATTTCCTTATCAATATAGAGAGTTTCTCTTGTCAATTGGTCAGAATGCAGGGATGCTCTTTCAAGGGACAGATATTTTATTTCGAAATGCAGAAAACCTATTGGAGCTAAGAAAAGAAGCTGAAAACTTAATGGATGAAAACCAAGAATCATTTAATTTACCTACCGGTGCGTTTGTATTTTCAATGCACCAAGGATATGAATTCAACTTCTTTGTAATAACAGAGGGAAATGACCCTCCAGTTTACCAGTATGTAGAGGGCGATGGACCTCCAGTTTTAGTTTGGGATAGTTTTAGTACCTTTCTTAGAAAATCAATAAATTCCTGTTCTCAAGCTGTAAAAGACGGCATTATTCCACTGTGATGTTTTGATATCCTTGAGCTGCAAGCTCGTCAAATAACCATTCTTTGTTGAGTCCGCTATCGTGTAAGTTACCCCATAGAATCTCACCGTCCATTATTAAGGAGTCTATGAGATAAACTGGGTTCTCCGGCAGCTAAAGATCTTGCTTGGTGGGTTGTTTAGACGTGGCATTCAGCAGCAGGCTGATCTGGCCATTGACCTCAAATATACCGTTTTTGACCTCTCGCAAGGATAATACGCTATTTTGCCGAAGTGAAAACTATCTGGTTAAAGCACAATATAACAACGTCAAAGGAACGAAGGATGGATAAGGGACCATGGCAATTCAAGAAATAAGCGAAGACGAGTGGCTAAATATGGTTCGGATTGGTAATGGTAAGGATGCCATCCTCTTCTCTAGTCCATTCTGTGGGACCTGCAAAGTGGCAGAACGAATGCTCGAGGTTGTAGAAGCTTCTAATGTTCCTATAACGATGTATAAGATCAACATTAACTATGCGCCTAAGCTTCGTGAGGCTTGGAAGATCTCTAGTATTCCTTGTCTGGTGCTGCTCCAGAATGGTGAACCGATTCGGTTTGAGTATGCCATGCGTTCAGTTAATTATTTGTACGATATCATGATAAAATAGAGACAGCCTGAGATGAGGAGTGGTTGTAGTGAAATATCGGAGATTAGGCAAGACGGAATTAGATGTTTCGGTCATTGGGCTTGGAACCTGGCAATTCGGAGGAGAATGGGGAAGGGCATATACGCAACCAGAAGTTGATGCCATACTCGACAAAGGTAAGGAACAAGGTATTAATCTCATCGATACGGCGGAGTGCTACGGTGATCATTTGTCAGAGTCGTTCATCGGTAACTATATTGCAAGACGTAATCGTGAAGATTGGATTATCGCTACGAAGTTCGGCCATCATTTCCATGAGCGGTTTACGCGTACGGACGTATTCGAGCCGCAGGATGTGATCAAACAGCTGGATGCTTCATTAAAAGCACTACATACCGACTACGTTGATCTGTATCAGTTCCATTCAGGACCGGATCAGGCATTCGATAATGATGCTCTGTGGACTACGCTCGACAAACAGGTACAAGCGGGGAAAATCCGCCATCTTGGCATATCCATCGGCAGCAATGACAATCTTCATCAGACGGATGCTTCAACGCAAGTGAACGCTAGTGTGATTCAAGTTGTATATAACCGGTTGGACCGCATTCCAGAGGAGAGGGTGTTCCCGTCTTGTGAACGGCAGGATTTGGGTGTACTGGCACGCGTACCGCTTGCCAGTGGTTATCTTAGCGGCAAATATAAGCCTGGAGCCACTTTCAGTGAAACGGATGTCCGGCATCGGCATGATCTGAAGAGCACAGAGCTTAAGCTGCAGGAAGTGGAGCGCATCAAGCAGAATGAGGTACCAGCGGGCGTAGATATGGCTAGCTGGGCATTGGCATGGTGCTTGAAGCATCCAGCGGTAACCGCTGTAATTCCGGGATGTAAAGATCCGGAGCAGGTTGTGGCAAATGCAAAAGCAGCGGAGTTAATCGATAGCCTATAATAGAATGAAAAAACACTGACCGCGGTCAGTGTTTTTTCATTCTATCCAGAGTGTCGAGAAAGTCAAACGGACTTTCCGACACTTTATTTTTTATTGGGGGAGACTCAAGTTTTAAAACGAAAATCGATTTAAAACGATCTGAGACCCCAGTTTTGTTGACCCGAATGGCTATTTTTAACCCCCTGCAAAAAACAGGGGGTTTCTCGACAGCCTGATAGAATGAAAAAACACTGACCGCGGTCAGTGTTTTTTCATTCTATCATTAATTGTGCTAAGCTGCTCGGCATGAAATTGCATGTCTTCTAAAATTTCGATAACCTGATTATTAATGCCTACTTCAACATCCTGAATGGTAATTAATTGAGTCTGAGCTTGCTGCTGGTTGTCCTTACAGGTGTGAACTACACTCTCTGTGACGTAACTGATATGTAAAAAAGGGAGAGGATTCTCCCTTAGGCTTCTTGCTATAAGAATATCTTTGCTAACCGTTATCCTCAGTAGGATCTTTTTTGCCGCCGCCAACGTAGAGGCCCACATGACCATCATGGCTGCCCCAATGACCACCGACATCGAAACCAACGCCGTGCCCGCCACCAAGATGACCATGGGCATTCATGCCAACGCCTTTATTTCCTCCCAAATGGCCGGCAGCTTCTAAAGAAACACCATGACCAGCGCCAACATCAGCACCGGCATGCATGCCAAGCCCATGCATACCTCCGACTTGACCGCCAGCATGAACACCTAGCCCTTGTCCGCCGCCCAGATGACCGTGGGCATTTACGTTAGCGCCATAGTGTCCTCCAAAATGACTTCCCGTGTTGAAACCAAGGACCTGACCGCCGCCAATATTGGCACTTCCATGAGCACCAAGGCCGTGAGTTCCTCCCACTTGACCGCCAGCATGAACACCTAGTCCTTGGCCTCCGCCCAGATGACCATGGGCATTGAGGTTAGCTCCATAGTCCCCACCGAGATGACCATGAGCATTCATAGCTGCAAGATGATCCCCGCCAAACTTTCCATTCGCATGCATGCCGACACCATATTTTCCACCAAGCTGAGCTTGAGCATGAAGGCCTAACCCTTGATTATCGGGCTGAACCGGCTGAGCGTGAACATATTCCTCTCTAGGACGCTGTACGCCATAATAGCCACCGCCATAAGGATATACACCGCTATAATATACCCCGCCATAAGGATAAGCCTGCTGATATTGTCGCGGATCGAAATAAGAATAGCTGTATGGATTCACATAGCGATAGTCATAAATCGGCTGAGGATATGGACCATAGTTGTAGAAGTTTCTTGTCATTGAGTACCCCTCCAAAAACAGACTGATGCTATAGCCTATTCACAAACGGGCAGAGTGACACATGCCTAGGCGAAATTTGAGCGATTCATCCACAGAATTGCTAAAAATAGTGATAATACGGAATTGAAATTCACAGCTCGATCCAACCAACTCCACCCCCTGTCAACCTTGTAGCAACACCCTATTTTGATATGGAGGTTGATAGGTATTTTGAATGCTATCTAAATGATTGATCCTCAACCATTTACTATTTTTTCATAATTCATTCACACAATTTCCTAAAATTAGCTAAAAAAAATAAAATTGTATACACAAAATTTGCTATTTTCTAAAAAAAGCTTATCCTAATAGGAAGAAAGAACCAACTAGAGTTAAAGGGGCTGATGAATAATGTCGAATAAAGCGAGAGGCATGTTTAGACTCACCATTCAAAGGAAGCTTTTGATTGTATCTTCCTTTTTGTTAATCGTTCCTATTCTAGCTTTCGGGGTAGTAACCTATCAGGTAACGGGCAGAGAGACAACCTCCCTGATTGAGAATGGGTTAAAGAATAACGTAGAGATGGCTGGGCAAATGCTGATTGCCTTGGATACCGAAGTGCGCAGCGGTTCCATAACGCTTGATGAGGCCAAAGAAAACTTGCGTATCCTCCTACTAGGGGAGAAGCAGGCTGACAATACGAGACCCATCAACGCGAAAATCGATCTAGGCAAGAATGGCTACTTCTTCGTTCTCGATGATAAGGGGAACTTGTTAGCCCATCCGAAGCTTGAGGGGCAGAGTATTTGGGACAAGAAAACGTCCGATGGCACTTATTACATACAAGATATGGTGAAGGCCGCGAAGAACGGCGGCGGGTTTACTTATTATAATTGGCCGCTTCCTGATTCAACGAAAGAAGCACTCAAGGTTGCCTATGCCGAGAATTTCGCATCATGGGGTTGGATTATTGCAGCGGGTTCATACATGCAGGACTATAATAGCGGGCAGCATGACATTCTGATTACAATGCTAATCACGCTCGGTATTTGTATAGCTGCAGGTTTAGCCATTCTGACCCCATTCGCTCTGCATATCTCAAGACCGGTCATCCGCATTTCGAATCAAGCGGAGCGTATGGCAGAAGGTGATTTGACTGGAAGCGAGATCATTGTCTCCAACAAGGATGAGATTGGACAGCTTGCGGCTTCCTTTAATCGCTTGTCGAGCAATCTAAGAGAGCTTGCCGGTAACCAGCTGCTTAGTGCGAACTCACTAGCTGCTTCTTCCAATCAGTTGTCTAGTGTAATTGGGGAAACGGTTCAAGCCGCTCATGTTACATCTGATTCTCTATCTGAACTGGCCGCTAATAATGCAACGCAAGCAGGCAGTATTGAAGAGACTTCCAATGCGATGGAAGAGATGGCAAGTGGGATTGGACGCATTGCAACTACGGCTACGACTACATTCGAAGCGTCCGCTGCTACTCTGCAGGAAGCAGAAGAAGGCAATCAGCTGATTATTCAATCTTCGGAGCAGATGACTTTCATCAGTGAGACGGTTGGCGATTTAAGCGCAGTTGTTAAGCAGCTTGGCGCGCGTACAAAGGAAATTGGTGAAATTGCCGAGGCGATTCAAGGCATTTCGCAGCAGACGAATTTGTTAGCTCTGAACGCGTCCATAGAAGCAGCTCGGGCGGGAGAGCATGGCAAGGGCTTCGCTGTCGTAGCCGGTGAAATTCGGAAGCTAGCAGAGCGTTCCAGTGATTCTGCCGCCAAGGTTACGGATCTAATCAGCACAATTGTCGGGGATATTCATCATGCCGGTGAATCTATGCTCAAAGGCGAGAATGAGGTCATGTCGGGTACCCTCTCCATTCACAAAACGGGTGAGGCTTTTGTCCGGATTCTTCAAGCGACCCGCAGTGTTGTCGATCAGGCAGAAGAAGCCTCGGCGGCTGCACAGCAGATGTCCGCAAGTGCGCAGGAAATCTCGGCAGCTCTTCAGCAAATGGAGAGTGTATCTGCGAATTCAGCAGGCACGGCAGGAGCCATCTCATCTGTCAATGAGGAGCAGTTGGCATCGATGGAGCAGATCGCTGCTTCGGCACAGAACTTAAGCCGGATGTCGGATAATATGAAGCAGCTTGCCAACAAATTTCATATCTGATGAAGGGCTATCCTTAAGGCTTCAATGCCAGAAGGATAGCTTTTTTGCTGCGTTTCGGTCATCATAAAGACATAGCAACGATATGAGCCAGTTCAATGTAGAGTTAGGAGATAAGAGATGAGAATACATATTATTGTCGCGGATGATGATCCCTATATTAGAGAGCTCCTGCGGTTTGTATTGAGTAAAGAAGGCTACATGGTGCTGGAAGCGGAGAATGGGGAAGTTGCCTCTACGATCCTTGAAAATGAGCAGGTGCATTTGGCAATTGTTGATATAATGATGCCCGTGATGAACGGTCTTGAGCTGTGCAGGGAGATTAGGGAGCATTATGACATTCCTGTTATCATGCTTACTGCAAAAGGAGAGATCGAGGATAAGGAGCAAGGGTTTGGTTCGGGAACCGATGATTATTTGGTCAAGCCCTTCGAGCCCAAAGAGCTGCTGTTCCGCATTCAAGCCTTGTTACGCAGATACAAATTAGTTTCATCCGAATTCATCAAGCTCGGTCAGGTGCATATCGATCGAAGGGGATATGAAGTGAAGATTGGAGAGCTAACGATTCCCTTGCCGCTGCGGGAATTTGAGCTGCTCGCTCAATTAGCCAGCCAACCGGGACGGATCTATACGCGTGAGCAATTAATCCAATTGATCTGGGGAGCAGACTTCTTAGGTGACAGCAGAACAGTCGATGTTCACATCAAGCGCTTGCGCGAGCGGTTCGCAGACCGGCAAGCAGATTTCACCATCACGACGATTCGTGGACTCGGGTATAAGCTGGAGGTTGGTGAAGGATGAAATCCTTATATATACGCATCGTGCTAACGTTCGTGATGATCGCTCTGGTTAGCAGCATCTTCGGCTTACTCATGACCAGCTTGTATTATGAGCTTCGATTGAAATCAGATAACGAGCAAAAAATCATGACGATTGGTGAGAATATCCGTTCCTTATACGAGCCGAACATGAAGGTGGATTTGGATACGTATCTGACTCATATTGCAGCTTTAGGGTTTCAAATTTATGCGGTTCATGGGAATTTGCAGGGCAAGGTCTATGGTTCTGCATTCAAGCATGGCCAATTATCAGACGCAGAGCTGCAATCCGTGCTAGATGGTGGCGTTTACCATGGTATGAGTGTAGAAAATCATCGTATACAGATCATCGCTTTCTTCGAAAATAGCATCCGCAATACGGTGGGGATTCCTATTGATTCCCCTGATGGGAAGGTAGCCTTATTCATTAGGCCGGATCTTCAGAAGCAGATCGGTGAAGTTCGAATCATCGTTGCCGTTCTTCTTGGAAGTACCTTCCTCATTAGTCTGCTGCTGATTATTGTTTTTTCTCGTTTTATTGTAAGACCAATCAAGGAGCTAACCAAGGCCACGCAGCGAATCGTCAAAGGAAACTTCAATGTTGGACTCGAGGTCTCACGCAAAGATGAAATTGGTGATCTGGCTAACCATTTCTCTCATATGACAAGGTCGATCCAACAGCTGGATCAGATGAGGCAGGAATTCGTTGCGAATGTCTCGCATGAGTTTCAAACCCCATTAACCTCGATTCAAGGCTTCGTTAGGGCAGTGCTGGATAAGGAGACTACGCCGGAGGAATCGGAGAGATACCTGACCATTATTGAAGAGGAGAGCAGGCGCTTGTCCTCCTTGAGCAAGCAGCTTCTTACGCTAGCTGCGCTGGATAAGGAAGATAAGGGTTTGCAAAAAAGCGAATTTCGCTTAGATGAGCAGATCCGACAGATCATCATCATGCTCGAATGGCAGTGGTCGGAGAAATCGTTGCAGCTGGACCTCGACCTTCCAGAGGTTATGATCGTCGCTGACGCTCAGCTGCTCTATGAGGTGTGGCTCAATCTGATTTCTAACAGCATCAAATTCTGTGAGTCTGGTGATACGATCAGTATCCGTATTACGAGCTCGGATGAAGAAACGATAGAGGTGGAGATCGGCGATACGGGCATAGGCGTTCCAGAAGAAGACATTCCTTTTCTCTTTGAGCGGTTTCACAAAGTAGATAAAATCAGGCAGCGATCCTCAACAGGAAGTGGCCTGGGGCTGTCCATCGTTCAGCAAGTGGTTACGCTTCATCAAGGGAACATTCAGCTGCAAAGCCAGTATGGCTCCGGGACGACCATCACCGTAACACTTCCGCGGTTGTAACTTGCCGCTGCTTTCCCTTGACTAAAGAATAGCCAGAGTGGGTAATGGGGGCATGAAAGTTCTTGCTCGAACATAGCGAAGAGGCTCATCCAATGATGTTAATTCATGGACGAGCCTCTTTGCTGTGTTTATTAATCGCGGGTTGAACATCTTAGCGCACCAAACCAATGGGTGATTTACTTACGTGGTCGGAGAGTGCGTTCAACGATGCCTAATGTAAATTGACGAGAGAAAAATCTTGAAACCTGGGAGACCAAATAATTTTGACGACCGGAGATAAGATGACTTTTGCCTTTCTCGAATGCCTTTAAAGCGTTCGTTACAACGGTATTTGGTGTTTGCCTAGAGCCAACGGATGCTTCACTCGAGCCAACAACATTAAAAAAGGCAGTTTCTGTTGCACCTGGGCAGAGTGCAAGAACCTTAAGCCCACGTTTACGGTTTTCGGCCCAAAGTGCCTCACTAAAGGAGAGTACGAACGCTTTGGTTGCTCCATAAACCGCCATGTAAGGATCGGGTTGAAAGGCAGCAGTAGAAGAAACATTGATTAACCCGCCATCTTGATTACGTAATAAATCAGGCATGAATGCATGTGTGATATCCACTAAAGCAGCGACATTAAGCATGACTTCCTCATGCTGCCGTGCTCCTGAAACTTGCTCAAAGTACCCATAGGTGGCAAAACCCGCATTGTTAATTAAGAGATCAACCTTTAAATGATGGTTTTGAACCACTTGGAATAAAGCTTGTGACGCACCTGGTGCGGAAAGATCAAGTGCGATTACCGTTGCTTTAACCTTGTATGCAGCTGAAAGCTCTGCAGCCAACGTCGTAAGCTTCGCTTCATTGCGTGCGACCAGAATGAGATTGCATTTCTTAGCTGCTAGCGAATTGGCAAAAGCTTCACCAATACCGGATGATGCACCTGTGATAAGAGCTGTTTTGTTTGAGTAATTGAACATAATAATCAACCTCCATAGTAACGTTATTTTATTTCAGTAACATTGTTACCTAAAAATCAATAATTAACTGAAGTCATTTGTTATAAGAACTTCAGCATAAGCAATATTCGGATAAAAATAATACGTAAAGAAATTTTAAATATGGTTGAAAGGAATTTTTGGTAACACTGTTTCCTCATGGGATCATTGTATTCGTAATAAGAATTTTTGTCAACCATGAATTCAATCCGCGAATTCGAACCGCGGATACATGATCTCATTTAAATTTCATAAAAAAACCTCTAGCAAGCTGCAAAAAACGCATCCTGCTAGAGGTATTCTTTATCCGCCCATCCAATCACGCCGCAGTGTAAAGAGATCCTTCAGCGCTTCCGTTGATAGCTCGGTGATCCAGCCTTCAGAGCTCGCGATAACATTATCGCTAAGCTGCTGCTTATTCTCCAGCATTTCATCAATACGTTCTTCCAGCGTCCCCAGCGAAATGAACTTGTGTACCTGCACATCACGGGTCTGTCCCATGCGGTAGGCACGGTCGGTCGCTTGGTTCTCAACTGCCGGATTCCACCAGCGGTCGAAGTGAAAGACATGATTGGCTGCCGTAAGATTAAGACCTACGCCTCCAGCCTTAATGGAGAGGATAAACACGCTTGGCTGTTCCGCAGCAGGCAGCGACTGGGATTGGAATTGATCAATCATCTTATCGCGCGCCGATTTGGAGGTGCTTCCATTTAAGTAGAGTACGGGCTCTTGCAGCTCTTGCCGAAGCACCAGCTGCAGCAGCTGGCCCATGCCAATGTACTGCGTAAAGATTAGGCAGCGCTCGCCCTCTTCCCGCAGCTCCTTCACCATGGCGAGCAGACGCTCCAGCTTGGCTGAACGACTGATTAACGTTTCCGTATCCACGTAACCATCCTTCGTTTTATCCGTTTCCGGAAGGGGCTCCTTCGTCAAGAGCATTGGATGATCACAGAGCTGCTTGAACTGTGTGAGTGCAGCAAGAATAGCCCCTTTGCGCTCAATACCCTCCAGCTTCTGCATACGTTCCATAAGCGTATTGACGGATTGATCATACAGCGCACCCTGCTCAGCTGTGAGATGGATATAGGTCTTCATCTCGTTCTTATCTGGCAAGTCGAGCTGTATGGCCGGATCCTTCTTCTTACGCCGCAGCATGAACGGCTTGACCAGCTTTTGCAGGTCAGCTGTACGCTGTTCGTTACGCTCTTTCTCGATTGCGTTGCTGAATCGTTCATTAAAGGCGCGGGAGGTACCCAGATATCCCGGATTGATAAAATCATAGATGGACCAGAGCTCTGACAGTCGATTCTCGATAGGCGTTCCCGTGAGCGCAATGCGATGTCTGGCCGGGAAGCTGCGAACGGCGGAAGATTGCTTGGTTTGTGCATTCTTAATATTTTGCGCTTCATCTAGGCAAAGAGTTGTCCAAGTGAAGGCTTTAAGCAGCTCCTGATCCAGCGCAGCGGTCGCATAAGATGTGAGAATGATATCCGCTTCACCAGCTTCGGCTTGAAAGTCCTCATGACCAAGACGTTTGCCTCCATAGTGGAGCATGACCCGCAAGGACGGAGCAAACCGGGTTAGCTCCTTCTGCCAGTTGCCCAGTACCGAGGTTGGGCAAATAAGGAGAGAAGGGAAGCGGTCCGTGTTTGGAGTCGTTTCTTTAAGCTGCAGCAGATAAGCGATAAACTGCACCGTTTTACCAAGTCCCATATCATCCGCAAGACAAGCACCAAGTCCGAAGCGTCTTAGAAAAGCGAGCCAGCTGTATCCATCACGTTGATAAGCCCGCAGCTCCGCCTGCAGTCCAACTGGTTCATCAAGTTTCGGCCATTCTGCCTGCTGTCCTAGCTGGCTGATGAGTGTAATCAAATGCTTGTTCAGCTCAACCTCAAGCTGGATGCGCGCTGAACTCTCAAGCGATTGTTCTTGTTCGCCATTCTCCGACCCATCGCCTTCTCCAAGCAGATGCAGCTGTAATACATCTTGAAAGGATAACCCCTGCATGCTGTCTACGCCGGACATGGCCTTGCGAATTTGCGCGAGAAGGGCGGGATCAAGCGGGACCCATTGTCCGCGGAAGCGGACTAAACGCTCGTTACGGGCAACAAGGTCGGCAAATTCAGCCTCGGTGAGATCTGTATCTCCAATAGCGATCCGCCAATCAAAATCGATCAGCGAGTCCAGCCCGAGCAGCGAGCCTCCAGAGCTTCCTGATCCGCCTACACCGGAGCGAACCTTGGCGCGAAGCCGGGGTTTCTTCCGGCTTGCTGCTTCCCACCATGCCGGGAGCAGCACTTGCCAGCCAGCTTCGAGTAAACGCTGGCTGTCTATCGTCAAGAATTGCCAAGCCGCTTCATCGGTAAGCGGGCTGCTCAGCACATCCTCACGGCTGCCAGCTGTTTGTTCTGCAGGCAGACTTGCACGCAAGCGGTCCAGCCAGCCTATTGAGCGCTCGTGTATATAGGCCGACCATGCGCCCGGCCATGATCCGAATACGTCACCGTCATGGGCGAGTCTTACGGGAACAAGTACAGCAGGATCCTGCTTGTCCTGCAGAACCAGCTTAAGACGCCATGAAATTTCATTGTCATCAGGCTCCAGCAGCTGCAAGAGTGGACGGAAAGGTGCGGTATCGGCTTTCCAGCCAATCGCAATCAGCCAAGCTTGTTCATCTATGCCAGCAGCGGCAGCTCGATCCTTGGTGAAGAGCAGGGGGTACTCTCTCCGAAGATCAGCTGCACTCACTTCTGTTCCATAATAACGATGAAATACAGCGGCAGAGAATGCCGCACTTAATCCATCCTTGAAGTGATCCTCAAGGCTTGCTTTACCCAGCAGAGCTTGTTCTTCCACGCCAAGCGCCGCCTCATCCCAAGTCCACTGCAGCTTGCCTGCCTGAAACGCTGATAAGCTGGGGATGAATCTCTTCTCCTCTATGCATGCAGCCAGCATAGGAGCAAGCTGTACCAAGGGCTCAGCCTCCTCGGCCCACTCCCATTGGATATGCTCCAGAATATTCCGTTCTGCGAAGAAAGGAATTACCTGCTCGGAGGGAAGCAGCACAAGCTCGACCTCCTGCACCTGTTGAATCGCAAGCTCCGTGCCATAGAACGAAGCTTCATGCCAAGCGAATAGACGCTGCTTCAAGAATAGGCCAGGCACGTAGTTGTCTGAACTTGTTGATCCAAAAATAAGTGCATCTCCATATGCACTTAAGCTTGCATGGACTGTAAGGGTATCTGTATAAGTGTTCATGTTAAGAGTTTTCCTTTCCGAAGCTCCTCCTGCAGTGCGCGAAGACGGCTATGTCGATCGGAGAATGCGGTGAAGAACAGCTCCCAGCGATCCTCCTGTTTCATTTTCTTATACAGCTTGAACAACCGCTTAAGCAGCTTTACCGCTGCTTTGTAGCTATGTCTATTCTTTTCCAGGATGAATCTTTCTACAGCCTGATGATAGAAGGGCAGCAGAAGCTCAGGCGCTTGCTTCTCAATCGGCTGCAAATCGCTGACACGAAAGTCATGGGGCATGCTGCCGGTACTCAAATGATAATCCATCCATTGCAGCCATCGGCCATGTGTAATCAACGTTTCCTCATAGATATCTCTGGAATAAGGAAGCATGAGTACAAGGCTTTTCCACATTTGCGGCTCGGCTTCGGGAAGCGCTTGAACAGCTCTTTCCCAATAAACCGAATAAGGCTGCATACTGCCTTTTCGATAGCTGCTCAGCAAGGGTCCAGCCTCCACTAACCAATTGACTAAACGTGGCCATGCCTTGGCGTCAGATAGTTCATGTAAGAAGGAGTACAGATCCTCGGAACGGATGACCGAGCTGCTCCCAGCAGTCTGTAACAGCGACCAAGCCTCTTGATCCTGAGAGAGATAGAAGTGCATCCGAATCTGAGCTGCCAGCCAAGGAAGCTTGGAGAGAGCCGACCCTAGTTCTTCTTTGGCAGCTAATAAATGCGCCAATTCCTCCATGTATACAGACGTACCTTGGAGAGCAGGATGAATCCACTTGATCCACAGCTGAGAATAGAGATCGGAGAAATAAGTGAGGGACTGCGACTCCGTTAACATCCGTCTGCGAAGATAAGCTAGCGTCTCGATCACGCTGGACCAATGCTCCGGTTCAGAAGAGATTGCAAGCTCATTTGCGAAAATCTTATCTATCGTTTCTCTCACATCATCCGCCGCAACATGGGTATGGAAACCCATATAATAGCCAGAAGTACGCCATTGATTCTGCGGCTGGTGCTGAGATTGCTTGACCAGCTTCTCCAGTATGAACAGGTAGAGATGTAAGCCGAATAACTGCTCCTTGATTGGTGATAGCGGAGGCTTTATTTTATTAATAACGGCTGCTGTATCCTTCACATATTGCGCATTTGGGGTGCTATCGGACAGCGGAGCGCAGCAAAGCTCAAAGAGCTCATGCCACTGAGCAATGGACATTGTGGGTATTTTACTGGCTTGCTCCTTTAGTTTGGTTAAGGTAGAAGCAGCCAATGGAGCAGCATGTGCATGTTTGGCTTGCTTCGAGACTACATTGGATTTGGCATTCACGATTGCGTGAATCGGGCGCTCGAGCAAGCTGGCGTAATGAAGTAAGACGGCAATCATGTGCTTGCAGTTGCCCTGAACCGGACAAGTACAATGGCTGGACAAGAAGGTATTTAATCGGATATCGACGCGATAGGGTTCATTTCCTTCAACAACGGCTTCAAGATGCTCAGGCTCTGGCATCGTGAACTGCTGGACACGCTCTTGCTTGAAATATTGGAATCCGCGCTTAATCGTAAGATCATCGAAATACTTGGACACATGATCAATGAGCTTATCCCACTGTGTGTCATCCATGCTATAGGTAGGTTTCATTATGGAATGTCTCCCGCGAATTAAGGTTTATGGGTAGTGATTATTTATTCTATTATATCAGTTCTCACGGATCTAGGCGCTTTCTTAGCTTTGGGGCAGTTCAAATCATACCTTCGGCCGTAAGCTTGGGTATAAGTGATGATTTGCTTGATCATGTCCGAATTTGGGAGCTTGGTGAATGGACTATTAGAGAACTAATAGCCCCTTGGCTTCCTTTTCTTGGTTTTGGACAAAGGGGAGAGATGCTTCTTCTTGCGGATTCGCGTTTTTTTAAGGGTCACTATTTTCTTTCTGGTTTTTAATATTCTTCTCTTCCTGCTTGGTATACGACGTTTCGAGTGGCTAGGTATGGGAGAGCTGGGCTGAGGTGGTTCAAGCTCAAGCAAAGGCTCAAGCAAAGGCTCAAACTCAAGCAAAGGCTCAATTTTAGGAAGCTGTCCGAAATGAATGAGCTGTCTGAAATGAATGAGCTGGATTGCGTGCATTTGAATAGCCTCTTTAATCAACGGATTCGTCAGGGCTAGCAGCTCCGCACCTTTAGTCTCATTTTCGGAATCCTGTGGGTGGCACATGATCTCGGTTGTTCCTTCTTGTAAAGTTTGAATATGCGTAAGAAGGCGTACTATGCCGTCTTCGGTATCATACGTATCCATGATGAGGTAGTCAGTACGTAGGGCATGGTCAATTGGATCAGAGGCAAAAGGATTCAATCTTAGAGGCAGCGCATGGAGAATTGCGAACTTCTTCATGACGTTGTAAACGGAGGGGACTTCGATATGAATATGATGATGGGAGTCCAAGTGAGTAGGAATGACCTTGGTGGAGACGATTTTGTTATATTGATGGTTTAGCTCAATCTCAACCTCTTCTTCCTTCCAGCTATGCCTTTCTCCAGAGAAGCAGCCATCCTTACGTAGGAGGGAAGGAATGGCTGCTGCGGGGGAGAGGGGTTTCCCAGATGTTAGGTTAAAATGTAAGCCTACACCCAAGGATGGTGTTTGTTTGGCTGCGAGAATCGCATGCTCGTATCCGGGCATATTGACCATTAGGGAGGTGCTGGATACCGTTCCGAACTTATGGGCTTTCAGTATACCTTGGTTTACACGGTCAGATAATCCAAAATCATCAGCATTGATGATGAGATATTTGGTCAAAGTAGTATCTCCTAAATTACTTTTTTTGATATTGTATGCTTCACCTATCAGTTGGATAGGTACAAGTAACGGTGTTATTAATGGTTTTGCCAATAGGAAGATTATCTCAGAAACAGGCTCGCACGCGTAGACGTGAGCCTGTTTTTTCGTGGGGGAATTTGCTCGCTCCTGTTCGTACCGAGACCGAAGGCTCTTACAATTAGGGATAAATTGCAACAATATGACAAATATTAAGGATTATTGCGATTTTATAAAGGAGGAGTACGGTTAAATGAAGCACAGGGTATACCGCCTAACATTAGGCAGCTTCCTGCTTTTCATTCTAATTGCTCAATCACCTGCTCATACTGCTGTAGCAACCAACGGCCATACAGATAAAGTTGCTGTTCTTATGTATCATCATCTGGACAATAGCAATACGAATTCATTGACGATAACTCCTGCTCTGTTTAGACAGCAATTAACCTTTCTAAAGAGCAAGGGATACCATTTCATTTCACTTCATGATTTTCGTCTTTTTATGCAGGGTGGGCCCGTTCCAAGTAATGCTGTCCTGATCACATTCGATGATGGTTATGAAAGCTTTTATACGCAAGCATACCCGATCTTAAAGGAGCTTTCCGTTCCTGCAGTTAATTTTGTAGTGACGAATTATTTGCTTGAAGTAAGTCCCTATCTGCCGCATCTTTCTGTAGACCAAATACATGCGATGCGCACGGAACCGCCCAACATTGATTTTCAATGTCATACCCATGATATGCATAAGAAGGCTGGTAGAAAAAGCTACTTAACTGCTCATTTGGTAACCGCCACCGGCAAAGAAAGTCAGCAGATGTATGAAAATCGGGTGTTGCAGGATACGTCAACCTGTCTTCAGTTATTAAATAAGGTGGGGATGTCAGAATTGAATTCCTTTAGCTACCCCTATGGCATTTACAACTCCCAGCTTAGTGTCTTATTACTCGAATCCGGCATTAGATACGCATTTACGATTCATCCTGGCCTGGCCTCGCGTGGGGTAGATCATCTGGAAATACCGCGTATTAACGCTGGAAGTGCCAGTATTTCCGCAAAAAGGCTGTATCAAATGATAAACCATTTGAATTGAGCTCGTTTCCTGTAGGCAGCTATTCAGCTATTTACCATTCATTAAAAACGGCATTTTGCTCATGCTAATAACCAGAAAGAAAAAGGAGGCTAAAAAATGAATAAACCATGGAAATCTGTCTTATCGCTGTTAATGGTATGTGCAGTGGGTTCATCTCTTACTGCATGCGCACAACATCCTGTCAAAAAGATGGAAGTAAAAACGAACAATGCTGTTAGAAAGATCGGAACAAATGTGGCACCTTACACGGGGTCAACCCTGCTGCCTGACGGGACAATGAGAAATACCAACTTGTACAATACGACGAATCCGACGAATACGACGTATCCGACGTATCCGACTCCGGCCAATCCGATGCGCCCATTGAACACCGTTCACCCAATGAACACCGTTCACCCAATGAACACCGTACATCCAATGAACACCGTACATCCAATGAACGCAGTGGATGGTACAGCCGGGACATTAAACAAGAACAATTTACGAACAGCCAAACAAATGGTAATGAGCACGCAAAAGGTCAGCGGAGTTAAAAAAGCGACTGTAGTTGTGAACAATAAGCAAGCTGTTGTCGGACTTGATGTGATTCATACGCAGCAAGGGAAGAAAATTGAAAAGCATGTCTATAACACGCTTCACCGGGAATATCCGACTTACAAGATTTATGTAACAACAAACAAGGCTATACACCAAAAGATAATAAAAGCTCATGCAGATATGATAAGTAAACATCCGGTTAAGAAGTTTGCAAATGAAGTCACCCTCATCATTGAGGATATTGGACATGCGGTAACGAAGCCTTTCCGTTAATCTTATCCGTACGGACCGACAGTTCCGGTTTGGACTGTTGGTCCTTTTCTTACATATCGATATCTGAACAACCATTGGTTAACATATAAAAGCAAGTGAATAGGAGGTACGAAGTGGTCGCTATGAAGCGTTGTTTGTTCGTTACGTTGTGTTTCTTCGTCTTCTGCGGATTTGAGCATCCTAAGAAAGATAGATATTTCTACGAGAAGAGGGGAGAGATTGTTTGGGAGGTACCGCTGGAGGAGAAGAAGATTGCTTTAACCTTTGATGATGGGCCTTATCCAGAAACAACGAATCAAATTCTGGATCTTCTGAAACAATACCATGCCAAAGCGACCTTCTTCGTCATCGGAAATCGTGTAAATCGTTTCCCAGAGACCATTAAAAGGGAGGTTGAGGAAGGACATGAATTAGCCAATCATACGTTCAATCATGTTTACTTCAAGGCAAAAATGGATCCACTAACGATTCAGAATGAAATCCTCAAAACCGAACAATCCATTGTACAGCTTACAGGCAAAAAACCGGCGCTATTCCGTCCACCGGGTGGATTCTATAGCGAGCAATTACTTCAAATCGCAAAAAAGATGGGCTATACAACCGTATTGTGGTCCTGGCATCAAGATACGAACGACTGGAGAAGCCCTGGCGTTAACAGGATCGTGAAGAAAGTCCTGAACAATGCCCGTAACGGGGATATTGTGCTGCTTCATGATTATACGCCCGGCTCTACACAGACGGTTCGAGCGCTTAAGATTATTTTACCGGAGCTTGAAAGAAGAGGCTTCCAGATCGTTACAGTATCTGAGCTTATCAACTTTAAGACACAAGAGATTATTCGAACCCATAAATAAGCATCAAAAAGACCATTCAAAAAGACCGCGAAGCAGATTGCTTCACGGTCTAAGTCATTAGCTTACTTAAATTCATGAGCTTTCTTGCAGATATTACTTGCTTGTATTACTTGCTTGTATTACTTGCTTGTATTACTTGCTTGTATTACTTGCTTATAGTCATCAGCTGTTACTTGTTGCCGGATTTCTTACCTTTCTTGTCCGAGGTACGAGTCGTTGTATTCTGAGCGCCATGCCCTTGTTGTTTAGCCAATTTCAGGTCCCTCCTTCTTGATCAGCCATACGTTATTCTTTGTGGAGGGAGGGCAGGCTATGCATCATCTATCCGGAAAAGTGGGAAGCGATCATAGCGTCGCCTGCCATCTCGTATGATGCGGGTACAAGTAAAACATGGTCATGGAGGGGAAAACCATGAACAACCGTATAGAAGAAGAGAATAGAAGCGAAGTGAAGCTGCCTCAGCGTTACGCACTTCAGCTTGAAAGGCTGCTTGCTCATGGCCTTGCACCCTCAGAGATCTTGGGGCTGCTTCAGTCGGGCAGCGAGGCCGAGCTTGCAGAGTGCGTTACTTCCGAGGTGAACTGGGAGCGCCTGCTGACATATGCCAAGGAGAACTGGCAAACGATTGAGTACGCGGTGCTTCATGGCTATAGTTTCCCGTTCATTACAATTGGTGGCATTAAGAGTTTATTAGCGATTAAATTCCTCAAGCTCGAGGAGAGAGATTATCGCTTTACAGGGCATCGAGTAGAAGGTCTTCAGTTAAATACTCCCGAATATGAACGTCTTAGAGGAATGGTACCGCTGTATTGGAACTTCATTCGTACGGATGCGGATCCGTCATCAGACAACGTAGAGATTACTATTCGTCTTGAGAACTCCATGCCATCTTCATACTGAAAAGGCCATCTCAACAGGTGAAAGATCTGTGGGATGGCTTTTTCATTAGGAGCGGGAAGGACCCTAGTTAAACCACTCACTCACTCATTCACAAAACAAATGCGAATTACCGTTGTAATAAAGAGAATGTTCATAACAGGATGGTGAGCATGGTATATAACATCCAGCACTTGATAAAATGAAAGGGATATACAACAAAGCCAAGAAGGAAGGTAGGCGTTTGACGTAATGACGGATATAGATCAAGAACAGAGAAAGAGGATTAACAAAGCTCTGGAATACATTGACGCCATCTGGAAGAGAAGCTGCCTCTGGAGCAGCTCGCTAAATTGTCGGCGTACTCTCCTTCTCATTTTCACAGAGTATTTGCAGAGATCGTCGGGGAGACACCTGCCGATTATGTGAAGCGGCTTCGACTGGAACGGGCTGCACACTTCTTGATTTATGAACCTCATATGCCTGTAACGGAGATTGCAATGTATTGCGGATTTAGCTCGTTATCCTATTTTACTTACTCTTTTACAGAATATTTCAAGCATAGTCCAAAAGGGGCTTACCTGAAAAGGTTCCCTAGAGAATATCTCCATAGCAAGAAATCTAAACAACAGAGCAGAAAACAGAAAGAAAGTGAACAGGAAAGCGACTATACTGGATTTCAGTGGCTTGATCTCACGAAGGTACAGACCGTGGTGCTGGAGGAGCAAACCGTGATGTTCGCGCGGCATCTTGGTCCATATACACAGGGCATCACCGATACCTGGGAGAATGTGTTCCGTTATGCTAAGGCTAGAGATCTGATCAGTAAGGATACGATGATGCTGGGGGTGCCGTGTAATAATCCGTATATTACACCGGTAGATAAGTGCCGATATGATTGCTGTATCGCTGTCACTGGAGATATAGATATCGGTCATGAAATGGATACGGCATCATTTAAAGGGGGCAAACATGTCCTATATCCGTTTGAGGAAGCGATCGAATACAATAGAAGGGATTTGCTGATTGAATGCTATTCGGAGCTTTACAGCTTCTGGCTGCCTCGAAGCGGGTATCGTTATTTAGGGAACCCAGTTGAGCTTATAAGTATTGCAAGCAAGCCAGGGACGCTTGATCTGGATTGTCGCATCACGGCGATAGCACTTGCCATCGAACCAAAATGATGGAAATAAGTATGTGGGGGAGATTCATGGTTATGGAGATAAATATCACGGAGTTAAATTATTTTGCCGTTCTGGTTGGAGGGCTGGTATATATGGCCTTCGGTGCAGCGTACTACTCTCCCGTGTTATTTGGAAGAACGTGGATGCAATTAAATAAAGCCAATCTTGATAAGCGGAAGAGTAAGTTGCCGATGTACGTCGCTTCGCCGATCGTTGCTTTTCTTAGCTCGTTTCTGATGGCTGTGATCGTACAGGCTGCCAGTGTAGATGACATAGGGTCGGGTATTTTATTGGGGCTGATAGTCGGTCTCCTTCTGGCGGTAGCCTATTTGAAAAATGCAGCTTTTGGATTGATGTCGAGAAAAGAATATGCAATCGCGATCGGCGACCATGGCATTGCATTGCATTCCTAATATTGGGGGCACTCCATGCCCTTTGGAAGTGATAAGGAGATATAAAGGAGATATAAAGGAGATATAAAAAACGGTATCCGTTTCAATAGAACGGATACCGTTTTTATAGTATTAGGCCAGATATTGCTTGAGCGGTTCCCAGTAGTTTGTATGCCAGCCCGGAGCCAGGTGTGCTTCTTGACCCCCAGGAAAGCCTGTATGACTAAGGGTTAGGCGGGTTTCTGAGCCTTGTCCCTCCAGTTCGATCTTGACCAGTGAATAAACACCCTCGTCCCAATTTGCGACACGCCAAGCTTGAACGATTCGTTTGTTAGGCACTAGTTCAATATTTTTTCCTGCGATCATCCCTCCGAAGCAGGAGAACGAGCCGCCGGCTTCAGGAGTTATTTCTGTAGGAGCGCCTCCCGCGACCTTGCTAAACTGTGCAGCATCGGTCAACGCTTCATAGATGCGGTTCGGGCTTGCTGCGAACATAACCTCCTGGTGAATAGCAGAAGAATCACCTAATTGCTTGTCCTTTGCCGCCAGCCATTGTGTAAGCTGCTCCACGGACATGCTTTTCAACATATCGGCATGATCGTGAATCGCATGATGCCACATCTTCGCTTCCACTTCATAACGGTTTTCCTCTTCGACTGAGAATCCACAATCGCAAGTTAATGTAGTCATTGACTTCCATCTCCCTAATTTAATCGTTTATTTGTAAGTTAATGCATGGCCGTAACTGACCACGGATCTACGCCTGGATCGCCGCCCTCAGCCAAGGTTTGGAGTCTAGCTGTGTAGTGCATCCAGCCCTGTGTATGGGAGGCAATTTCTTCGACCGGCAAATCATAGTGAGTTAATAGCAGAACAGTACCTTTGTCCTTGGGTGTGAGGCGAAATTCAAGCGTACTCGTACCAGGAGGAACTACTTTGGACTTCTCCCAGCCCCACGTCATGACGATTTTCTCATTTGGAATAATTTCTTTATATTCCCCCATCGCAATATCCGATCCATTAACATCTATCCGATATTTCCCGCCGATTTTTGGCTCCAGCAGAATATGTCTGCCCATCCAGCGAACCATCTTCTCGGGGTCGGTAAAGAAGGAGAATAAGATCTCCGGACGGCAATCGATGAACATTTCCTTAGTTATCGTGTCATTCGTTTGATTCATGGTTACGCTGTCTCCTTTCTTCTTCTTCCGCGGCTTCCTTCAATAGCAGCAGGCTGTTGTCCCAGAAACGATCAATGTACTCTTTCAGATCGGCAAAACCTTCCCTCCTCATACGATAATACCGTTTGGTTCCCTCTCTCCTGACGACAAGAAGTCCAGATTCCTCGAGAACCTTGAGATGCTGAGATACTGCCGGCGCCGAAATGTCAAAATGAGACGCGATGGAGCTCGATGTGAGCTCTTCATTCCCAACGAGATATAAAATATCTCTGCGTCTAGGTTCTGCTATAGCGTGGATCACTTTTTCTATCATGGCATTAATTTAGCACATACTTAATTAAGTGTCAACTTAAGTAATAAATCTATTTAAGTTGACACTTACGTAAGTCGTTGCTAAAATACAAGTGATAATAAATAATTATTATGGATCAGGGAGATTATAGATGACCTGAAGCCTGAAACGGCTTAAGAACATCAGTGAAATGATAAGAAATCGAAGGGAGCGTCACCTATGTCCATACCTCGTACGAATGAGGAGATGAAACAATTGTTCGCTGCTGTTATGCCGGGTGATCCTCATATTCATATTCGTCCTATGTTCGGAAATCTCGCCGGGTTTATTAACGGCAACATGTTCACAGGACTCTATGGACAGCAAATCTTTATTCGCCTTCCGGAGGAGGAGCGTTCTCGTTTAATTGAGAAAGAAGGAGCAACGCTATTTTCTCCTATGCCGGGCAAACCTATGAAGGAATATGTAACCATTCCGGAGCAGTGGTGGGAAGAACCGGATAAAATTACAGCGTGGATCGATCAGTCCTTGAAGTGGGTCAGTGCGATGCCGGAGAAGGTGCCTAAGAAGAAATCAAGTTCGAAGAAGGGCTAATACGGACAGGCAGTTTCTCTAGATGAAGCAGTAAGAGAGTTGATCCCGACCATACGAGGTCGGGATATTTTTGTCGGAAGAAGCGAACTGCTCCCCAAAGAGAGGTGTCAGCTGATCGTCCCATAAGCATAATGAGATGCCGCAAGGGCATCTTTTTTTGGTATAGTTATATGCAGGCAAGTGATTGAACTGAGCGGCAAGTATTCTTACTAAGACGGGACGGATATATAGATGGCAAAGCAAAAATTTTACGTGGTATGGGTCGGAAGAAAGCCGGGTGTCTACGTAAGCTGGTCGGACTGCCAGGAGCAAATTAATAAGTTTGATGATGCGAAGTTCAAATCTTTTGAAACCAAAGCAGCGGCGGAGGAAGCGTATAAAGCAGGCTGGAAGAAGCATTGGGGCCAAGGCAGCAAAGGGCCAAGCAGCAGCCAACCACAGAAAAGTAGCTCGAAACGGTCTTCAAGTGCAGCAACCGATGAGGAGATTGACTACAACAGTATCTCCGTTGACGTAGGAACGAGCGGTAATCCAGGGCCTGTGGAATACAAGGGCGTAGATACACAGTCGGGAGAAATTCTCTTTTCTGTTGGTCCTATTCGAAAGGGAACGAATAACCTTGGTGAATTTCTAGCCATCGTACATGGCTTAGCCTATTTGAAGAAGCAGGGAAGTAACAAGACTCTCTATAGTGACTCGGTAAACGCACTGAAATGGGTGAAGCAGAAGGCTGTATCCTCCACTTTAGTAAAGGATGATTCCACAGCTGAGATCTGGGAGCTCGTAGATCGCGCCGTCAGATGGCTGCATACGAATACGTACGATACTAAAGTCGTAAAATGGCAAACGAAGCAGTGGGGAGAAATTAAAGCGGATTACGGAAGAAAGTAATGAATCATTAAGGTTCTAAACCATAATCAATGTGCCATCACGAAGTACATAGCGAAGCGGACGGAATCGTTCTGAAGAAGCGATAGCGTTCGCCTTTGTCTCCGGATTTCGCTGCCGGCTATATGTATCCGGCAGCCATCGATGCGCTAAAGATCAGGATAGGCATATTATTAGTAGATCTTAATTTTGCTTATCGATCAAACAAAAACCGCCCCATGGGGTGGTGGTAATAAAAATTATTGATCTTCGTACATTCCCCTGTTCCAAATCACATCTCTCCATTCTGACCACCTGCTGGTACCGCGAAGAGAAAGCATTATTATGGTTCCTTGGCTTCGGTTACTGAATATTAATTTGGCGTATCCAATTTCCGATTCCTGTATATACTTAGTGTATACAGGTGTGAAAGGTTGTGGTACTCTTGAATCATGAACAGAAGAAAGGACTGGTCTATATGACAACTGCAACCGTACGCAAGTGGGGCAATAGTTTAGCCGTCCGTATTCCTCAAGAAGTTTCTGAGCTAGTAAAATTCACCGATGGAGTTGAGATCGAAATGTACGTCACGGAGAACAAAGAAGTTCTTCTGCGTACAGCGGTTCCGACCGCCGACGATCAAGAATCTCTGCGGAAACATTTTCTGTCGCTCCGCGCGAAATGCAAACCGGATATGGTTGCTCACGAAGAGATGTTTGCCGATCCTATGGGGGATGAGATTATTTAATGCCGATTACAGGACATGTGGAACGCGGGAGCGTTGTATGGTTGAACATGCACCCGACGAAGGGGCACGAACAACACGGCTGGCGCTCCGCAATCGTACTATCAGATGGACTTATTGATCCAGAAAATTCAGAATTCGCCATGATTGTTCCGATCACAACTCATAAAAAGGAGTATCCTTTTGAGGTCACAGTTCCCAGTGGAATCAACACGCCCCATCCAAGAGTTCAATTCACAGAGCTGAGCGGCGTCGTGCTCACTGATCAAGCCAAGTCGCTCGACCTGGCCGCGAGAGATGCTGTGGTAATTGGTAAAGTGGACCCGACATCGTATTTCTACCAGCTTGTGATCACTAATGTACGCTCTATTCTCGCCTAATTTCGAAAAAACAAAGGAGCTGCTGCAGTAGCTCTTTTTACTTGCTCACAAAATATATGATATCCCCATCCAAAGTTTTTTGGTGTGCTGGAGGTAAGCCTGCTGGATCTGTGAAGACGGCAAGGCTGTTTGAGATCAATAAGCTGAAGTAAGCGGGATAGATAAATCGTGAAGCATCCTATTCGAGTAGGGTGCTTTTTTTAGTAAGTTCTGCATGTAAAATAGAGACTATCCATGATATTATTGGAAATAACAAATTGGCCCATGGGCTAATCCTATACAAGAAAACAAGAAGGACTAAAAGGTAAAACCAATGGATAAAAAGATCATTTTTGATGAGAAACAACGACTTCAGCAGCGCGGCTTAGATCCTAATAACCCGATCATACTAGAGGATCATTTAACTGCTGGAGAATTGACCGTTAAGCTTCATAATTATAAGGAATTCATAGAAATCCTACATTTTTTTGTCGATAAGTTTCTTTCCTCTGTGACCGGGGATCCCTTTCTTATTGCCATAACGGATGATAAGGGACATGTTCTTGCATTTAAGGGCGATCCGACTATTATAGCCACGGTTAATAAGCTGGGTATTGTAGTAGGCGCGCGAATGTTAGAAGAGAACGATAGTAATTCCATTATGATGTGTCTGCGTTTCAAGCAGCCTGTTCAGCTTACCGGTGAGGATCATTACTATAGGATACATCATAATCTCTCCTGCTGTTCGGCTCCTTTCTATAACGAGGGTCATAGACGAATCGAAGGAACCATTTCGTTTATGACGGATATTGAGTTCGCGCATCCCCATTTGCTTGCTCTCTTATGTACGATAGCCGATTCAGCCGAACGTGAGCTGGTCCTTCGCAGGCAGAATATGCAGCTTCAAATCCTGAATCAAGTGCTGCTCGAAACGAATTATTATGGTGTGATCATAACGGATGCATATGGTCAAATTGTTGAGATTAATGAGAACAGCTTGGCTATTCTGCAAGGGGAGAATTGGAATAAAGAAAACTACATGTATAGCTCCGTCTATCAACTGGGCACGATTGGAGCTTATTTTGAGCGTGTTATTGATAAGCGAGAGGTGTGCATTGGTATGGAGCTGTGTCTTCAGGTCAATGGGCTTCCGCGGTATTACATATTAGACGTGGTTCCCATCTACGATAGCAGCAAAGCCATCAATCGTGTAGTAGGCAACTTGCGTGATATTACGGATATGAAAACAACCGAAGAGATGCTCCGCAATACAGAGAAACTGATTTTTGCCGGTCAGCTTGCGGTTAGCATTGCCCATGAGGTCCGCAACCCCCTTACGACAGTAAAGGGGATGCTCCAGTTGTCGGGTAAACAGCTCAAGCCGCATTTCTATACAACGATGATGTCAGAGCTGGACCGTATGAATTTGATCGTGAGCGAATTTATGATTTTGGGTAAACCGCAAAATATCATTTTCAAAGAAGAGCAATGCCTGGCCATTTTGCAAGAAGTACTGACTATTTTTGAATTTCAGGCGACGATGAATGGGATTACGTTGGAGTGTGAGTTTACTCAGAGTCTTGAAATTAGATGCGACCGGAATCAAATGAAGCAAATGTTCCTGAATATCTTGAAAAATGCGATGGAGGCCTTGCCTTATGGAGGGATGATCCACGTTCATCTGGATGCAGTGGATGCCGACCAACGCATTCGAATTACGGATAACGGTGAGGGTATGACAGAGGAGGTAATGAGTAAGATCGGGGAGCCCTTCCATACTACCAAGCCCGAAGGGAATGGCCTCGGCATGATGATTGTCCAGAAGATTATCGCGACACATCAAGGCCGAATGAAGATTGCGAGTAAAAGGAACGAAGGAACGACAGTGGATATCTATCTTCCGTGTACGATTCGTTAAATGGGAGCGTGGAAATAGATGAGCAACAAACCTAATTTACTTCTAATCATGTGTGATCAATTACGATTTGATGTACTAGGGTGCTATGGCAACAACTTGGTGAAGACTCCGAACATCGACAGGTTGGCTAAACGGGGGATTTGCTTTGATAATGCCTATAGCCAAACTCCCGTTTGTATGCCAGCAAGACACGGCCTGATCTCAGGACTGCATCCGTTTGAACTCGGATTAACGGATAATACAGAGAATATTGAGGAGATTTCTGATCCTCTTCCTAAACTTGTGCGCGAGCAAGCTTATTTCACCTGCGCCGTGGGTAAAATGCATTTCGTTCCAGTCAGAGAACATCATGGATTTGATCGTATGTATCTTTCCGAAGAAATCCCCACTCATATTCAGGATGACGACTATTTACTTTTTTTACAAGAACAGGGCTATAGTCATATTATTGAACCCCATGGAAAACGAAGTGAGAATTATTACGTACCACAGGTATCCGACTTGCTGGAAGAAATGCACTCCACGGCATGGGTAGGGAATAAAACTTGTGAAGTTATTCGGGGGAACAAGAATAGACCCTTCTTTATCTATACTTCTTTTATTAAGCCACACCCGCCGTTTGATCCTTGTTCGCCTTATAATACAATGTACGACATAGAAGACATACCCGCACCGATACATACAGAGGAAGAGCGTGTTCCAGATGATCTCACCACGGATATTCAAAATGATTATAAGGTTAATGGTATCGAAAATGTGAATCATGAGGAGATAATGAAGCTTCGCGCCCATTACTATGGATGTGTCTCCTTTGTTGATAAACAGGTTGGCAAAATATTGGATACGCTCGACAATTTAGGGTTGACTGATAATACGCTAATTATTTTTACATCTGATCATGGAGAATTATTAGGGGATCATTATGCATTCGGCAAAAGATCATATTATGAAGCTTCGACTAGAGTGCCCATGATTGTAAGTTGGCCGTCTGTCCTGCCATTGGATGAGCGAAGAGCTCAATTTACTATGCTGCAGGATATTTATTCTACGTTTATTACTGTATCAGGCGGCACAGTACCTGCAGCTTCTTCAGGAAAGAATCTGATACAAGCCGGAATTCATCCTGAGATGCCTTTCCGGAATAAAGTAATTGCAGAGTTCGGACGAAGGCATACCTTAAAGATGATGATAAGATGGGAAAACTATAAGTATATCTACCATGCCAATGGCGGATTGGAAAATCTATATGATTTAAAGGCAGATCCAAATGAACTTCATAATATTGCAGACCAATATCCTCAGATTTGTGCTAATTGTCGGGAAGAATTGGCCGCCTATTATAAGTCATATGATTTTTCAGAAGCTCTTTCAGGAGAACAATTGATTAAATATGATCGAATAAAGCATGAATTTAAGGGGTATTTAAATCAATATCCGGTATGGTGTGAGGATTAGGTCCTCACATACAGCCTTTTAAGATTGCTTTTAAAGGATAGGGGATAGCAGTCTTGTGCAGGATTCTTTAAACCGCTGGAGCAGCGGCCTGCTCATATAGGCGTCATAAGTGAGCTCGAAGCTATCCTCGATATCGTCTTCAAAAACTCGCTTCAATGTCTGGGCCGTTCCAGAGTCGAAAATCATCGCATTGATCTCGAAGTTCAGCTTAAAGCTGCGGATATCAAAGTTGGCTGTGCCAATGGAGGCAACTTTGCCATCAACAACAATCATTTTTGCATGCAGGAAGCCTTTATCATATTGATAGCATCTGATTCCCTCTGCGAGCAATTCGCCCAGATAAGAATGCGATGCCCAGAACACCATTTGGTGATCGGGCCTGCTCGGAAGCATGATCCGCACATCTACACCAGAGAGAGCAGCCATTTTCAAGGCATTCAACATACTCTCATCCGGTATAAAATACGGGGTTTGAATATAAATGCTCTCTTTGGCTGCATTAATCATTTTGATATAGGCATTTTTAATTTGTTCCATCGCGCGATCAGGCCCGCTCGAAACGATTTGTATGCCTGCTAAGCCGCAATCCACGCTCTCGGGGAACAACTCCTCCATATTCCGGTCAATCGCAGCTGAGGAGGCCAAGTTCCAATCCATCATAAAATGTGCCTGCATCTGCTGGACCGCATAGCCTTGAATACGTAAATGCGAATCGCGCCAATAACCGAACCTCTTATTAAGTCCTAAGTATTCGTCCCCGATATTAATGCCGCCAATATAGCCGATCGTACCATCCATAATAGCAAGCTTCCGGTGGTTCCGATAATTAACTCGGATATTCAAATAAGGGATTTTGGAGGGGAAGAAAGCAGCTACCTCGCCGCCAGCATTCCTCAAACGGTCAAAGAAATGACGCGGAAGATGGGAACTGCCAATATCGTCATACAGAAAACGAACCTTAACGCCTTCACTTGCTTTTTTAGTAAGAAGATCGACCAATCGATTGCCGAGTCCGTCAGGCTGAACGATATAGTACATGAGATGAATGTGATGCGTTGCAGCTTCGATGTCGCGGATGAGTGCATCGAATTTGTCGTTCCCGTTCGTGAAGATATCAATCGCATTATTCTGAGAATATAGCGCAAATCCGCTCGTCAGGTTCATATAGATCAGATCCTGATAATTCTCCATCGCAGGGTCATGATAGACAATCTGATGCTCCCTGAATTCTTTGCGCTGCGTCTCAATTAAGTCATTCATAGTCGAGAGAGTACGCTTGCTGATCTTGTACAATTTCTTCTTACTCATATTTTGCCCGAAGATTAAGTAGAAGCCGAAGCCGACGACGGGTAGAAAGAGCAGCACCATGAGCCATGCCCAGGTTACCCCGACATTGCGTCGTTCCATGAAGATGACCGCAATAGCGAGGGGGATATTTAATATGGTAATGATTTCGTACAGATTAGTATAAAATTGGGAAGTCATTGGACACCTCTGATTTTTGTTGGTCGAAGCTGTAAGCAACGTTAACCTTAATGCTGATATTAAAGTAATTTACATGCTTTAACAATGTCAATCTAACTCCGCAGGGTCGTATTAAACCAAATATTGGGTTTGAATGGAACTAAGCGAAGTTAAATTACGCGAAGCGCAGCACGGGAAATATCGTAAGACAAATAAAGGCTATAGAACTTTTCCTCTAAAAGAAAAGATGCTATAGCCTCTATGGTTACAGAAGGGCCAGCTTCCGCGAGAGGGGAAAACCCATCGAGATCACGGCGCCGCCAGCTTCTTGGTTGCCGGCTGTTATTTGTCATTTGCAGCGCTCCACGATAGCACGGGAGATCGCAAGGCCCAATCCCGTTTCGCCGTCTTTTCCTTTCACGAAACGATGGAACAGATAGGGAATAAGCTCTCGCGGGATTCCTGCACCGTCATCCGCAACGGCAATATTCATCCGGTTATTAACGACATGAACCTCAATGAGAATTTCACTAGTTGCATACCGGGTCGCATTCGACACAACGTTCAGCAGCGCCTGTGATAATTTATCTTTATCTGCTCAGACTGAACCGCATGCCGCATTCCCAGTGATTCCTGGAAATGATGAGCGGGAAGTTATCTAATGGCGTTAAGGCGATAACATTGCGTAATCTTTAGTGCGTCGGTCATCATTTATCGTGTGTGAGAATCGTAGAATCGTCTCTTGAGGCGATTCTTTTTTGTGGAAAAAATTAAATAGCTGTTTGAGGGGTGTCATGACAGTAGATGATTGATGAGCGATGAACGATTCTAATTAGTTCTATTGACAATAGTTCTCACTTTAATGATAATGATAATCATAATCATTAAAGTGATGAAGAAATTGCCTGCACGCACAGCGTGAAGAGGTCTGGTTCATTACTACAAAAGAAAAGAGGAATGAAATAATGGCTGGGGATGTTCTTCTCATTTATGCCAGTATGACCGGCAACACTCGTGAGTTGGCCGAAAGCGTTGCGAAGGGGCTCCAAGCGGCCGATCTCAAAGTCGAGATGAAGGAAGTTTACGATGCTTCACCGGCGGAGCTGCTGGCGTATGACAATATTATCTTGGGTACCTACACCTGGGGGGAAGGGGATTTGCCTGATGAGTTTCTAGATTTCTTCGATGATATGGGCACAATCGATCTGACCGGCAAGCATGCGGCTGTGTTTGGATGCGGAGATACGTCTTATGAGCATTTTGCGGTGGCGGGTGACATTCTCCATGAACGGTTGGCTGAGCGGGGAGCCGTGGTGTGGGAGCGAACGATCAAGATCGACCGTGTCGCGGACAAAAGAGAGCTTGAAGAATGCAAGCAATTCGGTATGGCCTTCGCGGAGCAAGTGCTGCAGATCGGAGGAGCACGTTGAGAAAGTGGATGCTTCGAACCCATCTCGTCCTTAGTCTTTTCCTCGGTCTATTCTTTGTTGCGATATGCTTGAGCGGCAGTTTTCTGGTCCTGCGCACCGATATCGACAGGTGGCAGCATCCGGATTTGTACAAGGCAACTCCAGGGCATGCCACGCTCCAGACGATTTTGACTAATGCGACGGAGGCTAACGCCGGCAAAGTTATCGATTATTTTGAATATCCGCGCAAGGAAGACGGTCTCTTCCATGTATGGCTCACTACACCTGATGGTAAAGGCCCCGAACAACAAGTGTTCATCGATCCCGGCTCAGGCAAAGTGCTGGGTCAGAACGATGGAGAGCAGTCCGTCTTCATGAAATTTATGGGTAATCTTCACTATTATCTTCTGTTGGAAGGGGTAATAGGGAATAATGGCGCGCAATTAGTCGAAGCTATCGTCGGTTTGGTTTTCCTAATCGTACTCGTCACTGGCGTGTTCGTCTGGTGGCCTGGTATCCGTAAGTTCGCGTCAGGCTTTCGTATCGTACGGCATAAGGGTAAGCTCGTTTTCCAGCGCGACCTTCATAGGTCGATTGGCATCGTCACTTCGCCGATCCTTATCGTATTTGCGCTGACAGGCATATTGTTCACTTCTGATGCGGCTCTGAACCTCTTTGGAGGATTCCAGACCTATGTCGACGCTCCGGCTGAACGCAAGACGATCAAACCTGGAGGAGAACCGCTACCACTCGATCAGCTTATCGCCAAAGTGCAGCAAGTCGTACCTAATGGCGATCCCGTCTATGCGACGAATTCGGTCGATCCGACCCAAGCCAGCGCCGTCATCATGAATGTGGGCTACAATCCCTCCCAATATGGCAACGTGACCACATACATAAACCAATATACGGGCGATATATTGTGGAAATCCGATCCTTCCTCTAAGTTATCCATCTATCAGAACTTGAAGTACGGCTTACACTTCGGCACATGGGGCGGCGAGTTCTCGAAGATTTTGTACGTGATCATAGGAGTAGCTCCGCTGTTCTTCATGATCACGGGAGTGACGATCTGGCAGCTCAAAGCAAGGGCGAAGCGCAGAAGTAAAAAGAGAATTCCTAGAGCTTCATTGCCTACCTCTGCTGCCTAATCAGCTGATGTGAGAACGGAACGAGCTGTTCTCCGATATGAAGTGCATCGTATACAATGAACCCACCAAGCAGAAACTGCAGGTGGGTTTATTTCATTTTTTATATGATCGGGTTATTCCTCATTCTAGGGGGAGATGTTCTTCAAATTTCACCTGCGAAGGAATAATGTTATGATTAAATAATTCCATGAGTAGACGATTAGGAGACGATGCCATGCCCGAATACAAGCGATCCCATTTGCTGAAATACTTTCTTCTGTTTATAGGTTATGCCTTGGTTATGGCGGCCTACAGTTGGTATACATCACCGAATCAAGTTCCCGCTGTTTATTCAGGTACAGCGGCAGATCCGGCTACATTCTTCACGCCAGCTCAGCTGAAGGATAGTGAAACACTAGGCGGTCTTAGAAACTGGATTTTCTTCATGAGCGGGCCTTGGGAATGGTTGATTTACGTGCTTCTCTTGTCAGGAGGATTGGCGCGGTATTGGAGGGATTCTCTGAAGCGGACGAAGCTTCCGATCACGATTAGATTCCCGATCTTCGTGCTGTTGGTGCAGGCTGCATCGTTCCTACTGTATCTGCCTTTGCGCATTACAGGCTACAGTATATCCAAGACCTACGGGATATCGACACAGCCGGTGCTCAGCTGGATAAGAGATAAGCTAGTTGATTTCGGAGTCGGCTATATCACAGTGCTTGCTGTATCGGCAGTGGCCTTCTGGGTAATTTCCCGAGGGGGTCGTTGGTGGTTTAAGCTTTGGGTTATTTCTATCCCCTTCATTGTGTTTATGATGTATATTCAACCCGTGGTCATCGACCCTTTGTACAATCATTATTCCCGTTTGTCTGATCCTGTGCTGGAGCAGCGTATTCTGAATCTCGCAGCAAAAGCGGGCATCTCGGCGGATCGCGTATATGAAGTGGATATGTCGAAGAAGACCAACGCGATGAATGCTTATGTGAACGGAATCGGTTCTTCTCTGCGTATCGTGCTGTGGGATACGACGCTTAAGCAGTTGAATGAGCAGGAGATCCTGCTCATTATGGCGCATGAGATGGGACATTATGAGATGCATCATCTGGAGTGGAGTGCGCTTGGCGCAGTAGGATCCTCGCTTGTGATGCTTACAGTTGGCGGTTTTCTGTATAGGTGGCTGGTGAGGCGATGGGGAGCAGGCTGGGGGATTCGCAGCCTATCGGATATGACGGCACTGCCGCTATTGCTGCTTCTTATAGCTGTGCTTTCCTTTGTTAGCTTGCCCATATCGAACCAAGTAGCAAGCCAAGCCGAATCGGCAGCTGATGCCTATGGGATGAAGCTGATCGGAAGCGCGGAAGGGGCGATCTCTATGCATCAGAAGCTGGCCGTAGCTTCGCTAGATGATGTGAATCCGCCGCTGCTTGTGCGCTGGTTCCAAGGTGATCATCCTAGTGATCTGGAGAGGATCTTGACGGCGCTTAAGTTTGAGAAAGAGCATAAGCAGGAAAAGGCGAAGCCTGATGGAAAGTGATCACATTTCGCTGTATTTGATGAGTGGATTGGCTACGGCTCCTCATTTTTTGGATGGATTTCGGAGTGCCTTACAAGGTATGCTGGAGAAGAGAGGACATCATGTTCATTCCGAACTGTTATTTCCTTACGGCGACTGGAGTCGAAGGGTCCTCCCACAGCTGCGGGAGATTGGTCTAGACATGCGGCTCGGTGTCTCCCGTTATACGCGATCCATTGGAGGAAAGCGGGCATTGGAAGCGATAGACGCAAGGTCGTTCAAGGATGGCAGCACAGGGAGAACCATTCTAGTTGGCCATAGCGGAGGCGGTGTCGCAGCTGTTCATGCTGCGAGGTTGCTCCTAGAGCGGGATGGGGGAGAGCCATGCCTCGTTATCCTGATCGGAGTACCCAAATTTCGGATACCGCTAGAGCTTCGGAATTCGGTTCTTTACTTGTATGCTGTGGGCGATCGATTACCGGCAGGGAAGCAAGGTCCGGCCAAGCTGGCAGATGCCATTTGCCGGCTTGGGAGTTTCGGCGGTTGGGCGCGAGACGGGAGGATGCTTCCGGCATGGCGGATGAATCACTATGCACCTGAGGCCACTTGTGGGGTGCCGATTATCGGCGGCCACCCGGATTATTTTCGCGAGCAGCCTCCCTATATCAATTCGCATGGATTATCCAATGGGTGGCTTACTCTTCACGCGGTGTGGTCATGGCTCGAGGAGCGGATTTGAGCTTGGCAATCGCAATGTGCGGCCAACCGCTAGCCACTGTAGTTAAAGGATGCAGGGCGTTAACAGAATTCAATTCTTTCAGGCAAAGTCCTGTATAAACATTTTAGGAGGAAGAAATAAAGATGATCATTGGAGCGGTTGAAGCTGGGGGAACGAAGTTTGTATGCGGGATTGGCAATGAGGAAGGGGTCATACAGGAGCGGGTTAGCTTCCCGACAGAGCGCCCTGAGGAGACATTGGCTCAGGTTATCGATTACTTCCGGGACAAGCAGGTAGAATCTATTGGCGTGGGTACATTTGGTCCCATTAATATTGATCCTTTAAGTCCACTTTACGGTTATGTGACTACGACCCCGAAGCCGGGTTGGGGCAACTATCCCTTCCTTCCGGAGCTGAAGAAAGTATTCGATATTCCTTTTGGCTGGGATACGGATGTGAATGCGGCTGCACTTGGAGAAGCGACTTGGGGTGCGGCTAAGGGATTGGACAGCTGCCTCTACTATACAATTGGAACAGGAGTTGGCGTTGGTGTATATGCCGAAGGGAAGCTTGTTCATGGTCTTGTTCACCCAGAAGGAGGGCATGTATTAACAAGGAGACATCCGGATGATACATATGAAGGATTCTGCCCCTATCATGGAGATTGTCTAGAAGGAATGGCGGCTGGTCCAGCATTGGAGGGTAGATGGAAGGTGAAGGGCAGCGAGCTTCAGCCGGATCATCCCGCTTGGGCGATGGAAGCCTTCTATATCGGACAGGCCATTACTTCAGCTGTATTGTTGATGTCGCCGAAGAAAGTCATTCTTGGCGGTGGTGTGATGCATCAGATGCACCTATTCCCGATGATTAGGGAAGAAGTGAAGAAGAACCTCAATGGCTATATTAGTGCGCAAGCCCTGCTCGAAGGTATGGACGATTACATCGTCCCGCCTGGACTTGGAGACAATGCAGGTCTAAGTGGCTCTCTGGCTCTGGCTCTCAGAGCGCTATAACAATGCAGCTTTCAACCGAGAGAATGAGAAGACCAGACTGACGATTGGACATAATAGGCAACAAGTGAAGAAGAGCCGGGTCATCTAAGATGATAGCGGGGCCATCTATGATGATGACCCCGCTCTTTATCGTTGAAGGATAGGCTAAGCGACTTCTGGCGCTGCCTTGGCTTGGCGAGAGGAAACCCAAATGCTGACGGTAAGAATACTGATCAAGCCAAGTGCAATCATGACTGCGCTGGTAAACAAGGCTGGTATGACATGGGTTCCAAAGTCCGCCTTCGATTGAATAGCAGAACCAGACTGGAAGATAAGGCCGCCAATGGCAATGCCGAACACCCCTCCAAGTTCACGGGTTGCATTGCTAATTCCGCTAGCCTCAGCTGATGCTGACTCAGGAACGGAGGAGAGAATGCCATGGGATAGCGGCGTGAAGCTTAGCCCCATACCTGTGCCAGCGAGCATCATGAAGGGCGCCATGTATCCGAATGGGAAATCAACGCCGAAGTGAAGAATAAGAACGCCGAAGCCAACAAGCGCGATACTTTGGAGGGCGAGCCCTGTCATGAGAACAGCACGAGTGCCGAATTTTCCAACCGCAAGTCCTGCTAGAGGAGCGGCTATCATGGTGCAGCCGGTCCAAGCCATCTCACGAACTCCCGCTTCAAGTGCCGTATAGCCTTGTGCCTGCTGAAGAAACAAGGTCAGCAGGAAGATTGCACTGAATATACCAGCATTCATCCAGAAGCCCGTAAAGACAAACGTTGAATATTGGCCGCTGCGGAACAAGTCGAAGCGAATAAAAGGATGCTGCCGACTGCGCTCCCATAGATAAAAGAACAAGAGTAAGAGTAATCCACCAGCTAGCAGAGAGAGAACAAGGGCGGAGCCCCAGCCATCTGTATTACCTCGCTCAAGTCCGAAGACAATTCCGAACAATCCGCTTCCAAGCAGTAGAATACCGAGAGGATGAATCGGTTTCTTCACACCGCGTGCCTCTGGCAGCCATTTCATCCCCAGCAGAAAAGCCAAGATACCGATAGGAACGTTAACCCAGAAGATCAGCTGCCAAGGCGCGCCATTGATGATAAGTCCGCCGACAAGGGGGCCAACAGACAGGCCAAGCCCAGAGATTCCAGACCAAATGCCAAGTGCGGCAGCCCGCTTATCCGCGGGAAAAGCTGAATTGACGAGCGTCAAGCTGATCGGAACAATAGCTGCACCACCGATGCCTTGAAGCGCACGGGACAGAATCAGCGCGATTGAGCTATCGCTAAGACCGGATAGAGCCGAACCAAGCGTGAACAGCACGATCCCAGTAAGGAACATTCGTTTGCGGCCGAAACGCTCACCTAATACGCTGAAGGGAATAAGCAGAACCGCGAAGGCTAACGTATAAGCATTCATGAACCATTCCATGTCGGATATACTAGCATGAAACGATTGTTGGATGGAAGGCAAAGCGACACCTATTACGAGATTATCAAGCATAGCCATAAATAAAGTAACACAGGTAACAACGAGCAGTTTGACACGTGAGGCGGTAAACATCGGGGAACAACTCCTTTGATTTATTATTTATTGATAAATAAATGTAAATCCAAATAAAAAGGCAAAGCAGGTTAGAGATCTTTGCCTTACTATCACTATCTCAATCATGAAACCATGCTGCTAAAGGACGTGGTCGTGATTGTCCCTCCAGGGGCATAACTTCGGAAGGCTCAAGACTTCGGACATTGCGATCGCTAGTCCATGCCCGATAAAGGTGCTGGCCAAATCACCGGCATTAGGAAGACCCGCCTGCTCGAAACGGCTTTTCACCCGCTCATAGACCTTGTCGAACTCATTGCGCGTATATTCTCGAACGGCTGGCTCAGGCGTCGCATAAGCCATCATAACGAGCAGCATTTCATTACGGTGCTCAATGAGTAATTCTGCGAATGCCCGACCAATGGTTTCCATGAGCTGTTCAGGGGGTGCTTGCACGGTGCCAAAGGCGTTATGAATGCGATTGGAGGCTCTCTCCAATACGGACAGATACAACGATTCCTTGGATTTAAAAAAGTGAAAAACATAAGGTTGAGTTACACCTACAATACGTGCTACTTCGGCAGTTGTAGTTTTATAGTAGCCACTTTCTGCGAATAGAGAAGCAGCGGCATCGAGTATTTGTTCTTTGCGGGATAGGGAAGCATCGTCTTTAGGTGACATTATTGCGAAAGCATCTCCTTAGTGTTTATTTATTGACTAATAAATAAATATCATATTTAGTTAGATGATGTCAACTGTTTTTCATCATGCTTAGCTTGTTTTTGCCGGTACTTCTTCATTTTGATGCTTTTCCTCTAGTAAAAGTTTACCAGCCCTTGTAGTATAGGTGGGTGACAGTCTGCCCCTATTACGAAACGATGAGGAGAGCAATGCATGAATAAAATGAAGCTAACTAAGATAGTCAGATTGTTAATAATCACCCTCATCCTAACTTCTGGGGCCGCGAATATTCCGGGGTATACAGCAGCAGCTGCACAATCAGAACCTATTCCAGTTATCGTTAATGGGAAGAAATTGGTCCAGGCCGAGGCATGGATCAGGAATGGTGTAACGATGGTCCCATTCCGCAGCTTCCTCGAGTCGGTTGGCTCAAAGGTCCGCTATGAAGCGAAGACAGGTGAAATTACAGCCACAGTAGGCGACGAGACGATTACTCTTTTTGTAGGAGATGATGTCTTGCAATATAAGGATTCCCTGTATCTATTCCCGCCAGCAATTGAGATTACGGTCATCCATGATCATATTTACTTGCCGCTGCGAGTGCTTGGAGAAGCCTTTGGTTACGTAGTGGGTTATGATCATTCAGGTAAAAAGGTCACGCTTACGAAGCTCGGATTCGGACAGGATGCAGCTATTAAGACATTATTGGAAACATACCTTCAGCCAGATCATGAACAGCCGCTTGCGAATCTGATGACACCCGATAATCCATATTTGATTTATAATCAGGTTCCGCATCATGAGAATTACGGGCCTTATCGGAGCTATGAGGGATGGATTGGCCAGATAACGTACACATCAGATACGGAAGCCGTTGTGACTGCAGGCTATAATGCGAAGACCCAATCTTTGAATACATCTGCGGAAATTAAGTTTTCCTTGCGGAAAGTAAATCAGGACTGGAGGATAGCCAATCAGAATCCAGTGCATTATAAGATGGATTTGCCAAGCGATGCCGATCAATCTGTGAAAGAGCTACGGAAGAATGACCCAGACAAGGTTGAGCATGTGCTGCAGGATGTGAAAACCTATTATAAGGCTATGAATGATGAGAATATAGAACTGGCTGTGCAGTTCATCTCGCCGCATTTCTTCGAAGAATGGAATCGTGTTACACAAGGGGACTATAAATCGGTATTGAGAAGCGGCTTCGATAACGCAGCAAGGAAAGATGAGCTTCTCGATGCCCGGGTTCTATATGCGGATGATAAACATGCAGTTGTGCATGCTCACATCATGTTTAGTGAGCAGCTTAATGGTAGCGATGATATTGAAGGACCGTACGAGTATGAACTCTTAATAAGTATGGATCTCATAGACGGCAATCGGTGGACCTACAGAGACGAGATCGATCTCAACGGAGATTATTAAGTGTAGTCAGAGACAGTAGACAAGAAACGACCTCTTCCTGGTGTGAGTAAACGGGGAGGAGGTCGTTTGCTTTGCATGGTTTGATACGTATAGCCTGTTAGCTTCTTGATGAAGGTGAAGGAGAATAGGTAAGAGGAATAGCTTGTTAAGCGGCAATGCGAGGATTACGAAGTGGAGCGCGGCCATTCTCAGCAATGACGCGAAGCTCCTGAAGCAAATCATCCAGCTCTTGGCGGAGCGTGTGCAGTTCATTGTTGCAGCGATTTTGCAGCTTTTGCAATTCAATTGAGTTTAGTTGATCCTTACGAATTTGATAAATGAGTTTGTTTGTCATCGTTTCACTATCGCTAATTCGGTCGGTATACTCCATTACAAGGCTCGGCAAGGTATCCACTCCTTTACGTTTGTGATTACTATAACAGGAGAATGTTAACAATAGATTTCTGCAATGTATGGGGAATGTAAGAAAATGCGCCAACTAGTAGGGATAGAATCTCGGAATCGGACCATTCTAACTCGGAAACGGCTGGCAATAAGCCAAAAACCTCCAATCATGTGTTATCAAACACGTGATTGGAGGCAATTGTTCTTACCCGTACGTTCAAGAAAAAGGGTGACTGGCGTAAGTACTGGTTGTTACCATTTCCTCAAGCTCAGCTTTCTGCAGATGATAAGTAGCTACAGAGAGGCTCCCGCTTGCAAGGCGAGCATCAAGCTGCGCCGTTAATTCGGCAACCTGCAGATTGATGACATGCTGAACATGGGTATGGTTAGCGTTAGCTATGTCGGCTAATGATTGGCCTGCATATAAGGCATCATAGATCTCTTGATCAGACGAAACGCCAAGCAGCTGCTGCAAATCATCATTGGGTGCTTCCTTTTCCTCCGGTTGTGCTATATAGGTAACATTAGATTTATCCAGAGGATCTGCGCTTGTCTTGGTGGCACCAATTCCACTGCTAAAGGATAGAGCAGCAGCCATAGTACCGATCAATAACATTCGTTTTGCATTCATTCGAATCCCTCATTTCCATCCAAGCTTCACTTGGTGAATATCTTTATTGTACAGGTTCTACCTTAAAACGATATGAAATAGAGTTGAACGTTTACTGAACTCGCGGGTGGATAATGACTCGTCCCAGCTTAGCTTGTTCTTTTACTGAAGCTATAAAGAACGAGCAGAAGGACGATCTCGCGCAGCTATTACTTACTACGTTTACAACCGCCCTTTAGTTTCATTAACCTTATTACTTGGCGAATCATGATAAGCTACCCTTTCATCTTTGGCAGCAGAGGAGCCAGATCCATAGTCCGCTTTAAGCCGTGGAATAATCATTTTGCCACGCGATAATCTTCCGAATACTGTGTCTCAGCCATTTGCCATCCAATCATACAGATGCTTCCTTAATCTGATGTAAAATAAGTAAATCAAGAAGGAATAAACATGAATAGGACGAATTTTATTCGTAATCATTTGTACTCCGATGCTGGCGTATTCATAAGGGAGCTGCTGCAGAGAAGTGCAGTTAACGATCAAGGGGGTGCTACAATGGATGCTTTTAAAGCACTGTTCGTAGATAAGATAGATAAGGAAGCTGTTATCAGCACCCGTGCAATTGGTTTGCATGACCTTCCAGATGGCGATTTACTTATTAAAGTGAATTATTCGAGCGTAAACTATAAAGATGCCTTAGCATGTAAGTCGGACGGGAATATTGTCAAAAGCTACCCGTTCATTCCTGGAATTGACTTGGCAGGTACGGTAGTAACTAGTGGGACTGAGCGGTTTCAAGCCGGGGATGAGGTCATTGTAACCGGCTATGGCCTTGGCGTAAGTCATTATGGCGGATTTAGTGAGTATGCTTGTGTTCCATCGGAGTGGGCATTGAAGCTGCCTAATCATTTGTCCCAGAAGGAAGCCATGCTTGTGGGTACGGCAGGCTTCACCGCGGCATTATCGACATTGGAAATTCAGGAGAATGGTGTGAAGCCCGAGGATGGACCGATTCTGGTTACGGGAGCCACTGGTGGAGTAGGAAGCATGGCGGTGTCTATGCTGGCTAAGCTGGGCTATGAGGTTGTTGCCAGTACGGGAAAAGCGGACATGACGGAGGAGCTGCTCCGATTGGGTGCGGCACGGGTGATTGCGCGAGGTGAGCTTCATTCGGAGCGTACACGCGCCTTGGATAAGCAGCGCTGGGCTGGTGCGATAGACTGTGTCGGAGGGGCAACCTTAGCTTCCCTCTTGCCAGCTTTGCAATATGGTGGAGTCGTGGCGGCAAGTGGTCTAACAGGTGGTATTGAGCTGGATACCTCGGTATTTCCTTTCATCCTGCGGGGAGTGAGGCTTATTGGTATTGACTCAGTCATGATCCCAATGGCTAGACGGGAAAATGTATGGCAGCGCATGGCAGATTCATTCAAACCTTCACTCGAAGAGAGTTTGTATGAGGAGATCACATTAGAGCAGGTGAAGGATTATGTGCCGATCATTTTATCAGGACAGTCACGTGGAAGAGTGCTTGTACGGCTGTGATTAGTCCGAGCAGGAGGTAAGTATGCCTTTCTTAAAAAAGTTCTCTCTGGATTGGTCGAACGTAACGGAGGAGGATCGCAGTGAATTCCCTTTCAATATCGAGCCTCTGCAGAAGCTGAATGAGTATACCTTCACTTCGAATGTAACCTTCTTCATGGGAGATAATGGTTCGGGTAAATCAACACTTCTTGAGGCGATTGGAGCGTCATGCGGCTTTAGTATTGTGGGCGGCAGGGATTTAGTTATTCGTAAGGAGAAGGATGATGACTCTTTGTCGTCGATCATGAGGTTGTCCTGGCTTCCGAAGGTAACGAATGGCTTCTATTTCCGTGCGGAAACCTTTGATACCTTTGCAAATTATATCGATGAGCTGGCTAGAGACGTCGGGTCTTCGGCTTACAGACCTTACGGAGGCAAATCGCTAAACGAAGTTTCACATGGACAGGGATTTTTGACCTTTTTCACGAATCGGTTTGCCAGTAAGGGGATTTATATCTTGGATGAGCCTGAGTCAGCGCTATCTCCACAGAACCAACTAGCCTTCTTAAGGATCATTTGGGAGCTGGAGCAGGAAGGCCAGGCTCAGTTCATTATTGCCACTCATTCGCCTATACTGCTGGCATATCCCGGTGCGAAGCTGTTGCATTTCTCCGAACGAAATATTAGCGAGATCGAGTATGAAGCTACTGACCATTATAATCTGACTCGGGATTTTCTGAATAATAGAGAACGGTATTTCCGGACTTTATTTGTTGATGATTAACGATAGCGACGAGCATTCGCCTCTGCCATATTATAGATTGATTCTCTCAGCAGAAGCGGCAGTTAAGTCTTCTGTTGTCCCTGCTTTACGGCAATTGTGCTTGAGGCGGAACGTCTGAATGGCTTTTGCCCAAGGTAGAACAAAATGCCTGTGAACAGGGCGCCGCCAACAAAATTGCCTAGCAATACGGGAATTTGGTTCCAAAGCCACCAGTCAGCCATGCTTACTTTAGCGCCGAGCATCATGCCTGCGGGAATGACGAACATGTTGACGACCGCATGCTCGAAGCCTTGTGCGAAGAAGGTGAGAATAGGCAGCCACATTGCGATAATTTTGCCCGCTGTTGATTTCGAAGTCATAGCCATTACCACGCCGAGCGTAACCATCCAGTTGCAAAGGATCGCTTTTATAAAAACAAGGATCATGCCGCTTAAGCCCATTTTCTGATAGCCGAGCGTCTTGGCTTCACTCACTTGAATGAGCATCTTAGCCAGCGGATTCTCCATATCCGTCCCCATCTTGGTCACGGTCAAGTCATAGAAGACAGCGTATATCGCGCAACCGATCAGATGCCCCAGGATCACCCAACCATAATTAGCCAGCATACGAGACATCGTTGTTTGGCGCTCCAAAACAGCTAGCGGGATGAGTGCAAAGGTGCCGGTTACAAGCTCCAGCCCGAGTAATACAATCATAACAAAGCCAACTGGGAAAATAATCGCACCCGCTAGGCCGATCGAAGTCTGCGTAACGGCTGTATAAGCCAATGTGGTGGCGAAAGCGAGAATAGCTCCGCCAAGAATACCGCGAATGATCATTTGGAGAACACTCAGATTCGCCTTCGATGTTCCACTCTCGATCATCGTATCTAATATTTCCGCAGGTTTTACATAATCCATGTCCAAGTCCCCCTCAGATTGTTACATATATGGAGCCGCTCTCGTGATCTACTTCGGCCCTGAATGTCGTTACGCAGCCATCGTCCGGCTCATTCACAAGGCCGCTATACAGGTCGATTCTCCAGTCATGGAGAGGGCAATGTACGATCTTACCACACACCATTCCCTCTGACAACAGTCCGCCCTGAATGTATTCGCGCAAGTAGATTTATATACGTGTAAACCTGCAGATTGTCATTTTGCGAGAGAACGAACCGACGTCTTGAGGATGCATTTCTATTTTCTGGTCTTTCATTTTTAAAATATTGGAAATAAAGCTATAATAATAGGAATAAAGTGCTATTCTTAGTTCGCCTCAATTAGAAAGTAGCTGAATCATCCGTCTTGAAAACGAAAAGGAGCATCTCATGGCACAATATCTGTATCATTTTGGTAAATGGTCTTACCGCAAGCGCCGATTAGTAGTTACGGGTTGGGTTGTTGTTCTAATAGCAGCCTTAGTTATCGGCTTGAGCTTCAAAGGGGCTACCAGCAGTGAATTCTCTATTCCTGGAACCAAAGCACAAGAGGCGATTGATCTGCTAGGCAAAGAGTTCCCGGGCGCTAATGGCGGAACGGTGCGATTAATTTTCGCAGCTCCAGATGGTAAAACCTTGGATTCCCCAGATGTCAAAAAAGCGATTATGGCTACATTCGAGCAAGCACGTAAGGACAAAAATGTTGTTGCTATTCTAGATCCCTTCACGTTAAAAACGGTCAGCAAGGATAACCAGATCGGCTACGCAGATGTCATCTATAATGTTAATGCGCAGAAGGTTACCAAAGAATCCAAGGCTCAGATTGTTCAAAGTGCCGATGCAGCTCGCAATGCGGGTGTTCAGACAGAGTTTGGCGGGTCTGTCCAGCTCACGGATTTTGAAACCAGTCCCGTCCCTGAGGTGATAGGCGTATTCGTGGCCTATGCGATTCTTGCTTTTACCTTCGCTTCCTTGCTTGCGGCTGGATTGCCGATTATTACAGCGGTAATAGGGGTTGGGATTGGAATTATGGGTGTCATGTTCGTCTCCAGATTCGTCACTATGACATCCACAGCTACTATACTTGCTATCATGCTGGGTCTGGCTGTCGGAATCGACTACGCATTGTTCATCGTATCGAGACATCGTCAGCAGCTTGCTGAGGGCTTGGAGATCGAAGAGTCAATTGGACGTTCGGTTGCTACCGCGGGCAGTGCGGTTGTCTTCGCGGGACTTACGGTCATTATCGCGCTTGCAGGATTGTCTGTAACTGGTATTCCCTTCCTCTCCATTATGGGGCTTGCTGCTTCCTTCACGGTGCTGATAGCCGTTTTTATTGCGATTAACTTAATTCCAGCCTTTATCGGCATGGCGGGGCATCGTCTCAGTCCTGCGCGGAAGACGCGCATGTTCCGCACACCACCTACTGCTAATCAAAAGACCGTTTCACTGCGATGGGGACGTTTCGTTACGCGTTTTCCAGTCATTATCCTCTTGATTGGTATTGTGAGCCTTACCGTTATTAGCCTGCCGGCTCTTCATATGAGGCTGGGACTTCCGGATAACGGAGCCAAGGCGAAAGAAACGACCGAGCATAAGGGCTACGAGCTGCTTTCCAAAGGCTTTGGTTCAGGATTTAATGGTCCATTACTCGTCGTTATAGATGTGATTGGCAAGAAAGATTCTAAAGAAACGGCACAAAAGGTAACCAAAGAATTAACAGCTTTACCTAACGTTGCCTATGTATCTCCACCCAATTGGAATCAGACTCAAAAAATTGCTCTGGTCAGTGTTGTCCCAACAACAGGTCCCAACACGACTGAAACCAAAGATTTAGTCAATTCCATTCGGAATGGAACGGATGCGCTGCAAAAGCAGGAGGAGGTTAAGCTTCTCGTCACGGGAGTTACTGCTGTTAATATCGATGTATCAGACAAACTTAATTCAGCGCTGCCTGTATTTGCACTGGTAGTTGTTGGTTTGGCGATTGTGCTGCTTGCATTAGTTTTCCGTTCCTTACTTGTGCCGCTTAAATCCGTTATAGGATTCTTACTGAGCTTAACGTCATCGCTTGGTGTGGTAGTTTTTATTTTCCAAGATGGTCATTTCCTGAGTTGGCTCGGATTATCGCAGTCTGCGCCGATCCTAAGCTTCCTGCCCGTGCTGGTAACGGGTGTATTATTCGGCCTTGCGATGGATTACGAGGTATTCCTTGTTAGTCGAATGCGGGAGGATTACATCCATACAGGCAAGGCACGTGAATCGGTGGTAATGGGAGTTGGTCATAGTGGTCGTGTCGTTACGGCGGCGGGTCTCATTATGGCTGCTGTATTCGCCAGCTTCATCTTCACGGAAGACCCGATAACCAAAGCAATGGGCGTTGCGCTTACCTTTGGGGTGTTGGTTGATGCCTTCGTTGTGCGTATGACCCTTGTTCCTGCGGTTATGGTCTTGCTAGGCCGTGCGGCTTGGTATCTTCCGAAGTGGCTGGACCGTATAATGCCAAACATTGATATCGAAGGCGAATCACTGCTTAAGCAGCTAACGGACCAAGCGCCGGATAAAAATTTGAAAGCACGCAAGGATGCAGGCAGCAGTCGATAGATGAAGTGATAGATTCAGTAGTGGGGGAGTAATTAGATGAAATATGTTGGACAACAATCTCGTATTTTTTGTTTTATATTAGCTTTATTACTATTTTCAAGTCCATACTTGGCAGCTGCAGCGAAGGAAACTGCAGCTTCTGCCGACTCAGCTATTCAAGTCATCGCGAATGGAAAACCTCTGGATTTGGTTGTTAAACCGATCATTCTGAAGGGGAATGTTATGCTGCCGATGAAGTCATTGTTTGATAAAATCCAGATAAATGCTAGCTATGAGAAGGGTACTATCCTTGTTATAAGAGATGGGATAAGAATAACTGCTTCTCTTAATCAGACAAAAGTGACGATCGGCGATAGAGTGGTACAGTTAACGCAGCCTCCTACAGCTCAGAATGGGCGAATTTATATTCCGGTTCGACTTGTTGCACTTATTCTTAATCAAGATGTAACCTATGACGCGGCAAAGAAACAAGTCACTATCGGCTTTACACAAGAACAAACAGATGCTTTCCAAAGGAATCTATTTGAAGCGGCTATGCATGGGGATGCAGCATCAGCAGAGGCTATGCTGAAGAAGGGTGCAGACCCGAACGGAATGCTTATCAAAATGTATGGTCAGAATACACCGCTTGACTATGCGGTCTTAAAAAGTGCAACTGATGTTGTTCGCGTGTTATTGAAGTATGGAGCAAGGGTGGAGCACACGGGGCAAGATCTGGGATTCACGACGATCTTGCATCAGAATAGCGAGCTGCTGGATATGCTGCTAACAGCGGGGCTCAATCCGAATAGCTCGGGGAACACAGGAACATTATTGCAGACTGCAAGCGGGATTATCGGCATTGGAAATGAATCAGGTGAATTCACGAATCAGCTTCCAAATGTCGCGGTCGTACAGGTTCTATTGAGTCACGGGGCCGATCCTGGTATTGATGATTCCTTGACGCAAGCTGTTCAAGCTGAGAGTTATCCGATTATTCAAGCGTTGTTACAAGCGGGTGCAGATCCCTACAAACTGGATTCAAATCAGTCCACGCCGTATCAAAGAAGCACAAGTCGGGGCATTAGCAAATGGATGAAAATTCAGGACAAGCAGCCTGTTATACCTGTTCTTCATCTAGTTGACGATAAAGGGAAACCGCTCTTTGATGGTACTTTGGCACTGCGTTCTAACGATTCTACAAATAGAACGCAAATGTTTAATTGGTCAGTAGGGACGGCTTATCTGGATCTTCCTGATGGGAGTTATACCCTGCTTAACGTATCTACCTACAGCACGACAACTTTGATGCCCAAGGGTATAACTCTCGTGATCAAGGATGGGCAGGTTGAGTCGCCTGAATTGAAACTGCCTGCACCTAATGTGTTAGGTACGGTTTCCTTCAGTTCTCCAGACTTTAAGGATAACGGCTCCTTATTTATTTATGATTCAACGGGCAAATACTACTATGGGACGATCCAAGTATCGAATAAGAAATTCCAAACGTATCTGCCAGCTGGGGAATATCGAATCGTTGAGTATAACGATGGTACTGCAAGCTTCGAGGTGGATAGCAGCTTTACATTAGGAGAGAATGCTACCCAACTGGATGTGTCTGTTACTGTCGGAGCTTTAAAGCAGCTCAACCAGCACTGAGCAATGAAGGCAGCATCTATGAAAAAGAACGAGATTCCTCCGGGGTCTCGTTCTTTTTCGTTGTGGTGGGAAGCGGAAACGAAGTGCCTTACAGCAGCGAGAACAAAGTGCGCAAAAGACCGCGTTTCTTAGGCGGTGCTTGCAGCTTGGCAGCAGCAACGGGATGTATTTCGTCCTGCCCCGAGAAGGAGCGGGCGACCGGTGTCTGCATTGTTTCCATGGAAGCGGCCAACTGCTCAATCATTTGGCGGAGTTCCTCTAGCTCCTCGCGGTGCTGGAGCAGCTGCATGGAGACAACTTCGTCCGCTTTATGATCAAGCGTTCGTTCGACCAGCTCGATACGAGATAGCATATCTTCCATTGGTACATCAGAGACAGCTGCTTCGGGTTTACCAGGGGGAGACTCCGGCACTTGAATGTTGGTTATTATGGCGATATGGTCCAATGTTTCGCCGTGATCGATGCGGTCTTTAATATGAATGAGCAGGCCAATCTCCTGCTCCGAGAATATATAGTGACCGGCTCGGTCTTTTGGAAAGCAATCAGGGAATGTGGAAGCCCAACGTTTGATCGTCGTTTGGCTAACGGCTAGTAAATCTGCAGCATCCTTCGTTTTCAAAATACTCATTTCAATCCCTCCGCTTCGGTTGTGCTGGTATGGATATTCGCTATTCAAGACTCACTCCCTGCATGGCTGACAAAGGAAGTGTTGATTCGCTAAACAAAGTGTTTATGCGGGAAAATGCTGCGTTTTTTAGATCGTCTCAACAAATAAAGACACCCGTCGGGTGTCTTTGTCAGGAAGGTAGAAAACTGGTTACGCGATTGCTAAGGTCTGGCGTTAGACTTTGTCGACCCACAGCTGCTTCGAATGACGAGCTCGGACGGAATAACGATATTTTGGGTAGGTCTTTCTTTTTTACGGTTCAGCAGCTTCAATCTTCCCGTATAACTCCATCTGTCTTTTTGGTGGCGGAAGCAAGGGATGAAATATAAATGATGACCTGTGCTGCAGATTCCATCCTTCGATGCAGGCTGTATCCGTATTCGTGATGGACAATCGGAGCAATTTGCTGCCTGGCAGCCATATGCATCCGCCATTGGAGAGCGTGCCCAAGAAAATGGAGAGATCGAAACGACCAGCAAAGATTGATGGAGCCTTGGCCGATCCTAATGGGAATTTCTATGATCGATACACATGGGCATACTTTTTGGTTGGAGTGACATAATACCCCTGTATAAGAAAGATCAGCAGCTTATTGATAAGGCTGTTAAAGCAGGGGATGAGAAATGTTGAACAAACGATACGGTCTAGTAGTATTCCTCAGTGTGCTTGTGCTGCTAGCTATAAGTGTGAGCCCAGCTTCGGCTTCTCCAGGTGGCGTGTATCATTTTGGCTTCAAGAAGAGCGTTGGCGGGTCGCGTCCCTCGATTAATGAAGAAGGATTCAAGGGGATTCTGGAGAAGCATAATGCCATCTTCCTTGGAGATACGACTAAGAAAGAACTTTATCTCACCTTTGATAACGGCTACGAGAACGGCTTTACGCCGAAGGTGCTCGATGTATTGAAGGAGAAGCAGGTACCGGCCATTTTCTTCGTGACAGGCCACTATATCAAAGATCAGCCCGAGCTGGTCAAGCGGATGGCAGCAGAGGGGCATTTGGTTGGCAATCACTCTTGGAGTCATCCGGATATGAGCGGAATCTCCAGTGTCCAAATTGCAAGCGAGCTGACTAAAGTCAAGAGCGGGGCGACTCAGTTGACAGGCCAGTCGCAAATGGAGTATCTTCGCCCGCCAAGGGGCATATTCAGTGATCGTGTGCTTGCTGTTAGTAAGGAGCAGGGGTATATAAGTGTATTCTGGTCCGTAGCCTATAAGGATTGGGATACAAAAGCGCAACGAGGAGCGCGATATGCTTATGATAGTGTGATGAAGCAGCTTCATCCTGGCGCCGTTATCTTGCTTCACACGGTCTCGAAGGACAATGCTGAAGCGCTAGGCCAAATCATTGATGCTGCACACAGCCAAGGCTTCACATTTAAGCGTCTGGATCAGCTTTCAGTTAAAAGTTACTAATCTTATGGCTCAACGCTAAAATAAGTGCTTGATAAATTCGAAGCCTTGTACGTAAAAGTCCGCTATGCTGACGGATCATTCTTACGATCGCTGTTGTCTCCCTATTTCTTTGATTCTATCCCTTAGGGGTAGAAATCGGGAGACAAAGGCGAACGCTATCGCTTCTTCAGAACGATTCCGTCCGCTTCGCTTTTGTTTCGTGATGCCAAGCACTGATTATGGTTTAGGGCCCAAATTAATAGGCTGTTTAACGAAGCTTAAGCTAAGTAATATAAGAAAGGGCTTTTCCTCTTTTAGCGATGGTTAAACGAAGGAGAAGCCTCTTTTCAAAATATCAGAAAGTATAAAATTCGCCTATCCCCTTGCAAGAGCTCCCGGAGCTCCCGACTAGCATCACAACGAGAAACGTTCAACCGCTTCATACATCGGAAGACTGCCTAGATGGCTCGTATATAGGACGATTTCATCTACTTGCCAGCGAAGAATCTCCCCAAAGGAGTCAGTAGGCAAGGGTCGGCCGCTCCATGTCTCCGGTTCAAATGGAAGGTTTCCATTGTATTGGCGAGCGAGTGTAAGATGTGGATGATAGGCTCTTTCCTCTGCTGGATATCCAAGTGGCGTGAGGGCGGCAGCAACAGCTGTATGCAGCTGATGTAAATGCTCCGAATCGCCGCCAATGCCTGCCCATAACACGCGTGGATTTTCAGGCCGCCCGAATAGCCCTAGATTCTCAATGGCAAGCTCAAAGGGAGGAATGCCAGCAGCCATCGCTTCCTGAAGTGCCTGCGATATATCTTGAACATGAATCGCGGGCACATCTCCAAGAAACTGCAGGGTAAGATGATAATCCTCTGGAGAGGTCCATTTGCGAAAGGATGGGAGCTGCTGCTTTAATTCATCACACCAAGCGGCGAGAATTAATTTCCACTTCTCCGGTAGAGGGACGGCGACGAACAAACGGATCGCAGTGGATTTATCTGCCATTTCTTATCTCCTTCGTTACACAAAAAGTGGTTGTTTATAAAGATCATAGTCTGCCTTTAATTTTCCCTTGATGTGTAAATCCCAAACATGTATGACTAAAGCAGTTTCTTCGCTTTTACTATTTTATCATTTACTCGCTTCTCCAAAGTTAATACATTCTGCTTCTGTGTGTTGATCATACGATAGTCGGAAACTACCGAGGAGAATGAACCGAGAGTGGTGGAGGCTTCCGCTTTTCTCACGGCTTGGGTAAAGCTTGTCCAAGAGGCAGAGGCACGCTTCTTCGTAGCACTTATCGCGCTTTTCTGCGCGCGGATCTCGATTTGGAGAGGATCTGCTTCTGCTAGCGCAGCACGAATGACTTTCGTCTTTTGGGCGACTTGTGCCTTAGCTGCCTTTAATGCGGCCTCTTTGGTCTTAATCTCCTGTCTGGCCAGCTGCACAGCTATCTTCATAAGATCAGCCTGTGAGCGAAGAAGGGCGTTAAGATCTTTGTCCTTTAGCAGCCTAGCGGCCGTAATCTGCTGATTCAGTGCGGCATACGAAGCGAACAGCGGCTTGTAGCGTTCGCGGATGGCGGTTACATCCTTCTCCAGCTGTTGAATCTTAGCGGCATCAATCAACTTGATCTGTTTGCGCAATGCGAGCTCTGCCTGTTCATTGGCGTAATGATTCGTCTTAATTTGTTCATCGATCGACTGCTCCTGCTGCTGTAAGGTTGTAAAATCATTGTACAGCACATTTAATTTCACTTTCGTCGTGCTGTCGGCCTTCTCAATCATTTTGTCCCAAGCGGTCTTAAGCGAAGCTGATATTTCCATCGAAGCGGCAGATAGGGCAGTTGGAGCAGCGATGGCTATCACAAGCGCCAGCATAACGGTAATGATTGGTTTAAAGCTAAAGTTAAAGGTTAACCTTGCCATAATCAATGAGCCTCCTGGTCATATAGGTGTCAGTAAATGCAAAAAAAGCACCAGCAAGAAAGGCGCGAATACGCCTGTTCTTACGGGTGCTTCCATCGTAAGTGAACCGAAACCTATTTATTTTTGTCAAATATATCCTATCGGCCTAGAGGGTGTCAAGCTGTTAGCAAGGCACAATTCTAGTGCCTTGCTCCATCTGCAGCTGGCAAAGCGGACATTTCTTAGAAGCCAGCTTCTTCTCGGCTGCGGACATAATTCTTGACCAAGCGTTACATCGCGGCCCCGTACATAGCCACGCTGGCACGGTCTCTGTCCGCCCAGAAGTGATCGATTTGGACGTTGAGGATAAGCTCGATAAGCCCCGGGAACTGCTGCTAGAAGCAGACGATCGGACCTTCCTCTCAACCGTTTCTTCTCCGAAAGCATGCATAATGAATCGCGAGATATCCGCTTGCTTCCCACGGAATCGAGAAGGGGAGCTGATGATCAATTCCTCCCGTGCTCTAGTTATTGCGACGTATGCAAGCCTGCGTTCCTCTTCAAGTGCCGCGATACTTTTCTGATCGGCAGTTACTTTCGCATAAATATCCTTCATGCGTCCAGCGTCAAGCGCGGAACTATGCGGCAGGCTGCCTTCCGAAGCGCCAATGAGAAAGACGACGGGAAATTCCAGTCCCTTGGACCTGTGAATAGTCATCAGTGCGATCCGGTTTCCTTGCTCTTGCGACTTGTGCCCGCTGCCTTGCTTATGCTTAAGAATTAGCTCCTCAATGAAAAGGAGGAAGGCCTCGACCGTCTTGAAGCGCTCTGCTGAGGTAATCAGCTCATCAAGCGTTTCCTTCAACACTTCCTTATGCTGCGTTAACGGCTGCTTCGCACTGGTTTCTACGTAATTATCATAGAACTGCTTGCGCATTTGCTCAATAGCCTCTGTTGGCGTCATCGCTTTGCATTCCCGAATAAAGGCAAGGCGCTCCTTAATCTTCTCCTTCTGAAAATCCTTAACCTCCGCATAAGTATGCAGGTGGACAAGGGGTCCCTTCTTAGGACGCAGCGCATCCTGCATTCGGATATGAGCAATCCCTTTATCTCGGTTAATATAGAGTGATGGCAAGATGCCTTCTATAGCTTCAAAATTCCGTCGATTTAGCGATAAGCGAAGATGATCAATAATCGGTTTAATGAGCCAATGCTCGTACAATAATTGACCATCCCCATAATCGATATGCGGCATGTCGTGAATAACAAGCTGCTCGAGAATAGCCCGGTTATTGCTCGCAGATCGGTAGAGCACTGCGTAATCGCCATATTGCCTTTTGCCTTCCTCAATTTCCTGCCGAATAACCTTCAGGATTTTATCTGCTTCATCATCGACATGGGAAGGGCGCATATATCTTGGAACGGTAGGACTCTGTTTCGTCACCTGCAAGGTTTTGCTCCGCCGCTGGGTATTGTGGCGGATGACTTCATTCCCAAGCCCGACAATGCTTGTCGTAGAGCGGTAGTTAATGTCGAGTGTGATGACGGCAGCTAGCGGATAAGTCTTCTCGAAGTTCAGAATGAAGTCGCTTCTTGCGCCATTGAACGAGTAGATCGTCTGATCATCATCGCCAACTACCATCAAATTCTGATGCGGCTGAGCAATCATTTTGACCAGCTCGTACTGGAGGTAATTGGTATCCTGGAATTCATCCACCATCATGTAGCGGAAACGATTCTGAAGCGACTTGAGCAGGTTGGCATTCTCCTTAAGCAGCTTGTAGGCGACAACCAATACATCGTCAAAATCAATCTTGTTATTCTCTGCCTTCCACTGCTCATAGCTAATGAAGATCGCTTTGATTTCCCTCTCCTCATCCGTAGATTCGGGCAGGTCCTCAATCGCCACCAGATTCATTTTATAGGAGGATAGCAAGGAGAGCAGGGTCTCCGGCTGGTAATCGTTGCGGATATTCAACTCTCGCAGTATCCGTTTGAGCAAAATATGCTGTCTGCCCGTTTCGCTGAAAATCTCCTGTGAGATCCCCTGTCTGCGCAGCATATAGAGAAAGAATGAATGAAATGTGCGAGCTTGTATGGAGGAAGCAATCTGCTCACTTATGCCTGGCAATCGAACGATTCGCTCTCTCATCTCAGCTGCAGCTTTACTAGAGAATGTCAGCAGCAGAATGCTGCCTGGACTGATATGCCTAACCGAGATTAAGTAACCCGTCCGGCATATCAATACCGAGGTTTTACCTGATCCCGCGCCTGCTAGTGTAAGTAGAGGCCCGTTATGATGTCGGACCGCCTTGATTTGCGATTCATTTAAGAGAATGCTCTGCTCCTCTAATTGGCGAAAATACGGGGCATCCTGTTCACTCGGAGCTACGAGCTGTTTGCTCGTTGTGGTGGAGGCTAGATCAGCCTTCGGAATATCTTTATCGGTTACACCCATAGGGGTGCGAAACCATTTGTCTGCGTTCAGATTCATCACCTTCATTGCGTTTGATTAGCAGATTACCTTCTATTTGTCCCTTATAGAATAGGCGTTCCTATAGATTACATTATCGCATAGAAAAATGAAAAATATATTTTCCTAATCCTCAATTTCCGACATTTTACACTCTTGTTAACTTTTATGAAAGCGTTACAATTATAGTAGTCGTAAGCTAGGAGGTGAGAAATATGAGCCAAGAGGAGGAAGTTGTTCTGGAACAAGCAGAAGAAGTTTCTGATGAGTCTACTGAAGAAGCAGTAGAAGAATCAGCTGCTGAAGAAGTAGAAGTAGAAGAATCCGAAGAAGAATCAGCCGCAGCGGTTGAATTGGAAGAATCCGAAGAAGAGTCAGCTGCAGCCGCAGAATCGGAGGAATCCGAGGAAGCGGAATCAGAGGAGTCAGCTGAATAGGCTAGCTAAATTGGCTATCTTACGGATTATGAAGAGTCATGCAATAATAATAAACTATTATTTTTATTAGTGATACAAAAGAGGGCGTCCTTAAGGTCTAACGAGACCTGCGGGGACACCCTCTTATTTATTTAGGGGGAAGTCGCGGTAGCGGATGATGTTGTCGGCTATCGTAATTGGTGTTCGCATGTTCGCTTTCTTTCCTTTAAAATTAGCTTCAGTATCCATTGAATCCCCTCCATAGTTTAAGTTATGCTTCTATAGGGATTAATACGGGTAAGAAATGGGTCAGATCATTAATATTTGTTAAAGATTGGGGAGGACGTTGTATGGCGTACACAGCAAATGACGTGGCAGAATGGATGTATAATGAGGTTCAAAATGCAGGGGTGCTACATCAGAATCAAGCGGTAACGCATATCATCAATCACTTCGGAGAAGCATTTATCTATGTGAATGAGAACGGCAATAAGGCGATTGATAAAGAAGTGAAGAAGCTTTTCAAGAAGCTGCATGGCGGGAGAGCTGCGTGGGAACGAGATGGATTTTTCTGGGGCTGGCAGTAGAAATAGAAGGAGTAGGCAAGAATCCCCTCCTCCTGCAGCGCTGATGCTTACTAAACGTCATAACCTAATTTGCGATCCGTGCGAATGATGAACTGCTGCGCGGCTTTATCATATTCAATTAACCCATCTGTCGAGTAATACCAGGTTTTCTTATGAGGATTGCCGTTCGGTACCACGAACAAATTGAGTTCCTCGCGATTCTCTATGAGCAGCTTAGCCAAAGCCTCATCCGCTTCATGAATCGTGAATATATGACTGGTATCGTTTATTTCTTCTAGGGCGTATGTGCCAGCATGCTTCTTAGAATCGAAGAAAAGCGTACTGCCGACTGAATGTCGGATATACATATGGTCCATGGTATCCCTCCTGCAAGGTTTCTTGGTTATTTGAATGACTTGACACCGTAAATATATCACACTATGATACTTACATAAAGTTAGTAATGACAAAAATGTGAGCGGAGGGATAATCATGATCAAGCTTTACCCAGCAGATTCTAGATATTCAGCCGACCATGGCTGGCTGCAAGCTAATTTTAGCTTCTCTTTTGGGGGCTATAACGATCCGTCTAATATGAACTTTGGCCCATTACGGGTATTCAACGATGATTTTATCCAGCCGCAGGAGGGCTTCGGAACCCATCCGCACCGTGATATGGAGATCGTAACAGTCGCTTTGAAAGGTCAGCTGCAGCATGAGGACAATACAGGGGGCAAAGAGATTCTAAGACCGGGTGAAGTGCAGCGAATGACTGCCGGAACGGGAATACTCCACTCCGAAATCAACAGCTCGCCAGATGAGGTCGCGAATACTCTGCAGCTTTGGTTCCTACCGAGCGAGAAGGGGCTAACGCCGTCTTATGAACAGAAGGCCTATGATCAGAACGCCATGAAGAACCAACTGCTTCCTGTTATTTCAAGCCGAATGCAAGCAGATAACGTAACCTTCATTCATCAGGATCTTACGCTGTATCTATCCGAGCTGGAAGCGGGGAATAGCCTCGTATTTAACCAAGAATCAGGACGTAGAATTTACTTGTTCGTCATTGAAGGCAGCGTCACTCTGAACAAAGAGTCCGAGCTTAATAAACGCGATACGGCAAGAATCACGGATGTGACCAAGCTGGAGATCCAATCGAGCGAAGGTTCGACCTTCATGTTGATTGATTTGCCATAAGTAACGACTCATAAAGGTGCTGACCAAACAGGGTCAGTGCTTTTTTTTATGGAAAATAGTAGATTTGGCTTATACGAACCCCTCGTCCATGTTATAATAAGAGAACACGTCTTAGAACAAGAAAGGTTGCAAAATGAATGCAAACATTTGAAGATTGGAATCAGAAAGCCAAAAAAACGTTTAATGCAACAAGCAATGAGGTTGTATTGACGTTAACTGAAGCGGGCAGCTTGTTAGGGCTCTCCAAGGACCAAATGAAAGTTTATGTCGATAAGAATGGCCTCACCAAGGTGCCCATTATGAGAAGCGTTCATAGATATTTGTTGCTCAAAAGTGAAATAGATGCCCTAGTGGGATAAAATGAAGACACCGCATAGGTGTCTTTTTTCGTTTTTGTGGTTAAACATATAGAGTCTACCTTTTTCGAGTTGCAAAAAATTCACATTCGTTTCGTGAATGATAAGAAACTTCGCTCACACTAGTCTGTGTGACGACTAGATTATCGTCGAATCGAACAAGGACGCCGCCTGAATCGACAATATGGTCGTCCTTGAACACCCGCAGAATAGATTGGCGCTCTAACGCATCGTGAAAATCCTGATCAGTGATAAGACGGATGTTCTGTGCCATAAATTTGATTCTCCTTTTCCCAGCATTTATTCTATTGTAACAGAGCGCGTTTATTTTAAATAATCTTAAACTTTCGCGTCATTTGTAGAATCTTGATATTTATTGGAGTATAGTAAAATTATTGTAATCCAAGCATGCAAGAAACCAACCCACAGGAGGCAATAACAATGAGTAACTTCACGAACTGGCTAAACAACACGAAAAAAGGGCTTACAGATCAAGTGAAAAAATTCAAAAACAAGGATTTCATGGATGCTATCGTTGCAGGCTGTGCGCTTGTTGCTTATGCCGACGGTAAAGTTGATGATACCGAGAAGAATAAAATGGCTGGCTATATGAACCTGAGTGAAGAGCTTAAAGTATTTGATATGACTCAGGTCATTTCCCAATTCAACCACTATGTGGCAAATTTCGACTTCTCTCCAGAAATCGGTAAACAAGAAGCGCTTAAATCCATCTCCAAATTCAGCAAAAAGCCGGAAGTCGGCCGTTTAATCGTAGGCGTGTGCAGCGCAATCGGCGCAGCTGACGGAGATTTCGACGATCAAGAGAAAGCAGTCGTTCGTAATATTTGCAGCGCGCTTAATCTGAATCCGAGTGAATTCAGTCTGTAATCCCCCTACAGAATGGGCTAACAACGTTTAAAAAATATTTTGAAACATTTTGAATCCCATCCCGTATATTTTGTAAAAGCTTGTAGCTTGAGAGGAGGTGACGAAGCAATGTCCACAATAAATCTGGTTAAGGGTCAAAAAATCGACTTAACCAAAGGCAATGCAGGGCTTACGAAAGTTATTGTAGGTTTAGGATGGGATCCGGTTAAGCAATCTCGCGGGTTCTTCGGAGGCAAGAAACAGGCGAATATCGACTGTGATGCTTCTGCGCTTTTACTTAATGAGAACGGTAAATTGACGGATGTTAAGAATCTCGTTTGCTTCCACAATAAGACAAGCCTTTACAATGCGGTCGTTCATTCTGGAGATAACGTTACGGGTGAAGGCGAAGGTGACGACGAGCAAATCGAGATCGATTTGGTCAAAGTTCCTCAGGATGTCAGCAAAATCCTCGTAGTTGTGAATATTTATGACTGTATCAACCGTAAGCAAGATTTTGGGATGATTCAATCTGCATACATTCGCGTTCTAAATGGATCGAACAGTAATGAATTGATTAAATTCAATTTGTCAGATAATTATGCTGGCAAAACAGCATTAATCTGCGGTGAACTATATCGTCATGGCGGAGAATGGAAATTTGCTGCAATTGGTGAGGGTACGCAAGCCGCGCATATTAACCAATTAGCTGAACAGTATAAGTAAGTCAACTTTTTCAACTTTTAATTATGAAACGGAGGATTTCTATAATGGCTATTAATTTATCTAAAGGTCAAAAGGTTGACTTAACAAAAACAAATCCAGGCTTGTCCAAAATCACGGTCGGTTTGGGCTGGGATACGAATAAATACGATGGCGGTAAAGACTTTGACCTTGACGTGTCTCTGTTCTTAACCAATGCAGAAGGTAAAGTAGAAGGCGAGAAAAACTTCGTATTCTTCAACAATCCTCAGAACGAGAATGGTTCCGTTGTTCATACAGGCGATAACCGTACAGGCGAAGGCGATGGAGACGATGAGCAAGTTAAAATCGAACTGTCTGCCGTACCTGCTAACATTGAGAAAATCGCATTCACGATTACGATCTATGAAGCAACAGAGCGCAGCCAAAACTTCGGACAAGTTTCCCGTGCTTATGCACGTATCGTGAACGACGTTAACAACGAAGAAATCATTCGTTTCGATCTTGGTGAAGATTTCTCCGTAGAAACAGGCGTTGTCGTTGGTGAACTGTATCGCAATGCCGGAGAATGGAAGTTCAATGCCATCGGAAGCGGCTATAAAGACGGTCTTGCTGGATTGTGCCGCGATTACGGCGTTAATTAACAGTCGATTATTATAGAATAAGGCCGCCATTCATGGTGGCCTTATCCTTACTCCATACTTCCTATAAAATTCATTAGAGAGAAGGTATTCTTATGACTATTAGCTTGTCTAAGGGACAACGGATCGATCTAACGAAAACAAACCCAGGTTTAACAAAAGTAACAGTCGGTCTTGGCTGGGATACGAATAAATATAATGGCGGCAGTGATTTCGACTTGGATGCTTCTGCATTTCTTCTTAGTGAAGACGGCAAAGCTAAAAGTGCGGACGACTTTGTTTTTTATAATAATCAAAATGGTGGAGCTGGCTCTGTCGTTCATACGGGAGATAATCGTACAGGCGAAGGCGACGGCGATGATGAGCAAATCATCGTAGATTTCAGCAAAATCCCTGCTAATATTCACCGTATTGGGATCACAGTTACGATCTATGATTACGAAGCTCGCGGTCAGAACTTTGGACAAGTATCCAACGCTTTTGTACGTGTAGTCGATAGTGCGACTGATCGTGAAGTACTGCGCTTCGATCTAGGTGAAGAATTCTCCACTGAAACAGCAGTTGTTTTCTGTGAATTTTACCGTAATGGCGCAGATTGGAAGTTCCAAGCGATCGGCAGTGGTTTCGCTGGCGGACTTGGCGCACTCTGCAAAAACTATGGCCTTGATGCACAATAATGCTTCTTCCCATTTGTAGCGCGCGCTGAATCAAGACGTGCGTTACAAAAATATGGAGCGTAAAGGGTGACACATAATAATGGGCAATGTGGTTATTAAAGGACAAAAGGCGGATTTGACGAAAGTTAATCCGGGAATCATGGGGCTCACAGTCGGAATCGGCTGGGAATCTCCTGCAGCTGTTGAAGTAGATACATCCGCTTTTCTTTTGGGTACTAATGGAAAAGTAGCAAAAGACGAAGACCTCATTTTTTATAACAATCCCTTAACCCCTTTTATCGAATACAAAGGCATCGAAACAGGAACGGATAAGAAGCAATTTAAGCTATCCTTACCGAGAATCCCTAATCATATCGAGAAAATCGCGTTTTCGTTAACGATCTATGACAGCGAGACACGCAAGCAAAGCTTTGGACAAGTCCAGAATGCTTTCATCCGCTTCATAAATGATGCGACCGGCCAGGAAATACTCCGGTATGATCTTGGAAACAGCTTCTCCGTGGAAACGGCAATCGTTGTAGGAGAGTTATATAAATACAATGGCGAATGGAAGTTCAACGCCGTTGGAGCGGGGTTTGCAGGCGGTCTTCAAGCGCTGTGCGGTAATTTTGGCATAGAAGTGAGTAATGAGCCTGTTCAATCCGAGGTAGCGGCGACGACAGAAGCACCACCAAGGCCGCAGCCTACTCCTATACCTGCGCCTACCCCTCCACCAGCTCCTGCTGCTGCTCCGATTAATCTGAATCTAACCAAGATTGAGCTTAAGAAAAAGGGTGACAGCATTAATCTGAAGAAATCAGCCGGTGGGCTCGGTGAGATTCTCATTAACCTGAATTGGAATCAGAAGCAGTCCAAGCCAGGCGGATTCTTTAGTCGTGGCTCGAAGACAGTTGACTTAGATCTTGCCTGTTTGTACGAGCTTAAGGATGGACAAAAGGGTGTTATACAAGCGCTTGGTGAATCATTCGGTTCATTGACGCGTGCTCCTTACATTTCATTGGATGGCGATGATCGCACGGGTTCCGTCAAGAGTGGAGAGAATCTTCGCATTAACGGCAGTAAAGTGGCGGAGATCGAACGTATTCTGGTGTTTACGTTTATCTATGAAGGGGTTACAAACTGGGCAGAGGCAGATGGTATTGTTACCCTCAAGCAAGCTGGTGGACCGGATATTGTCGTAGATATGAATGAACATGACAATCGTAAACGGATGTGTGCGATTGCGATGATTCGTAACGTAAACAATGAAACGTTCAGTGTAGAAAGACTTGTGCAGTTCTACAGCGGACATAAAGAAATCGATCAAGCTTACGGTTTTGGTATGCGCTGGGTAGCTGGAAGTAAATAGACGTAGTCGTGGAGGCATTGTTCAATGGGTTGGTTTAGCGATTTTTTTTCAAGCATCGTGGAGAACTACGGTCACTTCTTCTCATGGAGTGAGATCGTGGCCACGCTGCAGGACCCTGTAAGCTGGGGTATTATTGGTAGCTTGGTTCTACTTGAAGGTCTTTTATCCGCGGATAATGCACTTGTTCTTGCAGTCATGGTTAGACATTTACCGAAGGAACAGCAGAAAAAAGCATTGTTTTATGGTCTCTTAGGTGCGTATGTCTTCCGCTTCATCGCCATTGGCCTCGGAACCTTCCTCGTTGGGTTTACGTTAGTTAAGGTTCTTGGTGCCCTTTACTTGTTCTATATTGCTTACGGTGGGCTGTTCAAGGGCGGCGAAGAGGATGAGGTAAAGAACAAGGGCGCTTCCTTCTGGAAAACGGTTCTTATGGTGGAATTGATGGATATTGCCTTCAGTATTGATAGTGTTGTTGCTGCTTTTGGTTTGAGCAACGAAGTATGGGTACTGTTCTTAGGCGGTATACTCGGCGTTCTAATGATGCGTGGTGTGGCACAGGTCTTCCTCAAGCTGATTGAGAAGGTACCAGAGCTTGAAAAAACAGCTTTCCTGCTCATTGCTCTTATCGCCGGAAAAATGCTCGCAGGAGCATTCGGCTACCATTTATCGAATATTATTTTCTTCATCATCTTGATTGTCGTCTTTGTCGGAACGATTGTACTCAGTTCCATTCGCAAGAAGAACCGAGCGAACAAAGAGGCTTAGACTATCAGGGTAAGACAAAGAGAAATCCCTCCATTTTAGAGCAGAACCTTCGAATAAGTTCTTTTTTTCGAAAGTTTGCCGAGGAGGGATTTCTTCTCTCTCAAAGTGTTTATTAATAAGATGTAAATAGAAATAGAGAGATGTATAGGGGAATAAGGAGGAGAAAGTTTTGAAGCAATTTAATTATTTAACCCATGAAGAAAAAGAACAATTATTTTTTTCTCCTCCTATCGATTTTGACAACCACACTGAGAAAGATATGCTTGCACATGCAATCGGAGCGGCTTTATACATGCCTGCTACCAGAGAGACGATTGCTGAAGATATTCGAACGCGCAAGCATGAAGGCTTAGTCTCCATTGTTATTGATTTGGAAGACGCGGTTGGCGATCTTCAGATCGAACTGGCAGAAGAAACGCTGATCCAGCAGCTGGATCGGATTGAATATTTTGTCCATACAGGGGAACTTGCCCTTGATCATATCCCACTGCTCTTTATTCGTGTGCGCTCCGTGGAGCAGCTTAAGCGGATGATCTCGCAAATGGAAGAAACAAGATCCTTCGTTACTGGATTCGTGCTCCCCAAATTTACAGAGGAGAACGGTTGGGCTTATTTTCACGAAATAGCCTTGTATAACAAACATAAAGCAGCTTCTGCTTCCGTTTTGTACGGACTTCCCATTCTAGAGAGTGCTTCTGTTATTTATCGAGAAAGCCGTGTACAGTCACTCATGAGTATTAAGAAAATATTAGAAACGTATCGCGAGTACGTTTTGAATGTTAGAATCGGGGCAACAGATTTCTCCAGCTTGTTTGGATTGCGCCGCAGCCCAGACAGCACGATCTATGATATTGCACCGATCCGCGACTGTTTGGCAGATATCATTAATATATTTGGGCGCTTCGATTCCGGGTATGTGATTTCTGGACCTGTATGGGAATATTTCTCCAACCGGGAGAGAGTGCTTAAACCACAACTACGATTAACACCGTTTGAGGAGGCGCTGGGGAAGACTGGGCGTGATCTAAGAACGAAGTATATAACGAATACGTTGGATGGGTTAATAAGAGAAGTGATCCTAGATAAGGAGAACGGAATTATTGGGAAAACGATTATTCATCCAACTCATATTAAGCCTGTTCAGGCTTTATATGCCGTAACGCATGAGGAATATGTCGATGCCATGAGCATTATCGTCAACAATGACGGCTTTCGTGGTGTGATGAAGAGTGAGTATGCAAACAAAATGAATGAAATAAAACCGCATTTGAATTGGGCCAATCGGATCCTTTTTAGATCGAAAATTTATGGGGTGTTACATGAACATCAGCACTTTATCGGATTGTTACCCGAGCACGCGCACACATACGTATCCTATTCTGGATAGTCTTCAAGTTACGGTTACGACAACCTACAATCCTTTTGATTTGCCCCTCGATACGCTATTCTCAATGGCTGCGCGGATTAATAAGAAACGATCGTTTCTCTTCGTAAGTAAAGTACTCGGGAAGCATATTCCTGTTCATCCGTATACCTCATTACTAAGTGGAGCCTCACTGGCGCTTTTACTTTACCGCGAGATGGTGGAACATGAAGAGCAGGAAAGAATTGAAGAGCTTCTGCAGCAAACGATTCAAGGCTTGCGTAATCCTGACCTAGCGGAGGAAGCGTATAAGCAGATCTTGAACGCTCAGTTGTCTCTGCCATACTCACTTCAATTTATCGGCTTTGCCGAGACGGCTACTGCACTTGGACATAGCATGTATCAATTATTCGCCGATAAGTCGTCCTACATTCATACGACAAGAGAAGATATTCCAGACTTACAATCGTTGATAAACTTCGACGAGGAGCATTCCCACGCAGTCTCTCATCGCTGCTACGCTTCTAAGCCAGAAGTACTCACAGGCTCAGAGACGGTCGTGCTGGTCGATGATGAAATGACGACGGGCAAGACCGCGCTTAACATTATTCGCGATATGCAGGCTAAGTTTCCGCGCAAGCTGTATGTTGTGGCTTCTTTACTAGACTGGCGCACGAAGCAGGACGAGGAAGCCTATGCCGAATTAGAAGCGGAGCTTGGTGTAACAATCAAACCACTCTGTTTACTAAAGGGCAGCATGAGGGTGGAAGGGGCCGCTGATTTGGAACCAGCAGATACAAGCCTGCCAGAAGGACGAGAGGATGCGGCCGTGAAGGTGCAGCATTACGATGATCTATTCCCGTCCATCAAGGTAAGCTCCGTAGATTCTAATGGTCAAATCAATACGTCCCCGTATCTAATGGCTACGGCCAGGTTCGGCATTGTCTCAGAAGATAATGAGGCTATTGGTGCTGGGGTGTCAAAGGCTGCGCAGAAGCTGCAATCTCTTCGCTCCAGCAGCAACTCAAGATCCCTTGTTATGGGGACCGGAGAATTCATGTATGTTCCGATGCGGATAGCGGCGGAAATGGATGTTGGTGTTTATTATCAATCGACGACAAGAAGTCCGATCCATCCAAGTCAAAAGCCTGATTATGGCATAAATTCGGGTTATTCTTATCCCTCTCCCGATGATCCGGGAACGCGGAATTTTATATATAATGTCGAGCCTGATCAGTATGAGGATATCTTTATTTTATTCGAGAGGGATGTTCCGCCGGGCCGTGTAGAATCGATGATTCATATTGCCAAGAAGCTGGCCGCTCGTCAAGTTTATTTGATCTTTTTTACCGCTAAGCTACATGATTGGAAGGTGCAGAACGTATGAATGATGCCGTCCTGGAACGGATCCGCAGAAAAGTGATCGCACCACCTGAGCCTATGGGCAGCTATTCACCGACAGATGTCAAATTCCTGCTGAAGGATCTGAGCGGGGTGACCCTAGAGAGACCAACGGAGGACAGAGAAGAAGCCATTCAGTCAGGCATACACTACTCGGAGATGCTCCCCGTAGAATATCAGCCGACCGACGATTATATTCGCTTATTTCATGACACACTCGTATATTCGGCTAGTAAAGTTGCTCTTGCGGCAGCAGTAGTAGCAGAGCTGATTGTTCGTAAAAGAGGCCTTAATGTAGTGTTGGTCTCCTTGGCCCGGGCAGGCACACCTATCGGAATCTTAATCAAACGATATATTGAGCTGACCTATAAGGTGTCTGTGCCGCATTATAGCATCTCGATCATTCGTGGGAAAGGCATTGACGAGAATGCCATTCTCTATATGCTTCAGCAGCATGGAGCCGATGCACCGCTGCAATTCGTGGACGGTTGGACCGGCAAAGGTGCAATCCGTGGTGTTCTTAATGAGGCCTGTGAGGAATTTGAAGCTAAATACGGCATTCGGCTGAATGATGATCTAGCTGTACTGGCTGATCCGGGCTATTGCTGCGAGACCTATGGAACCCGCGAGGATTTCTTAATTCCAAGCGCATGTCTGAACTCAACCGTATCGGGCCTGATGAGCAGAACGGTACTGCGGGACGACTTGATTGGCCCGGGTGACTTTCACGGTGCTAAGTTCTACCGGGAATGGCTTCCGCTGGATGTATCGAATCTCTTCGTCAATCAGATTGCCTCCTGCTACTTCGCAGTTACAGAAGAGGCGCGTCAAATTGCGGATAACATGCTGCAGCAGCCTCTGCCAGCAACTTGGAAGGGTATGCAGGATATTAAAGCCATCCAGAGCTTCTTTGGTATCACAGATGTGAATTTGGTGAAGCCGGGTGTAGGTGAAACTACAAGGGTGCTGCTGCGAAGAGTGCCTTGGAAAATACTCGTTGATCGTCTAGATAATCCGAATCTAACGCATATTTTGCTGCTGGCCAAGGATCGTGATGTTCCTGTTGAGGTATTTCCAGGCCTGACATACTCCTGCTGTGGGATCATTAAGCCGCTGAAGGGGGAAACGGAATGATTTATGCTAGTGATTTGGACCAGACCTTAATCTACTCCATACGCTCTATGGGCGTTCCGGCAGAATCAACAGGTCTTGTTATAGCTGAGCAGGCCGAGGGTAAAGTGTTGTCCTATATCTCTAATGAAGCCCTGACGCTGCTTAGAACGCTCTCAAATGATATGATATTCGTACCTGTTACGACAAGAACCATCAAGCAATACATGCGAATTCACTTATTCCAGGGTGCGCTGCATCCCGCTTATGCGATAACGAGCAATGGCGGTAACATTCTAGTCCATGGGAATGTCGATGAAGTATGGAATCGAAGTATCCGGAAGAAGGTACAGCAAAGCGCGGTATCTGCGGAGGAAGCAAGACAATATTTTGAGCCAATCATGAATGAGGAATGGGTGGTTGGTGAGCGGTTCTGTGATGAGCTGTTTTACGCCTTTGTCATTCAGCGTGATCGGATGCCGCTTGAGGCGGTTATGGAGAAGGCGGAGCAAGTTAGAGCATTAGGCTGGGAAGTATCCATACAGGGCAGGAAAATATACTTGGTGCCGTCTGTTGTAAATAAGAGGGATGCAATCCAGCATATTCGTCAGATGCATGTGGGGGAGCCGTTGATTGCTTCCGGGGATTCAATTCTGGATAAATGTCTGCTTGACTGTGCGGATTATGCGATAGCTCCTCGCCACGGGGAGCTGTATAACGAGCAGCAGCGTAATCCAGCGAGCATGAATTACCGGTTTACGAAGCATTCCGGTGTGTTTGCGGCAGATGAGATTTTGAATTATGTGCATGCGGTATATAGAGAGAATAGAGCGATGGAGGAAGTATCCACATGAAGAAGATGAAGATTTACTTTAATCGCTGGTTCTCAGTTGCCTATCATTATATGAATGCGATCCGTAATAATGAAGATGGGATCGAATTTGAGATTTATGCTACACATCCGGATCCACGTCATATGTCTCTGCAAGGCTGTGACCATGCCGAAGTTGAGCCGGCGCTTCAAGGACTTGAGTACGTGAAGTTCTGCGTGGATTTCTGCCGTCGTCATCAGATTGATGTCTTTATTCCACGCCTTCGTATGCTTCATATCTCGAAGCATGTTCATTTATTCGATGAAATCGGGACGAAGGTTATTGTTTGCCGGGATACCGAGCTGCTAGAGAAGCTGATGCAGAAAGATAAATTCTATGAGTCGGTTGCAGAGACGGGTATTATGACGATACCGGCCTATCAGGTCGTGAACAATGCCGTGGACTTTAAGAAGGCTTATGAGGATTTGGCGGCTCAAGGACTTCGCGTCTGCTTCAAGCCGACTAATTCGGAGGGGGGCCTTGGCTTCCGAATCATTGATAATGATCGTGATCCGCTTGAAGAGCTATTTGGTCATGTAACCAAATGGATTTCCTTTGACGAAGCGTACCAGGTGCTTTCTAGTAAAGAGAGTTTCCCGGATTTGATGGTTATGGAGCTGCTTGAAGGCTTTGAGTACAGCATTGACTGTTTGTCCGACTCGGAGGGTCATTTGCTCGCTGCGGTACCAAGGAGGAAAGCGGGGGGACGTCTTCGTCTGCTCGATGACAAGCCAGAGCTCCTGGAGATCGCTAAGCGAGTCGCGCAGACTTACAAAATCCCTTATAACTTCAATGTTCAGGTGAAGTATAACGGGGATACACCGAAGCTTCTCGAAATTAATCCGCGGATGTCTGGAGGCCTGCATGTCTCGTGTCTGTCTGGTGTGAACTTCCCTTATCTGGCCGTTAAGCTCGCGCTGGGTGGCAAGGTGGATCCGCAGACTCCCGAATATGGGATATTGGCAAGCCACATCGAGCAGCCTATGCGAATGAAAACAGCTGAAACCGTCAGTCCGGTGTAAGATTGCACGAGAAATGAAAACAAAGACCCTAATCCTAATTAGGCCACGAAAGAACGAAAGTTTTTCAGTGGTCTCTTATGGATAAGGGTCTTTGCGCTTTATAAGTAAGGTCGAAACTATTGTGCTTTGCCACCTAGAATAATATCAAGATGGCGGGATGTGTCATAGACCAATTGGTGTGGATCAGTCGCATAAATGCCTAACTCGGCGGTAAGTGTATCCGTATAGTTAATATCCTGTAAGGCCTGACGGACAGCTTTCCAGTTGACGTCTCCGGCAAGCAAAGAGACGAATCCATTGCCATTGCCGACACCGGTTAGGAAGTCTTTAACATGGATTTTGAAAATTCGCGAACCCAATATTCGAATCCATTGCTCGGGATATCCATACAGCAAGATGTTACCCACATCAAAGTAGACCCCAACAAAAGGGGAGTCGATTTCATCCACATATCTAGCCATTTCCAAAGGGGACAGAAGGAACTTGTTCCATACGTTCTCAACACCGATACGCGTTTGCCGTTTCTCAGCTTCTGCCGACAACTGCTTCAGTTCTTGTTGACTGCGCTCATAGCACTGATCATACGAAGTTTCCGGATTCACTGACCCCGGTACGACCAATACGGTATCAATGCCAAGAAGCTCGGCTAACTCCAACTGCTTGGTAACAACGCGACGGCCTTCTGCGCGGACTGAGGCGTCCGCTGAGGACAGAGAATGCTGCCAGAGCAAGCCAGTTGATAGACTGCGCAGCTGAAGTCCGCAGCTGCGTGCAAGATTACCAATTTTCTCAGCCTCAGCCGCTGTTGTATCCATCGTTAGACCAATGCCCCCGGATGCATACAAATTAAGCTCTACAGCATCATAACCAGCTTCGCTGCTTATGGCCATTACTTGCTCCAGCGGTGTATCCGCCGTGAAACACCACTGATTAATTGCTTTTAACAAACGGAATTCCCCTTCCTGGTACAATCGGCTTTCCAGACGCAGCAGAATCGTTAGCTGCCAAGGTGACAGCCAAGGTGTCAGCGGCATCGGAGTAGTCGCATAGAACAAGGTTAGGTTGGTTGGTTCGGATAGCTTCGACAAACGCCTTATTTTGCTCATAATAAAAATCAACTTCCGAGGTTTCGGTCACATCTTGATGATCATCCTTGATGCGTAGTACCGCGCCGTCGATTGAGAGATAGAAGTCATGTCCATAAAACTCGACCCCGCTGCGACCCACATATTTCGCCAGACAACTGCTCGTAATATTGCCGATAGCTCCCGACTCCAGAACGAAAGAAACCGTTCCAACATCATAAGCTGTCGCATTGGGATCGATGTTATGGATATATCTTTGTTCATGGATGGCGCTAACTTCCTTGAATTCTCCTGCAATATAGCGGATCAAATCAAGCTGATGTGTAGACTGTTCAACCAATTGACCACCTGATTGTTCCATGATCGTCCACCATCTCATGCCAGGCATATCTCCTAAACGATAAGCGAGGACCAGATCTATTTGTTTATCGGCCAGATAGGCTTTCGCCTTAGCAACGATATCCAAGTAACGCAAACAGTAGCCAGAGGAGTGAATAATGCCCGATTCGAGAATAATACGCTCCTTACGCCGAACCTCGTCGATATGTAAACCAACCGGCTTCTCCGCCAATAGATGAATCCCGTGATGCGCCGCAGCTTCTTCGATCCCCGATCGGGCAAAAGGGGGTGTACAGATAAACAAGGCATCTATCTCACCAGAGGCGATCAGTTGATCACTGCTTTCATAGGACTTGGCACCATAGGTCTCCGCGATTTCTTTGGATCTGGTTTGATTAAGATCGAATACTGCGGTGATTTCAGCGTGCTCTATTCTTTGTAACGTTTGGATATGATGCTCTGCCATGCCACCCACGCCAATAAATCCAATTCTAACTGCCATTGTCAAACTCCTCTCTCGAATTGCGAAACAAATTATTATCCATTCCAACTACAATAGAAGAATAATACATTCGGAAGAGATTGTAGTTATTGAAATCAGATCATAATTTACGCGAAACGCTACAGAACCATTGGAATGGGAAATCAACCGTGCTGTTGCCTTTTTCGCCACTCGGAGGGTGAGATACCTTCGATCTGTTTAAACCATTGGGAAAAAGAGTGCAGCCTGATAAATCCGATTTGACTGGCGATTTCTTTGATGTCTTTGTCTTCAGAGCTAAGCAACCATTTGGCCTCGGTCATGCGACATTGCTGTTGGTAGTGCTTGGGGCTCATATGATAGATTTGTTCGAACAACCGGCGAAATCCAGCTTCCGACAAGCCAGCTAATGCTGCCATCTCCGAAATTTGCACGCCATGCTGTAAATTCTCGCGAATATAATCCGCAGCGTTCGTTATGGTAAGCGCTCGTTGGTCTTTCCGTGAATGTTCCAAAAGGAACAGAAGGATCACTTCTGTCCAAGCGATATCACTGAGCAGCTTCTCTTTTAAATGGGAGGAATGAATTCTTAGCCACTCGCGGAATAGTCGCTCAAAGCGATCTTTATCAAGACGGGATAACGAGAAAACAACGGGTTTATCCTTGCTTACAAGCTTTTGCAGCAGCTCTGCTATTCGAGGAGGAATTCCCGCAAGATGCAGGAGGGCATACCTGCTTTTGCCAAATCCTTCGAATCGATGTGAGATAGAATCAGGAACGATCACGATATGGCCAGCTTCCAACATATGTTTCCCATCGTTCCATTCGAATAGGCCGCGACCTTCCAATAAGATACTGATCTCCAACGTTTGTTGACTATGGAAGCCAGGGTCCTGCCAATCGCTATCCCAGCTTCCTATGAAGCTTCGAATTTGAAATTCGGTATGCACCTTGTAACCTCCTCGCCATACAAAACAAGCTATATAAGGAATACTAATTTAACTTCCTCTATATGTAAATGGTTGTAACAAGCCCCCGCGCGCATTTGGACGATACGCATTTGGACGGTAGATCATTCTAATGCTTTTGTCATGACTTTAATAATTACTCTTCAGTTCTTATCTGACTCAATCTCATAATCGGTGGTTGACTATTGTGTAACGGACCCGTTTCGAGCCTAAGCCGCTCTTTATTCGCCGATAGGTGATTCTACACAGCAATTCAGGCGTTCAATAAGAAATAACTGGAAGACCTCCATTTCATTCTCTCGATTTTGGGCTGAGCGGACTATAGAACCGCTATTCAGATCGAACACGACTCCAAACAAGTTCAGCGGACACAGGATCCGCTATCAACTAAAATGCAGTTGATTTCAGATGATTTGCTGGAGAATAGCGTCTTCTCTGTCCTTTAATCCCCCTACATGCAGCGATTGGACTGAAATAAGAGCTCTCCTGTCCGCTCAGCATCTGATTACCTTCGTCGTCAGCCACTAGTTTTGGTGTTGAGCCTCTATCTGGCTTTGAATTTGTTATTGCGGCTTATGGTATGATGGTAATGAAATGTCTAATGTACTGTAAGGGAAGGGCAGGGCGGCATATCCCACATTCCTGAATATGCGATGTCTCCAAACATGTATCGCTCCATTCATTGTGACCCTCTTTTTCTCCTAGCTGTAGGGGTTTGACATGGTGCGTTTGAATTTCTACAATACTAGTAAGTCCTTATAAAAATGCTGAAGCATAAGGGATTTGTCACGGTAACGAATTCCGTTACCTTCGGGTAGAACCGCGCAAAAACTTAGCATATGCTTTCGAAGTAGTTTTTGCTTGAAGGTAACGAATTCCGTTACCTTCGGGTAGAACCGCGCAAAAACTTGTAGGAGGTGCAATAGTGATTTTTCGAACGAAGATGATTGTAGCTGCTTCTATCGGTTACTTAATTGCAGTCATAACCAGTCCGTTGGTGCCTGAGCTTGTCTCGTTAGTCATACCTGTCGTTGGTGCGGCCATTGGAAGCTTTCTTCCAGCGAAGAAGAAAGCCGAATTGGACGAGCATTCAGCAACCTCCAATCCTCCAATGGACACGACTCCCATACCAGCAAAGGAATTCCGACCTCCTGTTGACCAAGACTCTGTTAGCGCATCTGCGCTTTCCGAGAAAGGTGAGCACGCAGGTGCAGCTAGTCAAGCTTCTAGCCGTCCATCTGTGATTAATGCAGAATTTGCGCCGGTTGTTGAGTATTTGAATGTCCTCGAGGATATGATGATTTCTGAAGGGCAGCAGAATACGTTAGATAATGAAATTGTTGAGAAATCCTTAGCGCTTTTCTCTCGTCTGCAGCGTGTAATCCCGCCGCTTCAGGAACTAAATAATGGCGATGTGAACCATACGGTCCGAAGATTGATTTTGAAGGATTTGAATGGATTTATTAATCCCTTTCTGCGGCTAAGTGGTGAGGCGAAGACCAAGAACCGAAGAACGTTGTTGAACGGTCTGAAGGAAGTTGACGGTAAGATTTCAGATATAGTATCCACAATTGAACATAAGGATTTGCTCGAGCTTCAAACTAAGGCTGAACTTATCCATCAGCGATATAGCAGTTCCGAATATTAGAAACTTTAGGAGGAATCGATATGGCGGTTCAATTGGTGCAATTGAAGAAAGAAGATGAACAGAAGGTCGTCGAGGAAGCTTCTCAACTCATTCAGAAGGTAGCTCAAACCGATACAATGACGCTGGATCCGCTGATGGATGAGATTGGCAAGCTTGGCATGAAGACGCAGGAGAAAGCCGGGCAGACGCTTAAGATGCTCGATCGTCCCGTCAATGATCTGATGACAGGGAATCGCGCTGAGGTCTCCAACATGATTCTGAAGCTTCGAGATGAGTGCGAGAGTCTCCAGCAGAGCAAGAACGTCGGTTTCTTGGGCAAGATGCTGCGTAAAAGTCCACTCAAAAATTATGTGTACAAGTATCAATCCGTCCGTACGAACGTTGATTCCATCATCACTGGCTTAAGGGACGGGAAAGATGCATTGGAAGAGAATATCGTTAATATGAGGCAGCTGAAGCGCTCCTCAGTGGAAGAAATCTACACGCTGCAAACGAAGATCGCACTGGGTGACAAGCTCAAGGAGCTCTTTGAGGTGGAGATTGCCAAGCCTGAGAATGAAACACGCAAAGCTTATCTGGAGCGTGGGTTGAGAAAGGTCGTTACCCGAATCCAATCGATGACGGAAATGATCATGCTGTATAACCAAGCGATTGCTGCAACAGACATCATTAATGACAATAATGATAAATTAATTGACTCCGTTAACAATGCTGTCGACAAAACTGCCAATCTTATTACAGTTTCTGCGATGATTGCCTTGGCATTGAATGATCAGGAAAAGGTCATCTCTGCGGTCGATGCAACGAACCAAACGATTGAAAATCAATTCAAGGAAAATGCTCGTTTGCTGCGGACGACAACGGAGAAAACGAATGAATTACTGTCCAAGCCTGCGATGTCGCTGGAATCCGTTAACACCGCGATTGCTGATTTGATGGCAGCGATTGATTCTTCTGAGCAATCGAACCGTAAAATCATTGAGAGTTGTTCGGATTACACGACGAAAATGACAGCAATTAATACTCAAATGAGCAATCGTCTTGGACTGAACGAAGGCGCTAAAGCGACACCGGCCATTAAAGAAGCGTCGATAGCGAGCGAAATGAGCGATATTTTAAAATAATCAGTCAGCTCAGTTACTCATATCTGCCCGCCCTCTCACATAAAGTGTAGTAAAGTATTCATCACCAAAGAGAGGGTAGCCAATGATTCTTCCTGTGATTATGGGATGTCTTATTATTGTGCTGACGGTGGTAGCCAGTAGTGAAAGAGCGGAATCAATCGCAGAACTAAATGATTGATGGTGATTGGATGTACAAACACTAAACCCCGATTTCCGGGGTTTTTTTGTTGAAAAAAATCTATTCTTGTCATTCTCGATTTGGTAGAATAAGAAGGAGATTATGGAAAAGGGGCCCAATACGCATGTTGGAGTTTTCATTTGAAATCGTGGATGATTCCAAAATTAATATTCAATACAAGTATGGAAGTGCCATGTTTGCATTCAATTTGTTCTTAAGCCAAGGGGTTTGGACCCTTCATCCTTTCGATGGAATCCTCCTTCAAAATAAAGAGATGTGCAGTCTCGTTGTTGCAGAATTGTTCAAGAATAAAGATTATCAGGTTATGCTCGCCAGAGAAAATATTCTTTTTTCCTCCTTACGGACTTCCATTGATTTGCAGCCTGCACAGGATATTGGGACTAGAAAGGTTTCCGATCATCAGCCTTCGGATGAAATCACGGATTTCGTTGAAAGCCATAGCTTCGAGGATATTTTGAACTTGGAGATTGATCAGTTACAGCAGCGAATTGATTTCTTCCAAGACATTCTTCATCGGATGTTTATGGATGGATACGGTCCTGGGGACACCGATTTTAAGAACGTCCAGGAGCTGGTCCGTACGTATAAAGAAACTTGTGAACGAATTCGTGCACTCAGCGGCGGAACAGATCGACGTGATACAGATAGCAGCAAGAGATGGTAATCCGTATGAAGCACCTTGAATCGTAGATAGATAGGACCAGTCGGATGGTATAGATCATACTCGAAGTGTACACACTATGAGTAATGGATCTAAAGGACGGTGTCACCCATGAATTATAAGCCAGCAGAGCTTGACCGGGAATTATTAACACAATTACAACACTTTGAGCATCAATTGCAGCAGCAAACGTCGGATAAAATCGTCATTATTGCCTATGAATATGAACCGGATGGGACGCAAAAGCAACAAACCAATGTTTCGTTTTAATGGATCGATTACAAGTGAACAGCTTAATTAGGAAGCAGTATGGCTGACCAGTAGGTTAGTCATACTGCTTTTTTATGCGGGAAGATTTGTTCTGGTAGGTGACGTCATGTTATTGTTAGAAGAGTGATAATATGATGTAGAGTAGAGGGAGTACCAGCGTGAGAATAGGTTCAATTGCACTTATAGGGCTAACTTTTCTATTGCTTGTGGCATGTGGTTCCAAATCGCAGACACCGCTTTCGTTCGTGGATACAGTTGCTAGTACGGATTTGAGTCAGGAAAAGGGTGGGGCTGTTTCTCTAGGCATTACTGAGAAGAGTCTGGTAGAACAGCTTGGGAAGCCTCAGCGAACGCTGAATGAGGGCAACATGGATTTTCTTATTATGTATGATGATTATCAATACACATCAAGGGATAATACGATCATTGGCTATTCCTTAAGCCCGAAAGTTAGAACGGCCAAAGAGGTGAAGGTTGGCGATTCCTTAGCGGATGTCACCACTAAATATGGAGATGCCTATTATACGCGAGAGCAAGACCGTTCCTCGTTCCGTGGCTATATCGATAAGAAGAATAAATGGGTGCTTGAGTTTGTTATAAAAGATGATCAAGTAACGGCTATCAACATGAGTCAGCTATCTTCTTATGAATAAAAGAAAAAAGCTTGGTTCCCACGTTCATTGAACGGGAACCAAGCTTTTATTTAATTTATGAAAGTATAAATCTTCTCCAACCTTTGCTTATATTTCAGAGGGAAGAAACTTGTTTCAGCTAGCTACTGCGTTAACCGTTTCTTCTTTAGTCTTGAAAGAAAAGCGGTAGATAAGCGCGGTTGGCTTCAAGCATTTCGTCGAGCAGCTGTGAGGCTACGTGGACCGAAGGTACTAGTGGATGGTGTGTCATGGCTTGGAGCGCAAGGTCGCGATTACCGGTTACTGCTGCTTCTATCGCTAATTGTTCATAGGTTTTAACAGCATGAATGAGACCCTTTACTTGGGTAGGGACCTTAGTTAACGGGAGCGGGAGCGGGCCGTTCTTAGTGACTACGCAGTTCACTTCGATACAGGCATTGTCCGGCAGAAAATCGATAATACCTCGATTAGCTACATTAAGGGTTTGAATGTCATTCGTTCCGTTATAGAGCGACTTCATGAGATTGACCGCTGCCTCGGAGTAGAAGGCGCCGCCGCGTTTCTCCAGCTGCTTGGGCTTCTCGTTAAGGTCAGGATCTTCATAGAGCTTGAATAGCTCATCCTCGACTTGCTTAACGACTACGGCACGATTGCCATCACGAAGCAGGGATTGCTGCTGATCCGCGAGCATAGCATCGGTCATGTAGAAGTACTTCAGGTAGTAGGAAGGTACGCCGCCAAGCGAACGGAGAAAGCGAGGGTCCCATGCCTGCTGAGGTACGTTGGATGCGGTGAAGCCATCCTTATCGCTAAGCTGCTCGGGTAGTTTATCCTCACCATTCACATCGACTCTCGTAATCCAGTGCAGATGATTAAGTCCGACGAATTCAGCATAAATACGGTCAGGCTCCACCTCATATTGCTTGCTGATTTGTTTGATAAATCCGATCGGAGCATTGCAAAGACCAATACTCCGGACATTGGTGTATTTCAAAATAGCTTCCGTCACCATACCAGCTGGGTTGGTGAAGTTAAGCAGCCATGCCTCAGGAGCAAGCTCTTCAATATCACGGCAGATGTCGAGCAGAACGGGAATTGTCCGCAGGGCCTTCATCATGCCGCCAGGACCTGTTGTTTCTTGGCCGATCACGCCGTACTTGAGCGGGATGGTTTCGTCACGGCCGCGTGCTTCAAGCATGCCTACACGCATTTGTGTACTGATGAAATCAGCACCTTCGATTGCTTTTCGGCGATCAGTCGTGAGGTATACATCGATGGAAAGACCGGAGCGCTCCACCATTCTTTTTGCCAGATTACCAACCGTATTCAATTTGTGCAGACCTGCTTCAATATCGACTAACCACAGCTCCCGAATCGGCAGCTCCGCGTGAAATCGAATGAAACCTTCGACTAGCTCTGGGGTATACGAAGACCCGCCCCCGATAACGACAATTTTAAGTCCTTTATTGTTTGGCACGATTTGTCACTTCCTAACGTTAGATTAGACAATAGATTAAATGAGAATATGATCGAATGCTTCCAAAGCCTGCATCCTATCTGAGACAGCTGTGGATACAGTAAGGCCATCGGCCTCCATGGCGGACCAGACGGCACCAATAACGGGATCATTCTTTAAAGTAACTAGAGAAGCGAGTGGTGCAGCCTGGCGAAGAGCTTCTTCAATGGGACTGCGAATCCAGCCTTTATCGCCTTTGGTTAACAAGCTGCCCGCAAGGACGACATCAAATTCGGTGTCCCCAAGCCCCAGTTTGCGAGTTACTGCTACAACTGACTTGCTAAGTTCAACGCCCTGCTTATGCAAAATATCCAGTGCAACGCGGTCGCCTGCCTCTGCGGCTTCGAAGAGCAGCTTGACCACTTCGAGTGGAACCTGTCGCTCATGGTCGAGATAATCGTTGTACATGAGCTCGACAGTCGAATAGCCGAGTAGACGAAGCAGCAATGGGGTCAGGAGGGTTGGTTCCTCCCGCCCATCCCAAGCGCGAATAACGGAGCGGAATACTTCAATGTTGAGTGCGCCGCCGCCACCGAAATCACCGTACATATAGCTAAATCCGCCGCATTGATAGTATTCACCGCTCGGATTCCTGCCGGTACAGTTCGTACCGGTACCGCATATAACGGCAATGCCGTAAGGGAGGGTAGTTCCTGCGCGAAGACCAATCATGGTATCGCAATTTATCGTATATTGCTCGAAGCCCATCGCCTGGATGATGGGGTGCAGGATGCGATAATCAACCTCGCGATCCGCGCCAGCCAAGCCAAAGTAGGCATGGGAGATATCTCCTTGGTGTAGATTTGCTTGAGTCAGTGCTTCCAAAGCGGCGGCTGTCAGATTACTTGCTGCCAGAGCAGCATCGATCTGGTGGTTCCCATTACCGCTCTTTCCCTTGCCGAGCACATTCCCGTGTTCATCTGTCACCAACGCATGCGTCTTACTCCCGCCTCCGTCAATCCCTAAGTAGTAGGTCAAATTGGTCACTCCTAAAAGTTTTCTGTGATACTTACCCGAAGACATCCTGCGAACAGAAAACTCGCATCGGAAGCATAAGCTTAAGTTTTCTGTGATACATACCCGAAGACATCCTGCGAACAGAAAACTCGCATCGGAAGCATAAGCTTAAGTTTTCTGTGATTGCTATTCCTTTTACAGCTTCCTAGCGGTTGAATCTCGAACAATAAGCTCAGGCGCTAGCTGGAGGTTGGAGCTGCGCTTCATCGTGCCGGCAATACGCTTCAGCAGCATATCAGTAGCGGCCACTCCGATCCGATCCCCAGGCTGACGAATGGTTGTCAAATAGGGACGCAGCTTCGAAGCGATATCCTGATCATCGTAGCCAATCACCGATACCTGCTCCGGAACCCGGATGCCGGCCTCCATCAAGGCATTAATGACGCCAATCGCGATAAAGTCATCGCCAGCGAATACAGCGGAAGGCAGGGTGCCTTCACTCACCCATCTTTTGGCCGATTGGTAACCGAACTCGATATCATAATCACCGAGCAATATTTCGAAAGGTTCAAGCTTCACTTCTTGTAATGCTTGCAGGAAACCATTTCTTCGATCACTCGTTGCACGGAACATCTCATTTCCACTTAAATGAGCAATCGAGGTGTGGCCCAGATCAAGGAGGTGGCGAGCAGCCGTATAACCGCCTTGGTAATTATCAATTGTAATTGAGTAGGTGTCATTGTCAGACTTCTGATTATCAATGAGAACATAAGGGATTTTACGTCGCTTCATTTCAACAATATAATTATCTTCTTCTATAGGGGAGAGCAGGATGAGCCCATCCACACGATCTTCTTGAATCAAATAATGACTTTCTTCCGATTGAATGCCCTGTGACACCGAGACAGCGAGGAAATAACCGTGCTGCTCCAAAATATCATTAACTTCCTTAACAACCGCATCAAAAAACGAATCCTGCAGTGTCGTCATAATTAATCCGATGATGCCGGTCTTACCGCTAGCGAGACTTTGAGCTGCAGCATTAGGCCGATAATGAAGCTCTTTAATGACATCAAGTACTTTTTGTCGGTTCTTCTCGCGTACCGACTCCGCCCCGTTTAAGACGCGGGAGACTGTCACAACGGACAGTCCCGCTTTCTTTGCAACATCGAATATACTAACTTTCATTGTCATTTCCCCTAGTGGCGTAGTATTCCGAACACGAAACTCATTAATAGTAGTATACATGGACGGAAACAAAGCCGCTAAGCCTTACTTTTTATTTCGTGCGAGCAGTTCCGTCATTTTCTTTTGAATCGTAGGCATCACTTCCTCAACTGTCTTATGTCCGGTCTCGATTGGCTGCATTTCATTAATGAACATATCGTTAATCTGTGAGTAATTCGCCACTAGATGGTTATAGGATTCGAAGCCATACTTGATGGCACCTTCATAGACTTGTTGGATAACAGCAGAATCAATTCCGTCAAAATGGCTGTAGTAGTCTGCTGCCGCTTCGGAGTTAACCGGCGGGTTGCCGCCGCTAAGCTCAATGGACTGCTTCTGGATATCTGTTGTGACCAAATATTTGATCCATTGAAGGGCTTCTTTCGGATGTTTGGAATCCTTCAGAATGAACAGCGGGTCAACATACAGGGTGCTGCGGACTTTATCATTGCCGCCAACAGGTACAGCTGCTACACCGACCTTGAATGGGAAGTCATTCGCGCCTGCAAGGTTCCATGAGCCGCCAATGGACATTGCGATTTTACCAGAAACGAAAGGATCGCCGTTCTGTCCGGCTACGCTCTTGCTCCAAGCGGTATTTGGGGATACTTTGTCTTTGAAAATAAGACCGAACAGCTTGTTGTAAGCGGCCATGACCTCTGGCGAATCAAAATGAGTGGAGGATGGTACACCGCCATTGGTCCAAGTATCTGCGGAATAAGGCTCAGCCCCGAAGTAGAGCGGGCGATTGTCTCGCTCAGCCCAAGTAAAGTCGACGCCGTAATGTGTTTTGGAGATATCATCAGATACAACTGTCATCTTCTTAGCCGCTTCGACCATTTTGTCAAAAGTCCAGCTCTTATCCTCATAGTCGGAAGGAGGGTAAGCTACCTTTGCCTCATCGAACATATCTTTGTTATACAGCATGAGCGTGACGTACATGTTAATGGGTATGCCGTAGGTATGATTGTTAATGGTATAGATCTTCATAATATCAGCGGGAATGTTGTAATCGGAACTGGAGGGATCAAACCCGTCTTCCTTAATAAGATCGGTCATATCAAGCAGCATGCCTTTGTTATAATATTCGGCGAAGCCGCCATAGCCGTAGTGACTAGTCACATCGGGTGCGTTACCACCAGCAATGAGCGTCTGCAGCTTGCTGTCGAACTGCTCATAAGGTGCTTTTTCCACCTTTACTTTAATGCCTGGATTTCTCTTCTGGAAGTCTGGGATGAGCTTCTCAACAAATGTACGATCCGGAGAGTCAATCGTATAATAGGTAATTGTGACTGGCTTCTTGGAGGATTCTCCATCTTTCTTGTCCGTATTCGATTTGCTGCAGCCAGAAATGACAAGTGCGACGAGCAGGACTGTGAGCAGCAGATTCGTTCCCTTTTTCCATGTGATCCTCTTCTTCATGAGCTGATCCCCCAAATTTTCATGAATTTTTGTCACTGTAAGGCAGCGATTATTTGATGCCCGTCAAGACGATACCTTCAACGAATCGCCGCTGAGCAATGGCAAATAGCGCAACAACAGGAAGTACGGCTAGAACGGATGCGACCATAAGCAGATGCCACGGCGGAATTCGGAATCGTGATGAGGTAAGCGATGACATCCCGATTGGCAAAGTGAATTTGTCCGATGAGCTCAAGTAAAGTACAGGTGTGAGCAGATCATTCCAGCTGTAGATAAAGGAGAAGATCGCAACGGTAGCAAGAGCTGGTCCGGACAGAGGAAGTGCAATAGAGCTCCACATCCGAAGCTCGCCGCAGCCGTCAATCCGACCAGCATCGAACAGCTCCTCTGGCAGGGTAGCGAAGAATTGGCGCAGCAAAAAGATATTGTACGCCGATCCAAGAAACGCGGGCACGATAAGCGGCAGAAACGTGTCGATCCATCCCATCTTGGAGAAGAGCACGAACTGTGGAATCATGATAGCTGGGTATGGAAGCATCATCGTACTAAGCAGCAGCAGGAACCACATGTTGCGACCGCGTCCTCTAAACCGTGCGAAGCCATAAGCGGCGAGTGCGGATGAGGCGACAGTGCCGATAACAGTGACAATGCCGACAAATAAGCTATTGCCGTAGAGTGTGCCAAAATCGAGCGTATCAAAAATATCCTTGTAGTTACTCCACTGCCACGTTTCTGGAAGGAAGGTCGGCGGGAATTTCAGCAATTCCCTCTTGGATTTGAGGGATGTCGATACCATGAACAACAGCGGCAGCAGCATGAGCGTTGTTGCTGCAAGCAGGATGAGGAAGCTAATGATGCGCAGCGGATCGAACTTGAGATGACGACGAGTAACATGACTATCTCGGGCAGGCGGCTGCTGGTACTTAGCTTCATTTGTTGTACGGTTCATCGATTCTGCCCTCCTTCGTAATGCACATAACGATTGGAGAGTTTCATAACTAAAGCAGTAAAGAGCATAACAACAATGAGCAGTACCCAAGCGAGAGCGGAGGAATAGCCGGCTCGATATTCTTTGAATGCACTCGTGTATAGGTTGTAAACGTAGAACCAGGTGGAATAGTTAGGTCCGCCCTGCGTCATGACGAACGCTTGCGTGAATACTTGGAAAGAGTCGATGATGCCAATAATGAATTGGAACAGCAGAACGGGGGAGATCATAGGCAGTGTCACATGAAAGAAAATACGATTTCGCCCAGCGCCATCAAGTCGGGCTGCTTCAACTAGACTAGCGGGGACGCCTTGTAGTCCAGCCAGGAAGAGAATCATGCCGGAGCCAGCTGTCCATAAAGTCATAATCATAAGGGCATACAAGGCAGAATCTGGACTCATTAACCAAGAGGGTCCATGAATACCGAACCAGGACAGCATGTAATTGAATAATCCAATCTGCGGGTTGAAGATCCAGTACCAGAGCAAGGACATCGCCACGCCTGACACCATGCTTGGAAAATACATCGCTGTGCGGAAGAAACCGCGAAGTGGTATGGCCTGATGAAGGAGCATCGCGAATCCGAGTGCGAGCAGCAGCTGCAGCGGTACGCTTATGAATGTGTATCTGAGCGTCACTGTAACGGATTTCCAGAACAACTCATTGCTGAACATTTCTTTGTAATTGGCTAGGCCTACGAATTCGGGAGTATGAATAATGTCATAGTCTGTAAAGCTGTAATAAAGGGAAGCTAAGATGGGGTAAAGAGCGAATATAAGAAAGCCAATCAACCAAGGGGATAAAAACAGATACATCAATACCGTTTGTCTCCGGTTCTCACGACGAAACAAGCAATCACTTCCTCTCTAGACTGATGCGAAAGTTAAAGCGTTTAAACTTTCAGTGATAAAAAAAGGGACTAGCTCAATGCTAGAATATCAAATATCCCATGCTGAAAGAAAAATGATTAACCACATAAAGTTAAAACGCTTTAACTTTTGAGGAGCTTTTGTCATTATCATAGAGCAAGATTTGTAAATGTGCAAGCAAATTTTTGAAAAATGAAAACGCTATATGCCAGGTAATCTTACATAATATTGATTTAGAAACTGGGTTGATGTTAGGGTGTTCATTTTTGCATAAGATTGCTATGAAGTGTTATTGTGTAAGGAGTGATAACGGAGGGATACCAAAAATGGAACATACAACTACAGCAAAAAAAAATAGACGTTTAGCAAGCGGTTCGCTAGCGGTTATGGCAGCGGGATTCGCAGCTACGCTGCCTTTCCCGAATGGGGTTTCGGGGCTGCTTCACGCCGGATTCGAAGCTGGGGTAATCGGTGGGCTGGCAGACTGGTTTGCAGTAACCGCCTTATTCCGTCATCCGCTAGGTATTCCAATTCCGCATACGGCATTACTCCCGAAGAATCGTAAGAAAATGTCGGAGGGAATTGTTCGTGTCGTTCAGGATCGGCTGCTCGCTAAAGAAAGCATGATAGAGAAGCTCGCACAGGTACAGCTCGCAGCGCAGCTGCTGCCTGCTGTTCGCAATGCGCTGAAGTCAGCGGTGTATAGTGATCGTTTGCCTTATTTTCTGGAGCAGGCCATTCGCGGAGTAGATACGGATAAGCTGGTGCCGTTCGTTTCTAGTGAAATTCGCGGTGCCATAGAGCGAATTGACCTGCATGCTGTTCTGCATCGTTTGGTAGATAAGGCGATTGAGGATGGGACGGATGAGCGGGTCTTTGATCTGCTGCTGGAACGTGCGGAGACCTGGGCTAGCTCGGAAGCGCTGCGGCGCGAATTGGGTGCATCCGCGATGCAGCTGGTGAAGAGCTTGAATTTGGGCGGATTGATGCAGTTTGCTGTGAATGCCTTCATTGGTTATCTGGATGAGGACAAGCTGGGGACGATGGTCCAGTCGTTTATTTTGAATAAAATCGCCGAGTTGAAGGTGCCTTCTACTCAGCGGAGAGCGGCATTAATGAATGGACTGCGTAAGGGACTTGTGCAGCTGCTGGACAATTTATCTGAGAGTGGCCAAATCAATACGCTCCGAGATCGTATGCTGGATTCATTCCAAATGGAAGAGAAAATAACCGATCTTATTGTTGCTTGGCGTGAGAAAGGTGTTGAATTTGTCCACTCCGATTCGTTCTCTGATACCGTGTGGCCTTTCATTGAACGTTTCATTGATCGCTTGGAGGAGAATGAGGACCTTATCCGTGAGGCGGAGCAGTGGATAAAGCATCAAGTGATTTCGATGATTGAACGAAACCACGATAAAATCGGGACCTTCGTCAAAGAAAATATAGATCGTCTGGATAATGATCAGTTGGTTGAGCTGATCGAGGACAAGGTAGGTCAGGATTTACAGTGGATCCGTGTTAATGGTGCATTATGCGGCTTCCTAATTGGTATCGTGCTTCGGTTAATCGAGCAGGTCAGCGGTTATTTCTGATGGTACGACAAGCCGGAAATCTGGTGGAACAGGTATAGGATTGATACCGGCTCATGCCTAGACTACGCTGTCATTTAGCGACTCATATACACTTTTCCAATGGGGCCCTATGGGTCCCATTGTTTGCTTTATTGTTTGAATTTTACATTCATGAAATTATCCACGTATTGATTAAATTCTTTATAGGACTCTTGTATGTTTTGGAGCTGTGCTTCTTGATCATCGACGTCGATCTCAAGAAAATCGGTGATCGGGAGCGGGCCAAAAGGAGCAATCTCTGAGGCGATAGGTTCTTGTTCGGTGTAATATTCTAGAGCTACCATTCTCGCGTATGTGAAAGGGGAATCTCCACGATACATGGATGCGATCTCGATAAGTAGATCGACGACAGTCTCAGGCTGCTCTGGCAGTTCGGACCTCGCGATTAATGACGCTTCTTGCAGCTCTACCTGAAGACGAGAATTGAGACTCCGATTCCACTCCCATTCAAGGTCGATGAGCCTATCATAAGAGAGAGAGGTATCTCGAACCCCGATCCTCTGTTCGATCGTATCTTCCGTCTGGGTTATTTTCATAATATTGAGACGTAGTCCAAGAAGAACGATAACCGTGAATGTGATAATGGTGATCACTCCGATAATGGCCATTCTTTTGGTTATTATGGGTTTGTCCCTCCTTTTGTAGTTATATCTGGGCTGTCAGCGCTTCTTTGAGTAGATAATATTTAGACTGTACATTATGAATAAAAGTTGCTGTTAGCATGCATGAAAAGTTAAATAATGGATGAAAGGGAGACTAATGCTAACCTGAAAGACACTAGTGCAGAGGCTCACCTGGAAGAATTGGTTTTTTGTTAGGCATGGGGGTTGTATACTTTGTAGATAAAATACACTCAGACTCAGTAGGTGAAGAGGAATGAAGCCTTTTACACAGCAAGTTGTTACAATCATCAAAGAGATTCCGCCAGGCAATGTCATGACCTATGGACAAATTGCCGCATGGGCCGGGAGTCCAAGAGGGGCTAGACAGGTTGTTCGCATCCTTCATTCGCTAAGCGGGAAGCATGATCTTCCGTGGCACAGGGTCGTGAATGCCAAAGGGGAAATCGCCATCAAGGACGATGAAGCCCGGTATATGCAGCAGCTCTATTTGCAAGAAGAGGGCGTTGAGGTAAGTGAGGCGGGGGTAGTGGATCTAGCTGCCTATCGGTTTAGCCATTAGATCGGGTCGAGACCGTGTCGAATGCAATGGAGCTAAGAGACTTCGGAAGTCGGCGCAAGCGAACCTCGTATCACGCGACTTCCTTCACGACGCTGGATTACATCTTCTTGGGACTCTGTGGACTGCTGTTACTTCGGTTCAACTACCTTGAAGCTTTGGGTATTGCCAGGCTTCTGATATCCGTTCAGCTCCTAACTCTTAGTCATACTTAGGAGCTTATTAACAGTATTCCAGTTGCGAGTCGTAGCGGTGACGCGAAGCTGCTTTTCTAGGAAATTGTTTGAAAAGAGCGAATTGCCATAGCCTACGCGGCATAGAATATAGACCTCTCGGTTCTGGACGATATAATCGTCAACGTCGTTCTTGAAGGAATCTAGCTTCGCTATCGCTTCAGCGGTCGGTTCCTCGGTTAAGAAGGAGACATAGAACTTCTCTTCCTTAGAGAGCTCGACTCCGGCAAAAGGATTCCGTGTGACGACTTCTTCGATTTCGTCTACGGTGCGCACAATAACAGGAACGTCGAATCCGAATGTGCCTTTAATTGCGTCTTCGATGAGACCGCCGAGCAGGGTCGTTGAGCTTTCCAACGGTGCATCGAAGATCACATTACCGCTCTGGATATAGGATCGAATGTTCTGGAAGTGAAGCTCAGCGAAAAGCGCTCGCAGGTGTTCCATCTTGATTAGTTTTTGTCCGCTCACATTAATTCCGCGCAGCAGGGCGATATTCGTCTTCATCGGATGTACCTCATTCTTGGACAGGTTTTTCACTATTTTACCATAATCGGATAGATTTAATAACAAAGAGCGCTCCATTATGGGAGGGCTCTTTGTTATTGGCGTTGACTTGCGCACATCCACCTGTTACAATCGTAGACAAATTGAGTCTGTAATTGGGAGGGGAGCAAGTGAAGTACTCGAAGGCTACTAACTATGCGCTGCATACGATGGTGTATTTGGTTGTTGCGCCTAAGGGCAAGACGATCGGGGTTCGTCCTTTAGCGGATATTCAAAGCGTTTCGCCGACCTATTTGTCTAAGATTTTGACCAAGCTGGTCAAGGCAGGCCTGATTGAATCAACGCCTGGCGTTAATGGGGGCTATAAGCTTTCAACGAAGGAGGATATTTCATTCCTGTCTATCATTCAGGCTGTTGAGGGTACGGATTCCTTGTTTGATTGTGGGCTTGGACATGATAGGGAAAGCAATCGCGATTGCTTCATTCAACACATCATGATGAATGCAGAGCATGAGATGGAACATTATTTGAAGGAACGAACAATCCAAGAGCTGGCAGATAAGGTTGATGAGAGCTTGATTGCTTTTGTGAATAGGGAAGCTCAGTAATGGTTTAGGTTTAAGCAAAGACAATTGGAGTCTCGGGAGGAATAATCATGATACTTGATTGTGCAATTATTGGCGGTGGTCCCGCCGGGTTGAATGCGGCTCTTGTGCTGGGCAGAGCCAGAAGAAAGGTAGTTATGTTCGACAATAACCAACCGCGTAATGCTGTGACGCAGGAATCGCATGGCTTCATTACACGGGATGGGATTAGCCCATCAGTGTTTAGGCGTATCGCCCATGAGGATATTGGCAAATATGCATCGGTGGCGATGAAGACGGATAAGATCGTTGAGGTGAAACAGGAGAAGGATGTATTCTCGCTGGTGACTGAGAAGGGCGAGCGCTACCAAGCACGTAAAATTATTTTGGCGACGGGCTTGAAAGAAATCCTTCCGAGCGTGAACGGGCTTCCTGATTATTATGGAAAAAGCTTGTTCAGCTGTCCTTACTGCGATGGCTGGGAGCTTAGAGACAAGCCGCTTGTGGTAATCTCGGAGATGGATCGTGCTGTCCATATGATTGGCATTGTCTCGAACTGGACCGATGATCTAGTTCTTGCGACGAATGGCCATGCCGTCCTATCTGGGGAGCAGCAAGAGCTGCTGCATAGTAAGGGCATACGCGTATATGAACAAAAGATTAGTGAGCTTTTGGGCACGGAGGGCTTGCTGCAAGGCATTCGTTTTGAAGATGGCGTGGAAGTTAGCAGAGAAGGCGGCTTTATTACACCGGCTTGGCTGCAAGCGGCTCCATTCGGGGAATCGTTAGGTTGTGCGATGAACAGTCTTGGAGGGCTTGTGACGGATGAATTCGGGAGAACGAATATAAAGGGAGTCTATGCTGCTGGTGACACTTCGGTTATTGCTCCCTCACAAGTTATTATTGCCGCAGCAGAAGGCAGTAGGGCAGCAATCGGTGTTAATTCGGATTTAACCCATGAGTTGTTTCATACTTAGAAGGAAAAAGGCAAAAGGTACAGAGGCGAGTGCAGGGAAAGAACTGAGAAAAGAAAAGAACAGAACAGAGAACAGAACAAAGAACAGAACAAAGATCAGAAGAGAGAACAGAGCAGAGAACAGAATAAAGAACAGAACAGAGAATAGAACAGAGAACGGAATAAAGAACAGAACAGAAACAGTGAACAGAACTGTGAAAAGCACCGAGACGCTGGGTCCTAATAGGCTCATGTCTCGGTGCTTTGTCATTAATCCTGCTTTACGGGCTGCAGATTAGCAGCTTCCGCTAGAATCTCATAGGACCGCAAGCGGGCCTGATGGTCGAAGATCTGAGCGGTAGCAATTAACTCGTCAGCCTGTGTTTCTTTGAGGATAGCTTGTAGTTTATCTTGAACTTCGGCTTTATTCCCTGCAACAGAGTAGCTGAATTTACTCTCGAGCGCAGCGCGCTCATGGGGTGCCCAGAGATCATCCATGTTGTCTACCGGCGGATTCAGTTTGCCAGGGTTGCCGCGAATGAGGTTCAAGAATTGCTGCTGCAGCGAAGTTACCAGTCTGCGAGCTTCTTCGCCTGTTTCGGCTGCAATGACGTTAATGCCGACCATTACATGAGGCTTATCCAGAGCTGCCGAAGGCTGGAAGTGACTGCGGTACAGCTCGAGGGCTGGAAGCAGATATTCCGGAGCAAAATGACTGGCGAAAGCAAATGGAAGACCGAGCGTGCCAGCCAATTGAGCGCTAAAGCCGCTTGAGCCAAGCAGCCAGATCGGAATGTTCAGACCTTCACCGGGAACAGCGCGTACTGACCTTGCAGATTGCGGTGTGGAGTTAAAGTAACCTTGAAGCTCTTTCAACAATTGGGGAAAATCCTGACCGTTACTTCCCAGCCCTCGACGCAGAGCTTGGGCTGCCAGCTGATCGGAACCCGGCGCTCTTCCAAGACCCAGATCAATGCGGCCAGGGTACATGGATTCCAACGTTCCGAACTGCTCTGCAATAACTAATGGTGCGTGATTCGGAAGCATGATTCCGCCGGAGCCAACCCGAATTTTCTTCGTTCCAGCCGCAACGTAGCCGATAACTAGAGATGTGGCGGAGCTAGCGATACCGGTCATATTATGATGCTCGGCGAGCCAATACCGACTGAAGCCTAGTTTCTCGGCATGCTGAGCAAGCTCAAGTGTTTTGGGAAAAGATTCTGCCGGCGTGGTACCGACATTAACTGGCGCTAGATCTAATACGGAAATGGGAACATTACGCACGGCGCTGGATTCCTGATTATTGTTCAAGTCCTTACTCATATTCAGAAGACCTCCTATATTCGCTCAATACGAAGTGGTGAGTTTATCTTTTAATTATGAAACAGCTTAGGATATTTATCAAGTAGCTATTTTTTTGTAAGAAGGTATAGTATTTATACCTTGATTTTGAGGAAGGCGAAGAAGGTAACCATGCCGTTCTAAATTTTCGCAGCTAGAGGATTGACTTAGAGCTGACTCTAAGGCTTAGGATAAGAGCATCAAACATTTCGATCATTCTTGGAGGAGAGATGCTCATGTTAAACACACGTATCGTTGTTACCCAATATGGAGGACGGGAAGTTTTAGAAGCCATAGAAGAGCCCTTGCGCCAACCACAGCAGGACGAAATTCGAATCAAAGTCCAGAGCGCGGGCGTGGCTCTTGCTGATGTTATGAGAAGAGAAGGCGTCTATCCCCATTCGCCAAAGCCGCCTTTCACTCCTGGATACGATGCGGTTGGTCTTGTTGACGAGGTTGGAGCTGGAGTGACAGTCTACAGCATTGGCGATAGAGTCGGTGTCTTCTATGATGGTGTTGGCGGTTATGCAGCTTTCGTCTATGCGAAGGAAAAGGAAGTTTTCAAGGTTCCGACTGATGTTCGGGCTTCACGAGCAACTGCAGTCATCCTCAATTATGTAACGGCTTATCAACTGCTTCACCGACTCGCTAAGGTGAACGAAGGTGACTCCATCCTAGTTCATGGCGCGAGCGGCGGCGTGGGTACCGCTTTATTAGAGCTTGGAAGGCTGGCTTCCTTGCGGATGTTCGGTACTGCCTCCAAAGCCAAGCATGCTGTTGTTGCAGATTTCGGAGCGGTACCGATCGACTATCGCAATGAAGATTTTGTAGAAGTGCTGGCCGAGTGCGCTCCAGCGGGCATGGATGCTGTATTCGATCCAATCGGTGGTGACAATTGGTTACGATCTTTTCAAACGCTTAGTAGTCAAGGTAGATTCGTGGGTTACGGCTACACTTCTGTTCTTGGAGAATCGACAAGCGATGCTTGGGTTAAGGATTGGAGCGATTTACAAGCAGCCCAGACAACGTGCAGCGGCAATCCCGCATATCTTTATAGCATCACTGCTTTAAGGAAGGAACAACCGGAATGGTTCAAGGAAGATCTATCAGCCGTCTTTAGTTTGCTGCAGAAAGGTGCAATTAATCCGATCATTTCACATGAAATTCCACTTCTTGAGGCGGCTCGTGCACAACAATTGCTTGAACAATCCTCAGCAAGCGGTAAAATTGTCCTTGTAGGTGAATAAGAGTCTCATTAGTGGTGGGGTAAAGGGAGGCAGGCACGCATGTACTCCATTGGGGAAATGTCCAAACTAACGGGTATTACAGCTTTTACGCTCCGCTATTATGAGAAGGTAGGCGTTCTTCCACAGCCTAGCAGGCAGAACGGGGTACGTCGTTACGATGATCAAGATTTGCAATTTATCCGATTTATCCATGGATTGAAGGAAACGGGCATGGGGCTTGAGGACATCGCCGCATTCACGGAGGATGGCTGTCTGCTTCATCAAAGCAAAGTGGATGAGGATGAGCATGAGGGTATCCGTGAAGTGCTGCAGAAACGTTTGCTAATCCTCAATCAGCATATCGTCAAGTTGGAGCAGCACATGCGGCAGCTGGAGAAGGTGAAGGCAGTCGCACAGGAGAAGACGGCTTATTACTCATTAAGGCTTCAAGAACAGCAAGAATAGCAGGAACAGCAGGAATCGCAATATCATCGGTTTGGATGCATGCACGTCTCATTTACTGTAAGCTAATAGCTAGAGGAGTTGATATAGATGCAGCAGAAAAAGAAGGTGCTCGTGCTTGGCGGTACGAGGTTTTTTGGCAAGAAGCTGGTGGAGCGCTTGATCCAAGAGGAGGCAGACGTAACCGTCATAACGAGGGGTTCACTCCCTGAGTCCTTCGGTGATGCTGTGAAGCATCTTCAGGCTGATCGAACCGATTCGGAAGCTTTACGCCGTGTATTGGGAGTAGCTTCATTCGATCTTGTCTATGATAATATTTGCTATTCACCACAGAATGCCCAAGAAGCTGTGAAGCTTTTTGACGGTCGTGTAGGTACCTATATTGTCACCTCATCCGTCAGTGTGTATCCGTTTGGTGAGCCTCGCAAGGTGGAAGCGGATTTTGATCCGTACAGTTATTTGATTCCGGAAGTCACTCCGGAGGCGGTCGATTACGCAGAGGGAAAACGACTAGTTGAGACGGTATTACTGCAGCAGGCGTCTTTCCCAGTCGTGGCTGTTCGGTTCCCGATCGTACTCGGACATAGCGATTATACGCGGCGGCTGCATTTTCATGTGGAGCATGTCCAGCAGGGACTTCCGCTTGGTATACCAAGTCCGGATGTACAAATCTCCTTTATTGAGGCAGATGAAGCAGCGGATTTCTTGCTCTGGCTTGGTCGCTCGAGCTTGACCGGACCGGTGAATGCTTGTTCAGAAGGCGAGATATCGCCTCGAAGAATAGTGTCACTAATCGAGCAAGCGACAGGGAAAAAGTCAATCCTTGTGAAGGAAGCAGATGCAGCGAATCAGTCGCCATTCGGTATTCCAGAGCCATGGTACTTTGACACGACGAAGGCCCGATCGGCTGGTTTTAATTTTCAACAATTGAATGAATGGCTACCGCAATTAATTATAGATATAGCAGGGAATCAACATGTAAGGGAGAGTCAATAACTTGATCGTGAATGAGCAAATCAAAGCATCCGAAGTACAGTTAACGGGGTTAAACGGTGAGAATATGGGGATTGTACCGAGGGATGAGGCTTTGGCGCTAGCTAAGAAGCTGAAGGTGGACTTGGTATGTACCTCTTTAATGAGCAGTCCTCCACCCTGCAAGCTGATCAGCAGAGGAGCCGCTAAACAGAGCGCCATTGCAGAGAAGCGGGAGACAAGCAAGAAGGAACAGCCGATGAAGGTCAAGGAGATTCGGCTTACAACACATATTGAAGATCACGACTATGATACAAAGCTGCGGCAAAGCGAAAAGCTGTTATCTTCAGGCAATGCGGTGGAGCTAGTTGTCCGGATTCAGGGCAAAGAAGGGCCGAAGGCTAAGGAATTGTTGGAGCGGGCACTGAAGGATTTGGCAGCAGCCGGCAAGAAACAGACGGGCATCCAAGTAAGCGGGAAGCAAGCGGTCGTGCGTGTTCTTCCGCTTTAATCCATGTCGTTGAGGAAACTAATGGGGTACTCTTAAATTAAGGTTCTACTTAGCAGCAAACACAAAAAGTCACTCCCTTGAGCAGTCAGATTGCGTAAGGGAGTGACTTTTTGTGTCCCTGAACGATGTCAAATCGTTAACATACCTTTATTTGTACTTATTTTTCTTTTCTTGACCGTCGAAGGTATGCTGAACGTTCTCGACGATCTCAGCTACAGCATCACTAACCATATCTAGAGGGCCGGAATCTTCATGATTCTTCGGCGTATTTATTCCGGCTGCTGTATTTGAAGTTTTGTTATACATTTCATTAAATTCCTCATGATTATTAGATTGCTTTGTCATCTTCGTAGCCACCTTTGCTGGGATTAATGATTACTATCCCCTAATTTCCCCAATCCACCCTTTTAGAAACTATTCTAGTGAGGGAGGTCTTGAGTATTTGAGCAACATTGGTACGAAGTACCACAAGAGCATCCGTGTTTTAGTCTTTTCCATTGTAACGGAGGTTTTGAGTGTTTGAGCGACTTTGGTACGAAGTACCACGGGAGCACAAACACCAAAACCGGAGTCATCTTAGAGCAATATCATTAAACCGATTATCGACAGTTTCCCTCATGAGCCTCTTCATGTTTTGAATAGCCTCATCCTCAATAGCTAAAGCCTTATGAAAGAGAGCGATCAGTTGATTAACTAGCTTCGGCTCCTCAGTTGTCCCTTCATTACATCCAGCAGCAGCAGTATCAACGATTTGTTCATAGATTTGGTTCAGTTCCGCGTAACAGGCAGCAACCGATCTGCTTTGCGGCCATAATTGCTCCAGCTTTTGGGTATAGCAAGCAAGATCTCGTTTAGCGGCCGCATAGGTATCGATTACGCTCCAAATGCCTGTCTTATCGTAGCAGCCAGTCTCAAGAGCGTGAATAATGGCCGAATATGCACGTTTCCCACAAGCATACTCCCCTTCAGGCAGCATGAGATCATGCGTCTCCCACTTGTAGATGGCTTGCATGAAGGATTCTCGATAGATCTCACGCTCGTCAAGCTCTACCCGTTCCTCAACAATTTGATAATACCAATAAGGCGATAAATTGCGTCCGAATTGTTCGTAGGGCAGCTCTGCCTCATGCGCTTGTGGTCTATTAAAGCCGTCACCGGAATCCCTGCCATCCGAGTAGAACAGCACTTGTCTGGAATCGTCATACCCCGTAACAATGACAAATTGATCTTTCCAAGCGATAGCCCCAATACCTCTATCAATGGATCGTTTAATGTCATGAATGGCTCCTTTTTGATACAGAGGAAAGGTATGCTCGAATGAGAAACCAGCATGCTGTGCGGAAGTAATACCGATGAAGTCGGCAGCCAGGAAGTTCTCAGCCATCCAATTATAAGCCGTCGGCGATTCCGCGGTTATAAGTCGGTCTACAGTGAAACGGAAGCCAGTGACCGTCATGCCAGCAAGCATATATTTGGGAGCGGTGTATAGACCGCTATGTGACAAGATACCGTGCAGAGCATCTATATAGGATTTGGACGCTGACAGAAGTCGTAAGCCGACTAATCGTTGTATGCCCATAACCGTTCATGATCTCCTTTCATTATCTGGGTGAGTGTGAGCCCCACCTAGGAATAGTGGAGCGTTTGAGATCAGGGAAGCGAGAGGAGATAGCTTGGAATTGTGAAATAGCTTGATCCTCTAGGGATTGCGCTTCTTGTAAAAGGGTACATAACTCCGAAATGCGCATGCGATCGACTTGTCTATTGCCAGCAATGTTGGTGATACAACGGTTAATACCCGCGATGACGAGCAGAAGCTCATCGTACTGAGATGATGCTATCTTAAGTTCACTAAACGTCCCCTGCACCTCTCGCAAGTAACAGGCGATCTCTTCTCTGCTATACATGTACGAATCCAAAATATAAACAGCGCCGCCCTCATCGTACTCCCCTTGTTGGAGAGCCTGAATGAGGAAGGTATAGGCTAGCTTGCCTGAGCCGATATCGGTATTAGGCAGTGTCTTATGGGGCGTCACCCAATCTTGAATGGCTAACCGCAGCGATTCGAGCACCTGATATTCAAAGTCGAGTATCACCTTGTCCCGGAAGGTCTGCCAATACCAAAACGGTGTGAAATTCAAACCGAAATTGTCATAGAGGACAATTTTGCGCTCCTCAGACCAACCATCTTGGACATAGAAGATAGAATCCTCGTCATCATACCCTTGAATAACTCCAAACTCTGGAAGCCAATAGATGACGCCGACTCCTTGATCGATGGATTGCTTCACCGCTTTAATCGCTTCTTGCTGGTAGTAGGAAAAGGTAGGATGTCTGGTTCGTCCACCATCCCATTCCGTATAGAGACCCAAGTTGGCAATAGCGGGACCATGCTCGTCACCCCACTGTCCGTAAGCAGTAACGGATAGGTGCAGCAGCTGTTCGTGTACCGCGAACTTAAACGCCATACCGCTTAAGCCGGAGAGCATGTATTTGGGGCCGCTGAATAAATCAGCTGCTGTCAGTATGACATATAAGCTATCGATATAAGACTTCGATTCGCGCTTCATATGAATCTCTTCTAGTAAGGGCATGCCTGTTACTCTCCTTTATCTAGCCGACCTTGCATGCTTTGGCAACGACTGCCTAGCTTTTCTCGAAGCCACTTCGGAGAAATCAACGCCTCCCAGTTGGAGATGAACAAATGCTGTAGGAAGGCTTCCGTATCGTGAAATGCAATCGTATAGATCAAATCTTGCCGATCTTGAATGCGATAACCATGCCAAGATTCGCTATTTACATGCTGAGACAGCCGGACTTTAGCCGAAAATGGTTTTCGAATTGGACCGGATCCATCTGTCAATTGAGGGGTGTCATCGGATGATAGCTCGTAGTGCTCCGTGCTAACGATCAGATTTGTTATGCAGTCCAGCCTGAAGCTGCGAACTTTGTTTTGCTGCTCGGAGACCGCCTCCAGATAGTCACTGTTATACTTGGATAACAGCTTGATCGGATAAACCCTCAACAGCGTTTCTTCCTCAGCTTGATCCTTGTAGGTAATCGTGACCACAAACTGATGTTTGATGGTGTAGGAGAGAAGCTCTACGTTCTGGATGAGCTCAGGGCTTGCTTCAAAGATGGGAAGCCTTTTATCCAGATCGATTCCTTCTTCATCCGTAAATCGGTCAAGTAGATGAGCGATGCGATTCACCGCGGTGGCATTATCGTAATTGTACTGGCGGTACCGATAAGCCAGATATTTGAGGATTTTCTTCTCCTCTTCGGTCATATAAAGATGCGGGAGCGCATACATTTTATCCTCGTAGCAATAGCCTCGACGTTTCGCTACATAAAGCAAGGGAGCCCGGAGAGAGAAGGTCAGGTATTCAATGTCACGCTGGGCTTGTCGTTTGGATACCTCGAATTGCTGTGCAAGCTGCGTGCTATTGGGGTATTTGCCCTGCCTAACCTGATCATCGAACCACTGGATGCGATGCCTATTGCTCAAGCGAGTACCCCCTTTCCCTGCCATAGCAATTGATTGTGCTGCTTGTTCTATTACATCACTGGGGTGATGAAGTGACAAGTCATTTCTTAACTACACGTCTGCCGCTGCCATTAAAGCGCCCGCCCCCAAAGAGCGGGAACGGGCGAGGTCTTAGAGGGCGGGAATGGCGGCATCTACTCTTGGCTGCGCTGCAGGAATGCATCGTTTGCACACTTTGATCGTAGTTCCATCGGATTTGGCCCGTGAGTAGAGCAGTTTAATCCGCTTTGTACTGCAGACCGGGCATGTGCCCCGGCCGCGTGATGGAAGGCTCCATAGAATGCGGCCTCGTTTTGTTTTTGCCATGATTTGTGATCCTCATTTCATACTTTCTAGAGTTGCCCCCTCATTATAAAACAGATGGTACGACATAAAATGTCGCATCACTCTCGGATTTGAATTTTATTTATGATGGAATTCGATGGCATGTTCAGCAAGTTAAGCAAGTTATCGATGCTCGAGCTTGGTTTAGCCAGGGGTATATGTTATAATCATCAGCAAAAATGAACCGTGGTCAGGAGGCCTTTATGCTCAGTTTTGAACAGAAACTTACGATCTTGGAGTCCTTTCCTGAATTACAGCGCAAGGATGTCTCTTTGGGTCGCGTCAACTATCAATATGAAGAGAGTCTTTACGAGAAGAAAAATGTTGCCTTTCATCTGCATCCCAATGGCAATGGATACCTCTATGCAGGCCAGCTCAGAGGCTATGCAACGGATGATAAAGGTTTCGTAAATGTTCGCGAATATGACGAAGCCGCATTTCGTGAGCTTGTTGAAGCATCCATTCGCTCGCTTTCATTCCGGGCGCCGGAACCAGCAGCCAAGAAGGGCAAGTCATCAACACCGCCTGGAGAGGTGCGTACCTCGGAATGGATCGGCGCGAATAAACAACTGCTGACGCTCAAGCATGAGGAAGATCTGTGGTACGTGTATACGGGCGCGAGCTTGGAGATGGTATTGGAAACCTATGAGGAAGCTGAGCAGTATTTGCAAGAAGAAGGCTTCTCTTTGCTATAGTGTCAGGTACCAGTTAGTGGAGCTTCAAACAAAAAAAGAAACGGATCGGCTGCTTGCACAGCTGATCCGTTTCTTTTATTGTGCAGCCTCTTTTTGCATAATCAAGGACAGCCACTGGCTAATCGTTACAACCGATTTCATTGATGCGTCTCAAATAGGGCTTTTATCATAAGCAGCACTTCCTTTAGCCACAGATAACGGAAGGCCCAGCAAAACTGGTATCTGTGCATCAAAGTTTGCAGCGACGACTAGACGAATACTGTAACCGTATTGGCGGAAGTGAAGCTCCTCGTCAGACTCGAATAGAATAGACTGTTCCTCCACATGAGAGCGGACCTGCCTAATGAAACTCGCATCCGTTACACCAAAGCTTATCGTTCCTCTTGGAGGCAGTGCGCGCATGGCAATGGGAATCCACCTTCTTGAGGTCGAGCTTACAATAGCATGTGCAGTTCCGCCAATGACGAAGTTGAAGATATCCGATTCCTCACGGGTTTTCATCTGCAGAACATGCTTAAACCATTCGCGAAGCTGGATCACATGATCTGCTGGAAACCCTACCTCCCGCAAGTACATAATCTTGGATGCGCCAAAGGGGGGAAGCACGCCCTCCGTGATATAGGAATGAGAGATAAGCTCAAGTAGGTTACCGTCCCCATCTCGAAAATAAATATTTCTCCCCTTCTCGAACTCGTCGACTTCTCTGCCGTCCGGCCATTGCAGGAGAGGAATCCCTGAATCCCGAATAAAGGCTGCACTTTCGTCAAAGGTCGAATGAGGCACTTCAAAGGCAATATGGGCCGGCGACAACGGTTCGCTAACCTCTAGGAATGAAAGGGTAAAATGGGCAGTCGGCTGGAATCGAATTTCCTCATCTGTCTCATAGATGACGGGAAAACCAAGCTTCTGCTGGTAGATCTGTTTGACACCTTGGATGGACACGGTATGGAGCTGCAATTGGGCATAATGAGTGATCATTTGCTGTGCCCTCCTTTTTATGAAGAAATTGATCCTGCTGCGTGAGATTCTCTACGGACCAACTGCGTAAGGTCAAGGAAAGAGCCGATGACGCGGTGAATGCGATCATTGATATCTTGGCCGATCTCGTAGCCATCCTGCCCCTCGGTTTCAAACCATTTGCGCTGGGCGCCTCCAATGGATAACCATTCGGGGGAGTTGATGCCATGCAGGTTGCGAACGATAGCCTGCAGCTGCGTAAGGGAGCTGACACCGACAGCGCCGCCGGAAGAGCTGACCGACAAGACCGCTTTGTTGTTGAAATGCTCTTGTCCCAAATGGTCGAGAGCATTCTTCAAGACGCCGCTTATGCTGCCGTGATATTCAGGTGTAACGAGAACGATACCGTCCGCTTGGACGAGAGATTTTTTTAGCACTTGTAATTCAACATGCTCTTGGTGATATTCATCTGGGGAGTAGAAGGGAAGAGGTGAGCGGTAGAGGTCGAACAAGGTGACGCTATGCCCCTTTTGCCCCATAAGACGCTCTGAATATCCGGCTAGTCTTGTGCTGGTGGAGGATTTGCGGTTGCTGCCTGCAATAATGACAATGTTCATCTTTACCATTCCCTTTCGGTCTGCTTTATTCTCTTTTCTTATTGTTTATTTTAGAGGATAAAGGTTGTCCTAGCGTCAGTAAGAAGGATGAAAAGGGGAATAAAAAAAGTTCAACCAAAGGCTGAACTTTACTACAAATTTACTACAACTTTAGTCTGAGAAAGGGAGGAGGCGGCAATAGGCGGCAATTACCCAAGTCCATGTTTCACAGCGTATAGCGCTGCCTGCGTCCGATCAACCAGACCGAGCTTGTCGAGCAGATGGCTGACATGAGTTTTGACCGTCTTCTCTGTAATATGAAGGGTGCTGCCGATCTCTTTGTTGCTCATCCCGCGTGCGATAAGTCCGAGTACTTCTTGCTCCCTTCTCGTCAGGTACCGCAGCAAGGAGCTATCTGCCGCAGCGGTACCTACCATAGAAGCAGAAAGGCTTTCGCTCGGAGCTATATCTGTCGATGCCTCATGGCTTGTAGTTGCCAGCATATTCATTAATTGTGCAGCGGCCTCTGGATGCAGCTCGACTTGTCCTTGACGAACACGTCTGATGGCATTCACCAGCTCCTCAGGCTCGATATCCTTGAGCAAGTAGCCTCTTGCTCCAGCACGAATGGCAGGCAGAACATGGTCTTGATCGGAGAACGAAGTAAGCACGATCACTTTAACATCCGGGTGTGTCAGCTTGAGCTGCTTCGTCGTCTCGATGCCATTAAGAATAGGCATATTCAGATCCATTAAGATGACATCGGGCTGGAGAGCAGTCGCTTGATCCAATGCTTCTTGACCGTTAGCGGCTTCACCGACTAATTCAATATCAGACTGAGTAGCTAAAAACACCTGAAGTCCTCTTCGCACCATGGCATGATCGTCTGCTAGGAGTAATCGAATGGTCATGGGTCAATCACCTCGTCTTTGCATCTATCATTTATTAGGGAGTCAGCGGGATGAAGACCTCGATTGTTGTCCCGTTTCGGTACTTGCTCGTTAAGGTAAACTGGCCGCCTAGCGCTTCGGTACGCTCTTTCATAGTGGCTAGTCCAAGTGAGATAGAAGCTGCAGCAAGACGCTGCTTTTTCGTAATCCCAATGCCCTTATCGGAAATACGCAGTACGGCTGTCATACTGTTCAACACCAGCGTCACGGCTGCCTCTGAGGTCCCAGCATGCTTAAGTACGTTATTCAGCGCTTCTTGTCCGATTCGCCAAAGTGCCTCTACCACGGGACGGGGCAGCTCGCGAATGCCAGCGGCCTGTGTGTGGACCTGCAGTCCGAGCTTGTTGCCATAATTCTGAAGCGCGCTTAGCAGCCCAGCTTCCAATCCAGCGGGACGAAGCTGCATTATGAGCGTTCGCATTTCTTTCTGGGCATCCTGTGATAAGGACTGGATATCGCGAATTGAAGCTAGTGCCTTATCCTGCTGGTTGTCTGCTAGCAGGCTCTCGACACCTTTGGCCGTCATCGATAGCGAGAATAGCATTTGGCTGACGGAGTCGTGCAGGTCTCTAGCTAGACGATTACGCTCTTCAACAAGTGCAAGCTCACGTCGGTTCCTCTCCAGCAGCGAGCTGTCGATTGCGAGAGCTACATGCTCCGCAAGCGCCTCAATCACTTCTCTGTTCTCTCTGCTGCTTGACTTGTCCGCTTGATCATAGCCAATAAGGAGGATACCTCCTGATGCGTTGACGAGCGGAATGGATACGGCTGCAGCAGCTAGTAATGACGAAGGCAGCAGCATCCGTATGCCTTCCAATTCAGATAGCTGAGCGACCTCCTCGTTGGATGCAGCTGCAGGATGGCCTTCCCGAGAAACCTCTCGAATCCAGTGCTTATCCGGAAAGCGCAGTCTGCTATTGGGCGTCTCCGTCCGATCATTACCATGGACAGCCCGGAGGATGTAGTTTCCATTCGGTGAAGCTTGAATTAGAGCTGCAAAAGGCCAATCAAGATGCTCTTTAATTAGCGTTACGATGAGAGCTGACAATGCTTCTGTCTCCATTGCAGCACCCGTAGCTGCTCCAAGTGCTCGGCTGAATTGACCAAGCCGGGCGAATTGCTCAGCACGCAGCTGCTCCGCGGTATACAGTCGCATACGCTCAATGGCGCTGCCGATTTGGAAGGCGACAGCCTGCAGCAGGGCAAGCTCCTCCTCGGAGAAATGCGACTTGCCAGGCGCCGCTACATTCAGCAGCCCGAACTGTCGATCTCCAGAGCCAAGCGGTACAGTAGCATGATGAGTAATACCATTTGTATCTCCCCAGTTATACTCCACGGCGTTCTCAAGTCTTTTGCAATGTAAAATATTAACGGCGTTATTGAGCCGACGATCCCAGTAACGATCCATACACCAGCATGATTCGCAGCGCATAGGCAGCTTGTCCTTATGTAATAGACCGGGAGGTAGATTGTAATCAGCTACGCACTCATATTGTAAGTAACCGTCGATGATATAAACCCAGCCCGCTGATAACCCTGTAAGCTCCAACAGCTTTTCCAGAACGGTATTCAGCATCACGGGCAGATCATTCGATTGATTTAATGTCTCCGCAATCGTCTTGAGCGTAAATAGCTCCTTTACGCGAGGATCCTCTGTCACAAGTCTCACCCCTTTGTCTAATAGGTTCGTGAAGAAGAGCAGGATATCCTTCATGCTGGGGGATATTGTACCGTCGTATGGGAATGGCTGGACCGAGTGATGGAACCGTAGAGGTAACATTAACGGAACCTATAACCTAATTAACAACAAACAAGCCTGCTGACCTATGGGTCAAAGCAGGCTTGTTTGTTTAGTTTACGAACACTACTATGAATTTACTCCGTAGGAAGCTTCTTGCGCAGGAGCTCCATTTGTTGATCGATGATAGAATCCTTCTCCGGGTGAGCGGGGTATGCTGCAGTTGTGCTTGCATCCGTATAGGGGGAGTAAGGCTGTCTCTTCACATCCAAATGAGCTTCCCATTGCAAAATCTTCTCTTCCATGCGCTGGAACCCGCGTGAGGCTGAACCGCCTTCAGGAAAGCTATGGCTAAAGCTTGGCATCGCACTCTGTGCTTTGGCAGCTGCTTGCTGAACGCGAGCCGCGAGGTCATCACGTTTTTTCTGCATAACGACTAGCTCTGCTTTGGCTTCTTCCAGACGTTTAGCAAGCAGAGGAATCTGGAAATTCACTTGCTCAAGAGAATGGGTATACGCTTGAGACTTCTGTGTATAGTAGAGCTTAGAATTAAGTAAATCGCGGGCTTGTGATTCATTGCCAGCAGTCAGAGCTTCAAGCGCTTTGTTCTCGCTTATCTCAGCTAGTTTGGCTGATTCATCGGCTTGCTGTTGTAGAACTCTAGCCATTGCTTCTTGCTTCTGAAGCTCCTGCTGCACGTTCTCAATCTCAGCTTGGGCTTCACGGACATAATGATTCATCATCATCGTTGGATCTTCAAGCTTATCAAGCAATTCTCCGGTAGCTGCTCTAGTTAACTGAATCAATCTTGTAATTACACTCATTGTTAGTCACTCCTTAGAATTTGTGTAGGTTGTTTGTGTAGAGCACCTCGTAAGGTGCTTTGGGAACGATCATACTGGATAGGATGTAGAGTAAGAACGTGGTCCCAAAGCTGAAGCATGCAGATGCGATGAGCACGAGTCTGACGATGGTGGTATCTACCCCCAACCATTCCCCGATTCCGGCAGATAACCCGGTCAGCTTGCGATCCATGGTCGAACGGTAAAGTTTTTTCATTATTATTTAATCTCCTCTCGTTTATTTAGGTTACATTCCGTAAGCGATAACCTAAGTTTATAGTATGGGCGGTAGCGGGAGAACCGTCCTGCGACGGTTTCTAGTGCTGGCCTTAAGACGGGGGTAGCATACGTCTCAAGGCGGCTAAGAGGGGAATTCGACCCCTTTTTTATAGCTCAACACCAAAACTAGTGGTTGATGACGAAGGTAATCAGATGCACGTGGTTTGACCGTCGCCGTGTGACCAAGCACCACACGCCAGGAGTCGCGTGCGGTGCGGAAAAAGCGGACAGGAGAGCTCTTATTTTAGTCCAATCGCTGCATGCAGCTGGATTAAAGGACAGAGAAGACGCTATTCTCCACAAATCATCTGAAATCAGCTGCATTTTAGTTGATAGCGGAACCTGTGTCCGCTGAACTTGTTTAAGTCGTGTTTGGATCTGAATAACGGTTCCACAGTCCGCTTAGCAAGCAAGATTAACGGGAAAAGTTCCTGTAAAAGGGGATGCTTTCGTAGAATGAACCCGAGTCGTGCTTGTGAATATTAAACGAACTCGGTATCATGAACGGAATATCATATACATAGAAGGAGAACAAACACTATGATTCGAACAGCCACAAAGGAAGATGCAGCACAGGTTATGCCACTAATGTTGGATGCCATTGGGTCTATCGCTTTATTGCTTGCAGGAACGCTCGACGAGAAGGAAGCGATGATTCGGCTTGAGGCGTTCTATATGCAATCAGGGAATAGGATCAGCTATGAGAATGTACTCGTCGAGGAGCGTGAAGGTCAGGTTGTCGGTATGCTTATCGCTTATCCTGGCGATGGAGCAGAGAAATTGGACGAGCCTTTCCTGACGAGCATTCAGAATGAGAAGGGTGCTAGTGAGGAGACTATCATTGTTACTGAGGCAAGGCCTGGTGAATATTATTATGATGCAATTGCCGTTAATGAAGCATTCCGTGGTCAGGGTATCGCGCAATTGCTTATGCAATCCGGAGAAGAAATTGCAGCTGCTGCAGGTTACTCTAAAGTAGGACTTATCGTCGAAGCTTATAATGAAGGGGCTTACGCATTATATAAGAAGAAAGGGTTTGAAGAGGATGGCGAATTGCAAATTGGAGACAATAGCTATCGTAGGATGGTCAAGCCGATCAAGTAACGAATAAGAAATACATGTAAAACGTCCTAATGACGTCCTCTGATGGAGAAAATGCGCTGTTTTTAAGCGAATTTCGAATCAGAGGGCGTCTTTTGTTACTTGACTACTTTATTTAAAAAACATATAGTAATAAATACTTTACTAATAACTATTTTAGTATTAAAATAAATTCCGCAGTGACTCCCTCGAAGAATGAGGTATTAGGTAAGAAAGCTTTTCTTCGGAAGACTTTAGGAGGAATAGATATGGCGTACAATGTAGAGCTTATCAGTCTGGCGGGCCTATTCCGAACGTTGTTGAAGAGTATGAAGCAAGAGTGGAATAAGCATGGAACATACAGCTTGTCCTTCACGCAGTTCAAAGTCCTCTTCAAATTACAGGCAGAAGGAGCTCAGAAGGTATCTGAGCTTGCGGAAGCGATGGGAATGACACCTGGAGCAATAACGGGCATAGCAGATAAATTGATTGCAGAGGGCTATATTAAACGTTCAAGAGCGGAGGATGATCGCAGGGTAGTATACATTGAATTAACCGACAAAGGTGAACGTATGCTTAAGCAGCTGCTTATCAGTCAAGCTGAAACGATGTCGACATTCTTTGATAAGCTGCCGGATGAGGATATTGCGCATTTGACCCGCATTTTTAAAAGGATGCTTGAATAATAACGAATTAAAATGAAAAGAGGAGAAGAGTTAATTTATGGAACATTTAACAAGTAAACGAAAGCTCACCATTATGATTGCCATCATGTTCGCTATGTTTTTCTCGGCGATCAACCAAACTATTGTCAGTACGGCAATGCCGCGAATTATCGCCCAGCTTGGCGGAATGGACTTATATACGTGGGCAATTACCATTTATATGCTGACCTCTACGATCGCAACGGTGCTTGTAGGAAGGCTCTCCGATATTTATGGGCGTAAGCCATTCATCCTCGCCGGTATCGTATTTTTCATAATAGGTGCGTTCCTGTCCGGAACTGCAAACGATATTTATCAGATGATTACTTATCGTGGTATACAGGGGATTGGTGCTGGTATTATTATGGCGACCGCCTTCACCGCAGTTGGTGACTTATACCCACCTCGTGAACGGGGAAAATGGACGGGTATTATGACAGCTGTTTTTGGCTTCTCCAGCGTTATCGGACCGACGCTAGGCGGTTATATCGTTGATCATATGGATTGGAAATGGGTATTTTGGATCTTCTTGCCGCTTGGTGTTGTTGCGTTCATCATGATCATGACGCTGTTCCCGAAAGTGGAGCGTAAGCAAGGGCAATCCATTGACTATGTGGGCTCGCTTCTACTAACAACAACAATCGTACCCTTACTGCTCGCCTTTACGTGGGCCGGTTCCAAATATGAATGGGTTTCAGGTCAGATTCTTGGCTTATTCACAGTAACGCTCGTATCACTTATTCTGTTCTTGATCGTCGAGAGCAAGGTGAAAACGCCTGTCCTGCCGCTGCATTTATTTAAAAATGGTGTTGTAACCCTTTCAAACATCATCGGTTTTCTGATGAACTTCGGTATGATGGGTGCGCTTATCTATCTTTCGTTCTTCGTTCAGGGAGTATTGGCCATTTCGCCAACTCACGCTGGATATGTAACGATGCCAATGTCCATTGGAATGGTGCTTACAAGCGCCATCGGTGGTCAGATTATTAGTAGAACTGGAAAATACAAACGCTTTGCTTTGATTGGTATGCCAATCATGGTTGCGGGTATGATAATCATGATCTTCATGAATAGTGTTTGGCTGGCAGTATTAGCTATGATCGTGTTTGGTTTAGGACTTGGACTTGGTATGCCGGTATTCTCTCTGACTGTTCAGAATGCGGTACCTCATAAAGAGCTTGGTGCTGCAACGGCATCGCTTCAACTATTCCGTAACTTGGGTGGTACGATTGGGATTGCAGTTATGGGTACGGTTCTAGCATCCAGTCTGAAAAGTAATTTGACTAAACTGGCTAAGTCCGGTGAAGGTGCCGATCTATCGAAGCTGGATCCTGCTACTGCGAAGCAATTCGCCCAATTCGCGAATCCGCAAATGCTTACGAATCAGCCTGCACTTGAAAAGCTTCACCAAAGCCTTCCGGCAGATCTGCAGCCAGTCTTCACCAAAACCATTACTTTACTACGTGATGCATTGAGTGAGTCGCTGTCCACAGTGTTCTTGACTGGAACCTTGATCTTAGTCGCAGCTCTAATCTTAACCTTCTTCATCAAAGAAATACCGCTTCGGACATCGAATGCAGCAGCTGTTCCAGAAACAGGGGCCAAAGATACTAAAGGTTCTGATCTTCTGAGTAAGAAGCTGGTTGGCCAAGGGGAATAATCATTGCCTGCTAATGAATGTCTTTGACTGCAAAACAAAAGGAGCCGCAATCGTGAACTGCGGCTCCTTTATTGTGTCTAGGGTTCATTTTGAAACAGGATAGAGCGTCTTTTCTCCGAATTAATGAAGGATAAGAATAATTGATGACATCCTTGTTGTCACTAATTGGTTGCTATACTAGGTTAAGAAGACGGGGGTCAAGCACTTGAAGAGAATAGATCGGCTGATGGCCATCCTTATTGCCCTACAGCAAGGCTCGGAAACTGCCCAAATGCTAGCTAGCAAATTAGAGGTATCCAAAAGAACCATTCTTCGGGACATGCAGTCTCTCTCTGAGATGGGGATTCCCTTGTATGCGATACCTGGTCCGACCGGTGGCTTTCGGCTGATGGAAGGCTTCCAATTACCCCCTCTGCAGCTGAATGCACAGGAAGCTCTCACCGCTATATTCGCGCTCCGAGCAATTACTCGAATAACAGATACCCCCTTTAATCAAGCGAAATGGACGGTGATGGATAAAATAAAAGCGGTTCTGCCTGAACCCATCTTGAAGCAGATTGAACCGATGCTGGCCCATGTGGAGGTTGAGGTTCCGGAGCGCAAGGTGAGGACGCCGCATCTAGATGTGATGCTGGCTTACACCTCAAATGCCCAGTGGCTTCAGGTTCTCTATCGCTCAGAAAATCATCACCGATGGCTGGAGCTGCTGCCCCAAAGAATCTATACCGCACATGGCTTCTGGTATTGTGAGGCCTACTCGGTCACACATGAGGAGGGAAGAACCTTTCGCGTGGATCGTTTTGAGCAGATTGAAGTGATCGCAAAGCCGGAAGGGAAATTGCGAAATCTATCATCGGATAAAGGCGGACAGCCAAAGGAGCAGACACCGCCAGATATTCGAATCTTGGCCAAGCTCACTTACAGGGGAGCACTGCTGGCCGAACAGGATTATCATTCTGGAGAGGCTGTTAAACAGTTATCGGACGATGAATGGGAGCTTGATTTCATGTGCCCGACATCGGAGTGGGCCTGGGCGATACGCTTTTTCTATACGCTCGGAATGGATGCCAAGGTAATCTCTCCCGAATCGCTGAGAGAGGAGATCTATCAGCTGGCGGAGCAAGTAAGAAGTCAGTACAAGTCCATTGAATAGTTAGGCTGGTTAAATAAAACCTTTAAGGAGCTGAAGCGAAATGGGAGAAAAAAGGATAATAGATCGCGCGAAGCTGTTTATTTATGAACATGCGAGATTACTGGATCGGAAGAGATATGAGTATCATTTTGAGGGGGGCTCCAAGGGAGCAGTCATTGAAGCGTTAAGAGCTTATCAGAATTCGGATGGTGGTTTCGGTAACGGACTTGAGCCCGACCTGCGCGGCCCGCATAGTCACCCGATTCCAACAGAAATGGCGCTTTCGCTTATGGAAGAGTTGAATAGTTACGATGTACAGATTCTTGAAGGGATAAATAGTTATCTTCGCGAGCACACCTTGAGTGAGGGAGGAGTCCCATTCTCGCTAAGAAGTGTTAACGATTACCCGCATGCCCCATGGTGGACGGCAGAAGAAGATAGCCAACCGTCGATTAATCCCACAGGGAGAATGTTAGGTTTGCTGTACAAGCAGCAGACGCGCCCTGAGATTGTTCAAGAAGAGTACTTTATAAGAAGTGTGGCATATGTTTGGCGGTATATGGAGCAAGAGAGGCCAGTTGGCTACCATGATGGGATTCACGCTCTTGCATTCCTGCAGCTTACGCCAGAGAGGGAGCGGGCAAGCCAATATCAGCCGATAATGGATCAATGGCTAAGCAGGCCAGATACGATGGAGAGAAATCCCCGGGCGGAAGGCTATGTTCACAAATTGCTCGATTGGGCTCCATTGCCTGAGAGTTATGCACGCAAATTCATTACGGATGAGGAGCTGGAGGAGCATTTGCAAGTCCTCATCACCCAGCAGCAAGAGGACGGTGGATGGGCAATTGCTTGGCCGCCAGTCAGTCCGGCAGGGGAACAGGAATGGCGTGGATTGATTACAGTGGAGAGACTTCTCACCTTGAAGGCATATGGCAGGCTGTAGTATTGTCATGGGGATAGGTGATCGCTATTTATCTGAATGGAAAGAAATACTTTGTAAATTGAAGCATATAGTAGAATGAGACAGAAATATTAATTTTTTCACATGAAACTACAGGATTATTGCTGGTTTTCACTATATTAGCTATAATTAGATCATCATCTATGTGGGATTAAGAATCGGTATTATCCAGCATAGTCGTGCCAGAACGAAAGTGTTTGCTTCCATAACTAGTTTTTACTCGAAGGTATCTAATCCGTACTTTTAGGCGCTAGCCGCGTAAAAAACTTTTAGGAGGTAATGGGTATGGGCGAGCTGAAGGAACGAGAGCTGATTTTCGTATTTACGGGTCCCGATGGCTCTGGACGTAAGTCGGTGGCGGATAGTGTCGGGACGACTCTAGGTCTGACCAAGGTGTTGTCGTATGCGACACGTAAGCCAAGACCAGGTGAAGTAAACGGTCAGGATTATCATTTCATCACTCCCGAACTCTATGGTCAGCTTGATGATGAAGGCGGTTTTATTGAAAATGTCACCATTAATCACATTCGTTATGGCCTTCGCGACAAGGATATAGAGCGGAGCTTCCAGCACAACGGGTGCATCTATCTCATTCTCGATCCAGAAGGCGCGGAGATTCTAAAACGAACCTATGGGGACCATGTGATCCGAATTTTTATTTATGCCGACCGCAATACGGTTGAACAGCGTCAGCGTGATGAAGGACAGCTTGAGGATGTTATCGCAGCGCGACTTAGTCATTACGAAGCGGATATCGCGTATCAGTCCCAGTGCGAGCACGCTTTTGAGAACTATGATTTGGCACATACCGTGTTTGACATAACGAATACGTTAGAAGGTTATCTAGAGCGGAATTTGGTAGAAAGAGACTAAGATGATCTAAGAAGGAGCACGCTCCTCGGTAGGATTTAGCACGGAAACAGGGTAACACAATAGGTAAGAGAACAGGTGAAGAATGACCACTGGATGATATCTGATATCTGGTGGTTTTTTTCGTTTGTTTGTTTTCTTTATTGAGCGAAGAAGCCCTTTCATCAATCGGGTGGAGTGTATAAAATGAAAAGAGATCATGATTGATGATCAATAAAGGTAAAAGCGGGTGAATACCATTCAAGAAATGATTCCGATGCAGCTATGTTTTGATGGAATGGGTCGAGAAATAGAAATCCTTGATGTGACACAGATTGACGTGGATACGGTTCGCATGGAGGAGAATCCTATATTCACAGATCGGGTCTCATTTGGAGATATTATAAAAGTTAGGGAAGATAAGGACACCTATCATTATATAGAAACGCTGAAGAAATCAAAGCTAGCGCGATACACTTGGTTACTGACTAAGGAAGCATCTGAATCCCAAGCCTTAATGGAGTTAAAGAATCAAGTAATGAGAATGAACGGTAACTTCCAGCAAGTTTTTGGCGGGTTAGTCATCATCAATGTTCCGGTAGATAGTGAATTTAATGTAGAAGAAGCCATTAATAATATCGTTGAGAGGTAATGCGGAGGATACTGTTCTCATAAGAATAGAATAGAAACAAAGCAGTCATTTATGGTAAAATGTTCCTTACACTGTTGACTACTTGAAATGAATGAGGTTTCCAACTCGTAAACAGATGAATCCAGCCTTGCAAAAGCGGGCAGCTGTTACGATAGGAGGCCTTTTTATATTTGGAACGGTAGGACGGAGGTCAAGTCATTGCATGTATCAGCGACTGTGCTGGATTTGGATGGAACGTTATTAACCGATTAAGTCTTATTTCCAGCGAATTAATAGAGGTGTGCACTGAATTAATAAGGAGGAGTTTGCATGTCGCAATTGCGGACCATTACGTTTGTTTTCCCTAATGCTAGTTCACAGGAGAAAGCTTGGAATCATCTATTCGGCAGCCTACTGCAAGGTATACCGGCATGTCAGGGCGATCACTTCATCATCTCTTCCTCTCAAAAGAATGCCCTTCCGCAAACCTCGTTTCGTTCCGCTAATATTCCTTTGCCTAGGATTGTTTTTGACGCTGCAGAATTAGAGATGAACATGGATATTGGTCGAATCTCTTTATCTGCTGGAGTTGACGATGCCTCTCTTGGCTGGGGCAGCATGTCTACTGATCAAGCCTCTCCTCCATTACATACAGAACGTACTAGTAATGCTCTTCCTATAAGCGAGTTACATGATTTGTTGAAGGATAAGCTGGTTGGGCTCGATCACTCTGGTGTTAATATACCGACTTCTTGCATGCAGCGTGGTGAGTGGGAGGAGATTATCGGGAAGATATCAGAGGTATGCAACCTTTATCGTTATCCAGATGAAGATTGGCCTTTTATTATTCCTGCGGATGAAGCGGAATTTGCAGCTGATATTACAGCATTTACTGTCAAAAGAACACCGAAGTTCGAGTGGGTCTACGATAGCTACACAGATAAGCCGGTCTTCCAATTTGCACTGGAAACGACAATGACGCAAGCAGAAGCTGAGAAGCAGTTCCCTGCCCCATCTGGATTCGCGATTCCGGGTTTGGATCATATTTTTCGTTCCGTTATTGTGGACTCTCCTTGGCATACGGATCTCACGATTCGCATGGATCTCTACTATAAATCAGAGCAAGGTGAGCTGTCAGATTGGGAAAGTGGCGAATGGCTAATTAAGAGCGGTGGACGGATCAGAGGGTAGAAAGGAGAAGACATGTTAACAATTCGCAACATTAATAAACGAACGGCCTTAGGTGTTATTTTCATCCTATTGGGTGTTCTGATTCTAGCAGTTAAGATTTATAACCATGACGGCGAGGAGGAGAAGCTGTCCTGGTATATCAGTGGTAGCAGTGAGTCGGTGAAGCAAATACCAACGGACCGGGAAATCGTTTATTATTCGATGACCATAGAGAACCCAACCAATAAATCGTATGTAGTCAAATCCGTTGAACCGATAATATCGGACGCAGTTAAGAATTTACTTCTGGAACAGAATGTGATAATAGAGCTGACGAAGAATCTCCCTAACAATAAAAATGTTCAATACGACGGTCAATTCGAAATAAATACATCACAATTGGATGAAGAAGGACTCAAGAAGCTGATTCCGATGATCAAGAGCTATCGAGTGATTTATGATAATGACCAAGAGATTGTTTTGCAAGCTGGCTCTTACGGCGGAATGTCTGGACGTTAGCTGATTCCACCAATCCTAGCGTAAATCCCTTCCATGGAAGAGATGCATTTGAATGAGGTTATAGAGCGGATAAGTAATGATTAAGAAAAGAGCATTGTTAATGATGTTAATCAGCGTTATCGGTGAGTGTAAGGTCACAGAAAGACGAGGCTGATCGTATCATGTTCAAATTTATTAACCTACTCGTTCGCTTCCTATTAGAGCTGGTGATGATCTTCGCTCTAGGTTATTGGGGTTTTCACATAGGCCACGGAGTTGTGGTTAAGATTATTGCGGGGATAGGCTTCCCTCTTGTCTCGGCAGTCATTTGGGGGAGATTCATCGCTCCGAAAGCGCCCATTAAGCTGCCGGAAATCGGGGTAATTGCTCTGGAGTCGATACTCTTCTTATCTGCATTTATTGGCTTGTATACAACTGGACTAAAGGCTTTTGCGATTGTCTTCATCCTCATTGCCATTGCTAATCTGTCTGTGATTACGAAGTACAGATTAAGCAGTGAAAAGACTTCATACAAAAGGAAGTGTAAGAAATGAGCCAATTTCTCACAAGACAAGCAACCATACAGGATCTTAACGAGCTTGTTCAGCTATTCGATAACTATCGGGTTTACTATGAGCGGGATTCTAATAGAGATGCGGTAAGAGAGTTTCTATGGAATCGGTTCGAGCATAACGAATCTATTCTTTTTATAACGATCAATAAGGAATCTGGGGAGGGCGTTGGTTTCACCCAGTTGTACCCTTCGTTCTCCTCTGTATCTATGCAGCGTATCTGGATTTTGAATGATTTGTTCGTATCGGAGGCCTATCGTGGGAAGCAAGTGGGTAGTAGGCTGCTCGATGCAGCGAAGGAATATGCGATCTTGACGAAGGCGATGCGAATTGAATTATCGACGGCACATACGAATGAAACTGCACAGCGGCTGTATGAGAAGAATGGCTATGAAGTGAGCGCTGCATTCTTAAATTATTCTCTGAGCTTGTAAGCAATCGATTGCGTCGATAGAAAGCTGCGAAAGGATGATAACTAATGAGCTCAGCCAAGTTCAAGCACATCGTTCATACGGAGGAAGAGCTCAGAGAACTATTGGGATATCCGAGCGAGCTTGTGAAGCAGAAGGCGATTGACTATATCGATCAGCACTGTCGCGATTACATTGCAAAGACACCCTTACTGTTCATTGGAACAACGGATGAGCATGGGCTATGTGATGTTTCCCCGCGAGGAGATGCAGCCGGATTCGTACTTGTCCTGGACGAGAAGCATCTCGTTATCCCAGAGCGGCCTGGCAATCGTCGATGGGACACCTTATTGAATCTGATGTCCAATGGTCGAATTGGCCTTATTTTTCTCATACCCGGTCTGGAGGAAACGCTAAGAATCAATGGCCAAGCCTACGTCATAAGAGATCAAGATATACTAGAACAAATGACGGCTTACGGGAAGGAGCCCCTTATCGGCATTGGCGTGGAGGTTGAAGAGTGTTACATCCATTGCGCAAAGGCCTTTAAGCGCTCCAAGGTTTGGAATGCGGAGACATGGATTGAGCCGGATTCACGACCCGTAGCTTCTAAGATTCTAGCAGCTCATGTCAACCAGGCGGGTATAACAGAGACAGACATCGAACAATCGTTAAAGGAAAGCTACGAGAAACGGCTTTACTGATTCCGCTATTGATCTAGCATACTCCGACAGGATTTCCCTATGTGCTCTCTCCATGCTTCTTCTTCCAAAAACGAAAGGCAACGTAAACAAGGAGTAGAAATAAGGCGTAAACACCCAGCATGAGAATCAGAGAGCGAGTATCCGAGAGTATATTGCGGCCGATAAAAGCAAGCACGAACATGGCGGGCAATTTACCGAGCGCAGTTGCTAATGCATAGACGGGAAAGCGGATTCCCGTTATCGCTGCATAACAGTTCACGATATATTGCGGCATGACCGGCATAAGTCTTGCAGCCAGCACAAAGCGGAAGGGATGCGCTTCAACCATGTCAGTCCATCGATCAAGTGTCTTATAGCGACTTAACAGAGCTCGACCCTGTTTGCGGAATGCATAGCGGAATAATCCGTACATGGCCATTCCCGCACCCCACGCAGCAAGCCAACTGAGCAAAGCTCCAGTTACAGGACCATAAAGAAAGCCCATTATGCCAATGACGATGCTAAAGGGTACGATTGGGAAGAAGGCAAGGCCAGCTACAACGAGTACAGCCAGATACATCGGGATTTCTCCATGCCTCATCCAGTCCAGCAGTCCGTCTTTATTGACCCAGACGACAGCAATCATAACTATATAAATTAGGATGACTAACCAACGTTTCATAGATCCTCCGGTGTACGCATTTAGAAGCGTATCGCCTCATCATTCTACAATAACAGAAAAAGAGAAACGAGTGAAACAATGAAGACTGCAAAACGTTCTTTCCTACTAGCAGGTATCGCCTCTTTATTCATACCGGGACTAGGTCAGGTGTACAATGGTCAGTTGAAAAAAGCGGTTATGGTTATTCTGAGCCTATTATTCCTGCCATTTCTCATTTTCTCATACGTAAAGACTTGGTTCTGGTCGCTTCCAATCCTTATCGCGTTCCTTATCATTGTTCATTTAGTTGCTCTAGTGGATGCCATCGTGAGTGCGGCTAGAAGAAAGACATTATTCACATTACGACGTTATAATCGATGGTATATGTATGTGTCCATGATCCTTTTGTATGTATTGATCGCCAAAGCATCTCCTTTCCAATCTATTGTAGGTGTGAATGCTTTTATCGTGGACGGCCCTTCTATGAGCGGAACTTTAGTAACGGATGATCGAATACTAGTGAATACAGATGCGAGAGACTATAAGAATGGAGATGTGATCGTTTTTCCATATGAGAGACGAACATTTGTCAAAAGAATTATAGCAAGTGCTGGCGATACGATTCAGTTCAAGAATGACGTCGTATACGTGAATAAGCAGCGGCTTGAGGAGAGCTACATTAAAGCTAGCCGTGTCCGTGATTATGCAGAGCATTTAACGACTAAGGAAACGGTTGTTCCTCCAGGCTGTCTATATGTTCTGGGTGACAATCGAGTGAATAGCATGGACAGCCGTTATATTGGGATGATATCGACGGATTCGGTCACAGGCAAAGTCATGTACATTTACTATTCGAAGGATCACAGTAGGATAGGTACGAAGCTGTAGCCTCTCAAATCTATCTAAGAATGATAGCGCATTCTAAAAGTTTTATGTAATCTTTATCATTTTGTTACCATTTTGAGATTTCATTTGCCTTGGTTTGGGGTATATTAATAGTAGATGTTGGGCGTTATAAGAGAAGATTGTCCCCAGCTCACTCCAAGGAGATGTTGAAGATGAAACGAAAAGCATTAGGTGTTTCAGTTGCGATAATGGGATTGCTAGTTTTTATATCTACGGCGTATGCGGGCAGTAATAGCTACCAACCGGTGGCTAAGACGCCAGATACGATAACTGTTTTCATTAATCATATAGATAATAACGGCGGCAAGATATCCTTGCAGGCTGATGATATTCAGTGGTATGAAGGAAAAGAAGCGGATAAGGTTTTCTTGGAGCGGGAGAAAGATTCCGGTCTTGACGGTCCACCTGATGGCTACTATATCGTTAATGACGACAAACAGGTAAAGACGCTGGAAGTTGACCCGAATGCAGTCGTGTTGATGCAGATCTACGATCGTACGGGCAATATCTATAACGTCACGACGGAATGGAACCAAGCGATTCCACTCGCTAAGTTCGAAGCGATCTATCATGCCAATAAGGTGCTCGATGTTAGCGCGTATCCCTATCATTTGACGATCAAGGACGGGAAAGTTGTTAAGATCGTTCAACAATACATTCCTTAAAGATAAGATCAAAAAGGAAGAAGTCTCTCTACGAGGCTTCTTCCTTTTTTGTGGAACAAAACTGCTGCCCATGACTTGACTTTATATGTGGTAAAATGTTCCTAACAAGTATTAATGTTACTGATTTTTCGAATAAGTCTAGGTTTCCGCTTGAACTCGAAGCCGTAACTGAATCTGATTCCGAGTCTGAGCTTGTACTATATGATATGAATGATTTGGAAGGAGAGATGAAGAAGATGGTATACCGATTCAGTAAGCCTGTCCTATGTTTTATTCTCTTATTTGGTCTATCCGTGCAGCCTTTATTCGCAGCTGAGAAGACGGTTAAGATTAAGGTTACCTTGTCAAATGTCGAGCTTATTGAGAACAACCATGTAGGCAACGAGTGGCTGACAGAAGGATCTGTAAATGGGAAGGAAATCGATGAAGGATCAACGGTTGTGCTTAATCTCAAGGCATCAGATACGATAGCCTTGAAGGCATATGCGGAGGAACAGGATAAAATTCCGGATATTGGAACATCCACAACAAGCATTAAAGTATCTAAGGTAACGAAGAAGACTACTAAGTCTATAAAGGTTAAGGTTGTAGAGAATCGTGGACGGTATTCCGGTGAATCAGCTACATGGAAGTTTGATTTTGTAATCGAAAAGGCATAAAGCTGAATTTGGCATCATTGAATTCCTCCTGTCAGAAATGGCAGGGGGATTTTTTTGTGGAGGATGTGTGCGTCAGTCATTTTTTCTTATGCGAATGCAACAATTTGGCATTTGAGATCGTGTTAGGGGTGAAAGGGGATGGAGCATCTGGAGAGTCAGGAGTTATGTGAAGAAGATGGATTATCTGACCTGGTGCAAAGGTATGCCGATCTGGTACTCCGCCTAGCGCTGACTTATTTACGGAATATGCCCGATGCACAAGATGCCTGTCAGAACGTGTATATCAAACTATTCAAGCAGCGCAAGGAATTCCATGATACGGAGCATGAGAGAGCTTGGATTATTCGAGTTACGATCAACACTTGCAAGGATATGATGCGGAATCGATGGCGAAGACGATTATCCGCCATCGATGAGGCCGTTCTGATTCTACCCATCGAGGACAATGAAAGCAGAGAGGTTGTCTCATATGTACTTGCTCTGCCGAAGAAATACCGCGTCGTTATTCATCTCTATTATTATGAAAATTACAAGACATCTGAGATAGCCGAGCTGTTAGATCGGAAAGAAAGTACTGTTCGATCACAGCTTAAGCGGGCAAAGGAACTTCTGAGGGCCAGAATGCTGGGAGGGATGGATGGATGATGAATAAGTACGTAGAGGGAATGAAGGAAATTAAGGCTGGTAAGGACTTCAAGGAGAAGCTCATTCTCAGCGCAAGATCAACATCAGTTGATCCTAATCCAAATTTACAGGGTACAGGTACTAGACGAAGAAAACTCAGTATGTTCGCAGCGTGTATGCTGATTATAATCTGTGCATTTGGTCTGCTAATTGCTTTGAACAATGGTAACAACGATGCCTCGCAAGTAAAAACAATATTCAATGGTTTCATAATGACGGCCTATGCAGCAGATGGTGCTCCTGTTCCCATAAAGCCGGATATTGCATTCCCACTTGGACAGTACCAACTAACGATGAGTAATGTACCGGGATTCCCGATTGCGATTGTCTGTGACGATGCAGATTCAATTACACTAAAGGTGTCTGATGGGGAGCTGCTGCTATGGGCACCGCCGGATTACAAGGTTAAGCCTCAGCATAAGCGAACGACCCTGCAATCAGGGGAACGAATCTATTGGACACCTTTAGTTGGGGAGATAGGGTCACACAGGGTTACAAGCAGTACACTTCAAATTACGGCCTACAAGAACAACAAAGAGCTGGGCAGCCGTCTGATTGAGATTAAATCGGAGGACGGCATTCATTATATAGGTAAGCTAGTCGATCATTGAGGGACTAGGTAAGAAGCGCCTGCCTAGTAGAAGGAAGGAACTTGATTAACCCATATGTGAACGATACGTCTTGGGAGCCGCCAGGACGTATTTCTTGAATAAACGTGAGAAGTAGAAGACATCCTTATAGCCGAGCAGCGCGGCAATCTCCTTCACGCTCTTATCTGTGTTGAGTAGAAGCTTCTTCGCTTCGGCCATCTTAAGCCTGTGCATATATTCACCCAGCGGGTAACCGGTGTAGTCGTGAACGATCCGCCTTAGCGTGGGAATCGATATATGATGCCGCGCAGCGACAATCTGGCTGTCGAGCGCTTGATAGACGGAGCTCGAGAGGTCGTCAATCAGCTTATGGACGAATAAGCTGCGATTCTTGCTCTCTTGCTGGCCTAATCGAACAGCCATCTCGTATAGCAAGGATTCCACAGCCATAGCCGCTCGGTCCTGATTGGCAGGAATACCGCTTTCTAACAACTGAAATACCAGTTCCATTTTGCCAAAGAAAGTATCATCTACGCCAACGGACTTAACAAGCTCCGGCTGCTCGAACCAATGTGACATCCACTCCTGAATACGCTCCCCCTCCACTGTGAAATAATACTCATCCCAATAACCGTCCTGTTCGGGGCCATAATCAAAAGTCTCATTCGGATACAAGCAGAACAAAGAACCGGCTTCTACCGTTTGACGGACTCCACCCTTAGTCTGATAATATCCTCGCCCGGCACCAATGAATACGAAAGCCCACGATTCAAATACACCCTGATGCCGCTGATGCGTTCTTCCGGGCAGATGGCCCGCATTGATGATGGTCAGCGACTTGAGTCGCAGCCGGCTTCGATCGACCATACAATCGAAGTTGCGAATGGGTAGGGGACTGATCATATAATCCATGAATGTTGGCAAGATGTGCATTCTCCGTTCAACGAAGCTATGTTATCGTTTAGTTTAAGTCAATTAGATAGAGGAAGCAAATAAAGCTATCACAATCATCATAACGTTCATGTCTATCCCGTAAATCTCTAAACAAATCGCAGAGTTTAGGAAGGATGTAGAAAATGATAGTTAAGCAGAAGAAGTTGAACATTGGTGTGATTGGGGCGGGCTCCATATCAGGCTCTCACTTAGAAGGTTATGCAGCTTGCGAGGATGCTGTAATCTTTGCAATATGTGACTTAAATGAAACGCGGGCCAAGGCGGCAGCGGACAAATACGGTGCTACGAAGGTATATACGGATTATCGTGAACTGCTCGCTGATCCGGAAATTGATGCGGTAAGCATATGCACATGGAATAACAGCCATGCGGAGATTAGCATCGCTGCGCTTCATGCAGGGAAGAATGTCATGTGCGAGAAGCCACTATGCAAGACGATGGAAGAAGCCAAGCGGGTTGAAGCAGCTGTTAATGAATCCGGCAAATTGCTGCAGGTGGGATTCGTGAGGCGCTACGCATCGAATACAGCGGTACTAAAGCGCTTTATTGATGCTGGTGAGCTTGGCGAGATCTATTATGCGAAAGCCTCCACTATACGCAGGCTGGGTAATCCTGGTGGTTGGTTCTCCGATTCGGAGCGCTCAGGTGGGGGACCGCTTATTGATATTGGTGTGCATGTTATTGATCTATGCTGGTATTTGATGGGCCGACCAAAAGTGAAGTCCGTCAGTGGCAATACCTACCGCAAGCTGGGTAATCGCTCCCACATCCAGAACTTATCCTTCTACCAGGCAGCGGATTATAATGCTGAGCTGAATGATGTAGAGGATATGGCTAATGCGCTTATTCGATTTGAGAATGGAGCCTCAATTCTAGTGGATGTGAGCTTCAGCTTGCATGCTAAAAGTGATGAGTCAATGGTTAAATTATATGGTGATAAAGGCGGCGCGGAGATTGAGCCCGAGCTTCTCATTGTAACCGAGCAGCTGGATACAATCGTGAATATTAACCCTCAGATTGATGATCGGGGCTTTAATTTTCAAGATGCCTTTTCGAATGAAGTCAATCATTTTGTACAGAGCTGTCTAGGTCACAGGGAGACGTTAAGTCCGGTTCAGGATGGCGTGGAAATAACGAAGATTCTAACGGCCATTTATGAATCCGCAGCTACAGGGAAAGAAGTTCAATTCTAAGGAAGGGAGATGTCCTGATCAATGGTGAAACTAACGAATAAAATCGGTGTTATCGTCGATAGCTTTGGGATTGGCGTGCGTGATGGCTTGCTGAAAGCGAAGGAAGTTGGCGCAGAAGGTGTACAAATCTATGCCGTTTCCGGTGAAATGGACCCTCAGAAGCTGAACCCTGAGGCCAGACGTGAGCTGCGCAGCTACATAGCAGATTTAGGGCTGGACATTTCCGCTTTATGCGGTGATCTCGGCGGTCATGGCTTCCAAGATCGCGTTGCAAATGCGGTTAAAGTAGAACAATCCAAGCGGATTCTTGACCTCGCCGTTGAGCTGGGTACGAACATCGTAACGACGCATATTGGTATCGTTCCAGATGATCGAAATAGCGCTATCTATGAGGCAATGCAGCAAGCCTGCGAGGAGCTTGGGCAGTATGCGAAGAGCTTAAATGCTTATTTTGCCATTGAAACGGGTCCTGAGCCTGCAGCTCATTTGAAGAGCTTCCTAGATACTTTGAGCACGAATGGGGTATCGGTTAACTTTGACCCAGCGAATATGGTTATGGTTACGGGGGATGACCCGGTGCAAGGGGTATTGACGCTTAAGGACTATATCGTGCATACGCATGTGAAGGATGGCCGAAGATTGCGTGTGGTTGACCCGCGGCAGGTCTATGGCTTCCTCGGTTATGAGAAAATGAGCCACGAGCATATTGCCGAAATGGCGTCGGCTGGCGCGGACTTTGAAGAGGTGCCGCTAGGTGAAGGTACGGTTGATTTTCAAGCTTACTTTGCAGCGTTAAATTCAATTGGCTATAACGGCTATTTGACCATTGAACGTGAGGTTGGTGCACAGCCAGAGCTGGATATCCGCCGTGCCGTGGAATTCATCAAGGCTTATCGTTAGTTTGAAGTGAGTAGGATTACCCATCTTGGGTAATGGTGAATGGAATGAGGCGAGGCGATCACCCCAGTATGAGGTGGTCGTCTTTTTGTGCTGGAATCTTCCTATCGCTTGTCTTTGTAAGACTCTCATCGTCTGGCTTATAGCGAATAATCGAAGCTTTGGCGCTTCTTTCAAATCGACATGCATGCAACATTAAATGGGGAGAAGCCGTTAGATAATTGTATAAAAAGGGCGAATAAGGATGAATAAGGATGGTGTTCAATGAGAGAACTAAGAAGAATCGTAATGAAACGAGGCGCTAGAGCTGCGGCTGCGCTCCTAACGGTGTCTGCCTTATTGTTATCGGGAACAGCGGTCTACGCAGGGATCGATCCCCACACTTCTTATGTTGGAGCTAACTTTGATACGTCGACGGTCGTACCGACTGTAAAGGTGCAGTGGTCCGTTATTGCGGACAAGCTTCCGGATGATTTCCGGATGAATGAAGGCTACGTTGCCGCGAGTAGTTCTACGCTATTCGTTATCCAGAGTGGCAAGCTGCTGGCGATTCAGGCTCGTACAGGGAAGAAGTTATGGTCATTTGGCACGCACCTGAAAGCTCCGCTGCTGTATGAGGATGGCCGTATTGTGGTGAATTCAGACAGCGGTAATTTATATGGAGTCGATGCTATTAAGGGCAAGAAGTTGTGGACCACTAGTGTGCCAAGTAAGGAAGCAACCAAGCTCTTTGCAGATAAAGGACAATTGTATGTGATGAATGGGGATATTCAAGCTTATCGGATATCCGATGGCAAGTTCTTGTGGAAGGATAATTATAGCGAACAGCTTCCGTCGGATCAGCTGCTTGTGCAGGGTAATCGCCTACTTATTGAGAATACAGAATCAGGCGCATATATGTATAGTGTTCTTCATGCCTTCGACAGTAGTACGGGCAAAGAAGCATGGCGCTTAAATAATGAGACGTTCCCCATTGATGCTCGCGGGAATAATGTTATTTCATCACGGGCGCAGACGATGTTCGACCACGTGATGCTAACGACGCTTGATACTATTGACGTGCAGACAGGGAAGGTAGTGAAGACGCAGGTTTATAATCCGCAGAACATCGATGTGGCGAAGAAGGACTTTTATGGACCCGGTCATACCTGGATTATTGGAGACAAGGTATTCATTGCCTATCAATCATCCGTGTATAGTTATCCGCTTAATCAAGATCCAAGTACAGTTAAGAGAGAGGCCTATAAGTTAACAGGCATATCGGATCAAGCAACCCTTGCAGCGGGACCTTATGATGGCAGGCTGATTTTTGCGTACAGTGGTCAAGTATACGGCGTGAAGATGGTCAATAATAGTCCGATCTCCTACAATGCAGGGATGTCCAATCCGGTAGCGAGGTTTGACATAATCGGTCAAGGCATCTATGTGGCTCTGACGGATGGGAAGCTGATCGCAACAGATCTGACAACAGCCAAACCGGTGCTTCAGCTTCAAACGTACGCAAGAGTATTCGGAAAAACCATTGCGGTAGATGGCATGATCATTGTGCAGACCAAGGGCAAAATGCTCGCGTTCCCGGAACCGAAACAATTGAAGGTGAAAGCTTAGTTCAAACCTTTCATTAAGAGAAGTAAGATATTCCTCTTGTTCGAGGCACTAAAGTAGTTATTCTTCTAAAAATGCATAACTGATCGTAAGGTGGAGTAACGTGCTTCGGCAGTTGCTCTACTTTTATTTCATAAGAAAATAAGTAGCTAAACGGGAGGATGACCTATGCTGGATGCTTTGAATGCAAAGCTGGCAGCCGCCAAGGAACAGGGAAGACGCCATGAGGTGTGGCAGGGTCGGCTGGGACGCTTGCAGCAGGATTTGGTTACAGAGGAGCAGAAGCTGAAGGTATGTGAGGAGCAGCTTCGAGAAGAACAAGGTGATATAGATCGGCTGTTGAAATTATCCTTTACATCACTGTGGGCGGCCCTATTGCATAATAAACAAGAGAAATTGGCTCATGAGGAGCAGGAGCTGCTAAGCGCGAAGTTGAAGCATGAAGAAGCGCTGCGAGAGGTGAAATCCATTCAAGAAGATATTGGCGATCTGGAGCAAAAGCTGCAGGGCGTACAGTATTGGAAGCAGGAGCTGGAGCAGATCCTTCGTGAAAAGGAGCAGATCATGCGAAATGAGGGGACGGAGCGGAGTATTCAGCTTCACAAGCTGGAGGATCAGAGATCCGATCTCGTTGTTTTGGTGAAGGAGCTTCAAGAAGCTTACAGTGCCGGTCAAACCGTACAAACCCATCTGAACGTCGCAATTGACCGCATGGAATCCGCCAAGGGCTGGGGGACTTACGATCTTCTTGGCGGCGGAATTTTATCAACTCATATGAAGCATTCGCGAGTGGATGAAGCGATGGATAATATTCGAAATGCACAGAATAGTCTTCGCCGCTTCCAACAGGAGCTTAGCGACGTTCGTTTAACTTTGAATGTCAGGTTCGACGCCAGCAATTTTCTAAAGTTCTCGGATTATTTCTTTGACGGATTTATTGCCGATATACTCATGCAAGGAAAGATTAAAGCGACTTTAGCTCAAATCGAACAGAAGCATGATGAAGTTATAACTGTTATGACGCAGCTTGGAGATGCGAAGCGCAAGGCAGAAGCAGAGCTCGCGGGAATCGAAAGGCATTATATATTCTTGATCGAGACAGCAGAGGATGTGTGAAAGGGGGAGGGGAGAAAATGAAACGATTAAGCTCGTTGTTAGCTATGCTCCTATTGATAATAACAGGTTGTAATACGGATACCGGCTCGAAAGAGAGCTCTGGTACGGAGCAGCCCATTAAGGAAGTCGCAGAGCAGCCAAACAGCATGCCTGAAGAAATGCCAGCTATGTTCGATTTCCTCGTTCGTTTCGGTTATGGAGAGGTTGCGAAGAATGAAGTGAATACCTATCAAGATACGGTCACAAAGGATTTGGTCGTGAAAGGGACGGCAACGGCCGACATCACTTTGTCCATGGATGAGATGCGCAGTATTTATGAGAAGATGAGAGAGATCAACATTATGGGAACCAAAGAGTTGGTCCCAACCAACTCGAACTGCGCTAAAACTCCCTATATGGAGGATAGCTGGAAAATTAGTATAGATGGAGAAACGAAGACTCTAACTTGGTCAGAGAAAAGTTGTGATACAACGGACGATGCAAAGCAGCTGTTGGAATTGCGAAACTTTATCCAACATATCGTTGCGAGTAAAGATGCGTATAAAGCCTTACCAGAAATAGAGGGCGGTTATGACTAAGAAGACTCGCAAGGCACATAAAATATGATAAAAAAAGACACTCAATCACTTTATACCCATGGTAAAATTATGGAATATAAGGAGGGCTGCTAGTTGGTTACAGATACCAAGACCAAACAAAACTCAGATGCATACAAACCCAGTATCATCCCAAAATCCTTAGAAGTAGTTCAAAGCTTTAGCGAGGATAAAACAACGGTTAACGAGTGGAAACAATTAAATGAGCACAAAGATACAAATGACAAAGGACGGGATGGCATGAGTGAGCAGGCGGTAAGAGCCAATATATCAGGAGCATCCATTGTTTTGCTGGTTTCAGACATTAAGGCAGCCTCTGACTTCTACAAAAGTCTGGGATTCAAATATGAGGAAATTGGTGGGCCTGATGTTGCCCATGTACACGTCTCAAGAGATAACATTACGTTTGTTCTGCATCCTGCAAAGATTAAACGGGATGTTAGACCAGCCTCTTCTGTAGAAGGCGGACTGTATTTTGATGTATTTGCATACACAGACGCTGTAGATCTATTGGTTGAAGAATGCCGCGTCCAAGGTGTGGAAATCGTGGATGGCCCTAATTATACGGAGCATTGGAGCGAATTCACCATGAGGGATGCTGACGGGTATCGCATTGCTTTTGGCGGTGGAGTGAGTAAGAAATAGGGCTAAGCGAATCATTTCATGGGAAAACAAATTGCACTCGTAATATTTATTTTAAAGGGAATTGGAGACGTCAAAATATCAGTCTGGATGAAATCGAGATCATGGTTGCAGCCATAAAAGGTTAAATTGAAATAAGGGATTGCTGAGATTGCAGCAATCCCTTATTATTGTATTTCCAATAAAATAAGGAAGCAACGGGTGGGAGATTAGTAGGTAACAGGAGAGGTAGAAACTCGCGTCGAAATGAGGAGGCAGAACTTTGAACAGTGTGACAACGGATAAACGATTGGATAGCGTGCGTGAACACCTTCAACAAATGATTATGTCTATCGATAGTGCGATTCGGAGACAGGAAGCGTGTGTTCAGTTGTATGGGGTATCCACCTTTGCTTCGATGATCGCAATGAGAAGAGGATATGATCAGGAACTGGCGGAGATCTCAGGACTGCTTCACCACTATTACTACTATAAAACCGGTGTCAAAGAATTTCCCGGCGCCAACAGCGCTGAGGCCGTACGGCCTTGGATAAGAGATTTGAAGATTTTTACCAAAGAGGAGCAGCTTATCATTCAGCAGGCGATCTTCTACTGGGAAGACAGAAGTAAGGTTCATGGTCCATATGATGAAATCGTCAAGGATGCTTATGTGCTGCAGTGCTATTTTCAAAATACGAGCCGAAGCGTCTCTCAGCAGGATGCCGTCCGACTTCGCCAAGTGCTTCGTGAACTGGGGATTCCGGAGAAGATTGTGGAAGAAGCGCCTTGCAGTGATAGAGAAAATCTATTCTTTCATGCAAACAGACGCAGCAAGCTAGCCGACATTGCCGAAGCACTCGCGGGTGATTCGATAATTGGAGTGCCGGGAGATGAGCGATATCGAGAAGTATGCCAACATTGGCCCGATCCAGATATTTATAAGGTGTTGCAGAATAGTTGGTGTGCGGCTTTTGTATACCACTGCTGCAGGCAAGTCGGATTACGGATGCCGATTCGCTATCCGAACGGGATCTGTCGGTTCGCAGGTGTAGGGGCTTGGCTAGAATGGGCGCAGCTGCCTGAAACGGGATTCCTTCATTATGACCAAGATGGATTTACTCCACAGCGCGGTGATATTGTGATCTACGAGAAATTGCTATCCGATGACTCTCATGATCATATTGGCATTGTTTTAGCTAGCGATGATCAAGAAATAAGGGTTGCAGAGGGAAATCGAGACAATCAGAACTACTCCTGCGTCTTCCACAGGGACAGGCGGCATTGTATTCTCGGCTATATTCGAATTGCTGATGACTATCAATTTCAGTTTAGCGGCAGCTATAATCCGATTCTTTAAGGATAGCGAAGCGGACGGAATCGTTCTGAAGAAGCGATAGCGTTCGCCTTTGTCTCCGTATTTCTACCCCTAAGGGATAGAATCAAGAAATAGGGAGACAACAGCGATCGTAAGAATGATCCGTCCGCGAAGCGGGCTTATGTTAGCGAACTCCTCTGTGAATCGATCTATCAACAACAAAAGCAATCATAATACCTACCGTATACCGGACTAAATCCACGAACAGAAACCCTTTTCCAAGAACCAAAGCCCCAAGCAGCGTGCTTCTAATGCTGTTGATCCAATCCGCTTGGTATAGCTGACTGAACTCAATCGCGAAGCAGAAGATCAGACTGACACCCGCTGCGAAGCCGCGACTTTTGTTTATCCCAATAGCACGAACACCTAAGTAAATCATAATCGCCCACAATGCATCGCCAGCGTTGCTGGAGATAAATTCGGGTAAGGAATCGGGAAACTTCCTTGAGCCAAGTCCAAGTACAATGACAACAACAGCTGCAGCAAGATATACCATTCTGGCTTTCACAGGAAATCAGCCCCATAACAATTAATGTAGAATTTGACTCTTATTCTAACATGCGGAACTGGGGGAGAATATAAATCTAGGCAAAGGGGTTTTCAAAATGAATTAAATTGTTTAAAATAAGATTGTATAAAATTAAAATATGAGGTGATCGTAATGAACGTATTCGATTTCACTGTCCAGACACCCCGAGGTGAGCAAAAACCGCTTTCAGACTACCGCGGTCAGGTGCTGCTTATTGTAAATACAGCGACGAAGTGCGGGTTCGCCAAACAGTTTGATGAGCTTCAGAAGCTCTATGAAACCTATAAGGATCAAGGCTTCACTGTGCTAGGCTTTCCGTGTAATCAGTTCAGGGATCAGGAGCCGGTCAAGGACGGAGAGATGGAGCAGGCTTGTAAAATCAACTTCGGCGTCACGTTCCCTCTGTTAGCCAAGATCGATGTGAATGGGGCAGATGCAGACCCGTTATATAAGCATTTGAAGAAAGAGGCTTCCGGTTTCCTTGGATCCTCAATCAAGTGGAATTTCACCAAGTTTCTTGTTGATCGGGACGGCAATGTCGTTAAGAGGTTCTCACCTTCAACGACGCCGCTCAAATTCGAGAACCGGATTCAGAAGCTGGTGGAAAAGGTAGCCATACCTAATTAATCGGCGGTTATGACCCGCTGCCCATGTGTATAGATATTCATCTCCTGTCCGCGGATAAAGCCGACACAGGTGATACCCAGATCATGAGCCAGCTTAAGCGCGAGGTCGGTGGGGGCAGACTTCGAGAGAAGAATGCCAACGCCGATTTTTGCTGCTTTCAGGACAACCTCGGAGGACATCCGCCCACTGAAGGCGATGATTTTATCCGTAATGGGCAGCTTGTGCTGAAGTCGGTAGCCGAAGAGCTTATCCAGCGCGTTATGCCTCCCGATATCGGAGCGCACCACAAGCAATTCCGTAGTTGAGCACAGAGCTGCGTTGTGAAATCCACCTGTACGCCTGAAATCATCCGAGCCTTGCTGCAGCTGCCAGATGAGATGCAAACATTGCGCAGGTGTGATTCGGACGGTGCTTGTAGAGGTGCGAGCGGTACGGGCGTCATTTTGAAAATAAAACTGGCGGCTCTTCCCGCAGCAGGAGCCAATCATCCGCTTCGCATAGTCATGCTTGCTCGTCGATTGCTTGATGTGGAGCTCGACATAGACGAAGCCGCGTTCCTCATCTAACCGGAGGGACTGAATTTCGTCAGCTTGACGGATAATGCCTTCCGAAGCGAGAAATCCGATCGTCATCTCTTCCAGATGGGAAGGGGAACAGACGATAGTCGCGAACTCCTCGCCGCCCAGCCGGATCGTAAGCGGATATTCCGCTGCGATCTCATCTTCTTGATCTAACGCTGCTTCGCTCGTATATTTGCAAATGCGCCAGCGTGTGGTCACTTTGGGCAGCATCGTGAAATCACCTCATTTTCCAAATTGGATCTCTTCATTAAAATTGATTCTCTTCGTATGACACAACTACACAGCTGCTACCCGATAACTTCGGTCTCCAGCTCTTCAATTCGTTTCTCTACGTAACGTTTATCCTTCAGCGCGAAGTAAGTTTCGGCTTTCTCCAAGATAGCTGCTGCATTGTATTCGGGTATGCCAGCATGCGGCTCGTATACGCCCTTGGGCAGGAGCACATTACCCTCTGGCCAGTAAAGCTCTAGATTGCCAGAGGCAATATCGACGAGTTTGGCACGACCATGGAAGGTGCCGTACTGATTATAGGCAACAACCGCATCGTCTTGTGCAATATTCAGCTTCTTGGCATCTTCCAAGCAGAGCAGTACATCGAATCGATCGGCCGCGTTGAAGGGATCCGTGTCGCTATAAATCATCGAGTTAAATTGCTTGCCCCGCCTTGTCGTGACGTAGAAATGTCCTTCCGGTTTGCGAAGCTCAGGCAGTTCCACCGCAATGAGATTGCCCCGGCCATCCGGAGTTGGGCAAATTCCATCCTCGCACAACCATGCTCCACCCCACTGAAACACATCACCTTTATTACGAAGATGCTGAACCCCTTCATAATTGGGCGCGGCTGCGGCCATTTCTTTGCGGAGAGCATGAGCATCCTTGAAGGTAACGAGCTCCTTATGCTTCGGATAGACTCGTGCTGCAAGATCTCCATAGATCTGACACTCGGGCCTAGCCTCAGGTATCCGTGGCCCTTCAATTTCAGGGGAGAAGTAGACCATCCGCTCTGTCGAGGTAGACGTTCCGCCGCCAGGCTGCTCATAACGTGTCATCGCGGGCAGCACAAGAACGGTTTCCCTCGCATCAACGAGCGTTGAGGTGTTGAGAACGATATCCTGATGAACGCGAATATCTACCGACTCCAAGCAAGAGCGGACAAACTCCGGCTCCGGCATCGTCTCCAGAAAATTACCGCCCGAGGTATAGAAGAGCTTCAGCTTCCGCTCGTGATCATAGGGTAGCAGTGCATTCTCTAGGGTGACACCGACAATGTCACCCTGCCATCTCGGCAATGGAAATCCCCATACCTTCTCGATGCGAGGGATGTCAGCGCCCTTGAACTCACCGCCAGGCAAGCTGAATGGATCAGCTCCCATCTCGCCGGACCCCTGCACGCCGCTATGTCCGCGAATTGGCATTAAGCCGCAATACTCGCGTCCGAGAAAACCGCGAAGCAGGGCAAGATTAGCCACTTGCGAGATGTTATCCGTACCGAAGCGATGCTGCGTAAGTCCCATACTCCAGACGAATACGGCTGATTTTGCACCAGCCAGCAGTTGGGCGAATTCGTACATTCGCTCCTGCGTTAAACCAGAGGAACGCTCAAGCTGCGACCAGCTCTGCTGCTGGACATGAGATCGGAGAGACTCATAGCCATTCACATGCTCACGTACGAAGGTATGATCAATTGCGGAGCCAGGCTGCGCTCGTTCCATCTCGAACCAATGCTTCATGACACCATGCATGAAGGCGATATCTCCGCCGATGTTAACCTGATAGAAGTCATCTGCGATCTTGGTGCCGAATAAGGCGGATTCGGGAATAGAAGGAACCCAATAGCCGTCCATCGCGGGCTCGCGGTAAGGGTTAATGACGATGATCTTCGTCCCCTTACGCTTGGCGGCGTACATATATTTGGTCGAGACCGGCTGGTTGTTCGCCGCGACGCTGCCCCAGAAGACGAGGACATCGGTGCCGATCCAGTCCTTATAATTACAGCTTGAAGCACCAATTCCGACTGACCGCTTGAGTGCGGTCTTGGAGGGAGAGTGGCAGATCCGCGAAGCATTGTCGATGTTATTCGTGCCAAGGAAGCGTGCTGCCTTGGCTGCGGCATAATACGATTCATTCGTAATTCCGCGAGCGGTTAGGTAAAAGGCAAGCTGCTTCGGATCGATATGCCGGATCTTGTCGGCTACCATATCGAGTGCTTCATCCCAAGTGATGCGGCTGAAACTACGTTCGCCATTGCGACGGATCAGAGGATAAGGCAGCCTTCCCAGCTTACGGAGCTGGGTGCTGTCCATCTGGCGCAGCTCGTCGATATCGGCGTGCAGAATCTCCTGCTTAATGGCAGGCATCGTGTTGAGCCGCAATAGGTTCAACCGGGTCGTGCACAAGTGAGGGCCATCCAACGTCTGGTCATACAGACCGGATACACCGAGTGCGCAACCATCACAAACCCCTTGCGTTAATATTCGAAAAGCATAAGGCAAATTGTCCTTGTTCTCGGCCATTACCTTAATTGTATCGCGAATATGATGCGGTTTGATTTTGCCAAGGCCAAACGGGACCTTGCTCACCCACAGCTTCGAATCTGGTTTGCTAGGCAGCTTAATTGGCCCGGAATGCTTTGTTTTCCCCATCTATAAGACCTCCCCAAGATTGGCTGATTCCTGCATTGCCCGGTAACAAAAAAACCGCTTAGAAACCATGGTTTTTCAGTACGAAAAAATCATGGTTTCTAAGCGGTTAGTCTCTCGCAGGTTCGCTGCAAAGCCCGCAGAATCGGTGACAGGAGCGCTGTTCCGTATAAAACGGATGGTTAGTAGGGATCTTTTCCCCATCTTAGCAAGAAAGCGCTTCACTGGCAAGGATGATTGACTGCGTGTGGCTTTGCTATAGAGGGAAATCGGTTTCGGCGGTGAAACCATCTATGTTATACTATTTTGAGATAAACACAGCTATTTAGGGGGGACAACGGGATGAATGCTTTATCTTACGCTTTGCTCAGTGTGCTTAATCGGAAGCCTTTCACCGGTTATGAGCTGAAGAAGATGATGGAGCTGTTCTGGCAAGCTAAATACAGCCAAATCTATCCCCTGCTCACGAAGCTCGAGCAGGACGAGCTGCTCACCTTTGAGCTCATTGGTCAAACGAGCAAGCCAGATAAGAAGATATATAGTATTACAGAAAAAGGCGTCGCAGCCCTCAAAGAGTGGGTTATTCATGAGCCTGCTTCTACCCCGGTTATGCGAGATGAGTTTCTAGTAAAGCTCTATGCAATTGGGCTTACGGATCCAGAGACCGCTAGACGTATCTTTAATGAGCGGCTTGCTGCCAAGAATACCAACCTTGCACGGCTTCAGAAGGAAATCGATCTTATGGAGAGTCAACCGGATGCAGGACTGACAGATATGACCAGCAAGCTATTCGGCAGATATTTACTGTATAAGCGCAAGTTCCGTTTAGAGAAAGAAGAGATTGAATGGGTGAACTGGGCGATGTCCTTTATTCCTCAGTAAAATATATCCAGTGAGCTTAAGGGTGCTCCGTGCTATAATGATTACCGCTTCGTAGAGCGAAGCCGCGGTTCGAGACACTCCCGCGTTATCAAAACTAGGAGGTTTATTTTGTATGTTTAATTTTTTATGGGGTGTATTATTCGTCCTTGTCAATTTTTCGTTGTTTCTGATTTGCTATAAAGCATTTGGTAAGCATGGCTTATACGCTTGGGTAGGGGTGGCGACCGTTCTAGCTAATCTTCAAGTGGTCAAGACGATCGATATGTTCGGCTTTGTTATGACACTGGGGAACACGATGTATGGGACGATTTATTTGACAACCGACCTGCTTAACGAGAAGTACGGGGAGAAGGAAGCGAAGAAGGCGGTATGGTTCGGCTTCTTTATTCTCATCATGACGATGATTGTCATGCAGATGGCACTTCGGTTTCAGCCTGGTGAATCCGATATGGGCCAAGAACCGCTTAAGCAAATTTTTGACTTCCTGCCGAAGATCGCGCTTGGCAGCTTATGCGCGTATTTCACAAGCCAGTTTCTCGATGTACGAATCTATACGTTTATGAAGAAGATATTCCCGGGTCGCAATCAATTATGGATCCGCAACAACGTGAGTACGAGCATCAGCCAGTTGGTTGATTCCCTTATCTTCTGCGCGATTGCCTTTGGATCGGAATATCCTTGGGGCGTGTGGGTGGAGATCTTCCTAACGACCTATGTGCTTAAATTTGTCATCTCAGCGGCTGCTACGCCGGTTCTCTATATGGCACGAAACTTTAAGGTGGATCAATCTTAAACTATGTCCCCATTATTCCCGATCTAAGCTTGTCTCTAGTCACGGACAATCTATCTTTGGCAAGCGTTAGATCAATGGGCTCAACCCAGGCGAAACCATCTGACTGATACCTCGGAAAGATATGCATATGATAATGGTTCAAATCATTAAATGCTCCATTATTCTGTATGACCGTGATTCCATCAGGATTGAATATAGATTTTAATCCTTTGGCGATGAGTTGGGATGCCTTCATGACAGCGCTGATTGTTAAGTCGTCCAATTCATCTAGATCATGATAATGCTGCTTAGGGAGTATGAGCACATGACCTTCATTAAGAGGAGCGATATCTAGAAAACAAGTTACGAGCTCATCCTCATATACAATCTGTGTATCCTCGATTTTATTGGCAAGTCTGCATCCCAAACAATCGATCCTGTGTTCGTTCATTGTTACCCTCTCCTTCCTTCGCGGTCGAATACGGAGTATATCTATGTCCAGCCGGGCGACAACATCTCCAACGGAGAAGGATGTGTTGGCGGAAGAAGAAGGGCCGACAGAAATGGTCGGCCCTTCTTGCGTCTAAAAAGTCCAGTATAGGTGTCACTGCTCGCGAAACGTCCAGTGCTAACCTTGTCCTACTTGGCGCTCTCTCCAGCTTCATGACCCGCGGCCTTTCCCGCGTGTTGCAGAACCAGTTGCTCATACAGCTTGACAATGGAGGATGCCGGTTCGAGGCCAAGCCAAAACAAGCTCATTTTTTCTTCCAGACCTCTTACCACGTTCTCATCAAAAAGCTCGAATTTAAAAAAATTGTTGTCCATGTTTTTCTCGGAAATATTTAAACGTTCCAGATAAGCTTCCGACCTTTGCGAACGGTTAATCGGTTCCTTGACGGACAAAAATGGCGTATTAGCTGCCATTGTGCGTTGGGTTTCGTCCTCCAGAGCGATCCGTATAAACTCCGAAGCCAGCCTCGCTTTGTCGCTTGATGCGGGAATCATAAAGGCGTTGGCAATCAGAAGCGTCGAATGTTCATTGCTGAATGGCAAGTGTATCTCCTGAGGCGTGAAATTCATGCTTTCATTCTGCCAGTTGGCCATTTCAAACGTCGTCGTCAGCGCCATAGCAGATTTTCCGTAAATGAACGGAGTTTGCGGCCAACTCCATTCCGGGAATGTCGTCGCGATTCGCTGGTGAAAGCACAAATCCTGGATGACCGACAGCGATTGCGTCAAAATTTGCTTTTGAGTTTTAATATCAGACCGTCTGAACCCGTTCATTAAGGCGAATACAGGCCAGCGATTGAAAATCCGATGCATAGAAAAGCCGAATTGGGTCGTCATGCCGTCCTGTACGACGGTCATCCGTTTTGCTGAATCCATAAAATCGTCGAATGTCCACTGCCCTTCGGGGAGCGGCACGCCGCGCTCTGCGAACAATTGCGGATTACAGACGACGAACACGGGAGAGAACGTAAACGGCGCAGCTTTCATTTCGCTGCCTTGTTTAAAATGACGTATGACCTTCGGATATACCTGATCCGTCAAGTCCGACAAATAGGGGGCGAGGTCTATAAAGTCATTCGAATTGTCCATGCTGGTAAATTGCATGTCCGGTACCAGTACGAGATCGGCGGTCAGCCCCATTTCACTGCTGGAACGGAATGATTCCCAAAATTTTTCAATTGGCAGCTCGAGCATCTTCACCGAAACATTAGGGAACTTTCGATTAAAAGCTTCAATAAAAAGCGGCAGTCCGCGATCGATGAAAAAAGCGGGGGATGGCGCCAGAATGCGCAGCGTATTTTGCTCCGGACCGTCGACGACAAGATCCTCGGGAATCATCGTACCGAGACCGACCCGTTTGATGACGAGCCCTTCTTTATGTAACTGATCCAGTGCTTTGCGTACGGAATTACGACTCAAGCCGTAATAGGTGCATAAGTCATTTTCCGGCAGTAAGTATTCGCCAGGCTTGATGAAACCGGTATAGATTTGTTCCTTTAATGTGTTGTAAAGCTTGGTGTATAGAAATTCGTTTTTTCTTCGCATAGATACCCTCTTATGGTATAGGTTATGGACATATCCCTTACTTTGCAACTATATCACAAACCATCTAAGAAAAGAATCAGTAAGCGCTGGAACGAGCGACTGAGCTGAAATACGATTGTAGAAAGCAGTTCATCCCAAGGATATACAGCTTTTTATGCATGTGTCATTCTCCGGAACTCACATGAAATCGATGTATTTTTCAATAATAGTATTGACATCAGCCAGCATTCAACTTAGTATTATGACAAAGGTATAGGTAAGGAACATATACCTTATTTTTATTTCATTTATCCCATTCTTTTCAGAAAGTGGTGAGGTTAAATGAAAAGTTGATTCAACGAAGAATGCAAGCATGAGGAGTGCAAAAACGATTCCAAGGGGGAAATATTCAATAGTCATGCGTAAACTATCCGTAATCCTATCGGTCGCTCTGGCAATAAGTTTGATTTTATCTGCATGCAGCAAAAGTAATGATGCTTCAAGCTCTGCGGAGACTCCGTCAAAAGGAAGTGCAAGCGTTTCCAATAAAGAAATTCCTATCAAACTATGGATTTATCCTATGATGAATGGCATAAAAGGGGATGGAAACGGAAATCCGGACGATTGGGCGAAAGAGTATGCTCGCCAGTTCAAAGAAAAGCATCCGAATGTGAATGTGTCAGTGGAACTGCTCGATTGGGGGGGAGGAACGGAGAAAATTGATGTTTCAATAGCGTCAGGGTCGCCTCCAGATCTTGTATACACGATTAATAATTTCGGCGGGGTAACGAAATATGGAAAAATGGGCGTGTTGGAGCCTATCGATCCTTTCCTTGAGCAAGCCGATTGGGATGACTACTCGGAAGCGGTAAAGGGAGCAATGAAGTATAACAACACGACGTATTTATGGCCATGGTTGAAATTGGTATCGGGTGTCGCGATCAATTTGGATCTTTTCAAAGAAAGAAACGCCGTCGATTTACTCCCGCTTGATCGCCCTCTTCGGGATTGGACGTTTGAAGAGTTCACCAAAGCGGCCGAAGCCATGACATTCAGCAGAAAGAACGGAAGCAAGCCTGACGTTTACGGAACTGCAGTTTGGGCAAAGGATGCGCCATATTACATGTATTTGAATGGTGTGACCAATGGAGGCAATGTATTAAACAGCGCTTTCGACAAAACGACCATTACGGAACCGAAATTTGTGGAAGGCGTTCAATACAGTATTGACCTGGCTAACAAGTACAAAGCAGCGCCCCCGGGGGCGGCAGGTCTTACGGCAACCAATGTGAACGATATGTTTTTGAATCAGCAAATTGCGATGTATCCGAGTTTCTCCAATATTGCGGACCAAGTGAAGAACGCGCCGAAGCCGTTTGAGGTTGCCTTTGTCGCTCCTCCTCACGGTCCGGGTCAAGAAACGACGGCATGGAACAACGTAGGCGGATTTATCGCATTCAAGCAGCAGGATGAAGAGAAGAAAAAAATGGTCATGGAGTTTGCCAGATTCATTACGAACACGGAGAACTCCAAAATATTAAAAGCGATTGCTGTATTCCCTGCTCGAAATTCAACCGGTAATTTATACGGTGACGATCCGGTTATGAGCTATTTCGATCAACTTTCCCAATATGGCAACTCCTTATTTTCCAGAGCGTTCGGAATGGTGGCTGTTTCCGACTGGGAAGTTGAATTGCAAGCTATGCTGACGGGTGAGAGATCCGTTAAAGACGGCCTGAGTAATCTTGAAAAGACCATACAAAAAGAATTGAAATAAAAAGCAGATCAGGCAGTTGGCGCGGTGTAATTCGGAGATTTACCGAACCGCTCCAATTGCCGGTTAGGAGTAGTCGAATGGCTCGCTTGCGCACTTACATTCCCGCCTATTTGTTTTTGTTGCCATCTTGCTTGTTGTTCTTTTGCTTCATGTTTCTGCCTATTTTCAAAGGGCTCCAATTGAGCTTTCAAAAATGGACGCTTGCTGGATACGAATGGGTGGGGTTAACCAATTATCAACAAATATTCGTAGACCCTGCGTTCTGGAAATCGTTATCTATCACTGGACTCTATGCAGCGGTCACTGTGTCGACAGGATTATTCATATCTCTGCTCGTTGCTTTTTGGATCGATCCGTTATCCGGAAAGATACAGGGATTTTTCAAAGCGGCTTTTTATTTGCCAAGCGTTGCGCCGATTGTAATCGTATCCATATTGTGGGGATGGCTGTACAATCCATCTTTTGGATTATTCAATTATTTGTTGGATAAATTTGGTTTGGAGCCTGTTCTATGGCTTGGCGATCCCGACGTTGCGCTTATTTCGATAATGATTATGACGCTTGCTGTCGGTCAAGGTCCAAACATATTAATATTGGCTGCATCGCTAGGCGGAATTCCGAAGGACTACCAGGAAGCGGCACGCATTGACGGGGCGAATTTCATGCAGGAAATCATTCATGTCAGAATGCCGATGCTGAAGCCCACTTTAACTTATTTGGTCGTTGTCAATACCGTAGGTTCGTTTCAGGTGTTTGCTCCGATTTATCTCCTGACTTCCGGAGGACCTAATGGGGCGACAAAAACAATTGGTTTTCTTATCTATGAGAATGCGTTTAAAAAGTTCGATTTTGGTGTAGCCTCCGCACAGGCTGTTATTTTACTGATTCTTGTCATGATCATTGCTGTTATCCAGTTTCGTTCGATGTCCAGCGATCTGGAGTATTAGGAGGGCAACTATGCGAAAAATTCATCTGCCGACCCTTGCAAGTGTTATCCTTTTATTCGTATGGGCGCTGATCTTGTTATTTCCATTTTATTGGATGTTTCTAAGTGCATTCAAACCGGCAATCTCTGCTATTAAAACTCCTCCGGACTTGTCATGGGCCAACCTCAATTTCGTTAACTTTAAGAAGCTTGCCTCGAATTCGATCAGTTGGATTTGGACCTTCAATAGTCTCTTTGTTGCAATCAGCGGGATGCTTGGCAATGTGTTTTTATGTTCCATGGCGGGTTATGCTTTGGCCAAAAAGAAGTTTCCGGGAAAAAGACTGATTTTCTGGCTTATTATCAGCGTTATGATGACGACTACACAGATTATTATGGTTCCTCTGTTTATGTTAATTCGAGATATGGGTTTATTAAATACGTATTCCGGTTTAATTCTGCCTATTTTGGTTTCACCATTCGCAGTTTTTCTTACCAAGCAATTTATGCAAACCATTCCTGGTGATCTGATTTCTTCGGCTAAGATGGACGGTTGTTCGGAGTGGCGTATTTTCTACAATATTATTCTTCCCATTTCGATGCCGGTACTGGCGATTGTGGCTATTTTCGGTTTCATAACGCAATGGAACGATTTTCTTTGGCCGCTTTTGGCTACGGAGTCGCGCGAAATGCGGACTTTACAGGTCGGACTTGCATCCATGCAATTGCAAAATACCGATTATGGGTTGATTCTCGCAGGATCCGTGTGGACCATGGTTCCCATCATCGTTTTGTTCCTTTCATTTCAACGCTTTTTTGTCAGAGGCATTACGATTGGAGCAGTAAAAGGCTGATTCTACAACCGCGTTTCAATTCACAAGATAAACGGCTTTTATGCTTTGTAGAAAGAAGGAGACCGCAGAGATGATCATAACCGTTCCGACTAACTACTATAAACAGTTCGATGCTGATTTTACCTTAGATGTTCCAGGAGAAGGTTTCGGTGGCTGGCACAAGGCTAACCTGGAATTGAATACGGAACGAACGGCGCTTGTGGTCTTGCATGCTTGGGATGCAGGCACGCATCATCAGTTCCCTGGCTGGCATCGGGCAGTGGAGTATTTTCCCCGGGCGGATGAAATTTGTTCGAATGTTTTGCCAGGGCTGTTGAATGCGTGCAGAAATAACGGTATTGCGGTGTTACATGTGATCGAGCCGGTCGGCTCGTATTATCAATCTTACCCGGGTCATCAGAGAGCAGTTGAACTTGTCGGGACAGAGAGCCCGCCTCTTGAACAGATTGAGAAAGACGTAACGTTGCTTAACCTGGAAAAGTTTAAGAGGGAAGAAGCTTTTCCAGGAAAGCACAATTTGGAGGATATCGAACGAGGATTCGGAAGACTGGATATTCCTATGGCTGTAAAACCAATAGGGAATGAAGGAGTCGCCGCTACCTCGGAGCAGTTGTTTGCCTTATGCAAGGAAAAGGGAATTAATCATTTGATTTACACGGGGTTTGCTCTAAATGCCTGCATCTTCCAAAATCCAGGCGGGATGATTGATATGAGGCGAAGGGGAATATTTTGTTCTGTCGTTTCACAGGCTGTGACAGCTGTGGAGAACAAAGAGACGGCTTCTCGCCAATTGGCGAAGGAGCTATCTCTTTGGCAGACCTCGCTTTTTTTCGGACTTGTATACGATGCCGACGATTTGGTTCATGCGCTCCAAAACAAGCGAGCAAGATCGCTGGATCGGATGATGAGGTGAGTCAAGAATGATCGATGCTCACATCCATCTGTCGGGTTCTGATTTGCATCCGGACACCTTAGCAGAAGGTGAACGTCTGGGAATTCGTCATTTTGTCGGAAGCTGTCTCGGTGAATTTCAATTTCAGCCTTCTTTTGAAGAGGTTTATAGAGCGAACCAGGATATGGCGGGGGTTATTCGTCGATATTCGAACCGGGTATCCGGTTATTGTTACGTCAATCCACGGCATGGCGAACAGGCGATTTCCGATTTTCGCCATCGAATCGAAGATGACTCGATGATTGGAATAAAGCTGTGGGTGGCGACTTATTGCAATGATCCATTGGTGTTTCCTTTTGTCGAACAGGCGATTGCCTATCGAGCTCCTATATTGATACACGCCTGGCGTAAAACCGTCGGTCAGCTGGCATATGAGTCAACCGCTTTTCACGTTGCTGATTTGGCCGAGCGCTACCCTGAAGCCAATATCATAATGGCTCATATGGGGGGGCAGGTGGAAAGCGCAATGAATACAATTGCCCCTTATTCAAATGTGAGGATAGACACCTCTGGCACCCCAATCGGAACTGCTGAAGTTATGATTGCAGTAGAACGACTCGGAGCGGATCGCGTCATTTTTGGCTCTGATCTTCCAATTGCTTGTTTAGCGAGCAATATTGGGAAAGTTATTGGAGCCGGGTTATCTCCGCAACAGCTAGAGCTTGTCATGGGCGGCAATATGGAAAAAATTTTGGCGGAGGTGATCCGATAGTGCAAAATGCAGACATTCGGCAATACAGTTTTGCACTGCCGCAGGTCACAAAACGATTTGAGAAGTTTATGGAGCTGAAGGCCATTGATATGACGGCATTCCTTGGTCAATGGCCTTACCGACTTCAGTCTTACGCCGCAGCGGAGGATCTCATTGCTATGGTCAACCGCTTGCAACTGGCTGGCGTATGTGTAAGTCATATTGCTTCGATTCATGGTCATGACACCAGATCAGGAAATGCGGCTTTGTTGACAGAATGCGCATCGGACAGCCGTCTTTGGCCGTTTGCGATCCTCAATCCATCAGAGCCCGGCTGGAAGGACGAATTGGCGTGGGTTGTCGGCAGCGGTGCACGAGGCGTGCGGTTGCTCCCTGGATTTCACGGGTATGATCTGGACAGCCCGGAAGTAAAGGAGCTGGTCCTTGCCGTACGAAAGGCAGATCTTCCATTGCAAGTGTTTTTGCGATTAGAGGACGAAAGGCTGCAGCACCAGCGCTATAAAGTGAAGCCCGTTTCGATTCATGCCATTGTAGAGCTCGCGGTCGCCCTGAAGGGTCATCGTTTGCTGATCAGCGGAGTACGCGATTACGAGTGGGATGAGGTATGGAGGCAATTGCCGTCCGAGCTTCGGACAGGGCAATTATTATTTGACCTCTGGTATTGCAATAGCCCGCTCGCTGCAATCGCTTCCTTATGTCGCCGCGGCGGGGCGGTTTCGTTTGTTTACGGTTCCGGTGTCCCGTTGCATCTGCCAGAAGCGACCGTGCTGCAGTTGGCCGCCGCTGAAATTTCCGAAGAGGATCGTTATGCCTTATGTCTGGGCAACGCGATGCGTTTTCTCGGCTTGCCGAAACAAACATCGATTGTATATTAATGTCGCTCCACTGTTAAGGGAGGAAGTCCGATGAAAGCAGCAAGAAGCGAAAACGGAAATGTGGCCATTGTCGATATTGGTATTCCTGAGCTCACGAAGACATCCATTCTTGTACAGACGGAATATTCGGCTCTCAGTTCCGGAACCGAACTTATGGTTGTGCAAGAAAAGCGCACTACTTTTCTGGGGTATAGTGCAACCGGAATTGTACGCGAGGTCGGCTCAGGTATTACACACATAAAGACCGGACAACGAATTGCATGTTATGGAGTGCCGACCCACTCCGAGTATTTTATGGCAAACAAGCATTCTGTTTCAATCGTTCCTGAGCACGTCGACCCCCGGGAAGCGGCTTTTGCAGGTATTGGGACTATCGCGATTCAGGCTTTGCGGCAAGCCGATTTGCATTTTGGCGAGTCGGTCGTCGTATTGGGTCTCGGTTTGTTGGGGCAGATGGTGGCGCAAATTGCCAAAGCAGCAGCTTATCATGTCATTGGTGTTGACCTGATCGAAGAACGTTGTCGTATAGCTGAGCAAGTGGGAATACATGCTGATTTCCATTCACCGGAGGAAGTAAAGGAATATATTCGTCAAATAACCGATGGTGAGGGAGTAGACTGTGTCATCATATGCGCGAGCTCCAAAAATCATCGGCTCATCGATCAAGGTTTGGAATGGATTCGAGATCGCGGGAAAATTATCATTGTTGGAGATACTCATACGGAGTTCGACCGCAATGCCATGTTTAATAAAGAAGCACAGATTACCATCTCAAGAGCCGGCGGTCCCGGTCGTTATGATGAGTCGTATGAGAAAGAGGGTCATGATTATCCTTACAGCTATGTCCGTTGGACGATGAATCGCAACTTAGGTGAATATGTTCGTTTGCTTGCCGATCATAGACTGAATCTTCAGCCTCTCATAACAGGGATTTATCGACTTGAAGAGATCGAAAGTGTATATTCATCTACCCGAAGCGCTCCCCAGAACTCTATGGGCAATTTGATTGCATTTTGATTCTCAGAATGGGGATGAGAATAAAGGTAACCTTCAACCGAAGTCCGATGGCTCTCGTTCTCTCAGTCGATAAAAAAGCTGGCGCGCATCGGGTTCTTCAACTCTTCTAACATAAAGGGGCACTTACAGGCAGCTATGGCTGCTTGCGAGTGCCCCTTTGTTGTAAGAGATAATAAAACCAGCAATGAGCTGAATTTCATTTGTTTGTTCAGGCAGCCTTAGATGGCCCAGTTTCCATTCCGGAAGATTGGCTCAAGCTTGCCATCTTGTGTGACTCCGTCAATATTCATGTCAGGTGAGCCAATCATGAAGTCTTCATGCGTAAGACTCCGATTCGCGCCATGAGCGAGAAGCTCTTCGGGCTGCATCTTGGTGCCGCCTTCAATATTAACGGGATACGCCTGACCCAGAGCCAGATGGCAGGAAGCATTCTCGTCGTACAAAGTATTGAAGAAGATCACATTGGAGTTGGAGATGGGTGAATCATGAGGAACTAGGGCGATTTCACCGAGATGTCGAGCTCCTTCATCCGTATTCAAGAGATTGGATAAAGCCTCATAGCCTTGTTGAGCTGAGAAATCAATCACTTTACCAGCCTTGAAGGTCAGAGAAAAGTCGTTAATGACCTGTCCGTTATAGTTCAAAGGCTTGGTGCTGCGAACGGTACCGTTTACGCCATCTCTGTGAGGCATCGTGAATACCTCTTCAGTAGGCATGTTCGGGTTGAACAGCACGCCCTTGGCATTCGCTTTGGCCCCGCCCAGCCAGATATGTCCTTCCGGCAGGTCAACAGTCAGGCTTGTGCCCGGCGCTTCGTATTGCAGCTGTTTGTAACGCTTGCCATTAAGCAGCTCGACCATTTGCAGCAATTTGGCGTTATGGTCTCTCCAGGCTTGGATCGGATCTTCCAAATCGATACGGGTAGCATCAATAATTCGCTCCCATAGCTTTTGTACCGCTTCATCGGTAGAGAGATCTGGGAACACTTTGGCTGCCCATTCCGGCGTCGCATAAGAGATGAGAGACCAAGCATTCGTGTGATTCATAAGCGTACTGCGGTATTTGTTAAGCGCAGTAGAAGCAGCCTTAGAAGCAGTTGCAACCCGAGTTGGATCTACGTCATTGAGCAGATTGGGGTTCGGGGAGTAAATTTGGATGAACGCAGCACCGTTCTCAGCGAATTCTTCCCACGCTTTGGCACGCCACATCGGGTACTCCGTGAATGCTTCCTCTGGAGCTTGCTTGTATTTAATGAGGGTAAGCTCCTCGTCGTTATATTCGACATGAACGTTCTTGGCCCCAGCTTCATAAGCCTTGGAAGCGATAAGACGAACCAGGGGTGCAGCAGCAATCGGCGCCATCACAACAACTGTCTGTCCTTCTTGCACATTAACGCCAACCTTCACTGCCAGGGAAGCATAATGCTCCAGATGTTTTTGAGTAGGGTACATATGGATTCCTCCTAAAGTTTTACGAAGTAAAACACTCCGTAAGCATAAGCTAAAGTTTTACGAAGTAAAACACTACGTAAGCATAAGCTAAAGTTTTACGAAGTAAAACACTTCGTAAGAATAAGTATAGTTTGCGTCAAACACTTCTCTATTATATTCCTTCTCTTATAGGCAGCTCAATGTCGGGAAACGGGAAAAGTGATAAATGCAAGAAAATGCCCGTGAATATGTGATGTGATACACGCTTTTGGGTGCGATCCGAGTCGCAGGCTGCTGTGAAGTAAGAAAAGGATTGTGTTTACCTGTGAAATCCTGCACACTGTTCCTCGAGGGTTTATTTTACAATAAATAATACTCATTTAGCAGTTTGGAATGGAGATATGGACGTATATGGATAGAAAATGGATCTATTACCTCGGACTCGCTTTGGTCTCGGTTATTTGGGGGGCGAACTTTGGGGTATCCCGGCTTGCGATGGATACGTTTGACCCGGTATTATTCTCTTTCTTGCGATTTGGAATTGCTGTACCGTTCTTCTTCCTCATTCTTCGGTGGAAGGAAGGGAGCGTAGGCATTCCGCTGCGAACAGCACTGCAGCTTGCCGCCATCGGTCTTATAGGCATTACAACGCTTGAAATCGCAGTCATGTACTCAATTAAATATACGACGCTGGCGAATGCATCGTTATTGAACGTTGCGCCTTGGCCGATATTCGCTGCCCTCTTTGGACCGTTATTTGTACGGGAAAGCATTTCCCCGCGTCTTATTGTAGGGGGCGCAGCTGCGATGTTCGGTGTCTGCTTCATTATTCTTGGGGGTAGTGAAGGATTCAATCTCTCCTCCAGCAATATGATCGGGAACTTACTGGCCTTCGGTGTAAGTATTATCGGTGCCTTGTTTAATTTGGCGACTATGCCGCTCATGAAACAGTACTCGGCGCTTCGGGTAAGCACGTGGTATATTTTCTTCGGCGTGTTGTTTATGTTCCCTCTGACTCTAGGATCATGGAGTAAAGTGGATTGGAGTGCACTAACGGTCTCCCATTATTCAGCGATTGCTTATAATGTACTGATTTGCACGGTGTTCGCGTTTGTCGTATGGAATGCGTGTATGTACAAAATTGGCGCGGCAAGAGCGAACTTCTTCCGCTATGTGGTCCCAGCAGCAGCCGTTGCGGCGGGATATCTCTTCTTCGACGAAAGCATCACAGGCTGGCAGCTGGCGGGAACCGTCTTCATGGCGGCGGGGCTGATATGGATTAGCTTGGAGCGGAAGCGTAAGGTAATAACGTGAGGTTGTGAAGAGATAGGCCTGTATCAGCAGTGCGGCCACGCCATTATTCGGATGAAATAAACGATCCCGATAATATATAAGCCCTTGTGGATATTCAGATGGAACATTTTTACATAATTTCGCGTCTGGATAGAGACAAAAACAAGGGAGAGATTATGAGCCTATGAAGACGCGAGATGATAAACGAACAAACAGAACACTGTTAGCAGCACTTGCAATTAGTCTTTTACTAGGGATATATGGTGGACAAGCAAATGCGCAGGCTTCTATTCCGGCGTCCCCGGCTATCACGACAACAGAGACTGTACCGGCAGTTGAGATTTCACCTGACATTTGGGTATTTGACACGAAGCATACCAACATGGACTTTTATATCAACAACGGGACGACCTATTTGTCTTATAAAGAAGCTGCTGCTATGTTTCGGGATCTGGTATGGTCCTTTGATCAGAAGTCCGGTAATTTGAATGTAAGTGGTCCGAACAGGACATTGAGCTGGAAGATTAACACCAGAACGGCTTTGCTGAATGGGAAACGGCACAAGATGTCGGCAGCTTTGATCCTGAAGAATGGCAGCTTAAGCTTGCCGATTCGCGATCTGGTCAATTGGGTCGGTGGCAGTATAAAGATGTATAAGGATAACTCCTTGGCGGTTTCCTATTCCATCCTTAACGTAGTATCCGGTGATCCTAAGAGCTGGTACTGGGTACGGAGAGATAATGGTTTCGTATATACGGCTATCGGCTCCGAGATGCCTCATAACATTGGCCGATCTGCTGTAAGAGCTTATCAATATGCTAACATGTCTGTCACTCATGCGGATGTTCATTCGGTTGTCTTGCAAGTCAACCATAACCACGGCGAACCGAGTTATGGTAATGATATTTATAAGCTGTATATTTATAATGGGAAGCTTGTCAGAGAGTCGCAGGTTGCGTATTACGGGGGAAGTTCGGTGGAAAGTATTGCGGAAGCAGATGGCTTGACCGTCATGCTGAATGGCTCTGATCTACTGTTAGTACGTTCGAATGGTACGGTGGAGAAGAAGTATGATCTGAAGAAGCTCGGAGGTCTGGACGAAGACTATACGGTTGAATATGCTTCTGTAAAGGATGGCATTCTGCTCATCCGGCCGTACGAATCACAAACCTTACTGCTTATTGATCCGAAGCTCGATACTCCTGTGATCTTATACAAGGAACTTCTGTCCAAGGAAGATCAAGAATTTTTTGAAAAATGGGGAAAAAGTCCATTCATGCCACCTAGAGAGGGTCTCCAATTCGTGAAAAGGGAAGGGAATACATTCACTTTCAAGCATACAGCACCAACAGGTAAGGTGACTGAGGGGCTAACCTATACGTTAACACGTTGATGCATAACTCTGTATTTATTCCAAGGAAAACGATCGTTACATCAAACAAAGAGCAGTCCAAAACTATGTTTATAGTTTTGGACTGCTCTTTTCCTTGGATACGCGGTCAAATTTATTACCTATCGTTACAGTCTACAGCTGTATTTCCCATAGACAAAAGGGTCTTTTTTTCTATTTTTACAAATATTATATATCACCTTGACCTTTGGAAAACATCATTTGGTTACAGTCAATGAGGTGCGAGTCCATCAAGAACCATCATCCAAACAAAAACCCGAATGGGGAAGGAGCTTGGAACCATGCGTAAAATGTGGAGCAAAGGGGTAAGCCTGCTTGTTATTGGGGGAATGGCTTTAAGCTTGGCAGCCTGCACGAAGGCAGAGAAAACGAACACTACGAATACAGGCGAAAAAGCAGCGCCAGAAATTTCGGTCGCGGATCTAGAGAAAGCGGCAAAAACCGAGGGCGAAATTGTTAGTGTAGGCATGCCGGACTCTTGGGCGAATTGGAAGGATACCTGGGCGGATGTATCAAGCGCCTACGGATTGAAGCATACAGATACAGACATGTCGAGTGCAGAAGAACTTGCGAAATTCGATGCAGAGAAGGATAAACCGACAGCAGATATCGGCGATGTTGGGATTGCTTTTGCTCCTGTTGCTGTAGAGAAAGGTGTAGCGCAGCCTTATAAACCAACGACCTGGGGTGATGTTCCGGACTGGGCGAAGGATAAAGATGGGAATTGGGTTGTTGGTTACCAAGGGACGATCAGCTTTCTAGTGAACAAGAAGCTCGTCAAGAATATACCAACAAGCTGGGATGATCTGCTCAAAGGCGACTACAAAATTGTAGTTGGCGATGTTACAAAAGCTGCACAAGCGCAAATGGGAGTGCTCGCAGCTGCAATAGCGATGGGCGGCGACGAGAGTAAAATTCAGCCGGGCATCGATTTCTTCGAGAAGCTTGCCAAAAATAACCGTATCAGCAATATAGAGATGTCGGTCGCGAATATCGAAAAGGGTGAAATCCCGGTTGCCCTTCTGTGGGACTTCAATGCACTTGGCTATCGCGAGCAAATTAATCATGATCAATTCGAGGTTGTTATTCCGTCCGAGGGCAGTGTCGTGAGCGGTTATGCAACGATCATTAACAAATATGCACCGCATCCGAACGCAGCGAAGCTGACTCGTGAGTATATTTTGAGCGATAAAGGCCAGATCAATCTAGCAAAAGGCTTTGCCCGTCCGATTCGTGACAACGTGAAGCTGCCAGACGATGTAGCCGCCAAGCTCATTGACAGCAAAGAGTACAAGAATGCGAAGCCAGTTGGCGACTACAAGGTGTGGGAAGAAACAGTCAAGACACTCCCGCAATTGTGGCAGGATAAAGTTCTTGTTCATATCAACTAAGCCATAACCCATCATCTGGGGCGGGGGTTATCACCCCGTCCCTTTTCTTCTGTGAACAGTCCCCATTTGGAAAGGGAGGCCAAAAGAATGAAGCAAAAGCGATCGGTTCCATTGAAGCAGCGCGGCCGCAGGTTCCGCTTTAGGTTCATCGTGCTGGCGCTTGTGCCTTTTGCGCTTATCGTAATCGGCTTCGAACTGCTCCCGCTCTTTTATATGATCATGACCAGTTTACTATCCGACGATGAAACGCATTATTCTCTCTCGCAATATGTAACAGCATTAACGAGTCCTTTTTATATGAAGGCGATTCAAAATAGCCTCTATATCGCGCTCGGCTCCAGCATCCTCGGCCTAATCGCAGCCCTATTTACTGCTTATTCGCTAACGAGGCTGCCCGAACGTGCGCGGGATCGACTGCTGACCCTCTCCAATATGACCTCTAACTTTGCTGGTGTTCCGCTTGCTTTTGCCTACATTATATTGCTCGGAAATAACGGGGTATTCACGCTGCTCCTAAAGTCGTGGGGGCTCGACGTGCTCACCATTAACTTATATTCATGGACGGGGCTTGTACTTGTATATGTATATTTTCAAGTTCCGCTTGCAACGCTGCTGCTCTATCCTGTTTATTATGGCGTTCAGGAGCGTTGGCGCGAAGCGGCTTCCCTCCTTGGGGCAGGTTCCTTTGCGTATTGGCGGCGGATAGCGCTGCCCATATTAGCACCGGGGATTGCAGGAACCTTCGTCATTCTGTTTGCCAACGCGATGGGTGCTTATGCAACGGCTTACGCGCTCGTTGGCAGCAACTTTAACTTACTGGCTGTTCGTATTGGCGCACTTGTTTCCGGAGATGTCATCACGAGGCCGCAGCTCGGTAGTGCGCTGGCCGTGCTGCTCGGCCTGATCATGCTTATAGCTATGTCGCTAAGTCAATGGTTCATGCGACGCGTTCGTAAAGATTTGGCGTGAACCAAGAGAGGAGTGCGATGACCGTGAAAGTGAAGCAACGAAAGCGGCGTAATCGAAGGTTCCGTTTCTATCACGCCGTACTGGCGATTATGCTCATCTATCTGTTCGTCCCGATGCTGGCTACGCTGCTCTATGCGCTTGCAGGAACCTGGCAGACGACCATTCTTCCGGAGTCATGGACCTTGCATTGGTTCGCTGATTTACTGCAGGATGCACGGTTCGGCGAATCATTTCTCCGGTCTTTATTCGTATGCGGCTTCAGCCTCATTCTTGGAGCGGCCGTGATCACACCGGCGGTCATGATTATATCGCTGGAGTTCCCGCGCTGGCAGAAGGTGCTTAGCTTCTTGGCGCTGCTTCCTTACGCTATTCCAGGTGTCGTGGCAGCTGTCGGCTTGCTTCGATTATATTCCTCTGGACCGCTGCCGATCTCGGGCACGGTCTGGTTATTATCCGCCGCCTATGTAATTGCGATCATGCCTTATATGTATCAGGGTGTGCGCGGGAGCTTGCAGGCCTTTCAAGCGGGTGCGCTGCTGGAAGCGGCAACGCTTCTGGGCGCTAACCGCTGGCGAGCTTATCGTTATGTGCTGCTGCCGAATTTATTGCCCGGCCTCACGGTATCGATGCTCTTGTCGTTTGCCGTTCTGCTGGGTGAGTTCGTTCTGGCCAATCTACTTGTAGGCGGCCATTACGAAACCGTTCAGCTCTATTTGTACCGAAGACAGTCCGAAAGCGGTCATTTATCTAGCGCGGTTGCTTTTACCTATTTTGTGCTCGTATTGATTGTGTCGGGTGTCATGCTCCAGCTCAGTAAGCGAATGTTCGCTGCACCCGCACAAGTGGAAGGCCCGGCTATTATGGGAGGAGCGGCTTCAGCGATGAATGCGCAAGAAGGGAGGAAGCTAGGATGATGAACAGCTATGTGGAGATTAACAAGGTAACCAAATATTTTAGCGGTTCACGTGATGTGGATGGAAGCAAGCCGGTTCTGGATCAGCTCTCCTTGCAGGTTAAGGAAGGGGAACTCGTGACGCTTCTAGGACCAAGCGGTTGTGGCAAAAGCACGCTGCTGCGCTGTATTGCTGGGCTTACCGATTACGAGGAGGGCGACGTTCATCTGGATGGCCAAGACCTTGCTCAGCTGGAACCGAAACGCAGGCAGGTCGGAATGGTGTTCCAATCCTATGCATTATTCCCCAATATGACGGTATACGATAATATTGCCTTCGGCTTAGTTATGCAGCGGCTGCCGCGTAAGGAAATTACGCAGCGTACAATGAAGATGCTGGAGCTTATTGATATGACGGACAAAAGCACCTCTTATCCGCATCAGCTATCCGGCGGTCAGCAGCAGCGCGTTGCGCTTGCACGTTCGCTAGCCATTCAGCCGAAGCTGATGCTGATGGATGAGCCGCTCAGCGCGCTGGATGCGAAGATCCGCAAGCATTTGCGCGCGGAGATTCGACGCATTCAGCGGGAGCTTGGCATGACGACTATCTTCGTCACGCATGATCAGGAGGAGGCACTTACACTGTCCGATCGCATATGTGTCATGCATGAAGGGCGGATCGAGCAGGTCGGAACACCAGAAGAGGTTTATGCAAGGCCGCTTACAACCTTTGTAGCAAAGTTTATCGGTAACTACAATGTGCTATCAGGCAGCGAAATGGCATCGCTAATCGATGGCTCCGACCTACCCCCGCCAGTAAGCGGCGCAGCAAAGGCGGGGATTGCGAGGGAAGAAATCGCTGCCGCCGCTGCTGGTAGATCCTCTTCTATGTATGAGAGATCACCATCCGTAGCTTATGCCATCCGCCCGGAAGCCATACAGATTCTAGACATTCGGGGTGGTTCATCGATAAGCAGCGGATTGGGAGAAGGTACTTCCTCCGAGCTGAGTGTGGAGCAGTTCAGTCGTGCTTATATCGTTGAAGCGACTGCAACTGACAGCGTTGTGCTGGGTGCACTTCTTCGTTACACCGTCGAAGCCAGAGGGATTTCGCTAATCGTCGATGCCCTCAATATACCTGGTCAGCGTAGAATGCCAGCTGGCTCATCTCTCCGATTACTTATCCCTCGCGATGCCTGTCTATCCTTAATGCCATAAACAAAGAAGGGGTCTTACCCGCAGGTCTGCGAACCAGACGCAGGATCGGGGGCAAGACCTTTTTCTCGTCAGAAATTGGACGACCCCCACTTCAAAAGAAGCGGGGGTCTGATTGCGTTTCTATTTAATTCTGCGTACGCTGTGAGCCTGCGCCGCCATGTATAAGAAGCGTAACCGCTAATGTCTTCCTACTCTCATAAATAATGCACGAAAGCAACGAAAGCCCTAACCTCTCAATCGTCCTTGCGGTTCCTCGACCGCGCCAGTATGAATCCGTGTTCCTTAAAGCAGCCGTGTTTAAAAGGAAAAAGAAGTTTGTGGTGGATTTTGAGGTAATCCAAACCCAATATGAGGAAAAAACCAGAGGTTACACTTGATACAAGATATTATTATACACGCATTGTAACTGGAAAGCAAGTTCCAATGATTGCTTTTCTTTGGGAATACATTAATATATCTCCGACAGACACCTTTAGAGCTGCTGTTACCTCCGTGTAAAGCAAATCTGCTGCCGAAGTATGCAATAGAAGATTGTTATTTCAACATTATTATGGAGCTTCCTTCACCTTCTTATTCATCCAGCAGGTTAGGGAGCGAATGCGATATCGTTTATCCTTCGCTCGAAATGCTGCGCTTTTATCATCGGTATATAGGGAGTAAATAATAATGAGTTTGAGCAGACGTGACGTGCGGGATGACTTGGGGTTATAAGGGTAATGATGGTTGGACTAATAGTTATTGGTTTTGTGGTATATTCCTCCCTTATGACTAGTAATTGACAATTTTCGACTCTTTAAACTACAATATTTTCATATAAATGAATTTAATTGTAAGGAGAGGGATTGCGAGATGGTATGGGTTAATATTCCGAAATCCCCGCCTGTGGGTGTTAGCGTTGGAGCTGCTATCGGTACATCTGGTACCAAAAGTGCACCAACTAAGCCGTCAACCAGCACGACTTCAACACCTCCACTCATTAACACCCAGCGGCTAGCTGAACTGGTGCGTGAGAAACAGGCTAGGGAAGCCGCCGAGGCAGCAGCTAAAGCCGCCGAGGCAGCAGCTAAAGCCGCCGAGGCAGCAGCTAAAGCCGCCGAGGCAGCAGCTAAAGCTGCTGCCGCTCAGAAACAAAATGCTTCCAGTCCTTCAAAAGGTGGTGCTGCAACAGGGTCTGGTAGTACTGTTGGCACTGGTACAGCCAGCGGAGGCACAACATCTTCAGGAGGAACATCCTCACAGTCACAGCCTACGTATAATAAGCCATCACAGGCCGAGCTTAACAGTCAACTATACAGTGCCAAGAATCAATGGTGGGACGCCAAAGTCCGAAACGACCAGTCAGCGATGGATGCAGCATCGAAGCTGGGGGATGCGCTTCGAAGTCAAGGTGCTCAAGAAACCGATGCTACTCGTTCACTGGATGCAGACTACACAGCCAAATTCAAGAACCTCAAACAAAATCAGCTCAACTCGGATTTGTTAGCCTCCAAGCAAAATTGGTGGGAGTCCAGATTAAAGGATGACCAAGTCGGTATGAATGCGGCTTCGAAGCGGGGGGAAGCTCTTCGGGCACAAGGTGCACAAGACACCGATGCTTCTTCTAAGCTGGATGCAGAGTACTCCGCTAAGCTACTGGCGAAGCAGAATACAGACAAACAGGCTGAGATTGCCAGACAGAATAAGGAGAGTCAAGCCGCTGCAGAAAAAAAGAAGCAGGAAGCCGAAGTCATTCAAAATAAATTGAATCAGGATCTTGTAACCACAAAGAAGAACTGGTGGCTAGCGAGACTGAACGATCAAACCGATCAAATGGCTATTTATGAAAAGCAAGGTGAGGAGCTAAGATTACATAAGGCTGTCGAGACAGATGCATCAAGAGCGATCGATACCGAATATGGCAAGCTTTTGCAGCAGAAACTCTTTGATGAGAGTCAGCTTTTCCAAGAAAAGAAAAACTGGTGGAACGCATACGCTAATATGAGTACAACGGCTATGGATGCAGCCGTTGCTGCGGCAAATAAGCTGCGGGGTAATAAGTATGTAAATAATCAAACCGCTGCAATAGCGAATTTAGAGAAACAGAATCAATTATTCCTCAAGAACAAGACCGATTACTATAATGCACGAATCAGCTTGAACTCCGAAGCTATGATTGCGGCTCAGAATGGTATGAAGCAAGCGATACAAGATGGTTCTTCGCTCTCTGGAGAATCCTATAAGGTTGATGAGGTTAGTAAAGCCATCATCACCAAGCTGGCGGAGTGGGGCAGCAACCTATTGGATAACAGCCCGGAAGCGGCAAGTAGAGTGTTAGCTGAGGCCGATGTAATAAAGAAGAATGCTGGAGCTTTCCAGGGTCTCGTAGCGAATGTCAATAGAACGGCACTCTCTAGTATAGTTAACCAGATTAAATCAAAGGACATCGAGTATTGGAAAGAAGTTTCCCTTTCAACAGCTGCCTCTCCGGGAAATCAACAGCAAGTTGCGGTCGATCGAGAGAAGTTGTATAACCAGCTTCGTTCAGCGCAAATCAGTATGGATTTCAAGAACACTTTAGTTAATACAGTTAATACTCAGATTATGGATGCCAAACAATCGTACTGGAATAGTGTGGATGCGGGTGCATCAAGTACTGAAATTTTGGCGAAGAAGCAGGTGTACAAGAGCCTTCAAGAAGAGAATAAGAGTGTTGCTGGAATCATAGGCGAAACTGCAGTTGATAAGTTGAATACTACATTCCTAGATGCAAGGAATCAATTGAATGGATATTTAAAGACAGGCCAATATGATGATGCTATTCAGGCGATTGATTATTTGCAGAGTTTGCGCTCTCAGGGCGCTACGCTTAATATTCGGCGGAATTCGGATGTCACCCAAGCCAAAGCAGATGATTTTCTTTATACGCTTAAGAAGCGTGAGTGGGATCTTATGGAGAACCTACAGGCGCCGGATGGTCGGTTGGCCAATATGAAAATCGTTGCTAAGAGCAATCTGGGTGCTAATGCGGATGCAGACAAAATAACGAAGCTAGACAATTGGAATAAAGCAATTCTTCAGGCTAAAGTGCAATTCTGGCAAGGTGCGCTGGAAGCCAACCAAGCGAAGATGACGATGGCCACGACGAATTTGAATAATGCGATAGGAAAAGGCGGCACGCTCAGTACCAAGCTGGATTCACAGTTGGATGAATTGAATAGTGAGTCTGTTCGGCTGAGAATTGGTGAGTGGGTCTATAAAGGCAATAAGGACTATGAAGTGATGCTGAATGATCGCCGATCTCTCCTGACAAGTGATATACGTACCGCTGAGAGGGCTGGATTATCTGCATATAACCTCTACCCGAATGCATCCGATGGAGTAAATGGATTAAGTGATCAATTGTCGCAATTATATCAAATGAAACAATCCAACTGGGATGTCACAGCATCGACACATGGTCAGTATTCTCCCTACGCGAGTTCGATTACGGAGAAGACAAGCCAAATCAACAATATTTTGAACAAAATGAATCAGGCAACTGGCGGGGAACTTGGAGATTATGTATTACCTCGTTTTACGATTGACGTCAAGAACCAAGAGGTATTTGATCTTCGCGAGCAAATGTTGACTGCTATCAAGCAGGTTGATGCCGGTAAAGCACTTGACCTTTACTGGTCCGCTGTGGACAAGATAGATCAAGGAGCAACACTGGACATCCGTAAGCTGGAGCCGAACTTCTTCAAGACGGATTGGAAGAAGCTGCGTCAGGATAAGATGTTTAAAGATACGATAGAGCAGTATAATAGAGAAGTATCCAAAGAAGACATTACCTCCATGCAAGAAAGCCTGAAAAAGATGAACTTCTATAATGGAGAAGTAACGGGAACGTATAATAAAGAATTCCTAATAGCGGTTGGACAATATCAATATATCATAAAAAATAATACAACCTATGAAGCCATAGGTGGTTTGAAAATCAATGTAGATGGGAAAATAACCGATGATCTCCTGAAAGCAGCTAGAATTGACATTAACATGGGGAGAAAGGTAGAGTGGGCAGCCTCTGCCGAGGAAGCCAATTCCGGGTTTATGAAGGGTGCGGCTATTGCAGTCGGTGTGGCAGATGGAGTTGTTTCTCAACTCGTTGATGATGGTATCGATTTATTTCAAAGTACGAACATCTACTATTTGATAACAAACACAGTGCCGCAGCTGTATGATCTGGCCAAAGGCATCGCCAATAAATCAATTACGCTAAAAGATATTACGCAGGCGATTGGAAGTGGACTTGCCGAACAATTCGTAACCCCTTTCCAACATATTGCGGATAACTACATGAAAGTGCTGGCAGGCAAAACAAGCTATAGCGAGAGCCAACAGTTCGGACGGGATTTGACAAAAGCCTTCGAAGCGGTGGCTGTCGTGGCAACCTTTGCAGAAGAAGGTGCTGTACTAATGGCTAAACTCGGCGAGAAGGCCAGAAAGCTCATCGAGGAAGTCAGTGCAGGAGGGCCGCGACTAGCGCATGCTCTTGAAGTGAATCGGGCATTCGAGACAGGCGTAAGGCCGATAGAGAGTGGGTCTTCTAAGGGGACGGGTGATCCTAAGAGCGTTGGTAATATAGTTAAGGACGGAAACAAAACTAAATATACGAACCCAGCTGGAAATGAACTTACTTGGGTTGATCAGCATCCTAAAAATATTAATCGTGATATTGATAATAGTTTAAATAGTACAGACCCAGGTAAAGCTACCGAAGCTAAAGTGGCTTCCATTGTCAGAGAAAATAAGGAAGTAACAGGATTTGGGCAGAAAATTCAAAGGGCGGATAATAGCCCGGCTGGTGATTTAGACGTAGTAACTAAAGATGAAATTATTGAAGTTAAGAAATCACTAAAGGCCGTAACGGATGTTGAACAGTTTGATAAATACGTAAATGCAAACCATACCGACTATTTTAACCCGGATCAGAAGAAAGTTATTTTGTATATTGATAAGCCATTGACAAACTTACATCCAAACGATGTAAAAAAAATAGAAGCCATCAAATCTAAAGGTGTTATTATTGTTAATTCTTTAGATGAACTTAAGGAGGTATTAAAATAAAATGGGGACTCCAGCTGTTATTTTAACGAAAAAAGAGAAATATTCTCCTGAGAGATTGTTAGCGGATACTATAGTCGCAGTCTTTCATGCGGATGCTACTCTCTATTTCCATAACAATAAAAATTATTCGGAGGATGGAGGATTTTCGTATACTACACTGAACATTAATAATAAATCATTTGCGGAGAAAAGCGACCTTTCATTTATTTTTTATGTTCATAGTATTAATAGTTCAAGTGTTGATTTTTACTATCACGAGGATTTAGGTTTAGATACAAATTTATTGCTATGTCAAGTCGGGCATATTGAAGATATCTATGGTGTCCAAGAATTGATTTTTAGCTTTATTTACGAATACCTTAGATTAAATCCCGATGATTACTTTTGGGTTGCAGATTATGATTGGGTTTACAGTTGGGAGGATATGCAAAAATTAAAATCTTTACCGTATGATCCAAATTGGTGTTATAATGATCCAAAGTTAATTGAGTTAACCTAAGTTATCTATTCTTTCATTTTGTTTGTACGCACATTAATGCTCTAAAAAGAATAACCTAAATAACGCTTTAGCGTTACATAAAAAACAGGTCGATTATGGTCAGATACCACCATGATTGATCTGTTTTTCGTTATCTTCGTTTTCTTTCGTTTTTTTTCAAATCCAATCGCAACTGTAGAATGACCTGCGGCGATAGAGACGGTGAGAAGATCGTGAATCGCAACTTTTAAATAGGACTGCGCGACTATGAGAGTATAGGCAGACAAAGTAAAGAGCACTTTGTCCGCAACCTAACTGACCCTTGCAGCGATGATTACGATGTACGAAAGAAATCTGGTGACGACCAGTCCTTGACTTAGACTTTCCCTTGCTATATCCAGTCCGATTACTGAATTCATTCCTGTATGACCTTCTCGTGATATTTTGCCGACAGTCCCTAGTCCTTCTTGTAGTGTCATAGCTTCGCTTGTTATTCGAGATCGTTGTCTCATGTTTCTACAAGTAGAGGGTGAACAGTTTAGCGCGCGGGATCATGGTCCCATTGGGCAATGATGACGTTCTACCCCGCTACCGTGTAATAAACTCCCGCTATAAAATGCTGGAAGATATTAAGGCACAAGGTGTAACTATTGTCAACTCATTGGATGAGTTAAAGGGGGTACTAAAGTAGTATGGGAACTTCTGCTTTTATTTTGACAGAAAAATATTCTCCGGAAAAATTCTTGGCAGATACAATAGTTGCTGCATTTCGTTCTGATGCTAAGCTTATCTTCGATAATTATAAAAATCTCGAAGAAGGTCGATTTTCTTCTACAACGTTGAATATCCTCGATCATTCGTATAATAGTGAAAAGAATAATTACCAGTTTATCTTATATGTAAAAGCTAAAGAGAATCCAAGTATATACTTCAGTGACTATGATGATCTTGAATTGAATTCAGATCGTGAATTGTATCGGGTAGGGACTATGGAAGAAGTATACGGAGCTGAAGAAATAATCTATCGATTTGTTCATGAATACCTTAGAATGAATCCAGATGATTACTTTTGGGTTGCGGATTATGATTGGGTTTATCGCTGGGAAGATATGCAGAAATTAAAATCATTACCATACGATCCAGACTGGTGCTACAAAAATCCGAAATCAATCTTTGAATTTTAAAACAGTTTTATATTTTAAAATCAGGATCGCACTCTACAACCGACTAACCATACACTAATAAACTAGACAGATACACTTAAACTAAGAAGGCTTATTCCAATCAATATGCTAGAAAAAGTATTACCTAAATAACGCAATGTTGTTAAGTCAAATAGGTCGATTATGGTCAGATACTACCATGATTGACCTGTTTTTTCACGTTGCATTTCGATGCATGGGTGATACGGTCATGGCTGAAATGATTCAGGAGAATTTGAGTTAAAATGCAGACGGGATTGCTAAACCGATGCAGGAAGAAAGATATTTGATGTTTCATAAAAATTCGATAGGAAAAGGAGTTCACAGATAAAAAGCAAGTTATTTGCGGCCTCACTGATTCTAGAGCTGCAGTTTGATCTGTACATAGAAACCCGTTATAGAGTCATGTTGTCTGATTAAATTCCGAAGATTTAATAACTGAAACTCCTCTTTTCTTAAAGGGTTCGAATTCTTCTTTGTAATAAAACTCGCATAAAGTATAGCATCAATGGCATCCGTCTTCACCTTGTAAGGTGGATGACTTTTTAGCTTGATAGGATAAGATCGGATTTATGACCACATACAAGTAATGGTGTTCCTCTAAAAACTGGGTAACAGGTACGTGGTAATGGCTCGTAGCCTCGAAAATAATCGTAGGTGGCTGTCCCACATTTGCCTCTACTTCCTTTAAAAAATGATGGAAGAGCTCCAGACCCTCCTGAGTATGATTGACGTTTGAAGGAGTATTATTAAAAGGAACTAATTTAGCAGGAATTCGAGGAATAGAGGAGTCTTTCATAAAAAGTGTTAATATAGGCACTCCAGAACATCCTATAATTCTTAAAGGCGAAGAAGCTAGACAGTGGCTCATAATCAAATCAACTGATAACTAGAAGAGGTTATTGGTTGGGACAATACTATTAAAACTGAAACAATAATTGATCTTTTAAAGATAATCTCCACTTTGGCGTACTACGCACCGATCAATGAGTGGGTGGGAGAGAACGAAGCCGAGCAAATCCAGCTACGGGAACAAGTAGAGCTAAGCCTTGCTCATTACCCGTCTAAATCCAGACATAAAGATGTCGTTCATTGAAATCAAATATTAGCAAAGGTTGCTTTGTTCCTAAATCAGTATGACTGGCAGTTATCCGATGATCATAGGGACTAACTACCGTAAATATCTGCCATTGTTTGGCCGATCCATTCCCCGCCGCTGCGCGGGGTTTACTTTTTTCAGGTCTTAACTGTCGGAAAACAGTTTCGACAGTGAGAGGGGATAACTCCTTACTTAAAACAAAAAGAGATAGCGTTTGGAACAGACAACATGATAACGAATACAACAAACAACTACAGAAGTATGTTGATCGCTATGTATCAAAGTTGAAATTTTGATCAGAGAAATAAACCTAACCTAATCGGCCAAAGAATCAGACTATGTCGGAGGACAAGAACATACTCCTTCCGATTGATTTTCCCAAATATAGAATCCGCCAATTAATGTAATTGAATCAGCCATTCAGCCATGATTTGATTTATGTATTTTGATTATACCGGGCTGTGGTGAACATCATCCTCGCATACCTTTGACTGAATCTCTCATAAAAATGAAATGGCTGTCATCCCTAGCTTCTTGCCTGGGATGATAGCCGCTATTTTTTTAGAAAAAGAATGGCTCTCCGAATTCGCCAAATCGGTCAAATCGATCAAATCGGTCAAAACGATCAAAACGATCAAATCGATCAAATCCAAAACGTTCACGTTCTGTGCCAATTGCCAATAAATCAAAAAGCACCAGAGGAATAATCGCTTTCGTTTTCACGTTCTTGCCTTTTTCCTGTGCAATAACCAAGCGGTTCCCCTGGATACGAACCAGCTTCCCGGAAACCTTCGAACCATCTTTCTTCAAAATATAGACCTGTTTTCCGTAAAGTTTCTTAACCTGCTCTCTGCTAACAGCCATCTGCAAATCCTCCCTTATGAAGATGTTAGTACAGGATAAGGAGCGCAGCTCGATGCCGGCTGCTCATCTTCCCGTCTATCATCTACTTTATGCAAGTCCTGATAGGGGGGATTGTATATTAATAAAAATGGATGTTTGAATAAAGATCTCAACACCAAAACTAGTGGTTGACGACGAAGGTAATCAAATGCTGAGCGGACAGGAGAGCTCTTATTTCAGTCCAATCGCTGCATGTAGGGGGATTAAAGGACAGAGAAGACGCTATTCTCCAGCAAATCATCTGAAATCAGCTAGATTTTAGTTGATAGCGGAACCTGTGTCCGCTGAACTTGTTTGGAGTCGTGTTTTGATCTGAATAGCGGTTCCACAGTCCGCTCAGCAAGATTAACGGGAAAAGCTCCTGTTATAGGGGCTGCTTTCGTCTGTTTTTCGTCATAGCGGGAATTTCTCCCGTTAATCCATTCTTATTCACCTCATTTAGGTGGATCTACTCAAGTTTATGGAGGGGCTCCTAAATGAACCGCTGAGCCCAAAATCGAGAGAAACGGATTTCAAGAATGCCTTTATGAATTTTGGCCTAGCAGCCTCTTGTTGTCACTTGTGAAGGAAGCTGAATCGAAAGTATGACATTTGTCATGTGAAAGACATTACATTCATGAATTCCGAGATGCTCTTGTATTCGGTAAGATGATTACAGATCAAACAACAACAACGACAACGACGACAACGATGACATAAACTTCGATGATGCACATACAAGAAGGATAAGAATGAATAGGAGAGATTCCAATATGAAAACAGCGATTCAACTAACCGGCGTCAGTAAAATCTTCAAAGGCAAACCAGCGGTAGATAACTTATCACTCACCATTCAAGAAGGAACGGTCGTTGCTTTGCTAGGACCCAATGGAGCAGGCAAAACAACCACGGTTTCCATGATCCTCGGCTTACAGCAGCCAACCAAAGGAACGGTGAAGCTGCTCGGAGGCGACCCTAGAGAGCAAAAGGTGCGTAATCGAATTGGCGCCATGCTGCAGGATGTCAGCGTAATCGATGGCTTGAAGGTATCGGAGAGTATTAACCTGTTTCGCAGCTATTATGAGAAACCGCTGACGCTGGATTACTTGCTTAAAGTGTCTAATCTGGAGAACGAGAAGGATAAGATTGCATCATCACTATCCGGTGGTCAGCAGCGCCGACTCGGCTTCGCCCTTGCGTTAGCGGGAGATCCGGAGGTGATTTTCCTAGATGAGCCGACTGTGGGCATGGATGTTACCTCGCGCCAGCTGTTCTGGGATACGGTTCGCGCTATGGCCGGAAGAGGACGCACCATTGTGCTGACGACACATTATCTGGACGAAGCGGACAGTGTGGCAGACCGTATCGTCGTGATTAATAACGGCAAACTGATTGCAGATGGAACGCCAAGTGAAATTAAAGCGAACACAACGGGCCGCATCATTTCCTTTATAGCGGGTGAGTCGGTTACAACAGAGAAGCTGCTTGCACTTCCTTGTGTTACGGATATCGAGTGGAGCGGCCGCAAGGTGAAGCTATCGAGCAGCAATACGGACCAGCTAATTGTAGCTCTTATTGAGAAGCGCTTCGAAATGCGCGATATTGAGATCCAAAGCGGCGGGCTGGAGGATGCTTTCCAAGCTTTGGTCCATCAAACTAAATAATAATAATAACAGCACGCATGCTGCTGATTTAAACGACTAATACAAATTCAGGAGATGATCCCAATGAATACAGTTAAAGCGACGTTGGCACAATGTAAGGCGGAATTGCTGAGGACGGCAAGGAATAAGCGGTTCGTTATTTTTTCCATTATTATGCCTGTTGCCTTCTTCTTCTTATTCACAAGCACGGTAGGAAACGATGCAAAAGTAGGCGGTGTGAACTGGTCCTCTTATTACCTCATGTCAATGACCTGCTACGGCATCATTGGTGCAAGCTTCTCAACCTTCAGCATCCGAATATCTCGAGAACGCTCCCAGGGCTGGATTAGATTGCTCCGTATAACGCCTCTACCATCATGGGCGTACGTCGTTTCTAAAGTAGCAGCGCAGGGAATCATCAACCTATTTATCGTGATCATGATGTTCGTTATTGGTGGACTCGGCAAACAAATTAGCTTGCCCGTATCAGTGTGGATCGAGAGCGGACTGTGGATTTGGATCGGCGGCATGTCATTCATGGCACTGGGCACGCTTGTTGGTGCGATGAAGAACACGGACGCTGTACAGGTAATCAGTACAGTTCTCTATATGGGGCTTTCTATACTTGGCGGACTTTGGATGCCAGTAGAGAGCATGTCCTCCACCATGCAAAGCATTTCTAAATTCACGCCTACCTACCAGCTGGGGCATGGCGCTTGGAACATCATTGCGGGTGTAGCTATTGACTGGAGCAGCATCGGTATCCTAGCTGCTTACGTCGTTGTATTTATGGTATTATCATCGTATATCCTTAAAAAGCAGGAAGCGGTGTAAGCATGGAAAAAGAGTACGGGGGTCGACCTTCGGGTCCGCCCTCCATTTTTTCATTCATATGGCTTATTTATTTGGTATTTCCTTTGTATACCTTTTTTGATCAACCGATTGATCAGATTGTGGAGGGTTTGGCGCTGCTTGCGGTATTCGTTGCTATGTATCTCTATAGCTTCAGACGACTGCAGGGGCGGTTTTATTGTGTTTTGGGCCTGATCATTATCATTTTTATATTCTGTCTTAAATACGATGTTTCCTATTTATATTTCGGCTTTTATCCGTCTCCTATTATAGGCATGCTCCGAAGCAAGAAACAGATGGTTATCTCCATGATGGCAATGGTGGCCTTATTTATTTCGGTAGGGTGGGAATCCAAGCTGTACCTAGATAGCCATGCGTTAATCCAGCTCATTCCAGCGGTGCTCATTATGCTTGTGCTGCCAATTGCTTTGCGAATTGGACAACGATCAAAGGATCTGAGGGAAAGACTGAACCTAGCGAATGAAGAAATTTCCCGGTTATCCAAGAACGAGGAAAGACAGCGGATATCTCGGGATTTGCATGATACGCTTGGCCACACACTTTCGCTTATTACACTCAAGAGCGAGCTAGCGGAGAAGCTGGTGCTTCGTAACCCAGAGCGTGCGATTCAAGAAGTGAGAGATATTCAACAAACCTCACGTTCTGCACTAAAACAGGTTAGAGAGCTGGTATCTGGGATGAATGCCGTTACGATTCGTGATGAAATCGTTCATGCCAAACAGATTTTGGCGGCAGCTGGCATTGTATTAGATGCGAAAGGGGATTCTAACCACGTTATTCCTTCCCCTTTAATCGATAATATACTCGGCATGTGCCTGAGGGAATCGGTAACGAATGTCGTCAAGCATAGTCGGGCACGGACATGCTCGATTGAACTTGTGGAACAACCTGGTATTCTGAAGCTGTTCGTAACAGATGACGGAAAGGGTACAGATACGGTATATAACCCTGCGCAGTCTGCAAGTTCATCGCCTTCCACTTGCAATGGGCTCAAGGGAATGAGGGATCGGTTGAAGTTGGTCGAAGGAGAGCTTGTATTCGACTCAGCCATGAATAAAGGGACGCGACTTTTGTTTACCGTACCTCTAGTGAATAAGTCAGTGGGAGAGGTGGAGGTGAGATGATTGTATGAAAGTAATTGTAGCCGAAGATCAAGGGATGCTTCGCGGAGCGTTAAGTGCATTGCTTGATTTGGAAGATGATATTGAGGTTATCGGGCAAGCAGAGAATGGGGAGCAGGCTCTGCAGATGATTCAGGAATTGGTACCGGATATCGTCGTCATGGATATTGAGATGCCGAAGATGACGGGGCTGGACGTTGCAGAGAAGCTGAAGGAAATACGGCATTCCTGCTATGTCGTTATCCTGACCACCTTCTCGCGAGCGGGATACTTCCAGCGTGCGATGAAGGCTGGTGTACGTGGGTTTTTGCTGAAGGATTCCCCAATTGATGAGCTTGGAGCCGCCTTGCGAAATGTATATGCAGGTGGACGAGCGGTCAGTCCAGAGCTTGCGATGACCTTCTGGGAAGCAGAGAATCCGCTCAGTGAGCGGGAGCGCGAGGTGCTTAAGCTGGCTGCGGAAGGACTTGCTGCGGGTGATATTGCCAAGCAGTTATTCCTCTCTGCTGGAACGGTGCGCAACTATTTGTCTGAGGCGATACAGAAGCTGGAGGCCAAGAATCGAATTGATGCAATCAGTATTGCAGAGAAGAATGGCTGGCTAGCCTGAATATTAGGTTTGGTTAGAAGAAGCGTCCCTCATTGTCCCTTGACAACGAGGGGCGCTTTATTGAAATTTCAGACTTCCATGCCGCATTCGCCTATCCTTTTCTGATATTTTTGTGGAAGAAACTTGCGTCGCTACCAGAGGGCAGCGTCAGCCTTTTCTTCTTATTTAGCAGAATCTATTCAAAATAATGTAAATTTCGTGCATTTTTGTGCTAGTATTAGAAAGGAGATTTCTGTACGTATAGAGATAGATTGATAGATTGTAGGAGGATTAACTGCACAGATGAAAGTACTTGCCAAGAAGGCGCTATTCGCTGCCATAACTGCACTTCTCATTAGCAATTCTTGTCCGACTCCGTCATTTGCACAATCCGATCAGCCCAGCAGCTGGGCAAAAGAAGATGTAAGTGAGGCTTGGGATCGCTTGCTGGTTCCAACAGAGCTCAATATCCAGTATCAGCTTGCGTTGACACGCGCACAATTCGGCGAGATGGCGATTCAGCTCTACGAGGTGCTTACGAATCGGAAGGCGGTAGCTCCAGGAAAGAATCCGTTTCGGGATATGAATAATTACCGTGTTCTTCAAGCCTATGAGCTTGGAATTGTGAAGGGCACGAGCTCGACCACCTTCTCTCCGAATACAGAAGTAAACCGTGAACAGCTGGCGCTCATGTTATATAACACCTTGAAGAAGGCCGGCCTTGCGAACAAGCTAGAAGCTGATTTAGGGGATGTGCCTAGATTCGCTGACGATAAGCAAATATCCTCTTGGTCCCGTGATGCAATAAAAATACTGAATGGAAGCCAACTGATGAAGGGCAGCGCATTCAAGGATCAAATATGGTTCATGCCCAAGACAACGACGACACGCGAGCAGGCCATTGTACTTGTGAACCGAATCTATGAGAAATATGGAACATACTATGTAAATAATGAATACGACCTCATGCATGCATTCGAATTAAATCAGAATCTTCCGATCGTCATCATGGATGCACGTTCGAAGCAGATCTATGAGAAAGCCAAGTCGATCTTAGGGGCAATCATCAAGCCGGGAATGAGTGAGTATGACCGCGAGCTTGCTATTCATAACTATCTGCTGCTTCATCTTGCCTATGATTACGAGAATTATAAGAACGGCACAATTCCGGATGATTCTTATACGATCTATGGTGCCCTGTTTAAAGGGATTGCTGTATGTCAGGGCTATGCTTATTCCGCCAAGCTGCTGCTGAGTATGGCGGGCATTGAGACGCATATCGTTACAGGTACAGCTAAAGGAATCGCACATGCATGGAATAAAGTGAAAATTGGCGGCAGCTATTACAATTTGGATGTAACCTGGGATGATCCAGTACCCGATGTGGATGGACGATTAGCCTATGGCTATTTCAACGTAACGGATGAGGAATTAGAGCGTGATCATATTTGGTCCGATGATCTGCCTAAAGCGCTTGCCAGCGCGAGTAACTATTTTGTATACAATGGCCTGACCGTTGCCAGCGCGAGTGAGTTTGAAGCGCGTGTCATAGCAGCCATTCAAGTGCAAGCCTCTACCATCACGCTGAAAAGAACCTACAAGAATGCTCAGGGGGCAAATGATTGGTACGCCTTAATCAGCAGATTCCCGGAAGTAGCGAAGTATTCATATACGACAGACAATAGCGGTGTAGTAAGTTTCACCTTCATTTACCGCTGAGAACGGAGTGGTGAGTTTCACCTTCATTTACCGCTGAGAACGGTGTGGTGAGTTTCACCTTCATATACCGCTGAGAACGGAGTAGTGAGTTTCACTTTCATATACCGCTGAGAACGGTGTGGTGAGTTTCACCAGTGGTGGATGTCATCTACAAAGGGGATGAAGCGATGAATAAAGCGAAGTTTTTTCGATCCTCTGCGGTCGTTATAATCGGCATCATTGTCGCAGTCATTGTCGCAGTCATTGTCTTGTGGTTGATGGTTTTCAAGGAAGAGACGATTACGGATTCCTACACTCCATTAACGTTAGAAAAGGCAGCCACGACGAGTGGGAAGTTAATTTATGATTATTATAACGATGGGATGGCGGGTAAGCAGAGTGATTATTCGACGGGTATCGTCGGCTCGCTTGTTATCGATATGGATGTTTATAAATCGCAGCGGCTTAAACGAGGCGATGTCATTCTTTTTCGCATGCCTCCAATTGACTTGAATATTAATAACCATATTAATCCTCCAGAGACGTCAGTTGCTCGCGTGATCGCGTTGCCTGGAGAGAAGATCGGCATCAAAAAAGGTCAAATCTATATCAATGATAAGAAGCTCGATACTTATTACGGCAGAGTTCTGATGTGGGGACAGGATGAGAAGACGTTCTTTGCAAATAGCACGGAGAGCAGCTGCCCTAAGGAATGTGTAGAGGGGATGACCGAATATTTCAACACCTCGATGAATGAAATTACGATACCTCAAGGCCATATCTATATTCTTGGTGACAGCATGGGACGCAGCATAGATAGTCAGACGTTCGGCTCGCTTCCTTTGATTAATGTTAAGGGAAAGGTTATCGGGGTTACAGGTCAGCCGAAGCTTATATAATGTCCTTTCTTTATGCTCTAATCCATAATCAGTGCTTTCCAACACGAAGTACCCAGCGAAGCGGACGGAATCGTTCTGAAGAAGCGCTAGCGTTCGCCTTTGTCTCCTTATTTCTACCCCTAAGGGATAGAATCAAGAAATAGGGAGGCAACAGCGATCGTAAGAATGATCTGTCCGCGCAGCGACCTTCTACGCACCATGATTCGAATTTATCAAGCCCTTATTTTAGTGTTGAGCCTTCTTTATCTCATAAATTATTTACGGAATAAACCATTAGCATGGGCTGATGGTTTATTTGTTGTTATTTCGAATATCTATCGTTAACATTAGTAAATTCTGAAGCGCGGGTGTTCCGCTAGGTTCGAAGGCCCAATTGCTCTGGCAAAATTGTACATGCTACAATGGATCAAATGAGCATCGGGATGGGGAACAAGCTATGATTCGTACATTAATGATTACTAAGGACCATCAGGTCATCGAAAATAAAACGCTCGAGCAGCTCGACCAAGCAGCAAACATCAAGTGGTTCTGGGTGGATTTCTGCCAACCGACTGCAGAAGAATCGAAGCTGCTGGATAGCCATTTTCATTTTCACCCGCTGGCGATTGAAGATTGTCTCATGTATCTCCAAAGGCCGAAGATGGATCATTACGAAGCGGATGTTCATTTCTTAGTCCTGCATGCGCTTGATCAAAAAACATTGCAAACGGATGAAATTGACTTGTTTATTGGTCACAACTTCATTGTCACTTATCATGCCAAACCGCATACGGAAATCGATCAGGCGTGGAAGAAGGTGCTGCTGAAGCCTCATTTTGAAATTCACGGGAATTTACATGCCGCTTATGTAGTTATGGATGAGCTGGTCGACTATTATTTTCCGACTGTTCAAGCCATTGAGGACCAGCTCCTTGACTTGGAGACAGGTAGCCATAATGAGGTTGTACAAGACAAGCTTAGCGAAGTGTTTGATATTCGAAACAAGCTGCACAAGCTGCGCAAAACAATTGTGCCCATGCGAGATTTGCTCTATCGTATCTTGAATACGCAGCGAATTGATGGATTACATAAATATATGCCATTCTTCACGGACATTCATGATCATCTACTGAAGCTCTCAGAGATTGTCGATTCCAACCGGGATATGACCTCAGATATGCGTGATCATTACATGTCGCTAAATTCGAATCGAATGAATACCATCATGAAGACATTGACGGTCATTACGACGATCTTCATGCCGCTGACGTTCATTGCTGGCTTATATGGAATGAATTTCAAGAACATGCCTGAGCTTAACTGGTACTCTGGCTACTATATCGTGCTGGGCGTAATGGCTCTTTTGGGTGTGGGAATGTTCATGTGGTTCAGGAAAAAGGGTTGGTTTGATTAGGCTCTTACAATCCGATAAGCAGTTTTTTATAAGCCTTGAAGATTTTGGCATCTCGTTGGAAGCTGCCTTGTAACTTTCTTGTAACTTCTTCTACCGCTCCAGTTTGCTATATTGGAGGAAATTGATTTTTTATGGAGCGGGGAGCGTGCATGATGTGATTAGAAAGACAAGTAGAAGACTGCTCGCTTCTTTATTTTCCCCTGTTACGGCGCTGCGGGGCGCTGCGGCCGGCTCTGTCGGTCTGTTCATCGGTTTGCTTCCGCTTTATGACTTTCGCTTTGTCGCTATACTGCTCATTTCAGCGTTATTTCGTCTGAATCTGCCTGCTATCGTGCTGGGGATGTCGATTACATTCCTATTCCCGTTCCTTCATCTCTTCTCCTTTTTAACTGGACAGCATCTTGGCAGTTATATGAACTTCCATGGAAGATCACACTTTCTGGGGAACACAATAACAGGAATCGTGCTGGCTCTGTTATCGTTTCCCCTTTTCCTATTGATCTTCAATCTTCCTTTAGCTCAAAATTTAGGCAAGAGAGATTATGTTTTTCAAGATGAGAATAAACGCCGTTGGCTGCTCACTAAGCGTCTCTTCATTGCCTTTGTCAGCTTTACGATCCTCATTCTCGCCGTATTTGGCGTTAGTATCGGGGTTAACCCATTTCTTCCACAACTGAGTCTCAATTCAGATCGGAATCTTCTTCATCGATTGAGCCCGATTGCTGAGAAGCTTAGTGAATCAACGCTGGAACATCAGCTAAGGCAGGAAGACAAGGAACATCCTACTTTCCAGCTCGATTATCGCCGCCATCATAGAGTAACTGAAGTGGCACAGCCGCATGAGGAGGAAGTATACGGCTTCTATGTGAATTGGGACGACAAAAGCAAGGAATCACTGCTTCAAAATGATAAATCGCTAACGACGCTGCTGCCAGAGTGGTACTTTTTGAAAAAGGATCTGACGATCAATGATCAAACGGATAGCGATGTCGTTCAAATCGCCAAGGCGAGGAATTTGAAGATTGAGCCGATCCTTAGCAACTATGTAAATAACAAGTGGGATGGGGCACTTGTGCACCAATTGCTGGCTGATCCGGATAAAGTTAAGCAATTAACCCAATTGCTGTACAACCAAGTGGAGAGCCAAGGCGAAGCGGGCATTAATATCGATTTTGAGAATATAGACAAGCAGGATCAGGATTTGCTAACCGCCTTCATAACCGTGTTATCAAATACGTTCCATGCACACGGTCTTCAGGTTACAGAGGATGTGCCGGCAGATGATAATGCTTTTGATTACGGGGCATTAGCTAAAGTAGCGGATCGTCTTATCGTTATGATGTATGACGAGCATAGTGGAGATGGACCCGCCGGTCCTGTGGCCTCGCAAAATTGGTTTGAACAGACGCTCGATCAACTGGACATACCGCCAGATAAGATCATCGTCAGCATGGGGAATTACGGCTACGATTGGGTAGAGAATGATCACCAGCCTGCGGAAGCAGTAACGTTCGGCGATATTATGGATATGGCTCAGCAATCTCATCTGATCATGCAATGGGATGACGAGAGTGGGAACCCTTATATGCGCTACAAGGATAATAATGATTCGCATATCGTCTGGTTTCTGGATGCTGCTACTTTGTACAATCAGATTAAGGTCGTCCGAGATAATGATTTCAAAGGCGTGGCGGTATGGCGGCTGGGGTCAGAGGACCCTTCCATATGGAAGCTGCTGAATCATCCTGCTGCCAAGGTGAACGAGATCAGTGAGGTCAATAGCCTCGAATCGGTTCGTTATTTGGGTGCCGGAGAGATCCTTCGCATCACCTCTGCGGCAAGTGTGGGGAAGCGCACGCTAACGACTGATGAAAACGGGATTGCGGATGAATCCTACCTAACCTATCCCCTGCCCTATGTTGTTGAACGATACGGGAAGCCTAAAGGGAAGCAGGTTGTCCTTACTTTCGATGATGGACCAAGTGGACAATACACACCGCAGATCCTGCAAATTCTGAAGCGTTATGGGATAAAAGCATCCTTTTTTGTCGTCGGAGAGAATGCAGAGATGCATCCCGAGCTCATTCAGCAGTTGTATAAGGAGGGGCATGAGCTTGGTAATCATACGTTTACCCATCCTGACGTAGCGGCGATCTCGCTCTTCCAGACCAGGATGGAGCTCAATGCGACGCAGCGGCTGATTCAAGAAATTACAGGCCATTCTATGACCTTCTTCCGACCGCCTTATGTGGCGGATGCAGAGCCGTCTACGCCAGCGGAGCTGCTGCCTATTCTCCGCGGCCAAGAGATGGGCTACACAATGGTTGGAGAGCTTATCGATCCGGAGGATTGGGCGAAGCCTCCGGCGGATGAGATTGTGCGCAGAGTAATGGATCGGCTTCCGCAGGGTAATGTTATTCTTCTGCATGATGCAGGAGGTAATCGGGAGCAGACAGTAAAAGCACTGCCAAAGATAATTGAACAGATCAAGAGTAAAGGATATACGTTCACGACGCTGAGCCAATTAATCGGCAAGACGCGTGGGGAGACGATGCCCGTCGTTAGCGCGAGCGATAGTCCGCTCTTGGTCTATGATCGCGCGGTATTTAACGCTCTGATGGATTGGAGCACACTGCTCCAAATCTTACTGGGCACCGCGATTGCGATCGGTGTCATCCGTGTTGCATGCCTCGCTCTTCTGGCTTGGCGGCACAAGAAAAGCTATCGGCCCGCAGATCCTCAGGACAATTTCAAGCCACCGGTTAGCGTCGTTCTTGCCGCTTATAACGAAGAGAAGGTGATTGTGCAAACGGTTCGTTCGATCCTGCAAAGTGATTACCCGAACTTGGAGATTGTTATCGTTGATGATGGATCGACTGATCAGACGAAGGAGGTCATACGCGAAGCTTTCGGTGATCGGAAGGATGTCCGTCTGATTACGAAGTCCAATGGGGGCAAGGCCTCAGCTGTCAATATGGGCTTCAAGGTATCTCAAGGAGACTTTATTGTTGCATTGGATGCAGATACGCTTATCGCGCCTGATGCTATTTCACTGCTCATTCGTCACTTCCGTGATGATAATATGGCCGCTGTATCGGGTAATGTGAAGGTCGGTAATGTGAGGAATATATTGACCAGCTGGCAGCATATTGAATATGTAACCGGCTTTAATCTGGAGCGACGTGCCTTCGATCGACTGAACTGCATTACCGTTGTGCCTGGAGCGATTGGCGCATGGAGAAAAACGATGATCGAGCAGGCTGGCTACTATAAAGAAGATACACTTGCCGAGGATACAGATCTTACATTATCCTTGCTCCGATTAGGCTTCACGATAGGTTATGAAGAGCGGGCCTATGCCTATACGGAAGCGCCAGATGATGTAAGAAGCTTCATTAAGCAGCGTTACCGCTGGACGTATGGCACATTGCAATGTCTGTGGAAGCACCGGAAAGCACTTCTCAATCCGAAGCATAAGACACTTGGGTATATTGGTCTTCCGAATATGTGGCTCTTTCAATATGTATACCAAACGATATCTCCAATTATCGATATTTTGTTTGTATGCTCCTTGTTCACAAGCAGTGCCGGTAAGGCGTGCGGCTATTATGCTGGATTTTTTCTTCTAGATTTGCTGGTTGCGATATTCGCGTTCCGCCTAGAGAAGGTGAGTCTGAAGCCTTTGGCTTCTCTGTTCCTACAGCGTATCGTTTATCGACAGTTCATGACGTATGTGATTATCAAATCCCTGCTTGCTGCTGTAAAAGGAATGGCTGTCGGCTGGAACAAATTGAAGCGTAAAGGCAATATGGACATTGAAGCTCAAGGTGGGAACAAGACCTCTTCCTTGTAGTCGGGTTGTGAACATTGCATGAATTCATTGAAAAGTGTTTCAACATAACTGGGCTCTTGCATATCTTATAGTTCACCTGCGATTGATCAGGAGGGATATAAGCATGCATTGGCTTTCGATTATCGGAATTGGTTTGGCTGCGAATCTGGACAATTTGGGGATTGGGATGTCATTTGGCACGAGATCCACAAGAATACCCGTTTTATCTAATGTCATCATTGCCATCTTATCGATGATAGCTGCCTATCTATCCTTAGTATCGGGGCAGGCGATCGCGGCAGTTATCCCGGTAAAAACTGCGAATATGTGCGGGGGGATACTGGTTGTCCTCATTGGGTTGTGGAGTATCTATTCCGATAGAAGACAGCAGAATCTGGCGAACGGGGATGCTTCCCGGGATTTAAACGAAGGAGAGGGACCGAGCGCTCTTATTCGTCATCCGGAGAAGGCGGATAAAGACGGCAATAATATGATTTCGTGGCGGGAATCGTTAGCGCTTGGATTCGCTTTGTCCATTAATTGTCTCGCAAGCGGATTTGGTGCGGGTGTCACCCAATTGTCTCCGCTTGCTACGACTTTATCCATCGGCTTGTTTTCTTTTCTTACGATTGCTCTTGGAGCTCGAATTGGCTTCAAGCTTGCACAAACTTGGTTTGGCAAATATGCGAATACAATTGGCGGCATGCTTCTGATCGCAATCGGCATTTACGAAATATTCGTTTAATCGCATATGTACCTGCACCTTGGGACAAGGTAACAAGTAAAGATGACCAAGGAGGCGGTTAACGATGGCGCGAAGAGGTCGGAGAAGGCTTATAGTTCCGGGTGCGGAAGCTCAGATGAGTGCATTCAAAGCTGATGTGATGCGGCGTGAAGGTTATGCAGTAAATTCGAATCGACCCGATGATGTGAAATATGAGGTGGCAAAGTCGCTGGGGATACCGTTGGAACCTGGATTTAATGGTGACTTAACGACCGAGTCGGCGGGGAAAATCGGCGGACAGATCGGTGGAGCTATGGTCAAGGAGCTGATACGTATGGCGCAGCAAAAGCTTGTGGATCAGAACCAGCCTTAAGTAAACGGATACGGTAGATCCCATCCCTAAAGCGGGCGGAACGCAAAGGGCACTGGGCATAAATATCGTGAAAGACCGAGTTGTATAGTAGCAGCAAGGGGTTTGCTCGGGGTTGGCGCATCGAAAACCAATAGGGTACTCACGTAAAAATCGTGGGTACCCTATTGGTTTTACTTGGAACTCATAAAGCGGTTAAAACTTTCGTTATTATTCGTATGTTTTACAAGCGCATTCCCATACGACTTTTGAAGCGGTTAATAAGAACCTGCGTATCAACGCTCATAATTCCCGGCAGGACATACAGCTTATTCTTGAGGAAATCCTGCATCTCTTGATTGTCGGCGAACAACCCGTGCATATGGAGTTTGGTTGGCCCTGTCATATGGTACAGGCTCGAAATTGGGGGCTCCATGGCTAGTTGGTCCGCAACGTCGTGCAGGAATTGAGGTTCCACTTCGACGTTGAAAAAAGCGGAGACAGAGATTCCTACCCTCTCTGGATTGATAACGATCGTGAATCTCTCGATGACTCCTTCCTCCATAAGAGCGTTTACTCTTGCTTGTACGGAAACTCTTGAAAGACCGATTTCCTTGGCTAGATCGGTATAAGAGATACGACTGTTTTCATGAAGCATTGCAATGATTTTGCGATCTGTAGCATCAAGTTTGGTTATCGGCATTTCCTGCGGAGAAGGCATAGGCCATTCATCCTCCTTGTTATTCATCTATTCAAAGCGTAAGCAAATTGCGAAAATTACTCTTAATCTGTTAGTCGAACAAGTCTGTTTAACGCTCATTTTAACTATTTTCTTGAATATTGTCTACATATCGTGTTGTTTAATCGATGGCATTCATTATTCATCCCTCTTTCAGTATGTATTCATCCTATTTTCATACTGCTGCGTTAAGATGATCTTATCCTAATATAATAGGGAGGCTACGGCATGCCGGCTAAGATTCTCGTCGTGGAAGACGATCATTATATTCAAGAGCTAATCAGTGAATTTCTCCGAGCCCAGCAATATGAGGTGGATGCAGCTAGCGATGGTCTTGAAGGCTGGAACCTGTTTCAGCAGCAGCCCTATGACCTTGTTATTCTTGATTTAATGCTGCCTTCACTGGACGGTTATTCGATCTGCCGAATGATTCGGGAGAAGTCAGAGACACCTGTTATCGTGATGACTGCACTTAGTGAAGAGAAGGATCAGCTGCGTGCGTTCGAAGAGGAAGCCGATGATTACGTAACCAAGCCATTCTCCTTTCAGGTGCTCATTAAGCGGGTAGAAGCAGTGCTCAGACGGACGAAGCATGTGCAATCAGGCGAGCTGCCCTTCGACGATCGGCTTCGACTGGATGTAGATGCTTACAAGGTATACGTCGAAGGGCGCTTCATAGAGACGACCACGAAGGAATTTGATATTTTGCAAACACTGCTCAGCAATGCCGGTCGCATTATGACAAGGGACATGCTGCTTGATAAAGTATGGGGCTATGATTACTTTGGCGATTCGCGAATCGTAGATGCGCATATTAAGAATATTCGTAAAAAGCTAGGCATTCCCATTATCCGAACGGTTAAGGGAGTCGGTTATGCCTTGGAGAATGAAATGGTAGGCGTAGAAGGATGAGGCGCCGCGGTATTACATTCAAAATCTTCATCATTACGACGATTCTGTTAGTCGTCTCGGCCTTACTTATTTATTTAACGCTGTATTTTATGCTGCCTGGTTACTATAAGAATATTAAGCAGTCGAGGCTGGAGACTGGCGTTAATGAACTGATTAAAGCGATAGACGGCAAGCCGGCCAAAGAAGCTTTGCCGCTGATGTCGCAATTCGGTCAAGAGCATAATGCGTGGCTCAACCTGCGTGACAAGAATGGATGGGTATATGATATCTCACCGAATTTCATGCGATTTAATAATGGGCTAATTGGCGACGGAGGATTCCCGGGTATCCGAAGGCAAATTATTTCTGGTCGAACGAATGAGGGACGCGGGGGTTTAGACCGCAAGAATCATATGCTGAGTGTAGAGCGGACGATTCATTTTGCTGAGAGCAATGAGGCGTTCACTTTATCCATAGATGCGCCGCTGCAGCCTATCGATGAGGCGTCAGAAGTGATCTTGCGATTCCTGCCGTACATGCTGATTGCCATTCTTCTCATTGCTATTGGAGGGGCAGCGATTTATTCGCGGTTGATTGCGCGTCCATTGATTGGATTGAATAATGTGGCGCGGCGGCTTGCGACATTAGACTTTGACATGCCTGAAGCACCGCTGAAGTCTAGTGACGAGATAGGCGAGTTGTCGCAGAATTTGAGCAAGCTAGCCAGTAATTTGCAAGCCACGATGGCAGAACTGCAGAATGCCAATGCGCAGCTTAAGGACGATATTGTGCGAGAACGGGAGCAGGAAGCGAAGCGCCGCGAGTTCGTTGCGACGATCTCCCATGAGCTGAAGACGCCGATAACGGCGGTCAGTGGTCAATTAGAGGCGATGATCGGTAATATTGGCATCTACCGTGACCGTGACACATATCTACGCCAATCGTATAAGATCATGCGCGATATGGATAAGCTGGTGCATGAGATTTTGGACTTATCTAAGCTTGAGAGTCGAGATTTCCTGCCGCTTATGCGTGAGGTTGATCTAGCAGAACTCGTACGTGAATCTATTGAGAGCATGAGCTATTTGGCCGATGTGAAGAGTATGCAGATTGAAAGCTCTCTGCCAACTGAAGCCTTCATCGTTGCGGATGAACGGCTGATGGCTAAAGCTGTCGCTAATATTGTATGCAATGCTGTGCAATATTCTGGTGAGGGGGAGCGGGTTACCATCAAGCTTGCGGAAATTCGCCAATCCAGCGTGGGAGAAGAGTTTGCTCTTGTTCAGCGACTCTATAAGCTTGAGGTATTGAATACGGGCGTACAGCTGGATGAAGCCAAGCTAACACGATTATTCGATCCGTTCTATCGAGTGGAGCAATCTCGCAGCCGTACGACCGGCGGCAGTGGTCTGGGCCTATACATTGTAAGCAAGGTGCTGGATGCGCATGGCGCTGAATACGGCATTGCCAATACGCCAGAGGGCGTCAAGTTTAGTTTACTGCTGCAAGCGGCATGAGAGAGTTCCTTGGCGAAGTAGGCTGGAAGTTTGCTATAATAACGGCAGAATTCCAATTTATAAGAGTCAGGGGCTTGCGTACTTGTATGAGTGAATATACGGATCGGGATTTTGTCGATGTTGATTTTTCGAATGGCGTATTTAGCGAATATGATTTCAGCCATTGCACATTTACACGCTGCCGGTTCCGGGCTGCTCGCTTAGAGGAGATCGGAACGACGGGCTGTCAGTTTATTGATTGTGATTTCTCGGGAGCGCAAATGAATGCGTCCATTCATACGCGTTCGGCCTTCACCAATTGCCAATTTGCCAATGCGAACTTATTTGTCTCCAAATTCGAAGAATGCAAAATGATCGGTTCTGACTTTGCAGCGGCTAACTTGGATGGGATCACCCTTATAAAAGGAGATTGGTCCTACACAAATTTACGTAATTCGAATTTGACGAAGCAGTCGCTGCGCGGCATTGCCTTCGTGGAGGCGGATCTATCCCAGTGCAAGCTGGAAAAGGCTGATCTGCGGGATGCCGATTTAACTCGTGCCCGGCTCGGGAATGCCCACCTTAAAGGTGCGGATCTGAGGGGGGCAGTTCTTGGCGGTATTGATTTCAAATCATTCGACATGAAGGATGTTCGTATTGATGCGATACAGGCCGTGGATTTCGCACGGTCGTATGGGGCGAAGATTCAGTAAATGGCGCGAACAGGATGGGGCAGTCTTTAGGGATTAGTTTTCCCTGGAGGCGCCCCATCTTTTTTTCTGCTAATAGCGTGATAGATTTGGTATAGACGCCTTTTCTTTCTATTTTTCATCAGATCCGGTTAAAGATGGTAGAAAGCATCTTTGCGAGTTATAAAGTAGAGATGTCAATAACGAATCGATAACGCACATCACTTTTGAGGACACGTTCATACGCTTCGTCGACTTGATCAGCACGGATCACTTCAATCATAGGGGCAATGGCGTGTTCAGCTGCGAAATCGAGCATTTCCTGGGTTTCGCGAATTCCACCAACGAGTGAACCTGCAATGCTGCGACGACCCATAATTAATGAAAATACTTGATACTTATCTGGTTCAGCTGGTGCACCAACATTTACAAGTGTCCCATCAATGCGAAGCAGTGATAAATACGCATCAACATCCAGATTTGCAGACACAGTGTTTAAGATCAGATCAAAACGACCTGCTAATTCGGTAAATGTAGCGGGATCACTTGTCGCAAAGTAATGATCTGCGCCAAATTCCAATGCTTTCTCTTTCTTATTATTAGAGCGACTCAATACTGTTACTTCAGCACCCATAGCATGTGCAAATTGGATCGCTACGTGGCCAAGTCCTCCCATTCCCACAATGGCAACCTTCTTACCTGGGCCAGCGTTCCAGTGTTTCAAGGGAGAGAATGTGGTAATGCCTGCACATAATAGTGGGCTTGCCACATCCATATCCAAACCGTCTGGGATACGGACAACGAACCCTTCCGTTACAACGATTTTTTGGCTATATCCACCGTATGTTGGATTACCATCGTAGTCTAGACCGTTATATGTGTTAATAACACCTTTCATACAATATTGCTCCTCCTCACCACTGAGGCAGTATTCGCATTCTCCGCAGGAGTCAACAAAGCAGCCAACGCCAACGCGGTCACCAACGACATATTTGGTTACTTCTGTTCCTACTGCTTCTACGACTCCGGCAATTTCGTGACCAGGAACCATTGGGAAGATTCCACCGCCCCATTCACCAAATGCACTGTGAATATCAGAGTGGCAAATGCCACTAAACTTAATATCTATTAAGATATCGTGTGGCCGTAATTCTCTCCGCTCAATAGTGGTCTTTTCAAATGGCGCTTTTGCACTTGGGACACTTAGAACACGTGTCGTAGTCATGTTTTTATGATTATTGCACATAATTGATAACACAATCCTTTCTTTTTTGTAAAAATCATAAGTTCACTGAAGAAGTAACATCACAAGTTACACGAATAGCTTAATCCTTAAAGTAGACTTTAAAGCAAGGGGTTTTATTATAAAACGTGTAGTGTGTTTTCTAATGCTCCTTTAATTAAACATTACGAGTTGCATTATAGTGCACTTTTAGGTCTATAATAAAACGAAAGATATAGATCACAGTAAAGGGATATAGAGAGGAAATAAAGGATTAAGGACTCTAAGCTATCTGTTCTTCTCTATATTTCATGAGGAGAGGCAGTTTATTAGAAACCATAAGCCAATCATATAGTGTCCTTAAAAGATTAAGTTGGGATAAAGTGAACAAAATAGTAAAAAAATTATGGAGGATACAATGGAATTTTATATAAAAGAAGCAGCTGAAAAGGTAGGTTTGCCTACACATACACTCCGATATTATGAACAAGAGGGTCTTCTACCTTTTATTAAAAGAGATGAAAATGGAAATCGTATTTTTGACGAAACAGATTTATTATGGTTAGAGCTTATTGTATGTTTACGGAAAACTGATATACCTCTTTCAGAATTACGTTCGATCGTAGAATTAACAAAAGAAGGAGACAGCACATCCGCGGAACGCAAACAGATATTTGAAAAACATAAAGAGAAAATGATGGAGAAACAAAGAGACTTGGATAATGCTTTTATAAAAATTGAAACGAAAATAGAGTACTACGATGAATTAGAAAAGAAGTACCACAAAGAAAAAGAAAACATATCATTTAAAGCTTAATTAAAAACTTACCTTAATAAGATTTTTGTTGTTGTAAAAAAGCCGTCTTCCTATCAATCTTGGGAAACGGCTATTTTCTTAAGTTTATACAAATTATAGATACTTTTTAAAGGAACTGTCTGTTTGTTCACAGCAGGATCTACAAATTCATCTTTATCGTATAAGTAAACAGGTTGACCTCTTGTTCCTTACCCTTAGCTTCCTCAGTACGTTGTTTACCAACTTCCTCAAGTAACTTTGAATCCTCTTTAGATACTCCTCCTCCAATACCTTCTTATTCATCGGAAATAATTCTAAAAAAATCCTGAAATTAATTTATGAATGTTTCTTGACTTAAAGTCGACTTTAAACGTTATTATTGCTTTGTCTTAGAAAATAAAGAAGAAAGGATGAATAAGAAAAAGAACTTACTGGCGCCCAGAAAACGATCGGAGATTTTGCACCAAATAAAATATATACATTAGGAGAACCTAAAGATGGAGGATTTGCTGAATACATGAGGTAGGAGAAGATTTTTATGGATAAAAGAAATCATTTATTTATAATAATATTGACCATAGGGGTTTTCGGCATCTTAAATACTGAAATGGGTATCGTTGGGATATTGCCTATAATTGCTGATCACTTTCATGTCAGTATATCCAAAGCAGGGTTGCTAGTGAGTCTCTTTGCACTTGCTGTTGCAATATCTGGACCCACTATGCCGTTATTGTTTTCGGGCATAAATCGCAAGAAGGCAATGTTACTTGTACTAGGTGTTTTCGTTCTGGGTAACATTGTCTCCATATTTGCTTCAAACTTTACCATTTTATTAATTGCCCGTGTGATTCCAGCCTTTTTACATCCTGTTTACGTCACAATAGCTTTGACAGCCGCAGCTGCCTCAGTTAGCAAGGAAGAAGCTCCAAAAGCTACTTCCAAAGTATTTATGGGAGTAACGGGGGGGTTGGTACTTGGTGCACCAGTCTCAAGTTTTATTGCTAGTACAACTTCGATCGAAATGGCCATGTTATTTTATACGATCGTAAATGCGATAGCATTCTTTGCTTTGTTTTTATTTGTACCATCTATGCCAGTTAAGGAAAGACTCTCTTATGGATCTCAATTAAGTGTCTTAAAAAAATCAATTACTTGGCTATCCATTGTTGCTGTTATTTTTATAAATGCAGCGATGTATGGAGTTAGTAGTTACCTTGCTGAGTATCTTGAAACCATTACGCATGTACCTGGGAAAACAATTAGTTTAATGTTATTCATATTCGGCGGGGCAAGTATAATAGGAAACATCGTCGCAGGGAAGTTGCTTATTAGAAATGCTTTAAAATCTGTAGCATCTTTTCCATTCGTATTGGGAGCAGTTTACATCATATTATTCTTAATGGGACAGTTCACTGGGCCTATGGCTTTCATTCTTTTTGTTTTTGGGATAGTAGTGGCTTTAGGAAATAATATTGGTCAATATTGGATTATGACTGCAGCTCCAGAAGCTCCTGAATTCTCAAATGGATTGTTTTTAACATCTGCTAACTTAGGGGTAACAGCCGGGACGTCTGTAGGTGGATTTTTTATTTCAGGAATGGGTACACAATATTTGGTATTAGGTGGATTCCTATTCTTGATATTGAGTCTAGTATTTATTTTAATGAGAAACTACATGTCTAGTCCCACAAAACAACTTTCCTAATAAATAATTAATAAAAAAGTGTAGTATCCTTTTTTAATGAAAACTGGACATACCGCACTTGGTCATATATGAACGTGGACCATTGAATATTATTAGAGCTTTTTCATTTAAAGAAACACTTCAGATTTTAGGGTAATAAAATGTATTGGACATAGAAGCTCTAAAGGGCTGCCGGCATCTTTTTGCCAGCAGCCTTTACCGTCTTTCAATTTGCATCATCCACCGATTAAACCAGCTTCAAACGAATAACGTTCCAAGAAGCTTCGCCAAGCAGAGCCTCAACCTTGCTGCCATCCGCCGCTGCATTGCCGCCTGTATGCGGAGTAACGCGATCCGGCACATCGATTGTATTGGCAGCCTTCAGATCATCATGCTCCAGTACGATATGCTCGATGATGCGGCAGGAGCCAAAGCTGCGAAGGTCGATCTCGAAAGGCAGTGTTTCGCTCAGGTGACGGTTGACCGCAAAGACAGTAACCTCTTCCTGGTTCTCGCTAAGTACGGCTATGGCATCCAGATAAGGCACATCCGTGAAATCCTTTGAATCGTATTTGGGAGACGTTACAAGCGGTACAAGTGCTGTTCCACGGCCGAAGATACTCGTATGCATATATGGGAAGTAGATCGTCTGCTTCCACGCAGCGCCGCCATTCGCGGTCATGATCGGTGCAATAACGTTGACCAACTGCGCGATGCAAGCCATTTTCACCCGATCCGCACGTTTGAGCATACTGATTAGCATACTGCCAACAAGCAGTGCGTCCTCGTGATTATAGATATCCTCCAATTGCGGTGGAGCAATCGACCATGGATCGATTTTGGAATCGGCCTCATTGGAATGATACCAGACATTCCACTCGTCGAAGGAGAGATTGATTTTCTTCTTGCTGCGTTTCTTAGCTTGGATATAGTCACATGTGGCGATAACGGTATGGATAAAAGAGTCCATTCCCATCGATTGCGCAAGAAAGTTAGGCGTGTCGCTATCGCGATTGCCATAATAAGTGTGAAGCGAGATATAATCCACTTCATTATAGGACAAATCAAGCACGGTGGATTCCCACTCCGGGAATGTCGGCATGCCGATGCTGGAGCTTCCGCAGGCAACAAGCTCGATCGTCGAGTCGACCCATTTCATGACTTTAGCAGTTTCGGCAGCGATACGGCCATACTCGGTTGCAGTTTTTGCACCAATTTGCCAAGGACCGTCCATTTCATTGCCCAGACACCAGGTTTTGATATTGTGCGGCTGCTTATAGCCATGCTGAATACGGAGATCACTCCAATACGTACCAGATGGATGATTGGAATATTCTAAGAGCTGGCGAGCTTCTTCTGGTCCGCGCGTGCCCAGGTTGACCGCCATCATGGCCTCGGTACCAGTCTTGCGGCACCAATCGATAAATTCGTTGAATCCGAACAGATTAGGCTCAATGGTTCTCCATGCCAGCTCTAGCCGCCTTGGCCGCTGAGCGAGTGGACCCACGCCATCCTCCCAATTGTAGCCAGATACAAAGTTACCGCCAGGGTAACGGACAATCGGCACATCCAAGCCTTTTACAAGCTCAATAACATCGCTGCGGAAGCCCTGCTCATCCGCCTCAGGATGCTCTGGCTCATAAATACCGCCGTAAACCGCGCGCCCCAAATGCTCAATAAAGGAGCCGTAAATCCGCTTATCCACTTCACCAATTGTAAAATCTTTATCCACAATCATCTTCGCTTTGGTTGACATATTCCCTCACCTCATGATTAAATTAATAAATATATTAATCAATTAACAAATTAGAGCATCGTGTTAAATCCTATTTAACACGATTGTGAAAGGGATTTCAAGTTTTTCTTTTGCTCTGAATTGAATTAATATATATCTTAATCAACCTGATATTCGGAGTGTGAAAATAATGCTGCGAGCGAACACGGAGCGGAAGTGGCTCCCTTTATATGAAGCATTGGCAAGCGATGTACGTCTGCATATTCTGGAGCTGCTGTCGAAGCAGCCGATGAATGTGAAGGATTTAGCTGCGGCTCTTGGGCTTAGCAGTGCGATCATCACGATGCATACGAAGAAGCTGGAGAAGGGCGGTCTCATTACAACGGAGCTTGTGAGGCGCAATGGGGGTACACATAAAATTTGTTCCCTGGCGGTCGATAAAGTGGAGCTAACCATCCCGCAGCAAGCAGAGCAGCAGCGTGATTATCAAGAGGTATCTATTCCCGTTGGTCATTATACGCGATTCGAAGTGCATCCAACCTGCGGACTTTCTACGACGGAGCAATTGATCGGACAATTCGACGATCCCCGGTATTTCCTTGAGCCGGATCGGATGCATGCGCAAATTCTATGGTTTGGCAAAGGCTTCGTGGAGTACCGGATACCCAATTACGTGCTAATGGGTCAGGCTCTAGGCGAAATTGAGATCTCCTTCGAGATCGGATCAGAAGCCCCTGGTATTCTTGCAGACTGGCCTTCGGATATTCATTTTTATCTGAATGATACGTTACTTGGCGTATGGACAAGTCCAGGGGATTCTGGAGAGGGGCGCGGCATGCTGACACCGGCTTGGTGGACCGTCAACCAATATGGCTGGCTCAAAATCATTCGAGTAACGGAAGAGGGCACCTTTATCGATGGACAGCGTCTCTCGGATGTGACTCTGAATGATATCGTGATGACGCGCAACGATTGGGTTTTTCGGTTTGCCGTTCCCGAGGATGCGGAGCATGTTGGCGGGCTGACGATCTATGGTGAAGGCTTCGGAAACTATAATCAGAATATCCTGTTTCGCACGTACCGCACTGTGAGTGAGGCTGCAAATGAGCAATAAGGATAACCGTTTCACGAATCCGTACTATCTCTATGCAATCGCCTTCCACGAAGATGAAGAAGATCTGTGTGCAATGGAGATGCGTGCTTTATTCGGAGCAGAGCCTGAGCAAGGCTGTGTATGCAGTGAGATAAATATCGATCCAAGCCGGAGTCCTTTTATCCGAGAGAAGCTGACGGTGAGCATAGAGGGCCAGAATGTGGAGAATATTGCGGAGCAAGCAGGTCATGCTATTCTTCTAGAAGGAAAGACTTTCAAAGTTGTGTTCATGGAAACAGACGGTGGTGTCGACTATGATCGCCAACGTGAGGTTGAGCGGCAGGTGGGCTGGCAGATTCATGGTAAAGCCGAGATGCGAAGACCGGAGCGGTTATTCGGCATTGCCTATGCAGGCGATAAATGGTTATTCGGGACGTATGAGAAAAGCACAGCCATGTGGCTGAAGCATAATAAGAAGCCGCAGCCCTACTCAACGGCGCTTAGTACACGTGTGGCCCGGGCAGTCGTTAATATTGCGGCAGCGGATAAGGCTGTTGACGTAATAAAGTTGATCGATCCTTGCTGCGGCATTGGGACGGTCGTTATCGAAGCGCTCTCTATGGGCATCGATACAGTAGGCTATGATAATAATCCGCTTGCGCTTAAAGGCGCGAGGATCAACCTTGCTCATTTTGGCATGCCGGATGTCGTCAAGTTAACTGATATGCGGACATTGGAGCTAGGAAGTGAGCTGCGCTACGATGCGGCCATTATTGATTTGCCTTATAATTTGTGCTCAGTTATGACGAGTAATGAACGGCTGGAAATGCTCGTAAGTGCAAGCAAGTTAGCACGCCGTATCATTGTCGTCACAACGGAAACAATCGATGCATCTATAGAACAAGCGGGGCTGCTGATCATAGACCGCTGCGTTGTACGCAAGGGCAGCTTTGCGAGGCAGGTCATCGTCTGTGAGAGTGAATAGGCGCAGCTTAGAGGCAGGTCATCCCCCGTGTAAGTGAACAAACACAGTTATTCATAAGAAATAAGAGGGCTGTCCCCAAGGAATCACCTTGGAGGACAGCCCTCTTCTCGTAAGCTTCAGCTCTAACGTCCACAGCTTGCGGACAGCTCTCTAAGTTCACTAATCTCGTCGCTGCTAAGCGAGAAGCACATAGCTTTCACATTCTCTTGCGCATGCTGCGGCTTGGAGGCGCCGGGAATGGCGAACACGGTCTCGCCATGCGCGTGAATCAGCCAGTTGAGCGCCACTTGGCTTGCCGAAGCTTCATACTTAACAGCTAGCTCATCGAGGCGGCTGATTAGTGGCTGTGTTCGCTTGAGTCCTTCGGGCTTGAAGCTGCCGGCCCATTTACGCGGGCCTTGAATGTGCTTAATAAGCTCCGGATTCTTATGAAATTTTCCGCTCAGAATACCTTGTTCGAGCGGGGAATAGGCAATAATGGCGACGCCAAGCTCCTTGGCTGCTTCCATAATGCCATTGCGTTCGATGCGACGATCAAGCAGGTTATATTTGACCTGATTAGATACAAGCCGCAGACCGGATTCACGCAAAGCTTTGTCAGCTTCATACATTTTGGCAGCAGAGAAATTACTAACGCCGACATGCTTGATTTTGCCTAGCTTGACCAGCTTGGACATTTCATGCATTTCGCTTGTCGCTGATGAGAAGGAGTAAGGTTGATGAACTTGGTACAGGTCAATCGGCCAACCCTTTAGTCTGCGTAAGCGCTCATCGATTGTCTTAGGTATATTGGCTGAACTCCGCATAACCGGCCACCATTTCGTGGCCACATGAATGCCTGCGGCATCATCACCGAGCACATTCAGAGCATCCGCGAGCATTTCCTCCGATTGTCCGCCGCCATATACTTCAGCGGTATCAAACCAGTTGATGCCGCCCTCCAGACTAATCCGTACAATATCACGAATCACATCATCGTCTAGCACGGGCCAGAATTTCCCGACCATTCCGCTGCCTTTGCTGAATTGCCAGCATCCAAGGCCCAGTGGTGATAACTGCAAATCCGAGTTTCCGAACTGCCTCAGCGAACCATGCTCCATCGCAATCCCTCACCTTGCTCGTTAATTTGAACGGGTACCTAATGATTGCAATAGGTGCCAGCTTGCTGCGGTATTAAGGTGTATATCCGATGGAGAGCTCCATTTCAAGCTTGCCCTGGGGCTCGATCAACGGTAAGCCCACTCTGGTATTGAGTGCACTATTAAGGGCCATCCATGGCTCCACACAAACGAACGGTTTGCCATCTACCTGCCATAAAACGACATACTTAAATTCGTCACTGTAAGCTAGGCGAATGATTCCCCCGGCAGCATTTGGTCCTGGGAACGTTATATCCCGCCTGGCCGTATCTAATAGAGCAACGGATTCCTTGAGTCCGTCCAGTTCTAATTGTCCCTCGAAAGGCTTAACTTGGTTATCATTATAATCGAGGTAGCTCGTTGCATCTGTTCCGTAAGTAAGGTTCTTGGATTCATTAATCCGGAAATACGGGTGAAAGCCCGCATATATAGGCATACTGCGCTCTGATAGATTGTGATACGTTTGGCGGATATGTAAGACACCCTCCACTAAGGCATAAGTAAACAACAGCTCGAAGTCAAAAGGATACTCCATCCGCGTTCCTTCCCCGCTGCGCAGTCGCACGGTAACAGAAGCTTCATTATCCTCAGAGGTGGATACGACATCCCATGAACGGTTGCGAGCAACACCATGGTTACGCATCGTATAGACGGCGCCGTCCCATTCGAAGCGACCTTCAACAAGCTGCCCGCAGATTGGGAATAGTATCGGATTGCCCCCTCTGATATTAGCATCAGGATCAATGAAGGTGGCTTCGTCTAAATAAAACAGTTCCTCGCCGTATAGCTTGCAGCTAATGGCAATTGCACCGCGATCTGGACATATGGTGACTGAAGATTCGGTTGCGGTATCCGTTAACGTATAAAGGGTGAAGACGTCATGGTGTTTGCGAACTTCATAACGATTATTCTGGTTCATCATCATGCCTCCAAGAAGAGAGATATACACATCCTAAGATGCATCTTTATGGCCCAAGCATACCATATTGAGTTCTTTCTCTAAAGTACAGAACACTTAGAGCCGATACCCATTGTGTATCAACCAACTTACAGCAAGAGAAGGAGGATGATTTACACATGGATGTGCCAACTATCAGTAATGGAGTATCTGGGCAGGCCTTGAGTAATGTACAGCTGTCGGCTGGACTCGCCGTTATGGCGAAGTCACTAGACAATACCGAGCTCCAAGGGCAAATGCTGACTCAAATGATGGAGCGCAGTGTGCAGCCTCACTTGGGTGGGAATCTGGACATCAGACTGTAGAACAAAAAGGCAGAAGCTCATAACATCACGAGGCCTCTCAACACTCTCATAGACCAAGTTTATAGAGAGTGGAGAGGCCATTGTATGCAAAAAGAAAATAATGTAAAAAATTTTGGTTCCGGTATATTGCATAATTGAATAGTGAGTTATATACTATAGTTAACAGAACTGAAGTGGGTAAGGAACATTTTTTTTGACCAGCTATTCTACAATGATGAATACTAGACGATACAGCATAGGGGCGGGTGATATGTATGAATGTGCAGTTTAAAAAGGGCGTTTTGGACCTGTGCGTATTGGCTCTTGCCGCTTGGGAGGATCGATATGGCTATGAGCTGGCTGTCGCTATGTCTGCCAAATTCGAGGTAGCAGTCGGAAGCGTGTATCCGCTGTTGAACCGATTGACGCTGGAAGGTTATTTCTCAACCTACCTGATGGAATCGACAGAAGGACCACCGCGCAAATATTACAAGCTAACCCCGCACGGCCACTCTCATCTGATGGAGCTGGTAAGCGAATGGCGGACATTCTCCGTCGCTGTAGATGAATTTATTAAGGAAGGTGTAGAGAGATGATTAGAGACCAATATCTTCATCACTTGTGGGAACTGCTTAAGCCAGTGCCGGAGAAGCTGCGTCGTGAATGGATGTTTGATTATGAGGAGCATTTTCGACTTGCAGCTGAGCATGGACGATCGGAAGCGGAAGCGGCCAGTGAGCTCGGTGATCCGCGCCTTATTGCCAAGGAGCTGCTGCTTGGTTATCGCGTTGAGCAGGCGGATGATAAGAAGGGCAGCATTACGCTTGTGTCTCGGGCGGTATTGGCTGCTGTAAGCTTAGGGTTCTTCAATCTCGTCTTTGTACTTGGTCCTTTTATTGCATTATTAGGTGTCCTATTGGCGCTATGGGGCGTGTCCCTCGCGCTTGGTTTAGCCGCCCTCGCTGCGGTATATGAAGGGATAAGTGGAGATGCATTTACGATAGCGCAAGGAGGCTTTGTGGCTTGTTTGCTGCTTGCACTTGGTATGCTTCTTGGAGCAGGCACGCATGTACTGACCCGTTCCGTAGCCAAGATGACGCTTCAATACTTGAAATTTAATTCGAGAGTGATAAGGGTGAAAAAGGGATGAGAAACTGGATCGTAATAGCGCTCATACTTCTTGTAATCGGCATTATTGGTATGTTTGGTACCTTCAAGGACGGGAATTGGCTTAGCCTGGGAACGGAGAAAGTGGAGCAGAAGCAATCGTTAGAAGCCGCTGGCATTCATAACATCCATGTAGAATTAGGAAGTACGAATGTGAAGGTCGTACCAACCTCGTCTTCAGAGATTAAAGCTACATTAAGTGGATCAGCTAGCAAAAAATATAAGGGCAAGCTCCATCTCATGCTCGAACGCGAAGGGGATACAGCGAAGCTTACTTACGAGGATGATATTGGCTTTTCTATTGGCTTCAATATTCTTAATGTAGATATTAAGCTTGAGCTTCCGGAGGCGCAATGGCAATCATTTATTCTGAATTCGAGCAGTGGAAATATAGAGATCTCGAAGCTTTCTGCAGATTCCATCGTATTGGAGGGATCATCGGGTAATATAGAGCTGAGTCAACTGAAGACTCATTCCTTATCTGCGATGCTATCGAGCGGTAACATGGATGTATTGGGTATTACTGCCGAAACAACGAGGCTAGAGAGCACGTCAGGGAATATTACCCTTCAAGACCTCAAGGGAGACATGGTTACGGTTGATGTTGGCAGCGGCAACATCAAGCTGCTTGACGTTGATGCTAAGCTCAAGGCCGATACATCAAGCGGCGATATTCGAGCGGAGCTTCAAGCGCTGGAGAAGTCGATGGCGTTCGATGCTAGCAGTGGGAATGTTACGATTCTATCCGATAAACAACCGGATTCAGTACAGATTAAATTCAATACCTCCTCAGGTAACTTGAACAATGACTGGGATGGCGGTCAGAAGTCTACCAACGGGGAGGATGTTGAGAGCCTGACCTTTGGCAATAGCGGGGTTCAAATTGCTGTGGATACGGGCTCTGGCAACCTTTCGGTCGGCCCGCGCTAAAGCTGAAATAAGAAAGAACAACAGGCATTTCAATGCGGATTATTAGCATGAAATGCCTGTTGTTTTTTTTGATCCGTCAGCAGTATCCTACTAAATTTTGCTGTAGAAGTAACCGATATTGTTGAAAGAAGGATATTCTTTGCGCGTATGCCATTTTCTTTTCTATCTAACATCATGCCCATTTCACATAGTCTAAGGGTGGCAAGTCCATCACAATGGTCACTACATCAAGTCGTTCATGCTTCATACAGACGAAGGGGGAGCTTTGTATGCAGGGGAAGGGAAGGTCTATTATTGGACCTTTGATGGCGACGGTGCTTCCGATTATCATTTACGAATCGCTCCGATCGGTTCAAGCTGCAGATATTACGATTAAATCGGTTAACGGTCACTTTTATGTTGTCAGCTTTATAGCGGCACTCGCTATGATCGTAGCCATTGCGGTTGGCATAACCGGGCAGAGGCTGCGGAATATCAAAGTTGAATTTATGTCGTTGGCGTACCTATCCCTAGCTGGGATTTTTTTACTGCATGGGATATCGACCCCAGGCTTTATGATGCACGATACGCATATCGCAAGCATTGCAGCACAATTGAGTATACTGATTGCTGTCGGTTGGCTCTGCCTATCAGCAGCTTCCTCTGATCATCCAATCGTAACCCTTCTCTCAAAATGGCGGCGTTGGCTCATTCCTGGATGGCTTGTTGTCCTCGCTGCACTATTCTACTTAGCTATGATGTATCCTGAAATCATGGACAAGCTGCCGATAAATAATCGTCCATACAAATGGATTGCGGCATCAGTGACCAGCATGGTCTGCTTATGGACGATGTACCGCTATTGGCATTCGAATCAAAGTGCTCGCTTTCCACTCCAGCGGGCAATCGTATATAGTCTTGGTTGGCTCATTGTCGCTCAATATATTATGGTAACCGGAAGCACCTGGAAGCTAAGCTGGTGGATGTATCATATGCTGCTGCTTGGATCAATGGCCATCATGTTTGTGGGGCTAATTCGTCAATATTTCTCACAAGGTTCCATTACCTCATCCTTGAAGGTTCTATTCCAATCCGATCCCCGATCATGGCTCGAAGCTTGCATCACACCGAGTGTACGCGCACTAATTATGGCGACGGAAGCAAGAGATGCCTATACGGCTGGTCATAATATGCGTGTTGCGCTTTATGCGCTGCGGCTAGCCGAGGAGATGAAGCTGAGTAAGGATCAGCTAAGAGCAATTGCGCTAGGCGGCGTCGTTCATGATGTGGGCAAGCTAAAGGTGCCTGACTCCATTCTTAATAAGCCTGGGAAGCTCACGCAAGAGGAGCGGTACATTATGGAATTCCATCCGGTCTCCGGCTATGATATGTGCAAACGACTTGGGTTTCTGAATGACGAGCTGTCGGTTATCCGGTCCCATCACGAGAAATGGGATGGGACCGGATACCCGGATCGACTGGCAGGAGAACGGATTCCACTGCTGGCTCGAATCACAGCCGTTTCTGATGTCTATGATGCGTTAACCTCCTCACGCTCTTATCGACAAGCGATGTCACACGATGAAGCCATGGTTATTATTTGGCAGGGAAGCGGCATTCATTTTGACCCCGTTTGCGTGGAAGCATGGGTAAGGCTTGCGGAAGATGCACCCTCCTTCTTAGAAGAGATTAGCGCAAGCGATCGAACCTTGAAGCTTATTAGAAAAGAGGCACAATAACGAAGGGGCAGTACCCTCCATGGAGGGTACTGCCCCTTTTTGTATAGAAGGATATATATATCACCCTGAACAACAAAGTCGGCCATAACGCTCTGGACACCTTCATGGATAGAGATAATATTTCCTATTATGGGAAATTTATCTCAACTGCTATGAAGGGGCCAGATATCTTTGGGAGATACGTTTAACTCGCTGGCGATCAACTCAGCCGTCAATCGCTGAGGCTTGATTATTTTGCTATTGCGAAGCTTGGAGATGGTTTGAAGCGATATTCCAGTAGCCTCAGCTAATTGTTGGGCGGTCATATGATTACGGGCCATGAGAATCTTTAAGGAAACGGAAGGGTCAACTCGCTCCATGACGGTCTGGATATCTGTCACGACAAATCCATAATTCTTTAGGCTGCCATCAGCGTAATAGAAGGGACAGAAGGTGATATGAAGCTCAAGCTGTGTCATATTCGCCAGTTTCTTTGTGTGGACCACGAAGTGATCTGCCTGCTTTCGTAGGACAGCCTGTTCAAGAATTCGATTCAGACGATCCTTATCGTCCTCAATCAAGAAATCAAAGAACGATTGATCTTCGACCTGAAGCTCATCATCGATCAGCGAGTTAAAGTCATTTTGCAAATAACGTTCAATGATGTTATCTTTGCTGACTAGCCCGGATAGGAGCACTTTCCTCGATTTACCCATCATTTCAATCCATGTTTTTGCGGTTATGTCCTCTCCAATTAGCAGAAAGGTCGATTCCTCTTTGTTTACAATAGGCTCCCAGGTTAAGCGAATACGGAGGGATCGATTAATTTTGAGCTGAAGTAAAAAGGAACCAGCTCGAGCGTGACCGCTGCCGATCTGAGTATGCCAAGCGGAGAACAAAACGATAGGCGATGTGACGAGCAGCTCTTTCTCCGAATAACCGACGAGCTTCATAAAAGCATCGTTGATGCGGATAAAGCGCATTTTCTCTTCCATACCTGCGATAATAGCCATTGGAGATTGAAATGCACGAAAAATTGTATCATAAATAGTCATTTAAAAAAACACACCTCTTCAGTCTGTACCCGTTGTATTAAGAGTATAGAAAAATTAATAAATAGTTTCAATTGGTTAATTTTTTAAAGTTATGTACATGAAGGGCTTCTAAAGGTAGATATAGTTGCAGAAACCTTAGAATCTAGTCGAAAAGGCACAGTTAAAAGCACTTTATAGTTTCATTCTTTTGTCTCATACTGAGTATAGAGGAACTAGATTAGCTATTCATGAGAGGGAAGAGAAATGAAAATATGCATGATTGACGGCTGTGATAAAAGTACAAAGGCCAAGGGCATGTGCTCGATGCACCATCAACGTTGGCGTAGGCACGGTGATCCTTGTTTCATCAAGGTTCGACAATCCGGACATCCAATCAGTTGCCAGTGGATCAAATGTGAGCGGATAGCGATTAGTAAGGGATATTGTGCCAAGCATTATTACATACAACGCAATATTGGATTGGAAGAGAAGCATTCAGCTTCTATTGACTAGGGCATATCTATGAAGCACCTCCAAAGGACGGTATAATGGAGTAAAACTTTCCATTGTTGGGGGATAAACGTTTGAGGACTATTTCGCTTCGTACAAAAGTGCTCCTTCTCGTTGTTCTAATCACCTCTGTTCCTTTGTGCTTGGTAGGACATGGTAATTATACGGCCGCTAGGCAGACGATCATAGATGCTCTTATCGATAAGTCGTACACCAAAGTGCAGGACTCAGCTGATCATTTATCCGCTTGGGTAGCTGCTCGCCGCTCTGCAATCGAAATCATGAGTCGGACCGATAAAGTACGGTTGAAATCTGCTCAAGAACGATGGAGTTATTTCTCCAAGGAGACAACTCGTACAGACTCGGATTTTACAACAATCGGGTTTGTTGACCCGGATGGAATTGCCAGACTTAGCGATGGATCAATCATTGATATTCACAGAGAACCTTCCTTCTCCACTGTGATGAGTGGACAAACGTTCGTCTCTGATCCGTTCATTAGAAGATCAACGCATATTTTTATTATTGATGTTCCTGTATTTGATGAATACGATCAAGTTGTAGGTGCGATTGAGGCCGCTATATTGACAGAGCGGCTCTATCGCGATTTTTTGAATTTTCAAGTGGAATCGGCAGATTCCTCTTTTTTATATACCGATAATGGTCTCATCGTAGCGCGTCCGAACGAGAATAATGCTCAGCAGCAGCGTTATCTTACAGCGGGAGAACTTCCTGATTCTATTACAGCAGGCATGCTTACAGAGAACAAGGGCTACAGCAAAATGAAGGAAGCAGCAGGCGAATCATTCGTATTCCACGCAAAGGTGGAGGGGACTTCTTGGCATATCGCATTGAAGGTTCCTGTTCGCGAAATGGAGCGACCGCTTATTCCTATTCTGTGGCGGACGATACTAACGATCATCGCTGCAGAACTCATAATCATTCTATTGTTTTTCTTATACTCCAGTTATCTTGTAAAGCGAATCAAGCAAATTCTAGTGGTTACTGAAGCGGCCTCAGCGGGGAACTTTAATACCGGTACGCTTATGATTGAGCACAAAGGCCATGATGAGCTCGCAAAGCTGTCTCATTCCGTGAATGAGATGAGCATTCGATTAGGGGATACGTTCAGCCGTATGGATGCGATCATTAATCAGAACCAGTTTGCGTATATCGTGCTTGATGCGGAATACCGCGTTATTTATTTCAGTCAGTCAGCAGAGAGGATGCTTGGCTATTCTGCCGAAGAGGTTCTTCATCGAGCATCGGGTACACTCTTTATTGATCCGGAAGATCTGAGAAAAGAAGCGGAGCTGCTAAGTCAGCGGCTTGGCTATTATGTGCCGCCGGATGATTCTGTCTTCAAGGCTTTACGGGTTGAGAATTTCAGCTATGAGCGGGAATGGAACTTTCAACGTAAGGATGGATCTCGTATTCCAGTCTTCTTTAGCTCCAATGGGATCCGTGATGCAGAGGGACGATTTATCGGTGTAACGGGTATGGCTCGTGATAATACGATGCAAAAGCAGGCGGAGAAGGCCCGATATCAACAGCTGGAGGTTATGGGAGCGGCCAAGGATTTGATTGCTTCTTTCAATGAATGGGGGCAGCTGCTCTATTTGAATCCCGCAGGGCGAGCACTGCTTGGCATCCCGGAGGGAAGCAAGGACCATGATGCTGGGGAATACGCTGGTATGCTGCTTCCTAGACAAACAATTGATGAGCTGCTGGAAGGCATCGAGGATGCGAAGGAGCTTGGCTATCAAGAGAGTGAAGCAGGGTTAAGAACGATGCAGGGGGAGCTAGTGACGGTATCCAAAATTCTCGTCGTACACCGAGATGATCAGACGGGTGAGATGTTCTACTCCTGTATTGCAAGGGATATCACGGAGCAGAAAATTGCGCAGGCTGAGCTTGAGCTGGCGAAGCGGGAAGCGGAAGAGGCGAATATGGCGAAGAGTAGTTTCCTCGCTCGGATGAGCCATGAAATTCGCACACCGCTAGCTGGAATCATTGGATTGAGCGGACTTATGCAAAAGACGGAACTAACAGAGGTTCAGCAGGATTATCTCAACAAGACACGTGCTTCATCGGAAGCGCTTCTGCTGATCATCAACGATATCCTGGATTTTGCCAAAGCAGAAGCCGGTAAGATCCGATTGAATGAGGTCTCGTTTGACCCGATTGAAATGATCCATCGACTTACAGATCTGCTAACGGTATTCGTTGGCGGCAAGCAGCAGTTCGAATTCATTATTGAGACACCTAGCGATTTGCCTGAGCTGCTTATAGGTGATTCATTGAGGATCGAGCAGGTTCTTCTTAATCTATGTATTAATGCGATTAAATTTACCGAGCATGGCCATGTTAAGCTCACACTAAAATTGCTGGAAAATCAATTTTCGGGACAGGCACGAATAGCTTTTATTGTCGAAGATACGGGTAGGGGCATTTCCACAGTGCAGCTGGATAAGCTGTTTAAGCCGTTTGTTCAAGTGGATGCAGCGGCAAATCGTAAGTTTGGCGGAACAGGTCTTGGACTCGTTATTGTTAAGAGCTTAGTTGAAATGATGGGTGGCTATATCGAAGTCAGCAGTCAAGAAAAGGTAGGGAGCAAGTTCACCTTTACGTTAGAGCTTGCTGTAGAGGCTCCGGCAAGGCTAAATCGTTTCCTCATTGCCCGTAACCTAGAAATGGCGGTATGGGTGCTTGAAGATAGCCCGCTCCTTGGGGACTGCTTATGTACGGAGCTTGAGGATATGGGACTTTCAACGATCAGACTTCACTCATGGAAGAGTACGAAGGAAAGATTAACCCGGGCAGGCATCGGGGGGCGCCCCGATGTTTTACTGCTTGATTTTGAGATGGCAGATATGTTCGGTGAAGAGACCTGGCTGGACCTTCATCATCAAGCGAAGCAAGCGAATGTTCAGACGATAGCATTAACCACGACGTATGGCCGAGAAGAGCTGCTCAAGCTATCCACGGCCGACAGGCCGGATGCTATTCTCGTAAAGCCGGTAAGTCGGCTTAGCTTATATCAGGCGTTGATAGCGATTATGGATCGAGCGGGTGATCATACTAGCAGCGTTAGGGAGACAACGTCAGCCGTTCAGCTGCCAAGGTCGATTAAGGGTACGATTCTACTTGCAGAGGATAATAAGATTAATCAGCTGGTTGCAATGGAGCACTTACGAGAGTGGGGCTTTACGGTGGAGGTCGTTGAGAGTGGTCTGCAAGTGCTCGATAAGCTGAATGAGCGCAACTGGGATCTGATTCTGATGGATATTCATATGCCAGAGATGGACGGGGACGAAGCAACACGGATCATTAGGACCGATTCCAAGTATGACCGAATGCCAATTATAGCCCTAACTGCGAATATTATAAGCGAAGACCATGAGCGTTATATTCGTCTTGGTATGAATGATGTATTAACGAAGCCGATCGAGCCGGAGCTTATGCTTGAAGTCATCAGCAAGTGGCTGCGTAAGGGCGGAGATCATCGAATCAAATCGAGCAAGGATAAAGAGGCAGCGCGTGAAGCCTATGAGCCCATTAAGTCGCATGAGAATGATTTATACCTCATGGTTCCTGGAATGGATGCAGCGGCTGCGTTAGAGCGGGTCAACGGTAAACGCGATATCCTGAATCATATGATAAAGCTATTTGTACGTGAATACGCCGATTTCGACAAACGTCTGCAGCATGCACTAGCTGGCAGTGATTATAGTCAGGCAAAGCGATTGACGCACACCCTCAAGGGTGTGGCAGGCAATCTCTCAGCTTCAGAGCTGGCCCTTGCAGCAGAGCAGTTAGAAGTACAACTGAGAATGCCGATAGAGAATTACGACGATGATGCCATTCGTACAGCTGCCAATCGCATACAGCTTGTCCTGGCACCGATGATTCATACTTTTCTAACAGAAGAGACAAGTTTCGACAGCGATTCCTAACATTTTTCTAACAATCTATTGTTGACTAGCCCTGCCTATTGTATATTGAGAGTAACAAGCCCAGAAGGTCAAATCTTCGATTCCATCGTGAGGTGAATCAATGTACAAATTATTGATTGTTGAAGATGATGTCATGATGAGCGATATGCTGTCGATGTACTTGTCGGAAGAAGGCTACGAGGTGCGGCAAGCGCTCACCGGAGAGAGCGGTTTAGAATTGCTCGAACAGTTCGTTCCAGATTTATTACTATTGGATCTTATACTTCCAGATTGGGACGGAACAGAACTGTGCGCCAAGATCAGGCAGACATCCAACCTACCTATCATGATCGTATCGATGAAACAAGAGGTGTCCGAACGTATTCAGGCTTTGCGCGCGGGTGCTGACGACTATTTATGTAAGCCTTTTAGTATGCATGAGCTGAGTGCCCGTGCGGCAGCGCTCATACGTAGGACTATTTTGATGCAGCCTGTTGCTACTTTAAGCAGCAAAGAGAGCGGCACTGGGCAAACGGGTAACAGCGAACGAATAGAGCTGCCCATCCAGCTGGATACCGAACGGAGATTACTGCTTGTTCACGGGACCCTTGTAGTAACGACATTCTCAGAGTTTGAGCTTATGAAGCTATTCTTGAATCATCCAGGTAAAGTGTTCAGTCGTGAAGACCTCATTAATGCGATTCGCGGATTTGATTCTTTTGTAACCGATCGTGCCATTGATGTACATATCGTGAATCTTCGCCGCAAGGTGGAGAAGAATCCGAAGGAGCCCAAATATATCCGAACCGTTTGGGGTGTTGGGTATAAATATATGACGGATTCCGATTAATGAAATTTGTTATACACCGTAGAAAACCTCCGCAGCATGTTCATCTAATACGAAAGCGGCTGTCTACCTCCCCAATCCAGAACGGATTGGAAAGGAAGACAGCCGCTTTCGTTTAGCAGACTTCCAAATAAAGCTTGGTGCCGTCTTTATATTGTAATATAGCCACGTCTCGTATCATTTCGACGGACTTGATCCGCTTCCACTTTTTACGAAAATCAAAGTTGAATTCCATTTCCAGCAGCTTGCTATGAAGGAGATCAATATAGCTCATTTGCTCGGATGGATAGTGGACAGGTACGGAACGATTCTTAAAGGTGATGACCTTTGTCATTCTGTGCACCTCCATTTGTTTTGGTAAACTGATTGTAACTCAAATCCTTTAGTTCCTTATAAAGGTAGGGTAAGTGACATGTTTAGTTTGCTAATACTTTTTTAACATGTTAGTAAGGCTCAACACTGAAATAAGTGCTTGATAAATTCGAAGCATGATGCGCAGAAGGCCGCTGCGCGGACGGATCATTCTTACGATCGCTGTTGTCTCCCTATTTCTTGATTCTATCCCTTAGGGGTAGAAATAAGGAGACAAAGGCGAACGCTATCGCTTCTTCAGAATGATTCCGTCCGCTTCGCTTTGTACTTCGTGATGGCAAGCACTGATTATGGTTTAGAGCCTTTAATAATGTTTACTCTTTGCCCTGCAATTATCCATGCTTTCCAAGGTTTTCTTGAAGATATACTTCTAACTTACCCAACTTACCCAATCTATTCGTACCTGTATCAAAAAGAAAAAGCCGGTGACGCAAAGAGCGTCTACCGGCAGATTATGAAGCGAGCAGCAGATATGTGTCACTAGGTGTACAGAAGGGTAATGACTAGAAGTTCGTAAAGTACAAGTGGAATAATGGCACTGTTTGGATTGAAAAAAGCACGTCCGTCTCCCAAAACGGGCACGCAGTGCAGGTAAAGAAAACAACGATCTACATGTGTAATCATTCCTTCATATACGATGCCATCTACCGTTTCCACTCGGATGGCACGATGCATATGCCCGGCGCATAGCTCATGTAATTTCCTTCTCGTGTTATGAATAACGTTATTATGTCCAGCATCAGCCTGATAAATGATCGATGCTGGTATTGCTTTCTGCTCTGACAAGGGTACACCTCCCTATACAAACTCCTCTTGTACATCGTATGCAGGAGTATTGATTAGTAAGAACAATAAATGTTCAGATAATCAAACAGAAAAGCTTTATTGAATTAGGAAGCGAAAATTTTGCTCATTCACTTGCTCCTTCTTCACATTAAATCCAAGCATGCCAGCCAACTGGCCAATCGGTACTAATGTCTTACCGCCAATAAGCTCAGCTGGATAAGGCATATCGACGTTCTTATTATCAACCAAAGCCTGCTTGCTGGCGACTGTAACTTTAACAATATGGCCCTTTCGCTCCCACACAAGAGTTTTGGAAGCTTGATCCCATTTCATGGAAGCATTCAAAGCAGCTGCAGCCTCTTTGGCTGGCACGAATAGCTCATCGTCGCTCGGAATCGATTTACTGCTAAAGGTCAAATTTTTCTCTTGATCACCTTGCTGCAACCGCACTTGAACATTCTTCAGATTGCCTTTGGAATCGACAACGACGGTATCCACTTGGTCTTTAAGCTTGGCGACGAAGGATTCGGCATTTTGCTCCGTAACTCTATATTTATCATCGTCCCGGCCAATAGCTTCCGCAATCCATGTGTTGACGTCTTGATTGTGGTGAGACAGATCCTTGTACAAATCCAAATTATAAGTCCAATCCGATTCAGATTGAAAATCGTACACGCGTGTGTTGGCATGCGCATTGAATTGTTTGAACATCCAGGTCTTCATAGCGAGCTGATTGTCATACCGCTGAGCATTCGTATCTTTCCAAATGGACTGCCGCAATACACTGTAGGGCGGATAATAGAAGCTGAATTCAACATCCGGATATTCTTTTACGAGAGCTAGGATATGATCGTTGAAGTTCTTCTTGATAACGTCCAAAGGCTCCTCGTTTAAACCGAAGTAAGCTTCCTCCACCTTCGCTTTCTTATAAGCATTGAGAACATATTTTTTGCCAAAGGAGACTTGATGGCTCCAGTTATACAAGTAGTTAATGTTTTGCGGAGCCGTGCCATTAAGCTCTCTCATAATCCCCTTGAAGAACTGTTCATAGACGGAATAGTTAAACCAATATTTGTAGTCATTCCATAGCTTGTCATCATAAAGATAGGTTGGAAAAGGGCCAGCAGCTTCTTGATCGCCTGTCTTCAAGGAAAAATAATCAAGACCCCAGAGCACCTTCTTGACCTTCCCCGTTTTAAGAGCAAGGCTTGCGATTTTGAAATGCTCATCAGCTGTTGATCCACGTATGGAGAGCTTTAACGTATTGCCCCCAAGTGCCTTGTTCACTTCGGTAGGAATGAAATTCTCCGTCATTGAAGTTCCGATAATGATGGTGTCATATTCATAGTTTCGTGCAAGCCCTGGATTCTGGTAACGTTGTTCACTTGAGAACACAGGTGAATACCAGGAAGCTTTATGGTAAAACTGCAGCGGATCGATAAACGAAGTGAGCATCGCGACTAAGACGGCAGTTAGGACTGCAAAGGTAGCAAAATAAGCGAGCATACGCCTACCTGCTCTAGCGGTAAATCGCGAGTTCGAGCTGGACGATTGCCGTTTCCGGTTCACGCCGGGTACGGATGAGGATGCTTGCAAAGCGTTCTCCCCCTTTCTAGAAATTAAAGTAGAGAAATGTACTAATACGGTTGAAGTAAAGCAGCGAGACAATAAATAGAATAGCGATGAACAGTGCCGTTCTCCAAGATGGGCGAAGCGCATTCATTCGCTCAGATGAATTGGAGGCGAAGACAACAATAGGAAGAAAGATCGCAATCAGTAGAATGCCCGGTGCCAATGTCTTAACCTCAGAGAGGCTTACACCCGCCATACCGGTCATTCCTTTCAATATACGAATGGCTTCTCCCCAATCCTTAGCCCGGAAGAATACCCAAGTGGCATTGATGAACATAAAGGTTACAAACCAAGCGACCCAGCGCGGCATGGTTAGACCAAGCTTGCCCCAGAACCTATGAATAACTTGTCCAAAGCCGTGCAGGAAGCCCCAGAATATGAACGTCCAGCCTGCTCCATGCCATAATCCGCCCAGCAGGAACGTAATGACGAGATTGCGCAGCATCTTGAATTCGCCATGGCGATTGCCACCGAGCGGTATGTAAATGTAATCACGCAGGAAACGGCTGAGTGTCATATGCCAGCGCCGCCAGAAATCTTGAATGCTAAGGGCTTTATACGGTGAGTTGAAATTCTGCGGCAGCTTAATGTTGAACAGCAGCGCAGCTCCAATTGCCATGTCCGTATATCCACTAAAGTCAAAATAAAGCTGGAAGGTATAGGAAAGCGAAGCGACCCAGCTATCCACGAAGTGGACGGCACCAGCGAATCCATCATTCGCATATTCGGCAAAGGTATCTGCGATAACGACTTTCTTAAACAAGCCGATGCAGAAAATGTAAATCCCTTTGGAGGCATTTTGCCAATTCCAAATTTTATTCCGTAATCGGTCGAATTGAGGCATCATTTCACTATGATGCAGAATAGGTCCTGCAATCAAATGGGGATAGAACGTAACGAAGAGCACGTAACTAACCACGTTGTACTCGCGCGCTTTACTTCGATACGCATCCACTAAGTAAGCAATTTGGGTAAAGGTGAAGAAGCTGATGCCCAGTGGAAGGATCAGTCCTAAGAGCGGGAAATCATGGCCAGTGATTTCGGATACATTCGTTAAGAAGAAATCAGCGTACTTGTAATAAGCAAGAAGCAATAGATTGCCGGTAATACCGATAACGAGCAGCGTCTTTCTCCTTCTAATACGTGCATGGCTCTGATGCTCAGTACTTTCATCAGAACTTGACCCAGCAGCTTGCAGAAGCCTGCCGACCGTGTAGTTGAAGGCAATGGAACCGAGCATAAGCGGTAGATAGCTAATATTCCACCAGCTGTAAAAGAATAAAGAGGATAAGGCCAGCCAACACTTCGCTGCAAAGACGAAGCGGAAGCGATTCAGCAGGAAATAAACGATAACAGTAATTGGCCAAAAAGCAAATATAAAGACGTATGAGTTAAACAGCATGAAAAACCGAACACTCCTTACAAGTTGAGGTTAACCATGAGTGCGTTCATGGCAGGGTTAGTTCGACACAATCCTTTTCAATTCTACTATAAGTGCCAGAAAAGGAGGTAATAAGATCATAACAGGTTTGTCATTTTTTATAAAACAATCCACAGATTTCAATCCATGTATGAAAAATTAGGCATGGTGGGAACATAAAGGCAAATAAAAGGACGAGGGTAACTATGTTCCTACTTAATTGGCTCAAAAAAAGGAAGGGCTATCAAACCGCTCCTTCTTCCCGGAGCAATCTATTCCGGCCTCACAGCGATAGCATGCAGCTGCATGGAAAAGGGCTGGGCAAGATCGAACAGCAGCTGGAGCTTCTGCAAAAGCATCTTGTGAATAGCTCTGATGTTGTGTACCACAGATTCAATGCGGGCCCTCAGCTTGCATGTGCTGTTGTATATATCAAGGGAATGATAGACCAAAAGGCTATGCAGCTGAGTGTTCTGAATGTGCTCCATGCCTTTGATCATTCTCTGCCAGCGAATGAATTCGTCAAGAACTTTTTCGACAATAAGGCTCTGCCTATCGCTCAACAAAACGTACATCATTCCATCGAAGGCGCTTTACGTACGATTCTGAATGGAAATGTCGTACTGCTTATTGATGGAGAAGTAAGAATGCTTCAACTCTCGCTTGTCTCATTTGAGAAGAGGGCTATTGATGAGGCGCCCAATGAAGCCGTTATCCGCGGTCCCCGTGAAGCGTTCATAGAGAATCTGGAAACCAATATCAGCTTATTGCGCAGACGGTTGAAAACCCCTTCGCTTAAGATCGAGATGCTGCAATTAGGAAGGTTAACCTGTACGTCTGTGGCGATCGCTTATTTGCATGGGACATGCAAGCCTCAATTATTAGACGATGTAAAGAAGCGTTTGTTGCAAATCGATATAGATGCCATTCTCGGATCGAGTTATGTGGAGGAGCAGATCGAGGATAATCCATACTCTCCGTTTCCTCAATTACAGAGTACGGAAAGACCCGATGTGGTTTGCGCTGCTTTACTTGAAGGCCGCGTTGCTATCATGGTGGATGGCGATCCGATTGCCATTATTGCTCCCACAACTCTCTTCATGCTCATGCAGGCTGCGGAAGATTATTACCAGCGGTATATTGCAGCAAGCTGGATTCGATTGGTCCGGTTTCTCTTTCTCTTCGTGTCGCTGCTGCTGCCTTCCGTTTATGTGGCCATTACCACCTTCCACCCTGATATGATTCCAGATAATCTACTCATTACAGTAGCGTCATCCCGGGAAGCTGTGCCATTTCCTGCTTTAGTGGAAGCATTTATGATGGAGATTTCTTTCGAGGCACTTCGCGAAGCCACAATAAGAATCCCTAAGGCAGTCGGGCAGTCGGTGTCCATCATTGGGGCGCTAATCATTGGTACTGCAGCGGTTGAGGCCGGAATCGCATCGGCTGCGATGGTCATCATCGTATCTGTAACCGGAATCGCTTCCTTTATCATTCCTCACTTTGGACTAGGGCTTGCCTTCAGGCTGCTTCGGTTTCCGATCATGATTATGGCTGGGCTATTCGGCCTATTCGGAATTGCCTGTGCGATCATCTTGCTTTACCTTCATTTGGTGGAACTGCGTTCGTTTGGTACCCCCTATCTGACGCCATTGACTCCGTTAAAGCCAAGTGATCTTAAGGATACGTTCATAAGGGCACCGTGGTGGGCGATTAAAACCCGTCCGTCCTTTAGCGGCGCAACCAAGCGTCGACAAGCGGCGGAACCACGCAAGTGGTCACAAACACCAGAGGAGGGAGGAGATTAAGTGCAATGAAATCTTCAAGCAAGCTTCTAATCTCTCTTCTTGCCTGTTTACCATTATGTCTACTGGGCGGCTGCTGGTCCTCGGTGGAGCTCAATGATAGAGCCTTTGCCCGTATTCTGGTCCTTGATTATCATGATACGGGTATTGAATTGACGCTGGGTTTCCCATTGCCCAGCCGTCTGAGCGCAGGAAAAGCAGGCAGTTCAGCAGGTGGACAATCTACTAAGCCCTTTACCTTTATTACGAAGACGGGAAAAGATATCGGGCAGGCCTACCGCAAAATTCAGGCTGATTTGCCCCGGGAAATAACGTTGGGGCAGCTGCGGTCTATAGTGATCAGCAAGAAGTTTGCGCAAAAAGGCATTAAACCGTTCGCCGATTTCTTGGCCCGAGAACCGGCTATTCATATCAATGGCAATTTATTTGTGATGAATGGAACGGCAAAGCAGCTTGCTGACATCTCCACTACCTTTGAGAAATTCCCGAGTGATATTCTATCTGATTTCTCGGAAGAGAATGAATCCATATCGATGACGATCAAAGATATGCTGATGGCCATTTTTAATGGAGGAGATATGGTTATGCCCATACTTGTTTTCGGAGAGGCGGGGGATGAGTCCGACAGTAAAGGTAATAATTGGTTAAGGGCAGGCGGTGCAGCGATCTTCAAGCAGGGTAAGATGGTGAGCACCTTAAATACAAAGGAATCTAGAGGCGCATTATGGATTCTGGGGCAAACAAAAGAAGCTGAATTTAACGTATCCTCACCAACAGATGGGAAAACAGTTAGTTTCTATGTTCAGCATGCCTCAACCAAAATAAAACCGATAATTAACGGAAAGCAAATTTCATTCCTGATTACGTGCAAAGCAAATGCCAATCTGCTCTCGACTGAATCGACGATGGATTTGACAGTCCAAAAGGACATGAAACTGCTTGAACAAAGGTTAGCAGACAAGCTTAAAGGACGTATTGGACAAGCATTTGCCAAATCCAAAACAGCAGAAAGTGATGTCTTTCAATTGGGTAACTACATCAAGTGGCGATATCCGCAAAAGTGGAAAGTAATCAAAAAGGATTGGAGAGCGTATTTCTCAGCCAAAGTCAGGGTCGATACAAAGATCGAAATGGTAATGAAGTGGACGGGCGCTGTACAGAATCCGGAATGGAACAGATTACTTCCTGATAAGGAGGCTGCAAAATGATTCCCATCGCCGCTATTTTCGGGTTGGTCGTCTATTTTGAATGGCTGTATTTACAAAGGAACAATCGAAAACGAAGAACCAAATGGCTTGTCATTGCAGTCGCTTGTTTCCTGACGCTCTGTATCGAAGTGATCTATCTATTTGACGAGAAGCTATCGTTAGGTATTCTTATTGACTCCATATTTAGTCCAATCCAGAAATTGTTGTTTGCTTGAACATGAAGGAGGGTTCACTTTGGGACGAATCACGCAGCTGCAGCTTTACATGCTTTTCTCCCAATTTCTTTTTTCCACCATCATTGGGTTCTTGATTAGTGCTCTTGTGAGAAATGCCGGATTTATGGTATGGGTTTCCGTTATATTGGGAAGTGTCTGTGGCTGTACCATCACCTATTTAGCTTATCGGCTAAGTCTAAGAAGATCTACGCGATCTTTTGGACAATACGGTCATGAAATCCTGGGCAAATGGATCCATTATCCTCTGATTACTCTACTCATATGCGCCAATATGTTTACGGCGGCTTTCATATTACGTCAATTAGTTGACTTTATCGTGCAAAACTACCTGCCGAAAACACCGGATTGGGCAGTTGCAGCTATATTTGGGTTATGCATTGTTCAGAGTGTACGTTCCGGGCCTGTAATGATATTCCGCAGCGCGCAGGGATTATTTTTCTTTAGCATCATTTCCGTGTTGGTGTTTCCGTTATTCACCGCAAGAGAAGTGAACGTTGACATGGCTGTTGCTTTTGTAACCAATTTCGATCTAGGAGGCACTTGGAACGGCATCCTAATCATTACGGCCTTGTTTGGAGAAATGGGTTTCATCATATACTTTTTTCCCTATTTCGTTCAGCCCGAAAAGATAATGAGATCGTTAGTATGGGCAGCATTCACTGCGGTGATCATCACCTTGGCCGTTATCATCACTACGATTTTACTGTTCGGTCCTGAGCTAACCGCTACTTTGGCCTCTCCTGCACTTGAGCTGGTCCGCTATATTCGAGCGGGGGCTTTTCTTGAAAATTTGGATCCTCTTCTGATTGTTTTCTGGTTATTCAGTATCTTTCTCAAAATAAGTTTATTTCTTCTTGTCTCCGTGCTTGGATTGACGCATACGCTCGGATTGAAAGACCATAAGCCTTTCGCTTATTTAATGGGGATGACGATGGTTTGTTTATCCTTGTTTATGTTTAAATCAGCTGCAATTGTAGAGAGAATTACGAATTACAGCGAAACGACCATACTCCTAATCACATGTACGGTGCCTGTCTTATATTTACTGGTAGATATTATTCGTTCACCGCGTAAGAAGGAAGAGCAGCAAGTGCAGCAGGGGCAGCAGGGGCAGACATCCATTAAGGGATCCTAGTTCTTCTTGTTCATCATGACGCTTTGAAAGGAGTACAAGTAACGGCATTCCACATGGGGATGCCGTATTTTGATAGGGATCAATATCCTTGGACGCAGCTGCCTATGTGGATTTCAAGAGACTCAGAACAAACATTTATCAGGTACTTCTTGTCCATTCGCCAGACCCCTCCTTTTCATAGATTAAGGTAAGATCGTTTGAAAGGAGGAAGATCAGTGTCAGCTAAATTAAAATTCAAGAACATCAAGGCTGCTCGCACTGGCCGTGCTCGTATCTCCAATACCTGTTGTAATCAGAAGGACCAGGCGGTAGAGGCTATGCAAGAAGCAGGTGCAGATCTATGTGATCTATTCTGTCAGCTCAAAAATGCCAATGTCGCAGCTAAACTAGTTCGTGCTATCCGCTGTAGAAACCGCAGAGGTGTTGAAGCGCTTATCGGCACCAACTGTAACGTCGTTACTTTTTTTCACCAAGGCAACAACTCCTGTGTCCGCATTAGCTGCGTATTCGGAGAGTGCTGTAACGTCCGCATTACGTTTGATATTTGCGTATCTGGCGGCCATTGTAACAACTTAAGCAATATAAACAACAATCACAATCATTGCTGAAACTAACTTCACTGCCTTGCCCCAAGCAAGCCGTCAACGCATGTAGCGTTGACGGCTTTTTGTGGAGTTAAGCTGCCTATGCTCGGATAGGAGTTTGAACGGATATAGGGTTTATGGCATAAACTGAGGTAATAAATAGAAGGCTGGGGGGAACGGTTATGCCCAATATACCTCGTTTTCCGGCGTCGCTCCTAGAGGAGCATAAACATTGGCATCATTCGCATCATCACAGCGATCCGTCTAAATTGCCAACGGGATACGGCACGGAGTTTTTACAGTTTCATCGACAGTATATAGCCAAGGCGCTGCAATGGTACTATCAGCAGGGCTATGATCCTAAGCTCGTCGCTCCATGGACGAACGTACCGGAAGAGATCCGGAATACTTCCTGTTACGATCAAGGAGCGGAGAATCGTATTCGCTTTAATCCACGTTCCTTTGCTTCAGCAGATGAGCTGGGACGGTTTCTTGAAAGCTCTAATGTACATGGCTGTATTCATCAAGAGGCAGCTCGAATTTATGGGGAAGGGGCATTGAATGATTTTGATTTCGCTCCACAAAGTACGATGTTCTATAATATCCATGGCTTGATAGATCAATGGTATCAGAATTGGGAGAGGGCGATGGGTTATCGCAGCCAAGGAAGCATCCTTGGTACACAAGTGAAAGCCTTTCGGGGTAGTAAGAGGAGCTGCGGTAGTAAACGCATGAGGGGCAAAGCCGCAGTAAATGTAGACAAGGGCAGCATGCGCAGGAGTCGGAAGCTGCCTGTAAGAGGCAGCTCCGCATCACGTTCACGGCTTACACGTGCTTCAGTAAAGCGCGGAACATCTCCGAATAGTAAGAGGAAGGCCTGGGGACAAAGTCCGAGGCCCTTACTATACAAGCAGTATGCTGCAGCTTCCCGTCTTGACCCGTTTCGACGCCCGCAGCTGTAACTTGCTGGAGCTTCCCTTCGAACAGCGCAATCATCGACTCAAGCTCTGCCTCATAGACACCAGCCACTTCCTCGACTTGCGGCTTTAAGGAAGTGAGGTCTCCCTCATAAACAAACCCGAACACGTCGCTGATCTCACGATCGATGAAAGGAATGCCTTGTGCGATGCCGGCTGATTCCTTTCTGGTTTCTCCAAACGGTAGAAGCTCGTTGAAGGAGATCTCGACACCAAGCTCTTCATGGACTTCTCTTGCCGCATCACGCATGGATTCACCCACTGCTAAGTGCCCGGCAGCTGTTATATCAAAGCAGCGAGGGAAGGTATCTTTATCCGCATGACGCAGCTGGAACATAACGAGCTTGCGAATATCCTCACGGCGAGCGAGCCAGCAGTGAAAGGAGCGGTGCCAATAGCCTTTGGCATGCACCTCACTGCGGCTTGCTGTGCCAGTTAATCGTCCCTCATCATCGTAGATGTCGAAGTATTCTTCTTCAATACGGGGAAGGTCCTTTTTCAAATTAAGCAAGGCCTCCTTCGATCTCCTCAGGTGCATCCTTTAAGTAAGAAGTGCAATGGCCGCAGCGTGTTGCTTTAATTGGAACCTTGGACAAGCAGTGAGGGCATTCTTTATCCGTTGGCGCTGCTGGCTCCGTCTCTTTGGCTTGGAACCGGCGGAGTGTGTTGGCGCCTTTAACCATAAGAAAGATACAAAATGCCACAATCGTAAAATCAAGGATCACATTGAGGAAGTTTCCGTATGCAATGACAACCTCAGAATTGGCACGTGCTTCTACAAGGGTCGAGGCATGTGCCTTTGTGGTGTCAGGTGAAATATTGATAAACATATCAGCAAGATTGACCTTGCCTAAAAGCCTGCTAATAGGAGGCATAATAATATCATTTACCATCGAAGTCACGATTTTGCCGAAGGCACCCCCGATAATAACTCCGACCGCTAGATCGAGTACATTACCGCGAACTGCAAACTCCTTAAACTCTTTTAATATTTTTACCATGAGTGAATCCTCTCCTTATTCGTCTATAACTCTAGTATACCTTAAGAATGTAGTACAGAGACAGAGGTAAGGCATTCCTGCTTAGATGGAATTTTCATGTCAAAGAAAAAAGGATTATATGGGAAAATGTCGAATTTATTGGAGTCATTACTAGAAAATTCTGTAATCGAGGATCGGTATGAGCGAACTGATTGTTTCCGATAAGTGGATGTTTTTGGTCTTAGCATTATCTATTAATCTATTTGCTTCCTTTACGATGTACAATATGGTTGGCCATTTAAGGATTGTCCGGGTGCTGCGGCATTCTTGGTTACTCAGTGGGTCTGTCGTCTATGGGCTCGGGCTTTGGGTCAGTCATTTTATTATGCTGATCACGACGGATTCGATGATTATGATTGATTGGACCTCTATTTTCAAGCTGCTAGGGATTATGATAAGCGCTTATTGCGCTTTTCGGGTACTTGGCTCGAAATGGCCATTTGTACTCAGGCTCTTCGTGAGCAGTTTATTCATGTCTGCGGGTACGAATCTCTTGATTTATTCTAGTCTTCTGAGTAATCATATCCAAGAATATGAGGTCAACATGGGGCTAGCTATTCTGGCATTTTCCCTCGGTTTTGCGGGTACGGTTTGTTCCTTTTACTTATATGAACAGAAGAACGGTTCATATGTTTTATTGTCTGGTCTGATGATTGGTATGGCAGGAATCGCGATGCAGTTATTTGGGCTGGAAGCATTCACGGCCGTCTATACAGTTGTCATGACCGCTGATCGATTGAATGAATATATGCGGCTGTTGGCTGTTGTCTTAGGTATCGCTACACTTGTTATTTTTGCATTCAGTCTGCTTGCTAGGTTCGTTGACCGCCGTTATAGTGCCATGAATGAACAATATAAGCTGCTTGTTGAGAACTCCATGGACATGATCGCGGTTATTAGTGATGACCATTGGGCTTATATTAATGCCTCAGGCTTGCAAATGTTCGAAGCGGAGAATGATCTGGACATGCTGGGTAAAAGCGTCTTTTTGAACCTTCAGACCAAGCTTCATCCTGTTATGAAGGGAATGCTTCAAGTTACGGGCCAGGGTGGACAGCAGGGGCCTATTGAACTGGATTGGGTTACGGTACAAGGAAAATTGCTGCATACGGAAGTGGTGAAGACCTGCACGAAGCTGTCGGGTAAGCCGGTCTTTCAATTTATCATTCGAGATATATCGGAGCGTAAGAAGAATGAGGAGCTGCTCATCAATTCAGAGAAGCTTTACGTAGCAGGCCAGTTAGCGGCGGGTATCGCGCATGAAATTCGGAATCCGTTGACTTCTTTGAAGGGTTTTCTACAGCTAATTGCGTCCGGCCGTTACAGCAATAAGAATTACTTCGATATTATGAAATCGGAATTAAACCGAATCGAGTCGATTGTAAGCGAGCTGCTCATGCTCTCAAAGCCGCAAATTTATGACCTTGCACATAAGGATATTCGCGGTATCATCAAGGATACGGTAACATTGCTCGATACGGAAGCAATCTTACATAATATTGAGATTGAATCGACGATCTCCGAGGAGCCGCTATGGGTCCGCGGGGTTGAGAATCAGCTGAAGCAAGTCTTTATTAATGTGCTTAAGAATGCTATTGAAGCGATGAATGATGGCGGTCGTATTCAGATGGCATGCATGCTGGAGGGTGATCGTATCATCGTGCGAATCGAGGATTATGGGCCGGGCATACCGGAGGAACAACTGTCCAAGATCGGCCAGCCATTCTATACGACCAAGGAAAAGGGAACAGGACTCGGACTAATGGTCAGTTATAAGATCGTTGATAATCATCATGGAAGTATTCATGTCCACAGCCGAGTGGACATTGGCACGACCTTTGAGATTATTTTGCCTTACTCAGAGCCGGCTGAGCGTTCCGAAGCAGAGGGATCAGGCGGGAAGGTTACGTCTATTAACCGTAACCGTATAGATAGTGAGAGAAGCTAGTCTAGGCGAGTCTTTAGTCGCTCTAAGGAATATGAGAAGAGATGTCTGATCGATATGGAAGTCAGTTCTTTTGCTCGTATCGTCGAATCAGCTATAATAGCTGAAGGAGGCGATAAAGAGAGATGGCCGAACCATTAAAGGCAATGTATAATAGGACGTTTATAACACAGTTTGGAGCGCTGGTTCAATCAGAGTGGACTTCTTTTGAAGCCAATCGGTTTACCGCGCTAGTTATGGCAGATGGTTGGGATGAATTAGAGCTAAAGGGACGTATCCGGCGCATTACGGAATCGCTTGGAGAGACACTGCCGGCTGAATATATAAAGGCTCTTGACGTATTGTTCGCCATTGATGAGCGATGCGTAGGATTTCCCTATTTATTTTTCCCTGACTTTGTTGAGGTGTATGGAGCGGATCATTGGGAACTCTCGATGAAGGCTTTGGAGCGGTTCACATCACGCTCGTCAGCGGAGTTCGCTATTCGACCGTTCCTGCTTGCTCAGACCGATCGAACGATGGCACAAATGCGCCAATGGGCACAGAGCGATAGTGAGCATGTTCGCCGATTAGCAACTGAAGGCTGTCGTCCGAGGCTGCCATGGGCACCAGCACTACCGATGTTCAAGCGCGATCCTTCGGCAATATTGCCGATATTGGAGCAGCTGAAATGTGATCCATCGCTCTATGTTCGTAAGAGTGTTGCCAATAATTTGAATGATATTGCCAAGGATCATCCTGATATTGTTCGGGAATTAGCCGCTCAGTGGGTAGGCAAGCATACATGGACGGATTGGATTGTCCGCCGTGCCTGTCGCTCGCTTCTACGTTCAGCGGATCCAACGACGCTGGCCCTATTCGGCTATGAAGGAGAAGTAGCAGCAAGCTCGGTAAGGGCTGCATCCCTCGATGCAGAACAGGCAGATGCTCGCATTGGCGAGAAGACAAGGCTGCGCTATTCGATTGATATTCATTCGCAAGTTCCACTTAAACTAAGAGTGGAGCTCGGTGTTGATTATGTAAAGGCAAACGGCAAGGTATCCCAGAAGCGGTTCTTACTCATGGATCGAACGATTGCCCAAGGTCAAAGGGTAGAAGGTAAGAAGCAGCTTGACTGGAAGGATCTTTCGACACGTAAGCATTACCCGGGCCAGCATCGTTTATTGCTGGTAGTCAATGGACAAGCTGTCACTGAGACGGTTGTTGCACTTCAAGCCGTCGAATCAGATGGGCAGAGAGAGGCACCGATTGACGTGCAAGGTCAGGTGAAGCATCTATGACGATTGGCGCACGTGTTCTAAAGACGGGGATGGCTGTAGCGCTTGCCATGTACTTGAGCGGCTTGCTTGGTTTCCCGTCACCGATCATTGCAGCAGTCGCTGCCATCTTCACCATTCAGCCCTCCATCTCCCGTTCCTGGCAGCAAGTAACGGACCAGCTGCAAACAAACTTCCTTGGGGCTATGGTCGCGATAGCAGCTGTTAAGCTGCTTGGTCAGACACCGCTCGCCGTTGGATTTGTATGTGTTATCGTTATTTTGATTAGTATTCGGCTTCATATGGAGAGTTCCATTGGACTTACACTCGTAACGGTCGTTGCTGTCATGGAGGCCAATGAGCAGGGCTGGCTCTTTGCTGTTCAACGCTTCTCCATGGTATTATCCGGTATGGGCGCAGCGTTCGTGGTGAATGCACTTATATTTCCCCCTCGTCCCCGTAAGCAATTCATTGCACAGGTGCATGAGGCTTATGGTCAGCTCTCTTTACTGTTGCGGATGGCCATTTCCAATGAAATGAAAGAAGATGTGCATCGCAGAGAGACTGAGAACCTGCATCAGACGCTTCGCAAGCTGCAAGAGCGGTATCTTTTATTCGAGGAGGAACGTTCATTGCTGCCGCGTCGCAAGCTTGCTCGGGCTAGGCAGCTGGTCTTATCCAAACAGCTGATTAAGGTGCTGAGCCAAGGTGTCGATTTGCTTGATGTGGTGGAGGAGCATTATTTCTCCGCTCCAAGAGCAGGAGAGTGGGCACAGCGATTGGACCAACAGATTGAGGAGCTGACCAAGTACCACGAGCAGCTATTGTTGAAGCTGGAAGGGAAAATGAAGCCCCATGCGTCTATCGAGCCTGAGGAAGAGCGTGAGGCCAGACTCATCAAGCAGCTGACCGATTACTTGCAGGAGGATCCGGGCGAAAATAAGCGTCTGGTCTTCGTTGCTTCTTCTATGCTGGAATATGCCTATCACCTTCGCAGGCTTGATCGAATCTCGGATCAAGTGCTTCAGCGAGAAGAGTCAGATGCCGTCGGGATAGAATAATACTAATAACGCCCTTGCCTCCAAGCAGCTGATTGCTGCAAAGGCAAGGGCGTTTTATTAGTTGTCGCCCATTTTCGGGTGACGTCTGGGATGCTGGAGATGAGCTTCCTTTTGCGTAATTTTTTTCTTGGGAACTAGGCGAGGATCGGTCGTGCCTTCATGGTGGTTGCTGAAGTCGAGCTCAACTAACTCCCATTCTGCTGTACCCATTTGCTGGTCGGCTGGGAAGATCTCTCCACGGTCCAGCTTCTCCTCACGCCCCCACTGATTTCTATAGACACCATCAACCTCGACGGGCTCTCCAGAGAGGGGATCCATCTCAAAATGCTCGGTCTTTTCGCTCATAGCTGTCTCCTCCTTCTATAGGAATAGGGCGACTCTTACAAGCCATGCTTCGGATAAGCGCGGTGATCCGCTGCCGATTGTGCTTCACTAGCCTGTTTCTTGCCTATACCCGTTTGATCTGCTTTAGACTGCGCATTGCTTGCTTTGCGCTGTACATTGGAAGGTTGTTCGCCTGACATTCTTGTACCTCCTGATGGTCAAATTCAAGCGTTGCTGCGAGAAAATCCTTCTACAGTTTGCCACGAGTGAAAGTAAACTATGTGCAGGCGATAACAAGAAACGCTTCTTCACTATGTATGTACTGCAAATTTTGAAGAAAATCACAGTACCTCTTCGCAGCTAAAGCAGTCGAAGACCGCAGGAGGGACACTGTTCATGCTCATGGGTAACGGTTTCCTCACATGCAGGACATAACTCGGTATAAGGCTCCGCAGAAGTAAGCTTCGTTTGACCGTTTGCTTCCTTTCCCTCAATAGGCGGCTCATTACCGTCGCTTCCGGTTCTTAAATGTGCCGGTGACCCGAATAGGGTTTCCACGAATGCCTTCAATTCGCTGTGCTTGTCCGAACCATCGCTCATTAACCGGATCATGAGGAACATCGCTCCAATGAGAGCGGCAGCCACGAAGAGGACGATTGAAGTAGCAACCGCGTTCATCATGCTAATAAGAGGGAAATTTCCAATTTGCAAGCTGATTGCACGCCCTCTCCTTATGTTTTATGTTATTTGACCTGGTAGCGAGCTTCTAGCTTCTTGCCGCCGAACCACATCGCAACGATAAGAACGGCAGTTAGTAGGAGACGCCAGGGCTCCTTAGCCAGATCGGAGATATTGAAGCTAAGCAGTGAGATGCTGAAAATCATGACCGCTTTGCCCAGCAGCACGGCAAGTGCAAAGGAGCGGAAGGGAACATTGCTTAACCCGGATACCACAGTAATAAGTGCAGAAGGTGAGAATGGGAAACAGGCAAATAAGAAAATGGGCGAAAAGCCTTTATGATCAATCCAGTTAAGTACGCCTGATGCCTTAGGGAAGCGCCGTCGGAGCCAGCTGCCGACCCGTCCGCCTAGCTTGCGAGCGACCCAAAAGAGAAGCATAGAGCCGGCACTTACACCTATCCAAGAATAGAGCGAACCGAGCCAAAGCCCATAGATATTGGCATTGGCGGCCACGAATACCAGCAAAGGCAGGATTGGCATGAAAGCTTCCACAAGCGGCAGAAGAATGCCAGGAAGAGGTCCGTAAGCGGAATAGCTCTCCAGCGTATGCTGTAGATGTTCTAAGTCGATCTGTTTAAGCTCATGCATCCATTCCTGAATCTGATTCATAGTGTTTAATATCCCCCTGTTTATTTCACGATGCTGCCGCTATCCGTGAACGCACGGAACGGAAACCAAATATAGAAAAAACCAATTAGGCCATATAGAATGGCGCTGTACCAAACAACGCTGGTCTGCCCCTGCCAAGCGGCCAGCGTACCGCCAATTACAGGGCCTATCATGCCCCCGATTCCTTCCACGGTGGAGAAAATCCCCCAACCAAGACCCTGCTGCATGGGAGGGACATAGTTGGCAAGCAGCGCATTCCAGGCTGGCAGCAGTGCAGCGTACGACAGCCCAAGCGCTCCAGTAAGCAGGATACACTGCCATAGTGGGGGTTCAAGTCCTAAGAAATATAAACCGCCGCCAATACAGCAGAAGCCAAGCACGAGAAACCATTTCTTCCCCCCAAGCTTGTCCGATAATCGGCCAAGTGGAATGAGGCCAAGTACCGTGAGTGCGCCCCCTGCAAGTAACAGAAGGGAATACTCCTTGCCGTTTAAGCCGAGCCGTTCTTCAGCGAAGCTAGGCAGAATTGGAATCAGCATCCCAGCACCCATCGTCTGGAGCACCATCCCCGGAAGCAGCAGCTTCATGTGACGCAGCCGCTCGATCAGAATACTGAACTGCTGGCGAATCGGGAGCGATACCGTCTCAGATACCTTGCGATTGCTAATGAATAGAGCAAGGACCCAGCTGAGAATGGAGAAGCTAAGCAATAGGTAATAGGTAAATGACTTGCTGATGTCTAACAAAATATTACTCACAATCGGTCCAGAGCCAATTCCGATGAACCAAACAGTGTATAGAAATCCCATCTGTGTGGCCCGATGTTCCTCGGATACCTTAGTCAAACAGACAATCCATATAGGTGATATACCAACACCATACAGAGCTGCGGCCAGAATAAATACCCAAGGCTGATAGGAGAATTGGAACATGATGATGCCGATTAAAGAAATGAGCAAACCAATATGGACGACGAATCGAATCGAGAAGCGATCAAGCAGATAACCAATGGCCATCTTCAGAAGCGTATCGGTCAGATAGTGCGCAGTAATGGCAACACCGATAATGTTGAGGGATAAGCCCAGTGATTTCTCTCCGAAAATGGGCAAGAAGCTAATTAAGACAGCTCCTCGCACGAATTCAACAATAAACAGAATAACCGAAAATAACGTGATTTCCGGGTCAAACCAACGCTTTCTAATTACAATCACTCCTGCCTTATTTCAAGCTTGTCTAGATAGAACGAAGTGAGTGCTATCGCTGTACGATAGCAACCGATCCTTTCATTATATGCAAGCTGGAACAAAAATCCAAGGCGATGGTATCGGCGGCATTCCTTCGTTGTAGTTTCTGGAGTGAAGTTTTTCTACTTAATATACGAATCGGATCGCGCAGTAGTTCTATAATTTTAAAAGAAAGCTGCTCGGGTGTTTGGACGATGGTCACTGCGCCCTTGCCTTCTAGGTACAGCGCGTTATTGCGCTCCTGGCCGGGTACAGGCCGATAGGTGAAGATGGGTAAGCCAACTGCCATGGCCTCGGCTAGAGTAACACCCCCAGATTTGGTAACAATACAAGTAGCTAACGCCATGAGCTCATGCATGCGTTCGATATAGCCGAATACGCGGAGCTGCCCCGTATCAACGGCGCTGCTGAACAATTGGCGCAGTGTGGAGGCAAGGAGGTCATTTCGTCCGCAGACGACTACAAGAGTGACATCCGATTCAAGCAGCAAAGTAGTCAGGATGTCTGACAGAACGGAAAGTGTCCCTTGTGCGCTAGCCATGACAAGCACAACCGCCTTGGCTGCTGAGAGTCCATAGCTTGCTCGGAGCGAGGGATCAATGCTGAGGGAGCGGAACCCCCGTTTGAGTGGAATGCCGCTGATGCATATTCGGCGCTCTTGAATGCCAAGTGATATAAGCTCCTGCTGCATATCCGGAGTGGGCACATAATAACGGTCAATATCGGGGTGAACCCAGCGACAGTGCAGGTCAAAGTCTGTGACAACCGTATAAGAAGGAATGTGCAAACCTGTTCGCTGCTTCAAAGCAGGCATAGCAAGTAGAGGGAAGGTGTGGATGACCGCATCAGGCTTCTGAGCAATTAGTATTTTGCGCAGACGCTCACGCCCGAAGGAATGAAGCCAGCTGGCAAACAGCGAATCATGCTTCATCGGTCTTGTTCGATCGTATAACCAGCCATATAAGCCAGGCAGCATGGAGTAGCTCTTCATGTACACACGTCTAGTCATTTCATTAATGAAAGGATGAGCTTCGGCGAGCAAATCGATGAGTACGGTATTCTCGATACCGCGATCAGCAAGTGCATCTCGAATGGCTCTTGCTGCCTGCAGGTGGCCATCACCATAAGAGGCATACAGAATCAATAGTTTTGGGTTGCTTTGGATTTTCAAACGAGTCATGGCAAACCACCTCTTAGTAGTAGCATAGTGGAGGAATGTCAAGCAAGAGTAAGCAGTTTATGAATTCCTTGTAACGACAAGAGCACCCGCCAATCGGATTGGATTGTGGGTGCTCGAGCAAAGTGTCTCAAATCAACAGATTAAATAGAACGGGATCTTTATTTAGTTCAACGAACTGAAGTCCTTTATTATTCATACGCTCCACAAGCGCTTCATAGTCTAGACGATGCTTCAGCTCAATGCCGACTAAGGCCGGCCCATTGTCCTTATTATGCTTCTTCGTATATTCGAAGCGAGTGATATCATCATCCGGGCCAAGAACCTGATCAAGGAATTCGCGTAATGCACCAGCCCGCTGCGGAAAGTTAACCATGAAATAATGCTTCAAGCCTTCGAACACGAGGGAGCGTTCCTTAATTTCCTGCATGCGATCAACATCATTATTACCGCCGCTAACGACACAAACCACCGTTTTTCCAGCGATTTGGTCACGATATAGATCAAGGGCTGCAATCGGAAGCGCACCTGCGGGTTCAGCTACAATGGCATTCTCGTTATACAGATCAAGTATCGTCGTACATACTTTGCCTTCGGGGACGAGGACGATATCATCAAGGAAGTCCCGGCACATGCGGAAGGTTATTTCACCAACGCGCTTGACTGCTGCACCATCAACAAATTTATCAATCGTGTTAAGTGTGATCACTTCTCCGGCATCAAGCGAAGCTCGCATAGAAGGGGCACCCTCTGGCTCTACGCCGATGAGCTTCGTATTCGGGGAGACGGCTTTCACATAGGCACCGACACCAGCGGCCAGGCCGCCTCCGCCAACCGTCACGAAGATGAAATCAGGTTCGGATTCAACAGCTTCCATGATTTCTTTGCCGATGGTTCCATTGCCGGCAATGATCTTCGGATCGTCGAAGGGATGGATGAAGGCAAGGTCATCCTTGCGGCTAGCGATAATGGCTTCGCTGAATGCATCATCGAACGTATCACCAGTGAGAATGATCTCTACGTCAGGACCTCCGAAAAAGGCAACCTGATTCACCTTTTGACGCGGGGTCGTGCTTGGCATATAGATTTTACCGGGAATGCCAAGGGTTTGGCAGGAATAAGCGACACCTTGCGCATGATTGCCGGCGCTTGCACATACCACGCCGCGAGCGAGTCTATCTGCTGGCAAAGATTTGATCAGATGATAGGCACCACGAAGCTTGAAGGAGCGAACGACTTGAAGATCTTCACGCTTGAGCAGCACGGTGCAGCCATAACGGCTGGATAATACCCGATTATGCTGTAAGGGTGTGCGGGCAGCTACTTCTTTTACATGCATCTGAGCCTGTGCAATTTCGGTTAGGCCTACCGTATAAGCTTGATAATCATTATATTCGTTCCCCATATGAATCAGTCTCTCCCTTTTCTCCTTCATTTGTAAGACAACAAAAAAATCCCGTCCCCTCAAGGGACGAGATTGAACTCGCGTTACCACCCTACTTCCGTATGCACGCTAATGGTTAGATGCATTCGGCTCTTTGTCACGTACAATCATACGCGCTCCATGTAACGGTGGATACCGTCCGTGCTTACCTGTACCCCTTGAACGATAACGCACAATAGACTGGCGTAGATTCATGACCAAGGTTGTTCAGCGCGGCTTCTTAGGGAGGATGCATCATTCGTAGGCAAACATCGGCTTGCAGCGGAGCGCCGATTCTCTGTGGAATGCCTGATCAAACATACGTGTTCCCATCAACGAGTTTAAATTTTTCTGAATATTCTTGTTATACTCCCGATGATGCTAATTGTCAATCGGAAAATAGCCCTAATCGGTTCTTATGAGCACATAAATGTACCTGTTCGATTCAGCCAAAGGGAGTACTAAATTGTCGATGAGGGTAAAGGAAAAGGTAATGATTAGTGAGCGGTGACCAGTAACTCTTTTAGTAGAAAGATTAAATGTAGGTATTTAATTTGCCTTTATGGGCAGATAAGGTTAAAGTAAATGCTGATCTGTAAACGTAACGGAGACAGGAAAAATGATATCGCCAATGGAGGAATGAATATGGAAGTTCAAGTTATCGAGAGAGCTGAAATGAAGACGATTGCTATTAAAGTAGGTGGCGATGGTCATGAAGTAAGAAGAGGCTGGCATTTATTGCAGAAGAAGTTAGAAGGACGCTCATGGAATAACAGGAATATAGGCTACGTCTTCGTACCGGAATGGCAGTGGGCCTCTGGCGTGAAGGAGCTTCACGTTGGCGTGGAGTTGGATACAGATATGGTGCCAAGAGGAGCAGAGAAATTCGTTGTCCCTACTAAGCTCTATGCAACCATTAAAGTGCATGGCGACAAGAAGCATATGGAAGACAGCTATACTTTCTTGAATGAATGGATCACAGCGAATGGCTATGAGAAAGACATCTCCAAGGGATCGTATAGTGTTGAAGCTAACCCACTGAAACCCATCAACCCTTTCGACATTCCAGCTGACGAAATCAAAGAGTATGATTATGTGATCTACGCTCCTGTGAAGAAGCTCTAAGAAGCTCCGCTAGAGAGCTTTCATCAAAGGATTAAAGACGATAGACCCTGGCCTATTATTGTTGGAATGGAACAATAATAGGCCGGGGTCTATTTCTGTTTACAGCTTGTGGGGAACACGATATTGGAGTGGTTAAGAATTATTCGGTGTGATCAGTTCAGGGCTGCCTTTCTCATCGAAAGAGTTGAAATGGCTGAGATCGATCTTAGGGTAGGACAAATTCAATTCACGAAGTGAGGATACAATGATCCGCAGAACAAGGTAATCACGGAACCAGCGATGGTTGGCTGGAACGATATACCATGGATTTCGTTTAGTGCCAGTCGATTTAAAAGCATGCTGGTACGCCTTCATATAATCTTTCCAGTATCGGCGTTCCTGCAAATCGCTCGGATCAAACTTCCACAGCTTCTCTGGATTCTCCATCCGTTCTTTGATCTTGTCCAGTTGGAATTCAGGAGAAATATGCAGGAAGAGCTTAATAACCAATGTACCGTTATCCAATAAGAGCTTCTCGAAATGTTGGATATGCTTAAGACGTTTGTCTACTTCTTCCTGATCGATAAGTCCATGAACCTTAGTGATCAGCACTTCCTCGTAGTAGGAGCGGTTAAAAGCGGTTATATATCCTTTGGGCGGCGTTACCTTATGCGTTCGCCAAAGGAAGTCATGCGCCGCTTCATCAGCCGTTGGCTGCTTGAAGCTCTCCGCACGGAAGCCTTGAGGATTCAGGCCTCCCAGCACCTTCCTAATTACCCCGTCCTTGCCGCTGCAGTCCATACCTTGAAACAAGATCAGGACACTATTGGCTTTACTGGCAAAGAGCTTCTCCTGTTCATCCTGGAGCTGTTCTTTCAGCTTCTCAAAAGCCTCCGCAATTTCTTCCTTGTCCTTAAAATCAGCTGTATCCTCGGGATTGTAGTCCCCTAGCGATATACTGCGTTTGCTGTCTAGACGATAACCTTTTAGCATAGTTAATCACTCCTTCGAATGAGAAAACGTTTATTCGTACATGTGACCGTCATGAAAAGCTGATTCAAGAATGAATCCCCTTATTTCAACAGCTTGAACCACCAAGAGTGGTTATGTCAAGAATTGGGTTGTGATTATATGACATCAGAATTTATGCAGCTGAAGTGATTCCAATCAGGTAATCGGATGTCTCAGATGCATTATTTATATTTTATTTATTTTTTGTAAATTTCAAATTTTATATCGAAAATACGACAGATCGACGCAGAATTTTTAGTCATTTATTGAGGAAAGGGTACTTGAACGTAGATTGTATGCGGACAGAGCAAAATTGCCTGTCTATCGGTTTTTTGTCGCATTATTATAGATGAAATTGTTTGCACGTGCGATATAATTGATTGCATAAAGAAAGCGTTTTCTTATACCTTCCACTTCTTTAAGACAGCGAGAAAGAGGAGAACATTCCGCATAACCTATCATACATCCAGCTGAGGATTTCGCGGAGAATTATTTTCTTTCCATCGATGGAAAGCGCTACCTTCAAAATCAAAAGATAGGAGGCAGAGGTTTGATCGTCTATATTTTCAGTTAAGAGCGGTCCTATGATGCATTCTCGTTTGCATATGATAAGGACTTTTTTTTAACACGTAAGGTTAAGCGCTTCACCTTGTAAACAGAGTTTTGTTTTTACGGGAAGAATCGATGTGATGGGGAAACAATGTGAATTTTCGAAATATAAGAAAGTATAAGTTTAATAATCGAGGAGGAACGAGATGTTAAGCCAACGGAACAAAAAATGGGTAAGTCTTCTGACTGTTTTATCTTTGTGGGTGAGTATGGTTTTACCGAATACGGTGGTATTAGCAGCAGATGAAAGCAGCGCGACAGCTTCCATTCCAGGGTTAGTCGGGGAATGGAAGTTCGAAGATATGACAGGGAGTGTGACGCCGGACACTTTCATGCACAACGATGCTGTAGTCTCAAAGGCTGCACTGGGCAGTGGGAAATTCGGCAAAGCTTTGCTGCTTAATGGGTATGACAGCTATGCTACGATACCGAATAATAACTTAATCAACACGGGCAGCGACTTTTCTATGAGCATGCTTGTGAATTTTAACTCTACTTATACGAATCGCACCGTGGTGCTGCTCCAGCAGCAAGGGACAGACACTACAATGCTGCTGAAGCGCAGGCCGGATGGTCGACTAGAATCGGCATTGGGAGGAGCAGCGACAATTGGGGCGACTCCGATCGAACCGAAAAAGTGGTATCATGTTGCGCTAGTCCGGGAAGGCGGAACCGTCAAGCTGTATGTAAACGGTGCATTGGACATCGCGACAGCCAATACGCATATGGACTCGAACACGGGGGAAATCCGGCTTGGTGCGGATACATTCCCGGATTCATCTAATGCGTGGCCTGGATATATCGATGAGGTTCAAGTGTATGACCGGGCATTGACGGATAAGCAAATGCAGCAAGCGCCAGGACTGGTCTGGCCGGCGATTACGCTCAGTGGTAGCGCAGATATGACGCTGTCTACCAATGAGGCATATGTTGAAGCCGGAGCAACAGCGACTGATGCTGTAGACGGCGACCTTACAGCTAGCATCCAAAAGACAGGCAATGTCGACACGAGCAAGGGTGGTATTTATACCATTAAATATACGGTGTCGAGCAGTCGGGGAGATAGCTCAACTAAAGTGCGGATCGTCAAGGTGGTCCCGCCCAAGACATTGTCTCGCGCCAGTCGGGTATTGATTGATAGAGGGCTGCAAATGCAGACATGGATGCGGGCCATAGAGCAGGAGGGCGCATCATTCGCAACGCCAGAGGAATGGAAAGGCAGTAATTTTACAACGGCTACTTATTACGAATGGCCTTTTTACAACACAAGTTTCCATAAAGCTTTACCAGATGCGCAATGGTCACTTAAAAAGGATTTGGGCGGCAGTCCGACAGATGCCGATAAGAAAGGGTTCCTCTCCTCAGAGCAAGCAGCGAATGTAAATAACTTAATTACGATCTCGTTTGGGGATGAAGAATCATATAGCGAGGATGTTTTGAAGACATTCACGGATTGGTTCAAGCTGAGTCATCAGTTATATCCGAATGTACTTGCCCATAGCAATCAGCAGTCACGTCAGTGGCAGAGAGATAGCTTCGAAACGTACATTAAAACGGCAGAACCGGATTTGCTGACTTTTGATGATTATATGTTTTCGACGCTTGGTACGGATAAAAATCTGTTCACAACCGTACTTAACAATATTAATGATCAACGAACAATCGCCTTGGGAGGCTTCGATAGAACAGGCCAAAGCCCGATTGCTTTTGGTCAATATTTGCTAGGCTTTAAGACAGGCAAGGAGCCAGCTGACGTTGGTCCGTATATTATTACAGAGTCACAAGTGTACGGTATACCATTTGCAACACTAACGCTGGGTGGGAAATGGCTGAGTATGTTCCGCTGGGAATATGATAGCAGGTATTTCTTATTCTTTGATAAAGATAGGAAGCCTACGCCGCAATATTATCAGTATGCAGAAATGGCTCGCCAAATTAAAAACCTAGGACCGCATCTGGTGAGATTGAACAGTACGGATGTATTTACGGTACCTGGTCAATATAAGGACGAGAGCGGAGCGATCCAAAATAATAAAACACCAAGAGAAACGCCTGTACTTAATAAATATAATCGGCTTACACATCCTTACCTAAGAAGTATGACTGTAAAAAATAACGGTACGGAAAATAACGGATTGAATGGCGATGCGCTTATCGGATTTTTTGATCCGCTGCCGGGTACGCAATCATTCTTCGGATCAGCGGATATGGAATACTTTATGGTTATGAACGGATTGACAACAGGAAACGGACTCCTGCCGGATAAGCAGCACGGATCAGGCGCTGATACGAAACAAACCATAACGGTTGAGCTGAATTTGGCTAAATATACGCCAGATGCTATTAAACGAGTGAGCAGAGATACAGGCAAGCTGGAGGCGGTTGCGCTTAAATCTCTCGGCGGTAACCGTTATCAGCTGAACGTAACGCTGAATGGCGGCGTGGCTGATTTGTTCCAACTGGACAAAACGAAGGTCAACCCGAATTACGTTGCAGCGGAATCGGTTAGCCTTCCTGCCACGCTTAGTATGATTCCAGGTGATACTATGGCTGCAATTGCGGTTGTTTCTCCTGTGAATGCATCGGAAAAAGGCGTAGAGTGGAGCTCCTCCAACGAGAACATCGCGAAAGTGGACGCGAACGGCAATGTCACCGCTGTAGCTGGAGGAAACGCATTTATTACAGCGACAACGGTCGATGGCAGCAAAATGGCAAAGATTGCGGTCTCAGTTGCTTCAGTGACGATGCCAGTCACGGGCATAACGGTAAGTCCAGTGGTTGCAACACTGTATACTGAGGATTCGATGAAGCTGACTGCCGTTGTTATGCCAAATAATGCGACGAATAAAGCGTATGTCTGGTCAAGCAGCGATGAGCGAATAGCGAAGTTGGATCAGTCGGGTATCGTGACGGCGGTTTCGCCAGGCAGCGCCGCGATTACGGCAACGACCGTTGATGGGAGCTTTAAGGGGACTAGCTCCATTACGGTGTTGGATGCATCTAGCGAAGCTGCATTGTCGGAGTTAACCGTCAATGGAGGAAGCTCGGATCTTGCTTTTAACAGCACTACTTTTGATTATTCGATAACCCTCGATGCAAGTATTGATACGCTAACGCTGCAGCCTCGATTGAAAAACAGCAAAGGGACGATGAAAGTAAACGGTACGTCGGTGAACAGCGGCGAACTGATTACAGCCAAAGTGCCGATGGGCAATAGCAAAATCGTATTCGTTACGCAAGCGGCTGACGGTATTGCTTCGAAAACGTATACTGTTACCGTAAAACGCAACAAAAACATTGCGCTTGAAGCGTCGGTGGTTGCAACCTATAAGAACCATGGACAAGAGTGGAGCGCTGACGATTACGTCTCTAATCCTGAGATCACGGATAAAGATCATCTACCTCTTCAGATGATCGATGGTAACGTCAATACGTATTTCCAAAGCGCAAGCATGCCGGTGTTAAACGCAAAAGGCGAGTTTGAGCCTCCCCATCGGATTTTGCTGCAATGGAACAAGAATAATCTTCAAGATTTTAATAAGCTCGTGCTCGTTGTTAACAAAGCGCAGCAGCAAGGGTTGAAGGTTCTGGATATTTCGACGACGGAAGACGGCGAGAATTGGGAAGAGACCAAATCGAGCGTCTATCTGACTTGGGGGACGGACAGTCCGGATATTTATGAACGGGTAACGATCAATCTGCCTGATTACAAAGCGATTTACGAAAAAGAAGGTCATGCATATAAAGGGTTAAAAGGCATCTATTTGTCGCTCTGGGCCGCGAATTTGGATAATACCAACCGTTACGCCATATCCGAATTCGAGCTGTACAATGAGCAGGATGCAACAGAACCGGTGAAATTGACGGTAAGTGATATTCCGGTAACCGGGGTACAGGTTAACCCTGCGTCTGTCGACCTTCTTATTCATGACACGGCGAAATTGACTGCGGTATTTGCGCCGGCAAATGCGAGCAACCAAACAGTTCAATGGAGCAGCAGTGATGAGCGTGTTGCAACCGTTAATGGCAATGGTATTGTTACCGCCATCAGCGTGGGAACGGCCATCATAACGGCAACAGCGAGGGAAGGCAGTCCTCTTACCGCATCAAGTACAATTCAGGTAACGAATCCCAGCAGCGATGCGTCGTTATCAGCGCTGCTGGTGAACGACGGGAGTACGAATATAGCGTTTAATAGCAGCAAGCTCGACTATTCGCTGAACATTGATCCTAGCGTAGACACGATAACACTGAAGCCTACGTTGAAAAAAGCCGACAGCACGATGAAAATCAACGGCAGCGCGGTCAAAGCAGGTCAGTGGGTGACAGCGAAGGTTCCGATGGGCAACAGCCAAATCAGGATTGTCGTCACTGCCAACGACGGAGCAACGATCAAGACGTATACCATAACCTTGAAACGGAATAAAAACATCGCGCTTGAAGCGAAAGCCGCTCGTGCGACTTTCACGGAGCATGGACAGGAATGGAATATAAATACGAATGATTACAACCTGGAAAGTGAGCATTCACCGCTTAAGATGATCGATGGCAGCGTCAATACGTATTTCCAAAGTGCAAGCATAGAAGAGTTAAACCCAAAAGGTGAATTTAATCCAGCGCATAAGATTTTGCTGGAATGGGACGAGAAGAATCTTCAGGATTTCAATAAACTCGTGCTCGTTGTCAACAAAGCGCAGCAGCAAGGGTTGAAGGTTCTGGATATTTCGACGACCGAGGACGGTGTAAATTGGGAGGAGACAAACTCCAGCAATTATTTGACCTGGCAGACCGATAGTGAGGATGAGTACGAACGGGTCACGATTAATTTGATCGATTATAAAGCTCACTATGGGGCGAAGTATAAAGGTCTAAGAGGCATTTATTTGCTGCTGTGGGCAGCCAACTTGAATGAGGACAAACGTTACGCCATATCCGAATTTGAACTGTACAATGAGAAGGATGCTACCGAACCGGTGCAGATTACAGTCAATAGTCCGATAACTCCGCCGGACACGGGCAATCCGCCGGTCACACCGGTGACGCCGCCTACGACGAGTGTAGAAAAAGGCTCAATCCACTTAGGTGTGCCGAAGGTTGATGCCGCAACAGGCGAAGCGAAAGCAGTGGTTTCGAATAGCGACTGGAGCAAGGCAATTGAAACCGCTTCGGCTGACGCGAACGGCGTCAAAGCTGTCAAAATTGACGTTCCGAAAGCCGATGGGACAAAAAATTACGTTGTCGAGCTTCCGCAAGCGGCACTTGCCTCGAGCGAAGCCAAGACGAAGATTGAGCTTTCCACTGAATATGGCACCATTGCTGCGTGGGCAAATATGCTCAGCGGAATGGATTTGACGGGTGCGAAAAGCGTGGCATTATCGATTGCAACAGCGGATATATCCTCACTTGATCCTGCAGTGAAGGCGCAAATCGGCAATCGTCCGGTTATCGAGCTTAACGTCAAAATCGATGGAAAAACGGTGGCTTGGAGTAATCCGAAAGCACCGGTACAAATATCGATCCCTTACAAGCCGTCGGCGGAAGAATTGGCTGATCCGGAGCATATTGTCGTATGGTACATCGACAACGCGGGTAAAGCGGTGCCGGTGGTAAATGGCAAATACGATCCGATAGCGGGTACGGTTACGTTTAAGACGAGTCATTTTAGCAAATATGCGATCGTTTTCGTCCACAAAACGTTTAATGACATCCACTTACTGACATGGGCGAACAAACAAATTGAAGTGATGGCATCCAGAGGAGTCATTAACGGAACATCGGCAAGCACATTTGCTCCGGCTGAAACGATAACGAGAGCCGATTTTACTGCGCTTCTCGTGCGGGCGCTCGAGTTGACAGCTGACGGAAGCAAGGCGAATTTCTCCGATGTCGCTGCTTCTGCGTATTATTACAATGAAGTAGCCATTGCTAAGAAGCTGGGAATCGCATCAGGCTCGGGAGACGGCAAGTTCAACCCGCTGCAGCCGATATCGAGACAAGATGCGCTTGTACTGCTTCATAAAGCGATGAAGGTCGCTGGCAAATCGATTGTCGACGGATCAGCTTCTGATCTGGATCGCTTCCTCGATAAAGGGGAAATTGCCACGTACGCATCAGATCGTATCGCTGCACTTGTCCATAGCGGCATTATCAAAGGTGACGGGGTCTCCTTCCACCCGCTTGCCACATTGACAAGAGCGGAAGCGGCAGTCATGCTGTACAACATGTTTAACAAGGAATAATACGTCGATTGAAAAAGCGAGCTGCCCCTGCTGTCATGATGGCATAGGGGCATCTTGTTTTTTGTTGATCGAGATACGAATCGCGTCTAAACTAAAGACTGTATGAAGCAGGGCCATTCTATCTTTTTAAGTGGAGGATTATAACATGGGTCAATCAATTCAACATATGGTGATATTTTGCTTGAAGCATCCGGTGGGCTCGGCAGAGGCTGACCAATTTTTAGCTGATGGGCAGCGGTTGCTTACCTCGATTCCGGTTGTGAAGAATTTCAGGGCGTTCAAGCAGGTAAGTCCTAAGAATGATTATGATTACGGTTTTTCCATGGAATTCGCGGATCAAGCTGAGTATGACACGTATAACGTACATCCTGTTCATGTCGATTTTGTTGAAGGACGCTGGGTTCCTGAAGTGGCTCGGTTCTTGGAGATTGATTTTCAGGGATATGGCAAATAGGAATGTTGAGATAAAAAAGAAACCGTTAGCTGCTTTGCGGCAGTTAATCGGTTTCTTTTGTTTTATTAGTTGATTCATGCCATATATGACTAGAGCTCAAAGAAATGCAGCTTAAAGAAGATTAGTTTAATATACGCTGGAACTGCTCGGTCAGCTGGGGCACGACCTCGAATAGATCCCCTACGATTCCGTAATCGGCAACGCTGAATATGGGAGCATCGGGGTCTTTGTTGATGGCAACGATTACTCGGGATTGACTCATGCCCGCAAGATGCTGGATAGCACCGCTTATACCGCAGGCGATGTAGAGCTTGGGTGTGACCGTTTTGCCGGTCTGTCCGATTTGCAGCGAGTAATCGCAGTAACCGGCATCGCAAGCGCCGCGCGATGCACCGACTGCGCCGCCGAGCAATTGCGCTAGCGCTTCGAGCGGCGCGAAGCCTTCCGCGCTGCGCACGCCTCTACCGCCGGCGACGATGATGTCCGCCTCGGCGAGATCGACCCGTCCGCTGGCTTTGCCTACGATGCTGCGGACGGTGGTCCATAGGGGCGGCGCTGTGTATGGCAGCGCCGCGATTATGCCCTCGCTGCCCGCTGGCACAAGCTCCGCGATGGGCAGGTTGTTAGGGCGCACTGTAATGATCCAGGGTGCGCCTGGAAGAAAGCGCCGCTGCTCGAACGCCTTGCCGGCGTAGAGCGGGCGAGTGAAGATCACGTCTCCGCCGCCGGTAACCTCGGCGGCAGAGACATCTGCGATATGGCCGCCATGCAGCGCGGCGGCCACGCGGGGCGCGAGCTCGCGCCCCGCTGCGGTGTGGCCGAGCACGATGATGCTCGGCTGCACCGCAGCAATGGCAGCGCCGATGGCGGCGGCGTACGCCTCTGGCGCGAACTGTGCAAGGGCCGGGTCGTCTACGACGTGGACGACCCTTGCCCCGCGGGCGGCGAGCTCGGCTGCCGCCGCCGCTTGCGCCGCAGCTGGCGCACCGCCAGCAAGGACGGCATGCACGTCACCGCCGTCCCCGGCTAGCCGCCGCGCTAGGCCGAGCGCTTCCAGCGCAACGCGCCGCAGCTTACCATCCGAGCACTCGGCGAACACGAGTGCCGATCGAGTAGGACTTTCGTTCATCTCCTCGCACTCTCCTTTTGATGAGATATCCCTTTACCTCAGAACAGCTTCGCTTCGTTCTGCAGTAGCTCCACTAGCGCCGCAGCTTGCTCACTTGGCGTACCGGTCAGCTTCTTGCCAGCAGCACGCGTTGACGGCGCGAGCAATGCAAGACGTTCGGTTCGCGGTGCTAGCTCATTGGCAGGAAGATTAAGCTCCGCGACTGTTAACTGTCGAAGCGGTTTACGTTTCGCTTTCATAATCCCTGGCAGAGAAGGGTACCGTGGTTCATTGAGTCCCTGCTGCGCAGTCAGGAGTGCAGGCAGGGGAATCTCGATCGTTTCGATACCCCACTCGGTATCGCGTTCCACAATAACTATGTTCCCATGTGCTGATGAAGCCCATTTTGCCGAACGGCCAATACTCGCAATTAGACTCGAACTGGTACTTTCCGAACTCGCACTCCCGGAACTCGCACTCCCGGAACTAGTCCCTCCCGAACTAGTATGATCTACACCCGCGGCTCCGCCGCTCCGAATCTCGACCTTCACTACCGCTGCCGCATGAGGCAGCCCCAATCGTTCGGCTACCTGCAGCGCAATGCTGCCTGCACCGCGATCAATCGTGAACAACCCGGCGAGCACAAGGTCTGGTTGCAGCTGGTCAATCACAGCGGTCAGTGCTGCCGCAATAGCGTGCCCATCATCCGGCAGGCCTGCATCTGCAAGTAGTACCGCATCATCTGCGCCCATGGCGAGTGCTGTTCGCAGCGCTTCTGCCGCTCTCTCGGGTCCGCAGGTGACGACGGTTACGCTGCCACCGTGCGCCTCGCGTATTCGCAGCGCCTCTTCAAGCGCATATTCGTCATAAGGGTTGATAATGAACTTAACGCCCTGCTCGGCAACGGCTCCGTCTACCAGCTGGATTTTTTCCTCTGTATCTAAGGTCTGCTTAAGTAGTACAACAACATTCATACTGTGTAAGCACCTCCAGATTCTCTACATATCTCTTCCATCACGCTAGATTCTCTGCATATCTGCCTTCTATAACGCAAGATTCACTACATATCTGTCTTTTGCTACGACAGACTCTCTCCATATCTGTCTTTTGTAATTCCCGAAACCCCTGCATATCAGTCATCATTACCTGATGATATGCTGCCGCAGCCTAGCGATTAATGAAGGTAACCAAGTCTCCGCACAGTGCTACCATATGACTCTTTTTATCCAAATAGACCGTAGACTGTGCTCCCCCTGTTCAGCGCCTGTTCGCATGTTCGAGAGAATGAGGTCATATACTGAATCAATGTGTATTTGTGTAAGCGCTTCACACCTTGTCCACATTCCTTGCTCCAAGACGGCGACTCGTCATTATCCGGCCAAATAGGAGGGATCTGCGTGGAATCCTTAAGCGTCCATCATTTTGCCCAGCTGGCACGATGGCTCATTTTCACGGGTATGACGGTGGCAGCACTAAGTATGTTTATTACAGTAATCAGCAGACGGCTGGGGTATATTCGGCTCGGGAAACAGGAGGGTGCGAGCACAGCAGCGGCTTCTCGTCGTGAAATGGATATGGGGGAGGAGGACAGCGAGGAGTTCCTGCACCTATCTTCCGTTCCGACAGCAGCTCCACGGAAAAGGCTGAGCCTCATCAATCGTAAGGGCAAAGCTCCTCTCATGGCGGCAAAATCATTCCAGAAACGTCGCTTGCTGGAATGGGTCCTGCACGTCTTTGGACATCGAAAGCTCTTGAAGGACATCCGCAGCGGTGTGCTGCATTTGGTCGTTTTTTATGGCTTTATTGTGCTCCAGTTCGGGGCTGCCGACATCATTTGGAAAGGGCTGAGCGGTTCTTCACTCCCCCTGCCCGCCTACCATGCTTTTATTCAAACGCAGGAAGTGACGGTCGCGCTTGTGCTGCTTGCTATTCTGTATGCAGCCATTCGGCGGTACGCGGAGAAGCTTCCGAGACTGAAGCGAGGCTGGAAGCCGTCGATTGTGCTCTGGTTTATCGGAGGGCTGATGATAACGGTCCTATTCACGCAAGCCTTTGAACGGTTGAAGGATCTTCCCGAAGCCGTAACTGATGCGACCAGCAGCCAGCTAGCAGCGGCAGGCACACCGATCATTAGCAGCACTAACAATAAGCTTAACCACCTTAATCAACTTCGAGTAGAACGATATTTCACTCGAACTCAAGGTCCAGCAGCGCTGCTGGATTTACCATCCATCGATCTTCATGCGGCTGCTTTGCTTTACCAATATATCGCTGATTACAAAGCGCAGGCGGCGGCATTACTTGCCAACACTAGGATACGTTCTTCATCCACACAAACGTTGTATGTGGATTACGCCCCGATCTCCTCCTCCTTAGCGGAAGGGCTGCGAACAATAGGTGTAAAACAAAATGCTGCGGGGGTCAGCTATGAAGTGTTTTGGTGGCTGCACTACGCGATTTTACTCGCTTTTCTCGTTTATGTGCCGCAGTCGAAGCATTTTCACATTTTCACAGCACCAGTGAATCTGTGGCTTCGCAGGCGCTCTCCTCCAGGCAAGCTTGCTCCGCTTGATCTAGAGGATGAGAATGCAGAGTCCTTTGGCGTCGGAGAGATTGAGCAGTTTACACAGAAGCAAATGCTGGACTTCTACGCTTGTGTGGAGTGTGGTCGCTGCACCCAGGTGTGCCCGGCCTCGAATACCGGTAAGCTGCTCTCGCCTATGCATCTCATTATGAAGCTGCGTGACCATTTGACCGAGAAAGGCGCTGCAATCACGTCCAAATCGCCTTGGGTCCCAGCATTCTCGTCTCCTCCGTTCTCTTCAATTAAGCAGCCGCCGATCGCACATATCATGGGTGGAGCGATTCCGGTCTGGGTGAATCACCAAGAAGATGACGATAACACGTCATCGCAAATCGCCATTGAACCGACGATGACCGCGCAGCGTCATGCTTGGCACGAGCAGACGGATACTTCGGTAGGAGATATCGCGCTAATTGGCGATGTGATGACCGAGTCCGAAATTTGGGCATGCACGACCTGCCGCAGCTGTGAGGAACAGTGTCCTGTGGGCAATGAGCATGTCGACAAAATCATAGATATGCGCAGATATCTCGTCCTGACGGAAGGTCGTCTGCCAGTGGAGGGACAGCGTGCACTGCAAAATATCGAAAGACAGGGCAACCCATGGGGGCTGCCACGAGCTGAACGGGCCGCATGGTTAAGCGCATATGAGACTGCGATAGCAGCAGATAGCCGCCAACCTGCCAGGCCGCCTATTCGAACGATGCAGGAAGCGGCACGACTTGGCGAGAAGCCTGAGCTGCTGCTCTGGGCAGGGACAATGGGTACCTATGATCAACGGAGTCGGAAGGTTTTGTTTGCTCTTGTTCGGCTGCTCCAGCAGGCGGGCGTTCCGTTCGCCGTTCTAGGCGGGGAGGAGCGTAACTCTGGCGATACGGCTCGGCGGATGGGCAATGAGCTGCTTTTTCAAAATTTATGCAAGGAGAATATCTCGACGCTGCAGCGCTATGGCATTCGCCAAATTGTTACGATCTGCCCGCACACTTTTCACGCAATCAAGAACGAGTATACGGATTTTGGCCTAGATCGTTCGACCGTTACAGTGGAGCATCATACAACGCTGTTGGATCGGCTCGTTGAGGAAGGGAAGTTGAGACCTATTCACCGTGTCGACGAAAGAGTGGTGTATCACGATTCCTGTTACTTGGGTCGCTACAACGGCATCTATGATGCACCGCGTAATCTGCTTCGATCTATACCAGGTATCGAGCTGCTGGAGATGGAGCGTTCCCGGCAAAATGGGATGTGCTGCGGGGCAGGCGGCGGTCTCATGTGGATGGAGGAGCGGAGCGGCATGCGCGTGAATGAAGCGAGAGTATCGCAAGCGCTTGAGGTTAAGCCGACTGTAATCGGCTCTGCCTGTCCCTATTGCCTAACGATGATGGAGGACGGCGTAAAGCTGCTGGAGGTGGAGGCTTCTATTCAGGCGAGAGATGTCGCAGAGCTGCTGGCCCAAAGCGTGTTTGGCACTATCTAATCCTGCCAGGAATCTTTATTGCAGCATAGGTTCTACGTGCTTGCACTCCCTTAGCGTAGGTTTTAAGTGTTTGAACGACAGTGGTATGCACTTAAATTGCAGCATAGGTTTTGGTGTTTGAACGACAGTGGTATGAACTTAAATTGCATCATAGGTTTTGAGTGTTTGAAAGACAGTGGTATGAACTTAAATTGCATTGTAGGTTTTAAGTGTTTGAACGACACCGGTATGCACTTAAATTTCATCGTAGGTTTTGAGTGTTTGAACGACTTTGGTACGCAGTACCACGGGAGTACAAACACCAAAACCGGAGAACGGAGTACAAACACCAAAACCGGAGAACGGAGTGAGCAATCATGAGAGCAATTACGTCACTGACGCCGATTCGCCGCGCGGCTGTTATCGGGTCTGGTGTCATGGGAGCGGGTATAGCCGCTCATCTGGCTAATGCGGGTCTGCAGGTGCTGCTGCTGGATGTGCCCCCTGATTCATTGACAGCCTCAGAGCTCCAGTCGGGATGGAATCTGGATGATCCCAAGGTTCGCAACCGATTAGCAGCGGGGAGTCTTGCGAGATTAGCCGTGCAGCAGCCTCCGGCTTTATACGAGGCTTCCTTCCTTCAACGAATTACACCAGGTAATTTAGCGGATGATCTCCATCGACTTCGCGAAGTGGATTGGATTGTAGAGGCGGTTATTGAACGTCTGGATGTTAAACGTCAGGTGCTGACACTTATCGAGTCCGTTCGGAGGGAGGATACACTCGTCTCCACAAACACATCTGGGTTATCTGTAGCAGCGATGGCGGAAGGGCGAGGAGAAGCGTTTCGGAAGCATTTTGTAGCAACGCATTTCTTCAATCCCCCCAGACATATGAAGCTGGTCGAGCTGGTAGCTGGTCCTGATACCGATCCCGGCGTTCTGGCTAGATTGACGAATATTTGTGAAAAGCAGCTGGCTAAAGGAGTTGTCGTTGCCAAGGATACACCGAATTTCATTGCCAATCGAATTGGTTCCTATGGCATGCTCGTCACGATTGAAGCGATGCGTAAGTATGGTTTAACCGTCGATGAAGTCGACGCGTTAACGGGTCCAGCGATGGGGCGGCCCAAGACAGCAACCTTTCGTATGCTCGACATGATCGGACTCGATACGCTGCTGCATGTGATAGATAATGTTCGGGAACGCAGCCAAGATGCGGCGGAGCGGGAAGCCTTTGCAAGACCGCCCGAGCTTGAAGTGCTGGTGGAGCGCAAGTGGCTGGGGGAGAAGACGGGGCAAGGCTTTTATCGCAAAATCAAACGAATCGGCGGAGGCAGTGACATCGAGACGCTGAACCTGCAGACGATGACTTATGAGCCGCGGCGAAGCGTGGGATCACCGATTATTGAAGCCTCCAAGGCAGCGAAGGGTGCGGGGGCCAAGCTGAAGGCGCTGCTCTTCACCGATACGAACGATCGGTATGCGAATTTTGCTTGGTCCACAATCAAGGATATTCTGCTCTATTCGGCCAGGCAGCTTGGTGTCATCGCAGATACGACGCAGGATATCGACCGGGCAATGGTATGGGGTTTTAATTGGGAGCTAGGACCGTTCGAGCTTTGGGATGCCCTTGGTGTAAAGCGTTCGGTGCAGCGAATGCAAGCCGAAGGTGACACTGTACCGGAATGGGTAGAGGCTTGGCTGGCTGCTGGGAATTCCTCTTTCTATAAAACCGAAGGTGAGCGACGCTTCTATACGTATCGCGGTGAATATGTGGAACAGGAAGTCGCCCCAGAGCATCTGTCGCTTGGTTCCATGAAGGAGGCCGGTAAGAAGATACTCGGTAACTCAGGTGCCACGCTGATTGATATCGGCGGAGAGGTCGCTTGCTTGGAGTTTCACTCCCCGAATAATGCTATTGGCGGCGATATTCTGGCAGCGATTCGGCAAAGTGCAGATGAGGTTAGCCTTAATTGGCGGGGCTTGGTTATTGCGAACGAGGGGCGGCATTTTTGCGTTGGAGCAAATCTGATGATGCTGCTCATGGAAGCGCAAAATGGTGACTTCGACGATATCGACGATATCATAAGACTGTTTCAAGACAGTATGCTCAAGCTCAAAAGACTGGATCGGCCTGTCGTTGCCGCACCTCACAAGATGACGCTTGGGGGTGGAGTGGAGGCCTGCCTGCCTGCAGATTGCATCGTATTCTCTGCGGAAACTTACTATGGCCTCGTGGAAACCGGCGTTGGTTTAATACCAGCCGGCGGCGGTTGTAAGGAAGCGGCCGCCCTCGCAGCGGAGCGTGCTGGAGCGGGTGGCGATGTCCTGCCGCAGCTCATTCCTCTATTTGAGACGATTGCAATGGCGAAGACGTCGACGAGCGGCTTTGATGTGAAGCGAATCGGCTTGATGCGGACGCAGGATCGGGCCATTATTCGCGGTGAGTCGCGTATCGCCGAGGCGAAGCGGGCTGTCCTTGAGCTGGATCGGTGGGGGTACTCGCCGCCGTCATCAGCAGCACGTATTCGCGTCGCGGGGCGTGAGGGACGCGCCGTTCTGCAGCTTGCGGTGGAAGCGATGAGGCTGGGCGGTCAGATCAGCGATCATGATGTGCGCATTGCGCGTAAGCTCGCGCATGTGCTTGCTGGAGGCGATGCGCCGGCAGGCGCAGAAGTGAGCGAGCAGTATTTGCTCGATTTGGAACGCGAAGCGTTCCTAAGCCTATGCGGCGAATCCCTGACACAAGCGCGTATGAGACATTTGCTCGCCACGGGTAAGCCGCTGCGGAACTGACGGTAGAGGCTTGAAGACTTTGCCCGAGGATGACAATTGCACAAGGAATGAATCTACTTCTTTCTAGTTATCAAAGGAATTCTATCCCTACTAAAGGAGATGACCGCGAGTGGCGATAACGAACAACGAACGCGAAGCTGTCATCGTGTCTGCCGTGCGCACGGCAGTTGGCAAGGCGAAGAAGGGCAGCCTTGCTGATACACGAGCAGAGGATCTCGGACGCGCCGTGTTTCAAGCTGCAATCAAGCGAGTACCAGGACTCGAACAAGCGGATATCGAGGACGTCATTATTGGCTGCGCAATGCCGGAGGGCGAGCAAGGGCTTAACTTTGCCCGGATCATGTCTCTATATGCGGGCTTGCCTGTTACAACACCTGCTGTAACGATTAATCGTTTTTGCGCTTCGGGGCTGCAGGCTATCGCCTATGCGGCGGAGCGAATTCGTTTAGGTGAGGCAGACGTTGTACTTGCAGGAGGTGTCGAGAGTATGAGTCATGTCCCGATGACTGGCTTCAAGCTCTCCCCCCATCCAGGCATTGCCGACTCGATGCCAGAGGTCTATATGGGCATGGGCCATACCGCAGAAGAAGTAGCTAGACGTTATGGCATTAGCCGAGTAGATCAGGATGCTTTTGCAGCCCAGAGTCATAGTAAAGCGGCGCAAGCGATTGATTCCGGGCGATTCCGGGACGAAATCATTCCCCTTCAAGTGAGTCGCGAAGGCGTCGATGATAACGGCCGTCCGTGGGCACGAAGCTTTCTTTTTGACACCGATGAAGGGGTAAGAGCAGATACGACGGCAGATATTCTGGCTAAGCTCAAGCCTTCCTTTGCTAGAGAGGGGTCCGTCACGGCGGGTAATACGTCGCAGATGAGTGATGGCGCAGCAGCTGTTATTGTGATGAGCCGCGCTCGTGCGGAGGAGCTAGGGATCAAACCGCTTGCTGTGTTCCGCGCCTTCAGTGTTGCTGGTGTTGCACCCGAGGTGATGGGCATTGGGCCGATCGAGGCGATACCCCAAGTGCTGCGAAGGGCAGGGATTACGCAGGATCAGGTTGACCTATTTGAGCTCAATGAAGCATTCGCCGCTCAATGTCTACCTATTATTAATGAGCTGCAGATTGATCCGGCAAAGGTGAATGTCAATGGTGGAGCAATCGCTCTTGGTCACCCCCTTGGCTGCACAGGGGCCAAATTGACCGTCTCCATCATCCATGAACTGCGGCGGCGCGGCGGTGGAACAGGGGTAGTCTCTATGTGCGTCGGCGGCGGTATGGGAGCGGCTGGCGTAATTGAAGTGCTGCCATAAGTGTTAAAGGCATCAGCATCAGAAAGATTCCGGGTACGAAGTACAACGAACGCATTCATCGTTAAACGGAGCTCAGAAGGCAAGAACGGTGCATTAATTGCAAAACCGGATCATCTAAGGAGGGTTCATCATGGCACAAACGTATCGATGGGGCGGCAGGTTTGTGATCGAGGATATGTCGCCGGAAGCCATAGTCACACCGGAGGATTTTACGGAAGAGCAGCGGATGATTGCGGAGGCGGCTCGCGCTTTTGTAACGGGTGAAATTCAGCCCCGCGATGCTGAGATTGAATCATTGAATTATGAGCTTACCGTGGAGCTCATGCGCAAAGCGGGTGAGCTCGGTTTGCTCGGTGCCGATGTTCCGGAAGCCTATGGAGGCCTAGGTCTAGATAAAGTAAGCACTACGCTGCTGGCGGAGACGCTGGCTGAAGCATCCTCTTTTGCGTTATCGGTTGGTGCTCATGTTGGGATTGGCACCTTGCCGATCGTGTTCTTCGGAACGCCTCAGCAGAAGCAGAGGTACCTGCCAGACCTTGCTGTAGGCCAGAGAATCGCAGCCTATTGTCTAACTGAGCCTGCCTCAGGCTCCGATGCGCTTGGTGCAAGAACGACAGCGAGACTATCGCCGGACGGGAAGCACTACGTACTCAACGGCTCCAAAATTTATATCACGAATGCGGGCTTTGCCGATTTGTTCATCGTCTATGCAAAGGTCGATGGGGAGCATTTTACCGCTTTTATCGTGGAGCGTCATTCACCAGGCTTCGGCATTGGCCCCGAGGAGCATAAAATGGGCATCAAAGGCTCGTCTACTTGTCCGCTTTACTTTGATGACACGCCCGTGCCTGTCGAGAATGTCCTTGGTCAGGTGGGCAAAGGTCATTTGATCGCCTTCAACATTCTGAACATTGGCCGCTTCAAGCTGGCTGCTGCATGCGTTGGAGGAGCCAAAGAAACGATAGCACTGGCAGCGAATTACGCGAATACACGCAAGCAATTTGGCCGTGTCATCTCCTCCTTCCCGCTTATCGGGGCGAAGCTCGCGGATATGAACATCATCACCTATGTCATGGAGAGTATGGTATACCGTACAGCGGGCTGGATTGATGACATGCTGCAAAGTGTGGAAGCAGAGGCAAGCGCAGCGGAGCAGAACACATCCACGCAAGCGGACGGAGGAGCGGGCGCTCGTGCAGCCAAGGCCATTAGTGAATATGCGCTGGAATGCTCCATTCTCAAAGTATTTGCGACTGAGGCGCTTTCTTCTGTTGCGGATGAAGGGGTGCAGATTCACGGCGGCTATGGCTATATTCGTGAGTACAAGATCGAACGGATTTACCGGGATGCTCGCATCAATCGTATCTTCGAAGGCACCAACGAGATCAATCGACTGCTTATCCCAGGCACCCTGATGAAAAAGGCGCTCAAAGGGGAGCTGCCGCTGCTGCGCAAAGCGCGTGCTCTGCAATCTGAATTGCTCCAGCCTATGCCTTTGCCAGCATTCGACGAACCGCTCAGCAAGGAGACGTTCCGCATTCAGCAGGCCAAGAAAATATTCCTCGCCGTCGGCGGGCTCGCGGTACAGCGATATGGACTTGCGCTCGAGCAGCAGCAGGAGGTTCTAGCGCTGTTAGCTGATATGATGATTCAGCTATTTGCTATGGAAAGCGCTAATCTTCGTACTCGCAAAATGCAGCTGCGTGCTTCCGCAAACAGCTCTTCTAAGACAGAAAATGCAGTCGAAATGACCACTGTTTTTGTCCAGGAAGCAATGGAGCGAATCGAGCGATATGCTAAGACGGCACTCGCAGCGATTGAAGAAGGAGATTCCCTGCACACGCAGCTCTCTATCCTCAAGAAGCTGACCCGTTCGCCGCTAGTTGATACGGTGGCGCTCAAACGCTGTATCGCCTCGCGCATCATTCGCAGCGAGCAATATACCATCTAGCTAAGCTTCGCGATTATCGATTGCATGATGACTGATAACCGAGTCTCGACAATATCTCTCGCCTAACGGTTACATGATGACTGATAACCGAGTCTCGACAATATCTCTCGCCTAACGGTTACATGATGACTGATAACCGAGTCTCGACAATATCTCTCGCCTAACGGTTACAGTGTTCGCCTAACGGTTACAGATGACTGATAACCGAGTCTCGATAATATCTCTCGCCTAACGGTTACAGTGGAGGAGTGAGCGAGATGGAACAATCGCAGGAAAGGCCTTGGTATCAGAACTATCCGCAGGAGGTTGCGCCTGCACTTCAGGTGCCAAGCCTGAGCGTAGCTGACCTTTTACTGCAAGCAGCGGCTAAATATCCTAGTCATGAGGCGCTATACTTTTTGGGCAAAAAAACCACCTATCGCGAGCTGCTTGCGTCTGCTCAGCGGATGGCTGGGGGACTTCAGACAGCTGGAATTCAGAAGGGGGATCGGGTCGCCATTATGCTCCCGAACTGCCCACAGCTGGTCATTGCTTACTTTGGCATCCTGCTTATGGGCGGAACGGTGGTCATGACCAATCCGTTATATGTGGAACGCGAGCTGGAGCATCAGCTTCGTGACAGCGGTGCGAGCGCCATCGTTATGCTCGATTTATTTTACTCGCGTCTAGCAAAGGTAAGGGGAGAAGCGCCAGAGAAAGGCCCTTTACCCTTCCTAAAGCATATTATCGTTACTTCTGTGCAGGATGCGCTTCCTTTTCCCAAGAACCTGCTATATCCCATCAAGCAGCACAGAGCTGGTCACAATCCCACCATCCCGTACGGACGAGACGGCATTAAGAGGTTCCAGACCTTCCTGGCCAAAGCGCCGGCTAAACCAGCTGAAGTGATGATTGCATCAGAGCAAGATGTTGCGGTGCTGCAGTATACCGGTGGGACGACCGGTCTGCCCAAGGGTGTCATGCTCACCCATCGGAATTTAGTGGCTAACTCGGTTCAAATGGCGGCATGGTGCTACAGGATGAAGGATGGCTCCGAGCGGTTTCTAGCTGCTCTCCCCCTGTTTCACGTATTCGGGCTTACGGTGCTCATGAACCAATCGGTTATGCGAGCGGGGACGTTGATTTTACTTCCGCGGTTTGAGGCTGCAGCTGTTTTGCAAACTATTCGGAAGCAAAAGCCGACTTTTTTTCCCGGTGCTCCAACGATGTATATTGCGCTTCTGAATCATCCCGATGTGAATAACTATGATTTATCATCCATAAATATTTGTATTAGCGGCTCTGCTCCACTTCCGTTAGAGGTGCAAAAAAAGTTCGAAGCTCTAACAGGCGGACGGCTTATTGAAGGGTATGGTTTGACCGAAGCTGCGCCAGTAACACATGTAAATCCGATATGGGGCAAACGTAAAGTCGGTTCGATTGGCCTGCCCGTGTCTGAAACGGAAATCCGCATTGTCGATCTAGAAACAGCCGAGCTGCTGCCAGCAGGTCAAGTGGGGGAACTGCTTATCCGGGGTCCTCAGGTGATGGCGGGCTACTGGAACCGGGCCGAGGAAACAGCTGCGGTGCTTCAGGACGGCTGGCTTCATACCGGCGATCTGGCTGCTATGGATTCGGATGGATTCTTCACGATTGTTGACCGGATAAAGGATCTCATTATTGCTGGTGGATACAATATCTATCCGCGGGAGATTGAGGAGGTGCTGTATGAGCATCCAGGCGTTCGGGATGCGTCTATTATCGGCGTTCAGGATCCTTACCGCGGGGAAACGGTAAAAGCGTTTATCGTGCTCCGCAAGGGCTGGCAAGTATCCTCCACGCAGCTCGATGTCTGGTGCCGAGCTCGTTTAGCCGCTTATAAAGTGCCCCATCTGTACGAATTTCGCAGTGAGCTGCCGATGTCCATGATGGGAAAGATACTACGCCGCAAGCTTCATGAGGAAGAGGCAGCCAAGGAGAAACAGTTGAACCCCGTGGAGCCAGAAGAAGAGCAAGCAGATCAAAAGCAAGCAGACCAAGAGGAGGAGCAGCCATGACGGAGGAAGGGGCGAACCAGCAAGCAGATCTGTCAGAAGACTTATTAAAGCTGGGTGAGTTGGCCAAATCGACGTTCTGGGGTTATTTAGGCTGTGAAATTGTTCATGCAGAGAAGGAGAGAGTCACGATATCCTTACATGCACAGTCCCAACACTTAAACTTACTTCGCCTCATTCATGGGGGTGTGCTTGCATCCATGATAGATAATGCTATGGGGCTTGTTGCCCTGCAAATTTATCCGGATGGTCAAACCGTCACGGCTTATATGAACGTCCATTATTTGAAGAGCCGCGGCGCAAGCATTTTGACCTGTGAAGCGGAGCTCATTCATAGCTCGAGGCGAACACTCACACTTCGAAGCAGCATTTTTGGGGAGGATGGAGAGTTATTAGCATGGGGGAGCGGCACGTATAGGCGCGTAAACTAGATGTAACAATATTACATTTCGGCCGCAGGTCGTCCTCCTCATTGAAAGCGCTCTCTGTTTCGCCTATAATTAGCCTATAAATGGAAAATGAATTGGGTGAAAGGAGGGAATTTAAGCGTGGTTAATCCATGGATGACGACTTTTGTGATTGTTTTTGGCATTGTTGTCGCAATTGTAGGTGTTATCGCCTATTTGCGAATGTATAAGAACAGTGCATGGTCGGCTACCCGTCCAGAACAAAATGCACCGCACTCAGAAGAGCCTTTCTCTCCCTATGAGCAGTTATCCGCGGGAGTAGATCCGACAGATAATGACATCAAATAACATTGCTAATGACCTTATAGGAAAATATAGATAGTGTTCCCTTTTATATCGTTGTCAGAAATGTTATAATTGATTGACAAATGAAACAATTTGATTTCGTTAGAATCATGAGTTCGCCTCACAATCAGCCGGATCGTTCGATACAGATGGGTACAGTACCAAACATGACTTGGAATAGTCATGCGCGCTCTCGTACATGAGTTGTTAGAACCACCAACCGATGATATGGAGGGGATTTCATGGCCAAACGCAGCCATAATGAAGTCAAGGAAAGCCTCAGGGAACTAACTAGAATCTTTCAACCCAAGGATTCTCGGAAGTTCGTCAAGGATTACATCCGTAAGTACAGAATCATGGGCGGCTATGAAGACGAGCTCACACTAGTGGTTGATCACGAGATGGGAAGACTTCGGTCTTCGGTTAGCTAAATGAATAAATTTATGCCTTGCCCACACATTAGGGACAAGGCTTTTTTGTTTTTAAGGAGATTAAATGTTGTTGGGGGGCAGCTTGAACACGGCTCATCTTTATTAATCGTCTTTTGTTGGAATGGCTTAACAGTAATAGGGAGGTGCTGCTGGGTGATTCGAGTGAAAACGGAGGAGCAGATTGAAAGGATCGGCAGGGCGGGAAGAATTGTAGCGGCGTGTCATCAGGAAATTGCCAAAAGGCTAAGATCAGGTGTAACGACGATGGAAATCGATAAATTCGCGGAAGCCTTTATGAACAATCAGGGAGCAAGAGCCGCGCAGAAGGGGTATAGAGGCTATCCCTTTGCAACCTGCGCATCTGTAAATGATGTAGTATGCCATGGATTTCCTACGCATGTACCGCTTCGCAATGGGGATGTCATCACGATAGATATGGTTGCTGAGTTGGACGGCTGGATGGGTGATTCGGCTTGGACTTATGCGATTGGTACACCTTCAGCCGAGGTTATGAAGCTCATGAAGGCGACCAAGCAAGCGCTGCTTCTTGGTATAGAGCAGGCTGTCGCGGGCAACAAGCTCGGCGATATTGCCCATGCGGTGCAGAAGGTGGCGGATCAGGAGGACTATGCTGTCGTGGAGAGCTTCGTTGGGCATGGTATCGGTCGTGATATGCACGAGGAACCAACTGTTAATCATACAGGTAAAGCGGGGAGCGGCAAGCGACTTCGCAAAGGAATGGTAATTACCATTGAGCCGATATTCACAATGGGCAGACCGGATGTTTATTTGGATAAAGACGGCTGGACGGCGCGCTCGATTGATGGGGCTTGGTCCGCTCAATATGAGCATACCATTGCCATTACGGAGGGGAAACCGATTATTCTGACCAGCCTGTAATCATAAATGGCTCAACACTAAGATACGTAGAAGGCCGCTTCGCGGACGGATCATTCTTAAGGGTCGCTGTTGTCTCCCTATTTCTTGATTCTATCCCTTAGGGGTAGAAATACGGAGACAAAGGCGAACGCTATCGCTTCTTCAGAACGATTCCGTCCGCTTCGCTTTGTACTTCGTGATGACAAGCACTGATTATGATTTAGAGCCTTATGAATAACCTCTTCTACAACAGTTATGATGTTGTAGAAGAGTATTCATAAGGCAGCTATGCTGCTTACTACTTATTGAGCCTCTCTTGTACATATTGCCCAATATTCACGATAGCCTGCTGCGCTTCAGGCAGCATGTAAGCCAAAGCTTGAAAAACACTCCACATGTTCTCCCATACTTCTAATGTAACGTCTACATCTGCCTCTTTTGCTCGATCAGCGAATCGCAAGGCATCACTGAGCAGAACTTCCTGATCACCTACTTGAATCAGTAATTCAGGCAGCCCACGAAGCTCCATCCGAAGCGGTGATAACAAGGGCGGCATTTCCCCCTCCCAACCGGCTAGATAGGCATCCAATATCCGTTGATTGCCCTGCCGACTCCCAGTAGGATCAAGCTCTGCACGGCTTCGATACGATTCGCCATCGAGATTTACTAGATCAGTATGCGGTGATAAGAGAAAAGCGCATGCTGGAAGCTCCTCTCCATTGTCGCGCAAGGATATCAGGGTCATAAGCGCAAGGCTGGCTCCGACAGAATCCCCGCCTAATACGATATGGCGACCTGAATATCCATTCTTAAGCAACCAGCGATAAGCACTTAAGCAATCCTCATTAGCAGCTGGATAGGGATGCTCAGGGGCAAGCCGGTACTCGATCGTTAGGACGTCCACACCACTGGAGAAACTTATTCTTGCAGCTAGATCACGATAAAATTCACAAGTGCCTGCAATAAAACCGCCGCCATGCAAATAAAGTACAGCCTGCTTACGGTTAGCTAAGGTGGGGCTTGCTGCAGCTGAACGAACCCACTCCCCTTGTAAGTGTCCAATCGTTGTCTTTTCAATGGTGATATTAGGTAAAGGCGGCCATTTTGAAGCAGCTTCGGCCAGTTCATTGCGGATCTGTTCCACCGATTTGCCTTCATAGCTGCTCGTTTGTTTCAAATAGCCTTTGATGGCAGCAAGCTGTTCTACATTCGTTATCTCCATGCGTGTTCCCTCCCCTAAAGTGACCCTTTCCTATACGTCGGTGCGAGCACTACATGGCTCACCTTAGAAGCATAAGTCAGGTTATAGGGTTATTGTAAAACCTGTAGTATAGTACAGAGTCAAGCTTATGATTTCATGTGAAGAATTTGCAGAACTTCCAGCACCTCCGGATTTTTCTCCGCCATCTGCAAATTAGTCTTTAGTTCCTCTAGCATCTTCTTTGTTTGCTCCTTCTTGGCAATCTCTTTGTTAATGCTGCTTGTTTTTCGCTCGATGACAGCGATAAAATCGGCGACGCTGATGCTCCCATCTTGGGATTTGCTCAGCGCTTTTTCAATCTCTCTCAGGGTGAAGCCGCAGAACTTGGCATTTTTTATAAACGTGAGTCTTGTTAATACCTCTTCCGAATAGAGGCGATAGCCGGATTCCGATCGAGCAGGAGAGGGGATAAGTCCATGATTCTCATAATACCGCAATGTTTCTATGTTAAGTTCGGCCAGCTTCGCTATTTGCCCTCGTAAGTAATCCGTCATTTCACAACGTCCTCTCTTCTATGAATTCTGCGCTCATCGATCGTATCATTTGAACGACTAGTTCTAGCTTTCGGGGGATATTCCTTTAAACAGGTCCATGAATAGGGATCCAATGTCCGATTCCACCATAGTGATTGTCGTAAAACCCCCTTTAATCACAGTGAGCGGTTTCGTTACGATAAGGGCAGGAGGGATTTAAAAATGACTAATCAACCATTACACGTTCATTCGCTTCAATTCAATTATAAAACGAATCCAATCGGCATCTCGCCTGAACTTCCGAGAGTTAGCTGGAAGCTAGGTGCAGGGCCGAATAGTCGTGATGTTGTTCAGACGGCTTATCAGATTCAGGTAACCGCTAATGATGAAGGCTTCGAGCAATTGCTTGCAGATAGCGGCAAGGTGAATTCGGATCAATCCGTGCTAGTGAAAGTGCCAGCCTTTAAGGCGGACTCCCGCACACGCTATTATTATAGAGTCAAGGCTTGGGATGGCAGCGAACTGGAATCGCAGTGGAGTGAGCCGGCTTTCTTTGAGACAGGGCTGCTGCAAGAATCAGATTGGGAAGCGGCTTGGATTACGAATGGCACTTCCCCAGGGGGAGAGGGCTGGAATCCATCACCTTTGTTCCGCCAAACGGCAAAGCTAGGCGCACAAATTAAATCTGCGCGTATTTATGCTACTGCCCACGGTGTGTATGAGTTATATCTGAACGGAACTCGTGTCGGGAGCGACGTACTGGCACCGGGTTGGACCGATTACAAAACAAGGCTGCAGGTGCAGACCTATGATGTAACCAATCTACTGCTCGCAGGCGCAGATAATGCCATTGGTATTCATGTGGGAAGCGGCTGGTACGCCGGACGAATAGGCTGGATGGATGATTATCGGCTCAATCGAGATCGTGCCGCATTGCTTCAGCTTCATGTGAACTATGAGGATGGAAGCGAGGAAGTGATCAAGACGGATTCTACTTGGCGGACGATTGACGGACCGGTGCGTTTATCGGAGATCTACGATGGTGAGCATTATGATGCGCGTTTGGAGAAGAAGGATTGGTCGGTTGCTGACTATGACGATGCGGAGTGGAATGCAGTTGAAACATGTACGCATTCCAAAGCTATATTAGTTGCTCAAGAGAATCTCCCAACGCGAATCGTTCGCGAGCTAAAGCCGATTGAAGTCATCCTGACACCGGCAGGCGAGACCGTCATCGATATGGGTCAAAACATGGTGGGCTGGGTTAGGTTCAACGTAACGGGTCAAGCGGGGCAAATGGTATCCTTGCTTCATGCCGAAGTTCTCGATGCGGAGGGTAATTTCTACACGGATAATTTACGAAGCGCCAAGCAGCGTGTTGAATACGTGCTTAAAGGCGAAGGTAAGGAAACCTACGAGCCTTACTTCTCCTTCCAGGGCTTCCGGTTCATTAAGCTGGATAGCTATCCAGGCGAAGTTGATCTGGAGAATTTCACAGGCTGTGTTGTCCATACCGATATGGAGCTGACAGGGACATTCAGCTGCTCGGACGATCGATTAAATCAGCTGCAGCATAATATCGAATGGGGTCAGCGCGGTAATTTTCTGGATGTGCCAACGGATTGCCCGCAGCGTGATGAACGTCTGGGGTGGACTGGGGATGCGCAGGCTTTCGCCCGGACAGCTGCTTTTAATATGAATGTGGCATCTTTCTTCCAGAAATGGCTTCGCGATGTGAAGAGCGAGCAGAACGAGGAGGGCGGTATTCCGTTCGTTATTCCGAATGTGTTGAAGCCTACTGATCATTCCTCCTCGGCATGGGGCGACGCTGCAGTTATTTGTCCCTGGGTAAACTATATTAGCTATGGGGATGACCGGTTCCTAATTGAGCAATATGAGAGCATGAGGGCTTGGGTTGAATATATCCGCAAGCAGGGTGATAACGAGCTGCTATGGAACACGGGCTTCCACTTTGGAGACTGGCTTGGATTAGACGCACATGAAGGAAGCTACGTGGGATCGACACCGCAGGATTTAATCGCTACAGCCTTTTATGCCTATTCAACGGGTCTTGTAGCTAAGGCTGCGGAAGCATTAGGCAATGAAGGAGAAGCGGCTAAGTATAAGGAATTGCACAGCCGTATTGTTGGCGAGTTTCAGCGCGAATTCATTACGCCAAGCGGCCGTCTGATCGGCTCGACCCAAACAGGCTATGTACTGACCTTAATGTTTGATCTTGCGAAGCTGGAAGACCGCGAGAAAGTGGCGAAGCAATTAGTCAAAGACTTAGAAAAGCGCGGTATCCATCTTTCTACAGGCTTCGTCGGAACGCCGTATCTCTGCCTTGTATTGTCTCGTTTTGGTTATCATGATGTTGCGGGCAAGCTGGTTCAACAAGAGGATTATCCGTCTTGGTTATATGCAGTTAAGAAGGGTGCTACGACGATCTGGGAGCATTGGGATGGCATTAAGGAAGACGGCAGCTTCTGGAGCGCGGATATGAACTCGTTCAACCATTACGCTTACGGAGCTGTAGGGGAATGGCTGTACCGAATTGCTGGTGGAGTAGATACCAGTGAGGATCGTCCAGGCTACAAGCATGCTATACTTGCGCCGAAGCCATGGGACGGCATTAGCTTCGCACGTACGACGCATCAATCCCAATACGGTGAGGTTGCACTCGAATGGCATCGCGACGATGCGGCGGGTACTATGAAGGTCGAGTTAACGATCCCGACGAACACGACAGCTTCTGTAGAGCTGCCCTACGCGCAGCTCTCTGATGTGCAAGAAAGCGGCGCTCCACTTGTGGGCAGCTCCCTTGCTGACGTTTCCTCTCAAGCAGGCAGTGAGGTACGACTGGAGCTTGGTTCGGGGAATTATAGATTTGAATATGCAATAACTAGATAAGCCTGCGTGTAGGTACAAGAAAGGAGCTAAAACCAAGCTGTAGTAGTTCTGCTTGGGTTAGCTCTTTTTCTTTAGGCGGTTTTCTAAAAGATTGTTGCTATATGCGGAACTTATCTGAAATTTGTTATGTAGAAACGTTCAAACGGGTGGTGTTCCGCATGGCAAAAGCATGGTTAGACCTCTACGCACAGTTTACGGATTTATCAGAGGAAGACAAACGACAGTTGTTTGAAGCAATAAAGAATGATGTGGATGCCGAACCCAGAATAGCTATTGGGTTATATGAAGGTATTCGTGAATCTCGTTTTCGGAACGGATTAGCATGTGTTCATTGCGGAAGTCTTCGTGTGAAGCGAAACGGAACATACCGCGAACGTCAACGTTATCTATGTAAGGATTGCGGAAGAAGCTTCAACGATATAAGCGGAACTCCTCTCTCTGGCACACATCATCCAGAAAAGTGGATGCGATATTTTTTAATGATGGTTGAAAACAAAGGGAAATCATTGCCCAAAGTTGCAGTTGAACTCGAAATCCATGTTTCTACCGCATTTTATTGGAGACATAAGATTCTAAATGCCTTGCGTTCATTAGGTCATACGGTGTTAAGTGGTATTGTTGAAAGTGATGAAACTTATATTTTGGAAAGTGAAAAAGGCAAAAAGGGTGGTATTGCCCATCGTAAACCTCGTAACCATGGCGGTAAAGCCCAAAAACGCGGAATAAGTGATGAGCAAATTTCCGTCATGGTTGCTCTTGATCGTAATGGTGCAATTTTCTCTCAAATGGCGGGACGTGGGAGAATTACAGCGTCTCAAATCAATGACGTAATGGGCAATATTCTTCGTAGAGACGTTGTTTTGTGTACAGATTCCGCTACTAACTACAAAGCGTTTGCTAAGAATCATAATATTAACCATGAAGTGATCAACATTCGAAAAGATGGGTACGTGAAAAAAGGAATTTACCATATCCAACATATTAATCACTATCATGGTGAACTAAAAGAATGGTTAAAACGATTTGATGGTGTAGCGACCCGCTACTTGGATAACTACTTATTTTGGCATCGATTCCTTGAACTGAACAAGAAACAGGATGATAAATTGGTATCCAACGGAATACTTTTGGCATCGTGTCAGAAACCAAACTTCACCACCATTAGCACATTTAAAACGGCTGATGTATTACTTACCAACTAATACAAATACATTCCCATCAGGAGCTTCCATTACGGCAATATGTCCAGATTCGGTTGCAAAAGGAGTCCTAATCCATTGGATTTCTTCGTTCTTATTCAACTCATCATATGCTTGTCGAACATCTTCAACATAGATTTCAATTTCTGTAAAGTTAATTTCAGGGTGATTACTCAACACAAGTTCAGAACTATCTTTTAAAGGAAACTTTAAACCAATCACTGTCCAGGTTGAACCGTTCTCTAAGATACGTTCTATCTTCCAGTTTTCTGTTAAGCCCATTGATATGTAAAACGAAAGTGACTTCTCAATGTCTTTTGTATGAATACACACGCACTCTAATTTCTTAAACACTTGATACATCTCCTTCTATTATTGCATCGGGAACATGCGTTCCCTTTGTGATTATACTACTATTTTCCATCATATAAAGCAACAATATAATAGAATACCGCCTTTCTTTATGAAATGGGAGCGTTCTACAGACTATATTGCCGGGGATAACCTCGGTTTTTTTTCTGTGTGGAAATAGTGTTGCTCGGTTCATAACACCTCTGCCTCCGCGGTCAGCCCGCGAAATTCGGTTGGCGATATTCCGGCGTACTTTTTGAATTGTTTATAAAAATAACTGGTATCGGCATAACCGACCCTTTTGCCGATATCGATCGTTTTTAAATGCGTATTCACAAGCAGTTTTCTGGCGGTCTCGATCCGAAATTTGTTCACATAATCGGAAAATGATTCTCCCGTTTCCTTCTGAAACAGCTGTCCCAAATAGACGGGGTTAATGTTGAACGTCTGACTGAGCGTCTTCAGCGATAGCTCTTCTGCATAATTGACGCTAATATGCTTCAGCACCTGCTTGATGACCGGACTTAGCTCATCGTCCTCGGACACGAGGCAATCGATTGCGGCACCGGCGATATATTTGACATGCTCCTTCAGTTCTTCCATCAACTGAATGCGGAACAGGGAGGAGAACAGCTCTTTGTAATCGTTGGAGACCAGCTCATTGCTCAGTTTGACATCCTTCAGCAGCCGCTTCGTATGAATGATGATTTCGACCGCGTGGTTCTGGATTTGCGCGGGAGGAGCGGCATCGACCGCCTGCAGCCGCTGAAAGAAAGCATCGATCCAAGCGAACAGCTCCGGCTTGCTTTTGCCGAACAATAGCTTTCCGTATGCGTCTAGATCGATCGAAGCACCCCCAGCAGCCGCTTGCTTCGCATCACGAATCGAAAGCTTGCGCTCAATAACGGCTTCCTCCGAGTGGATTAGATAATATTCCTGCAGTTTCTTCGCGCTGTCGTAGCTGCGGCCGGCGTTCACATAATTGTGCTCTGCGTCGGCAAGCGTAATAACAGCCCGAACGGCCAGCTTTTCTTGGATAACTGAACCGATCTGCCGCAGCAGATCGCGAACCCGGTCGCAATCGGAATCTGCGTCCTTCAAGCCGAAGATAGCCATAATGTCGCCATCCGTGTCTATAAACGTTACACACGCATTGTTATCGTTCTCCAATCGGGAACGGCATAGCTGGTACGCTTCGGAAATGAGATGATCCCGCTGCAGGTGCGAGAGTTCTCGCTGCTCGGCTGCTTCGAAGGCTAGCTTCACGGCAGCGACCGCGTAAACGGGATAATCGAGCCGGAAGCCCAGCAGCTGTGCGCGATGTTTCAGTTCGCCTGCATCAATCGCATCTGTCATCCAGCGGTACAAAATGTTATCACGCAATATATCCAAATCGCTGCGGCTGTACATTTCTTTACGGTAGGTGTCCGTAATTTTTTGCGCGGTCGAGCTGACTGTCACCTTCAGTTCTTCGATATTGATTGGTTTCAGCAGGTAATTCTCGATGCCAAGTGCCATGCCTTGCTTGATGTAATCGAACTCGTGATACCCGCTTAATATGATGCATTTCAGCTCCGGGTTTAGGAGCTTGGCATCGCGAATGAGCTCCAGTCCGTTCATACGCGGCATCGTAATGTCGGTAATCAGGATATCGACCGGTGTCGTCCGGAGCATTTCAAGCGCTTCCAAACCGTCCGAGGCTTGGCCGGTAATGACAAGTCCGTATTCCTCCCACCGGATCACATGCGGCAGCCCTTCGAGAATAAAAGGTTCGTCGTCTACGATGAATACGCTATACATGCATTTCCCCCCTTTAGGTGGCCGATAAAATCATCTCTATAGTCGTGCCTTCGTTTTGTTTGCTGTCGATCAACAGTTCGTAGCCATTGCCGAATATAATTTTCAACCGTTCATTGACGTTAGTAATGCCAATCGATTGTGAGGGGTGCAGACTTGGTTCGCACAAACGCTCCCGAATTTGTGTCAGCGTATCCGGATCCATGCCTTTCCCGTTATCTCTCAGCGTAATCTTAAATGTCTTCCCGTTATTATCTAATTTGGCTGCAATCGCAATTTCATTATCTTCACGGTGCAGCCGGATGCCATGAACGATATAGTTTTCGATGAATGGTTGGATCGAGAGCTTCATGATGCGGCAGTTCAGCAGTTCATCATCGATTTCGATGCTGTACGCAAATTTATTTTTGTAGCGAATACGGAACAAATCGAGGTAGAGTCTCGAATATTCGAGTTCATCGGAAACAGAAACCATGGTATCACTTTTCACCGAATACTTGAACAAGGTGGCGAGCAAATAAATCATTTCCCCGACGTCGTGTGCCTCTTTGGAAATCGCCCGCATCCGAATAGCCTCCAGCGTATTGTATAAAAAATGCGGCTTAATTTGGGCTTGAAAAGCGACAAGCTCCGCTTGCTTTTGCTTGATTTCAGATTTGTAGACCTGGTCGATATGCGTCGATAAATCCTCGCACATGTGATTAAACCGATTCGATATCTCGAACAGCTCATCTTCTTTTTCAACTGCAATTCGCACCGATAAATCGCCGTCCTGCAGCTTTTTCATTGCACGTACAATTTCTTTGGTCCGTCGCGAATAATTGATGATTGTCATATAAGTAAACCCGATCGCCGCCGCTATGCACAAAACCGTGATCAACAAGATCGTGTTTCTTAATCCTTTGACATTATTGTATATTTGCGATTTTGGAATAATGCCAGCAATAAGAAAACCGTATCGGTTGGACATTACGTTAATAAACGAGTCTTCCTCAAACTTTGCCGATGACGAAGACATCGTCAGCTTGGCCATATATGGATACGAATGATCGTAATATTGGTTGGAGGAATCATAGACGACATTATTGTCTGGCGTTAGAACGACGATATAGCCTTTCAGTTCTTTTTGATAATTACGGAAAGCCTTTGCAATATTGTCTGAATCATAATCGATAATCAATTCGCCAAGCGGTAGCAGCGTTCTTGGGTCATTAAGTTCCTTCATGATACTGTATACTTTTTTGATTTTCCTATGTTTTTGTATCGTTGATAGTGCGCCGGCAGCGCCTTTGGCCATATCGGAAGGGTAGATTTTCAACATGTCATTGGATTGAAGCATATAGACAAAGTTTTGCTTTTGACTGTAAAGCGCGATGCTGCGTATGTCGGTGTCGTCCTCTAGCGGATTGCGAAAGTATTTCACGAATGATTGTGTTGTGAATCCACTGCTGCTTGCGTATCGATTCAGGCGGTAGCGCAAATATTGGTCAAAATCGTTTTCTAGAAAATATTTCACATCTTCCATCACAGTATTATCTTGATATAATTGCTTGACGATTTGCTGTGCTGAAGAATATTTGTTATCCAGATAAGTGGAAACGCTATCTAAAGCTTGTTTATTTAAGTCCAGCTCTTTCTGGACGAGCGTGTCGGTAAAATATTTATAGACAAAGATCGATAGAACGGCTAACGAGACGACCGTTATGATCGAATAAATGAGCAGCAGCTTATTGAATAGCTTCTTCTGAAAGTGCGTTCTATAAAAATTGATGAGATTCACCGATGCTGCTCCTTCCATTAATCCAGTAACCCTATTAAGAATATCATACAAAGCGGTTGAAGAGATTTTTATTGAAAGCGGTTTCTTTAGTTTTTACCGTAAATCTAAAATTATTTAACTTATGTAAATCCACAAAATCCATTATCGTAAATAGAGAAGAGAACATCAAGGGGGGGAGAGCATGACAACGATTCGCAAACAACGTCCAATCGCCGAGTTTTTTAAAAATATTGTCCGCAATCGGGCGATGCTCTTCATGGTGCTGCCTGGAACGCTATGGTTTTTCTTTTTTGCTTACTTGCCGATGTTCGGTTCAGTAATCGCATTTAAACAGTTCCGGAACAGTCATGGCAATTTTTTTGAAAATGTGATTTACAGCAAATGGATTGGTTTGAAAAACTTTGAGTTTTTATTTAAAACCGAAGACGCTTACATCATTACACGCAATACGATACTTTACAATATTGTGTTCATCAGTCTTGGGCTCATCGTTTCTGTTTTTATGGCGATCATCCTAAGCGAGCTTGCTAGCAAACGGTTAGCTAAGCTGTATCAAACGGGTATGTTTATGCCGTACTTTTTATCCTGGGTTATCGTTGGCTTCTTTTCATTCAGCTTCTTGAGCGTTGATTTTGGCGTATTGAACAAAATACTAGGCACCTTTGGCATCGAGCCGATTTTCTGGTATAGCGATGCGAAATACTGGCCTTATATTCTAACCTTTATGAGCTTGTGGAAGTCGGTCGGATATTCAAGCGTCGTTTATTTGGCTGCTATTGTCGGCATTGATCGGTCGTATTATGAGGCCGCGATGATCGATGGCGCGAATAAGTGGCAGCAAATTCGCAACATTACACTTCCCATGATCAAACCGCTCATCATCATGCTGACGCTGCTTGCGATCGGCCGCATCTTTTATGCTGACTTCGGGCTGTTCTACGAAGTTCCGCGCAATTCTGGACCTTTGTTCCCAGTAACGAATGTTATCGATACTTTTGTTTATCGCGGGTTGAAGACGACGGGCGAGCTTGGTATGGCGGCAGCGGCGGGCTTTTATCAATCGGCAATCGGATTTTTGCTGGTTGTCATTTCCAACTACGTTGTACGTAAAGTCAGCAAAGAGAACGCGTTGTTCTGACGGCTCGCCGTTAACGAAAGGAGAATGCAGTAATGCTTAATCAGTCTACTGCGGTTGACCGGCAGTCATCGAAAGGCAGAGCTACTCACAAAAAACAGCGGGATTTGAATCAAATGTCCCCGCTCTGGAATACGCTCAGTCATTTGATTGCCGGAGGATTCGCGCTTATCTGCGTATTTCCATTCTTGTTTGTTCTGATCATTTCATTTACGGATGAGATGTCATTAGCCGAGAATGGCTATCGATTAATTCCTAATAAATGGAGCTATTCTGCTTACGAATTCATTTTCAAATCGGGTGATCAGCTGCTGCGATCTTATGCGGTTACGATATTCGTGACGGTTGTCGGTACGTTAATCAGCTTGGCAATCATCGCGTTTTACGCTTATGCCATTTCGAGACCTACATTCAGATATCGTGGATTTTTCTCATTCATCGCCTTTTTCACGATGCTGTTTAACGGCGGACTCGTGCCGACTTACATCGTGACGACACAGGTGCTGCACCTGAAGGATTCGATCTGGGCGCTCATCTTGCCGATGTGCGTGAATGCGTTCTACATCCTGGTGCTGCGGACCTTTTTCCAGACCATGATCCCGGATGGGATTATCGAGTCAGGTAAAATCGATGGTGCCGGAGAGTTCCGCGTATTCTTCAGTATTGTTCTGCCGATTTCCTTGCCCGGTATCGCAACAGTCGGTTTGTTCTGCACACTCGCTTATTGGAATGACTGGTTTAATGCTTTACTTTATATCGACGGCAACCCGAACATTGTGCCTCTTCAAGCGATGCTTATGCGGATCGAGAACAACTTGAAGTTCATTACGTCGAACTCCGCGCTTGCCAATTCAGGACAAAGCTTAGAGCTGCTTAGGTCGCTGCCGCAAGAAACGTCGCGTATGGCAATGGTTGTGCTGGCAACAGGACCGATCGTATTGGCTTATCCATTCTTCCAACGCTATTTCGTGCAAGGCTTGACGATTGGTGCAGTCAAAGAATAGCTGGAATTCCAGCAGATGCAAGTTTATTGATGCGAGACGCTCGTTGCTTGCCGGCATGCTTGCAGCTGATCGCATTTAATAATACAGATCTCATTTTAGTTACATAAAGGGAGGATATTAGAGATGAAGAAAAAGAATTTATCACTCGCGCTTGTTGCCATGCTAATGTTGTCCACGTCACTCTCCGCATGTGGCAGCAAAAATAATGACGTCACACAAGGCACCAACGATAAACCTAAAGATGAGGCAAAAGTAAATGACACCAAAAAAGATGATACGGAGAATGAGAAAACGGTTGAGTTAATGTGGTATTCGATCGGCGCTCCGCAAAAGGATACCGATTTGGTTATGGAAGAGCTGAGTAAATATACAAAAGAAAAAATTAACGCCACCATCAAAATGAAACAAATCGACTGGGGCGATTATACGCAAAAAATGCAGGTCATTTCGGCATCCGGCGACCCATGGGATCTTGCTTTTACTTGCTCTTGGGCGTTCGACTACGTGCAAAACGTGCGTAAAGGCGTCTTCGCCGAGCTTGATCAGCTGATCGAAGAGTACGGTCAAGGCACCAAAAAAGCATTGAATCCGGCATTCCTTGAAGGTTCGAAGGTAAACGGCCATAACTATGCGATTCCAGTTAACAAAGAGCTTCCAGCACAGCCAGTTTGGCGCTTCAATAAAAACCTGGTTGATAAATACAAGCTCGACATCAGCAGCATCAAAACACTTGCAGACTTAGAGCCGCTTCTTAAAGTAGTCAAAGAAAAAGAAGGCTATGCTCCCATTTCTGCCGACAAAAATTTCGGATTAGCATTCCCGTACGATTACATTATTGAAGGCTTGCCACTTGGCGTAAAGCTGGGTTCGACAGACAACAAAATCGTAAACATGTTAGAAGATCCAGAGGTTGTGAGTGATCTACAGACGCTTCATAAATATTATAAAGCAGGTTACTTGCCAAAAGATGTTGCTACCCTGCAAAGTGGCGACGCAGCGCAAACAGGCAAATGGCTTGTCGACAAAGCGGATACACAGCCGCTTGCCGATATCCTATGGAGCGAGAGCCTTGGATACCCGATCGTATCGAAACCGATTCGCGAGCCGATCGTATTCAATTGGTCCGTAACGGGTTCCATGATCGGTATCAACGCGCAAGCAGACGATCTTCATAAGAAGAAGGCTATGCAGTTCTTGGAGCTGCTCAACACAGATCCGTATGTGCGTAATATGGTGGATTCCGGTATCGAAGGCGTACACTACAAAAAGCTTTCTGAAAACGTAAAAGAAGATTTGCCTGCAGCAAAAGAGCGCTACGACATGCCAAGTTTCTCACTAGGTAACATTATGCTCACTTACTTATCAGCGAGTGACCCTGCTAACAAATGGGAAGAATTCGAGAAATTCAACAGCGCGGCTACGAATGCACCGACGCTTGGCTTCAAGTTCGACACAACGCCGGTCGCTTCACAAATCGGTAACCTGAACAACGTAAAAGAAGAGTTTTATCCGTCGATTATGACGGGTACAGTTGATCCTTCAGAGTTCATTCCGAAGGCAATTAAGAAATTCAAAGATGCTGGCCTTGATGATGTGCTTGCTGAAGCGCAAAAGCAATTCGACGAGTGGAGATCGGCAAACGGTAAATAATCGAATAGGTAAATACGTAAAGAATGAAAGCAAGGCTCCGGTTGTAGTGATCGGAGCCTTGCTTTTTTCTGTACTTTGCTTAAATTTCAGAGAGAAGAAACTTGCTTCGCCGCCAAGGAAGGCTTTAGCCGTTTCTTCATGGTAATAGAATGAGTTCCAGGGGTGGGGAAACTGGCAGTTAAGCAGGACCTGAATACGTACGATATTGCCGGGGGGTAACTCCGGTTTTTTTCTTGAAGAGTGCATTAAAATATTTGATATCATGATAACCGACGATTGCTGCAATATGGGTGATCTTATCCGTCGTGCTGAGGAGCAGCTGGCAGCTCTGGTCAATCCGAGCATTCTGAATATATTCGAGGAAGGTCATCCCGGTCTGTTTCTTGAAGCTTCGCTGGAAATGACGGCCGCTTATTCCGAGCTGTGCTGCAATTTGACCTGCATGAAGCTCCATCGCACAATTCGAGCGAAGATAACCGAGCAGCTCATTCATCCAAGCAGCGGATAGATGGTTGTCTTTTGGTTCCTGAGGGGTTAGGCTCCGGAATACGGTAATAAGGAGTTCAATGGTGCTTGCGCATAGAGATGCCGCAAAACCAGATCTGCGAGTAGTAAATTCCAAGTGAAGCCTACGGAATAGGTATTGTCCTTCCTCATTGTGATCATGGAAATGCAACCATCGTTGCTGCTCATTTAATTCAGCTAGGCTGCGGATCATATCTGGCTCAAGCGGAACAGCTTGAAGCAGCTTATGAAACAGTTCCTCTCTAAACGTGCAGTTGTAAATAATGAGTGTTCGTCCTTTCGTTGTTGACTGAGGGCGGAATACATGAGAGACTCCGATTGGAATAAAGAACATATCACCTCTGGCAACTTGAATTTGTTGGCTGCCAATATAATGAACACCAGTGCCCTCAGCGACTAAACAAATCTCAATGAAATCATGGGAATGCATCAGCAGGTCAAAGGATTCATGAGCACGGTTGACATAGATAGGGGTCTCGCTCTCGGTAACTAGAGAGGAGAAAGGCATAAGGCGTACACCTCGCGCGAAAGCAGTTTCCTGCAAATTTTTACTCGTAGATTCATGCTCTTTCTTCACATCAACCTCAAACAGATCTCCCAATGCAAGACCCTCCTATTTGTTATGACTATATAAGTTGAACTAGAGATATAACAAGTGAGCGGAGCAGATGGATGATTCTGGAGAAGCGTCAGCGTTCGCCTTTGAGACCGGATTTCCCCCTTATCAGGGGACAAAACAAGAAATCCGGGCTCAACAGCGATCGGAAGAACATTCCATCTGTGCAGCGGCTCAGTGTTCGTTTCTTAAGTTCAACTTATATAGAACCTTTATATTTGTTTTCTTTACAGCACATCTTATAAAGAAAGTTGTTTGCGATTTCACAACAGGCTAGCATATCATTAGATTTTATCATAGTAAGGAGGCGCTTTCAGGTATAAATTACTGCTGGTGGATGATGAGCTATCTTTTGTTCAGGACGGTACATGTTTTTGGATGTGGTGACAAATAATAGATGAAAACCACTAACTAAAGAGGTGATTCATCAAGATGTGCCAATCCATATCCATTGTGGCAGAGACTGCAGAGCTTACCGAGAAGTTTCAAATCAATCAAGTGCTGTCCTACTCCTCTAATCGTCATGAAAGGAATACGACAGAATCAATCTCCGTCATTATCGAAGAGAAGAACAACCGGACGCTGGATGATTATCGTTGGGGTCTAGTCCCATTCTGGGCAAAGGATTCCGTTCATATGGATAGCTCAGAGCTGCTGCAAAAGCCGATTTTCGACCGAATTGTGAAGAAACAGCGATGCATCATTCCGTGCAGCGGCTTCTACTTATCCAGAACAGAGGGGAAATTGACCCACCGCGTGAAGATATCGATGCGGAGCGGGACCTTTGCGATCGCGGGGCTCTATGATGTATTCAAGCCGGCTTCGGGTGAGGAGGTTCGCACCTGCACGATGCTGATGACAGCGCCTAATTTGATGGTTGCTCCTTATGAAACGCGGATGCCTGCGATATTAGAGCCGGAGGATATCGATGATTGGCTGAAGCGGGACTCGAGATTTCCATTTGAGCTAAAGGCCATGCTTCGTCCGATGGATGCCATGCGGATGATCGCTATTCCAATCTCTACTACCCGAGGTGACAGAGTGGAGTTTGAGGCGCCCCGTCCGAAATGGATTTGAACACTATGAACATTAGCAGGAATGAAGAAAGCGCCGATTGGCGCTTTTTTTATTGAATAATGTTATGTTTACCAGCATTTGGACTTTGGGTAACAGAGAAGGGATGCCTTCGTTTTGGATGAAACCTTTCCCGACATGGACACGTCAAGAGGAATGCAGATGATATCCAAATAGATAGGAGGAGCTTCTAATGGGAAATTGGAAGAAAACGGCGATTAGCCTGCTTAGTGCAGGGGTCATTCTATCGATTATTATAGGTTCGGGTCAACAAGTTATGGCACAAAATAACTCAAATACAAGCTACGAGGGGTTATCCTTTAGTGGGGAGAGTAATGTTCCTTTGGCCAAGCCTAGGTGGACAACTGATATCGGCAAGCCTCTCAATGAATTAAGTCTAGTGCCGAATGTTGTGACTGGAAATAGCAGCTTGTTCTATGTAAAGGATGGCGTACTAATAGCGAAAAGCGTAACGTCGGGAACAACCTTATGGTCTTACGGAAGTAAGCTGCAGACGAACTCCGTGCATCTGTATGGGGATTTCTTATATGCGTACACAGCGGATGGCAGCATCTATCGGGTGGCTGCTGCGACAGGCAAGGGAACGCGTATTTACCAAGTGAAGGCTAAACCTCAGCAGGGACAATCGGCAATCTTGGACTTGTCAGTAGATGGAACCGCTATTTATCTCTCTAGTGCAGCAGGACTGATCTCTATTCATTCATCCACAGGTAAAGAAAACTGGCGTACAGCTGGATTAAGCTTTCCCCAGATGCCTCAGCGAGTAGGTCATACTCTGCTTGTCGGCGCAGTGGAATCTGGTGCTATAACGGTCAACACCTTCTACGCGATCGACGCTGCTACAGGGAAAACTCTATGGAGACTGCAAGGAAGCCATACAGGTCCGCTCAAGGTAGATGGGAATAAACTCTATTTTCTAGACGACTGGCCAAAAAATGATACAAGCAAATACTTTGTCGACATCGACGTAGTGGATCTGACTACAGGTAAGATTACGGCCAGCAAGTCCTTTTTCCCACTGGAAGAAGGCAAAGACCCGATGTATCAGTACCCAGAGCGGGTGATCATGGATCAGAATGATGTGTATGCTGTAGTTGGAGGCGCGGGCATCTATAAGACTAATTTTGATGCGGATATATCAGTAATCAAGCCAACACTTATCTATGATTCAGGCAAGTGGATTGCCGGCCCGTATAACGGAAAAATGTTCTTTAAAGACGAGGAAAATATGGGCATTCATGGGCGCAAAATAGGCGATAATACTGACGTGGGTTACGCGGGTTTGGATAATCCGGTCAGCCGCATGGATATTATCAATTCGGGTATGTATGTGGGACAGACAGACGGTGATATATTCGCCTTCAATGTGACGACAGGCAAGCCGTTGTTCCGATATAAGACAGCAGCTCGAAATTATGGAGCTTTCCAGATAGTAGGAAATACACTGCTCGCGCAAGCGGAAGGTAAGGTGTATGCATTCGATGTTCCGGCAGAGCTTCGCAAACCAATAGGCGCAGACTCGGGGGCATTCAGTAAGGCTTCAGCCAAACTAACGATAGATGGAAAAGTGCGTCAATTCGAGCCGAGCATGATGACGAGTGCTAACCGGATGTTCGTTCCACTACGTTTCCTGACGGAAGCGATAGGGGCCAAAGTCAACTATAACAAGCAGAACAAACAGACAACGGTAACGTATGGCGATCGGATATTTGCGCTTAGCGAAGGGGCTTCTTATGCAGTTGTGGGAGGCAAACAAATACCTTTAACCTTTGCGCCTGCGACGATCAACAACGCCCTCTATATCCCTGTTAAGGATATTGGTGATTTACTCGGAATTGGAGTGACCTGGAATACGGGTGCGAGAACGGTTGAAGTTACAACGAAGCCATAAACATAGAGAGAAACAGAAAGAAGTCCTGAGCATGAATGATATGCTGCTTAGGACTTCTTTCTTGTGCCCATAGAGATAAGCAGGATAAGGAGTATAACTTAGTAAATATTCCGGATCTAGCACTGAGACTGCCGCCTGCATGTAATTGAAATTCGTTAATCAACGTCACCGCGTGCATACGGGAGCCAGGAAACATTGATATAGGTGACCTTTAGGGTTGTCTTATCAAACAGAAACGAAATCACAAATACTTTTTCAGGGGCTTTAATTTGGAAATATGAGGACATCGAGGTCGGTGAGCGAAAACTTCCATAGGTGGTCTTCTCATATAAATAATTCGCCATACCATCACCTTCATAACCCACGGTTCCGTATTGCTGCAGGACATCGAATAATGTACTTTTACCAAGTACGATACCCTTATTCGTTATAAATAAAGGATTTGCTTCTGCCGTATTTGAGTCGATATCCATTTTCCAGGCATCGAGTAATCCCTTTTCATTATAATGCACAGAAAACAACGGGTACATATTCATATTAAAGACATCCGTGTTATCAGATACACCAAATAAACCATCAATCGACTCTTTGGAATCGCCTAGCTTCAAGGCCATAGGGGGGGGTTATCCCTATAAGATTGAAATCGTCTTTAGTAACAGGTTCTGTACTGAATTCGGGCAGCCTTTCAGCTGTCACACTAGGTGAAACTGGAAGCAGGCTGCGATCAGATAGTGCTACAGGCCGTTCCTTTATCTCCATCATCCCCTTGAGGGTAAGCTGCCGAATCCATTGGATCGCCTCTCCACGAGTTAACTCATCATTTGCTCTAAATCCCTCCAATGTCGCCATCTTGCCATTCGTCAGTCCATTTCCGACCAGATACACAATGGCATCGCGACCTTCGTAATGAACGCCTTGCGCGGCAGTAATTATTTCGGCCGCCCTTCCGCGAGTGATTGGCGCTAACCGCAGCTCGGGCTTACTAGAACCAAGCGTGGGATGATTCCAATATTTTGCTAGTCTGTATGGACCGTCAGTCCAACTATAAGTTGCACTATTTGGCAGAGCTGCACCGAAGGCTCTGTATAAGGCTTTTAGAAATTCCGCCTCACCCACTGACTTGTTCGGTTTGAAGGTCCCGTCCGGATACCCGTCGATAATACGTTGCATGATTGCCCATTGAAACAACTGTTCCGCCCAATGCCCCTTGAGATCGGACGTTTGATTGTACAACCCTTCCCACTCTGTTTCTACAGAATTATCCTGTTTATTTGGCTGGGCAGAGACTGTTACTCCGAATAGCATCGAGACTAGAATCAGACACGCTAACGTACGTTGAATACTTCCCATGAAAAATACAAACCCTTCTCGTCAATTAGAGGTCATTCCTATGTAATAATACAGATGGAAATTTCCTCCCATATGTATTATCGGATTAAAATCTAAAATGTGTGACGATATATGACTGGCTGCGTTATTTGCTTGGTTTAGGTTTGTTTCTATGGATTAGATGGCGGAGGAGGAGGTTTGGTTCACGGAAAAATATTTATATTTTGACTCTAATTTATAATCAGCGCCTGCCATCAAGATTAGCCTAGCAAAGCGGACGGAATCGTTCTGAAGAAGCGATAGCGTTCGCCTTTGTCTCCTTATTTCTACCCCTAAGGGATAGAATCAAGAAATAGGGAGACAACAGCAATCGTAAGAACGATCCGTCAGCGCAGCGGACTTCTATGCTGCGCTACTCCCGGATCGTTCGCTCCGCACTGACCTCAGAAGGAAGCTTGCCGACAATTCGCTTGAATACACGATTGAAATAGGAAGGATCGCTGTAGCCAAGATGGTCCGATATATCCTGCACCGTCAGCTGAGAATGCTGAAGCATATAATGCGCAGTCTTCATCCGTTTGAGGTGGACATATTCGCTGATGGTCAGCCCCGTTACTTTACGAAAAAGCGCTGCTGCATAATTAGGACTGACACCGATGCACGTACCCATCTCGACTTTGGTAATCTTGCTGCGGTACTGATCCTCAATGTATCGTTTCATACGCTCGATGTGTTGAATGGAGGAAGGCGCCTTTTCCCCCTCATCTACCTCGCGGTTGATCGTTACAATGAGCTCGGTGAGCAGCGCAGCGCACATCACGGAGAAATAGCGGTCGCGCTCCGTCCACTGCTCAACGATGACGAGAAGCTTCTCGAGCAGGAGTTCGGGCATATGTGTCATCCAGCGTAAGGGCTCGGTTCGCGCTAATATAGGAAGAGATCCTGTGGTGAATGCGCCGTTTGGGCTGAAGCGGACCATCATGCTCTCGCGAATGCCGCCCGTTCCTCGAAGCTCTGCCGCGGGAATGCCTGCTGGAATAAGAAGAAGCTCATTCTTGCGGCAGATGATTGTTTTGCCCCTGAAGGTAAACACACATTGACCGAATCGAACCCAGATGAGCGAATAACAGTCTGCCCCTAATATTCGGCTTTCTTGGGTGAGGATTCCGCGTTCTAGGCGGATGTCAAAAATGTTAAACATGTCACACACACCGTTCTTATCGTACTATAGTACAATTACTGTACTATAGTACATCGCTCTTCTGCAAACCTTCTTCTAGAATAAGAAGTAGGAAGTAATCAGCGTAGGGAGTGGACGGACATGAAAAAGACTTCAATCGTTTGTACAATGGGACCGGCATGTATGTCTTTGGAAACTTTGGAAGAGATGATTCGTGCAGGAATGAATATAGCGAGATTGAATCTTGCACATGGCGTACTAGATGATCACCGCGAGCGTATCGTGAATGTTCGTCAAGTGGCAAGCAAGCTGAATGTACCGGTAGCGATCATGCTTGATATTAAAGGACCGGAGATTCGGACAGGGCTTCTTGAGGCGCCTTCTTACTTGCTTCAAAGTGGTGAATTTCTTACTTTGACGACGGAACAAATCATCGGTACAGAGAAAAGGATCTCCGTTTCTTATGACTTGGCGCAGGATGTTAGCGTGGGTTCGCGGATCATGATCGATGATGGATTGATCGAACTGCAGGTCGTTCGTATTGAGGGTTCCGATGTGGTTTGTGTCATTAAAAACGGCGGCATCATCAAATCGCGTAAAGGTGTTAATCTGCCGGGTATACAGACTAGTCTGCCAGGTGTAACGGAGAAGGATAAGCTGCATATCAAGTTTGGCGTAGAAATGGGCGTCGAGATGATCGCGATGTCATTCGTTCGTCGTGCTGAGGATGTACGTGAAGTGAGACAACTGTTAACAGAGCTAGGGGCTGGCAGCACTCAGATCATGTCGAAGATCGAGAATCAAGAAGGCTTGGACGAGCTTGAAGCCATAATTGAAGCATCTGACAGCATCATGGTTGCTCGTGGTGACTTGGGTGTTGAGATCCCTCTTGAAGACGTACCCTATGCTCAAAAGGTGATGATTGCAGCTTGTAATCAGGCTGGTAAATTCGTCGTTACTGCGACACAAATGCTGGAATCCATGCAAAGCCAGCCGCGGCCGACACGCGCTGAGACCTGCGATGTTGCTAACGCAATCTGGGACGGCTCGGACGCCGTTATGCTTTCCGGTGAGACGGCATCGGGCATTTATCCCGTTGAAGCGGTTCGCACAATGGCGGCAATTGCAGCTCGTGCAGAGCAATCCATTGAAGCTTTTAGAAAGAAAGATTTGATTGAAGCTTAGCTTATCGTTTAAAGTTAGTAGAGGTAAGAGCGCCGATCATCATCAAGGGTGTTCTGAGATTTACTAAAGTTAGGCGGGAATAGACATGCACGTATTAACGGTTGATCATATTTCAAAGAGTTACGGTGAGAAAGTATTGTTCGAGGACGTGTCGTTCGGCGTAGAGATGGGCGACAAAATCGGGATTATCGGTGTGAACGGAACCGGTAAATCGACGTTCTTGAACGTTGTTGCAGGAATAGAGCCCCCTGATTCGGGCTCTATTCTTGTTGTAGGGGGAGTGACTGTGCAGATGCTCTCGCAGAACCCGCAGTTCGATCCGGAAATGACGGTGCTTGAGCATGTATTAAGCGGAGAGTCCGCCCATATGCGCGCAGTCCGCGCCTATGCAGAGGCGCTTAAGGCGCTTGAACTGCTCCCGGATGATACCGGCATGCAGGATCAATTAGTTCGTGCTAACCAGCAGATGGATGAGCTGGAAGCATGGGGCTTAGAGAGCGAAGCGAAGACGGCTCTGATGAAGCTTGGCATTGCCAGGTTTGATGATAAGCTGGGTACCTTATCCGGCGGACAGCGCAAGCGGGTTGCGATGGCGGCAGCGCTGATTCAACCGTCCGATGTCCTGCTGCTTGATGAGCCTACCAACCATATTGATAATGAATCGGTTGCGTGGCTGGAGCAGATGCTGCAGAAGCGTAAAGGCGCATTGCTTATGATTACGCATGATCGGTATTTCCTGGATCGTGTCAGCAATCGAACGCTGGAGCTCGATCGCGGTCGTGCGCATTTCTACACGGCCAACTACAGTCAGTTTCTTGAACTGAAGCTTGACCGCGAGGAACGAGAAGCAGCTTCGGAATCCAAGCGCAAGAATCTGCTGCGCAATGAGCTGGCTTGGATGCGGCGCGGGGCCAAGGCCCGTTCAACGAAACAGCAGGCACGGATTCAACGCTTCGAAGCGCTCAAGGCAAGTGCACCTGAGAAAGCTGGGGGCAAGCTGGATGTCTCAGTAGCTTCATCCCGATTAGGCAAGAAAATCGTTGAAATAGAAGGCTTGAACAAATCCTTTGAGGGTCGGACCGTCATTCGTGACTTTAGTTATATTGCGGTTCCTGAAGATCGCGTCGGTATCGTTGGTCGCAATGGACTGGGTAAGTCAACTCTGCTTAAGCTGATTGCAGGCAAGCTCTTGCCTGATTCAGGAGAAGTATCGCTTGGCTTTACCGTAAAGCTAGGTGTGTTCTCTCAGGAGAGAGAGGAAATGGACGATAACCTTCGTGTTATCGACTATATCCGCGAGAGTGCTGAGCGTGTGACGACTGGGGATGGAACAACGATCACCGCATCGCAGATGCTTGAACGATTCCTGTTCCCGCCAACGCAGCAATGGACACCGATCGCGAAGCTATCAGGCGGCGAGAAGCGGCGTCTTCAGCTGCTGCGCGTCCTAATGGAAGCCCCCAATGTCCTGCTGCTCGATGAGCCGACGAATGATCTCGATATTACGACACTGACTGTGCTTGAGGATTACTTAGATGATTTTCCCGGCGTTGTATTCGTGGTATCCCATGATCGCTACTTCTTGGACCGGACGATGGACCGCATCCTTGCTTTTGAAGGCGATGGCGTTATTACCCAGCATGTCGGCAACTTCTCTGACTATGAAGCGTATGTCGCAGCATATGGCTTACGCTCGGCTGATAATGGCGGGACAGCCGCAGCACGTGCGAACAACACAGCTAATTCGAGCAGCGGTACAGAGCGTAAGGCAAGCACGACCGTTGATGCGCAAAATGATGCTGTAAGCTCCAGTGGGGCTGAGCCAGCCCGCTCGATGAAGATGACCTACAAGGAGCAAAAGGAATTCGATACGATTGATGAAGATATCGCTAAGGCAGAAGAGGCTTTGCAATTGCTTCATCAGCGAATGGAAGCAGCCAACAGCGATTCCATGCTGCTTCAGCAGATTATTAAAGAGCAGCAGGAACTTGAAGCGAAGCTGGAGCATTACATGGATCGTTGGGCATTCTTGAATGAGCTTGCCGAGCAAATCGCAGCGAGTAAGAAGAAGTAAGAGAAGTAATCGCTAACAAGGAAAGGCCAATCTTTGTATGGCGGCCTATATAAATGGAATGGCTATCGCTGCGCGAGCAGATCATTCCTCCGATCGCTGTTGCAGCCAGATTCTTTGATTGTATGAAACATAAATAGGTAAGAATCCGGCTGCAAAGGCGAACACTTCGTTTCTCCAGAACGATTCTGCTCGCTCCGCTGCTTCAGATTAACTAGTCATAACAAAAAGAGGAACTCGCTCAATCAAGGGCGAGTTTCTCTTTTTGTTGTTCCGTAACTTATGCCTCCAAACGAACCCCTCGCACAGCGTGAACTTGTTGCCCCGAAAGCGAATCACCCTGCGAAGCTTCTATCTTTCGCAAAACCTTCCGGTCCCGCCACCTAATGAAAACGAGGAAGCCCCGTACATACTCATCTGCGATCATACAGCAGTAAATCCCGATCAGTCCCCAGCCAAGGTGGATACCGAACAAATACGAGCAGCCTGTCGCAACGATTCCCATGGATGCTATCGAGATTACCATCATATAGCGAGTATCTCCGACGGCATTCAGCGCATTACCCAAAGCCATATTGATCATTTTGCCAGGCTGGAGGAGGAAGTTCAATGCGAGCAGGGAGATTCCCATTGCGATAATTTCTTTATCATCGGTAAACAAGCCAAGAAGTCGCTTACCCAGCAGGTAAAGAAGCAAGGCATTGAAGGAAACGACGATAAGTCCAACATAAAGCGCCTTGTATGCACTTTTATAAGCTTCTTTCGTTCGCTTGGCACCATAAAGATGGGCAATTTGAATTTGAGCAGCCAGCGCAAAAGCATAGCCAAGCATGAAGCAGAACGATTCCAGCGTATTCATATACGTTCGTGCAGCAAGCTCCTTCGTTCCAAGCGTGGCCAGAAACGTATAGATAACGAGCTGAGAGAATACCCAGCAGGACATATTGACGCCAAGCGGCCAGCCAATACGCAGCACCTCTTTGAACAGCTTGCTGTCTTTGAGCCGAATATCTGCCAATCCAACCTTGCGTTCAAAGGAATGGATGAACATATAGAACAACAGAAGGACCGCAAGAAGACGACTGACCAAGGTGGAGATTGATACCCCGGTGAGCCCCCATTGCGGAAAGCCAAATGCACCGAAAATAAAACCGTAGTTGAGCAGCACGTGAATGATATTAATCCCAACGGCTGTGTACATGGGACCTCTCGTATTCCCCGTATTACGAATAACGGTACTAAGCGCTGCCATAAGCGCAGAGAGGACCATGCCGCCACCGGCGATTGATATATACGTATCGGAGAGAGGCAGTAGATGCTCCGGCAGGTTAAGCAATCTTGCAATGAAATGAGGCTGAAGATAAAGCACGATACTAATCAACAGGCCGATCATCCCGCTGGCTTTAACGGCTATAACAGCTATTGTTCGAGCGTCCTCGGTGCGTTTGGAGCCGAGCTTTTGCGCAATAAGAATGCCGGCACCACCAGCGATAGTTATAAATAAGGTTGTTAAAGCATTGAACAGCTGATTAGAGAAACCAACGACGGCTACGGCATCATCAGATATACGGCTAACCATGAGCGTGTCGACAGTGCCAAGCAGAGTCTGAAGGAAGACTTCAATAAAGATGGGCCATGCGAGCAGCCATAACGAAAACTTATCAAGATTGGAACGGTTCTTCACGATTATCGGTTACCTCCTGCCAAATGTGGCGGCTCCAGTTCATGTGACCCTGGAATATGTAGTCTGTTCAAATTATAGATGGTATACTGGTTTTCATCTATTAGAATTTGAACGGATTCTTTCAATTTTCCAACCATAACTCTTGAAGGGGCATCGCTATGTATTTGCTGCAATTTACAGTACCCCCTCTGCCGTACTATATCTCGAGCGGCTTTACGAATAATGCAGTTGGTACAAGACATGTCAGTCGTCATCATATACAAGTATTCGATCTGCTTGTTGTTCAAGAGGGCTGCTTGTTTTTGGGGGAAGAGAATAGAGAGTATGAGGTGCCTGGAGGCTGCGCATTAATTTTAAAACCAGACAGTGGCTTCCAGTGAGGTAGACAGCTCGACGCCTAGCTCGGCATGTGCCAATCAAGCAGCAGCGTACTTAAGGAAGCATTTTCAGGGAGAGATTACAGCGCGAGCACTTAGCGAAAGTATGAACTTTCATCCTGTTTACATCGCACGATGTATGCAAAAGGAATATGGCTGCTCACCCATGCAATATTTGCTTCATTACAGATTGGAGTAGGCCAAGCTAAGTCTACTGCAAACGGATCGTCCAATAGCAAGGATTGCGGAAGAGGTCGGCTTTAATCAAGCCGCCTATTTCACATCCTGCTTTTCCAAATATGAAGGCCTATCCCCTCGGGAGTATCGCCAGCTTTTTTCACATGGTTAATGATTTAGATGCTAAAAGAGGTCATTCTCAGCCCGATACGGCTAAGAATGACCTCTTTGATGTACAAATAGGAAAGCTTAATGGGGTTTAACTTAACGGCCATTAAACGCTTTAAGCATCCAGATATGTTTCTCAAGCGATTTGTGAATGGCAAGCAGCATGTCACCAGTCGTTTCATCGCCTTTTTTCTGCGCTTCGTCCATACCTTCTTTGAGCTCGCTAGCCACAGTGGTGAAGTCTGCAATAAGAGTATCCACCATTTGTTCAGGTGTTTCCTTACCTGTTGCTTCCTTAACGCTGGAGAGCTCCAGATGTTCGCTCAATGAAGCGACAGGTTTCCCTTCCAACGCAAGCAAGCGCTCAGCCAAATCATCCAGATGAAGGGTTGATTCTTCATACAGCTCTTGGAATTTCACATGCAGGGTGAAAAATTGATTACCCTTCACATACCAGTGAAAGTTGTGAAGCTTCATATAGAGAACGCTCCAAGTGGAAATTTGTTTGTTTAGAATCGAATGTAATTTTGTCATAACGACACGCTCCCTCTGTAATGGTTTGTTAGTTAATGCGACCGCTAACGGCTTCATTTGCAGCTGGCTCCATACCTAAAGCTCCCAGATCATGCTCACAATCTAATGCCGCCATACAGCCGCTGCCTGCAGCCGTAATCGCTTGTCGATAATGACGATCCTGAACATCTCCACAGGCATATACACCAGGCAAATTGGTTTGAGAAGTGCCGGGATCCACAACAATATACCCTTGCTCATCTGTCGTAATTTGTCCGCCTAGGAATGTCGTGTTCGGCGTATGACCGATTGCAACGAATATACCGTCAGCTTCTAGCAATACTTCTTCGCCTGTTAGATTATCGCGTACTCGGAGTCCAGACAGGCCTTGTTCCGTAGCTGCTACTTCGAGTGGTGTAACATTGAGGCGCCATTTGATTTTTTCATTGGCCCTAGCCCGATCCTGCATGATTTTTGATGCGCGTAATTCATCTCTACGGTGTACAAGAGTTACTTCTGACGCGAATCTTGTAAGGAAGACAGCTTCCTCCATCGCGGAATCGCCGCCACCGACAACAATGATTTTTTTACCGCGGAAAAAGAATCCGTCACATGTTGCGCATGTGCTGACCCCTCGTCCAACATTCTCACGTTCGCCAGGGATACCCATATATCTTGCCGAAGCGCCCGTCGAAATAATCATGGCTTGCGCGATTATTTCGCTCCCGGTTTCCATTGTAAGCTTAAACGGGCGTTCCGAAAGATCAGTGGACTGAACCCAACCCGTTTGGAATCTAGCGCCGAAGCGTTGGGCTTGCTTGCGCATATTGGACATGAGCTCAGAGCCCAGAATACCATCTGGGAATCCCGGGTAATTCTCCACCTCAGTTGTCGTGGTCAGCTGTCCGCCTGGCTGTGCTCCTTCTAATACAAGAGGACTATAACCAGCACGTGCGAGATAAATGGCCGCCGTTAACCCGGCTGGACCTGTTCCTACTATGACGATTTGTTCCATGTCATCATCTCTCCTTTTCTTAACCGCAAATAGAAAGGGTTGAAACCAGATAATAATAAATTCTATATTATAATCATTATAAATAAGCTTATGGGGAGATGTCAATACAATAGTTCTCTCCAAATGGTTGGAGGGAGCTCATGCGTTTTATTTTATCTCCTGTCCAATCGAAAGTTGTGAATTTTTTTGATTTCTCCAATATAAAAACAACATAGAACGTTTAGAACAATACGGTTATGATGAAAATAATAAATATTAGGGGGATCTACATATGACTGGAAAAGTTGTTCGTAAAGCGATCATTCCAGCTGGCGGTTTGGGCACGCGCTTCTTGCCTGCCACCAAAGCCCAGCCTAAAGAGATGCTGCCGCTGATTGATAAGCCTGCCATTCAGTACATCGTCGAGGAAGCTGTGGCATCTGGGATTGAGAGTATTATGATTGTTACAGGGCGTAACAAACGAGCGATCGAGGATCATTTTGATAAATCGGTTGAGCTAGAGTATGAGCTTGAATCCCATGGAAAGTCGGAAATGCTGGAGCTTGTGCAAAAGATTTCGCATATGGCGGATATCTGCTATATCCGGCAGCGTGAGCCGCTGGGGCTAGGGCATGCTGTACTGAGTGCGCGTAGTTTTGTGGAAAATGAGCCATTTGCCGTGCTGCTTGGCGATGATATTTTGCTATCGGAACCGCCTTGTCTGAAACAAATGATCGATCTCTATGAAGCGAAACGATCTTCCGTTGTTGCTGTGATGGAGGTTCCGTGGGACCAGACCCATAAGTATGGGATCGTCGCTTTGGAGAAAGGCGACATGACGGGGCGAGTGAGCAGTCTAATTGAGAAACCGGCACCTGGCGAAGCGCCCTCCAATCTGGCTGTGGTTGGCCGATATTTGCTGGAGCCATCGATTTTCGACTATTTGGAGAAAGCAACGCCTGGGAAAGGCGGGGAGATTCAACTTACGGATAGCCTGCAGCGGTTAAACATCCAATCTCCGCTTCAAGCCTTCCAATTTCAAGGACGAAGGTACGATGTAGGGGATAAGCTGGGCTTTGTGCAGGCAACCATAGATTTGGCATTGGAACGAGAAGACTTGGGACGCGATGTGCGAGAATACCTGCTCAAGCGGCTCGGAATAGCAGACGGCCGAGGGTAACGGAGCTTATGAATAGCTGTCCCTCGGCTGGTGAAGCGAGGGGCGGAAGATTGCGATAATGAATAGAGGTATGAAGGTTTTGAAGCCGTTTCTGCTAGCGGGGACTATAATCCTCCTCATCATGGGTAACTCCAATTGCAGTTTGGTTGGGGCGAAGGATGGCAGCGAGAAGAAGACGGACATAGCGATGGGTCATATGAGCTTGAACGAAGATGAGTCAGTTGTAAATCCAGATACGCAGCATAATGCGCATCCCAATCATGGGCATATGGATATGGACATGGAGATGGAGCTTGCTCCTGTCCAAAGTGAGGGCATTCAAGTGAAGTGGTCATGGGCTTCGGGTATGCCAAAAGCAGGCGAAACCGCCAAGCTGCGGATGACGATTATGGACGCTGAGGGTATGCCTATTCCAGTGAAGCAGCTCGAAATCAGCCACGAGAAAAAGCTTCATCTCATCCTAGTAAGCCGAGGGCTGTCTCAATTTATGCACGTCCATCCGGTGGAGACGGGTGAGCCTGGTGTTTTTGAAGTGCCGGTGACTTTTCCTGCTGCTGGTGACTATAAGCTGATTGCTGATTTCAGGCCTGTTGGCGGTAATCCCTTGTGGCGAAGCGAATGGGTTGAGGTACAGGGGGAGGCAATGCATGAGCCGGTACTATTGACGGACAAACAGCTGGAGCGGAGTACAGGCGGCATGAATGTTAGCCTTACTTTTGCGCATCCGCCGCAGGCTGGCCAAGAGGACGAAATGACCTTCACCTTTGAGGAAAAAGCAAGCGGGGCTGCAGTCACTGACCTTGAGCCCTACTTAGGGGCGGTCGGTCATGTCGTTATTGTGGACAGTGAAGTAGAGAACTACCTGCATGTCCATCCGCTGGATGAACATGCAGCAGGTCCCAAAGCTACCTTTGCAACCGTGTTTCCCACAAGCGGTCAATACAAAATATGGGGGCAATTTCAACGTGATGGGCATGTCATTGTTGTTCCATTCGTTGTGAATGTAAAGTAAAAGATAGATTGGAACCAAATGATCCGCATGTCCTGGTGAGCTTGTACCAGGGGCATGCGGATCATTTGTTATCTTCTTCGATTCAGTTAAGTACGGTGATGGTGCAATCCGTGTCTCCAAACAACGAAAGACTTTTTAACCATAACGATTGAAAGCCAGAATAGGACGATGGCAAAGACGGGATGCATGGCTGCGAGCATAGGGATTGTATCCACCAAGTTAACCGTAATATATTGTAAACCAATGAATCCCACAAGGGTTAGACTCAGCCAACGAACGGCACCGCCAATCTTGGCAACGAATGATAAAACGAAAATACCTACAGGCAGCATTTCGAAAAAATGAACAAATGTAGTGTGATCCTTCCAATGTGTTGCGTTCACTAAGGAAGCCATTCCAGCTAGAAATACCTCGATAAGCACACTAATAAGAAACAATGAAGCGAGCAAAAGAATAATAAGGCGGATGTAGCCAGCTCCGGCTGGCTTGGTTACGGGTTGCGATTCTATTGCTTCATTTGATTCCTTCGCGGACATGGTGAACACCCCTTTACTTTCGATCTCATTCCTATGTTATCTTCCCATTAGGTTGCTGTCAAAAGGGATCTGCGCACCTTGGCGGACAGTATGTACGTACAAGTTGAGGGCGTGATATACTAGAGGCATACAAGTTGTAGGGCAGATCGGGCAAAGCCACGCAAAAACTTAGATTATGCTTACGAGGTAGTTTTTGCTTGAATATGCCGATTATCCATCGGCAAATCGGGCAAAGCCACGCAAAAACTTAGTTTATGCTTACGAGGTAGTTTTTGCTTGATTATGCCGATTATCCATCGGCAAATCGGGCAAAGCCACTCAAAAACTTAGATTATGCTTACGAAGTAGTTTTTGCTTGAATATGCCGATTATTAATCGGCAGATCGGGCAAAGCCACGCAAAAACTTAGATTATGCTTACGAAGTAGTTTTTGCTTGAACTGCCGATTATCCATCGGCAAATCGGGCAAAGCCACGCAAAAACCTAGATTATGCTTACGAGGTAGTTTTTGCTTGAATATGCCGATTATCCATCGGCAAATCGGGCAAAGCCACGCAAAAACTTTTAGGAGGTTTCAAGTGAAGGAACAGGTTCCGCCCAAATATATGCAGTTGAAGGAAGAGATCATATCTTGGATTGCTACGGTGCAGTTCAAGCCTCACGACAAGCTGCCGTCGGAGAATGAAATAGCAGCCCGATTCGCGATGAGCCGTCAAACGGTGCGTCAGGCACTCGGCGAACTGGAAGCTGACGGATGGCTTTATCGTGCGCAAGGAAAAGGAACGTTTGTAGCCGAAGCCTTGGAGAATGGACGGCGAACTCCCCAAGGGTTGACCATCGGACTTATGACGACACATATATCAAACTATATTTTCCCCACTATTATTCGCGGTGTTGAATCGGCGCTTCGGAGTCAGGGTGCCAGATTGCTGCTTGCAAGCACGGATAATGCAAAGGCGAAGGAACGTGAAAGCTTAGAGTCCATGCTACTGCAGCAGCTGAATGGACTGATTATAGAACCTACCAAGAGTGCGGAAGGGAATCCGAACCTGGATCTATTCCTTGCTTTGGAAGCGAGAAAAATTCCTTATGTCATGCTGAATGAGCGATATAGTGATTTGGATGCGCCCTGCTTGAAGGTTGATGATGAGCTTGGCGGTTTCCGTGCAGCTGAGCATTTGGCTAAGCTCGGACATAAACGAATTGCGGGTTTCTTTAAAACGGATGATTTTCAGGGCGTGTACCGAATGCGAGGCTTTTTGAAAAGTCTACGGGAGAGACAGCTTCCGTTAGTTCCTGAATATTTAGTCCGTTACTCGACCGAGGAGAAAGAAACGAAGCCGGCCGAAGTACTCGCTGCCCTCCTTAATCGGGAACCGCACGAAAGGCCTACCGCTATTGTTTGTTACAACGATGAGCTGGCAGTTAGGCTGCTGGATGTGATCAGGCCATGTGGACTGCGTGTGCCTAATGATCTGTCTATTATTGGGTTCGATAATTCGTCCCTTGCAACTGCTACAGAGGTGAAGCTGACCACACTGGAACATCCAAAGATAAAGATGGGCGAGGATGCAGTTGCTCTGCTTAATCACTTGCTAGAGCATAAGGATATGCACGAGCCAATGTCTGATATTATCTACGAGCCTAAGCTTATTTTGCGGGAATCCTCAGGTGCTGCTCCGCACGAGGGCGCAAATTAAAGACGTGACACACTTGTACGTACAAGTTATAATGAAAACTAGAATATCATTTATATATCCGGTTTGACACACAGATTTTTTATTTCACCTATGCAGAAAGACAGTTTGTGTCGGATAAGGTAGGAGGGTTTTTGATGCTGGAATCTTTAAAGCAGGCGGTCTATGAGGCGAATATGGATTTGCCCAAATACGGTCTTGTTACGTTCACATGGGGCAATGTGAGTGGAATAGATCGTGAGCGTGGTCTGGTTGCTATTAAACCGAGCGGTGTTCCTTATGAGGAGCTTCGGCCAGAACAAATCGTGCTTGTTGATTTAGAAGGCCATGTTGTCGAGGGGGATCTGCGGCCTTCTTCGGATACCCCGACACATGCTGCTTTGTACCGCGCATTTAAAGATATCGGCGGTATTGTTCATACCCACTCACCTTGGGCAACAAGCTGGGCCCAAGCTGGACGCGCTGTGCCAGCTTTGGGAACGACGCATGGGGATTACTTTTATGGTGAAATACCTTGCACGCGGCCTATGATGGAGAGCGAAATCAAAGGTGCGTATGAGTTGGAAACAGGCAATGTCATTATTGAAACGTTTGTGCAGGGTGGTTTTGACCCGAATCAGGTGCCAGCGGCATTGGTTTACAGCCACGCTCCTTTCTGTTGGGGCAAAGATCCGCATAATGCGGTTCACAACGCGGTGGTCGTTGAGGAAGTTTCGAAGATGGCACTTCATACTTATGCACTTAATCCGAATGCGCAGCCTATGGATCAGCATCTCCTTGATCGCCACTATCTCCGCAAGCATGGGCAGAATGCCTATTATGGTCAAAAGTAGGCTTAACACTAAAATAAGTGCTTAAATTCGAAGCATTGTGCGTAGAAGCCCGCTGCGCGGACGGATCATTCTTACGATCGCTGTTGTCTCCTTATTTCTTGATTCTATCCCTAGGGGTAGAAATAAGGAGACAAAGGCGAACGCTATCGCTTCTCAGAACGTTTCCGTCCGCTTCGCTTTTATTTCGTGTTGGCAAGCACTGATTATGGTTTAGAGCCCAAGAGTAAAGGCAGAACGTAAGGTGAAACTTTTAGCTTATGCTTACGAAGTGTTTTACTTCGTAAAACTTAGCTTATGCTTACGAAGTGTTTTACTTCGTAAAACTTTAGGAGGAACGAGAATGAGCAAATATGCGATTGGTGTGGACTATGGTACGGAATCCGGGCGTGCCGTACTTGTTCGTCTTGCAGACGGAGCAGAGATTGCGGAGCATGTAACCCCTTATCGGCATGGGGTTATCGATGAGAAATTGCCAGAAACCGGATTGAAGCTAGAGCATGATTGGGCGTTGCAGCATCCGGCTGACTATATCGAAGTGTTGGAGCAATCCGTCCCTGCTGTTATGAAAGAATCGGGTATTGATCCGAATGAAGTCATTGGACTTGGCATCGATTTTACAGCTTGCACCATGCTGCCCATTGATAAGTCTGGACAGCCGCTTTGCTTTAATCCTTCCTTTATAGAGAATCCGCATAGCTGGGTAAAGCTATGGAAGCATCATGCCGCACAGGATGAAGCTAATCTCGTTAATGATATCGCGGCTCAACGTGGCGAAGCCTTCCTTCCCCGTTATGGCGGTAAAATTTCTTCGGAATGGATGCTTGCCAAAGCGTGGCAAATTTTGAACGAAGCACCAGACATTTATGAATCTGCAGACAAATTCGTCGAAGCTGCCGACTGGGTTGTGGGTCAAATGACGGGGAACATTGTACGTAATAGTTGTACGGCTGGCTATAAATCGGTTTGGCACAAGAAGGATGGCTACCCTAGCCGTGATTTCTTCAAGGCGTTAGATCCGAAGCTCGAAGAATTAGCCGAAACGAAGCTGCGTGGAGCTGTTATGCAGCTGGGTACCAAAGCGGGCGAGCTTACGGCTGATATGGCCTCGCGAATGGGGCTAGCTGCAGGTATTGCGATCGCTGTTGGCAATATAGATGCTCATGCGGCTGTTCCAGCGGTTGGTGTTGTAACACCAGGCAAGCTTGTCATGGCAATGGGAACATCGATTTGCCATTTGCTGCTTGGTGCGGAAGAGAAACAGGTTGAAGGCATGTGCGGCGTGGTTGAAGATGGCATTATTCCGGGTTATTTTGGTTATGAAGCAGGGCAATCTGCGGTTGGAGATATTTTTGCATGGTATGTGGATGAAGCGGTTCCGGCTTACGTAGTGAAGGCTGCTGAACAAGAAGGCATTCATGTCCACGAATGGCTGGAAAAGCAAGCTTCTGAGCTGAACGCAGGCGAATCAGGTGTGTTAGCACTGGACTGGTGGAATGGTAATCGTTCTGTTCTGGTCGATACGAATCTGACCGGCTTAATTATCGGAGTAACGCTGTTGACGAAGCCGCAAGAAATCTACCGCGCGCTGCTTGAAGCAACTGCATTTGGCACACGTAAAATCGTTGAAGCCTTCCATAGTAATGGCGTTGAAGTGAATGAGCTGTACGCCTGCGGCGGATTGCCACAGAAGAACCGTCTGCTGATGCAGATTTATGCGGATGTGACGAATCGGGAGATTAAAGTTGCGGCATCGAAACAAACACCTGCACTCGGTGCAGCAATGTTTGGTGCAGTAGCAGCAGGCGCTTCGAAGGGCGGCTACGACAATATTGTTGACGCAGCTGCATCCATGGCTCGAGTTCGTGAAGAATCGTTTAAACCGATTCCAGAGAACGTAGTCGTTTACGATAAGCTATACGCGGAGTATAACCTGCTGCATGATTACTTTGGCCGTGGGGCCAATGATGTGATGAAGCGCTTGAAAGCAATCAAGGAAGAAGCAAGCTCCCACTAAGGGGAAGCAAGCTAAAAAGGGTCGAGTCAAAGTGGATTTCACTTTGACTCGACCCTTTTCTCAATTGTAAAAAAGTATAAGTTTTCTCCATACTTTGCTTATATTTCAGTGGGAAGAAACTTGCTTCGCCGTCAAGGACGGCGTTAGCCGGTTCTACTTGGATGCTGCCAGGTCTCATTACATTCTGGATCTGTTATATGATTTACTCTGTTTGCTGCTGAAGAAGATCATAATTATTTACGACTTGCTCTTGGATTAAGTCGTTAGATTCACTCTCATTACGAGGAAGGATGGATCCGAGCCCAGTAATAACGAGGTCAACTGAAATCGTATCTCGGTTATGCACAGGCAGGTAAATGAGGGATTCCGGTATTGCTCGACCATTTATGCGGAGAATCGTATCGACACTGCCTGTGATAACAATGCCATTCACGGCTATTATTTGACCATCTCTACCAAAACGAATGACCCCTGTAGAGACTAATGCCTGATAAATGGACATTCCAGGGTAGTGGCGAACCGTATAGGCTTGCGTAACCCATGGAAAGAAGCGACCTCCATTAATAACAACGGTCACGAAGTTATGAAAAGGTGGGAAAGGTCCTGGTCCAGGAGGAAACGGTCCTGGCCCAGGTGGAAAAGGTCCTGGTCCAGGAGGGAATGGTCCTGGCCCTGGTCCTGGCCCTGGTGGTGGTGGCGGTGGTGGGAACATGCGGCCGCCGCCGAGTCCGCCCATCCCACCGGGGAACATACCGCCGCCGGTCCCGCCTGGTCCACCGGGGAACATACCGCCGCCGAGTCCACCCATCCCACCGGGGAACATGCCGCCACCGGTCCCACCCGGTCCGCCGGGGAACATGCCGCCACCGCCGAGTCCGCCCATCCCACCGGGGAACATACCGCCGCCGGTCCCACCCGGTCCACCGGGGAACATACCGCCACCGGTCCCACCCGGTCCGCCAGGGAACATGCCGCCGCCAGTTCCTCCTGGTCCGCCAGGGAACATACCGCCGCCGGTCCCACCTGGTCCGCCAGGGAACATGCCGCCACCGGTCCCACCCGGTCCGCCGGGGAACATGCCGCCACCGGTCCCACCTGGTCCGCCTGGGAACATGCCGCCGCCGGTCCCACCCGGTCCACCGGGGAACATGCCGCCGGTCCCACCTGGTCCACCGGGGAACATGCCGCCGCCAGTCCCACCTGGTCCGCCTGGGAACATACCGCCACCGGTCCCACCTGGTCCACCGGGGAACATACCGCCGCCGGTCCCACCCGGTCCACCGGGGAACATGCCGCCGCCAGTCCCACCTGGTCCGCCGGGGAACATGCCGCCGCCGGTCCCACCCGGTCCACCGGGGAACATACCGCCGCCGGTCCCACCTGGTCCACCGGGGAACATACCGCCGCCGGTCCCACCTGGTCCACCGGGGAACATGCCGCCACCGGTCCCACCTGGTCCGCCTGGGAACATGCCGCCGCCGGTCCCACCCGGTCCACCGGGGAACATACCGCCGCCCGCTCCGCCAAGTCCACCGAGTCCAGGTATTAATCCTCGGGGGCCGCCGCAGCCACAATCTCTTTTTGAATAAGTATTGGAATTGCTTCCCGGTGCTGGACCGGGGATGTACAAGTTATACGACATTCGCGTTAGTCTCCTTTTCCAATGCGTATAGGTAAATGTCTCGATTCATTTTATGCGGCTATCGCCCATTTCGTGTGCATTTTCGTGAACTTCATTAATATATGACTCTAGAATTGTATAGACATAAATGGACGAAAGCGTGAAAGGTGGATGAGTATATGCATGCCTATATTGAAGTGGAAAGAGGCGTCAGAATCTACGTGGAGGAGATAGGGCAAGGAAAACCCGTTCTCTTCATCCACGGTTGGCCAATTAATCATAAAATGTATGAGTATCAGATAAACGTGCTGCCCCATTATGGCTATCGCTGCATTCGTGTGGATTTGCGTGGCTTTGGGAAGTCGGATGCGCCCTGGCAGGGTTATAATTACAATCGAATGGCTGATGATATCCGGATAGTTGTAGAGGCACTGCGAATTGAAAATGCTACACTTGTCGGGTTCTCCATGGGCGGAGCCATCGCAATACGCTACATAACTAGACATGCCGCCTATCGGATGTCCTTGCTAATTCTCGCATCTGCAGCAGCACCCTCTTTCATCCAACGTCCTGATTTTCCGTATGGGCTGCCTAGAGAAGAGGTTAATGCACTTATAGCTTCGACCTATGTAGATCGTCCTAAGATGGTGGATGACTTCGGTAAGAACTTTTTTGCGAGCTCAATTAGCGAACCGTTCCGGAGTTGGTTTAATGGCTTAGGAGTAGAGGCCTCCTCCATTGGGACGATTAGAGGGTTGGAAGCGCTGCGTGATGAGGACTTGCGTGGGGATCTGCCTTATGTTCAATTGCCTACTACTATTCTCTATGGGATGCTGGATAAAATATGTCCCTATCCATTAGCTGAACTCCTCCATAGAGGGATTCAACATTCCAGAATTGTGCCTTTCGGACATAGTGGACACGGGGTATTCTATGATGAACTGGAAAAGTTTAATGGGGAGTTATTAACGGCATTAAATCGTGTCACAGCTAAACCTTATTAGAGACAGGAAACGGCTCCCTTTTTGTCGAAAGAAGTAATAGACATCCAGAATCAACAATCGGCAGTATCGCATTTGCAATCGAATAGCCTTACACTACTAGGCAATGCGAGGGGGCATCATCATGGCAGCAGAACCAATGATCTTCATATTTACGGGAACGAGTGGTTCGGGAAGAAAAACAATTGCGAAGCAGATCGGATCCGAGCTTGGGCTCTATCATGTGCTTTCATGTACGACACGCGTACCAAGAGCTACAGAAGGTCAAGATCGGGATTATCATTACATCTCACATGACGAATTCGTAGAGCTGGAGCGCAGCGGCCAACTTCTTCAATCCACCACCATTGGCAAAGAGCGATATGGAATCCGGCATCAGGAGTTAGATCGAGCGCTAGCAAACGGCAAGCATGCTTATCTGATTCTCAACAGCGAGGGAGCTTCCCTATTTAAAAATTTGTTTAAAGATAGAGTCATTCGAATCTTCATCTATGTAGATAAACAGACCGTGCGAGAGCGGCTGGAGAGGAAGGGAACACCTTACGATGTAGTAGATCGTTACTTGGATCAATATACAGAAGAGGTTGTTTATCGGAAACAATGTGAGCATACGATTGAGAATGTTGAGTTGATCCGTACCCTAGAACAGATTCGCACAGCTATAAATTCCCATCTATAAAATGAAGCAAACAAACAGGACCTGCGCGAGTGATCGCTGCAGGTCCTGTTTGTTTGTGTGGAAAAACTTATTTTGCTGCGTCGTAACGTTTGCCAACTTCTGACCAGTTCACAACGTTCCAGAACGCTGCGATGTAGTCAGGACGTTTGTTTTGGTAGTTCAGGTAGTAAGCATGCTCCCATACATCCAGACCAAGAAGAGGCGTGTCGCCTTCGAAGATCGGGCTGTCTTGGTTAGGAAGGCTGTACACTTTAAGCTTGCCATCTTTACCAAGCGCAAGCCAAGCCCAGCCGCTGCCGAAGCGAGTTGTAGCTGCTTTAGCAAAATCAGCTTTGAATTGGTCGAAACCGCCCAATTCATTAGCAATTGCATCAGCCAATGCGCCTGTTGGTGCGCCGCCAGCATTTGGAGCGATTGTTTCCCAGAATAGGGAGTGGTTAGCATGGCCGCCGCCGTTGTTGCGGACAGCTGTGCGGATTGCTTCAGGAACGCTGCTTAGATCAGCAAGCAGATCCTCAATGGATTTGCCTTGAAGCTCAGGAGCGGACTCCAGTGCAGCATTCAAGTTTGTTACATAAGCGTTATGATGACGGTCGTGGTGAATCATCATCGTTGTTTCGTCGATATGCGGCTCTAATGCGTTGTTAGCATAAGGCAATGCAGGCAATTGGTGGGCCATAATTCAAAAAACCTCCTAAGTATATGTACTAAATTTTATGGAAGAAACCTGTTCTACCAGCAAGCCGGGACAGAACCGAGCTGCGAGATGTTCACGACAACGGTTCGGGAATATCGAACGATTATTGTTTCTTCTTATACCCATTATCTAACTTCTTAACCTATAAAGCAACATAATTGTTTGTAAAGTCACCTTCCTTTAATAATCACCTCTAACGAAATTAGCATGGTCCATTCCGCCCTTTCCCATTCTAATTTTATAGATTCGGTGCCAAGAAAAACCGCATTAACCTAAAAGCAGCGAAGGACTGGTTGGAATATAAATATAATAACGATATGTAGAGTAGGTGGAATGGTTATGAGAATTATAGATTCAAAGTTAGCTGGCGTAAAGCTGATAGAACCGACAGTTTTTCACGATCAGCGGGGTTTTTTTTTCGAGAGCTACAATGAAATTCTATATAAGGGGGGAGGAATTCAGTCTGACTTTATCCAAGATAATCATTCCTTATCTGTTGAATCCGGGGTGCTGCGCGGCCTCCATTACCAGCTTTATCCCAAGGCGCAAACGAAGCTTGTTCGTGTAAGTTCGGGGGCTGTCTACGATGTGGTTGTTGATATACGCAGGGGATCGCCTACCTTTGGCCAGTGGCAGGGCTTTATTCTTAGTGCAGCTAATAAACGTCAGCTTCTTGTTCCAAAAGGCTTCGCGCACGGGTTCTGTACACTTGTTCCGAGCTGCGAGGTGCAATACAAAGTAGATGCATTATATTCAAAGGAGCATGATCGGGGAATTGCATGGAATGATCCCACACTTGCTATCGATTGGCCAGCGGCAGAGGTTATCGTGTCCGATAAAGATGCGAGCCATCCACTTCTTGCCGAGGCGGAAATAAACATGGTATACGAAGGGTGAGTGATAATGCGATGAAGTTATTAATCACCGGAGGAGCCGGGTTTATTGGCAGTCATTTTATTCGCTATATGGCGAGCAGATACCCCGATTATTTGCTTATAAATATAGACGCCCTCACCTATGCCGGGAATCTTCACAATTTGATTGAGGTCGAGCAGCTGCCCCGCTATCAATTCGTCAAAGCAGATATAGCAGCACGTGAACAAATAGAGCCTTTGTTCGCCAAAGGCATCGACGCAGTTGTCAACTTTGCAGCGGAATCCCATGTGGATCGAAGTATTGTACAGCCTGATCTATTTGTTCGTACGAATATCATGGGGACGCAGGTTTTATTAGATCTATCCAAGCAATACGGGGTTGCCAAGTTCGTACAAATATCAACAGACGAGGTTTACGGAACGCTTGGTGATACGGGGTTATTCACGGAGACAACGCCTCTTGCCCCGAATAGTCCGTATTCTGCAAGCAAAGCGGGTGCGGATCTCATGGTTCGCGCTTACCATGAAACTTTTGGACTGAATAGTAACATTACACGCTGTTCGAATAACTATGGGCCTTATCAATTTCCGGAGAAGCTAATCCCGCTTATGATTCACAATGCACTGGAAGGTAAGCCATTACCTGTATATGGGGATGGATTAAATGTTCGTGACTGGCTTTATGTGGAGGATCATTGCCAAGCCATCGATTTGGTTCTTCACCATGGACAGCCAGGCGAGGTTTACAATGTAGGAGGCAGCAATGAGCGCAGCAATCTTGAAGTGGTCACTGCCATTCTTGCCGAGCTTGGAAAGCCTGAATCACTGATTACGTATGTAACCGACCGTCTAGGTCATGATCGCCGTTATGGAATCGATGCTGGAAAAATTCGCGCCAAGCTCGGTTGGCAGCCTCAATATGACTATGAGAAGGGCTTGAAGAAAACGATTCAATGGTACTTAAGTCAAGCGGGATGGATGGAGCAAATTATGTCTGGCGCCTACCGACACTATAATAGGCTTAAATACGACAAAATGGAGGAAGAGCATTCATGACAGCCGCCCTATTGAAGGTGTTCATTACTGGGGCTAACGGTCAATTGGGTGCAGAGCTTGCGAACCTGTCGATTAACGGATTAGACATTAAAGGCTTGGGGAGAGATGGCTTGGACATTACAAGCCTAGAGCAATGTCGACATGTGATTAGCGAGTATAGGCCGGATGTCATCATACACTGTGCCGCCTACACGGCTGTCGACAAGGCTGAATCCGAGCCTGAAGAGGCCTTTCGTATTAATAGTGAGGGCACCTATAATATCGCAGCATCTGCAAAGGAATGTGGAGCCAAGCTTTGTTACTTGAGTACGGATTACGTATTTGATGGGCAAGGAAAGCTTCCGTATGAAGAAAATGATTCAACTAATCCGCAATCCGTCTATGGAAAATCGAAGCTAGCTGGTGAATTAGCAGTAGCTTCCCTGCTTAGTCGTTATTTCATCGTTCGAACCTCATGGGTTTTTGGTAAGTATGGCCATAATTTTGTTCACACCATGCTGAAGCTAGCCAATGATCAACAATCGTTGAAGGTGGTCAGTGATCAGATTGGATCCCCTACGTATTCGCTGGATCTTGCACATTTTTTGCTCCAATTAGTCCAGACAGAGAACTATGGTATTTATCATGCTTCTAATACAGGCAGCTGCTCTTGGTATGATTTTGCCCAAGCAATCTTCAAGCAAAGGGCATTGTCGATCAAGGTAGAGCCTTGTTTGACTGAAGAGTTTCCGCGGCCGGCTCCCAGACCTAGCTACTCTGTGTTGAATCATGGAGCGATACATCGACATGGAATGAGCGATTTGCGTCCTTGGAAGGAAGCATTATTTCATTATTTATATGAACGCGCTTAATACATCCCTGAAGCTTTGGTCCTATAGGCCGGAGCTTTTTTACTGTCGAAAAAAGAAGGAAAAGAAAGAAAAGGAAGGCGATAAATGTTGAAAACGTTTACTATAAAGCGCTTTCAACAGGATTTCCGATATTTCATGATATTTTTAAGGTTTTTTAAAGATTTTAGAAGGAATTCGCACAAATTTGTCGTATTATTAACTTTACCTAAATTTTTTATGAGTAATTATATTCTTTTCTTGTTGGTCGATTGTCACGGCGTTTCTTCGTTAATAGGTGTTTTCTCATACTGCACATAGAGGGGTTTGAGTTATGGACGTTCGTTCTTTCCAATTATCCGATTACCGGCCTGTTACTGAGCTGTTAGAAACTGTTTTGTCGGAAGAGTGCTACGAGCTTACGATGGAGGCCTTTGCCCGTCAGCTGTCATGGGACAGTGAATTGGTGCTTGTGGCATCCCGAGGCGATGAAATTGCCGGTATTATTATCGGTACGATCGATGACAACAAGGGCTACTACTACCGTATAGCTGTGCATCCGGACTATCGGCGTCAAGGAATGGGGAAATTGCTTATTGGGTCGCTGCGTCAGCGATTCGAGCAGCGGAATGTAACGAAGATTTTAATTACGGCGGACGAGCATAATGAACCGATTCTTTCACTTTATGAATCGCTTGGCTATGCGGCAACGGACTTTTTCCGCTCGTTCCAGAAGCTTAGTATTGTAGCAGGTTAATGCTGCAACGATCACACCTTACTATTTTTATAGAATAAAGAGATGAGCATATCTTGAACGTCATTGATTTTGGCGGTCAGATATGCTTTTCTTATAAGTAAGAACTGCTATGGGAGCGCAGAGTAATATGGAAATGTACCTTCCTTCTATTATTAAAAGCTTCAAACATGATGGTCACCTGCACCGCATGTGGCTGGAGAATTGGTTAGTGCCTGACAAACTGCTGCATCCTGATCATGCAGCGGAGTCGATGCATGTCTTCATTAACAGACAGACTCCGATTCAAGAGGCCGATGGCAAGCAGTGGATTAGCCGTGTGCCTGCTGTTTCTTTCTTTATTCCTGGCCAATGGTTTAATGTGGTTGGCCTGCTTGAAGAGGCAGGAGTACGCTATTATTGCAATATCGCTTCCCCCCCCTTTTTTCAGAACGAAGTACTTACGTATATTGATTATGATCTTGATATTATTATTTCGCATCGCGGCGTATCGCAGGTCGTTGATCAAGAGGAATATGAGCTCCATAAGACGCTTTATCATTACTCGGCGGAAGTGAACCAAAAGGTGATAGAGGGCCTGCATGCATTAGAAGCTCGTATTGATCAAGGTCAAGCGCCCTTTAATCATGAGGCGATTATTGCCTATTACGAGATGTGGAACAAACATACAGGCGAGGTGTAGCAGACATGAATGGTTATTCAGATTCCTCTAGCGATGCCGAAACGACTTCCGTCGGACCTCGTAAACGCTCACATGCACAGCCGCTTGCTAAACCAGTGAATAAGGAAAAGTCTAGCAAGAAGGGGAAGCAAGGGAAACCGCAGGGCAAGAAGCCTGTTTGGACAACGGAACTATGGGAGTGGTCAAGGACGCTTATTATCGCGGTTATAGTTGTGCTGCTGCTTCATTTTTTCGTATTCAATTTATCTACGGTAAAAGGTCAATCCATGCAGCCAACGCTTTATGAGAAGGAATGGCTCTTCGTTAATAAATATACCTACATGTTCGGGGGATCTCCGCAAATAAGCGATGTCATTATTCTGAAGGATCCTTCTAATGGAGAAGATAAGAAAGAGTACTTAGTGAAACGAGTGGTGGGTATTCCTGGCGATACGATTGAGATTCGTCAAGGACAGCTCTATCGCAACGGGGAATTGGTGGTTGAGCCCTACACGGATACAGAAATAGCAGATTTCGATTATGGACCTATTAAGCTGAAGACGGATACTTATTTCGTCATGGGAGATAATCGTCATGCCCGTGCAAGCAAGGACAGCCGCTCATTCGGACCTGTTCCGCTGGATATGATTCGAGGGCGTGCGGATTTCATATTATGGCCGATTATTAAGTTGAAGGCTTTATAGCTGCTGATTTGTTTTGGTTGCGTGTTGAAGTAGATGATGATGAGCTGAGGAGGGCGCCGAGTGGACATTCAAACAACATGGGACAAGCTGAAGACGGATATGAAAGCTGCGGCGGCCGAGCTTGGCATTGATAAAATCGGCATTGCCTCCGTAGAGCCGTTCACTGAATTAAAGCAGAGGCTGCTAAGACATCGGGAGCTAGGCTATGAGTCCGGCTTCGAGGAGCCTGATCTGAATAAGCGCACGGAACCTGCGCTGCTATTCGATAACCCGCAGTCTATTATCGCCATAGCAATTGCGTATCCTTCTAAGCTGCAGGATCCTCCGAAGTCCGAGCCTGGGGCAAGGCGCGGTATTCTCGCACGTTCAGCCTGGGGTGAGGATTACCATACCGTGCTTCGAGACCGCTTAGCGCGTCTTGAAGCTTGGCTGATTGAGCGGGTGCCTTCCTGCCGTGTGTTAAGCATGGTGGACACTGGTGCGCTCTCCGACCGTGCTGTAGCGCAGCGAGCAGGTATCGGGTGGAGCGGCAGTAACTGTGCAATTATTACACCAGAGTGGGGTTCATGGGTCTATTTGGGGGAAATGATTACGAATTTACCACTCCCACCCGACAAGCCCGTAACCGAAAGCTGCGGCGAATGCACCGCTTGTATCGATGCCTGTCCGACCGACGCGCTTGTTGCTCCGGGCCAGCTGAATTCACAGCGGTGCATTTCTTTTGTCACCCAGACCAAAGGTGTTGTGACGGATGAGTTAATGCGTAAAATCGGCAATCGGCTGTATGGCTGTGACACCTGTCAAGTCGTCTGCCCTGAGAATAAGGGGAAGAACTGGACGCATCAGCCGGAGCTCCAGCCGGATAACGAGAAGGCCAAGCCGCTCCTTGTACCTTTACTTACGATAGGGAATCGGGCATTCAAAGACATCTATGGTTCAACATCTTCTGCTTGGAGAGGACGTAAGCCGATCCAGCGTAACGCGATTATTGCGCTTGGCAACTTTAAGGATGCAAGCGCGATTCCCGCTCTGACGGGTGTGCTTCGAGAGGATCCGCGTTTTGAGCTGCGAGCGACAGCGGCTTGGTCGCTTGGCCGCATCGGAGGCGACACCGCCCTAGCGGCGCTAGAGCAAGCATTAGCGAGCGAGCGGGATGCTGTTGTACAAGAAGCGCTGCATACGGCGTTGTCGAGCCTGAACGCGGCTGAATCGCGATAGGAGAGCCTAGGAGACCTGTTTACCTTGAAGAAAAAAACAGCATGATCCATCAGAAGAAGAGAGGTGAGTGCTCGTGAGGTATGTGGATATGGAAGCGGTTGAGCCCGGTCATCTTCTGGGGAAAACGATCTACGCATTGAATGGAACGGTTCTATTGTCATCAGGCATTCAGCTAACCGTGTATATGATAAGCACGCTGAAACGAATTGGAGTCACCAGTTTATATATCAAAGATGCTGAGTTCGATGATGTTGAACCGGAAGAGATTTTATCGGATGAAACCAAACGAAGTATTATCCGCAATATGTCTGAGACGACGGATGCCATACGTTCGGGGAAGGATTTCAACTCTCGTGCGATAAGTGTGTCGATTGATGATTTGCTGGAGGACGTCATCCGGAATAAAGAGGTGCTCATCCAGCTCAATGATATCCGAACACGGGATAATGCGGGCTTCATCCATGCCATGAATGTCTGTATAATTGCTACGCTGCTTGGTATCAATTCCAATCTGAATCAAATCCAACTCAAAGAGCTTGCGATCGGCTCGCTCCTGCATGATGTTGGTAAACCGCTCATGGAACAGCAAGAAGGCGAGAGTGAGCCTGACCGGCATACATGGCGAGGCTTCGAAATTCTAAAGGCTAAGCGTGAATTCAGCTTGCTGATCGCTCATGTCGCTCTGCAGCACCATGAGCATGTGGATGGTACAGGTGAGCCTAGACAGCTCGTCGGCGATCAGATTCATTTGTACTCTCGTATTGTCGCTGTCGCGAATACGTATGATAATTTGCTGCAGCAGGAGACTGGAGGCAGGCGAATGCTGCCGCATGAGGCATGCGAGCGGATGCTGTCTATGTCCGGCAAAGAGCTCGATCGTGAGATTCTTGTGCAGTTTATGCGCGTGGTCTCGATTTATCCCAATGGCGTCTCCGTAAAGTTATCGACTAGGGAGCATGGTGTTGTTGTAGGTCAGCACAGAGGCTTGCCTGGCCGTCCTATCGTGCGCCTGCTAGAAAGAGAACGTGACGGTGAAGAGTCCATTGAGAGCCGTGAGGTGGATTTAGCAAAGGAAAACACCGTGTTTATTGAACAAGTATTGGGCTAAAGGTACCAAAGGCTATCGTTTGCGAATCAGGCTCCCTACATGCTATGATAGGGTGCAATATGTGCTTGTATAATAAGGATAAGGTATGGTGATAGAATAATGTGGACGGTCATTATCTCGATTGTGACGCTCATAGTGGGTGCTGTGGGCGGATTTTTTGCAGGTGTATACTATTTGCGCAAACAGCTTGAAAAAATGCAGAACGACCCAGAAATGCTGAAAAAGATGGCGAAGCAAATGGGCTACAATATGAACAACCAGCAAATGCAAAAAGCGCAGCAAATGATGAGAAACCAAAAACCAGGCGGTCGCCGATAATAGCTGCTTGCGGGATAGGAAAGGGGGACGAATAGAATGGCGGGAAAAAAAGATTACGTGAATTCTATCGTTTCAGATAATCGGGAACAGATTGAATATCATATTAAGCAGATTCTAAGCTTAATTGGGGAAGATGTTGACCGTGAAGGGCTGCAAGAAACGCCAGCACGCGTCACACGGATGTATGAAGAGATATTCGCGGGCTACGATGTTGACCCCCGAGATGTACTTGGCGTTACCTTTGATGAGCAGCATGAAGAGCTTGTCATTGTTAAGGATATTGTATACTACAGCCAATGCGAGCATCATATGGCGCCTTTCTTCGGCAAAGTTCATATTGGATATATTCCGAGTGGCAAAATTGCTGGTCTAAGCAAGTTTGCACGACTCGTTGAAGCAATATCAAGACGTTTGCAGGTACAGGAACGGATTACTTCGCAGATTGCTAATATTTTGGAAGAAGTGCTGCAGCCGCATGGTGTAATGGTAGTTGTTGAGGGTGAACATCTCTGCATGTGTGCACGCGGTGTGAAGAAGCCGGGAAGTCAGACGGTCACCTCTGCTGTACGCGGTGAATTCCGCAAGAGTGCAGCGCTCCGTTCGGAATTTCTCTCCTTAATCAAATAGCAGCCTAGTAGGAGAAAGACTCTCCTTGACGATTCGCATTTCGCGGAGTCAAGGAGAGTCTTTTTTTGTTGCCTTGCTGCATGATGCATAAGAAAGTGCTTGTTATCCGCATAATAGGCTAATCTATGTGGTGGAAGTTGTTTTACGAGCGGCATCCACTTGGCTTAAAAATAAAGCAGCGCGTTGAATGTATTCCTTCGATCGCGTTTGGAACAGCATCTCGTGTTTTCCACCCTTGACGATCCATTCTCTTGAGAGCAAATTGGATTGTAGGGAAGCGATCTTCTCAGCCGTTGCAAGGGGAGCCTTTACGTCATCCGTTCCATGCATGATATACATCGGGATGTTGTAAGCTGTCGAAATGACTTGTTCAGTAGGGATTTTGTTGAAGTCCGTTCCTGTAAAGAAATGCAGCATCCCTTCAATTAGCGGCATGGACGGATAACGAGGCAGGTCCAAATATTGACGAACATTGCCATATAGAGATTCAGGACTTGTTAGGAATAAACTGTCCAGCAGCAAAGCGTCAATTCGGTCTGTGCTGTCGGTTTGCAGAGCGGCCTGCAGGGCCGTTCCAGCTCCCATTGAGAAGCCCCAGACGACGACCTGATCTGCTCCTTGTGAGCGTGCATACTGAACAGCTGCAAGCAGCTGCTTCGATTCTTCAATACCGCCGGTTGCTGGCGAGCGATCCGTTGAAGAGGCATAACCGTAATCGAACATGAAGACATTATAGTGTAGACGGTGCAGCAGATTAGCTAGATCATACATCGGCACCCAGGTCTCTTCGCGGTTCGCACCATAACCATGGCTGAATACGATGGTGCGGTTGGATGGAGCCGCAGCTGCCGCTAAAGTGGTGGGGCTTGCGCTGCCAGAAGTTTTGAATGCTGCAGTCGCTAGTGTTCTTGGAAGCTCGGAAGAGCCGGCTGTCGCAGGAATATACCAGCCGTGAACATTGGTATGGCCGCTCTTGCTTGGGAATGAGACATCTGTATAATCGAGATTCTTGGCGATCTTAGGATTAGAGGTTAGCGGCGCAACATAAGGATGGGCAATAATCCAAGCTACATAACCGTGAAAAGCAAGAACGGCGAATAGAATCATGGCTATAAAAGCGGATAAAATTGCAACAGCGATATGTTTGCGTCGAGAGTTAATCGTAGCTCTGTCCGCCGATTGTGAAGCAGGACTGGGGGATGGCAATACACCGGGTGCGAAACCGCCGGCAGGAAGTAAGGGTGTAATAACTGTACTCATGATGAAGTCCCCCTTCTGGCAATTGTTGAAAGCGCTTTATGTAGTTCTATACTCCTATCGTATGGTTCAAACGAAGGCCTGTCAACGATTGTCGACGACTTGTTAACGTCTTGTAATATGACTGTAAAATAAGTCAGGCTTGTTAAGGTTAGCTTTACCTCTATGCACTTATTAAGCTATACTAGGTGTAACTAAGTTTCATTGGATGAAACTTTATGGATGCTTTTAGGAGGTAGCTGCTATGTCTGAGGATGGAAAGTCGACCGTTCGCGCCGTTGAACGGGCACTTGATATATTGCTTTGCTTCACGAGTCGTAATGAATGGGCGATGACCGAGATTGCTGACAATGTTGGGCTTCATAAAAGCACGGTTCATCGCATGCTAGCAACGCTCGAAGATCGAGGCTTCGTAGCGCGAGACTCGGCTTCCGATCGTTATAGACTTGGGCTGCGCATATGGGAACTGTCGGCCAATATGTCCGGAGCCGATGATCCGGCTGTCATTAGCTTGCCGGAGATGGAGCTGCTTGGCGAGACATTAGGCGAGACGATTAGCCTCTATCTGCGCGATGGGAATGAACGTATTCGTATTCAAGCGGTGCAGAGCGCACAGGCCGTTCGGCGGGTAGCGCCGGTAGGAGCAAGAATGCCCCTTTATGTCGGGGCATCGAGTAAAGTGCTTATCGCATTCGAGGAGATCGCCAAACAAGAGGAGCTCCTCGCAGATGGCTCTTGGCCGGATTCCTTTGATAAGGAGCTATATCGTGAGCAGCTGGAGGAAATTCGCAAGCTTGGCTATGCGACGAGTATTGAGGAGCGGGAGCAGGGCGCCGCTGCAGTGTCTGCGCCGATCTTTACGAGAGCAGGCAAGCTAGTCGCAGCCTTGTCGGTCTCTGGTCCTGCCAGCCGTCTGACGCTGCAGAAGATGCGCGAGCAAGCGCCAGCTATCATTGAAGCAGCGAGCCGGCTCGGGGCTATGCTGAAGTAGGCAAGCAGACTGATAATGATTTAGAAAATCAGATATACAAAAAGGGACAGTGCCTCTCCGTGTGGAGGGTACTGTCCCTTTAAGCATTTATTACTAATTAAGCGTTGTTAGCAGCAATCATTTGGCGAAGTACAGCTTGCAAGATACCGCCGTTGCGGTAGTAGTCTACATCAACCATTGAGTCCAAACGAGCGGTCGCTGGGAATTCGAAAGTTGAACCGTCTTCGCGTGTAGCGATAACTTGAACCGTCTGACCTGCTTGGATATCGTTATTCAGACCGATAATATCGAATTTCTCGCGGCCTGTAATGTTCAACGCTTTCCAGCCATTTCCTTCTTGGAATTGAAGCGGAAGAACGCCCATACCTACCAAGTTGGAACGGTGAATACGTTCGAAGCTCTCAGCGATTACAGCTTTTACACCTAGCAGGAATGTACCTTTTGCTGCCCAGTCACGGGAGCTGCCTGTGCCGTATTCTTTACCTGCAAGAACGACAAGGTTAGTACCTTTTTCCTGATAGAGCATCGATGCATCGTAGATCGACATAACTTCTTCAGTTGGCAGGTAAGTCGTAACGCCGCCTTCTGTGCCTGGTGCCACTTGGTTACGAATCCGGATGTTCGCGAAAGTACCGCGCATCATAACTTCATGGTTACCACGGCGTGAGCCGTAGGAGTTGAAGTCTACTTTGTTAACACCATGTTTGATTAGGTATTCGCCAGCAGGGCTGTTGGTGGTAATGTTACCGGCTGGTGAGATGTGATCTGTAGTAACAGAATCGCCAAGCAAAGCAAGCACGCTTGATCCTTTAATGTCGGCAATATCACCCACATCTGGTCCAAGGCCTTCGAAGAACGGCGGGTTCTGAATATAAGTTGATTTGGCATCCCACTCGTAGATTTCACCCTCAGGGACATCAATCGCGTTCCAACGCTCATTTTGTGTGAAGACGTTAGCGTATTTATCACGGAACATCTCTGGGCTCATTGCAATGGCAATGGCATCAGCGATTTCTTTGGAAGTTGGCCAAATGTCTTTCAAGTACACAGGTTGATTAGCCTGATCATAACCGATTGGATCGGAAGAAAGGTCGATATTAACGGTTCCTGCCAGCGCATAAGCGACAACTAGCGGCGGTGAAGCCAGGTAGTTCGCTTTAACCTGAGCATGAACACGGCCTTCAAAGTTCCGGTTACCGGATAGAACAGCAGCGACCGTCATGTCGTTATCAGCAACGGCTTGGCTGACTTCGTCTGGCAATGGACCGGAGTTACCGATACAAGTCGCGCAGCCGTAACCAGCAACGTGGAAGCCTAGAGCTTCAAGGGATTCCATAAGTCCTGCTTTTTTCAAATATTCGGTAACGACGAGTGAACCAGGTGTTAACGAGCTCTTCACGTAAGCTGGTTTCTTCAAGCCGCGTTCTACAGCTTTCTTAGCTACAAGCGCTGCACCGAGCATTACGCTAGGGTTGGATGTATTCGTACAGCTTGTGATAGCTGCGATAACAACGGCACCCGTTCCCATTTTGCTAACGGAACCGTCCTTATGCTTCACTTCAACCATTTCTTCGATTTTGTTATCGGTCAGGCCATAGCCGCCTTTATCAATCGGAGTACGGATGATGCTGTTGAAGGATTCTTTCATTGCTGTTAACTCAACGCGGTCCTGTGGACGCTTAGGTCCAGCAAGGGAAGGCACGATTGTCGACAAGTCTAGCTCAACAATGCCTGTGAAAGCTGGCTCTGGCGTGTCATCATAACGGAACATGCCTTGTGCTTTGTAATAAGCCTCAACCAGTGCGATTTGTTCTTCTGTACGACCTGTGTTGCGCAAGAAGTTCAACGTTTCATCATCAACCGGGAAGAAACCAACAGTAGCACCATACTCAGGAGCCATGTTCGCAACCGTTGCACGGTCTGCAAGGCTGATGTTGGAAAGACCAGGTCCGAAGAACTCAACGAATTTACCAACAACACCTTTTTTACGAAGGATCTGCGTAACGGTCAAAGCAAGGTCAGTTGCAGTTGCGCCTTCAGAAAGGCTGCCTGTTAGGCGGAAGCCAATAACCTCAGGTGTAACGAAGTAAAGTGGTTGTCCAAGCATACCAGCTTCTGCTTCAATACCGCCAACGCCCCAGCCAACAACGCCAAGACCATTGATCATTGTAGTATGGGAGTCCGTTCCAACAAGGGAATCTGGGTAAACGACAGTTTCGCCGTCTGTTGTTTTTGTTGCGGCAACGGATGCCAAGTACTCAAGGTTAACTTGGTGAACGATACCTGTTCCTGGTGGTACAGCACGGAAGTTATCAAATGCTGTTTGTGCCCAGCGAAGGAAACGGTAGCGCTCTTCATTACGTTTAAATTCAATGCTCGTATTATATTCAAGCGCTTCAGGAGTTCCGAAGGCATCAACCATAACGGAGTGGTCAATGACAAGATCAACCGGTACGAGCGGATTGATTTGTTTAGGATCGCCGCCTGATTTCTTAACGGTGTCGCGCATCGCTGCCAAATCGACAACAACCGGAACACCTGTAAAATCTTGAAGCACGATACGTGCTGGAATGAATGGGATTTCTTTGTCTTCGCGGCCATCGGCCCATGTTGCTAGTTGTTTAACGTGCTCCTTTGTGATGGCACGTCCGTCGAATTGACGAACAGCAGCTTCGAGGAGAACCTTAATGGAGAAAGGCAGTTTGGAGATGTTGCCTAGTCCTTGCTCTTCTAGTCCGGCTAGTCGGTAGTACGCGAAGGGCTTACCGCTGACTTCAAGTGTTTCGCGGACGGAATAATCGTTTTGCTTAGTCATTACAAATGACGCCTCCTTATGGCTCTTTGTCTGATAACGAATCTGAAAAATCACAATTTATGTTTCATTGTGTGAAACACAATTTCAAAAACAATCATAACCTTAGTATAGCGTTTTTTGCTCAGATAAGAAAGTCCAAATATCATCAACAAGCTGCTTATTTTTTGGTATTTGACTGTTTTTAACCTGCAAAAATTGATAATGAAAATCGTTCTCACACCATGCCCTGCTTGGGATTCGTGAAATCAGGTCGTATGTCTCCCTCTTACCACCGCCTAGTCGCTTTCTGACTGCTTTCTGCCGGCTGAAGCATCCGAATCAAACATGATTGACAGCCCATAATATTGCTTTAAGAAGTTGTTTCCAGCAGATTTACATGAATTCACAAGGCTGCTCATATACTGAAACTACTTTGCAAGCACGGAGCATTAGAACTGATTGCAGGGAGGAATCGTCATGCCGAGAAACGGAACAAAGCTGGGTTCAGGGACAAGGTCAAGATCAGGAAATAAAGCCAATCGTATCTCACCTCGGATCTCGAATAATGGCAGCGAGGTCGGGCAGAACGCTAAGGAGCCTGAACTTACTGGATGGAAAGCTGCTGTTCACGCGTATGTGAAGCTTTATAATCAATCCGAAATTGACCGTTACGCGCAAGCATTTGAGGAGCTTGTTTCAGATCGGGATCACCTCTCCCGGTTTAGTCAGCGCCTCTCCAGACTCCGTGAACAGGAATTGCTTCGCGGTGCTTTAGCAACGCGAAGTGAAACGAGTGCTGAGCTGATACGCATAATCGAGTCTGGTTCGCTAACTGAGGTCATTGTTCTTATTGAGCTTCGTACGAAGCGCATAATCGAGCAGCAAGGCCGTAATTATACAGAGGAGCGCTTTGATCGGGAACGGCTCTGGTTGGCTGCCGATGGCAGGGGTTATCGCATATCCCGCATCGAGCCTATTGTTTCTGAGAGACGGCCAAGGTACAGTATATCGGATTCCTTTGCCCCCTCGCTTCCAGGTTACGAATATGATCAGACCGAAATAGGTAAACCGCAATCCATACCTTATATAAATTATGATGTTTTGCCTCATTTCAAACATCAAAGAGCTGGAATTCATTACAGGCGTGATTTAGTAGCTGCTTATGCCGATCGCTGGTGGAATGAAGCGAACCCCGCCTATGAGAATTTCGAGGTGAATTGTACGAACTATGTGTCCCAGTGCCTCTTTGCAGGCAGCGCACCGATGAATTATACTGGTAAAAGGAATTTGGGCTGGTGGTATCGAGGACGAAGCGGTGGACGTGAGGATTGGAGCTACAGCTGGGCTGTGTCTAATGCCCTGCAGAATTATCTATCAGCTCCCCGCCATGAAGCGCTCAGAGCAACGATTGTCAGCTCCGCTGATCAATTAGCCTTAGGTGATGTCATTACCTATGATTGGAGCGGGGACAATCGCTTTCAGCACAGCACGGTTGTAACTGCCTTTGATGCCTTCGGCATGCCGCTTGTAAACGCCAATACCGTGCCAAGTCGCCATCGTTACTGGGATTATCGGGATTCTTATGCGTGGACAAAGCAAACCAAATACCGTTTTTTTCATATTCATGATGAGTTTTAATGGGCAAGAGTGGGGAAATTATATGTAACCGGAGGATTTGACTATGAGGGACAAGGTACGCGTTGGACTCGTGTACGGTGGACGCTCGGGCGAGCATGAAGTATCGCTCCAAACAGCGCTTGCAGTTATGAAGGCTTTTGATTATAACCAATACGAGATTAAACCTTTCTATATTACTAAAGACGGGGAGTGGCGTGCGGGTGAGGCTCTGCTCGCACCTCCCAATGATCTTGAGCTGCTGAGACTCGCCGGTGGCAATGCCACTTCCGGTACAGATGCAGTAATGCCTGTGTTTACGGGAATAAGCAGCCTTACTTCTGCAGCCAGCAGCGGCCCGAAGGTGGTCAATGAAACGCTGGATGTCGTGTTTCCGCTCCTGCATGGAACGTTTGGTGAAGACGGTACGATTCAGGGCATGCTTGAGATGGCGAACATTCCTTACGTAGGTGCAGGCGTGCTTGCCTCAGCGGTAGGGATGGATAAAATTACAATGAAGAAAGTATTTGCGCAAGAAGGACTGCCACAATGTGTATTCCGTTACTTCAACCGGACACAATGGGAGAAGGACAAGGCCTTTTTCATTATGGAAATTGAAGTGGCGCTGGGTTACCCTTGTTTCATTAAACCGGCGAATCTGGGATCAAGTGTCGGCATCTCCAAAGCACGTAATCGTGAAGAGCTGATTGAAGGTGTTGATTATGCTCTCCGCTTTGACCGTAAGGTCATTGTTGAGGAATTCGTTGATGCACGTGAGATTGAGGTTGGCGTTTTAGGTAACGATGATCCCCGTGCATCGCTGCCGGGTGAAATCACCTCCTCAAGCGAATTCTATGATTACAAAGCGAAGTACACCGATGGAAAGTCTATGATGCATATTCCAGCGAATATTCCGGCCGAAACAGCCGAAGCGGTTCGTGAAATGGCAATTCGGGCCTTCCTAGCTATCGATGGGTCGGGACTTTCCCGCATCGACTTCTTCATGCGCAAAGAGGACGGTCAGCTGTTCATTAATGAAGTGAACACGATGCCAGGCTTTACTCCCTTCAGTATGTACCCTTTGATGTTTAAGGAAAGCGGCGTTTCATACGGAGAGCTGCTGGACACGCTGATTGCGCTCGCTCTTTCCCGGCATGCCGAGAAACAACGCATTGATTATGGCGGAGGAAGTCCGGTCTAGCAGGCCGGATTTTCCATTGTCAACATAATCGAAGTAGCTCTACATAAATAAGACATGCAAGTGCACATAATTGTAGGGAGGAGGGAAGATGATGGGATTCGCAACGGAATTCAACTCGGTCTGCAAGTTTAAATCGGCACAGGAGCTGTACGAGCTTCTTGAATACGGCCGTGGCAAAATGGTGAAAAGCGGTTTTCGCGTCTATCCAACAGGTCAAAAGGTCATCGCCTATACACCTGAGAATGAGGCCATAGCCATTGTCCGTATTCTCGTATCCATTGCCGAGATCAACTTTCAAGGTGAAGAGATTACGCAGGTGGAGATGGAGCTTATACGCAAACTGACGGAGGAAGAAGCACGCATACAGACAGCGCTAGCATTCGAGATGTTCTTCGGGGAAAAAGAATGATTGTCCGCTTCGGCTTTGTCGCGATGAGCATGCGCCTTACGAACGCCTCACCTTCACACACCATGACCTTTGCTACTTTTTCGAAGCTGAACGATCGTGAAGCAGCTCTGCGCAAGCTGGAGCGAACCGCTGAAGATAATCTGAAGAATACGCTGCGATTGCTGCGGCATTGTTACACGCATGATATTAGGATGTATCGTTTCTCCTCCAAACTTATACCGCTTGCTACTCATGACGAGCTGAAGGAGTGGCTTCCTTGGTCCTATCTGCAGGAAGCATTTGCCGATATCGGGAGGTTCGTGAGAGAAAAGCAGATGCGTGTATCCTTCCATCCCGACCATTTCTGTGTATTCAGCACACCTCGACCAGAGGTGCTGGCGAAGTCCAAAGATGTTCTCGCGTATCATTTGCAAATGCTGGAGGCAATGGGGCTTGATGAGGAGGCCAAATGCAATATACATGTCGGCGGTGCTTATGGGGACAAGCCTACATCGGCTGAGCGGTTCATCAAGCAGTTCAGCGAATTGGATGATAAGTTCAAACGACGGATTACGCTGGAGAATGATGATAAGACGTTTACAGCTAGAGAGACGTTAGCCGCAGCGGAAGCTGTAGGCACCCCGATGGTGCTGGACATTCATCATCATGCGGTTAATGATGGCGGTGAGACAGACACCACTCTCTTTGGTGACTTGTGGCCGCGTATCTTAAGGACGTGGCAAACGGGAGATTATGATAAGGATGGACGTCATGCAGCTCCAGGAAGGCTCGCTGAAGGAGCTAACTTCTTGCTGCCGACGAAGATTCACGTATCAAGTCCGAAGAGTGAGAAGGATCCGCGCTGTCATGCAGATAACGTGGAGGTGGCACCTCTCTTTCGATTCTTGAAGGAAGCGGCAGGCTCCGTAGATCGGCTTGATTGTATGCTTGAAGCGAAGCAGAAGGATGCTGCTTTATTTAAGCTGATGGATGATTTTCGGGAACTTGAAGCCGCAGGCGAGAGCATCCGGGTTATTGATGGAGCAAGCATTGAGATTTAACTCTTCTTAAACATACAGGTGCCTAGATAGCGAATGAGAAGGGCGCCCACACACAAGGAACTGCTACGCGGCAGTTCTTTTTTATTAGGTGCCGTGCGGTTAGACATTTAGGAGGCAAAAGGTATTGAAATCGTTACTTGTTACAGGCTCTGCAGGGTTTATCGGGTTTCATGCGGCAAGAAGGTGGTTGGCTGAGGGTGGTACGGTAATCGGATATGATAATTTGAATGACTACTATGATCCATCGTTGAAGCAGTCACGTCTTAAGCTTCTGCAGGAAAGTACCGGCTTTACCTTTGTGAACGCAGCGCTTGAAGACCGTGGGGCAATGAATGCTGTCTTTGAAGCCTACAAGCCGGATGCGGTGCTGCACCTTGCGGCTCAAGCGGGCGTTCGGCACAGCTTATTATCTCCACATGCCTATGTAGATTCCAATGTGACTGGTTTCTTAAATGTGCTGGAGGCTTGTCGTTCTTATGGAACGAGTCATCTGCTCTACGGTTCGTCAAGCTCCGTGTATGGAGCTAATACAGCTATGCCATTCTCGGTTTCCGATCATGCAGACCACCCGCTAAGTCTGTATGCAGCGACAAAAAAAGCAAATGAACTCATGGCGCATTCCTACAGTCATCTGTTTCAGATACCGACGACAGGCCTGCGGTTTTTTACCGTATATGGACCATGGGGAAGGCCGGATATGGCACTGTTCACATTCACGAAATCGATTGTTGCAGGTGAACCGATTACCGTTTTTAATAAAGGGCAGATGAAGCGGGACTTTACCTATATTGATGATATTATCGAGGGTATTATCAGGCTCATTCCGCAAGCACCGCAAGGCGATAAGAGTTGGAAAGGCGATCACCCAAATCCAGCCGTGAGCTATGCGCCTTACCGGATTCATAATATCGGCAGCGGCAGGCCGGTTGAGCTAATGAAGTATATCGAGGTTTTAGAGCGATCTATAGGTCGCAAAGCGATCATCAACCTGGAGAAGATGCAGCCAGGCGATATGCTTGAAACGTATGCAGATGTAGAAAGCTTGCGGCAGGAAGTCAATTATGAACCAAGGACGTCCATTGAAGAGGGGATCCCAAGGTTTGTAGAATGGTATTTATCTTACTACGGCGTTCAAATTGGGAATGAAGCTGTACGATGAATTTGCATAATTACAACCTTTCATCGATATCTTGAAAGTCCTTATAACAATAATTTGTAGTCCATCATAAGCAAAGTGGCGAATTTTAATGTAAGATAGGTTAAACTAGAAGATATTACAAGAAGATATTACAATTTAGAAGAGGGATAAATTTATGCTGGCGCTTTTGGGTCTGGTTGTACTGGGATTCATTGCTTCTATTTTTGGCAGCGTAGTTGGACTCGGCGGCGGCATTATTATCGTCCCCACACTTATTCTGCTTGGATCTCGCTTGACGGGCTCGGAGATTAATCATGAGGTTGCAGTTGGAACTTCTTTGGCCGTACTTATTGTGACTGCGCTTGCATCGACGCTCTCCTACGCGAAGAAGAAACGGGTAGACTTTCGCAGTGGCTGGCTTTTGTTCATAACGAGCGGTCCAGCAGCTATGCTTGGTTCGGCAATAACGCGATATTTGCAAAATGGCGTCTTTCAGCTTGTATTTGGCATTTTCATGCTGCTTATGGCAGGCCTATTAATTGCACGCGATTTTCTGAAGCCGGTATCTAGGAAATGGCCAATTGAACGAACATTTACGGATGAGGATGGGAGCATTCATACATATGGTTATGCCATTCTGCCGGCGCTAATTATCGGATTCTGCGTAGGTCTTATATCGGGCTTGTTCGGTATTGGCGGAGGTTCTCTGTTCGTACCGATGATGGTACTGCTTTTTCGTTTTCCACCGCATGTGGCAACAGCTACCTCTATGTTTGTCATCTTTTTATCCTCTATTCTAGGCAGCGGTGTTCATGCAGCACTGGGAGAGATTCAATTATGGATTGTGCTTGCGCTTGTTCCGGGTGCTTGGTTTGGCGGCAAGATCGGTGCGATTATCGCAGGTAAAATGACAGGCAAAGGACTGCTCTGGCTTCTAAGACTAACTCTGATTCTGCTCTCCATTGAATTAATTACTGAAGGCGTGACCCAACTTTAACAGCGATGGCACAATTCGGGCGAAACTTTGCCATTCTGGTGACGTATAGTAATACCATAACAGAGTTATAGGAAAGTAGTGTGATCGAACGTGAATGATCAGAACGACATCCCTACTATTGGGGGGAAAAGCTTTACCCCTGTAGCAATTAATTGCGCGGCGAAAGCTGGTGAATGGATTAAAACTAAGCTAGGCAGCCATACAAGCCTATCGTTAAAATATTCTGCTCAAGACCTCGTTACCGAAGTGGACAAAGGTGCGGAGATGATGATTCGTAACTTAGTGCAAACGCATTTTCCTCATCACTCCTTTTTGGGTGAAGAAGGTGTTCAGCCTGGACCGGAAGCATCGGACCGTGCACTCCAAAGCGTGAAGGATGCTGAATACCTCTGGGTGGTCGACCCTATTGATGGGACAACCAACTTTGTGCATGGCTTTCCATTCTTCTCTGTCTCCATTGCGCTAGCACATAAAGGCGAAGTAATCGTAGGTGTTGTGTATGACCCGATGCGGGACGAGTTGTTCGTTGCAGAGAAAGGGAAGGGTGCTTATGTACGCGGTCGGCGTATGGAGGCCTCTGGGGAGCAAACGCTTCGTGATAGTTTGCTTGCAACGGGTTTCCCAGCTGATCCGAATTATGCCTTGCCAATGAATATGAAAGGGCTTCAAGCGCTTGTCCCACAAGTGCGTAATATTCGCTCTAGCGGCTCCGCTGCGTTACATATGGCCTATGTAGCTGCAGGCCGATTAAGCGGATTTTGGGAATATGGCTTGAATTCATGGGATTTGGCTGCTGGATCACTACTGGTGACTGAATCCGGCGGCCGTGTAACAGATTCAAAAGGGAACCCGTACAATCTTGGCGTTCGTAATGTTGCCGCTTCAAATGGACATATTCATGATGCTTTTGTTGATGAGCTGATGAAAGCTGAAGGAAGCAGCTAGCTATATGGTTTAATGATTAGGTAAGAATGTGAAAGTTCACGCATCATCTCCGTCGCAGTAAGGACGGGAGATGATGCGTTTTTTTTGTCTATTAGTAATTAAATAAGTTGAACTAGAGCTATAACAAGTGAGCGGAGCAGATGGATGATTCTGGAGAAGCGTCAGCGTTCGCCTTTGAGACCGGATTTCGATCGGAAGAACATTCCATCTGTGCAGCGGCTCATTGTTCGTTTCTTAAGTTCAACTTATATAGCAATGAATTCAGAGCGGAAATTAAAAAGAATCTTGAATGAAAATGCGACATCTGTTATATTCGGAATATAACAGATGTTCTAGGAGAGCGATGAGATGTTTATTGAGCTAGAGCTGCAATCGGATCGGCCTATTTTTGCTCAAATTGCACAGCAGATCGTAGAAGGTATCGCATCTGGAGAGCTTAATCCGGGCGATGCGATGCCATCCGTTCGAAGTCTTGCCTCTGATCTGGGCATTAATTTGCATACGGTCAACAAAGCTTATCAGGTACTGAAACAGGATGGCTTTCTACAGGTTCATCGCAAGAAGGGTGTTGTCGTGCAGCCGGGAGAGATGCCTGGTGTAACCGAGGCTTTTATAGATAAGCTGCATCGTCAGCTTCGTTCTGTGGCTTCGGAGGCAGTTGTAAGAGGGATGTCAGAGTCCGAATTCGTAGCTGCTAGCCTCGCCGTATATAGAGGTGACTTGATGTATAAGGGGGATAATCTGGAATGAACATGAGTGAACTGGTTTGGATTTCTTTCATCGTAACTTATTTGTGTGTAGGTGCTCTGGTCATACTTGTTCCTTTACTGGGAACACAATCGAATTTGTTCGGAGTTGTTGTTCCAGCAGCTAATCGTCTGGAACCCGGTATTCGTTCGCTAAAGCGGAGCTATATCATTCAGTCTATATTCGCAATTATAGGTGGAATCGCTGCTGGGGTATTGGCGGGCTGGCTGACTGGAGGCATAACGCAGGTGATAGTTCCAACTGCTCTAACGGTCGAACTAGTAGGGCTGCTACTCGTGAATGCCCGGCATTACAGGGCTGCAGCTCGTATGAAAATAAATAACGGATGGGAGCAGCCGGTCGAGACTCGTCGCGTGGCTAGCTTAAAGTTTCGCAGTCAACGTCTGGTACTCGCTAATGGCTGGTATCTTGTTCATCTGGGTATCGTTATCGTTTCCGTGGTATTCGCTGCTCTGCAATGGGATCGTATCCCTGAAACATTAATTACCCATTACAATGGAAGCTTCGAGCCAGATCGATATGCAAGCAAAAGCTTTGGATCGGTATTTATGCTAAACATTATTCAGTTGTTGATGATTGTATTATTCATAGGCACTAACTTTATAACCCGAATAGCCAAGCAGCAGCTGGATCCGAGTCAAGCGGCGGAGTCGATGGATAAGGAGCAGAAATTTCGATTTACGAGCTCTGTTTTTCTGTATGGTTTGTCCTTGCTGATCATCCTCTTATTCAGTTATATTCAGGGATCTATCATTTACGAATGGTCTATGGATATTCTCAAGGTCGTCATGATTGCACTTCCCGTCGTTATTCTAGGGAGTGTCATTGTATTGATTCTTTATCTTCATCGAAAAGGGATTACGCATAACACATGGGGAGCCTCCAATGAGGAAAAGCATTGGAAGGGCGGCGGCGCCTTCTATTACAATGCTGATGACCCTGCTTTATTCGTGCCCAAACGCTTTGGAATTGGCTGGACGGTTAACATGGCGCGCCCGAGCAGCTGGCTGGTTGTCGGTGCCATTATTATCATTCCAATAAGCATTACCATCATTGCTTCGGTTGTAGATAAGAAGTAAGAAAACTGGCTCAACACCAAAACTAGTGGTTGACGACGAAAGTAATCAGATGCTGAGCGGACAGGAGAGCTCTTATTTCAGTCCAATCGCTGCATGTAGGTGGATTAAAGGACAGAGAAGACGCTATTCTCCAGCAAATCTTCTGAAATCAGCTGCATTTTAGTTGATAGCGGAACCTGTGTCCGCTAAACTTGTTTGGAGTCGTTTTCTGATCTGAATAGCGGTTCCACAGTCCGCTCAGCAAGGTTACCGGGAAAAGCCCCTGTTATAACGGGCCTGTTTCAAAATAGTCAACCACTGAATATGAGTTTGAGCCAGAAAGTTATACCTTAGAAGCCGAAATGATTGCGCTGATTTCTTGACTCTTAATCAGGGAAGAACAAAAAGAAGAAACTTAGTGAAGCGAAAGGGACGCCACCTCTAATTAATAAGAGGCGGCGTCCCTTTATCATAGGCTTTCCCGACAGTCGAATGCTTATTGACCAGCGCGCATTGTTTTGAAGCTATTATCCGCTGCTGTAATGGTCTCTATAATATCCTGCTCGGTATGTGCAGTGGTTAGGAACCACGCTTCATACTTGGATGGAGCTAGGCAAATGCCCTGATCCAGCATCAAGCGGAAGAACTGAGCAAATTGCTCGCCATCTGTATCCTGTGCTTCCTCATAGTTCGTGACGGGATGGTCGCAGAAATGCGCCGAGAAGGAGCCTCGAATCCGATTGATCGTCAGTGGAATGCCATAGTGATTGGCAGATTGCTGCAAGGCGTCGGCTAACTGAATCGTAAGTGCCTCCATACGTTCATACACGCCAGGGGTCTGGAGCACCTCTAGACATGCTATACCGGCGGAGATAGAGGCAGGGTTGCCCGCCATCGTTCCCGCTTGATAGGCTGGTCCTAACGGTGCAACCTGAGCCATGACTTCTTTACGGCCGCCATAGGCGCCGATCGGCAAACCGCCGCCTATGATTTTGCCAAGTGCAGTCAGGTCCGGTTCTATCGCTTGCTTGTCTGGAAAGGCTGCATAAGTCTGTGCGCTGCCGTAATGGAAGCGGAAGGCGCTGATGACCTCGTCGTAAATAACGAGTGCGCCGGCTTCGCGAGTCATCTTGCATAGCCCTTCTAGGAAGCCGGGCTCAGGCATAACCATGCCAAAGTTGCCGACAATTGGCTCAACCATGACCGCTGCTATATCTTTTCCCCAGTGGTCAAGCGCTTGCTGCAGGCTGGCGAGATCGTTGAATGGGACTGTGATAACTTCGCTTGCAATGCTCTTAGGAACGCCAGCGCTATCAGGTATGCCGAGCGTAGATGGACCTGAACCTGCAGCTACGAGCACGAGATCAGAATGGCCGTGGTAACAGCCAGCGAATTTGATGATTTTGCTGCGCTTCGTATAGGCACGGGCGACACGAATCGTTGTCATTACCGCTTCTGTGCCGGAATTGACGAATCGAACTTTATCCATCGATGGAATAGCTGTTTTCAATTTGCGTGCGAGCTCAATCTCAAGCTCGGTTGGCGTTCCATATAGTGTTCCATTCTCAGCAGCCTGTACAATGGCTGCCGTAATGTGCGGATGGGCATGACCTGTAATGATTGGCCCGTATGCACATAAATAATCGATGTAGCGGTTGCCGTCTACATCCCAGAAATGAGCACCACTTCCGCGTTTCATAAAAACAGGCGCGCCTCCGCCAACCGCTTTAAAAGAACGGGACGGACTATTAACACCGCCGACAATATGCTCAAGTGCTTCAGCATAAAGCATTTCCGAACGTGAACGTTGAATGGACATAATGAACCCTCCTAAGCATTTCTTTAGAAATGCACATCGTAAGCGTAATCTAAGCATTTCTTTAGAAATGCACATCGTAAGCATAATCTAAGCATTTCGTAAGAAATGCACTTCGTAAGCATAATCTAAGCATTTCGTAAGAAAGAGGGTGATTCTGCCGATTGGTCAGAATCCACCCTCTACGTACTTGAATCTTATAAGGAGCGATTACTTACCTTTGGAAGTCGTGTTGCTCTTCGTATTATTCGTTGATTGGCTGTTGCTGCTTCCAGCCTCTGTAGAATCTGTACCCGCAGCCGCTGGTGTCGTAACTGCTGTATCTTTGGCAATCTCGCTTTGTACGTAATCAAGCAGCGCTTTGTCATCGCTTATGGAGAGAACCGATGCGCCGCCGACTTTCTTTTCCCCGATTAAATCCATCGGAGGTACTTGCGAAGATCCACCAATGGAAGTGGAAAGGCCTAGCTGGGCTAGCTTGAGCATATCCGATACTGTGATGTTCGTCTCTACGTAAGGACTGATGCTGTCAATAATTTTACTAAGATTAACAACCGTCCAGCCCGATTTCATTTTATCCGCTACTGCAGACAGCAGCTTGCGCTGACGCTCAGTTCGTGTGAAATCACTCATTGCATCATGACGGAAGCGAACATACTGCAGTGCTGTCGTACCATCAAGGTCTTGAATTCCTTTTTTAAGATGAATATCATAGCGGTTACCGTCCGCATTATCGACATAGTTCATATTTTTCTCAACATCAAAATTTTGTATACCGCCAATAGCATCTACAAGTGATTTGAATCCCTCGAAGTCTGTATACACATAATATTGAATATCAAGTCCAAGCATTCCGCCAATGGTCTTCATGGCAAGGTTAGGCCCGCCTAGCGCAAGCGCCGTATTAACGCGGCCTTCATCATGGCCTGCAATAGGAACATAAGTATCACGAAGCACCGAGAAGAGATGAGCCTTCTTCGTTACAGGATCAACAGAGGCAACGAGCATGGAATCGGAGCGAGCCGTCTCGCTTTTCTTCAAGCCGCGATTGTCGCCGCCCATAATAAGAATATTAACTCTCTCCGTGCCTTCCCATACTGCGGGTTTTTCTGTCGGGTTATCTTTGAATCCACCAAATATGGATTGATCTTTTGATTTGCTTAATCCGCCTAATGAATGATTAAGATTATAAATATAGACGCCCACAATCGCGACAACAACGATAGCGATTCCGAGTATTACCCATTTCCACGGTCTTTTTTTCTTAGGGTCCTTTTGCTGCTTACGCGGCATGAATATCCTCCTCAGTATTTAAGAAATATGATGGCGTTAAAATTGGTATAATAGAGTAGGTGTAGGTGCATATAAGCGACAAGGTTTACGAATAATTAAACTGCCTATAGTATTACATATCATAAAATTATAAAATGGATTGTCGTATAGAAGCAAGTTTTATATATTAACTATGAAAAAGACAGATATTTCCCAGGAAATGTCGAACGAGAAAGGTAGAAAAAGAGCCTATGCTGGCAATTGATGTGAAGGATTTACGCAAGCAGTTTCAAGTGCAGAAAAACCGTGAAGGTCTCACCGGCGCGTTGAAGGATTTGTTCAAGCGAGAATACAATGAAATTACTGCGGTGAAGGATATATCATTTCAAATTCCTCAAGGTGAAATATGCGGTTATATTGGTGAGAATGGTGCAGGCAAATCAACCACGATCAAAATGTTAACCGGTATCCTAGTTCCAACCTCTGGTCACATAGAGGTAAACGGATTCGTGCCTTACAAAGACCGTGAGAAGTTCGTGAGCGGCATTGGTGTCGTATTCGGTCAGCGCAGTCAACTGTGGTGGGATATCGGCGTTATTGAATCCTTCCAGCTTCTTCGCAAGGTATACCGCGTACCTGAGGCGGAATTCCGCAAGCGGTTGGATGAGCTTGTAGAAAGGCTGGAGCTTGGAGAGCTGTTGAATCGTCCGGTACGCAAGCTAAGTCTTGGACAGCGTATGCGCTGTGAGCTAGTGGCCTCCTTACTTCATAATCCGTCTATTCTATTCCTAGATGAGCCAACTATCGGTCTAGATATTGTGGTGAAAACGGAAATTCGAGAATTTCTTAAAAAAATAAACCGCGAGCAGGGCACTACGATTCTGCTGACCACCCATGATTTGCAGGACATAGAGGCCCTTTGTTCAAGAGTCATTATGCTAGATGATGGGCGGATTATCTATGATGGCAGCCTGGATGAGCTGAAGACAAGGTGGAGCAAGGGACGAGAAATCCAGTTTCAATTCGGACAGATGCCTGAGTTGTCTAGCTTGCATGCGCAAACGGAAGGATTGGATGGTGTTACTTGGTCAGTCGATAATGAGCTCACTGCGACGATGTGGCTGCCCCATTCCGTTAATGTGTCGGATGCCCTATCGAGAGTGGTAGGCGGTGGTGCAGACATTCGGGATATTAAAATTACAGAAACCAATACAGATGAGATCGTCCGAGAAATTTATCAATCTGGGACAGCCTCCAAGGAAGCGACAGATAAGCTGCGAGAGAGTGGAACGGATACAGTCGAGCAGCCAGCTGCTGAAGACAACATGGAGAATAAAGGGAATGGCGATAATAGCGCTACGGGTAACAAAGTAAAGGAGCCTGAGCGTAATGAATAGCGCTTATCTGGACCTCATTCGTATCCGTTTTCTCATGATGCTTGCCTATCGAGTCAACTATTACAGCGGTATTATTATCTATGCAATAAACATCGGTGCTTATTATTTTTTGTGGGAAGCTATTTATGGGGTGCAGAAGGAGCTAGGCGGATTCACACTGGCTCAGATGACGACGTATGTAGCTGTTTCTTGGATGGCGAGAGCGTTCTATTTTAACAACCTTGACCGTGAGATTGCCAATGAAATACGCGACGGCAGCGTTGCGATCCAGTTCATTCGGCCTTACAATTATTTGTTTGTTAAATTAATGCAAGGGTTTGGTGAAGGCATCTTCCGGCTGCTGCTGTTCATGGTGCCTGGCCTTGCGATCGTATGTTTGATCTTCCCGGTCAAGCTGCCGACTGATCCGAGCATATGGCTGCTGTATTTTGTCATGCTGGTGTTTAGCTTTTTGATTAATACGCAAATCAATATGCTGGTTGGATTATTCGCCTTCTTCGTCGAAAATAATGAAGGTATGCTTCGCATGAAGCGGGTGCTGGTCGATTTGTTCTCAGGTGTTGTCGTGCCGATCTCCTTCTTTCCGGGATGGCTTGCAGTCACAATGAAGTGGCTGCCTTTTCAAGCGATTACGTATTTGCCAAGCTCTGTATTCACAGGAAGAACAACGGGTCATGAGGTATGGCTCGTACTAGGTATTCAAGTCATCTGGTTCCTCGTGCTGATCATTCCGATTACATGGGTATGGCGGCAGGCGCGGACTCGGCTGTTCGTGCAGGGAGGTTGATAAGAGATGTTTTATTGGACGTTATTTGTTGAGTATATGAAGAATTATGCCAAGGTAAAGCTCACTTACCGCATGGATTTTTGGATAGAGGTTTTATCGGATCTACTTTTTCAAGGCGTTAACCTCATATTCATTCTCATTGTGTTCCAGCATACGCCATCACTTGGAGGCTGGTCGGAGGCAGAGGTCGTGTTCGTTTATGGCTTCTTCATGGTGCCTTCCGGAATATTCGGCGCCTTGTTTAATATCTGGAACTTCAGTGAGCGTTATATTGTAAAAGGCGAAATGGACCGTATCCTGACGCGTCCAGCCTATAATCTATACCAAGTGCTGCTCGAGAACGTGGACCCGCCTTCATTATTCGGCTCGCTTGTTGGAGCTATTATTATGGTGCTGAGCTGGACGCAGCTTGGGCTTCCCTTCGAGGTCTTAGATGTGCTGATGCTTGTCGTATTTGTCATTGGAGCTTTCTGTATTTACGCGGGGCTATACACGGCACTGACGGCGATTTCGTTCTATTCCGATGCTCCGACGGGCATCCTGCCGCTGATGTATAATATTCAGAATTATGGCCGTTATCCGGTTAATATTTATAACAAAGCCATTCGTTTCCTGTTGACTTGGATTCTTCCTTTTGCTTTTGTCGGCGTCATCCCTGCTTCCTATTTTCTTCATCGGAATGAAGATGGATTATCAACGCTTGCGCTACTAACACCAGTGATGGGGATCGTATTCTTGACTCTGGGGCTGATGATTTGGAATCGTGGTGTGAAACGGTACAGCGGGGCAGGCTCTTAGGGGGTAGCAGGACGGGGGATAGCACAAGAATAACGGATAAGGGACAGCACAAGAATAACGGATAAGGGGAATAAAAAATCTTATGGCTGCAATAAAGGCAAAAGCGTTCGTAGGCAAAAAAGCACCTGACTTCACCCTCCCCACCATCGGTGGACGCGAGGTGAAGCTTAGTGATTATAGCGGTAAGAAGGTTATTCTCTTCTTCTACCCGAAGGACTTAACGCCCGCTTGCACACAGGAATCCTGTGATTTCCGCGACAATTATGCAGCTTTCGGTGCTTCTAATGCCGTTGTGCTGGGGATCAGCATAGATACAGTGGCGACACATGAACGATTTGCATCCAAATATGAGCTGCCTTTCGAGCTGCTTGCAGATACGGAGCACAAAGTCTGTGAATTGTATGGAGTCTGGCAGCTGAAGAAGCTGTATGGACGTGAATATATGGGCTTAGTTCGCTCGACCTTCCTGATCAATGAGAAAGGCAAGCTTGTTCGTGAATGGCGCAATTTGAGAGTGAAAGCGCATGTTCAGGAAGTGCTTGAAGCAGCGAGTACCCTGTGAATTTTGCGTGAAAAGTGATTACGAACAGGCGAGCGGTCATTCCATTTATGAATGTTACGAATAGGGCTGTCTCTAAAAATGGCTTCGGCTGTTTGAGGACAGCTTTTATTGATACTGGAGTTTTTTAACCGAAAGTGGTTAGTCCTGTACGATTGTGTAAGATAATATCGGTAATTATAATTTCAGGTCGGTGCTCTCCAATATCATTGGAGGGCTTTTTTTGGTTTGATTCATAACCGAGCAGGTGTAAAGAAGGCTTGAACTGGCGAAACTATCAAATAGAACCATAGGGAAGATAGAGGAAAAGTATAAGTGTGCGAGAGTACGAGAGTGCGAGAGTGCGAATGTGTGGAAGTCTCAGTGTGAAGGAATAGGGAGAAGAAAGGACGTGGAGTCATATGATTCCAAAGCAACAACTGGCGGAGGAGCAGCAGACGGGTGCGCTGCCTGCAGCTGCTGAACAAGATAGCTGGCCAGAAGCCGCGAATCAATTGTTGAAGCTAATGATGGCTAGGGTGAATAGTGTCCTTCTAGGCAAAAGCGAGCTGGTAGCTCAGGTTTTCGCCGCCTTGCTTGCTGGTGGGCATGTACTGCTGGAGGATGTGCCTGGCGTTGGCAAAACGCTGCTTGTACGTGCGATTGCACGCGTAATGGGCGGGGAATTCCGGCGTATTCAGTTTACCTCAGATATGCTGCCTGCTGATGTGGTAGGCGGCTTGGTATGGGATGGTAAGCGGGGTGAACTCGTATTCCGTCAAGGTCCGCTGATGGCCAATGTCGTGCTGGCTGATGAGATTAATCGGACACCGCCGCGAACACAATCGGCACTTCTTGAAGCGATGGAAGAGCGGAGCGTAACGGCCGATGGCGAGACCATCCGGCTGCCGCAGCCTTTCATGCTGCTTGCAACGCAAAACCCACTGCGTGATGATGGCACCTATCCGCTGCCTGAAGCGCAATTAGATCGCTTCATGATGAGGCTATCCGTCGGCTATCCGTCCGAAGAGGATGAGATTCGTATGCTGGAGATCGCTCCGCAGCGATTAATTCCTGAATTTCTCAGACCTGTTATTATTCCAGAGGAATGGCTGCGAATGCAGCGCGACGCACAGTCGGTACATGTTCATTCGGCCTTGCTCACTTATGCGGTGCAGGTTGTTGGAGCAACGCGTTCTGCGGTGGAGCTGGAGCTAGGAGCAAGTCCGAGAGCTACTCGCGACTGGATCCGTGCGGCTCAAGCAACTGCTTATGTGGCAGGACGACGGTTTGTCGTGCCGGATGATTTGAAGATAACGGCTGAGCCTGTGATGGCTCATCGCTTCATCGTGAATGATGGTGCTGCTGTAAGTGGTGTATGCGCAGCTGATGTACTAAGCCGTATTTTGACCGCTGTACCGATACCATCGGCTATCACTGAAGGCGGGCGAAGAAGATGAGCAGCGGGAGTGAACCGCAATCGGTGTGGGATATAGAGGCAAACGACGGAAGCGTGGGGAGTAGAGCTGCTAGGAGGACGGGCTCTGGCAATTCCAAACGTAGGACGAAGCAAGAGGACTCAGACAGACAGGCGAATAAGATAAAGACAGTTAAGATTAGGAAGTCTAGGGTGCTTGGGAATAACTCGCAGATAGGGAAATCGGGGACTATTACAGATAAAGTAAATCGGGTAGAGACAGATACTAAGAAATCCAGCATGTACAAGAATAGCGGGAAAAGGATTAAAGCTGCGGCTCGTGAATTGAATGCTGCGGGCGTAAATACTGCTGAAGCAAGTAAGCTGCATAGCCGGTATTTTGCAAGAATCGTCTTAATTGTACTGCTCGCTGCCAGTGCTGCGGCTGAGTATGCACGAGGGGGTGCTGTGGAATGGTTTTTCCTCGCTATGATGACTGCCGTTTTTCTTTGCGTTTGCATGGTGCCCTACGCTGCAGCCGGACGTATCTCTGTGGAGCGGATCATTGAAGAAGAGAGGCTATTGGTGGACGGCGGACAAATGATGGTTCAAGTATTCGTTCGGCTCAGCAGACCGTTACCGTTGATGTGGCTTGGCGTGAGTGAGGGGATTGCGAATCTTACGATTCCGCAAAATGCAGTTGTTCCCTATCGAACCGTTACGGTGCCGGGGTTCAGTCGAGTATTAATGTTCCGGTACATGGTAACAGGACTGCAGCGGGGAGAGCTGGACTTTCAGCCGATTCGTATTTCGATCGGTGATTTACTTGGGATGACGGTTCGAACGCTTGAACTTTCCTGTGCGAGTTCTGTTCTTGTAAAGCCGCAGCCTCCAGCAGGTGAGCATTGGAAAGGGTTTCCTGGCGCCATTCCTGGGGTGAATGCGAGTAATGATAGACCCGTTGCTTCAGCATCGGGGCTAACTTTGACCGCTGCGGCGAGGGTAAGCAGAGATGGAATGGGACCTGAGGTGCGCACCTATACCCCGGGCGATCCACTGCGGCGCATCGATTGGCGTGCGATGGCCAGAGGTCTAGGCATGCAGACAAGAATCAGCAATGCGGAGCAGCCTAGTGAAGTTATTATTTTGCTTGAAGCATCGCAAAAGGCGTATGGAAAAGAAATGCGGCTTTTTGATGCCAATGTCGGACGTGCTGCAATGGCGCTGAGGCGAGCCTTCGAGCAGGGCAAAGGGGTTGAGATTCTAAGCAATAGCCTTGAAGAAGAGAGGGTTACTGTTCGTGCAGGGGATAAGGCAGCGCTTCGGCTTGCAGAGGACAAGCTTGCCAGAATACAGGCAAATGGAGTGAAGCTGCTATTTGACTCTCTAGCAGGAATAGTCGGACAAATGCCGCGAGGTGCAGCCATCATTTGTTTGGCAGTGGGACATGCTAGTACGGAGGGAACGATAGAAGCGGGAAGTATAAGGCCTGATTTTGGACGGATGAATAATGGGGATGGGACCGAACTTCAAAGTGTAGCTTATGGTGCGAAGCTTGCTGGCATTCGGGGTGTTCGGCTTTATTTGCTTTTGGCATATGGAGGCGGTGTGATGGAGTCTCAGCAGAGGGAGCGGGAATGGCAGGAGCGACTGAGTGGGACAGGCTGCTTCGTAAAAGGGATGCCGGTGCCTGCAGCGTATCAAGATAATCACCCTACTGCTATGGAAGGGGGCCGCGTTGATGTCAGTGCCTCAATTAGCTAACGGGACGAAGCCAAGTAACCGGGAGATGGAGAAAGCGAGCTTAAGCTTCTTCAATTTAAGCTCTCGACGTCTTATTACAAGCCTGCTGCTGTTCGGGTTGATTATAGAATGGGTGCTCCCGCTATCTCACTTGGAAGCTTATACGGAGCTTTACCGAATAGGCCCCGTTATTATGGCGGTCGGATTATTCTTAGGAATCGGCGTATTCGTACCTCCAATGTTGATTTCGTTCCTCTTAAACAGTGTCGTCTGCCTTGGGACGGTGATGCTTTTGTTCAACATTCAATATACGTCCAATTATGAAGCTTTCATGGGTCTTGTACAGGCGCTGAAGAGTGATATGCTGCGGGTGATGGAAGGGCAGCTTCAGCTCAGTGGGGAAACACGGACTTTGCTGCTTATCGCAGGACTCGGGATGATGGCGCTAGCGGTGCAATCCTTGATGTGGCTGCGGCAGTGGGGACTTGGGCTGACTGCATTAACTGCGGTTTATTTGCTCGTTCTGTATGGATTCTTCGGCATGGATGTATTCCCTGGTCTTCTTCGCACATGTGCGGAGGGTTTGCTGTTGAGCGCATTATTGACTGTTCCTCGGATGGAGAGGCTCAGCGGAATAAAGATTGTGCACGTGAGGAAGGTGGCAGGCCGTAACCCTACCCTGGCAGGCTGGGCGATGAGCTGGTGGAGTGGGGCAGCGTGGCTGTCAGTGATTATCGTCGCAGTAGGAATTGGTGCTGCTTGGGGGAAGACTGCGGCTTCGGAACCAGCTCCTTGGGCAGCGGATGCTGTTAATTGGGGCAAGCTGCATTTGACTAAGGAGCGAATGACAGCGGTTATTCAGGGAAAGAGCTTGGAGGCTATGACCGCGGAGAAAGCTTTGGGATCGGAAGGATTAACAGGCTATGGATTCGATGATCGTGTACTCGGTGCACCGATATCCCCGAGCAGTACTGTACTATTCACTGTTCAGTCAGCGACAGCTGCCTATCTGCGCGGCGAGAGCAAAAGCAGCTACAACGGGCACGGCTGGGAGCAGGAAAACTCACAGCTGGAGGAGCGGACTATAGGTGGTTTGAGTGGAAACCCAGCTATAGCAGCGCGGGATTTGGTTGGTACCGGTGGGTTTGGGACGGCAATTGCTGTGAAGAATAAAGGGAACAGTTTGGAGCAATCAGAGCATGTTTTGGCGGGAATAGTAGGAAGTATGGGCAGCTTTGATGAGAAAGAGAGCTCGGGCATCGGGGTTCATACAAAGGTTACTGGGCAAGTGGTTGTAAGTGAACCAGAGGTATTTCAGCAGACGGTTTCGGTTGCCTATCCAACTGCGGGCTGGCCCTTGCTCACAGCTGGGCCTGATTCACAGATTGTTGCCCTTCAGTCTGTCGATGGAACAGCTGACCATCTTTACAGACAGGATAAGCTGACGCATGCGCTATATCCTGCAACAGACAAGGAGCGCATTATCCAATATACCGTATCCACCGTACAGCCTAATCTATCGGCAGCTTTTTTGAAGAAGGAGAAGGATGCGAACGAGCCTGCTAGTCCTGAACTTGAAGCTATTTTGCAGGTGGATACGAAGCTGCCAGAAGGACTGCCAGCACGTATTGGAGCGTTAGCGAGCCAGATTATTGATCAGGCAGGAGCGAGTGCTGGACGTTATGATAAAGCCAAAGCAATAGAAACATACTTACGAACCCACTATACGTATACGATGAAGAATACATCGATACCAACAGCGGGAACGGATTTTGTGGATGATTTTTTATTCGAGCAAAAGCAAGGCTATTGTGTTCATTTTGCTTCCGCAATGGCGGTAATGCTGCGTACGCAGGGGATTCCTGCGCGGTACGTGAAGGGCTTTGCTCCGGGCGAAGCAGCAGCTTCGCTGACCGGAGCGGGAGAGGCGAAGACGCAGATGTATACCGTGCGAGCCAGTGATGCGCACGCATGGGTGGAGGTTTATATACCGGGAAGCGGCTGGGTGGCCTTCGAGCCGACTCCGGGGCTTGCGGCGCCAAGCAGCGCAGCTGGCGCCGTTGGCGGAGCAGCATCGGCCGGTAATTCCGCCGATGCTGCGCAGCAGGATCTTGCGGCGGCGGCGGGGCATTCCGCCGCCGGGGCTGCCGGCGAAGCCGCTGGCGTCCGGCGGCTTGCCGGGCGCGCCGCAGTGCAGCTGCAGGCGGCCGCGACGCGGGCCGCCGATGCCGCGGAGCGCGGGGCGCATGCCCTCGCGCAAGCGGCGCGCAGCGCCGCGTCGGCCAGGCCATGGGCCATGGCCGCGCTAGCCGCGGGCGCCACAGGCGCCGCCGGCTTGATCGCGGCGGCGTGGCGCAGGCGCGAACGCGATGCGTTCGCAGGTGCGCTGCATAAGTACGGCAGCGCACTAACCGCGGGCCGGCACCTAGCGGCCCGCGGGCAGTTCCTCGCGCTCGCGGATGCTTGCTGGCGCGAGCTCTACACTCGCTGCGGCGCAAAACTGCCGCAAAGCACTGCGCGTGAATACACGGCGGCACTAGTCCTGCCGCCGCAAACCGCGCAGCTCATCACACAGCTCGTGCGATGGGACGAGCAGGCGCGCTATGGAGCGGAGTGGCTTGAGCTGCCAACGCAGTTGGAGCTGGCAGACCTATTATCTGCGGTTCGAAGCTTGCCTCCAACGAAGCAGCCTCGCTCCGCTGGAGTCGTTCAAACTGTCTAAAGTAAGTGATGACAGTGTGAAGAAGTGGAGCTTGCCCGTTGTTTTGCCCATTGTAGAGTCTTTGTAGAGTCTTTAAACTCTCCAAAAGCCCTCGAAAAGCTCAAGAGTTGTAAGCTTTAACAGAACTGAAAAAAGGCTAACACAAAGGTCCAATTGACCTTACGTTAGCCTTTTCACGTTTAGCTTTTCTCAGTTTGCCTTTTTATCGCACCAAACCAATTATTCGCATACCCATTTCCATTACGCCTTCACGCCTACTGTATAGGCTCGTTATTAGCACCTCTAAGCTCGAGAGGAAGGTCCTTTGGAACAGCCATCGTTAGCGTTGTCGAGGGATAGGAATCATTCAATCCGATGCGCTGCGGCAGTGCCTTGATTGAGATATACATCGTGTGGTCAATTGTATGAATGGTGGTGATATCCGCTGCCTGCAGCAAAGCTCCTTTTTCATCTTGATATTGCCGAATCCGATAAGTGCCGAATAGATGCATCTTGCGCTCGGTAATTTTATCGATTTTTGGAATGGAGCCGCTAGTTTGTACAACGATCCGAGTCACACTGGCGGGAACGGGCTGATCAATGGTGGGAACATCGTAGGTACGATCCTCGCTGCCTATCGCATATTGGATTTCATGGGTTAAACCGCTTGCTGTGGCAGCAGCAAAGCCGATACAAAGACAACAGAGCACGCCGACAAATAGAATGCTGAAAATATCATAATGAATAATAGGCTGTTCTTTGCTCTTGATCGCTAGGAAAAAGATGATTTCTAAGCCGAGCAGAATAAACACAGCAGGCCACCAGTTAAGCAAAATATCTACGGCTGATGCGTGATTCCAGCTAGATAGCAATATTGTTACACCAATCAGGATAAGGGATAAACCCATGGATAAGGTACCTACTCGCCAGCGTTTCATTGGTTTTTGTCGACCTCCTCGTGAGGTGTTTTATTCTTGCTGCCGAGCATAAGCTTAAATCCGCCAAAGATGAATAATACCGAGACAACCGTTACCTGTGCATAACGCTGGAACCAATACGACAGTCTCCATTGCGGGAACTCCTGTTCAATCATGCGGAGAATGGCATTATCGAATAAGTAGTAAGCGCCAATTGCCATTAGCCCCAAACCAATCCATTTCTGGTGATTCATCAGTCCATCTACTAGAGGAATATCCTTCAGTTCTTCCTCTCCCTGCTTAGAAACAAGCTGCATGGCGTCAAACAGACTCAAGAACCATAAGATCGGAATCAGGTAAAGAAAGAGGGAAAGTCTCAGGGCGTCCATCAGATAAACAGTCAGTAGAAAGGCAGCCATAAGCTGCAGGCCGCGCTTCTGCAAGCCAAGATAGAGATGACCTGCACCTGGGAAGACAGCTAATAGCAGGGCGACTGCTTTGCTTTTACGTCCCGTTTCACGATTCTGTTCAAAGTCCTCGAAGATCGTACGGTCAATAATTTCTTCGCCGCGCTGCTTGCGATTAAGAAGCTGCATGGCATCGAAGAGTCCATAGAACATAATGATCGGCAGTCCCACAAGGAAGATGAAAACCCCGGTCTCATGCGTAATGAAGCTGACAAAAGCGATCATGGCAAACAGTCCGAAGAAGCCGACGATAAAGGTCAATCCACGCTGCATAAGCCCGAGTTGAAAATGCGACAGACCGGGAATAAGCGAGAGGATGATCGTGAAAAAGCGTTCATTTTGCTGAATGTTACTAGAACCATTGCTCCCGTAGTCAGTGAAGACATTCCCATTTGCAGGAGGTGGAGGTGGAGCTAATTGGTCGCGGTACTGAGGAGTAGGCTTTAACAGGGAGACGATCATATCAATGATATTAATAAGACCTATGACAAAAGAGACGAAAAGCAGCATGAGAATTACTCTAGAGTCGGTGCTTCCACCATTAGAGATTTCGAGAAGCGCAATTAATCCCAGTGGACCAAAGAAGCCGATTGCATATATGAATGCACGAAAGAAGCGGCCAAGATAGAGATGACCAAGGCCTGGAATGAAAGAGAGCAGAAAAGCGGCTAAAGGACTTTTATTCATGTGGATGACCTCCTATACGGGTGGGATGTAAGGTATCAAGTAAGGATGTTGTTTTCTCCATTAAGCGCTGTGAGAACGATTCTGTTGATATCGCCCCGTTTGCACTCGTGAGATCAATGGGCTCAGCTCGCCCAGCATATGCGCCGACATCCTGGAAAACGCCCGAAGCCACAAGTATAAGGGTGACGACAGCGGCGACGGTGTATTGGAAGAGCGGCTTGCAAATGAGTGGCATACGGCTGCGAGAAACGCCATTCCGACTAGAAGGAGCAACTACGACCAAATGGGGTTTAATAACTCTAGTCGTATCAATTTGAACAGTATCAAGTTCTGTTTGCTTCTCCAAATGGATCTTTTGCGTATTCCCATTTTCATTGCTCACTGCTTCAAAGGCTTCAAAGGCTTCAAAGGTTTCAAAGGTTTCTAGGGAAGCAGCCTCATGAATGGCGGACATCACTCGATCAGCAAAATCCCCTTTCTTTTCCTCTGCAAACACGGGTGGTGTCACTTGATGATCAACCGCAGTGATCATATCTATCACATCCATATAAATAGCTAGGCATTCCTCGCACGCATAGAGATGCTGATCAAGCTCTTCAGATCTAGCTAGAGAAAGCGTGCCAGCGGCGTACAGCTGCCATTCTTGCATCGTTGCATGACTCATCGGAAATCCTCCTCCTTCCAATGCTTCTTCATCCAGGTTCTTGCTCGGTATAGCTTGGATTCCACGGTTTTTACTGCGATTCCATGTTCGCTGGCAATTTGCATATGAGACTTTTCTTCCATATAGAAGGCCACGACTACGTGGCGATAATTATCTGGTATTTCGCTTAGGTAACAGGCAATTAGCTGTGCGCGTTCTTTACGCAGCAGGTCATCTTCAACCGATTCAGGAGCAGCGGTTTGCTCGAAGGCCGCAGCAGCAAGCTCATTGCTGTCCATGGCTCCAAGTGTTTCTCTCCGCGTGCCTAGCTTTCGCTTATAATCGATTGCCGTATGGACGACGATTCGGGTCAACCAGGTTTTGAACCCTTGGCCTTGATACTTAGAGAGAGAGAAGTAGATCTTTACGAATGCTTCTTGCGCGGCATCTTCTGCATCCTTAGGATGATGCAGAACGGATAATGCGACCTGGTATAGATAAGCTTCATAATGGTCAATGATTGTCCGGAAAGCTTCTGTATCTCCCGCAAGCACTTGTTCGATCACGCGCTGTTCATAGATGTCCTTCTCCCCCTCTCCACGTATATAGACGAAGCGAATCTTGTTTACCCCTGCACCTTCTTGGAAAATGATATCTTGGATGGATGGAAATGTATAGGACTATGAGATTTCATCATGCAAAAAGGGACCCTTCCTCAGCAGCCTTGGCTACCAAATGGAACAGTCCCTTCGTTATTCACCTATTACCTTCATTACCCATTCATATTTCCTTCATTACCAATTCTTAAGCAGCGCCGCAGGATCTCCGTAGATCTTATTATTAGACAAAGGCTGTGAATGGGATTCTTCCTGCTTCATCGTTTCATTGGTCATGGGAAGCTGCTCAGACTCAACATACAGCGGGCTTTCCACAGTACTTATAATATCGCTGATTACAGTCTCTTCCTTATGAAGAAGGACAGCTTCATTCACTTCTTCAATATTGGAAGAATTGATCGTTACATCTACAGCAGGAGGCAAGTGTTCTTCGATTTGCACAATCTGATCCTGAATATGGTTTTGATCTGGATGCTGCACATTCGCAGCAGAGGAGGCAGTACTCAGTTGGTTGTCTTCCTCCTCGTTCTCTGTAAGCTCGATAGCATGCAAATTGCTCGCATGCTCTTTCTCAGTTGGAGGTTCGTTTGCCGTTACTTGAAGAGATTTTTCGTTAATACTATTCATAAAAGCTCTGCCGCTCTCTCTTATACTGCTAATGGCAGGTGGGGCGGCACTCTCATTAGGTTCGCTGTCCATCTCACTATCATTCTCCCCAATGCTTGCTAGAGTGCTTCGATTCTCACTATTTCCTCGGTCTGCTCTATCTCTACGATCTTCATTATTTCCTCGGTCTGCTCTATCTCTACGATCTTCACTATTTCTTCGGTCCGCGCTATCTCTTCTGTCGGCGCCCTCTCTGCGCTCCGACTCCTCCCACTGCTCGGCACTAGCTGCGCTTTCCTCGCAATTTCTTCGTTCGACATGAACCCTGCGCTCCTCGCTCATCCAGATCCCCTCGATAGCGCTGCGACGGTCAAAGCCGCTGCGGCGTTCGAGTCCGCTGCGCAGCTCCAATCCGGTACTTATCTGATCATGATCCATCGTGCTGCTGCCCTGAAAGAGACCGCCTTCCTCAATGGAAAGAGTAGCTGCTGATAGATTGCCGTAGAGCTTACCGGTTGAAGTAATGGTTAGCTTGCCTGTGATTGTGACGTTACCTGTTATTTGGCCAGCCAAGAAAACATTTTTAGCCGTGATGTTGGAATTAGCGATGCCACTTTCTGCAATCCTCACATCGCCTTCACAATCTAGATCTCCACTAAGCTTGCCTTCAAGGCATACGCCCCCAGCGGAGCGGATTTTTCCTTCGACCACAGTACCATCGCCGATAAAAGTATCAGGGATCTCGGAATTCATTTTGCGATTTTTAATTTTGAACATCAGTGGGGGATCTCCTTTATCGCTATATTCAAGTAAATCTTGGAATTAATAGATTAGAAAAGCTTGTATTGATTTTATTCGGCATAATTCGTCAAAAAACTTATATTAGTGAAAAAAACCTCGAAACAAATAGAAATTTGTCATAAATAAGCTAAATTAATATTCGAATACCGACGATATATACAACAACGAACGGGGGTTTCTATTGTGATAAGATTGGCTGGAATTGATGTAGGTAATGATAGTGTAAAAGTAGTGGTAGAAGGATCACCAGAACCAATCGTAATACCAAGCATCGTTTCTCCCGGCTATGAACGGCATGTATTTCAAGAGGAAGACTCGCCTGTCAATGCACTGGATGTTGAGGTACATAGTCCCAAGCTGAAGAAGAATAATCAACGTTATTTCGTAGGACTTCTTGCTATGGAGGATCAGGATAATTCGGAGCTGGAAGAGACGGATAACAAGGCGACAAGTGACCAATCCTTGATCGTGGCTTTAACAGCTTTGGCCTATGCAGGCTTGACCCATCAGAATCAGGACTACGAGCCGACGCAAGGACAGACAGCTCCAGTCGTGGAGTATGTGATCGGAACGGGCTTGCCGGTTCGGACCTATGCAGGCTTCCACAAAACCTTCGAAGAACGGCTCGTTGGCGAGCATCAGGTCACGTTTCTCTCTACGCCGAAGTTGAAAGGGAAGTCTATTCGCGTCATTATCCGTCAGGCCGTTGTTTCAATTGAGGGTGCTGCGGCTTTGTTCCATATGGCTACGCATGATAACCTTCAGGTGAAGAATGAAGAGCTTTATTATGGCTGTATCGGAATTTGTGAGATGGGTGCTCTCACGACAGACTTTCCAGTTATTAAGCGGATGAGCATCGACAATCAGTTCAGTACCGGAGAGCAGTTCGGTCTGTCGGGCTATCTAGATAACATTATCCGTGATGTCGAGGATCAATTCGGTCATCGTTTCCCAAGCCGTACGAAGCTAATTCAACGACTTAAGAACCGCGAATATATTATTCAGCGTGTAGGAGAAGGTCAAGCGGATATTCGGCCGATTGTCGATACCTATTTCTCGCGAGCGGCTAATAAAGTGGTCGATCTAATCGTTAAAAAGTGGAAAAAGTATCCCGATATTCAATGCTTTTACGTGCTTGGCGGCGGTGCATCGGCGCTTAAATCTTACATCAATGATGCGGCCGGACCCGTTCGCCTTCGCTTCGTAGAAGAAAGCGATCTGCAGAATGTCTATGGCTATCTTAAGCTGGCAAGGAACAAAATGAACCAAGCCGCCGACAAAGCGCAATCGCAAATACAAACGCAACCACAATCCAGTTCCTCCATTTAGGCGATACTACAAACTGACATCCAAAAGCTGAGGCTGTGGATGTCAGTTTTTTTCCATTGTCCTTCTGCCTTGACTGTCCCAAACTCCTATAGCTATAATTGACACAATGATTTAAGGGAGGCTTTAAACAATTGGACAAGCCAAATGAAATGATCGTTGTCCTCGATTTCGGCGGACAATACAACCAGTTAATTGCACGACGCATTCGGGATTTAGGTGTATACAGCGAGCTGCTGCCCTACAATACGACGGCAGAACGGATCCGTGAGCTGCAGCCGAAAGGTATTGTGTTCTCGGGAGGACCGTCAAGTGTGTATGAGGAGAAGTCGCCACTAGTTGACCCTGCTATTTATGAGCTTGGACTGCCAATTTTCGGTATTTGCTACGGCATGCAGTTAATGGCACATCAGCTTGAAGGTAAGGTTGAGCGTGCGGGTAAACGTGAGTATGGGAAGGCTGAAGTGGATTTTGTTGATGGCAGCCATCTCGTACAAGGCTTGGAGAACCGACAAACGGTATGGATGAGTCATGGCGACCATGTTGTTGAATTGCCGACTGGCTTCCGCGTTGATGCAAGCACGGATCACGCGCCAATCGCGGCAATGAGTCATATAGAACGCAAGCTCTATGCCGTTCAATTCCATCCAGAAGTACGTCACTCCGTTCAAGGGAATGAAATGATTCACAATTTCCTTTTCAACGTTTGTGGCTGCGAAGGTACTTGGAGCATGGAGACCTTTATTGAAGATACGATTCGCGATATTCGCAATCAAGTCGGCAGCAGCAAGGTACTTTGTGCGTTGTCTGGCGGGGTTGATTCATCCGTTGTTGCTATTCTTCTTCACAAAGCGATCGGCGATCAGCTTACTTGTATGTTCATCGATCATGGCTTGCTCCGCAAAGACGAAGCCGAAGGCGTCATGGAGACATTCGTTGGCAAGTTCGATATGAAGGTTGTCAAAATCGATGCAAGCGAGCGTTTCCTAGGCAAGCTGAAGGGTGTCGACGATCCGGAGCAGAAGCGTAAAATCATTGGTAACGAGTTTATCTATGTCTTCCAAGAAGAATCCGATAAATTCGACGACTTTGAATTCCTTGCTCAAGGTACGCTGTACACGGATATCGTTGAGAGCGGCACGGCGACAGCGCAAACGATCAAGTCTCACCACAATGTTGGCGGTTTGCCAGAGGACATCAAGTTCAAGCTTGTTGAACCGCTGAAGGCGCTGTTCAAGGATGAGGTTCGTAAAGTTGGCTCCGAGTGCGGTTTGCCGGATGCCATCGTATGGCGTCAACCTTTCCCAGGTCCGGGTCTTGCAATCCGTGTGCTTGGTGAAGTAACGGATGAGAAGCTGACGATCGTTCGCGAATCTGATGCGATTCTCCGTGATGAAATCATCAAAGCCGGTCTGGATCGGGAAATTTGGCAGTACTTCACGGCGCTGCCGAACATGAAGAGTGTTGGCGTTATGGGTGATGCTCGTACGTATTCCTACACGGTAGGTATTCGCGCGGTAACTTCCATTGACGGCATGACAGCGGATTGGGCACGTATTCCGTGGGATGTTCTTGAGAAAATCTCGGTTCGGATCGTTAACGAAGTCGATAACGTCAACCGGATTGTCTATGATATTACCTCGAAACCACCAGCTACGATCGAGTGGGAATAGATTGCTAAAAAGTTACTCCCTTCTATTTGCGTTATTTAGCAAATAGAAGGGAGTTTTTTTATGACCAAATTAAAGAACGGATCGAAATGCTATATATAACCAAAGTAATGATGTAGAATTCTAGTATGAAATTCATTAATAGTCATCGGAAATGATTCCAGCGGGAGGTTTATTTTTATGAGTAGAAGTAAAGGCAACATCCTATTTCGTAGAGTTGGGGTAACTGCACTGGTCGTAGCGGGTATGACGCTTGCGGCAGGTGCGGGAGCGTACGCCGCAACGAAAATGACCTTGATTGTAAATGGTCAGAAATCAACTGTAGAACCGGTATCAATTAAGGGCGTTACTTACGTCCCTATCCGCGCCGCCGCTGAGATGCTCGGTGCAAATGTCAACTTTAATGCCTCTTCGAATTCAGTCATTATTGCAAGCAGGCCCGAAAAGTCTCCATTAGGTGATGGCGGTAATGAAGCGATCGGTTCAGTTAATGGCGTATCCATTACCAAGAACCAGCTGTACGATACGATGGCTGCAGTTGGCGGAAAGCAAATGCTGGACAACCTGATTCAAGAAGAGCTTGTTAAGCAAGAGGCGAAGAAGAAAGGCATCGTAATCACTGACCAAGATGTGGAAGCGGAAATTGCGAAAATCAAGAAGCGGTTCCCGTCTGAATCGGATTTTCAAACTGCGCTGCAGCAAGCGGGCATGACGCTCGAAGATTTGAAGAAGCAAACACCGATGCAGCTTCGCATTCGCAAGCTCGTAGAGCCGCGTGTGAAAGTGACAGACGAAGATGTGAAACAATATTTTGAGGCAAACAGAGCCATGTTCGATCAGCCTGAGCAGGTGAAAGCATCGCATATTCTGGTCGCAACGAAAGCAGAAGCTGACGAAATTATGAAGCAGCTGAAAGGAGGCGCGGATTTTGCGAAGCTGGCGAAAGATAAATCAATTGACACAGGCAGTAAGAATGCTGGTGGTGATCTTGGTTTCTTCGGCAGAGGGGAAATGGTCGCTGAGTTTGAGAAAGCAGCGTTCTCGCTTAAGGTTGGTGAGCTGGGTGGACCGATAAAGTCGCAGTTTGGTTATCACATCATCAAAGTATCAGACCATAAGGCAGCGAAGGCAGCGACGCTTGAAGAGAAGAAAGCTGAAATCCGGGAACAGCTCATTAGCCAGAAGGTTGCCGAACTTTCCCCTGCATGGCTGGAAGAACTAAAGTCCAAGGCGCAAATTACGAATACGCTTAAAGGAAATTAATGGAGACCGAAGTACACTTGTCTGACCGCGGACTGGGCGCGGATTCCTTGGGATGTTCCTGAGAAAATCTCGGTTCGGATCGTTAACGAAGTCGATAACGTGAACCGGATCGTGTACGATATTACGTCTAAACCACCTGCTACTCGCTTTTGTAAAAATGAAGAATATTGTTCGGAAAGCAAACGTTTTCCATTGACAACTTTTCGTAGTTGCTCGCTAGAATATTCAAGAATCGTACAAACTGCATATCTTTTCGTATAATCTCAGGAATCGGCTTGAGAGTCTCTACGAGATCACCTTAATGATCTGTCTACGAAGAGCGAGATGAGTAACACGGCTGTTGGTCCAACGTGTATACTTTTCTTGTTTTGCGTGGAACCTAGGTTAGAATGCCAATATTGGCATTTTATAGCTTGGGTTTCTTGTTTGTTCTGACCACATTTTTTGAGGAGGGTATATTAAAAAATGCGTAGTTTCTTTCGGTTGAAGGAAAACGGAACAAATGTAAGAACAGAGATTATGGCTGGCCTCACGACATTCATGACGATGGCGTACATATTGGCAGTCAACCCAGGAATTCTGGGAGGAGCAGGGCTTAGCGCATATTCGGTCTTTCTTGCGACCGCACTTGCAGGCGGTATTTTCACCATTGCGATGGGACTATTCGTTAACTTTCCAGCAGCACTTGCACCGGGTATGGGACTCAATGCATATTTCGCAGCAACTGTGCTTGCATCCAAAGCAACGGATCACCCCATCTCACCTGAAATGGCATTAACAGCTGTCTTTATCTCCGGTATTATTTTTCTCATCTTAACGATTACCCAGATCCGCCAAATGCTCCTCACGGCTGTTCCAGATAGCCTGAAGCATGCAATCACGGTTGGTATTGGATTATTCATTACAATTATCGGCTTGAAGAACAGCGGACTTATGACAATCGGAGTCGAGAACGTGGTAACAGATATTCCTAAAGGTGTATTTACGGATATCTTAAGCTTTGAGTCCGTTATTCATATGGGCAACCTCGGCAGCCCAAGTGTATACCTTACACTTATCGGCTTGCTGATCATCTCTGTACTGATGGTGCTTCGTGTCCCAGGTGCGATCCTCTTCGGTATTATCGGAACGACCATCGTTGCGATTATTACGGGCGATGTTAATGTTAGCGAGACGTTAAAGGGACAATCCTGGTCACCAGACTTCACACAAATGAACTTCTGGAATTTCGACTGGGCAGGCGTATGGCACACAGGCATTATCTCGATTATCGCTACGTTCACATTCGTTGAACTATTCGATACCTTTGGAACACTCGTTGGTACGGCGAACCGTGCTGGCGTGATGAAGGATCCAGAGAAGGGCAAGAAAATTGTTGGTAAAGCGATGTTCGTGGATGCGATCGGTGTCAGCGGCGGCGCAATGCTTGGTACAAGCACCGTGACCGTATTCGTCGAGAGCTCGGCGGGTATCGCTCAAGGCGGACGTACAGGTCTTACTGCAGTGACAACCGGGATCGCCTTCTTATGTGCGCTATTCCTATGGCCGATCATCTCGCTGATTCCGGGTTCAGCTACAGCTGCTGCCCTTATTATCGTAGGTGTGCTGATGGTTCAATCCATCAAAGAAATTGACTTCCAAGACATGGTCTATGCCATTCCATCCTTCTTCACGATTGCCCTTATGCCATTTACTTACAATATCGCGAACGGTGTTTCATTCGGAATCGTGTCCTATGTGCTGCTTGCGACCATTGCTAACCTTGCTGGCAAGAAAGCTGGCGGCTACAAGGTGCATTGGCTCATGTGGATCCTGGCGATTCTCATTATTGCACGGTATGCGTTTATCGGCAGCCAAGGTTAAGCTAAAGGAAACCATAGAACTGGACCTAATAAGAAGAGACTGCTCCCGCCTGTGGAGTGGTCTTTTTTGACAGATAAGAATTTTATGTTTTGGGTTGGGGTAAGTAGAGCTTACCCCTTATTTATATCTCCACTGTCCACTTTCGGCTTTCCAGAATTTTTGCTTTCCTACTCTTCTCTCATTACCTCCTATATTCTCTCATTTAGGATTAAGATCGCCCGTTTATACTGGAGGAAATCTTTAACAACCTAAAAGGAAGTGTGTGATATGCCACGATGGATCCAAGCCGTAAGAAAATATCCTTTGACCGCACTACTTCGGGTGTTCTTAACAGTGCTTATGATAATGACTACACTCGCGCTTTTTGTCACACTTACGAATTCATGGTCCAAAGTGTTAACACAATGGCCGAATCTAGGTACCGTAAGAAGAATGAAGGAGATCGGGACGCTTATCTCGAAGCCAGCTGAATTCGGTCTCTATGCAGCGATGGGTTACTGGGTTCTGCGAGAGCTGATGATTGTGCTTAAAGGAAAGCCAAGTGTTGTGTTCCCACTATTAAGAAGCGTGATGCTATTCCTGAAACGCAATCATACCTTCATTGGCTGGTTTATCCTCCTTGTCGCAGTCAGCCATGGAGCGTTCTTTCTATTTGCCGCAAAACATAGCTTGAAGGATCTCATTACAGGGTTGGGTGCATTAACGGGACTTGTGATCGTTTCTGTAATTGGAATGGTCTTCGCTTCAAGGAAGCAGAAGAAGGTCACTACCACTTCTCAGCGTAAGTGGCATTTCTCCGCTGCAATCCTGTTTGTCGTATTATTTCTCATCCATCTTTACTTATAAATCCTGTATTGCCGGAAGGTGGTTAACTCTTTTGGCAGTAAAAATCCAGCTGACTCGAAAAGAGCGATCGTTGTCTATGGAAAATACGCTAAAGACGAACTTTAATCGTTGGTTGTAGATTAATGTTCGTGTTTTTGCGTTGACATTCTGACGGAGGATTGATAAACTAAAGGTAGTTGAGAAGTGTTTGATTTAGACTAATTTATCCCTCGTATATACTCAGGAATAAGGCCTGAGAGTATCTACCCGGAACCATTAATTTTCGGACTACGAGCCTATGATACGAAGAAACAGGTTGTCGCCATCATGGGGCAGCCTGATGTTGTCTTTACCGTACAGGAACTGACCCGCTGTGAGACGTGAACTTCTCCAGTAGTCATCCCTTTTTTGTTACCGGTCAAGCAAGCTATTCTTTGTTAAGGCTTTCTATGTCCCGAAGCATTCCACGATTGGAAACGGTGCTGAGGGGCTTTTTTGCTTGATTAGGGGAGAAAAATGTTGTTTTTTGTCAGGCTGAGCTCTTAAATTATAAGAGCTGTTATGCCATCCTATGTGAAGCAGATCTATTCAACTGGTTAACAGTGACGATTCATGCGCAAAGTAAGCTGTAATCGTGATATCTACTATAAAAGGTGGTTTTAATCGCATGTCTGCTAAAGTAGGCGTTATCATGGGCAGCAAATCAGATTGGGAAACAATGAAGCTAGCCTGTGACGTGCTGGAAGAGCTGCAAATTCCTTATGAGAAGAAAGTCGTTTCGGCGCATCGAACGCCGGATTTGATGTTTGAATACGCGGAATCTGCCGCATCCCGTGGACTAAAGGTCATTATAGCGGGAGCAGGCGGAGCTGCACATTTACCCGGCATGGTCGCTGCAAAGACGATATTGCCGGTAATTGGCGTTCCCGTGAAGTCCTCGAATTTGAATGGACTGGATTCACTGCTTTCCATTGTTCAGATGCCAGGCGGCATCCCCGTTGCAACAGTAGCCATTGGCAATGCCGGCGGTACGAACGCTGGATTGCTCGCTGGTCAGATTCTGGGAGCCTTTGATCCCGAGATTCAAGCTCGCGTGCAGGCACGGCGAGATCGTGTGCAGCAAGAAGTGCTAGAAAGCAGCGATACCCTATGAGTGAAGCAGAGAAGCAGGGAGGCGGACTCGTTTCACTTACGAGCTGGCTGAAGAGTGATCCTATGGGCACCTGTGGTGTAGATGGCTGCGAAATTGAGGTTGGCGAGGCTGCTGAATCGGCAGCTAAGAGTGAATCCAGCAGGGTTGATGGTATTGATCATAAAGGTCAAGCCGCTGCCAAATCTGCGAAGGTTATACTGCCAGGCTCGACAATTGGAATCTTGGGCGGCGGACAGCTTGGCCGAATGATGGCTAATGCCGGAAGTGCTATGGGTTACCGTTTCATCGCGCTTGATCCGACACCGGATGCTCCTTGCGGCCAAGTGGCCGAGCAAATTATCGCGAATTATGACGATCGCGATGCTGCCCATGAGCTTGCGAAGCGCGCCGATGTCATCACGTATGAATTCGAGAACGTTGATGCGGGCGTTGCTGCCATGCTGATGGAAGAATCCTATGTGCCGCAAGGAAGTGAGCTGCTTTATACGACGCAGCATCGTTTGCGGGAGAAACGCGCAATTGAAGCAGCGGGCGTAAAGGTTGCACCTTACTGTGAGGTCGGCAACGTAGACGAGCTTCGTGCAGGTGTTGCTCAGTTCGGTCTTCCATGCGTATTGAAGACGGCGACTGGAGGCTATGATGGCAAGGGTCAATGGGTCATCCGAGATGAAGCTGAGATTGATGAAGCTTTCGAGACGTTGAACCGTGCAGGTACAGAGCTTGTGCTTGAACAGTTTATCCGATTCGAGAAAGAATTATCTGTTATAGCAGCTAGAAGCCCGCAAGGCGAGATTCGAACATTCCCGGCAGCGGAGAATATTCATATCGACAATATTCTGCATCTATCTATCGTCCCTGCAAGGGTGGATGAGACCGTTCAGCGGGAAGCAGAACGCCTAGCTGCACGGATAGCTGAAGGACTTGGGGCTGTCGGTCTTATCGCGGTGGAATTATTCCTCACAGCAGATGGAGAACTATTCGTCAATGAGCTGGCGCCACGACCGCATAACAGCGGCCATTATACGATGGAAGCATGCCGCACGTCGCAATTCGAGCAGCATGTACGGGCAGTTTGCGGCCTGCCGCTTGGTGACACTGCACTACTGACACCTGTCGTAATGGTGAATGTGCTCGGTGAGCATGTAGAACCGCTGCTTGAGCGGATGGCTGTTATTGATGAAGCGGCGGACCGTTTGGGCGTTGCCCCGAAGGTACATTTATATGGGAAGCATGAAGCAAAACATAAACGGAAGATGGGTCATGTGAACGTGCTTGCTGCGCAAGTAGATGATGCACTGGCTTGGATTACCGAAACCAATATTTGGAGGGCTTAAAACTCATGTTAGAACGCTACAGCAGACCGGAAATGAGAGCAATATGGACCGAAGAGAATAAATTCAAGGCATGGCTTGAAGTCGAGCTTTGTGCATGTGAGGCATGGGTAGAGCTAGGCGCTATTCCACGTGAGGATGTCGAGGCGCTTCGTCGTAACGCAAGCTTTGACATTGACCGCATTAACGAAATTGAACTGGAAACTCGTCATGACGTTATTGCTTTTACTCGTGCGGTATCGGAGTCAGTTGGTCCTGAGCGTAAATGGGTTCACTACGGTCTTACTTCGACGGACGTTGTCGATACGGCAATGGGTTATATCCTTCGTCAAGCCAATGAAATTCTAGAGCGCGACATCACGAACTTCATTGATATTCTGCGCGGCCAAGCCGTGACTTATAAAGATACAGCCATGATGGGTCGTACGCATGGTGTTCATGCGCAGCCGACTACTTTCGGACTTAAGCTTGCACTTTGGTACGAGGAAATGAAACGTAACCTAGAGCGTTTCCGCCATGCCGCAAACGGCGTTCAGTTCGGTAAAATGTCCGGAGCAGTAGGTACTTACGCTGACATCGATCCATTCATCGAAGAATTCACATGCCGCAAGCTCGGCATTTCACCAGCACCGATCTCGACGCAGACGCTTCAGCGCGATCGTCATGCTGAATATATGGCAACACTCGCTTTAGTTGCTTCATCACTTGATAAATTCGCTACCGAAATCCGCGCCCTTCAAAAGAGTGAATTCCGTGAAGTGGAAGAGCCTTTCGCCAAAGGTCAAAAGGGTTCATCGGCTATGCCACATAAACGCAATCCAATCGGCTGCGAGAACATCTCTGGTCTATCCCGCGTAATTCGTGGTCACATGATCACCGCTTACGAGAACGTGCCATTGTGGCATGAGCGCGATATTAGCCACTCTTCCGTAGAACGTATTATTTTACCAGATGCAACGATGCTGCTTAACTACATGCTGAATCGTCTGGGTAATATCATCAAGAACCTGCAAGTGTTCCCTGAGAATATGAAACGCAACATGCAGCGCACTTATGGCGTTCCGTTCTCTGGACGCGTCCTGACGAAGCTGATCGACAAAGGCTTCAGCCGTGAGCAAGCCTATGACACCGTTCAACCACGTGCGATGCAAGCTTGGGAAGAACAGCGCCAATTCCGCGATATTATTGAATCTACACCAGAGATCACAGCTGTTCTCTCCGCTGAAGAAATTGAAGATTGCTTCAATCCAACCTGGCATCTGAAGCATGTGGATACGATTTTCAAACGTCTTGAATTGATCTAATTTGATCTAATTGTTGAGCGGAAGGGGAGCAAGTGCAATGACTACACAAGCGTTGTCCACGGCTGTGGACTATATCAAAGCACCTTTGCTATATAAAGGTAAAGTACGTGAGCTGTATGATCTAGGCGAGCATTACCTGATCGTTGTAACGGATCGAATTAGTGCATTCGATTATGTGCTCGATCCGGCTGTACCGGAGAAGGGCAATGTACTCAATCGATTGTCAGCCTTCTGGTTCGAACAGACGGCAGCTATTATAGAGAACCATATCGTGCATACCGATGTAGAGAAGCTGGGTGATCTTGTTACTGAGCCTGGGCTGCTGAAGAATCGGATCATGGTTTCCAAGAAAGCAGAGCGTATTGATATCGAATGTGTCGTTCGGGGCTATATCACTGGCGGCGGTTGGAGACAATATGTGAAAACATCGGCAATTAACGGAATCGAGCTTCGGGCTGGTCTTCGCAAGAATGAGCGGTTTGATCAACCGTTGTTCACGCCAGCAGCCAAGAATGATGTCGGTCACGACGAAGATATCCCATTCGAGAAGATGCAGGAGATGGTTGGCTCGGAGCTCGCTATAGAACTCCGTGACCAAAGCATCAAGCTCTATGAATTTGCTCGCAGCTTCTGCGAAGAACGCGGCATCATACTAGCTGATTGCAAATTCGAATTCGGACTTATCGACGGCAAAGTCATCCTGATCGATGAAATCTTCACCCCAGATTCATCACGCTTCTGGGCCAAAGAGAACTATGCGCTCGACATCGAGATTGACAGCATGGACAAAGAGCCGGTTCGTACCTATCTGCTTGGTTCCGACTGGGACCAAAACAGCAAACCGGCTCCATTACCTACAGCGGTGGTAGAAGAAACAACCCGCCGCTACCTGGACATCTACAAAGTCTTAACCGGCCAAGCTCTCTAAGCGCGCCAAGCGCCATGCTCTCGAACTAGCGCCAAGCGCAACGCTCTCGATCCTAGCGCGAAGCGCAACACTCTCGAACTAGCGCGAAGCGCAACACTCTCGAACTAGCGCGAAGCGCAACGCTCTCGAACTAGCGCGAAACGCAACGCTCTCGAACTAGCGCAAAGCGCAACGCTCTCGAACTAGCGCGAAGCGCAATGCTCTCGAACTAGCACGAAGCGCAATGCTCTCGAACTAGCGCGAAGCGCAATGCTCTCGAACTAGCACGAAGCGCAATGCTCTCGAACTAGCGCGAAGCGCAATGCTCTCGAACTAGCGCAAAGCGCAACGCTCTCGATCCTAGCGCCGCAAGCGCCCGAACTTATAAATTTGAATAAGCGCAGAAGGTATAGCGCTAACAGAAAACGCTGAAAGCGGGAATCACTTCCGCCTTTGACCTTTTGCTCTTTATCGTGAAGTTACTACTATAACCCGCGGGACAAGCAAAGATGTCTCGCACTTCCATAACCGCGTGCGGCGAATAGCGGGCTAAGCGCCCGTTGCTCCCTAGCGCATCTTGCAAGAGAGAAATGGTTTCAGGAAAATGTGTGGAGCAAAAAAGCGGGATACCCGCCGGAGAACGAAGTGATCGCCTTTGAACCCGGGAATCCACCGTAAGAGTGGAATCAAGATTCCGGGGTTCAACAGCGACGGAGGCGGGTACTCCCAGCGTTTTGCGCAACCCCCATTTTCCGCCCCACCATCTGCGCGAAACAAAGATAATTTTCCAGGAGGCGACCCACCCATGAAAGCAACAGTCTACGTAACAATCAAGCAGAACGTACTCGATCCACAAGGCAGCGCCGTACAAGGCGCCCTTCACTCCATGGGCTTTGACGAAGTTGGCAAAGTACGTATCGGCAAATATCTCGAGCTCGATTTGAACACAACAGACCGCGCGGAAGCGGAAGCACGCCTGAAGGCTATGTGCGAGAAGCTGCTGGCTAACACGGTTATCGAAGACTACCGTTTTGAATTGGAGGGTTAAACGATGAAGTTCGCGGTAATCGTTTTTCCAGCGTCGAACTGTGACATAGATTGCTACAAAGCGGTCGAAGACACAATTGGCCAAGAAGTCGACTATGTGTGGCATACGGCAACGGATCTTTCCGCGTATGACGCCATTCTTATACCGGGCGGTTTCTCTTACGGGGATTACCTGCGCTGCGGCGCAATTGCACAGTTTGCTCCCGTCATGAATGAAATTGTCAAAGCAGCTGAAGCCGGTAAGTTCGTGCTTGGCATTTGCAACGGATTTCAAATTTTGACAGAAGCACGCCTCCTGCCTGGAGCGCTTCTTCGTAACAACGGCATGAAATTCCGCTGTCATCAAGTACAGCTGGAAGTAGTTAACAACAAAACGCCATTCACTAGTCAGTATGCACCAGGCGAACTTATCAACATCCCTATCGCTCACGGCGAAGGAAACTACTACTGCGACGATGCAACGCTAGCGCAGCTTAAAGCAAATAACCAAATTGTGTTCCGTTATGCTACTAATGAAAGCAACCCAAATGGTTCGCTTGAGAATATCGCAGGCGTTAGTAATGAGCGTGGCAATGTGGTCGGCATGATGCCGCATCCAGAGCGCGCAATTGATCAGCTGCTTGGCTCGGAAGACGGCAAACGGATGTTTACATCGATTTTGAATGCATGGAGGGAACAACATGGCGCAGCAATTAACGGCTAAAGAACCGACAGCGGAACAAATCGCAGAGCAGCGGATTTATACGCAATTCGGTGTTACCGATCACGAATATGAACTCATTTGCGGGTTTCTGGGCCGTAAGCCGAACTATACCGAAATCGGTGTATTCAGCGTTATGTGGTCAGAGCACTGCTCCTATAAGAACTCCAAAAAAATACTCAAGAAGTTCCCGATTACTGGACCAAAGGTGCTTATGGGACCAGGCGAAGGCGCAGGTATCGTCGATATCGGTGACAACCAAGCGGTTGTGTTCAAGATCGAATCACATAACCATCCATCTGCGGTAGAGCCTTACCAAGGCGCGGCGACAGGCGTAGGCGGAATTATCCGTGATATTTTCTCCATGGGTGCTCGTCCGGTAGCTCTGTTGAACAGCTTGCGCTTCGGTAAACTCGAGAATCCGCGTGTGAAATATTTGTTCGAGAATGTCGTTTCAGGTATTGCGGGTTATGGAAACTGTATCGGTATTCCTACCGTTGCAGGGGAAGTTATGTTTGACGAAAGCTACGAAGGCAATCCGCTCGTTAACGCGATGTGTGTGGGCCTTATTGATCATGATAAAATCCAACGCGGTGTAGCCAAAGGTGTTGGCAATCCGGTATTCTACGTCGGACCAGCTACAGGCCGTGATGGGATTCACGGGGCGACCTTCGCATCCGTCGAACTATCCGAAGAATCGGAAGAGAAGCGTACAGCGGTACAGGTTGGCGATCCATTCATGGAGAAGCTGGTTATGGAAGCTACGCTTGAACTTATTGACTCCGGAATCGTAGTCGGGATTCAAGATATGGGCGCAGCAGGTCTTACGTGCTCCAGCGCAGAGATGGCGTCCAAAGCTGGTAACGGCCTTGAGCTCTACCTCGATGAAGTGCCGCAGCGCGAAGAAGGTATGACGCCTTACGAGATGATGCTTTCCGAATCGCAAGAGCGTATGCTCTTCGTCGTTGAGCCGCGTCATGAAGCGCAAGCACAAGAGATTTTTGACCGCTGGGGCATCATCTGTGTGAAAGTCGGTAAAGTAACCGACGATGGCCGTTTGCGTTTGTTCCACCAAGGTGAAGAAGTGGCGGATATGCCGGTAACTGCACTTGTAGATGAGTGCCCGATGTATGACAAGCCATCCCAAGAGCCTGCTTATTATGCAGCTAATGGGGCTATTGATACAACAGCATACCCAGAGGTTACGGATTTGACTGACGCTCTTAAGCAAATTCTGGCGTCACCAACAGTTGCCAGTAAAGAATGGGTATATAACCAATATGACTACATGGTTCGTACGAGCACGGCTGTTCAGCCAGGTTCCGATGCGGCGGTAGTAACTATTCGCGGTACACGCAAAGCATTAGCGATGACAACGGACTGTAATGGCCGTTATGTTTACCTCGACCCAGAGGTTGGCGGACGTATTGCCGTTGCCGAAGCAGCACGTAATATTGTTTGCTCCGGTGCTGAACCGCTCGCGATTACGGATAACCTTAACTTTGGAAGCCCGGAGAAACCGGAAGTGTTCTGGCAGCTTGAGAAGGCGGCAGATGGTATCTCAGATGCTTGCCGTATCCTTGATACGCCTGTTATTGGCGGTAACGTAAGCTTGTACAACGAGAATGCCAAGGGTGCAATTTACCCAACACCGGTAATCGGTATGGTTGGACTTGTACATGACGTAGACCACATTACAACGCAAGGCTTTAAGGCCGAAGGAGATATCATCATTCTTGCCGGCGAAACGAAGAACGAGCTTGGCGGCAGTGAGCTTCAATATGTGCTGAATGGCAAGTCGGAAGGCCGTCCGCCACAGATCGATCTCGCAACGGAGAAAACATTGTTGAACAGCGTTCTTCATGCGATTCAACAAGGACTTGTAGCTTCTGCACATGACTTGTCCGAAGGCGGACTTGCAGTTGCTTTGGCAGAATCAAGCATAAGCGGCAAGCTTGGCGCAGATGTTAATGTCATTACAGAACTTCGCGCAGATGCAGCGTTGTTCAGCGAAACACAATCACGGATCCTGCTTTCGGTTAAACCGGAGCTGGCAACGAAGCTGACAGACTACTTGACAGAGCAAGGCGTACCGAATGCAGAGCTCGGTGTTGTACGAGGCAGCGGATTGACGATTAACATCAATGGTAAACCGGGCGTTCATGCACCGGTTGAGCAGCTTGAGAAGGTCTGGAAGGATGCGATTCCATGTCTGATGAAGTGATGAAGCTGCCACAGCTGTGGACAGGCAGTCATTACAACGAAGGTATTGGTCGAGACGATATATTTGATAAATTACGTGAAGAGTGCGGTGTATTCGGGGTGTTTGGCATCCCGGATGCTGCTTCAATTGGTTATTATGGGCTGCATGCGCTGCAGCATAGGGGCGAAGAAAGCTCCGGTATGTGCGCGGTAGATTCCGTTAAAGGAGCCTTTAACTATCATCGCGGCATGGGCCTTGTTAAGGAAGTCTTCGACCAGAAGACGCTAGAGGGATTGCCAGGTGACCGTGTTATTGGCCACGTTCGGTATTCTACAGCAGGCGAGAGCAAGCTTGCGAATGCACAGCCGCTTATCTTCAAATATCGCGATGGTGACCTCGCTATTGCAACGAACGGCAATATAGTGAATGCACCTTCCATCCGTAAGGAATTGGAGAATCAAGGATCGATTTTCCAAACAACGAGTGATACGGAAGTCATTGCTCATCTAATCGCTCGCTCGAGCAAGGACTTTGTCAGTGCGGCTAAGGATGCGCTGCAGCGTGTGATTGGCGGTTTTGCTTTTCTGATTATGACCAACGATAAGCTGCTAGTTGCATCGGATGAGCATGGGCTGCGTCCACTCGTTATGGGTAAGCTCGACGGCGGTTATGTTTTTGCCTCGGAGACATGTGCCTTGGAGACATGCGGTGCCATCTATGAACGGGATATTCAACCGGGTGAAATGCTTGTTTTAGATAAAGACGGTCTGCATGAGGATCGCTTTGAGAAGCTGGAACGCCGTGCGACATGTGCGATGGAATATATCTATTTTGCAAGGCCAGATAGCGATATTAACGGGATTAACCTTCACTCGGCACGTAAACGTATGGGTCAAAAGCTGGCACTTGAAGCTTTTGTCGATGCAGATATCGTAACAGGTGTACCGGATTCCAGTATTTCCGCTGCAATCGGCTATGCCGAGCAAACGGGTATTCCTTATGAGCTTGGACTCATTAAGAATAAATATACTGGCCGCACGTTCATTCAGCCTTCACAGGAGCTTCGTGAGAAGGGCGTTAAGATGAAGCTCTCGGCCGTTCGTAAAGTAGTTGAAGGTAAACGTGTCGTGATGATCGATGACTCGATCGTGCGTGGAACAACGAGCCTGAGAATCGTGAATTTGCTTCGCGAAGCCGGAGCGACCGAGGTTCATGTACGGATCACATCACCCCCTTTCAAGAACCCTTGTTATTATGGAATTGACACACCGGATCGTAAGGAGCTGATCGCTTCGCAGAAGTCCGTTGAAGAGATTCGGCAGGCGATCAATGCAGATTCGATTTACTTCCTAAGTCATGATGGCTTTATCGAGGCAGTTGGCGGTAACGATGGCGAATACAACCGGGGCATGTGCCTGGCTTGCTTCGACAACGATTACCCGACACCGGTTGATCCAACCTCAGAGAAAAGCTGCAGCTGTTAATTAGGCAGTTAACGCCGTGAATTCTATGCGGCGTTAACGCTTTTGTAGATGAAATTGGATTTTTGCTTAGCCTTTCGGTTGGGTGAAGCCACACAATAACTCTTAAGAGGTGACCCTAGTGGCAGAAGCTTATAAACAAGCCGGCGTTGATATCGCAGCTGGTAATGAAGCGGTCGAACGTATGAAGAAGCACGTAAAGAAAACTTTTCGTCCGGAAGTGTTGACTGAGCTTGGCGGATTCGGTGGATTATTTGGCCTTAATAAAGACAAGTATGATGAGCCCGTTCTTGTTTCCGGTACAGACGGTGTCGGTACGAAGCTGAAGATCGCTTTTGCCATGGATAAGCATGATACCATTGGTATCGATGCGGTTGCTATGTGTGTGAACGATATTATCGTTCAAGGCGCAGAGCCATTATTTTTCCTCGATTATCTGGCTTGCGGCAAAGTTGAGCCAGCCAAAATCGAAGCAATTGTCAAAGGAATCTCAGATGGCTGTATTCAATCCGGCTGCGCACTAATCGGCGGTGAAACGGCTGAGATGCCTGGTATGTATCAAGGCGAAGAATATGATATTGCTGGGTTCACAGTAGGTATCGTAGATAAGAAGAATATTATCGATGGTTCCACAATTGCTCCTGGTGATGTTGTTCTTGGACTTGCTTCAAGCGGCATTCACAGTAACGGCTTCTCTCTTGTTCGCAGATTGCTGCTGGAGCAAGCGGGTTATAGCTTAGATCAAGCACTTCCTGAACTAGAAGGCAAGAAGCTTGGTGATGTTGTCATTGAACCTACTCGCATCTATGTGAAATCCGTACTGGAGCTCATCAAACGGGTAACGGTTAAAGGGATGGCTCATATTACAGGTGGCGGATTCATTGAGAATATCCCACGGGTACTGCCTGAGGGCGTAAATGTGAACGTGGAATACGGCTCATGGCCGATTCAACCGATCTTCAAGCTGATGCAAGAGAAGGGCAGCATTACGAACCGTGATATGTTCACAACGTTTAACATGGGCGTTGGGATGATCGTTGTCGTGCCTGCTGATCAAGCGGAAGAGGCGATTTCAATCGCGCGCGAGCTCGGTGAAGACGTTTATCGAATCGGTAATGTAACGGAAGGCAGCCGCATTGTGACCTTTACGGGAGCGGACGTATAGTGGCTGGTTTACGCATCGCCGTATTCGCATCAGGGCAAGGAACAAACTTCCAAGCGTTGGCGGATGCAGCAAACCAAGGACGGCTCGAGGGCGCAAGCCTCGAGCTTCTTGTTTGTGATAAGCCGGAAGCGCCAGTTGTGGAGCGTGCACGCCTTGCGGGTGTGGAGACCTTCGTATTTCGTCCCAAAGAATATGCTTCTCGCGAAGCTTACGAGAGGGAGATTATCGCTGAGCTGCAGCGGCGCGGCGTTGAACTGATCGTGCTTGCGGGCTATATGCGGATACTTACCCCTGTCATCGTAGAACCGTTCTATGGTCAAATGATTAATGTTCATCCGGCTTTACTTCCTGCTTTCCCGGGGGTTAATGGAATCAAACAAGCGCTCGATTATGGTGTGAAAATAACAGGTGTTACCGTTCATTATGTAGATGGCGGAATGGACACTGGACCCGTAATCGCACAGCGTGCAGTCGCCGTGCAGGATGGCGACACGGAAGCGACGCTGGCAACGCGAATTCACGCGGCGGAGCAAGAACTGCTCCCTTGGGTGGTTCAGCGAATTGCTGCGGGTGCCGTTAAGCTTGCGGGTCGTTTTGTAACAATAAAGGAATAATCGGGTAGGTATAAACTTGTAGGAGGCGTTCATTGTGGCAATTCGTAGAGCATTAATTAGTGTGTCCGACAAAACGGGAATTGTGGAGTTTTCACGGGCACTTGCGGGGTTAGGCGTACAAATTATTTCGACTGGTGGAACTGCGAGCCTGCTTGAGAAGGAAGGCGTTCCGGTTGTTGGTATTTCTGAAGTGACGGGCTTCCCTGAGATTCTAGATGGACGAGTAAAGACACTGCACCCTGCTGTGCATAGCGGTCTTCTTGCTGTTCGTGATGATGAAGAGCACCAGAAAGCAATGACTGAGCTTGGTCTGGATTACATCGATCTTGTAGTCGTGAACCTCTACCCTTTTGCAGCAACAATCGCTAAACCTGATGTATCCTATGAGGATGCAATCGAGAATATCGATATCGGTGGACCGACCATGCTTCGCTCAGCTGCGAAGAACCATGCGTTCGTTACGGTTGTTGTTGACTCAGCTGACTATCAGACCGTTCTAGATGAAGTGAAGGCACAGGGCGATACAACGATTGAAACGCGTAAAGTGCTTGCTGCAAAAGTATTCCGTCACACTGGCGCTTATGATGCGCTAATTGGGGACTACCTATCCAAGCTTCAAGGTAATCCACTTCCAGAGAGCTACACGGTAACTTACGAGAAGGTTCAGGATCTTCGTTACGGAGAGAATCCGCATCAGAAGGCAGCGTTCTACCGTAAGCCACTTGCAGCACCCGGCAATATTACGACTGCAGAGCAGCTGCACGGCAAAGAGCTTTCCTACAACAACATCAATGACGCGAACGCTGCGCTTGCTATAGTGAAGGAATTCAATGAGCCTGCTGTTGTAGCGGTGAAGCATATGAACCCATGCGGCGTTGGGATCGGCAAGGATATTCACGAGGCTTATCAAAAGGCGTATTCCGCTGATCCAACCTCTATCTTCGGAGGAATCGTTGCAGCTAACCGGACGATTGGCTTAGAGACTGCACAATTGCTCGGAGAGATTTTTCTAGAGATCATCATTGCACCGGACTTTACTCCTGAAGCACTCGATGTGCTGACGAAGAAGAAGAATATCCGTCTGATGAAGCTCGGCGAGCTGCAAGCAGCTGGAGAGCGTAAGCCGGAATGGCTCCTAACGAGTGTGGACGGCGGTATGGTTGTCCAAGAGAGCGACGTACACAGCTTGACGGAAGACGATATCCAAGTGGTAACGGACCGTAAACCAACCGCTGAAGAGCTGAAGCAATTGTTGTTCGGCTGGAAGGTTGTTAAGCATGTGAAGTCGAACGCTATTCTTCTGGCTTCCGATAATATGACGGTCGGTGTTGGCGCAGGTCAAATGAACCGTGTAGGCGCGGCTCGTATTGCTATTGAGCAAGCGGGTGAGAAAGCAGTAGGCTCTGTGCTAGCTTCTGATGCATTCTTCCCGATGGGAGATACACTTGAGATTGCTGCCAAAGCTGGTATTACAGCCGTTATTCAGCCAGGTGGTTCCATTAAGGATGCAGAATCCATCGCGGTAGCCAATGCCAATAATATCGCAATGGTGCTGACGGGCGTACGTCATTTTAAACATTAATTTTCTTAAATCGTTACAATGGGAGGGTTTCCTTTGCGAGTAATGGTCATCGGCGGCGGCGGACGAGAGCATGCGATCGTCTGGGCGCTTAACAATAGCGAGAAGGTAAAGAAAATCTACTGCGCGCCAGGTAACGCAGGAATAGCGGAGCTTGCCGAAATTGCACCGATTCCGGTTAACAAGTTCGCGGATCTCATTCAATTCGCCATCGATCATTCGGTTGATCTTGTGGTAGTCGGACCGGATGATCCGCTTGCAGAAGGCATTGTGGATGCGTTCGAGGAGCAGAACATTCCGATCTATGGCCCACGCAAGAATGCGGCAGAGATTGAAGGCAGTAAGATCTTCATGAAGAATCTGCTGAAGAAGTACAATATCATTACGGCAAAATACGAGACGTTCACTGATCATGAATCGGCACTCGCTTACCTTCGTGAACAATCGGTTCCGATTGTTATCAAAGCGGATGGACTTGCGGCTGGTAAAGGTGTAACCGTGGCCTACTCCATGGAAGAAGCGGAGCAAGCGCTTCATGACATGATGGTTGGTAAAGTCTTCGGTGAATCTGGCGGCCGTGTCGTTATCGAGGAATTCCTTGAAGGACAAGAAATGTCGATTCTAGCTTTCGTTGACGGGGAAACCGTTCGTGCGATGGTTCCTGCTCAGGATCATAAACCGATCTTCGACAATGATAAAGGCCCGAATACAGGTGGAATGGGTACCTATACACCACTTCCGCATATCGATCCCGCAATCGTGGAAGAGGCGATTGAGACAATCATTAAGCCAACAGCTAAAGCGATGGTCAGTGAAGGTCGTCCATTCCGAGGCGTTCTCTTCGCAGGTCTTATGATTACAAAAGACGGTCCAAAGACGATCGAATTCAATGCGCGTATGGGCGATCCAGAGACGCAGGTCGTACTGCCGCGTTTGAAGACAGACCTTCTTGATATTATTCTAGCATCGATTAATGGTCGTTTGGATCAGCTTGATATTGAGTGGAACGATGAAGCTGCGGTATGTGTAATTGCCGCTTCTGAAGGTTATCCAGGCAATTATCCAAAAGGCCATGTCATTGAAGGCTTGGATGCTGCCAAAGCACAGGGCGCACTTGTGTTCCACGCAGGTACCGCTGAGAAAGACGGCAGCCTTGTAACGAACGGCGGGCGTGTGCTCGGCATCGTCGGCCGCGGCCGAGATCTTGCAGAAGCACGCGCTCGTGCATACGAAGCGGTGTCGGTTATCCACTTCGAAGGCATGCAGGTTCGTACAGATATTGCTGCGAAGGCGCTTAAGTAACAAGTAGAATATTGCATCTAAAATGCTGGTAGTACCTGTGAAGGTGCTGCCAGCATTTTTGTATTCATTATCGAAATGTCGATAGTGGGAGATCGACTTAATTCAATTTAAATCACATAGAAATTGCTTTCGATTAAGTGGCGGATTAATCATGCCTAAATTAAGGTGTACTCTCGAGTGAATCATATTTAACTAAAATTGGGAAAAATTGTGGACTCACAATAAATGAATACTTTTTTTGAGTCTTGTCTTCATAGGAAACAAAATAATCGCCAAACTGGGGAACATACTCAACCTCTTTAAATTTTAGATCTTTATTATCATACTTCAAGAATACATAAAGTTGGCAAGTTGTCTTTGCAGTCAGGTGTTGTACCGCTGTAAATTGTTCACTTATGATGAGTGCTATTGCGATAACCAGTATTAAGACTATTATCTTTTTCGATCTTAAAAATGACATATGGTTACCTCCTCTTCATTATACTACCATAGTTGTATCTCAGTTTTTTGGTTTAGGTTTAACAGCATGACTTATGCAGATCATGAGATTAATCGGTAATTGTGAGAATCTATTCTTGAATAAATGGGCCAAAGGGTCGTAGAGAGATTCTTGGCCAGTAGGCGGAAATAAGGTTTGCGCGCGCTCGGGCATACGAAGCGGTGTCGGTTATCCACTTCGAAGGCATGCAGGTTCGTACGGATATTGCTGCGAAGGCGTTTAGTTAACAAATAGAATAAAATGCTGGTAGTACCTGTTTAGGTGCTGCCAGCATTTTTTATTCTTTATCGAAATGTCGATACAGGAAGCGAAGTAATTCAAGTTTAATCGCATTCTTTATGATCCCACCAAACCTAGAAGGACCGCCAGGGAGTACTGCTCTGGCGGTCCTTCTTAAATGCTTTACATAAGGATGATCTCACGAAAACACTGTAAAGTTATGGTAGATATTGCGTGGTTGTCCAGTAGAGCCAACAAGAATAACTAGAGGAGTGTGAAGGTTGTGAGAGTTCATCATTAATTTTCGATGACATTGAAACGTTATAAATATGGCTTTCATTTGTAAGTCAAATAGGTAGAACAACTTAAGGAGCGTGAAGGTTTGTGAGTTATCATCATCTTTTTTTTAAGAGAGTTTTGATCGGAATAGTGGCAATGGTGGTTCTATTCCCGTACATACCAGCACCCCCTACATCCTCGTCCACCGTTTATGCCACTCCCGTGATTCCTGCGGATCCTAGCGGTGTCGTCATGGTGGAAGATTTCGAAAAAGTCAGCTTGGACGAATTATACTTGGACAGTATACGCAATAAAGGCGTCACTCTCGCGCTAGAAACGAATGAGAAATACGTTCGTAATGGGGCAAAGTCCTTACGATTTGATTATGATTTTATTGGAGTTACAGATAATCCCTCTCAATTTGCTGTGGGCGATAAAACTCAAGTAGTACCGTTGACAGGCAGGGTTCCCAAGAAAATCGGGATGTGGGTATATGGCAATAACGAAGGACATGGTGTAACCGTTAAGTTTCGTAATGCAGCTGGCTCGACTAGAAATTATGATATAAGGGATGAAGTGACAGGTATAGACTGGAGTGGTTGGAAATATGTAGAAGCTACAATAGGGCCGGATATGTCTGTGCCGGGCTCTCTGTGGTTTTACTTCCAGGTGAAGCAAAGACAAATGAGCAAGAAGAATAAAGGTTCGCTTTGGATTGACGACGTCAGGCTTATTTATGATGAACCGGTTGGTGAAGATATGACCGTGCCCGTGGTCACTCCGACTTCACCGACGCCAAATCAGACTTTGAACGCACCGCTATCCGATATTACCCTGTCTGCGGATGACGTTGGAACGGGTATCGATCCAAACGCGATCCAACTGATCGTGAATGGACAGTCTGTTACATCGGCGTCCTACGCCTACGATCCGACCAATAAATTGATTACGTATCACCCAGAAGTACCGCTTGATGGCGGCTATTATGAAGTGAATGCGACAATTAGAGATAAATCCGGTAATCCTGCAACGGCAGATTATTCTTTCAACATAGAGCATGGGGCACGGCTTACCATGGAGGCACCGGAAGAATCACTTAGCAGCGACATTTACCGATTACAGCTCGGAGCGAAGGGTGTAGGCGCGGCAAATAGCGTACATACCAAGCTCAAGTTCGACCCGGCGACTCTGCAGGTGAAAGCAATAACCGGGCGTTCCGACCTGAGCAACGTGCTGACCACTATCGATAATGTAGGCGGTTATGTTAAGTTTAGCGCAGATGGTTTGCAAGGAGACAACGTGAATCCTTTGGCAAGTATCGATTTCGAATTCACTAGAACGGCCAAGATGGAACGCGGCGAGACATTTAAGCAAATACGCATGGCAGAAGGCGCCTTCGGTTATACGGGCGGCACTTCGGTGAATTCCTTTGCCGCTCCGATTAACTATAAGATCACGTTCCCGTACAACTTGGCAATCAAGGGAACGGGTTTGCAAACGCAGAGCATAATCACCGTTACCAATCACGCCGGAGCACCGGTGGCAGGAGCGGCGATCGAGTACTTAGATCCAAACGGTCCTCAGACATATGTGACCGTGACAGCTGCGAATTCCAATATATATAGAAACGCCGACGGCACGACATCTTTGCTAGCGGTAAAGAAAGATCAGCAATTTATCGCAACAACAGGAAGCAACTCCGGATTTGTAAATGTGTATATGCCTGATGGATCCAGGAAAGGTTATATATCTACTGCTGATGTTCAGCAGAATGATCTTAAACTAGGCATTGGCTTAACGGATTCAAAAGGAGAAATTCATACGCCGCTCTTAACCCTTGCGAAAGGCACTTGGATACTGCAAGCGGTCAAGGACGGCGGCAGCACCGAGAGTATGAGCATGGAGATTGTTGATCAGTTTGGTAATGACGATCCGCAATATGTGCAAACCTTTGTTGCCGAAGATATGAGAACAATGATGAACGTAGGATGGCAGACTGCACCTAGAGTTCAACAAACCTCTATTCAGTACATGAAGGAAAGCGAGCCAACGAAATCGATCATGCAAGACGCGCTTACGGAAGTGCAAGTGATCCATCGTGAAAAGAATGGTCCCTTAGTCGAAATTAAGTTCCATCAGGCATCGGTTACTGGTCTTGAGCCGGGTACGAAATATCGTTACAGGGTTGGCTACGAAGGACATTGGAGTACATGGTACGATTACAAGACAGCGGATCCCGCGCAGGATAAGCCCACTTCTTTCGTATTCATATCCGATTCGCATGCCAATAGTGATAATGGAATTGAAAACTATCAAAAACTGATGACAGACGCTTTTACAAATTATCCGAACACCCAGTTCATTATGCATGGCGGTGACATTGTTGACGACGGAAATTACTTAGATGAGTGGACCCAGATCTGGAAAGCTACGTCGTTTTACGCAACCTCGATTCCTTCGGGTTACGCGATGGGTAATCATGATGTTGGAGGTGATGGCAAAGAGATTTTCGCCAAGGGATGGGAGCTTCCTAAAAACGGACCGGATTTCATGAAAGAATACGCCTATTCCTTCGATTCAGGCGAGGTGCATTTTATCGTGATGAATTCCGAAGGTGACGTAGTAACCATGGCCAAGCAAGCAGAATGGCTGCGCGAGGATATTCAGAAGAGCAACAAAAAATGGAAAATGGTTATGTTCCATAAGCCTGTTTATCATACCGAAAAGGGACGCGGGGATTTGATCGAAAATACACAAACCTATTTCGGACCCATACTAGAAGAATTGGGAGTAGACTTGGTGCTGGAAGGCCACGATCACGTCTACTCGCACACGTATCCGATGAAAAAGGGTAAGCCATTGAAGAATGGAGAGCGTGGGACTGTCTATTTGGCAGGAGGAACATCTGGCTGGAAGTTCTACGATGGAACAAAGTATGATTATCTCGATTTCATGTATGATGAACACGTTCCGATATACTCTGCAATTCAAGTTAGCCATGATAAGATCTCGATTCAGGCTCGTACGGAAAGCGGAGATTTGATTGATGACTACTCGATCGAGAAGAAGGATGCGCCTAGCGTCACTCCATCGCCGGGAGTCGTTACTCCTGGGCCGACCGTATTGCCTGACAATCTTGTCTCAAAAACCGACTGGGAGGCAGCCGTTAAAGCCGGCAAACTGACCTTAAACGTGGAAGGCAAGGGCGGTGAACTTCGACTGCCGATGAATGCTGCTGATGTGCTAGCTAACGGAGGACTTACGTTTACTATTGGCGGGAAGACAAGCTTAAAGCTAAGCCCAGCTCAATTGCGTGAAGCGGCAGTAGGTCTAGGGGCGAATGATCTATTAGCCCTGAATGTGATCGTTGAAGACGCGGCGTCTTCAACGGAAATTGTCCGTAGAGTACAGCAAAAGGAGCAAGCAAATTTAAGCGCGATTGGATCGGCCTTCCGCCTTGAGCTATCATCGCTTCAACCTGATGGCAAACGCCAAGAGAAGAAAAGCGCGAGCATGACGTTAACGCTGCCGGTTGGCGCGGGCAACAAGCTAACAGGCTTGTACGAAATTCTTGAAGACGGTTCAGCCGTTTATGTAAAAGGCGTGAAGTCAGCCGGGAAAACAGAAGTGAAAATGGCTGCTGGACATACGTATATGCTACTTGATTACAAGAAGACATACATGGATGTAGTGGAAAGCCACTGGGCATACGACTACATTACGCAGTTATCGGCTAGACATAGCGTTCAAGGCGTAGACAACTCGAATTTTGCTCCGACCCGAGAGGTAACACGGGCCGAATTCGCCGCTATGCTTGTACGCGAGCTAGGATTGACGGCTTCAGCAGCTTCCGGCTTCAGCGACGTAGGGGCAAATGCCTGGTATGCGGAAGCAGTTGCAGCGGCGAAAGAGGCAGGATTAGTTACGGGTACCTCATCGGATAAGTTTAATCCGAACGCTTCTATCTCCCGTCAGGAGATGGCGGCCATGATCGTTAGGGCTTATGAGCATCTACACGCTGGGGATGTACCGATGTCTGGCTCCGCTTCGTTCTCTGATATGGGAGACGCGAAGGAATGGGCGAAGCAAGCGGTGGCTAAAGCGAAAGAGCTCGGGCTAGTGAACGGCAACGGTAGCGGCCAATTCCAACCGTTTGCCAGCGGCACGCGGGCCGAAAGTGCCAAGCTCGTCGTTCAGTTAAGCGAATTATTATAAGAAGCACAAATAGACGCCCCAAGCGCTTTACAGGCTTGGGGCATCTATTATTAAAATATAAGAAGGACGGCGATAGCTGGTTATTCTTGAAGGCTCTGTTCCTTAATTGATTACTGCTGCATTTCTGGTTAAGCTGCCGGCCAAATTTTACGCGTATGAGAGCTGTCCTGAAGAAAGACCTCTGTTATTTTGCCGTGTTCCTTACTATCTAATGTGAATTGAAAGGAGCTGTCCTTTTGGCCAAAAGACAATAGGCTGCCTTTAATCATGATGTATAATTTATCGCCTTCGAATCTGATATTGAATCCTTTGTAATCAAGGGCACTATCACTAAAGTCACCTGTCAGAGACAGTACGCCGTCAGAGACCTTAATATCCTTCACTACAATGTTGTCCGCACTCACGGTGACGTGGAGCAGTAAATTAATCACGATTCCACCTATGACCGCGAGGATCAAGAACCCCGGAATAATGAACTTTAACTTCTTCATGTGGTGCCTCCTCAATCCATAAGCCCAAGCTGCGGTTCTACTCATTTTCTGAAAAATAAAAGCCCATTAAAGTTCATTATCTGGAAACATTTTCAATATACCTTGCGTCTAACAAGCGAGGTGATTGAGATTGAAAAGAAAACTAAGGAAGATAATGGTCCTAGCTGTTTTTACTTTATCCATCTTAACAGCATGTAATGATACGAGCAATGGGAAGACAACTGAAGTCACGAAAGATCCACAATCGAATGAAACGGCAAAGACAGACCAGGAAACGAAACCAGAGACAAAACCAGAGACGAAACCAGAGGTAACAACCGATACAGGAAAAGACACGACGAAAGTGACTGTTTTTCCAGATGGCGTTTCCTATTATGACGGTACGGATCGATTAGATGGGTTCGAGGGCACTAAAACGGCGGCTATTTTTCAGAAGGATCCTAACCAGCCTTTCGGCTTTTATATTCCAGAGACGATGGAGACCTATAAGCTGGAGGATGGCACCGAATGGGGAATGGATAAGCAGCGGAACCTTTTCTCCCTGTTTGAGAAAGGTCAGGTGACGGTCGATTCCAACTTTTCGAACCCTGCGCTTGTTAAGTACAAGGAGTATGCCGGCACGGAGAAGGATCAGTACGGCAGCTACTATGATTTCTTCAACATCACAGCGCAAGGTCATGAGCTAGTAGTGAGATTGCATTATTTTGAGAAGGAAAAGGATACGACACTTCCACTATTCATGAATGTGCTGCGGATGATGCGGTATGTGGCTGATCCCAAAGCGTTCAAGCCTGGCGTAGCGATCGACTTTCCTAAGGGAGCAGATGACGATGAAGAGGCAGTCCTTCAGCTTGTGAAGAAAAGCACTACAGCGATTGCAGCCAAAGATAAGTCGGCTCTACATGCAACCGTCGGGCCTAACGGAGATGCATTAGATTTTCTCATCGATAATAAGAACAAGTATCGGTTCACCGAAATAGTCCGCATAGCTCCGTACGATAAGGAGACGAAGCGCAAGGATATCGTGATTGGTTACGAGGTTTTGGAGAACGGTGTAGTTAAGTATAGCAATAACACCTATACCTCGTTAAAAGATAAAGAAGGCAAATGGTACATTGCGAATATTGATTGAAGCGGGGAAAGTCAATAAGTAACGTCATATAAAAGGCTGTCCTTTTACGAGCTGAAGGTAGGTCAGAAGGTGAAGGTCTGGACAGTGGGTATGGAATTGATGAGCTATCCCGGAATTTCGAACTTACTTGAGATGCAGGTAGAGGATGTCCAATCGAAATAACCGCAACCGGTTAGTATTGCCGAGAAAATGAGAATATTTCGTGAGAAGCGCCCTGCATGTAGGGTGCTTTTTATTTTTGTGGAAGAAACTTGCCTCGCTGCCAGAGGACGGAGTCAGCCGGTTCTTCTTGCCTCGTGATAAAATAAAAGTGGGAACCTTTTCCTGTTTGAGTTGTCTGTTAGATAGAGGGGGAGAACCCATGGAGAATGATTACCTGAGCAGCATCTTAAAGGTTAATCCGCCTGAGATTGAGACACTTGTGAATCAGTACTGGCATGACGTGTGGCAATATGCCCTGTTCCTGACGCGCCAAGAGCATCTAGCGGAGGATATTGCCCAAGAAACCTTTATTCGGGCTTTTCGTTCAATTGACTCTTTTCGAGGGCAATGCGAGTGGAAAACCTGGCTGTTCAGAATTGCTCGCAATATTGCGTTCAATTACCAAAAGTCAGCTTTTATCAAAAGAGTTACACTTATCGGATTGTTCAAGGATTCACGGAAGGTGCAATCTGCGGAATCAGATTATTTTGCTGGAGCTAGCATGGATGAGCTGTGGAAATCTGTCCTTGAGCTGCCGCGAATATATCGAGAAATCTTAATTCTTGACAATCATTACGGACTATCACATGCCGAATTATCCGAGCTGCTTGGAATTAGCACAGGGACAGTGAAGTCCCGTTTGCACCGTGCCCGGGCCAAATTGGCTAAACGGATGAAGGAGGTGGATGGACATGGTTGAACATAGGGGGAATGATCAATCTGGCCTGGATGAACGTTTACGAACGCAGAGCCCCTTCAATGAGCGAAGAATCCCTTCTTCAGCTTGCATCGGTATGATCCAAAACAAGGTGCAGGAGCCAAAGCAAAGAAACAGAATGCGCCTTGTTTGGGTAATGAGTGGATCCATTCTAGCCGGTATCTTATTGATTCTAGGTCTAATTGTTGCTAACGATATACCCGGGGGGTTCGCAGATCGAAAGTTGTCGCATGTGATAGGTATGGATGATTCCCTTCATATCCCACTCGGTTCAACACCTGAGGAGGCACTAGAGAAGTTTCGGAGGCTGCCCGGAATCAAGGTGATTCACGGAGAGCCTATTCAAGGGGGAGTGTTATTATTCACCCAGAGAGCTGCTTCTACGGGCAGATCCAATCTTCAAGTCGATTACATGCGTCAAACATGGCTCGGTTGGAAATGGGGATGTGGAGGCGGGTATGGGATGTCACACACCACGGCTTCCAAATCCGTGCTTGAATATATGAGCATGCAGGAGCTGAAGGGGGTAAATTACCCTTTTCCATTAATGTTCGGAATCGTGAGAGATCCTTCAATTGAAAATATAGAGGTTGAGGTTAGCGTGAGTGGTAAAGAACATGGTATCTATGCTGCCAAGCTTGTCAAATCCGCCTCAGGTGATACCATTTGGTTCGTTCTTCTTCCTAAGTCCTCGGCTGCTCCGTATGAACTTAAGGGGTTAAGCTCGCAAGGGGCAGTGATAGCTAGCAAAACGATAAAAGATCCACAGGATTACGGCGAAGTTGATCGCAACAAGAAATAATCGAAATTCCAGGAATGGGAAACGAGCCTATCGAAACGTTGAAAAAGGATTCTCACAAAAAGCACCCCTCATTCATCGCATGGTGAATTAGGGGTGCTTTTTAAGGTTCTAAATCATAATGAGTGCTTGCCATCACGAAACAAAAGCGAAGCGGACGAGTCGTTCTGAAGAAGCGATAGCGTTCGCCTTTGTCTCCGTATTTCTACCCCTAAGGGATAGAATCAAGAAATAGGGAGACAACAGCGATCGTAAGAATGATCCGGCAGCAAAGCGGACTTCTGCGCACAAGGCTTTTGAATATATCAAGCACTTATTTTAGTGTTGAGCCCTTTTTAAATGTGATTATTGTCACAGAAAAAATTTGGCATACACGGTATATATAGTTAAGAATAGGTATTCGATTTAAACTCCGTTCGACAAAGACCACGATAATAAACAATTTCGGTTTGGAATTCAAAGGGAGGTTTGCTTATGTGCTATGAAATAAGGAATAGCAACCAACAAATAGACGTCATTCTAACTGGAATTATCGGCGTAAAAGAAGCAACCTCCATCAGGCAAAAATTGTTTCCGCTCATACAACAAAAATTTCACAGTCTTACTTTTCATCTCGGGACAGTTACAGAAATGGACAGCTCGGGGCTTGGCCTATTGCTGGCGGTGCAGAATATCGCCACAGACTATAATGCTAGTGTTTCGTTTCAAGACGTCCACGAACAACTAAGAGAACGTCTAGATATGGCAGGTATAAAGGTTTAACACAAGGGATGCACCTGTGCTGCAGCAGAGAGGGGCTTTAATGACACATACACGACATACAGATACCCATTGGAATAGACAAGCACCGGATAACCTTGTGTTGCCTTATGCCAGAATATTTCATGATTCGCAGGAAGCGATTATGGTGACGGATCACCACTCCAGAATCGTGAGCGTAAACCCTGCCTTCACATCCATAACAGGTTATGACGAGTCGGAAGTCATCGGACAAAACCCGAACATACTGAAATCAGATTGCCAGGATTCAGAATTCTACGTCAACATTTGGGCATCCATCCATAAGGACGGAAAATGGCAAGGGGAGATCTGGAACCGGCGAAAAAACGGGGAAGTCTATCCCGAGTGGCTCTCTATTAGCTCCGTCAAGGATGAGAACGGGATTCTAATCAATTACGTGGGCATATTTTCTGATATTACTCACCGTAAGCATACGCTTTCTAAGCTTCGACTACACGCGCAAGTGTTCAGCAATGCCAGCGAGGGAATTATGATTACGGACAAACAGCTCAAAATTTTATCGGTCAATCAAGCCTTCACAACGATGACTGGATACACGGAACAGGAAGCTGTTGGGCATACACCGCGATTGCTTCACTCCGGCCAGCAGAATCAGTTTTTTTACATTAAAATGTGGGAAAGAATTCACTCGACCGGCTTCTGGGAAGGTGAGATTTGTAACAAGAGAAAGAACGGTGAACTGTACCCCGAGTGGCTATCCATCACGACTTTGCGGGATGAAAAGGGAAATATTACGAATTACATCGGGATGTTCACGGATATTACGGAGCGTAAACAATCCGAGGAGCATCTGAAATATTTGGCTCATTTCGATAAATTGACGGGGCTGCCTAATCGAACCTTACTTAGCGAATTGGTCAATGAAGCAACCGTGAATGCAATGAAAATGAACCGGAAACTGGCTGTATTTTTTATTGACCTTGATCGATTCAAGATGGTCAACGACTCTTTGGGACACAACATTGGAGACTCGCTGCTCCAGCTGGTTGCCAAAAGGCTGAGCTCTGTCGTGAGGAAGGGGGATATCGTATCTCGGTTGGGTGGAGACGAGTTTATTATCGTTCTGCAGGATTTGCAGGAGCAGGAAGAAGCGATGATGATCGCCAATCATCTCATTTCCCATATCAAAATGCCTTTTTGGGTAGAGGACAATGAGCTTTATATTAGCGCAAGCATTGGAATCTGCATGTTTCCGAAGCATGGCGGCGATTTCGAAACGCTGGTCAAGCACGCCGATTTGGCCATGTACCAAGCCAAAATCCAGAATGGCGGACACCAGTTTTTCAATGAACGCATCATCAACACCTTCCTACGTAAGCTTGATGTGGAGAACGAGCTAAGATGGGCAATTGCCAAAAATCAGTTGACCCTCTATTATCAGCCGCAGGTCAGCGCAAGCACGGGTCATTTGGAAGGCATGGAGGCGCTGATCCGTTGGAATCATCCTAGACTCGGCTCCGTTTCCCCTGGAGAATTCATCCCTATTGCCGAGGAAACCGGCATCATTATGGATATTGGCAAATGGGTATTGAAGGAAGTATGCGCACAGCTCAACAGCTGGCTTTCCGCATCGTTAGCCGTTCCGGCCATTGCAGTGAATTTATCAGCTCGGCAGTTTCTCGTACCGGATTTAGCTAGCTCTATTGGCGATATTGTCCGCCAGACCTGCTGCGACCCTCAGCATATCGTAATCGAGATAACGGAAAGCAGCAGCATGAACGACATTGAATCGGTGCTGCCTATTCTGCATGAGCTCAAATCGATAGGCTTCCAAATCGCGATAGACGATTTCGGCAAAGGCTATTCGGCACTCGGTTATATGAAACAGTTCCCTATCGATATTCTGAAGATCGACAAGAGCTTTGTCCAGGAGCTGACAAGCGATTCGAAGAGCGCAGTCATAACGAAAGCCATTATCGACATGTCGCATGGCATGAATCTTCGGGTCATTGCTGAGGGGGTTGAGACTCAGGAGCAGCTGAAATATCTGCAAGCGATGAACTGCGATATTGTACAAGGTTATTTTATTGATCGTCCTATGCCGTCTGAGCAGCTCGAGCTGCGTTACTTAAAGGGAGTGTGGTCCTCATGCCAAAATGGTTCGGCAAACTAATCGATCAAAGACCTGTACCTTCAAGTAAGATTCAGCAAGTTCATCAAACGGAGGCATTAATTGAAGTTGATAATCATCAGCTGACAACACAAATGAAGATGATCGATCTGTCCGCAGAAGATTTGCGAGTCATTCACTCCATTCAACCCATGATTATCGAGCATATCGATGAAATCATTGAAGCTTTCTATGCTACGATCGTTGAAGTGACGGTTCTTAAGGGAATTATTACCGAACATAGCACGATTGAACGACTCAGAGGCACTTTGAAGCAGCATATCATAGAAATATTCAGCGGCCGCATTAACAGCGAGTATATTGAGAAACGTCTGCGAATAGCTGAGGTCCATCAGCGCATCGGGTTAGAGCCGAAATGGTATATCGGGAGCTTTCAGAATCTTCAAAATACCTTTCTGAATATCGTTCACCGTTATACCAAAGACCCTCAGCAGAGCTTGATCTACGGAAAAGCGATTACCAAGCTGCTTAACTTCGAGCAGCAGCTGGTTATCGAGGCGTATGACAAGGAAAATACCAAGCAAAAAGAAAGCTACAACAAGCAGGTTCGAGAAGAAGTAAAGCACAAAATTGGTCTCGTAAGCCAAGAAATCGCCGCACTAACGGAACAGACAAGTGCTTCAACCGAGGAGCTTATCGCCAGCAGCAGCCAAGTTAATGCATCGTTCCTCTATAGTGCGAATATGGCTCAGAGCTCACGCGAGCTTGCAATTACGGGATCAGAGAAAATAAATGAGCTTGAACGCAGGATTACATCTATTCATGAGCGTTCCTTACAAATGGAGATTTCCGTTGTACAGCTTATCCATTCGTCTGAGCAAATTAAAACGATTGTCCGTATTGTGCAGGAAATTGCTGGTCAGACCAAGCTTTTGTCGCTTAACGCAGGCATTGAAGCTGCAAGAGCTGGCAAACACGGAGCAGGCTTTGCAGTGGTGGCGGGAGAAGTGAAGAAGCTTTCGGAGGATACCGGTAAAGCGGTAAAGCAAATAAGTGAATTCATTGAACAATCGATTGTACATACGCAGGCGGTTGTGCAATCGATAGAAGAGGTAAAGATCCAAGTGGGATTAGGTCAGCAAGAATCGGAGCAAACAAGAGAGACGTTTAATCGAATTCTATTCTCTCTGGATAGCAGCTTGGGTGAGGTCAACAAGGTAGAATTAGAATTGGAAGCTTTAGTTCAAGTGATCGTAGAGGTTGGCTCAGCGACGATGAAGGTCGCCATCTCCGCCGAGAACTTACATACAACAACTCAGAACTTCTAAGCCCATACCGTGTGCATATAGTGGCCTCCTTTGGTCTCCTTAAATATAGGGGACTTTTTTGTGTTTTAACACTATAAATGCGTATGACATTCGCGGATACAACGACATATTTCGAGTAGCCCTAACATTTCCAACTGCGATGTTACTTCTTTGTAACAAATTGAAGTTCAAATTCCGATAATATGGTCTTATAGCATAGGCGAGGAGATCGAGGTATGATACAGAGAAGCAGAAGGAAACAGCGACGGCGTCTACCCGCAGTCATCCTAATAGTTGCAATGGTTGCAATCGTAATAGGCTTAAGTACACATAGTATGTGGAATATATGGGCGGATCATGCCGCACGTGGTCCTGTTCAAACGGTAAATAACGACAATAAACCAGGTACGATTATAAACGCTGATCTTGATCCGGACGGAACGGGTACCAATGGCAAGGTGCAAACTGCTGACGGTGACACTGGACAAACAGAGCAGCAAACGAAGCCGCCAGTACCTCCAGCACCACCAGCAGTCGTTCTGGATAAACCAACTTCGGCTGAAGTTCATTATACAGTGGCGCCAGGCAGCAAGCTTGTTGCTCTTACATTTGATGATGGACCGGATCATAGATATACACCTGCTATTTTGGATATTTTAAAAACATATAAGGTGAAAGCCACTTTCTTCACAGTTGGTTCTCAAGTAAAGAAGTATCCTGACATCATGAAACGCATCGTTAAAGATGGGCATGCACTCGGCAATCATTCGTATAATCATCCGGATTTAAGTAAGATGGACAGTAATAGCATTAAGAATCAAATCAAATGGACAGACATTCTGTTCCAGCGGACAGTGGGCTTCGTTCCGTGTCTCGTACGAGCACCTTATGGTGCCGTTTCACCGCTTGTTAAAGATATTATGAGTCAGAATAATCGTGAGCTCATTGGCTGGACGGTCGATACGAAGGATTGGGCAGGCGATTCAGTAGCGAAGATGCGAGCGAATGTGAATAAGAATACACATCCGGGCGGAATCATTCTCATGCACTCTTTTGGAGGTAAATCCATTCACCATACCGTACAGCTTGTACCGCTTATTATTCAAGATTTGAAGAAGAAGGGCTACACCTTCGTTACGGTGGAGGAGCTACTATCTGCCAAGGAAGAGAACCACAAGGCCAAATAGCAGCGAAAATTACTTAAGCGTTCTAGGGTTCAAAGCGTCTAGCGGCGGGGGTTGCTGCACGGATGTATGAAAGGAGGGCGCGAAGAGATAGATGAAGCGACTTAATTGGGCACGGCGGATTGGGTTAATTGGGTTTAGTATCCTTGTTCTGCTGGCTATTACGGGTTGTCAATATACAGCTACTCCGGCTGATTTGCTGCTTAATCCGCAGTCCACACCGGAGAATGCGGTACTTGCAACTGCAGTGCGAGAAGCACTGCCATCGCGGGCGAAGCTAGCGCTCCCCGTTCAGGAGAAATCGAATTCAGCGGTGATCAAAGCTGATATCGATGGAGACGGCCAGCAGGAGGCTATCGTTACTTTTGCGAATAACAATGATGCACAGCAGGTAATGGTGCTTAGAACGAATGGCAAGGGCGGCTGGAAATATTGGTTCACATTCGCGGAATCATCCAATTATGGCATTGATGTTCTGCGGGTTGTGGATTTGGATAATGATGGCAAGCCAGAGATACTCATTGGTTGGAATCAGTACGGCGAACCTGAGCATTTGCTCAATATTTATCATGTGGATTCCACTTATAATGGGAAAGAGCCATTGAAGCCGCTCAAGGAGCTTTCCTATGACACGATGTCGCAAGGCGATGTGGACGGAGATGGGAAGTCGGAGCTTGTACTGATTCGTTTGAATAGTCAGAAGATGAAGGCGTCGATTCATGTCTTCCGGTTCTTAGGGGGGGCTGTGATTGCAGATGCTACTTCACCTATGGATGGTTCTGTAAACGGGTATTATAATATATCGATCGGCAAAATCGCGCCTAAGCGCTACGGCATCATCACGGATGCTGTCGTTGGCGCCCATTCCTCGAACACGACGATGCTGCTGTGGGACAAAGGAAAGTTAATAAAGATCTACCCTACCAAGCAAATGAATAACCCGGCTGATGAAAATGAAATGGGTGCTTTGGTTGGCGGTGACGGGAATGGTGACGGCATACTCGACATTCATGTGCAGCGTGAAGCCCCAGGTCAAGCAGACGGAGTTCCCTATAGCGAATTAGTATGGATTGAACAGTATAAGCAGTGGGACGGAGAAGGACACTTTCATGTAGTGGGAGAACGCTATGCCGATTATGAGCAGAACTATGCCCTGCGCATTCCGATTGGATGGAAGGATTATACATTTCGGCATCCTAAAGAGGGTGGCAAATCCGACATTGCCATTGATTACTACAATGCGAAGACGGGTAAACGTGTAGAGGTTATTGTTATTCGGGTTGTTCCGCTGAATGATTGGGAGGAGAAGGAGAAACAGCTTCAGGACGAATCGAACAAGTATATCCTATTGAATCAGGCGGGTGGAATGGTCTATTATGCCGTATGGGATAAGCTGGACCAGAATGATGAACCTAACCCCTTGCCGCTCAGTGAGACTTCGCTGAAGAATGGGTTCACCTTGCTGCCTGATAATTAATGCTGCTGTAGGAGGGAATGGCTTTTGCGAATATTACTATTAGAGGATGAGGAAGCCATTCGTGGCTTCATTCGAATAAATTTGAAACGTAATGGAATGGATGTTACGGAAGCTGAAGACGGGGAGACCGCACTGGCATTAGCAGAGGCGGCATCTCCGCCTTTTGACGTTGCACTGCTTGATGTGATGCTCCCGACAATCAGCGGATTCGAAGTATGCGAGCAGCTTCGTGCGCGGTTTCCGCGCATGGGCATCATCATGCTGACAGCGAAGTCGCAGGAAGAGGATAAAATCCGTGGCCTTGAGCTTGGTGCCGACGATTATGTGCAGAAGCCATTTAGCCCTGGCGAGCTTATTGCGCGCCTCCATTCGCTGAACCGGCGGATGATGCCAGGCGGCTTGTCATGGCCAGAGGCTGCTGGGAGCGAGCAGCGCAGCAGCGGGCCTGAAGCCTTAGTGGCTGATCAGCAATCCGATGCGCTTGGGCAGATTATTGGACAGAATCCTGCGAATGGGCAGGTTACTGGACAGAATGCTCCGTCAGGACAAACGTCAGGACAAACGTCAGGACAAACGTCAGGACAAAACAGAGACCAGACACAGAATCAGGCACAGGAACAGGGTCATGAATCGAGGTCATCAATCCCTGACTCTGACGTTCTTCCCGCTAGCTCAAGTGGAGATATTGGCAGCCATTCTCCAGCTAACGCTGGGAACGAGTCGACAGGCCAATTCTCTAGCCTTTCGGCTTCAGCAGGGAACCAGCCCAAGGCCAAGGCGCTTCCAGGAGAGCTGTGCTCCGGGCCTTTTCGTTTATCTGCGGCTGAGCGCAGACTATGGAAGCGTGATAATGAAATCGTGCTGACACCGACGGAATGGACTCTTGTGATGCTGCTTATGGAGCGTGTTGGAGAGGGATTAAGCCGTGATGCGATATTGGATGCGGTGTGGGGACGACATTTTATCGGAGACTTGAAGATCGTGGATGTAAACATCCGGCGTATCCGCCAAAAAATCGAGGATGCGCCTTCTGAACCTCAGTATATTGAGACGCTTTGGGGCTTTGGCTACCGGTGGAAACGGAGCGAGCAGCAATGACGAGTCTCCGAACTCGAATCGTATGGAGCTACGGCGTATTAATCGTGCTTGTTATCGTCATGCTCGGTACGATGTTCGCGGCATTAGTATGGAATTACTATTACAGCAGTGCGGTTGGTTCCGTGCTTCAACGGGCAGAGACTGAGGCGGCGCTGCATAATCGCAACATCGCGTACCTGCCGATGAAGGATAAGGCCAGCTACATGCTGCAAAATATGACGAACGGCATATCGAAGCTCGAGCTGCTTGATAATACAGGCAAAATCGTTGTAGACAGCGATGGTCTTCCAGGTAATGGAACTGCGCTAGCGACGCCCGATGTTCTGAAAGGCATAGATGGAGAAAAGGGAGTTTGGCGTGGATTAGATCCGCTCACACACGAGCGGATTGCAGCGGTGACTTTGCCGGTCAAACAGGAGCAGCGTGTTGTCGCCATGTTTCGTTACACCGCATCGCTGCAGCAGGTCGATGATATCATTCGCAACATGTTGTGGATCGGAGTCTTGGTCGGTGTAGTCGTTGTCTTGCTCTTCTTTACGATGAGCATATGGATCGCGAACCGGATTGCAAGGCCTATTCGCAACTTGACCCGGGTAGCGGAACAAATGGCGGAGGGGGAATGGACCAAGCGGGCGGACATTCGCGATCGCGATGAGATCGGTCGGTTGTCAGAAACGCTCAACACGATGGCTTCCGAGCTAACGAGACGCGAGAAGCTGAAGGAGGATTTTATATCCTCCATCTCTCATGAGCTTCGGACACCGCTTACGTCAATAAAGGGCTGGAGCGAGACGCTTGCTTCTGGAGATCCTGCTGATATTGAGGAGATGCAGATGGGCCTTGCGATTATTGATCGTGAGACGGATCGCCTGTCAGGTCTTGTTGAAGACTTGCTCGATTTCTCGAAACTGTATGCGAAGAGTATCGTCCTTCATCCCGAGATGCTTGACTTGATCAAGCCCATGCGGGAGACCTTGAAACAGTTTGAGGCTCGCGCTCAGAAGGAGAGCATCCGAATTATTGGCAACTATGGCCATCCCACCTTGCCAGTTGAAGCCGATGCGAACCGACTGAAGCAGGTGTTCATCAACGTGCTGGACAATGCATTGAAATTCACGCCTAAGGGCGGTTCCATAACCGTTGCAGCGGATCAGGAAGGCGATTGGGTGCGCGTCAGTGTTATGGATACGGGGAGTGGGATCTCACCTGAGGATTTGCCGCATGTGACGGAGAAGTTCTATAAAGGCAGCAGCCAGCGATCGGGAAGCGGTCTAGGACTTGCGATATGCAAAGAAATTGTCGAGCTGCACGGCGGTACCTTCCGCCTAGATAGCGCAATGGGCGAAGGAACGACGGTCACCATTCGTCTTCCGCTTAAGAAGATAGAAGAGATTGGACAGTCGATCGAATGATCGACTTCTATCGTGGCAGCCAGCTCTTGTCGAGCTGGCTATTCTCTATAAAATAGAGATTTGTGCTTGATGCTGATGTAAGTAATTGCTGAAGCGATCCCAATAATAAGCACTAAGGTTAACCAATGATTGGTTATCCAGTGGAGCAATGCTGACATTCCCGCCACCTCCAAGGCAATTACTGAGGAAGATTGGCCCCGGCCCTGCGGGTCAGGCTTCCAGCAGTTTATCCCTTAGTATGCGGATCTGAGAGTCTTCTATGCGAGCATACGGGCATGACTAACCTGCCTTCAGGGCATTTTGAGCATCCTGTGCAGGTTTGGGAGTTTACACAATCTATTTTACAGATTGGTTAAATCAAAAAAAGCAGCAAATCCTACTTGTGGATTTGCTGCTTTTTTTAAGGTTTATGAAAGGTTTAAATCAGAATGGTGTAAGGTTCAAGAGTTACAATAACTTCTATAGGAAACTTATGGGGGTATCAACATGGAAACAATCTTACAAGCAAAAAATGTGCAAAAAAAGTTTGGTACGAAAGGAAATGTGTATACAGCCTTACAAGACATCAATCTCGAGATTCAAGAAGGCGAATTTGTCGGTATCATGGGACCATCCGGAGCCGGCAAGACAACGTTGCTAAATATTTTTTCAACAATTGATACACCATCGTCAGGCGATATCATTATCGCTGGTCAAAATATCGTCAAAATGAAGGAGGAACAATTATCGGACTTTCGCCGGAATAAGCTGGGGTTTATTTTTCAGGACTATAATTTACTTGATACTTTAACGGTAAAAGAAAATATTTTGCTTCCGCTTGCCTTGTCAAAGGTGCCGGCAACAAAAATCGAACAGCGGGTCAATGAGATTGCGGATACTTTTGGTATTCGGGGAATTTTAGATAAATACCCCTACCATATCTCTGGAGGCCAAAAACAGCGAGCAGCGGCATCCCGCGCCATTGTCGCAAATCCAAGCCTGATTCTGACGGACGAGCCGACGGGTGCGCTCGATTCAAAATCAGCAACAAGCTTGCTGGAGAGCTTAAGCACACTAAATGAAAACAACAAATCGACCATTATGATGGTCACTCACGATGCGTATGCGGCAAGTTACTGTAAGCGGGTTATCTTCATTAATGATGGTCAACTCTTTACAGAGCTTCATAAAGAGAAACAGTCACGCAAGGGATTTTTCCAACAGATATTAGAGATCCTCGCTTCACTAGGGGGTGGGCATAATGACACTCTTTAGTATTGCCAGAAAAAATATCAGGAACAATTTCACCAACTATTTCTTATATTTTGCATCAATGATTTTTAGCATCATTATTTACTTCACATTCGTTTCATTAAAATATGATCATACCATTCAATCTGCTTCTGACGCATCACCCAAAATCAGCTCGGTATTTAGCGGAGCGGCGATCGTGTTAATGATCTTCGTGGCCATCTTTATCTGGTATTCTAACTCTTTCTTTACTCGGAAACGTAAAAAAGAGGTCGGGCTTTATTCATTACTAGGGTTGCGTAAGAAGCAAATAGGCCGAATGCTTTTTTATGAGAACTTTATTATGGGAATTCTGGCGCTCATTATAGGGATTGCTCTTGGCTCGTTGTTATCTAAGTTCTTTGTGTCGTTATTAATGAAGGTCATGGGTTATGATGCCATCGTGAATTTCTCTGTTTCATCTGAAGCCATCATAAACACGATCATCATCTTCTCCATCATTACGTTAATTACTTCGTTTCAAGGCTATCGGTTAATTTATCGCTTTAAATTAATTGAATTATTTCACGCTGATCAAGAAAGCGAACAAGAACCAAAGACATCTTTTATCATTGCTTTATTATCCGTTGTTTTAATAGGTATCGGTTACTGGCTTGCGCTGCAAAACTTTATGGAGTCAATGATTTGGAAATCCCTAGGTTTTATGCTAACGCCACTCATCATCTTAATAACCGTTATTCTCGGTACGTATGTTTTATTTAGTGCATTAACCGTTACTCTATTGAAAATTTCAAGAAAAAATAAAAACAGCTATTGGAAAGGGATTAACTTAATCGGTACATCCCAGCTTCTATATCGTATTAAAGGAAATGCTCGTACGTTAACCATCATTGCCGTGCTTAGTGCCACAACACTAACGGCTGTTGGAACGGCGTACAGCTTGTATTACAACAATAGAAGTACAGTTGAGAAGGTTAATCCAAACAGCATGATGTTTATGGCTACAGGTAGCAGCTTAACCAAACAGGCAGAGGATATCATTTCGCACAATCAGAATCACAAGGTTATCTATCATAATACCATTACAGTTATTCAAATGGATGCTGATGCAACAAATCTGAACAATGCATATGCAAGTACCGAACAGACATACACGCTTATTTCAAACCGGGATTTTAATCAATTGGTAAAATTACAGGGAAGAGACGATGTACTTTCTTTAAATGCCAATGAAGCTGCTGCATTAGATCCAGTATACATGGAAGGCATGTCACCCAAATATGTAGGTGCAACAATACTCTTAAAAGCGAATAGCGGCGGGGAGAACATTACATTCAAGGATCTAAAGAAATATAGTGTTTTGAATCTTCATACTGTGTATTCAACTGTTGTGATCAGTGATGAACTTTTCGCTCGTTTAGAAAAAGAAACAAGCCCGGTCAGCCTAGAAGCGTATGGTATTACCCACGAGGATAAGGCAAAGCAATTAACAAAAGAGCTCCAAGCGGTCTTGCCGAATAAAGCAGCGTTCTCAAGCTTCTATATGGACTTTACTGCGGGGTTGGAGTCATCCGGCTTAATGATTTTCATGGGTGGATTCCTGGGGCTCGTCTTTCTGGCTGCAACAGGCAGCATTATTTACTTTAAACAATTAACAGAAGCGAACTCAGACAAAGGACGGTATCAGATTTTATACAAAATCGGTGTGAATAAAAAAGAAGTGAGAAAATCAATTGCTAAACAGGTCCTATTTATATTCGCTCTTCCGTTACTTGCTGGGATCGTACATTGTGCTGTGGCCTTAACTGCTTTATCCAAGCTGCTGCAAACGAACTTAGTCATTCCAGTTGTCATTTGTATGGGAGTATATTTATGTATGTATATCTTTTATTACTTTTTAACCGTAAATGCTTACTACAAAATCGTGACGAAATAAAATAAATCATATCAAGGAGTAGAACCATGAAAAAAGTAACAATAGCTGTATCCGTAATTATTGCTATTATGATTGGATTTTTAGTTTTTATTCAAAATGTTAATATTAACAGAATAGGTGCAGAGTCGTATTATGCTCAGATTAATGACGGTAAGAAAATGGAAGAGAAATCAGATAGCGGACAGAAGATGGTGTACTATGAGTATACCTTGCAAGGCTTTGACAAAAAGGGCCAGGGAAAAATGCTCACCTTTACAGCTTCCAAAGAACTGCGTAAAGAAGCCTTTCTATGCTTGTACGTCAAAAGTAAGGGAGTAAGCTCCTATCAGGAAGTGAAGGCAGATGAATTGCCCGACAAAGTCAAAGAAAAGCTAAAAGGAACGCCCGCATTATGAAAGAAAGCCTAAGCAGTAGGGAGGTTATGCCATGTCGCTAAATAAAAAGGTTTTAATTGTCGACGATGAAGAGGATATTTTACGGCTGTTAAAAACCGTTTTTATCAAGGAAGGCATAGAGAATGTTTATACGGCTGCAACAGCAGCGGATGGATTTAGTCAATTTCAAGAGATAGAACCGGATATTGTGATTTTAGATATCATGCTTCCAGATGGGGAAGGCTATGAGGTATGTAAAAAGATTAGAAGCATTTCAAATGTACCTATCTTGTTTCTATCCGCAAAAGCAGAAGAGATTGATAAAATCTTAGGTCTCGCTATCGGTGGTGACGATTATATAACAAAGCCATTTAGTCCGAAAGAAGTGGCTTATAGAATTAAAGCTCAGCTTAGAAGAGCTGATTATCAGCAGGTTGAAGAAAAAGCGGATCCCATCATAAAAATTGGACCCTTTGAATTAGATGAACAAAGAGTAGAGTTAAGAAAGAACGGAGAAATGATCGAATTAAAGCCCAAGGAGCTTGGATTAATAACCCTTTTCCTTAAACACCCCAATCAGATTATCAGCAAAGAAAATCTCTATGATAAGGTTTGGGGTGAAGATTTCTTTGGTTTTGATAACACGGTGATGGTACACGTCAGAAGATTACGTGAGAAAATAGAGGAAGAGCCTTCTAATCCAAAATACCTGATCACGGTGAAAGGATTGGGATATAAGCTTGTGGTAAAGGATGAATAGCCTATGAAATGGAGGTTGACTGGGAGGTTTCTGGTAGCAATCGTTCTGATTGTCATTTTAGTTGTTATTATAAACATCCTTCTCCTAGTAGGATTAGTTATAGCCCAATCTGTTTTAGAGGGACCCATTTTTCTTAGTAAAGAAACCTCTGCCGAAGCCATTACCAGACGTTTTCAGGATCAAGTTATGATCTCCAATCATCAGGTGGCCATTACTAACAAGGGCAAAGAGGAGCTCGTCCATAATAAAGCATGGATCCAAATATTAGACGAAGATGGCAAACAGATCTACGGTTATCGAGTACCTGAAGGCGTAAAAGAAAAGTATACGCCCTTAGATATTATCCAAATGTACAAATATAAAGAAATAAACGGAGTCACAACAGTCTTTATTAGTGGGAAAAAAGTAGAAAACAAATATTATAGTTACTTTATGGGATTTGAGAATCGTTTTTTTCAAAGACAAGTATTGTCATATGACATGCGGGATATTGTGCGTCTGTTAAAAGTAGGAAGTATCCTTGTCATATGCATAGATGGTTTGATTGCTCTGTTCATTGGATATTTATTCAGTAAAAGGCTAACGCAACCACTAAATTCGTTAATTGATGGGATCAAAAGGTTGGCTAACAAAGAATATCATATAAACTATGATCCTAAAGGGATTTATAAAGATGTTTTTAATAATGTAAATTATTTATCCTATGAGCTAAAAGCAAACGAAAACGAAAGAAAAAAATTAGATATGATGAAAGATGAATGGATCGGGAATATCTCACATGATATTAAAACACCATTAGCCTCTATCCAAGGCTATGCGGAAATGATGAAAGATGCCGAATATCATTTTTCACTTGAGGAAATGAGAGAATATGCGGAAATTATCGAACGAAAGTCACTGTATTTGAAAGAAGTGATTGAAGATTTAAATTTGTCTGCTCGATTAAAAAATAAAGAACTAACCTTAAATAAAAAGAATATAAACATTGTGACTCTTTTGAGGAATGTCGTCATTGATACTCTGAATGATGCCAAATATTCCAATCGAAATATTGAATTTCAGTTTAGCGATGAGATCATTAAATTAGACATCGATGAAATTTTGATTCGTAGAGCGATCAGTAACTTGATCTACAATTCCATTGTCCATAATGATGATGATGTCCGTATAAAAGTGAGCGTTGAGAAAGGTCAGCGTACCCATATCAGAATAGCGGATAATGGCAAAGGAATTAAACACGAGGAGCTCCAAAGAATCTTTGATCGGTATTATCGGGGGACAAATACGGGAGAGCTGCATAAGGGTTCCGGACTTGGCATGGCTATTGCGCATGATATTATTCAGGCGCATGATGGAGAGATAAAAGTGAATAGTCTAATTGGACAAGGAACAACGATTGATATTCACTTACCTAAGTAATATGGGCAAAATCCTGCGAATAAGCGAGCATTCGTGAGAAAACTAAATCATACCGAGGGAGCGTAATGTGTGGCCCCCTCTTGGCGGTCCCTATTATTGAGCTCTCATTATCCATTGGCTCAATACTTAACAGATCTTATCCTTCTGCCAGCGAATGCTCTCATCAAAGGAGCTTAAGGCAAGCTTGCGCGACTTCCAATAATACTGGAGATCTCCTCGCTGCCAGTCTTCATATAACTCCTCCCATGTATAAGGGCCATGTGGAAGGAGAGAGGCGGCTTCAATATCTTCCTGTTCCGGTTGGTAACGGTAATCGCAGGATACCCGAATGCGTCCAGGAAGCTGGTTCGGCATAGACTTGTGAACCGTATGGCTGTGGAAAGTCACGATATCTCCAGCTTCGTAGTCGATGGATAGCCATTCATAATCGAGCCCGCATAGGATGCTCTCGAGTCCGCCTGCCCCTGGCGCTTCAGTTACTCCAAGCAGCCCGGCTTTGTGGCTCCCCCGAAGGATGGCAAGTCCGCCAAGCTCATACGGCACATCACCGAGCGGAGTCCAGCAGGTCCAGGTGTTAGAAGCGCCTTGGATATGCAGAAAATCCTGATGGGAGGGCGTAATCTTCGAGCTGTGATGCGGGAGCATGATTCGTCCAATGTGACGAGGATGGATGAAGGGAGCAGCTCCGAACAGCGCCTCATACATAGAGATAAGCTCGGGCGAGTGGGCGAGCGCATGAAAGGATTCCAGCTTCTGAATGGCGAGATACATGTCACGGGTAACACCGACACCGTTCCATTGTAATTCATCGGCTGTATACTGGTTGACAGCCTCCACATCGGCCAGACCAGCTTGAAGCGGGAACTGATTATTCATCACGCCCGAGCGGCCCAGAATCTCCATAATATCCAGACGTAAAGCCATTACGCGATCACGGCTCAGCAATCCCCGAAAAAACAACAAACCATCCTCCTCAGCACGCTCACGCAGCTGATCGGGATGCTCCAGCAGAGAGGAAGAATCCTCAAATACTCCGGTAATCGGCCGCTTGTCATTGTCCTGCATATGATTTACAGTCATAAGAAACAACTCCTTTATTGGATAGCTGTAGAATAGCACGGGCAGTGCAACACGTATTTGCAACGTATCCGTTAGGATTGTCATTTATCGGAATGAATCCTACCCATAGAAGAATGACATTACCGCTCCTCAGAAGAAGGAGGATATCAGGCATGCTGCATGGAACACCGGACAAGGATGAGTTTCATCCCATCGTACATTATGCCAATCGGCTGGAATGCAAGCCTGGCGAACATTTTGGCCCGCGTATCATTAGTGATTATCAGTGGTTATTCGTGCAGCGGGGAGCTGGAATGGTTCGCATCGGCAGCCATCGCTATCGAGCTCAAGCCGGCAGTCTCTTCTGCTACGGTCCGGGTATGCCTCACTCCATACAGGCCGATATGAAGGAGCCTTTTGTGCTGTATGGGCTGCATTTTACCCCGAGTGGTTACTTGAGCGACATGCCCTATGATTTGCGCGGCACGATTATTGCAGTCTCTGAAGAGCAGCTGCTCACATGCGAGCTAACGGATCAGGAACTCCCCTTTTATATTCAATGCGGCATGTGGCCTCTTCCATTCTTCGAAGGTCTGGTAGAGGAATATAATAGAGAACATAAGATGTCTCCTATGCTGCTCAGAGGAATAATCACACAGCTTGTGGCACTGCTGTTCCGCTGGGTCCACAGTAAAGCGTATGCGGTGTCTCCGCTAGATCGACTTGTTGAAAGCGTGAAGGAACAGCTTATGCAGAAGGCAGAGCAAGCCTACGATCCGAGTTGGCTAAAGCAGTGGACCTCATACAGCAGCGATTACATATCACGGTTATTCAAGGAGCGTGTAGGCTTGGCGCCACATGCCTACCACCTAGATAAGAAGCTGCAGGCTGCCAAACGTCTGCTCGAGCAAACAGATTTAAGCTCAACTGATATAGCGGAGAAGCTTGCATTTGGGAGCGTTCATTACTTTTGCAAATGGTTCAAGCGATTCACAGGTGAGCAGCCGATGAAATACCGCGAGCGGACACGGATTCTCTAGCCAGCAGCATCGGTTATTCACGCTTCAAAGCAAGACAATCTACTTGCCCTTATGGTTTAATAGGAACAATAAGGAAATGCCGATAAGAATACGCAGAGGGTGGGCTTTCAGAGATGATGGTTAGAGACCGAAAGATAATACGTGCAGCTATAGGACTGTTGGTAGTGACGATGCTCATGGCGGGAGTACTGGCTGGGTGCAGCGGTAAAGCAGACAATTCCGGCGGCAACAAGGCGGAGCCGATCGCAAATACTGAGCCTGCTCCTGGAGATACGACCAATGAGCCTGCACCCATTGATCCGCCATCATTAATTGCTCCACTTACCGGGTTAGCTGTGAAGAGTGAACCTGTGCAGCGGCCTTTTGCCATTATGATTAATAATTTCTCGAAGGCTCGTCCCCAATCAGGTCTGCCGCATGCGGATATGTTATGGGAGGTTCTGGCTGAAGGTGGAATAACGCGAATTGTAGCGATTTTCCAAAGTGATTCTTTCACAGACCCGATCGGACCTATTCGAAGTAATCGCCCTTATCTTATTCGGATCGGTGAGGCGCTGGGCGGCGTGTTAGTCCACTCAGGTGCTAGTAATGATGGTTATGATCTGCTGCAGCATCATCATAAAGATTATCTCGATGAAATTACGAACGCGGGAAGCTACTTTTACCGAGAGTCATTCCGCAAGCCGCCGCATAATCTCTATTCCACCATCGAGAAGCTTCGTGCGGGGGTGCTGAAGAAGAAGTATAAACAGACGGTGACGATTCCAACCTTTCCATTCGCTGATACGGGAGCAACGGCAAGCGGTGCGCCTGCAGCGACAGTGAACCTGTCCTTTCTACTTAAGAATTACAAGGTTTCTTATGAATATGAGGCGACGAAGAATGTCTATCTTCGCTCGATTAATGGGAAGCCGCATACCGATCTAACAACTGGCGACCAGTTGTCTGCGACGAACCTTGTTGTTATTGGAGCCAAGCATCACACATATGATGATTACGGACGGCTGGATATCGACTTGGAGTCGGGTGGACCGGCGGTGCTGATTCAGCTTGGCAAAGCGGTAGAGTGCACTTGGGTGAGAAGCGCGGATGGCGTCATCCGGCTTATGAAGGACGGGCAGGAGCTGCCATTCGTCCCAGGCAAGACGTTCTATCATATCGTTCCGATGACACCGACCTTTGCAGGTCATGTGAGCTATAGCTAAGGCGATTGAATCGCTTTGGCTTCTTTTTCATGTTGACGGTTAAAAAAAGCGGTAAAGGAAAACAATAGGAGGGCAGTGGGGGGCGAAAGGGGACCAAAAGTTAACGTTTTTTAAAAAAGTCATAAAACCTTTACAATCCCTTAACAAATACAAGGTAAACTATGTTAAGATATTGTCGGTTTCATGTGTTTGAAATCGTACCGGCAACGTTAACTATGCATCATAGGCGAAGGGGATACTCATGTTTAAGAAAAAGGATATTTTCTTTACAACGCTCGAAGCAATGGCAGATACGATTCTTGAGGCTGTCCAATATTTTGAACAGCAGGTATCGAATCTCAAGGATGTCAGTCAGTTTGCGAAGGTCATGAAAGAATACGAGACCAAATGTGACCGCCATGTACATACCATTCTTACTGAGCTTAACAAGACATTCATTACGCCCATTGAGCGTGAAGATATTATGGCGCTGACTACGTCGCTTGATGATGTTCTCGATGGTATTGAAGCGTGTGCTTCACGTTTCGAAATGTATGGCGTACATGAGCCGGACGAGTACATCACCCTGTTCGCTGAGAACATTCTTCGCTGTGCCCAGCAAATTAAGAAAGCGATCTACCTGCTTTCGGAGAAGAAGCTGCTTGCTATGCGTGAGCCGGCTATTCATATTAACGAGCTGGAGAACCAAGCAGACGACCTGCTGCGTATTTGCGTGAAGAGCTTGTTCACGAATGTGAAGGATCCGATTGAGCTTATTAAACGAAAAGAAATTTATGAGCGGCTTGAGCAAACGACCGACTACTGTGAGGATGTCGCGAATACACTCGAAACCATCATCATGCGTAACAGCTAAGGAGCAGGTGACGAGGGAATTATGGATATCTACGTATTAGTCGGCATCGTTATCTTTCTTGCGCTTGGATTTGATTTTATAAATGGCTTTCACGATACGGCGAATGCAATTGCGACTACCGTATCGACTAGAGCTTTGTCACCGCGGCTTGCGATTATTCTCGCTTCGGTGATGAACTTTGTTGGTGCGATGCTCTTTACCGGTATTGCCAAGACGATCGGGGGCAAAATCGCCGATCCTGCCTCGCTCGGTGCAGCAGGGAGTCATATTGGGGTCTATGTGGTCATTGCGACGCTTATTTCTTCCATTATATGGGGTCTGCTCACCTGGTGGGTGGGAATTCCCTCCTCATCGTCACATGCACTGATTGGCTCTCTTACGGGAGCTGTAGTAAGTGCAGCGGGCTTCAAAGCAATAAATAGCGCCGGCTTTATCGATATTCTGAAGGCACTTATTTTTTCTCCATTGATCGCGTTTACGGTCGGCTTCATCGTGATGTGGATCTTGAAGCAGATCTTTGCTAAGTCCAGCCCTCATCAGGTGAACAAAGTGTTCCGTTCGGGACAAGTTCTGACAGCAGCCTTCCAATCCTTCACGCACGGGACGAATGACGCGCAGAAGGCGATGGGGATCATCACGTTCGCGCTTGTTGCTGCTGGCTTGCAGGATAATACGGATCATATTCCGCTCTGGGTTAAAATATCTGCTGCGACAGCGATGGCACTGGGTACCTCCATCGGCGGCTGGAAGATCATCAAGACAATGGGAACGAAGATTTTCAAAATCGAGCCGATTAACGGGTTCGCGGCTGATATTACATCCGCGAGTATTATTCTAACGGCAACGTTGGCGCATCTGCCGGTTAGTACGACGCATGTTATCACATCATCGATTCTCGGTGTGGGCAGTGCGAAGCGTTTCTCCGCTGTCAAATGGGGGCTTGCTGGCCGAATCGTTATCTCGTGGATCATCACGATTCCGATTACTATGATTCTCGCGGCGCTCATTTACCGCGTCATTGCGTTGTTCGAATAGAGATGGATGAGGATGTCCTGATCATGCTGAAAAAAAGCTGAATGCCTGCTTGAGGGCATTCAGCTTTTTGCGTCACTCTTCTTCTTTGGGTTAGCGTTTGCGGGGGACGGGGCGGCGTTGTCTGCCTGGTTTGCTGCCGCCTGCACTCTTAGGGCTCCCTGTACGGCGACGTTGTTTCTTACGGCGCGGCGGCTTGTATTCATCCTCGCCGCCTGCGTTCGCTTTACCTTTTTTCCCAAAGGAACCGGCTAGCACCTTAATGAGTGGTGCCATTTGGCCGATGCTGCCCACCACTTTCTGGACTTTGGTCATGGTGGAGACGATGCCGTCTATGCCGCCCATTCGATCAATGATTCCTTTAATGTCGTTGATGCTGTTGCCAAGATTGAAGCCTGCCTTTCCGCTGGTAGCCGCTTCGGCGGCTGCCTTACCGGGAAGCGTGATGAGTGAGGACTCATCGCTTATCGGTGCTGGTTGCATGGAAATGCTTGGTACACCAGGCGCGAATTGTGATTCATCATATGGGAATGGGTTATTTCCCAATGTTGTATTACTCATGCCGCCGTCGAAGAAGGGATCGGATATGCCCGGGAATTGCATTTGGCCGGGGTAAGTGAAGTTTCTAGCGGACGGATCGTAGCGATATTTCACACGGATCACAACCTTTTTTAGCATTTTATATAGTAGTCTATGGAATAGGCAAACGTATGGATTGGACGAATGCCCGCATCGACAAGTGAATTTTCCGCGAATGCCTTGGCTCATTGGTCACGATAGTTCTTCTGCCCTTTAAAGCAGGAGTGCGCTAATGCTTGAAAATTAGACTGGAAACCGATACAATGAGCATATTAGTTCGGGTGGGAGTGAGCAAACGATGCAGCTTAAGAAGCTGAACGATAAGACGTTCGACCAGCTGTTCGAGGCGGTTCTGACGCTTAAGACGGTAGAAGAATGCTATATATTTTTCGATGACTTGTGCACGGTGAATGAGATTCAGTCGTTGTCTCAGCGGCTTGAAGTAGCGCGTATGCTGGGTAAAGGCGCGACATATAATCAGATAGAAGCAGAGACTGGCGCAAGCACTGCGACGATATCACGTGTGAAGCGTTGTCTTAATTACGGGAATGACGGGTACAAAATGGCGCTGGAGCGGGCGGGTCGCTAACGATGAAGCCCGGAGTGCTCGTCATTAGCCACGGGTCGCGTGAAGCGGAGTGGGTGCGGCTGGTGGACGAAGCAGTCGCGGCCGTATCCAGCTCGGATGCCGTGCGCCGGTCTACTAGCGAGCAGCTAGAGAACGGAAGAGAAGTAAGGAAGAAATTGACTATCGGCGGAGTTCCTGTGCCGGTCGTTTCGTCGTTTCTGGAAATTGTCGAGGGACGGCTCATCCAAGATGGCATAGATCAGCTTGAAGCGGAAGGCATAACGGATCTATATGTCCTTCCGTTCTTTGTTTCGTCCGGCAGCACGCATGTGGACGATATTGCCCAAGCCTTCGGCCAGCCTCCGGTATCTATGAGGCGTGAAGGTGAGCTGGAGCGGTTCCGCTGGCATGCAGATACCCGCATACATTTCGGCCAGCCGATCAATGATGATGAAGCGATTGCTGAGCTACTGCATGCGAATATTCGCGAGCTTATTGAGACGCCGGAGCGTGAGCGGCTGCTGCTTGTGGCGCATGGCTCCCGGGAAGCGGGCTTCTATGGACGCTGGCGAGAAGGAATGACGCTTCTCGCAGAGCGGATGCGGGAGCTCGGCGGCTTCGCTGGAGCAGATATTGCGATGCTGCTGCCAAATCAGGCGGCATGCGTGATGAAGGCTGTTCAGCGCAAGCGGCCAGATGAGGCCATCATCGTCGTTCCGCTGTTTCTGAGCGACGGATATTTTACACGGACTGTGATTCCGATGAGGCTGGATGGTCTAATTTATCGTTATAACGGAAGGGCGATGCTGCCGCATCCTTGCGTGACGCGCTGGATGGAGCGGCAGATTAACGAATGGCTGGTAGGACTTCATATTGGGCATGATTAGGCACACGAGATTCGAGTGAATGATGTCTGTATAAGGATAGAGATAGGTAGCAGGCACTTTGCCTGCGAATTAGTCGTAGGGGCCAGAAGTGCTTATACGGCTGGAAAGTGCCGGAGGTTGGTTGGAATGACGATAAAGCGAGCCAGATTAATTTATAACCCGACATCAGGGCGGGAAGAGATCAAGAAGCGTCTGCCGGATATCCTTCAGCGACTGGAGAAGGGCGGCATCGAGACGAGCTGCCATGCAACGTCGAGCGAAGGCGATGCGACCATAGCGGCAGCAGAGGCGGCGGATCGCGGCTTCGACATGATTATTGCAGCGGGCGGAGACGGTACGTTGTATGAAGTCATTAATGGTATAGCGGATAAGGATGTTCGTCCTCCAATTGGGATATTGCCCTTGGGAACGACGAATGATTTTGCCCGTGCGTTAGGCATTCCGAAGCATTGGGAGTATGCGTGTGACCTTATCACCCAGCAGTATTACAAACCGATTGATCTAGGAAGGGCGAACCAGCGGTATTTCATCAACATTGCTGGTGGCGGTTCCATGACGGAGCTGACCTATGAGGTGCCAAGCAAGCTTAAGACGATGATTGGGCAGCTTGCGTATTATATGAAGGGTCTGGAGAAAATGACCCGTCTACGGCCGACGGAGCTGAAGATTCAGGCGAAGGAAATCGAGGATATTCATGAGGAGATCATGCTGTTCCTTATTTGCAATAGCAATTCAGTCGGCGGCTTCGAGAAGCTTGCGCCAGAGGCAAGTCTAGACGATGGGATGTTCGATGTCATTGTTCTGAAGAAGTGCAACCTTGGCGAGTTCATCCGGATTGCATCGCTCGCACTTCGCGGCGAGCATTTCAACGATCCGCATATCGTTCATTTCCAGACGAATGAGTTGATCGTGACGACGCCTGATTATGTGCAGCTCAATCTGGACGGTGAATACGGCGGTACGCTGCCGTGCACGTTCACGATGCTGCCTTCACATTTGAATTTTATAGTGGATGAAGCGGGGAATTCAACTTACCGCTAATACAACCAATTGAACATAACGGAGCGATAAAAGCAAAAATGAGCGTACCGGTAACTAAAAATGACGAAGTCATGGTCGACATTGTCGGCTTGACGCATGAGGGTGAAGGGGTGGGCCGTGCAGACGGCTTTACCCTTTTTATTCAGGGAGCACTTCCTGGCGAGCGCGTACGCGCCAAGGTGCTAAAGGTCAAGAAAACGTATGGCTATGCGAAGATGATGGAGCTGGTCGTAGCGAGTCCCGACCGAGTGGAAGCACCGTGCGGGATCTTCAAGCAGTGCGGCGGCTGCCAGCTGCAGCACTTGAGTTATAGCGGCCAGCTGGGCTGGAAGCGGCAGCATGTGGTGGATAATTTGGAGCGGATCGGGAAGCTGCGAGTTGCTGGTGCTGTGGACAGTATGGATGGTGAACAGAATGAAGAACAAGGGATTGTGGTCCATCCGACGATTGGGATGGATGAGCCTTGGCGTTATCGGAATAAGGCTTCGGTGCCGATTGGGACAGTTGTGGATGCTCCATCTGCGGGTTCAGGTTCTGGTAAGGAGCGCCTGATCGGCGGCTTCTATGCACATGGCAGTCATCGGATTATTGATATGGAAGCTTGTCTCATCCAGCATTCCGACAATGATGACATCATCGGTACGGTGAAGTCTATCGCTCGCGAGCTTGGCGTGAGTGCCTATAATGAAGAGACTGGTCGCGGGCTGCTGCGTCATGTGATGGTTCGAGTCGGCTTCGTCACCGGCGAAGCGATGGTCGTACTCATTACGAATGGCCAGCGGATTCCGCAGGTGGAACGCTGGATTGAGCGGATTCGTGAGGCTTTTCCAAGCGTGAAGAGCATTGTTCAGAACGTGAATACGCGCAAGACGAACGTCATCTTTGGCGATGAGACGCGTGTGTTGTGGGGTAGTGAAGTGATCTATGATGAGCTGGATGAGATCCGCTTCGCGATCTCAGCGAGGTCGTTCTATCAAGTGAACCCCTTGCAGACGGTGGAATTGTACCGCAAGGCGGTTGAGTATGCAGGATTAACCGGGTCGGAGACGGTTATTGATGCGTATTGCGGGATTGGGACGATCTCGCTGTTCCTCGCGAGGCGCGCTGGTCGTGTGTATGGCGTTGAGATTGTGCCGGAGGCGATTGAGGATGCGGGTAGGAATGCGGCTTTGAACGGAATTGGTAATGCTTCGTTTGAAGCTGGTGCGGCGGAGATTGTTATTCCACGTTGGAGGAAAGAAGGCATTGTGCCGGATGTGATCGTGGTCGATCCGCCCCGCAAGGGCTGCGATGAGGCCTTGCTGGAGACGATTCTGGCGATGAAGCCGGAGCGAGTGGTGTATGTGTCGTGTAATCCTTCGACATTGGCAAGGGACTTGCGTGTATTGGAAGATGGCGGTTATCGGACGGTTGAGGTGCAGCCGGTGGATATGTTCCCGCATACGGTGCATATCGAGAGCGTTTGTCTCTTGATATATAAGGGTTTTGAGTGAGCTGATAGGGGAGTTGGGGACGAAATGGGGACGGAATGTTATTTCCGTCCCTGTTTTCGTGTTAGAATGTTCTCGAATTTGTCGGCAGCGGACTGATCTGCGGATCTTAGTGCATGTCCATAAACATTCATCGTTGTATTGATATTCCCATGCCCAAGTCGCTCAGAGATGATTTTAGCATGGACTCCTTGATTAATAAGGAGAGTGGCTGATGTATGGCGTAGATCATGAAATCGGATGTATCGGAGCTTATTTTTCTGGATGAAGTTTCGAAACCATAGATAGGGTCTTTCCTGGTGAAAAGCCTTGCCGTCAGGATGACAAAATACGAAACAATAATCTCCACCATTCCATCTATCGTCAATATTATTGCGTTCTTTCATCTTGTGACGATAATAGTCTCGTAGGTCCTCTAACATGGAACTGGGTAGCGAAACTTTACGTTTAGAGTTTTTTGTTTTCGGTTCTTTTACATGAGCTATTCCTGCGGGAGACATTGAAACGCTTTGTACAACGTCGATAATGCCTGAATTCCAGTCGATGTGTTTCCACTCCAGACCAAGAAGTTCACCTCGCCTTAATCCAGTCGTAAGGGCTAGGATTATCATGACCTTCCAATGAATAGGTTCTTTCTGCAATGCATTCAAGAGCGTCTGAACCTCTTCTTCATCGTAGGGAATGATTACTTTATGTTTGACGAGAGGCTTCTTCGCTCCCACAACCGGATTGTCCTTGATTAATTTCCAGTCAACAGCACGAGTAAAAATATTTTTCAATATCCGATGATTGATCTCAATTGAACCAGCAGATAAATCTCCCTTTCTAAACCCTTTTCTCTTACCCTCATCTGACAGGGAGTTAATAAAGCTAACGATGTGCATGGTTTTGATTTGGTCGATCCGTAAATGGCTAAAAACTGGTAGAATTCGATTTTTCAAGTTAGATCGATAAGTGTATAAGGTCTTTTCTGCCAGATGTCTATTTGCATATTTGTCTTCCCACTCTTTCACAAATGCCCCAAACGTCATCTTCTCAGGTGCAATATACTCACCGGCTTCCACTTCAATCTTGAATTTCATGAGTTCTTCCTGCAGATGGTCTTTTAACCGTTTGGTAGTTTTCAAAAGTGCTTTATCTTCGATTTTGATTGTTTTGTAACGTTTGAGGCGCTTGCCGCTCGGATCATAACCTGTCTCAACTACAAGCCTCCAAGAATTTTCACCGCGTTGTTCTAAGCTAGCCATATAATTACCTCCTGATTCTGCTCAATTACCCAATCCTCATAAATTGGAAGGCTTGTGAGAGACACGAGCCTTCCAATACGGTTTTAACGTATGCTATTAAGTTCCTGTTGTTGGAACCAAGTTTCCAAGGTGGCACTTCTGAACAAAATTTTGGTTCCTAAGCGAAGGTGGGGGATTTTACCAGCCCGTACTTCGCTATAGAGCTTATCCTTGGATATTTTTCCTTGGAAGAAGAACTCCCAAGCTTCAGAAAATGTGAGTGTATTATAAGTTTGGACCTGATTTTGATGAGTTAAGTTTGGGTTAGTTGTAACTAGTTGCTGAGTATGGTTCATTCGATTCACTCTCCTGAAATAGGTTGTGTGTTAATGGATGAGTAACTCTAGTTTGCGTCTTCTTAGATCGATTGCTTGCAGAGCAACCCTGTAAAGATCGGAATCCCAAATGGTAAGGCCTTCTGCAAGATCGAATTCTAACCGTTCCAGAGATTTAGAGCTAGACGAACGAGAGCAGTTGTTTGGCCGGTTAGGGGCGATGTATCGCCCTTGGCAAAGGAATCGATATCAGAATCAACTTCTGTAGTGACTTCTAATCTCTCGAAATACCAGTCAAATGGTCCACTGAGTTGAGCTTTAAGTAAAAAGCATTTGAATATTTCAGGATGAGCCGCACTATTGTGGTACTTAAATTGTGCAATGCATCGATGGAAATTCTGTTTATGATCTTCGTTTACCCAATATAAATCTTTATTAGAAAGCATAGGGAGTTCACCTCTTTCTATGTACTGTCAGATGAATAATATATATTTGTGATAGGGTGATTGACGCGTGTGTTGTAGCGAATGGTTGTTATTGTAGCTCATTGTAGCGGTAATGTAGACATTACGAGCTACGAAAGGAATGCTAGAATTGCTTAGAAATGCGGGACTTTTAGATGATGTAGCCAAGGTAGCCATTAAAACTTACTGTTCTTCTATAAGTTTTAATTTCCGTTCATCTCGAGTTAAAAGTCGAAGGCCTCGAAATCCTTCCAAAGGTGTAGAATCATTAATTCTAATTTTTCCCGGCTTTACGTTGAGATTTAAGATTTCAGCGAAAAATTCCTGTCTACTGAGTGATTTATAGCCGTTATCGAGACAGTATTGATTGTATATAGGGAATATGACTTTGCGATGCACCTTACATTCTTTGTTGGCTAGGTTTATATGGCACATGTCACTGATAAATTCTGTAACGTTATTTATCTCATTGATATAGCGTAGCTTGAAAGCATGTGCGTCCACGCTCTCTGTGAAAACCAGGTTGTTTTTCATCAACTCGCGTAATCCTTCTAGTGCCCATTCAACGATAAATGATTTCTCGTTAATCAACTTTTCCATTAATGTCTTATCCCTCTGTTCTTCTGGAATGATATTTTTGAAAATTAAAAATAATATTCGGTCGGTAAAGGCTGATGTGCCATCAAGTTTTTCAAGTAACGGCATGTGATTGCCTGCTGCTACGAGCTTGGTCTTTCCATAGAAATGAAAGGCATCCTTCCCTTTCTTTTCTCCTGTCACGAGGTCGCCTCCTGTTACGGTCTTAATGACATCAGAAGCCTTTATAGAACCGTTCGTGTCCATTTCTGCGCTAATATTTAGCTTCGATTTAAACAACTCTGCTACCATAAACCGTGTTTCACCCAATTGTTTTAATGACATTGCTGTTGTATATTTAGGACCAATTAACGAACTCCATAACGACAACCAAACGCTTTTTCCTGTATGCGGGAGGCCAATCATGACGAAGAACTTTTTAGCCCGCCATTCGTTGCTGATTATGTATCCTGTTAATTGCTGCAGAGACTTCATTTTGAGTGGATCGCCGTGTGTGCAATCTTCTAAAAACTTCAAAAAGTAGTAGCCATGGCTTGAGTGTTTGCCATTTTGATTCGAGTGATAAACCTGAATACGGGGATCTTTTTCTCCGTATTCGGCATCAATGTAACTAGTGAATAGATAGTCAGGACTGTGGGGAAAAGTCGTTTCGTCCTTGATGTTAAACACACAATTCTTAAAGTTGATTAAATGGGTATGACTGTCAAACTTATCGTTTGTAGTTTGATGATCTGGACTACTGACTATGCGATGAACAACATCAGTAAGTTTGTATTTTCCTAGTTTCATATCCATTTCTGGGCTTAAACTTTTTCGAATAGCCACAAAAAGACTTATTTCGGTTTGTTCCTCATAGCAACCAAAATCGTCCTCATAGAGGTATACAATATCACCACAGCATAGTACTTTCCGCTTTTTAAGAAATGCTATTTTTGCTTGAACATCAATTGGTACCCGTGAATCTGGCACTTTGCTTGCATCATCAATTTGATTGCCGGGAGCGATTGGTATGATGTCGGCTGTTTTCTCTATGCGTCCGTCAATCTGGTCGTTGTGCTGTTTATGGTATGTTTTCCCTACCTTACCTCGTGTAAGAGTGGAAGAGGTTACATCGAACTCATCTTTGTATATATCATGGGGTTGACCATAATTGTTTTGAATACTACCTTTGTTGATGTTGGTATAATCAGTATTCGTAAATTCAGTGTTTTTTGGTTCCAATTTTTCTCGACTTAGCCTTCCGGTTGATAAGTTCTTTAGTGCCTCATCGTATGCATTGTAATGGGAGAGATCTTCTTTACCATGCAGTATACGCTTATTGAGACTCATGATTATCACCTTCAAGTTGGAGTAGATGTTCAAACAATCCTGGAAAATACCGATTGAGCATACTGTGAGCTACGACATTGATTTTGTCGCCTGCGTGTTTTGAAGATGTGAATATATGACTTACCTTCTGTAAAGCTAGTTGTCCATCGTATAATGAAAGCTGAACAAAATCAGGGCAATGGAGGATTACAATCATTAACATGTCGTTAGGGGTATCCTTATCATTAGAAAGTTCAAAATGTTTTCCGTTGCTATTGACATGAAATTTAATGCCCTCATCCCGACAGTCTACCCAAACTCTTGTTAAATTGGTTGGCAGAGTGGAATGGTATGAAAAATTCTTCTTGGCATATTGACCAATACAGGATCTTCCCTCGTTACTTACAACAGCAATGATTAGATTGAACGGGTGAAGTAATGTATCATCGATAACAGCGCAGGATTCTTCCCCGTTACTAGCCAATAACTGAATATCCAATTTCTTTTTTAATTGCAGAAAAGCAAGCTTGTTTTCCTTTTCGGTCATGTCATTGAGCAAAGTTTTTGGGATCATTCGTTTCTCTCTCCTTAGAATTCGTTTTTGTGAATCGCCTCTGTAAATGAATCATACTTCATAAAATTCCAAAAAACTCTCGGCAAACAATGCCACTTTTTTAGGAAAAACGTCTAGTTTTTAATGTTACATTATGATATAATGCGAAACTAAAAAAATGGAGCTGCTCTCGTAAGAGAGACAACCCCATTTGTTGTAATGCAAAATCAACGACTGTTTGATATATAAGGAAAGTATTTTTCTTTGATAACTTCCGAAACAGCACGGACCACTTGATCCTCATTTAACGACAGCAGATCATATTTGTCTAAGCCATTCTCTTTTAAGTATTGATGTGGTGTCAAGTAAATATTACTCAAAGAATCCCTTTGAATATCTAAAGCTCTATTGAGGTTTATTATAATATCTCGAATCCGAGCAAAGGGTAAGTCAACAAGTTCCCATTCGCCCTCCAATCTTGCACCCGGCATTTTTACACCATAACGTAGAACGTTTACTGGCTCAACTCGGTCATCGATAAAACTCATTTGTCCGTAATTCTCCATGACAGTTTTCATATTCATATTTTCAAATGGGAAGTTTCCCTTGTTACATAAGTATAGAAAATAGGCCTCCATAACTGGGATGGTTATCAACCCCATGCCTATAAGAGAAGTGCTTAATTTATTAATTCTGATTAAATGCTCGTCTATAGTTAATGATTGAAGCACTTGGCTTCCATTACTTCGAGAAGTTAAGGGGATTCCAAGTATGATAGCGGTTAAATAATACAATCTACCATTAACATTGGGGAGCATAGCGATTGTGCTCAATATTCGATAGTATTGATTTTTGACTTCATCGGGAAATTGGTAAGTTATTATTGCGATCTTACTTGCGAGTCCTATTTGATACTCACGTTCAAAAAGAATCCTGTTGAGGGTAGGATGATACACTAATCGATTATTTTCGAACAGGCGTTCAATTTTGTCGATAGTAGGGAATTGATCTAGCAGATATTTAAAATTATCGTAAAAATGCAAGTGCAGTTTCGCGCCCTTATCCTTATGCTGCTTGAGAAAGTTGCGGCTATGTTGACTATCGGTGTAGCTTTTCATGACCTTATGGGAATCAACATGAACAGCTTGAAATGCAATTAATGGAGATGCGAAGGCAGGGATGGCATGGGAACTGTTGCTCAAAGGAGGCAAAATCCAGTGAATTCCTAATTTATTAAAGTGTTCATTTGCAACTCGGGGAAGATCCTTAGATCCGAATAAGTCACTTACTGGCTTCTTTTCGTCAGTATTTGAAATTTCAAAAAATTTATTTACCTTAGTAAACAAAGACCCGTTTCGCTTTATGTTCCCTTCGGTGTCAGCAAGGTGGACCATATATGCATTAATTATCATATGCATAATTAATTCGGACTTTAGAATAGAGTTTGTTTTTCCCCCGACGTTAAAGAACTCCTTAATTTCATTCGGTATTAGATGGAAACACTTCTCGAATACATACTCAGCCAGTATTGAAGGCTTGGTAATCCCCTTGGGCCCACGTGCTGGCAAATTGTATATACTGGTCAGCATTTTCATTGTTTCTGGTGATGTTGAATTTATGTATAACATTGCTCACTCAATAATCTCCTTAGTCGGCTGTAACTGGTGCTCCTGCTGATAATGAAATCAGTAACTGCACTCCGTTGAATTCTATGTGAATTATTAACTCTAAACGACGATATTTCCCCTGAGTGTACCAGTTTATAAGCACTATTCATGCCAATTCGTAAAATTGCTGCGAGTTCTTCTATCGTTATTATTTCATTATAATCATCATACATTATTTGTCATCCTTTAGTTTTGTTTATTAAATTGTTCATTAATACACATTGCAAACCATTATTGGGCGTTATTCTTCATTAAATTTTCCTTTGTAGAGATAAAAAAAGTACACAGATGGCTTAGAATGCCTCTGTGTACTCTATGGAATTTTACTTGGTAATGCAGTTCATCAGTACCCAGATCCACTAAACGTAACCGTTTTAGCTTCTACCCACTGTTCAGAGAGCCACTTGATTCCGAACAATGCAGCCGTTTCTTTTTCCTTGCCTGTATCAACTAAGAAACTGGCATGATTCCAGTAGACGAGTACTTTTGTTCCGTTGATTTTCTTTACGACCCCATCGAATGTACCTGAATCGACAATGTCCCCAACATGTATCATTTTTCCATAATAATCTAACGGGTCTTTATCGTTATATTTTACTTGGTCATGTTTCTTTTGATTTTCCTTCACTACATCTTCAAGCGTCGTCTTATTATCCTCTTTCTTTTGATAAGGATCGAGTAAGGTGAGCTTATATTCGAAGGTGAATAAATCGGTGGCGTTTTCCACTGCACCGCCATAGTAAATTACCAACATCTGCGAATCCTTATACCATTTTACATCAGCACCGAGATTTTCAGTTACAAATCTTACAGGGATCATCGTTCTGCCCTTAATAGAAGTTGGAGGGACAGTTAACGCTTTACTAACTCCGTTTACTAATGCAGTTTTACGATCAATCCATAATTCTATCGTATTTTTATTGAGTGTTATCGTAACTTTTTTCTCGGTGCTGTTCCATGTCGTTTTACCGCCTAATTTGCTAATGATCGGCGCGATAGGCAGGAGCGTTGTGCCTTGGCGAGTAACGGGTGTAACATTATGGTCCTTGTCGTCGAATAGATTTCCATCATCTGTGGTCAGAAGCCAGGGGCTATTAATTTTCATTGCTAGTGTAATTGGTATAGTAACTGGAATGGTTGGTTTATTTGGTTTCTCTGGTTCTTTAGAATCCAACTCATCCCATGTATACATGTTAAATACCAAAATATTGTCATCTGACTGGTATATCGTGTCATTTTTAGGACCAACGATGACTTCTGAGATGAAACTCAGCGGTACATAGATTCCTTCCCTATCAACATATAGAGCTGCTTTTTCAAGTTTATAGACTTTCCCGGTTGGCTCAAAGCAGACTCCTGATTCATCTACTACATATTCTGTAACCTCGGTTTTTCCTTCGGATATAGCATAACAACTTCCACGAAAAGTTACATAGGAATAAGTTGGTTTGGGATCGCGAACGACTGTCTCTGTTCCACTGATGTCAAGAACGTTAAGGATTTTACCAATTGGAAACATCCCCGTTCCATTCACAACAACTGGGGAAGGGACATAACCCTCACTACGGCCTGAAACTTCTACTTTCATTTTAGATAATGAAGCGGCATCAAATACTCTCACTTTGTCCTGGTATAAAGTCACTAGATACCGTCCATCTGGAGATAAATTCACTAAATAAGGATTCACTAAATCACTTGATATCCCATTCAATGGCTTCCCAAATTGATTGACACGAAAAACTTGATTTCCAATGACTGCAAGGGTGCTATCTGCATTGAATGATACACTGCCATTTTGAGAGATAGTGGCAATCCGCTTATAATCATTTTGCACATCGAATACTAGCGTACCTGATTGTCCGTTTTGAGTAGAAAGAATCAAATATTTCCCATCCGGAGAATAAGCCATATCAAGAAAGTCTCTATCGTTATAAATCCATTTAGGGAGGATGTCACCAAAGGATTTAAGAATCTCTCCCGTATGAGCATCTCGAATTTGAAGAATAACTGGTTCTCCATCCCGATAATCTTCGCAGATTACTACTGCAAATTGATCTTGTTTTGGATGGAATCGAATAATATTAGCATATTGATTGATCGACAGCTTTAATTTTTCTGTGTTAGACGTAAGATCAATGATGGAGATTTGTCCTCTTAAGCCGATAACGAGTGATTTGCCATCGTTTGAAAAGGCAAGGGAGTTCGCCATATTATCATAGCCTACCGAAATTTTCTTGGTTTCATTCCCGGACTGACTATCATAGAATACGAGCTGTGATGATAACGAACTGTAAGGTGCGCCAGCAGAAACAACAAGTTGCTGCCCATCGGGGCTAAAAGCAGCGTCACGAACGAATTGATAGGATAAATCGACGATCTCTTTACTTTGACCGCCATTTAATCGCCAGATATAGGCTTGAGAGTTACCAGCTGTAAAGGCATATTTGCTATCTGAACTGATGAGCAAATGATTTGCATTCCCACTGACATATGTATTAACGACTGGAAGATTGACTGATGATTTTGCAAGAGCTGAATTGCTCATAAACAGACAAATGATAATAAATAAGAGAGTAAAAAACCACTTTTTCATAGGACTATCACCTTTCTGGATCATATTAAATTAGCTCATTACTTGAGGGAAACTTCGTAATTAATCAATTGCCAGTCGCCGTGCTCTGACTTTTTTACCGTGGCTTTTCCGAACCAATATTGCTGAACTTGGAGTCGTTAGACCACTCTGTTTGTGGTTGATATCTAATTGATTTTGCTTGGAGATGGTCAGGGTCCTCGTTGTAATATACTAATGGTTTTCATCTAATACTCCTCCAATAATGTAATTAGTCATGGGTCTATTGAATCATTCCACATAGTGAAGAGTGTAACTGATATCTACAAGGGTTTCCATGATTTTCTATAATTATATGCAATTCGACAACAAAATACAACGCCTATAGTCACTGTTTAATATAAATACTATAGGATGTTGTTGCTAATTCTGGTTCCGTCTATCGTTTTCATATAAGTGTATGGAAGATAGGTGAGAACTTGTGAGTGACGTCGTTATACTTGTCGGAGAAAAGATTAGAGCTTTAAGACAACATAGGGGTTTAAGCCAGGAGAAGCTGGCATTTAAAGCTGGAATTAACACTTCATATATCGGACAGGTTGAACGTGGTGAGAAAAGTGCGACCATTATTAGTCTTGAAAAAATTGCGACTGCGTTGGATGTTGGGATTGAAGAGTTGTTTCAGTTCGATAAAGTTGTTGCGGAAAGGGCAGATTCATCATTTATTGAGAGGATCGCCTACGAGCTTAAGGGAAGAACAAAAGAAGAGCAAGAAGATATCTATAGCTTTGTGAAGCAACTATTATGGTTTAGGGATAAAAAATAGAAGGGGGAAGAGATATTATTGCTTCTATGCTCCGAACCCTACGTTCCGGCCTCTTTTTATGGCGACCATCATCTAGCATGATGTCTAGTCTATAATATATATTTTGATTGTGAAATCTTGCGCGGAGGTTTGTCTAATATTCTTCCGCAAGTAACAACATACAGAGGTGCTAAAAATCACTGGAAAGCCGCAGAAGTTGAGATAAGAGATCGTCGTCGCGCATGACTTCGTATTCCAGATATTTGCCACCAATGAGTGTGGCAAAATAACCCCAGTGAGTAACCTGAATGGGCTATAACAGAGAAGAAGGTAGTTTACTGCCATCCTGAGCATAGCAGGTACATGTTTGTCACTGGACTGGATTACCTCCATAAATTAAACGAGGGTTAATGTGTGATTTCACATTAACCCTCGTTCTTTTAAACTCACATATTTTTGATGACCGATGACGATATGATCGAGTACATCGATCCCGATTATAGTTCCAGCCTCGGTTAAGCGTTTCGTGATTGCTTCATCCTCCGAGCTTGGGTCTGGATCTCCACTGGGATGATTATGGACACATATAATCGATGCACTACTGCGCTTAATGGCCGGCCGGAACACTTCTCTCGGATGTACTATACAAGCGTTAAGACAACCAATCGATATAAGTTCCTTAGCGATAACGCCGTTTTTAGAATTAAGTAACAATATTACAAAGTGCTCAACTTTCAAAAAACGTAACTCAGGCCCGACTAACTTATAAACATCCTCTGGGGTGCGGATCTTATAAGTAGATGGATTAGATATAGACAATGTTTGAGCGAGCTTTAACGCAGCCAGGATCTGCCGCGCTTTCATTTGTCCGATGCCTTTGATCGAAGTTAGTTCCTGTTCGGTGACTTCGATCAGTTCTTCTCTTGTAGGAAAACGGGCAAAGATCTCTTCGATAATATAGCTATCTTGCTTCTCTCGAATGGAGTTGGCGAGTAAATATTTCAGTTCGAGCTTAGTACTTTTCATAAAATACTTGTCCTCCTAATGTTTGGGGTAATTTGATCAACAATCGATCATGCTGAAGCAAGTATCAATTTAAAAGTTTGTCAATAAGCGGATTTCCTTCCATCGTTCTAGAACAGATTTTCCTTATAGGATGCTGTTTCTCTAAGTGGTTTTGCATGAGTGGCGAAGTCCGATGCCGACCTGTTTTAGATCAGGTGTTTTTATCCGTTGAAGCCGATCAATTTCAGCACCAAGCTTGTCCAATTACTGCTCGGCATAGAGTAACGTCTTCTTGGCTTCTTCCAGTTTAGATTTAATATTACCGATATGAATCGTCTTCCATATTCGCTTAGCTTTGGTTAAACTATGTCCAATGTATTTTGGCGTACGATTCGGATTGGGTCATAGCAAATTTATGCTACCGCTGCCATCGTGACTGTTGGAGAACACCAAATAGGGGCTCGTACGAGCCCCTATTTGGTGTTCTGTTTGGCGAGAGTCATGTCTTATTGCCATTCTGTAAGCATCCTACGGGTTCAAATCTTACAACTTCACCAAGAAACTCATTGGAAAGGCAACCACTTCATGATTTTGGACAATCTTGTATCTGACTCTTCTGAACTGAATGCGTGTTCCACACTGTTATCTAATCCGTGGCAGGGGGCTTCTCTTAAAAATAAGATGTAATTTCAAGATTTATTGGAATGATTACCATCTCCGTTAAATGTAAAAGTGTAAGTAGTACTGTTCGAGTTTCGAGAGCAGATATTTTATAGCTACTATAGTGGTGGATAGCAATATTCAATTGCTAAAAGCATCGTGCTGTATGGACCAATATCAATTACATAGAGTTTCTCATTGATTTGAACACTTATAACCGTGCTATGTTCTTTAACATAGTTGGGTTCTTCTTGCGTATGAACAATACACAATTTGAAAACACCTTCTTGATAGATTGATTTGATATTAAATACTTGTAAGTAATCTCTTTTATTAACGATCATGGTATCTATTGCAGCCCAAAGTAAGAGTTGAATACTCACAGGTATTTTGGCATGGACAGCATCAGTAACATATTTCAATTTATCGAACATTGTTTAGGCTCCTTTTCGAGTAAATAGCAACAAGATGAATTTCGTCAACAGAAGAAACGGCATAGTTGTCTTCTAATTGTCCAAGAACTAAGTAAACATTTCCTTTATCTCTCATTAGGTGGTCACCTCCTTTGGCAAAACAAATAGCCGAACAATTCCATTGGAATTGTTCGGCTATTTGTTAACTATGATCATTAAGTTAATAATATAGAAATGATGGTTTCGATAATACTTGTACAGTATAAAACCTTGAGGTTGTACTCTTATCCACATCTGAATAACGGAGGAAGAATCTTTCCTCCCGCGCCTTCACTTGAGCTATGTCCACCACAAATGGACAATGTTCTATTGGAAATAATTAATCATTTTTCCATCTTAGTCGAAGTATTAGAACAGTCACACCGTAGCAACTCCTCAACATTGTGAATCATTTCACACCTTAACTATATTAAAATAACTGTCTTGACATCTTGTAGCACCATAATTTCTGGTTTGATCGTTCGCAGTAAGGGAGTCTGTACACGTACTATTCATATCATGAGACGCTATCATTTATAACGTGTAGGTACCAAAAAGAGAAGCGGAAGCATGTTACCTTTATGAAATACTAGATGTAGTGAAGTTTAAAGTTGAATTGAGGAATACATAAATGTCTATAAAATTGGGACTTTTATTAGTTAATGCGTCCTTCAAATGCATAAAAGGCCGAGGATTTGTTTGTAGCGGAATTGATTTTTAGCTTTTCCATCAAGGATGGCATGAGTTCCCCTGCAGTTTGAATATCTACCCATCGTACTTCTGCTATATCATTGTCTGGATCATGAATATCCATTTTACCATCAATAACCTTTGCAAAAAATGAAACAAAGAAGGCATGGTGCCCTGTTTGGGTGAAGAACATTTCCCTAAGAGAACTTAATCCTGAAATTGCAATGTTAAATCCTGTTTCCTCTTTTACCTCGCGTATTACTGCTTGTTCCAGAGTTTCTCCTTCTTCAACTGCACCGCCTGGGAGACTCCAATAACATGAATCGCCCTTAACATTTTTAACGACTAATAAATTGCCATCATCATCAGTAATTAAAGCAGATGCTACACCAACTCTTTTCAAAAAAATTCCTCCTTTTGCAATACCAAAAAATAAACAAATTCGCAAAAATAAAGATTCCTTTATTTTACTGAAATTATAAGATGCTACATCCTTTTAGGACAGATTATTTCTGGAACACTCTCTTAATATTATGATTTCGCTGTTTTACAATAAGTAAATTTAACCTTACCCACTTGTATAAAGTGGTTAATTGTGTTCTCCACTCATCTCATGTCTTACAGAGTTTAAGCTCCACATTCCCTCATTCACTGTAAGTGATAGGAGGACATATGAAGCACTGAAGAGTCAGTACGATGTTAACATTTCCTGAACTCGATCGCTTTGATGAAACATGGAGCCCTCGCTTTTCTAATTTGATTGAGATATTCTTCTGAGCAATATTCCCTATTGGAGTATTTTTATTAACACGTCCAGTATCCCTAGAAATTGATGATTTTTTATTTAAGATGTATATACTATGATATTCTTAGATGACATTTAACCTGCTATATGTGACAGCAATAACGCAACGATAGCGATATTACAAAAAAGATATGTTGCTCGGTGCTGGATCAACTATTACTTATTACTAAGCCCGGGCTTAGAGAGCCTGGGAGTGTCATTAATTCTCTATGAAAGTGGGATAGGAATGAAACAGAATTAGAGATTATGATTCCACCTATTATCGGTTTACTACATCATGCTCGCCCCCCCTATCTATTTTATTAAATTATAGCGATTATCTGCCTTGGTACTATTGTAACTATATCCAACTCTATACTCATTTTAATGAGCCAACACAAGGATATAAAATTGATTTTTACTCTTACGATGGAAAAAGTGATAATTATCCTTTATGGAGAAAACCTTCTCAATTCCAAGGGAGCTTTTAAATAATAACAATGATAATATCATAAATTTTATTATCGAATGTCACTAGCGTTGCATTAATATTATCTGAATAATCACAATATTCAGGTATCTAATTGTCCAGGCAACAAAAAAATCCTTTACAAATGGAATGACAGGTAGCTCCTGTCCATAATCCACCGAAAGGATTTCACGCATGGACAAGGATACCCTATTTTCTTCATTTGGTAAATGGTTAGAGCCAATTTGTACGAAACGTTCATAGATAGCGTTAATGAAATCGGTCAAGACAAATACGTGAAGAAACTAACGACGCTCGCTTACTTCAAGCTTTTTCTTCACGCGGAGTTGCAAGGGCGCGACGGGCTTCGTGACATTGCAAATGACGTATTGTGCCGAGATATCCAACGTGAGTTCGGACTTCCTTCCATCTCGGCAGCGCAATTGAGCAGAAAACATAATCAAGCCGATCCTGCACTGCTGTCATACAAAGCATGGAATCTTCGCTTCTTGTTTCCCTTGGCCGCATGGCCTAGCTTCTCTTGGAGTTGTTGAACGTTTTCCTTTGGTGTTGTTAGCCCTTGGGCATTCACTGACTCGTACCTCCTTAAGAAACATGAACAAAGCAGGGCTCCTTCCCTCCTGCAGGTTGTGTTGTCCTGCAGTTCCTCAGTACTATGAGCCCCTCGGACTCCCTTCCTGCAAACGGATCACTTCACCTTTTTGAACTTATAGATCGTTTCTTTACGGGTCTGCGAATAAAAAACACGTGCAGGGGAGGGTCTCCCCAGTTCACTGCTTACGTCGGATGACAAGAACATTGTCTGATTCCGATTCCTCCTTCATACTCATGCGGAGCGTATATGTTCTTGCCACCCGACAATTCTATTAGATCCGATTATCTGAATTGCTTCACAATAATAAAAGTTGTAAGTTTTAACAATTTATCCTACTATTGAATATATCCCAACTCTGCCTATAGTTTCTTGCAAACGATACCATTCAGGATTTTTAAAAAAATCCGCCTTAGAATCTGTACGGATTCTAAGCCTCATAAAAAACAACAAGGAGAATGAGATGAATGAAAAAACTTCTTCCTTTAACTGAACCAGTGTCAAATTGTTATCAAGGTTCCGCTTTTCCTCTTTCCGTCATGGGGCTGCATAGTGGATTTAAACATTGGTATGTTGATAAACTCATCCAATTGGCTTGTCCGAAAGAATTAGATGAACATGTTGATATAAATTTCTTCGATATTGATGAAATTTGTGAAGTTAATTCTTTTATGATTAAAAGAAGAATACAAAGGGCTCTTCTCAAAAAATTCAATATATCCCTTATTGATTTTATTATTGAAACAATTAATATGAATAATTATGTGTATTTGTTTGTTGATGATTACTATTTATCGGAAAAAAGTTATTTTTATAAGAAAAGACATCATGACCATGACATTTTTATCTGTGGATATGATTCTAATGAACAATATTTCAACTTATTCGGATACTATGGAGATGGTATCTTCGGAAATTTTAAAGCGTCTTTTTCTGAAATAGTACAGGGTTTTGAAAATGTACAATTTGAAAGTTGGAGATTTCAGTCCCATTGTGATGATATTGTTCTATACCAAGCCATAAAAGATAATCAACAAAATGAAAATTCTAATTCATTTGAATATTCCTCATTGAAAATAATGTTAGAAGAGTATGTAGAATCCAAAGATTCATCACACAAGGGTGGGATACGTTGTAATAAAATTCACTGTAGCGAGTTTATATACGGTGTTGCTATATATGATCAATTTATCGCATTAATTGATCGAAAAAAAACAGCTTTAGAAAAACTCGACATAAGAGACTACCATTTGCTTTATGAGCACAAAAAGCTAATGTCTTTCCGGTTAGAGTATTTATTTGAGAGAGATTTTCTTCAGGAACGTGATATTATCAATGAATATAGAGAGATAGAAAAAAAGAGCGTAATTCTTAAGAACGTAGTCTTGAAGTACAATATCACTCGAAAAATATCTGATATTGAGAAAATAAAAGATCTGGTGATGAATCTCAAAGTCAAAGAATCTATGATCCTTCACTCCGTGATCTCGAATCTAATTTAAATGATTGAGATTTTCCGCTGGAAAGAAAATCAAAACATCTTTTGGAAACAGACAAGAGAACTAGCAGACGACAACGGTAGCAACGGCAGCAATGGGAACAAAAAAATCCAAACCACCTATATGATCTGCATCTGGATGTATTACCAGTGTCCACTAAAATGCATGACTTATGCAGTTCACGAGATTAATTGGTATTTGTGAGAATCTATGCTTGAATAAACGGGCCACCATGTGATGAGAAGCTGGAGAGGCCAGTAAGCTGAGATAAGAGTTGCAAAGCGGAGCGCTTCTATGTCAAAATCGACATAGATTCGTTCGGATCCCTGGTGGTTTCTGCGACGGACCTGACAACGAGTGTGGAAGAGGCCGCGTACCATTTCGCCGTGGGTGCAGCTTTCCTCACTCGTTTTTTCTTTGTTTAATTGCCATAAGGCGTAAGCAAGGAGCGTCTCTGTGGTGAAAATTAACTCCAAATGCGCATGCTGATGCGCTTCGGATGTAGAATGACAGGATTCAAAACCAAGCTCCTGCTTGGCAGTTCGGAAGAACACTTCGATGCGCCAGCGTTTCCCGTAAACGGCAAGCGCTTCTTTCGGAGCATCGTGGCGGTTGCTAATAATCAAATAGGCTCCCTTATAGGTGGCTTGGGAATCTTCCCCCTCCTCGACCGTCGCAGTGGATTCCTCATCTTCTTTTAAACGAATGGCAACGACTGCGGCGATCGGAACGAAACGATGCTTCACCGTGGGCTGCCCTTTTCGTCCAACATCAGGGTACGGTAATTTCATATAGATATCGGCAAGTGCTAGAGCTGTCAATCCGGTTGTTCCTTTAATCACAAGAGATTTTTATGCTTCTTTAATCAATTGACGTGCGGAAACCGGTAGATATCGTTCGTGTCGGCCGGGCTCGCTTACCTTGAGGTAAAGCGCGGTGTTGCGCTTGGCTTTGGTTACCCAGTCAAAGTTGGGAGCCATGAGGAAGACAAAGAAATCCTTACACAAAAGCCAACGATCCATGGCAATCCTTAGCCGGCACGAGACGCTCTCGCGCAGCATAAGCAGCATTTGTTTGGACAACTCAAGCATAGAGAGGTTGCGTTCGCCTTCTTCGGCTTTACGTCACACACTGTAATAGAGCGGGTATTCAAGACCGTTTTGCAAAACCGCCTGTAACACGATCACATTCATACACCAGCTATAGGCTTTGGTGGATGAGTCTTTGAGCCAGCAGAGATAGGGCAAGTACTTGGCGAAAGGGTGATTGCTGTGGGTATCATCCAAATTAATCGCGTCCCCTTCGCGTAGTTGCATGTCCTCGTCCTGCTGGAGACGGGCTACCCGCTTTTTCCCAAAGGTGCGCCATGCAAAGGATGTGGTAAATAATCGGCTCAGGGTGTACTGCGCGCCAATTTGTACGGTTTGAACATCTCGCGGAGAACGGCATCCTTGGCAGCCAGGGTTGCCATTTGAGACACAGCCGTGCAGCCCGAAGCTAGACCGATGACGTAGAGAAAACAAAGCATCCATGCGGGTGCGCCGTTACGTTTTGAAATACCGGACTGCGATAAGAGAAACGAAAAATCAAATTTGTCCCAGAGTGTGCGTAAAATGGGCGCTCCCGCGCATTCGCTTAGCGAAAGCGGGGCTTTTCCAGTTTTGAATTCATTTAAGATCACCTGATATGTAGAGGATATACCCCGATAGGAAGGGTATTCTCCGCAATTATTGTGATGATCCCAGAAAGTCAAGTGGTTTTTCGGGTTTTATAGCAACTTTATGTAAAATTAGCGAAGTTCCAGTAGTTGGGATGAACTGCATAAGTCATGATATTAAGTTACACAAAGACAAAGCAGACGTAAAATTGCGAGAATTAATTTTAGCAAAAGATGCAAAGAATAAAGACTGGCTCAATGTACCGCACGAAATAGGGTCTATATACATGCTATTTCTAGCCAATTATATTGCAAAAAGAAATGATATATCCCTTTCCACAGATTATGCAGAAGCATGGTGTGGTTCAAATTTCTTTCAACATGATGGTAATATTTCAGACTATGAAGGCGAATCCCAGACCCAACTAGCTTGTATTACTATTAATAACTTTATTCCAATTAATATAATTGATTTACAGCCAAGCGATATACTTAATTTTAGGGAAAATCGAAAAGATGAAAGGCGACGATTCTTCAACAACATTAAAGAACTGAGTAGTAAAATCTCAACCTGTGAAGATGAAAAAAAAATTAGAGATATTATTGAAGATTATATGCAAGAAATTGAAGAATCCCTGAATCCGTAAAATAGCTTTGGTGAAAACGATAGATTTCAGCAATACCATTTCACCCGTGAGGTGAATATTCATGTCTACTAAATTTACCCTCGAAACTTCCAGTGATTATTTAACTTCTCGCGCTGGACTTATCTTAGTTGGTCAACTGCTAGCCGATACGCATTTGAATAAACGACTCAAAGTTCGGTTGGTGACACCAACGTTCCCACGATTTCTCACGCTGATAACGTCCGTGCCTACCTAGGGCTTCTTTGCCAAGGTAAAAGCGATTTTGATCATATCGAGCCTTTCCGTAAAGACGCCTTCTTCTCCAAGGCACTTGGTATTCGGAAGCTAACTTCCAGCCCGACTCTGCGTCAGCGTTTTGATCAAGCAGCTCCTTTGGGCCAATGGCAGAAGATTGTACTTGAAGAGTCTGCTGATTTACTCAAACGAGCAAGAGCGCCACTTACACCTGTTCAGATTACCTTTGACCATGACGAACAGAAAGCCTATTTACCCCTCGATTTGGATGTCTCGCCCTTTGATAATTCAAATACGAAAAAAGAAGGCGTTTCTCGTACCTATAAAGGCTTTGATGGTTACTCGCCATTCTTTGCCTACCTGGGACAAGAAGGATACGGCGTAAACGTGTAGCTACGTGAAGGCAAAACGCATGTGCAAAAAGAGGCAGATGACTTCATTGATGTAAGCATTCGGTATGCAAGGTGAATCTCTTCTGTACCACTACTCTTACAGATGGATGCGGGTAACGATGCTGCAGATAATGTGAATCTCTGCTTGGATCAGGAAGTCGATTTCATCATCAAGCGAAACCCACGCAAAGATAAACCCGAGCATTGGCTCGAACTCGCAAAGCGTGAGGGGCGTTGTGAAGAAACCCGCCCGGGTAAGAAAGTCTATCTCGGTTCGATGACGGTTCAGCCGGAACGGTTTATTAAGCCGGTTCAGCTCGTTTACCAAATTACCGAGCGAACAGCGGAGCGAGATGGACAGTTGCTGCTCGTTCCTGAAATTGAAATGGCCCTGTTCTTGACAATCCTTCCGTGCTCGGAGGAGCAGATCGTTTCCCTCTATAAAGACCATGCGACCAGTGAACAGTTTCATAGTGAGATTAAATCTGAACTGGATCTCGAACGTCTACCCTCTGGGAAGTTTGCTACGAATGACCTTGTTCTTCATCTTGGCTTATTTGCTTATAATATGCTTCGTTTAATTGGACAAATTGCGCTCACAGAGCCTGATGCACCAACGAAGAAAAAAGTATTTCGTCAACGAATTCGAACCGTCATTCAAGATCTCATGCTCGTTTCGGCTCGTTTTGTGAAGCATGCCCGCAGCTTCAAGCTTGCTTTTGGTCGTTACAGTCCTTGGTTCCCGCAGTTACGTCGTCTCTACTTTCATTTCCGTTGAAAACCGTTTATGAATACGCCAATTCGAGCGCTCACAAACAGGGGGCTCTGCTTCGGGCTGGATTCTACCCACAATGATGTCGACTGGATCTGATTAGAAGAGCATCCAGAACTAAAAGAACACGGGGACGTAGATCGTCACGGATTCAGGATATTCATTAGCGTACAAAGGTTACGATCAATTGCATCTATTAAATAATTAAACTGAGTAGTTTTTATCTAATACTAACTCTTTTCGTATAAAATTTTTATAGTATTGGATACAAGATATAATAATCCCAAAATGAATAATAAATCTATTAGTTGAGGCTATCTTGTACGGGGAGACTTATTTGTATATAATTGGATCTGAACCAATTCATGAAATCTGGAGGATTCACTGCAATTGATAATGGAAAAGCATGGTGTTGGTTGGGAATTATTGATATTTTTTTATATATTTGTGAGCTTTTTGAACAGGTTCTACTAGAATTAAATGACAGTACAGGGACGAAGTTTCGTCAATTTGCATACGGTACGGACCTGCTCGTCAAATAAAGCAACAACACTTTACTTTGCCCGACTTGAATACATTAACGCTGTCAGGTTCAGGTGAAATCGCAATCCGTAATCCAATCGATTTTTTAGAGTAATGATGGTTATCGCTAGTTCCGATGGAATTGGGTTACAGAAGTAAAGTAGAAATTAAGAATAATACATTTTTCGAGGAGAAAATATTATGAAAAAGCTACTCCCTTTTATTGTTCCTCCTATTAGGACATTTAACTATATAGGCTGTGAATTAGGAATAACGTCAACGATAGAAGAGTCAATACCATGGTATCATATGAACTATATACAATTGTGTTGCCCTAAAAAAAATTTAAACTTAGAAGATCATAAGTTAGTTTTTTCATCATTAGTAAACCCTTTTTTAAGCAGAACATATCTTACAAAATCTTTTGTAGAAGATATTACTGAAGATCCGATTCAGTTTATTATAGTTTCATTGAATCATGGATATTATGTGAGTACATATATCAACGAATACTTCTTACCGAACAGGTGGGCCTATTATTCAGAAAGTTTTTTTCATGATATTTTAGTAATAGGTTATGATGATGATGAAAAGATACTTAATGTAGTAGCGTATAACAGAGAAGGTCAATTTGTTACCGAAAAGGTATCTTATGATAATTTTCGCGATGGATTTATATTTTGCTCAACTAAGGATAATGCATCGCAAAGTACATTAGGATTAATAATTCCTAGAAAGGAAGATTTTCATTTTAATATTTTATTTATATTAAATCAAATGGAAGACTTTTTAAATGGTAAGAATGATGCACAGTTTAAATACTTTAATATTCCAATAAATGAACAAGATGCTTATGGAAAAGATGTGTATGAATATATATTATCCTACATTAAGGCGAACACAACTTTTTGGGACAAAAGAGTCTTTCGTTTGTTACTTGAACATAAAGCGGCTTTATTAGAACGAATAAAATTTTTAACGAAAATGGGATATCTAAATAACATAGATGATCTAATTATTAACAGCGAGAAACTAGTAAAGACAGCTACTATTGTATTTAATTCTACTCTAAAATTTAATATTACTAATGCTTTTGGAACTTATGAAAAGGATAAGTTGAGTGTACTCATTAAACAAATAGAACAACAAGAAGAGGATATTCTAAAAAACTTGATATTAAAAATCAAACAAATAGTATAAGTTTCTGTTGAAAACACTAATAAAGCGGACAGGTAGAAGAAGCGTGTTTCATCCGTGAAATATGTAATATAGGTGACTAACTTTTGTTGTTGCTCTAAGAAATGAAACTGAATATTGGATCGGTTACACTCATCTGGACATAAAAATTGTGGTCTAGTAAACTACAGACATTACATTTGAGGAGAAATCGACCGTGACGAAAAGAGAAAGAAGAACATTCGGAACTCCCTTCTTCAAGCATCTGTACGGTAGTTTCGAATGCATGTAGCTCTTCTTTCTTTCACCTATTGCCGCAACCAGTGGGAATAAGGTGGTATTATACGGGGGGGAGCTAGTAAGTAACCGCGGCTAACGCTCCATCAAACCTTCTGTTGGAGCGAGATCCTATATAGCGTAATGGGATCAGCAAAAGAAAATGGATTTGATTATCTCAACTACCTATTTGAGTAGGAGCTTCAATGTATACAAACGTTCCCCGTGTATGAGGCTTACCCTGTACTATCAAAGTGTATAAGGATTCAGTAGGTAAGATATAAATATGCCGATTATCTACTACTCAGACAAGATACCTTGCAATTCTTTCTCGATGACAAGTATCTTTCTATTGTCATACAAACAGGGTTTTATCATTCCTTCAAAGTACGTCAAAACTCTTTTATGACAGCCGTTAAGCTCTCCGCTTTCTTATCAACTGTATATTTAGATACAATGTACGCGAATAAATAAGCACTATAATAAATGTATACACCTACTTTTAATATTGATTTGAATATACTCAAAAATAACCCAATCAACCTGTGCTTACTTACCCCTGAAATATTCATAGAGCCTTGAGTTGCTTGGTTAAAATGGAAAATAAAGGGGTTTTCATCTTCGGAAATCACTCAAATCTAAATGAAGAAGATGCAACCTAGCGGATTTCTTAAGCAATTATGTAGGGATTCAAAAATATCCAATATATGGACGTGAAAACGGACACACTTTCCCGTTATGCTGGAATGTAACTTTTGATATTTTTCTAGAATGAGCTAACCGTCACTCAAACCTTGGTAAACGTTGGATATTGTTCAGCGTTTGGATGAATGGTTCTCAGTAAACGCAGGAGCTACACAATTTCCATGTCCAATAGCGACCGGAATAGATCAGTTTCCCTGCAATTTTAATTAGCTTGGTACGTAACGTCTCCATACGGCTTGGTTTTAGCTTCTCGGGTAAACACAGTTGACGAAACCAGTTGTTGAAGTTGTACGCCAACATCGCCAGTTGCAATTTAACTGCATTGGTTTCAAATGCGGTGCTGCTCATCTTATGGCAAGCAAATCCGTTCTTCGCTTCTTTAATGAAATTCTCCATGTGTCCCCGTTGAACATTTTAATGACGAGCGTTCCCGCCTTTTTGTTGAATGCGTTAAATTGGTTCTTTATGAGGATGAGATCTTGCTCGTCGGATACTTCTTTAATCTGACGTGTTTGCTCCGCATGAAGCCAGCGGTAGTAGCCACTTTTGCTAACCTCAGACAGTCTAGATAGATAGCTTGTCATCCCCTGAGCAGCGTGGAGACGGATCGTTTGGTTGATGAGCTCGAAGGATTCTGAGGGGCTCAGTGTTTGCTCGCTCTCACCTGCCTCTCTCGTTCCTCTAGCTTTTTTAGAAAGTCGTTCTCCATTTCCAGCAGCTTGATCTGTGCCTTAGCACGCTTTAGTTCTTCCTCCAAGGACAGGTCTTCTTTGGGTTTACGACCCGTTGCCCCTTTGCCTCTTCGCTCTTCAAGAAGGCCATCTTCGCCGTGTAAAGCATGAGCGGAGCGCCATCGTTTTAAACATTCATTAGGTTTCCGGCTACCGATTACATCTAATTGAAATCCTGCATCAATAAATATTTCCTGTGGCGTCTTTCCTTGCTGGTAGGCCTTTAAAGCAGCTAACTTAAAAGCAGGCGAATAGCTAATGGATTTTTCTGAAACGTGTAGGACGTGGGCATTGACTTCCAACTGTCCCATCTGGTGCTCCGTAAAACGATGTCGTTTCTTTGAGGACTTCTTGCTATCTGTCATGTATTTGACCTCGCTTCTTGTCTTGTTAGACTACATTATAAACGCAAAAAACCGGAAGGTGGGCACTTTTTTCAAAGTGCCCACCTTCCGGGTCATAGTTCAATTGAGACCGTGAATAGTTCTTTTTTTGGTTCGATTTTTAGTTGTTGTCTATATTCAGCTGGACTCATTGAAGTGTATCGCTTAAAAGTAGCACAAAAATGTGAAGAAGACGAGAACCCAACTGATTCAGCAATGCTACTTAAAGACTTCTCTAAACTACACAATAATTTTTTTGATTCATTTATACGATATGTATTTAAATGATGAATTGGAGATATTTTAAATACATGCGAATAGGAATTACTTAAATATACAGGATTAACATGTACCATATCACTTAGTAATTGAAGGGTAATAGTTTCTTTGTAATTTTGGCGTAGATACCTATTTATTTTGATAAGCCTTGGATCAATTTTGTTTTTTATAACAGGAAAATCCTCATTTAGATTCAAAATATGCAATTGTATTTCTCTAATAAGAAATGAAAATGCTGTGGTATCGTTTTCGATATTATTTATAATAAGTTTATCTGCTAGTTTAATTATTTCTTCGGGCATAGATTTAATTGAATAAATATTGTTCTTGATCTTTGACATAAGAATACTTTCATCAAATATAAGTACTGACAATCTAATTGGTTTATGGTTAGCTCGGATTTTTAATTCACTAAATGACGTACGAGTAACTAATAAATCTTCGTTAATTATATCATCAGAATTTTTCTTGTGAATCAATAAAGCGTGGCCTTGACACCTAATAAATACGGAACAATTTCTGGACGTATGGATGTAACTTGTCTGTTCTGGAAATAGACATACATCATTAACTGAAAATATTTCCATCGAGTAACATCCTTATATGCAATTTGTAAGTACTAAACATTGACTGCATCAAACGTTGGCATTTAGCCCTCATCCCAAGTGTTGAATGAAAATAAAAAAATGTGGAATGCTTCATGCACGCCTTACTCGATTTTGCATTGTAAAGTGAATAGTCTCTGGTCCCCCCTGAAGAATAGCGAGTCCCTTTAAAAAATTCAATTTCAAACTCCTGCTACTTTGTGAATACCCTATAGGATCTTATTAACTACCCCAATCCGAGTCTGCAAATTTACGAAAACATTTAATTCTTTTAAAAGAAAACAGAAAATCCGAATTTTGGAATCTAATAAACAGTAATAAATTAACAAAATAAAGAGAAGTTGATATTACAGAATCCATTGTAATAGGAGTTCATATCTTGTAGTATACTGTATTATATTGTAATTTGAAAGCGGCAGGAGGAAAAGAAAAGTAATGGATACAACTAAAATTGTACACAACAAGGTGCTAGAAGTATTGAAAAAAAAAGATTCATTGGGTATGGATATAAATTTAATGGAACATGGATTAGATTCTTTAACAGCGATTCAACTAATCGTCGCACTAGAAGAAGAAATGGGAATAACATTTGATGATGAGTATCTATTGCTAGAAAACTTCGAAACTATAGAAAAAATTGTTATGGTTATCGAAAAAATACAAGCATTTTTCTGACTTATATAGAAAGGTGATTCAGATGTTAATTAAAGATATAGTGTTAAGGCAAAGGGGAAACAATAAAACAGCTATAATATTTGGAAATGAAACCATTTCTTATGATCAATTACTTGATCAAGCAAGTATTTTGGCTAACCGATTAAAACCATTAACAACTTTCTCGAATCATATAGCCATATTTTTACCAAACTCAATTCAATATGCTGTTTCCTATTTTGCGATAACGTTATGTGATAAAGTAATTATTCCAATTTCCACTTTAGCAAAGAAGGCTGAAATAGAAAGTACATTAATATATTGTCAAGCAGAGTTAATAATTACGAACTTTTCGAATTTAAATATTTTGAAAGAAATGCTATCTGGCATGGAGCAGGCCACGCGAATCGTAATTGTTGATTCGGATGAGATAATTTTAATCAATGATAAGAAAATGCTTCAATACAATAATGATGACCTTAAATATGATGACGAATCAGATCAAATAGCAATTATGTTACATACTTCTGGAACGACGAGCAACCCTAAACGAGTTATGCTAAGTCATCGGAATCTAATATCTAACATTAATTCCAATATTGAGTCATTGCAACTAAATTCAGATGACATTTCACTTGTCCAGTTGCCAATGTTTTTTGGATATTGTAATACAGCTCAATTTTTAACGCACCTTTGTTTGGGTGGAACGATTGTAATTTTACATACCATGTTCTCGCCAAAACAATTCCTTCAACTAGTGGAGAAAGAACAAATCACAAATTTCACGACAGTTCCATCTGTTCTCTTTCTATTACTTCAACATAAAGAAAAACAACGCTTTGATATATCATCTTTACGTTACATATGCTTCGGTGGAGGAATTATGCCCGTTGATAAGTTGAGGAAACTTATAGATGAATTTCCATCAATTGGATTTGTGCATACCTATGGACAGACAGAAGCTGCTCCTAGGGTAACTTGTTTACTACCTGAAGACGCTCTTAGAAAAATAGGTTCAGTTGGAAAAGCCCTTCCCAATGTTAGCGTCAAAATCGTCAACCATAATGGCGAAGAAGTAGCGGCAGAGGTGATTGGTGAGATTATTGTAAAAGGTGAAAATGTAATGAAAGGTTACTATAAACAAATTGGAGAAACTAGTAAAGTGTTGCAAGATGGTTGGTTATATACAGGTGACTTAGCTAAATACGATCAAGATCAATATATTTATTTAGTAGGTAGGAAAAAGAATGTAATTATTAGTGGAGGGATGAATATATATCCCGAAGAGATTGAGGAAGTTTTATTACAATATCCTTTAATCAAAGAAGCAATTGTTATTAAAGAAAGTCATGAATTATTAGGGGAAGTTCCCATTGCTAAAATTGTTATTCATGGGGATAAAAAGGATATAAAAAACATCCAACATGATATAAATAAGTACTGCCACATGAATTTAACGAGATTTAAGGTTCCAGCAAGAATAATAATAGTTGAAAACTTGAATAAAACAAAAACTGGGAAAATTAAACGCTTCTAAAACCAAGATTATTAGCCTCTAAAATTAAGGCGGGATATTAGTGATTATAGATGTGAGGAATAAGACGATTGTTGTAACGGGATCCTCTAGAGGCATTGGCAGAGAGCTTATTCGGAAATTTGCAACCGAAGGTGCGAATATTGTTATAAACTACTATCAAAATCAAGCAAGTGCTGAAGAATTATTATTTGAAGTTAATTCGATTACTCCCAAATGTATTGCTATTAGAGCTGACGTTCGAGATATAAAACAAGTGGGTCTTCTTTGTGAAAAAACAATTCAATCTTTTGGGAAAATTGATGTACTTATTAATAATGCAGGGATTTGTAGTGATAACCTCATCTCATTTATGACTGATCAGCAATGGAATGATATTGTCGCAACTAATCTAAGTAGTGTTTTCTATTGCTCAAAAGTATTTTCGAAAGAGATGATTAAAAAAAAAGCTGGAAAGATTATTAATATTACCTCGTTGAAAGGACAACATGGAAGTGAAGGCCAAACCAATTATTGTGCTTCAAAAGCAGGAGTCATTGGATTTACAAAAGCACTCGCAAAAGAATTAGGGAAATTCAATATAAGTGTTAATGCTTTGTGTCCTGGGTTTATTCCAACTGATCTAAACCGTCATGATGAGTTTAAAAGGCAAGTAGCAATCGATAAAAGTGTCCTTAATCTTGATCCTTCTTTAGATGATTTAGTGAATTTTATACTTTATATGTCTTCAGACATGTTTAATGGAATTAGTGGGCAAGTATTTAATCTTGATTCTCGAATTCTCTAGTACAAGTTTTGTATTATAAATAGATATTTAAAATTACAACTGATATGAACTTGAAAATTCATCGTTTAAATATTTGAGAGGCTAAAATTAAATTATAAGAAGTTACTAAAAAAAAGTTATTTCATTCAATGTCAAATTTCAAGATTTAAGAGGTGAAGATGGTATTAAAAAGTTCATTATGTTTATCGCAGTTAAAACTCCTGTTTTTTCCCTTTTCTCTACGTTATTGATAGTCGTGGTATTACTTTTCTTTTTTAGATAGGAGAATTAACAGTGGGATTAAAACAAGAGTTGAAAATTATCTTGCAGTTAGCCAAACCATATAAATGGAGCCTAACTAACCTCTTTCTGTGTGTTGTAGTAACATCCTTTGTAGGCATGTTATATCCATATATATTCGGCATGTTAGTCGATGAGGCCTTTTACAATCATAATAAAGAAATATTTGTTCATATTATATTGGTATACGTTCTTATTTACCTGAACGAACAATCATTGCATTTAATTTTAAATGCGGTGTGGTCATATCTTATGACACGCTTCTTATTCGATATAAGAAAAAAGATTTTTGAAAAGATATTTTTAATCAAAACAAGTTGGTTTCAAGATTCTCAAACGGGTAACATTATTACTCTGATCAATAATGACTCAGAGGAATTCATGAATTTTTTACACTGGAACTTTTTTTATGCAATTGCTAATTCTCTGAGGCTACTCACTGCAATTGTTTTGATCACGATAATGAATTATCGTCTTGCGATACTCATGTTCATAATTGTCCCATTATCGGTTTACATTTCTATGTTATTTGGTAGGTATATTAAGCGGAATTTAGATTTATACAGAACAGAGTATGGTAAAACGATTAGCTGGGTATTGGAAATTTTTAATGGATTGAGAGATATTCACCTATTAGCAAGTGAACGAAATGTCACACGGAAATTTGTTGTTCTGCTATCTAAGTTAATTCCTCTTAAAAATAAAAATAATTTTCTTGAATTATCATCTAATCGAATTATCACGTTCATCTCACTATGTTCTGATCTAATTCTTTATACTGTTTCAGCCTTTCTAATAATAAAAGGGAAGTTTACCGTTGGTGCATTTATAGCTACAATAGAGTACTTCAATCAAGCCAATTCATTATTAAATAGCTTAAGTGGGGCCAATACAAGATTTCAACAAAATCGTGTTTCAATCAGAAGAATATTTGAGTTGTGGAAAGAGCAAGAGGAAGAAAAGCATGGAGAACAGTTAAAGGTATCAAAAGGAGTAGTGAAATTTAATAATATCTCCTTCGGTTATGAACCTGAAATAAATATACTTTCAGAACTATCATTGACTCTGAGTACCAATGAAAGCGTAGCATTAGTGGGGGTGAGTGGATCAGGCAAGTCAACTCTAATTAATCTTCTTCTTAGATTTTATAAGCCTAATCATGGTTCAATTCAGATTGATGGAATTGACATTAATAAGTATTCAGTTCGTTCCTTACGTCAAAACGTTGGGGTTGTAATGCAAGAACCAGTTTTATTTGATGGTACTATAAAATCCAACTTACAGTTAGCAAAGCGGAATGCTACTGAAGAAGAAATATTAATAGCTCTAGAGCGAGCAAATATAAAGGATCTCATCGATAATTTACCCGATGGATTAAATACCAAAGTAGGGGAGGGAGGACGACAGTTTTCAGGAGGGCAGATACAACGCATTGCTATCGCTAGAATTTTTCTGAAAAATCCCAAAATTCTTATTTTTGACGAGGCAACCTCGGCACTTGATGGTGATGCAGAGATGATCATTCAAAATGCTCTGCATGAGCTTAGTCATAATCGGACTACCCTAACGATTGCTCACCGATTGTCGACCATTCGGCAAGCAGACCGAATAATATTTTTACATGCAGGAAGTATAAAAGCAGTTGGTAATCATGAAAATCTCATCCGAGAATGTACTGAATACGCCAAGATCTTTAACGATAATTATGTTTCCAAAGGAGGTCTCAATGAAGAAATTATTTGATCGGGTTAGATTTGATACTTTAATCTCTCTTCGTGAATTTCTCCGTATGCACAAGTTTAATCTTTCTATTCTTGCTTGTATGAAAATAGGCTTATTACTCACAGGAATAGCTTCTCCCTACTTATTTAAACTTTTGATTGATGAAGTAATGATAAAACATGATACCTCTATTTTATTAGTTATTACTATGGGTTTTATATGTATATATTTAGTAGAGACACTCTTACAATATTTTCAGATGCAATATTCCAATAGATTTAGCATGAAATTTTCATTGTATCTAAGGAAATCTCTGTGGAAAAAAATAATGAATTTTGATTTTTTGTTGAAAACTAAATATTCAGGAGGGGACTTAAAAAACCGTATAAATGAGGATGTTGACCTATGTGAGAAGTTTGTAACTTCGCAAGTTTTGGATTACGGATTCTTTTTTATTTTATCTATAGTTAATGGAACAATATTATTATTCATTAATTGGAAACTAGCCCTATTTGGATTTTTCATGGTTCCATTATCTTTTTGGATGGTTCGGTGGCTTGGTGGTGGAGTGAGAAAAACATCTGAAAGCTATCGTTATGAATGGGGGAAGTATGAAGCTTGGCTTCAAGAGACTTTAAGAAAAGTAAAAGAAATTAAGGCTCTTGGAATAGAGAGAAGACAAAGTATTGATTTTACAAGACATTGGAAAGTTCTTAGCAGGTTGTTTTTTAAACGACAAATGTACTGGTATGGAAATCGAAGTTTTATAGCTTTTAAGGATTTCTTCATAACGCGTATGAATTTATATTTCCTTGGTGGTTTGTTTATATTCAAAGGTGAACTAACTGTAGGGAGTCTTATTATATTTATGAAATATTACGAACAATTTTTTACTGGAATAAATAGTATAAACAATCTTGATATAGAGCTACAGAAAGATTCGTCTGGTATAAAAAGAGTGTTGGAAATATTAAAAATTAATACTAAAAGTCATTCGCGTAAAGTTCAATCAGAGTTTAAAGGTGAGATCAGATTGTCAAATGTGTCATTTATTTATGATGAAAAAACTAATGAAGGAGTTAAAAATATTAATTTAACTATTTCACCGGGCGAAAAAATTGCAATAGTTGGAAGTAGTGGTTCTGGGAAGAGTACTTTACTCAAACTAATGAGTGGAGTTTGCACACCCTCTCAAGGTACGGTATATATCGATGGTATTCCTCTTGAAGAATATGAGCCACAGTATCTTTATAAACAGATGGAAGTTGTTATGCAAAAAAGTTATATTTTTAATCTCTCAATCACAGAAAATCTTATGTTAGTAAATTCAAAAGCAAGTAAGGAAGAAATTGAAGCAATCTGTGAAAAGGCGGATATCCATAATCAAATAAAAGATTTCCCCGAGGGATACGGTACATTCATAGGAGAGAATGGTGTTAAATTATCTGGAGGACAAAAGCAACGAATTGTAATTGCACGATCCTTATTGAAAAAGGCAAAAATACTAATGCTAGATGAAGCCACATCAAATCTAGATGGTAAATCTGAGCAGAAAGTGCTTAATTCAATTCGTGAAAATCAACATCAAACAGTAATTACAATTGCCCATAGTAAATCAGCGATATCTTACTGTAATAGAGTTATTGTTTTAGAAAAAGGAGAGCTTATTGATGATTTAAGACAATCATCATAACTTAGAAAGGAATAATTGTAAAATGATACTCACTGGATTAGAAATAGAAAAGCAAGTAAAAAGTGGACGAATACACATTTCACCGTATATTAGAGAGAATATTAATCCGAATAGCTATAACTATAGGTTAGCACCAATAATTTATGAATTGCAAAATGGCGTTATTGACTCAAAACAAAAAACTTCTTTTAAGAGGATAGAAATACCAAAAGAAGGTCTGGTTTTAGTGCCCAATAAATTATATTTGGGATCCACGGTTGAAGAGATAGGGAGTGATTACTACGTAACTCAATTAATAGGAAGATCTTCTGTTGGGCGCTTAGGTCTGTTTCTCCAAATTACTGCTCCTCTTGGTCATCTTGGAGCCAAACATTGTTGGACACTTGAATTAACCACAGTTCAACCTCTAAAAGTCTATGCATACATGAAAATTGGTCAAGTCAGCTTTTGGGAAGTTCAAGGAGAAACCAGTTTGTACAATGGTTTATATCACAAATACAATGAACCCCATATAAGCGAATTCTATAATAAGTTAGCATTGGAGGTGGTGTAATGATTCTCACTGGTCAAGAGATTTGCAACAAACATAAAATTGGGGAAATCTACATTTCACCATTTGACAACAACAATATTAATCCGAATTCTTACAATTTCCATTTGGGTGACTATCTGAAGGTGTATAAAAATAACTTAATAGATCCAAAGGAGAAACAAGAAGTAGAAATAATAAATATCCCCGACGAAGGAATTGTGTTATTTCCTGACAAACTCTATCTAGGCTATACATTGGAAACAATGGGGAGCACAAAATATGTACCTATTATGACAGGAAGATCTTCTACCGGAAGATTAGGTTTATTTGTACATATCACTGCAGACTTAATCGATATCGGTTCAATAAACCAATGGACTCTGCAGATACATGTAATTCAACCATTGAAGGTGTATAGAAATATGCCTATAGGTCAAGTTACATTTTGGAAAACGGTAGGGGATATTGTACTTTACAATGGTAAGTACCAAGGAAGCGAAGGTCCTATGGAGTCACAAATATGGAAAGACTTTGAGGAGAATGCTGATGGAAGATTTATACTTTGACCATTCAAAAAGTAAATTATATGAAATGTTGAAGCATTGTATTAATACAGTACCTTATTATTCAGAACTTATTAAACTAGAATTGCCTAGTTTAGATAATTTCACATACGATTTTTTTAAAACACTACCTATTTTAAAAAAGGATAGCATTAACAATGATTCTAAGAAGTTTATTTCTAATACAGTAGATGTTCAATCATTAGAAGTGGAAACTACAAGTGGTACTCAGGGATTGCAATTAATTTGCTATAAATCTAAGGCTGAAAGTTTAATCTATGCCCAAAAACTATGGAGGGCAAGAAGGTCTATAGCACCATCACTTAGACCTCTAGACAAAATGGCACAATTCTATGCTGTAAGGACATATTCAGACTCCATTATTACAGATTCCATATTTCTCAAAGAAAATAAATTATACTTATCATCCTTTGATTTAAGTGAGGAAAAGCTAGAGCAATACTGGAATGAAATATTAAAGTTCAAACCAAAGTTCATTTGGGGTCCAGCTTCATCTATTGTAAATTTAGCTCGCGTAGTTGAAAAGAATAATCTGTTAAATCACAAATTTGAATTAATAGAGGTCACTGGAGAGTTTATTTCTGAAGAAACTATTAATTGGCTAAAGAGCACATTAAATTCACCTGTTGCAAATCATTACGGATCAAGTGAGTTTTGGGCTATAGCGTATACTTGTAATTACAATAACTCTCATATTTTTGATCAGGATGTATTTGTTGAATCTATCTATAATAATAAGATAAATGATAACGAACTTGTTATTACCACCATGTCCAACAAATCTTGGCCATTAGTTAGATATAGAATAGGGGATATTGGACTTGTTACAAATGAAAAATGTAAATGTGGGAAGGAGTATACGCTTTTATTGAAACAAGGTAGATCAGTTGAATTCTTTACTATTGGTGGTAAAACAATTCATGCGATTCTTATATCTTCACTTACAAATATAGTTAATCAGACAAGCAATGAATATATTATTGACCAATATCAAATTGTGAAAGACTCTGAATCTTCTATGACATTGGTACTTAACTTGAGAAATAAAGATAAAGAATCTGAAGTAATTATGTTTTATGAAAAGGAGTTAAGAAAATTATTAGGTAATGATGTAATAATAACCTTCGAAATTGTTGATAAAATTTTATCAGATCCTAAAACAGGAAAAGTAAAGACATTAATTATTAAATAATATACTAATATTAGGAGTGAGCTATAATTATGATAACAAAAAAATTTATTGATGAACTGGGATATACAGACTTTGTAGGATTTATTAATCAGTGGAATGTGTTACCTGGAGCATTTACTACTATTTCAAAGTGGATTAATTATGGGAAAGTAAATAGCGATTCTAGACTACTGCAGGTTGCAAGTACTACAGGATTTCAACTAAGAGAAACAGCAACCCTAACTAATTGTAGTGGAATAGGTTTTGATCTATCTCCATACGCAGTTGAAAGTGCACGTTATAATAAGGAAACCTTTTCACCAAATTCTAGGATAGAGTATGTTCAGTGCGATGGTTATCAATTCCAATCAGATGAAAAATTTAGCCATATTCTAATAGGTGGAGGATTGAAGTTCTTCCCTGATCCGCAGAAAATGATGGATCGCTGCATTGAGTTTTTACATGATGGTGGATATATCCTCGCCTCTCCATTCTTTGTAACAAGTGAAGTTCCAGATGAAGTTTTAGATAGGGCAAAGTCCGTATTTGGAATAAGACCAACCACCGAAAGCTATAAAGAAATTATGGGAATGTATAATAAATTTGAAATAATATATGAAGATAAAAACAGTATTGAACCTGAAACTATTGAAGAAATTAAATATTATTGTAATTGCAGTACCGCTGCAGCAGTCCAAAGATTAAACATTCAGGATAAAAACGTATCAGATGCAATCTTTAATAGACTATATAATATCAAAATGATGAGTAATGAATTAAGGAAATATCAGGGATATAGTGTTCTGGTATTAAGATTCAGAAAAAGTATTTATCCCAATAGATGGGTAGAACTATTTTAATTGAAACATTTATAATTGCTACTTAAAATCAAATCACAAGTTAAAGTACCTAAGTTATTTAATCATATTTAACAAAGTATAGCTTGCTCAAAGTCCAATTTTAAGGAGAATAACATGAAGATTATAGGAATAAACTCACAGTTTGATTCGTCAATGATGACAGTAAACTCCGGTTCATGTGCCCTGATAATCGATGGTAAAATAAAGAATGCACTAGCTGAAGATAGAATTTCAAGAATTAAAGATGAAGGTGGTTTTAAAGCATCATTACAAGCCATATTAATCGAGAATAATCTAACGGTTGAAGATATTGATTATTTTTGCATCAGTTTTTATGGAAATGCTATGATTCCGAGAGAAAAAATGATTAAATTGCATTTAAAGGAAATAGGAATAGAAAGCACACCGGAAAAATTAGTTGTATTAGGCTCACATCATCTCTCACATGCATGTGCTGCATATTACTTATCGCCATTCGATGAAGCTATTATAGTGGTCGCAGATAATGAGGGTAGCTTACTTTTCGGGAAAAATGATGAGTCAAAAAACATTATGTACAATTACTGTGAAAGGAATAGTTATTTTTGGGCGAAAGGAAATGAGATAGTTTTAATAGGAAGAGATTTTGCTGCGCCTGGATCGGTTGCATTTGGAAAAGCATATAACAAATTTAACGAATATGTGGGCTATGGCTCATATTTAAATGTAGGAAAGACAATGGGATTAAGTTCATATGGTACTCTTCCCAAAGAGTATGAGCAACTAGATTTATGGGGAATGAATGAAGATGGTAGTTTATACTCAAACATAAAAGAAACATATGATAGCTTCAATGATATCTGGAATTTTTTCGAAATGAATAATGTTAGTATAGTTGAAGGCAACAACAAGGATTTTCAAGAATCAAGCGATTATAAAAACTTGGCATATTTTATACAAAGTCAACTAAATAAATGGTCAGTAAAGAAAATTGACTACTTGCAAAAACTCACAGGAATAAAAAACGTTTGTATATCTGGTGGGATCGCTCTAAATGGAATTATGAATAGAGAAATCGAAACTAATTTAAACTGTGATGTATTCGTTCCTCCTTATCCGAGCGATCCAGGACAAGCCTTAGGTAATGCAATCTATTGCAGTATATTAAAGTCTGATATGTCTAATAATGTATTAATGCCTAAGAAGACATATGATGAATTCATGTATTTAGGCTTAAATTATAACAAAGACGCTAGTATGAAAATAATTGAAAAATTCAACTCGGATGTATCTATTGTAGATTGTAAAGAAGGTAATGTATTTGAGCTAACTGCAAAATTAATATCAGAAGGCAATATTATAGGTTTTTATAATGGAAAGAGTGAGTATGGCGCAAGGGCCCTTGGGAATAGAAGTATTGTAGCTGATCCACGTTTTGATGAGATAAGAGATCGAGTAAATACATTAAAAGGGAGAGAACTTTTTAGACCGATTGCGCCTTCTGTTTTAAGTGAGTTTGCACACCTATTTTTTAATGATATTGATAAATATATGGACAAGTATATGCTTAAAGTTTCCTATTGTAAAGAAGAAAAAAGAGAGTTAATTAAAGCAGTAGTTCATATTGATGGAACCTCGAGAATTCAACTCGTCACAAAAGAGTCTAATTTGAATTATTACAGTCTTATAAGAGAATTTATGAACATTACAAATATCCCCATGCTAATAAATACATCATTTAATGCTGCAGGGGAGCCAATTGTGGAAACACCAGAAGATGCTATAAAGTCATTTATTCACATGAACTTAGACTATTTATACTGCAATGGTATTCTGATCAGGAGAAAATAAACATGGACAAAAATAAAAAGTATTCAGAAATAAATAAAGAGGCATGGGAGTATGCTACCACACTGCACCAAAAAGCCCGGCAGGAAAAAGGGATCAAACTAGAATACGAAATGGAAAAAGTATTTCCTGAGTTAGTGTTAACGAATCTTGATAATAAAGTTAATTTCTCTAAGAAAAAAATATTACAAATTTGTTGTAATAATGGTCTCGAACTAATTGCGCTAAAAAAAAATGGAGCAAATCTATGCGTTGGTGTAGACATTTCTAGCCTTAGTATTGAAGAAGCAAGAATTAACACTTCTGAAGCAATTGAAGAAGTCAAATTTTATAACTGTGATATTTATGATCTACAGTCTGTAGAGTTTGAAGGCATGTTTGATATAGTCCTTTTTACAACTGGCTCACTTCGATGGCTTCATGATTTAGATTTACTATTTCAAAAGGTGTTTCATTGGCTAGCTGAAGATGGACAACTGGTTATTTATGATATGCACCCAATAACAGAAATTATTAATGATGATAGACAGTTACAAAAATCCCAGTTTGAAATAATACGGCCTTACTTTTTTTCAGGTGCTCAATACAGTTTTAATAGCTTAGACTATATAGGGCATACGAATGATCATGGTAAGCAAAATTGCTGGTTTATGCATAAGACTTCAGATATTGTATCTGCTATTATTGAGAATAATTTCTCTATAAAAATGTTTAAGGAATTACCGAATGACATCGCAGGGATTTACAATAAACTCGATGAGCATCAAGGTATGGTACCATTAAGTTATCTACTAATAGGACAAAAATAGAAATGATGGAGTAAGTAAATTTTTTCTTTTCTTTTACGTATTCTCTTTCTTTCAAAGAGGATGGAAAGCAAAGTTTGAAACTTTGCTTTCTTCTTATGACCTAAACAATAGACATCATAAGTATAGATTAGTTGCTGTCGGATTAATCTTCAAACTATATTTGATTTGCTAGTTGAGGAGGAACATTCCTTTAAAGGAGGTTCAATAAAGTGATAATTGAAGTAGAAGAAATAGTTTTAAAATTCACAAATTACTACAAAAGTTTGAATTACTCAATATTAGACGATGATTCCATCATAACTGATGATCCAACACTATTGTTTATAAACTCAACTATTGCAAGAGTTAAGGAAGAAATACAAGTTGGGGAAAATTTAGATAGCACAGCTATCGTACAACAATGTTTTAGAAACAATATGACAGATTATATGATGTTCACTATGTTAGGTGTAGCATCTTTAGCTACAGAAGCTAATCGAGTAATGAAGGATTGGATAAATTTTATTAAAGAAGTCGGGAATATTCCAGAGGATAATCTTTTTGCGGTAATACACTCACAAGATGGCATGCTAATTGATCTTTGGAAAAAGACTATCTCAAGGCCCTATTATACATTGGATCAAAATACAGATAAATACACTGTACGTTGGAAATATGGAGAATGTTATGATTTCTACGGAGTAGGTATGTCCTTAGCATATATTCACCCTAATAGACCAAAGTGTAATGATTCGTGTGATTTTTTTTGTGATTGCGATAGACATTTAGCTTTGGGTAACTTTATTATTATTAATAATCCCATTATAAATAAACAATATATTGATATTGGTTTTGGTGTTGAAAGGTTACTATCATATAAAAACGGTATTGATTATTTTAATTTTGAGAGTAACAAAAAAAACCTGTTGGGAGTAATAAGCTTAGGATTAAATAAAGAAGATGCAAAATACATTTTGTCTTTTATGAAGGGAATAAAAAAACTCGTAGAAGAAGGAATAGTTCCAGGAAACAAAAAACAAGGATATATATTAAAATCTCTGATAAAGAAAATTGTCATTAATATCGCAAAATATAATAAGTCTTCATTATTCGATGATATAACTAAAGTTCTAGTAATGCAGGATCCTTCTTATAAATTATATATTAATGATATACAATGTTACTTACAAAAATACTATAATAATTATAAAAAAAATATAGACTCAGCAAAAAAGTTTTTGAAAGTAAATTCGGGAATGGGATCAACTGAATTAATGTATATCCTTCAAGATCGTTTTGGTGTTCCGTATAACATAGTAATGGATGCAGATAATACAATTACTTATAAGTGATAGTACTATAACTCATATTTGCGGTAGAAGGAGGTTACTTGGATATGCGTATTGATGATCAATTTCTAACTCATCAATTTAATAATAAAAATATTGTAAACGACTACTATGAAGCAGTTAGCCTAGTTGGGCTTTGGACATCCGAATGTATGTTAATTCAAAAATATTTTGATAAATCGGGAGATATTTTAGATATAGGGTGTGGCACAGGAAGAACAACTTTTTCGTTGTTTAAAATGGGTTACAAAAATTTAATTGGTGTAGATCTCTCAGAGGAAATGATTACTAGAGCTAATGAAATTAATAATTTTCACAATTACTCTATACCATTTCACACTGGAAATGCGACAAAATTAGAATATGATGATGAATCTTTTGATTTTTCTCTATTTTCATTTAATGGTTTAATGCATATTCCTACAATTGAAAATCGAACTCAAGCGCTAAAAGAAATAAATAGAGTTTTGAAACCAAAAGGTTATTTAATTTTTACCACTCATAATAGAAATGATAAAAAGTACCTTTCTTTCTGGAAGAAAGAAAAACAGAAATGGGATAAAGGAATTCAAGATGACCGACTTTTTGAATTTGGAGATATCATAATAAATAAAACTAATTCAGAAATCTTTATTCATTCTCCTACTTACGAAGAAATCGTATCTTGTATACTTAAGTCTAATTTTGAACTTGTAGAATGTAAACTAAGATCAGAGATATGTAAGGAATCAATTGAAGTTGAAAATTTCTCTGATGATTGTATTTTTTGGATTATTCGAAAAAATAAATAAAGAAACCGTTGTCAGAAAGTACTTGAAAGATCTATTATTGTGATATTCAGATTTTGTGGAACCTGCGTGTTTTCGTAACGGCACCCTCTAATGTTACCTTGGAGTTAACTTCTCGGTCATTTTAGGGGGTTCTTTTTTATATCTAGAGGAGAAAGCGTAAAGAGTAATCGGACTTAAGGTTGAACTTTTCTTATATAATAAATCGAATGGTTTTACCCCTATACTATCTGAAAACTTTATCAAGAATTATAAAAATTAATTGAAGATTCATTTTATTTTAATCGTCATCGACAATTGCGAAGGCTGAAAAGCTGCCTCAGGGTTTTCGTTATGTCGTTTATAGGGATTTAAGTTTGAAAGATGATTATCTTGAAGGCAGTTCATTTATTCAAGCGGGACATTTTGCGATTTTATTACAATATTAACGAGGCTACTTTCAAAAGTGGGTAATTGTAGGCTATCGAAAATTTTCGATAGCCTACAGTTCACCATATATGATTCCTTTTAGTTTACATCACTTAGTTAATTTAATACAGAAATATCTCTTATATCTTATTGAAAGTTAAATTTCTCAAATAGAATGGGTGACAGCCTTAATTCTTCTTACTCCTGAGGAAATAGATTCTTCTTTGAGTATCTTAAATACACCCAATTCCCTAGTTGAATTAGCATGAGGCCCGCCGCATATTTCTTTTGAAAAATCACCTATATTGTAAACAAGCACATTTTCACCATAACTTTCACCAAAAACTCCAATTGCACCGGACCTATAAGCATTTTCAATATTCATTGTCTCGTGAGTAATAATAAGATCCTGTTGGACAATCACATTAACTAAATCTTCAACTTGTTGTATTTCCTCACTAGTTAATTTTCTTGGAAAGTTGAAATCAAATCGCAATCGATCTATTGTAATATTACTTCCTTTTTGCGAAATGTCGTTACCTAATATTTTCTTAAGGGCAGCTTGCAATAAATGGGTCGCCGTATGAAGACGTGCTGTCTGAGGATTTGACTCAGCTAGGCCACCTTTAAATTTTTTGTCTGCACCAACCCTTGATTTATCTTGGTGTTCTTTAACTTTTTCTCTAAATCCATCCAAGTCAACCGAAATATTCTTTTCATTAGCAACTTCTTCGGTTAATTCAATCGGAAATCCATATGTATCATATAATTTAAAAGCAACGTCCCCTGGAAGAATACCATTTTCAAGCTTGGATAATGCTTTTTTAATCTCTCCTAAACCTTTTTCTAATGTTTTAGCAAATTTATCTTTTTCTTCTTTAATAACAACTAAAACTTGTTCTTTATTTCTATGAACTTCTTCATAAAATGAAGAAAATTGCCTTACAATAATATCAACAATAGGCGTCTCGAAATCAGTGCTAATATCGACACCAAGTTGATTCATATATCTAACCATACGTCTAATCAATCTTCGTAAAATATAGCCTCTATCTGTATTTGATGGACGAATTCCAGCATCATCTGATGCAATCATTACAATTGCCCTCATATGATCTGCTACAATTCTAATTGACTTTGTATAGTTTTCATCATCATATATTTTCTTTGATATGTCTTCAATCTTTTTTATTATCGGTAACCAGATATCAGTCTTGTAATTATCATCTACACCAGCTAAAAGAGCAGTTACACGCTCTACGCCCATACCTGTATCTACATTTTTTTGAGATAGCGGAACAAATTCTCCATTTTCAAGACGTTTATACTGCATAAAGACATTGTTCCATATTTCAACCCAACGATTGTCTGTTGGGTCGTGTTTTGGTGGTGCAGGGTTTTCAGTATCGCTCCAATAAAAAATTTCTGTATCTGGACCACAAGGCCCTGTTTGATCCAAACTAGGCCACCAATTATCTTCAGCTGGTAAGTATGAAATTCTTTCTTTAGGAATACCCAGAGACAACCAAGTTTGGGCCGATTCCTCATCCCGTTCCACAAACTCATTACCTTCGAAAACCGTTACTGCTAATTTTTCAATTGGAATCATTAGTTTTTCTGTTAAAAACTCATAACTCCAAGTAATTGACTCCTTTTTGAAATAGTCACCTAGCGACCAATTGCCTAGCATCTCAAAAAACGTGTGGTGAGTCTTGTCTCCTACAGAATCTAAATCAGTTAATCGAAAACATTTCTGGAAGTTAACTAAACGCTTTCCAAGGTGGTGCGGCTCTCCTAACAAAAATGGCACAATAGGTTGCATACCGGCTGTATTAAACAGACATGTAGGGTCATTTACTGGAATTACAGATGCTGAATCTAACTTTGCATGACCTTTCTCAATAAAAAAGGATATGTAGGAATCTTTTAAATTATGGTTCACATTAAACACTCTCCAATATGTTTTTTTCCTAACTTCAACTAGTGTAGATATAACCTTTTTAGGAACAGTTTATTTAAGCAGTGCATTACTTTTTCAATCATTTCCAAATGACACATTGACTTTATTATCCCATGATTTAGCATAAAAAACAACATTATCCCTCTCGAAAATTAATCGTTTTATATATTCTGATGCGACAAATTTATTCAAGCGGTACTAAGTTTTGAGATGCGGAAGATGAGCCATAACGAGTTTGTAGACGATTTGCAATCGAAGGGACTTAGGGCTGTTTACGAGTGCTGAGCATCCGAAAATTACACGAATAACAGTTGGTTAGTCCACGGCGAATGACAGATCTCTGATCGACTGAAGGTACAGAAGGGAGAGCAGTCTCCCAAGATTCCACCAAATCATTTTTTAGAATTAGCTGGAGGAAGAATGCTAAAACTGCGAATAGCGACATTCCACACGGTATCACAAGTGTCCTTAACTATTGCTGTGCAAAGTGCACCGAGAGCAGAGCAACGCACAGGAAACAAGCTAGCGCTCATTGGGCCACTTGGAAGTATAAGTCGACTTCTGTAAAACTGTTTTACGACGCAAGAGTTGAGACGCGGTTGTCGGATGTATAAATTCCACTTCGTAATCCTTATACTGAGAGGAGAAGCTCACATTGACAGAGACATTTTATATTATATCTAATGGTCCTTCGCGAAGTAGTTGAAATATATTGACTAATGGAAACAATATTTATGATGGAAAGGATGATATTGTAAATACTGAAATTAATGCATTATAATGATAGAAAGGTATGTGTGATAATTCCTATCAACTGCTCTAAATAAGTTACTACTTAGGTACCCATATATGAAACTCTTGGAAATTAAGATAGAATTGAAAACAAATAAGAGAATGGAAAAGAGGTTACATCGTGAAGCTAACGCCAGAGCAAATCTTAGGAATCAGCAAAGGAGATCCAGAAATTGCAGCCTTTATCACGATGTTAACTCAAACCATTGAACAGCAAGCCCAGCGAATCGAGCAACTGGAAGACCGAGTGAAGGATTTGGAAAGACAACTGGGTCAAAACTCGAAAAACAACAGCAAACCGCCTTCCAGTGATGGCATGCGTAAACCAGTTAATCAACGTAAGCCAGGCGGAAAGAAGGGCGGACAGACCTGATGAAATCGTCGAATATACGATTTCCACCTGTTCACAATGTGCTTGTTCACTCGAAGATGTACCGGAACTTGAATGGGAGAAGCGTCAAGTGTTCGATCTACCAAAACCATGCATTTTCGTGACCGAGCATCGTATTCAGAAGAAATGCTGTCCGAACTGTCAAACCCTGCAACAGGCTTCATTCCCCGACCAGGTAAAAGCGCCTACTCAATATGGAGCAAGCTTTGCCTCATGGACGACCTACTTAAACATGTATCAGATGATTCCGCTTGAGCGAATCTCCCAATTCTTTCATGATCTTACCGGTTATCGACCTAGTGAAGCTACTTTACTCACTACAATGAAGCGAATGTCCGAAGTACTAGAACCGTTCGAAGGTGTCATTCGCAATCAGTTATTAGAAAGCCCTGTCGTGCACGCCGATGAAACGGGCTTGCTCGTAGAGAGGAAAGGTCACTGGCTACATGTGATGTCCAATTCCGATTGGACATTGATCGGCGTTAATGAAAGCCGTGGAAGCAATGCAATAAAGGAACTGGACTTCTTGCCTCGATTCACAAACACACTGGTGCATGATTGCTACGCCACATACTTCAAAGAGGTCTACAACTTTCTCCATGCGTTATGTAACGCTCATTTATTACGCGAATGCATAGGCATTGAAACCTATGATAACCAGCCTTGGGCGACTGATATGAAAGCATTTCTTCAAGAGAGCTGGGAAGTGGTGAAGAAAGCTCGCACAGCAGGAGTAGCGCTCGAAGAAGAGGTGCTCCAAGCAATGGAAGCTCGTTATGATGGCATTCTTATTGAAGGGCAGAAAGAATGGGCTACTGGAGAACATACCGAACACGTACGTCCAGCGGGCAGAAAGAAAAAGAGCAAAGCAGCAAATCTGGGGCAGCGACTTCAGCTTCACAAAGAAGCCATTCTTCGCTTTATTCGTGATGCCTACGTTCCCTTTGATAACAACCAAGCCGAGCGTGACATTCGCATGGTGAAAATTAAAATAAAAGTATCTGGCTCCTATCGAACGCTATCTAATGCAATGCAATTTGCTCGTATCCGCAGTATAATCGCTACGTTCCGCAAACAAAACCTTCCGATTCTTTCTTCACTCACTTCTGCTTTTAAGGGCCAATTTAGCTTCTAGAGATACCTAAGTAGTAACCTAAATAATATATTCATTCAATATTTGCTAAGACTATATTACATGAAGTGGGGTAATAATTTTGAAAGAAGTACTAGAATTAATCCCTTACAATGATTTATGGGTAGATTGTATATTCAATACACAGATGAGTGCACTTTTGGGCTTGTATAATATTTGTAATATTAAAGCGCTTACCTTCTTACTTATTCCACGATTTATCTATAATTTTGATGTTGAAGAGGGTTTTAAAGAAAGATTCTTGTCACAGGAATTTTATACTTCTAATGTTAAATACGAAAATACTGTCTGCAGCCAGTCTTCTTGTCGGATGAATGGCCAGAGGCATTGACGTAGCAACTCACGCACGGTCACCCGCACTGCCACTGACCGACAGTATCCAGCCTAGATGTGTGTCGGGAATTACAGCTCGTTCATAGCGCGGCGGACATGCGCTTCACCAACAATCTTGTTTTCACGCACGAACGCATCTAATAGTGACTGGCTGCACAAGGTATTAATTTTTCTAGGCACACCATGACCAAATTGGTGAATCGCGACCAACGCTTCCTCCGAGAATATCTCCTGTATCGATCCAGAAACCCTGACTTGGTGCTGGATGTAAGCCCTCGTCTTCTGAGAACCCTTGGAACTGGTATCTCGTTTGTATCCGCTGATCAATGGCATCCAGATGTCTCGCCTTGAGTTGGTTGCGTAAGCTAGGTTGTCCGATCAGGATTAAAGCCAGTGGTGATATGGAATCTTCTTTAAAATTCAGTAAAAATCGAACCTCCTGCATCATCGTTTCTGAAAGACGATGTGCCTCGTCAATAACGATGACCGTTGTTTTCTAGTCTTGCTCATACAAGTCTAGTAAGCAAGTCTGGTATTGTCTTTTAAGCACAGTCGGACGCGATGCCCCGTTCATGCCGAACCTCTCTAGCACTTCTCGGTAGAACAGCTTGGGAGTAAGCGCTGAATCATAAATGTATTCGTAATGCGTACGAGAGGATTCAAGCTGTTTGGCAAAAGCGCGCACCATGGTCGTTTTGCCCATCCCGGCTTCTCCGGTTAACATGCAGGCTTGACGCTCCTGAACAGCATATTCTAGTCGCGCCATCGCTTCCTTTTGGCTGGTGGAGTGGAATAATTGCTCCGGCGCAATCTCTCGTGTGAAAGGGGCTTGTTTCATCCCGAAGAAGGCTAGCATGGCAAATCACCCCGCTTCTTCTTTTCCTTGAGCTTAGCAAAGCTTGTCGTCCCAAGCTCTTTGCGCTTTTTCGCTTCTTGCTCTGCCTTTAGACGCTCTAAATAGTTAGAACCTATGGCTGTTGTCTGTGCTTCTTCCTGATCCGCGGGGAGTTTAGAATGCTTCTGGCTACGTAGTTCAGCCGATCTCGCATCCTCGTAGCGAACGTCATTCCATATCTGAATCATCGACAGATCAAATGGGTTGTATCGAACCTGGATTTTCTTCCCTTTGAGCGAGGTGTCAACATCGTAGACGTTGCCTTCAATCTCAACGACGGATGTTTTACGCACCGATCGCTCTTCCCCCCATAAAAACAGGGTTTGCAGTTCTTCAGCTGTCATATGGCGAATAGATTCACTACTTGCTTCAAATCTATGCTTCGGCGTTTGTTTCGTCGTACGGTGGACACGGTTGTTGTAAGACTCCATCCACGAATGAAAGTAGATGTTGAGCTGCTCCAAGGTCGTAATTTTGCCTTGGTTAATGAGTAAATGCGCTTCATCAGTAAAGATCGAATCTACATAGCGGAAGCTTTTCAATTTTCCCCTTGGATTCTGGCGAGTAAGGCTTGGCGTGGATAAGCTTGGTGCCCATTCGGGCACAAATAATATTGAACTGCTTGGTGCTGTAAACAGAACCATTATCGCAGAAGAAGATATGGGGTACGTCATGCTTCAGCACCGCTTTTTGCACGCAGCGCTCCAGTCGTGGATACCTCTCTTCATAAAAGAACTCACCATGCATCATTTTGCGGCTGTGGTCATCCATGATCGCGATCAAGTATACTTTCTTCCGTTTGCTGGGGTCCTTTGGATCCGGAATGTACCCCCAGTGATTCGTGTCGGCCTGCCAGCAATCGTTGGCCGCATCATGCTCGAAGTGACGAAAGGCTTTTTTTACTTCCCGACGTACGTCTTTAGGACTCCAGCCCTTGCTCCTGGAAATAGCGGGAAACGGTACGCGGTCTAAGCACACCAGGTTCCGCCAGCCCTTCAAGCTCTAAGATACGAATAATTTGCTCCACGCTTCGCGATGCTAGTTCTTTACGCAATTCTAGTGCACGCTGTAAAACCCCGGATTCAGTATGTTTCAGGCTTCCAGCCTTTGTTCGTTAGGGAAAGAGGAATCTCATGAGATGCCTCTTCCCTTTTGATTACTACAATTCGACAATACATCGTGCTACTCTATCCATAGAGTTGATTTGGGTAAGTTGGGGACGAAGTGGGGACGAAAGCTGTCATTAGCGATCAAACGACAACCCAACGGATCCAGACTATAGTATAGAAAACCCTTATAAATCAAGGCTTTAGTCTACTTCAACAAATGTCAGCCAACTAACCTATGTTCCCGCATACGGTGCATGTGGAGTGTTGTTCACTACTAATAAGAAACGATTGAATACAAGGTGCATCGGTGATCAAACCCTTCCCAAAATGTGGAAGGGTTTTTATTTAACTACTTAAGAAAATAAGTTATCATTAGAAAAATGGTTTCAAAAACATTTTTTCAGAGATAACTTGAAAGGACTATAACGTAATGAGCGAATTCACTTATGAAGGTTTAAAAAAATACATTAGCGATCAAGATTTGGAATCGTGCGCAAAACAGATTATCGGTCTTTTTATTTTCGATGGTAAAAAGTTTTATAGGAACTTTATGCTTAGTGGATGTTTAACCGACCCCTTAAGTAGGAAGTTCAGAAAAGAAGAATTGGAGTTTTTCTTTAAGGCTTGCAGATTAGTACAGAGATGCTTTGAAAATGGAGATGGGGAATTTTCTACAGATTTCAAAAACACTTTTATTAAAATTGTAAGCACTATAAATGACATTCACAGGGCGGCAAAAAGTAATGAAGAAAGATTATTTAAAAACGATTTTTTGAACTATCCCTTTACTAAACAAATTCAAATGCTTTGTACATTTATTGAAAGCCAATCTTTTTATGCTAATAAGAAAATGAGTAGTAAAATTAGCAGTCAAGGTTATGTAACAGGTATGGAGCATGAATTACCTGAGACTGAAAAACAGGTTTCTGTTGCTGATGTTATGGAAACCAATTTAGAGATTATGGATACCTTGATAAGGCTACTCCACTTCAAGGCTAGTGGGAAAATCGATAATCAAGAAATTAAGGCCTATCAGGATATTTCCCCTTATGGTATACCGAGTCTTCAAGAAATAATGTATTTAGCCTTACACAGAGGCTATCTAGATGAACTGTGGTCTAAGGTTAAGTTTAGGGGATGGAATTTTACACGACATGAGATTGATAAAAAAGTTTATGCTCATTATTACAGTGCACCAAATGCTGATGACTATAAAAAGGAAAGAGTTGCTGTCCAAAGATATAAGTATAGGGATTATATTAATTTTGCGAAGAGAAATGACTTCGAGAAAATGTCGCATACTATCAAAGAAATTGAGCAAAAATCTAATTTCTCCTTATCATCGCCTTCATCTATTTTCAATTTAGAGAGGGAAGTTTTCCAACTTGGAGAGCAGGTGGTTGAAGGTGCTCTGGATGTATCGAAGCGACAATTAAACGAAGATTTGGGCTCACTCGTTGATCATATAATGATTGGACAAGATAAAAATATTAGATTGAGTGAATTATTCGAAGGTTTTAAGTACTTAATGTCTTTAGCTTTTGTATATCGAACAAACTCACATTCTCATTTTGCAGATGATGACTTTACATATTTAACTCCAATATTTGAATTAAAGGAGTTAGAATCCCATTTTGCTGAATTATCAGGTTTGGACGAAGAAAAGGCTAAGAAGATAATTGAATTGTTCGTGTTTAGACCAAAGCCGCTGTTAGATATTTTCTCACAACCTTTGATATACATTGGGGATGAGCGAGTTGTCTTTACGACCCATTTAGTCATACAAATGAACATGAACCGGATTGTTGGAAGACATCTATCGCACTGGGATATTAATATTTCGGCTAAGGGTACTGAACTCGAAAAAGAAATAAAAGAAGTCTTAAGTCTAGCGTCGCATGTTTCTGTCAACACCTCTAAAGTTAAGTTTGAGGCATACGATGGTAGAGACGTGGAGTACGATTTGATAGCTACTTTTAAGAATAAGGTTGTATTAATCGAATTAAAATGTTTGAATCATCCCTTTTCTTCAAAAGAGATTAAGCAAAGAGAAGATGATATTTTTTATGGGGTCACCCAAGTTAATCGAAGAGCTGACATACTAATCAAGCAATGGGACAAAGTTTTGGAGAATATGAATATTCCTTTACCTAAAACACCAATTGTTGCGGACGATATAATAAAAATAGTTTGTACTAATATTTTTGATTTTACCGGAAGAATAGAATCAGGTGCTTACATTACAGATGTTTCGTCATTTCTTAAGTTCTTCTTAGACCCAAAAGTGGAAGAGATTAAAGTGGAAGCAGGGTCACGAAATGTGATTAGTCAGCAGAAACTATGGAATAGTGAACCTAATATAGAAGACTTTATAAAATATTTAAAATGCCCAATAACAATTGAGGGATTAATTAATAAGTTGACTGAAGTTCCACGACAAAACCAAATTATCAATGAGGCTGACCCTCATCTAGCGTTTCAGGATTTTGTATTGAATGGAAACCCATTCGACTTTGCTGCTTTAAGTAAATCTAAAGGGAGCTATTTAGGAAAAAAGTTGGTAGAAATGAAACCTGCCCTTGCGGTAGTGGTAAGAAATTCAAAAGATGTCATGGTCAATAAATAAAGATATCATCTCAAAAGTTCATTAAGTGATGCTTGTTAATTATGGGCAGATCGTATAGCACTTTACTCAACACATATGTGCTATTCACTACTGATTATAAGATTCATCTGTGTTTAGCTCCTCTATGAGGGGCTATTTTTCTTGTAGGAAGAAAATGTATAATGGTATTAATTTAAATTGGATGGTGAAGTTATGGATAAACCAAATTTAAAACACGAAGCAAAGATTATTACCGCACTTCCTGAATATGAAGATGCTTTTATAAATTACTTCCAAGATACCACTAGGTCATTCATGTCGTTAAAGAATGAATTATTGTCCGGAATAGGGACAATTAGTCATGAAGGGCCTGCTCGTATGCGGACTAGTGCTGATGAAGTCATTTTAGACAAAGAACCTGCAAAAATTGAAATGAAGTTTAATATACCGTTTGATGTGATTACGAGGACTAATGTTGAGGCTTTGATAAAAAGTATTGATGAAGCATCTGACTCCGGAATTGAATCGCTCGTTCCTCAAATTTTTCAATTTTTAGGGGAAGTATGTGATGTAAGCGGTCAGGTGGTAGATGGTAGAGGTCAACCCTTCTCATTCGACTTGTTCTTAGAATTGTTGGAGAAAATAGAGATTACTTTTAATGATGATGGTAGTCCGAACATGCCTACGGTGTTCATACATCCCCATGCGAAAGGTTCTTGAAGATAATCCACCGAGCGAACACCAACAAAAACAAATGGAAGAGATAATTTCACGGAAGAGGGATGATTTCTTTGCTAAGAAACGCACTCGTAAGTTATATTGAAACATTGAACGAAAGGCAATTTGACATCCCCCTTCTTTGCATCTTGTTGAAGAACGGATTCCATGACATTCATTTCACTCACGGTGCGTACGAGTTCGGAAAGGATTTTATAGCAAAAAAAATAGAAGGTGAAAAGACAGTTCAATATGTATTTCAATCAAAAGGTGGAAACATTGGACTTGCTGACTGGGGTCAAATTCGATGGCAAATTGAAGAGGCAAGAATTAACCCTCTCTCTCATCCTTCATTTGATGAAGAGTTAGAAAGAGAAATTATTCTTATTACAACGGGTAGACTCGTTGGTGGGGCTACCGTTTCTGCGCAACAATACAATGATAGATGTAAATCTGAAGGGAAAATAGGTTTTAAAGTATGGGATATCGACACTTTAATAGAGATGATGCTTACTGGTGGAATTAGTCCTTTAGGGCTGATTGAAGAAACACCGGATTTATTACAATTGTTGTCCAAGCTAAAGAAAAACGAATCGAATTTCAAGGAATTAGAGCAATATTCCCGAAGATGGATAGATAAATGTTTATCTAAGGATAAACGTTCCTTCCTCGGAGTAATTTTAGAGTCTACACTATTCACTCACGAGTTAATAAATACAAATAGGTTAGCTATGGCAACATACGTCAGTCTTTTTCCAGTACGAGCAATGGTACATGCGTTGCATGATATCGGGTCTTTACCAAAGTGGTCAGAAGATTGTTTAAGACTGGCAGAGGACCATTTTATGGTTAATGCACTTAAATTTATCGAGCCAATCAGACAATCTTATAGAGAGGACGAGTCAGTTTTCTATCAACATACTCGGGGAGTTTTATCCTTCATAGCTTATCCGGTAATATGTTCGCAACTAATGGAGGTTTTAGGTCTTCTTGGTTTACTTCAAATTAAACGACAAGAGGTATCAGTAGCTGAGGAAACAGCAGACATACTAGAAACCTTAATAAACAACAATTCCGGATTTTTCTCTCCAATTTCCGATAAATATGCAGTTTCAATAGTTTCTTCCTCCTTACTTCTAAAAGCGTTTAATCGGATAGATGCGTATACTCTGCTTATTAGAAAAGTTTCAGTATGGATTTGTAATAGATATGAATTATCAGAAGCGGGGTTAGCTAGCCCTTATTCCAACGAAGAAGAAGAAATCAAAACTTTGTTAGGATATGCCCATGATTTTATTGATTTGCCAAGAAGACGGGAGTCATACGTAGCAACAATAGTGATTGACCTATCAGCACTCTATGAATTGAAACAATTGTATGAAGATGTGGTAAATGATATTCAAGCTGTCGCTGCTTATCCATGTAATGTGGAGGTGAATAACACTTTGGGACAGTATGTAATAGATGGTGATGCAATTTATGCCTCTGTTGTTAGGTTTAAAGATAAGCTGACAATCGGGGAAAACTGGAGAGTCGGAAATCGCCAAGAGGAATCAAATGAATCGTTCTGTTATGAAAACTCCCTATGGTGGGAGTTAATATCTACTTCCTCTGTAGTGAGAGATCGACATTTTATAAATGATTTAAGAAAGATAATAAAAAACGAGTTAGCTTGATATTATTTTTTTTACTAATATGAAAGGTTGATATATTAGACATGTGTTATTGTATGCTTTTTTATTAAAGGTGCAAAGAAAAATTATAATGATATAGGAGTCTGTGACTGTGGAACTCTTAACGATTGGTAAATTGGCTAGTTCAGCCTCAGGTTTTATAACAAATTACATATTTAAAAAAAATGTAATCAAAAGTTTAGACCAATTGCAAAAAGAAAGCATTGAAACTAGAATCAGAATTGCTTTTGAAAAAACAATTGATTTGTGCATTAGTCAGTTTATAAAAAATGATGAGATGTCTGAAGAGACAATAACGTTAATAGTGGAAAATAATACACTACTTGAACTTGTTTCAAGTAATTTATTTGAGGAAGAGCTAACTTTCGTAGAAATAGACTTGAAGGGGTATGGCATTACGTCTTCGATTCAGACTGATTTTATTAGGTATTTCACCGTTACTTTACAAAATAATCTTCAACAAGATATTGAAATTCGCAGATTATTACAAAATAACAATATTTATTGGAAAACAGAAAGGATTTATGATACGACAAGGGCAATTCTTGGGGTTAATAATGAAATGAATCTAAAGATTGATAAATTCCCCTCTGAGGTTAAAAAGATAATAAGTGAAGAATTACAAAAGTCTCTTTCAGAAGAAAAAAATGAACGTATAAAACCACATTTATTGATAACTTTTGATAGTGAGGAATCTTTGTTATTTTACCCTGAAAAGTATTCGGAAGTTAATAAAAAAGATGATATTAAAAATTATAGTCATTTTCCTTCCTTATCTCAGTTATTTAATATTGCTATAGTAAACACTGGCATGGGGTATGCTAAAAATGTTGAAATAATTATTGAAATTTTGAAGGAAGATGCCTTTGTAACGGATAGAAATTTATTGTGGATATTTATGAATCCAGTAGAGCAAATTGAATACAGTGGAGATAAATTTGTACAAAGCGAGCAAATTGCTTATATTGAAAATGAAGAGGGAATATCCTTACCGATAAATAGTAAGACAAATGGAATAATTATATCTAGTATTTACAATATAAATAATTTCATTATGCTTTCTGATAAGGATTTTACACATATGAAAGAGTATTATGATAAAAAGAAACTTCAACGGCCATTGTTGATTCCTTCCATTTATATTACATTGAACTACCAAGATATAAGGGATAATAGATACACTAACAAATATAAAGTTGATTTTATCGGAACTGTACACGTTCTTGGAAGTCACTTTGGAATAAAAGCAAAGGCCGATTTCAATTATAGTCTTGATTAGCATGGATGCTGTTTATAATGTGAAAGTCGGAGATATATAGTTAGGAGACGGGATATAAAAGATTGCCTCAGAGACAATGCTCTGAGGCTTTTTTGTGTAGAAGGGGGTGGGTGGCGCTTAAACGAATACTTTCATCTCTCATCCGTTTTACTGTTGTAATACCCCTACGATTTATTTGCAAATATGTTGTGCGTACAATAATGCTTTAAATTCATAACCTATTTCTTTTAAGAGACGCACTAGGGAGAACTGTAAAATGGTTAGTTACCATCATTAAAAGGTGTTATTAGCCTACCTTCGCTTTCTCACGTTTTTGTGAAAATCAAATAAAAATGCACTAATCGCAACACAATGCATAGTCGCCACGATAGATACGGTGAGAAGGTTATGAAGTGTATCGCAACTAAGCGTTAGGATACCCCGACCATTCTTAGTGTAAGGACTAATTGGCTGTGCACACCAATTCGAGTTCCTGTAACACCTTACTAACAAAATTTTGATTTTACAGGGAGAGATTTTTTGTGTTTGATACAGTTCGATTGAAAGCTGAGAACATCGTGGTAGAGTCTGTTGTTCTTGAAACACTAGATGCAAAGGTAACAACATATCTTGATAAAAATACCAGATTGATTACAGATGTCTATACATTCGTATGTAATCGGAGTCCATTTGTAAAATATAGCACGACTACCTTTGTTCTAGAAGTGGAATTATCTATTCCCAAATTCATTTTCAGTGAAAATATAGTCCTTCTAACAACAAGGGATGTCGAATTTTTCTACACATTGCTTTCTCATCAGTTACGCAATGTATTAAAAGTTGATATTGACCGTAGCGAATGGAAAGTGAAGAGGATTGATGTCTGTTGGAACTTTAATGTTGGAAATAAGGTTACAGACTATCTTTTTCAACTACCAAACAGAAACGGTAATTTGGCAGAACAACAGCAGTAGAATCATGTTTTACGACAAGGAGAAAGAGTGGCGAAGAAAAGACGCTCCATCGAGTGTAATTGAGCAGGCGAAAGGTATCTTGAGAATGGAGGTTTCCCCCTCCGAACACGAAATGAGAGAGTACTCGATGGACAAGCGGGCAAAAGATTTGCTTACTAAAGAGTTCTTTGTCTATATAACTCGAAAAATCAGTCCGCACCTTGTATTTAGTGGAACTCAAGAATTAACAATTGAATGGCTTGAATCAGTGAAGTCTGTACAAGTAGCGGAAACGATAATTGGTTTTACTTCACTGGGTAAAGCATTTGGGTACGCTACCATGAAACAACTATACAATAAGGGAACATTCAGTAATCGTATGAAATTACTTGAAAAGAGCCCTCAGGCTACTATACTAAGTCCACATGAAATTAGCTATTCGGCTATAAACTAATCTAGGAGGGGCTACATGACAGCAATTAGAATCTTTGCAGAAGAAGGTAAGTCCTTCTTAGATTTGTTTCTGCCGTTGATTGATTCTGAAATTGAAAGGGTATTAGAAGAACTCAACGAGAACGAGTATAATGAAGATGCTGACACCGATGCATCTTGTGATAAAGGAGAGATTTTATCATGAGACGTGCAGTATTTATTCGTGTTTCTACAGATAAAGAGGAACAAAAGAAAAGCCTTGATAATCAACAACCCCTCTTCTTTAATTTTATTGAGGAAAAAGGGTGGGAGTTACACGGAATCTATCAAGATGTTGAAAGTGGGACTACTGATAAACGTCCGAATTTGCAAAGACTCATAGAGGACGCAAAACAGCGGAAGTTTGATGTGATTTTAGCTAAGGAATTATCTCGTTTGGCTCGTAATGGCAAACTATCTTATGAGATAAAAGATATGGCTGAAAGAAGCGATACTCACATAATAACCCTTGATAATGCCGTTAACACAATCGAAGGCAATCGTAGTATGTTCGGACTTTACGCATGAATGTACGAACAAGAGTCTCAGAGAACCAGTGAACGGATTAAAGCAGTGATACGCACTCAGGCTCAAAAAGGTAAGTTTAAGGGTTCTATTCCTCCTTACGGTTACACTGTGGGGGAAGGGAAACTATACATCAGAAATGATGGAACGCCTGAGGTAGTAAGACGGGTGTATCGGCTTTACTTGGAGGGGAAAGGCTTTGATTCAATCGTTAGAACCTTAATCAAAGAAGGCTTTCCTACACCTGCTCAAGTCGCTGTAAAGTAAATGCAGGGCTTTACTGGCAGGGCACAACTATCAAGAAAATCCTGACTAACCCTCATTATACTGGTGACCTCGTTCTTTGCAGGGAAACAACGCTTAGTGTAACGAACAAGGTGCGTACTGAGGTTGCTAAAGATGCTCAAGTAATTATTCCAAATACCCACGCTCCTGTTGTCTCCCATGAAGACTTTGAAGCTGTACAGAGGCACATGGAAAGTCGTAAGAAGAAACGACCTAAATACAAAAAGCATCTGTTTACTAATGTTGCTTACTGCGCTGATTGCGGTCAAAGCCTTTGATATCTGAACAACCGCAAAGGTTACGTGTGTGGTACTCATCAGAAACATGGAAAGCATGCATGTAGTCAGCACACAATCAAGGAAGAGGCTCTGAAGTCCATCATCCTTGAAGATATCCGTACATGGACAGAAGCCTTAAATCAGAAGGATGTGTTGGGGCGAGTTGAAGCAAAAGCGTCTACTGCAAGGAAACAGCTAACCAAGCAATTGGAAGTGGTAGAGAAACAACTTCAGAAGTTAAACGATGAACGAAAGGGTTTAATCAGACTCTTAGCATCGGATAAGATTACTGAGGCTGAATACAAAGATGTTACAGCAGAGATTAAAAGTAACATCGAACAACTTCAAATGAAGAAGTGTACTCTATCTACCGTGGCACAGACCAAAGGACTGGACGTTATGATTACTCGGATGAAGGAAGAACTACAAAGGTTCATGAAACTAAAAGAGCTTACTTCCGATATGCTTCATAGATTGGTAGAAAGAATTGAAGTCACAGCAGATGGGATACCGCAAATCAGTTACAGATTTGCTCCTCCCACTGCTTTTCTTTAAACCAAAAGTTTAGTGACCGATACTCAAGCCATGTGGAGTGCGTAGTGTCAACATATCGAATTGATAAATAAAAAAATGTGCTTTCGCCCTGAAAAAGCAAATTGTCCGGATTGTCGTTCAATACTGTGTCGTCACCAAACAGCTTGGGAAAAATAAACTCAGAATTTTCAGTGAAATTAATGAGTTTTAGACCTCAGGCGGTGGGAGACGTCGCCGTTCGGAGTGAATCCTGTTAACAAGCTATCTGATGCGGCAAAGGTACTGATCGGTAGCCACCGCGCGGACTTCCTTATGGCGCTGGGCATGCTCTCCGGTGCTGACATGAACGAGTACAAGCAAAATAGCTTCACTGATGTTTCAAGCACAAGCGCTGCCATGCCTTACATCGAATGGGCGGTGCAGAACAAGATCGTGCAGGGCATCGGCAATAACAAGTTTGCTCCGGACAGCCCGATTACCCGCGAACAGATGGCGGTTATGATGGCAATAGGTGGTACTATTCTTTTTTATCGAGGCAGCTTGATCCGAAATGCGGGTGGGCTTCTGAAGAGCAAATAAGAGTTCAATGAAATAATCTCCCTCTAAGGGAGGTAGCTTTTTGGGGGATGACAACGAATGAACAAGCTCCGAAATTCTTTTTTTTCTAAATTGATCGTGATCCTGCTGCTGGTAAATATACCAGTAGTCATTGGTATGCTCATCTTTTTTTATCAAAGTATGTCTTCATTAAAAGTCAATGCAATTGAATCAATCCAGCAAAATCAGAGTGAATTGATGAAAATGGTGGAGAGTGATATCGATTATGTCAAGCAACAATTGTTCAAGATATCCAATATGAGCGACTGGAATGAGTTTAACAATAGCGGTCCCGATGGTATCGACTATAATGGAATCTCCGCAATCAATCGCTTTCGAGAAAGATTCCAGAACACAATTGATACCAGCCGGCTTTTTTCAGATGTTTGGGCAAATATACCTTCCGCCAACAGGCGTTTTTCAGCGAAGAATGGATTGGAAGAATTCAACGCGGAAGAAGATAACAAGATCAGGTCTTTCTATCACGATTACAAGCGTGTCGTGATGTGGGACGGGAGAATGTTTATAGCATCAAAAAGCGGATATTTGGAAGATCCAGCAGTGAATATAGCAGCAGAAATTGATATGCAAAAATTATGGAAGCTTGTGGACACTCAGAAGAGATTTGCAAATGAGGAAATCATTTTTGCTTTTCATGGTAACGAAGAAAAGTACCTGTACAATCCAACGAGCGAGGCTGCACGGGATTTGATACAATCCGACTTTGCTGTTAAGAATACTGATCTCCCCCATAACTTATTGATTCAAACCTCCTCTTCTCTGGGGGATTTCACTATTTACAGTCTTGTGCCTACATATAATGTTTTTTCATTTTTAGAACGATTTTATACCAGTATGTTTTTTGTGCTTTTATGTACGGTGGCGGCGATTGCCTCTTATTTTATCGTGGTGGGGCGGCTTGTAAAAAAACCGATTAAGAAGTTGATAGATGGATTTAAGCAAGTAGAGAAAGGAGATTTTTCTACTCGGCTTGAACGCAAGAGTAATGATGAAATCTCCTATCTGTATCGGAACTTCAACACCATGTCCGTGAAGCTGAGTGACTTAATTAACGAAAACTATATCAAAGAGATCTATGCACAACGTGCAATTTACCAGCAATTACAATCGCAAATCAACCCGCACTTTTTATACAACAGCTTTTATGTTTTGCATCATATGATAAAAGAGGGCGACAACGAGAACGCAGAGGAATTCTCGATCAGTTTGAGTCAGTACTATAAATTTCTGACCAAAAATTCGCGCAGTGATGTGTTGTTGCAGGAAGAAATGCTGCACACGGAAGCGTATATGAAGATCATGAAAAAACGTTACGGCTCCAGGGTATCCATTGATGTGCATTATGAAGATCCATCCCTATTGCAGGTAGAGGTGCCGCGGCTTATCCTGCAGCCCTTTATAGAAAACATCTTTATGTACGGTATTGGATACAAACGCGAAAGTCTGCAGGTTGTGTTAACAATTAGGCAGGAAGGCCAAGAACTTATCATTCGCATTTCTGATAATGGCAAAGGGATAGAGGATGACCTTTTAGATAAATTCAAGAAAGAACTTTTGCTGCCGGACGCACCATCCGATTCTGCCATTTTTAACATCAACAAACGATTAAAAATCAAATTTGGAACCGATTATGGTGTGTCTGTAACCAATGCCGCCAGTGGAGGATGCCAGGTAGATATTAAAATACCCTATAGCTCACAAGACACTGAAACGAGAGGTGTATAAGGATGTATCGAATGATTGTGGTTGATGATGAAGCGGCAATAACCGATTGGCTTAAACAAGCCATATCTGAGCATTTTGGCGGGATGGTTGAAGTATACAAAGCTTATTCTGCGGATGAATGCCTTGACTTGATGGCGATGGGAAGCTTTCATATTTTGATGACAGACATCAGTATGCCCTTTGTATCCGGTCTCGATTTGTTAAAAGCGATTTCGGTTTATCATCCTAAAACGAAAAAACTAGTGTTATCTGCTCATGACAATTTCGAGTATGCAAAAAGAGCCATCGACTTTGAGGTGACAGCGTATGTGCTAAAAAGCGAAGGTGACGAGGTTTTATTTGATGCTGTGGAAAAAGCAATTGCAGAGGTGGAAAGTGACCAGGAGATGTTCAGACTGACGGAAAAACTAAAGCTGCAATCCCAAAAGTGGGATGGCGCTATAAGAAACAGCCATCTACGGTGCCTGTTATATGGTGAAATCGGTTTGGATGAGTTCGATGGAAGAGTAGGCGGTACATTGGATTTTTCGCGTCCAATGGAAATGGCGTTGCTTGCAATTGAAGTGCGGGATGTCTCGCAGCGAGCCTTTGTGATGATGGCGCTCGAGTCTTCACTGGCGGAATTTCTGAAACCTCATTTCTCTTATGAACTGGTGGAGACAGGTGTGTCAGAGGTTACGTTGCTGGCACAGCTCAAGAATCTTGGTGGAGTCTATGGGGAAGCCGCCATATTCTTAAAATCTCTCTTTGTTATGTACGAAAATACGCAGGAAAGTTTTTATCATTTGACAGGGCAGTACGTTAACATCATCTATTCCACACAGGCCGTTAGCGTAGCGAGTTTACACACAAAGTATACTCAGTTCAAAGAAACCATGCAAAAGTGCTGTGATTTTGATTGCTCTATCATTTTACCCGAAACGACCAAGTATGAAGCATCCTGCTCATCTAATGCGACCAATGGCATCAGCCGAGAAATTGGAATCGTACTTAAATATATAAATCAAAATATGGACAAAGATTTATCACTCATCATGCTTGCAGATGTCGTGTACTTAAATTCCTCTTACCTGTCACATTTATTCAAACAGCAGGTTGGAATGAACATGTCTGATTATGTAAAGGTCGAACGTATCCGGATCTGCAAAGAAATGCTGACAGACCCCAAACATAAGATTCACGAGATTGCGCGCAATGTCGGCTATGACAATGCCTCTTATTTCAGCCGGTTTTTCAAGAAAATGACTGGAATTACGCCTCAGGAATACCGAAAACACCTTTCAATTGAGTAAGAATCTGCAGCAGGGTCAGTAAAAAATTCCAACGAAAAGTACATAAATACAAAGAAAACGTAACTATTTTTCAATTGATAAACGAATTATCATTAGGGTAATACAAAGCGTTTGGTAAGGAATAATGATCTGTTCCTAGACCATTCGGACTGCATGACAAGCACGAGTATACAAGGAGGATATTTATGAATCGTCTGTTTGTAAGCGCAATCATAACGACATTTCTTTTCTCTTTAACGGCTTGCGCGGGCTCGCCTGCAAAATCTGAAGGGGACAACAACAGCCAGAGTAAAGGTTTATCAAGCTGGAATGAGACGGCAGGCAAATATGAGCCCAAGATCACTCTAACGGTGGGAACCGCAGAGTCCGACCCTTCTAGCGAGAAAATCGATGGCCAAACGCAAGAAGACAATGTTTGGATCGATGCATACCGGGACGATCTAGGGATCAATTTTGAAGATATGTTTGTCGTAAGTAGCGCGCAGCTGGAAGAAAAACTGAATCTGCAAATCGCTTCAGGCCAAATCCCTGACCTGATGGCTGTAAACCGCAAGCAGTTTGAAATGCTAGTTAAATCGGGTTTGGCTGCAGATTTGACCGAGGTGTACGAAAAGTATGCCAGTGAAAAAACCAAAAAGTTTCTTGTCGCAGACAGCGGCATTTGTATGGATATGTCCAAAATAAATGGAACTCTGTATGCGCTGCCTGCTACTCAGGGGTACCTTGAAAGTGCCGGGGTCGTCACCTGGCTGCGCAAAGATTGGTTGGATAAATTGAAGCTTGAAGTTCCCAAAAATTTCGATGATTTATATAAGGTAATGAAAGCCTTTACTAATGATGACCCTGATGGTAACGGTGCGAAGGACACTTATGCCTTTACGACAAGTAACTCGTTAGATGAGTTGATTGGCTTGTTTGACAGCTTTGGGTCGCATCCTAAATCTTGGGTGAAAAATGCTAACGGGGAAATTGTGTATGGCGGCACACAGCCTGAAACCAAAGCTGCGCTTGCATTCTTGAATAAAGCATTCAACGAAGGCTTGATCAACCGCGAGTTTGGCGCCAATGACTGGAATCAGTTTACCAAAGCAATTGACAGCAGCAAAGTAGGCGTTGCCTGGTTGCCTTGGTATGCGGTCGATTGGCCGCTAGGGGCTTCTCACCGCGAGATGGGTGCCGAATGGATACCCCTCAAGATCTATGGTGCTGATGGCGGTGACGCCAAGGTAATGGGGGTTGCAGGTCCAGACACTTATTATGTCATTCGCAAAGGCTATGAACATCCTGAAGCAATTGTGAAAATGTTCAATCTCTGGTTTGAAAAAGCATATGGCAGTAAGGAAAATATTCTTAAATACCACAAAAATGAAAAAGGCGAAATGCCTGCCAAGTTTAGTCAGGTCAAACCATGGCTTGCCCATGAGGACATCGGGTACTATCTTAAAATTCAAGACAAGATGGCGGGCAAAGATGTGGGCGAAATGTCCCCCTCCAACGAGATGTATTATGAGGGTGTAATGCGTTACATTAAAAATCCCACCGAGGACGACTATATTACCTACAAAATGTATGGACCCGATAGTGCTAGCGGAATTCTGAACTATTATATGAAAAATAATCTGGTACTGCAGGAAGAATACTTTAGCACCGGTACAGAGACGATGAGAAAGAAATGGGGTGTACTTGAAACGAAGAAGCTCGAAGTCTATGTGAAGATTATTATGGGCGCAGCACCTATCGATGCATTTGATGATTTTGTCAAAGACTGGGATGCCAGCGGCGGCCAGCAGATTGTAAAAGAAGTACGAGAATCGGTACAGCAGAATAAGTAGAGGTGTAACCGTGAAGCAGAAACAAGCGTATATCCCACACAAAAAGTTAAACCGGTATGTTTTGAAAACGCAGCTTACCTATCATGGCCTTATGCTGCCAGCTTGTATTTTTCTCATCCTATTTTCTTATGTACCTATGTTCGGCATCATTATGGCTTTTCAAGACTTTACTCCGACTGACGGCATTTTCGGCTCTAGCTTCGTGGGGTTTGACAATTTTGTGCGTCTGTTCACGCTGGACAACATTCAGCAGGTCATGTTCAACACGCTTTATATTTCTATCATGAAGATTATTCTCGGTCTGCTGGTGCCGATCATTTTTGCACTACTGCTAAACGAGGTGCGTAACAGATTATTTGTCCGTTCGGTACAGACCATCGTATATCTCCCTTATTTTCTTAGCTGGGTCATATTGGCGGGTGTCTTTATCGAGATACTGTCTCCTACCAACGGGTTGGTAAATAATGTGATGAAGATATTCGGTATCGACCCGGTTTTCTTCTTGGGGGATAAAAATTGGTTCCCTAATGTGATCATTATCACCGATACCTGGAAAAGCTTCGGGTTCGGTACCATCGTATATTTGGCAGCACTTACGAGTATAGATCCTTCCTTGTACGAGGCGGCCAAAGTGGATGGAGCAAGCTATTATCAGCAGATGCGACACATAACGCTGCCAGGTATCACTAATATTGTGGTGCTCATGACGGTGCTCTCCATCGGCAGCATCCTTGATGCCGGATTTGATCAGATTTATAACTTGTACAATCCAGTCGTATATGAAACAGGAGATATACTGGACACGTTTGTGTACCGATTGGGTATCAAGGATATGTTGTTTTCGATATCGACTGCCGTGAGCCTTATCAAGTCGATCGTCTCCTTCGTGTTAATCGTTATATCTTATAGGCTGGCATATCGCTTAACCGAATATAAAATTTTTTAGGAGCTGCTATGAGAACAACAAAGGTGAAGAACGGAATAAAAACCAGTTGGCAGAGAAAAGCGTTTATGATTTGCAACCTGATCTTTCTGAGCTTGATCTCGCTAATATGCATACTTCCTCTAGTGCATATACTCGCTCTCTCATTTAGCTCCTCTTTCGCCGCGTCCAGTGGGAAAGTTAGTATCTGGCCGGTAGATGCAACATTGGAGTCTTATAAATATGTGTTGCAAAACGCAGCGTTCTGGCACGCATTTGTTGTTACGCTCAAACGTCTGGTTCTCGCTGTGCCACTCACGCTGTTTATTGTGTTTATCACAGCGTATCCGATGGCGAAAAGCAGCCAAAAGTTTAAGGGGAGGGAGTTTTATACTTACTTCCTGCTCATCCCGATGCTTTTTGGAGGCGGACTTATACCCGAGTATATGACGTATATGAAATATGGTCTTATCAACAATATATGGGTTTTGGTGTTGCCTGGTTTGATACCTATCTTTTCCATCATTTTGTTGATGAACTTTATTCGAGATTTACCTGCAGAGATGGAAGAGGCTGCAAGCATCGACGGCGCAGGACCATTTACAAGCTTGTTCAGAGTCGTCTTACCGTTAGCAACACCCGCTATTGCAACCATTGCGCTGTTTAGTATTGTGGGACATTGGAACTCGTGGTTCGACGGTATATTGTACATGAACCATCCCAAGAACTATCCTTTGCAAAGCTTCTTACAAAAAGCCCTTACTTCGTACGATACCAAAACGATTACCTCTAAGGATTTAAATATGATGCGGTTGATCTCGGACCAGACTACCCGCGCCGCCCAGATTTTTGTCGCAACCTTACCCGTGTTGATGGTATATCCTTTTCTGCAAAAGCATTTTACCAAAGGATTGGTCATGGGAAGTGTTAAGGGGTAGAAAATCACGAATGACGGCGATGAGCTTCTGAAGAGCAAAAGTAAATAAGAAATCAAGGCAATGACCTCCCTCCAAGGGAGGTCGCTTTTACAAAAGGCAAGGATGAAACGACGGAGAGAAAGGATGTCATGCTCATGAGTACGAATCAAACGAAGCAAGGTCGCCTTTATTCAAAAGTAGCCATCGTCACGGGGGCGGCCTCGGGAATCGGCAAAGGAACCGCGCTGCTCTTCGCTGAAGAGGACGCGAAGCTTGTGCTGGTCGACATACACGAAGAAAAGTTAAACGAAGTCGCCTCGGAAATCCGCGAATCGGGCGGAAGCTGCGAAATCGTATGCGGGAATGTCGGCTTGATGGAAACCGCAGAACGCGCGGTTGCCTGCGCGGTCAACGCCTACGGTCAACTCGATATCGTGTTCAACAATGCAGGAATTATGCCCGTCGGCGATATTTTGGATTATCCCGAAGAAACGTGGGACGAAGTGTTGCAGGTCAACTTGAAATCGATGTTCCTGATGTGCAAAAAAGCGATTCCCGAGATGCTTAAAGGAAACGGCGGCTCCATTATTAATACGTCGTCCGTGATGGCTTCACTGACGGAGCCGGGTTATACCGCCTACTCCGCTTCTAAAGCGGGTATTATCGGCTTAACCAAAGAAATTGCCGTCTCGTATGCCGAGAAAGGCATTCGCTGCAACGCCATTTCTCCGGGGTGGGTCGAAACGGATATGAACGTTCGACTCGCCGATAGCATGGGAGGTATGGATAAATTGTACCCGATTATCAAACAGCAGCAGCCGCTCGGAAGAATGGCTACAACGCGCGAAGTGGCATACGCGGTGCTGTTCCTGGCCTCGGATGAATCCGTTGTCGTCAACGGTTCTAATCTGAGCATCGACGGGGCGGCATCGGCCGCGATCTGAAGACTAGCTTTATTCATCATCTATCATTCTAATTTGGAGGTTATACTCGTGGCTAAAATCAGTATTATCGGAGCAGGCTCGGCTATGTTTTCCCTAAGTCTTATTAAAGATATTTGCCTTACGCCTTCCCTTGAAGGCAGCGTGATCAGCTTCATGGACATCGACGAGCAGCGTTTGAACAGCGCCTATTCACTTTGCGAACGTTATGCCAAAGAAGCGAATATTCGTCTGGTTCTGGAAAAAACGACGGATCGGAGAGAATCGCTTCGCGGAGCCGACTTTGTCATGCTTGCCGCGCTGATCGGAGGACATCAACGTCTGAAAGACGGCTGGGAGATTGCGCAAAGACACGGGTATCGCTTCGGCGGAAGCCTTCACGTGATGCATGACGAAGGATTCTGGATCAATTTCGATCAGTTGCGGTTGATGGAATCGGTTATGCAGGACGTACTGGAAATTTGTCCGAATGCTTGGTATATGCTCGTATCCAATCCGGTCATGGCCGGCGTAACTTACTTGCAACGCAAGTATCCGCAGGCCAAGCTTGCAGGTTTTTGTCATGGTTCGAACGGAGTAAGGGCCGTCGCCGAGGTGATCGGGCTCGACCCAGAACATATTACATACGAGATTCCGGGCGTAAACCATTTCATCTGGTTGACGGAGTTCCGCTACAAAGGCGAAGATGCATTCCCCATTTTGGATCGCTGGATAGAAGAAAAATCGGCAGCCTATATCGAGGAATGCGGTACTTGCGATTGGTTGGGACCAAAAGCGCTCGATCTATACAAGAAGTTCGGCGTATTTCCGATCGGCGATACGGGAAATCCGGGAGGCGGCGCTTGGCCGGCCTGGCATCATGCGGATGAAGAGACTGAGCGTTTCTACAAGGAAGATCCTCAGGCCTGGTGGCGGGACCTTTACTTCGCGGGGGGAGCCGCGGGCGTAGAGAAAATCCGACAAGTTTCCGAGAATACGGACGAGAACGTGATGGATAGCTACCCGCCGGAGCATTCGACGGAACCGATGATTCCATTTATCGAAGCGATCGCGTGCGATGTTCCTAGGGTCATGATCCTTAATATTTTGAACGACAGCAATTACGTGCCTGGCATTCCGCTGGATTTTCAGGTGGAGATTCCTTGTTACGTCAGCGGAATAGGCGTTCAAGGCATTAAAACCAAAGGCTTGCCTAAGCCTGTCATTCAATATGCGCTGCGCGATCGCGTCGCACCGGTCGAGATTGAGCTGCAAGCTTACGAAAGCGGAAGCTATGAAGACCTTGTTCAATTAATTCTAATGGATCCGTGGACCCGTTCCGAACAACAGGCGAGGGCGCTGTTGGACGAGATTCTTCAAATGCCAAGCCTTACTGCGATGAGACAGCATTTTAATTGAAGGGGCTGGCTAAATGGCAATCGAACAGTTTGACCTTTACGGCGAAACCGCGATAAGAGCGCGGAATGAGGAGCTGGAAATTGTTTTAGTCCCGTCATGGGGGAGCAACTTATTGTCTTTGCGCTCCATAAGCAAAAGCCTTGATTTACTGCGATTCCCGCAAAGCCGAGAAGAGTACGAAGCGGATCCGTTCATGTACGGACTGCCGATTCTTTTCCCTCCGAATCGGATAGCCGATGGTATGTTTGAATATAACGGCATGAAGTATGGCTTTAACATTAACGACCCTTCAGAACACAATCATACCCATGGTTTGCTGTTCGACGCGCCGTGGAAGCTCATGCGGGCCGAAGCCGAGGGAGAACGAATCGTGCTGGAGACGATCATTCATTCGGAGGAACACGAAGGGATTCTAGCGCAATTTCCTCATCTATTTACCGTTCATATGCGGTTCGTTTTGGAGCAGACGTCGCTAACCGTCGAAGCGACGGTTAGCAGCCAGGATAGCGCTCCGTTTCCTTGGGGGCTTGGTTATCATACGACCTTTAATTTCCCGTTTAACGGTTCCGGGGATTTGACGTCATGCCGTTTTGCGCTTAATGCGGATAAGCAATGGGTGCTGAACGAACGATTCTTGCCGACAGGGGAGCTAGTAGATATCCCTTATTTGGAACAGTTGCGGGAGGGGAAAAGCCTTGTCGGGCATGCGCTGGACGATGCTTTCCAAACGGCCAACATCGGAGCGAACGAAGCGGTGCTGACGGATTCGGGCTCCGGAATTCGCGTCGTGTACGGCGCCGACGAGCAGTTCAAACATTGGGTGGTTTACAATCATGATTCCAAACAAGGTTATCTTTGCCCGGAGCCGTATACTTGGATCACGGATGCGCCCAATTTGCAGCAGCTTCCAGAGGAATTGACCGGTTTCCGCGTTCTTCAGCCTGGCGAACAAGTCAAGACGATAACGCGAATTCGGATTGAAGAGGTGATCTAGACATGCCTTTGCGCAGCGATCGATGGTTTAAACATCCGTCCAAAGAAACCAGGTTCCAGCATTTGTCGGCCATGAGGGCGAATGGACATGTTCCGGAATCGTTCGTAGGCAAACCCATTATAGGTATTTTCAACTCGTGGAGTGATTTGAATAGCTGCAATGCGCCGCATAAAGAATTAGTAGAATTCGTCAAACGAGGGGTTCTTCTCGCCGGAGGGTACCCGATCGAGATGCATACGATTACGGCGCCTTCCGATTTTCTGAAACCCTCGGATTTACCCTATCGCAACTTGATGGCAATGGATGTCGAGGAGTCCATACGGGGATTGCCTGTCGACGGCGCGGTGATGCTTTGCGAATGCGACAAGACGACGCCGGCCCAGCTTATGGGCGCAGCCAGCAGCAATATCCCGTCGCTTCAGCTTGCTGCCGGGCATCGGGCATCCGGAACTTTTCGCGGGAAGAAAGTGAATTACGGTACCGATCTTTGGCGGTTAATGGATGATTACAATGCCGGACTGTTAACCGAAGAGGAATGGACGGAGCTGGAAAAATGCATTTCGTGCACGCAGGGAGGGTGCCCCGTTATGGGGACCTCCTCCAGCATGAAATGCTTGTCCGAAATGCTCGGTATGATGCTTCCGGGCACATCCACGATTCCGGCTACGCATGCCAGCCGCAAATGGGCGGCGGAAGAGACGGGGAAACGAATCGTAGCGATGGTCAGGGAGGGATTGACTCCGTCCCGCCTGATGACGGAAGCCGCATTCGATAACGCCATCAAGCTGCTTGCGGCGATCGGGGGCTCCACCAATGCGGTTATCCATTTGACCGCGATCGCGGGGCGCCTTGGCATCCGCATTCCCTTGAAGCGTTATGAAGAACTGTCCGCAGGCATTCCGCTGCTTGTTAATCTTCAGCCGAGCGGTGAGCACAGCATGGATGATTTTTTCGAAGCGGGCGGGCTTGGAGCCGTGATCGGCAGGCTGCTGCCTCAATTGGATACGACCAGTCTTACCGCTTTGGGAACTACGCTTGAAGAAGTCTATCGCGGTGCTGCTTCTTACCGTGACGATATTATTTCCACATTAGGCGAACCCTTCAAAACGGATGTTGGCATTGCTGTGCTCACGGGCAATTTAGCGCCTTCTGGCGCGATTCTAAAACGCGCCGCGAGTTCGTTTATCAACGGGAAGCACAGGGGCCAAGCGATCGTATTCGATAGCTATGAAGACATGCATGAACGAATAGATAGCGAAGAACTGGAAGTCGACGAGACATCGGTGCTCGTTCTGCGAAATTGCGGTCCGATCGGTGCAGGGATGCCCGAATGGGGAGCGCTGCCGATTCCGAAAAAGCTGTTGAAGCTGGGCGTGCGGGATATGGTCAGAATTAGCGATGCGCGAATGAGCGGAACGAGCTACGGCACCAATATCCTGCACGTTTCTCCGGAAGCGCAGCTCGGAGGGCCGCTCGCGGCGATCCGCAGCGGCGATTGGATCGAAGTCGATTTGGAACAGGGAACCCTTCATGTTGAGCTTACCGACACAGAAATACGTGAGCGAATGAAAGCTTGGTCGCCTGTTCGCTTGCACAAACGCGGATATATGCGGATGTACGCGGATCATGTCCTGCAGGCCGACGAAGGCTGCGATCTCGACAACCTGCGACCGAACTCCGAAGATGAAGTTCCTTTTATCGAACCGACCGTAGGAAGAGGATAGTTAAATCAGTCACTCATTCTTTTCGGATGATGACTTTGGAGGAAACAGTGATGAGTAGAGCACAAGCATTCGCGGCCAGTCTTGGCCTGCCGGACAAGGAACAGTATCAGCTCCCCACAAGCGAGAAGAGATTCGAAGATGGCGCGCATTATCGGGTGGAAATTCCTTCCGTGGAAGGACCTGCAATCTTGGAAAGCGTCATCGCGGAGTCCAAGAAATTCGGGATAACGGTAAATCGGGTATCTCAGGGCAGCGGCATTATGCTGTTAAGCGACTCAGAAATCCGCGACATGGCACAGATGGGGAATACGGAAGGGATGGAAGTGTGCCTCTTCGTCGGTCCTCGAATGAGCTTCGATATTGGCGGGATGGCTCTTAGCAGCAGCGGTAAGGTGCTTGGCGGAAGACATGCGGGGATGGATCAACTGCTCTATGCGCTAGAGGATATTTTTCGCGCGACGGATCTAGGCATTCGCAGCGTACTTGTGGCTGACGAAGGCTTAGTATGGCTGATCGATCAAGCCAAAAACAAAGGACAATTGCCGACCGACTTGGTCGTCAAGATCTCCGCGATGATGAGTCCGACAAACCCGGTAAGCGCGAAAATCATAACGGAGCTCGGCGGCAATACGTTGAATTTGACCGGAGATATTACGCTTCCGCAATTGTCGTCGATTCGTACAGTCGTTGATGCGCCCGTTGATCTCTATATCGAGTCACCGGATGATATGGGCGGGTTTATTCGGAATTATGAAATTCCGGAAATCGTAAGAATCGCCTCACCGGTTTACTTGAAATTCGGGCTGCGCAACGCGACTAGCGTTTACCCTGCAGGGGCCCATAACAAAGAGGTTGCCAGAATCCAATGCATGGAAAAAGTGAACAGAGCCCATCTGGGTCTGCAATTATTGGAACGGTATAACTCCTCTGCCGTTCAATCCGGCAAGTTCGCCAAAGGCTTAGGAATTCCAACCGTGAACTAATGCCGCAACCAAGGATGGAGGGAATAGAAAATGACGATAGAGCAAACTTATCTTAACTATATCGACGGGAAATGGAGCCCATCCTTAACGGGAAGGGTGACTGCAAGCATTAATCCGGCCAATACGAACGACATCGTCGGCTATGTGCAAAATTCCGATGAAGCGGATCTAGAGCTTGCGGTGAGCGCGGCTAATCGTGCCAAGGGGGCATGGCGTAAGCTCTCGGGCGCGGCGCGGGGCGATTATCTGTTCAAGGCAGCCAACCTGTTGGAGTCAAGGATAGCTGATATCGGGGAAACGATGATGCGCGAGATGGGCAAAACCTTAGCCGAATGCAAAGGCGAAACGGCTCGCGGCGTCGCGATTCTCCGTTATTATGCCGGGGAAGGCATGCGAAAGATCGGCGACGTTATTCCTTCGACCGACAATGAGGCAATGATGTTCACCACTCGGGTGCCTCTGGGGGTCGTAGGCGTTATAACGCCATGGAATTTCCCGGTCGCGATCCCGATGTGGAAAATGGCGCCGGCGCTTATATATGGTAATACTGTCGTGATAAAACCAGCTATTGAAACGTCCATTACGGCTGCTAAGCTTCTAGCTTGTTTTGAAGAAGCGGGTCTTCCGCCAGGTGTTATCAACATGGTCACTGGTGACGGCGCAGTGATCGGCGGCGGCATTGCGCGGCATCCCGATATTCAAGGCATCACCTTTACGGGCTCCAACAAGGTAGGGAAACAGATCGGGCAAACCGCTCTATCCCGCGGCGCGAAATTTCAATTGGAAATGGGTGGGAAAAATCCACTTATCGTTGCGGAAGACGCGAACCTCGATTTGGCGGTGGAAGCGGCTATCAGCGGCGGATTGAAATCAACCGGACAGAAGTGTACGGCTACGAGCAGAATTCTTGTACATGCTTCGGTCTATGAAACATTCCGTACGAAGCTAGTGGATCAAGTGAAGCAGCTGAAGCTGGGGAACGGAAACGATTCTGCAACGTGGATGGGGCCTTGTGCGAACGAAAAACAGCGGGATACCGTCCTCTCTTACATCAACAAGGGGATCGAGGAAGGCGCGAGCTTGCTCTGCGGAGGAGGTATCCCTGCCGACGAGGAATTGAAGATTGGGTATTACGTGCAACCGACCGTATTCGACGGAGTGACCTCGAATATGACGATCGCTCAAGAGGAAATTTTCGGACCGGTGCTAGCGCTTGTCCCTTTCGATAATTTGGAAGAAGCGATCTCGCTTGCAAACGACGTCGAATATGGACTAAGCGCATCCATTTTCACGCAAAATATCAGGAATATCCTTGCTTTTATCGCCGATATGGATGCAGGCTTAGTCCGCATTAACGCCGAAACGGCAGGCGTCGAGCTGCAAGCTCCTTTCGGCGGAATGAAGCAATCCAGTTCTCATTCGAGAGAGCAAGGGCAGGCGGCCATCGAGTTCTTTACTTCGATTAAAACGGTTTTCCTGAAAGCTTAGTGAGAAAGAATAATCAGTCAAGTTAGTGAAAATGGAAGTTTATGACGAGAAGACAGCCTCGATTGGTTGTCTTTTTTCCAATATCAGCGTTCTATGTCAATAAGCTCGAACTGACTTTTTGAGTTACCTAAACACACCTAACCCTTATATTCGATTGGATGTGACTTTCTAACATTTCTTCAAAACCGGTACAACAGTGAATCCTCGCTCGTATCACAAAAAAATCTGACCATTAGCTGAACGATTCTGTTTTGGGTGTAGGGGACGGATTGGGGACGAAAGCTCTCATTTTCGGGCAAACAACAACCAACGTTAACCATGCTCAAATGTAGAAAGCCCAAATAAATCTAGGTGTTACCACGCCGCGGCAGATGGGAACCAAATAGCCTATGTTCCCGCATACGGTGCATGTGGAGTGTACAGTGTTACTTAAATTGAAAGGGGCTAATGACTAAGCCCCTTGTAGTAATTCGCCCAGTACTTGAGGTTGGGCGATATTGTAGTGAATCTTGATAGTGCCATCTTGATGGACTTTTATCTTATCAATTACTTGATGAAGCAACTGTTTTAGAACTTGCTCATCATCAATATCAAGTTTCGCAAATAAAGCGATTTGTTTCTGAAAGGCACGGAATTGCTCTTCCGTGTCTTTTTGTGCTTCGAGAATGGAATCCAACTCAACTTTACGTTTAGCAAGTGCTTCTTGCTCCGCGTGAATACGATGATTTTGGACGGTAAAAGCACCAAGAGTTAATGCTTGATTTGAGAAGAGGGTAATAAGTCCTTGGACGTTCTTCTCTAATTGTTCTTGATGCTTTTTCAGCTTATGCAACTCTTTGGTTAAAGCAGATTGTTTTAGACCGACTTTCCCTTTTACAGCATCGTACAACCTGTCCAATCTGACATTACTGCCAATAAGTTCTTTAAGGTCATTCTTCACCGCCGCGAGTAACGTATCGTAGCCGATGATGTGAGAGGAACAAAATGACTTACCACGTTTTACACTGCTCCGTAGAATATTCTTCTGAAAAGTTGATGTACGCACATACTGTGCGCACAAAAAAAAGTGTTTCGGTTGTTTTTTATTTGATTGGTGGAGAAAGTGCGAAATTCGTAATAAAACTAACAAAAACGTAATTTTATTTTTGAAAATCGTGCACTATATCGAATGAAGTGGTATATTTATTACTGTAAGCGTCTTTTACTGAGGAGCGATAAATCATGCATATGACAACTGAGATAATAAAAATAATTGAGGGTGGATTGGAGAAAAACCGAGACAAGGTTCAAAGCTACGCATCATTGTTAGCCGAAAAATTAATGAATGACGGTGAAAAAAAATTTGCAGAAAGGATAATAAGCCTATTAGAAAAAAGAAAAGCACATCCTATTTATATGGATGAGTTTCTCTCCAAACCTGTAGATCAAGATAGCCGTTTAGACATGGTGGATGTGACTATCAATGATAACGTTACAGCGGAATCGCTTATATTGAACGAAATGACCCGTATGAAAGTGGATAATTACATCTTATCTTTAAAAAATCGAAATAAGTTTTTGAGTCATGGTATCGAGTTACCTGAATCTTTATTATTATATGGACCGCCAGGTTGTGGAAAAACAAGTATCGCCCATTATATTTCTCAACAAACATCTATGCCATTAGTAACCGCTAAATTAGATGGAATTATTTCATCGTTGCTTGGTAGTACAGCAAAGAACATAAGGAAAATATTTGAATATGCCAAGGAAAGACCCTGTATTCTTTTCTTAGATGAATTTGATGCCATTGCTAAAGCGAGAAATGATGAGCAAGAGGTTGGTGAGCTCAAGCGAGTAGTGAATAGCTTGCTTCAAAATATAGATGATTTCAATAAAAACAATATTTTAATTGCCGCTACAAATCATGAGAAATTACTTGATACCGCAGTATGGCGAAGATTTGCAAATGTTATTGAGATATCGAAACCCAAAGAAAATGATGTTTCAAGATTAATAAGTCTTTTTTTAGACACCATGCAAAATGACTTTGTGAATGATGAAAAGCGTTTAGGTATATTATCTCAAGCGATGATTGGACTATCTCCGTCGGATATTAAAACTGTTTGTTACAAAGCAATAAAGAGCGCAATTATTGCAGAAAAAGAAATATTGACATACGCCTCTATGTTATTTGAAGTGTATTCTTATCAAGGATTAAATGAGGAAGATATACCACTTGCTTCTTTTCTTAGTCAGTATGGGGCTACTCAACAGGATATTTCTAATTTATTGGGAATTTCTATTAGACAAGTAAGAAATTTAATGAAGAAAGACGGTGATAAACATTGAAAAAAAATAACCTGCCGATTAAGTTTTTTCAAAAAAGGAACGAAGTTGACGAAAGGTACACCGAAGGGGGAGGAAGTGACATTCCTCCGAAGTGGGTTTTGCAAGGTGAAGAATTAAAGGCCCATTCAAATGAACTTATTCAGAATTTTAAAATAGCCGAGAGTCAATTGGAGGGCAAACTAAATAAGTATAAAAATGTTCCCACTGTAATAAAGGCTAAAGTTAATACTGATGCATTGGCCAAATCCCATCGTTCTGAAATAACTCAACTATTTACTGGAAAGAAAATTGAGAAAACTATTGGATTAAATGAAGAGTATGACCTATTAATAAGGGTTGATTCAGTAACAGACCTTAAGGAGATAAGCAAGAAATTAGATTCTTTTAAAAAGAATGCAAAAGCTGTATCTGCCGTTGAGAACATTGAAGCATTTAAACCAAAGATTAAAGAACCTGAAAACTTCCCGAAAAAAGACGGAAGATTGATACTAAAAGTGAAGCTCTTTAATTACAACGATACTCATATCAATAAAATCACCGAATCTATTTTTTTAGAGTTACTATCATCAAATGAGCATCTTCAATTGAAAAAAATAGTTAACTATTCACAGACATTAAAAATTTATGAAGTAACTACAGATTCGGCACTTTCAATCGATACTATAAGTGACTTTAATGCCATTCAATCCATCGAACCTATGCCCATGTACGAGGTGACGGAAGATAGTTTTTTTTCTGATCTGGACATCGAGTTCCCAGAACCGAATAAAGATTCAGATTATCCAATTGTAGGTATATTGGATTCTGGAATAGCGCCAATATTTGAGCTAAGATCGTGGATTAAAGGTAGTCACTCGAGTGTCCCTGCAAATCTAATTAATCGAGGACATGGAACATTTGTGGGAGGAATTGTTGCCTTTAGCGACCTATTAGAGGGTCAAGTTTTTACTGGTTTAGATGGTTGCTATCTGTACGAAGCAATTGTAATTCCAGATAAAACAAAAGACAGTATTAGTGAAGCTGATTTGATTGCAAATATTAGGGAAGTCATCGAAAAGAACAAAAATGTCATTAAGATATGGAACATGTCACTGGGTACTAACGAAGAGGTAAGTGATTTTTCGGATTTTGGAATAGGTTTAGATAGTATTCAAGATGATAATGAAGTTTTAATTATTAAGTCCGCAGGAAATTGTAACAATTTTGAAATTGGTAAACCTGTGAGTAAAATTGCACGCGGCGCAGAATCAATTAGAGCAATAACGGTAGGTTCAATAGCTCACTCCCAAAATGCTGGTGATCTTGTTAAATTAAATCACCCATCTCCTTTCAGTCGGGTTGGTCCAGGGCCGTCTTTTATCATTAAACCTGAACTTGTCCATTATGGCGGAAATAGTGGCGTCAAAAATGGAAAGGCGGTCCCCAATGGTGTACAATCCTTTGGACCAGATGGGACTTGCAGAAAAGCTGTAGGGACGAGCTTTTCGACTCCAAGGGTTTCCGCAATAATAGCCAATTTAAATCACAAGTTAAGAGAAGATTTTGATCCTGTACTACTTAAAGCTTTAATACTACATACGGCAAAATACCCTGAAGGTATAGAAATGGAAATAAATGATAAGGTAAATCAGATGGGGTTTGGGCTTCCAACTTTAGCTGATGATATTCTCTACAACGACCCTTCTGAAATAACACTGATACTACGAGAGGGTTTAAATAAAGGGGAGTTTATTGAGATACTTGATTTTCCATATCCAGAATCGCTAATTGATGATCAAGGGTATTTTACGGGACAAATCATTTTAACGGTTGTAAATTCACCAATAGTGGATGGCGAACAAGGGCCAGAGTATTGTCAGTCGAACATAGACGTTAAATTCGGTACTTACGATCAAAAGACATTCCGAGATACAACTAAACCAATAATTAAGAATGAGATAGGGCGTGAAGGTGGGCAGAATTTGCTTAATTCTTCAATTTTTAGTAAGAAGAAGCCCATTGAACAGCTTAAGACCTTTTCAAATTCAGAGAAAATGTTACTTCAGTATGGAAATAAATTTTATCCAAACAAAAAGTACGCCATTGATTTATCAGAACTGACAAGCAAGAATAAAGAGAAGTATGTGCAATCGCCCAAAAAATGGTATTTGAAGATTGAGGGATTATATCGAGATGCAATAGAAAAAAAAGCAGAAGCAACTAGAATAGATCTTAATCAAGAATTTTGCATGATATTAACAATCAGAGACCCTCTAAAAAAAGCATTAGTTTATGAAGAAGTGTCAGCACTCCTGGATAACGGTAATTTCATTCATAGAGACATCAAATTAAGACAAGCAATTGATGCAAGAGTAGAAGTTGAAGTATGATCGAATTTCGTGTCCAAAGGTAGTTTTTGGTACAGAGCAAACACCGATCCTCTGGACACATTTTTGATTGTTGTCACTGTCTACTCCTCACATGTGGAATGTTGTTCACTGTTAGTGCGGAAGGACAATTAAATCGGAGATGTATTGGCGGAAATAGCAAAGAGGGGCGAAAGCCCCTCTTTTTTGTTGAATGAATACTGCTAATTGATGATATTAATCCGTCAACTTAATGAGTTTTGTAAAGTAATTGAGTCCGTCCTCGTCAATATCACTTCTTCCATATGCATCTAAAAATAACTGCCTGTATCTATCAGTCTTCAAGTTATAATTTAGTGTCCATATTCCCCAATAAATATCGTAGTGTCTGTCGCCTACCTCACCATATCCTAAATCAATAAAACCTTTGAATGAAAAGTTATCCATTATGATATTAGGTAAGCAGTAATCACCATGAATTACCACATTGTCAATAGCTGAATAGTTGTACTCATTCATAACACTAAGGTCTATTCCCTTAATTTGTGATTCGTTTAACAATTCATTAGTTCTATTGTCATATGGACAGCCCTCGGTAGGAAGTGAATGCAACATTTTTAGATATTCACCGAACACACATGCCAATTTACTAGGATTCTCAATGTGTAGCACTGCTGTTCCGTCTTCACCATTTACCGCTTCTGTAAATAAATAATCATAATCTAATTCTGATTCATAGGCTATGGCATTCGGTGCGAAGTTATGTTTATGTAAAAATTTTGTCATTTTGTATTCACGTTCAAGTGAACCTCTTTTGCTTATCTTTAGAAAAGCACGTTCTGCACCCGAAACAAAAAGTGTCTTTGCATTTTCGGAACAACTACTATCATAAATTGTTGCCCCATTTATATACTGCCTGATGGTCAGTGGTAACTTCTCAATATCAAAGGAAACCTCCGTACGTTTCATGTTCTTACCCTCCCGTTCAATTTTCCTTAGTAAATATTAACATAAAGTTCGGAGTGGTTTTTGTAAAAAATGATTTTAATCAAACATCCCTACGATGTCCCGAATCCACGCTCGGCGGTTATTTACATCGAAACAATATTTGAATAAATTTCAGGCGCGTCAAACAGCCGTAAGGATCAAGTAAGAGTTGACTTCGCAAGCATGATTCATGGCGGTGGGGTTAGCTTTTTTAGTATTATAATTATTGGCAAATTTACCATTGTGATTCTTGAGGAAAATGCAATAATATTAGGGGGATGATCGTTTATTTTCTGAACTGACATTTGAAAGCACATAAAGTAGAGTGGGAACGAAGGAAGAGAATAGAACTCGTATCTTCGAATAAGGAAGTGAGCGGGATGTATCGAGTGTTGTTGGTAGACGATGAGCCGCTTGTGCTGGAAGGACTTCGGCTTATGGTCGATTGGAAAAGCCACGGGTTTGCCATATGCGGCGAAGCCTGCGATGGCGAAGACGCATTCGAGCTCATAAAGCAGCTTAACCCCGATTTGGTCGTCACCGACGTTTGCATGCCGATCATCGACGGGCTGCAATTAATCGAGAAGTGCGCCGCCACCCGGCAGTGCGCTCTATTCGTCATTCTAAGCGGTCACGACGATTTCTCTTACGCTCACAAAGCGCTCCAATATTCCGTTCGGAATTATTGGCTGAAACCGATCGATACCGATGAGATTCATCTTACTTTATCCGAACTCCGCAATGAGTGGGAAGCGGAACGGAAAGAGGCCGAATACGGCACTCAGCACGAGCAGGAAGGGGACTCGCTGAAGGAAGAAGAAGCTTTGCTATTTGCCATCGAGAACAATGACGTCGACCGAATCGAGACAGCGGCGAAACGGCTGTACTGGCATATGAAGCGAACGGCTCCCGAAGCGGGTTTACGGTCCTTCGTTGCGAACATGATTTTAGATCTGATTCGCAGAATATCGGAACAAGAAACGTTCGAGGAAATGGGCGAAAGGGTATTTCTTCATTCGTCGATGTTCGCGGATTCCTCCGAAGACTCCTGGCTTGTGGACTTAACGGCACTTTGCAAGGAAGCGGCAACAAATCTCGCACAACGCAGACTGAAAGAGGGAGTGGCCGGAGAAGCGGCGCGATATGTTCGTCATCACTTTCGCAAGCCGCTTAAGCTCAAGCAAGTCGCCCAAGAGTTGTATATTCAGCCGGCGTATCTCGGACAGCTGTTCAAGAAAACCGTCGGCATGTCCTTTCTCGATTATGTTCACTCTATCCGGATCGCGGAAGCGCAGAAGCTGTTGCGAAGAACCGACCTGAAAGTCGCCAACGTCGCGCGAAGTGTCGGCTACGTGGATCCGGAACTGTTCGCGTCGAAATTCAAACAATTCACGAATACCCTCCCTTCCCAATATAAAAAAGCTGACTGAATGGAGGAACACGGATGCGCACAACCGGCGGATGGCTGAAATTCGTCAATGATATTCCGCTTACTTGGAAATTTTTGCTCATTTATTTACTGTGCATTCTTGTCCCTATTCTTACGATAACCGCGCTTTTCTTCCAGCAAGTATCCCAGAACATTGAAACCCGCGAGAAAAACAATCTCCAAATGACGCTCAACCGGGCATCTACCAAAGCGATGGACTTCATCCTGGGCGGCGTTACTTTAAGCCATTCCGTGGCGACCGACCGTTCCTTGTACGAGTTGATGGACCAGGATTATTCCGATATCGTCGCTTATTACGACAGCTATAATAGCGTTCTAAGCGAGAAAATGAAGCCGTTCTTATCCGCTTATCCGTACGTCGAGAACATCTCCATCTATACGGAGAACGAGACGATCGCAAGCGGCGGCAACTATTTTCATCTAGACGACGCCGTGAAGAATAGTCCTTGGTACCGGAAAGTCGCGGATTCCCCGTCTTCCGTGAACATCATGGCTTACAAAGACACCGATCCGATGAACTCAAGCAATATCAGGGAGTATCTTAGCATCATCCGGAAACTGAACGGATTTCCGATCTACGGCCATTACGTGAAGTATTTGAAAATCGATATCAATGTCAGCGGAGTAGACTCGATTCTGAGCCAGGAAAAGCCTTATATGAATTTGCGAATCGTAGACGACGGCGGGCAAATCGTGTTTCCTTCCGCATTGTTTATGTCCTCTTCCGCGTCTCCGCCGCCAACCGGCGATGAAGGCCTGACATTCAATAGCCGGCTTGGCACAGCATCCTATATCCAAGGCTGGACCATGGCCGGCGTGGCGGACGGCGGCTTGTTTCAAGCTTCGCTGAATGACTCGGAAAGGTTCATCTGGCTGCTGGCGGCGATCAGTATCCTGGTGCCGACCTCTCTTATTTTCATCATCCTGCGTTCCTACAATTACCGGATCAAGAGGCTCTCCCGCCACATGGACAAGGCCAAGGACGAGAAATTCGATCTGATCTTGTTTCCCGAAGGAAAGGATGAAATCGGCGGGCTAATTCGCAGCTTTAATCGGATGACCACGAAGATCCAGACCCTGATCAATGACGTATACAAGCTCGAAATCCAACAAAAGGATTTGCAGCTGGAAGGGGTTCGGGCGGAAATGAAGCTACTGCAAAGCCAGATGAATCCGCATTTTCTGTTCAATACGTTAAACGCCCTTCTCGTCGTCAGCGTGAAGAACGGATACACCGAGGTGACGGACATCATCAAGAGCTTATCCCTTCTGCTTCGCCGTATGTTAAGTTGGTCAGACGACGCCGTAACCTTGCAGGATGAACTTCATTTTACCGAAATGTACTTGAAAATAGAGAAGTTCCGGTTCACCGATCGGTTCGATTATACGCTTGAGATCGAAGATGACGCCTCCCGGTGTTACGTACCTAAGATGTGTATTCAGCCGCTCGTCGAGAATGCATGCAAGCATGGGCTGCAATCGGTCAAAGGACAGCGCTACATCCGAATTGAAGCGCAGCGGGTGGACGCTTACCTATGGATTATGGTCGAGGATAACGGCAAAGGAATCGACCCAGATCGGCTGGGCGAAATTCGCAACCAACTGAACGACGGACTGAACGCGGACGAGAATATCGGGCTCCGCAACGTATATAAGAGGCTAAAGCTGCATTATGGAGATCATGTCGATCTGTCTATCGAGAGCGGGATGAATATAGGTACGAAGATCAGAATACGGATCCCTGCCTTACCCTCATCCCTGGAAACGGGAGCAAGCTTAGGAAGAACGGGAGGTTGACACCTAATGTACTCGGTATTGCTTGTGGACGATGAACCTCTGGCGATCGAGGGCATGCAACTATTCGTAGATTGGGAGGAGCACGGTTTTCGCGTGTGCGGAGTATGCCAGAGCGGGGAAGAGGCGCTCGAGGCAATCGGACGAGTCGGGCCGGACGTCGTCGTGACGGACATCCGCATGCCCGTCATGAACGGTCTGGATTTAATCGATCGTATACGGAACGAAGACCGGCAGCATCCGGAATTCGTTATCGTGAGCGGCTACAGCGAATTCCCGTATGCCAAGAGGGCACTGATACTGGGCATAAATCATTATTTACTGAAGCCGATTATTCGGGAAGAGGCAGCGGAGGTGTTACGGAAAGTACGCCTCCGTCTGGAATCGTCGCGCCAAAGAGGCAGTCCCGTAACGACTGCCGCGGCCATCCCCGGCGAATCGCGAATCCCGTTCGAAGCGGTTCGGCCTATTATGCTGATCCTGGAAGCGATCGAGCGGCTCAATCCGGACAAAGCGTCCGCTGCCATCCGGCAGCTGTTCGACGAAATCGGAACTCATTCTCCGGAGTGGGTCGGCATGCTCGTAAGCCATCTGGAATTTCAATGCGCGCGTCTCCTTCAAGAGCTGGGAGGGGAACCTTCCGGTTTATTGCGCCGGCCGGGAACGGAGCATTCGTCGCACTCTGGCACGCCGGAAGGCATTCTAGCTTACGCAAACGAGGTCATGGAAGAAATCCGTGCGTTACAAGCGCGTAATCCGGGCGGCACGATGGCCGTTATCGACCGTTATATCCAGGAGAATTATCGCGCCGGCTTGTCTATCAAACAGATCGCGAGCCTTTATTATTTGAATCCCGTTTATTTAGGCAAAGCCTATCAGGATAAGCACGGTTTCGGTTTGTTGGATCGAATCCACGATTTGCGAATCGAGGAGGCGAAACGATTGCTCCGCGAGACGGATTTTAAAACGAGCACGATTGCCGAGGAAGTCGGATACGGCCAATACAACTATTTCCTGCAGCAATTCGAGATGAGAGTGAGAATGAAGCCCTCTATTTATCGGTCTATGGCGAGGTAGCCTCCTTACGGTCGTTCGCGCGGTTTCTTGGATTAAAGCGTAATCAATTATATTTTTCGGGGGGGATAAGCTTTAATCCGTGAATTGTAACCGCATTCATAATCGCGATAATTAAGAGAGGCAAGGCGATTGCGCGCCGCTTTGCTCTAATTCCGACGAGGGGGATTCACAATGAGGGTTTATGCAAGAAAGACAGCCCTAGGATTGATCTTACTAGTTTTCGTATTCAGTATCGTAGCTGCAGGCTGTTCGAAAAAGGGAAATAACGATAGCAGCCCATCGACATCCCAGTCTACCGAAAAACCAAGTCAGTCGCCTTCTGCGAGCGCTTCTGAGGACGCTGCGCCCGAACCGTTGACGATTTCCTTGTTCAACGGAGGAGGCGGCGTGGTCCCGACGGACACCAATAAGATATATAAGAAAATGAAAGACGAGCTAGGCGTTACGCTGAAAGAAGAATATTTAGTTGGCGACCTGGAACAGAAGCTCGGCGTAATGATCGCCGGTGGAGATTATCCGGACTTGATTACGTCTAATCAGAAGTTGACGGCAGCCAAAGCCGTCATCCCTTTGGAAGACTTGATCGAACAGTACGCTCCTAACCTTAAAGCTCACTACGCCAAAGTCTGGAACAAGCTGAAGGACCCGGGCGACGGGCATATTTATTGGCTGCCTAACTATGGCGTAATTCAAGGCACCTACAACGCGACGTTTTATAACGGACCGGCATTCTATATTCAGAAAGCGGTGCTCAAGGAATTCGGTTATCCGAAGCTGAAGACGTTGGACGATTACTTCAACCTGCTTGAGAAGTATAAAGCGAAATATCCGCAAATCGACGGACAACCGACGATCGGATATACGACGCTTGCCTTCGACTGGCGTGTATTCGAATTGAGGAACGCGCCGGAGCATCTAGCAGGCTATCCGAACGATGGCGGCGTAATCGTAGATCCGAAGACGAACGTTGCATCGCTATTCGAGGCTACGGATGTCGCGAAGCCTTATTTCAAGAAGCTGAACGAGGAGAACGCCAAAGGGATGATCGATAACGAGGCGTTTGCGCAAAACTACGATCAATATTTGGCCAAAATCGCCAGCGGCCGCGTGCTCGGGATGTTCGACCATCAATGGAACTTCAGTCAAAGCGAAAACACGCTTATTTCTCAACAAAAATTCGATCGGACGTACTTCGGCTTCCCGCTCGTCTATGACGCGAGCATCAAGGACTATTATATGGAACGTCCGCCTCTGAATCTGGGTAACGGGTTCGGCATTACGGTTAATGCGAAGGATCCGGTCAAAATCATCAAGTTCTTGGATACGATCATGACCGAGAAATGGCAAAAAGTGTTCAGCTGGGGAATCGAAGGAGAAGACTATCAAGTCGGCAGCGACGGAAAGTTCTTCCGTACGGATGAACAGCGCAAAAAATCCGATGACGTCGCATGGAAGCAAGCGAATAGAGCCTATGCGCTCTACGACGCCCTTCCGCATTTTCAAGGCACGTACGCCGACGGCAACGCGGATTCTCCTGGCAACCAACCCGATGAATATTTCGCGACGCTCAAGCCGATCGACAAGGAATTGTTCTCGGCATACGGCTTGAAGTTTCGTTCCGACCTCTTCTCGCAGCCGCCTGAAAACCGGGTTTCTTATCCGGCATGGAACATCGATCTGATCGAAGGTTCGCCAGCCAAGATCGCCGAACAGAAGATGAAGGATCTCGCGCTCAAATATTTGCCGAAATCCATCTTGTCCAAAGCGGATCAATTCGAAAGCGTCTGGGCCGATTACGGTAAGGCAATGGAGAAAGTAGATACCAAAGCTTACTTGGATCGCATCAACGAGCAACTGAAATGGCGCCAGGATAATTGGAGCAATTAATTAGAGGCAGGCAGAAGGCAAGGGGAATCCTCTTGCCTTCCGCTAGCAACAGACAAGGAGTTAAAGCCGATGCCTAACGCGGTCCTGGGAAAAGAAATTGCAGCAAAGCCTATGCGGCGGACCGAGAAGGTCTGGAGACGGATGGTCAGCCAGAAGCAGCTTATCTTTATGTCTTTTCCATTGCTCATATACGTCATTATTTTCAACTACGTACCGATCTGGGGCTGGCTTATGGCCTTCCAACAATATCAACCGGGGCACTCGATTTTCGATCAGAAATGGGTAGGGCTCGACCAATTCCGCTTCTTATTCCAAGATGACGGATTCGTACGAGTGCTACGTAACACGATCTCCATGAGTCTCATCAGTTTGGTGCTCGGCTTCATGACCGCGATCGGCTTCGCGATTTTACTGAATGAGATTAAAAAGACTTTTCTCAAACGAGCGATTCAGACGATCTCATACCTGCCGCATTTTCTATCGTGGGTTATCGTCACGGGTATCGTCTCAACGTCGCTGTCCACCGAGGACGGCATTGTCAATATCGTGCTGATGAAGCTTCATTTGATCGACACGCCGATTTTGTGGCTTGGAGAAGGCAAATATTTCTGGGGGATCGTCGGAGCCGCGAACGTATGGAAGGAAGTCGGCTGGAACGCCATCATCTACTTAGCCGCGATCGCTTCCATTGATCCGGCCCTCTATGAAGCAGCGGATATCGACGGAGCGAGTCGCATTCGCAAAATATTGCACATTACGCTGCCGGGCATTAAGCCTGTCATCATTATATTGCTAATTCTCAATATCGGTTGGATGCTAAACGGCGGAGGCTTCGAGGTACAATATTTCCTCGGCAACGGGCAAGTCAGCGATTATTCGGAAACGATCGACATTTTCGTGCTGAAATACGGTCTCAAGATCGGGAACTATTCGCTTGGTACGGCTGCCGGCATATTCAAAACCGTTGTCAGCATCATCCTGCTATTTATGGCCAATAGGATCGCCAAACGTCTTGGCGAAGAAAAATTGATTTAAGGAGGGCTCCGAATGCTAGTGAGCAAAAGACGATTCAAGGCGGAGCCGCTGCTGTTTCATTCGTTCAACTATGCGATTATGTTGCTCATTGTCGTCGTTACGATGTATCCGTTTCTCAATACGCTTGCGGTTTCTTTCAACGTAGGGACCGACACGACGCGAGGCGGCATTTACTTGCTGCCCCGGGTTTGGACGTTCGAAAACTACGAAGCCGTGTTCGTTACCGGCCATGTGGCGCATGCCTTCTGGATGTCCGTCGCCCGGACCGTAATCGGCACCGTACTGGGCGTATATCTTACCGCGATGCTCGCTTATACGGTCAGCCGCAATGAGTATATGTTCCGGAAGCCGATAACCTTGATTTTCGTTCTTACGATGTATTTCAGCGCCGGTCTGATCCCGTCGTATTTCCTGATCAAGGATTTGCATCTGTTGAACCATTTCATGGTTTACATTTTGCCGGGGCTGATCAGCGCTTTTAACATGCTTGTCATTCGGACGTACATTCGGACGCTTCCCGAAAGCCTGATCGAGTCGGTCAAGATTGACGGCGGCGGAGACTTTCGCGTTTTCGTTAGCGTTATCCTGCCCCTATGCAAGCCGGTACTTGCTACCATCGCATTATTCATCGCCGTAGGACAGTGGAACTCCTGGTTCGATACGTTTCTGTACGCTTCCTCGAAGCAAAATTTGAGCACGCTGCAGTTCGAGCTGATCAAGTTGCTATCTTCGACTACGAATTCCAACGCCAGTTCGAGCTTGTCGGCGGGAGTTAAACAAGGCGGGGCGGAAGGGCTGATTACGCCATTATCCATTCGGGCGGCGATTACGATCGTGGCATCGTTGCCGATTCTCGTCGTATATCCTTTCTTGCAAAAGCATTTCGTTGCCGGGCTGCAGTTGGGGAGCGTGAAAGAGTGAATTTGAATGGAATGTCCCATGATGAGGGGAACTGCCTTGTTGAACAAACCATTGAGTGAATCCCTACGATCGGCGCCAATGCTGCATGAGGTGTTCAGGGATCACTTTCTGATCGGAGCCGCAGTGAATCCATGTACGTTAGTCGAACAAAGAGATCTGCTGCTCCAACATTTCAACCGTGATGAAAAAGGAATAAAATAAAGGTCTAATAAGGGAGAGACGCCCCGTTATCGAATTGGGCGCTCTCCCCTATTTTTGGGATAGAAACGGAGAATGGCCTGAATTTCAACAGGAAGGTTTTTTAAAGATGGAGAACAAGAAGATTTGTATTCTTAACCTAAACGAAATACAAAAATTATCCGGTACTGAAAAATCTTCCTCAGGGGGTTGAAAATGGCATTCCACCCATAAATACATCATATAGCTTTCATGTCGAAATTTCTGTTTGGAGGGAGAGCAGCGTAGTTGAAATATCAGACAGTATCATTCGTATACTCGTGTATCACAGCATAAACAAATATTCGTATACGTTAGATATACTTCATTTCATTGATGTGTTAATTCTCAATGAATCTGAAGCCGAGTCCTTAACTGGAATTTCTGTGTCCAATGATATCCAAGCCATTCAAGCATCTGCAAAGTTAATAGATGGAGGAGTAGGGAAAGTCGTACTGACATTCGGAAATAAAGGATCATTGTTCACTGATAGTAACGGTACGGTTATACATGTCCTAGCCTTCAACGTACAAGCTGTTGATACGACAGTAGCTGGGGATACCTTCATAGGAGTATTGGCTGCAACGACCGGTTCGAATAATATTACGGAAGAGACTCTGCGATTTGCTTCTGCTGCTGCGGCAATTAAAATTACACGAAAAGGGGCGCTAGAAAGCATTCCGAATAAATCAGAAATCGAAGAGTTCTTAATAGTTACAACTTCAAAGAAGTAATTATGTGACATTTTGGAGGTCCATCACGGTGCAAGCAACAAAGCTTTGAAGGATTACAACCGGGGAAATAATATTAAATGATGCTGGGGGCGGGGCAACGATGAATATTACTTTGATGACTTTTAACTTGAGAACCTACTTGGCACCGGATGGCGATAATGCGTGGGAGTACCGTTACGATAAAATGGCAGCAATGATCAAAGAGCATAGTCCGCTGCTTATGGGTACCCAGGAAGGACATATCGGTATGCTTGAGGATCTGCAGTTAGAGGAATATCATTGGGTCGGCGAGGGTCGGCTTGGAGATCGTGGAGATGAGCTCTGCGCTATCTTTTTCAAAAAAGACGAACTGGACATTGTGGAACACGGCACCTTCTGGTTATCCGAGCAGCCGGAGGTTCCGGCAAGTATTAGCTGGGACAGCTCTCTGCCGCGTATTTGTACCTGGGCGCACTTTCGGCATAAGGGCATAGGTACGGAGTTACTATTCTTCAACACCCACTTAGATCATCAGGGGCAGCAGGCCAAGGAACAAGGTGTTCGGCTTATATGGGAGCGAATCAAGGAACTGAGGGCTGCAAAAGATGTCCCTGTCTTATTGACAGGGGACTTCAACTCACAGCCTGATAATGCGGTGATCCGCTTTATGAGGGGAGAGCCAGTTTGGGATGAGGCGCTTGTGGACATGTCGGATGCTTATTCCGTGATGGTTGGACCCGTAGGAACATCATTCCATGATAACTATTCCGGAAGAATGGATGGAGAGCCGATCGACTATATTTTTGTTACTCCTGACGTGCAAGTGTTATCCATTCAAATTGACCGACGGATGATTGACGGACGGTATCCTTCGGATCATTATCCGGTCGTCGCTCAATTGGCTATTCCTTCAGCAGAGTAACTTTGCATGGACGGCGAGACATGTGCTGCGCGATCCGATCGAAATTATGAGCACTGCGCTTCAATTCGTACCTAGACGGAGTCGATTCTATGAGACGACTCAGGAGGCTCTGCAGATCGTTGCGAAGGCGGACAACTGCTGAAGGCTTATGCGAGCATAAACCATAAGTATGCGAAATATGCCCACTGCCAAGTTTATCAGGAAGTAGGTACCCTGATAAACACATTCCGATTTGCCGAAAATATCGGCGACGGGATATGCAAACAAGTCATGCAAGGCAACGATATGGACAGCTTTGCCGGAACTGCTGCAGGGCGGCGTCCATCGAATTCAACCCAGCGAACTCTATGTGAATGAGAATACTTGACTTGAATATGAATCCTATTTTCGATTTGATAGGAGGTTTCTTGAAATGGGCAGAATTAAATTGATCGCGCTTGATCTTGACGGAACGCTGCTCAACGAATGTTCCGAAGTTTCTGAAGAAAACCGCAAAGCGATAGCGGAAGCTCGCTCCCGGGGAGTAACGGTCATTGTGGCTACGGGGAGGGAAGTGCGAAGCACAAAGCTTTACTGGCAGGAACTGAGTCTGGATTCTCCGATCGTAACGGTCAACGGGAGTGAAGTATGGACGTCTCCAGATAAGCTGCACAAACGCCATACGTTGGATTCCGGAACGATCAGGGCATTTCATCATATTTCGCAAGAGGAAAACTGTCATTTTTTTGGGCATACAACGGAGGCCATCATCACCCCTAATAATTGGAACGATGTTACGGAAGAGACCGTATGGCTGAAGTTCGGCTTTGATTCGGAAGATCCGAAACAACTGGAGCGGATTCGTCATAAGGTAATGAATGTAGGCCCATTCGAGATCACCAATTCCCAGCCGTATAATATTGAAGTCAATCCGCCAGGCGTTTCCAAAGCGAGCGGTGTACGTGAAGTATGCGATCTGTACGCTTTGTCAATGTCGCAGGTGATGGCGGTTGGAGACAGCTTAAACGACAAAACGATGCTGCTTGAAGCGGGGATCGGCGTGGCGATGGGGAATGCCCAGGACGAAGTGAAGCGCCTGGCGAAGGCTGTCACGGGCAGCAACATGGAAGACGGAGTAGCACAGGCGATCCGCCGGTATGTGCTTGACCTTTGCTGAACTAAGCGGATCACTGCGGGACCACTTGAGGCTTGACAGGGAGGATATACAAATGGGTCAGGCATTGAATAATTTTGAGATAACGCATATGTAGAGGACCGTGAGGTCCTCTCAGACGCCATGATAGTGATCGATGCATTGTCATGGTTAATAACTCATTCAAAAAATTGTATTTAGAAATGAAGGGTTGGAAACTCTTTACAAACAAAAGGTCGCAATTTATAATAAGTCCAAGCATGGTTGAGGAGGTTAATCTTAATGAACTGTTTTGTAGTCGTTCTTACTAAATCCTATAACCATCATCATAGTTAGGCGTTTGTATGACGGAATTTTTTCCGTAGGTACAAACGCTTATTGGCGTTATACCTACGGACTTGAACTATAAGAGTCATGTGGGTATTTTTTATCCTACATGGCTCTTTTTGTTTACAAAAAAAGGGAGGCAACAATGATGCAGAGTCAAAGTATTGTTTACAAAATTCCAGAACAAAATGAATTTCTTTCAGGACGGTTCAAAACACACAAAACGCTTTTTAACAGAGATGTACTAAATGGAGTTTTATCGATATTTGATGAGGTTGCCAATATAGGCGATGATGGGATTAGAAGTCTAACAAAGAAATATGACGATGTTGTATTGGATGGACTAATTCTTTCAAGTGAATATGTTGAAAGTAGCATATCTTCACTATCACCATCATTCCGATTTGCAATAGAACAAGCAATTAAAAATGTGCAAGATGCTAACATAGCTATGTTGCCGAAATCATGGGAAAAGCAAATAAGACCTGGAACAGTTATTGGAGAAAATATAAGCCCGTTAGATTCTGTCGGTATATGGATACCCGCAAGGAAAGGTCCGTTAATCTCAACTTCCATCATGTTGGTTGTAGCGGCGAAAGTAGCAGGAGTAAAAAAAATCGTTGTAGGGATGCCTCCGTTAAATGATGGATTTGGAGATCAGGGAACGGTAGCGGCGGCAAAACTTGCTGGAGCAGACCAATTCGTAATAGGAAATGGTGTATCGATAATAGCAGGATTTGCTCAAGGTACAGAATCCATTCCCGAAGTTGATGGAATCTTTGGTCCAGGACCAGGAGGTATTGCGGCGGCAATGAGCGTTGCAATGACATACGGTAAAAAGAGTGTATTAGGTATCGGTCCCACAGAGTGTGTAATTTTTGCAGATGAAACCGCTGATCCGCTAAAAATTGCATATGATTTAATCAATGAAGGGGAACATGGTCCTGATTCCTCTTCTATACTTGTCACAACCTCTATAACCCTTGCTAAAAAGGTTGAAGCCCTTCTTTTGAAATGCATTGATGAGGTTGAAGGTAAAAGAAGACAATATTTACAAAATGTCTTTGGTCCTAATGGTAAGGGGGCAATCATTGTCGCATCAGACGTTGATAAGGCTTGTGATTTTATAAATTGGTTCGCACCAGAACATTTAATGGTCGTATGTGAAAAAGATATTGAGAATCATGTTTTAAAGCTGATAAATAATGCAGGAGAGATTCTTATTGGCGAATATACACCATTTTCGGCAGCAAACTATGGTATAGGAATTACAGCGGTCTTACCGACTAACCATTTTGCAAGAGCATTCTCAGGAATAACATCAAAGGATATGGTAAAGTATTCAACAATCGGAAAACTGAGTAAAGAAGCACTACAAGAAATATATCCAATAATTAAAGAAATGGGAACATACGAGCAATTACCATGCCATGTAAAAGCGGCTGATATTAGGTTGTTTGATTAGGTGAATACAACCAACATCTTATTTTATTCTACCGTCAGCACTCATCCCATGTGGAGTGGTATGTTCCTTGATTTATAAGGGTTTTGAGTGAGTGGATAGAGTAGTTGGGGACGGATTTGGGACGTGCTGTTTCACAAAGGTGCCTTGTTAAAAGATGCTCATGGTATCCTAATCCAACAAACGGAGAATGTACAGGCGGCGCGCCAGATTCGGTTCACCAATGTTCGAGAAATAGTTGAAATGGAAACCATCTTGAAAGCCTATATTTATGAAGCCATTGAAGTTGAAAAAGCCGATTTGGAAGTGAGTTTTAAAAAGAATACAGAATTCATAATTCCTGAAGAATTTCAAAATAAATTCGATGAAATCCCTGCCTTGAGAACTGCTTTTGAAGCATTGACGCCGGGACGGCAAAGAGCATACATTCTTTATTTTTCTGAACCCAAACAATCCAAAACTCGAGAGTCAAGGGTTGAAAAATATATGCAGCAAATTCTGGGTGGAAAGGGATTAAATGATTAGGGCGTGTATGCAAACAATAAAATATTGAGCACTAGCGTTGCATAAAACCTCATCACATCATTAACAGAAAATTAAGAAAATAATATTTCTATACGAAAACCAAAAGGTCGATAGCCTCTTAGAGGTAACTCTATCCATTTGGTAAAATTTATGTATTTATGTGCATTGGCGACAGTTTCGCTTCATTCACGGGATCTCTTTCTTCTTCCGTCCGGCAGACTTTCGGCTGGGAGGGCGGTTCATCAGGTCGAACCACTCTCTGCAAGAACGCCATAGTAGCACTTTCAGTATACGACTAATTTCCAGCAACGAATGCTTCGTGTTCGTTTCTTGTTTTACCAGTGCCAACAAGCAGTAAGCAATAAGTGCCATCCATACCTGATTCATCACAGCATTTTCGCTTGTACCGTAGAATGTCTTGATCTTAATGTGTTGTTTCATCCACTTGAAGAACGTTTCGATGGCCCAGCGACTTCGATACATTTCACCAATCTCGTCTGCCGTCAGATCAAACCGATTCGTTAGCAAGAACAGCAGATTGCCTTCGGAATCAACCGTTTGAACCATACGAAGCGGATGTTTCATTCGCTTCTGTTGCGTGCCAACCCTGATTTTCTCATCCAAGCTAACCGTACTATTGGGCGGCAGGTCATACGTATGGAGTGACTCAATAACCGCGTTATTTTTCAATCGCGTAACGAAGAAAATCTGATTCATGCAGAATCGGTCGTAGGCTGCATAATCGACATAGCCTCGGTCGAACACATACGTAACCCCTTCTTCATCGGCTAGTTCTTCTAACAGATTCCGATCATTAACCTTAGCGGGTGTAACCTTTACTTGATCTGGATAAACATCCTCGTCATCCCAATACGCAATACGCGAGTGCAACTTGATTCCGGCCTTCGTAGATCGAAAGTGCGCCCACTTAAATTTCTGCAAGCAAAGCACAATCGTCGTGGAGTCGATAATCTTGAGCTTGTTACGGGAGCGATGAGGATTAGCGCGTGAATGGATTTGCTTCACCAACCGGGTGAATACCTGTTCAAGTAATGCAGGATCGACCTGATTATGTTTTCGACTCAATTGCGCTGCTGAAATGGAAGGAAGATTGAGCTCGCGTTGAATTTCTAGGGACAATACATCATTTGCTATGTCGCGAAGTCCGTCTCGTCCTTTCAACTCCGCAAGCAGAAAGAGCTTGAAGTAAGCAAGAGTCGTTTGTTTTTTTACGTACTTATCCTGATTGATTTCGTTGACACGATCTGTGAATGTTTTCGTACAAATTGGCGCTAGCCATTTACCAAATGATGAAAATAGAGTATTCTTGTCCATGAGCTATCCTTTTCAGTGGATTATGGACAGGTATTACCTACCATAACCATTGTAAAGGATTTTTTTATGCTTGAATGCGAAAAGTACAGAAATTTTTGAAGATTCTAAAAACTTTTATGCAACGCTAGTGAATATTGAGATCTAATAAAAGATGAGGTACATGTTATGCCAAAAAACGATAATATGCTGGCCATTCTATGGATGCTAAATTCGGGCGTGAAAATGACTGCAAAACAAATATCCGAAAAGTTAGAAATAAATATAAGGACAGTTTATCGGTATATTGATGCACTATGTGCCAGTGGAGTGCCTATAATATCCGACACAGGTCATAATGGCGGGTATAGCTTGCTGAATAATTTTATCAGAGCACCTCTGCTATTTGATATTGAAGAAAAAAAGGCACTCCTTCATGCTGCTGTTTTTGCAAAAGAAGCCGGATACCCTTTGAGTGAGGCATTAAACAATGCGACATCGAAATTGAAAATGTATTCGAATCAGGAGCAGGAAAGTATACTTAGTCGTCATTTAGCCGGATTTGAAGTTATAAACCGCATGGGAGACCCTTCTCTTCAGCCGGTATTGGCGGAATTGGAGCAGGCTGTAGCAAACGAATTTTCTGTAGAAATTGATTATCGCACAAGCCGTGAAGTACGACACATGAATAGGGTGATAGACCCCTATGGAATGGTTTATTGGAACAATAAATGGTACACAGTTGCATTTTGCCATCTAAGGAATGAGATCCGCAGCTTTCGGGCAGACCGGATTCTACAAATCAAGCGTACTCAAATCATATTTAAGCGTTCTGAAGCTTTTTCGGCCCGTGAATTTTTTATGCAAAATCTGTTACCTGATTTAGTGGGCAAGGACGGGTTAATTTCTTTAATTATCGGAGGCAGGTCAGAGGCATTGGATGACTTATGCCTGCATTGGTTTTTGGGGCATCATCTGAAAGAGCGGACATCAAATCAAGCAATCTTTTTACTTGAGGAAAAATCAATTCATACCTATGTCCCTTATTTTCTCCTATCCTACGGGAAATCCATTCAAGTCATCGAACCACAGAGTTTGAAGGAAAAACTTGTTGCTGTTACGTCGGAGTTAATGGAATATTATCAGCTTTGATAGCTTCACTGACAGCAGATGTCAGTGAAGCTATTTTATAATGATGATAATCATTGATTACCGATGGATGGTTGGTATCACTTGATGAATTGTAAAATAAGGAGAACTTGCAAATGAGTAATACGGTATATCTTTATGTGTTTGACACAATGGCAGACTGGGAAATAGGTTACTTAACTGCCGAACTGAACTCGGGAAGATATTATAAAAAGGGGCTGGCCCCATCAAAAATAGTTACCGTGGGAATTGAAAAGACTCCTGTAACTACAATGGGCGGATTGAAAATACTGCCTGACATCAAACTGGATGAGTGCAGCATTGAAAGCACAGATACATTGATTTTACCCGGTGGAGATACATGGACAGAAATAATTCACCAACCCATCTTAAAAATCGCCCAGAGGTGTTTAAAGGAAGGTATATGGGTTGCAGCGATTTGTGGTGCTACAATGGGACTTGCTCAGACAGGATTGCTGAATTCACGCCTGCATACAAGCAATGATCTGGAATACCTTAAAATGATCTGCCCCACTTACACGGGCGAAAAGTATTACAAAATGGAGTCTGCTGTAACGGATGGAAAACTGATCACTGCATCTGGAATAGCTCCATTGGAATTTTCTGTACAAGTCTTGAAAGCTCTGGATGTGTTTTCTTCAGAAACATTAGATGCCTGGTATAGTCTTAATAAGACTCAAGAATCCAAATATTTCTATGAGTTGATGAATGCAATCCAATGAAGGTATAAGCATAAAATTGATAGGTTATGATCATTTAAAGGAGGAGTAAAAATGACTGAAAGCATGAAATATATGGGAGTGTCAGGTAAATATACAAAGAATGGAACACCCAACGGCTGTACATCTATTACCCCATTTATAACAGTGAAGAATCCTTCTGAAGCAATAGAGTTCTATAAAACTGTTTTCAATGCAAGGGTTAAGGATATTACTGAATATGCTGATGGAAATGGCAATAAAATAATTGTTCATGCGGAATTAGATTTTGGGAATGGTTTTTTGCAGCTGGGAGCAGCGAATCCGGCATATAAATTGGTCTTGCCGCCAGATGAAGACAATGCATGTTATTCTTTAGGAATTTACGTAATTAATGTTGATCAGGTAATTGAAAATGCGGTAGCAAGAGGAGCAAAAGTAAGGGAACCGGTTGTAAACTTTGTTTCAGGTGATCGATTCGGAAGTATATTGGATCCTTTTGGAGTAAGATGGTCTATTATGAGTAGGATTGAGGATTTGTCAGAAGAAGAAAGTAGTCGGAGGGTTGCTGAATGGGCCAAAAGCTTTAGTGGAGAATAAATGCATAGAGCTTCATACGGCATCATTATCACCGCTACAAGGCATGTAGAGTTCTATGTGTCGCTGGTGAGGGAGTATTGATTTGAAGCATCATTTACCTAAAAATCATAACCTTTAGAAAAAGCTCAAAGTGATAATTTTGAGCTTTTTCTTTACGAAATAAAGGGGGTATCAATGGCAAGGAAGTTCTTGAAGTACGCGAGTTTCAAGGTTATGGGGAATATGCAATTTGGTCCACTTTCCGATGCCAGCTGTACAATCTCGATTATGGCGCCAACTTGCGAAATAGCTGCTTTGAAGTTCGCTTTCAGGTCATACCCGTCGATTCTCACTTTCCCCGAATCGGGATGTTTATGACTGCTAACGGAGCCCGAATAACAGTCGGAGGGATTAATATTGATTGTGCGTACTAAGCTTCATATCCACTATGCGTGCATCCCTTTGGACGAGGGGCGGAATTGGTATCGGTATCATCATTTGCTTTCCGATTTCTTGCAGAAGCGCATATCCGCGCGGCGAATTGGTTAGAGAATAATGGGTTCGATGAAGAATCGGTGGAGCACTATTTGAAAGGGGAAACACTCCTTTCCTCAGTATTATATCAACAGGGGTAGGTAGCGCAGTAGGTGCGCGGTAGCTTTTTTCGTCGTGAGCCTTCAAAATCAAGGATTTGAAGCCGTAAAAACTTACAAAATCTGATATAGTCTTAATAGTAAGTATTGAAGGCTTAAACCTTAAGGGCAAAAAGCTCAAAAGAAGGAAGTGATACACAATGAATGTAGAAATGGTGATGCAGGAGCTTGAAGCTCTCGGCAAGGAGCGAACCAAGAAAATTTACGAATCCAATGGCGCGCACGAACCGCTTTTTGGCGTGGCTACAGGCGAAATGAAGCCCATTGTCAAAAAAATAAAAATAAATCAACCTTTGGCTGAGCAGCTTTACGCTACAGGGAACTACGACGCTATGTACTTTGCCGGAATAATTGCAGATCCCAAAGCGATGACTGAAGCGGATTTTGAGCGTTGGATCGATGCGGCTTATTTCTATATGCTGTCTGATTTTGTGGTTGCAGTAACCTTGGCAGAGACAGATATTGCACAAGAAGTTGCCGATAAATGGATCGCAAGCGGCGAAGAACTAAGAATGTCGGCGGGCTGGAGTTGTTACTGCTGGCTTTTGGGGAATCGCCCGGACGTTGAATTTTCCGAAAGCAAAATTGCCAATATGCTTGATATTGTGGAAAATACGATTCACGGTTCTCCCGAACGAACGAAATACGCTATGAATAATTTTATGTACACAGTGGGGGTATCCTATTTGCCGCTCCATGATAAGGCGGTCCAGACCGCAAAGGCAGTAGGCCCGGTAGAAGTCAAACAGGACAAGAAAAAAAGCAGTTTCCTGCTCGCTTCCGAACGAATTCAAAAGGCAGTAGATAAAGGGGGGCTTGGTTTCAAACGCAAACATGTAAGATGTTAGAAGTAATGCTTAACTATGCCTTAGATTATGCGCCATGAATGTGCAGCCATTCACCAAGTGTATTCACGCCAAAACCATCGCGCTGCATCTGCTGATGAACAATGAGGAAGCGGCTGAGGCGCATGAGAGGGAAATGAGAGTCTTGTTCACCGGCGAACTAGGCGTTTTGTCGGACATCGACATGAGGGTATTGGCGTTGAATCCTTTATCAGCGTTTTAAGAACAGAATGAAACCGGAATTTCGAGCGGCTCTCCCGTCTGCCAAGACGGCGGGGGCCGCTTTGTTATGTTCAAATTCGGTTCAAGATGGCTGAGTATAATGTCGAATAAAGACGATATTTGACCTGTACATAAATTAATCGGGTCGAATAATAGCGAAAGGTGAGTGGTATGATGATCAAACGTTCTATCTCTGTATTAACGGTGTTGTTTCTTGTAGCAGGACTGATCCCTACTTTTGCGGCTGCGGCTGCTCTCAGCAATTGGAATACGGTGAGTCCAAAAGTCACGGGTGAGTATTTGAGTTCCGTCACTTTCGCCAACGGCATGTTTATGGCAGTGGGGGGCAATGTGGACGAAGTGGGAACGATCCTGACCTCCAGTGATGGAGTGAATTGGACAAGACGCACGTCAGGCACTAATCAACGCCTTGATGATGTCACCTTCGGCAATAACACATATGTCGCGGTAGGCACGAACGGAGCGATCGTCACTTCCACTGATGCGGAGACCTGGACAAGCCGCGATTCGAATACCACCGATCTACCTATTTTTGGTGTCACCTACGGCAACGGTACGTTTGTGGCAGTGGGACATAGCGGCTCATATGGCGGCAGTGCTTATATAAGTACTTCTGCGGATGGAAAGAACTGGACAAAACGCACATCGGGCACTTCGAAATTTCTTTTTGATGTTGCCTATGGCAACGGCGTGTTTGTAACGGTGGGGAGCAATGGAGTGCTCTTGACTTCCGCGGACGGAACGACCTGGACATCCCGTACGCCGGGCACTACGGAATATCTTAATGGCGTCACCTACGACGGCGGCAAGTTTGTGGCGGTGGGGGATAGCGGAACGATCCTGACCTCCGCTAATGGAACGAGCTGGACAAACCGGACGTCGGGCACCTCGAGTGATCTTGAAGGAGTCACCTCTGGCAATGGAACGTTAGTGGCAACAGGAAGAGACGGGGTGATCCTGACCTCCGCCGACGGAGCGGCCTGGACAAGCCGGACGTCGGGTTCGTACACCGTTCTTACTGACGTCGCCTACGGCAACGGCATGTTTATGACGGTGGGGGCGAGCGGGACGATCCTGACCTCCGCTGACGGAGCGAGTTGGACAAGCTTGAGCATAACGAATGAATATCTTACAGGCGTCGCCTACGGCAACGAGAAGTATGTAGCGGTGGGGAACAATGGACAGGTTCTGACCTCCACGAACGGAGCGAGTTGGACAAGACAAATTACGGATACCAGGAAGCTGCTTAACATGGCTGCCTACGGTAACGGCAAGTTTGTGGCAGTGGGCGGCGAAGGGGCCATATTGACCTCCGCGGACGGAACGAGCTGGACAAGCGCCACATCGGGTACCACGAATTATCTTTATAGCGTTGCTTTTGGTGACGGAAAGTTTGTGGCTGTAGGAAGCAGCGGGACCTTATTAACTTCCGCGGATGGACAAAGCTGGACAAGCCAAACGGGTGGCGGTTATAACATGATGTCAGGCATCGCCTACGGCAGCGGTACATTTGTAGCGGTCGGGAGCGGTGGAATGAGCGGTGTGGTATTGACCTCCACGGACGGTGCGAGCTGGACAAGCCGAACTTCGGGTACCACGAATTCGCTTAATAAGATCGTCTACGACGGCGGCAAGTTTGTAGCAGTAGGAAGCAATGGGACCATATTGACTTCCGCGGATGGAGCGAGCTGGACAAGCGTCACATCGGGTACCACGCAATATCTTTATAGCATCGCCTACGGCGACGGCCTATTTGTGGCAGTGACGAGCGATAAAACGATGCCGATTGTGACGTCAACCGACGGAGCGAGCTGGACGAGCGTCCCACTAGTCACCACGGCTGGTTTTTCTAGCGTCGCCTACGGCAACGGTATGTTTGTGGCGGTGGGGTTTTCCGGGACGATTTCATTCGCGGAAACGATAGCTGATGCAGCAAGCAATAGGGCCAGTGCCAGCCCAGGCCGTGTCCTGGAAGGCGGCTCGGTGACGCTGACGGCGACGGGAGACCGGCAGTCGGCAACGGGAGGGGGGAATGGCGCTGCAAGGTTCGTTCCGATAAGCTGGACATCGACGGAGAGCGGCAAATCTGGAAGTTTCAGCTTAAGCGGAGGAATCTACAGCTCCACTTATACGACCACAGCTGCAGGCAGCTATACGGTAACGGCTACTTTTGCGAAGCAAACGTGGGACGGCAGCGCGTGGGTGGATGCCGGAACGACGGACACGAAGACGACAACTGTCGCCGTGTTCGGACAGAATGCGGCAGCGCCGACCATCGGCACACAGCCGGAGGATCAGACGGCGATCGTAGGCGGCACCAGCCCGGTCTTGGCCGTAGCGGCGACGTCGAGCGACGGAGGAACGCTGAGCTACCAGTGGTACAGCAACACGACGAATAGCAATATCGACGGCACAGCGATTAGCAACGCAACGAACGCATCGTATGAAGCGCCGACGGCAACAACGGGAACGATGTATTACTATGTCATCGTAACGAATACGAATAGCAGCGCGATAGGCAGTCAAACGGCCACGGCGAAGAGCAGCGCAGCCAAGATTACAGTTAACGAAGCACTTACCTATACGATTAGTGCAATCGCCGATCAAACGGCAACTGCACTTACTCAAGGTTACGAATCAGGTTCGCAAGAGACAACAACCATCCAAGTAACGAATAGCGGTACAGGTCATTTGACGAATCTGTCGGCAACGCTTAGCGGCACAAATGTGAACGATTTTGTGATCACGCAACCAACCGCGACTCTAAACAGCGGAGCGCCCGCAACAAGCTTTACTGTCCAAGCGAAAGACGGCTTGCCAGCCGGTACGTATACCGCAACAATCACGGTATCGGCAAGTCAGATGACGGATGTGACATTTAAAGTAACCCAAACGGTGAACTTGCCGAACGCTCCTGGGAATCCGCAGAACCTTCTGGCTACAGGAGGAGATCGTCAGGTTTCGCTGAAGTGGAGTGCCGTAACGGGAGCGACTTATTACAATCTGTATATGTCGAATGTTCCGAATCAATTTAGCGATGACGAAATGACTTCCGTGACTGACGTAACCTATAACGTCGACAATCTGCTCAACGGAACAACCTATTACTTTATGGTGAAGGCAGGCGGTTTGGGAGGTTTGAGCGCGGAATCCAATCAGGCAAGCGCGACTCCGGCAACCGCTCCGGCAGCACCAACGGGTGTGACGGCGGCCGCTGGAAACGGGCAAGCCACCATTACCTTTACGGCTCCAACGGACAATGGCGGAAGTGCGATTACGGGGTATGAGGTGACAGCTTCACCAGGAAACGCGGTCATAACCGGAATGACAAGTCCGATTACCCTCACAGGCCTGACTAATGGAACGAGCTATACGTTTACGGTGAAGGCAATCAATGGCAAGGGAAGCAGCGAATCTTCCACTGTATCCAATGCCGTCATCCCGAGTTCGCCATCCAGCGGCAACACGCCTTCCGGATCGACGACAACAACACCGGGGACCACGATTACTGGTGTGGATATACTCGTCAACGGAAAAGTAGAGAGTGCGGGAACCGCAACGACAACCAAGCAGAATGGTCAAACGGTAACGACGGTCGTTCTCGACCAGAAGAAACTGGATGACAGGCTCGCGGCGGTAGGCCAGCATGCCGTGGTTACGATTCCGGTGAACGCCAAATCCGATGTGGTTGTCGGTGAACTCAACGGTCAAATCGTGAAAAACATGGAAGACAAGCAAGCGGTTCTAGTCATCCAAACGGATAAAGCGACGTATACGCTCCCTGCACATCAAATTAACATCCGTGCCCTATCCGATCAAGTCGGGAAGTCGGTAGCTCTTCAAGACATCAAGGTGCAGATCGAAATCGCTGCACCGACAGCGGATACGGTGAAGGTAGTGGAGAATGCGGCAGCCAAAGGAACGTTTACCCTTGTCACGCCGCCAGTTGAGTTTACAGTTAGCGCTACACATGGAGGCACAACGGTCAAGGTAGAGAATTTCAACGCCTATGTGGAAAGAACGATTGCGATTCCAGATGGCGTAGACCCGAACAATATTACAACTGCTGTCGTTGTCGATCCAGATGGAACTGTACGCCATGTGCCAACTAAAATTGAGCTTATCGACGGCAAGTATTACGCTAAAGTGAACAGCTTGACCAACAGTACGTACTCTGTTGTATGGCATCCGCTCGAATTTAACGATGTTGCGAACCACTGGGCTAAAAATGCTGTCAACGATATGGGATCGCGAATGATCATTAGCGGCAATGGCAACGGGCAGTTCAGCCCTGACCGGAATGTCACCCGCGCTGAGTTTGCAGCTATTATCGTTCGGGGATTGGGCCTTAAGCTTGAAAACGCAGCGACGCCATTCTCGGATGTAAAGACGGCGGATTGGTACAGCAGCGCGATAAACACAGCTTATGCGCATCATCTGATCAATGGCTTTGCAGACGGTACGTTCCGTCCGAACGATAACATTACCCGAGAACAAGCCATGGTGATGATCGCCAAAGCCATGACAATCACGGAGTTGAAAAGCAAGCTGCCTGTCCAATCGGCCGACGCAACCCTACGACCGTACGCGGATACGGCAGATGCATCCAATTGGGCGCTAAGCAGCATTGCGGACAGCGTTCAAGCAGGGGTCGTTTCAGGGAGAACCAGCTCCCAACTTGCTCCGAAAGCTTACATGACGAGAGCAGAGGTAGCCACGATTATTCAGAAACTTCTACAAAAGTCCGGATTGATTTAAGTAGAGATAATAGGTTATCCTCACGTTCTAAATCATAACTTACGATCCCTTCCCAAGCGGTTATTGAACCGCACGCTCTTGGGAGGGGATTTTTATTGTCGTGCCTGTAACCACTTACAAAATTAACTTTTTATGTTAACATGATAAATATCATACTTTTAAGACATTTACACCAATTAAGCTAGATCTGCCTAATGAACGGGAGGAATTAGCAATGTCCAATGACAAAGAATCAAAAGATTTTGAGCTTGACGATTTGGAGAAGCCGTTGACGGAGCAGGAAATGAAAGAAACAACCGGAGGAGGGACAACAGCCCCCTTAAGCCCAACACTTCCCTTAAGCCCCGGACTCTACGTACAAGTATTAGATGGTCAGATCAGGGTAAACAATCCAAGCGGTTCAAGCAATTTCAGTGCAGGCCAGTTTGGCTATATTGCCAGTCCTAAACTACCGCCAGTAGTAATCCCAACCAACCCAGGATTACAATTCACTCCACCACCCAAATTCGAACAAAGCTCAATACCAAACAAAATCCCAGGTTCAAGCTAAAGCTCAAACGACATATTCAGCATGTAGCGATGAATGGATTCTTGTAAAAATAGTTGTTGAAATGGGAAAACCTAACTGTCGTTAGGTTTTTTCTATTTCAACGTGAAGAGGTGACTTATTATGGATGCTATGGAACTTGTAACGTTTAGCGTGAACGGTGCGGAATGGCGTCTGCGCGATGTACTCAAACTTGCGTGCATGGAGGGCGGGTTTACCGCTATCGAGGATAGCATTCGAAGAGCCGTTACGCTGGAGTTTGCTGAGCAGCACAATCTATCAATCGATGAGCTGGAATGGAAAGCGAAAGTGAGTGAGATGCGGCAGCAATTGGGGTTATACAGCGCGGCAGAAACCTTGGCTTGGCTGAGTATGCGAGGGTTGGTGACAGCCGATCTGTTCGAGTCGGCCAAAGTCCAGCTTCTGACAGAGAAGGTGAAGTGTATCGTATCGGAAGATCGGATAGATGCTTATTTTCTGGAAAACCGACTTTCCTTTGATAAAGCTAATGTTTCTCAATTGGTAATCGGCAGCAGGGAGCAGGCGCAAGAGCTGCTATTTCAGCTTGAGGAGGGCGAGCCGTTCTACAAGCTGGCGCAAACCTATTGTTTGAACAGCAGCAGCAAGTATGACGGCGGATACTTCGGGTGGGTTGGTCGAGCCGAATTAAACGGTGAAGAAGAAGCGGCCGTATTCGGTTCGGAAGCCGGACAAACGGTGGGACCTTTTCCGTTCGGTTCTTTCTATCGGCTGCTGCACGTTTGGGAAGTCATTCCGGCTGAACTGACCGAGGAGGTTCGGCTAAAGCTTGCCGATTTGCTTTTTGAAGAGTGGCTGAACGAAGCTGTAAAAAGATCGGAAGTCGATGTTAAACTATGGGGCTATTTGGCAGGGGAGCCATTAGGCTGATCGTTCGGGAGGCTCGGGAATGCTAGATTTAGATGCTATGATTTTGGATTCGATCCCTATTTTTCAAGTGCTGTCGCCACAGGAGAAAGAGGAGGTATTTGCCTCCTTTGAGAAGCTTTCTTTCCATATGGGAGACACGATTATTCAGGCAGGGGAACGAGGAGATTCCTTCCATCTCATCTTGACGGGCAAAGTGCGAATGATCGGTAAGGATAAGGATGGCAAGGAGCTCAATTTAGGCGTAATGGAATCAGGCTCACATTTCGGACAGGAAGCGCTGCTGAATGAAGAATTTCAAGAACATACGCTGAGGGCGTCGACGAAGCTAAAGCTGCTAAGATTGTCCAGAACCATGTTTATGCAAATGATCGACGCGCACCCCGAATTGAGGGTGTACTTGCTTGAACAATTGGCCGATGATGCGATGCGCAAATTTTTGAAGCGGACGGCGCTGTTTGCCCCGCTGCATCATCAGGAGCTGCGCTCACTGCTTGATATTATGGTCATGAAGGAATATGCTCCTGGACATGCGATCGTCAGTGAAGGGGAGGCAGGAGACGCTTTCTATATTCTTCGTTCCGGTACGGCTTCCGTACTGAAGGAAAGTGAGGGAGGGCGGAAGCTTAATACGGTAAAGGCAGGGGAGTTTTTCGGAGAGCTCGCGCTGTTGACCGGCGATCCTCGCAAGGCCAGCGTCGTAGCTGACGAAGCGGTTTCCGTGTTCAGCCTGGCCAAGAACGATTTCGACAAGTTAATTATGAAATATCCGAAGGTCAGGGAAACGATTATCGGTATCGCTTCTGCTTATTTACAACATGCGGATGCACCTCGGAATACGGAAGTGAACGTTACCGCAGAGGATCGCGCAGGTTACGCTTCCGATAGCATTGCGGAAGAGGCCGAGCAAGAGAAGCGGCAGCGAGATGGCGGTCGGAGGGCTTGGGGCTTAAGGAGCCGGTTCCCGGTGCGCATTCAGCAAAGCGAGTTGGACTGCGGGCCAACCTGTCTCTCCATGATCGCCCAGCACTACGGCAAGCGCCTGAGCATTCATCGGCTAAGAGAGCTGGCGCAAGTAGGCTTGGAAGGAAGCACGCTATTCAATCTCTGCAAAACGGCGGAATCGATCGGCTTTCAAGCGGAGGCGGTCCGCAGCAGCTTGAAGGGGTTGGCTGAGCAGACGCTGCCTGCTATTGCCCATTGGAAAGGCAATCATTATGTCGTGGTCGTCAAAGTAGACGAACGATATGTGACGGTGGCCGACCCGGGTATCGGTTTACTGACTTATTCGCATGAAGACTTTCTGAAGGGATGGACGCTGAACACGGTGTTTCTGAAGCCTGTCGAAGCTTTCTTCGAGCAAGAAGAGTCGAAGCCTTCTTTTGGGCGTTACTGGGCTTTTTTTGCCCCCCGCAAGCAGGCGTTGTTCCATCTCGTGTGCTTGACCTTGCTATTGCAAGTCATTAATCTGGCGCTCCCGCTGTTTACGCAGCAGGTGATCGACCGGGTGCTTATCGGCGGAAATTACGACGACCTGAACGTGATGTTGATCGTCATGTTAGGTGTCTCACTGTTGACCTTACTCGTTCAATCGATCAGGGAATGGGTCATTGCGAATACATTCACGAAAATAGACATCGACATGATCATGAGCTTCTATCGGCATGTGTTTCGCTTGCCTATGCGCTACTTCGCCACGCGGAAAGTAGGCGACATCTTGACGCGCGCCGGGGAAAATCAGGTCATCCGTCATTTTCTCGTCACGAACAGCATGAATGCCGTGTTGAACGTGATGACGATCGTCGTATACATGGTCATTATGTTCACTTATAGCGTGACGCTGGCCTGGATCGCGCTGGCGTTCATCCCATGCTTCATTGCGCTAACGCTGATCGTGACTCCGCTGATGAAGCGCAACAGCAGGAAGCAATTTCAAGCCGATGTGGACTTACAGAACGCGCTAGTGGAAACCATCGGCTCCATGCGTACCGTGAAAGCCCTCGCGGCTGAAGACGAGGTTCGAAAGAAAGTGGAGAGCAAGTTCCGCCAGTCTATTGCCATCCAAATGAAGGGTTGGAAAATCGGCCTCTTCTCCGGCTCCGTTGCCACAGTGCTGCAAACGTTAAGTGGCGTAACCGTGCTGTACGCCGGTGCCGAGTTTATTATCGGGGAGAAGCTGACCGTCGGGGAACTGATGGCTTTCAGCGCGGTGTATGCGCTCGTAACGGGCGCGGCGCTTGGCTTAATCGGGATGTGGGATCAGTTTCAAGGCGTGCGCATTGCCTTGGAACGGCTTGACGACGTATTCGAGACGGAGCAGGAGGAACCCGATCCTACCCGATTGACAGCGCTGCCGAAGCTGCAGGGGATGATTGCATTCGAACGCGTATCGTTCCGCTATGATTCCGACGGGAAGAATGTACTGCAGAATATTTCCTTCGACATGGCTCCGGGCCAGACAATTGCCATCGTCGGTCGAAGCGGGTCAGGGAAATCGACCCTGGCGAATCTACTGCTTAAGCTATATGCGCCAAGTAGCGGGACGGTTCGCATCGACGGGCACGACCTGAAGCAGGTGCAGGCCGCTACGCTCCGTAAGCAAATCGGAGTCGTACAGCAGGAAGCGGGGCTCTTCAGCGGAACGATTCATGAAAATATTGCTTATCAAATTCCCGATGCTTCGATGGATGAGGTGATGGCCGCTTCCATGCTTGCGGGAGCGCATGAATTCATTATGACATTTCCGAATGGCTACGATACACAGGTTGGGGAGCGGGGTGCGAGCTTGTCCGGAGGGCAGCGCCAGCGTATCGCTATTGCGAGGGCGCTGATCGGCAATCCGCGCATTCTGATATTCGACGAAGCGACGAGCGCGCTAGACAATGAATCCGAGAGGACGATTCAGCGGAATATGAGTACGATACTCAAAGATCGAACGACCCTCATCATCGCGCATCGACTAAGCACCATCCGGCATGCGGACCGCATTCTCGTACTGGATCAAGGGGTTATTGCAGAGTCAGGTACTCATGAGCAGCTAATGGCTGCTAAAGGTCTTTACCACATGCTGGTCAGTCAACCGTTGGATTAACGCCAAAAGGTGATAGCGCGATCGCCCATAATGAGCTGGAATCATAACATACGGATGAGATCGAGAGCCCTTCTTATTAGGGCTCTTGTTGATGTGGTAGTTTGTCATTGCGACGTCATCGGGAAGAGTTATACTGTACTTCTTGCAACGAGTAAGGAGGGGTGTAGTTGAAGGTCGTAATTATCGATGACGAAAAGGCCATGCACTTCATTATGAAACGGATGCTCGCTAAGGTGGCTGAGATCGAGATTGTGGGAAGCTTCCAAGAGACTGCGACCGCATTCTCCTATTTGGCGGATCATGAGGTGGACTTGATATTTCTGGATATTAGGATGCCAAGAGAGAATGGTGTTGAGTTTGCCAAACGATTAAGAGGGAGCGACAGACGGATGAAGATCATTTTTGTCACGTCCTACAAAGAATATGCCTCGGATGCATTCGAAGTGAATGCCTATGACTACATCGTGAAGCCCGTTGAACAGGGCAGACTGCATAGAACCGTGCAAAGAGCCCTTTCCGAGAAACGTTAAAGAGGCATACAAACAACTGCAAACAGAGCTGGAGCTTGATCATTGGCTTTGGCTTTTTTTGCCGCGAGGGAAAGACGATAACGAATTCACCCCTGTTGGTCAGGAAAGACTAATAGTGTTGATCGCTTATCTCAGTCATGCGACATCTCGCCGTGTTACTCAACTATAATCTTCAATTAATGATAGTTTTCCTTCTTTGATCCCAAATACGGACTTCCCTTTTAGTTGGAGCGTATCTCCAATCTTTAATCCGTTAGGCAAATCTACAGCCAGTTTTCCTTCATAATCAATTTGTACTTCTACTTTGTCATCTATAGCACGATAGTCAATAATTGTCTGACGACGACTAGAGAAAATCTTTGCCGACTGTTCTGCTAGTTCTCTGAACTCTTCTGTTCCTCTTGTCTCCGTGTTAAGTTCATCATTAGAAAAATTCCTGAACAGGATATCCTTATGCAAGAGCTTAACAATCCCCTCGACATCAAATGAATTATAGGCCTCAACATAATTTTCAATCATTTCTTTGGTCTCTTCATTATTCATAGTCATACTCCTCTCATGGATAAAGATGCTTAATACCCATATTCTCTAGAACTCAGAGTTTTTCCTTTATTTAGTATATAATTGGATGAAAGCAAAAGCAGGCAAAGCCTAAAGCAAAAAAAACCTGTTTACCAATTATCTGTATTGTGCCGATTGGGTAAAAGCTACTGATATGTGCAATATTTTGGGAGTTAAGCCTCAAGATAAGAACATGTTGGTGGCGTCGATCCAGAAGCCAGTCTGACAACGATTGAGATGCGGAGAGTGATTGTCAAAGAGTCACTGCGTCTAAAGCTCCCGGGTCGTAAACCGCTGCATTAAAAATGCGGTGATAATGGTTGAAGAGAACCCAGCCCTGTAGACGACATATCCGATCGCTCCGCCCAATGTATTGGATATCACATCATCTACATCAAACGCGCCTAGGTGAGTTAAAGACTGGAGCGTCTCAAGAACGAGAATCGCCAAGATAAACAGGACGATGAATCTCCCAAAACGGATTTGATTAATAGCCACATGGAAATGATCCGTCAACCTCCAACTTCGAATAAAAAAGAGACGCGAAATCGATCGCGTCCCCCCGTTGGCGTTTATTGCCACCAATGCTTTTTTTCACTTATCCCAACGTCCCACAGCTTGGCATTGCCGGAAACAATAATCGAGATTTCAGCAATCTTGTCCATGGGAATGTTCAGCGTCTCTATGGTCGGATTATAAACCTCTAAGCTTTCCCAAGGTAATGGTTGATGAATTCGGCTACCCCCCGGGGTATCAGCGGAGACTGCCTTACTGAATTTGTTCAAAGACCTGCTTCGTCAGCAAGGAAGGCTGTATGCGCAGCTCTCCAAGCTTATCTTCAAGCCAACGATAAGTTTTCAGAACCCGATCGTGCTTTCCCTGCGACAAATACGCTTGCATGAGGAGCCTGTATGCTTCTTCTTCGTAAGGCGAATGCTCAATTACTTGCATAGCCGCTTTGACCGCAAGGCTATATTCTTCCTGATCCATATAATGTTTAATAAGCTTCAAGAAGAGCGTAACCACCATATTATCCAACTGTGCAGCCGCTTCATAGGCCCAAGGATAGTCTTCATCCGTTAGCAGGCCGCCTTTATAAATCTGCAGTGCCTGTTCCACCTCGGCGATAGACAGCTGTCGATCATTCAATTCGCTCGGTGTGCAGCTCATAATCGCCATATAATCGGAGCTTACTTGTTGAGCGTTCAACCGATAAGTTTCCCGTTCATAAAGAATGACATTGTCAAGTCCGCAATTACGCAAGTCCTTTCTTAGAAAGCTGACACAGGTATGCAAATAAATTTTGGCTTTCTCGTATCGTTCATTTGGCCATAGCTGTGCAATGAACTTATCGCGATGAACGGCAGTATTATAATGCAGCAGCAGATAGGCGAACAACTCTTTCTCCTTGGCGGTTCTCCAGCTCAAGCTGCTGCCATCCATCTTGCTAACATGGAATGCTCCAAGCAGTTGGATCTGCAATTGCGGTTCATTCGCTTGGGCTCGGGAGAACGGTCGAACGGGAGCTTCGATCGAAATTCGTTCAATCGTCTTCATCAGTCTCGCCATTTCCACAGGTTTAAGCAAGTAATCGACGGCGGCTATATCGAACGCTTCAATGGCATATTGGTGATAGGCTGTGACGAATACGATGGCGGCGTTCGGATTGCCCGAATGAATATGCTCTGCGAGCTCTAGCCCAGTCATCCCGGGCATCTCAATATCCAGAAACCACACATCCGCTGCGGCATTGTGCCGGATCGCTTCTATTGCTTCGTATGCGTTGGAGAAACGCCCGGCGATTTCGACTTTGCCTGTTCGAAGCAAAAACATTTCAAGCATATTCAGCATATGTAATTCGTCATCAACGAGAAAAGCTTGCAGCATGCTGCGACCTCCATATGTTCAGGATTGTAACGGGAATTCAATCATTACTTTGGTTCCGATGCCATGCTCACTGACCACGACCGGTGCGCGACCGTTCAAGTGCTTCAGTCGTCTGGAAATATTGAACAGTCCGATCCCTTGCTCGTTGGAAGGTCGTTCGAATAATCGGCTGATTTGCTGCGATGTCATGCCAACTCCATCGTCCTCCACGATGACCTGAACTTTATCGTTATGCTTGCGTATCGACAGCTTCACCGTACCGCCGCTCACTTTCTTGGAAACGCCGTGACGAATGGCGTTCTCGACAAGAGGCTCGATCAAGAGCGGCATCATCCGGCACGAATGCAACGATGGATCGACATCCATCTGAACGCTAAGCCGGGAACCGAAACGTTCCTTCTCAATATCCAGGTAGGCGCTGATCAACTCCATCTCTTTGCTTAAAGGGATCAGCTCTTCCGTATTGTCGAAGTGAAACAGTATGCGCAAATACCGACTGAACACGCCGAGCAGCTCGCCTGCCTTGGCGCCGTCCGTATAGCAGAGCGACATGATTGTACCTAGTGCGTTATACAAAAAATGAGGTTTAATCTGCGAACGCAAGAAAGCCATTTCATTAGCCGCAGATTCCTTGACCAATCGTTTAACCCCGAGCAGCGTATGAACGCGCACGAGAATTTCGCCTGCATCAAGCGGGCGGTTAATGAAATCATTGCCTCCAGCGGCAATGCATGCCTCGATATCTGCCGGCGTACTGCGAGCATGAATGAACAGCACAGGCAGTTCAACCTGACTGTATTCCTGGCGCAGCCTCTTGCAGAGAGAGTAGCCGTTCCCGGACGGGAGATGAGCGTCAACGATAAGCAAATCGGGTACTTCGCTGGTGGATAAAGCCTCATATGCCGCAGCATCGGAAGTTGTCACAACGATTCGGAACCCTTCCATCGAAAGCAGACTATATAAATGCTCCAGGTCGACCAGGTTGGCTGTTGCCAGAACAATAGTAGCCGCTGAAGCATTGCTATCCGCTTGGGCTGTGGCTGCCACCATCGCTTCGACTGAAGGGTTGGCATCGTCATCAGCAACGATCGAGGCAGCAGCATCTTCGCGATCAACGATGGGCAGACTGACCCGAATTAACGGTATGGCTTGTAACACGATCAATTGCCCGTCCATTTGCTGAATCAGCTTGCGGGAAAAGTCCAGCCTGGATTGAAGGTCCTCGTCATCATGCATAACCGGGGTGTGGCCTGTGTCCTTAATGGCTCTGCTTACTTGCTCCTGCTTGCAAAGGATAGAGATGACGACCCGATCGCCTTCTCTTTGGCATGAAATATGGATTTCTTTCAGATCCGGCATACCCATATTGAAATACATAATGTTATAGAGAACTTGCAGCAAACGCCTCTCGTCTGCACGCACATATCGGGATTCAAGATCAATTTGGTGGCTAAGAACGACACCTTTGCTGAGCGATAGAAAGCCGAATACTTCTGTCACGACGGATAGGCTGGTTACAAGATCTACCGTCTGGACTGCCACGTTCAGTCTGCCGTCCTTGAATCGGGAAGTGTCGATCAAGTCATTCACCGTATTGGACATCCGATAGGCGATGTTACGAATCATTTCCAGCTTCTTGCGAGCATCGGATTCATTTTGTTTGCGCAAGGGCGAAGCTAGCACGGATTGAGATAAATGAATCATACCATGAAGTGGTGTGTTCAATTCATGCGACGTAAGCAGAAGGAAGTCATCCTTCATCTGGTCTGCTTGCTGCAGCTTCTTAGTGAGCTGCTGCATGGCTTCATAAGAACGGCCGTATTGATAAATCAGGAAGAAGGCGAATAACACCATCTCGAGCAATGTAATTTCATTGACTACGGTCTGACTGACGAGGTTGCTGCTGCTTGCAATCGACAGTATGCTGATCAGCAGCACCATCCCGACGGAGAGAATCAGCAGCTGGAATTGATCGCGCGAGATGGAGCCATAACGCTTCCTCCAATACATAGCCAGCAGATAAACGATGATGGCGAAATAGAAGCACATGTTCAGTAAATACATGGGGTCTTGAACGAGCGTATACATGCGAAAAGGAGCAGCCAATATGAACAGTCCATACAGTCCGACTGCTGCGCTTGAGGCTTGCAGGAGCTTGGCAACAAAACGCCCAGCGGCAATTTGGTTCACGATCTGCATGACAAGCACAGGCATCAGATAGACAGATAAATATTTGATTTTGAAAGCGATCTCAAAGGGTAACATCGGCAGAAGGTCCAGCAGCAACCGTTCTCCGTTCGTAATGACAGCCGCTGCGAAGCAGAGGAAGAACAAAGAATGGAGCAGCACAATACGGTTGCGTTGAATAAACCCATACACGTATAGAAAAAGAAATGAAAAGGTTAGCAAAAGCAGCGTTATGGTAAGCTCCAGAACCATTTGCAGGTTCTTCCTGCGTTCGAGCTGCTTGCTTGGCCCCAGTTCGATGGAATTGAATATTCCACCCTCCTGCGAGTCGAAATTGGCAACTTGAAGTACGATTTCGATCTCGGTCCCTCTCGGCTCGAAATATACGGTGTAAGGCACATTGCGCGGCGTATATCCGCCCTTAGAAGAGCCCGGCACGCCGGATTGCCCGAGCAGCTTGCCATCTACAAACATCGCATCGGCAAACCGTATGTACTGCTTATTGATCGCAAGCGCCATATCCGCAGGAGCATTGCGAATGAATAAGCGATAGGTTCCTTCCCCGTGCCCGTCCATCTTCTTGCCGTTGTGCAGCGTACCCGTACTCCAATTGCCGGGAACCTGCATGTAGCTGTTCTCTGGCTTCATGCGATAGATTTCGTCTGGAGTCAGCAATTGGTGAGGATAAAATATCCATTCTCCATCGAGCCGTATGATCTTTTGATGTTGAAGCACTCCGTTCGGCAACTGCAGTACGCCTTGCTTCGCCAACGGAGTGTCGTTTGGCGCTGCTGAAAGATGTCGAATAACGACGATAAGAATTAGGAATAGGACTGCGGCAATTGCAGCCAAGAAACGTTCTTTGACCAGTCTCACTTTCATGCCCCGATTCAATATTGATTGTGTTGGGTTCACGAGGGGGAATCTTTTTCTTTACTTATACAAGCTTCTTATCTGAATTGCAAGAGAGAATCGTCGGGTTTAAGTAGTTGTTAAGAGCCCTTTGTTAATATGGTTAAGGTGATCTGTGCTACATATAAGAACGAGAGGTGGGAACTACGAATGAGGAAGATGGCATGTCGATTGCTGCTGATATTGAATATCGTGGCGATTATTGTCGGAACGATTCCATTCGGAAACAGAACGGCATCGGCTGGCGCTGCTCCGACAGGCGCCCTTTCAGTCTATCAGAAAGCTTATATTCCGAACTATAATAAGGGCACGTTGGATGTGATGGATCTGGTGACCGGTACCGTGGAGACCGGAAAAATCAAGGTTGGGGACTGCCCTACCAGTGCGGCCGTCAATCCTAACGGCACGCAAGTATTCGTCACCAATAACTCAGATTTAACCGTGTCTGTGGTTCATCCGCAAATGGATGAGGTCATTGCAACAATTCGAGTAGGCTCGCCCCCTAGAAGCGTAGCCTTCAACAAGGATGGTAGCAAAGCATATGTGGCAACGGACTCCGGCGTCACAGTAATTGACACGGCAGCGCTTAAAGCGTTGAAGTCCATCCACATCAGTAATGCACTATCCCAGGTATCGGTCGGAAGCTACATTTACGTAGGCACATATGGTGGAACCGTCTCCATGATTGATACGACTACAGATGAAGCTTTGTCGACAACGATTCGGGCAGGAAGCAATATTACCGGGATGTCTGTCAATCCGGCGGGCACCAAGGTTTATACTGCCAATCAAGACGATTGGTCTGTCTCCGTTATTGATGTGGCGACACAGAAATTAGAAAAGAACATTGCAGTAGGCGCCTTTCCTGACCAAACAAAGAAGCCGGGGAACGTCGAGGTTTCCCCGGATGGCAACAGGGTGTATGTAACGGTTTCTGGAAGTAGTCAGATCCAGGTCATCGATGCGGCAACGAATAATATAATTGATTTCCTCCCTGCATTCTCACCGCAGGCTATAGGGATGTCAGCGGACGGCAATAGTCTTTATTCGGTCAATGATTCCTCCGTCAGCATCATTGATCTCAAGACGAAGAGCAGAAAAGATATCGGTATCTATACGGGGCATAAGATAACAGGCACCTTCATGGCTACTTCAGCCATGCTGGCGAATGCTTCCTACTACACGGTAAGCTTCGATTCTCAAGCAGGAAGTCCGGTTGAGCCAGTGAATCTCATTCAAGGCTCGAGAATTGAACTTCCGGCCGCTCCGACGCGTGAAGGCTATACGTTCGCCGGCTGGTTCAAGGATCAACAATTGCAGAATAAATGGCATTTTGCGACGGATATGGTCACCTCCGATAGGACCTTGTATGCCAAATGGGCCATCAATTCGGAGAGCAAGCCGCTGTCTTATCGCAAAGCTTACATACCTAGTACGGCAGTATCCGGGTCGAATTACTATGTGGACGTATTCGACCTCAATACGAGCACCGTTCAGAAGGCCAGAATCAAAGTCGGAAAGAAACCCGTCAGCGTGGGTTACCATCCGAACGGTTCGCAAGTGCTGATAGCCAATCAAGGCGATAATTCCGTCTCGGTCATTGATCCAAACGATGATACGGTCAAGAAGACGATTACGATTAATGGGGCACCCGCGGGAATAGCTTACAAGGCTGATGGCAGCAAGGCCTATGTTGCCACTATCCGCGGTATTTCAATCATTGACACCGTTACTCTGACAGTCATTAAGGAGAGTGATTATGCGGGTTATTATAGAAATGTGGCGGTAGTTGGCAATAAAGTGTACCTCAGCGGTGTCCAAAACAATTTAGGCTATTACATTGATGTTTACGATACAGTAGAAGATAGTTGGCGGAGAAGCTTCAGAGACAGCGGCAGCTTATTCGACTCACCATCCCAAATTGTCGCGAACTCAGCAGGTACGAAGCTGTATTTCGCGAGCGGCAACGGCTCCATCCTGGTCTTTGACGTTGCCAAGGGAAGGATCGAAGCCCGAATTCCGACGACGACCGCGGTTGCGGCTGAAATTTCGGCCGATGGTCGGGAATTGTATGCAGCGGAAATTGGAATTAACAATGGCAAGATAGGGGTGTACAGCACCGCAAGACCGTATAACCTAATCCGAACGATAGACCTGGCCAAGCAGCCTTCCGCAATCGGACTGCTGGCAGATGGCAGCTTTGCCTATATTTTGAATGCCAGCAACAGTTTCAGTATCGTTGATCTTCAAGCAGGCAGCGAGGTTTCCAGGGTGGGTCTGAGCAGCGGAGCCGCCGCGATCGGATCCTTTATGGTTCAGGTTGCGACTGTCACATACGCTTCGGGATTAACGGCTAGCTTCGATTCGCAGTACGGAAGCGCAGTTCCTTATATAACCGGTATCGGTTCTGGATCGAGGATTGAAGCTCCGAGCGCTCCTGTCCGGGCGGGCTTTACGTTCGGTGGATGGTATAAGGACCTGTCTTATGCCGGCCCGTGGCAATTCGATGCCGATACGGTGAACGCCGATATAACGCTTTACGCGAAGTGGATACCGAATAAACCGACATCGGAGGATGACTATCGGGCGGTTCTGCATAAAATCTATCTTCCTCTAATATCCGGTTTCGTGGACGTATTCGATATGGATACGAACGTGATGCAGCAAGAGTTGATCCCGGTAGGCAAATCCTCCGTCGGCGTAGCCATAAGCCCGACGGGCGAGCAAGTGCTTGTCGTGGATTCGGCCTATGGCATTATTACGGCGATTGATCCCATCACGAACGCTGTAGTGGCAGTCGTTCCGGTCGGGTCTAACGCGACAAGTGTCGTCTATTCTTCGGATGGCCGTAAAGCATACGTGGGCGCTTCGCAGGAAGTCCGCGTTATTAATACAAGCACATTAACGGTAGAGAAAACCATCCCTATCGATAATGAGAATCCCGCCAGCCTTTTGACTGTAGGCGACACCCTATATGTCGGCACTTTGATGGGGGTTTATACGGTCGACACCGTAAGTGATCGTTTGGAGGGAAAGCTACGCAATGGCGGCGCTTCGAGCATAGCGGTCAATGCGTCAGGCACGAAGCTTTATTTTGCGAATATGAGTAAGAGCTTCGAAATTTATGATCTTGCAACGAAACAATCAAAAAGCTATAACACCAATACGTCCGGTCCTTGGACGACGATGTCCGCATCGATTGATGTATCATCCGATGAGAAGTATGTTCTTTATAATGAGGATGCAAATGGTTCCCCCAATCTTTATCTTTTTGAGAAATCAGATGTCAATTACGATTACGGCACGAAACGAGTGAGTACGAACGGGACGCGCGTTGTCAATTATTCGGATGACAATAATCAAGCCTATGCGCTTTCCTACGATTCCTTGTACGTCATCGATGTCAAAAAACAGACAGTGCTTGCTCAGGTTAAACTTAACGATAGAATATCGGGAAACATGCATTTTATTCAGGGAAGATTCCTGGCTCCAAAGTCGGCGTCCATGAAACCGAAAGGATTCACGGTAAGCTTCGACGCAATGGAAGGAAGCGCGGTCGACCCGATTAAGAACATTACGGCGGGATCGAAGGTTTCCGGCCCGGCAGAGCCGACCCGGGCAGGCTATGCGTTTGCCGGGTGGTTCAAGGACAAAGCATATGCGAATCGGTGGGATTTCGCTCAAGATAAGGTGGATTCCAACCTGACGTTGTATGCGAAGTGGGACAAGCAGCCGCCAGCACCTGTCTTCAATCCCGCACCTAAGCCTGAACCAGGGAAAGATCCGGGAACAACCGGCATCCCGAACACGGAGCCGACAGGGCCGAATCATCTGCGTGTGAAAGTATCTTCGACGATGATCGCTACGCCTAGCGTCGGCGATGATGCTCCATCTGGGAACGGCGTCATTAACCCTTACACAAAGGGGAATGACATCCCAGGCGTAGATTCAAAGGTAAACCGCTATATTGGATTGTATGAAGTTAATCCAGCAGGCAAAGTGGTCAAGTTCAGTCTCATCGTACTGAAGGATGGCGATTGGAAGCCATACCCTGCTCCAAAGCCGGCGCCAGGCTTTGATCCAGTGCCAGAGCCGGAGCCAGGGCATAACCCGGGCACGACGAGTCTTCCGGATGGGAAGCCGGGAGCCGGCAATCACTTTCTTGCGAAAGTATCCGCCCATGTCATTGAGACGCCTAACGTCGGCGATGATGCGCCAACGGGTCTCGGCGTTACGGATCCTTATCATAGCGGGGACGATATTTCTGGCGTTGACGCCAAAGGCAACCGCTATATTGGTCTTTATGAAATCGACTCGAAGGGCAAAGTGGTCAAATTCCGTCTCTATATTCTGAACGATAAAGACGTGAATCCTGTTCCGCAGCCGACGCCAGCGCCAGGCTTTGATCCGACGCCTAGACCGCATCCTGGCAAGCAGCCGGACACCACGGGCGTTCCGGGCGTCAAGCCGGAAGCGGGCAATCACTTGCGTGTGAAAGTTTCTGCAAGCATTATTGCGACGCCAAACGTGGGCGATGCTGCCCCTTCAGGCAATGGCATTATTAATCCGTACCAAGCAGACGCCGATATACCGGGCGTGGATGCGAAGGTCAACCGTTTTATCGGAATCTATGAAGTGACTGCGCAAGGTAAAGTGGTGAAGTTCACTCTGATCGTATTGAACGATAAGGACATAACGTCAGACGAAGTGCCAGCGCCGGGCTTCGATCCGATTCCTGAGCCTGCACCGGGTCCCGTGCCGGGCAGACCAGGCATACCAAATGTGACAAAAGAAGAGAACAATCATTTGCTCGTCAAAGTGTCTTCGAAGGTCATTGCTACACCGAATGTCGGTGATGCTGCCCCATCAGGCGAGGGGATTATCGATCCGTATACGCCGGGGGCTGACATTAAAGGCGCGGATCCGAAGATCAACCGTTATATCGGACTATATGAGGTCAATGCGCAAGGGAAAGTGGTGAAGTTCCGTCTCATCGTATTGAACGATGAAGATGTGAATGAACCGAATCCGGTACCAAGCTTCACGCCGAAGCCAGATCCTGTGCCGGGAACGAAACCGGGTACAACAGACCTGCCGGGTGCGACCTCTGAGGAAGGCAACCATTTGATTGTGAAAGTGTCTTCGAAGATCATTGATACGCCGAACGTGGGTGATGCTGCGCCGACAACGGGCGTGATCGATCCGTACCAAGCGGTCGACGATATTCCAGGCGCGGACGCGAAGGTCAACCGCTACATCGGGATCTACGAAGTAAACGCGCAAGGCAAAGTGGTGAAGTTTTCTCTGATCGTACTGAACGATGAGGACGTGATAGATCCGATTCTAGTTCCAGGCTTTACGCCGACGCCTAAGCCACAGCCGGGGACCGATCCGGGTACGACGGGCATACCAGTCGTGCAACCAGGAGTAGGCAACCATCTGGTCGTCAAAGTGTCCCAGACTGTCATCGTTACACCAAGCGAGGGAGATGACGCGCCGACACAGGGCGTGATCGCTCCTTATCAAGCAGGCCATGATATTCCGGGTGTGGATGCGAAGGTCAACCGCTACATCGGACTCTATGAAGTGACTGCGCAAGGCAAAGTGGTGAAGTTCACTCTGATCGTACTGAGCGAGAAGGACGTGACACCGACGCCGCAGCTGACGCCAGTACCGGGCTTTACGCCGACACCGGATCCTGAGCCGGGAACCGGGCCGGATACAACCGGCATACCGGGCGTAACGACGGGGGAAGGCAACCATCTGGTCGTTAAAGTGTCACCAGTAGTTATCGATACGCCGAATGAGGGAGATGTCGCGCCGACAACGGGCGTGATCGATCCATACCAAGCAGGCGATGATATTCCGGGCGTGGATGCGAAGGTCAACCGCTACATTGGACTCTATGAAGTCAATGCGCAAGGCAAAGTGGTGAAGTTCCGACTAATCGTACTGAACAATGGTGACGTGAATCCTGGTTCTCCAGCGCCAACGCCGCCAGTACCGGGCTTTACGCCGACGCCTGATCCGAAGCCGGGAACGAAACCGGGCACGACGGACATTCCAGGCGTGACGCCTGGAGCAGGCAACCATCTAGTCGTCCAAGTATCCCAGAAGGTTATCGAAACGCCTAATATGGGAGATAACGCGCCGACAACGGGTGTGATCAATCCATACCAAGCAGGTGACGATATTCCAGGCGTGGATGCGAAGGTCAATCGATACATCGGCCTATATGAAGTGGATGCACAAGGCAAAGTGGTGAAGTTCACTTTGATCATATTGAATGAGAATGATGTGACACCGACGCCTCATCCGGTACCAGTACCTGGCGTTACACCGACACCGGATCCGAAGCCGGGAACGAAACCGGGCACGACGGTCATACCGGGCGTGCAGCCGGGTGGAGACAATCACCTGGTCGTTAAAGTTTCATCGGTGATTATCGACACGCCAAGCGAGGGAGATGACGCGCCGACAACAGGCGTGATCAATCCGTACCAAGCAGGAGACGATATTCCTGGCGCGGATACGAAGGTCAACCGCTACATTGGCCTCTATGAAGTAAACGCGCAAGGCAAAGTCGTGAAGTTCTCCCTGATCGTATTGAACGACGGTGACGTGAACGATCCGAAGTCAGTACCGGGCTTTACACCGACGCCTAAGCCACAGCCGGGAACGAATCCGGGCACAACTGGCATTCCGGGCGTAACGCCGGGAGAAGGGAACCATCTGGTTGTTAAAGTGTCCCAGTCTGTAATCGATACGCCAAATGAAGGAGATGACGCGCCAACAACGGGCGTGATCAATTCGTACCAAGAAGGCGATGATATTCCGGGCGTCGATGCGAGAGTAAACCGCTACATCGGTCTATACGAAGTGAACGCACAAGGCAAAGTAGTTAAGTTCCGTCTGATCGTACTAAGCGAGAAGGACGTGACACCAACGCCGAAGCCAGTACCAGGCTTTACGCCGAAGCCTAAGCCGCAGCCGGGATCCGAACCGGGTACTACGGGTATACCGGGCGTGACGCCGGGGGAAGGGAACCATCTGGTCATCAAAGTGTCTTCGAGCATCATTGCGACGCCGAGCATCGGTGACGATGCGCCTTCAGGCACTGGAATCATTAACCCGTATCAAGGCGACGATATTCCGGGCGTGGATGCGAAAGTAAATCGCTACGTCGGTGTATACGAGGTTGATTCGCAAGGCAAAGTGGTGAAATTCCGCCTGATCGTGTTGAACGATAAAGACGTGAATCCGGGCTCTCCGGCACCACATCCGGGAACCAAGCCGGGCACAACCGGCATTCCTGGTGCGCCAAATGGCGAGAATAATCACTTTATCATCAAAGTATCCTCGAGTGTTATCGCGACACCGAGCATCGGTGATAGTGCGCCAACGACAGGCGTCATTGATCCGTATACGCCAGGCAGCGACATTCCGGGCGTAGATGCCAAAGTGAATCGTTTTATCGGACTGTACGAGGTGGATGCACAAGGCAAAATCGTAAGCTTCCGTCTGATCGTGTTGAATGATAAAGACGTGAACCCTATGCCTAAGCCGACGCCAGCACCGGACTTTACGCCGAAGCCTGTCACTGTTCCAGGCACGAAACCATGTACAACGGATATCGTGAACCTTACACCTGGAGCAAACAATCATCTGCGCGTGAAAGTGTCCTCGCGTATCATCGAGACGCCGAACGCAGGAGACGATGCGCCAACGGGAAGTGATGTCATCAACCCGTATGTGAAAGGCAGCGATATTCCAGGTGTAGATGCGAGGATCAATCGTTATATTGGTGTGTATGAAGTGGATGAGAATGGAAAAGTCGTGAAATTCCGCTTGATTATGTTGAATCAGCAAGATATTTCACCTATTCCAGGTCAACTGCAGCAGGACAGCGATCAGCTCGCCATTGGATATCAGGAAGGCGATAATGCAGAGCGTGTATCCAAGACGTTGTATTTGCCTGGCAAAGGGCCATCCAGCAAATCCACCGTTACGTGGATATCCAGCAATGAAGCCTACATCGACGCTAATGGACATGTCACTCGTCCTGATGTAGACGCTCAGGATGTGTATGTCACGCTGACGGCTATCATTCGAGACAATGAGACAGGGGCGGTAACGACCAAGACGTTCGTCGTGAAGGTTGTCAAGCTGACGGATGAAGATGCGGTTCGCGAGGCTGCGAAAAATCTGACCATCGATAACGCCTTCACGTTCGCGCAAGGGGATACTTGGGAATCCGTCACGCTGCCATTCCTTATGCTGGCTAAAGGATTGCACGGTACATCCATCGCATGGTCTTCCGCTGATCCGAGCACGATCGACATTGCAACGCAAGACGGCAGCGTCCATGCAACGGTCACAAGGCCTGAGAGCAAGGACAAACATCTCGTGCTGACCGCGAAGATTACGAGAGGGACGGCTTCGATTACGAAGACATTCTTGATGGTCATCACCAACAAGACGGTCGCTAAGGATGCGAATCAGACAAGGCAACCGACGGGAAGAACGGCAGAAGCGACTGCTAATCCGGACGGTACGCTAAGCAAGGTTCAATTCACGATCCTGAGAACACAGCTTTCCGATGGAACCAGAATCGATACCATCATCGTCGATCCGGCGAAGATGGAGCAATTAACGAATAACTTCAATCCGGGCGATAGTAAAGAAGCGAATCGTACAGTCAGGCTGAATATGAGCCAGCCAGCGCAAAATCCAGCGGATGAATTCGCTATTGAAATTCCAAGCAGTGCCATTACAGCAATTGCGGATCGGAACGGACTGCTCGAAATCCGTACGGATGAAGGCAGCATTTATCTCGATAGGGCTGCGCTGGCAAAGCTGGCGGATCAAGGATCGGATCTGTTTTTCCGAATCGTTCCTGTCCGTAATGAAGCAGAGCAGAGCGATGCCGCGGACGCGCTGAAATCCAGCTCCCTGTTGAACCAGGCAGCAAAGCACGGGGGATTCAAGCGTCTCGACATTCCAAGAAAGATTGAAACGAATTTGACCGGAAGCACGACGAAGGTCGTTCTGCCGCTGAGCAGTGCCATGCTTCGAGGGATTGACGTATCGACGTTGCATGTGTTCGTTGAACATTCGGACGGAACGACGGAGCTGCTGGCAGGTACGATCGAGTATGAGAATGGACTGCCAACAGGGATCGCGTTTGATATTAATCGCTTCAGTCGTTTTCAGGTTGTCGCTGAAGAGCTGAGCGGTGGATCTTCAAGCAATGGCAAATATCCTGCGCCGGCCTTCAATCCATCAGCCACGCTTGATCAAGGCAGCAAGAATGGAACGACTAAAGTCACTACACCGCCTCCAAGCAAGGGGAACCGGATTGTCGTTCAAGTTTCAGACAAGCCGGTTGCAGTTCCGAATATTGGCGACCCAGCTCCAGTTGGCAAAGGAGTCATCGATCCTTACCGGCTTGGCAGCGATATAGGGGGCGTCGATCCGAAGAACAATCGTTATATTGCGGTGTATGAGGTCGACAGCGATAATCGTATCGTTAGATTCCAGCTGCTGGTTCTGACAGAAGAAGACATGTATTCCAGCGCTCGCTTGATCGACCTGTACGTGAACGAGCAGGTACAGAAAGATACCGCGAAGCTGGAAGAGCATTCGGCGAATGGGACAATGACAGCGGTCATCACCGTAGATAACGAAGCGATCATGAAGCAAGTCAGCGTATCGCCAACAGGCAGCGTGCTGAAGGTTCCGCAAGTGACGGATTCCAAGTATGTTCAAGTGGTGATGAACGGTGAATTGTTGAAATCCATGATTCAACAAGCAGGAGTATTCCGTATCGAGAGCAAGCTGGCGATCTATACCGTGCCAGCAGCAGCTATCGACAGCAAGAAGCTCTTCGCTAAGCTGGGCAATCCTACGGACCTCAGCAGCGTACAAGTTACATTCACGATTGCGCTTGCTGATCCAGCAGTCGAGACGAAGATGAAGACGCTGGCTGGAACCAACAAGGCGGTCATGAAAGTAAGCCCTGTCCAGTTCTCGATTTCAGCAGAGCTGAACGGTAAGAAAGCAGTAGTCGATCAATTCAACAGCTATGTTCAGCGTGCTATCCGCATTGCGGATGACGCCCAGATGTCGAGTATAACGACAGGCGTCTCACTGGCAAGCAATGGTGCCCTGCTGCACATGCCGACTCGCATCGAAATTCGCGATGGAGAGCGGTTTGCCATTATTAGCAGCTTGTACAACGGACCTTTCGCGTTGATCAGCAAAGAGCTTTCGTTTGGCGATGTGCAAGGACATTGGGCAGCAGCAACCGTCCACGATCTGGCAGCAAGGACGATTATTAAGGGAACTTCCGTTGGCAAATTCGAGCCGAATCGTTCCATTACGCGTGCCGAGTTCGTTGCCATTCTTGTTCAAGCGCTCGGCTTGAAGAGAGGAGCGAATGCGGAGCATCGGTTCAGCGACGTGAAGCAGACGGATTGGTATGCAGAGTACGTGGCTGTAGCTGCGGAATTCAAGCTGGTCAACGGCTATACGACCGGAGAGTTCAAACCGATGAATGCCATTACGAGGGAAGAAGCGATGGCCATCATTGCGAATGCGATGAAGCTGGTCGGCTTGGCTAAGGAGGTTCAGCCCGGTACGATGAAGGCGACGCTATCCGCTTACACGGACAGCAGCCAAGCCTCGAAATGGGCACAGAACAGTATCGCCCAGTTGATCCAATCGGGCATTGTACGTGGCCGTACAGCTGATAAGATTGAGCCCAAGGCAAAGATTACCCGAGCCGAGGTAGCGACGATCGTACTCAAGCTATTGCGTGCTTCCAGCTTAATTAATGGAACGTCTTCCGGAAAATAGTCAGTATCATGAAGCAGCCTTGATTCGATCGATGATCGAGCCAAGGCTGTTTTAGCGGGACAAACAGAGAGAGCGGCTCTCTGTTTTTTTGGGAGCGTTTTGGAAGGACGGTTTGGTACGCTGTCGTTGTTTATCCAATTTTGACGAATATGCGAGGAGGATGATAGGGCGTTCATGGGAAGTTTGTGAAGCAGCATCAGAGAGGAGGAGAATACGAAATGAGCCATGATTCGGCGGAGAAAAATTCGGGTTCTGTTTTTCTCCGCAGCCGCAGGAAAAAAACCGTATTTGCGAAATCCTGACCATGTTTTCAGAGAAAAATCGAATCGATGGCAGGATGTGGGCGCAAACTTGCCGAATGCTGGCCGACTGCGGATTTACCGATCTTCTGGCCACATCGGCCCCCTTGCCCAATGCCGTTATATACAGGGATGCGAGCGATTTCGCGTCCCTCTTTTTTATTCGAAGTTGGAGGTTACAAGTCGCTGCCCTAGTAATGAGTAATATTAATAATTAATAGTTTTCTAATGAGCCTTTAATCAAACTATAGTAATGTTATTTTACACTCACTATGATGACGCGTTTTAAAAACAGATCTCATTGATTGATTGAGGGAGTAATAAAAATAAGTTGTGGTCAACCACAGCAAAGAGAGGGACTTATGAATGGAAGCGAACCCAAATAAGTTGAAAATTTTGCTTAACAAGGTACCGGAAGTTACGATTTTCTTTTGGATCGTCAAGATTTTATGCACAACGGTCGGTGAAACCTTTGCTGATTTCTTGAATTTCAGTCTTGGATTTGGTTTAACGCTCACTACAGTAGCCATGGGCATAGCGTTTTTCATTGTCTTGTTTTTTCAATTCAGAGCAACTAAATATGTTCCGGGCATTTATTGGCTAACGGTTGTGCTTATAAGCGTATTCGGGACGTTAGTCACGGATAATTTAACTGACAATGTCGGAATACCGCTTGAGACGAGTACCATCGTGTTCTCCGTGCTGCTGGGATTAGTTTTTCTTTTTTGGTATCTTAGCGAAAAAACACTCTCGATTCACTCGATTTTCACAAGAAAAAGAGAAGTTTTCTATTGGCTAACTATTCTTTTCACATTTGCGCTTGGAACGGCAGTCGGCGATTTATTTTCGGAACAACTCGGTCTTGGTTATCTTAACACTGGGCTGTCCGTCATTATTATAATCGCTTGCGCATTCCTGGGCTGGAAATTCTTGAAGCTGAACGGGATATTGGCATTCTGGATTGCGTATATCCTTACTCGTCCGCTCGGTGCTTCCTTAGGGGATTACCTCTCTCAACCCAAACTCAATGGCGCGTTAGGGTTGGGGACAACCGTTACAAGCGTGATTTTTCTTATCGCGATTCTCGCTATCATCGTATTCCTTGCGGTTACTAAATTCGATACAACGGGAAAAAGCGAAGCAGCGGAAACAGAGCAATCAAGAGGAAGCAAGAAAAATGTTCTGATGCAAACCGTTGCGGTCCTATGTGTTTTCTTAGTCGTCGTTATCGGCGGCTATGTGGGCTTAAGCAAAAACATAGCCACGCAAATCGATTCTACACAAGCAGCTACATTAGCTGGACAATTAAACGATTTTGATAAAATCGAAAACGATATGCTAAAAGCCGTAAACGCCGATGACTTTGCTGCTGCGAAGAAAGGCGCTGACGACTTGGAACATCAATGGGATGTATCGGAGCCGAAGCTTAGAAAAACGGACGGCACGACATGGACCAAAATCGATGGAACGATTGACGTTGTGCTGGCAGCCGTTCGTTCGGGTAAACCAGATGCCAGCCAGAGCAAATCTGCACTTAATGATTCACTTAGCGTCATAAACGAAGCAAATCAAACAGCATCGCAAACCGATTCGTCGCCAAATAAACCAACTGGACCCTATACTGATTTTGTCACAATCGAAAACGACATGCTAAACGCTGTAAACGCGAATGACTTTGCTGCTGCGAAAAAAGGCGCAGACAATTTGGAACATCAATGGGACGTGTCGGAACCTAAGCTTAGGAAGATGGATGGAAAAACGTGGACCAAAATTGATGGAACGATTGACGTTGTTTTAGCAGCCGTTCGTTCAGGAAGCCCCGATGCAAGCAAGTGTAAATCTGCTCTTAATGATTCGCTTAGTATTATCAACGAAGCAAATAAATAAACAGGAGAAACGGTCTCGGTATTTTGTTCGCGAATTGGTATCATAACGGGATGGAAATTCCTGTTGGCGAGGAAGAAGCGAATTCCTATTGGAAGCTGAAGCTGGCCGAGACCGAGCGATTTGCCTCTACGCCCCACCTGCTGTTGATGAACGGATTGATCGGGTTATCGATAATAGCATTGATGCCGAGAAGTCGGGCGAGAATTGCTCATGTACAGTTATGAATAAGGTGAAGAAGAGCTTCAGCTCGCTGCTGGTATTATCCCCTTTAAGTAGACACTCAAAAAAACCTTCATGTGATCATGAAGAAACGAGTGAACTTAGAGGGGATCTTCAAGTTACAGAGAGGTCGCACAGCATCTGGGAATCAGGAATTGTACACAGTAAAAGGTCGGTGCATGTCTCATCTGCTCGACATAACCCGGCTTCAGGAGCATCGCATCGCTTTGCAGCTGAAACCGCTCAAAATTCAAGCGATCGTTCCCGGGATGGCGATGCTAAGTATATGGCGGAAGGCAAGCCTGTGTAACTGCTAGGATTTAGTTCATCGCGGCAGATGGGAACCAAGTAGGCTATGTTCCCGCATACGACACATGTGGAGTGTCTAATATTGATGGTTCTAATCGGCAGTCATTCCCATACCGTTTGTCACAAAATGACCCCTAATCTCGTACCCTATTTTCCCAACATTTCCTCTTGTACTAACAAACACCATCTGTATTTCCTCGTATATACATACATTGATCCTGAATGATTAGTTAAAATCATATCATCGTTTGCTTTAACAATCGACTCATACTGTCAAAAAAACGGCAAGATCAGTTATGACTATTGTAACATTTAACTGTATATACTCAAAAATATACATAAAAATGCGGTAGTGTGCTATATTTTATTCGGTTGAACTTGAAGAATACGTTATGACTAAAGTCGTTTAAGATAACGGAAGTTAATTAACAAGGAAGTGAAAGAAATGAAGCAAATTGTTGAGGTATGTCTATTAGCAGGAAAGCTGATGCTGCAGAATGGTGCCGAAACCTACAGGGTGGAAGATACGATGACACGGATATCTCAATCCTATGGGATTATTGAATCTCATAGCTATGTCACGCCAACCGCGATTCTATTTTCCATTGAAGGAGCAGACATAACTAGATTAGCGCGAATATCGGACCGTACCATTCGGCTTGATAAGGTAACTGAAGTTAATGGGATTTCTAGGCGGATCAGCAATGGAGAGCTCACTGTTCAAGAGGCCTATCAGTTGTTGAAAGAGGTCGAAGCATCAGAGAAGGTCTATCCTATAGGATTCAGTATGACTGTTGCTGGATTGGCGAGCGGCTGTTTCCTCATCATGTTCGGGGGGCTGTGGAAAGACGTTATACCAGCTGTATTAGCTGGTGGTTTCGGGTACTTCTGTCTTATTAAAGTCCAAAGATATGTGCATATTAAATTCTTTTCTGAGTTTACGGCATCTTTAATCATCGGAGTGCTGGCAAGCCTCTTAGTGGAGGTGAATCTTGGCATTCAGTTCGATAAAATCGTAATTGGTTCCGTTATGCCTCTTGTACCCGGACTTTTAATTACAAATGCTGTTCGAGATCTCATGGCTGGACATTTGGTTTCAGGTCTATCCAAAGGCTCTGAAGCGTTCCTTACGGCTTTTGCCATCGGGACTGGGATTGTCGTTGTATTAAACTGGATGGGATAAGGGAGCAGAGACATGATATACATATTGACACATTTATTAACTAGCTTCTTTGCATCTGCAGCATTCGGTATCCTGTTCTATGCACCGCGCAAATCCATACTCCACTGCGGCTTTATCGGTATGGTGGGATGGATGACGTACCTTATGTTTCTGAGAACAGTCGACCCGATTGTTGCAACTCTTGCCGCATCTTTCGCCGTTACGATCATCGGTCATCTATTCTCCAAGGCGTACCGGAAGCCAATTATTGTTTATAGTGTATCAGGCATTATTCCGCTTGTACCAGGAGGACTTGCTTATGAGGCCATGCGATTATTCGTTCAGAAAGACTACACAGGCGCTCTTTCAGCTGCTGCTGAAGCCTTTCTTATCTCGGGTGCTATCGCTGTAGGTTTAGTGGCTTCGGAAGTTCTGAATCAAATTGTCAAAGGTACTGGAAGAGACAAACGTTCCTAGTCTAAGGTCAAATATAATTAATGCGGAACAATAGAGCGTAAGCTGCGCTATTTCCGCTTTTTTTTTTTATATAGGACCGAAAAAGAAGATAGCTGCGAAATTTATAAGATAGCTGTAAGGAATGAACTACACTTCGGGATGTGATGAAATGGATAATATATCCACAATAACGATAGAAGAAATGATAACCGAAACGGAGCTGTTTCAATCGGTCTATCCGGAATTATCTAGTGAAATTGAAAGAGGAGAGAATACACGAGGTAAACTAAATGAGTTCCAGCTTATGCAGGCAATTGCTCACGCTAAGAATGGATTAGGAGTTTTGAATTACGAACGTCGGCAAATCATTAATGCCATTTTTGAGGCATTCTCTGCTATTTATCGAAGTGATGGCCGGGCATCTGCGGAAGTTTGGGCCTATGAAAATTTTGGATGCAGGGAAATTCAGGCAGAGCGTGAGGATTTGAGTGCTATTCGAGATAGAATGGAAGAGCTGGAACAACTCATTCAATGGAAAGAAAGTGAACTATTGCAGATTTATAGGGAATTTCATAGATTAAAGCAGTATCTTGTGAATAATCCCTGATTTTTCTGAAGTATTGTACTTGCCTCAAGTTTATTTATGGAAATGTTCGTATCCCTAATCATAATATTTAAGGAAGAGATGACTTTAGAATTCGTTCTAATTGATAGCAAGCATTATGTTGACCTCTCCCCACAGCGGTGGAGGTTTTTTCATGCGAACATATACTCGGAGTAGTATGATCGATGTGTTGGTTATTGTATGATGGATAATAGAACGGCTGCCTCAATAGGTATTTATCATATAGAACATAGGAGGATTACATGTCCTGGAGCAAATTGAAGCAACAACTGGAGAGTTTTCTCAGTCCTGCGTTATTTGGGAGGGTCGAATACCGCGCAACCAGTTACCGTTATTTACCTGATAAAGCAGGACTTTGTTATATTGCGGTAGATAAAAAGAACGTACTCAATATGAGTGATATAACTACCTCAATCAGATGGTATCAGACAGAGCTGGAAATTAAGAATGATTCAGATATCCAAATTCCTATCAGCAATGAAGAAATTGAAGCGGTTAGAAAAGATACCAAGGGGATAGTTCCTGAGGATCGTCTAAAAGTAATGGCAAGAAGTAGGAAAAAATCAGAATATGCAAAGGAGCTTTTGTCAGCACAGTCATCATTAAGTAAATCAAATTTTATAGTTGAAGCTACTAAGTTTTTATCCACTTCTATAGAGGAAAGCATAGCGAGTAATGATATCTTATTGAATATTTTAGCTTTGGTGGACAGACGAGTTGGGAAAAAGCGAATTTTAAACATGACCGAGAAGATGAAGTTAAAGCATCCAATTGTGCAGTATTTTTATGAGCTACGGATTAGTACGTTATGAAAATAAATAACTCATTCACCTCCAATCGGGAGGTTTTTTTATGCGAACAAACGCTTGCTGACAGATTGTTGCTTACCACGCTCCAAATCTTGTTTTTTGGAAATGCTGTAAAATGATTACGTAGAACAATTTTATTATGGAGGAATACATCAAATGCCAGACGTAGTTGAAGAGCTCAAGAAAATGTCTCAAAAAAAGGGATTTGAAAATAAAAATGATTTCCAACAGCTGCTGGAAAAATGCAAGACCATAGCGTTGTCAAGTGCAGATGTTGAATTTTTAACAGAACTATATTCTTTAGCAAAAAAATTGTACATTCGTAACACAATAATGATGTCACTTGTGTTTTGTGAGGATATTGATTTGAAGGATTTTTTCTTCAAAGCCTTTAAAAAAGAACGCTATCTAGATATGAGATTGACTGCAATCCGAGGATACGCGAATTATGCCACTGAAAAAGAAGTAGAGAAACTGATGTCTAAGTTTATAGAAATTCTGATGAAGCGTCCTGAAAATACACCATATAACTATCAAGAATATGAGTTGATTCGTTCTGCTTTTGGGTTACCGTATTTAGTAAATAGATTTGGATACGCTTGTTTTATTCAGGCATATGCACAAGAAGAAAAACAATACAATGCAATGCCAGATGCTTTCAAAGGACATTTTACGATAAATGAAAAAGGAAATTATGTCCAACTTCGGTCACCAGAAGAAACCACGAAAATGCTTGATGAATTTTAAGTCCCACTGTTCCTGTTCCCTCTGTATAAATGCAAGGTCATCCCTCTACCACGCACAGCTCACTTCTTTCTAGTTGAAACGGGCTTTTCTATAACAGCTGTACAAGAGGAAACAGTTTTTTTGGAGTGGGCATTTCCTATTGAAATGCAGCTTTTTTAATCATTTGGAAGATGATGGAAGGCGGAAGCAATTCGAGAAAATCGTCTTACAAATGAAAGAACATATGGGGCATCCCACCTTAACTCTTCATATCGATCAAAGAGGAAAATTCATCGATGTACGGCAATTTCATCATCGTGCTGATGGAAAAATTGGCTATCATTTATTTCCTTATGCAGAAGATGAGCAGGGACGTTGGCGTGAAAATTTGGGTATTGGCTTTGATCACACTGGCATGAATTTTATTAGTAAGCCGGAATGGAAAATGATCCTGAAGCATTGGACGCAACTTGCATTCAATAACCCATCTAGCGCTGAATTTATAGATTATGTAAGTCGGTGGGTGATAACAACGCTAGAGCATGTGGATGAAATTGCGATTGAAGGGAATTTGTAATTTGCCGATCCCGTTTATGAAATCTATAAGGAGCGGTTCATCAGCTTGGCAGTTGGGCTTGAATGTAGCAATGATATTCGAAGAGCTAAGTCGGTTTTAAATTTCATGGTAATATTTGACTATTAAAAATAAATCGTTAACAATAATGATAGATTATCTCAGTGAATGGCATCTGTTATTAAGAGGGTACCACCGATGATGCTAACGAAGGAGTGAAACAGTTGGATACGAAACAATCGAAGAATATAACGGCTCTCTATCGCGAGGCGTTAGAAACGTTTGTAGAGAAAATTAAAAACGATGATCAGGTCATTGCTGCCATTCTGCTGGGGAGTATGTCTTATGATCAGGTCTGGGAAAAATCAGATATCGATCTAAAGCTGATTGTACACGATCAGAAGCTGAGTACCGGTTATACGTGCTTTGTAGAAAATGATATTCCTATCAATACGAGCATTCAGACACGCAACGAATTCAAGCGGTGGTTGGAGCGTTCCATGCAAAGCTCATTCGATCACTCCATTCTGACTCGAAGTACGTTGCTTTTCACTAAGGATGCTTCGATCGCAGAATATCTTGAGCAAATTCGCCATGTGGGTGAGAGAGATCGCGAGCTGCAGCTTGTTATTTTGGGCAGCTACTCGTTGTCCTTACTCGCAAAGGCAGAGAAATGGCTTTATATCAAAGACGATGCTATTTATAGTGCCGCTTGGATTATAAAAATGGTTGACGTGCTTGCACAAATAGAAGTGGTTATGCAGGGAGATATTCCTATGCGTGAGGTTGTTCAGCAGGCACTCCATTACAACCCCGATTTGTTTCATGCCATATATATAGAACTAGTAGCTGGTGAAGTACATAAAAAGAAGGTTGAGGCAGCCTTGAAGCTCATCAACCATTTCTTGAATCAAAGGGCTGAATCTCTATTCCAAGCTATTCTCAGTTACCTAAAAGAAGAAGCAGACACTCGCACGGTGACCGATCTTGTGAGGAAATTTGGCGTGTTAATCCCTATAGATACGGGTTCGATGGCAGTAGCCTGCGACTGGCTTGCTGAGCGAGGCTTGATTATCAAATTGGAAGCGGAAACAAAAGCAACACCTAAAAGCAGGGTCCCACTGCTAGAACCTGCGTATGCTTACGAGAATGAAGAGATGGTGGTGTGGATGAACGGATGAAAAAGCATATTGAGGTTCGTGGAGCAAGGCAAAACAATTTGCAAAATATTGATGTAAATATCCCGCGTGACAAGCTGACAGTAATTACCGGTGTAAGCGGATCAGGGAAATCTTCACTTGCATTTGATGTCATTTATGGTGAAGGGCAGCGGCGGTTTCTCGATTCCTTATCGACCTATGCAAAGAGCCGGATGAATCAAGTGAAGAAGCCAGAGGTAGACTTCGTCTTCGGGCTTTCTCCGGTCATTGCGATTGAGCAAAAGAAGGGCATTATTAATCCGCGCTCGACAGTCGGAACGATGACGGATACTTATGATTTCATGCGATTACTGTTTGCATCGGTAGGCGAAGCAAGCTGTCCATTTTGTGATCACCTGGTTCCTATTCGAACGCCTTCGCAAATGATCGAACACATACAGCAGCTTCCAGAGGGAACTGAGCTTGAGGTGCTTGCTCCTATTTACAAAATCTACGGGGAAACCTATGAAACGACCTTTGATGAAATCCGCTCGAAAGGCTTCAGGACCATCTTGATTGATGGTATTCGGACCAATCTTAGTGATCTCGTCGAGCTTGAAGAGGAAGCGGAGTATCGCATGGAGATTGTGGTGGACAAGGTGATCGTCAAGCCAGACATCTACAAGGTGCTTACAAAAACGATTGAAAACAGCTTAAATCTAGTCGGGGAAGGCTTCATACGTTTTGAACTTGTTTCGTTTCCCCGCGATGCCATTTACGATTCAAAGCAGTTTTATGAAAACTTTGCTTGTCCGGAGCATCATCTTACAATGGGGGAACCTCAGCCCCAATACTTCTCATTCAATGATTCAGGCAGCGCGTGCAGAACATGTGGAGGCATCGGAACATTCATGCGAGCTGAAGCTCGTTTCCTTGTAAAAGATAGCAATAAAAGCATAAACAAAGGCGCTATTGAGCCCAAGCTGCTTAGCACCTCCAGTAAAGGCACTTGGATATGGTCGCTTGTGAAAAGTATGGCGAAGCACTATGGTTTCGATCTGGATACTCCATTGAAGGATATGCCCGATTCCGTACTTCAAATGCTGTATTATGGTACAAAAAATGAGAAATTTCCTTTTATCCCTGACGCAGGAGCAAGCAAATCGCAATTCAGGCATGAAGGGAAAATGATGAACTTTGGCGGCTTCGTACACATCATCAATTGGTGGTACAAGCTTTATTTGAAAAGGCAAGGAAGCCCAGGTGAAAGTGAGTTTTATAAAAGAGTGATGATTGAGCATACATGTCCGGATTGCGAAGGCAAAAAAATGAAGCCTCAGCGATTTTGCGTTCGAGTTGGCGGTGCGGATATACACGAGATGAGCGTTATGTCACTTAGCGAGCTGCAGCATTTTTTGAGCAATCTGGAATTTGTTGAGTCGAAAGTGCACATAGGTACACAAATTACGAAGGAAATCATGTCACGTCTGCTCCTGCTTCTGGACATCGGGCTTGATTATCTCAGTTTAGGGCGGCGTTCAGATACCATATCAGGTGGGGAAGCGCAGCGAATCCGATTGTCTACGCAGATCAGCTCGGGTCTTATGGGGATGCTGTATGTGCTGGATGAGCCAAGCATCGGCCTTCATGCGAGAGATAGCTCTCGTATTATGAATACACTAAAAAAACTACGAGATTTAGGTAATACGATTATCGTCGTTGAACATGATATGGACACGATTCGCAGCGCGGATCATATTATCGAAATTGGTCCGGGGCCAGGACGAAATGGCGGACACATTATTGCGGAAGGCACAGCAGAGCAGCTTGCAGCTGCTCCAGAATCGGTAACGGGAGCATTCATATCTGGGGCTCGCACGATTGAGATTCCCTCCAGGCGCCGTCCTCTGACTGGACTTGCTATATCGATCCGCGGGGCAAGAGCGAATAATCTACGCAGTGTTAATGTCGACATTCCTCTTGGTGCCTTGGTCTGCATAACCGGCGTGTCTGGATCAGGCAAGAGCACTCTCATCAATGAGGTGATGTGCAAGCAGCTATATTCCATTTTTCATGATGCAAGGATTGTACCCGGTGAGCATGACTCACTCACAGGCCATGAGTCACTAACGGGCATTATTACGATTGATCAGTCACCTATCGGGAGAAGCTCTCGTTCCAACCCAGCGACATATGTCGGTTTTTTTGATCGTGTTCGTGAGTTGTTTGCGGGAGAAGCTCAGGCAGCAGGCATTAATCTGAGCAAGAATGATTTCAGCTTCAATCAGAAAAATGGCGGACGCTGCGAGAATTGCTCGGGTGAAGGTATTATCGTCACGCAGCTGCAGTTTATGCCGGATGTAGAAACCTTATGCCCTACTTGCAAAGGGGCAAGATTTAATGAAGAAGTGCTGGATGTTAAGCTGAATGGCAAGAGCATCGCGGATGTGCTTGACATGAGCATAGAAGAAGCAGTGGAGTATTTTGAAGGGCAGGCGTATATTCAGCATAAGCTGAACGTACTCAATCAACTTGGGCTAGGTTACCTAAGGCTCGGTCAGTCCTCAACGACATTGTCTGGCGGGGAAGCGCAGCGGATCAAGCTTGCTTATGAGCTTAGCAAGATGAAGAGAGGCAGCCACAACCTGTACGTGCTGGACGAACCGACCACTGGCTTGCACCTCAGTGATATACAGAAGCTTATTGATTGCCTGCAGCAGCTTGTAGATGCTGGACATTCGGTCCTTGTAATCGAGCACCATCTGGATTTGATCAAGGTCGCTGACTATGTTATCGATATGGGTCCTGATGGTGGACGAAATGGTGGCATGATCGTGGCATCCGGCACACCTGAGCAGGTATCCAGAACGGAAGGTTCGCTTACAGGGAAGTTTCTTACTCAAGCTTTAATGCTGTTAGAAGAGATACATTAGCTGTTGAGAGAATGATCTTTGGATAAATGAAATATCGATGATAGATTTCCGCTTTGAATGGCATCCGATCATTAGAGGGTAAGGAGGGGAACGATTGGGCAGAGAACTTGGATCAAACAAAGTTGATTGTGTTGGTTCGGAGCAGCCTATTGAGTCCAAGAGTTCGCCCATTATACATGGCGGTAATCAAATCGAACGGATGACCCGTCTTAAGGCGGCCGATCCAAATAAGGCCGATCGAGAGCTCGTCGAACGAGCTCGCAGCGGGGACCAAGAAGCATTCAGCGAGCTTGTCCGTACGCATCGCGCACAAGCTTATGGCTGGGCAAACAAGATTGCGCGCGATGCACATTTGGCGGAAGATATTGTTCAGGACGCACTCATTCGAGCATTTCTACATCTCGGCACCTTAGTGGACACGAGTCGGTTTCTTCCGTGGCTGCAGCGGATCATTCGCAATCAAGCGTATACGAAGCTTCGTCGGGGCGGGCAATACGGCAAAGAACAGCCATTTACTGGTTTCGGTTCCACAAGTGCTGCGACAGTGAATCGTTTCAGAGAAGACAGTCAATCCATGGACTGGGGAGATATCGACCGCATCCTGTTCAGATTATCCTGTTCTGCTGATGAAGAGGCTAAACAAAGCAATGATCCTGTGAGAAATCTTCTTCGCCGTGAATTGATGGAAAATCTTCACTCGTTGCTGCACTGTTTGAGTAGATGGGAGAGGCAAATTTTCGAAGCGCATTTCTTCAGAGAGTTGTCCCCGTCAGAAATTGCCGAATTGTTTGAAACGACGACAGCGAACGTATATAACCTCCTGTCCCGATCTCGAGCAAAAGTGCAAAAGGAACGAATTCGCGTTACGATCTTCATATATGTGCAGCACCGTGCGGAGCTTGGCTTGAAACGAGTTAATATTTTACGTGCTCCGCAAATGTAGTGGGTAACCAGCCTTCCCTCGAACCCATTTCTAATATGGAGGTCAGCTATGAACGAAATGAAAAGCAAGGACTGGACCAAGACGTGGACGACTGCCGCCGCTGCGATTCACGGTGCGCTCGACTACACGGACAAAAAGTATTACTCATTGGTGGATGTCATGGGGATAACGGGGCATGCTTTCCGAATGAACATCGATCCCGAACATATTGATGTCGCTGGACCAACCATGTTCCCTGGCGGTTACCTGATTAGACGTAATTTATGCAATCTAGGATTTATTAGTAACTTATCTGATACACAAAAGCCCTTTACCCCGGAAAAGGTGGAGAAGGTGATGGCATTGATTCAGCAGTCCGTCGATAAGGGGATACCAGCCATTTCATTCGACCTCTTCATACCGGAATTTGGGCTTATATACGGGTATGATGATGAGAAACAAGTATTTCATGCTAAGGATGTTTCCAAGGAGGGAACCATTTCGTATACGGACTTCGTCGAGAATCGGAACATGCTCTGGGTGACGACGATCAATGAAAGTCTCCCGCATTCGAAATATGAAATTCTTCGCATGGCGCTCGATATGATCGTTGATCATACGAGAGGAAGAGAATGGCAGCACATTTTTCAAGGCAAATATATGATCGGCCTCGCTGGTTATGATGCATGGATCGCCTGTTTGGAGCGGCGTGCTGTCGACCCTTTCGGCAATGCTTACAATATTGCGGTAGTCAGTGATGCACGTGAATATGCGGAGCAGTTTTTGCGCGAGATTGTGATCCGTTGGAGCGGAGATAACGTTGTTGAACGAACCGTACGTAGTTTGGCAGCCGAAGCGGCAGCGCATTATGAGAAAACGGCAGCCGCTTTGATCGAAATGAGGGACATGTTCCCTTTCCCTCAAGGCGGGCAGCCTGATGATCCAGTTACAGCGGTCCGTGCAGTTGAACTGCTGCGTGCAGCGAAAGAGACTGAAGAACAAGGGATTGAAGTGTTGGAACGCCTCCTTAATTTTATGAAAGCTTATTGGTCTGAGCAGTGGATTAACTGAATAAGACAATGTTTTAATATTGATAGTTCGAAATAAAAGATGAGAAGTGACAGTTTTGCACACAACACATGTGGAGTGCTGTGTATTATTGGTTAGGAGCAGAGAATAAGCAGCGGGGTTCGAGAATCTGTAGAAGATTCTCGGACTACCGTCTGCTTATTTTTGGAACAAGGTCACAAGATACTCTGTTTATCACGATCCTAATCTTCTGTAAATGTAAGTATGCATACCTATTCTGGCCATAATAGGGTTCTCAAGCTTGCGCAAATATTCAAAGTCAGGATGCTCCACCTCATCCGATAAGAAAGCGGATGTCGTACTGCCCGATCTCCTGTTTGTATTAAGGCTGGCTATTATTCCCTCTTCCGTTCTGATCCCTATGCCATGCCCGAAATATAGGTTATCCGCAAGCATAATAGCGTTCTCGCCCTGCCATTCCGGAGTTTTCGGGTTATGGTCGGGATTTTCAAAATAGAGAACATCCCCTGGATACGCTTCATTCTTATCATTCACTCTAACTAACCGCAAGTGGTTGTCATAATTCCAATCATACAAGAACAAATCCTTGAAATAGGTATTAAATCTGTCTTTGCCGATCGAATCGAGCGTTGCCTTATACAAAATAATGACCATTGCGGTTGCGCACTCAAACCCGTACAGCCGACTATTCTTAAAAATATCGTTTATCGCGTCGGAGGTTAAGACACCGGCTTTTTGTCGGAAACCTCCATTATCCGTTCGGGACCAAAACTTGTCATTGGCTCGGGAATTATGAAAAGTGGCGAAGCTTACGTGACTTGCATTCATCGCTTTGGCCGCCTCCACGATTTTGCTTCGCATATTCAACTCGAATAACAATGCGGTGGGAGAATCGTATAGATAGGTGACCGAGCTTTTCTGCTTTTTTTGTAAAATCGATCTTTCCAATTCCGACAGCGTGGATGTATCTATTTGGTCTACATCAGAACCCGAAATTCGTATCATCATGTCCCCCCTAAATTACAGCGTATAGGGTATTGTACGGGCAAATCGGGGGTTTGGTGTAAGGTCGCTGCAGGCTGATATCCAAAACATAAATTGTTGCCCGATTGTGAAGTGGTCTTCTATAAAGGTGAGATATGGACGATGCTGCAAAACTGGCTCGATCAGCCGATGCAGTCGTTTTGATAGCTGGATACAACCACAACGACGAGGGTGAATTCGTTGCAGATACGGACGTCGCCAAGTCGGTTGACGGTGACTGTGTCCAATCATTAGGGCTGCAAAAAGATGATATCGAACTCTTTCAGACTATTGGCTCCGTCAACCCTAATACCGCAGTCGTACTCATCGGTGGCAACATGATTATGATTGTGGAAAGACAGTGTTCCGGCTATTCTCATGGCACACTACCCTGGGATGGAGGGAGGAACGGTTATTGCCAAAACTTCGTTTGGAGACATAAATCTCGGCGGGAAACTCCCTTTTGTTCTGCCCAAGAGGGAAAGTGATTTACCACAGGTGGATTGGGATGCTACTCAAATTGCTTATGGTTATTACCATGGGTATACTCTTTTGGAAAAAGAGGCGATTGAGCCGTGCCTAGCCTACGGTTATGGATTGTCCTATACCACATTTGAACTATCACAACCTTCGTTTGTGTCGAGAGAGGAAGGTATCACTGCCTGCTGCTTATTAAAAAACACAGGCAGCCTTCGTGGGGATGAAGTCGTGCAGCTCTATATGGGGTTCAACAACTCCAAGGCGGATCGACCTGTCAAAGTGCTTTAAAGAATGTTAAACGAATCAACCAGCAACCTCCTCTATCACTCGGCGGAGTTTTTTTATTTTTCCTGACAGAAGTAGCGTGTGGATCTTATATACCAATATTGCTCTACTGCAACTCTACTGCTTTATTGATAGAATAAACAGTAAGAGTTAGAGAGACTTAGTAAATAACTGATACTGTGAGGGGTATGGTGATCGCAATAGAAAACGTCTTTGAATATGTATCGCAGTATATCATAAAAAGCGGCGAGCAACTGGATACAGATAATTATACTAGAATTACATCGTCTGTAGTTGAAGTCGGCATCGTAAAATGGACAGCACGTACCTTCCGGAAGGTTGGTACTTTAACGCTATCGTTGACTGCACATTTGCAAGAGGATAATCAAACCCCGGATATGCCTTTATTAAAATGGACTCTCGGTAAGCGAGCGATTATTGAAGATGATCTACAAGCCTTTGAGTGGATAAATATGGGATGGATTATGAAGGAAATGCGCTTTGAGCGAGACGGGAGAACGATAGAACGAGTTCACTATCGGATGGGCTACCGTTTATTTGTATATCTGCAGAATAAAATAGATCAAGAACAGCAGGAGCGGATAAGACAGTTTGCGAGCTATCAGCTAGAAGCTCAAAAGGTACTAAAAGATTTGGTTAGTAACAATAGAGAGCGAGAAGCCATTCTGTCTCTACTCACGCATCATGTGTCAGTCAGCATGTATTGGAAGGTTGAAGAGCTTGCTGGATCAGACTTATTACCTTTGAGTTGGAGCACGGTGAAAAAGATCAAATTTTTATTATTTCTACTGGCGTTCATAATGATATCTAGTTGTAAAGCGGCGTTCGATTGGAAAGAGATCGGAGCACAATATTATGGCGGCATCGGAGGATCCAAAGCATTTGATGATTACAAAGATGAATTTATCAGCTCTCTAGAGGAGTGGAGTGGGCAATCTGCGGAAATCTTGGGGTTGATTAGTCCTGGAAAGATTACGCCTTTATATTTCGCGGGGCATCTGAGCGGGCATTGGTCGTGTTATCAGGCGGGTCCTGTTCATGCATTGACGGATCTTTCTATCGCACAGGATCAGTACAGTACGGATGCAACGACTCTCTGGTTGGTCGAGAATCGCGGGATTTTGACGCGGTTGGCTGCCGAGCGTGATTTTTTGCGGGAGACAGGCTCACTGATTGTATGTGTAGATGGTCACCTGAGAAGCTCACATAAGAGGTTCATCCATAATTCGCTAATAAACAGTCACATTCGTCAAGTGATCTTCTGGAGCGACTACGATGAGGATGGTCTTCTCATTGCTGGAGAAATGGCTGAAGTGGTTTCTGCGTATCCTCTTACGCTGAAATGGATTTGTCACGATCACAAGGTGATGAAAGATTGGTCTAATTATCAACAGTATATGAGGGCTCTTCTTCAGGAAGTTCGGCTGGAGCAGGAGCTAATATTAGGGGAGGCAGAGATTTGGAGACAGTGGATCAACCATTAATATCGATTTTTCAAAATAGTGAGTCCTCGCCCGAAATGCTTCAGTCGATGAGGGATATCACTTACTTATCAGGGGTGCTGAGTGACCTGGGATCACAGAATGCGTTCCAAACACCTTCTGAAATTTTACGGTTCTTACGGATTATTCAATTGATTAATGAAGAAGCGCTTGGGCTTGACGAACCGATCGAGAATTCGGATACGCTGTATTATCGCTACAAGAACCGTTATAGCGACCCGGAGCCTCCCAGCAGGAAAAAGGTAGAGCAAATTATCAATGTGCTCGTCAAGTACAACTGGATTTCCAAGCAAACAAGGCAGCTGAAGATGCGGGATGTTGGTAAACGAATGATGGATGCTCTTATTCGGCTCGCTAACGATTCCCTTGCCTATTATATGCATGACGATATTGGACGCTCACTGTTTCAGGCCAGACGAGATGCTGAGATCAGCGAGGCCTATGATGATCACGGTATATCGGGCGGCAACAAAATTGCCAGTATGATTCGAAACGTCGAGAATGCCATTAAGCTGATGAATGAGCGGGAGTTGGAGATGCTTGCTGATCGAAATGCTTTGCCCCAGCTTGAAATCATTCATCAGCTCATGCAGGAGTTAGAGGTGAAGCTAAAGGAGCGGTTTCGTCAATTCCAGACGCTGGAGGATAGCCTCGTTTTGAGCAATCTGATGCATCAAGGAACGGCTGTGCTCGCTGAGGGAACGAACCTTAGTATTGGGATGATCAATAAATATTTAAAGTTTACGACAATGCAGCAAACGGTGCTCTCATCCACCATTAATCCTGAAAAGGTAAGAGAATTCATCTTGAAGATGTATGATCCTCCACTAGAATCGGATATACCGAACGCTCATCAGCTTATGAGCTTTATGGAGCAAGATCAGTATGAAGGAGAATCCTCAGACGGATTATGGGTACCCGTTAAATTTGCTGCGCCCATATCGGCAGATGCTATCCGCGAATCCGTTCATTACCTGGAGGCGTATGAGCCTTTGACTGATCCGATAAGGGAAGAAGAGATGGAAGTGATATATATGGAAGAGGAAATATCCATTGATCACTTGGGTGAGCTGATGGGGGAATCTCAGTGGTTGCTTACGAAATCAATGATTCAGACGGACGCCATTGAAAGATATATGGAACAGGTCGAAGAAGCCCTGATGGAGCAGGTGATGATCGAGGCAACCTCCGCGGAATGGGGTGATGCCATCAATTCGTTGACTGCTATTGCAGCTTTGGTCGGCAACAAGAAAATAACGATCGATGAGGCATCAAAGGAGAAAGTGATTGACCAGCCGCTTTATGAGAAAAAATGGGAGTGGATGAGTCGTGATGATCGAAATAAACTCATTAAGAAACGAAGCAGCCGAGCACGATTGGACGAGATAGTGAGGAATGAGGGGAGTGGAGAATATGTCTGAGCAGGAAACGAACTTTTTCGAAGCGGGAGCAGTTGCACGGGAGCGAGTGGATACCGATGGATACCTAGAGAGTCTCAATACTAATCCACTCAACGTGATGCAATCACTGAAAGGGATGTTGACTGAAGAAGAGGAACTGGCGTTTATGAATATTTTGTTTTCTTCTTCCGCTACAATTCGTGCCGGTAATTTCGGTTTATCGAGAAGAGAGGTTGAGAAGCTGCTGCGGATTTCAGAAGGGGATAAAAAATTTGATTCATTTTTGCAGCGGGTCAATCAGGCGGTAAGCCGCTTTTTTCAAGTTATTTATGATGAGAAACGAGATCAAGTTGTAGTTATGATGAGAGTTCCGGCTAGAGCCGCTCGCAGTACGTTATCCAAGGAAAGTCTGGCGATTCTGTTGTTCATGTTCTATCAGCAGGAGGTGCTGCAGCATGAATTCACACTTTTTGATCAATTGCTACATGCGTTTGGGCATGAGACTACGAAGGCGAATCAGCGCTTGCTGCTTAATATTGATCAGCTTCGGAAGATTGGGGCGCTTGAGGAATACGACACGAATTCTCCTGAGAAGGCTTATCAAATTACAGCGATTGGCGTGCATATGTTCTCGGATTCTTTCTTGCGTCGTATGGTGGAATTCAGTCAGTCCAATCAGCTAAACAAGGAAGAAGTGTTGAAATTTTTCAAACGATATAACCTGTATCAGGAAGGAACGGAGTCATAACGATGATACCTTGGCAAATGTGGTTTAGCGGCATTCGAGATTATGAGGGTACCAAAATGGATTTATCCGGACAGGAAGAGCATGTTCTTATTACTGGGCCGAATGGAGCGGGAAAATCAACGATAACGTACTGTATGGGGGCTGTATTGTACTCTTCTAAGGTTGAACTTGAGGGTCTAAGGTCGCGCAATCTGGCACCGGATGAGATCTGGAAGGCTCATATCAGGTTGCTTTTTAAGAATGAGGGTCATATACGGATCGATGCACCTGAGTTTATTGAATTTGCACTTTATATCCTTCAGGAGCCAGGACAGCCGATCAAGAAGGAATTCGTCATTTCCTCCGGTGACGACATTCGGGCATGGGAGGAAGTAGTTCGATATACCTCCGGCGACCGTCAGTACAATTTCACTGGATATAAGAGGGATCTCCAGTACAAGTACAAGATCGATCCGGATATGTTTTATCTCATCTGGTATCAGCAGGAGGTCAATCAGTTTGCGGTGATGCACCCTGAGGAGAGATTTCGAATATTTGCAGAAATGCATGGTATTGATCAGGTGCAGCGCAACTGGGAAGAGAGCATCGAGAAACTGAAGGAGACGCAGGAGACACTACGTGTTGCTGAAAATAATGTAGCTTATAAGAAGCAAGGGTTAAAGATGAAGAAATCAGATCTTGATCGGTATGAAGACAATCAGCGGCGCTTGCTTGAAGGCGGTAAATTGTATGCCAGTTCTCTGCTTCATTTGGAAGACTATTATAAGCGCGAGCAAGAGCAGTTGAGCAGCCAATTGGAGCAGCTTGAGCTTGATAAGGAACAGCAGCAGGATCATATAGTGGGAATAAAAGAGGGTGCAGCTGAGGTTGGAGAGCAGCTGATAGATTTACTTCTGAGGATCAATCTGCTAAAAGCTGAACATTCTCAATATGAAGAACAGCTTCAAGCACTTGATGCTGAAATGGGGGGAATCAAGAAGGTTGTTGCTCAGCTGGGGCTGGAGCTTCAGGATGTCAGCAAAGAAAAGGAGCGTATTACTCGGACGGAGGAGGAAGTCAAGCAGCAGTTAGCACACGTTACCTCACAAATGACTGATACGGCTGAGCGAGAGGCTAAGCTGAAGCTTGATATCGAGAGAGATGAGACTGAGAGTGAGAATCTATCGCGCGGAATATCCAGACTAGAGGCTGCAATCGAGCAGGATAAAGTGAAGGAGATCGAGCATCAGGAGCGGCTTCGTCAATATATGAGTAGCCATTATGTACAGGAAGAGCTAGAACGGCTGGATAAATCCATTTCCATGGCTAAGGATGATAGGTTGAAGAATATGAACAGCATGAGTGAGTTAGAAGAAGAACTTGCTCGGCTTGATGATGAGCACGATTGGTCCCGGCGGCAAATGGACTCTTTGGCATATTTCAATGGAAGAGGGATTAGGGCATATGCTTTACGTGAATTGGTGGAGCTGAGCGAGTCCGCACACCTCAAATTGGAAGAGCGTTTTAATTCGATTAAGTACACGATATTTTTTGATGGATATATGGTTGCCGCTCCGAATGACCTGTACCATGTACCGTTGCGTAAGGTGGTGCCTGATCGTTCAGTAACGGAGCTGAAGTCGCTGCAGCTTCGGGTGAAAGGAGGACTGAACGAGGAGGAGGAGTTTCCACATGCAGTAAAGGCTCTGTGGTGGGTAGAGCAGTTTTTCAAGGACGGTGATCTTCGGATTGAAAATGGGATGCTGATAGATTCGATGGGGATTCGCGGTTCACAAGAAAAGAAACGTTATATTTTGAGCACACGTGCTCTTATCGCTCGCAAGGAAGAAATTGGGAAGAGTATCTATGAATTGTCCCTCAAGATTCAGAGAGGTGAAGAGTCGATCCGTCAAGCTACAAAGAAACTGCAAGAGTTGAATAGCATTATTCAATTAGTTCGGGAAGCGGAAGCTTTTATGACGAGGGAGCATGAGCGGGTTAGCATAGTCAATAAGTATGCAGAAGAAGTAGACAAAAGAACGGAGCTGCTGGAGCAGATACGGAAGCTGCGACAAGATCAAACAGAGCTAATAAAAAAGCAAGTGAAGTTGGAACATGAACATAACGAGCTACATGGAGAAGCCGAATTTTACGTGAGACTAGGTCAGCAGAAGGAGAAATATGAAGCGTTGACCGCCAAACAGTGTCACCTACAAAACTTAGATGATCAGCATAAAGAACTGCAACATGATTACGAGAATATCGAGGAGCAACTGGACAAGCTGGAAAATGAGAAACGGAAAAAGCAGCGCAAGCTTCTGGAGATTCAGGATCAGCAGGAGAGCGAGGTACGAAAGTTTAGTCTGATTGCCAGTCAACTGAAGTCAAGAAGCGAATCTCTTGATACTGTGAACAGAGAAAAGAGGGGCGTAATTCAGGAACTGGAGGAGTTCAAGCGGTTAGCTTCGCACATCTATAATGAAGTACTTTCTGATGATGATAAGCAGCCATTGAATTCGCTTCAGTTTCCATCCTTACCTCAAGTCCGTTCGAACCTTGAAACAGGTAAAGTGAAATTTGACCATGCCCGACATGAAACGGGTATCGATCCGGCAGCGCCAGAAAACTACAAGGTGGTTGAAGAGGAATATAATCGTCTTCAGGATGAGTATAAGCGGACGAGCCTTTTGTTCGAGCAGGATCAGGAACGTACCGGTCAATTGAAGGACCAGTTGGAGACAACCATTAACATGAGGGTTCTTGAAATACAGCAGCGCTTCAAATCCTATATGAGCTTGTTTCAATTCGAGGGAGAAATTGAGTGGGATCAATTTGAGGATCGCCGGGGGAGGACACATTTTAATCTGTTTATTAAAGCACGCAAGGAAGGACATCGAGGAACACTGGAAGATGTTAGTGTCAAGGCTCGCGGTGGCAAAGTCGGGAAGGGCGTATCCGGCGGCGAGGAATCCTTGAGTTCCCTTCTGTTTGCGCTCGCCTTGCTGCAAAATCTTCAGACCGCTCCGGGTTTTATTGTTCTGGACGAGTTCGATAGCGCTCTGGATGAGCAGCGTAAGTTGAAGGTCTTCGATCTGTACGGACGGGAGCTTCAGCGCAAGCTCATCATCCTTACCCCAAAATCTCACGAGAATTCGTACCTCGACCGGTTTTCCAAGGCGTATATTGTGTATCATGATCCAACTGTGCCCTGCAGTAAAGTTACGGGTCTGGTAAGAAAATGATAAGGTGCTGAAAGAATAGATGAGATGTGACAGTATCGCTCATATGCATTGGTTTTATTGGTAGTGTAGGGATAAGAGAGAACACTACTAATAAAAGGATTGAACAGCACTTACACCAGAATAGTAAGAAGGCTCTTGCTTAATCAAAGCAGGAGCCTTCTTTTTACTTTTATTAATAGAAATTTGAAGTCCATGTCTGATAAGCACCGCTTGTCTGTTTTGGCAGATGTCTCCTTGTTGGATATGAAAGTGAGTGAAGCTAATTTATTGGTAAAATAAGTAGAATTATGGGTATGTAAGTAGTACTATAGAATTATAATTAATACGATAGTCCCAACATGGAAGGCGGACTGACTAATGAGTTCACGTCGAAATTTATTGGAAACTAGATTAAAAGATCAAAAAGAAGCATGTGAGAATATTTTTAATCAATTACATTTCGAATGTTGTGAACCTGAATATCGATTGAATGTTGATTGTTACTATTTAAAAATAGATGATCTTGGTGAACCAAGAATTACAGATTTAGCAAAGTACCTTGCTGATATGTTAACGCAATATGTTCATTCCCTAGCAGTTATTGTGGAAGCTTATGAAAGTAAAAACCCTAGAGACTTTCAGAGATTATCTAGAGATGCGGTAAGACTTTTAGTAAGTAAAAGTAAACAAGGTGATTTGGGCGAGTTTATTCTTTGGATGATGAAAGAGGGCATATTACAAGTACCTAAAGTAATAACTAAGCATGGGCATAAAACAAATACTAATATGCAAAACTTTGGTTCCGATGGTGTTCATGCTTCTTTTGATCACCAGAATAATGAGCTGATATTATACATAGGTGAATCTAAACTAAGAAGTAATATAAAACAATCAGTTACAGCGGCATTATCTTCGATCTATGACCATTTCGGCGTAAAGAACGGGAAAAGAGTTGTTGACCAAGATATATATCTCTTAGATCAATTTGCTATGAATGATATAAATGATGAAAAATTAGTAGCAGCACTTAAAGATTTCGCCAAACCAGATAGTAAGGTAAGAGCAAATACTAAATATACAATTTGTGTATTTACAGGTTATGATTCAAAAACAACAGCACAACTAAAAAATATTCCTTTTTCAAAAATGGAAGATCATATAAAAACACTCTGTTTAGGTGAAGTTCAAAGTTTGGCAAATCACATTAAAACAGAATTTTCATTAAGCCCAATTAATAAATATAGGGTTGTTTGGTTTATGCTCCCGTTTAGTAATATAAAAGAATTTGAAACTACATTTGTTGCTGAGACAAGGGGGGAATACCTTTGAACAGAATAAATGAATTAATTACTGAAATAGTAATTGAAGAACGTTTTACATCACTTTATTCAAAAATAAAAAACATTGAGATATATGAGTCATTCAAAGTACTCAACCAACATCCTCAACTTATTAATCAGGATGATGAAAGATATTTAGTTGAAGTGGCTGCGATGTTATCCATGTCTGAATTAGATGAGAATAAAAAAACAGCTCTCACAATCACTACAATTTTACCTAAATATAGTTTGTCATATGGGGTTTTATCTTCTTGCTTACTAATATTAAATAGATTAACTAACTTCCCTTCAATTCCATTGGTACTTGATAAATCAAATATTGAGAGCGAGAAGCTAGAGTATAAAGAGCATTTAAGTTATTTTTCATCAATAGAAGCTCTTGTCAATGAAACATTGTTTACTGTAGATTTCATGGAACAACCAACTATTTTAACAAGATTTCAAAAAAAAGTAATGAGCCTTGTTACATATTCTCTTGCCAGTAGTATTTCTGCTCCGACATCTGCAGGAAAATCTTATGTTTTGATCAGATATTTATTAGATATTCTTTATAAGAATCAAGGTTCAACAGTTATTTATATTGTTCCTACAAGAGCCCTTATACGTCAGGTAATGGATGATGTATTTAAAATTGCAGCACAAAGTAATATTAAAAATATAAATATATCATGTAGTTCTGATATTCAGAATGTTATTGATAAACCTTATCTTTCCAATGTCCTTGTACTAACTCAAGAGAGGCTTTATCAACTTTGTGCTTCAAATGATGCACAAAAACTAAAAGTAAAAATATTAATTGTAGATGAAGCTCAGGAAATTCAGCATGGTGATAGAGGAGTATTACTAGAGGAAGCAATTAAATTCACATTGAAAGTATGGTCTGAAACAAAGATTCTCTTTGCTAGTCCTCTTGTGAGTAATCCTGAAATTTTACTTGAGACTTTTGGATATGATAGAGAAAATGCTGATTTTGATGAATCTACCGTTGTAAGACAAAATCTTATAAAAGCAGTTAAAATCAAAAAAAATATTTTTCTTAAAGAAATTGTCGATGGAGCAGAAAAATCTTTGGGATCTGTTGGATTTACTTCGACAGGTAAAGGTGTGTCTAGGGCAAGAGTTCTTTGTGATTATGTAACAAATCTTTGGAATGAACAAACATCAATTGTATATTCTAGTGAGCCAATTGAATCTGCAAAGACTGCAAGGTTCTTGTTTGAATCAGAGAAATTTAAATCTGAAGATATAGATGAATTAAATGAGTTTGCTGACTTTATTGAGGAACATATTCATCCAAGGTACGAGTTATCAAATTTTATACGTTCTGGTATTGCTTTTCATTTCAGTAAGCTACCTGCAATCGTCAAATCAGGTGTTGAAGACCTTATGAAAGCTGGATTAATTAAAGTAGTCTGTTGTACTTCAACCTTACTTGAAGGATTAAACTTACCTGCTAAAAATGTTTTCATTTATAAACCTACAAGGGGTGATTCTCCACTAAAAGGAATTGATTTTTGGAATTTAGCTGGTCGTGCGGGAAGAATGGGGAAAGATTTATCAGGTAACATTATTTGTATAGAACCTGAAAGTTGGGATGAAAATCCAATTAATTCTCCAAGAACACAAAAAATTCAACCTGCTCTTGAAAAGCGACTAAAAGAAGAATCGGATAAAGTAAATGATTTTGTAAAAGACAGGGAACAAGGCTCAGGTAGAGATGATTATAACGAACAAATAGTTAGTTTGGTAGTAAGAAATCGCTTAGAATTAGGAGAAACTCTTGTAAATTCGAAATATATGACAGATGAGAATATGAAGTTCCTTGCTGATATTGATTACACAATAGATGAAATTATTAGTGATTACATTGCACCAGTTGAAATTCTTAAACAAAATCCAGGAATACTCCCAGATAGAATAAATTCTCTTTGGCGATACTTTAAAAAAGTTTCAAATTGGAATACACTACTTCCTTACTTTCCATTTGAGTCAGGGTCATTTAACAGACTCAATTATATTTTCACTCTAATAAATGAACATATACTACTTGGAAGGTACTCAGAAGCTCAGATACGTCGTTTAACTGTAATAGGACATAAGTGGATGGCTGGAAATCCACTATCTGAACTAATTGCACATGGATTACAACCTGATGAAAAACCATCAAAAATTACATCCCATGTAAAAAAACTTATGGATACTCTGGAAACTGAAATACGATTTACGTTTGTTAAATACACACAATTATATACTCAATTACTCAAGTGTCACCTTGAAGAACTTGGGAAAACAGAATCTTATGTAAAGATATATCCTATTTCCAGTTTTCTTGAATACGGAGCTTGTTCAATGCCTCCTTTAACGTTCATGTCAATTGGTTTATCTAGAGCCGCTTCAATCTCACTATCTAGAGAATTTGGAAAAAGACCTGATATAACTAGAGAAGATTGTGTAAGCTGGTTGGCAAGACTTGATTTGGATAAAACCAGACTAGCGGCTTTTCTAAAAAGGGAAGTTTTTAATGTGCAAAAAGGTTTAAAATAATCTATTTTTTTGGTAGTGAAATAACCACTGCGGGAGAGCGCTTGCATGGCATGCAAGCGCTCGGCGGTTTGATCCCGATAGTCTCTACCAACACTTTATCATTAAACCTCCGAGTGGAGGTTTTTTACACTTACTTTTTATAAGTTTGTCATGGAATACATTTCAAGATAATCAGGAAAATCTGAATGGAATATTCTCGGAGAATTATGAAAAGTATTCTGAATTATAAAAATAACATGTTCTTTAGTTTAAAGGAGAATTAACCATTGATTATATACAGCAGCTCAGTAGCCCAATTCAAAGAAGCTGTCGATGATAACAAGATAGCATTAAACATCGAATCTGCTTTTATTGAGAAACTAGGTAAACGCCCTTCAGTATCCGAATGGCGTTCCTGGAATAACTCTATGCAGTTCATGGAGCGTATCATAAGAAACTCAAAGGTCTCAGATGATTGTGGCGTAATGATAGAATACAACATTCCTTCAACAAGTAAGCGAATCGACTTTATTGTTGCTGGTCAAGATGAAAATCAGAACAGAAATTTTATCATTGTAGAATTGAAACAATGGGAAGAAGCATTTTCTACCGAAAAGGAAGATATCGTAAGAACATCTATTAATGGAGCTGTTAGAGAGACAACACATCCATCCTATCAAGCTTGGTCCTATCGGCAATTTATAGTGGATATGAATAAAGCAGTATACGACAATGGTGTAACTTCTCACTCTGTAGCATTCCTACATAACTATCGAGAGAAAGATCCCGAACCACTCAAGCTCGAACAATATCAAAAAACAATAAAAGAAGCGCCGTTATTCTTTTCGCATGAAACTAGAAAATTACAGGACTTTATCTTCAAATATGTTGGTAAAGGCCAAGGGATGCAAATCTTATATGACATAGAGAACGGGAAAATCGTACCTTCAAAGTCATTAGTCGAACATATTAATGCATTGTTTGAAGGGAATTCCGACTTTGTATTGCTTGATGAGCAAAAGATTGCATATGAAACGATTATTACACTAGCCAAGAAACAAGATAAAAAGCGGACAATAATAATACGTGGTGGACCCGGTACAGGGAAATCAGTTATTTCAATGAATGCTCTAGGAGGGCTCTTACGTAATAGTTTAAATACAAAGTTCGTTGCACCAAACTCATCATTTCGAAATGTTATGATTGAAATGCTAACGAAGCAAAGTGCGCTATCTAAGATGAGAACCAAAAGTTTATTCATGGGTTCAGGGAGTTTTGTAGACACCAAGGAGGACGAGTTTGACGTTCTAGTTGTAGATGAAGCGCATCGTCTCAAAGGTAAAGGTAGCTATATGTACAAAGGCGTTAGTCAGATAGAAGATATAATAAAGAGTTCAAAAGTTAGTGTCTTCTTTATAGATGATAATCAAAGAATACGCCCAGATGATATTGGAACAATTGCGGAGATCAAACGAGTCGCGAGTCAGTCAAAATCAGAAATTCATGAATATGAATTACATGCGCAATTCAGGTGTGCTGGAGCAGAAGGTTTCTTGAATTGGGTAGATGACATACTTGGAATTCAGGATACAGGAAATTTCAATGGGTGGGATCAAGATACTTTCGATTTTCGTTTAGTGGATTCACCTCATCGACTATATGAGTTAATCAAGGATAAACAAGAGCAAGGTCGGAAAGCTCGCTTATTAGCCGGGTTCGCTTGGACTTGGACAGACCAGAAGAATGGTAACTTCAATGGCCAAGTAGAAGATGTAATTATTGAAGAGCATCAGTTTAGCTTGCCTTGGAATGGACACTCCATAAGAGAAACATGGGCAGTCCATTCAGATGGGATTAATCAAGTTGGTTGTGTCCATACAACACAGGGGTTAGAGTTCGAATATGTAGGCATTATTATTGGTAATGACCTGAAGTTCAATGAAAGCACGGGAGAACTTTATACAGACTACACCGAGTACAAAGACAAGACGGGGAAGAAAGGGTTAAAAGATAACCCGGCTCAATTGAACGCATTAGTAAAGAACATTTATAAAATTCTCATGTCGAGAGGTATGAGAGGCTGTTATGTTTATTGCAGGGATGAAGCATTACATAGGTACATAATGAATAGATTAGCCATTAATGAGAAGAGGACATAAGAATGTCGAGGAAAAAGAAAAAGCAGCAGAAAGAGCTAGAGAAGTTAATTGAGGGTCTCCTCATGCTGGGGGTGATCGGGGCTTTCTTCTGGATTTTTAATTTAACAAAGTCAATTGCGGCTGGTGGGATAGCAGCTGGCTTTGTTTTGGTTATATTTGTTGCAATTCAGATTTTTCGTAGAATTCTTCTCGAAGAAAAGCTAAAGAGATCTGGAATTAAAGAAATTGATGAAATGGATGGACGACAATTTGAACATTATCTTGGTCATTTGTTTAAGGCACATGGATATGCGGTAGAAGTGACTAGAGCCTCAGGCGACTATGGTGCTGATCTGGTGTTAACGAAGGCTGCTAAGAAAATAGTTGTTCAGGCAAAGCGATATAGTAAAAGCGTTGGTTTAAAGTCTGTTCAAGAGGTCAAGGCTTCAATCGCACACTATAAGGCTGCCGAGGGATGGGTTGTAGCGAATCGAGATTTCACAGATGAGGCATATTCACTAGCTAAATCAAATGACATTATATTGATTAATCGAGAACAGCTAATTGAAATGATTCTGAAGTTAAACCCAGGGGCTGCTCCATCAGCTAAAAAAGTTAGAGAACAGCTCCCTGCTATTGAACGTACTTGTGGTCGATGTGGTTCAAAGATGATGCTTCGAAAAGGTCCAAAAGGTGAGTTCTACGGATGCAGCTCATTTCCTAAGTGCCGACATGTCATCACTACATAGTTGTCATTAGAGGACTTTATAACTATCATATCGAATTCTAAACTTAACACATTTAGTCAAATTATGGTTTGGAGCGAAACGATATGACACTACCAGTAGAGCTAGCATCCCTATTTAAAGTAAGACAAAAGTCTTATAAAATGGTCTTAATCCTGTCCATTATTGACGAGTATAACGAAACCAAACTTCAATTTCTACCGCTCAACGCAGTTGCTGAGCGGTTTTTGTCATATTACCGAACAAGTACCGATGAAGGAGAAGTAGTGGACTCCCCACCTCAGGGAGTTGCTGAGAGTTGGAATGACTTTACATTAGCCCAAGTAAATTCCCTTCTCAAAACTCCGATAGAGGCTCTATCCAGCATACTTGAAACTACTTCTGATACAATTACGTTCAAGTCAGACATATGGTCATATTTAGATGACGAGCTGTTACAAGAATTAAAGAATTATGCACAGTCAGAGCTCATTCAATACAATAACCAGCTCCGTCCTGTTTCTTTCTCTTTACAAGATTCCATAAACTACGTCATGTCTAACTACATAGAATCCAAGACGCAAACGTTCGCAAGTCATCCAGTTGGGAAGCTAGTTCGGAATTCAATTCCAGATTTCTTTAAATCCTTGTCATTCATAGGTGGAGATTATAAAGTACAAGGCTCTATTGGGCAAGGTAACTGGGCCAATATTCCTTGGATCGCAATTCTAGACAAGCGGTTAACGAACACTACTCAGCATGGTGAATATGTTGTTTACCTATTTGCTGAGGATATGAGTGCAGTCTACTTGACGTTGAATCAGGGTGTAACAGTTCCACTTAGAGATCATGGAAAACGTGAAGGATATCGATATTTGGAGCAAAAGGTACAGGAAATGAGACAACTTCTGCCACTTAACGACTTACAACGAGATGAAAATATTCAGCTAACTTCGACAGGGATTGGACGCGATTATCAGGTATCTACGGTGGCTTATATTCGCTATGATCGTAACCATATTCCTAGTGATGGACAACTCATTTCTGATCTGAATAATGTAATGGACAATTACAAGGTTTATGCAGACCATACTGCCCAGCAAGTTCAACATCCTACTCCCGTAGTATTCAAATATACGATGGCTCACCTCTATCTAGGTCAAGGTATTATCTGCTATTTGGGGGCACACCGTGCTGGGAATGTTTCAATTGAAGAGCTTGTATCCAACCAAGGTTCCGTCCTATTCTCAGGGGACGATGTGAAGAATCCAAAGGAAAGAATTCAACATGTAGGAAGAGCGCTGCAAGAGCTTGATCTCTTAACCATAGAGGCTGGTGAATATTCCTTAACGATCCGAGGCAAAGATTATTATCAAGTTAAGGGAGAATCAATCTGGCAGTTAAGTCAAGAGCAGGTTCGTATCGTAAGACAGTTTCTATTCGATTCAATTGATAATGAATATGCAACCAACCTTGTAAAAGTCATGAATCTTGCTATTTCATTGGTAGAGGAGTTAGTTACATTCAACCTTAATCGGTTCAACGATGTCTTCATCCCTGCCATGAACATGGAGGAGGAGTGGGGAAGCGTGACGCAGGAAAATCGGTCGCGATTCATGTTGAATTGGCTAGAGGAGCTTGGATACGTTAGTAAATCACGAGATCAATATAGCTATATAGCCGAGGTGGAGGTGGAGCCTGTGGATACATTAACGGTAGTGGAGCGAGTCAATCATATTAAATCCTATATCGAAAGCAGAGGCTTCCACTTTCCAGATGACCTCATCGAGAACTTCTATTTATCCCTCAAGACCAAGCCATTCGTCATTCTAGCCGGAGTCTCAGGTACGGGCAAAACCAAGCTGGTCAAGCTCTTCGCGGAGGCACTAGGAGCTACAAGCCTAAATCATCAATTCAACCTCATTCCGGTTCGACCAGACTGGAGTGATCCTTCTGATCTGCTCGGCTACAAGGACTTAACGGGAGCTTTCCGTCCAGGGCGACTATCTGAAGTGCTGGTGGAAGCATCAAAGGAAAGCAACCGGAATAAGCCCTATTTTGTCTGCTTAGATGAGATGAACTTGGCGCGTGTTGAGCATTACTTCAGCGACTTACTCAGTGTGATTGAGACGCAAGAGTGGCGGAATGAGCGAATCGTGACGGTACCACTTATTCACTCGGATAGTTTAAACACCGAAGATCAGCCCATCTATGGCGGCTTAGCGTTCCCGGATAATGTATATCTCATTGGCACGGTGAATATGGACGAGACGACGCATCCTTTTAGCAAAAAAGTGTTAGACCGTGCCAATACAATTGAATTCAACTACATCAATTTGGAACAGTTCCCTGGTGGATTAACTAATGAAACAGCCACTGTGCGTACGACCAACCCCTTCTTGCGAAGTGAGTACCTGCAGCTAATTGACGCCTATGATCGTAATCAGGAGCTTGTGCAGAAGGTGACGGCGAAGCTGGTCAAGGTGAACGACATTCTGGAACAGATTCATTCGCATGTAGGTTTCCGCATCAGGGATGCCGTCTGTTTCTATATGATCTACAATGAGCAGTTTGAACTAATGAGCGAGGAAAAAGCTTTCGATCTGCAGTTGCTACAAAAGCTGTTGCCACGTGTACAAGGAAGCAGTTCATCTGTGAAGCGAGTGTTGCTTCAGCTCCTTCAGGAAGCTATTGGGAAGTCCTTACCTATTAACGATCTGATGGATGATGCATCAGAACTCTATTCGAAATGGAAATCCAGTGGGCAAGAAGCAGAGGCTAAATATCCCCTCAGCGCTCGCAAGCTGGCTTTCATGCTACGGAGGTTAGAGGAAGATGGATTCACCTCCTATTGGCTCTCCTAATGTGAGTATTGAGCTGCTTCGCATTGAGACGAATCTATTTAATCTGTACCTTCAGGGTAAGCCGTTTCACCCGAAAGTGGACTCTCTACAGCTTCATAGAACCGATGACAATCAGTTACTACCTGCCCATTTGAACATAAATGTGCCGTCTACTTCGCTAGAGATAGAGAGAGTTTTGCTCTTTAATCCAGAGACGAAGGAGCTAAAAGACTGGCAGAGGGGAGAGATTGCATACCCAATCTTCTTTGAGACGCAGTCTTATGAGCTTGTCATTGAGAAGAAGCAAGACGTTCCGCTCAGCTTCTACCATGAGAATCTTCATATTAGACAAGCCGTAAAGCCACTTGGAAAAGGCAATATTCTCGCTGGAATTCTCAATTTCCAAAGTGAAGTTGGATTAACGGATTTGGAGCTTCGTCTATACGGGCAGGCTGTACTTGGGCTACAGCTGGAGATTTTTCCTGTGAAAATGGACTACAAACGCGATTATCAAATGATCCTAAACGATGTGAATCAGCAGATCTATAACCTATCGTTCGACTTTCTACGTAAGACTTATCATCTTACCGGACTCAAGGAGACGAGACATCAGAGCTTAACTGAATTCTTCACGATTTTGCAACATGTGTTTGGACAGTTGGTGCAAGCAGTGGAGCGAATTCAGAGTGCGCCACACACCAGGCATCAAGTAGAGAATCGGATTGTTGAGTCGGGACGAGTGAGAAAACCAGGTAAGAAGAATATTGCTTTCCTTGCCAAGCATCCTCATCTTCTTAGGCAGGATGATAAACTTGGTATGATCTCGATCAACGAGCGGCGTTATTATCCGAGTCATGCGATGGAGACGAAGCGGTATGTTGATTACGATACGAACGAGAATCGGTTCGTACGTTGGGTACTGCTGCGCATTGCTCAGAAGCTAAAGGATTTGAAGCTGCGTTTATCGGACAAAGGAAGACTAAAGGATCCGCTACTTGCTCGTAAGCTCGCGGATATGCAATCACAGCTGCAAAGGCTGCTTGGTCTAGATTTTCTTCAGGTCAAGGAGATGCGTCAGCTCTCGATTACACTTGTACTTCAGATGGCACCGGGGTATCGAGAGGTCTATCGGAACTATCTCATGCTAATGAAGGGCTTATCGATTCAGAGCGACTTGTTCCGCCTGTCGATGAAGGACTTGGCGCAGCTGTATGAGTATTGGTGTTTCTTGAAAATTCATGATCTGCTGAGCCGCAAGTATGAGCTGCTGAAGCAAGATATTATTAAAGTGAACCGCACCGGGATTTTCGTAACGCTCGATAAGACACAGAAAGCGAAAATGGTGTATCGCAACCCGAAGAACGGGGAAGTATTCACACTTTACTACAATACCTTGCCACGAGGTGAGCAGACGCCAACGATCTCACAACGGCCGGATAACGTACTGACTTTGAAGAAGAAAGACTCGGATACGGAGTATAAGTATATTTTCGATGCAAAGTATCGGTTAGATTCTGCTTATGAAGGCACTTCATATCGGAGGGATTACCGGACGCCCGGGCCAGAGGAATCTGATATTAATACGATGCATCGTTATCGGGATGCTATTGTGTACGCTGAGGGCAGTGGACGTGAGCTGGAGCGAAGCATGTTCGGAGCATATGTGTTGTTCCCGTATCACGATGAGGAGCAGTTCCGAGAGCATAAGTTCTATAAGAGTATTGAGCTCATTAATGTCGGCGCCTTCCCGTTCTTGCCGAACGCGACTAAGCTGATGGAGGCTTTTCTGGACGAGATCATTATGGACAGTCCGGAGAAGGCATACGAGCGTTCGACTCGCCCAAGAGGGACTAAAGATTATTACCAGAACAAGATGGCAGGGCGTAATGTACTTGTAGGCTCACTTCGTGGAGTGGAGCAATTAGATGATGCGCTCAAGTATGGGTTCTATCATGTACCTCTCGATAATATCACCGATCACACGTTGCTCGCACAAATGGAGTATGTAGCGTTCTATCAGTCCGTAAAGAAGTTCGAATCTCTAGGAAGAGAATCTGGCATTCACTGGTTCGGGAAGATCAAGGACTGGAAGGTACTTCGGCGCCGTGAGATTACCGAGCTTCCGGCGAGGCCAGGTACGGAGGAGAAGCTATATGTGAAATTCACTGTTGAACAGTGGGTGAAGCGGGAAACGCCAATTGTCTCTGGAGGACGTGGAATATATACACTTCTCTATACTTCAAAGTATGTTTTCGACCGCGCATTGGAGATTGCCGAGCTGAAGCTGAACACGGAAGAGGATATCAGGCAATGGCGTGAGCAGCGAAGACTTGGACGGGTGAAGGTTGAGCTCGATCATGAACAGGTGGATTTGGCTAGTAGAATTGTGGGGATTACTGAGGGTCAGTGATCTGCGAAGAACTCATGTTTATTAAAGGGACTTATTACTAAAGAGCGAGACGATAGGGCTATCCTAAAAGTCTCGCTCTTTTTCGTGTTCAGTGCTGTGTTCCGTGAGCTTCAGAAACACTAACTACCATTTGAAAAAAACAGAGGTTTTAGACAGGATCACGTCTGTCCTTCCATTCATCAATTTCTCTCGGATCAACTTCTAATATCTCGCAAATATGCAAGGCGATGTTCACTGTGGGAGTGGTCATTCCATGCTCAATATTTTGAAAGTGCTTTAGAGACACATTAATAGCACGGCTCAGTTTTTCTTGGCTAATACCTTTATTTTTCCTGGCTTCACTTATTTTCAAAGGAAAACAACTCCTAGTCTCTTTCCCTCATAGTAGCTAATACGTGAAATTTAAATAAGTAAATATATTTGGCTAATTAAAATACATGTATTATAATTACTAAAATGCATGTAAATGCTCTTAGTAGGGAGGAGAAAATATATGAGAGTGATTTATATATAAGGATACTACGTTTGAAGGGGTACCTTCGCTTGGGCGATCGTCCGAACATGGCGGGCAGTAATTCATTATCCGTTTGATATATAACAATGATTTTAGTAATTAAATGTTCTAATTTCCGGTAGTACCTTGAAGATTCCTTGCTGCATACGAATATCAAAGAGAGGTTTTGACAATGAAGCGATTGGATGAATGGCGTTCATTATCACATAGCGTGCTATTAAATCCTCAATACTGGCATGATATCTCCCAGCGATACATGGAATCGGCTGCAATCTTCTTCAATCATGGGATGTACAAGCAATGTCAGTCCGTTGCGGAGATGGCTGTGAACGCTATGCTCAAAGCGTATTACTTAAAGGTGAATGGTATTCTCCCCAAGTTACCGCAAAGACCAGATGTCTGGATAAGTCATGTCCATTTGCTCACTGATGTAAACGTAGGTAGTGATTTGCTCATAAATGTTCTTGGCTTGCAATGCCACTCTTTTGAACAGGAAATTACCCGTGTGCCCTCTAAGGAGCGTGTGCGAATTTGTTTCGAACAGATAGATCTCTTCTTAAGTCACTTATCACCAAAAGTCGTAGACGGCAGCTCTGCTCTCTATTGCTCCGTTATTAAATAACAAAAGTAAGGAGCCTCTATGCAGATTCCCGTGAAAGATACCAAAGGAAATATTCACATGCTCCATGTAGAGCGGGATGTGGTATATATGCAAACGAACAGGAAAGGAAGTCTTCTATTCCATACGGGCAATGAGGTGTTTCAATCTATTCAACGGGTAGAAGAGTGGGCTCTTCTGCTGCATTCGGTGGGCTTCTTGCGGGTTGATCGTGGAACAATCGTCAATTTGAGTAAAGCTTGGTTATATGACCCGGAACTGAAGGTGCTAAACCTCCAAGCTTATGAAGAGCCCCTTTATCTCCCGGTGTCCAGTAAGTCTATTCAGGAGATCATTCAAGCTTTAAGAGAGCCTGTTGAGCCGCCTGTTGAGCCTTCATAGCTTGGCCCCCAGATAGCCAAGCTTTTTTAATCGTGATAGGTACAACAAAACAGTATTGCAATCAAAAGAGCTAATTTGAAGGTCCACTTAGACCATCAAATTAGCACTTAGTGCGTTTGTGAGAAGGAACACTTTTTTCTTAGTAAATCTAGTAGGTGTCGCGCAGACTCTCCCGTTTTTGTAACTGAGCATGTAAGAACAGTTTGAGGTAGGAGTAGTAAGGGGGGGATGTCTGGGATTATCTCGGAGGATTTCAAACCAACAATCTCTTATCCTTAGACCATTTTATGCAGAAGGTGACGGCGTTGGTTTAATTCGTTTTCCATGGAGATAAAATTCAAGGTGTACTTCAACTGTGAATCAGTCAGTTTATTGGTACGATGTGAATAGAAGTTTAGGGTCTGGTATTTAGAGAAGGTACAGGTATAAGGTATATAGAACCAGAACAGAATGAGTGGCGTCGCATGCTTTCCTAAGCCAATGCCTTTGATCTTTGTCGATTGCTGCTTGGTTACTTCTAAAAGTTTTGTGACTACCGGAAGCTGTTCTAAAGTTGCCGGATCGTGTTACTGTTTCTGCTGCTCCCTGAGTGTGTTTGGGACAGAAGTGAGTTCAAGTTTTCATTGCAGGTTCATTTTGACTCACCCCACAATGGAATTTGGAAAAGAAAGAGCCGGACACATTTGATTGTGTCCAGCTCCTTCATGATCAGTCTCTTGCGAGGAAAACCCATCATGCACAGATATCAGCTATTTGATTTTAAAATCTTATTAATACTGTGCAGCTAGAAATAATGAGACAAAGAATATAAACAGAACATTCGTTTGGAAGGTTATGTATAAGATGTAGCGAAATATGTAGAAAGATGTAAAATTTGGTCGTGGAACAAGTCGAGTGTGTCTTAGGATACTAATAAACCAAAAAGGTGGGATTCTTTTGCTTTTAGAATCATTAAGACAGGTATTTGGAGCAGAGGCTACGTTTCGTGATGGACAGGATGTAGCTATTGAAAATGTTATAAATAAAAAACGGGTTCTAGTAGTTCAGAAGACAGGTTGGGGTAAGAGTTTAGTTTACTTCCTCGCTACAAAAATTATGCGTCAGATCGGGGATGGGGCAACTCTTATTATTAGTCCGTTATTAGCGTTGACAAGGAACCAAATTGATAGTACTAAGAATTATGGTATCGTTGCAGATTGTATAAATAGTCAAATTAATAAAACGTTTGAAGAAAGAGAAAAAGTTATTAACCGCTGTAATAACGGTCAATGTGATGTATTATTTATTACTCCGGAACAATTGCAATTTGGAGATTTTATTGAACTCTTGTCTAGATTAAAGGTTGGTTTATTAGTTGTAGATGAAGCACATTGTATTTCTGATTGGGGGCATGATTTTCGTCCTGATTATCGAAGAATTCACCAACTGCTTCAAATTTTACCCCAAAACATTTCTGTTTTAGCTACAACTGCAACAGCTAATGAAAGGGTTATAGCAGATGTGTCACAACAAATAGGTGACTGTGAAATCATTCGCGGTGAGCTTCAACGTGAGTCACTGTACTTACATAAGCTATATTTGCCAACCGCTGAGGAAAAATTCGCATGGATCGCCAAAAATATCAATAAGTTTCATGGTTCAGGGATAATTTATGCAACGACAATTAGAGAATGCGAACGCCTTGCAGCATGGCTCCGTCATAATGCGATTAATGCAAATGCGTATCACAGTGATCTTAATGAGGAAGATAAAATTACTCTTGAAACTAACTTAATTAATAACGAGATCAAAGTACTTGTATCAACGATTGCTTTAGGTATGGGCTATGATAAGGAAGACATTAGTTTTGTTTTTCATTATTATACACCCAAATCTGTTATCGAGCATTATCAGCAAATAGGTCGAGCAGGACGTGGTATAGATAAGGCATTTTGTGTACTCCTATATGGTGGCGCTGAGGAAAACAAAATTAATGAGTATTTCATTTATAGTTCTTTTCCTCAGCAAAAACAAATTATACAGGTACTCAATTTTATAGATAATCACGATGAGGTTAAAAAATCCACAATAGAACAGGAAATGAATATTAAACCATCAATATTAGACCAAATCATAAAACTTCTCTTAATTGATGGATTAATAATGAAGGATTCAAGAAGTCGATATTCTCGTACAATCAAACCCTATTTTTCTAAAGAAGAATATTATGATTCTGTAATAAATATGAAGATGCGCGATTATCAGGAGCTTATTAATTTTCAGAAAACAAATGACTGTCAAATGGAATTCTTAACAAAAGCACTGGATGATCCAAATGCTCATCCATGTGGGAAATGTAGTACATGTCTTGGATTTTGGAAATGGACAGATGATATATTAGTTGAAAAGGAAATTAATAAAGTTTCTGATTTTTTTGAGAAGAGCTTTATAATAATCGAACCAAGAAAAAAATCAGCGGTGACGAATAGGAAATTGTTATTTATGCATGAGAATGGACTTGCTCTGAGTTATTATCATGAACTACTCGGTCAGGAGGCGAGTCGAGGCAAGTATGTTGATAATTATTTCTCAGATGTTCTGGTTAAAGCTTCGGCTGATAAGCTAAAGCGTTTCTTCAGAGATCAAGAAATTCGGGTGTCTGACTTAACAATCATTCCAATTCCATCGAATCGCCGACAAAAATTAGTTCCTGAATTTGCACAACGACTAGCCAACACATTACAATGTAAATACGCACATATTCTTGCGAAGAGACCGAATGAACCTGAGCAAAAGGCTTCACTTAATAGTCGACATCAAGAGCAAGGAATCCGAGATTATTTGTATATACATAAAGATGTGAATTTGAATACTCAGCAAATATTATTAGTGGATGATTTTGTTGACTCTAAATGGACATTTACAGTGGCAACTGAACTACTCGGAGAGACATTTGATAATATTTCAGTAACTCCGTTCGCTTTAGCTGTAACGAGCGGTAGTGATTGATGTGAGGTGAGTAATATGCGGTTTACAGACAATGAAAAAGCAACATATTTATTTTGTGCTCAGCTATCACAGACGAGAACTATTCCACTGACTATCTTGGAGTGGAACACAATTGTTAAGTCATTAGGTTGTCATAAACTTCAGCCAGAAGCTTTGTTGTCAATGGACTCAGCTGCATTGTTGAATATATTAACACAAGCGACAACTTCTCAGAAAACTAAAATAATAAATAAGATTGAGGCGCGAAGAAAACTCGGAATCTCAATGCTTGAACTTGAAGAAATTATTCATCAAGGATATGGAATTATGTTTCGATCCGAAATGCCTCAACGTATTAAAAAGTTAACTCAAAAATATGTTCCCGCGTTTTTTTATTATGCTGGTGATCCATCAATTTTGTCATATCGTGCATTGGGAGTAGTAGGTGCTAGGGATGCAAACTCTGATGAATTGGCACAAACAGAGATAATTGCAAGAGAAGCTGCTACACAGGGGGTTATAATTATATCTGGTGGTGCAAGAGGGATAGATTCTACAGCAGTGGATTCTACTCTTCAAAATGGAGGCAAAGCAGTTATATTTCCTGCTGATGGCTTAGCAAAATGGGTGAAGAAACGTGAAATCCGAGAGTACATTAAGAATGGGCAACTTTTGATTATGTCCACTCAAAAACTCGATGCGCCATTTTCTGGATCATATGCGATGCAGCGTAATAAATTTATTCATGCACCTTCTGATGCTGTGCTCGTTGCATCATCAAGAATATCAGGAGAAAAATCGAGTGGAACTTGGGAAGGTGTAAAAGAAAATCTAAACTTGCAATGGTCACCCCTTTATGTCATTGGTAACAGTGAAGGTATAGTTAAGCTGAAGAATGATGGAAAAGCAAAGTTATTTATATCGTTAGAGGATGTCTATAAGGTTAATACGCAAGGGAGTTCAAAAATCTTGAGTAAAATTAACCAAAAGATAAAGGACTTAGTAGAATGCGCAGAATCAGAAGGTATGGATAAAAAAACGATTGAAAAATTGTTTTTAGACCAGTTAGATTCACAATTTAAGCTTGAGAAAAAATATCACTCGGAAAAACCATATCAGACACCTAAGTCTGAAGATTTTGAACAACTTAGCATAGAGGGACTGGTTACCAAAGATTAGGATAAGAAAAGAAATGAGAAGTGACGGATTCGCTGAAGGAATTAAATGGACAGGAAGACAACACATGTTGAATGCTGTGTGTCGCTGATGAGATCGTAGTGATGGAGCCACATTTACCTAACTATAGGAAACCCGAATGCATTAAGCGCTCGGGTTTCTATATTTATGGAAGTCTAGTTTATCGAACGGAAGTAACTGGAGACGCTGAAGCGGCACATTCCAAACTGGCGCAAGGTGTTTTAACCAGGCTTCAGCCCAACAAAAGCAGAAGATGCTTCGGACGATCATTGGCGGTATCGAGATCCGTAGAGATGGAATCAAGGTACACTTCAAACTGCTGAACAGCCAGTTCATTGGTACGATGGGTGTCGAGGTTGGCGGTCTGGTGGATTAAGGTAGATAGAACTAATATTGAGATGAGACTCCTGCTACTGTAGGCGGGGGTCTTTCTATTTGTCGAAATTGGAAAGGGTTTCTGGATTAAACAAAAGGAATGGGATCTAATTCCTATTAGAGTAGGATTGGATAATAGTGATTACATGGGGTGATGAAATGGAAAAAAGTTTACATAGTGATGAGATTCAGAAACTCCCTTCAGTGAATATGAATCCTTTAAGAAATCAAATGGCTTTTTATCAATCCGTAAAGAAGTTCGAATCTCTAGGGAGAGAATCTGGCATCCACTGGTTCGGGAGGATCAAGGACTGGAAGGTGATTCGTCGCCGTGAGATTACCGAGCTTCCGGCGAGACCAGGTACGAGGAGAAGCTATATGTGAAATTTACTGTTGAGAAGTGGGTGAAGCGGGACACACCAATTGTCTCTGGAGGACGTGGAATATATACACTTCTCTATACTTCAAAGTATGTGTTCGACCGCGCATTGGAGATTGCCGAGCTGAAGCTGAACACGGAAGAGGATATCAGGCAATGGCGTGAGCAGCGAAGGCTTGGACGGGTGAAGGTTGAGCTCGATCATGAACAGGTGAATTTGGCCAGTAGGATTGTGGGGATTACTGAGAGTTAGTGATCCCTACATGAATAAGTCTTGTAATCATGACTCTTGAAGGAGATCAAATGGAGGAAAGAATTCTACTGAACGAAAATGAAGTCTTAATTACCAGTAAACGCCTGGCATTTAATGATGAGATGTATGTTCTCAATTTACTGGAATCCGTAAAAGTTACCGAAGGCAAAAAAGGTAATAATATTGGCTTTATTCTTTTGGGTGTGACATTAATGGTCTTCGGATTTATTACGAACACGGTAGTATATAGACAAAATTTAAGATTTATTTTTAGTTGCTTTATTTTTGCAGGACTTGTAATTTTTCTTGCAGCAATAGTACATTTGATATTCTATAAACCAGAGCATAGAGTAGAACTGACTTTTGCTTCAGGAGATACTAGAAACATAGAAAATCAAGACATAAACTTTATCCAACGCGTGGTAAAGGCACTGAATGATGTAATTATATTTAGAGAATGAACCTTTTTAATAAAATACTATCCAAGCTAGACCAGCAAGAAGCGTTGTAAGAGTCGAATTAGGAGTCTCATGTTAGGATGTGGGAGCAAATGATTGAGGTAGCGGCAGCTATAATTGAGGACAAGTTAGGTCGAATCTTGATCGCTAGACGTAAAGAAGGTAAGGCTCAAGAAGGCCTATGGGAGTTCCCAGGCGGTAAACTGGAGAAGAACGAAACTGTGCAAGATTGTCTGCGAAGAGAGCTATTAGAGGAAATGAATATCGAGATTGTTTCCTATGAGTCATTTGGTGTAAATGATCATCAATATGGTCCAACATACATTCGTTTATTTGCATACAAAGCAACCTACATTAGTGGAGAGATTGTCCTTATAGATCATGACGATTACCGATGGGTGTACCGGAATGAACTAAATGAATATGCATTTGCTCCAGCGGATATTAAATTTGTTGATATGCTAAATAAAGAGTAGTAGTAACACTTCAAAGGGGAAAAACATTATTTATCACACCTGTTCAGTAGAACATAGATATCGCAAACCGTTGAATCCCCTAGATGAAAATATTAATAATAAGAGCGAGACAATAAGCTAATGCTTAACGTCTCGCTCTTATTTGCGTTCCCCTTTATATCCGATGAGTTTCTGGTACTGACCCTCCACCGGCGATGTAATTACGACCGTAGTTCATCCTGCCACTCAGTAATATCAAATGGGCTAACCTCTAGTATTTTGCATATACGTAAAGCTATCTTAACGGTTGGAATTGACTTCCCGGTTTCTAACCGCTGGTAGTACCTTAAAGATACATCAATCATATGCGAAAAATCTTCTTGGACTATATTTTTATTTTTTCTGGCTTCACTTAATTTCAAAGGGATTACTCCTAACTGCTTTACCCTTATGGTATCGAATAAATTTACGCTTTATAACGATACATATATCGTGTAATATATATCGTAAAGGCAATGAGAGTCCGACTCCTTGCTGCATGCAGCTAATGAAGAGAGGCTATGAAGATGAAGCGATTGGATGAATGGCGTTCATTATCACATAGCGTGCTGTTAAACCCTCAATACTGGCATGATATCTCCCAGCGTTACATGGAATCGGCTGTAATCTTCTTCAATCATGGGATGTACGAGCAATGTCAGTCCGTTTCGGAGATGGCTGTGAATGCTATGTTCAAAGCGTATTACTTAAAAGTGAATGGTATTCTTCCCAAGTTATCGCAAAGACCAGATGTCTGGCTAAGTCATGTCCATTTGTTCACTGATGTAAACGTAGGTAGTGATTTGCTCATAAATGTTCTTGGCTTGCAATGCCACTCTTTTGAAAAGGAAATTACCCCTGTGCCCTCTAAGGAGCGTGTGCGAATTTGTTTCGAACAGATAGATCTCTTCTTAAGTCACTTATCACCAAAAGTCGTAGACGGCAGCTCTGCTCCCTATTGCTCCGTTATTAAATAACAAAAGTAAGGAGCCTCTATGCAGATTCCCGTGAAAGATACCAAAGGAAATATTCACATGCTCGATGTCCACCGGGATGTGCTATATATGCAAACGAACAGGAAAGGAAGTCTTCTATTCCATACGGGCAATGAGGTGTTTCAATCTATTCAACGGGTAGAAGAGTGGGCTCTTCTGCTGGATTCGGCGGGCTTCTTGCGGGTTGACCGTGGAACAATCGTCAATTTGAGTAAAGCTTGGTTATATGATCCGGAACTAAAGGTGATAAATCTCCAAGCTAATGAAGAGCCCCTTTATATCCCAGTGTCCAGTAAGTCTATTCAGGAGATCATTCAAGCTTTAAGAGGGTCTGTTGAGCCTTCATAGCTTGGCCCCTGATAGCCAAGCTTTTATTCGAGATAGGTACAACAAAACAGTATTGCAATCAAAAGAGCTAATTTGAAGGTCTACTTAGACCCTCAAATTAGCTCTTAGTGCGTTTAAGCGAGAAGGAACACTTTTTTCTTAGTAAATCTAGTAGGTGTCGCGCAGACTCTCCCGTTTTTGTCTCTTAACCTTAGACCATTTAATGCAGAAGGTGACGGCGAAGCTGGCCAAGGTGAACTTCATTCTGGAGCAGCTTCATTCCTGTGTAGTTTTTTGAATTAGGGATGCCGTCCTAGCAATCAGAGTAATATGTTCACTTCACAAAAATTTTCCGGTAACGCAGGGGATTCATTCCCGCGGTCTTCTTGAATGTCCGGTTAAAATGGGCGAATTGTTCGAAGCCGACTCTTTCCGATATTTCCGCAACCTTCTTGTCCGTTTCTTGCAGCAGTTTTTGAGCTTCGCGGATGCGTATCAAGTTATGATAGCTTACTAGGGTAAAGCCGGTCACCTTCTTGAAGGTTCGGCTAAGATAAGCGGGGCTCATGTCGAAGGTTTTAGACAACTCCGAAAGAGGAAGCTTTTCTTGGTAGCAAGCGTTAATGTGTTTGACGACATCGGCGATCTTCCGATGCGTTGGACTTAGCGGGTCGTCGGTTACCGCTGCACAACCATCCTTCAATCGAGAGGCGAATTGCAGAAGCTGCGCAAGGATAAGGCGGATCGACAATTCGAATCCGTCTTCTTTGCGTTCGATCTCGCTTATCATATTGCGGAAAGAATCCTCAACGAACCATTGCTCCCGCGGCTTCAGCCGGTAGAGGTGGTTGTTTCTGCGAAATACGTGCAGCAGTTCGGGACGAAACAGCGGATGGCCGGACCCTAGAAAAGAATCGCTGAAATTGACAACTATCCTTTCGTGCTGAGAGGATCCGAGCACGGATGTTTTGTGGACGTCATGCTTGTTGATGAACAAGAGATCGCCGGCTGCAATCGTGTAGGCGGTATCCTTAATAAAATAATTACGGCGGCCCGAGAGAAGGTAGTATATCTCATAGTTGCCGTGGAAATGGCTTGTTTTCTCATAAGGAGTCGTACGCATCACTTGTTGGATGTAAAAATCGCCCTCTTGCTCACCGTAGTCGATGGCTTCGATTTCTCCGGTCTGCATTTGATCACTCCATAACAAAATAAATCATATTTGGTGTTATTATAGCAAAATTGACCAATACAAGAAACTTATTTTGTCTTATGATAGATAGAAGAAGGATGATTGTACATCGGATTAACCGAGGAAGGAGTATGCAGATGAAATGGCGGGGTAGGAATACGGAAACGGGCTGCGCTGTGGAAAAAACAGCCCATAACGGCATAATTGCGGAAATAAGCGAGGTCGAAGAGGCAGAGGGCATGGCGTGGATTTCACCGGGATGGATCGATTTGCAGGTCAATGGATTCGCCGGGTTCGATTTTAACGACGCCTCGGTGACTTCGGATGATGTTCTTGCCGTGTCCAAGGTTCTGCATTCAAAAGGAATTACCGCATATTTGCCGACTGTCGTTACCGGTGATCACGATCGTATCATAAGGTCTATTAAGGTGATTGCATCCGTCAAAAGATCCGATTCTTCCGTTCGCGAATCGATTTACGGCATTCATTTGGAGGGCCCCTATATCTCTGCGGAAGATGGACCGCGAGGAGCCCACTCCAAACAGCATGTCCGCAAACCGGACTGGGAGGAGTTCCTTCGGTTTCAGGATGCGGCGGACGGGCTGATTCGAATGGTGACGATCGCACCGGAGACGGAAGGCGCAATCTCTTTTATCGAAAAGTCGGTGAAACACGATATCATCGTATGCATTGGCCATACGATGGCAAGCGATGAACAATTGAATTCGGCTGTTGATGCGGGAGCGACGATCTCTACGCACTTGGGCAACGGCTCGCATACGATTCTCCCAAGACACCCTAACTACATCTGGAGCCAATTAGCGGAAGACAGGCTATGGGCAACGTTCATCCCGGATGGCCATCATTTGCAGCCCGCCGTGATCAAGGCCATGGTACGCGCAAAACGCGACAAAGCGATCCTAGTCAGCGACTGCGTCAAATTCGGAGGTATGCCGCCCGGACGATACAAAAGCCTGATCGGGGATGAAGTCGAGCTTCGGGAGGACGGACGATTGTCAACGGCAGCGAACCCAGACATACTGGCTGGATCTGCTTACTCGCTGGACAGGGGAATAACCGGTGCGATCCGTTACACGGACATGGATCTCCGGGAAGCGATTGAAGCGGTGACCGTTCGTCCTAGCAGAGCTTTGGGGGCTTCGAGTTTAGGCCGTCTCGAAGTTGGCTGCCCCGCTCATTTGACCCTGTTTGATTATGATGAACAAACTTATGCCATCTCGGTACGGGAGACGGTTGTAGCCGGTTGTTCGGTTTACGCCCGATAATCTAATTGATAACTATGGAGGGATCACCATGCATTTACATGTTGCCGAAACAGCGGAACAATTGGGTAAAACAGCGGCGGACAAAGCGGCTGAGATCATCAACGGATGTATCGAGAAACAAGGAGCCGCCCGGATTATTTTATCCACCGGCGCATCGCAATTTCCTTTTTTAGAGGCACTCGCCCAGAAACAGGTGGATTGGAGCAAGGTCGAGATGTTTCATCTCGACGAATATGTCGGGCTTCCGGAGTCGCATCTCGCGAGCTTCCGAAAATATTTGCGCGAACGGTTTCTGTCCTACGCACCAGTTAAGAAAGCTTATTTGGTCAACGGGGAAGGAGACGTCGCAAGAAATATTGCGGATTTAACGGAAGAAATCAACCGGTTGCCGATCGATCTGGCACTCATTGGCATCGGAGAAAATGCGCACATAGCATTCAACGATCCTCCGGCGGATTTTGATACAACTGAAGCTTATAAGATTGTCGAATTGGATGAAGCATGCAAAAGACAGCAGGTGGGCGAGGGTTGGTTCGACTCCATCGATCAGGTCCCTGCTCAGGCGATTACGATGACGGTAAGAAAAATTATGGAAAGTTCCACTATTATTTCCTGCGTTCCCCACGAAGTGAAAGCGAACGCGATCAAGCAGACTCTGAACGAAGAGATTTCCCGCGAGGTTCCGGCTTCGATCTTGAATACCCATAGCGATTGGTGGTTGTATTTGGACGCTTCTTCCGCTTCCCAATTGAAGTGATGATTAGCCCACTGTTCCAATAAAGTAAGCAGCGGCGGACTAAGACGTGAAAATAAAGTCTTAGACTGCCGCTGCTGTTTCAGCCTGTTATTGAACTAACATTCCCCAGTTAGCGTAACGATTAGTTAATCGAACTCTTAGTTAACATTTGATTTCGACGGAAAGTGATTGTTCCTAATGTTAAGTCAACAGAAACTCTACTACTTCAGTCTTCAGCGTTTCGTGAAATTGCACGCGATCAAAGCCGGGCGGGTCTTGCGAGGGGGGAAAGGCTGGTGAAATCATCTCAGCTGGGAAAGGAGTCAGGAAGGAATAATGTCCGGCATTCTCCACCGTCCGATAGCGAATCATTTGCGGTTCAGCAACACTATTCATGATGATCTGCGCGTGAAAAGGAGGTGTGTAAGGGTCTTGCTCGGCATCCAACATGAGAATGGGGAGCCGAACGTTGCTTAATGCTCCCTCATTACGGAACCAAACGGACGCCGGGGCTAGCAAAATCAGGGACCGGATGCGTGAATCATAAGGAACATCGATCTGCTGCGGCTTCCCATCCGGGCTCTCAGTAGGGAAGGAGGTCGGGATGCCGCCAGCTGCTGCAAGCGCGGTGTAGCCCCCCATGGAATGCCCGATGACCGAATGGCCTCCCGGCTGGAGAAGCCCCTTAAACCTCTCATCTTCAAAAAACCAGTCGGCTGCCATGCGAAGGTGCCGGGGGCGATAGGTGAGGTTTTGGACAGTACCTTCCAAACTATTATCGTTGCGGTTATTGAATGGATGTTCGAGCAGGCCAACGATAAAGCCGCTGCGCGCCAAATGCCGAGCGAGCGACCGGTACACAAGCGGTGAACCGCCTGTACCGTGTGAAATGAGGACTAGCCTAAATTTTCCATCCAGCGGCGCTGCGTCTCTGGCCACCTCCAACGAGTACGGCCCTATCCTATCAGTCTGTTCCGGTGCATCTGTCGGATACATCACGATCATGGGAACGGTCACCCTCAATGCGTTGTCGGTAATTTGTACCTCGCAGCAACCTGCATATACTTCAACAATGTCTTCTATTTTGTTCATCTTGATCTCTTCCTCTCCTTGAGCTACATGCTCCTAATATGGCGAGCCAACGGGAATATATATGTCTAATACCGAATCCTCGTTCATCGGTCCTAGATATCGATGGTCGTAACGCACAAACTCCGGGCAATTCGTACGAACGCTGCCTGACTGGGGTAACCACGTTTCATAAATGTACTGGAACGTATCGTTGAGTCTCGATAATGTCCCCTTATGAGTAAAAACCGCATAAGTTACCACTGGGAGCAGCTTAGCGACCATTCCCAAGGGAACTACACTCTCCTCGCTAGCCACCTCGACACAAGCGATATACGTGATTTCCCATTGCCTACCTGTAAGTTCAATGACCGCATAAAATATGTCTTCCGTATCCGGCTTTCGCTCAATTTCAAACAAACGCTGCCTAAAGCTCCGCCATAGCTTTCCGACCTCGTCCGAATTAACACCCGGTATTGACATGCCGACCAGATTCAGCTTATTCAGGCAGACAATAGCTGGCACGAGGGAGACGCTCTTATTCAAATGCTGTAGCCCCACTTCATCCAAAGGAAGCTTCTCCATTGCCCGGAACAGCGTGTCCTTCATGTCCCTTTGCTTTCGAAATTGTCCAGGCGAGATGGAGAACATTTTCCAAAAGGCTCGGGCGAAGGATTCCTGAGACTCGAACCGGTACAAGATGGCAATATCTATGATCCTTTGGTTGGTATAAAATAAATCGTATGCTGCTTGAGTCAATCTCCGCTTACGTATGTACTCCGAGACGGAGTTTCTCGTAACCGATAGGAAGATCCGGTGAAAATGGTACGGCGAATAGCCCGCAGCCTCCATAGCCTTGGTGCTTAAGCTCTCATCGGTCAGATGATCCTCAATGTAGGTAATGGCCTTGATTACCAAATCCTTATAATCCACTTTAATGCCTCCATATCGATATACTCACTTTACGACAGATGGAACGCTCTGTTTTGATATTTTTTGCGGAATTTTACTTTACTCAACAGCTAACACTACTTTCCAAGCGTAGATAGTTTCCTGATCAGCCACACTCTTCGGTTCGCCAAAAGAGCGACCTCTGGCAATTGCTCAGTCTCGCTGGTTTTAAACTGACACCGTACATGGTGCCGCGTGAATGACTGCCTGCGATGATTATGTTCTGATTTATCTTGCGGATGATAAAGCCGTCATCGCCTAACGTATTCCCGGTCAGCTCCGGAACCAGACTTTCTGTCAGTGCGTTTCTCCCCACAAGTACCACTGGATCATTGGGCGGAGCGGTGTCCACCGTTAGTTGAAACGGAGCACCGGTAACCTGTGTCAAATAATCGACTAGCTCTTCAGCCGCATGCTGCTCCATGCTGTCTGCGTCTGAATGGACGAACACCTTGTACATGGCGCTACCGTTATTGGCCAGAATGACATTATTGCCTACAATCAAATTATTTTCAGCGGATGTAAAACCAGGAAAGATCGTAAACACTAGCATGAGAGATAAAATACCGGCTATCGATTTTCTAATCAACTTGATCGCCTCCAATTTCTGATCTTATTTTTCCATAAAAACCCTGAAGGATCTTGTTTTGTAAATGCTTTCAAATCGTATAAATATCGTTCATACTCTCGGGTGCATTTAGTTCGGGGCATCATGGCTAGAAGCGGGAGCACACATACTTTGACTAGCAATGAAAGAGACGCTTGTTGACGATTTGGCGATTCGACATGGTTAAACCTCCCTAAATAATAACAGCATGTTTATATGTATCAGATTTGGCCGGCTCGGGTTTATATCGCTTCACCTCCATTCCGGAATGAACCTCCTCCGGCCAAAATCGTGATCTCCTTTGTTAGATCCGAGGAAAATGCCTTTCGTGAAATATTTCTGCAGGAAAGGATAGACGCAAAGTATCGGGATCATTGAGACGACGATATTCGTTCAACAGAATCGCCAGCACAATGGGAAAAGTCGTGGAAAAAATCGATGCTTTCTATCGGTAAATCCCAGTGTAGGTGTCGTGAAGCTTAACCGTCAATAATCTGAAACGTACCAAATTGACTATCCGCCGATTCCCAGTTGTACCAATGGTTTGCGGTTCTGGATAATCATTTAAGGATCAGGGTTGCAGGTGAAAAGTAATCGTTTTCTATTGTTCAGGAAATGGTTGGATGTTCCAATGTGGCAGGGAGTAGAAGGGAGGGATGGCTGCTTGGCGGCCTTCAGGGGAAAAATGATATCGATCAGCAGTTCGTATTGTGTGTCCGGCATACCAAATCGCACCGGTTTTAATTAGGTACGGTTTGTTTTGACATTCCGTTTCCTGCTGAAAATGATCGAACCAAACTCTATAAAGCAATAAAGGAAGAGGACACCCGACCGGACAGGTCGAGGTGTCCTCTTCTTGTTTCACCCAAGTCCCAAAATGCCGAAGGTGAAAACGGGGATGGCGATATTTCGGCACCCAAATCCCGATTTGCAAAAACAGCGTGGAAATCAAAATCGCTTGCACGAACCGGTTGCTTAGCAGCGAAGAGGCCGAAGCAGGCTGATTGGCAGTAATGAATCTCTCCCTTTCCAATTCCGTTCCCAGACCGATTTCTCCCTTATTTCTCTACGTACATAATTTGTTCCGAAATAACTATTGGATAGAGGAGAACCTTATCAGTCCTGGCATAGAGGGTACAGACAGATTGTGGAACGGAGGATTGTGGATTTGCACAGCCACGGTTCGCCTCGCTGAGCTCAATTCCAAAACTAAGGACACCCAAACGGGTGCCCTTAAATTTCACTCTATAGAAGTTAATCGTACATACTGGTAAAGCAGAAAGTTGAGTTGAGAGAAGAAGCTGCAATGTTAAAGTTACAGATTGGTGTTTATGTTACGGGAGTCAACTCATGTGGAGTGCTGTAATCAGCCCCCCACATTAAAAAGACCGGGAAAGGCGGAATCCAAGGTCGTCGATGCAAAATGACGGGTGGCTGCGACGACGGCACGAAGACCCACAACCCCTGGCCTCTTCAGCCCAGCTGCCACCGCGAAAAATTCGGTAGGATCCATATACGTTCTCATCATATAAATCCCAACACCACTCCCAAGCATTTCCTACCATGTCATACAGACCCCATGCATTCGGTTCCTTTTGTCCTACTTCATGAATTTCGCCTTCTGAATTTTCATTGTACCAAGCGATCTTATCTATTTCTCCGTATCTATATCCAGTAGTTCTTGCTTTACATGCATACTGCCATTCTGCTTCTGAAGGAAGGCGATAACCGTCTGATTCCCAATCACAGATGATTTCGTCACTGTCATTACTTATAGAATAACACTCATTCAATCCAGCTTTCTGAGAAAGTAGATTGCATAAGTAAATGGCTTCATTCCATGAAATATTCACAACCGGCTTTTGATTTCTGTCGATAGAAGTGGGTGATTTTCCCGTAATCTCACAATACAGTTCCATTGTTACAGGATACTGGGCAAGAAGGAACGGTCTTATTTGGGCCTTCCATATCCTTTTTGTTCGATCGTCTCTTAATTCTATTTCTCCACTTGGAATGTTGACCATTGGATAATCAAAATCGCTCTTTAATGCATCTGACACTCTGCATACCTCCTCATCTTCAGAGTTAACTAGTGGCTTCATAATCATCCTCCAATTAGCCTTTTGACATAGTCCTCACAGATATATCGATTATCTTCACCGTTCATTGGCTGAATATTGGCTACTCTAAAGAAGCTAAGCCCTACCACCATTGCTAGCAGGCCATAAGCAGCGCTATTCGAGTCATCCACCTTCATATTCCCTAGCATGCTGCCATAGTCAAAGATTTTCACTAAACCTTTAATGTCTTCCTTATACCCCGCTGAAACGACTTCTTGTAAACTGGGATCCAATACTGCTTTAGAAAAGAAATGAAGAAAAAGCTTTGCTTGAGCCTCGTGTGGGATATACATCCTTTCAATACCCTCAAGATCCGATACATTGATTGACCCTTGTGTATCCTCGCTATAAGGTGGGAGGATGTTCTTCAGTGTGACCTCGATCATTGCCTCTGGAGTCATTGTATTCTGAATTTGAGAATTGATCTTCAAACCATAATAGGCTAAGAACGACCTGAAAGCCTCAATAATCAAGTTATCTTTATTCTTAAAGTAATAAGTTACAACACCCTTTGAGCAATTCGCATACTCAGCGACTTTATCCAGAGTCATGCCATCAATCCCATGTCTGCTAATACACATTAGTGTGGCGTTAATTACATCTGCTCGACGCTTGGGTTCCATTCCTACTTTAGGCATTTTTTTCGATTCCCCGTTTCATGGAAAGACTACTGATTTATTTATTTATACCGAACAGACAGAATAAATAAAACATATAGGAGATGAACCACTCTGTCAAGCCAGTATTAGTCATGGCGAGGGGACGCCCCATACCGCAGCATATGACAGATGTGGAGTGCTGTGTGTTACCAATTAATGATAGAATAGGATGAAGTATCTGGATTTCTGAAATTAAGCAGTACTTTGACAGGTCATATGGAGGATTGGACATCATGTCATTAGCAGAGGATATCAGGCTAAAGGAATTACGGAATGGGAACTTCATGGAGGTTTCCTCTTTCATACATATAGCGATAGTGTTGGCGGAAATGGTTCATGAGGCACATAAGAGGAACACCGTCATAGGCGATCTGAATCCCGCTAGTATTCTGATTCGGGAGGAAACAAATCTAGCGGCGCTAGCAGACAATCGTGAGGCGGATTACGCCTATCTATCTCCCGAGCAAACGGGCAGGATCAATCATATGCCTGATGGGCGCAGCGATTTGTATGCGCTAGGCATGATGTATTACGAAATGCTGGCAGGGTGCTTGCCATTTCAAGCGCAGAGTGCTGAAGAGTGGGTACATGCTCATCTTGCGATTGTGCCTAAACCGCTAAGAGAGCTGCGTCAGGAAATTGCGGGATCGCTCGAAGACATCATCATGAAGCTGTTGGCAAAGGGACCTGAGGAGCGCTATCAGAGTGCTTATGGTTTGTTAGCCGATCTAAGACGGTGTGCTTCATCTATGGAAGAGAGGGGAGAAATCGTTCCTTTCGAGATTGCTCGTATCGATGAGGCCAGTCGGTTTCGCCTCCCGCGTAATCTCTTCGGCATTGAAACGGAAGAAGAAAAGCTTCGAGAGGCTTATGAACGGGCCCGTGCCGGGGAATCAGCATTCATAGTTGTTTCCGGGCGGGCAGGCAGCGGTAAAACCGCGCTTGTTCGAGAGCTTCAGGTACGGGTTACAAGGGAAGACTGTCCGTTCATTACGGGTAAATGCGATCTGATGAATCGGGATATTCCCCTCTCGCCGATCCTGCAGGCACTTCGCATCTTGATTCGGCAGGTCTGGAGAGAATCGCCAGAAAGAGTTGCGAGGATAAAGACACAGTTAACAAAGGCATTAGGGCAAGGAAAGGGCGTTATCGCACAGCTTCTACCGGAAGCGGGGAAGCTTCTCGGAGAACTTCCTTCTGTTGAACCACTCCCTCCTGCTGAAGCGGCTATTCGTTTCCATCGCTTGTTTCCTATTTTTATAAAAGTATTTATCGATAGGAAACATCCTCTCGTTATGTTTCTGGACGATCTGCAATGGGCAGATTCTGCTACGATGGATGTCCTTCGTACGCTTGCATATGACGGGGGCCTGCATAGTTTATTAGTCATAGGCGCGTTCCGAGAGGAAGCAGCGCCAGGCGGTATGGATAATGCAGAGACCCAAGCTGCAGCTGCTTTAGGAATGGGAGATTTACTTTCCCTGCATAAGGCTGACACGCCTCTTCGGGTGCAGCATATTGCGCTCTCCCCTCTGTCCTACATCGATGTGAGGCATTTTGTGTCCTCTATTCTCAATGAAAATTCGGCTCGCGTCCGATTGCTTGCGGAAGCGCTTTACCATCGAACAGGTGGGAATCCGCTATACTTACACCGGTTTCTGGACAGCTTGTATCGGGAGAAAAAGCTTTATTTTGATGAGAAGCAGGCCATTTGGACCTGGGATGCAGCGGCAGTTACACAGATGCCTGAAGATCCTGATATTCTACAGTTGATTGAGTCTCGAATTCGTATGCTCTCCCATGAAACAATTGGGCTGCTTGGCATAGCGGCAGCAACCGGGCATCGCTTCCGTCCAGAATTGATTGCCTTAGTAAGCGAGTATTCCTTGCCTCTTACACGTAAGCTTTTGCTTTCAGTCGAGGAGGAAGGTTTAATTGGCCGTGTGGATGACGCTGACAAAGCGGAAGCGGATGACCTTGTATATACCTTTTTACATGATCGGGTACAGCAGGCCGCTTATATGACGATTCCCGAAGTGGAAAAAGCAGCCCTACATTTGAAAATCGGGCGCGTGATGCAAGAGCATGCATTCGACCAGCAGGGATCGTCTATCTTCGACATGGTTTATCATCTGAATCTGGGCAGCAGTGAGCTGTTCCATGAGGCGGAGAAGTTGGAGCTGGCTGCGTATAATCTTCAGGCCGGGCTGAAGTCCAAAGCAACAACGGCATTTGCGGTTGCGCTGCACTTCTTGGAAACGGGCTTGCGTCTTACCAAGGATGATGGGGTAGGGACGAATTCGCTTGCCTACCGATTAATGCTGGAGCTGCCTGAATGCGAGTATATGTGCGGTCGCGTAGACCGCGCGGAAGAGCTGCTCGACCGCTTAATGATCCGTACAACGGGCTTGGTGGAGCGATCCCATATTTACCTGATTCGGATCGCGATGAATACGTATCTGAAGAATGATGAGGCAGCCGTCAATATCGGGTGGCAGGCGCTGGCGGAATTCGGCTGGCATTTGCCGAGAAAGCCTTCTAAAGCAGCTGTCGTGAAAGAAGTTCTCATGACGCAAAGCGCATTATACAGAATGCGCAATGAGCTGCCGCGGTTACCGTTAAATGATGAACCTCATTATAAAGCTTTGTCGAATTTGGTCATGGCGATAGCGACTTCGGTATTTACATTAAGTTTGGAACTGTCTGCCGTTCTGTTCTCAAGATTCGTTCGTTATGGTCTGAAGCATGGTAATAACGAAGCGTTTGCGTTTATTCTTGCTGGATACGGCTTAGTGATTCTTAGGAATAAAATTTCTTTCTTCCAAACGGGGCTTCATTATATAGATCAAGCCTTTCAACTTTCAGCATCTTCTGTAAGCGTGGACCTGCAATGTCGACTGCACTATATTAGGGGTCTGGCTATAATGCTGCAGAATCCGGAGGAAGGCGTTGAACATTTTGAGAGGGCTATACATTACGGGATGGAATCCGCCAATCTGACGTACGTTAGCATTGCAATGCTAACATGCACGACCACACATACCGGGGATCTGTATACATTGTCATCACGAATAACGGATTATGAAGAGCTTTCCCAGAAGCTTGTGGATGAAGTAACGCTCAACATCTTTCGCATCGCGAGATGGTATATGGCGCAATTACAAGGCGATGACAGCCACAACGATGGAGTTGTAGTTCCGTTACAGAGCGATCGCTTCAAGGAGACACTGAATCATGAGGTTTATTATATATGCACCTGCCAGATCGAAATTGCTTATTTGTCCGGGCGGTACCAGGAGGCCCTCCAATGGGTAGAGCAAGGCAAATTCAATACCTTCAGACAGACTCGGATGCAAGTTCGCAAGCAGCATGTCTATCAAGCACTAACGCTTGCTGCAATTCATGCGGAGGCGCCGCCGGAAGAGCGTAAAAGCATTCGTGCTAAGCTTAGTAAACAATGGCATGCCATGAAGCAATGGTCAGGCTATTACGGGCAGAAGTCTTCGGCTTATCTGCTCATCACAGCGGAATGCCATCGAATCGACGGAAACCGAGTAGCTGCTGCTAGAGGATATGAGGATGCGACCCGCGAAGCGCGCAGGGAAAGGAACGGATTAATGGAAGCCATCGCCTGCGAACGGGCTTCCACATTCTATAGGGAAGAGGGGAGCATCACCGGAGCGGATGTACTAATGGAGGATGCCTGTGCTGCTTATTCCAAGTGGGGAGCGGCTGCCAAAGTAAGAAGGCTGAGAGAATTATATCCTTCCCTGCCTTTATTAGCTGCTGAACGGCAAGAAGATAGAGTGCTCGCAGAGGAAGCAGACCCGGACCAGGAGGCCGCCGTATATGATAAGACGCCTGCTATCGTTGAAGATAAAGTACTTATTCGACAAATTACGGGATGGTCAAATACAGGAGAAAGCCCGGATGTCAGGGATCAATTCCTTGAATCGGTCCTTCGCTATTCGGGTGCAGAGAAGGGATATGTGATAAGCAGTCTCGAAGATCCTCATGATGATGCTTCTTATGCGGAGACCATTGTTCGCTATGTGATCAAGACAGGCGAGTCCATCGTCCTTGCAGATGCTTCGCGCAGCTCTTATGCGGCTGATCCATATATCCGCGACAATCAGCTGCAATCTGTTCTTTGTATGCCTATTCTTATTCCAAGGAAGTTATTGCCTTCTGTCCTTTATTTGGAGAATAACCTCATCTCAGGCGTATTCACCACGGAGAGGCTGGAAGTGCTGGAGCTCATGATTACCCGGATGGTTTATCTGCAATCCTTGGAGGATTCCCATACACAGACGAGTGTGTCAAGCGAACCAGGGAATGATCCATCGACGATTCCCGCCATAGATGCACAGCCGCTCGTCGATCCGCTGACGAACCGTGAAACGGAGACGTTATACGCGCTGGCAGACGGTCTGTCCAATAAGGAGATTGCCTATCGTTTTGGATTAACGGAGGGCACAGTCAAAAGTTATGTATTCAATTTATACGGGAAATTAGGGGCTAAACGGCGGGTTCAGGCGATTGCACGAGCAAGAGAACTAGGATTATTAGATTAGTTATATGAGATAACGGTAAGCAGTAAGAGCCAGCAAAAGGAGCCAAAAGGCGCAATTTTGTTGGCTTTTTCGACTATATTTGCATAACCATAACTTTAGTTAGTGTTATTTTATCATGCCTAGGACCTATACTTAAGCCCATATAAAATGAATGGAAGTTGGAGGAGATATTGAGGTATGAATAAGAGGAACAGTATGAGTACAAAAGTATTAGCGTTGATTCTGGTGATGATGGTAGTGATCAGCAGTATGCCAGGATTGTTCACAGCCGGAGCGGGGAAAGCTTATGCAGCTACGAAATATATAGGTGGCGGGAGTGGTACAGTAGAAGACCCTTATACGATTGCAGATGCTGATCAGCTAGACGATGCTAGGTATTTTGGAAATAACACTTATTTCAAACTGACAGCAGATATTAATTTAAGTGAATATCTTAAGGATACAGACAACGGCTGGGAGCCAATAGGATCAGATGAAAGTCCTTTTAACGGGAATGTGAATGGAAATGGCCATACAATCACAGGATTATGGATTGATTCGTCAATTAAGTATGTTGGGCTATTTGGTGCAATAGGTAAGGGTGGTTCGATCACAAATATGGCATTGGAGAATGTCGATATTACAGGTAATAGCTATACAGCTGGTTTAGCTGGTAAGAATGAAGGCTCAATTAGTAACAGCTACGTCAAAGGAACAGTGAATGGAAATGTTTTTGCTGGTTTCTTGGTTGCTGAGAACTTTGGCACTGTTAGTAACAGTTATTCCGAAGGGAGTATAGATACTTCTGGATTAGCCGGCGGCTTAGTTGGTGTCAATGGAGGAACAATTAGTAAAAGTCATTCTACAGCAGTTGTGACTGGCGATTCTACTACAGTTGTGAATGGAACTTCTACTATAGGTGGTTTGGTTGGCTTTAATTATGATGCTAGTAGAGTCTCGGATTTAAGAATAAGTGAATACTCTGTAGCTAGTTCTCTTCCTGATGGAAGTGCTGGAATAATCATCGATAGTTATGCTACAGGAAGTGTGGAGAATAGTGATAATAGTAAAGGTGGCGCAGTTGGTGGTCTGGCTGGAGTTAATTTAGGGACAATCAGCAACAGCAATGCTACAGGAAATGTGAAGAATAGTGATAATACAGATGGCGTAGTTGGTGGCTTGGTTGGAGGCAATGGTGGGACAATCAATAATAGCTTCGCAAAAGGAAACGTGGATGGAACGAACTTTGTAGGTGGTTTGGTTGGTGATACTAGTCCTGATTCCTTAATTAGCAACAGCAATGCTAAAGGAACTGTAAGCGGAAATGGTAATGTTGGTGGTTTAGTAGGTTCGAATAGTGGAACAATCGATACCAACTACGCAACAGGAAGTGTAACTGGAATTGACATTGTTGATGGTGATGACAGTTATTCTGTAGGTGGACTAGTTGGTTACAATGCTAACGCAGGAATAATCAACAAAAGCTATGCTTCAGGAAATGTCACTGGGAATTACGATGTAGGCGGTTTGGTTGGTTATTCTAATTCTAATTCCGAAATTAGCAACAGCCATGCTACTGGAACTGTTAGTGGAATTAGTAGTGTTGGTGGTTTAGTAGGTTCAAATAGTGGAACAATCGATACCAACTACGCAACAGGAAGTGTAACTGGAATTGACATTGTTGATGGTGATGACAGTTATTCTGTAGGTGGACTAGTTGGTTACAATGCTAATGCAGGAATAATCAACAAAAGCTATGCTTCAGGAAAAGTGTATGGTTATGGAGAAGCAGGCGGTTTGATTGGTACCAGTTATGGAACAATTAATACGAGCTACGCTACAGGAAATGTGGCTGGAGAATATTCTGTAGGCGGTTTAGTTGGTTATTTTAATCCGCAACTTAATGGAACAATTAACAACAGCTACTCTATAGGCAATGTGTCTGGAAGTGAAGACGTAGGGGGCTTGGTTGGTTACGCTACCCATGCTGGAGTAGTCCACAACAGTTTCTACAACACGGATACATCTGGGCAAGTAGATACTGGTAAAGGCGTAGGTAAGTCAAGCGATGAGATGAAGAAGCAGGAAACGTATACGTATGCGGATTCGGGTTGGAATTTTGTCAATGATTGGTATATGCGCACCAATCAATATCCTCAATTACTGGCTTTTTGGAAAAGTGATGCAGCAACGTTAACATCCACAATTGGAACAGTAAGCGCAAATGGAACAGCAAGTGCAACCATTACGAACATTCCTAATGCAACAACTTTAGCTGCATTTAAGGCAGCGATCACACCAGCAGCGGGTGCAACGGTTCAAGTCTACGATGCAGACGGAACGACCGTAGCAACAGTTTTGGCAACAGGCACGAAGGTTATTGTTACAGCGGAGGATGGAATTACAAAGGTAACCTATACGGTGACTGTGAATGCAGCACCCGGCGGTGACAATGGCAATGGCAATGGCGCTATAACAACACCAAGCAATGACAAAGTGACTTCCACAGATGGCCGTTTAACGCTTCCAGTAGGTAGAACGGGTGAGGTCAGCTTGGATAATGAAGTGACGATCTCTATTCCGGCAGGTGCAACAAGCGAAGAACTGAAATTAACGATTGCCAAAATACTAGAGACTCAAAAGCTTCTAACAAATAATGAGGTTCCAGCCAGCTCCGTATTCGAGATCTTGAAAAACTTTACGAATAACTTCATTAAACCGGTAACGCTGAGCTTTGTTTTCGATTCATCCAAGGTGAAGAGCAACCAAAGAGCAGCTGTATTCTTTTATGACGAAGTGAAGAAGGTTTGGGTCGAAGTCACAGGCGGCCAGACAAACGGGAATCGTATTACTGTAGAGGTCAATCATTTCACGAAGTATGCGGTACTCGTTGTTGACCAAACTACGAATAAACCAGAGCAGCCAACAGATCCTGCTGTAGGTATTACATTTAGTGATATCGCTGGACACTGGGCTGAAGCTAGCATCAAGCAAGCGGTGAGCGGCGGAATCGTCAAGGGTTATACCGATGGAACGTTTAAGCCGGGTAAGACGGTGACCCGTGCAGAATTCGCGGTTATGCTGATGAATGCGCTGAAGCCGCAAGGAGAAGGAGCGGCACTGACTTTCACAGATAAAGCGGAGATCGGAGCATGGGCACAGCAAGCAGTCGCTCAAGCTGTACAAGCTGGGATTATTAAAGGCTATGAGGGCGGTACTTTCCGTCCGAATGCAGTCATTACTCGCGTTGAGATGGCTGCAATGATTGCGAATACACTCAAGCTGGCAAGCGAATCGAATAGCTCAACTGGTTTCGCAGATGACAAGGACATTCCATCATGGGCGAAGGGCGCAGTAGGCGCATTGAAGAAGTTTGGTCTGCTCGAAGGGAAAGGCGGCAACAAATTCGATCCGACTGCTACAGCAACAAGAGCTGAAGCAGTAACCGTGATCTTGAAAATGCTGACGCAAGTGAACAAGTAAAAACAGGTTATTTGGAGTCATTTCAAACAAGGTTATTCTGCAAACGGATGAAAGCAGCCGTGCAGGATAACCTTGTTTTACTTTTGCAGAAAATTACCCCGCACCCTTGCAGCAATCTCCAGAAATCTATTGGATTCCTTGAAATAATACCGTTTACGATTAGAAAAACCAATCCATATTTGATGATCCCATACAACAAGGTTCGAATCAACGAAAGAAAACAGGTTGCTCATTTTGCTAATGGGCAACCTGTTTAATCGTGATAGCTACAACAAAACAGTATTGCAATTAAAAGAGCTAATTTGAAGGTCTACTTAGACCCTCAAATTAGCTCTTATTGCGTTTTTGCGAGAAGAAATACAGTTTTAATGTAATTTTTAGTGAGATAACCTATCATTTAAATAGGGAATTCAGGCATTTGATGTTTAAATACATAACATTAATATAACATAACTTCATTGTAATCAGCATTTCACTTTCAATTCCTGTTCTTTTTCGAGTAATTTATCAAAAAAACAATTTTATATGTTAGATAAGTTGACACAAAAGAACTGTGCATGCTAGAATACAGACAAAGATATTAACTAAATAGTTAATTCAATTTAACTAACTGTTTAAACGTCTGGTTAAAGCCTCACAGCTGCAGCACAGGCTCTCCTTAAAAAACGACAAAAGTGGTGATGCTGATTGTCTAACATCAAGGTAGAAAAAGTATTCAAACGCTTTGTACGGCGTGGACAGATGACGGATGCATTGCGTGACGTAAACCTGGAGTTTAAGCAAGGTACCTTCGTAAGTCTGATCGGCCCAAGCGGCTGCGGCAAATCAACGCTGCTTCGGATTATCGGGGGCTTGATGGAAGCTTCAGAAGGAATGATTTCGGTCGGTGGACAAACGCCGCAGCAGGCGCAAGCCGCTAAGCAATTCGGCTTCGTACCGCAAGCGCCCGCATTGTTTCCTTGGAGGACCGTGCTGGAGAATATGAACCTGCCATTTGAGGTTAACCGCAAGGCTGGTATCAACCTAAGTGATCGGGAAGATCCGGTGGAGCTGCTTCAGTCCGTTGGACTTGGCGACTTCATCCATGCTTATGCAAAGGAATTATCGGGTGGCATGCAGCAGCGTGTCGGTATTGCCAGAGCCTTCGGCTCCGGCGCTCCCATTCTGCTTATGGATGAGCCATTCTCTGCTTTAGATGAAATTACGCGTGAGATGATCAGCTATCAGCTGCTGAACATTTGGGAAACCCATCAGAAGACCGTTATATTCGTAACGCACAGCTTGCGTGAAGCCGTGCTGCTCTCGGACAAAGTCGTCGTCATGTCGAGCCGGCCAGGTCGCATATCACAAGTAATCGATATTGATTTGCCTCGTCCACGTACTCCCGATATTGAAGACAGCGACGAGTTTCATCATTACGTTAGTTTAATTAGAGGGCAATTGCGTGAAAGGTGGGGATGAGCATATGATGCGCCAGACCATATTGGAAAGCGATAATAAAGCTGCCGCTGCAGCAGCCGTTGAAGCCGTGCAGCTCACAAAACGGGTACAATCAACCGATTCCGGCCGAGGGGGATTCAAGGCTTGGTTCGCACAATCATCCTTTTTCCCGCCGCTGCTTGCTTTTATTGGGCTGTTCCTCCTGTGGGAGTTAGGTGTTCGACTATTCAACATTAACCCGCTGGTGCTGCCGACTCCTTCCTCCGTACTAGTGGAGCTAGTCAGTGAGTTCACTTTCTACCTGCCGCACACATGGGTAACGTTGTATGAAGCGGTCATCGGATTTCTAGCCGGCACGCTAATTGCTTTTATCGGCGGTATACTCATGGCGCATTCGCGGCTGCTGGAGCGCACGCTGCTCCCGATCGCCATTCTGGCCAACGTTACCCCGGTCGTTGCGATTGCGCCTCTATTAATGATTTGGTTCGGTTTTGGGGCTATGCCTAAAATATTGATTTCCGCCATTATTACCTTCTTCCCCATGTTAGTGAACTCCATTACGGGATTCCGCTCCATCGACGAAAACAACTATGAATTTATGCGATCCCTTCATGCAAGCAAGCTCGAAATTTTCATGAAGCTTCGACTACCTAACAGTCTGCCCTACTTATTCTCTGCAGCCAGAACTTGCGTCAGCCTCAGCGTTATCGGCGCGGTTGTAGGCGAGTGGAGCGGAGCGACTGAGGGCCTTGGCAATCTGGTTATGCTTGCTGGTAACTATATGCAGATGCAGCGAATGTTTGCGGCCATCCTTATGCTGGCGATTATGGGAATCTTCCTGACGAACCTAGTTCGTTTGATAGAACGAAAAGTACTATCTTGGCATGTGTCTGAGCAGCGCAACGACTAATTCAGCAGCTGTGATCTCCGTTGTTTTCAAACAAAAATAGATAAATGGGTGGAGGACTGTACGATGGTGATGAAAAAGGCGAAGGCGCGTGTTTTATCCGTATTGTTGATGGGATGTCTAATGTTGGTGGCAGCAGGCTGCGGGAATAAGGCAGAGTCGGTTGCAAGCAATAACACACCAGGGAATACAAGCACAAATACGCCTGCAGCAACGGAATCTGGTACAGATTGGGCCGCACGTAAAGCGGAGAATGAAAAAGTGGGTACAATTACGTATATCACCGGTTACTACTATGCGGCATCGCCGCCTGATATTGAAACTGTCATGGCCCAAGAGCTTGGCTACTTCAAAGAGCTTGGCTTGAATGTGAAGATTCAGCCGGGACTTGATTCCGAAGGGATGAAGTTTCTAGCGGCAGGCCAAGCCCAAATTGCCAGTGCAGGTACACCTAGCTTAGTTATTCAATCCGTAGCAAGCGGCGCACCTATTAAAGGGATTGCGACATTCGGTGCATCCGGTACGGGCGCAATTATGGTGATGGATGATTCCCCAATCAAGGGGCCGAAGGATTTGGAAGGCAAAACGCTTGGTTTCCATGGTGCTCTCCCTGCCAACTATGAAGCGATGTTCAAGAATTCCGGCGTTGATGTGACGAAGATTAAAGGTGTTTCCGTCGGCTATGATCCTACTATTCTTAGTTCTGGCAAAGTAGACGCTTTGACGGTCTACAAATCCAATGAGCCTTATATTATGGAGCAAGCAGGACATAAAGTGCGCCTGATCGATCCAGGCCAATATGGTGCAGAAACGTCATTTGGCGTCATTGCAGCAAACAACGATTTTGCCAAAGCACATCCTGAGGCGGTTGAAGATTTCCTTCGCGCCGTATCCAAAGCACATGGATATGCGCTAGCTCATCCGGATGAGTCGTTGAAGGTGCTCGAGAAGCAATCCCAGTCCACTTATGATATTAAGGCGGAGACGAACCGTTGGTCCGTTGAGAGCAAAATTCTCGAAGGCTCTAAATCAAAAGGCCATGGTGTAGCTTGGCAAGCAAACGAGCAATGGCAGCGTGAAATTACGATGCTGTTTAATTCCAAAGTTATCAAAAAAACGCTCGATGTTAACGATGTAATGGATAACCGTTATATCGATTCCATTTATGATAGAGAACTATTGATCTGGCCTCAATCCTAATGGATCTGATCGTTCTTGCAATCTTCACTTGAACCCTATACAAATTCAATCATTGGAGTGAGTGACTATGTCTACTATCGATTATAACAACATTGATTTCGGTGTCTTTCTTCCGGTAACAAACGGCGGCTGGATTATTTCGGAGACATCACCAAAGATAGTCGGAAGCTATGAGCAAAATAGAACAGCAGCTATTATCGCTGAAGAAACTGGACTTGATTTCATTATGTCGATGGCCAAATGGCGTGGATACGGCGGTACGACAAATCACTGGGGAACTTCGCTTGAATCGATGACGCTGATGGCTGGCCTGGCGGAAGCGACTTCTCGCGTGAAAATCTATGCGACCGTACACACGCTGCTGTACAATCCGGCAGTTGCAGCCAAAATGTTCGCGACGCTTGACCAAATCAGCAATGGCCGTGTCGGCATGAACGTCGTATCTGGCTCTTTCGCGAATGAATTTGCTCAAATGGGCATGTGGCCGGAGCATTTGGATCATGACCAACGCTATGATCTAGCGAAGGAATGGATTCAGACGGTGAAGAAGCTGTGGTCCGAAGATTCCGTAACTTTTGAAGGCGAATACTTCAAGATGGATGATTGCATGTCTTATCCGAAGCCGCTGCAAAGCCCGCGTCCGGAGATCATTTGTGCCGGACAATCCGAGAAGGGAATGGGCTTTACAATTGATGAGGGCGACGCTTGCTTCATCGGAGGCCGTGACCTGGAGGAGCTGGCAGCAGTTAGCCGCCGTGCCAAAGAAATGGCTGTGGAACGGAACAAAACAGTCAAAACGTATGCGATGTTCTCCATCATTCCTGCTGATACGGATGAGCTGGCTGAAGAGCGGATGCGTGTCTATCAGGAAGGCGCCGACTTCGGCGCGATCAAAGGCATGCTGAGAAGCTATGGCCTTGAGCCGGACGGTCGCGAGAACTCGATGGTTGCACGTGCGAAGAGCGCGTTTATGTGTGAAACGATTTCCGGAAGCCTCGAAACAATCGTGGCACGGATCAAACATATTATTGAAGTGTCGGGCATTGACGGCATGATGCTTACTTTCCCTGATTATGTAGACGATTTGCGCTTCTTCGGTGAAAAGGTGCTCCCTGCTCTTAGGGCATCGAAGTAAGAGATGGGTGGAACGAATATGATGAATCTGACAGTGGATGTGCCCAAGCGGCAAACGGCCTTATTGATCGTCGATGTGCAAAATGATTTTTGTGCTGCAAATGGCAAAATGGCGGAATTCGGCATGGCGATGACAGAAGTGGACAAAGCAGTCGACCGGATTGAAGAGCTGGCCGCAGCGGCCCGTCAAGCCGCAGTTCCTGTCATCTTTATCCGGCTGCTTACTGCTCCAGAGACCGATTCCAAGGCGATGCTCTCCTTGTATGCGAGGCAGGGAATCGAGGCGTCAAGCGCGGCGGTATGCCGCGCGGGCACCTTCGGCGCAGAGGATTATCGTCTCCGTATGGAGCCGGGCGATTATGCAATTGGCAAGCAGCGCTTCAGCGCCTTTGTCGGAACGAATATCGAGCTCATGTTAAATCGTTTGGGAGTGACTTCGTTGATCGTAACGGGAGTGACGACAGAATGCTGTGTTGAGTCAACGGTTCGCGATGGCTTCATGCGCGATTATGAGACGTTCGTCGTGTCGGATGCCTGCGCCGCTTATGAACCGGAGCTTCACGAAATGTCGTTGAAGCTGATGGCGTTGAATTTTGCAACGATCGTTTCGGCTGATGATGTACTTGCTAGCTGGGGCTCTTCGCATAAATAAGGATGGTGAATGACGATGAACATGATACCGGAAAGCATGGAGGGGTTCTCCAGCTCGGAGCTGCGCGAAGCTGTTGAGGTAATACGTGAAGCGGTGGACCGCGAGGAACTGACTCATCTTATATTGGAGCTGGGCAATATTCGAAGCCTGGCAGGCTATGAGAAAGACGCAGGCGATTACGTCTATGAATGGATGAAACGCGAAGGACTTGCGCCAAAACGCGTGGGCATGATCGAAGATCGTTTCAGCGTGGTTGGACGACTCGGCGGGCAAGATACGAGTGCAGGACGCAACCTGCTGTTCACGAGTCATCTGGATACGGAGTCGCCGCAGTATAACTGGCGAGACAGCTGGAAGCATCGTCCGGGCTCTGTTGAACGGCCCGAGTGGCTGGAAGCGCGTCTCAAGGACGGCGTATTCTCCGGACGTCCCGTTGAGAACGACCGGGGACCGATGTCCTGTACGTTGATTGCCGCCAAGGCGCTCAAGAAAGCCGGTCTTCCACTGGCAGGTCATCTTTATGTGACGGCTAGCCCTGGCGAGATTGGTCCAGAGCATGTGGAGGAATTTCAAGGCCCGACGTTTCATGGCAAAGAAATTGGTGCGCATTATATGCTGACGCATGGCGGCGTAGCACCGGATTTTGCTATCGCTGCAGAGGGGACGGATTTCGGCATTACGTGGATGTCCTGCGGACATGCCAGCTACCGCATCGATATTTATGGCGAGGACGTGTTTACGCCTGTACTGGAGCATCCGCCTTTGCTGAAGGATCACCCTAGCCCGCTTGTGACAGTCGCGATTATGATCGCTGCGCTGCAGCGCTGGGCGGTGGAATATGAGCAGGTCAATACGTACCGATCTCATGCTGGAACAGCGGTTCCAAAGGTGCAAATCAGTGCGATTCGCGGCGGCGATCCGCATATGATGGGCAGCGGCAGCGAGGTGTGTGCCATTTACTTGGAGGTTAATTTGACGCCGAAGCAGTCGATAGCCGATGTGCAGCGGCAGTTGGAAGCCTTAATGAAAGCGGAAGGGCTTGAAGGACGAATCGAACCCATCGTCTACAGACAAGGCTTTGAAGCGGATAAGGATAAAATACGGGGACTCTATGAATCGATTAATTTGGCCAGCCATTCGATAGGCCGCGGAGAAACTGCTCTTAGCCATCCGATCTATTCCAGCATGTGGCGTGATCATAATGTATTCAATATGTTCAACATCCCTTCGGCCACTTACGGACCAGCCCGGTTCCAGCCGACGGTGAACGATATGGTTGATGCAGCTATCGCCTACGCATTAACTGCTTGGCAAATTTGCAATAGCCCGAAAAGGTAAGCTTCAATGGGCGCAGATGCGAAGGAGAATGCCCTGCTGGATCCAAGGTCATAGTGAAATACAATGGGGAAGTTTGCGACCGGCGTAACAGAGCCGCTTCTTTTCTATAGAGGAAAATACGAGAAATTGAATATAATAGGAGGATGACGACATTGAAAATAACAGCGGTAGTAGGAAATCCGAAGGCAAAATCGAAAACGTACACCATCGCCGAAGAAGTTGCGTCGAAATTCGGATTATCCCGAATGGCGTGAAGCCGAAATGGAGGAACGCGATTGTTGGAAACAAACGAAACGGAAGAAGTGAAGGTGACGGTTCAGGAACGCATCTTGAAGGCGGCAGAAGAAGCGTTCGCGACGAGCAGTTTTGCAGGAACGCGAATTAGCGAAATCGCCGTGAAGGCGGAAGTGAACCAGGCTCTTATCCACTATTATTTTGACTCGAAAGAAAGACTTTATCAGGAAGTGTTAACGGCCCTTTTTCAGCAATGGGAGGCGTATGTCCAAAAGTGGTCCTGGGATGGGCTTGATCCGGAGTCGATCATTCGGGAATATATTCGAATTCACTATGAACTGAAATGCGATATTCCTAACTTGTACAAAATTTTTCACTGGGAAGCGCTGGAGGGCGGCGAGCTCTTCAATAAATATGCATCCTCCACCTGGACACAGGATTTTCTGGAGAAGGCGCAGCTGTTCAATAAGTGGAAAGAAGCGGGCATTATCAACTCGAAGCTTAATGTGAATGTGCTTTTATTTTCCTTGTGGGGCATGATGAATCAGTTTTACTACCGGGAACAAGATGATTTACAATCGATTACCGGGTTGAAGGGCAGCACGGAGGAGCTGCATTCGGTAGTTGTCGAGCAGATGATCCAGTTTGCGATGCATGGCATTTTGGCAGGAGATAAGCTTGAAATTGGCGGGTGTAGGCAGGAGGAGACCGAAGCGGGTCGTATGGAGGTGACCGTTCTTATGCCAGGCGGACAAGGTTACCGTGATCACGAGGATACCGCCAAGCTGCTTGGCTGTCTGGAGTCGCTGACTGGCGTAACGGTGAACGTAATTGAAGAAGAAGAGCAGCTTAAGGTGCTGCCTGGCACCAGTCGATTGTTCTTTGTATTCGCTTCCACAAAATATGGGGAGATGCCGCCTTGGATCGTGCGGCTGCTGCAAACGCTAGAGCAGGATGGTTCGTCTGCGGCAGATCGATTGGTCGCGGTGTGGACGATACGGGACAATCCGGCGGCTGAGGGCGTTCAGCGTATGCTGGAGGATGCTTTTAACCGTCTAGGCGCTTTTTCCGCAGCCCGTATTCCCGGCCAATCGCCCCGAGACTACATTAAACGTTGTGCTAAACTGATGGGGATGTGACGGAGCAGCAGCGCAGCAGAATAGGTGATGGTACCATGGAAACGGAATCGGGTACAATGTCGAAATCCCGTTTGAATTGGATGATGGCGGCGCTGTTATTTAGCATTTTTTTGACGCAGCTTGATCAGACAATCGTGTCCACAGCACTGCCGACCATTGTCGCCAAGCTGCATGGGTTCGACCAAATGAGTTGGGTTTTTACTGTATACATGCTTGCATCGACGGTGGTCATGCCGATTGCGGGGAAACTGTCCGATATTTATGGAAGAAAACAATTTTACATGTTTGGTTTAGTTCTGTTTGTGGCTGGCTCAGCCTTATGCGGCGTGGCCGGCAGTATGGTGCAGCTTGTATTGTTTCGCGGTATTCAAGGTATCGGGGCGGGCTTTCTTACGCCGATTACGTTTACACTGTTGTTCTCGATCATGCCAAGGGAAAGAGCGGGCATTTATAACACGCTGTATATGAGTGTGTTTGCTCTTTCGTCGGTCATAGGACCGTCGTTAGGCGCACTTATTACGGAATATTTCGACTGGCGCTGGAATTTTTACATCAATCTTCCGTTCGGTCTCTTTATTTTCTTGGTACTGAACAAGTTGCTAGTGAAATCCAAGGTTGGCGAAAAGCGTCCCTCTATCGATGTTGCAGGAGCGCTGTTACTTGCCGGCGCTACATTATCCATCCTTCTGGGGCTGAAAATGGGCGGTGTTGATTATGCCTGGTTTTCCTGGCAAATCGTTGGACTGCTTGTGCTGGGCGCTGCCTTCCTGGCTATCTTCTTGATTGTGGAGATGAGGGTCAAAGAACCGATTCTTCCTCTGGCCTTGTTCCGCAGCAAAGTGATTTCCGGCACACTTGCAGCGACCTTTCTACAAGGGATCATGATGTTCGGAGCGCTTGTGTACATTCCGCTGTTCGTACAGGGCAGCCTTGGCGGCGATGTCAGCGATGCCGGCAACGCACTAACTCCATTAATGTTCGCAGTAATGGTGGGAGCATCAGTCGGAACCTCGCTTATTAAGAGCTGGAGCTGGCGCTCGAATATTTTACTATCCATGATATTGACTGGAACGGGACTTGCAGCGATGATCGCTATGCCGCTTGACGTCAATGTATGGCTGATGAGGCTCATTATGGTTCTCATCGGCATGGGAATCGGCATTATGATGATGGTCGGACAAATGGCCGTCAGCATGAGTGCGGAGGAGAAATTCAAAGGCGTGGCGACGTCGACAGTAGGATTCTCGCGTTCCGTCGGCGGCGTGTTCGGAACGGCAGTTTTGTCTGCCATTATTAACAACAGACTCGCTTCCAAGATTGCCGAGCAAGCGGATAAACTGAATCTGTCGGCGGACGGTGTTCAGGAGCTCGTTGATCCACAGGCACTATTGAATGTCGATTCGGGTCTCCCTGCTGCGACAAAAGCGGTGCTGCGTGAAGTGCTTGGAGATACTGTGCAGTACGGTTTCTGGTTTCTGCTCGCCGCGGCTGCCGCGGGAGTCGTAGCGGCTGTATGGACCGGTTCGGAACGGTATCATTCGGAGCCGAAGGGCAAACAGGCAAAGGTAGAAGCAGAACCGCATATGATGTGAAGGAATGAAAGGAAGAGCTGTTTATTCGGCCGTTAATGGGCTGTGGGACGGCTCTTTTTTGTGCCGTTGATCGGCGTGCATGAGGACCAACCGATGTTTAAGGTAAAACTATACACAGGTTTATGCACATTACCCACAAGTATAAAATCCTTACTGTGAATAAGTTTGAATAAAGTTATTAACATATCCACAGGTATAGATATTCACAAGGAAATCATACCCCTATCCTGAATATCCTCAGCATAAGCCAACGAGGCTGTGCTTCTTATTTAATAAATAATAAAATATTTAACGTTCGAAAAACCGGGAAAGCTTGATGCTGCGCGGTTTTTCTTTGTTTTCTTGCCGATTCTTTTATTATTCTTTCACTGAGAAGTAGCCGCAGTGATAATGAAATTGGAATATTTATCTACTGTCGTAATACTTTCGCCATGTTCGTAAGCTCGAAAATGAGCGAAGATAGATTCAGAAGGCCGGCATGATAAAGTGTTGGCCAGAACAGATCATCGAGGCGCATGGAAGGGTTACTTCGACTTCTAATCGGCTTGTCGTTGGTTCGAGTCCAACTTCCTCCAATCGGAGGAATAGCTCAGTTGGTAGAGCAGCATTGTCCCCTTCCGACCAACTTCCTCGATGATCTTCCACAATTGAACCACGAAGCGAGGCGCCAGAAAGGGATCCTTCGACTTATTAGGGTTAAGTATTGATGGTGTCCATATGGACACTAATGGCCTTTTCAATCACTTCCTCGCTTCGTTTCCAACAAATTATACAATAATAACCGGTGAGGCGCCGGGATGGGGTACTTCGAACTTAATCGAGCACTGATATACCTGGGCAATCCGGCAGGTTCGACTCCTGCAGCAGCCTATCCTGCCTTTTCCTCACCAGTGTTATCAACGTTTACAAGGCAACTTCTTCGAGAACTTTAAGGAGGCTTACGAAAGATGAGTATAGCAAAGAAACTATTCGGGTCTCTTAGGCCCAATATATTTAACAAAGATAACTACCCTGCATTCACACGATCTGTGGAGGAGCAATATCTGCAGACACTTCTCACCAACACAATGAGCAATACCTTTTATGCGGACCAAAATGTGCTGCTAACCGAGGCGGCGCAGCTCCATCACGAGATGGCTGAGACAAACCCGACTTTCATGGCTAAGGCGATTGTGTTTGCTCGAAACGAAGGCTTTATGAGGTTGCAACCGCTGTTCGGCCTTGCGATTTTGTCCGTCTATCGCCCAGATTTGTTCGCAAAGATCTTCTTGCAGGTTGTGCGATTTCCTTCCGATTTGTCCGATTTCTTAACGATTCTGAAGGGACTCGGTCGGGGGGAAGGCGGTCGTGCTGTAAAAAGGCAAGTGAACCGCTTCTTATCTGGGATATCTGAATACTGGGCGATCAAGTACAACGGACGTGGACGCGGATACAGCCTGGGGGATGCCATTGCTACTGCACATCCGAAACCGGATGACCTGAAGCAGCAGGCACTATTCCGTTATTTGCGCGGGCAAGAGGCTAATCTCGACTTGCTGCCACAGGTGAAAGCACTGGAGAGCTTAAAGCTTGCCTCTACGGAGCATGAGCAGATTACATGGATCGAACGTGGAAAGCTTCCGTATGAAACAGTTACAGGTGCAATTAAGCCAACCAAGGCAGTCTGGGAAGCGCTACTTTACCAAATGCCTACATTCGCAATGCTGCGACATATGAATGCTTTGCAGAGGGCAGGTGTTTTGGAGGAAAAGCAGAATCTAGATTATGTCGTAAACCGTCTAACCAATAAACAGGCGCTGAGAAAAGCCAAAATATTGCCGTTCCGATTAGCGACCGCTTTCCGGCAAGTCGAACATCCGGAGTTACGGGACGCTTTGCGAGAAGCGGCTGAGCTAACTTTTGACAACCTGCCCGAGCTCGGAGAACGTACGGCTATTTTCCTTGATATTTCAGGCTCGATGGACGGAGATTACCTAGAAATCGGTTCGGTCTTCGCATTGGCGTTGTATAAGAAGACGCAGGGGAACTCCCTGTTCTGGCTGTTCGATACGGATGTATACGATGCGAACCCCTCTCGTAAAGATAGTATCTTAACTCAGGCGGCGCAAATACATGCCCGTGGTGGAACAGATACGGGGGCACCGATACAGAAGCTGATCCAGGAGCGAAAAAAAGTGGACCAAATCATCATCATTACCGATGAGCAGCAAAACAGCGGGAGCCCGTTCTACAGTCAATTGAAACTGTACCGCTCGAAGATCAACCGTGATGTGAAGGCTTTTATCGTAGATATAGCGCCTTATCGGACTGCGATGGTTCCAGATCAGGATCCTCAAACCTTCTATATTTACGGTTGGAGTGAAACTGTACTTTCGTACATCGCTCAATCCGTACAAGGATATTCTACATTGAAGGAGCGAGTAGCTGCACTGGATTTAACTGATTAGGATTAAGGGTTAGTAGGAAACGCTGGATAAAAGTAACGGGAGCGATACAACCTATATCTTTATTTTTCTTGAATGCCTCGAAGGAGTAGTCAACATAAGAGGGAGACAATAGGGGGTCACTCCTAATCGTCTCCCTCTTATTATCATAAGTATGAAGAGGGTAAATGAATATTGTGCCATGGGATGTCGCGGTATGGAATTGTAAATGTATGTTATACTAGAAAAATGATATGAAGGGACTGTGTGATATGAAATGGTCTGAAATTTGCAGCCATTACCCCAGTCGTTTTGTTTTGGTAGAAGCAATTAAAGTAGTATCTAAGAATCGTTTACGAACGATTGAAGAAATGACACTAGTTGAAGAATATGGTAATTCAATGAGTGCTTGGGAAGGTTATAAGCTCCATCATAAGGAAAACCCAGAACGGGAATTTTATATATTTCATACTAGCAAACCAAAAATTGAAGTTATTGAGGAATACTTTACAGGAGTTCGAAGATAATTATTGGACTTAGGCTTGAGAACGGTCTTCCGTTAGTTTCATTCTCGTGTACGTATCAGAATAAAACAATTGAATTGAGAAATTTAATGTTCGATACTGGCTGCTTCAAAGAATGAATATTGAATATGTATAAACAATTCATTCATCAGCTGTCGGTAGTGAATGGAAAGAGCGAGACAATAAGCTGATGCTTATCGTCTTGCTCTTATTTGCTTTCTCCTTCATATTCCGTGAGGTTCTGGTACTCACCTTACACCTCTTTTAAAAAAGTCATTATAGCCTGCTGAAATTGGAAAATGATGAACCAATACACTAATAGATAGGATATAATTGGATTTTGAGCATTCGTTTACTTTCTTTGCCTATACTTGATATAAATTTGAGGGGGAATCACCGATTTATGCAAAGTAAACTGCTCCTCTTGCTTGAATGCCATTTTGGAGCTTTAAAGACAGAATTGCAGAAAGAAGTGTATATGGAGTTTTACAGGATGGTCTATGGGTCCATCATTTATATGGTCAAGGAGCACGCAGCTACAGAAGATATCATTCAGGAATCATTTTTAAAAGCGATTAGAAAGCTGCCCGATATCGATTCAGAGTACAAGTTAAAGGGATGGATTAGAGTCGTTGTCAAAAATACGACTTATAATTATTTGAGGAAGAGCAAGAAAAATCGCAACGAAGTTGATGCTGAGAGTGTTTTTATTAACGACAGTATCAAATACGCAACAGATGCAGAAACCATTGAGAATGAAGTTGAGTTAAAAATCATGATTGAAGAGATTGACGAGTGTCTGAATGAATTAAAACCCGAATACCGTGCTCTTGTCGAACTGCGATGGAAGCAAGATATGAGTTATAAGGAAATTGCAGATGTACTGGATACTACGGAACAAACGGTCAAATATAAGTTACACCGAGCCAGAGAAGCAATAAAGAAGAGAGTTCACAGGAAGTGGGGTGAAGCACATGAACAAAGATGAATTTGATCGTATGTTTGATGATGCCTTCGATGAAGCCTCTAATAACTATGTAACGGTTCCAGATTCAACAGCATCTTGGAAGCGTGTTGAAGATGTTGTGAGACGTCGACAAAAGAGATTGCAGCGTCTTAAAGTACTGCCCTACGTTGCCGCTTCATTCCTATTAGGTGCATTCATATTTGGAACTCCAACTGTTACTAAAGCCTTTACTCCTTTTTTTCATACCATTAAAAGCATACAAATTGATGTGGTTAGTTTAATCTTCGGTTCAAAGGACAAGGCGGATACGGAACCAAAGACTTCAGCCCCTGGCGATAGCGGCAGTACTTCTGAAGGGTCGGATATGTATAACGGTGAAATGATTGAAAGGCAATATAATACTTGGGAGGAAGCATCAAAACAAGTTGCTTTCGCTCCCATTTCAATTAACTATGTTCCTAAGGAATTGAAGCAAACAGACATTACTTTATATTTCAGGCAGACACAAGAAAGAGCCGGTAAAGCAGTCTTATTGTACGACAACAACGCAAGTCAACGGCTGATGATCACGATACGAGTGCTCGACAAAAACGAGACACTTACTTCTAACAATACGAAAAAAAGCGGAACCGTAGAAACGATTAAAATAAACAGCAACGAAGCGTATCTTTTTATTGCTAACGATAATAGGGTAAGTTTGGAGTATATGACTGTGAACATGTATGTTTCAATCTCGGGAAGTTTAAGCAAAGAAGAAATGATTAAAGTAGCAAAAAACATAAACTAAGGGGAAGGCATAGTGGCCTTCCCCCTTAGTTTTTATTAGTTTGCCAATATGTAGTCGGAAGTGATCTCTCCTTGCTCATAAGTGCCGTTGTTACTGACCCAGTGAACCGTGCGAGCTCGGAAGTAATACCCCTTGGTAGTGGTTTTTTTGGCCTCTCCTGTGAAGTACCATTTATTCGATCCCGTTATTGTTGTTGCAGGCCCCACATCTATCCAAGTAGAGCCTGTGTACTTTTGCAGATAGATCGTAGCGCCTATCGAAGATACGGTGGATTTTGATACCGTGCTAACGGTAATAGTAACAGTTTGATCTAAATTATCTTTAATGCTAACATCACCTTGATCGAGATACTTGTTGTTTGACTCGAAAAAACCCTGCATGCGAATTTCTGTTGGTGGTGGTGAAGTCAGAGGGGTCTGCCTCTGGGCTACTGCTCCAAACGATGTTGTCGGTACTAGAATAAATGATAATGTAATGATAAAGGCAAAAATGGACTTGGATGGAATTCTTGTTTTTTTCATTTAAAAACATCCCTCTCTTTTAAGCTCACAATTATTTTTTAAGAACTTCCAGCTTCTTCATCTGCTCGTTCCATCTAAGTGTTAACTCCTTCTGATCACTGGAGCTGACAATCGTGTTATTCTTCTCTACCTTGGTTGCATAGGTCTCGATAAGCTCGTTATCCATTCTAGAGATCAAATCGGATGTACTTTCAATATTCCAGGTTCCATCATTATATGGCGCTAGCCCTGGTTCTATTGTGAGTTTTCCTTTATTTATGCTAACAACATCGAAAAAAGCTTTTCTTGGCCGCTCAACATCCATTCCCGACACAATAAATTGATTATTTCCTAGCACTTGAGCATTCAAGAGCTGCCGTGTATCAGCGGTAAATATCTTAAAGACTAATAGATGATCTCCTGAGAAGGTCTGCAATAAACTATAAGAGGACGGAGCAGAATCACCAAAAACAATTGGCTGTCCCCGATACGAAAAGAATCTACCATTGGGAACTTCAATAATCTGAATCCCTTTGGATATCTTACTGAAAGCATCATTGTTAAGCTGCATGGATTCATCTAACGATAGAAATGTCTGCAATTTGCCCATTACGTATTCCAAAAACTCGTCGGGATTGTCCATTCGATCCCCATTATCCAAATATTGAAATGCAGTCGCCACATGTTCACGTAAAGTTGCTTTTGCTTCAACGGCTTGTTTTAAATCAGCATTAGGTTTTGTTAAGGCAGATGTTGGGGTTGTATTGTCATTTTGTACTGTAGGATTGTCGACTCGAACGTTATTAGATGACTGACAACCGGTAAGGAGTGAGAAGCCCAATAATAGGATTCCTCCTAGAGGGATAACCTTCCGAAACAAATCACATTACCTCCCTCGTGTTAAGAAAGAGCGGTAAGAGGGCGGTTTATTCGTCCCCTGTTTCAAAAGACAAAGAAGTAATTGCAAATGCGGCAGACTTTGTCCTAGTCCTTCTGTAAACCCTCCTTTTCATAGAAAGTACAATTCTCCTAGAGAAGGTTTTCTAGAAACATATGAAACCAACGAAACATGCTCTTAATTTTAGTGGAGATATATGGCTAGAACAGAGCATGTTCTACCTTCTAAAAACATGAACACCCATAAAGTGGACTTGGTTGCAATTTTTTTAATTTATTAGAATTATGGTTAGAAATGACTTTAAAAGTACACCAGTATCAATGTTTATTTCAGTAGTAAATGGATATGACTTAGCCTGAATGACATTGCTGAAGCAGAAGGCCGGTGGAAGCGATGAAGGAAATAACGATAGAGTTACATGAGTTGGGTCGAATCGCCGGTGAGAAAGCGCGTGCAGAGGCTTGGGCTGCCGGTTTACCTTACAGCTATGGGGTAGAGGGAAAGGTCATTCTTGTCTATCCAGACGGACGAAAAACAGAAGTGGTATACGATCCATCGGCGGAACGGAACGAAGTCCCATATGTAGAAAAGGAATAGCACTCTTGTCGGTATTCGGAATAAACCCTTCCGAACACCGCCTGCGAGTCTAGTAGGGAGAGAGATCAATTAATCTAATTACAGGAGGCAAATATGGTAAGTCGAGATATTAAGGTGCTTTTGGTAGTGGTTGTCTTATTCGTTATTGGAGTAGTTATTAGCTATTTTTTGACGAGACCTCTTTTTTATTGATTTTGCTCGTGATCCCTTTTTCTGTAACTGCGAATTTATTTTTCATGGGAGTTCAATGCTCAGATCTTGTCGCTATCCTTAGAAATTCTTTTATTTAGCTCCCAAATATCTTCGCCCCACAAAAGGAGGCTAGTTTCTAAGCTGCATAGTTCAACTATATATTTTGGGGTTTAAGAGACAACCGCAGCAGCGCAGCAATAACGCAAAATGATTGATAAAACGCTTTTTTTCCGTACTAAAACGGATGTTTGCCTTTTCTCAAACAATATAGAAATAGCCGCTACCTCTAGTTACGGGTAGCCCGATAGAAAAGAAAAGCCAGAAAAACGATCTCGGAATTTGGCCATATTCGTTCATTAGAGCTGATTTTCCATTCCGTGGAACAATTACAAAAAATGGCCTCTGTTCGCATTGAAAGCGAAGAGGCCGTTTTTGTGTTTTCGTACGCTAGCTTCTAATTGCTCCGCCTTTCAAATTTTGAGAGGATAGACTATTGCACAAAATATGAGGTTATATACAGATGTCTGTGCTTATTCGTTCTCTTTAGTATTCTTGCTATGAAAATCTTTTAACACAAAAAGAGACCCCGTACCAGGAGGAGGAGACGGGGGAGGAGAGGTTTTAAATTGTCCTAGCTTACTATATGAAAAAAATATCTTTGATCTAGGTGTCTGCTGAAAAAAATTCTATTGGGTACCGCCAATAGGAACCGGTTAACCCATATTATGACCCCATTCAACTTGCTTTCATCGCGTTTACGACCCTATCGCAAAGGCGGCCGCCTAAGGAACAATTATGGTTTCTTAATGAAAATTTATCTTTACTTTGTTAGATATTTGTAAGATGATAGATTCCAATACAAAGAATAGGAGGAAATTTTATGAAAAGAAAGAGATTTATGGGGTTAGCTTTGGGCTGCTTGTGTCTGATGCTTTCGATTTCCAGTTCTGCCTTCGCAACATCTGAGGGTGATGGTATTAATGAACTTACGACATCAGCAAAAAGTATTTTAGTAGATGAGGTTGGTGTTTCACAAGAGGAGCTAGAAGGACTTCCTTCTAGCGCGCAACCGACAGAAGCAGAACTTAATGCTTACCTCACCTCCGCCGGGTATCCTGCAAATGTTATTTCTTTATTTGAACTCGACACAAAAGTGAACCTGTACAATAATCAGGGCACTTTTGTAGGCATCGAAGAAACGGTTGGAAATCTTGTTGAAGGTAAGGATGGACAGTTGTCGCTAACCGTTGCTCCAAGATCGTTAGCAAACTTTACAGGAAGCTTAGTAGGAAGTTCTATCACAGCACCATCTGGATATAAGAAATTTTTGTTAGACTACTATTGGGATTGGAAGTATCAACCAAACTACACTCTGACCGATAAGTTCGGGATTTCTTGGTCCGACGACTTTGATGCTATCCCCGCCACAGCTGTATATAATTACAAAGCCATCCATAATGGAAATCAATTACCTCATACGTACTGTGAGAAAGCAACTGGAAATATCAGTACTTACACAGATTACACTATTAAAAAAGGCATTGGCTGGTCTGCAGATATTATACAAAGCTACATATCACCGACTTGTAAAGATGACAACGGACTTACAGGTAACAACTTCTCAACAGAGGAACACAAAGGATGGGGAGAAGTTGCTATCCAAAAAGCTATCACCACTCCTGGACAAAAAATGAGCTCGGCTGCCGTTGCTGACTACTTCCATAAACAAGGTGCAGTTACTGGATCGCTTAGCTTCAATCCAATAACTGGTTCTGTGACGATTGAAATCGCAGGAAGTACAAATTATGATAAATCGCCTGATATTGCGTACCAGTGGAATTGGACCCAATAAAATTCGGTTTTATAGTATAATAATAGAAGTAGAATATTCTACTTCTATTATTTTTTATTGGAGGATAAAATGGAGATTATTATTGCAGTTTATTTCGGGTTATTTATTTTTCTACTAGTTTCTTCTATTAAAAATATGAATAAAAATAATTTATTATTTTATACATTTTTGGCCTTATCATCTATATTTGCAGGATTGACAATGGTAAATATTTTGATTTCTTGTCAATAAGTAAAAAATCTTCTGTTTTATGATAACTCAATTGTTAGCGAGTCTACTAAGCCACAACCAGAAAACATAGATTTAATTGAAGATACTGCGACATTATCCGATACATATTCAAAACTTAGCATTAACTCAGGTGAAGGATCCGCTGCGGCGGATCCTTCTTCTGTTATGTGCCCAAAGTACGGGATTCGTTATGGCTTCATGTACAAGGGTATTCTACTTTGCTAGACAGTGTAGCTGCTATGGATCTAGATGAATAAATAGTAGTGTATGAGAGTGCAGTATATTGTCATAAGAGGGGGATAATAAGCGGATGCTTATCGTCTCCCTCTTATTTGCCTTGTCCTGTAACAAGAGCAATTCGTCTCGTCAATCTCAGGAGTCGCAGCATATGAGGCTACACGAAGCAGTTCATTTATAAAATTGCTGGAGATCGCATGGTTTATGTCGTCGTTGCGCAATCAGAAAAGGATCTGGATTTTGATGGAACAATGAAATGGCGGTATATATTGAGAAATTTTATCCAAATAAGAAAAATTGTGTGATAGAATGTCACTATTAAGGTATATAATCACAACTGTTCATGATACCCTGAAGTTCAAGAATCTCAACCTCGTCAATACACCTGAGGAATATGTAAGCCGATTATGATTAAGGACTATGCGAAGTCTCGTAAGCATGAATGGGAAGAAGCTTGTTTCATACCGGATGCATCGAACAGCCAGCATGTGCAATATGTTGTCCGAAATCTGATTAAATGGCAGGGAGCAGAGCTGAGTGGTGATGTTGTATTCCGTGAATACGTGGAACTGGAGCCTATGACCAAGCACCCGAAGAGCGGCATGCCGCAACATAGAGGGATTCTACTCTACCGATCCTTGCAAGACCAAATGGCTAAATAGAATTTGAAGGGTGAGTTATATTGAATCATACAAGAGATATATCAGTCGAAGTTAAACTAACAAGCAAGGATCTCGTGCAATTTAATTTTGGCTATTTGTTCAGGAAAAGTGCGATGGCTATTCTACTAACAGTTACTTTTATTATACTGGTTTCGTGGATATCTATTATTAGTAATCAGGGTTATTTCTCTGTTCCGGGAGTGGTTTGGTTTTGGTTGTTATTCATGATATTAATACCGATCGTTACATACAGAAGTGCAAAGAAAAGCTACAACAATAAATTTATTCAAGAAACGAAAAGCTATGAATTTAGTGAGGAAGGAATAAGACTTGCATCTGAATCAATGAGTGCTCTTATAAAATGGAACGACTTAAGACAAGTAATCACTACCAAGAATGCAATGTATTTCTTTATCACAGATCGTTCGGCGCAGATTCTTCCACTCCGATGTGTAACAGAGGCACAAAAAAACAGCTTACTTTCCTTGATTAAAGAAAAGGTAGTACACAAGAAAAAAAGATTCGGTGTCTTGGTCTTGATCATGATTTTCATTTACTTGATGATTTTTCTTGTAACGGTAGGAGTATTTCAGTATATATCTGCTGATTAGAATTCATTACAGATGTGCTGGATTACAATAGGCCAAGAGGGGAAGGCAAAGTTGCCTTCCCCTTTAGTTTGCCAATTTGCATCTTTGCTCAGTGATTGTGTTTAATCAGGCCCCTAATAAAAGTTGTAAGTGTTCACTGTCCGTTCATAACTTTTTGATAAGCTTTCCAAAGAAAGTCGTGGAAATGTTTGGTGCAAAAAAGGTACAAGGAAAGTCGGGAGAATGGTGTGAATCACAAATACGATGAATTTTGGGGGCTTATGATGTCGACAACTAAGATGTTTACCTTTCCGGATTTAAGGAAAAAGAAATTTGTAGCCGGGCTGCTTTTACTATCCTTCTTGGTAATTGGAATTGGATCGAGCTTCTTCTGGGTACAGGAACCGGTCTCTGCGGCAGCTTCCGAGACGACTTCGCAGCAAGCTGTTAAACCGGATGAAGCGCCTGGGGATCTGAACAACTCCGCCGAGGTTGAGGCGTTCGTCAACAAAGAGATGAAATCGAGTATGGATCTATTCAAAATTCCAGGGGCAGTCATCTCCATTGTGAAGGATAACAAGCTCCTGTTCGCCCAAGGTTATGGACATTCTAACATCGAAAAAAACGTCCCCATAGACCCTGAAACCAGCCTGTTCCGGATCGCTTCGACAACGAAGCTGTTCACCTGGACAGCGGTGATGCAATTGGTCGAGCAGGGCAAACTTGACCTCGATACGGACGTCAACAAATACTTGAAAACGGTGAAGATACCGGATACTTATAAGCAGCCCATCACGTTACGCCATCTCTTAACCCATACTGCGGGGTTCGAAGAAGGAGGTGTCGGCTATCAGATCACCACAGATCCGAAGAAACTGCCCGTGTCGATTTCCGATACGCTTTCCAAGCACATGCTGGCACGGATTCGGCCGCCAGGCGAGAAGGTATCCTATTCCAACTATGGCGCTTCTTTGGCGGGATTGATTGTTGAAGAGGTTAGCGGCGTGCCTTATGATGACTATATTCAAAAAAACATTTTCGAACCGCTCGACATGAAATATGCGACAGTTAAGGAACCTATACCGGCGTCTTTAGACCCTTATAAAGTGCTTGGCTATGCTAGTGAGAACGGTAGTTTTGTCAGCAAACCGCCTACGTTTGAGGGTGGCTTCCGCCCCGCCGGATCGGGGTCGGTCTCTGCGCTCGATATGGCCCATTTCATGATGGCCCACCTCAATGAAGGGCGCTACGAAAACAAGCAGATTCTGAAGCCGGAAACCGCCAAATTAATGCATTCGACGGCGTTCCAGTTCGATAAACGTTTACCGGGTATAGATCTTGGCTTTTTCGAGCTAAATGTCAACGGACATCGTTTGATTTCTCATGGCGGCGCCGACACACTGTTCAGTACGGAACTTTATCTCGTTCCCGATAAGCAAATCGGTATTTTTGTATCCTATAGCGGCGGTGATGGTGGAGTGGCTGCGGAAGGGATGTTACAAGCCTTTTTCGACCACTATTTCCCGGCGCCGGAAGTCAAACTCCCGCCTATGCCCGCCAACATTGCAGAAATAATCGGGAAATATGCCGGCTCCTATAAGTTCACTCGCCGCAACTACAGTGATATAGATAAATTTTATGGTTTTATGACTGAGATGAACATATCCATATCCGATAACAAGTTGGCCATTGGACAGGGAGAAGAACAAATGCTGTACGTTCCGATTGGACAGGATTTGTTCCAGCAAGTTGGAGGCCCGCATCAGATCGGCTTCCGCACCAATGCATCAGGAGAAGTCACTGAAATGATGTTTGACTTTCTCACGTTCTTGCCGCTCGAGCGTGCGCACTTAATTGATGAAACGAAGTTCTGGTTTCCCCTGCTTGGCAGCTCAATTGTACTGTTTATCGTTGGATTAATCGGATTTGCTTTCCGAATACGCGCAGTTAACAAGATGGAAGCACCGCAAAAGCGGGCAGCTTGGCTCTCTGCGGCTACTGCAGTTTGGGGACTAATAACCTGCATACTGATCGTTACTTTCATTATGAATATGGACACATTAGAACGACTGAGCCACATTTCCATTTCCGTAAAATTAGTTCTGGTTATGCCCATTATTTTTGTTGGATTGACTGTGGCGATGATTCTATCGGCTATTATGGCATGGAGAGATAAATATTGGAATGTATTCATGCGGGTGTATTACACGCTTGTGGTGCTTGCCGCGATGGCTTTGAGTCTGTTTTTCTACCACTGGAACTTACTAGGATGGCAGTTTGGTTGAAATTAGAGTCGCTGGCAGATCAGAAGATGGTCATCCTTGTTAATCGGGATGACCATCTTCTGATGGCGGCCGATTCTCAGCAGGAAGTTTTCAAGGCAGCGCAATTAACGATATAATGAACCTGCTCATTCTATAGATGTGCAAATTGTCATGTTAGAATTTGATAGGGGGTATCGTTCTCATGGCCACAATACTTATCGCGGATGATGACGCTCGCATTCGTGAGCTGATGTCCTTGTTCCTGCGAAATGAAGGGTTTGAACTCGTAGAGGCAACAAACGGTTCCGAAGCCCTCTCCATTATAGAGGATTCTCGGATAGATCTGGTGATCCTTGACATTATGATGCCGGTAATGAACGGTTGGGATTTATGTAGAGAGATCAGGCAGCGGGATTCGAATATCCCTCTCTTGATGGTGACGGTCAAAGCGGAAGCGGCACAGAAGGTGAAGGGCTTCCAGCTTGGAACGGATGATTATCTGACGAAACCGTTCGACCCGATGGAACTTGTAATGAGGGTAAAGGCGCTGCTGAAACGTTCTATGATCGTTTCCTCCCAGACCGTACAGTTGGGCGGGATCATGCTGAATCGCCGGTCTTATCAAGTCATTCGGGGAGACGAAGTGCTGAATCTGCCTTTGAAGGAATTCGAACTGCTGTTTTTGCTGGCCAGCCATCCAGGTCAAATATTCACTCGGGAACAGCTCATCACGCAGATTTGGGGGATGAATTATGAAGGTGATGACCGGACTGTCGATGTCCACATCAAGCGGATAAGGGAGAAGTTTGTCGCTGATACGCAGCATTTTCAAATTGAAGCAGCTCGCAGTCTCGGGTACAGGTTAGTAACACCATGATAAAAACCTTGTATGCCCGCGTCATTCTTACGTTTCTGGCCGTCATTATCTTTAGCCTGCTTACGTCCACTCTGATCGGACTTGCTGTATTCAAGAAAGAAATTAACGAAGTAGGGCAGAATGACATGATTGCAGCAGGTGAGGAAATCATTCAGCTCTATGAACAGACGAAACCTAAAGATACGGATACCTACATCAAACGTATGGTGAAGCTATCTGCTTATCAGATTCATTTATTCAATGATGCTGGAGAAGAAACCTTCTACGGTTTGGAGAAAAATAATATCATCCAAGTTCCACCCAAAGCGATTCAAAAAGTGCTGCAGGGTAAATATTACCGCTCGATAGCCAAGGAAGAAGATGCATTCATCGGTATCCCCTTTTCTTTCGACGGGAAGCAGCATGCGATGTTTTTACAAAATTCCTCTCAGAACGAAAATATGATCAATCGCATGGTGCTTATTGTTCTGCTACTCGCACTGTTGATTGGAAGCTTGTGTATTCTCATTGCCGCCAGATATTTGGTGAACCCTCTCAAAGTGTTGAAAAAAGCGACCAAACGACTGGCGAAGGGCGATTTTGACGTGGAATTAAAATTGAAACGCACAGATGAAATGGGAGAGTTGGCTCAGAGCTTTAATGAAATGGCCAGTGAGCTTAAGCAGTTGGAGCAGATGAGGCAGGATTTTGTTTCCAATGTATCTCATGAAATTCAGACACCGCTCACATCCATCTCCGGCTTTGCAAAGGCTTTAAAGTACAATAACCTGGTTGCCGAAGGTGATCGTGTGTATTACCTGGACATCATTATTGCAGAAAGTGGACGATTGTCCCGGCTTGGCGATAATTTACTTAAACTCGCTTCTCTGGACTCGGAACATCATCCTTTTGAACCGGTGACGTTTAATCTTGTGGAGCAAATCAGGCAAATTGTTGTCACATGCGAACCTCAATGGTCGGCCAAAAACATTCGTATTGACCTGGAGCTACCAGCTGCTGCCAAAATAACAGCCGACGCGGATCTGCTTAATCAAATCTGGATGAATATAATCGGGAACAGTATTAAATTCACGCCGGACGGTGGAATGATCCATATCCGTATGAGTCACCAGTCCAATGAAGTTGAAGTGTCTATTACCGATACGGGGATCGGCATTTCACCGGAGGAACTTAACCCCATTTTCGAACGCTTCTATAAAGCAGACAAGTCGCGAAATCGCAGCAATAACGGCAACGGTCTGGGGCTTGCCATCGTTAAGAAAATGGTCTCTCTTCATCATGGAAGCATTCAAGTGAAGAGCACGCTTGGGGAAGGCACGACAATAACTGTTAAGCTTCCGATTGCTCCGCCTGTCGGTTGATGAATTCGTAACAGAACAGGGCAGGCCGAATGAATAATCATTCGCCTTCCCTGTTTGCTGTTCCAATCTCTGTACGTTTATGGAGTCGTTGGAGTGGAAAAGGACCTGCATCTCTCGCTTATGGTAATATATAAAATGATATCAATCATGCATGTGAGCTCAGCGAGCATTGATGAATTAGAAATAACCTTATAGAAATGATGGTTGTTATGAAAATTGAAATGGATAATACAATAATAGAATTTCATGTTCAATACGGAATTAGGAAGAAGATTTCCATTCATATTGACACGGCAGGCATTATAATGGTTAAAGTCCCCAATGAAACAAGTGAAGAGACTATCATAAGAGCTGTGGAGCATCATGGCAAATGGATACTGGAGAAGACGCATCAACTTGCGGAGGCTCGAAAAGCCCCTAAGACCAGAGAGTATCAAGATCAGGGAAAGTTCCTTCATCTGGGGAAAGAATATTTTCTTCATGAGTTAATCGAGACTGAAGAGTTAAATGAAGAGGAGCTTAAGAAGAATCTCAAGAAGTTCTATATTTCAAGCTGCAAGAAGATAATAGGAGAACGGATAAGTAGATATCAAGACCAACTGCGAGTAAAGCCCAAAACCATTGAGGTTGTAGAGTCGAAAACCAAGTGGGGAAGCTGCAGTTCAAATAAAAATTTAACCTTTAACTATCGCCTTGCCATGGCTCCAATTGAAGTGATCGATTATGTAATCATCCATGAACTATGTCATCTGCTTCATATGAATCATGATCGATCCTTTTGGAGACGTGTTGGAAGTATAATGCCGGATTATAAAGAGAAGGAAGCATATTTAGCAAGGCATGGGCAGTCAATGACTCTATAAAACAACTTGCGTTGAAGCCACAAGAAGCAGGAGTGGAGCTGACTTTCTCAGATTCCGTGAAGATCGGAGCTTGGGTGCAGAAAGCAGTCCCTCAAGCCGTATAATATAATATATCAGGGTACATACGAGTCTATTACAATAGCTTGGTTATGGTTGGTTGGCTGTAGTAGTTATATTTATTAAAGTGAGGAGCAAAAAAGCTAATGGAGTATATCAAAGGGATATTATCATCAATAACGTTTAGAAGATTCTCCATACTACTATTAATATGCGTTTTATTAATTAGTCTCCAAAGCATGTTAAATCTAATACTGCTAACTTTACTGATTACCTACATCATGAATAGTCTACAAAGCAATGTTAGAAGGATTATAAATAGATTTTTTAAGATAAATTACCAAGCAGTAATAATTATTATTTATGTGCTTCTTATAATAGTGTTTGTTGCTGGTATCTCGAATTTGCTACCGAAAATTGTTGATCAGATTAAAGCAGTATCAAATGAGTTAATAAAACTGTCTAATTCACCAGAATTTAATTCTCTACCAGATAGTATTACTAGTGCCTTAGATAGTTTAGATTTACAATCATATGCACAACAAGGATTTGGATTTTTACTCAAATTAAGTGACTGGGGAAAAACATTCTTCTTATCATTGTTGCTGAGTCTCTTTTTCTTACTTGAAAAGGAGAGGATTGTGAGGTTTACTTCAAAATTCAAGACAAGTAAAATATCTTGGTTTTATAACGAAGCAGAGTATTTCGGGAAGAAATTTGTTGTCTCATTTGGCAAGGTAATTGAGGCTCAATTTCTTATCGCAATTACTAACACTCTACTAACAACAATTGGTCTGTGGATATTGGGTTTCCCATATTTATTCGCTTTATCAATTACAGTATTCATACTCAGTTTGATTCCTGTTGTTGGCGTAATTATCTCAATGATTCCACTCTCCTTAATTGGTCTTCAAATTGGTGGAGTAATGATGATTGTCTATGTTGGTATTATGATAATTGTGATTCATTTGATAGAGAGTTATTTCCTTAACCCAAGATTTATGTCTTCAAAAACTAAATTGCCGATGTTTTATAGTTTTGTTATCTTAATTTTTTCGGAACATTATTTAGGGGTATGGGGATTAATAATTGGTGTTCCAATATTTGTTTTTCTTTTGGATATTCTAGATGTAAACAAAACTGATGAGCTGAGTTCTTAATTTACCGCTGATCGATTGATCTAATCGATAAAAAGGCTATTTTAGAGGAGGCCTAGCACAAAGATGTCATCTCCAGCACGTGGAGTGTTGTTCACAGTTAGTTTGGAACGGAAATACGAAGTGAGAAGTTATTGTGGGTTTGCCCTCTCTTTCCCTAGAGAGGGATTTTTTTCATGTAAAAATATCCACGATCCCTACAACTTGATTCAAATTGGGCCAGCAAAGGATTGTGCATGACTGATCTAGTCTTCTGTTGGAGCTGGATGGGACGCTATTACGGAATGATCGAAGGCGAGTAATTGTACGATAAGCTGGACAGTGGATAAACTTGTATGAAGGGGATATCGCCGGATTCCTGACTTTGAGCATTAACAAGAAGAGCGAGATAATAAGCTAATGCTTATCGTCTCGCTCTTATTTGCTTTCTATAACGATACATAATTGCAACGCAGATTAACTATAGATCATTAGTGAGAGATAAGGACCCCATATTGTTTGAAAAAGTTGATAATTGCAGTGGTGTCCATCCGCGCATCAGGAAGGTCTTCTGGATAATAAATGCCTGGAGCCAGCGGTTCGTCCTCTGGTAATCGCAATAGCTTTTCTGCTTGGACGGCAGCTCCTAAGGCGGTGAGATGAGTCTGACCAAGCGGATCAGTAATCGCGATCCTCCGTTCAACCCAGCGCCCATTATGATCACGGCCCTTAAGGTGAATGAGGACGTGATGTGCACTGCCAGTACCCGGATTGTAGAGCAGACTTCGTCTAAACGAACGGAATCGATCACCGCTGATCATCTTCAATATTCCGCTCTTGACCAGTCCGACAAGCGTGTAGGTGGATGCTTTGCTGTCGAAGGAGATGCGGAAGCTGGCTGTGTCGACATGGCCTGCCTTGGGCAGGGTCACATGATCCGGGGTGTCGAGTCGATAGCATTTTGTTGCGTATCCGTTTGGAAATTGCACTTTGACCGGATCGGTCATTGGAAATACAAGACGACTTCCCTGTGATTCCTTAATATGGAATGGAATGGTCATACGATCCATATACGCCGCGGAATCAGGTCCTGCTTTGTCCCGCAGCGAGTAAAGCGCATGAATATTGATGGCGACGTTCTGAAGTGAGGCCGACTGCAGCATGGCGAACAGTGAAGCAGTTCCCGCCATCCATCCGGAAGACAGCACGACAGGAGCATGAAGCTCTGTGTTCTTCAATTTGGCGATCGATTGTTCGAATATCTCCGTCCACCGCGTAACGTCGATGAGTGGAATCTTTCTTCTAACTGCAGACAGAAGCAGCCGATCCTGCAGATCGTTGACGGAGTTAATGATCAGCGACACATTGTCACCTGCATGAAGCAGCGGATCTTCCGCATTAGTATCAACAACGACTGTTTGGACTCGTTCTGACTCGAAAGGTGCTGCTTTTCCCAGTGATCTTCCTCCCAGTGCAATATCCAGATCGGGGTGCCGATCATGTAATATTTGGGCGATCTGTACGCCCACGGCACCGTATCCCCCCACAATAAGAACCTTCTTTCTATTCATAAAACCAACCTCCGTTTAAATGTTTATATGTTTAATTTATTGAACGTAATGCTTTTAAAAATAGGAATGTCATTGTACTAGCCAAGTTGATGGCACTAGTACTGGCATTCCTCTTCCACGAATTGGACAAGCTGTTTCATAAGCGATATCGCATCGTTAAACTCAAGCCTGTAGTACATTTCTGTTCCCTTTTTCTGAACCGTAAGCAGCCCTGCTTGCCGTAATATTTTCAGGTGATGAGAGACGGTAGGCCGCGACATCGGAATATGCTCAGCGATTTGCGTCACATTCATACTCTCTTTGTCGATCAGCAGCGCTATGATCTGCTGACGAATGGGGTCTCCCAAGCCTTGAAAATAGGGGCTTAGATTCTCGAAAATATGAATGGCCTTCTGATTGCCGGTAAATTCGTTCATGGCTCACTCCGTTCTAATGCTTAATTGTTTAAACGTATTATAATGCATTTTGCAAAATAATACAATGCGTCGTCTGTGGCCATGCGTTGTCTGCGGCCATTTAGTTGCCAATACCAAACATGCGATAGGAAATGTAAGGATAATTCCCATATCGAATAGCCACTTCCCGCTCAAAAAGCGTCATTCGTTCAATCGTCCGATTATTCATAAGTCGTCCACCGTCAAGAACACGAAATGGAATAGGATCAAGCAAGTCCATAACGATCCTCTTGGCAGATTCATCATCTCCAGTTACATAGATATCACTCTGCTGGCCTTGATAAATCGGTTGCTCCAGCACTTTAAAAAACGTATTCTTGAACGCACCGACAACAGTTGTATTAGGTAACAGGCGCTGCAGTTCTTCTGCGGCTGAGGTTCCCCAATCCAATGTAAAATCTTTGAAATCCTCCGTGAAAGGATTCGAGATATCAACGAGGATTTTGCCGGCGAGCGTCTTTTCATTCGCTATGGCCCAAGGCTGCAGATCCCGAAACCATAAAGAATGAATAATAATATCTGCTTGAAGAGCCTCTGTAGTCTCAACCGGCTTTACGTGTTCATACTTGCCTGCTTCCACTAGGCCCAGCACCTTTTCGCTGGAACGCGATCCCCACATTATTTTCTCAACAAAGGGGCTCAGCACTTGTACTAACCCTTTTCCCATACGTCCTGTTCCGATTACACTGATCTTCATGTTTGATTCCTCCCTAGAAACTTACAGCGTAGGTGTTTGCTTATCTGCTGCTGAGGACATCATATCAGCCGAAGAGGAGTGCGGGAATTTCAGAATAATTGCAGAGATGCAACCAATGGTTTCACCCCTAATTACTGGAGTGTGATATTCTTGTATTAGGATGTTAATGACAGCGAGGTACATTTCATGAATCTGGATGTGTTTAAAAGTTTCTTAGTAACAGCACAGCTTAAAAGTATGGCCAAAGCCAGCGAAAAGCTTAACCTATCTCATCCTGCAATAAGCAAGCAGATACGCAAAATGGAAGCTTTTTATGGCACATCCTTATTCATTCGATCTGCTGCTGGAGTTGAGCTGACGGAGGCTGGCAAGCTGCTTTATCAGCGTATTCCTCATGTTCTGTCCGAGCTTGAAGCGATTCAGAACGAAATTCACTCCTTAACAGGCAGCAAAAAAATAAAACTAGGAACACTTCCCAGCTTGTCTGCTTACTATGTTCCGAAGGCTATTTTTGACTTGGAATCCAAAGGCATTCATGTTGATCTCACCGTTCAGAACACTTCCGAACAATTAGTGGACATGCTCCGTGATCATACCATCGATGCAGCCATCATTGATACTTTATACGAATCAAGCTTTTTCTGGAGCAGGGAGCTGTTTTCCGAGTCATTTTATGTGGTGCTGCCCATCAGCCATCCCCTATCCGCCTTAAACTCCCTAACCCTAGAACAAATCAAAAACGAACCCCAGATTATGTACCCGCCTGCTTGCAGCATTCGCAAATGCGTGTCCTCACTTTATGCCGAGCAGGGTACGAGTCCTTTTATTAAGAGTGAGATTCCATTTGGTGATTTTATCCTTGGCTATGTAGCTGCCGGTGCAGGGATTAGTATTGTTCCCGAAATGATTGCAGCGCACATTAGCAACCCTCTTTTAAAAGCAATTCCTATCGTCAATCCGCAAGCGTTCCGCACCATCACACTCCTTGCAGTCAGCGAAGCAACGGGTAAATTATTGCTTCGTGATATGAAACGTAACAGACAGTCAGGCAACAACGTATAGAGAGGAAGTGTAAGTATGACAATAGCTCCGGATCGAAATAAGCTTTATCCAAATGAAAATATTAAAACCGTTTGTTACATTAAGAATCTACCAAGCAGGTCAAACGTTGAGATTGGTGATTATACATACTACAGCGATAATACAAACTCACCAGAGAATTTCTATGACAATATTCTGCATCATTATGACTTCTTAGGTGATAAGTTGATCATCGGTAAGTTCTGCGCCCTGGCTGAAGGGGTTACTTTTATTATGAATGGTGCTAATCATCGGATGGATGGTTTGACAACATATCCTTTCAATATTTTTGCCGGCGGTTGGGAAAAGGTCACTCCAACGATAGAGCAGTTGCCTTTCAAAGGCGATACTTTAATTGGTAATGATGTATGGCTGGGACAACATGTCACGATTATGCCGGGGGTAAAAATTGGCGACGGTGCAATTGTTGCAGCGAATTCAACGGTTGTAAAGAACGTTGAACCGTATACCATTGTTGGCGGCAATCCAGCCAACGTTATTAAGAAGCGATTCAGTGATGAGATGATTCCATTATTGTTGGAGCTTCAATGGTGGAACTGGGATGAGAAAAGGATATTTGATCATCTTGAGCAGTTAGTGTCGGTTAACGATATTGCCACACTAAAGAAGCTATTGAATGAGGCGTAATATAATGGATATACAGAGATAAAAAGTGGGGTGAAAGCCCGCTGGGATTAGTATCGAATGACAGGGAGAAGGAATTCTCTCTGTTGTTCCTTCTTACGCTTCTTTTTATACACTCATATGTGTTATCCTTATGTGTTATGACGTAATGGAACGGTTTGTGGAGTCGTTTTCAAGAGTATTAAAAGTTACGCATATATATGAAGGAGACAAAATGACATTTAATGATTTGAATCTTATACCCGCTATCTTAAAAGCTTTAAGCAAAGAGAACTATACTACGCCGACCCCCATACAGGAACAGGCGATTCCAGCTGTGTTAGCCGGTAAAGATTTACTTGGCTGTGCTCAAACTGGAACAGGGAAGACGGCTGCATTTGCTGTGCCGATTGTCCAGCTATTAAGTGAGCAGCAAATGAGACCGAATACGGGGCGCCATATTCGCTCATTGATTTTAACACCGACAAGAGAGCTTGCTCTTCAGATTGCTGATAACATTCAGGCATATAGTCAATACACCCAATTGCGTTGTTCTGCTATCGTTGGCGGCGTTTCGCAAAGAGTACAGGAGCGGGCGCTAAAGCAAGGTGCAGATATTATTATTGCAACTCCGGGCAGACTCATCGATTTAATCAATCAAAAGCATATTGATTTGAAACATGTCAAAATATTAGTACTGGATGAAGCTGACAGAATGCTCGATATGGGCTTTATTCATGATGTGAAGAAGATCATCACCAAATTGCCAAGCAAAAGACAAACGCTTTTCTTCTCGGCAACGATGCCCCCAGAAATATCCAAGATGGTCAAAGCGCTGCTCGTTAATCCAGTGAAAGTAGAGATTACTCCGGTGTCTTCTACTGTGGATCGAATAAAGCAATCTATTTATTTAGTAGATAAGGAAAACAAGCAAAAACAATTGAATCACCTTTTACAAGATAAATCCATTGTTTCGGCACTGGTATTCACTCGTACCAAGCATGGTGCTGACCGTGTTGTGCGCGAGTTGACTGCAGTGAATATTGCCGCTCAGGCCATTCATGGAAACAAATCTCAGAATGCCCGCCAGAGTGCATTGAGCAATTTCCGGAGTGGCGTAACGCGAGTATTGGTAGCGACGGATATCGCGGCAAGAGGAATTGATATTGAGGAGCTTTCGCATGTAATCAACATGAATCTCCCTAATATTCCAGAGACCTACGTTCATCGAATTGGCCGTACCGGTAGAGCAGGAATGAGCGGGATCGCGATCTCCTTTTGCGAAGTTGACGAAATTCCGTATCGCAGGGATATTGAGAAATTGATTGGGAAGACCATTCCTGAAGTGAAAGACCATCCCTATCCAATGATGAGTAGAACGCAGCCTGTAAAGGCGGATAGACCATCGATATCAGCAGTCCAAAAACCCCAAAAGCCTGCTAAATCCAAAGCAAACCCGGTGCGCAAGCCCAAGTCCGAGTGGTTTAAAAAAGGAAGTAAAGCAGGAAGTAAAACAAGCAGATAACATTAGATTCAGATTTTAAGATCATTATCAATCTGATAGACAAGCGGAACTGATAAATAAAGAAACATTATTAGTAGCTCAAGCGGCAACATGCTTGAGTTATTTTTGTTGAAGAAACTTGCAAAATTTGGCGAAAAAGAAGGGGTTTTTATAGGCATGTCGAACTAATATAAATGACTTTTTTTGGATAAAAAAAGTGAAGTGTTGTATGATCTAACGTTATTATGGGGATTGCGAACGAATATCAATTAAAGGGGGATGATCGTTTTAGCAAGGATAGAGTTATCGGTGTGTGCGCGCGCTTAACCACAGAGCATCAGGTCTCCCTGCGTTTAAACAGTTACATATTCTAGGAGGTTTTTATGAAACTAGTTAGATTAAATGAAAAAAAGAGAAGGAACGAAAGGGTCCTTTCAATTAAATCCGTGAAGATAACTCTTGGTGTGACTCTAATCTGCTTCCTTGCAGTGTTTTGTTTTCTTAATCTCCCTGTGGATGCTGCAGTGGGATCCCGTACGATAACATTTAAAAATAGTACAGGTATCAGTGGTTCGACAGTTACAGATGGACAGGGTGGATCAGCAGATATTGCAAATATAGTAATTCAGATTTCTCCCGTTGATGTAAGTGGTCATATTCCAAGTGGATCTAGTATGGAGTATCACGATATGACAGATGCTTGGGGTGTTCCCCCTATGGTTGCACCACCTAACGGTAGTTATGGAATATCCATTAAAAGTTCGTCGTCATCTATTAATTTTTCGATGTCTTCTTTGGATTTTAACGATTGGGGGGATTGGGATGGGGGTACCTTTAATATTCAGGCTTACAGTAATGGTAGTCCAGTAGGCGCTCCAGTCAGTTTCATTGGGAATACAAATGAAGATTATGTGCATGCAGATCTTAGTTCGAATGCCAACTTTAAGAACATTGATGAAGCTCGAATTTATAGGCCAATTCCAGTATCCACTTTTAGTTGGATTGGTATCAATAATATTGCGATTGTAGTTGCTCCCACTGCTGCAACAAGTGCCGCGAGTGGTATTTCTCCCACGGGAGCGACACTGAACGGTACGGTTGATGACAACGGAACTGACACTACCGTTAGCTTTGAGTACGGTACAACCGCTAGCTACGGTACTACTACAGCAGCGACTACTGGGGGTACGATTGCTGCAGGTTCAGGCAGTACACCGGCATCCTTGTCCCTCTCAAGCTTGTTATCAAATACAACTTATCATTACCGAGTTAAGGCCGTGAACAACGTGGGAACCACTACTGGTAGCGATCAGACCTTTACGACCTTACCTGCACCTGCACATACAGCAGCCGCATCGGCAGCTACATCGACACCGGTAGTAGGTGTGAACGATGCGATCACCTTAACGGTGAAGAACTCTCTGGGGAACACGGATACAACTTTTAATGGACCTAAAAACGTGGCGATCTCAGGATATACAGTGGCACCAGATGGCTCCTATGGCAGTTTTAATGGGGCAGCTCTCACCGCATCACCGAACACGATTAGTGTTACTTTCACAAACGGTGTAGCGACAGCGAACCTCAAACTGAACAAAGCTTCGATACAGATGATTGGATTTAACATAACAGGAGTAACGACTCCGGCTACAAATACACTCAGCATTACGCCGGCAGCAGGTAGTGCGTCATCGATGGCGTTAACAACTGCCCTTACTGCACCTGCAAGTAATGGAAGCGTGTTTGCGCAGCAGCCAGTGATCACGCTTCGCGATACCTATGGAAACACGAGCTCAGGCGATAATAGCACGGTGATTACTGCATCGAAGAAGGATGCAGGCTCGTGGACACTTGCAGGAACTATGACCGCGACGGCAAGCTCAGGGGTAGTGACCTTTACTAGCCTGAAAGCAGCCAATACAGCGAGTGTAAGCGGAGCGCAGCTAGCCTTTGATGCAGCGGGTTTGGCTCAAGTGACGAGCTCGACCGTGACCCTTCCGGCACCTGCACCTGCACAGACTGCAGGTGCATCGGCAGCTGCATTGACACCAATAACGGGTGTGAACGATGCGATCACCTTAACGGTGAAGAACTCTCTTGGGAACACGGATACGACTTTTAGCGGAGTCTATGATGTGACGATCTCGGGATATACACAGGCGCCCGATGGCTCTTATGGCAGCTTTAATGGAACGACTCTCACCGTATCACCGAACACAATTAGCGTGACTTTCACGAACGGTGTAGCGACAGCGAACCTCAAACTGAACAAAGCTTCGTTGCAGACGATTGGGTTCAGCATAGCTGGAGTAGCGACTTCTGCTGCGAATACACTCAGCATCACGCCGGTGGCAGGCAGCGCGTCATCGATGGAGCTGACAACTGACCTTACAGCACCTACAAGTAATGGAGGCATGTTTGCGCAGCAGCCAGTGATTACGCTTCTTGATGCCTATGAAAACACGAGCGTAGGCGATAGTACGACTGAGATTACTGTATCGAAGAAGGATGCAGGCTCGTGGACACTTGCAGGAACTATGACCGCGACGGCAAGCTCAGGGGTAGTGACCTTTACTAGCCTGAAAGCAGCCAATACAGCGAGCGTCAGCGGAGCGCAGCTTGCCTTTGATGCAGCGGGTTTGGCTCAAGTGACGAGCTCGACCGTGACCCTTCCGGCACCTGCACCTGCGCAGACTGCAGGTGCATCGGCAGCTGCATTGACACCAATTACGGGTGTGAACGACGCGATCACCTTAACGGTGAAGAACTCTCTGGGGAACACGGATACGACTTTTAGCGGAATCTATGATGTGACGATCTCGGGATATACACAGGCGCCCGATGGCTCTTATGGCAGCTTTAATGGAACGACTCTCACCGTATCACCGAACACAATTAGCGTGACTTTCACGAACGGTGTAGCGACAGCGAACCTCAAACTGAACAAAGCTTCGCTGCAGACGATTGGAATCAGCATAGACGGAGTAGCGACTCCAGCTACGAATACAATTAGTATCACGCCGGTGGCAGGCATTGCGTCATCGATGAAACTGACAACTGACCTTACAGCACCTGCAAGTAATGGAGGCGTGTTTGCGCAGCAGCCAGTGATTACGCTTCGTGATACCTATGGAAACACGAGTGTAGGCGATATTACGACCGTGATCACCGTATCGAAGAAGGATGCAGGCTCCTGGACACTTACAGGAACTATGACCGCAACGGCAAGCTCCGGCATAGCGACCTTTACTGATCTTGGAACAGCCAATACAGCGAGTGTAAGCGGAGCGCAGCTTGCCTTTGATACTGCCGGTTTGACTCCATTGACGAGCTCGACCGTGACCCTTCCGGCACCTGCACCTGCGCAGACTGCAGGTGCATCGGCAGCTGCATTGACGCCGATTACGGGTGTGAACGACGCGATCACCTTAACGGTGAAGAACTCTCTGGGGAACACGGATACGACTTTTAGCGGAGTCTATGATGTGACGATCTCGGGATATACACAGGCGCCCGATGGCTCTTATGGCAGCTTTAATGGAACGACATTCACCGTATCACCGAACACAATTAGCGTGACTTTCACGAACGGTGTAGCGACAGCGAACCTCAAACTGAACAAAGCTTCGCTGCAGACGATTGGAATCAGCATAGACGGAGTAGCGACTCCAGCTACGAATACAATTAGTATCACGCCGGTGGCAGGCATTGCGTCATCGATGAAACTGACAACTGACCTTACAGCACCTGCAAGTAATGGAGGCATGTTTGCGCAGCAGCCAGTGATTACGCTTCTTGATGCCTATGAAAACACGAGCGTAGGCGATAGTACGACTGAGATTACTGTATCGAAGAAGGATGCAGGCTCGTGGACACTTGCAGGAACTACGACCGTTAAGGCAATCTCGGGCGTAGCAACCTTTACTAATCTTGAAACAGCTAATACAGCGAGCGTCAGCGGAGCGCAGCTTGCCTTTGATACTGCCGGTTTGACTCCATTGACGAGCTCGACCGTGACCCTTCCGGCACCTGCACCTGCGCAGACAGCAGCGGCAGCAGCAGCTGCATTGACGCCGATTACGGGTGAGGATAATGCGATCACCTTAACGGTGAAGAACGCTCTTGGGAACACGGATACGACTTTTAGCGGAGCTAAAGACGTGACGGTCTCAGGATATACAGAGGCACCGGACGGCTCCTATGGCAGCTTTAATGGGACAGCTCTAAGTGCGTTGCCGAACACGATTAGTGTTAGCTTCACAAACGGTGTAGCGACAGCGAACCTCAAACTGAACAAAGCTTCGGCACAGACGATTGGAATCAGCATAGACGGAGTAGCGACTCCAGCTACGAATACAATTAGTATCACGCCGGTGGCAGGCATTGCGTCATCGATGAAACTGACAACTGACCTTACAGCACCTGCAAGTAATGGAGGCGTGTTTGCGCAGCAGCCAGTGATTACGCTTCGTGATACCTATGGAAACACGAGTGTAGGCGATATTACGACCGTGATCACCGTATCGAAGAAGGATGCAGGCTCCTGGACACTTACAGGAACTATGACCGCAACGGCAAGCTCCGGCATAGCGACCTTTACTGATCTTGGAACAGCCAATACAGCGAGTGTAAGTGGGGCGCAGCTTGCCTTTGATACTGCCGGTTTGACTCCATTGACGAGCTCGACCGTGACCCTTCCGGCACCTGCACCTGCGCAGACAGCAGCGGCAGCAGCAGCTGCATTGACACCGATTACGGGTGAGGATAATGCGATCACCTTAACGGTGAAGAACGCTCTTGGGAACACGGATACGACTTTTAGCGGAGCTAAAGACGTGACGGTCTCAGGATATACAGAGGCACCGGACGGCTCCTATGGCAGCTTTAATGGGACAGCTCTAAGTGCGTTGCCGAACACGATTAGTGTTAGCTTCACAAACGGTGTAGCGACAGCGAACCTCAAACTGAACAAAGCTTCGGCACAGACGATTGGAATCAGCATAGACGGAGTAGCGACTCCAGCTACGAATACAATTAGTATCACGCCGGTGGCAGGCATTGCGTCATCGATGAAACTGACAACTGACCTTATAGAACCTGCAAGTAATGGAGGCGCGTTTGCGCAGCAGCCAGTGATTACGCTTCTTGATGCCTATGGAAACACGAGCGTAGGCGATAGTTCGACCGTGATCACCGTATCGAAGGAGGATGCAGGCTCATGGACACTTACAGGAACTATGACCGCAACGGCAAGCTCTGGCGTAGTAACCTTTACTGACCTAAAAGCAGCCAACGCAGCGAGTGTAAGCGGAGCCCAGCTTGCCTTTGATGCAACAGGTTTGACTCCATTGACGAGCTCGACCGTGACCCTACCGGCACCTGCACCTGCGCAGACAGCAGCGGCAGCAGCAGCTGCATTGACACCGATTACGGGTGAGGATAATGCGATCACCTTAACGGTGAAGGATGCTCTGGGGAACACGGATACGACTTTTAACGGAGCTACTGACGTGACGATCTCAGGATATACAGTAGCACCGGATGGCTCCTATGGCAGCTTTAATGGAACAGCTCTAACTGCATCGCCGAATACGATTAGCGTGACTTTCACAAACGGTGCAGCGACCGCGAACCTCAAACTGAACAAAGCTTCGGCACAGACGATTGGAATCAGCATAGCCGGAGTAGCGACTCCGGCTGCGAATACACTTAGTATCACGCCGGCGGCAGGAATTGCGTCATCGATGAAACTGACAACTGACCTTACAGCACCTGCAAGTAATGGAGGCGTGTTTGCGCAGCAGCCAGTGATTACGCTTCTTGATGCCTATGGAAACACGAGCGTAGGTGATAGTTCGACCGTGATCACTGTATCGAAAAAGGATGCAGGCTCATGGACGCTTACAGGAACTACGAGCGTAACGGCAAGCTCCGGCGTAGCGACCTTTACGGGTCTGAAAGCAGCGAACGCAGCGAATGTAAACGGAGCCCAACTTGCCTTTGATGCAACAGGCTTGACTCCATTGACGAGTTCGACTGTGACCCTTCCTGCTCCTGCTCCTGTTTACACTGGACAGCCGACCACATCAGTGACTACTAATGTTGATGTTCTGGTCAATGGCAAAGTGGAGAGTGCAGGCACAGCGACAACAACCAAAGTACATGATCAAACAGTCACAACCGTAACCATTGACGAGAACAAACTGGAAGATAGGCTAGCGACAGCTGGTCAGCATGCTGTGATTACGATTCCAGTCCTTATAAAGTCTGATGTTGTTGTCTGGGACTTGAACGGTCGGATGGTCAATAACATGGATCAAAAGCAGTCGATTTTGGAAATCAAAACCGAGAACGCTAGTTACACAATACCCGCACAGCAAATTGATATGAACGCTATATTGAAACAGCTTGGGAAGAGCGTAGCGCTTCAAGATATTAAAGTGCAATTTGAAATTGCTGCACCAACAGCGGAGAGCATGAAGATTGTTGAGAACTCAGCGGTTAAGGGTCATTTCACTATCGTAGCTCCGCCGATCAACTTTACGGTGAAAGTATCCTATGGGGATATCACGATTGAGTTGTCGAAATTCAAAGCTTATATGGAAAGAACAATTGCCATTCCTGAAGGTGTGGATCCTAATAAAATCACCACAGGAATCGTGGTAGAACCGGATGGAACCGTGCGTCATGTACCGACAAGGATCATCACTAATGACGGTAAGTACTACGCCAAAGTGAAAAGCTTAACGAACAGTACGTACGCCATCGTTTGGCATCCGATTGCATTCAAGGATGTTGCTCAGCATTGGTCAAAAGATGCCGTGAATGACATGGGATCGAGAATGATCATTAGCGGTATTGGCAGTGATAACTTTAATCCGGATCAAGACATTACACGCGCGGAGTTTGCCGCGATTATGGTTCGGGGATTGGGACTGAAGCTTGAAGATGGAGCTGCTCCATTCTCTGACGTGAAGTCTTCGGAGTGGTACAGCAGTGCTATTCAAACGGCTTACTCGTATAACTTGATCAGTGGATTCGAAGACGGTACTTTCCGTCCGATGGACAAAATTACGAGAGAACAGGCGATGACGATTATTGCCAAAGCGATGAAGATTACGGGTCTTAAAGCTAAACTCCAGTCCAAACCGCTAGACGAACTGCTGGGTGCATTTACAGATGCAAAGAACGTTTCGGAATGGGCGAAGATCAGCATCGCAGACTGTCTGCAAGCGGGAGTCGTTACTGGAAGAAACAGCACTGAACTTGCTCCACAAGCCTACATCTCTAGAGCAGAGGTGGCAACAATTATTCAGAGACTTCTGAAAAAGTCTGAACTGATTTAAATCAACAGGTCTTACATCAAGAGCTATCCTTCAAGCAGCTGAACAAGTGGCTTGAGGGGTAGCTCTTTTTCTACTCTTTTTCTTTGTTTACTTGTCATAAAATATAGGCTAGTAGCATTTCCACAGCAAAAAGTAACTCCAAATGTGCTTGCTGGAGTGCTTCGGATCTAGAGTGGCACTTTTCAAAGCCAAGTTCTTGCTTGGCTTTGCGAAAAACACTTCAATTCGCCAGCGCTTCCCGTACACTTCAAGCTCCTTCTTTGGCGCATCATGTCGGTTGACTCGCATATCATAAATCCTACCGGAATTCGGAAAGAGTGCATGTGGCCCATTCTTTCACTTAAGGCGAGGATAAGGGAAGAGATATCATTGTTAGTTGAAACTTTAAACTGTGTGATATAATGGATTTATCAAATTGCGTTGGAGGGATAAACATGATTCCCAAAAAAATTGATTATCAAACGGCAAGTGCAATTAAATTGATGCTTCAAAAATTAAATATATATAATGCCCGTGTTCTCATAGATCTTGAAAAACAAACAGTCGAAGCTCAAGAGGATGATTATTCCATTGATGATCTTCTTGAAGCAGCTGGGACGTTATCACCTGAAAGAGGTAGAGAACTACTCGAAGAAGTGAATAGATCACGCGAGGAATGGGATTCATGAATAGCGGTTACTTGCTTGACACGAATATTGCGATTGCAATTCTTATTAATGAGGATACTGTAATCAATTTTATCCAGCAATCCTCAAGAGATAAAATGCCGATTTATCTTTCTACAATAACAGAGTGCGAGGTATTTGCAGGCTTAAAACCAGAGGAACAATTGCGGGCAGAAAAACTATTTACATCTAAAAGATGTATAGAGGTAACATCTGAAATTGCCAAGCTGGCTGGAACTATTCGAAGGGATCAAAAAGGTATGGGACGAAAGCTAAAGACCCCAGATGCCATCATTATAGCCACTGCACTGGTTAATGAATTATCTCTAATATCAAGAGATTCCGACATGAACTTTGTCCATAATGAACTCGGAATATCTTTAATAAAAATATAGATTCTTTATAATAATAAAGCCACCGCCTATTGTCACGATTTAATGTGAGTGGGCGGCTTTTTATAGTTTGTGCTGCTATATTTTGGCTAATCGTGATACTCTAGTCTCTAATATTCATATTCACATTCATTTGATAAATTAGTCTTACAAACGTTCGCTTACCGGAGGGAATATGAAGGACCTGGAAAAAAGGCTTGTGCTTGCCCTGAAGGAAATTGAACGCTTGAATCAGGAGAATCATCAATTGAAGCAAAAGTTTGCTGATATTACAAAAGATGATTCTGAGACGATTGGTTTTAGTCGATCTCCTATTGCTAATGATGCGGTTGTGATTAATGAACGTATTGCCAAGAAAGAACCTGAAAAGGGCAACGTCCATATTTACTCTACTCCGAGTGAAAAGATTGCTTTATTTCGTAATCTATTTCGTGGTCGTGAAGACGTATATCCCAATAGATGGGAAAGTAAAACAGGGAAATCAGGGTATTCGCCAGCATGTGGGAATGAATGGTCTTTTGTTTGTAAGAAACCTCAAATAAAATGTTCGGAGTGCTCTCATAGAGAGTTTCTCTCCATAACGGATGAGATTATATCAAGTCATCTTGATGCAAAGATTAATCGTACTATCGGAGTTTACCCGATGCTCCAAGATGAAACTTGTTGGTTTCTAGCAATTGATTTTGATAAACAAAATTGGATGCAGGATGCGGCCGCTGTCATGAAAACCTGTGAAGATCTTCAGATACCTGTTGCGTTGGAACGTTCCCGTTCAGGAAATGGGGGGCATATATGGATATTTTTTGAGCAGCCTGCTGAAGCAAGTTTAGCTCGGAAATTCGGCTGTGTTCTTTTAACCAAAACAATGGAGAACAGATATGAGCTTGGTCTGGATTCCTACGACCGTCTATTTCCTAATCAAGATACGCTTCCAAAAGGTGGGTTTGGCAATTTGATAGCTCTACCTTTGCAAGGAGGCCCTCGGAAAGAAGGAAACAGTGTTTTCGTAGACGAGAATTTTACTCCCTATGAAGATCAGTGGAGCTTCTTATCTGGTTTAAGAAAAATGAGTTTATCTCAAGTTGAGAGTAAACTACAAGAGCTTACAAGGAGTTCAAAGGTGTTAAACGTGGGTATTTGGGAAGAGGAAGAAGAAGATAGACCGTGGGAAAATAAGCAAATTGATTTTGATGAAAAAGATAAGGAGATGACACTGCCATCGAAGGTTCATATCATTCTATCTAATATGATCTATATTGAAAAGAATGGATTATCAGCATGGATGATAAATCGAATTGGGCGGCTTGCTTCCTTTCAAAATCCTGATTTTTATAAAACCCAGGCCATGCGGTTACCTACTTTTGGAAAACCCCGTGTCATAGGTTGTGCAGAGGACTTTCTTAAGCATATTGCTCTTCCTAGAGGTTGTCTGCAATTAGTTTCGAATTTTTTTATGAAGTATGGTGTTGAATTATCGATAACTGATGAGAGATACAAGGGAATAGAAGTGGACTTACATTTTTCAGGACAACTATCGACCTTGCAGGATGCCGCGGCTAGATCAATCCTAGCTCATGATACGGGTATTCTTTCTGCTACAACAGCTTTTGGAAAAACGGTAGTTGCAGCTTCAATTATCGCTTCCAGAAAAGTGAACACCTTAGTGTTGGTGCATCGGCGAGAATTGATGGATCAGTGGAAGGAAAGATTAAGTACTTTTCTAAATTTACATTCAAAAGATATCGGTGTCATAGGGGGCGGGAAGGAGAAACGAACGGGTATTATAGATATTGCCGTCATTCAAAGCTTGAACAATAAAGGAAAAATAAAGGATTACTTAACTGAGTACGGACAAATCATTGTCGACGAATGTCATCATGTTTCGGCATTTAGTTTCGAACAAGTGTTGAAAAAGACTAATGCCAAATATGTCGTTGGTCTTACGGCTACTCCAACTAGGCAGGATGGACATCAACCTATTGTACTTATGCAGTGTGGTCCCATTCGAACTAGAATTGATGCGAAATCCCAGGCTTTAGTGAGAGGTTTTGAGCATAAGGTAGTGCCAAGGTATACATCGTTCCAATTACCTACTCAGATGCCCGGTATTCCCGGTCCTTCTATACAGACTATTTATCAGTTGTTAGTAGAAGATGAAATAAGGAATGAATTAATTTTCGATGATCTATTAAAATGTTTAAATCAAGGAAGATCACCAATTCTTCTTGCAGAGCGAACAACCCATGTTGAGTATTTTGAAAAGAAACTGGAAAAGTTCGCGAAGAATGTGATCGTGTTGCGTGGCGGGATGGGTAAAAAGCAGCGAGAGGAACTCCGGCAACGGATAGCTAACATAACTGACACGGAAGAGCGAGTTTTTATTGCTACGGGTAAATTGATTGGGGAAGGATTCGACGATGCTAGGCTAGATACGTTGTTTTTAGTTCATCCGATCTCATGGAAAGGAAGCTTGCAGCAATACGCAGGGAGATTACACCGATCACATGCTAACAAACAAGATGTTCAGATATACGATTATGTCGATATCCAGGTACCTCTTCTCATGAGCATGTACAAGAAAAGAATAAAGGGTTATCGTGCCATGGGATATAGCGGTATGGAATTGTAAATATACACCGCTTGACGAGCTGCTGGGCACATTTACAGATGCTAAGAACGTTTCGGAATGGGCGAAGATCAGCATTGCAGACTGTCTGCAAGCGGGAGTCGTTACTGGAAGAAACAGCACTGAACTTGCTCCACAGGCCTACATCTCTAGAGCAGAGGTGGCAACAATTATTCAGAGACTTCTGAAAAAGTCTGAACTGATTTAAATCAGCAGGTGTTACATCAAGAGCTATCCTTCAAACAGCTAAACAAGCTACTTGAGGGATAGCTTTTTCTTTTTGCAATTATGGTTCTATACCATAATCAGTGTATGCCATCACGAAACAAAAGCGAAGCGGACGGAATCGTTCTGAAGAAGCGATAGCGTTCGCCTTTGTCTCCGGATTTCTACCCTTAAGGGATAGAATCAAGAAATAGGGAGACAACAGCGATCGTAAGAATGATCCGTCAGCGTAGCGACCTGCTTCGCATAATGATTCGCATTTATAAAGCACTTATTTTTTGTGTTGAGCCTGCATTGCTAACGGAGGGTTCGTCTCCAATTTGCTTCACGCGGGTGAAGAACTCGGCTGCAGTTCCAGCAAATACCCTTCATCTCCAATACCACCATCATCCGTACTTAAGGTCAAGAAGAGGTCCCCGGCTTGAGCGGAATTGGCGTAGATAATTGCAGCATCATGGCCGGTAACTGTAGTCAGGTCATCCTTTAATGCGGCTGCTGTGTGCTTAAGCTCCGTACTGAATAGGGAATCTACGACGATTTGCGCGGAATCCTTTAACTGAAATGTCCCTATTTCTCCCGTCCATTCTAGTAAGCTCGGAATGACTAGGGGAGCTGCATTGTTAACGTTTGCATTACTCATTATAAGGGCCTCCGTTTACACACTCGTACGATTCACTCTAAATTACCATGATTAAAATGAGGGGGAAATGCAATTCATGATCAGTTGCATGGATTATATGAGCAGTTCACTTGAAAATAAACCAACAGCATAAGCGCCATGCAATAATAGCATTATCCGAATTTACACGATTCCAACTAATGGAGAAGGGGAGAGGGATGGCAATGAATAGTGAGCCTCTTAGGGGTGCGGCGCCTGTATTAAAAGTAATGACTTATAATATTCATGGCGGTGTGGGAACGGATGACGCATTGGATTTATATCGAATAGCCTCTGTAATCAAGGGGGAGGAACCTGATTTTGTACTTCTGCAGGAAGTGGATATGAACATGAATCGTTCCGGTAAAGTGGACCAAACTGCCTCGTTAGCGAACTTAACTCGAATGAGTAATTATGTATTCGGGAGAGCCATTTATCACGACGGAGGAGAATATGGGAATGCCATTTTATCCAAATATCCACTCCATGTTTTGAGAAATCTCCCTCTTCCAGGTAACGAACCGCGTGCGGCCTTATTCGTTGATGCCGATATTACCGAGATTTACGGTACTAGGAAATCAATAACCCTTATTGTTACTCATCTGGATTGGGACAATGAACAAAGCCGAACCGAATCGGTAAGCAGGATTGAAACGTATTGTGCATCCCTCCCTCGCAAACCAGCGATGCTTTGTGGGGACCTGAACGATACGCCTACAAGTGCTACATTAACAGCATTCCAAAAGGATTGGATGCTTGAGAGTTTAGGTCAAACCTTGCTCACGGAGCCTTCTCAATTACCTATCCATCAAATCGATTACATCCTGTACCGGGAGTCAAACAACTGGACGATGAATGCGATTTATGTTGTTGATAACTTTGAAGCTTCTGATCATAAACCGCTAGTTTCCTATATGCAGCTTAGCGATTAAGAGCTTTATTGAAGTTTCGCATAATGTGAAAATCGAAGATCGATCCAGCTATACAAAAATAAGATAAGAGGTGCTTAAATGAAATTTAATTCGATGATAAAACCAACCCCGAAACAGCTCGCCTATCAGGCGTGGGAGTTTGGATTGTTTGTGCATTTTGGTCTGAGAACCTTTTATGAGGGTTATGTTGATTTTGATGAAAGAGAAATGTCCCCTTCGTTATTTAACCCGACCGATTTGGATTGTGAGCAATGGATACGTACAGCGAAAGAAGCGGGAATGAATTATGCCGTACTTACGGCTAAACACCATGATGGGTTCTCTAACTGGCCCTCCAAGTATACGAACTTCTCCGTCGCACAATCGCCTTGGAAAGAGGGGAAAGGGGATGTCGTTAAGGCGTTCATTGATGCTTGTCGTAAATATGATGTGAAACCTGGATTATACTATTCTCCATTTGACGGGTCTGCGGGTTTCTATAATCAGAACGCACAGGCTTATGATGATTATTTTGTTAATCAAATTACAGAGTTGTTAGGCAACTACGGAGACATTGATATCCTTTGGTTCGACGGCTGCGGTTCTGAAGATCATGAATACGATTGGGAACGAATTATCGGAGAAATTCGCCGTCTTCAACCGAATCTATTAATTTTTAATATGGGAGATCCTGATTTTCGCTGGGTAGGGAATGAGGATGGTATTGCGCCGCTTCCTTGCTGGAATGTGGTGGATGCGACTGAATTTTCAATATTAACCGAAGAGAAAGAAGCATTAGGGGAACAATTGTGGCTGCCGGCTGAATGCGATGTTCAGATGCGGGCGAATTGGTTCTATAGCGATCAGGATGAGCATACCGTCAAAAGTCTGGATCAGCTCATGGGCTTGTACTATTATTCCGTAGGACGGGGTGCTAACCTGCTGCTGAATATTGGTCCTGATCGACAAGGATTATTGCCGGCTAAAGACACAAGTCAATTAAAAGCGATGGGATCGGAAATTCGCAGAAGATTTGAGAACCCTATTGCAACCTTGAAACAATGTACGCATAACGAACTGGAATGGGTTTATGAGCCAACTCTTCCGCATTTGCTTGACCATATTGTTATTCAAGAAGATTTAACGCTTGGCGAACAGGTCCGAAACTTTCAAATCAGCATAATTACCGAGAAATCGCATCGGCCGATTACGATTTATGAGGGACAAAATATTGGCCACAAGGCGATTATCCGAATTCCTGCGATTAAAGTTCGAAGCGTCGTTCTTACCATTGTGAACTCGGAAGGTGTACCGTCCATTCAAGATATATCATTCTATTATGTTGGTGAGTGAGGAATAGATAGACAAGAATGAGGGTTAATTGTAGGAAAAGGAAAGAAGGAGATAGATCATTATTTAGCGAATTGTTATCCAGTATGGGGTGGAAATGAATGACCATTCGTGTTTGTATATGTGATGACGATCCTGTATTTCTAGATCTATTATCCGATTATATAGGTAAAGAAGCGGATCTCGAGGTAGTTGGTGTATCGGGGACCAAAGCTGATTTAATGGAACTATTGAGAACCGCAGCCATCGATGTGCTGCTGCTGGATATGAACCTTTCCGGAGACTACCAAGGGGGATTAAATGTAGCGCTCGAATCGCAGTGGCTAGGGTTCGATTTGAAGATCATCATTCTATCTTCATTTGATTTAGAAGAAGTGGTTCTACAAGCCATGACATTCGGTCGGGTAGTCAATTATATTACGAAGGAATATTACAGTGATATTCCAGAAGCCATTCGTCAAGCTCATACTAAGAAATCGGGAATCCATCACTCATCGGCGCGGAAGCTGGTTAATCAATTGATTAATACCCAGGAGCAGCAATTAAAATCGCAAATCACCAAGCTTCAGGTGCAAGTTCTTCGCTTGCTAAGCGAGGGGTATGATCGCAGCCAAATAGCGGATGAGCTATTCTATACGGAGCAATCGATCAACAATGAGATTTTTAAAGTAAGTAAGTTATTGAAGGGGAAGTTTCCCTACCTGGAATGGTTACGTCTTAAAAAACAAAACACAAGTGAAATTGTAGATTTGGCTAAAAAGTTAAATATTATACCATAGAATTATATTCGATTAAATACTCTATTCATTGAGTATTTTTTTTTATGATCAAAAGTTCATACTATCAGAAGTAAGTATGAAGGAATGAAGGAAGGTGTTCCGATGAACGTAGAGCGATTGAAATCACTATCATTCTTTGATGACTTCACTACGAGTGACATGGAGCATACCTCTCAATATATGAGTGAAAAGAGGTACGATCAGAACTCGTTTATTTTCATGGAAGGTGATATTGGGGATGAATTGTATATTGTTCTCTCGGGAACGGTGGAAATCAATCGATTCGATAATGGCAAGAAGTTTGTGCTGTCTACCCTCCAGGAAGGCGATGTTTTTGGGGAAATGTCATTGTTTGATGGAAGTGAATGTCGCTCGGCCAATGCGGAGGTTGTGGACAAAGCAGTACTTGCAGCAATTGAGAGGCGTAATTTACAAGGCTTGCTTGAAACGAATCCGGGAGTTACTTATAAGCTGCTAACGATTCTAATCAAGCGGCTGCGGCGAGCCAACGATCGCATTCATGACATCACATTCCTGGACGTACGCACACGCATTTATAAACAGCTGCTCTGTTTAGCCGAGGAATATGGCATTACGCTCAATCAAACGATCATGATCAACTTGCGATTAACGCAGCAGCAAATTGCTGATATGGTAGGCTGCACGAGAGAAATGGTATCGAAAGTATTGACTGAACTGCAGGCAGATCACATCATTGTAGTAAATAAGAAGCGGATTATCGTTAAAAACAAGCATCTGTTGTCAGATAAAGTAACTAGTTTTTAAGCTTGTTGACGATCGGAGGGTTACATGTCTACATTAGGGTTAATAGCGGTTACCTTATTGTATATTTATGGTCCGAAAAAAGAATCGATCAAATGGCTGCTATTCACAATGAGCTTCGCCGCTCTATACGATCTGGCACATTTGATTGCCAACGTGATATTGCCCGCAATGAAATCCTCTCAATGGAGCAATTCCTCGCTTTATATGGCACTAACGAAGGCAAATCCTTTGATTATTGTTCTGCAGGGGATCGTTACCCCTTATGGATTCCTCATGTTCTCCATTGTTGACTCGGAATTGATGAGTCGTCGCACGAACAACAGGTTGGCTGTCTGGCTGCTCTTCCCAATCGTGATGATGTGTGCTTTCGCTGCTGAGCAGCCCGATCTTGTGGTTGATTACAGAGTGTTATTATTATGGAATGCTCCATACTATCTCACCACTTGCTTCTTGCTCATTTTTGCTTATATCAAGGAGAAAAAAACCAAAAAGAAAACCTTGCGCCTTGTCGCTGCATGCGTAATTGTTCCATCCATTGTCGTTAATTTTGCGTTATACAATGTTGTTAGGGTATTTGGCTTTCAAGTGAATGAAGTAGAGTACTTTTATCTTTCTGGAGCGATTGTATTTAGTATCAATATTTTGTTCGCGATTCGCTTCGGCGTGTTTGGCGTGAAAATCAAATTTGAGAAACAATTGCTTGATCAAACCATCACGGGAGTTGCTTCAGGCACAGCCATGCTGAATCATACCTTGAAGAATCGGATAACCAACATTGACATGTTAGCATCACGGTTGAAAGAAACCTCCCGGCTGCTGCAATATGAACATATCAACGGCGACGTTGAGCTTATTCTGGCGGAATCCAAGCAAATGATGCAGATGATCAAACGAATTCAGAAGCAAATCGAAGAGGTAGAGATCATAGAGGATACCGACAATCTGATTGATATTGTCAGCCATGCCCTGCATGCCAATAGAAATTTATTTGAAAACAAACGCATTTCTGTCACGATGAATGATACTGCACAATTTCAAATTCTGTGCGACAGGGTGCATTTGCAAGAAGTGTTTAACAACTTGCTCCGCAACGCGATTGATGCGATGGAAGGGGAAAACGGGGCACTCTCCATAACTATCTATGAAAATAAAAAATACATTTTGATAGATTTTACCGATAATGGCAAAGGGGTTGCCAAGGAAGCTGTTCCTAAAATATTCGATCCCTTCTATTCCACCAAGCATAAGGAGGACAATTTTGGACTAGGGCTGTCCTATTGTTATCTTGTCATGCGGAAGCATGGGGGCAAAATAGAAGTGGCGAGCAAGCAGGAGACAGGAGCGACATTCACCATTCATTTACCCAAATCTCGCATTGTATAATATTTCCAAACCACATTAACTAACGTATAATCGATGTAGGGTTAGTTAGTTGGCGGGGGGAATAAAATTGATTTATTCAGCCATCCTGGATCTGTCGCTTGCTGGTTTTCTTTATTATTACGGTCCGAAGCAGGAGTCAAATAAGTGGGCGGTTCTTTTTTTGCTTTTTACCGGTTTAGGTAGTCTTTCCGATGTGGTTGTCCAGTCCGAACTGCGCAGCTTCCTCTTCTTCATCCTTCAAGCTTGTTCTCCATACGGATTTGTTATGTTCGCAATCTCCTATTCCGAAGCTGTAACCCACCACACCAAGAAATTACTAGCTTACGTGCTTCCTCTGCCTATCGCTGTAACGCTGCTTGTCAGTCCGTTGAGACCTGAAATACAGATTGATTTTATTCTCATGCTCTTATGGACGGCTCCTTATTATTTGGGGGGCTGCTGCTTGCTTGTTTCTTCTTATTTAAAGGAAAAGAACCGTGTAAAGAGAAAATATCGGCTCATTACGTCCTGCTTCTTTGTTCCGCCGATTATCGCCATTGTCGTATTCAACCATATGAACAGAGCTGTGAATCAGAAGTTTGACGGCTACTTGAACCTCTCTATCGTTGTTTGGTGCGGCTTTGTTTTTTTTATCATTGCTGCAATTCGTTTCGGAGTACTTGGGGTGAGAATAAGATTCGAGAGACAACTGCATGACCAGATGATAAAAGGACTTGCATCTGGCGCCGCTATGTTTAACCATGCCGTGAAGAATCGTATAACTAACATTGACATGCTGACGGGAAGAGTGAAGGAGCATGTGCATGCCCAACGCAGCGAACAAATAGACGAAGATATTGAACGAATTTTGGCAGAAACAAAGCAAGTGATGCATATGGTCAAACGGATTCAGAAGCAAATTGAAGACGTGGAGCTTGTGGAAGGTGGGGCGAACTTAATGGATATGATGACACATGCGCTGCATTCCAATCGTTATCTGCTCGAAAGTAAACGAGTTTCCGTTAGCACGGATTATTCCTTCGTCGGCGATATGATGTGCGATAAGCTCCATCTACAGGAAGTGTTCAGTAATTTAATCTGCAATGCGATAGATGCCATGGAGGGTGAAGGCGGAGCACTTGCAATAAGAATATATGAGGGCAAGAGCGGAATCCGGATCGACTTTGCCGATAATGGAAAAGGATTGGCTAAGAAAGCCGAAGCGCAAATCTTTGATCCGTTCTATTCAACGAAGAAGAGGGAGGAGAACTTCGGGCTTGGCTTGTCATATTGCTATCTTATCATGCAGAAGCATGACGGAAGCATCAAGGTGTCAAGCAATCAGGGTGCAGGGACAACCTTTACTCTACAGTTCCCCAAATATCGCAAAATGTAACCCGTTCACAGTATTGAACATCATATTCAGCTATACTTGCGGGTAACAAGAGATCGAGGAGGAACGAGTATGGAACAATCATTGTATGCAAAGTTCGGGGGAGTAGAAGGGTTAGCTCCGGTAGTAGATGAGTTCTACAAACGCGTGTTGGAGGATGAAACGGTAAATCGTTTTTTTGAGCATACGGACCTTGACCGACTGCGAAGGCATCAAGCCCATTTCCTTAGCTTTGCTCTCGGCGGACCTAATCAGTATACGGGCAAATCCATGGAGAAGGCCCATCAGGGATTTAACCTTCAACGTGAGCATTTCCAAGCCATCGCGAAGCATCTTCAAGGCACGCTTGAGCACTTCAATGTAAGCCAAGAAGATATTGCTAAGGTGTTTGAGCTTATCGTTCCGTTGGAAAGTAGCATCCTGCATAAGTGATGACTCGGAACGTTATGACAATCCGTTCGGTTAAGTTGTATGGGTGAGGCCAACGGTTCAATCCTCATCTTTGCCGAGTACTTGATTCGTTTATTCCAGCGTTTACTATGGTATGATGAAAATATAAATTTAGATTGGCGGTGATTAAATGGAAGAAGTTCGAACTACAGAAGACTTAATGGAACAGTTATCAAACATGAACAGAGAGAATTCTGTTCGCCAAGTCTTTATTCCTGGAAAAGGAAAATTCACTATCGTTCTTCAAGAGGAAGATCACAATTCCATTGCTGCGGATATCCAATCGAATCCTGACCTTGGACAAATGATGAATGAAAGCATGGAAGCCTATATAGAAGGACGTACTAAGTCCACATCAGAATTACTAAAAGCTTTATCTGTAAAGGATTTTAGTAAATGCCCTCACACATTCGAACAAAATCACCCCTGAAACCGAACAAAATGCCCCCTGTTCACCACACAACCCTCCATCACGCAACAAATACCCGAACCATCACAAACAACTGTCGGTTCTTCCGCAGCGTTCCTTTCGGTATAATGAAAGCGCATACTGTTCCGTAAAGTCCAGCGGTATGATGTCAAGCCCATGATTCTTACGAATTGGAAATTATCTTGGCTATAAAGCGTTTCAGCCAGGAAAAATGGGCGCATCAAACCTAACCCAGTAGAAAAAACGTCTAATTACCATATTTTTACTGGGAATTAATGAAGGACCTTGGCAAAGGAGGCGTTAATCCTTCGCGCTATTCACCTTCCTTCTAGGCGTGTAGAGTTGGCCGTTGCGTAGCAGTACATCGACCAGACGCACAAGTTTTCTTGCCGTTAAGACGAGGGCGCGTTTGTGTTGGTGCTTGGGTACTTCCTTGTATTTCTTCCGGTAATACTCACCGAATTCATCATCGCGGTTTTTCACCGAGTTGGCAGCTTCAACCAGGTAATAGCGAAGGAAACGGTTGCCGGATTTAATGCGTTTAGTGTCTTCTGCTTCAAACGGGCCGGACTGGTGTCTGCGCCATGTGAGACCGGCGTACTTGGCCACAGCGGCTTGGTCGTTGAATCGGTCTATGTTGCCGATTTCAGCGAGGATACCGGCGGCGTAAACGCGGTCAATGCCAGGAACGGAGCGCAAGCATTTAGACTCCGGCATGCTTTCAAGAATGCGTTCTATGGCCTTGTCGAGATCTTTGAGCTGGGCTTGGATACTCCGTATAGCTTGAATGGATGTGCCGAGCACAAGATCAATAGAATCCTCGACAACCTTTGAGAGTCGGTAAGAAGCTCTTGCGGCTTTCTGGATACAGCGAGCGACATTCTCTGGGTCTGGGAAGCGATTGCGTCCCTTATCTCGCAAGTAGTCAGCCAAATCAGTGACGTCCATCGTTGCGATGTCATCTAGACTGAACTTCTCTGAGAGCATTTCCATGAGAGCGTGGCCGAAAACGGAGCTATCCACTTCGGTAGTAAAGGCATTGCATTTGTAGAACAAGTTCTGCAGGAAGTATTGCTTCTCACGAGTCAAGTTGTGAACCATGTGAAACCGCATCCGGGTTAGGCGCTGAAGTGCGACATACTGCTCCTGCATGACGATGGTGGTCGTCAGTCTGCCGAAGCGAAGCCGGTCTGCAATGACCCATGCGTCGAGACGGTCGGTCTTGTCTAGGTCGGGGTAAGCCTCTCTGAACTTGCTGACGAGCTTCGGATTGATCGTAAAGACTTTGGTCTTTCGCTCTTTCAGCGCTGGATCTTCATGCATGTACATGGCGGGATGCCAGCTGTAGACCGAGGTGGCTTCTAGCCCAATGTGTATTTCCGAAGACGAATGCTTGTCCACCGCAATGACGATACGATCACGCAGATGGGAAGCCCCCTGCAAGTCGTTTTTCACTTTGAACGATTCCAGCTTATCGCCGTCCGAGTTCATAAAACACGCTTCTAGCTCTTGCGAGCTAACGTCAATACCGACAAATAGCTTCAAGTGGAATCTCCTCCTTTCTACAGGGGATCCAGGGAACGGACTCTCCGGGATGCCTCCGGCGCACTCGCAGATCAATCACCCTCGCATATAAGAACACGCTTCGGTCCATGAGCTGCCCCGGACCTGCTAAAACCGGGCATGGGCTACCGAAGGGAACAGCCAGCGGGTAAGAAGTTCAAACGAATACCGGAGAAACAGACTTTGAGAGTAGACAGTGCTACAGGAGAAATAAGAATTTCCCCGAATGGACCCTAAGTTCCATTGTCCAGAGGCATGCCGGAAAGTCCAGTCCCTTTTTAATTTTCAAGGTGCGATTTGCTGGAAATTTTGAAGTGGCCTTCCAGCCCCCTCGGGGGCTGGAAACTGGCATTCAAATAGCTTCAAGAAATACTATACGAGGAGATAGATAAATGAACTTTGACCTGAACATTGTACCTTTCAGCCGTAGAGAATCCTTCCTAGCGATCTCGATTCTGCCTGAAGCCCAAGATAGACAACAAGGCCTGTATCTGCGCACGGTGCGTGGTGGCGATGATAAATTCGGCGAGGCGTTCCATATTGATATGCTGGATGAAAGCGGTCATTCCGTGCCGTTCAAGGCAGAAGCTTGCCCCGAGCGGATTCGGCTTGAATCGCCGGCAGGCTTAACGGCTGAGATCTGTATCTCTGACCGCCGGACATTCAGAGTTCGTACGAGAAAATGCGGAATTCGCTTGACCTTCCGTACAGCCGCTTACGATTATGCGTATCAAGCGGCGCCGAGCAGCTGGGAAGTGAACAGCTTTACGCATGAATGCAGGTTCATGCTGACTGCGCTGACTGGCGATCTGAAGATGGAAGTACCATGGGACAAAATCAAAAGCTCCTACGTAATCGCGAATTTCCTGCCAGATGGCCAATCGGGTATTTCCGAGTTCGCCATTGAAGAATTCCGCACGGTTTGGGAGCCAAGAGCGGAATGGGAATCGTTCGACGATGCTGTGAAACAAGTGAAAGAGGAATTTAACCAGTGGCTGGATCGCAGTCTACCCTTGCCAGAGCACTGGGAAGAAAGTCGAGAGCTGGCCGCCTATATCACTTGGTCCTGCTTTGTTCCGGCAGAGGGCTGTCTGACCAGACCAGCGATGTATATGTCGAAGAACTGGATGACGAATATATGGAGCTGGGATCACTGCTTCAATGCGATGGCGCTTGTTCGCCATGATCCGAAGCTGGCGTGGGATCAATTCATGATCTTCTTCGACCGGCAGGATGAGAGCGGCTTGATTCCTGACTTTATCAATGATAAGTATGAGCTCTGGAACTGTAACAAACCGCCCATACACGGGTGGACACTTGCCTGGATGATGGCCAGAACGGACTACATCAAGGACGCGCAGCTTCGTGAGGTCTATGGACCTCTGTCCAAATGGACGAAGTGGTGGTTCCGTTATCGCGACGGCGATAGAGATGGAATTCCGCAATACAATCACGGCAACGACTCTGGCTGGGATAACAGCACGGCTTTCAATAATGGCATTCCGGTCGAAAGCCCGGATTTAGCAGCCTTTCTTATTCTGCAAGCGGAGCTTTTGGCAGAAATCGCGGGACTGCTCGGGCATACGGAAGAAGCGACCGAATGGCGACGGCTTGCTGAGGGCACACTGGAAAAGATGATTAGCCATTTCTGGAAGGATGGCCGATTTACGGCTTGCCGCTCTGGTACGCATGAGATTTCCGAAGGAGACAGTCTCCTCTTGTTCGTTCCGATTCTGCTGGGCAAACGTCTACCTGAGCCGATCCGCACAGCTCTTTTGAATGGGCTAAGGGAGGAAGGGCGTTTCTTAACAGCTAATGGATGGGCGACAGAGAGCGTGAATAGTTCTTTCTATAATCCGGACGGCTATTGGCGAGGCCCCATCTGGGCACCCTCAACTATGCTGCTTGTGGAAGGGGTCGCCGCAGCGGGAGATCGTGAGCTGGCAGAGGAGGTCTCACGCCGATTCTGCTCGATGCTGGATCGCAGCGGAATGGCTGAGAATTTCGACGCGATTACGGGACAAGGCTTGCGCGATCGGGCTTTTACCTGGACGTCGAGTGTATTCCTGATCCTAGGTAATGAGTATACAAACTAAGGAAGTGCTGCACTTCCCCCACGCCGCAAAAACGGGCTGAGGGGAGGTGCTTTTGACGTTTCGGAGGCAATCTTTGCAGATGTTGAACCTACCGCCGCCCAGGACTTCCAATAGAGGGAGAAGATTCATTGTTCGCTCCAAGCGGTCCATGCTACACTTCAAGTATGATTTTGCAGGAAAAGCGAGAGGGGGAGCGCCATCATGATGGGTTATTTGCTTAAGCAGCTCAACGTCCGCCTTCTGGCAGGCTCTTATCGGAGCATTCGTACCAAGCTGCTATTCTGTTTTCTCATTGTGACGATTATTCCGCTGCTCTCGCTTGGGGCCTTGTCCTATTACCAGTCCGCGAAGGTCATTAATTCCCAGTTTGGCAAATATGGCGAGAACGCAGTGGCGCAATTGGAACAGCAGACGAGCTCCTATCTGAACCGAATGAATCAAACGACGGAGACCATCTATTCCTATTTACTTGATCCTGCGAGGGTTGATCTGGGGGAACAGGTTCCGACTACTTATAAAGAGATCATGGACAAGGATGATTTTGAAGTCCTTCTGAAAGCGCTTAAAACCGATCGAACGATCGGCATCTATATTATTACCCCCTCAGGCTATTATTATGGGGAAAATAATCTCGATGTCTCTAAACTTAGTCGTATCCCCGCGTGGCAAGCGATGTCGAATTCCTATGCTGGTAAGTATTGGCTGGGATTCTACCCTCAGAATCACGGAATGAAGGATACAATTGAGAACGGGATACCGGTGCTTGGCTTGGCTGTTCCGATCAATAATCCTTACGGAGCGCTGCGAGGCAGCAAAATTCTAATAGAAGAAAATGCTGAAGATCTGCTTCATATGTTCCAGCTGTTCGAGAATGATACGAAGGCTCACCTGAGAATAGCTGATCCGCAGGGACGGATTATCTATGAGACGGCAACCGCCTTCACCTCGCAAAATAGCGATATCGTCTGGAACAAAACGCTTGCTGTTAATGGCTGGAGCATCGAGGCGAGGCTGCCTGCCACATCATTCTATCGCTCTTCTGGCATTATAAGGTCAAATACCATTATCGTCGCTATTGCTTCCTGTCTGCTGGCCTTTGGACTGGCGTACTTGTTCTCTTCCCGATTTACAGCGCGAATTCGCCGTCTTAAGGATGCGATGCAGAAGGTAAGCTTCGGGAAGCTGCATACGAGGACGCAGGTCGAAGCCAAAGATGAGCTTGGCAGTCTGGATACGAGCTTTAACAGCATGGTGAGCGGCATTCAATCGTTAATTGGCGAGGTTGAGCGGAGCGAGCGTCTTAAGAAGGAAGCGGAGCTGAAGGCCTTCCATTATCAAATCAATCCGCATCTGCTGTTCAACACGCTAAACTCCATTCAATGGAAAGCGAGGCTGCAGGGAGCGGAGGATATCCGTCAAATGCTGTACCATCTGACGATGGTGCTTGAAGGGAATTTGGATATTTCGCAGGAGCTGATCCCGCTTGGCCGAGAGCTTCGAATGATCGAGCATTTTCTGAAGATCCAGGAAATTCGTTATGGTCCCGCATTCGAGTATGAACTGGAATGCGAGGAGCTGCTGAGGCGCTATCTGATTCCTCGCATGACGCTGCAGCCGTTGTTTGAGAACATTTTCTTCCATGGATTCGAGGACGGCAAAGGAGTAATTCGGTTAAGCGTTCGGGAAGAAGGCAATCATTTACTGCTCACGCTATCTGATAACGGTGCTGGTATTCCAGCGGATAAGCTGAAGGGTCTACTTTTGCCGAATATGGCGAAACGTAAGGGCAGGGGAGGGCTCGGCGTGCAAAATGCAAATCAGAAATTCAAGCTGCATTTTGGCCTGCAGTATGGCTTAACGGTGCAATCGACCCAAGGTGAAGGGACAACGATCATCATGGAGTGGCCGAAGAAGGAGGAGAGTCCGGATGGAGACAAACAAAATCATTAAGGTGTTAATAGCAGACGACGAAAGCATCGTCCGTAAGGGACTTCGGTCCACCGTCCCTTGGAATAAATACGGGATGGAAGTGGTGGCGGACGCCCCGAATGGCCGCAAAGCCTGGGAAGCCTTCCTGGAGCATCGGCCCCAAGTGGTTATTACGGATATTGTCATGCCTGAGATGGATGGTATCGAATTGTCTCGCAGAGTAAAGGAAACGGCTCCAGATACGAGAATTATCCTGCTCAGCTGCCACCGGGATTTCGAATATGCCCAGCAAGGGATCAAATTGGGAGCATCCGGCTATCTGCTCAAAACCGCCTTCGAGGATGAAGAGCTGGAAGGGATGCTGGAGAAGTTTCAAAGTGAGCTTGCAGCATCGGCTCTTCTGGTTTCTGAGGAAAGCGGAAACGACGGAGGTGAACGGCTTAGTACCTTGCTGTATGCTTGGCTGAACGGACATAATGACAAGCTCGTTGGCGAGATGGAGGCGCGTACTCGCAAGGAGTGGTCCTTCCATGGTGAGCCCGTCTATATCTATCTGATCAAGACTTCCGGCTGCGAGGCATCATGGCTTGATCTCTTGAAGGAAGCTGTTGATGAAGATCGCCAGCTCTGTGAAGGGGCGGTTATTCCATATGGGGAGGAGCGCTGCTACTGGATTGTGCCAGAATCGCATCGGAATGCCGCGGATAGCTTGCTTGTCGAGAAGAAGAGCGAGAGTGCGAAGGTACAGTGGGCCAGAAGAGGGCCGCTTTTAAGTACGGAAGAACGGCTTCAATCACTGTTAGCCTTGCATAAAGAAGCGGAATTGGAGAAAACCTACGGCGTATCTGCAGCGGATTGGCCAGAAGCGATCTGGCGAGCGGTTAAATTGCTGCATGATCATCCAGCGGCGGAATGGTCAGTTAGTGATGTAGCGGGACAGGTTGGCCTTAGCCGAAGCCATTTCTCAATCCTGTTCAAGAAAGCGGTAGGAGACAGCTTCGTCGCTTTTCAATACAAAAGGAAACTCAAGCTGGCATACGGATTATTGAAGGATACGTCACTTACGATGCAGGATATTGCCGAGCGCACGGGGCTTGGCGATAGCAAATATTTCAGTAAATGGTTCAAGCGCTGCACGGGCCAAACGCCTAGTCATTACCGCGCACAACAAAAAGACGGGATAGTCCGAACAGAAGGACACCTACACTCGTGAATCGAACAAAAACGCACAAACATTCGAATAGTTATCGGTTTTGAACCGCTTTCATTTTAGTTATGATGAAAGCGGTTCAATTATTATATACCTCACTCACTGATAGGGGAGCTGACAGAATGAACAAGAAAATTTCACTCATGGTTCTTACGACTGCCTTAACGATGACCGCGCTTACAGCATGCGGCGGTAATAACGAAAGCACGAACGGCGGGGCGACACAGCCTGCGAACGGTAACGGTTCTGCCAATGTGAAAACGCTTCGTTTCGCCACATGGGATACCGGAGATGCGCTGAAGATCGAGCAGGATATTGCGAAGAAATTCGAAGCGAACCATCCTGGAACGAAGGTTCAGGTAGAAGCTTACGCGGACGGTTTCGACCAGAAGCTAGCCGCAGGCTTTGGCGCCACGAATCCCCCGGATGTGATGTACATGTGGGATTTTCCAACGTATCACCAGTCACTTGAGCCGCTTGATAGCTACGCAAATGGGGATAAGGATCTGAACAAGGATGATTTCTACAGCGGATTATTCCATTATGCCACAATCGATAGCAAACTCTATGGGATTCCAGCGGGCTTCACGACTCGCGTTGTGTACTATAACAAGAAGATGTTTGATGATGCGAAGATCCCTTATCCGAAGGATGGCTGGTCATGGGATGACTTCCAAGCTATCTCCAAGAAACTGACGGATAAAGCGAAGAAGCAGTATGGCTTCGGTGTTCGCGCCGAGAACGATACGTATGATCTACAAGGGTTTGTTTGGAGTAACGGTGGCTCTTATATCTCAGATGACGGCAAAACGATAAATGGTTTCATGAACAGTAAAGAAACGGCTGGAGCCATTCAAATGTTTGGCGACATGGTGAAGAACGGTTCAGCTGTGCTAGCTGGCGGCAAAGGACAACAAAGCGGCGAGGACATTTTCAAAGGCGGCAAAATCGCGATGTGGGAAAGCGGCATCTGGCCGCTCGAATCGTTCAAGCAAGCGGGCATTAATGTAGGCACCGTGGAGATGCCAGCTTTCGCAGGCAAACCGGTCAAAGGTGTAGTTGCCGAATCTGCATTATCCATTGCGAAGGATTCGAAGCAGAAGGATCTCGCTTGGGAATTTATCAAATATTACGTTTCCAATGAAGCGATCAAGATGCGCGTAGCGGATTTGCCGGTAAGAGTAAGTGTCGTGAACGAGCTCAAGAAGGATCAGGATCCTTTGTACAAGCCGTATTACACGATGCTGCAGCGTTCCGACAATACACCGGCATTCCTGCTCAATGCCAAGTGGAATGAAGTCAATAGACAGCTATCTGCGGCAGTAGAAGCAGTCGTGCATGGCAGTAATGCGCAGGATGCATTGAATCAAGCGGTCAAAGATAGCGAGCGTTATTTGAAATAACATTACAGTTTCTACAGAAAGAAGGTTAAGAGATGGCTCAGACCTACCCGCAGCAAGCAGGGGAACAAACGGCCAGCCTCAAGCCTAGAAGGAAACGCAGTTGGGGTGGGGCTGCTCCCTACCTCTTCATTTTTCCATGGATCTTCGGATTCCTCGTTTTCACTTTAGGTCCGTTGTTGTTCTCGCTTATCATCTCATTGTTTGATTGGCCGATTGTAGGAGAAGTGCATTTTATCGGTTTAGGCAATTATGTAGAAATGTTTACGGACGATCCGCTGTTCTGGAAGTCGTTCGGCGTTACGCTCAAGTTCGCTGCTCTGTTTGTACCGCTCAATATTATGGTTGCGCTGGGACTTGCGATTTTGCTTAATCAGAAAACTCGCGGCAGTGCCATTTTTCGAACAGCATTCTATCTGCCCTCTGTAATCTCGGGCGTTGCTTTGGCTATGATCTGGTCTTGGGTGTACAGCGGCGATTACGGCATTCTGAATTATTTTCTGTCGATCATCGGTGTGCAGGGTCCGGACTGGTTGAATGATACGCACTGGTCTCTAGTGGCAATGGTCGTTGCCAGCCTATGGGGACAAGGCTCGATGATGCTCGTCTTTCTCGCAGGGCTGAAAGGAATACCGAAGGATCTTTACGAATCCGCTTCGATCGATGGCGCAGGGAAGATTAGACAATTCATTAGCGTTACGATTCCGATGCTTAGCCCGACGATTCTATTCAATCTCATTACATCCATTATCGCGGCCTTCCAACAGCTGACCCTCGCACTATTGCTCACTGGAGGCGGCCCGATGAATTCAACGTATTTTTACGCGATGTATATGTACGAGAATGCATTCAAGTTTTTCAAAATGGGTTATTCCGCAGCAAATGCATGGTTCATGTTCCTTATTGTGCTCAGTCTGACGTTCCTTGTATTCAAGTCGTCAGAGGCCTGGGTGTTCTATGAAGGCGAAATGAAGCGGAAGCCGCAGAAGAATTCCAAGTCTGGCGGAAGGGGGAGATCTGCATGAAACGGATCATCGTTTATGCGCTGTTGATCTTCTGCTCGCTGCTGTTCGCCGCTCCGCTTTTCTGGGCGGTGACGACAGCGCTCAAATCGCAATCGGAGCTGTATCTTTTTCCGCCCAAATGGTTTCCTTCTGTTTGGAAATTCAGTAACTTCGCGGATGCGTGGACCATTCAGCCCTTTAACTTATTCCTGAAAAATACGGTCATCGTGACGATGTTGTCTACGATTGGCCAGTTGATATCCTGTACACTCGTGGCCTACGGGTTCGCGAGATTTGAATTCAGGGGGCGCAATCAGCTGTTTCTTGTCGTACTCGCGACAATGATGATCCCTTGGGAAGTCACGATGATTCCGCAGTATATGGAGTTTAACTATATGGGCTGGATTAATACGCTCAAACCGCTTATCGTTCCTTCGTGGTTTGGCTCGGCTTACTTCATCTTCTTGCTGAGGCAGTTTATTCTGACGATTCCTCGTGAATTGGATGAAGCGGCGACCATCGACGGAGCGAACAAGTTCGGTATTCTTGTGCGGATCATTGTTCCGCTTATGGGGCCTTCGCTCATTCTAGTCGGCGTGTTTCAAATTATGAGTTGCTGGAATGATTACCTCGGACCGCTAATTTTCCTTAATGATCAATCGAAGTACACACTGACGCTCGGATTGTCACAGTTCAAGGGCATGTTCGGCGTTGATATGCAATCTATTATGGCCATTACTTGTCTAATCTCGATCCCGCCGCTAGCAGTGTTCTTCTTCGCACAGCGTTATATTGTTGGTGGCATCGCGGGTACGGGGATTAAGGGATAGTTTATTAGAGAGATAGAAAGTGATTCGAGAGGAGAAGCAGCCATGCGAAACGAGAAAGTAGAACGCGATTGGGATAACCTTGGGGTGCTGGAGCGAAATCGTGCGAAGAGCCGAGCTTATTTTATCCCTTATTCTGATCATGCCGGAGCTATGAGCTATGACCGAGGAAGCTCTCCTTGGTTCAAATCATTGAATGGTCAATGGAAGTTTAATTACGCCAAAGGGCCTGAGTGGGCACCGGATGGATTTTATGAAGAGAATTATGATACATCTGGCTGGGATGAGATCCAAGTTCCAGGACATTGGCAGCTGAAGGGTTATGGGCATCCTCATTATACGGACTTGTATTACCCGTTTCCTGTCGATCCTCCTCATGTGCCTAACGATAATCCGACAGGCAGCTACGTGCGGGAATTTGAGCTTCCGAAGCATTGGGACGGAAGAAAGCTAGCCGTGAAGTTCGATGGGGTGGATAGTGCATTCCATATGTGGGTCAACGGGACATTCGTCGGTTACAGCCAAGGAAGTCGGTTGACATCGGAGTTTGATCTAACGCCTTATGTGAAGTCAGGAATGAATCGTATGGCTGTGCGTGTCTATCAATGGTCGGACGGCAGCTATTTGGAAGATCAAGATATGTGGTATATGAGTGGTATTTTTCGGGATGTTTACTTGATCTCGGAGCCATCCACTATCCGCATTGTGGACTATCGGATTGTAACGGAGCTGGACGCCGATTATCGTGATGCGACGCTATCCGTGCAGGTAGAGCTGAGTGGAGAAGCATTAGCAGAGGCAGTAGCAGTAGCAGAGGCAGTAGCAGAAGCACCAGCACCAGCACCAGCAATGCGGGGGGAAGTGAGACTTCAGCTTCTCGATCAAGAAGGCGCGCTTGTTTCTTCGGCAGTAAATGAAATAGCCGCTGCTGATGATCAGTCTATCTTCGTTGAGTTTGCGATTCCGGTCACGAACCCTACGCTCTGGAGTGCAGAAGCTCCAGCCCTCTATCATTTGGCGATCATTGTGGTGGATCACAATGATCAAGTGGTCGAGACGGTTGCCCAGCGAGTTGGCTTCCGTAAGATTGAAGTGAAGGACGGCCAGTTCCTAGTGAATGGCAAAGCGATTTTGCTCAAAGGCGTGAACCGGCATGATCATCATCCGGATACGGGGCGTACGGTCACGCTGTCCACGATGATCGAAGATGTAACGATGATGAAGCAGCATAACATTAATGCGGTCAGAACCGCTCATTATCCGAATGATCCGCGGTTCTACGATATTTGCGATGAATACGGCTTATATGTGATGGAAGAAACCGACTTGGAGACCCATGGCTTCGAGCCTCTGGGCAATATTTCTAAGTTAAGTGATGATCCTGCCTGGCAGGAAGCGTATGTAGATCGGGTTCGCCGTATGGTGGAACGCGATAAGAATCATCCTTCGATCCTTTTCTGGTCGCTCGGTAACGAGTCCGGCTTCGGCTGCAACTTCCGAGCGATGTCGGAGTGGTGCAAACAGGCAGATCCAACCCGGCTCATTCATTATGAAGAGGATCGAGAAGCGGAAGTGTGCGACATTGTGAGTACCATGTACTCCTCCGTGGAGAAGATGGAAGGCTTCGGTCAGATGGTCGATCATCCGAAACCGCATATCCTCTGCGAATTCGCTCATGCGATGGGGAATGGCCCAGGCGGACTTAAGCCGTATTTTGATACCTTCGATGCATACAGAAGACTGCAGGGCGGCTTCGTCTGGGAATGGATTGACCACGGTATTCGCAGGAAGACGGCTGATGGTAAAGACGATTACGCGTACGGCGGAGACTATGGTGATGTGCCAAACAACAGCAACTTCGTCATCGATGGTCTTGTTCGTCCGGATCGGACGCCATCCCCTGGGCTCATTGAATATAAGAAGATTATCGAGCCTGTCAGGGCCGAGTATATAAATGAGGGTCGCATAAGAATCTTCAATCGTTATGATTTTGTAACACTTGATCATCTCTATGCAGATTGGAGCATTACAGTAGACGGGCGTACGGTCCAAAGCGGAGTGCTGGTGCTGCCTCGAATTGGTCCAGGAGAAAGTGCAGAGCTGTACGTTCCCATTCGGGCTGATTTGCAGCTTGCCTTATTAGATCAGGATGCGGAGCGCTGGCTGAATGTCGGATTTTCGCTTGCGGCAGCTTGCACATGGGGAGAGCGAGGACATTCGGTCGCTTGGGCGCAGTTTGCTCTGGAAGCAGTGGGGAATGAGGCAGCCGCTAGTCTGCCAATTCGGAGCTTGTCCCTCACAGAGGAAGGACGTCAGCTCGTCCTTGCGAACGATTCATTCCGAATCGCGTTCGACTCTCGGCAATCAGGCATCAGCTCGCTCCGAATAAACGGCCAAGAGCTTGTAAACAGCGGACCACGTCTGAATTTCTGGCGTGCGCCGATTGACAACGATATGTACGTCCTGCCCGACTGGCGCAAGGCGCATCTCGATAGACTCACGGAACGCATCGATAATTGCCGCTGGGAGCGATTGGATGAGGGAACGATTCGCATAAGCTGGACTTCCCGTATTGCACCGCCAGTTTACGATTGGGGCTTCCGTTGTGAAACGACCTACACCGTAACCGGCTCGGGTCTTATCGTTATCGACGTTCACGGCGTTCCAGAAGGCAAACCGCCAGCAATGCTTCCTAAGATTGGACTCCAAATGGAGCTGCCAGGAGACATGGATGCCATTAAATGGTACGGCCGTGGTCCGGGAGAGAATTATTCTGACAGCAAGGAAGCAGGACGCTTCGGAGTATATAGGAAGTCCGTTGATGAACTATTCACGCCTTATATCTATCCGCAAGAGAACGGCAATCGTACGGATGTTAGGTGGGTATCCATCACAGATGGTGCCGGAATCGGGCTGTTAGCAGCGGGTGCGCCGACGCTTGAATTCAGCGCACGACGCTATACAGACGCTGACTTGGAAGCGGCTACGCATGCAAGTGATCTTGTTCCGCGGGACTTCATCACACTTAATCTTGATTACCGACAGAATGGTCTGGGCAGCAATAGCTGCGGACCTGCTCAATCACCGGAGAACACAGTTACTTCAGAGGCATTCCGTTTCCGGATGCTGCTGAAGCCTTATCTATCCGAAGATGCCGCTCCAGAGCGGCTCAGTCATCAAATGAGAGTAGAAGCGAAAGCGAAACACCTACAACAGGAGGGAACAAACCATGCTTAACACACAAGATGTGTTGAACCTAACAGGAAAAGTAGCAGTTGTGACTGGCGGTGCATCAGGGATCGGCCTTGCAACAGCTGAGCTGCTAGCCAGCTTCGGGGCGTATGCCATCCTTATCGATATTAACGAAGCCCATGGGGAACAGGCAGTTGCTGGAATCAAACAGCAGGGGGGACAAGCGAGTTTTTATCGCTGTGATGTGTCCTCTGCGGTGGATTGTCAGCGTGTTGCAGCAGAGATTGATGCTGCACATGGTCGAATTGATATTTTGTTCAACAATGCCGGCGTTATTCGTCGCAAGACCGTTGTTGAGCTAGAAGAACGCGATTGGGATCTAGTTATAGATGTTTCCTTGAAGGGTGTTTATCTGCTCTCCAAATATATTATTCCGATCATGGAGCGCAGCGGAGGAGGAAGCATCATTAACTCTGGTTCCGGCTGGGGCCTTAAAGGCGGCGACCGCGCTGCTGCTTACTGCGCGGCCAAAGCTGGCGTCGTGAATCTGACCCGGGCGATGGCCATCGATCACGGCATTGCCAACATTCGTGTGAACTGCGTATCGCCAGGCGATACGGACACGCCGCTATTGCGTGATGAAGCGAAGCAGCTGCAGCAAGACGAAGCTGCATTCCTGGTAGCTTCTGCCGGCGGACGTCCACTTGAACGGCTCGGAACGCCTCGTGATATCGCCAATGCGGTCTTGTTTCTAGCGAGCGATATGTCTTCTTGGGTAACGGGAAGTGTGCTAGTTGTTGACGGCGGAGGTATTGCCTAATTAAGGGCATAAGAGTGTTGTTGTCCCAACTGAATTCATGCCTATTGACGACAAGGCTGTCGCAAGCGGCAATTTATATCTTGTAAGCAGCCTAGCAACGAAAGATTGGTGAATCGGCTCGGCTGCCGCATGACAGAACCTATTCTGACAACGATGAATGGAGGCGTTAACTTTGTCTGAGAACAGAACGTATGCCCATCCTTATATACCGAACACCGTGCCGGAGGTTCGCGATGCGATGCTGAAGGAAATCGGCCTCACCTCGATGGAACAGCTCCATGACGCCATTCCAGATACATTGAAGCTGAACCGGGAGATGAACCTTCCGCCTGCGATGACGGAGTATGAGCTGCGCCGTCATATTGAGGGTCTGCTTGCGAAGAACAAGCATGGCGCGGCCTATCTGAATTTTCTCGGAGCGGGCTGCTGGCAGCATTTTATACCGGCGATCTGTGATGAAATCAATCAGCGCTCCGAGTTCGTAACGGCTTATGCCGGAGAACCCTATGAAGATCATGGACGATTCCAAACGCTGTTCGAGTATCAAAGTCTGATGGCTGAGCTGGTCGATATGGATGTCGTTAATGTCCCTACCTTTGATTGGGCACAAGCGGCCTCGACAGCGATTCGGATGGCAGGTCGTATTACTGGCCGCTCGGTCGCCTTACTTCCACAGTCGGTCGATCCTGATAAAGTGATGATTATCAACAACTACTGCACGCCCGTGATGGAGCTTCGTTTTGTTGAAATCGACGAGGCAACGGGCAAAATGGACTTGAATGATCTGCGCAGCAAGCTGTCGAGCGACACGGCAGCCGTTTACTTCGAGAATCCAGGTTATCTGGGCATCATCGAAGACCAAGGCCAAGCCATTTCGGAGCTTGCTCATTCCGTGAATGCCATCTCAATCGTTGGCGTGGACCCGATTTCACTTGGCGTCCTTCAGCCACCTAGCCAATATGGCGCCGATATCGTCTGCGGAGATTTGCAGCCGCTCGGGATGCATATGAACTATGGCGGCGGGCAAGCCGGATTTATCGCTACTCGTGATGAAGAGACCTATGTCATGGAATACCCATCCCGGTTGTTTGGAATCGTGCCGACTGAGGTGGAAGGCGAGTACGGCTTCGGTGATGTGGCTTACGAACGTACCTCCTTCGCGCTTCGCGAGAAGGGGAAGGAATCCGTCGGTACCCAGACTGCATTATGGGGCATAACGGCTGGCGTCTATTTGTCCTTACTTGGGCCAACTGGCATGCAAGAGGTCGGCGAGACCATCATGCAGAAGTCGCAATATGCGGCGAAGAAGCTCTCGGCTATACCAGGTGTCTCCCTCCGTTTCGGTGAAGCAGCTTTCTTCAAGGAGTTTGTTATTGATTTCAACAACACAGGCTTAACCGTCGCACAGATTAACAAGCAGCTGTCGGAAGCGGGAATTTTCGGAGGCAAAGATTTGTCCGCCGCTTTCCCGGCGTGGGGACAATGTGCCCTCTATTGCGTCACTGAAATTCATTCGCAGGCTGATCTGGATCGCCTGGCAGATACCATTCAAACTATCGTTCGCAAACCGTGATCGACTTATATAGAGGGAGGACGAAACGCCATGAAGAGGATTCGCAGAGATCATAAGGTCCGTCATTTTCATCAAGCCAAATGGGATGAGCCGGTTATTTTTGAACTTCACCGTAAGGGCGAGCGAGGTGTCATTCCGCCGGGAACTGAGGCTGGCATTGCAGCAGAGGTAGGAGACGGAATCGGACGTATTCCTTCGTCCATGCGCCGCAGCACTGTGCCGGCGCTTCCCGAAATCGGTCAGGCCAAGGTGCTTCGGCATTATTTGCGCTTATCTCAAGAGACACTCGGCTCAGATATGAACGTCGAGATCGGACAAGGCACCTGTACGATGAAATATATTCCGCGCATCAACGAAATGCTGATCCGCACGCCCCATATGATGGAGCTTCATCCCCTGCAGGATGCAGATTCCGTTCAGGGCATGCTGGAGATTTTCTATAAGCTGGACCTTGCGATGCGTGAGATTTCCGGGATGGACGCCTTCTCGTTCCAGCCAAGCAGCGGCACGCAGGCGCTGCTCGCAATGGCTTCCATCGTTCGCGCCTACCATGATTCGCGGGGCGAGGGGGATCAGCGGGATGAGATCATTACGACGATTTTCTCCCATCCTTCCCAAGCCGCGACTGCTGCGGTAAAAGGCTACAAAATCATTACGCTTCATCCTGACGAAGATGGCTTCCCGGACCTTGAGAAGCTGAAGAATGCTGTGTCCGAACGAACAGCTGGTTTTGTCGTTGCGAACCCAGAGGATACCGGAATCTATAACCACCGAATCCGCGAGTTTACGGACGTTGTTCATGAAGCAGGCGGTATTTGCTTCTACGATCAAGCCAATGCCAACGGCTTGCTTGGCATTACCCGTGCGAAGGAAGCGGGCTTCGACATGAGCTTCTTTAATTTGCATAAGACGTTTGCTGCTCCTCATATGTGTGGCGGACCTGCTACAGGTGCTCTTGGCGTGAGTGAAGAGCTCAAACGTTTTTTACCAGGGCCGCTCGTGGATTATGACGGAAGCCGTTACGTATTGACTAACCAAACGGAAGACAGCATTGGCAAAGTTCGCAGCTTCCATGGTGTTGCACAGACCGTGCTGCGTTCCTACGCTTGGATTATGAGCTTAGGTCCGGATGGACTGAAGGATGTCGCTCAAATTGCAGTACTGAACAACAACTATCTCTATCATAAAATACTGCAAATTCGCGGAGCTAGCGCACCCTATATCAAAGGTCGCCGCCTCGAGCAGGTTCGTTACAGCTGGAAGCAGCTTACAGATGAAACGGGTGTCACGACAGAGGATATCACTCGCCGTATGTGCGATTTTGGCCTGCATTACTGGACATCGCACCACCCGTATATCGTGAAGCAGCCGTTCACTTTGGAGCCGACAGAGTCTTATTCCAAAGAAGATTTGGATGAATATATCCATGCGCTTGAGCATATCTCGGGCGAAGCCTATACGCAGCCGGATATCGTGAAATCCGCTCCGCATAACAGTACCGTTCACCGGAACGACGAATCGTCCTTAGATGATCCGAAGCAGTGGTGCATCACATGGCGGTCCTATTTGAAAAAGACACAAGCGGAGTAAAGAGATATCCATCGTCTCTATCCTAACTTCATCTATAGGTTTTCCTACCAGAAGGGCTCCGTGAGGGGCCTTTCCTGTTTGTACAGGTTCAAAGAAAGGAGCAGGAGATGTCCGATTATTTAAAAGACTTACTGCGTTTGCCAGTAGGCGTTCGGCGGTTCTTGATGACCGAAGCGTTGTACGGAATCGGAATTGGTATGTATGCGCTCGTTCTTAATTTGCATTTGTTGTCCAAAGGATTGAAAGAAGACCAAATCGGAGCGCTGGTATCCGTAGGTATTTTGATCATGGGAGCATTAGCCATCCCTATATCCATATTTGCAAATCGTGTTGGGCGCAAGCGACTTTTGGTTACGGGCATTCTGTTTGTTGCGGCGGGTAATATGCTTTATGCGCTCAGTGGGGAGATTGCCTATTTCTATTTGGCTCAAGCTCTGGTATCCATCGGTTTTACGCTGGTCGAGACGACCGAAGTGCAGCTATTGTTCCATTATTGCGCCTCGCGGAAAGAGGAGATGCGTGCATTCTCCTTGATGTTCGCTGTCTTTACGGCATTCACGGGTGCAGGAACATTAATTGCGGGGTACTTGCCAACTGGAGCGGGGAATGGGATAGGCTATCAGATTCCACTATTGCTAGCTGGGTTGGTGCTTCTTATACAAGGGATTATCCGAGGTTTCTGGCTGCCTGCGGAGAGTAACGTGGCGCGTAATGAGAATAGACAAGGCAAAAGCCGAGAAAGATTGTCCAGTTGGAAGCTTAAACTGAAGCTGCCTAAGAGAAAGCTTTGGCTGTTCTCTTTGTTCATGGCCTTACTCGGCGGGGCGCTCGCGATGACGGGTTCGTTCTTGAACGTCATCGTCAAATACCGGCTCAACTGGATGGATGATAAAGTTTCTCTGCTGCTGGCCGTGACAGGCATTGTCCTCTTCATGAGTTCCTTATTGACCCCTTATGTACTGGAACGGTTCGGCTCGAATACGGCCATCCTTTCGGTTTTTATTATCAATATTTTTCTCTTCTCCGCACTCTTTTGGCTGATGCCCGTATGGATGTTTACGATATTATTTCTGCTTCGCGGGGGAGGCGCCACCATGCTCTCCAATTTGGTGGACGGCGAGTTAATGTCTACCTTTAAGGAACAAGAAAGGAACCTCTTCGCGGGTATGAGATCCGTGTTCCGCAGTATCGGTTCTTCAGGCGCGACTTATTTTGCGGGATGGATGTTGACTGGTGGTGACTACCGAATGCCATTTCTACTGACAGCGGCGGCGCTGGTTGTCGGGTTGCTATATTATATGCGATGGGTACGTCCGATTCTGCCTTAGTTCGCCTTTCAGTTGATCTAACGCCAGATCTAGTCCGGCACCGAGGTTAGCTGCAATCTTCCTATACAATACAAGTAAAAGGAGGGCTTTCGCCCTCCAATGAAATTTCTGTTCTCTACTCTACAGAAGCGGTCAATATTCGATTAGCGTTGTTTATCTTCGATGTAGCCGAGCAGGTTGTAAATGAGCTGAGCAGCTTCTGCCCGTGTAGCCTTCAGTTGCGGAGCAAACTGGTTATGGCTTCTTCCTCGCACAAGCTCTGCTTCCGAAGCGGCGGCAACGTAAGGCAATGCCCATGCCGGGATATCGCTTGCATCGGCATAATGAGTCGTTGCTTCGACATTTATTGGAATTCCGAGAGCGCGGATGATCATGGTTACCATTTCTGCGCGACTAATTTGTTGCTCCGGTGCGAAATGGCTTGTGCTTATACCTGAAACAATCCCTGCTTGAACGGCAGACGCAATACTATTAGCGTACCAAGCATCGGACTTTACATCGGAAAAAGAAGCATTCGAATCGGTGCTCTGCAATTGTAGAGCTTTGGCCAGTAGCGTAACGAATTCAGCACGCGTGGTGGTTCCTGATGGGTTGAATTTGGAGTCAGTTACACCTTGGATAATATGCTTGGCCGCAAGATTCTGAATCATTTGCTCCGCCCAGTGGCCGGACGGTACATCGCTGAATGTCTTCCTGTATTCAAGAACGGAATAGATGCCAGGATGCGGTGGGGTAAAGCTTACCTGCTGTAAAGCGCTATCGACGATACCGCCGACATATTCCCATTGCTTTGCAACTTCATTGTAATAGTAAATACCCAGAAGCTGTTCATTGACATCGCTTCGATCATAAGGCAAAGAAATGGTGATGCCGCCTGAGAATTTCTCGGCTGTAAACCTTCGTTGGTCGGTCGTAAGCAAGGAGACGCTGAAGTCGTAGACCTGACCTGCGACTTTGATCTGGGCCTTATCGCTGCTGATCGGCGTGGCTGTCAGAGCTGGATCTGCAACAGGTGTCATGCGTACCTCGACCGATGCGCCATCGATATTACCGCCCTGCACCTTCAAAGCATTCAGCACCGCTTGGCTTACGGTTATTGAAGCTTGATTGAACTGAACCTGGAGAGGATATACCCCGATTTCACTCAAGGGTACATCGACTTTCGTTTGATTGATTCCGAGCTTCACATAAGCTGTTCCATCCTTAATGACTACAACTGCTTTATCAGGACTGTTGCTATTCGTATTGTTATTCGGAACAGTGTTAGAAGTAGACGCAAGGGTAAAGTTAACTTCGTTAGAGAGACCACTTTCCCCGTATGAATCGTAAGCTTCTATCGCAAAATAGCGGGTTATACCCAAAGCCAGTCCAATTGCTTCATAATTTGTTGTGTTCCCGACATGAACGACGCTGGAGTACACACCGGTTGTCGTACCGGATTTAAGGGTATATCCGGTTGCGCCATCTACCGGCAGCCAGCTTAACAATACCTTTCCGTCTGCGGTTTTTCCGCTTAGCGTGGGAACTGCAAAAGGTTTCTTGCTTAGCACCAAATAGCCATATTGATTGGGGGCTTTCCCTGCACCGATTCCGCTATTGTACTCAATCCAACCATTCCTGGCGTCTCCATTATTCGGATTGTTAAAACTTCCGTCACTATAATTAGCCAGAATTGAAATGCCTAATGCGGAGCCTTCTTTGATCTGAACACCTGCAGGTATAATCTCGTTCCATGGAATGGCGATTTCATAGCTTGTTTTCTTAGCTGTATGATCACGGGTTATCTTGATTTCACCTGCGGCAAACACACCATTCGACTTACCGGTTATGGCATGATAACGATACCCCATTATTTCTCCATCATCCGATAGTCCGAACGCAAATTCAGTATACCCTTTACTACCGGGAGCGTTTCCTCTTTCTGGATCGATGGCTATTTGTACGCTTGAGCCTTTCCATAGGTCTTCTGCATTCGTAATTGCCAAATGATGTTGATCTTCGGAAACCTCTATAGCCATGTATAGATTTTGTTCATCCCATCGGGTATACCCGGCAGCTTCCAGCTTCTGCGGAGACCAAAGATCCGAAAAATTGTTCTCGATATTCTTAACCTGGGAGCGTTGATTCATGTGAAAATCTGGTGAGCTCCAGTCATTCAGGCTTCCGTCAATGATTGGTTTGTTTGGTGTGAATAAACTGCGTAAAGCATTAACTTGCTTGATTATTCTGATCTGTTTGGATTCAATGCTGGCACCGGTTTGATCATATACTTTATATTTCAAGCGATGCTCTCCGTTGTTTAGACCCGTAATCGTATAAGCATATGGCGGCGTTTTCAGTTCTTGCGCTATTATATCGTCTACATATAATTGCACCTTCTGGATATTCGGTATGCCTGTTATATAAGGCAGGGTAGGCAAATCTATAATGTTGAAAGAATAACCATCCCGCAATGACATAAAGTCGACAACTTTCGGCTGTTCAACAGTCGGAATGGTTGGCCCCGTAGTTATACTTACTGTTGCTGATGTCATGCCTATGTTTCCATTCCGGTCTTCGGCTTCTATTTTATAGTAATACGTAGTGCCGGCTTGTACCTCTTCACGGTCTACAAAAGAAGTCGAAGTAGATTCACCAACCATGTTGGAGTATGCCGGGGTAAATGCTGGCTCCGTGCTTCTATAAATATTGTAGTGCGCGATTTCGTCATCCTGATCTGCAGAGGCTGCCCAAGATAATTTCACATAGCCATCGGGCACGGCAACAACTTCGGTGACGCTTGTAGGTAAACTCTGATCCAGGGGAAGCACCCGAGTGGCTTGATCAAAACCTGTTCCTTCTTGCCAGGCAGCCAAGCTTGCGTAAGAAGTCCCGTGGAAGATCGACCTGAACTGCGATAGTTCGCTAAAGACGTTGTTATGATCGATGATATCCACGCTCGTATCCCGGTCGATGCTGAACACGCCCGTGCTGCTTAGCCCTTCTTTAATAATGATGTTATTGTCATGAATGGAATTGCCTGTCCATGTGCCATAAGGATTCAAGGCTGTGTTGACGGCAACCGTATGATCAAGATCCACAATAATTGTATTGTTCGCAACCTCTACGTCATGAAGTCCGGTAGAGAGGTCCGGTCTTCCCGTGAAATTACCGAGAGCGATTTGGCCGCGCCCGTTCGCTTGCAGCGCTTGGTTGCCCTGAACTTTATTATTCAAAATTTTGGTGCCGTAATTACTCATAGTTGTGATGCCATTGCCTTTATTACCATGCGAATAATTATATTGCACAATGATGTTGTCGCAGTTCCAATCCACATTGATACCTGATCCATCGTAGCCGGAGCTTGCATCCTTCATGTTATAGACCTCATTAAACTTGATGACGGAATCACGTGAGGCTATGAACCATAGACCTCCAGGTCCCCAAGTATCAGTCCCCAGCCCTCCATCATGCACGCCATTGCGTTCAATAACGGAATTATGGGCATTCTGAACGACGATACCTTGGCTGGCCATGCTGTAGACATGGTTGCCGGACACTTTTACATTTCCATACAATATTTGTGATCGCAGCTCTTCATTCTTCGCAGTATCCCAGCCTGTTGTTGTTATTGCATACCAGCCCACGTCATGAACTGTATTATTGGATATCGTGATATTGCTGGCTGCTTCTTTGTTATCCGTTCCAGGAACGAAGGCTGAGATCATAATTCCGTTCGTATTGCTATTAAAATTCGTACTGTATACATCATTTCCATCGATCAGCAAATTTTTGTAAAGCGTTGAATTGTCATAGAAAATTTGAATGCCTGCTGTAATATTGCTCCAAGATAATGTTGAAGAGCCGATGATCTTTACAGCTAGCCCTTTAATAACCCAGTTGCTTAAATTATGTCCCGTCACAACCGCTCCACCAGTTGGAGCATTCCATGTAATAATGGGTTTATTACCAGATCCATAGGATGCAATTGTGATGGGCAGAGCCTCTGAGCCTGAGCCCTTCAGGATAAGCGGTTCGTTCCAGATATCTCCGGATCGTAGAAGAATATTATCGCCTGCCTGGAATGAGGCTTCGTTTACTTTATTCAATGTTTTCCATGGAGCAGCTTCGCTTAATCCGTCATTGGCATCATCGCCCATACTTGAGCTCACGTAATAGGTTGTATTTCCGTCGGAAACAACGGGAACCGATACTTGGGTAACGGTAATATTGTCATAGCTTGCCGTTGCCTTTGACAAGTGCAGCGAGATCTTACCTCTAATAAATGCAGTATCTACAGCGGATAGCAGCTTGATGTCGTTGATATAGAAGTCCAAATATTTGCCTCTCGCAACGCCTTTCCATGAATAGGACTTGCCGGGTACGATGCTATAGGGGGCTTCCGCAAGAGTCGTCGCCACTCCATTCACGATTTTAATAATTTGAATATTGCCATTAGCGGCGTACTGCATGCTGTATCTGTTATCGCTATCCTGATACCGCAAGCTTATGCCTATTGTGCCATCTTCACTTAGAGCTTTTGGAGTTACTTGAGCTTGTACGGAATAATTAGACCAAGCAAGATCTCCGGCATGGGATTCTCCGCCATTGCTATCTGACTCCGAATAGACGTGATTCATTGAAGTGCTTTTCACCGACACATTATCAAATTCCGCAGCGCTTGCCCATGTAGCAAGTGCTATTTTCCCGGAAGTAAAATAGTTAGGGTCATCCGTAGTAGATAACACCAACTCTCCGTCCCTGTATACCTTGATTAGATTGCCAGCGACTTCAACCTTGATTCGCACAAATTCCGATAGCTTAAGGGACGGTCCATCGTATGCTTTCAACCAGTCTTGATTGCTGCCGTCTTGTTTCATAATTCTGATGTAGTCTGAACTCATGTATAAAAAGTAGAAATGCTGACGATCTTGATAGCGGAAATTCATCATGGCACCTGCGCCACTCATGAGCTTGACATCTGCTTCATAGGAATAATCAGTCCAGGAAGGATCCCCTGCGATCATCTCGGATGCGCCATTGCCGCTGCTTTGCTGGTAAGCTTGAGAAGTGCCATTCTGGATAATGGACCAGGTTCCCCCGTTATTTGTCCACCGGGCAGCGCTTCCATTATCAAAGTCATCAAAGAATAGCGTGTCGTTGCCGCTTTCGTCAATGCTCCAATTACCGCTGACGGGAGTCCACGCTGAGGATCCTCCCTCCTCAAAGTCCGAGTGCAGCATCGTGTTAGGGGATTCTTCAGCAGATGACACACTCAGTCCCATCGGAATACTCATTGTTGCAAGCATCAGGGCCATCATAATAATGATTACTCGATGATAGATTAATCTCTGCATTGTTATTCATCCTCCGTTTTATGTGGTTTCATCTTTACCAATCTATCACCTCGATAGCTTCAGCTAACATGTGTTTAGCAAGTGAACTGGCATGTGTTTTTATGGTTTTGAAGTTAGATCTGCAATTGTACAGGAGATCATTATAATCCCACAATACAACATGTACTTCAGATGGAAAAATACATGGACTATCTTTGTCGAATATGACATTATGAAGACTACTACATTTCTTGAAAGGCTTTGTTTGTCTATATGTATTCGCTTTCAAAACACTTCACGGAGGCACTCATGTATAAGCAGATAATTTCTTACACCCAGAAATATAGATTGAGCTACCGCATGATCGTGACCAACATCTGCATAGCTGTATTACCCATACTCCTACTGGGGTCAGTGGGTTATTTTTCGTATATTAATATTATGAAGAAGAATGCTCTAGCAAATATAGATCAATTTGTAACCCAGACTAACAATAGCCTCGATGAATACTTCGTTCGGATAGACCAATTATCCAAGTCTATCTTCTTCAATCGAAACGTCCAACAAATGATGGTTGAGAACAAGTCCTGGCAGGAATCCGACGCCCTGTTGAGAAACCTGAACTCTTACATGTCGTTAGATCCTACAATTAAAGCTGTCGGAATGATCAACGCCGATGATTTTCGCATCATCTCGATAGGACAGTTGATGACCAGAGAAATGCTGGATTATATCAGCCGCAAGAAGCAAACCAATCTTCTGAATAACAAATTACAAATTTCTCCGCCTATAGAAAGTAAATATAATGAGAAGGGGTTACTCGCTTTCAGGCAGGTTAAATCGATACAGCAGAATAGGTATTTGCAAGGAATCTATATCGGGGTTCTGCTTCTTGATACCAAATGGATCCAGCAAATCTTGCATACCGGCACTTTGGATGGCAAAGCCAATCTGTATATCGTTAACGAAAATGGGGACCTTATCGGCTCCTCCACAAACCAGTTTGATTATAAGAAAATACAGTCTCTTATTGAAAAGCAGCCGATTAACAAAGTATCCAACGTCCGTATGGACAAAGTGAATTATTTGTACCAGTCGAGTCCGATCAAGAGTCTGGATTGGAAGTTTATTGCTCTGATTAATAAAGACAAGCTGTTGGAGAAGGCCAATTTCATTCAATATTCGTTAATAGCGGTTATAGTCCTTATGATTCTTATCGTTATACTGGTTGTTGTGTCCTTTAATATTCGGTTGACTCATCCTATCACCAAGATGGCGGATGCTTTCGATAGCGCGGCGAGCGGAGACCTTGACGCTAAATTGAGGTTCGGTTATAAGAATGAGATTACTGTGATCCAGGATCACTATAATAATATGCTAGATCAGATCAAGAAGCTGACGGATAATTTGCTTCGATCGCAGCAGCAGCTTCATGAGACGGAGATGGAGAAGCAGCTCTTTCAGCTGAACGGGCTGCAAAGCCAGATCAATGCCCATTTCTTGTATAACGTGCTTCATTCCATTCGAGGAATGTCTTTATCCAATGCCAAGAAAGAAGTCGCCATGGCTATCGATAATTTAGTCTCCTATTTCCGCTATATTACCCGCACTGATGAATACGTCCTGCTCTATAAAGAGCTCGAACATCTGGAAAGATATATTGCCATTCAGAAAATACGGTTCGGAGATCGCCTGCAGTTCAAAGTTTCGATGGATCCTGCGCTTAGAGGCCAGTCTATCGTTAAGCTTATTTTACAGCCATTGGTTGAGAATTCTCTTTTCCATGGGCTTGAAGGAAAAAGCGGACGTTGGATCATTAAGATCAAGGCTATCGTGAAGGAAAAGGATGAATTGCTGATTCAAGTAATGGATAACGGGATGGGAATGAGCGAGGATAAGATGGAAAGTCTAGATGCCGATCTCAAAGGCATATCCTCCTCAGCTATGGATAATGGCGGATTAGGTCAAGGAATCGGTTTGGTAAACATTCACAAAAGAATTCAAATTTATTATGGCGAGCCTTATGGATTAACAATTAGGAGCTGGAAGGACAGGGGTACGCTAGTTACGATTACAGTCCCACTCAGAATCAAGGAGGATAACGATGTATAACTTACTTCTCGTAGATGACGAGCCTTGGATTCTGAAGGATATGGAGCAGATTATCGACTGGAATAAAGCGGGGTTTAACATTGCAGCTTCGCTGAATGATGTAAACGCAGCTGAGAGCCTATTGAAACGCAAACATATAGATGTTGTCATAAGCGATATCAGAATGCCAGGTAAGAATGGACTTGATCTCCTTTCATTCGTCAACCGGGTGTCTCCCCGAACGTTAGTTGTGTTCATGAGCGCGTACAGCGAATTTACTTACGCGAAGCAAGCTATTGAGAACGGTTGTTTTAATTATCTTCTTAAACCGGTTAACGTCGAGGAATTATTGCAAACGCTGGCAAGATGCTCGGAGCGACTATCGGAGATGGAGAACGAACAGAGCATCCGGAAAGACCATAAGCATTCCATGATGTTTATGGAGTGGATCGAAAAAGATTTGACGATACAGCAGGTTGTTGAACAATTGAAAATGTCCGGTATACCATTCAAATCGGACAAGCATTATGCATTCGTGACAGTGAAGAGCAAAGAAACAATGTCGGATGAAGACTTGCGTTCTGCTGATCGTCTGCTTCAGCAATACGGGATTTCCTTCTTTCGAGGGCGAGTCAGTTCGTACAAATGGACATATTTGTTATGTATTCCTGAGTTATCTGTAAGAAATTTATTGAGGGAAGTTAAACGTAAGTCTGCAGATCGACAATGGGATGTCGGAATTAGCTCGCTAAGCGTTGCGGGGAGTCGAGTCGGCAGACTCTACCACCAATCGAACCTAATGGTTGATACATCAATCTTGAATGGGAAGACTGGTGTTTACCAGTATCAGAGTAAAGTGAATGCAGCGGTATCTGCATTAAGGGAACAGATCAGTAAGGCATCCAGGCTGGAGCATTTGGAAGCGGCGTTATTCGGCGTGCAAAAAGCGATTGCCAAGAGACGTATTCATCTGAACGGACTTGTCGAGATTTATAATCTTTTTGTCGTCTCTATTGCCAATCTGTCAGCAATTAACGCCTCAGACATGATAGATCCCATAATGACCCAGGATCTTATTCTTCATTATGGGAATCCGCACGACCTGCTTGAAGATATGACGATGATGATTGAAGAACAGAAGAAGAAGCCAGGTGATGTAATCGCGCTCCCGATTGTAGAAGAGATTACGCGAAGCCTTGATCGAATGTTCGCACATCGAATATCGCTCAAAGAGATGGCGCAGAAATATTATATTAGCCCGAATTACTTAAGCCACTTGTTTAAACAGGAGAAGGGGCAAAGCTTTATCAACTACCTGATCCAGAGAAGGCTTGAAGCTGCTATTGCCTTGCTGGAGAAGGATATTTCGCTCTATGAAGTGGGAAGACTAGTAGGCTACGACGACTATGCCCACTTCAGCAAGCTGTTTAAGAAGCATGTCGGTCTATCGCCATTCGAATACAAACAGCGTATGAAACCACAAGAAGACAGGATTAATTAGCACGCATAGAAAATGGCTCAATACCTCGCGATTCGATTCGTGGGGTATTTTTTTGTGAAGTGAGAAAGTGTGAACTCTAGTTTGAGCTGGTTGACATGGCTTGAACATCGTAACAAACTACATCCCAGTTTCCAAGCTGAGTACATATAACCACATGACGGCGCATGGCATAATCAGAATAGATAAAGAAACGAGATAGACAAGAGTGGCTGGAAGGGGAAGTTTACTTGGAGGATCTTAATTTTAATGAAGCGTCATCAAGTGTGATGGATATACAGATCGACAGCCCTGTTTGGAAGGAATATAAGAAAGTCAGTGTTACGGATTTCGGCGCGAAAGCAGAGGAAGGGTGTTGCAACGAAGCAGCATTCCAGAGAGCCATTGATTATTGCAAGCAAGAGAGAGTAGCGGAATTAACCGTCCCGAGAGGGGTGTACCCTTTTCTGAATGGAAATCATCCGGTATTCGATGGATTGCGGGATTTCCGGTTTAACGGCGGGGGATCTGAATTTATATTTTCCACCGTATCCGCTTATTTCACCATTCGGCATTGCGAACGGGCTATATTCCAGGACTTCATTGTGGATTGGGATTGGGAGACAGGACAGCTCGCAAGCATTGGTCAGGTGCAGGCGATTGCGGAAGACGGATCGTCCTTCGACCTGTGCTTCCCTGAGTATGACTTGGTTCCGGAGGCTCTGGCTATCCGCACGATGAATGCGATGAATCCTCGGACGTTGACGCCAGGCTGTGAGCTTGGACGAGAGATTAACGGGAATCTATTCGGCAAGATCTCGGTGATGAGCAACAACATTGTCCGCGTTGAACTGCCAAGGCATGAATCCTTCCATTTCCTGAAACAAGGTCAGACCTATATCGTACGCCATTACATTTATGACGCGAATGCCTTTGAATTACATGGGAATCAACACCTGCGTATGGCGAACGTGACGATCTATTCAGCCCCAGGCCATGCCTTCGTTACGACCGGAGATCAGCATCATTGGGCATTGGAGCATTGCCGAATCATCAAGCGTCCCGGAACGACCCGTTGTATCTCTGTAACAGCGGACGGGTGTCACGTTAGCAACTCACAGGGCTACTTCATAATCGAGAATTGTGATTTCAGCTATAACGGAGACGATTGCTTAAATATTCATGATAATTCAGTTCAGGGCTTCGAGAGATTCAATGAAACAACCATTCGATTAAGCCGCGTGCAAGGATGGCGAAATCCCTTTGGCTCAGGCGATCCGATCGAGTTCCGTAACACCGACTTGTCACCGGCTGGAATTACTGTGAGCATTGCCAGCGTGCTATGGGACGAGCGGAACCAGCATTGCACGATTGAGTTCGAAAGCCCCCTTCCCTCCGGGCTATCCAATCAATCCATTCTATTCAATCGGAGATACAACTCCAGCAACTATATCGTGCGGAACAATTTCTTTCATCAGAACCGCGCTAGAGGCATACTGCTTCATTCCGGCAATGGCTTGGTCGAGAATAATCATTTTTACATGAACCAAGGCTCCGCGATTCAGATTGAATGCGGTGCGGAGGCGCGGTGGGCGGAGGGGTTCGGCGTCGAGAATGTCCTGATCCGCAATAATCTGATCGAGAACAGCGATGTGAACCACTGGAACATGGCCGTGATCTATATGGGCGTCTACCTGGAGCAAGGAAGAACATGCTACCCCGTCTTCAATGAGATCAGGATCGAACACAACACCATACTGAATTGCCCGCAGCAAGCGATCTATGCATCCTCCTGCAGACGGGTGTTTATTCGAGATAATGCGATCATGAATTCAAATGCGGGAGCGGTCAAGACGGATTCGGACGGAGACGAGAATTGCGTTCCCAACCGGGATTATTATCAGGGAAGCTTGATGGTCAGCCATTGCAGGGACATCTTCATCGAGAACAACAGAAGACTGGCTACCATTCCGACGACTGCGGATCATATTTACATCGAACCGGATACAAGTACGAATGTGTCCTTATCTAACAACACCGGATTCGAGCGGAAGGAAGCAGGTGAAGTGAACACATGGCAGCAAGCACGGTAACAGTGGATGTTAAAAATGATTTGATGAAGCGGATTTTCAAATATAAAGCGCTCTATCTCATGCTGCTCCCGGCTGTTGTATTCTTAATTATCTTCAGTTACATCCCCATGTATGGGGCAACCATTGCGTTTAAGGATTTCTGGATAAAAAAGGGTATTCTGGGGAGTCCATGGGTAGGCTTCGCGCATTTCGAGAAGCTGTTCGAGACCGATAAGTTCTGGCAAGTATTTCGCAATACGATCGAGATAAACCTGTTGAGATTGATATTCGGATTTCCTGCCCCTATTGTGCTAGCCATTCTATTAAATGAAGTGCGTCATAAGCTCTTCAAGCGCTCGATCCAAACGATTGTTTATTTGCCGCACTTCATCTCCTGGGTAACCATATCGGGTATCATTTTCTCCATCCTCTCGAATGAAGGGCTTGTCAATACGATCATTAGAGCTTTTGGTGGAGAGAACGTTAATTTCCTGACGAGCAACAGCATGTTCAGACCGCTCCTGATTCTCTCGGGCATATGGAAGGAGATCGGCTGGGGGACCATTATTTACTTGGCGGCTTTGTCGGGCATCAACCCGGATTTATACGAGGCTGCAACTGTTGACGGAGCTAACCGGTTTAAGCAAATTACTCACATTACGCTGCCAAGTATGGTCCCCATAATCTCCATTCTGCTCATCCTAAACTTCGGGAGCATGATGAATGGCGGATTCGACCAAGTATTTAACCTGTACAACACGATGGTGTACGACAGTGGCGACGTTATCGATACTTACGTTTACCGTATCGGACTAACGCAAGGGAAGTATAGCGTAGCAACTGCTATCGGACTTTTCCTGAATGTGATTAACTTTGTTCTGTTGGTAATGGTTAACAGTATAGCTAAGAAGCTGAGCGGTCAGGGAATTTACTAAAGGTGGCGATACCTCATGATTAAGTCGACGAGCCTATCCGGCAAAATTTTCGATGGTTTGAACATTCTATTTCTCCTATTCATGGCTTTGATCACTTTATATCCCTTCTGGCATGTTCTAGTGGGTTCCATAATGCCTTATGAGGAATCAATCAAATCCAGTCTTCATTTCTTTCCTGGAAAAGTGTCTTTCGAGGCATACGAATATGTCTTCTCTAAAGATACGATTGTTAAATCACTGCTTGTCTCCTTGTTTGTTACGGCGGCAGGCACCTTGTATCAATTATTAATAACCGCTATAACGGCATACCCTCTGATCAAGCAAGATTTACCGGGAAGATCGGCGATATTCCTCTTCATCATCTTCACAATGTTCTTCGGTGGGGGACTCATCCCTTATTATTTGTTAATCAAGAGCTTGGGGATGGTCAACAGTCTTGCAGTTATGATTATCCCGGCTGCGATAAGTACGTATAACATGATCGTTCTCAAGACTTTTTTCCAGAACATACCGATCGAGCTCGAAGAGTCGGCCAAAATGGACGGTGCGGGATACATGAGAATCTTTTTCCAGATTATCCTTCCTTTATCGGTTCCCTCCCTGGTCACCATTGGATTGTTCATTGCCGTAGGACAATGGAACAACTGGTATGTCCCGATGCTGTTCCTGAACGACAAGGACCTATGGCCGTTAGCCATAGTGCTGAGGGATATTCTCATCAACAACAATATGGAGCTGACTCGCGGCGGCAGCTTCGTCAGCAAAGAATTCATGTTAGGCGATACGATCAAGAATGCGGTTGTCATGGTCTCCGTCGTTCCCATCATCATCGTATATCCCTTCATTCAGAAGCATTTTGTGAAAGGGGTGATGATTGGTTCAATAAAAAGTTGACCCTTTAACGAGAAGAAAGTAATCTAACTAATACTAGGGGAGTTGGGTATGCATGTTTAGAAAAAGTAACAAGCTGGTCTTATTATTCATGGTTATATTCGCGGTAGTTAGCATCCTGTCCGGTTGTGGCGGCAACAATAACGAGAAAACAGCAGCTACAAGCCCTTCGTCTACGAACGGCACCGAAGATACGTCTACCCCATCATCGGAGCCTGTTGAGTTATCCGTATTTAGTTGGATGTTTGAAGGTGCGGACGCACCGGATTCCTTAATTTATAAGAAGCTGCAGGAAAAATTAAATATTCGTATTAAACCGATCACGGCTTCATGGAATGACTGGGAGGAAAAGCTTAATGTCATGATCGCATCCGGCGAAATGCCCGACGTATTCGTCTCTTATGGGATTGACCGTCCGGTTCAATATCGTCAATGGATTAAAGAGGGAATGATCCTTCCGATCTCAGATTATGCTGGTCAGTACCCGAACATCCAAAAGTCACTGGCTAACTTTGCTGTGCTGGCTAAGACAACGGGAGATAAGCATTATGCGCTTCCCATTTATAACGAGGCAGGAAGCGGCAAGGATGCGGTAAGCGGGCATAACATTCTTATTCGCAAAGATTGGTTAGACAAGCTGCATTTGCAAGTGCCGACGACACTCGATGAATTCTACGCAGTTGCCAAGGCATTCACGGAGAATGACCCTGATGGCAATAACAAGAAGGATACTTATGGTTACACTTCGAGCTCCGGCGGAGTATGGTGGCAATATCCGATTTTTAATGCGTTCGATACGAGCACGGATCGCTGGGAGAATAAAGACGGACAATGGTCGCCTGAGGTTATCTCCGACAAGATGAAGGATGCGGTATCATTTTTGAACAAGATGTACAACGAGAAGATCCTCGATCCTGAATTCATGCTTAACACAGATGACAAGAAGATTGAGAAATTCGTTACAGGAAAAGTTGGAATAATTATCCATAATGCGAATGCAACGTTCTATAATGATATCTATAACAAGTTCAAACAGGCGAAACCGGAAGCAGACCCGAAGTCCATCTTTACTTGGGTAGGTACAATGAAAGGAAAAACAGGTATTCAACGAATGGACGGCTTCAACAATTTCTGGTGTGAAACGTCTATTAATGCCGGTATTTCGGAAGAAAAACAGAAGAAGGCCTTGGAATTGCTGGACTACCTCCTCTCGGATGAAGGCCAAGATTTAATGCTTAACGGGATCGAAGGCGTTCATTATAAGAAAGATGGAGACAAGATTGTTCCGCTGATGACGGATGAAGAAAAATCCAAAGACAAGGCGTTCAGTCTTAAAGCGCTTGTATCTTGGAACTCGAACTATCTTCCTGACAGTATGCCTAACAAGGAAGATATCGTGGCGCTTTCTAAATCTACCGGGGATTATGCCGTCCCTAACCCTTTGGCGTACTTAAATATTAGTGAGAAGGCATTGGATCCGAGCGTCCCCACTCAGCTTAATGATTTAGTCAATGAGGAGATGATTAAGCTGATCGTCAACTCCAAGGACGTAACGGCCGATTTCGCTAAGTTCAAGGAAACATGGTTGGCAAAAGGCGGTACGAAGGTCATTGAAGAAACGAACAAGGAAGCTGCGGCTGAAGGTCGTTAAGAGGAGCAGATGACAGATGTTATTTCAGCAAGGACAGAGGATCGTATTCATTGGAGACAGCATCACGGATTGCGGAAGGAAAAGTGATCCGGAGGGGATCGGCAATGGCTACGTACGGGTAGTAAGGGATTATCTGTCGATCGGTTTACCAGCGGTTTCTTTGCAGGTGGAGAACAGAGGAATAAGCGGTGAGACCATTCTGGACCTTAAGGCACGCTGGCAAGAGGATGTTATTGCTTTAAATCCCGATTGGTTATCGGTGTCCATCGGCATTAACGATGATTGGAAAGAGGTCAGTCTTACGCAATATAGAGACACGTATCGCGAATTGTTGACGGAGACGAAGAAGCAGACGGCCGCTTCTCTGATCTTAATGGAGACGACGATCATCTCGGAGAATCCTAACGATGGGAAGAACGAGCGACTGCTTCCGTATAACCAAATTATTAGGGAAATGGCGGAAAAGTTCTCTGCGATCCTTGTACCGCAGTATCAGGTTTTTACCCAGTACTTGAGGACTCAGCAAGGGAAAGTTCTCACTTATGATCAGGTCCATATGAACTCGACCGGTAATTTACTCATGGCGCTTAATTGGTTAGACGCGTGCGGCATTAGAAATGAGCCATTGCCGCGTAGCAGTTGATTCAATTATCGGAAAATCTGGAATCATCACAAATAAGCAGATCTGTCGGGTACTTGGACAGGTCTGCTTTGTTTGAGCAGATGAGTTTTTGTGGTGAAATTTGACGATCATTGATACAATTATTGAATATTCCAAGTTGAGAAATCGTGGTGTTTGAAGCACTCTTACTATAAATTCATTTCCAGTCATCTTGTAAATACGGAGGATATTCCAATGATTGTAAGTACTAAGCTTCATATCCCCCATGGGCGTAATGCTTTGGTGTCCAGACCGAGGCTGATACGCAAGCTTAATGAGGGAATGGAAGCCAAGTTGACGCTTGTTTCCGCTCAGGCCGGTTACGGGAAAACAACGGCGTTAAGTGAGTGGGTGAAACAATGCCGTGCACTTGTTGCGTGGGTGTCGCTTGATAGGCAGGATAATGATTGGATAAGGTTCTGGAGATATATAACCGCATCAATTCAGGAGAAAGTACCTGGATTTGGCAAGACGGTCGGGTCTCTTCTTGAGAAAGGTCCTTCGGTACATTTCGAGCCTGTGATTACGGCGCTGCTGAATGAACTGAATGGTTTAACTAGCGAACTGGTGATCATTCTCGACGATTACCAGTTCATTGCGCTTCCTACTATTCATGATTCGTTCATCTATTTGATAGAGCATTTGCCTTCTCATATCCATCTTTATATCGCAAGCCGTGCTGAATTGTCGATCCCTACCACTCGCCTTCTGGCGAAAGGAGAATTACATCAAATCGACATGCAGGACTTGCGCTTTCAACTGGATGAGGGGCTTGTCTTTTTTCGAGATATGACAGATTTATTGTTAACAAAGGAGCAAGTGACTCAGCTGTTCCATCAGACAGAGGGGTGGATTAGCGGGCTGCAGCTGGCGGCGATCTCTCTAAAGCGCAGTGATGATATAGCCAAGTCTATTCATCAATTTAGCGGTCAGCAGCATAATATCTCCGATTATTTGCTAGAAGAAGTGTTTCAGCATCAATCCGAGTCAATGCGCAATTTTTTATTGGAAACGTCCGTTTTAAGCCGGATGAATCATTCTCTGTGTCAGTTCGTAACGGGTCAAATGAATGGTCAGGAGCAATTGGAAAGGCTAGAGCAGCTGAATTTGTTTATTATCCCACTTGATGATCACAGGAATTGGTATAGGTATCATCATTTGCTTTCCGATTTTTTGCAGCAAATATTGTCCAGATCAGATCCGGATAAATGGAGGCAAGCGCATATCCGTGCGGCGAATTGGTTGGAGGATCATGGATTTGATGAAGAAGCGGTAGAGCATTTTTTAGAAGGAAAACAATATGACGATGCCGTTCGGCTAATCGAGAAAAACCTGTATACATTGATGCAATCGAAGAGTGTTACGTTGAATAGATGGGTATCTGTTTTACCGGAAAATTCCTTTGCAGAGAAGCCGATGATTGAAATGTTTTACATATCCGTATTGCTGGGAGTCGGAGAATGGGAAGCCGCTTTTAGAAGAGTAGAGCAAGCCGAAGTCCGGTTTCAAGGGATGCAGGGGAGATTGAGTGATGCGCAATGGAACCAGGCAATGGGCAATATCTATTTTTTCTGTTCGATTACCTCATATCTTCAAAAGGACTTGGAGCGAACGTCTGCCTATTTTGAGTTGGTAGAACGATATATGCCAGAAGGCAGCTTCTTTCAAACGATGGGGCGCAACAGATATCAAGGCTATGATGCGTTTGATGATCATTTGGCTTTTATTAATGATCTTCATGCGGCGGATGTTTTTTTATCGAAATGGATTCATATTTTTGGTGGCAAGGAAAAATACCCCTTTATCGGTCTCTTATTAGCTTCTTATAGCAAATTGCTGTACGAGTGGAATCGGTTGGAAGAGGCAGACTTCTATGTAAGTCAGGCACTTTCACGCAAGGACGTACAGCCCTTTGCGCGGCTTTTGATTTCGATTGCCATTAGCGCTTCGCGGATTCAGCAAGCACAAGGAAATGCAAACCGAGCTTCAGAGCTGCTCGCGAATGTGAAGTCACAGATAGACTCCCCCGATTATGAATTATTTATGTTAAATATCGAAGCGGAGCAAGCTTGTCTATCCCTGCGGCAAGGCTTAGTCCAAGATGCAAATGATTGGTTGCAAAGCTGCGGTCTGGCGCATACGGATGAGGTTTCTCTGTATCGTATGATAGAGCATCTGACCTTGGCTAGAGTGCTTGTGGCATGTGGACGGTTGGAAGATGCATTGTACCTATTAGAACGGCTAGATCATTTACTCCACAAGGAAGATCGTCTCCGGGATCGAATTAAGGGATTGATTCTGCAAAGTATAACGCTTATGCGTTTGGGTCAAACGGAGACTGCGCTTAATCAGCTAGGGAACGCTTTGCATTTGGCGGAACCAGAGGGGTATATCCGCAGCTTTATTGACGAAGGTCCTATGATGGCGGAGATGCTTTCCGCATATTTGGAAGTGCAGCAAGGGATTCTCTTAAGCAATAACACCCCCTCGGCTTCCTTAGCCTATGTGAAGCAGCTGCTGTTAGCGTTGAATGTCACGTCGGAAGATGAGCTGTCTTTTAAAATAATAGTGACCGAACAGGAAACAAAGATTTTACGGTTGATCGCGGGCGGATTGTCGAACAAGGAGATTGCGCACCATTTGAACATCACGGGTGAGACCGTAAAGTCGCATATAAAAAACTTGTATAGAAAGTTTAGAGTAAACAATCGCGTGCAAGCACTGCAACGTGCCAAAGATTTAAAAATATTGGAATGAGACGTATCCCCCATTTGGGGGATTTTTTTATATGCAGCACACCGTTAGAATTACAAATATACAACGAATAATCTCGAAAATTGTCAGCCATGAAATAAGAAAAGCTAGGGCTCAGATCCTAATTCATGAATATAAGAGGGGTGCAATAACAAATGAAACATACGGGGCGCATGATATCCCTGTTGATCGTTGTCATAAGTTTGCTCGGGTTCCTTCTCTATACCAATATCGCCCATGATTACTTGGATGTGACTGCTGTATTTGTCTCAGCCTTCTACTTATTCTTAGGATGGTGGCTCGGTAAACATTACGACAAGGTCAAATTCCTTTCTGAAAAGGATGTATTGACGGGAAGCTACAACCGCCGATTCATAATGGATCTATTCCCAAAATTGAAGCGCATTTCGGATAGAAAAGCGCAGAAGCTTATCATTTTCCTTATTGATGTAGATGATTTCAAATCAATCAATGATCATTATGACCATGCAACGGGTGATCAGGTGCTGCAGCTGATTGCAAGCACACTTAAGAAGTCATTCCGAGATTCGGACTATATCGTTAGGTGGGGCGGCGATGAATTTGTCGGTATTTTACCTTGCGTAGAGCAATCAGGAATGAACGGATTACAAACCCGCCTCCACAATGAATTAAATAAATTATCGAATACGATTTCAGTGCCCGTTTCTGTGTCAGTGGGTTACGCAACTTATCCAGATGAAGGTGTGGAATTGAATGATCTTATTAAGATTGCCGACAGAAAAATGTACAGCGACAAGTGCAACAAGAATAATAAACAGATAATTGGAAGTTTAAAAAATAATGGAATCGATACCGAAATGGATGATTTCGGGGTTTATTGGAGGGTGAGGAATGGATAGCTTCTTTGGTAGGAAAGTCAAAAGTGATATCACAAATTTGAACGGGTTGTCCTTAATCCCTGCACATACAACGCTTTATCAGGAACATCTTACCTTATTAAAAAATCATTCCATTGATCTCTATTCTATAGTATTCGTATCGGAAGATGAAGACGGATATGAGCAATCCATTAAACAGGTTGTTAATACGTCGAAGGAACTGTTTCAGTCGATTCGAACTTCTGGAAAGATTCCATTGCTGGATATACAGAAGAACATTCTTCCCGCTGTTCAGCAAGCTTCTGAGCAGGCAAATGTATTTCAATTATTTGAAGCTGTGAAGGCAACGGACGAGTATACGTATCAGCATAATATTGGGGTTGGCATATTATCGACTCTAATTGGCAGATGGCTGCATTTAACGGAATCAGAAATTGCTATTCTTTCCCTAGCAGCTACCTTGCATGATATTGGAAAAGTGAAGGTACCCATTGAAATATTGAATAAGCCAGGTAAGTTAACGGATGATGAATTTGCGCTGATAAAAAAGCACACGGTTTATGGATATGAGCTATTGAAGGATACGATTGGTATAGACCAACGGATTCCACTAGTAGCCCTTCAGCATCATGAGCGAAATGATGGCAAAGGCTATCCCTTAGGGCTAAAAGAGGGGAAAATCGAGTTCTTCAGCAGAATTGTAGCAGTTGCCGATATTTTTCATGCCATGTCTTCTAAGCGTCCGTATCACGATCCCCTTCCATTCCATGAAATCGTGGGCCAAATGAGGAGAGGGATTTTTGGAGAGCTTGATCCGAGCATTGTTTCTGTGTTTCTAGCTAACATCGTGAAGAGAATGGTTGGTGAGAATGTGGTCCTTACGGATGGGAGAGTAGGGGAAGTTGTTTCACTGAATCCTCATAACATTGAGACCCCATTCATTAAAGTTAACGAAGAATTTATAGATTTAAGTAAACGAAATGATATTCAGATCAAAGAGATACGTATTGATTAGTGGGAGACTAGATACTCATTGTTGAGCCGCCCATATGAAAGTCGAAGCTTGAGCCGATAGTTGGCTTAAGCTTTTTGCATTATGCGTAAGTTAGCTGACTTTGTAATGAGTCATTCACACTCCATTCATATTACAAACGTAAATTAGACCTATCAACAAAATGAATGGAGATGATTGAATTATGTTTCTAGCGATGCGCGAATTGAAATATGCGAAAGGTCGTTATTTTTTAATCGGATTAATTATGGTTCTTGTTGCATGGTTAACTTTTATCGTGTCTGGATTAGCCAGCGGGCTTTCCTCAGATAATGCGTCAATCTTGAAGGATATGAATGCCGATTACTTTGTCTTACAGGCAGATTCGGACCATAAACTGACGCGATCTACGCTAGCTATAGAGAAGTTAGATGAAGTTCGCAAACTAGATAGAGCTATACAAGCCGAGCCGCTTGCTCAAACAATGTTGTCTGTTTATCAGAATGATTCGAAGAAAAAGATGGATATCGCTCTTTTTGGAGTCGACCCCAAGGGGACGCTCATGCCCAGCATCACAGAAGGCAAGCTTATGAGTGCTGACAACGAAGTGGTCCTTGACTCATCGCTTAAAGAAAAAGGCATTCAATTAGGCGATACGCTGGGTGATAAGGAGTTAGGAATCGAATGGAAGGTCGTTGGTTTCACGAAGAATCAGAAATTCAGCCATACGCCGGTAGCATTTATGAATATGGATCATTATGAAAATCTTATGAAAACATCCTTCGGGAAAAAAACGGCTTCCTATAGTTCGATTGTCGTTACAACAAGCAGTCTTACTAAGGACTCCCTGCAAAAGAGCTTATCTGATGTAGAAGTCATTACGAAGAAAGAGGCCGTACAAGGCATTCCGGGCTTCAAAGAGGAACAAGGCTCCTTGACGATGATGATTGCGTTCTTGATTGTCATTGCAGCCTTTATACAAGCGGTATTCTTCTATGTCATCACCCTGCAGAAAATTAGCCAGTTCGGTGTGCTAAAGGCAATCGGAGCGAAGACATCCTATCTTGCAGTAAATTTAGTCGGACAAGTATTACTTCTTGCGATCGTAGCTGTTGCCATAAGTATTGGACTTACCTTTGGTGTGAGTGCGATCCTGCCGGAGAGTATGCCATTTGAATTAGGCTCAGATGTATTGTCTCAATATTCGGGTCTGCTTATTCTAGTGTCGATTGTCGGCGCATTGTTGTCTTTGAATCGGATCGCAAAAGTGGATGCCATTGAAGCCATTGGGAGGGTTGAATGATGAAGGATAAACTAATTCTTGAGAATGTGAATAAAATTTATGGAGAAGGCGAGACAGCTGTTACGGCGTTACAAAAAGTTTCGTTAAACGTTAAAGAGGGGGAGTTTGTTGCCGTTGTTGGCCCCTCTGGCTCTGGTAAAAGCACGTTTCTCTCCATTGCGGGAGCCCTGCTTTCTCCTTCAAGTGGACGTATTTTAATTAATCAGAAGGATATAACGAATCTCTCTTCACGTGAAATGAGTGCGGTTAGAGTGAAAAATCTGGGCTTCATTTTCCAAGCCTCCAATCTTGTTCCGTATTTGAAAGTGTTGGATCAGCTGTTACTCGTGTCAAAATTAGCGGGTAAAGGCGGAAAAGAAGCGGAACAGAAGGCTAAAGCGTTACTGGAGCAGGTAGGATTACTGCAGCGAATGAACTACTATCCAGAAAAGCTCTCTGGTGGTGAGCGTCAAAGGGTGGCAATTGCTCGAGCATTCATGAATGATCCAGGCGTTATTCTTGCCGACGAGCCTACAGCCAGCCTTGATTCTAAACGGGGTAGAGCGGTTGTAGAGTTAATCGCATCAGAGGTGAAGCAAAGAGGGAAGGCTGCTGTGATGGTTACCCATGATGAGCGTGTTTTAGATTTATGCGATCGTATTGTGACGATTAAGGATGGGATGCTGTATGAGGAACAAGAGAACCATACCTTCGAGGCCAAAAAGCTTGACACAGTTGCATTTAAATAAAGAGAAGGGCTGCCGATTTAGGTAGCCTTTCTCTTTATTTGCGTCCTTCTGTGGAAAACGAACTTCCTAGCAAGCTAAAGCATGGTGCGTAGAAGCACGCTACGCAGACAGATCATTCTTAAGGGTCGCTTTTGTTTCGTGTTGGCGACTTGATACGGTGTACAAATAACCCCTTTTACGTTATTATGAATATAAATTCATAATAACGCATAAATATTCATAAAATAAAAAGGGGGATACAATGAATCATCTATTATCATTGAAAGAATTTAACAAGGATACTCTTCACTCTATCGTCCAAAAGGGAATTGAGATTAAGAATAGTCCAGAAAAATTTTATCATGCATCCGAAAGAAAAGGTCTCCTCATGCTTTTTCAGAAAACATCCACTAGAACAAACTTATCTTTTCAGTCTGCAATCAATCAAATGGGTGGGTACTCGGTTGCGATGGATTGGGACTCCAGTAACTTCAGTATTTCACCCATTCAATATGAAGCTCAATATGTATCAAGGAACTGTGATGTGATCATGGCGAGATTGAAGAACCATTCCGATCTACTTGAATTAGCTAAATACGCCAAAGTTCCAGTAATCAATGGATGTTGCGATAAATATCATCCTTGCCAAGCGTTAGCAGACTTGATGACCATTTATGAAGCAGCAGGAACATTCTCGGGGATAACCCTTACTTATGTTGGAATTCTTAACAATGTAGCAAATTCCTTGATTGCAGGGTGTACATCATTAGGTATCAAGCTTCTCTTAGTGACTCCTATTATTAACGCCCCCTCGTGGGATGAAGAACTGATGCAGACTGCATTCAGAAGCGGATGTGTGGAGAACGTAAGTAGTCTATCTGAGGCTGTTTCGAAGTCTGATTTTGTTTATACGGACGCGTGGGTTGATATGGAATTTCTTCACGAGAGTCATTATGAAGGTGAGAAAAAACGAAGAATTGAGCAGATGCTGCCCTTTCAATTGAATAGGAAGAACCTCAATGGGTATTCCCCTTACATCATGCATGATATGCCTATCCATCCCGGATTCGAAATTGAAGAGGAGCTAATCGAATCAGAACGATCCGTTATCTATCAACAAGCGGAGAACAGGATGCATGCTCAAAAGTCTTTGCTATTATATTTGCTCAATCATTAGAAGCAAATGACTTATATGTGGAGCTACCAGCTCCATAGAAACAAGCATAATCAGTACAGCTGACTAGCTGTCTGATTATGCTTGTTTTGTTAAATCAATTTTTTTCTCGAACTTCGGATGAATAGCAGTCCGTTTTTGAATGGTAAGCTATTCTTTTGATATTTGATATTTGATACAATATCAAAAAAACGCTTGCAGGGTTAATCTGGATATGATATTGTATCAAATATCAAATAAATAAGTTTAACAGGAGAGAAGAGTATGGATGTAATACCGGAATCAGCATTAAATGAAACGACTTACTCACGGGTTTGTGATAAATTGCGCGGAGATATTTTATCGGGTGTATTTAAACCAGGCGTACGCTTGCGAATCGTCGATTTATCCACTCGTTACGGCGTCAGTCAGATGCCGATTCGGGAAGCGCTTCAGCAGCTTCAAGGAGAAGGGCTCGTTAGCCTGCTGCCTCATAAAGGAGCAAGCGTACGTGAGGTGAATGAGAAGTTTGTGTCTGACATGTACGATATCCGAATGGCGATTGAAACGATGTTAGTTCGCAATGGCGTACCTTTCATGAAGGAAAGCGATTACAACAGACTTGTCAGCATTGAAGAGCAATACGAGAAGGCATCCTCGGAAGGGGAGCTGTTGTTATGCCTGAAGCTTAATGAAAGCTTTCATAAAATTATCAATAACTTAGCGCAAAATGACGAAGCGATTCGTATTATTGATCGGCATTGGGGACTCATTGACAGCATGCGCCAAATATTTGGTTCGAACAGGGGGATCGATATTGCGAACGATCATCGGATGCTGCTGGAGGCTTTGAAAAATAGAGATGCGGAAGCTGCCGCAAACATTACCAGAGATCACGTTATCAAGGCCAAAGAGGATTTGATTGCGAGAATCAAAGCAACGGGGAAAAAAACGAATAGCTAGATGTTGCTTTCGCCAATAAAATAAAGCGCTTACAGGAAAAAGGGAGGGGACGTCTTGCGCGATCAAACAGTGACGAATCTGAAGGTGTCTGCAAAGTCACTAGAGTGGAGAAGAAAATTGTCCCAGATCCGGAAAGACAAGCTGTTATATTTCATGGCTATACCAGGGATTTTGTTCTTTCTTGTGTTCCATTACATTCCGATGTATGGCATTTTGCTTGCTTTTAAAAAATACAACATTTACCAAGGTTTTTTCGCCAGTGAATGGATTGGGCTGGAAAATTTCAAAAATTTGTTCGGTATGTACGGATTCGACAGAGCCTTGAAAAATACCATCATCATTTCTTTATACCAACTGGTATTTGCATTTCCGGTTCCCATTATTTTGGCTATTATGCTGAATGAAATCCGGCGTGAATTATATAAGAGATTCGTTCAAACTGCTATTTATTTGCCTCATTTTGTGTCTTGGATTATTATTTCAGGAATTTTGTTTGCCATCTTCTCTCCATCCACCGGAGTAATAAAAGAAATCGCTGATTTTTTCGGGTATGAAGGTTCGACCGTCAACCTGCTGAGCAGCAAGGAATATTTCCGCAGCCTGCTTGTCGTATCGAATATCTGGAAGGAGGCGGGCTTTGGTACGGTTCTTTATCTCGCTACCATTGCTACGATTGATCAGCAGATGTACGAGGCGGCTAAAGTGGATGGCGCGAAGAAATGGCAGCAAATTTGGCATATTACGCTGCCGGGTTTGCGGACAACGATTGTCATTCTGCTTATTTTCCGTATGGGAAGCTTGCTCAATGCCGGTCTGGATCAAGTGTTCGCTCTCTACAACCCACAGGTTTACGAGGTTAGCGAAATTTTAGACACGTACATCTTCAAACTGGCTTTTCAGGAAGCGAAATACGATTTGGCTACGGCATCAGGTTTGTTCAAATCACTCATTTGTCTAGTACTTGTTTTATTTACAAACTTTATTGCGAAAAAAATTGATAAAGAAAGCGGTTTGATGTAACCGCATTCATGCAAAGGAGGATCACCTGGTGAGAATGTCGACGGGAGAACGTATAGGGCAATTCAGTTTGAATGTCGGTGTGCTGCTGCTATCCATCGTTACCCTGTATCCGTTTTGGTATGTGCTGATGTATTCGCTGAGCGATCCGAAGCTGGCTATGGGTGGAGGGCTGTTTATTTGGATGAAAGGTTTTTCTCTAACTTCATATGAGCTGTTGCTTCATAGCAAAGGGATCTTTCACGCCTATGGAAACTCTATTTTTCGCTTAGTTGTAGGGACTGCGATCAATATTGTGTTTACCGCCATGTTGGCTTATCCCCTATCCATTCGAAGATTTGTGGGAAGAAACTTCATTACACTCCTGATTTTTTTCACGATGCTGTTCAGCGGCGGTATGATCCCAAGTTACTTGGTTGTCAAAGAACTCGGTTTGATCGATTCCATATGGTCGCTCATTATTCCAGGCGCTATCAGTGCATGGAACCTGATCATCATGAAAAATTACTTTCAGAGTTTACCCGTCGAGCTCGAAGAATCAGCAAATATTGATGGAGCCACTCCGATGCGTATTTTATTCTCGATAGTCCTGCCCGTATCGGGTCCCGTTATCGCCGCAATCGCTTTATTTTACGGAGTAGCCCATTGGAACTCGTATTTTGATGCTATTCTTTACATCAACTCCGATGCCAAACAAGTCCTTCAAGTGTTTTTGCGAACGATGCTGCAGAGCAGCTCGTTACAGCAGGTCCAAGGGACGGATAACTTTGCTGCCTCAATCGGATTGGTCACTGAAGAATCGGTCAAAATGGCTACTGTTGTTGCTTCCGTGATTCCGATGCTGATCGTGTATCCGTTCTTGCAAAAATATTACGTCAAAGGCGTAATGGTAGGATCCATCAAAGGTTAGATTTTGAAGAGCGAAAGCTCTCAAAATAGATACATTCATAGGGGGTACTTATATGTTGAAGTTAAAGAAGACAGTCATTATGACACTAATCGCCGGGATGACGATTAGTATGGTCGCTTGCTCTAGCGGAGAGACCACAGGCAAAGAAGGCAATAAACCAGGTGAAAGCAATAAAACAGGTGAAAGCAATAAACCCGCAGAACCGGTAACGGTACGAATTTTGATCGACAAGACGACTAACTTTCCTGAAGATAACACGGTAGTCCAGGAAATCCGCAAAAGAACGGGTGTGAATGTCCAGTTTTTGACTGTGGATTCTCCGGACTTGGAAACGAAACTAAATACGATGATCGCGTCAAATGATATGCCCGATGCATTCCTGAACCCGAATAAAGCGAAAATCAAAGATCTGGTTAGTAATCAAGTGATTATTCCTATGGATGATTTAATGAAGACCTATGGGAAAAACATTACGGACAACAAGGGTTCCATATTAAAAGGCGCTGCTCAAGTGGATGGCAAAGTGTACGGCATTCCGCGTGGTTGGGGATTCGGAAACGCTTTGACCATTCGTAAAGACTGGCTGGATAAATTGAAGCTGCCCGTTCCAAAGACGATCGATGAATACTATACGGTGTTGCAAGCATTCGCCAATCAGGATCCTGACGGCAACGGTAAAAAAGATACGATCGGCGTTGGTGCTTACTTTGCGGGAGGAAAAGAGAGCGATGTATACAGTACGTTTGCTCATATCTTTGCGGCTTACGGCGTTCCGGTCGGAAGGGGCAAGCTGATTGACGGGAAAGTGATACCTTGGCTATTGCAGCCCGGATTCATGGATGGAATCAAGTTCCTGAATAAATTGTATAAAGAAGGCTTGGTGGATCCCGAGTTTACCACGATTTCTAATTTGAAGGAATTTGAGAAGTTATGGAACGGAAAGATGGGGACGTTTGAATTCACCCCGAACGGGACTACGCAAAACTGGCTGACCCGTTACGTGGAGGATCCAAAACCGCAATTTGAGTTTACCGTTATTAAGGGCCCGAACAATCAAGGCGGCACCCAGCGTTTATACCTTGAGGATTCCGGTCCATGGATGCATATCAGCAAAGCCTCCAAGCATCCGGAAGAAGTCATGAAGGTGTTGGATTTCTTGATCAGCGATGAAGGTGACAAATTGACCTGGGCAGGGATCGAAAACAAGCATTACAAAATGGAGAACGGAAAATTCGAGTGGATCAAACCATACGACGATGCCGCTAGCTTGCGAAATGAGGGCGGATTCGCCTACAACGGCGTGATGAATCGAATCAATGGCTTTTCGGTTCAATTGTTGAACGATCAAACAAAAGCTGGCTTGAAGCTTTCAGCAGACAATACGATCGAAGACGCTTATCTTTATGATATTCCGGAAGTCGAGCGCAATAGTGGAAAAATTCTGCAGGACATTACGAAGGAAGGCTTTACTTCGTTGATCGTATCTAAAGGCGATCTCGACAAAGAATACGAGTCGTTCAAGACTAAATATTTGGACGCGGGTGGTCAGCAGTGGATTGAACAAGCCACAGAAATTTATAAAAAGGAAAATCCGGATAAGAAGTAGAGTGAATACCAATCATCACGCGATCCTTTGGATCGCGTGATGATTTTAAACAAAGAAAATATGATAAGGTTTCTTAGGGGTGTGCAGATGAAAATAACTGGTGTGAATACGTTCGTCGTCGATTGTTACCGTACGAACTTCGTGTTCGTCAAAATTTACACAGATGAAGGTATTTCAGGGGTTGGCGAAGCAACGCTGGAGTATAAAGAGAACGCTGTAACTGGGGCAATAGAAGATTTGAAACGTTATCTTATCGGTAAAAGCCCGCTTGATATCGAAGCGCATTATCACAATATATACCGTGATGCCTACTGGCGAGGCGGTGCTGTTCTGATGTCCGCGCTTAGTGCAGTGGAGATGGCGTTGTGGGACATTAACGGCAAATCGTTGGGCGTTCCCGTTCACAGGCTGCTTGGGGGCAAGGTTCACGAGAAGGTGAAGGTGTATGCCAATGGGTGGTTTGCCGGCGCCACCTGCGTCGAGGATTTTGGTGTAAAAGCCAAGGAAGCGGTGAAGCGAGGTTTCAAGGGATTGAAGTGGGATCCGTTCGGCAAAGCGTACATGACCCTCTCGAACGAGGAACTGGATAAGGCCCTCGAATGCATTGGAGTTGTGAGAGAGGCAGTCGGTTATGACGTGGATCTGTTCATTGAAGGGCATGGCCGGTTTAATGTACCTACAGCGATCAAGATCGCCAAGGAGATTGAGGCTTTCAAGCCGGTGTGGTTCGAAGAACCGGTTCCACCAGATAATTTGGACGCCATGCTAGATGTAAGGCAGAAATCTCCGGTGGCCATCGCAGGTGGGGAAAGATTGTTTACTCGGCAAGCGTTCTGTGAAGTGTTTAAGAAACGAGCGCTGGACTATGTTCAACCGGATATCAGTCATGCCGGAGGCATTATGGAATGCCGCAAAATTGCTGCAATGGCGGAGGCGAACTATATTCCATTCGCCCCGCACAATCCAAGCGGTCCGGTAGCTAACGCCGCTACATTGCAATTGGCCGCATGCACGCCTAACTTTTTTTATCTGGAAATTATGGCAAGCGATGTGCCGTGGCGAAAAGAGATTACGGACGAGCAGTTGCATTTCGAAGATGGATTTATGACGATCCCGGATAAACCGGGATTAGGCATAGAATTGAATGAAGACGCAGCAATCCAACATCCTTATGTCCCGCATGATTTGCGGCATTATAATGGGCAACTCATTCAAATTCGCCCTCCGGCTGCCGAGCCCTATTTTTGAGTCCTATAAGAAACCGGGGTGAAGAAGCGTTATGTTTGATTTATCTGGAAAGGTGGTCCTGGTTACGGGGTCATCGCAAGGTCTCGGACGCGGGATGATCTTAGGCATGGCTGAAGCCGGTGCTAATGTGATTATTAACGCTATTGATGTCAATGAAAGAGCACTTCTGCTTGTTGAGCAGGTCAAGGCGATAGGGCGGGAGGCCATTGCGATCCAAGCTGATGTCAGCCAAGAAGAGGATGTCCAAAGATTGTTTCATATGGCGGTAGAGAAGTATGGCCGTCTCGATATACTGGTCAACAATGCCGGCACTTCCAGAGCGGAAACGATAGCTGAAACGTCGCTGCAAAGTTGGAATGAAATCATCAACAACAACTTGACGAGCACGTTCTTATGTTCCAAGTATGCCATGGATATCATGATGCCGCAAAAAAGCGGAAGGATTATTTCCATCAGTTCGGTCGTTGGACACCAGGGTGCATTGTATGGCCATGTTCACTACGCTGCTAGTAAAAGCGGACAGATCGGTTTCACGAAAACGCTCGCTCGCACGGCTGCTCCTTATGGCATTACCGTAAACGCGATTGCTCCAGGCATTATCGAAACTGAATTATTGCTTCAAACGCATGGGGATGAGAAGGTAAACAAGTTAACAGAATCCGTCCCTCTAGGCTTAGGGAAGCTTGAAGACGTTGCGGCTGCGGCGGTATTCCTGGCCAGTGATGAAGCCAGGTACATTACCGGAGTTATCCTGGATGTGAACGGCGGTCTTTATTTAAGATAAGGAAAGGACAGAGTGGGGAAAATGACTCTTTCAATTAAGGCAGGACAATTACAGTTTGCTGTTGATCCGCAGGGACGGTCCGTGAGTTGGTCGGCGGAGGGACTTCTATTACAAGAGAGTGCAGGGGCGGATTTCTGGAGAGTTCAACTCGACGACGGCGAGTTTCGCGACATGTCCGTTCGTTCAAGCCTTCAGAGCGGGATCGTAACCGAAATTGAGGGTGGATTGGCTATCCAATATAATCAGCTCGAAGCAGAGGACGGTAATACCTATCCAGTCTTGTTTCGCGTGCAGATCCTCGTAGTTGGAGAACAATTGCACTTCTCCTACAAGGTAACCAATCAAAGCGAGGTACGAGTCAATGAGGTCAAACTTCCATTCGTAGATGTATCCGTTGTTGCGGATGAACAGCGCTCTCGCGATGTTCTGTACCGCAGTGAGGGGCATGGACACCGACTTGCAGATCCTTGGACGGCAATTGACAGGGCTCATAGTGAATACATGTCCAGCGATAACCATGAGGTTTGGCTCGACATGACCTATCCGAGTTTCGGCAGCATGGCTTGGTTCGGTGTGCAGAGCGGTTCGCATTTCCTCTATGTAGGTCGGCATGATGATAACTTCACTACTTGTGTGTTGGCCGCAGGAATAGGTCCGCGCAACAGCGATCCGCGTCTCGTTCTAGCCGTTTCACAGTTCCCCTTGGTGCAAGGAGGAGAAGAAGTTTCATCCCCAACCTCTGTAGTAGCGTTCGTTCCCGGGGATTGGCGGAAGGGCTCGGCCATTTACAGGCAATGGGCGGATGGTTGGTTCAGCGAACCGCAGAAACCCGAATGGGTACAAGAGCTTCGAGGATGGCAGCGAATTATCATGAAGCATCAGTTCGGCAAAATTTACTTCCGTTATGAAGATTTACCGCGAGTCTACGAGGAAGGCAAGGCGGTCGGGGTTGAAATGATTCTGCTCTTCGGTTGGTGGAAGGGCGGCTTCGATAACGGTTATCCCGTATATGAGCCGGATCCTGCCCTTGGCGGAGAAGAAGGGCTTAAAGCAGCGATTGCGGAAGTGCAGCGTCGGGGGGGACGTGTTGCTCTTTACACAAATGGCGTACTGATCGATGTAAACTCAGACTATTACAAGGAAACCGGGCACCGGATTTGCCGCAAAAATATTGATGGTGTGGAGTACAGGGAGCATTATAAATTCAACAATGACGGCATGCTGCTGCGAAATTTTGGCTACAAAAGCTTTGTCTCTGCCTGTCAGGCTACTGATGAATGGAATAAGCAGCTTATCCAGATCGGTCAACAAAAACTGAGCTACAATCCGGACTCCATTTTCTACGATCAGATTGCAGGACATTTTCCTCATCTCTGTTTCGATGCCTCACATGATCATGGAAATCGGGGGGATAACGAGACGGTTTGGCGTCGGCGCAATTTGCAGCAATTGCGTGAATTATGCAAGGAGGACAAAGCTTTCGGCTCTGAATTCGTTGTCGATTGCTATGCGCCGCTTCTGGATTTCCATCATAGCTGCGGGTATGCCAGCTTCAAGGACGATGACTCGTTCCCCGAGCTTTATCGGCAGACGTTCCCGGAGACGATTATGTCCAATCGGTTCATTCATGATGAGAGAAGCGACTTTAAACGGCAGCTTCACTTCGCTTTTGTGTATGGATATCGCTTTGACATTTCCATTTACCGCTGTCGGGCAACAGTGACTGCGGCTGAGGCCTATGCAAGCCATATCAAGGAATTGATCGCCTTACGCGACCGCTACTCCGAATTTTTCTATCACGGCACCTTTTCACTGGATACCGACATGGAGCTGCCTGAGGGAATCATCAAGACGGAATACATTCATAATGCGAGAAGACTCTTCGTATTCTGGAATGATTCCGCTGAGGAGAAGCTTATTTCTTTCCAAAACCAAACGATTCGTTTGGGGGCCAATGAATTACAATGTGAGATTGTGGAATAAATAGTTGGTAAGAGGGGACAACAAGGCTGCTCTGTGTTCAAGTCGGCACGGAGCAACCTTGTTGTTTTTCTCACAAATTGAATGATGATCCTATTTCCGTCTCAGCTTCCCACTTGGCTATTTCCTCCCGAACCCGGGGCGCTACCTCTGTTCCTAGCAGCTCAATGGCTCTCATCACCTCGGCATGCGGCATAGTGCTTAACGGTACGTACATCATAAATCGTGTAACGCCTACATTTTTGCGAAGGTGAATGATCTTTTGGGCAACAGTCTCCGGATCGCCAACATACAGTGCACCTTCAAAGCTGCGCGCGGCATCGAAGCTAGAACGGTCATAATGCGCCCATCCCCTCTCCTTTCCGAGTTTATTCATGCCTGCCTGGGTAGAAGGGAAAAATGTATCTGCCGCTAGTTCAGTATTCTCAGCAATATATCCTATCGAATGCGCCCCAACCTTAAGCCGCGATTCGTCATGACCAGCGTGCGCTGCCGCTTTCTTATAAAGCTGCACGAGCGGTGCAAAATCCGTCGGTTTTCCACCAATTATCGCCAGCATCAGTGGCAGTCCTAGCAGACCTGCACGGATAGCAGACTCCTGATTGCCCCCGCTGCCAATCCATATCGGTAAAGAATAGGCAGCGGGCCGTGGATACACGCCCAAATTGTTAATCGCTGGCCGATGCCCGCCCTTCCAGGTTACTTTTTCGGATCCCCGTATTTTAAGGAGCAATTCCAAATGTTCTTCAAACAGCTCATCATAGTCATTCAAATCATAGCCAAACAGTGGAAAAGATTCTATAAAGGAACCACGACCGGCCATAATCTCCGCACGTCCATTTGAAATGCCATCGAGCGTAGCAAAATCCTGAAAAACGCGCACCGGATCAGCTGAAGAGAGCACCGTCACTGCACTGGTCAACTGAATCCGTTTCGTCTGCGATGCAGCCGCGGACAGCACAACTGCTGGTGAAGATGCCGCATAATCCTTCCGATGATGCTCACCTACGCCAAACACATCAAGTCCCACTTGATCGGCAAGGACAATTTCCTCGACAACTTCACGCAATCGCTGTGCGTGACTCATCACTTCACCTGTCTGAACATCCGGCTTTGTTTCTACAAACGAAGTAATACCTATCTCCACGGTCAATCTCTCCTATTCTAATAGCTTTCTCTGTAAACAGCTTTGAACTATTATTCGGTTCTTTTCAAGCAGATTGATCTGTAGCTCAGATTAATGCTGCTGAATCTGTATATCCTCATATCCGTATATCTGTATATCATAGGACACAATTTATTTTAATGCGGCAGCCGTAGCGCGGCTGGTCATTGCCCAAAACAGAAGAGCTAAAGCACTAACAGAGGCCCCGAGCCAGCATACCCCGTCCCATCCATAGTGTGCATAGATATGGGTCGAAGCAATTGAACCGGTAGCACTGCCGATAGAATAGAAAACCATGTACCCGGCGGTGAGCCGACTACGCGCCTCCGTACTCAATGCGAAGATCATACTTTGATTAGTGACATGCACGGCCTGCACCGCCAAGTCAAGAAGAACAATGCCAATGACCAATGCGAACAGCGACTGTTCGGTATAGCTGATTAGCAACCATGATATCAACAATAGGATCAAAGCTATGCCCGTCGTTCTCTGTCCGTAACCTCGATCAGCTAGCCTCCCCGCTCGTGCTGCAGCTAACGCTCCGGCAACTCCTGCGAGACCAAACGCCCCAATTGCAGTGTGCGAAAGCGATAATGGCGGCGCGCTAAGAGGAAGTACTAGTGAAGTCCACAAAATACTGAAAGCAGTAAAAATCAGCATAGCCAGAATAGCGCGGATACGCAATACTCGTTCTTGTGCGAACAACATAAACACCGACCTAAGCAGCTGGGGATAGGACAGTGATTTTACCTCACGCTCAACATTTGGCAGCACCCTAAATAATACACAAACCATAAGAAGCATCAATGCAGCAGAGACCAGATATACGGAACGCCAACCCGCAAGATCTGTTAATATCCCTGAAATGGTTCGCGCAAGAAGTATGCCAATTACAATTCCGCTTGTTACCATGCCAACGACACGTCCTCGTTCGGCAGGGGCAGCCATTGTCGCCGCGAACGCCACAATAGTCTGCGTCACAACGGCAAGCAGTCCCACCAAAGCCATACCTGCGAATAGAACCGCGCTGGAGGAGGCAGTGCCAACTATAACCAGAGCTATCGTGGATAATAACATCTGACCGATAATCAATCGGCGCTGGTTCAGTAAATCTCCAAGCGGCACCAGCAGCAACAGTCCCAATGCATAAAAGATCTGAGTGATGGTAATGAGAATGCCAATGATTGAATAGTCAATATTGAACTCACTCGACAGATTATCAAGTAGTGGTTGTGCGAAGTAGATATTGGCAACAGACATCCCGCAGGCAGCCGCAAACAATAGTGTCACATAACGAAACATGGAAGAACTATGAACGGAATCAGACGTGATGAGCGTCCCCTGTGACGAATTCGCCTTTGTATCGGCATTGACTGCTACTTTTACTTTAACCTTCTCCATTTTGTACTCCCCCCATTTCCATTAAATTTAAATACCGATAGATATAACGTACTGATCAGTACGTTATAAATCCCAGTAAATATAACTCACAGAAACGATTACTGTCAACCAATATATTAGATTTAACTTGCCTATAACTAATATGTGATCTTCCCTTGTTAGGTTAAACTAACCTGCATTTGACAAAATAAACGGCTAATTATAAAATTATAATATACTGTTTGGTACGTAACTAGAGGCAGTAAAGAGAGGTATTGTTTATGGGACGAACCCGCGAATTTGACGAAGAAAAAGTATTAGATGCAGCTATGCAACTATTTTGGGAGAAGGGATATGAAGCTACCTCATTAAGCGATTTAACTTCGAGAATGGGAATTCAACGACCCAGTATATACTCAGCCTTTGGAGACAAAAAAGAATTGTTCGAAGCTGCGCTGCGCAAATACACGATGTCCCGTGCTTCTGATGCCCGAACCAGACTTCAAAACAATCCATCTGTAAAAGAAGCATTTCGCACTTTTTTTGAAGATGTGGTTGCTGAGGAATATACAGAAAGTCGCAGTCGAGGATGCTTCTGCATCAATACAATGGTCGAACTTGCGCCTCATGATGAGAAATTTGAAATTCTTACAAGGGAACATCAAATGTACCTATCGGTCATATTTCAAGAAACCATTGAACGAGGTATACATTCAGGTGAGCTAGAGACCGTTGTAGACGCGAAGGCTTTATCACAGTCGCTAATCGTATCGTTAATTGGTCTAACTGTAATGATGAAGTCTCGTCCAAAGCGATCATTTGTTGATAATACGATAAAAGTGATACTTACATTGCTTAATTAATAGGGCGAGCATTAGACGAGCGTCCATATAACTTCACGGGGTCTCGGGCAGCGCATTGAACATAAAATAAGACGACCTCCCATGAATTTAGGGGGGCCGTCTCTTGGCAGCATACATGAATTGTTTTTCAATTGTGGGAGTCGGGTTTTTATAATTCTGCCGCTCTGAAAATCAATGAAATTGTCGTCCCAGTTCCCGGTTGACTTTGCACTTCGATCTGTCCCTGATGTTGAATCACAAGCTGCTTGGAAATCGCCATACCGAGTCCAGTGCCTTGCATTAATTCATCCGTATTGGTGCCGCGATAGTAGCGCTCGAATAGCAGCTGCTTCGTTTCTTCATCGATGCCTACCCCGTTATCTTGTATCCGGATTACAAAATGCGAACCGTTATCCTTAACCATAGAAACGTTGATCCACGTGCCTTCAGGATTATGGAGGGCAGCGTTGGCTAGCAGATTCTCCAGCACACGTCTGAAGTATTTGGCATCTATCGGATAGATAATCGATGGTTCCGAAGCTGTAAAATGAATCGGAACGTTGGCGAATTGAGGATGGTGCTTCCACTTTTGTATCGTTTGCTCGATGAATTCATTCATGTTTGTTGGGATAAATTCAAACGCAAAGGCTTCGTTTTTCAACCGGTACGTTAAGGTTAAATCGTTAATCATTTCATCCATATAAGAGGATTTCTCACGCATAATGGCAGCAAATTCGCGAATTTCTGCTTGCGACCATTCATACGTTCTCGATTCCATTAAATGTGCGTACCCCAATATGGAAGAAAGCGGCGTCTTCATATCATGCGATACGCCTGCAATCCAGTCTTCTCTTGTTGTCTCCAGCTGCTTGCGAATATGCTCGTTCTTTTGCAGTGTCCCGGTTAAATGCGCCAAGGATTCAATCATCTCGGAATGTGCACGGAATCTTCCTTTTAAACGCCCAGATCGTTTACGGCTAAAAGGTAACCCCTTCGGGTTACGCCCCGTAGGTTCATGTAATTCGCCCTTAGCCAAATGATGCAGCCAATCAATCATATGCAGAATAGGTGTACCAAATCGATGACCATACCAAAGCGCCAGAAGCAAGAAGAGAAGAAGAACCATCACAAGCAAAGCAGCAGCATTCCAGATAAATACATTAATAATTCCTTTATACGTATCGCCATTGGCCGATGAAGCCGCCGATGAGGACAGTGGAGCATGAATGATCCAGGTATTGCCCGACTCGGTATCATAAACCGTAAATAATTGCATGCCATAGCGTTCCGGATATTGGCTGCGCAGCATTAAATCCTGAACGCTATAATGGTCTGGTGCTTCGTCCTCTTCGTTCGTTTTTCCGTAACCCCCGAGAACCTTCCCATTGCCGTCCAGCACTTCGATCCAACCGTGAGTATCATTGAGCTCTTGCTTGAAGGTCCCGTTCACTTCAATCTTGCCCGCTCTCCATGTCACTTGCTGCAGCAAATTTCTTTTGAGCTTGGGAATATCATTCTTTACCCCGTATAAAAGTGTATAGCTTTGTCCATCAAGCTCTTGGATCCATGCATATAGCCCGTAAGGGAAATCCTTCTCTGCTTTCCAATAGCTCATCAGCTCACCAGGATTGTACCGTCCTGGTACATCAGCTGGCGTATTGTAGGCGGCAGTAGCCTCTCCATCTTTACCAATGACCTGCAGCCAGCCCCCCTGCTTGCGCACCTGAGCAAGCAGTTTCGGATCGAATTGTATCTTACCGTCATGTTCCGTAATGGAGTCCGCGAGCACAGGCAAGCCGGACTTAATGAAGTCCGATTCTTGATCTAGTCGCTCCAGCTTCACAATGGTCAAAGTAAATGTTCCTAAAATAAGAACCAATAGAAGAAGGCCGACAAACAGCAATTGCCTAATATATTGAAAGATAAACCTTTTCTTGACGTTCATCTCATTGATCCTCTGATCTTTGCACAAGTTTGTAACCTAAGCCGCGCGCCGTAATCAAATATATCGGCTCACTGGGACTTGGTTCAATGCGCTCGCGAATACGATGGATATGAACCATGACTGTATTGTCGTCACTAAGACTTTGCTCGCCCCATACATGCTCATACAGCTGTTTTTTACTGAATACCCGGTTGGGATTCTGACAAAAAAACAAGAGGAGCTGAAATACCTGAGCGGGACAATCGACCGTGACATCATTCACTCGAAGCTCTCCGGCATATTCGTCTACTTGAAACGTTCTGAAAGTGTGGATCCGGTTCTTACTGGGAACTGCGGCAGCTTTGTGGTACCGACGCAGCTGTGCCCTGACACGCGCAATCACTTCTAGCGGATTGAATGGCTTCGTAATATAATCATCGCCACCGACGGCAAATCCGGTCAATTTATCAAAATCGCTCATTCGAGCTGTTAAGAAAAGGATGGGGGCATCCGTTGTTTGTCGAATCCATGGACAGATCTCGAAGCCGCTTTGCTTCGGCAGCATAACGTCCAGCAGGATGAGGTCATACTTCGTCGTTTGGCAGGCTAATACGGCCTGTTCTCCTGTTGCGGCTGTATCGACGAATGGGAATCCCTCTTTATTTAACACGGTTTTCAGTAGTTTAAGAATGGATGATTCATCATCCACAATAAGAATCTTCGATTGATTCATCTCTTCCTTATCTCCCTATTACATAGCATGAATTTAATATACCATTTGTTTTTTTCCAGCAGCACAATAAAATCTTAACGGAGCCTTAATTTACAATCTCCAGATTAATACAATCATAAGATCTCGTTTCGCAGGTGATAAACTTCATCGCTTACACTCATTTATGAAACCCCATATAAAGGAGAGGAAATCGATGAACAATATCATTAGCAAAAGAAATCTATTGCTGTTGAGTCTCGCTGGCACACTGACTGTGAGCTCACTCGTTGCATCGGCTTCGGCTGAATCCGCCAAGCCTGAGGCAGGATCAGTAAGCTCTGTCTCGAAATCAGCAGCAGTAAATGATTCGCAATCCCAAACTTCTGCCTTCAAGCCGGACCAACTGTTAAGGCTGCTGCAACAAGAGAAATATGAACGTATTTATGGACAGATAGGAGCCGCATACAAGAAGGTTTACTCGCTTAAGGATTTCAAGAAACAAGCCAGCCTTTACCACAAGAACGCCACCTCCTATAAACTGGTGAGTCATGTGACTCTAAACAATGCCAACTACTATGCTTGGACGGCCCCCAAAGGGGAAAAAACGATACAAGTTCAGTTTGACAGCAAGAACAAGATAGAGGTCATCTTATTTAGTAAGCTGCAAAAGTATCCTCAGACGGACGCGAAGCGTACCCAAACGACATTTCAGCTTCCTTTTCAAGGGAAATGGTTTGTCTTTTGGGGGGGAGCGAATGAACTAATCAATTATCATTACGGGGCCGAGCAGCAGCGTTATGCGTATGACATCATTATGGTGAAAAATGGATTCACCTATAAGGGCGATGCCACCAAAAATGAAAGCTACTTTGCTTTCGGTCAGCCAATACTAGCTGCCGCAGCAGGCAAAGTCGTGAAAATCGTCAATGACGTCCATGACAATAAGCCTGTCGGTACCGAGAATAAGGAGCAGATAGCTGGGAACCATGTCATTATCGATCATGGTAATGGAGAGTTCAGCTACTACGCCCATCTGCAAAAAGGATCGATCAGCGTCAAAGTCGGCGACGAAGTGAAAGCCGGAGATAAGCTGGGCAAATGCGGCAACTCGGGTAATTCCAGCGAGCCGCATCTTCATTTCCAGGTTGCAAATAGTGCGGATCTGTTCACTACGAAGTCGCTGCGCGTTCACTGGAAGGACGCCGATGATTATGAGCAAGGTACATTTATAAAAGCGCCCTAAGAAGCCAAAGGGAGAGAAGAAATGGAGAACAATCGTAGAACGAAACGGAATATCATGCTGCTAAGCCTAATTTGCGCAGTTGCCGCCAGTTCAGTCACTGCATACGCAGGAGCCTCAGGAGCCTCCAAGACCTCAGGTTCCCAAACAAGCACCAGCACTTCCGTGAAAAAGGAGAAAACACCACAAATGACAGTCTTTGCACCGGACCAATTGCCCAGGCTTCTGAAGCAAGAAAAGTATGATCGTATCTATCCGCAATTGAGTCCTGCCTTCAAAAAACAAATCTCGTTAGAGGATTTGAAGAAAATAGGCATTCCATTCCATAAAGGAACTGCCTCCTATACATTGCTATCACTGCTGCCCGAGAATGATTTTAAGAGATATGCGTGGCTGGATAGTAAGAGTGGAAAAGGCGTAGAAGCCATTTTCGATAGTAAAAACGTTATTCATAGTATGCTTTTCAAAACGATACAAAAATTCCCGGAGACGGATGCACAGCGTACGAAAACGACGTTCGAGCATCCCTTTCACGGAAATTGGTTTACCATTTGGGGCGGAACGAATGCACTAGTCAATTATCATTACGACTATGAGAGCCAGCGCTATGCGTATGACATTATTAGGAGGGATAAAGGCAGCAGCTATAAAGGTGATGCTGCAAAAAATGAAAGCTATTATGCTTTCGGCCAACCGATCGTGGCGGCAGCTGCAGGTAAAGTCGTTCTAGTCGTCAATGACATTAAAGATAACGTACCTGTCGGTGCAATGGATGAAAAACATCCCGCTGGAAACCATGTCGTTATTGATCATGGCAACGGAGAGTTCAGCTATTACGCCCATCTACAAAAAGGTTCGATTAGTGTCAAAGTTGGTGACGAAGTTAAGGCAGGAGATGCCCTCGGAAAATGCGGTAACTCAGGGAATTCCAGTGAAGCCCATCTTCACTTTCAAGTTTCCGACGGTGCAGATCTGTTTACTTCCAAATCGATACGTGTCCAGTGGAAAGACGCGGACGAATATGTACAAGGTACAACAATTAAGGCGCCCTAATGGGAGCCTCAGGCTGTCGAGAAACCTCGACAGTCATTTTTTTGCTCACTTTGTTTAATCAATTATCGCGCTAACTTGATATAATATAATTGACTAATATATTGTACAAACTAAAAATATATTGTACAAACTAAAAATATATTGTACAAATTGCTAGGGTTGAACGAGGAGATTTGACCCAAGAAGAACTGGCGGACTTAATTGGTGCTAGCCGGCAGCCCATCTGCTTAATCGAGTCTGGAAAGTATAATCCGACTATTAAGCTTTGTCTTGCGCTAAGTAAGGCACTTAACAAAAAACTGGATGATTTATTTTGGATAGAAGGAGATGATGGCAATGATTAAACCGCGGAGGATTGACGACGAGCGAGTGATTTTTGCAAGGAATGAAGGGGCTATGGTAACCAAGAAGCTGCTAATAAATTTATTTTTGCTTTTTTGATTGCTGCATTTCTTTTCATTTTGATTGTTGGAGCCGTTGGCATATGGAGGCAGAGTCAGGGTTTACCTGTTTGGCGGTAAACACGCAGGCCGCTTCAAACCCCTCCTTTCATTCTTGATTTATATTTCTCTCCCCACTCATTCATCTGGGTGATTATAGGCTCCAAAGTCCTACCAAATTCAGTTACAGAATACTCTACTTTAGGCGGAACCTCGGGAAAAACCTTTCTATTCACAATTCCATCCTTCTCTAATTCACTCAGTTGTAATGATAACATCCGCTGTGTAATGCCTGACATTAATCTGCGTAACTCATTAAAGCGTTTGGTGCCATCTAGGAGATAATATAAAATAACTCCCTTCCATTTCCCGCCTATAACATCTAATGTGGATTCCACAGGACAGCCTTCCGGGCAGCCATAACCGCTTTTTCTATTTCGCATGAATCAATCACTCCAACCTCATATATATGTTAGTCACACTAATGATACTATACTACATGAATGTGCCCTCTTACATGAAGTTGCGACTTCCTTCTATAATACAGAGGGGAATGCCTAACAATATTGGAGGAATAAGAATGAAAGCTATAGGATTGTTAAAATATTTGCCGATTGAAAATGAAGAGAGTCTGATGGATATTGAATTAAAGAAACCCGTTCCGCAAGGTAAAGACCTACTCGTCCAAATTAATGCGATTTCTATCAATCCCGTAGATGTAAAGGTACGTTCACCCAAAGCATTGACGGAAAAAGAACCGAGAATGCTTGGTTGGGATGCCAGTGGTGTTGTAGTAGAAGTTGGTGAGGATTGTAAAGTGTTTAAAGTAGGTGATGAGGTTTATTATGCAGGCAGCATTACGAGACCGGGTACTTATAGTGAATATCATCTGGTGGACGAGCGAATTGTTGGAAAGAAACCTACAGCACTCACTCATGCGGAATCCGCAGCATTGCCTTTAACAGCCATTACAGCATGGGAAGCCATGTTCGAACGCTTAGCTATTGATCCCACTAATAAAGAGGGGAACCAATTAAAGAAGGTCCTAATTATAGGTGGTGCAGGAGGAGTCGGATCCATTGCGATACAGTTAGCTAAATGGGCGGGTCTTCATGTTATTGCAACCGCCTCTCGGGAAGAAACAATAAGCTGGGTAAGGAATCTTGGCGCTGATGATGTGATCAATCATCATGGATCCTTGAAGGAGCAATTGGCGCAGATTCATATCGAGCAGGTGGATTACATTCTTTGTTTTAATAATATGGATCACCACTGGAAAGGCATGGGGGAAGTTATAAGACCTCAAGGGAAAATTTGTTCCATAGTGGAAAATAAAGAACCGATTGATCTTAACGTGCTTAAGAGTAAGAGTGCGACATTTGTTTGGGAATTCATGTTTACTAGATCTATGTATCAAACTGAAGATATGATAAATCAGCATCTTTTATTGAACGAAATCAGTAAATTGATTGATGCTGGGGAATTGAAGACTACAATGAACAAGAAATTATCTCCGATAAATGCAGCTACGATTAGAAAAGCTCATGCATTAGTTGAGACAGGGAATACCATTGGGAAAATTGTAATCGAAAATTTCTAAAATGTGATTTTGGCGCAACACTAAAATAAGTGCTCGATAAGTTCGAAGAATGGTGCGTAGAAGCCCGCTGCGCGGACGGAACATTTTTACGATCGCTGTTGTCTCCCTATTTCCTGATTCTATCCCTTAGGGGTAGAAATAAGGAGACAAAGGTGAACGCTATCGCTTCTTCAGAATGTTTCCGTCCGCTTCGCTAGGTACTTCGTGATGGGGTGTCCCGAAAGGTCTAATTAGGCCTAAGGGGAACCCTTTTTTTTACTGTACTTAAATGGTTTGGCCTGCAAGCTCGGGATGATTTCGTGCACAAACAGCATAGTTTGCGGTAAAATGGTGCTAATCATCGGATGGATGGTTTTACAACCTATCCTTTCAATATTTTTGCCGGAGGGGGATTGGTAACGGTGCAATTGTTGTTGCGAACTGGGATGAGACCTCCCCTTAGGGAGAAAGGAACGGAACAGTCATGAATAATATTTCAACCTATAATGAATCAGTCGTTTATTGGAAACAATATCAGAAGTTTTTTCCTGAAGAAATGCAGATCAATGAAAATCATTTACCAGTAGAAGAATGGTTGACCTGGAACAATGTTCATATTCATCTAGATCGTATGCCTGTTGAGCATGCAAAATTAAAAATTGTTTTCATTCATGGTGCTGGCGGCAATGGCAGATTGTTAGCTCCTTATGCACGAATGCTGCAAAAATACGGTTATGAAGTAGTGTCGCCAGATCTACCGCCCTATGGTTTAAGTTATATGAAGTCGAAGTCGAAGTCGAAAAAAACGTTGGATTATCAGCTTTGGATTGACATACTTACTGAGATAATCGATCGGGAAATGAATCGGGACGGCAAACCTATTATCTTGCTGGGCAGCAGTATTGGAGGCATGTTAGCCTATCACACGGCCGTACAGAGTAAGCGAGTTAAAGGGTTAATTGCAACGACATTTGTTGATACGAGTAAATCGGAAGTTCGTGATCAATTAGCTCCTAACAAACTCATTAGTCGGTTAGGTAAATTTTTTATGGACAAATTCCCTCTTTTCTTAGATCCCTTACCTATCTCTGTTAATCATGTATCTCGCATGCAATTGATTACGAACAATGTTGAAATGACCAAACTCATTATTAAAGATACTCATGCGGCAGGCACGAAAATCCCTTTACGCTTATTAAGAACGTTTTTAAATATGCAACCCGTAATAAAACCTGAAAATTTTGATGTTTGTCCGGTATTACTCGTTCATCCTGAAATTGACCCTATGACTCCGTACCGTTTCAGTAAGCCGTTTTTTGATCATATAAAAGGTAAAAAGGAAATTGTGATTTTAGAGGGCGCTGGCCATTTTCCAATTGAACAGCCGGGGCTAGGGCAGATGAATGCTGCTGTGCTTTCTTTTTTGAAGGAAGTAGAGAATGAACTAAGTGACACAAAATGGAGGGATATTAGATGAAGTACGAAGCAAATAGTCCAGAAGGATACATCAGTCAATTGCCCGAAGACAGGCAGGAAGCTATGGAGAGGCTAAGAACAACGATCAAGGGGAATTTGCCGGAAGGTTTTGAAGAAACAATAGCCTACGGAATGATTGGTTATGTCGTCCCCCATCGTATTTATCCGTCAGGCTATCATGCCAATCCTAAGGAACCTCTCCCATTCATGAGCATAGCTTCCCAGAAGAACTTTATTGCTCTATACCATATGGGGATTTATGGTTCTCCAGCTATTTTAGCGTGGTTCCAGGAGGAGTATCCGAAGCATGTAACAACGAAGCTTGATATGGGAAAGGGATGTATACGTTTTAAAAAGATAGCTAGCATTCCTTATGATCTGATAGCAGAGCTTTGCAGGAAGATAACCGTAGAGGATTATCTGAAGAAGTATGTGTTTGAAGTGGGAAAAATGTCAAAGAAATAAATACGACTACTGACGAAATGTCATTGCTTCTCGTCAGAATAGCTGACCATATAGTGGGCAAACGTAATGCAAAGGGACAGTGCCGATATGGCCACTGTCCCTTTTTTAATGCGCCCGGGGTGGATTGTGATCCCCTTTAGGTGCTGCGATCTGGTAACAACGAGCTGACAATCAAAGACAACGTTTGCCTGTATACCGCATGGGCCGATTGTACATCTCCCAAATGTCCACCCATATAAAGATGAATAACGCCGTGGAGGGAGGCCCAGAATATACGTATAACGGATTCCGTGTCATACGGGTCGGGAATCAGTCCTTGCTCTTTCGCATTGCCAATCACGGTCAATAATTGACGCATGGCTGTTGCGGTGCCATGCATGCTTTCCTCGTCCGGTTTGAAATCTGCGAAGGCTCCTCCGAACATCAGCTTATAATAGCTGGAGTAACGCTGCCCGAATTGCCAAAAGGTTTCTCCGAAATTCAGCATTTGCTGTGCCGGATCAGCAGCTTGCGGCGTCCCCTCGAATTCATTAGCGAGAAGCTTACAACCATCCAGATACAACTGCTGAGCCAAGCCCTCTTTATTAACAAACAAGTTATAAATGATTTTTGTCGAGCAATCCATTTTCTGCGCTACTTTACGCACCGTAACGGCTTCCGGGCCCTCTTCTTGTAAGAGCGTTGCCGCAGCATCAACAACGAGCTTGCGGAGATTTTCAGTATTTTGCAAGCGAGCTTCTTGGTAAGTTTTCAACTTTCGTGTGTTCGCATTGGAGGAGATATCTTGATCGCTCATAATCATCACCTTCGGTTATCATATTTTCGTCAGGAAACAAAGTTTCTTGCTCTCTTATCAGGAATTTTATACAGATGTTAGGCAGTTGTCAAAGAGACGTTGGGTGTTCAAAAATAATATTGACATTCTAAAATTGCGGGGTTACAATGAATCCCGAGAGTAACACTGTTACCAACTGCGATGACGCTTAACTTTCTTAGGAGTTAGGAATGCAGGTTTTATTTTTGGTCATTTGGTAACGGTGTTTCTATAGTATAACACAGTATCTAAAAGGAGAGTAGTGTTATGACAATGCAAGGGAAATGGGCGCTCGTCACGGGAGCTTCTTCCGGTATTGGAGAGCAATTCGCGCGACAACTAGCCAAACAAGGCAGCCATTTGGTACTCGTCGCCCGATCGGAGAGCAAGCTTGAGAGTCTGGCATCAGAACTCAGAAAGATGCATGGCATCAAAGCTGAGGTTATCTCTATGGATCTTTCGAAAGAGGGCGCTCCCAGCGAGTTATATCAGAAATGTCGACTTTTGAAAGTGGATATTGAAATGCTGATCAACAATGCAGGCTTTGCTACACATGGTTTGTTTGAAGAAGTGTCAGGTGAGCGGCAACATGAAGAGGTTATGCTCAATGTCGCCGCTGTTGTAGATATGACCCACTTGTTCTTGCCGGACATGTTGCGCAGAAGCTCAGGTGCAGTTATCAATGTTGCTTCAACCGCCGGATTTCAACCACTTCCCTATATGGCCGTATATGGGGCAACGAAAGCTTTCGTCCTGTCGTTTACTCAAGCGTTATGGTTTGAAAACCGCAACCGCGGCATCAAATTCTTTGCACTTTGTCCCGGTTCGACGGACACCAGTTTCTTTAATGTCGTAGGAGCGGAAGAAGCCTCCGTCGGAAAGAAAGACACGCCAGAGAGAGTCGTAGAGGTTGCACTTCGCGCGCTGAAGGAAGGGAAAGTGTATGTCGTTCCGGGTGTGCAGAATTATCTAGGGGCGCAGTTATCGCGTTTCATTACACGAAAGCAAGGTCTTCGGCTTGTTGGAAGCATGCTTCGTCCGCGTGAAGGATACAACAGCAATAATAAAAATCCAGGTAATCAATCTGATCTCGCAGGGAGGACAATTAAATGAAAACTATACAACTGAAAAACGGCTTCGGCTTTGAGGAATTAACCATGACGGAACTCGATATACCAACACCAGGACCTAAAGAGGTGCTGATCCGCATGAGGGCAGCTTCTCTCAATTACCGGGATCTAGTGGTCATCAGCGGATTAATGCCGATCGAAGTCAAATTCCCCTTCATTCCATTATCAGACGGAGCGGGAGAAATTGTAGCTGTTGGCCAAGGAGTAACAAGGTTTCAGGTCGGACACCGAGTAGCGGGTAATTTTCAACAGCGCTTCATTGGCGGCAACCCAAGACCAGGGGTGTTAGAAGAAAGTCTGGGAGGTCCGTTGAACGGAGTTGCAGCCGAGTATGTCGTTCTGCATGAAGACGGAGTCGTCCCTATTCCCGATCACCTCACTTATGAGGAGGCTTCCACCTTGCCGATCGCGGCATTAACCGCATGGAGCATGCTAATCGAATACGGTGGTTTGCAAGCGGGCGATACCGTGCTGCTGCAAGGAACAGGCGGTGTCTCCATCTTCGGTCTTCAATTCTCGCTTATGGCTGGAGCCCGAGTCATCATCACGTCGAGCAGCAACGACAAGCTGGAACGAGCAAAAGCTCTTGGCGCATGGCAAACGATAAACTATTCGGAAGTTCCCGATTGGGATAAGGCAGCGTTAGAGTTGACTGGCGGAGTTGATCATGTTCTGGATGTCGGAGGAGCGGCAACGATGGGGAAATCCATAAATGCGCTTCGCACTGGAGGGACCGTGAGTATGGTCGGGTTCTTATCGGGCTTAACCATTCCGGAATACGATGTCTCCAGCATCCTGCAGAAAGCCGCAACTGTTCGCGGCAGTCAAGTCGGCAACCGGGATCACTTTGAAAAGATGAATCGAGCGATTGCCCATCATGGTTTACATCCCGTCATCGACCGTGTATTCCCTCTGGATCGCATTGGAGAAGCATTCGCGCTCTTGGCTGAAGGAAAGCAATATTTCGGTAAAATTGTAGTCCAAATCTAAATCTCGCTAAAATGACAAAGGAGACACACTAATGCCTAATACACAAGATCGCTCCGTTAAATCTACTGAAGGCGTGAATCGTCCTAAACGCTCACTGCGTGCTAGGATATGCAGATGGGGGCTATCGCTGCTCGCGGTGCTCGTTCTAGGCTTACTCATTTTCTTGCTTATGCCTTCACCAATTAAGCCGGCAAAATGGTCCGCACCGACGGCTCCGTCTTTTGAGGAAGCGGGTCCGTGGAAACAGAACAACAAACTCAGCTCGGCTCAGCTTGTTACGGATGCCCCTCAATTCCCGGAATTCATTACATTCGATAAAGAAGGCCGGCTATATACTGGAGATTCAGACGGGAAGATTTATAAGGTTCCTTTCGATGCAGAGGGCAATCCGCAAAAAGCCCAACTGTTTGCAGACACCAAAGGAACGCCTAATGGGCTTATATTCGATGCCAATGGCAATTTGATCGTTACTGATGTCAAGAAGGGACTGCTGTCTATAAGCCCATCCGGGAACATAGAGGTATTGGCCGATCATGTGGACGGCAAGCCGATCTATCTGGCTAACGAGCTTGATATTGCCAAGGATGGTTCCATTTATTTCTCCGATACTTCGGATTATGGCAAAGTGACCTTCAAAGAAATTGCCGAGAACAAGCCGCATGGACGTTTGCTGAAGTACGATCCAATGACCAAGAAGACGACCGTCCTATTAGAAGGCCTCTATTTTGCAAACGGGGTTGCCTTGTCCGCGGATGAAGATTTTGTACTTGTGGCGGAATCGTATCATTATCAGATAACCAGATACTGGCTCAAAGGACCGAAGAAGGGGACATCTGATATTTTCGCAGACAATCTCGCAGGCTTCCCAGACAACATTACGCGTGATGAGCAAGGTCATTTCTGGGTCGGTATCTTCACGACTCGCCTTTCTTTTGTAGATCAGATGCATAGCAACCCTTGGTTGGCCAGTACCATGGCCAAAGTGCCGCAGTCGCTGCTTAACGGCGCAAGCGCACCAGTGAAGCATGGGCTTGCTGCGGAGTTCAGTCCGCAGGGAGAGCTTATCGGAAGCTGGCATGATCCGGAAGGTAAATTGTATGGCGTAACTACGGCTGCAAGCCATAACGGATATTTATATATAGGAACGGCACCTGGAGGCAGCAAGGGCGTTCATCGCGTGCTTTTAACAAAATAAGGTTGGAATCCGGGAGGGTGCGAAATGAATCTGGATGATTTGGGGCTATCTTGGAATGACAAGGAGAGTCTGATCGGCAAAGTGGCCTTGGTGACAGGCGCTAGCAGCGGCATCGGGGCATCGATCGCCAGGAAACTGGCAAAGCGCGGCGCCTATGTGACTGTAGTGGCACGTCGACAGGATCGATTGGATGAGCTGGTTCAGGAATTGCATAAAGAGGGATTGTACGAGGTTATGGCAGTACCTGCTGATATTCAAAAGGCTGAAGAAGTACAGCATGTGATCAATGAAACGATTAAGCGCTGGGGACGTCTTGATATAGTAGTCGCCAATGCCGGATTCGGGTATCGAAGTCCTTTGGTAGAAGTGGATCTGGAAAGATGGGAGGAGATGTATAGGACGAATGTACACGGTCTAATGTTGACGCTGCACTACGGGCTTCCGCCGATGCTAGGTCAGGGCAAGGGAGATGTCATCATCATCTCCTCCATTGCCGGCAAGGAAGTGATTGCCGGAGGAGGTCCATACAGCGCTACCAAATATGGCGTTAACGCCATAGCGTCTGCATTACGGTTGGAGACAATCGATCAGGGGATTCGAGTTACGACGATTCAGCCCGGGGCGGTGGCAACGGAATTTTCTCAGGTGGCCGGGTATTCCGAGGATGAAATTCGCGCGTTTGCCTCGAAAGTCCTGCCGTTACATCCCGATGATGTTGCAGAGGCGGCACTCTATGCACTGGAGCAGCCTGAGCATGTCAGCATTCCGGAACTGACCATTATGCCTTCAAGGCAAGCCCAGCGGTTCAAATAAAGCGACGTCCTATGAGCGTGCCATGTGCCATGTACCGTGTTCAGGTACAAGCCAGCGCTCCAACACTAGACTCTACCAAACTTATTAAACCTAAGCAGCCGATTTGGCTGCTTTTTTTAGTGTGCGCCTAGCATGGGCGCTATCTCTGTAAGCCGAAGTTCGCTCCAATGAGACTCTTGTATAGCTTAGCGATCCATCGGCGTGAAGGTGGAGTATGGCAAACGATTGTCATTGCGCAGTGAGAATAAAAAGGGATTTGGTAAAAAACGTCGAATAGTCGATTATTGAAGTCTGCATGGTGAGGAAAGCATTCCTATTGGCGGATTGGAAAATTGATTTTATGACATCCGGGGGTTTTGGCAGATGCCTTTCCTGAGAAAAATTACAGCAAAAAACAAGGTAAGCCTGCCCACGCTTCTGACGGGATTGGTCACTCTATCTGTTCTACTGACGCTGACCCTGCTTCTGATCGCTTCCTACCATTCCAAAAAACAATCATTGATCGATACAACGCTTGCATTGAACTATACAAGCGCAAGCAATATGAGTCAGACGGTCGATTCCTTGTTTAAATCAATGCGGGCGAGCCTTCAATATTCCGCAGGCATCTATTCAAATCTCCAAAGCATGAGCAAAGAGGAGGCGTATTCCGGACTGGAATTGATGCGTAATAGCAGCAATTACTTTAATTCTGTCGCCTTAGTGGACGAGAAGGGGAAGATCCGGAACGTGTCGCCCGCATCCATCGGTTCAGTAGGCAAGTCGATTACAACCAAAGCGGCGAAGGAGGCATTGGCTTCGAGGAAGCCCTATACCTCCCAACCCTACATAACAACGAATACCAAACGGCTCATTGTATTTATGAGCGAGCCATTATTCGACAAGGACGGCGAATATAAGGGATATATAGGAGGAACCATTTACCTGCAGGAGAACAATATTTTGAATATGATCTTCGGGAACAATCTAAAAGACGATAAGGGCAGTTATTTCTATTTAGTAAGCTCCGATGGGCACTTGTTATTTTATCCGAACAAAGATCGGATCGGCAAGGATATCAGCGCAAACCCGATCGTGCGCAAGTTGGTGGAGGGGCAGAGCGGACAGGAACGACATGTCAATCTGCTAGGAGAGGAATTGCTCGCGGGGTACACGAAGGTTCCGCAGAACGGGTGGGGAGTCATCGTCGTGACTCCCATGACTGTCGTAAATGAACAATTGAACCGACATATCAAGTCACTTTTGTTGTTCACCTTGGCTCCTTTGGCTCTATTGATGCTGTTTGTTATATGGCTTGCTCGCAGGCTGGCGAAGCCGTTCGTATGCTTGGCTAATTTGGTAAGCAAGGTTGGAAGAGAGAAGGTAGAGCTTCCGGAGATCAAGCAGCACTGGAATAGAGAGGCCGATTTGTTAACGAAAGCAATAATCGAGGCTTTGACGGCTATTCAGAAGCAGACGGATCAATTAACGGGCGAGGCCATGACCGATCCATTAACCGGATTAACGAATCGCAGGATGTTTGAATTGATCAGCAGCAAATGGATTGAAGATCAAACTCCCTTCTCGATGCTCCTTATCGATGTGGACCGTTTCAAATTAGTTAACGACACCTATGGACATCTAGTAGGAGACGATGTGCTTAAGGAGCTTGCCAGAACGATTGCTTTATTCGTTCGACCTGATGATGTATGCTGCCGCTACGGCGGGGAAGAGTTTGTTGTGCTTCTTAGAGAAACCGCGGCAAGAGAGGCTTTCTTGGCTGCTGAGAGAATTCGCATGTTTATGGAAAACAGCGATAATCCTACCTCCAAGCCGCTGACAGTGTCCATTGGCATCGCCGAGTTTCCCATTCAAGCTGAATCGTCCGATGAGCTGTTTCAATTGGCGGATAAGGCCTTGTACCGGGCTAAGGAAACGGGGAGAAACCGAACGATAATCGCATAGAACCGCGTAAAACCAATCCCATCAAATAAACAATCATAACCCGGACATGTCAAAGGCTGCGATGAATCTTTCATCGCGGCCTTTTGGCTTTCTCTTACTGCCACTCGAGTAAGAGGGGGGCGTCTAATCCAGTACACCCTATGAATCAAACCCTAATCCAAGGGGCAAGACTATAATATAAGAAGTTGGAAAGAAATAACTCAATCATTTAAAATATTCAAAAAGATGGTGGAGATCATTAGTGAGCGGCAAAATAATCATGTTTTTTCTTAATCTGAATGTATGGTTGGGTGCTTTCATTTCGTTCGCTATTCCATTTGGAATTTCTAGGTTATTTCATTGGAAAAAGCAGAAAAAAAAGCCGACAGAGACACCAATTCAACAAGAAGCCTCCCAATTGACTGAAAGTTTACAGGCTAATCTGCAGATGATGAAAGAAACCATTGGACATAGTCCGGATGTCATTTTCCGCCAATTAATAATAAGTGATTCACAATGGAAAGCCTCTGTTGTTTATGTTGATGGTTTGATTGATAAAGCTATTCTAAACGAACAAGTAATCAAGCCACTGATGAGGAATCAAGACGTACTTAAGCAGAATCCCGACATTTCAGCAGATCAGCTGAAGAATATGATTACAGATTCTGTTATAACAATCATGGAAGTGAAAGAAGTTCACAACCAGAGTGATTGTATACTCGAAGTGTTGTCCGGAAATGCTGCTTTATTCATCGACGGTATGGCCGTTGTTCTTATCCTTGGTACGATGGGCTGGGAAAGTCGAGCGATAGAAGAACCCGTCTCCGAAGCGGTTGTGCGTGGGCCAAGGGACGGATTTAATGAGACCATCCGCAATAATACGGCACTGCTTCGACGTAGAATCAAAGATTCTAACTTCACAATGATTAATTATAAGGTTGGACGCCGTTCACAAACAAATGTTTCCCTGATTTATATCAAAGGATTAACCAACCAGGAACTGGTGGATGAAGTGAAGAGCAGAATAGAGCGAATCGATATTGATGAGATTCCCGATTCGGGGTATATCGAACAACTGATTGAAGATAATGATCTCTCCCCGTTTCCGCAGGTGCAAAATACAGAGCGCCCGGATCGAGTGGTGAGTGCATTAATGGAGGGACGTATCGCGCTATTGACTGACGGGACCCCGGAAGCTTTGATTGTTCCTGTCACATTTTCCATGATGATGACTTCACCTGAGGATTACTACGATCGATGGCTTCCAGCTTCGTTGATCCGCATCATGCGATATGGTACGGCGTTCATTGCATTATTCCTTCCTTCCGTCTATATTGCATTGATCTCCTATAATCATGGATTAATTCCGACGAAGCTAGCCATCTCCATCGCTGCAGGAAGAGAAGGGGTCCCCTTCCCATCTATCGTGGAAGCGCTCATCATGGAAGTTACCCTTGAAATCCTTCGGGAAGCAGGGCTTCGCTTGCCCAAGCCAATTGGGCAAGCAGTTGGTATAGTCGGCGGCTTGGTTATTGGTCAAGCAGCAGTGCAAGCAGCAATTGTGAGTCCTATCATGGTTATTGTAGTTGCTTTGACCGCGATTTCTACCTTTGCCTTTCCGCAGTACGCAGCAGGCATTGCTATCCGTATGCTTCGATTTGCGATGATGATGGCAGCTGCTGTATTTGGTCTTTACGGGATCATCCTGTGTTTTATCCTAATCATGGTCCATCTTGTGCGGTTAAAGAGTTTTGGGGTCAATTATTTGTCTCCATTCGTCTCCATTAATCCAAGGGATTGGAAGGATCTAATTATAAGAATGCCGCTCAAAATGATGAAGTGGCGTCCGGAATTGAACAAACCGCAAGATCGTAAGCGCCAGTAGATTGCATAAGGAGCCCTTACATAATGATTGTAAACCCTAAAGATCAAATCACAACGATTCAGACTACCGCGATGGTATCGAAAAGCATGATCGGTACCGGAATCCTCATATTGCCTCGGGCAATAGCGAAGGAAGTCGGAACTCCCGATGGATGGATCTCCGTGATTTTGAGCGGGCTCATCGCCTTACTGGCTGGATATATAATCGTCAAATTAAGTCAACGGTTTCCAAACCAGACCTTCTACCAATACAGTCAAATCGTAGTTGGACCGTTGTTGGGCAAGTTTTTTGGAATCGTAATGAGCGTCTATTTCATTCTTTGTGCCGGGTATCTACTGCGTGTTATGGGTGAAGTAATCCGGATGTTCTTATTAGAAAAAACCCCTCTAGAAGTGATAATGATTATCTTTTTGTTTGTGGCAACTTATCTCACGGTGGCAGGTATAAATCCTATTGCACGTCTTGTCGAACTGTTTCTCCCCATTATTATTATTATTTTAATTGCGTTTATTGTATTCAGTTCGCAGAGTTTTGAACTGGATAATATGCGTCCGGTACTCGGTGATGGAGTAATGCCTGTATTGAAAGGCACAAAGAGTTCGATCTTTACTTATAGTGGTTTCGAAGTCATGCTAGTTCTAACTGCTTTCATGAAAGAACCTCAGAAAGCAGTCAAATCTGCAATTGCAGGTATTAGTCTGGTTGTCCTCTTGTACGGTTTAGTCATAGTGATCTCTTTCGGTACGATCTCTGTAGATGAATTGAAGACGGTGATCTGGCCAACGATGACAGTAGCCAAGGACATTGAATTGCCAGGAGGATTCTTTGAACGATTCGAATCTTTGTTTACCGTCCTTTGGGTGATATCGATGTACACTGCTTTTGTTCTCTATCAATATACTTCGTCCCTCGGACTAAGTCAGATTTTCCGGAAGAAACATCAAACATTCGTTTATGCGTCTCTGCCCATTATTTATCTGGTTGCAATGTTTCCTGCCGATTTGAATGATGTATTTAAATTTGGTGATATTCTCGGATGGACACTATCATTGTTTGTTGCGGGTATCATGCCGCCCTGCTTCTGGCTAATCGCCAAGATAAGGAGGAAAGGCATTGAGAAAAGCTAAGAGGAGCTGTATATTGTTGGGGCTTCTTCTCCTCATTCCCATAATGGGCTGCTGGGATCGAAAGGAGATTGAGGATGTCGGGATTGTACTGGGTATCGGATTTGACAAGCCAGCTAAGGGAATAACAGAACAAGGAGAGAAAGGTACAATACGAGGAAAGCATCCAATTATGATGATTCATCATATTGCGATACCAGAACAATTTTCTACAAGTGGAGGGGGTAAATCACAGAAAAATTACATCAATCTCATCAGTAAAGGTGACCTTGTTTTTGAAAATATACGCAAATTGTCAACGCGTACAGCGCGTTACCCCAGCTATGAGCATTTGAGAGAAGTTGTGATCAGTGAGGATGTGGCACGGACCATCGATTTTAATAATATTATCAATTTTCTAATGCGCAATTCAGAAACGAGAAGATCGATTAGAGTAATGATAGCTAAAGGAAAAGCTAGAGACGTTTTTGAAAAAGAGGGAAGCGTTAGAAACCCGGCTTTGGAACTAAGGGAGTTAGCAGAAAATTACCATAACTCCTTTAGTATGTCCCCTGAAATGAAAATGGGCGATATGTCGGAAAATATAACAGGAAAAATCAGTTTTGTTATTCAGCGGGTAGATTCCTCCAAAAAGGAAACAAAGATTGCCGGTGCTGCTGTAATTAAAGGAAAGACTGCAAAGATGATTGGATGGCTAGGAGAGGAGGAGACTGCAGGATTGAATTGGTTGAAGGGACAAAAGAAAGCCGCGGGAATCATGGAAGGTGTGGAATCAAAGAGTGGCGAGATGATTGTATATGAAGTTCGGTCAATGACATCTAAAATCAAGCCCCTAGTAAAGGGGAGTAAGATCTCCTTCACAGTAGAAATTAAGACAGAAGGAAAGTTGCGGGAAGATTGGGTTGATCCCGGAAATGCTTTTGACCCGAACTTTGTTAATAGAGCAGAACAAGCAATAGAAATATCCATTAAGAAAGCAGCAGAGAGGGCACTCACCAAAACGCAGAAGAAATTTAAGGTTGATGTAGTGGGTTTTGGAAAGAAGCTTAGTATTAAATATCCCAAGACGTGGAAAAAGGTGAAAAAAGATTGGGATGAATCATTTAGTGAGATACCAATAGAAGTAAAGGTAAAGACAGAAATTCAAGAATTTGGAACAAGAGGTACGAAGAAAGCTTAACTATGGTATCGTTTGTGGAACATCCAATAGCGCCGCCAAACGAGCCGATGTTAGAAGAAGGGGGTTGTCGCACCCCCCTAACAAATGCATGGTGTGGCAAAAACCCCGCTAAGGTTCCTTTTTTGTTATTTCACTTTGAACTGTGATGCACAGTTAGCAAGATCCTTGGTCAGGTTATCTATACTCTCTACCATACCTGCAAGTGTTTGAACCATGGAAGATTGATCCTGAACCGTTGCCGTTACCTCTTCGATAGAGGCCGAAACTTCTTCTCCAGAAGCAGATAGAGTTTGGGCTGATTCAAGTACCTCATCTTTATCTTTCGCCATATGTGTGACTTCACTTGCCATTGACTGAATTTGCATCGTAATATCTTTGACATGCTCCAAAATAACCGAGAATGCTTGCTGAGTTTTGCCGACGAACTCATTCTGTCTCAACGTTATCGTCTGAATTTCACCGACGCTCAAGTTGTTTTCTTTGACATGCAATAGCGATTGTTTGATAATTTCATTGATTTCAGCTGACTGCTTGGAAGACTGCTCAGCCAACTTGCGAATTTCTCCCGCAACAACAGCAAATCCTCTTCCATGCTCACCAGCCCTTGCAGCTTCGATCGAAGCATTCAGAGCGAGCAGGTTGGTCTGGTTGGCAATATCTCCAATCTTCCCTGTAATGGCTTGAATATGGTTCGAGCTTTCAACTTGTAATGCTGTGATAGAAGAAATTTTTTGAACTTCCTGTTCATTCCGATTGTTAATTTCTATCAGATTTTCGATCACTTCATTGCTCGTATGGAATACCTCAACGATAGCTTCCGAGCGATTTTTTACGGATTGCGCTGTCTGGCTAATTGTTGCTATTTGCTCCCCTAATCCATAAAACTTGCCGACAATGAGTTCGGTCTCATTTGATTGAGATTCCATGGCCCTCGCAATTTCCATTGTTGTCACCGATGTTTCTCGGAGAGATTGAGCGGTACTCTTCGAGGTTTGATCTAGCTCGCTTGTGCTAGTATTCAACACCTCGATAGAGGTGTTCATGTGACCGATCAACTCTTTGTTTTTCGCAGCCATTGTATTAAAGCTATCCGCTAATTCTCTAAATTCGCTGTAGTACTTTCCATCCGCCCTCACAGTCAAATCTCCGGAAGAGAGATTTTTGAATAGAACCGTTAATCTTGAAATCGGAGTCGTGATACCTCTGGATATTAGCAGTCCAGCTGCAATTGCGATCAGGACAGAAACCGCTGTAACGATAATGATATTATTCAGCAAAACATCTAACGGTTTTTGAATATCGGCATAGTCGTCCTCGATGACAACCATCCAGTCAGCATCTGGGATTTTGGCATAACGGATATAGGTTTTATCGTTCTTGATATTCCCCGTTAGAATTTCACCAGATGCTTTTTGTTTCAGGATATCTGTAAATAATGCCGAATCCAGCTTCTTTCCTACTAGACCAGGAACTGTGGAATGATAGATATACGTTCCTTGGCGGCTTACGACGAAGACACTTCCTTCATCATTAATTTTAATGTTTTTCAGCTTATCCACAAACAGAGATCTATCAATGGTGAAAACACATACGCCAAGCACGGTACCGTCCTCAGCCTTGATGGGTTCAGCAAATACTGTAACTAAGGCTTTTGTCGATTTGGAGATGAGTGCGTCGCTGATGGTGAACTTTCCGCGCAGAGCCACTTTGAAATACTCACGTTCAGAGAGATCAAGCTTAACAGAGCTTGGACTACTGCTGGCAATCGCCTTGCCCTGGATATTAATCAGTGTAATGCCCTCAATGCCTTGGGTTCCTAGCTTGCTTTGAGCAAAGATGGCATTCGTTTTTACTTGCAGTTCATTTTTAGGAGAGAAGAAGTCCTGATCGGATAAATTTTTGCCGTTGCTGAGCTTAAGCAAATCCATAATTTCAGTATGGCCTGAAACAAGGTAAAGACTCTGCTCTTCCAGCTGCATAGTGGAAAATAAATATTGCCCAATCCGTTCTGCATTCGCATTGATTTCATCCTTGCTTTTCATGAGAACAATTCTGGCCCCAAACGTATAGGTAAATATGCTGGATCCGGTGAGAACGAGAACAACGAGTAGGCTGATCCATACGGGGAGTTTAACTCTCAGTGATACACTTGAAAAGGTCCGACGGTTGTGTTTTAAATTTAATTTTGTCATTATGGCTCCTTTTTTAACGATGTATATTTTTCGGATCACCTCTTTTATCGGTCAGAATGGGTGGAATTCTTATAATAATCATCGTTTTATGTCGTATTTTGACGAAAAATCTAAACTCTGCTGTAGAATGCTAAATGAGGCAGAGGCTTGTATCAGAGTAGAGTAATTTGATACTCGTCCTTCTATTATCTTAATTGACGTCAAAAAGCTCTCCTGGCTCAATTGCCCGAAGAGCTTTTTGATGATTCTATTGAAATCAAATATATTCGGTCATTCCCTTCTCCTTCAGCAGATCAACGATTTCTTTGACAGACTGCGCCTTTTCCTTGGGACAGATTAATAACGCATCTCCTGTGTCCGCAATGATGAAGCCGTCTACGCCTATTGTTGTAATTAGTCTGCCGTTCCCATAGATGATCGAATTGCGTGTATCTATGCCTATGTGGTTGGCTTTAATAATGTTGCCCGATTCATCCGGAGGGAAGATCGCGCCAAGCGCATCCCAGCTGCCAATATCATTCCAGCCAAATTGACCAGACAGAACAATGACTTCATCGGAGCGCTCAAGGATGCCGTAATCAATCGAAATGCTTTGAAGCGTCGGATAAATCCTATTAATGACTTCTTCTTCCTGCTCGGTACCCAGATATTCACTGATTGGAAGCATCGTCTTATACAGCCTAGGCAGGTAACGCTTGTAATTATCAATAATGACAGATGTTTTCCAAATGAACATCCCGCTATTCCATAGATAATTACCTGACGACAGATAGCCTTGTGCTTTCTGGAAGCTCGGTTTCTCTACAAATTCTTCTACATCGTATATGGCCACAGGATTCGAAGCAATCGGATGTTGATTATAAGCGATATAGCCGTAGCCGGTGGAAGGGAATGTCGGTTTAATGCCGATCGTTACGATCTTGTCCGTCTCCATTGCAACCGTACAGGCTTCATCTAGTGTAAGTCGGAACTGCTCTTCATCCGTTATATAATGATCGGAAGGCAATACGACCATCAAAGAATCACCGTGGGATTTCTCGATAGATAATGCCGCGAAAAGGATGCTGGCAGCCGTGTTTCGCGCGGCCGGCTCGATCAAGATATTGTGTTTCAACACACTGCTATGCATAATGCTCTCCAGCAAAACGGCTTGCGAACGATTCGTAACGATTACTGTATTCTCCTGAGGGATAATGCCTTTGAATCGTTCGATCGTATCGTTCAACATAATATCGTTTCCGCTAATATTCAGAAGCTGCTTCGGAACCTCTTGTCTAGACAGCGGCCAGAAGCGGGTTCCGCCTCCGCCCGCAAGGATCGTAGCAAATTTATTCATGATGAATCACCAAATGGGCAATAGAGAAGGAAATGATACTCTCCGAGCCTTGATTAAGGTTCAGCCCTGCGGAATGGATGCCGTCATAGCAAGCCCCGGTATGAGGATCAATTAGAGGGATTCCCAATGAATTATGTCCGACATACCATTCATAGCATAAGTCTGCTTGTTTCAGATAAGCGGCGTCTTGGAGCACATTCGCGGCCTCCTTACATGCGAGAAGCATCTCACAAGCTTCAATCGGCTGTTCATCATAGGGAGCGGATTTTCCGTCTCGAAGCAGCCAGCCATGGCTGCCAATTGGCTTGTAATAGCCTTCTTTAGAGAAGGTTTTGGATGCTAGAAAATCCAAGCTTTCCTTAGCCGTTTCCCTGAAACTAACTCGATCTGAAATACGGAATGCTTTGAGCAGCGCCCATGGAAGCATTGAATTTCCGTAGGTTAGGCTGTCTTCAAACCAATTCCAACCGTTCCCCTTATTGTTAGAGTATTGATTGTGTAATCTTGTTGCTATCGTATCGATCAGATTGATAATGAATATTCTGGGCAGGAACGCTTTCTCTTCCTTGGTGCTTGGCGTATGGGGGTAGGGAAAGGAGTAAGTTAAAGCATTAGGGGTCTCGATCAGGTAACTTAGACCGATTATGGCATAGGCCCCAGCACGAGGAGAACCAAGCGCTTCGATATGCGGTAATGCCTGATTGATTAAATAACGGCAGGTATTTAGTATATTATCGGGCAGAGAAGAGGCATGGGAGAGTGCGAATCCAAGTGCCCATAGCGTCCGTCCTTGACAATCCTCAGAGCCGCTATCCTCGATGAAGGAGCGGTTATAATCCATAAAGTTTCTAAAGTTTCCGTCTGCATTCTGTGCGTGATGAATGAAGGAAATATAAGTATGAATGAGGTCTAATGTTACGGAATCCTTCTTGCTGCTGTACAATAAAACGGCTGCGATTAATGCCCGGGCGTTATCATCTGTCGTATAACCCTTTGAGCGGTCGGGAACGCCAAACTTGGTATGCTGAAAGATGCCTGTATCATCCGTTATTCTGTACAAATAATCAGACTTAAACGGTACTATCGTTTGTACGACCATTAAATCACACTCCTAAGAGTTTTGCTTTAGCAAAACTGGCATCGTAAGCAGTATCTTTAGCAAACTCTGAAATCATTATTTTCTCTTGGAAGATGGCGGCATAGGTTTTGGCGATTTCACTCCACAGCATGGTTCTACCGAGTTCAAGTGTGCGATCTTCCATTTCTTTGACTAGAGTAGGGTTATCTAGTAATCGGAGGATACAAGCTTCCAAGGAGGCAGAATCGCGGAAGTTTGCCAGCAAGCCTCTGTCCTCAGCCAGCATTTCCTCGGCATATCGGTAAGGTGTAGAAACAATGACTCTTCCATAACCGACTCCATATGCTAAAGTGCCGCTAACAGCCTGATCCTTGCCTAGATAAGGAGTCATATAGATGTCTGACATGACAAGTGACTCAATGACTTCCTCCTGCGTCAATAGCTTGTCGACGAAGAGAACGTTGTGACTCAAATCAAATTCTTTTACGAGATCCATCAGCTTTTGTCTGTATACCTCGCCAGTCTCTTGTTTGACTACCGGATGTGTTTTCCCAAAGATGATATAAAGAGAATCCGGATGCTGTTTGACCACTCCGCGCATCGCCTCTATGCCATATTCAATGCCTTTGCCAGGGCTCAGAAAGCCAAAGGTGGATAAGATTTTCCGGTCTGCGAAGCCATATTGCTCTTTAAGCTTTGCTCTTGAGGCGGTTTTGACATCAGGCACGCCATGGTGAATGAAAGCGACTTTATTGGAGTCAATACCATAAATAGAGGTTAGATCCTTTACGGTTGACAGCGCCATCGTTACGACTTTAACACTTAACTTGGCAACGAGATTCATGATATGCCGCTGCTTGGCAGAAGGCTTCGTTAACACGGTATGAAAAATGACGATGAACGGAATATTCAGCTTCTCGACGAATGGAATCAAATATTCCCCGCTTTCTCCGCCATAGATACCGAATTCATGCTGAATAACGAGAAGATCAACGTTTGAAAAGTTAAGGTAATTGGCTGTATCTATATAATCGGATAGCGTATGCTGGTCTATTTCTCTGATCACTTGCTCCTGATAGGGGTAATTTTCGTTGTTGTTAATTGCAATGATACGAGGTTTATTGAAGCCTTGAATAGGTTCGAATTGGTCGATTAAATCCTGTGTAAAGGTAGCAATTCCGCATTCTCTGGGCAGGCTGGTTCCTAGAAAAACGATATTCCTATTGCTGTTTGTTTGTTTCATATAAAGAACCTCCATATGGATCCGCGATTTTTTGAATAAAAAAAAGAAAACAAAGAGATCTTTATTTTCTAAAGGGACAGAGGTATTTTATTTTCTGAAAATTCTAAACTTTTCTCGTTCCCAATATAACATGACCATTTTTTCTTGTCAATTTATTGACTGTCCCTCATTTTCCCTATATATTAGCGTAGGAGGTGTATGAATGTCAGTCATACGCAGTAAATTAAAAGAGGTTATGGAAAATCATGATCCCAAATTATCGATACGAAAGCTTGCAAAAGATATTAATTACCACTTTGATTCCGTTCGCCGTATGTACAAGGATGAGATGGTACAGTATCCTAGGGATTTGCTTCTAAAGCTTTGTCTCTATTTTAATGTCAGTCCAGGACATCTCATTGGAATCGAAGAGGCTGATGAAAGTCATAGCACCAAGGATGAATCGATTGAGCATCATGAAGATAACGGCCCCGTTTCAATATGACGGGGAGGAAGTCATATTAGGAAGAATTGAGGAACGAGATAGTGAGTTCTCTCAACTCTTCTTTTTTATCGAATATGAATGATGAGAACCGGCTTGTTTGACTAGATTCTATGGTCATGTTATAATCGAACTGACAAGAATTTATGGTCAAAAGAGAGCAGGAAGTAAAAATGAGTAAATTTATTCAACTAAACAAGCGCACTGGTGAAACAAAGTCCCACTTGAATCAAGCAAGAAAACAGGGACGCATCCCCGCTGTGTTGTATGGGATTGGTAAAGATACTTTGTCCGTAGAAGTGAACGAGAAAGAAATGCTGGATATTTTGAAAAAAAATCCACGCGCGATTCTGCAAGGCAAGACATCCGATGAAAAAGTGGTTCCGATCGTTGTTCAGAACATACAAAGGGAAATCATGTCGGGCAAATTGATGCATATCGACTTTCACCATGTGAACATGACTCAAATCATGGATAGCAAAGTGACCATCCATTTCGCAGGAGAAGCAATTGGCCTGAAATCAGGTGGGGTACTGAAGGTGGAAATCTATGAAGTAGAAGTTCGCTGTATGCCTGGTGATTTGCCGACTTCCATGGAAGTGGATATAAGTGGCCTTGATGCTGGTGATCAGCTTCTCGTCTCCGATCTCATTTTCCAGGATGGAATTGAAGTGTTGACTGATCCGACTACGGTCATGATTCAGATCAAAACGGTGCATGAGGAAATTGAAGAATCAGCCTAATCGATCCGCTAGAAATTTTCATATAGAGAATGTTGCTGCATCCCCTAATGGCAGAAGGTGTATAGACTCATGGTTTCATGAATCTATACATTTCTGCTTGAAGGGGATTTTTTCATGGAATAAAAAACGACCCCGAAGGGTCGTTATTAAGTGGAAATTATATAATTACCTAGCTGTAAGGCCACCATCAACAATAAGTCCTGTGCCTGTAATAGCGCTTGATTCATCAGAAGCAAGGAATACAGCCGAATTCGCAATTTCCACTGGTTTAATCGTTCTTCCAATCGGATGAATATCATCAATCATTTTCAATACTTCATCTCTGCCACCATAGAGATCACAATGGGCATCGTTAAACGATGTATCTACCCAACCTGGACAGATACAGTTCACACGAATGTTGTCCTTAGCAAAGTCCAAAGCCATCTGTTTGGTCAGCATGAGAATAGCTCCCTTAGACGCTACATAGGCGGATAAACGAGGTTCGGCTACGTAACTATTACCTGAACCCATGTTGATGATCGTTCCTCCGCCATCCTTTTGCATCAAAGGAACAACCGCTCTAGATAACAGGAATTGAGATTTTACGTTAACGGCAAACGTCTTGTCCCATATCTCCTCGGATACCTCCAGAATAGATCCTGGGATGTTAATAGCGGCATTATTAACGAGGATATCGACACGTCCATAACGCTCTAATGTGAAAGCTACAAGTGATTCTACGGAATCATTGCTTGCTACATCGGTACGGAAAAATGCAACATCATGCCCTAAATCATGCAGTGCTTGAGCGGATTCAACTCCGGCTTCGATAATATCAGCAAGGACTACCTTAGCTCCCTCTTCGGCAAAACGTCTTGCAATTTCAAAACCAATACCGCGCGCTGATCCTGTGACGATAGCGATTCTATTGTTTAATCTCATTGTTGTTCCTCCTCATTATACGCCCTTAAGTGCTGGCGGTACTTCCTTAAATCCTTTAGATTTGATAGCGACGATGACCAATCCGATAGCTAGCCACGAGAACCCGATAACGTAAGTTAACGTATCAAAGCCTGTCCAAATAAATCCGATAACTAAGAAACCAATGAGCGGGAAGAGCAGATAGCCTATGAGATGCTTGAAGTTGCTGCGTTGTTTCTTTTTAAAGAAGAAATACGTGATAACGGAAAGATTCAGCAGCATATAGGTAGACATTGCGCCGAAGTTGACTAGTCGAGTCAAGGTTTCCAGTGAAATAAAGAGTCCAACAAACACGGACAGTACACCGACAAAGATCGATGCGTTAGCAGGTGTTTTATACTTCGGATGTACTTTACCTAAGAAACCGGAGAATGGGATAACTTTATCACGACCCATAGAGAACAATACACGGGATATTGCAGATTGTACCGTTAACGCATTAGAAATACCTACGCAGATAACGCCAGCGATAATAAAGGTATAATACAAGCCGTCTCCTCCGACTTCGCGAATGATGTCGAAGTATCCCATGTCGGCATCCAGATTCGCATAATCAGGATGAGCTAATGATGCCATGTAACCTTGACCCATGAACAGCAGGCCGATCAGAACTAAACTGGCTACTACCGATTTACCAACGGTTCTTGTTGGATCTTTCGTTTCCTCAGAGAGAGTGCTGATCGCATCAAAACCGATAAAGCCAAGCATCGCAATGGAAGCGGCATTGGCGATAAACTTAAGATCTATTTTATCAGATTGCCAGAAAGGAGAAAGCGAGAAGCCTCCAGTACCATGACCATCGATGAAAACAAACTTAATGGCACAGATCAGAAAGATAAGAATTAGGGTTAATTGACCCAATAGGAAGAATTGATTCACTCGCTTACCGACTTCGATACCTCTTACGTTCACGAAAGTCATAAGTCCGACGAACACAATAATTAGAAGCCATGAAGGGAAGTCAGGAAGAACCACGGATAACCATAGGGTAGAGAAGGATACCAACAAGCCGGGTACAATAATGTAATCGAGAACAATTAACCACCCTGTTAAAAACCCGATATGAGGATTCATTCCCCGTTGAACGAAGGAGTAGGCGGATCCTGCAATGGGAAACTCCTGGCTCATTTTACTATAGCTAAGTGCAGTGAAAAACATGGCAATCATACCAATTAAATAGACTAATGGGGCCATACCAAAGCTGGCAATCGATGCACCTGCATACACCTGTGTTGGTGCAATTGGCAGCATCGTAATTAAGCCGAAGATGACCAGATCTTTCATGGTAAGCGTTCTCTTTAATTCTTGGGAGTAACCTGTCTTTGGTGTGGATGTGCCGTTCTTTTGCAAAATATTATCCTCATTTCCCATAAATGGTTTTTTGTGGCAACTCATCTTACATAGTCATGCATATTTATAGTAAGCACTTACTGGGATTTCATCAAGCATTATTTGCGTAATGGGGGTATTTACATTGCTGCGACACCATGGTTTATGTTACAGTAACAATATTAAAGTGAGGGGGTGAGGTAGGTGAATCACGAAATGGTTAACAACCGTATTAGCCAGCTGCCGATTGCTATGGCTGGCATTGTTCATGTATTTTCCGCGAACGGGATCAGTCTGTCCAATTATGAACATACGTTTGAACCATTCGCGAGAAGACGCCTACCTTAACCACAACGGATAGCTTTATCATCCAGAGGGTCGCGGGCTTGTTGCCGCGGCTCTTTTTGTGCATGTAAGCTAGGGTCTTCATCTAACAGGAGGCTCTTTCAATGATAATTATTAACGTTCAACAGATAAAGAAATACCATGCAGCAAACCTTGTTTTGGATGGGGTAACGTTACAACTGCAAGACAGTGAAAAAGTCGGTCTAATCGGCCGCAATGGGAGTGGGAAATCAACGCTGCTCCGATTAATTTCGGGCCATGAGCAGGTAGATGAGGGTATGTTAACCATTAAGAAGGATTTGCAAATCGGCTATCTGCCGCAAATTCCTGCAGCGTTCGAGGAACTGACTGTATATGAGGTGCTTACCTATGGTTATCGGGAGCTGATGGTCATGAAGCAGGAAATGTCGGTCATGGAGCAGCAGATGTCCAGCTCTAAGGCAGCCTCCGATCCGGACGCGATGGAGCAGCTGCTCAAGTCATATGCATTGCTTCAAGAGAGATTCGAACAAGGCGGCGGCTATGAGATGGATACGGCTATTGATCAAGTGGCAGCCGGCTTGCAAATTGATCAAAACAACAATCAGCGGAAATTTGCCAGCTTGTCCGGTGGTGAGAAGACGCGTATTGTTCTGGCATCCCAGTTAGTAGTTCGTCCAGCTTTGCTGCTATTGGATGAGCCGACGAATCACCTGGATCTCAAGGGTATAGAGTGGCTGGAGCAATTTCTTCAACGTTATGACGGCGCATGTGTCATCGTGTCGCATGATCGTTATTTTCTCGATGCCGTCGGCACGAAAATGATTGAGCTGGAGGACGGGGAGGCTCACACGTATCTCACCAACTACAGCGGGTATATGAAGGAGAAGGAAGAGCGCCTTTTGCAGCAGTTCGCTCAGTATCAAGAGCAGCAGAAGGTGATGAAAAAAATGAAAGAAACGATCCGTAAGCTGGAGGAATGGGGGCGCATTGGAGATAATGAAAAGTTCTTCAAACGGGCAGCCTCGATGCGAAAAGCTCTGGAGCGGATGGAGGCAGTAAAGCGTCCTGTCATGGAGCAGAAGACGGCAGATTTTGAGCTGTCCCCTCTTGATCGTTCTGGTCGTAAGGTCATCGCATTCGAAGGTGTGAACAAGCAATTCGGGGATCGCGTGATTTTGAATGGAGCAGAGGGGAGCCTGCAATATGGTGAGAAGGTCGTGCTGCTCGGGGATAATGGCTCGGGGAAAACGACGCTTTTCAAACTGCTTATGGGTGTGGTTGCGCCGGATGCAGGCGAGGTCGTGCAAGGGGCGCGTGTAGAGATCGGTTATTTGGCTCAGCAGGAGCCGGTGAAGGATAACAAGCTGACGGTACTGGATTATTTCCGCACGGAGGGCGGTCTGGAGGAAGGCGAAGCGCGAAATATATTGGCCAAATATTTGTTCTATGGTGTTGACGTTTTCAAGCCGCTGCAAATGCTCTCCGGCGGCGAATGGTCCCGTCTGCGGCTAGCATTGCTTGTAAGACGCAAGCCGAACCTGCTTCTGCTGGATGAGCCGACGAATCATCTCGACATGGCTTCACGCGAAGCATTGGAAGAGGCACTGGAGGATTTTCCGGGAACGGTACTGGCGATTTCCCATGACCGATATTTTATTAATCGTCTGGCGAAACGCGTATGGGAGCTGAATCAAGGCAGGATAGCCGCGTATCTCGGCAATTATGATGATTTTAAGGAGAAACGTGGAGAACGTTCGAGTATTCCGCAGTTCGCCGAAAAGAAGAAAACCAATGCAGCATCAGATCGACAGCAGCCCTTAGAAAGGGCGGTTGAAAGCAGCAGCATGACACGCACAAACGAGCGGAGACGTGAGCAGCTGGAGCTTGATATTGCTGTACTTGAAGCGAAGCTAGCTCATATCGATGAAGACCTGCACCTTTGGGATCATACTGGCGATACTGCCGAGCTTGAAGCAAGGTGGCTTGAGCGGGAAGAGGAGCAATCGAAGCTTGATACACTTTTGGAATCGTGGATGGAGCTGTCGAATTAAATTCATCTCATAAAGTGATAATATGGATAACAAAAGCGATAATATGGATTGACGGCTGGAAACGAATCAGTTACTCTTAAAGGCGCTTAAGGACAATCGAACATCACAATAAATGATGAGAAGTAGGGTACGGAATAGCACCCTGCTTCTTTTTCTTTAGAGACTATACACGCTATACCATAGCAAAAGGAGATCGAAAATGCCTACTATTATTGCAAAACCATTCAATCAAGACATGCAGTCCCTATTAGGAGAATTAACATCTGGGTATCATGCAGGGGAATTGAGCAAGAAGGATAAATCGGAAATACCTAGAGAGATCTACGTCATTGAAGCTGAGAATAATATGGTCGGGTACGGCGTAATTTGGGAATACAGTAATGGGAAACAGTTAATCCAGAAGGCGGAAAAAGATTATTTTAGCCAGGATGAGAGGTACCTAGAAAAGGACTTCTATGTGGATATTAAGAACAAAACAGATTTTGTATTTATAGAAGCATTAGATGTTCTGGAGGAATTCGAAAGCAAGGGGTATGCAGCTTTCTTTATTAACTGGCTTAAAGTGAAATACCCCAATAAGAAAATGTATGTGTATACACTGGATAAATCACGGAACTTTTGGTTTAAACAAGGTTTTGAGGTTCTGGGGAATACGGTATGGATGTCATTTAATTAAAGGTGTACGTTGTTGGAGTAATTGCGATGACGTAAGGGCAGGTTATTCAATTAAACTCCCCTGCTCTTCTGGCGCTCCCTTATATACAGAAATAAGGGGAACGCCAGAGAGACACCAACGGCCAAACTTGCGATTACGTACACCCAAAGGCGCTTCATCCCCAGCTTTTTCCCCTCGATTAGAATGAAATACCATAGTACCACGGACGAAACTATGACATCCATGGCAAAAAAACCGGATATTTTGTTTACAAATAATTGGTTTACTAGCTCTTTTACATCGAATCCGTGCGTCTGGAGGAACGGAATAAAGTACCAATAAGGTAGCACGATTCCTAAAAAAGTTAATAGCAAATAACCATGTTCTCTCTTCATGCACGTTCACCCTCGTATTTTGAATTTACTTGTTTTCACGACTAATTACCCATTCAATAGCTTGCTTTGCGTGCGACTCAAACAACGTCTCTCCCCCGTCAAAATATCTCAGAAGCAGTAAGCCGTGAATGATAATAAGAAGAAAAAAGGCGTCTTCTCGATTCGGGACGATTCGCTGAAGCATGGCGATGTACTGCTCTACCGCTTCATGCAATATGTTTCTATGTTCCGCTGCGAGATCGGTGCTTCGGTAATAATCGACGATGAATAATAATTTTCGAGTATAATTGTTTTCCTGTTCCAACACATACCGGAACAAATGTCTAAGCCGTTGCTCCGATGTATTGCCCGAAATATCAAAATTACTTTGAAAGATATCCTTTGTTGTTAGATGACGGACCATCTGCTCGAACAATTGTTGCTTATCAGGAAAATAATGATATATTTTTCCTGTTGAAATACCCAGTTGCTTTGCAATTTCCCGCATGGTCAACGAAGATATAGTCTTGTTGGCAAATAGGTCGAAGCAGCGATCTAGCAGTTCCGTTCGAAAGCGTTCATGATCAACTACTTTTGGAATTGCTATACACCTCCATTTATAGATACTGACTGTTGTTTCCTCTCATTTATTATATAACAAACGTTCGATATAAATAAATGGTTAACACTATATCTTCGTCGGTGTGGCATTTAACTGCAGTGAAAGAACGATTTCTTTAACAGAAAGAGGGAATTAACAGGATGTTGCGTCTCTTTGTTGAATAAATTAAAGAGATCTACTACGCGGCAGAAGGTGGGATGTGTGAAGCAATCCGATCAAGTAGTTTATGAAACAAGGGATCCCACAGGTGAGGTCCATTCGGTTGTATCTGTCATAAAGGGAGGCAAAAAAAATGAGTAAGCTCAAACCGCAAAGCTATGACAATCATAAGAAATTTGTTCCTTTGTTCCATTTTGTCTTAGCACCAATCACAATTATTATTTTCGTAGCGTCTATTGTTCACTTGTTCACAGAGCAATTTAGTTATTCTTCCCTTTTAATTTTTGGTATTTCATTATGTATTGTGATACTAGGTGTACTTGTTCGGCAGTTTGCAACCAACTTGCAGGATCGCAGCATTGTTCAAGAGGAGAATTTTCGACATTTTCAGCTGACAGGCAAACCATTGGATGCGAGACTCACCTTGCAGCAGATTATTGCACTTCGTTTCGAGGGGGATGAATCGTTCCCTGCCTTATGCTTAAACGCAGCCGAAATGGGGATGGAGCCTAGGAAAATTAAGCAATCTATCACGCATTGGAGAGCGGACCACTTACGAGTTTGAGCATGGGCGAAGCCATCTATCAATGCATGGACTAGGCGAAATAACTTAGCGGAGTGGACGGAATCGTTCTGAAGAAGCGTTAGCGATCGTAATAATGTTCCGTCCGCGCAGCGGGCTTTAATGCGCCATGTCGATCTTATCAATTACTCACGGTAGTATTTATCCATTGCGAAGACATACCCCAAAGGAAGCGAGCTTTGCTGCCCGTGTTTACTTAATCTTAAAAAACGCTTTTTTCAAGACTGCTATACTAATCTTAGATTGTTTTCTCATAGAGATTGAGATTATCAGGAGTCGGCTGATGACATTCAGATATGGAATGAGGCGGATAGGTGGCATGAGATGGAGGCATAAGCTTAGCTGGGTTGTCTCGGGTTGGAATTTACTATTTTTTGTGTTTATCGCTTGTTTAATTTTACTTTTTGTTGCTTTTCAAGGGTATGTCATTAGTAAGCAATCCACGAAAACAATCGAGAAGCAGTACAACCAAATCATGTTTGAGAACATGGATTCGTTATCAGTCAATATAGCGAATTCTTTAAATTATATCGATGATTTTGCTCGTACGTTATCTAATAATCCAGAATTAATTGCGACGCTGCAGCACAATGATGCGAACGCAAAAGGGAAAATAAAGGACCATATACAATCATTTTCCGATTATTATCATCTAAGATTGCCCTTGTTCATTCAGGTTCTAACCAATGAAGATCAAATGTACGCCTATCCGTCACTGGACGCTGAGGAAGAGCAGCAGTTAAAACAAACCATATCCAACTTCTCCTGGTTTAATCGACGCGTGTCTTTGGACAACAATTACATTCATTCCAATATCGTGCGCGATTTTCATCATAACGAGCTGTCTAATGCCTTGTACTTAAGCAAAAACATTATTCAGAATAACCTTTCTCTAGGTTTATTGGTGATCGAAATGAATGGCTCATTAATCGAACGGATGCTCAATAGAGCCCAGATCAATGAACAGAACTCCGTTTTTATCCTTTCTGTAGATGGGGAAATTCTTTTTCAGAATGAATCTTCTTCCTCCTATGCCTCGCAAGCTCCAACCGTTCTGGGAACGAATCTGGATACGAAAAAAATATATCAAGATATAAAGAGGAATAATGCGGATTTTGGCTCGGATAAAATTCGTTCCTCAGGTACGATGTACTATTACAAATATAAACAAATACCCTCCATGCCGTGGGTGTTAGTTTCAGTCTCTCCCTTGCAATCTCTGGATTCAGGCAGCATGAATATATGGCGAACAACGATGATGACGACAGGGCTCTCGATCATATTGCTCGGTACCTTTATTTATTTTTTATACATCAAAGTGACGTTTCCCATTCATCAATTATCGACCATTGTTAAAGATGCAGGAGAAGGCCAAAGTCCAAAGTCGTATCCCTATAGAGGGTTTAAAGAGCTGGAAACGCTGAATCGGGGGATTTATCAATTTTTCGATCAGATTCAAGCTCAAATCGAAACGATAAAGCAGGGGGAAAGTGAAAAGCGAAGATTGGAGCTGCATATGCTGCAATCACAAATGCGACCGCATTTTTGGCATAATTGTTTAAATTCGCTGCGGTTCATGGCTGTTCTACACGGTGATCGAACGATGGAGGACGCGATTCTATCGCTAACTCGTATGCTGGATTATACCTTGAAGAATACAGATGTGATCTTTAGTACGCTGGAAGAGGAACGAGAATATGCACTCAGCTATGTGCGGTTTCAGGAAATTCGTTCGATGCAGAAAATCCAAGTGCACCTGAATTTGGATCCGCGATCACTAGAAGCAAGAATACCAAAGTTTACGATTCAGCCTATATTAGAAAACGCGATTACACATGGCTTCACAGCGTCATTTGACAAAGAGCCTTGTATACAAATACATGCAGACGTTCAAGAGGATAAGCTGATCCTTCGTGTGGTCGATAACGGCAACGGCATTGAACCGCAAATGCTAGAGCATCTGTTAGATCCTAGTCGAATGCGGAAGTCAGAGCGGAAAGCCTCGGGTTCTGGTATTAGCTTGATCAATTTGGAACAGCGAATCCAATTGGAATTCGGCAAGGACTTTGGGATCCAAATTGAAAGCCAAGTCCATAGCTGCACACAGGTGAAAATTATACTTCCTTACACAAGCATAGAGGCGAAAGGAGATTCGTTATGAAGGTGATGATTGTTGAAGATGAAATCTTGGTTCGATTGGGCTTAAGAAAAGCTATTCCCTGGTCTACGTTAGGAATGGATTTGATCTGTGAAGCTAAGGATGGCTTGGAAGCCTCGGAGCTGTTTGATATTCATCTTCCTGACATTGTGATTGTGGATATTGAGCTTCCTTTAATGAATGGATTCGAATTTATTCAACTTGCCAGAACGCATCGTCCTGACAGCAAATTCATTGTTCTCACATGCCATCAGGATATGAAGTACACACGTGAAGCCATTCAACTGCATGTATCGGATTTCATTTTGAAATCGACCCTGGATATGGATGAGCTGTGCGAGATTCTAAAAAGCATTGCGGCTGAGATTGTACAAGAGCGTAATCGAGCAGAAAAGCTGCGTACGCTGAATGCTGTGAAAGCAATCCCGGACACTGTTTTTTTTCAGAATTGGTTGAATGGGATTCAGTTTAGTTCGGGTCAAATCCTTCTGCAGCTTCAAGAAATGGCTCCATCTATGAAGACAACAAATCGTCGGTTTCAAGCATGGGTTATTCAATTGGAGCTGGATGCACTGGTCAATATCGAATTTTCTTTAACGGATGTGCAGCACTTTGGCCGTAAAATCATCGAGCAAGCTGTGCAGCATTTTGGAGAGAGTTATATCGGTGGGGTAGAGGAAATTCAAAAGTATAGATGGCACTTGATTATGTACGATATCCCGGCAGCAGCCGACATTTTAAGCTGGATGGAAATGTTAAAGCACAGCTTTGGCATTCCTATCTCCATTGGGAAAAGCGGCGTTTTCGTCCACCCTCATGAGTGGCAGGTAAATGATCGCCGAGCAAGTGAGCTGCTGCAGCTTCAATTTTATCATCAGGGTGGTCAGCTTTATGTGAGTGAGAAGGAGAGTCCGCTTAGTGAAGTGATGTCCAAATCGGTGCTGAGCTTGAAAAAAGAGATCAACGAACAAATTGGGCTGCTGCAATTTGAGCGAGTGAGGGCTCATATTATGACCATGTGTGTTGAACTAAATAGCACGCCGCACCTTCATCCGGATATTGTAAAAAATATGTTTACGGAATTTCTATTTCGGATTTGGTCGGTAAGTGATGTGCTTGCTTCTGAGCATCAAATCACGAATCGTCAGCTAATTGATCAGATGTATCTGACACAGAAATTAGAACATGCCGTGCGACTGCTGCTAGAGGATATGGAGAGAGTTAGGCAGCAGCTATCATTCATGGATGAAATAGATGATAAAACTAGGGTCGTTGATCTGATCAAGCAGTACGTGAATAATCATCTGCATAAAGAGATTTCCTTGCAGGAAATTGCGGATACGGTCCATATGAACACCTCCTACTTAAGCAGGCTGTTCAGAGAAGTTGCTCAGATGGGGTTTACCGAATATGTGCTGCATCAAAAAACGGAAATGGCCATTCTCATGATGCAGAATGGCAAAAGCTTGACGGAAATTTCCGAGAAATTGGGCTATTTAAACCTCAGTTCCTTTACACGTATGTTTAAAAAGGTTCGCGGCATGTCGCCTTCCAAGTTTACTCCTTCTTCCTGATAACTCATTTCGCATCAGATGATAAAAAGCCCCGCAATCTTCATAATTCCTATAAATTTAATCTTCATATAAATCGAATGAATTCTCCTATCTAGATAAGCGATTGGTCAAGCTGCGTGATGTCCAATCGCTTATTTCCCGTTCATAATGTTGAAGTGAAGGAAAAAGAGGAGGGGAAAAGAATGAAAAAATCGTTTAAAAGCTGTCTGGCTCTAATGCTTGTCTGCTGCATGATGCTTACTATGACGCAGCAAACCCTGTATTCGGCATCATCCGATGTAAAGTCTCATTGGGCAGAAAAGGAGCTCAATGCATGGGTGAAGCAAAATCTACTAGAGGGATACGCGGATGGTTCTCTTCATCCAGACGCGTTGATTACACGGGCAGAATTTATAACTCTTATAAACAAGGTGCTTCGCCTCACGGACAAATCGAAGCAAGCATTCCCTGATGTACAGGCGGATGCTTGGTACGAGGATGCCATCTCTAAGGCATACAGTGCCGGAATCATTCAAGGCGATAACAAAGGCAACATGAACCCGAAAGCACGAATCACTAGGCAGGAAGCCGCTGTAGTGGTTGCAAAGGCGTTCAAGCTTGAGGGGAATGCGAGCGCAGCAAGCAGCTTTGCGGATGCTTCCACCATTGCAGACTGGGCGAAGGCCTCCGTTGGAGCGATGAAGAGTGAGGGCTTTATCGCAGGAAAGGGCGGCAATAAATTCGCTCCTGTTGATTCCATCACTCGGGCTGAAACGGTCAAGATGATCGATAACGTAATGGGTGAATTAGTTTCTACTAAGGGTACCTTCAGTGGGGACAAGTCAGGTAATCTCGTTGTCAATGCGAAGGATGTTACCCTGTCCAATATGACGATTCAAGGGAACTTATATCTGACTCAGGGTATTGGTGAGGGAGATATTACACTTCAGAATGTAAAGGTCACTGGAACCACATTCGTTGAAGGCGGCGGACCTAACAGCATCAAGCTGGAGAACGCGGTTCTAGGCAAGCTGTTTATCAACAAAAAAGATGGCAAGGTACGCGTTGTTTTTGGTAAAGGCAGCCGCGCCGCATCGATTCTCGTTTGGTCTGGTGCAATTGTGGAGAACAATTCGGATACGGCCCTGAGCCAAGTTATACTGCAGGGCAATATTGATCCAAGCCATACCGTTACCACCAAGGGAGCAATAAGCAAGCTTACCCTTGAAGGCAAGGCGAAAGTTGTTATTATCAGCGGAACAATTGCTGATTTCATAGCAGCAGCAAATGCCGGCGGTTCGGTAGTGACAATTGAAGACGGAGCAGCTGTAACGAACCTTACTCTTCAAGCAGCTGTTACAGTTAACGGCGCAGGCACAATCGACAATGCATCGATCCAAGCACAAGGCTCTACGCTAGCGCAGAAGCCAGCGCATGTTACGTTTAAAGATGGAGTTAACGCATGGATTGCTGGTAAGAACGAGGGCGCAACCTCTGGTTCAACCAATCCGGGTACAACGCCTCCTACTGGCGGTGGCAATGGATCAGATCCAAACCCACCAACGGAAAAGGCGCCACTGCTTACTTTTCCAGTTATGAGCGATACTCATATTGGCATTAATGATGTATCGGTGGATGCTGCAGCCAAGTTCACGCAAGCCTTGAAAGCTTATGGCGATATGGCTAAGTATGATGCCATTGTTATCAACGGTGATATGGTGGACAGCGGGACGGAGCAGCAGTATGCCGATGCCATGAATCTGCTTAACCAGAAGAAGCTGACTGGGGCCAAGGCTATCATCACTCCCGGCAATCATGAATATTATGCCGCCAAAAAAGAATTAGGTGATGACAAATTCAAAGCCGCGGAACGCTTCTACGATAAGACAGGCATGAATGCAGCCGGCTATCAGGTAGAGGCTGTAGATAAGATTACCGAGAAGTCCGGTGTATTCTTCGATACTTGGGTGAAGGGCTACCACTTCATTGTGATGTATCACGACCGTAGTGAAATGTCCGATGCTAAGTACAGTTGGCTTGAGAAAAAGATCAGCGAGGATGAACAGGGGAAGAAGGCAGACCCTGCCAAGCCGGTATTTGTTTTCTCCCATTATCCGTATAAAGGCACCACTTATGGCAGCGAAGGTGCGGGTTGGGATAACCCAGCTCAATATACCAAATTCAAAACTATTATGGCGAAGCATCAAAATGCCATGCTGTTTACAGGCCACACCCATTACACGCTTGAGCATCCGAATACAATGAATGCGGATGATGGCTTTATCAAGATTAATGATTCAGCTGTTGCGTTTGTTCAGGCACATGGGTACAGCAATGACAGCGACATTTATTTGGACAAGAACAAATCACAGGGCTTGATGGTGAAGGTATATGACAATAAGCTCGTCATTGAACGAAGAGAACTGGATAACAACGGGGCTGTAATCGGAGTTCCTTATGTTATTGATCTGAAGGATCCTGTAACTTCAGCTAAGAAATATGCGACAGATAGCAGCAATCCTGCTTTTAACCAGAATGCCAAGCTGACAGCAGCTTCTGTTACTGCGGTATCAGCGACTCTGTCATGGCCTAAGGCAATTGACGATACGAAGGTTGATTTCTACGAAATCAAAGTGAATAACAAGCTTATCGGCGCACCGTCAGTCATTTCCCCTTATGTGGAGGCGGCAAGTCATACTTTTGAAGCAAAGGGCTTAACGCCTAATACTGATTACACCGTAACGATCGTTGCTCACGATGCTTATGGCAAAGTATCAGCACCGCTTACAGCAAAGTTCAAAACAGAGAATGCGCCTGATGGGTATGATCCTCTGAAAGCGGATGTTCTCGATATGGATTTTACGAAGCTCAATGGTAAATCAGTGCTGGACAGCACCCTAAACCATAACGATGCTGCTCTTGAGAACAACGCGAAGGTTGCTTATGATTCCGTATTTGGCAAGCAGGCACTCATTCTCGACGGTAAGGGAGAAAGAGGCAAGCCAAGCTCAGTTGCACGAGTTCCATACAACAGCAGCATGTTCAAGCAGGATGCGGTGACGATTGAGACTGCTGTGTATATCTCACCGGATAGTGACTTGTCCAAGGATGAGTATCATATCCTCGGCAACTATGAGGATGGCGGCTATTATCTCTACTATTCAACTAAAGATAAGAAGTTTGTGTTTGATATCAAAAATTCAGATGATCCGGCAGAATCAGATGTTATTCCAGATGTAAAAGGTAAAATGTTTTACCTCACGGCTGTTTATGATGGGGATCAAGCAGGCAACTATGCTCACGGCTCCATCAAGCTTTATGTGAATGGCGTTTTGGCTGGAAGCAATACAGCTTCAGAACCACTTCCAATCAATGAAACCAATGACCTGATTATTGGCGGTGATGTTGAAGGCTACGGCGATGTTATTCATCTGTTTGAAGGTGCGATTAATCATGTGAAGGTCTACTCACGTGCACTGAGCGCGTCCGAGGTGACAGCTAATTTCAATGCATATAATGGAGCTGTTACGATCAAGGGCGGACATGACATCGTTCTCTTCAAAGATGAGATTGCATGGGTGGATGTCAATATTCCTAAGAATGCTGCCCAAGATACAGAAGCAGAGTGGGATATTCCTAAGAACGGCAGCATTAAAGAGTCTGATGACCATGGCAACAGACGCGCAATTAAGGCGGAGGGTCCTGGTGTAAGCACAATTAGCGTATCGGCCTTGGATCAGGAGGATACAGCTACGGTAACCGTCGTTAATTATAATATTAAGCTCACCCTTAATAGCAAAATCAATAAAACAGTGGATCTTGCGCCTATCATGGCAAAGGTTAATGCTGCGACAGATTGGAAATCAAGTTCAACTGAGGTTGCAGCAGTGAACGAGAATGGGATTGTTACGGCACTTAAAGTAGGGAATACGGTTGTCACTGCGGTAGTCAACGGTCAAACGGTAAGAACTAGGCTCATCGTTGATCCGGACCCTGACAACATTGAACCGCTGCCTGCTATCGATATCTCGAATAGACCGACAGCCGCTCAGACGGTTAAACCAAATGTAGGTACGGCTCAAGTTGGTGACGTCTTCCAGAAGGTCGTAACCAAATACACCAAGTCAGATACGAATCTGCCTGATGGTGTGAAGAGCTTTATAAATGGAGCAATTGCTGCTCCAACAGATAAAGTAATTCCTGTATTGGAGGGTAGTCTTCCTGGGGAAATACTTCCAGTAGCTGCGTCGGATATTCGATTCAGTATTGTAGACGCAGACCAGACGACATGGCTTGCTTCTAGCAAAGGCGTTGTACGTGTGAACAAGAGTGAAGTGTACTCCCGTGATGTCGTCCAGTTCTTCAACACTCATCGTTATTTGCCTGACGACGATGTGCAATTTATTCTTTCTGACGATCACAGCGGCATATGGGCAGTAACGGCAACTGGCGTATCCCATATCGAGATGAAGCTGATGGGTTATGAAGATAAAGCACAGATTATGAGCGATAATTTGGAGAAAAATAACATTCGCCGCGGCCCAGAAGGTCAAATTGCTATGCCTTACCTTAATACTGCCTCGGGTACGCCAGGAAACTACCGTGGCACTGAAGCGGATAATGATGGGCTCTGGACAGCTGATGCTATTGCAGGTGAAATGTTCCGTACTGCAGTAGAGGAAGCCAAGAATCCGAATAGCGCTCAAGCAATTGAGGCGCGAATGCGAGCAACTAGATCGGTAGAAGCGGATTTATTGCTGATGTATGTTACAGGACGCTCCGGTCAAATAGATGTCAAGGTGAAGCAAGCTCCGTCCAGCTCGATGGATATTGGCATGATGGGCTATTCGTATCTAAGAGCCGGCGGAGATAAGAACAACCTGAACGATTATGTTTACACAGGTCCCGCGGCTACTGAGAAACGCACGGTACAAGGCTTTATAAGCCGAACCATGGGAATCAACAAACTAGGCTTCGACTTTCATGATAATAGCTGGGACGGTATTTATTACAAAAAGGGCTTAATGATTGATGGCAAGAGCTATTCCTACAACACCACCGATTCATTAAAAGACCCAGAAAATACGGGGAATACAGATGTAAGGAAGAAAGGCTGGGGCGAACACGCAGGCTCCGTCATTAATTCTGTTAATCCAATTCCAGCAAGACTAGCTAAGCTTTATGAGAGCCTTGGTGCAAAGGAATCAGACCTTTATTATAAAGGCGATACAAGTGCTGATGAAATTCTCGGCCATATGTATATGTATAAGATTGCTTATGATACCTTGTGCACAGGTCCTAATGCAGATATAGAGCTCGGTAAGCTAATCGCTAATGCTGCAGGAGAATTTGCAAGGCATGTTATGGACAATGGCTACACGATTGTTGATATCACTGGACAGCCAACCAGTGCCGGCAAATATGACGGCAGCACAATGGGACAAACCGAAGACGCTGGTGAAGATACGCCGCTTCGTGCCGCTGAGCTAATGGCGATCTTCAAGACAGCTGCTTATGTTACAGGCAATCAAATCTTCCTTGATGAATACAGAAAGGTAGCAAGAGATTATATTTACCCTTCTGTATTTGAGAATCAAGATGCCTATAACGATGTAGTCAATGGAATCCAAGGACAAGGTCCGCTTGCGGGGCAGCAGGCGCTTAACGGTGTTAAAATGCCTCCACAGAACGGAGAAGCAGTAGGATACATGAATCGGTTGAATCAGCGCTGGGCCAGCTACTTCTATGCTTGCCGTAGAGATGGTGACCCGCACCCATTCACTTGGTACAACTATTCGGATGAGAGGCAAGCTATGTTAACCTACTACAGCCTGCTGGCTATTCCTGATCAAGCAGAGGACCAAGATATTGCTGTCATGATCCGTGCCGGAGTTGATAACTGGTACCAGTCCAACATGCAGTATGAAAATGAACCGCTCTGGGATTACATTTATCAGCTTGCTTATCCAAATGTGCCTAAAATTGATCTCAACAAAGCAGCGTGGGTGTTAAAACGTACGCCAATAGATAGAACGGATTATTCGGTTAATCTTACAGGTCGTACCGATATTTCCTGGTTTGTTGCTAAAGCAATCGTTGATGCGGATGATGGCTATAACAACAAAGTATCAGGTGGAGATCTTGTTACTCCGGCTGGTCTGCCAGCGGAGAATGGAATTGTCTACGACCCTGGTAAAAAGCAATATATTAAGAAAGCTGTTAAGGAAGGTGACCTTTTTGTAACAAGAACAAGAAGGCAGGAAGGAAGACGTGTCCAAACAGCTGTTAAGGATGACCCTACAATGAAGATTGCTGTTTCGCCGGATGAACGTCCACGCACAAGACCGGGCGATACAATGTTCGTCGTCAATGGAGGCGATGAAAGCTCATGGGATTATGGGAATGCATACAACGCTCCTTACTGGATGGCACGTTACTATGGCATGATTTCCGAAGATACAAAATAAGAGAGTAGTGGAGGAAAAGCGCATGAACTTGAGAAAAAGTGGAGTTCTGCTGCTGCTGGGAGCAAGTATTATCTTGCTCTCGGCCTGCGGCAAGAGCGGGAAAAACGATACAGCCTCAACAGATAAAGACATTAAACTGGTGTTCTGGAACACGTCCTACCCAACTATTGATGAGAATGACAAGACGAAGAAAAAGGAAGACTTCTATATTTACAAAGCGATCCAGCGTTATGAAGCAGCGAATCCTGGCATTAAGATCGATATTCAGAATATTCCTGATGGTGTGAATGCAATGACCAAATTTCAAACGGCTGGCATTGCCAAGAATGGACCGGATCTAACGAATCTTTGGTCTGGCAACTATACGCTGGATTTGAAATCATACATTCAACCCTTGAATGATTATTTAAAGCCGGAGGATATCGATCAACTGACAGGCTGGAAGGCAGTTACAGAGAACTTTGCGGAGAAAGGCACGATCTATGGCGTGCCTGATGGAACAGATGGAACGATTGCGATCCTATATAACAAGAAGCTGTTTGCAGATGCTGGCGTCGATCCAGTGAACAATCGTCCGCACAACGTCAAGGAATTTATGGACATGCTCCAGAAAATCAAAGACAAGAATGTGACTCCAATGGGACTCGGCGAGGATGGAGAGTTCGACTATTTCGTCGATTATTGGTTCGCCCAAATGATCGGGCCAGCAGGTATTAATGATATCGTTAACGGCAAAATGGATTTTCATAATCCGAAATTGCTGGATGTCGTTAATCAGTATATCGAGCTGAATAGGAAAGGCTTTGTCACTACAGATGGCGCACAATCGCAATTTTATAACAGTAAGGTGGCTTTAATCTTCAGCGGCTTCAAGGGGATCAAAGATGCGAGGGCCGCGCTGGGCGATAATCTGGGGATGATCAAAATTCCTGATTTCAGCGAATCCGCCTTAATCCATGATGGCGGTGTCGGTGGAAGCGGAGGCGACTTCGTGGTATCGAAATACGCCAAGCATCCCGCTGAGACGGTTAAATTTATTCTGTTTCTCTTAAGTAAAGAAGAACAGGCTGCGCGTTTTGAAGAGGGATATAACATGATCAATATTAAAGGCATCGATGCCAAGAGCCTTTCTAAAGACCCGTTGATCGTTCAACAGCAGGAATGGGCAAACGAACCGAGTACGATTTTTTGGCCGGATAATATTTATCCTTCCGAGCTATCGAGTTATATCAACTCGCTCAATTCATTGGTGGTCAAGGATCAGCTTTCTGCGGATGACTTTTTATCGAAGCTTGATCAGAAGCGCAATGAAATACTAGCACAGAAGTAAGCTACTTATTCTTGGATTGAGAAAGGCTTCCCCCTATGCGATATATGGTAAAAGAAAGACTTTCCGGTTATCTATCCGTTGTTCCCGCATTAATCGTATTGATCATCGTCGTTTTCTATCCGATGATCAATACGTTCCTTCACAGCTTTACGAAGTGGGACGGGAATATCTCACGGTGGATCGGTTTGGACAATTACAAATTTATTCTAACGAACGGCGAGCTTTGGAAGCTGCTTCGTAATAATTTGATCTTCTTGCTGTCTGTTCCGGGAATATTGCTCATCTGCCTGATTGTTTCTGTTCTCTTGTTTGAAGAAGTACCAGGCTGGCGGTTTTTTCGCTCCGTCTATTATATTCCCACGATCCTTTCGGCGGTCGTGGTTGGGTTTCTAATGAAAACGATGTTTGCCCAGTCCGGTGTGATTAACCAAATCATCCGGGCTCTCGGGCTTCCCGAGTGGCATTTGCAATGGCTTTCCTATACGCCGACTGCGTTTATGGTTCTAATTTTCTGCTTTTATTGGCAAACGATGGGTCAAGGCACGCTGATCTTTTTATCGGGGCTGTCTTCGATTTCTCAAGAAATGATTGAAGCATCCAAGACGGATGGGGCTAGCTGGTGGAAGCGACTGATCCATATCGTCATTCCTTCTCTCACACCGACGATTTTCTATTTTACAGTAACCAATATCATCTATTGTTTCATCGGTGTCTTTTCTCTCGTATTCTCCGTTACTGGCGGAGGGCCGGGCCTAGAGACCACACCTATTGATTATATGATTTATATCAAAGCTTTTCAGTCACCTGGTCAGCTTGGTTATGCCAGTGCGTTATCGATTATCTTATTTATCATCGTGTTATTGATATCTTGGGTTCAATTGCGTATATCAAATCGTTTTGCAGAATAAAAGGAGTTTATCCGATGTCCAAGCCCAAATTTATGTTTTCTAGAGCGGTTATTTTTCTCTTTTTGCTGGCGATTGCTTGTGTTTCGCTTTATCCGATCTTCTATATGGCGATTAACAGCGTAAGAACCTCCGTTGACTTCTTCAAAAATCCGAGTGGGCTTCCCGGTACATGGTATGGGTTAAATTATGAGGCTTTATATTATCGTTTCGATGTGCTGCGTTTGTTTGGGAATACGCTGTTCTGTGTCCTTGCAGCCTTCAGCCTCAATATCTTCTTCACCATTCCAGCCTCGTACGCTTTTTCCAAAATTGAATTTCGATACCGCTCTGCTTTATTCTTACTGGTTATCTCGACAATGACCATTCCAAGCATCACCTTTATTATTCCTAACTTCCAGATCATGGCACGTTTGGGCTTAGTGGATCATTTGGTCTCCGTTGTGCTGATGTGGGCAATCACCAGTATCCCTACCAATATCTTTCTACTGACCTCGCTGATGCGGGGAATACCTAATGAGGTTCTGGCTGCCGCTAAGATCGATGGAGCCAATTATTTTCAAACACTGCTGCGCGTGGTCATGCCTTTATCGATATCCGGTATCATTACGCTTGCCATTTTTAATACAACCGATTGGTGGAATGACCTATTCACGCCATTGATTTTTTTGCAATCGGATGAGCTTAAGACGATGACCTTGGCGGTTGCGACCATATTAAAAAGATTTGATACCAATCAGCCTTTACTATTAGCAGGGTTATTGATGACGTCGATTCCCCCCATCCTTATTTACATGACGTTACAACGCTATATTAGAAAAGGATTAGTGGTCGGTTCAGTTAAATAGAGCTGCATGTGGAGGATTGAGCAGAATGGGAGATAAACGAGTACGTCTTGCTATTGTAGGGGGTAATCGAGGTGGCAGCTTTTATATCGCACTCTCAGAGCTGGCTGATCGGATCGAGTTAGTCGCGATCTGCGATTTGAATGAAAAGGTCTTGCAGGAATGGAAGGACAAATATCCGGAGATCCAAACCTATACGGATTACGATAAAATGCTGCAGGAGCCTTCAATTGATGCTGTTGTTCTGGCCAGTCCATTACTGCTTCATGCACGTCAAGCTATCGCTGCTTTGCAAGCAGGGAAGCATGTGTTAAGTGAAGTGATAGCCGCGCATACGTTGGAAGATTCATGGGAGCTTGTAGAAACGGTGGAGAAGACCGGCCTAGTCTATATGATGGCAGAAAATTATTGCTTTACTCGCTCCAATTTGATGATTCATCATATGGTGAAGCAGGGAATGTTTGGCGAAATCACGCATTTAGAAGGCAGCTATATTCATGAATTACGAGAATCGACTCATCATGCAGATGGGAGCTTAACCTGGCGAGGCCAGCTTCATCAACAATATAACGGGATGAATTATCCGACCCACTCGCTCGGTCCAGTTGCGCAATGGATTGAATTAAACAAACGTAATGGGGATGAGCTGGAGAGCATGGCGACCTTTGTCTCCAAATCTCGTGCTCTACAAAACTATTACGAGGAGCATTTTGGAAAGGGGCATCCGGGTGCGCAGAGCGATTATTGGCAGCAGGGTGATTCAGCGGTAACCGTTCTAAAGACGAAGAAGGGCGTGCTGATCACGTTGCGCGTAGATTGGTCTTCGGAGCGGCCGCATAATGCGAGGCATTATGTGCTGCAAGGTACGGAGGGGGCTTATGTGTCAGGACGTCACGATCAAGAAGAAGGTCTGATCTGGCTTCGGGGCCGTTCTCCTAAGATGGAGGATGGAGAAAATGGGTGGGAGCCTTTACAAACGTATCAGCCAGAATACGATCATCCTCTATGGAAGCGATGGGAGAAGCAAGCAGCTAAGACTAGACATGGCGGTGGAGATTTTTTTGTTTTGGAGGAGTTTATAGCGGCCATTCAAGAGAATCGTGCGCCTATCATCGATGTATATGATGCGGTCACATTGAGCTGTGTGTTTCCTTTATCGATGGAGTCTGTGGCTGCTGGTGGGCAAGTAATCAACTTTCCGAATTTCAATAAGAATAACCAAGCTCGTTCGCGGAGGGATTAACGATGACGGAAGAAAGGAAATTACCTCAGTTAGTCATGAAGAATGACAATTTATTTGAATTGCCGGAATTAATTTGCCCACCTGGATTTCATATCCGCTCCTTTCAATCCGGAGATGAACAGCATTGGGAGCAGCTGGTTTCCGTCTCCTTTGGAAGGGAGAGAGACTTTCAAACAGCAATCGGCAGTCATCCGTATTTTCACCCGGAGCGGGTTATCTTTATCTTCTTTGGTGATACGCCGGTGGCTACAGCTACTGCTTGGTTTCAAGATAAGCTGGAGGAAGAAGCGGGTTATTTGCACATGGTCGGCGCACATCCGGATTATGCAGGTTGGGGCTTAGGCTATGCGGTGAGCCTTGCTGCTCTACTGCAAATGCGCAAGGAAGGGAAGCTTAAAGCGGTTCTGCAAACCGACGATTTTCGGATACCTGCTATCAAAACGTATTTGAAGCTAGCTTTCCAGCCTGTTGATGAGCATGAAAGCCATAAGGAAAGATGGAGCTCGATCCTATCCAAGCTCCAGCCAGCCCATTTGGAAGAGAGATGATCCTATGCCGAAGAATATTTCAGTCGATTTCAGTGTTGAGTCCAGCACCCAGAAGGGGATCTCGGCTTTAAATGAGGATGCCTTGGTTCTGAATGCTAATAAGCAGGTTTATGGGGTGATTGATGGTGTTTCTTCTATAGAAATGTTTCTTGATCACGATCAGCGCACAGGAGGTTATATTGCGGCCCAATTAGTTGCCTCTCATTTACATGTGCAATCCAAAGATATAAATATTAGAGAGGCCGTTCTTGCAGCGAATGTTGAGCTCAGGCAGCGAATGGAAGCAGAAGGCATTGATGTGACCTGCAGCTGGAAATTATGGAGTGCTGTATTCGCTGTGGTGCAGATCCATCCAACCTATATGGAATATGTGCAGTGCGGGGATTGCATGTTATTCGTTCAATACAACGATCAAAGCATTCGCGTGCTGACGCGGAATCAGGTTGAAGCATTCGATACACGAATCCTGAATAAGAAACAAGAGCTGATAGAACTTGGCCATTCGAAGGAAGATATCCAGCTTCAGCTCTTTCCCCTAACGGAAAGCAATCGCAATAAAGCTAATACCCTAGAGGGATATTCCGTCATGAATGGAGATCCTGCCTTTGCAGATTTCTTGGAATATGGTCGTATCTCCAGAGCTAATGTTAGTAAGGTTTATGCGGTAACCGATGGGTTATTTCATCATATTGAGGCTTCCGACGATCCGCAAAAATGGGACAAGTTCATCATGGAGATCAATAAAAAGGGCTTGGAACATTATATGGATCATTTAACCTGCATTGAGGAACAAGATCCATTCTGTATACATTTTCCCCGTCATAAAAAATCAGACGACAAATCGGCGGTTATTATGGAATTCCAATCTGGGGTATAATTTCCCGAATGGATAGGAGGAGATACCATAACTACCCTTGATACATAAGGTTTTTTTGCGTTACCAAAAGCCTGTTAAGTGTTTGTTAAGTGAGATTCTGTATGATGAAGTCGAATCAGGTCGAAAGGCTGTAGAGCATGTGCATTACCAGCTATGGCTGACAGAAATGCAGAGCTGAATCTGATGACGGATGTACATTATTGATGAGCTGCAGAAGGGTACAGCCTAATCTCCACCCTTGTTGATAATGAAGCTATAATCAACAAGCTTCAAGGCGAGAAAGGGGAAAGTATTTTTGACGATTCCTCAGGTATCTTCGGCCAAGAATGTTGAAGTTCAATTGAACGGCGAGCTTCTCAAGCTGATGTATGCAAAGTCTCACAGCATCCGCTTTGAAACGGAAAGAGCAACGGTGATCCTTCCGGTTACGGCAATAAATGTAGAGAGATTACTAGCTTCACTGGGCAATCCGTCAGACTTGAGCCAGGTGAACATCAAGCTTTCCATCTCGCTAGCAGAGGCATCATCATCGCATGAAGCGCTGTTGACCCCTGTGGAGTTTGCAATCACCGGCAGTTACGCCGGAAAAACCGTGAAGGTTGACAAGTTTGAGCGTTATGTTGAAAGACAGATTAAGCTCTCAGCCGACATCAATCCAATGAAAGTAACCACTGGTGTTCTTATCGGTAAAGATGGAACAATGTCGCATGTACCAACCAAGATCGAACAGATCAATGGCGTCTATTATGCGAGAATCAATAGTCTATACAACGGTATTTACACGCTCGTGAGTCATCGACTAGCATTCGAGGATACAGAGCACCATTGGTCGAAAGCAGCGGTCCAAGATTTAGCATCAAGGCTTGTGGTGCTTGGTGTAGGCAAAGATCGTTACTTGCCGGACAGAACTATGACTCGAGCTGAATTTGCAGCGATTCTCATTCGGGGACTGGGGCTGCAAGCAGGCAGCGGAACAACCCCATTCACTGACGTGAAGATAGCGGACTGGTACAGCGATGTTGTTCAAACAGCGTATGAGTATGGTTTAATCAACGGGTTCGAGGATGGAAAATTCCGTCCTGGGGACTTGATTACACGAGAGCAGGCCATGCTCATCATCACAAAAGCAATGAAAATAACCGGTCTGAAAGCGAAGCTTACATCTAAAGCAGCAGACGAATTACTTGGTCTGTTCGCGGATGAAAAGCTAGTATCTGTATGGGCGAAAAGCGCTTCGGCCGACAGCCTGCACGCAGGAATCATTATGGGCAGAAGCAGTACGGAGCTTGCTCCAAAAGCGTATATGACAAGATCAGAAGCAGCTGCTATTATCCAAAGACTGCTTCAGAAGTCTGAATTGATTTAAAGGTCGAACGACGGTTACAACCCCATCGACAGACACAATATAAGTCACTTTATGCAACGACTGCTTCCCTCTAGATACGGGGAAGCAGTCGTTCTGTTTTGGGGCCCCCACCATGAAAGCCATCACCCTTAATTGCAGTTACCAGTATCCGTCGTGTGTCAGATTTTCAGTTTTATTGTACATCTCGAATCAAATCATAGTATTCCGATTAAAACTGTTGACATTAACAAATTAGCTGACCTATAATAACAAGTAAATTGATATGTTTACTTGTTATTGGGGTTATCCGTCGGAGACGCTGAATTCAAGCCGGTAATCAGCAGGGCTCGTGTATGTACAAAGGGGGAAGTGGCTTCAACTGTTCATTCACCGGCAATCCTATACCAAATTGACGGAGGTAACCTATGAATCAGAGAACATTAATACTAACGCTTAGTGCTCTGGCAGTTGCGATCAATGTGATCGCGGGAACGGTTATTGGCAACCTGAAGATCCCTTTTCTTTTTCTTGATGTAATTGGAACTATTTTCATTGCTGCTTTATATGGCCCTTATTGGGGTGCATTGGTTGGATTACTCACTAATCTTGTATTAGGGGTTACATCTGGCTATACCTCGATTCCGTTCGCGCTAGTCAATATTATTGTCGGACTCATTATTGGGTTTGCGGCAACGAGATACGGCTATACATTGAAAACGGCAATTGTATCAGGCATTCTCCTTGGTATCATATGCCCGGTTATTGGTACCGTTATTGCTGTTGCTGTCTTTGGAGGACTAACAGGCGGCGCACAGGATATCTTTGTTCTATGGTTGAAAAATGCGGGTACTAGTGTATTCGCTGCTTCATTCTTCCCAAGACTCTGGGACAACTTGGTCGATAAAATATTGTCGGCCGTGCTGATCTATTATGTTCTGAAGGGAATTCCACAATCCTTATTGAAACGCTCGACTCGTAAAAAAGGTGGCTCCTATGCAACGTAATAAACAAATCGTCGTCGTCTCTCACTGTGTGATTAACCAGAACGCTGTCGTGGCGGGAGAAGCTAGAAGTCCTGGGGTTATGAAATCTGCTGTGGATTGGGCAAACGATCAAGCATACGGTATTTTTCAACTGCCATGTCCAGAATTTACGTTTCTTGGTCCAGAACGTCCCCCGATGACAGTAGAAGAATACGATACGCCTGAATTTCATGCCCATAATCGTAAGATTCTTCTTCCGGTAATTGAACAATTAAAAGTCTACCAAGACTATGGATACGAAATTGTAGGTGGTATCGGCATCTCGGACAGTCCTTCTTGTGATCCAGGCAAAGGTATATTCATGCGAGATTTTCATGAAATTTCAGATGAATTCGGCTTAAATGTAAACTTTTTCTGGCAAATACCGAATACGGCCGAAGGACTATTCGATCCATTAGATTCCAAAAGTATATTCGGAGAAGTCCCGCGGGCTGAGCGCTAACTATTACTAGACATAAGGGGGATGCTCATATGATTCGTATCCATGACGTATTCTTCTCCTATTCCGATTTCGAGGATGATCCCAGGTGGGCTTTGCAAAATGTAAGTCTTGATATTCAAGAGAATGAATTTGTCGCTTTTCTCGGGCCGAATGGCTCGGGAAAATCTTCATTATCCAGACTTTTGAACGGAATAGAGCTTCCTCAACAAGGCTCAATAGCAGTAGATGAGTTAAGCACGGAGGATCAAGCTTCTATTCCATCTATCCGGCGCAAGGTACAAATGGTATTTCAAAATCCAGAAAATCAGCAGGTTGGATTTACGGTGGGAGAAGATATTGCTTTTGGCTTGTCCAACTTCAGTTGGCCTCGTGAGAGTATGCCTTCCCGAATTCAATGGGCGCTTCAGACAGCAGGGCTGAATGTAGACGTGGACCGACTTGTCTCTCAATTATCTGGAGGAGAAAAGCAGAAGCTCGCGCTTGCCGCTGTTCTGGCTATCGGACCTGAATATCTCATCCTCGATGAAGCTACCTCCATGCTTGATCCATCTGCCCGAAAGCAGTTCGTCACTTCTTTGGCCGAGGCCCGTCGTCTTCGACCTTTTTCCCTTATCTATGTGACTCATCATATGGAGGAAGTAATGGCTGCAGATCGTTGGGTTTTGTTCTCTGAAGGACGTGTTCGTGCGATTGGGACACCTGAAGAGCTTTGGAGAAAGCCAGAGTTATTGCAATCATGTGGACTTGAGCTGCCCTATTTGAACAGGCTGGCATTAATGTTGGAGCAAGATGGGGTTCATACGGGTGATATGGATGCTGCCAATCTGGATGAATGGGGGAGGAAGCTATGCAAATCAAGTTAAATAACATACGCTTCCGACATGGCAAACCCAAAAAACGAGAGAAGATCGATCCGTCGTCCTTGATCTTGAAGGGGCTTGATTTAACCATTGAATCAGGATCCAAGGTTGCGATTGCTGGTTTATCTGGCAGTGGTAAATCGACTTTTCTACAATTAATAAAAGGCTTCACTCAGCCGACGGAAGGCATAGTAGAGCTGGATGGTATTAATCCCCACCTGGATAAACGGCTTGAGCTATTCGATCAAATTGGTTATGTGTTCCAATATCCAGAGCATCAATTATTTGCCCCAACGGTGGCAGAGGATGTCGGATTCGGTCTTCGCCATGCCAAATTAACTGCGCTAGAGAAGGAGACCAAAATTCGGCAGGCCCTTGAGGCAGTAGGTATGCAGGACTCCGTTTTCTCACAGCGCAGCCCACTGGAGCTAAGCGGTGGAGAGAAACGAAGAGTAGCCATAGCCGGTGTCTTGGTACTAGAGCCCAAAGTATTGCTATTGGATGAACCGACCGCAGGCTTAGATATGTCTTCACGAATTGCGTTGTTTGAGCTTCTTAAGAACCTGAATGAGGAGCAAGGGACAACGGTGATTTGGGTGAGCCATCAGCTGGAGGAGATCCTGGAGCACGCCCCTCGTATGCTTGCTCTTCATCAGGGCGTGTTCGTAGCAGATGGAGCACCAGAGGAGCAGCTTGCAAGCGAATCCTTGCGATCTTTGTTCGGTTGGGAGGAACCGCCTGCACTTACACTCCGCAGGTGGCTGTACGAAAATCACGGCATAGACATAAGCCGGCCATGGCTTGTGGAAGAAATGGCGAAAGCATGTCAATCTATCTTAGTGAGGAATGTCCCATGTCCACAAGCAGTTATTTAATTTATGAGAAACGAAACTCTTGGGTAGAACAATGGGATCCCCGCATCAAAATAGTGGCGTTTTCGTTATTCGGACTAAGTTTATTGATACATCACTCGCCTGTCCTTAAGACTGCCCAAATTATCATCTTGATTGCGCTCTGGTCTGCTGCGAAGCTTCGGTGGAGCACCTTTGGTTGGACAATGCTCTCATTGAGCTTTTTCTTCCTGACGACAATGATCTTTCATGCCGTGCTTAATATTAATCCTGGGGATGAAGTGATCCACTGGTGGTGGTTGACCTATACGCACGAAGGAATCGTGTCTGGCATTCTGATGTGTGAGCAGATTGCGGGCGTTGTCATCGTCTTATCCCTGCTCGTTCGCACCACTTCCCCGATGGTATTAGCAGAAGGGATGGAAAAGCTGTGTGAGCCTCTGAAAAAATGGAAGATTCCCGTTCATGATGCCGTTACGATGTTCTCTATCGCCTTGCGTTTCGTTCCGCTCCTATTCGAGGAATTCGATACCATCCGAAAAGCACAAACAGCAAGAGGCGGCGGATTCCACCGAAGAGGAGCTCTTGCTCGATTCGGCGGTGTTATCCCTATGCTAATCCCTCTTTTTGTCTTATCTATTCAGCGTGCCAAGGATTTAGCCATTGCGATGGAATCTCGCGGATACCGCGGAGATGTTGGACGGACTGTTATAAGGGAATACACAATTGGCAAATCAGATATCGTAGTGTTGATTATTAGTATCGGGATCTGCATGTATGGCGTAATTGTTTAAAAGGTAGAGATCTTTAGTAAACTTTAGTAATGATCTTTAACTAGTAATTGTTCATTTCAACTAATGTGAGCCCTCCAATGCACTCAAGTGGAGGGCTTTTCCATGTCCCACTTTGTATTATCATCGGGTTCCCATTTTTCCATGAGGACAGCCATCATATCTATGTTCATGCTGGATTAAATCCACAATATGAAAATTGGAAAGAACAAACTAAACACGAGTTTATGTACATTAAAGAGCCATTTTTAAACCATCCAACTACAGTTGACAAGATTGTAGTATTTGGACATACAAAAGCTATGGATATCCACGGCAAAGCGGATGTGTGGTTTGGAGGAGATAAAATAGGTATAGATGGCGGATGTGCTTACGGACTGCAGCTTAATTGTTTGGAGATTAGAGGTAAAAATGATTATGCCGTATATAGCGTTAATTGCTCGCATCACGAACAACCTAGCGAAGCGGACGGAATCGTTCTGAAGAAGCGATAGCGTTCGCCTTTGTCTCCGTATTTCTACCCCTAAGGGATAGAATCAAGAAATAGGGAGATAACAGCGATCGTAAGAATGATCCGTCCGCGCAGCGGGCTTATGCGCACCATGCTTCGCATTTATCAAACTCTTATTTTAGTGTTGAGCTAGAAATATATTAAATCCATAATTGACAACCAAAAATAGGAATGTTATATAATAGGTGTTGGCACTCGAATAGTTAGAGTGCTAAACAAGATGTGTTTTTCATTTTCGGAGGGAGAGATAGCAGTGGCAGTGAAAGAGTTCAAAGCAGAATCTAAGAGACTATTGGATATGATGATCCACTCCATCTATACACAGAAGGAGATCTTCTTAAGAGAGTTGATTTCCAACAGCAGCGATGCCATCGATAAAATTTATTATAAGGCTCTAACTGATGAGAATTTGGTATTCGATAAGGACAGCTACTTTGTTAAAGTAACAGCTGACAAAGCCAGTCGGATACTTACGATCACGGATACCGGCATTGGGATGACACCAGAGGATCTGGAGAACAACCTTGGCGTTATTGCCAAGAGTGGGTCTCTAGCATTCAAGAAAGAGAATGAATCGAAGGATGGCCATGATATCATTGGTCAATTCGGTGTAGGCTTCTACTCCGCGTTCATGGTAGCAGACGTTGTTACGGTTATTAGCAAGCCATTGGGCAGCGACGTGGCTTACAAATGGGAATCTATGGGCGCGGACGGCTACACGATCGAGCCATGCGAGAAAGATTCGGTGGGTACTGAGGTTATTTTGAAAATCAAAGAGAACACCGAAGAAGAGAGCTATGACGAGTTTCTGGAGGAGTACCGATTAAAGTCGATTATCAAGAAGTACTCTGATTTCATTCGATATCCGATTAAGATGGATGTTGCTGGCAAGAGACCTAAAGAAGGCAGCGACAATGAATTTGAAGACTATCAGGAAGAGCAGATTGTTAATAGCCAGGTTCCGATCTGGAAGAAGAATAAGAGCGAGCTGACTCCAGAGGATTACGATACGTTCTATGCAGAGAAGCGTTACGGCTTCGATAAACCGATGAAACATATCCATATTAGCGTTGATGGTGTAGTCAGATACAATTCGATTCTTTATATTCCTGGCAGCACGCCTTTTGACTATTATTCCAAGGAATTCGAGAAGGGCTTAGAGCTCTATTCCAATGGCGTATTGATCATGAACAAGTGTGCTGATTTACTTCCCGACTTCTTCAGCTTCGTTAAAGGAATGGTCGATTCGGAGGATCTATCCCTGAACATCTCTAGGGAGATGCTTCAGCATGACAGGCAATTGAAGCTTATTGCTAAGAACATCCAGAGCAAGATAAAGGGCCAGCTGCAAAGCTTGCTTAAGGATGAGAGAGAGCAATACGAGCAATTCTACAAGTCTTTCGGCAGACAGCTGAAGTTTGGTGTTTACAATGACTACGGCATGCACAAAGACGTCCTGCAGGATCTCTTGATGTTCTACTCCTCCAAGGAGAAGAAGCTAGTTACTCTAGATGAGTATGTATCGAGAATGCCTGAAGAGCAAAAGTATATCTACTACGCTTCCGGTGAGACGAACGAGAGAATCGACAAGCTGCCGCAGACGGAGATAGTGTCCGACAAAGGCTATGAAATCTTGTACTTCACCGATGATATCGATGAGTTCGCGATCAAGATGATCATGACTTACAAGGAAAAAGCATTCAAATCTGTATCGAGCGGAGACTTGGGCATTGAGTCGGATGAGGATAAGAAGGAGACAGAGTCCGAAGAGAACGATAGCAAAGAGCTATTCGGTTATATGAAGGATCTGTTATCCGGCAAAGTGCAGAATGTTAAAGCATCCAAGCGGTTAAGAACCCATCCCGTATGCTTCTCAACAGATGGCGAAGTGACGATCGAGATGGAGAAAATCCTGAAAGCTATGCCCAATAGCGGGGATGTGAAAGCGGATAAGGTGCTTGAAATTAATACCCACCATGCCGTGTTCCAGTCCTTGAAGGATGCTTATGAGAATGACAAAGAGAAATTAAGTCTCTACACGACGCTGTTATACAGCCAGGCCCTCTTAATAGAAGGCTTGCCGATTGAGGATCCAGTGGAGTTCACGAACGATATTTGCAAAATCATGGTGTAATACTGCCTGTCATGGGTAACTAAGCTGCACACTGAGAAGACCGTTCAACGCTGAACGGTCTTCTTTATGTTTATTAAAGCGGAGGAATCGCCTTACAATGAAGGCCGGATATAGGTATGGAATCATAAATGTATGTTATACTAAAAAAACCGATGTTGAAGGTGCAGTGAGAAAGTAAAGGTAGAAGATTTAATTAAAAGGAGATTGGGCCCGGACATGAATAATGAAGAAGTGATCGAGGAGATCGAGGAAATCGAAGAGTTAACACCAAATTATGAGGCATTAAAAAAGTCGGCTAATCGCAGCTCCAATTGGAGAGAGCGTCTGCAAGCAGTTGAAGATCTTGGACAATGGAACAACCCACAATCTATTCATATACTAACGCATATGCTGAATGGCGACCCAGTATCTCAAGTACAAGAAGCTGCTTATAAAGTGCTTAAGCAATTTGGCGAAGATGTTCAGGCGCCATCGAAGAAAAAAGCCGAGTTGATTAAAGGGGTAACGAAAATCTTGGTGCGAATCAAGAAGAGCTTACCCGAAGGTCATTCCTTTGAAGCGTTCAAAGAGAAGCTGCAAAAGATGAGAAGTGATGTTTATGATACGTACGAAGGTGACAAAGGTGCTGACTTCGATAAGTGGCTTGAAGAAACTTGGGCATCGTTATCAAGAAGATAAAACGAAATATTAGATTCATTTTTGGAGAGACACCTGTGCTAGTAGCAGGTGTTTTTTGTTTTATTGTCTAGAAAAGTCGAATCATGATTTTATCCAATTCAGGATGAAAAACCGATTCCACTCATAAAACCATGGATATCTGGGAATAATTTGATTGTCCCGGAATGCTTATTTTAGACCGGACGAACAGTACAGCTAGAATAACTGATTCTCCGGAGGAACTAATGACATCTAATACTGCAGAACTTTGTCGACAAGCACGTGAACTCGCCTTACAACACTCCCTAACGATAGCACGGACCCAGCCCAAATACATATGGAATCAATTCCATGCAGACATAGAGAGCTTAAGGGGATTTGTCATCTCCTTGCAAGACAATCACGCAGGTTGTGCGCAATCTGCTGAGGAATGGCTGCTCGATAATGCTGAATTCCTTGAGGAGCAGGCTCTTGAAGTAAGAATGCGGTTAGACAAAAACGAGCTTATTCATTTGCCCCTGCTTCACAAGAAGGGAGTATGGCGTATTCATTCGCTCTGCGATGATTATCTTGAGCAGGTTGACGGTGTATTAAATGAGGAATCCTTTGTTTCTTATTTGAATGCCTATCAAGAAGTGTCCGTGCTGACGCTTGCTGAGACCTGGTCTATCCCGCTTATCCTTCGAGTGTCGCTCATCGGTAAGCTAGCCGATACGATGAAACTTGTTCGTGATCGTCGTGAGGTATGCAAGGAAGTCGAACATTTACTATCCAGGATCGAGCCTTCCAAGCTCAATTCGGAAGTGATTCATGCCGAGTTGGATGCTGCAGGGAAGAGTGCTCCATTATCCGGTCCATGGATTGTTCACTTGATCAGTCATTTGCGAGAATGGGCTGGAGATTCCACATCCGTGCGTGAATGGTTGATATGCAAATATGAGAATGGCTCGGAAGATCTGGATCGGATCGTGACCTATGAGCATCAGCTGCAGGCCGCTTATCAGATGACTGCCGGGAATTTAATTACAAGTTTGCGGAAGAACGAACGTCGAGACGGGAATGAGCTTTTCGAGCAGATTAGTTTGCTAGACCGGACATTTCGTCATGACAGTACAGGTATCTATCCGCTGCTTGATGCGTACAGCAGGAATGAGCTGCTTATTCGCGTTGAAGGTCTAGCCCGCCGTATGCGTGTACCCGAGAACTTAGTGGCCAGTCAGGCCATCGCTCTCGCGAAGGAAGAACTGGAGGGGCTGTCCGAGGTTCATGATCTTGAGAGCGATCTGCCTCGTCCAGCCTTTGCTGCTTATTATTTATTCGAAGCTGCCGGCATAAAGAAGCTGATGCAATCGCTGCGACAATGCAGTGATCCTAGGCATATGCCGAGTACGGGTATTTTGCAACGTGCGACTGGTACTTATTTTGGTTCGCTTATCGGGTTATTCGTAATTGTTCTTATTGCTGCTGCGCTCTGGATCGGCAGCGGAAATCATTTATCTCCGCTAGGATGGGTAGCGGTGCTGCTTGTGTTAGCTTTTCCAGTAAGCGAGTGGGTGATTGCAGGGTTTCATTTTGGAATTGAGCGCGTTTGTCGCCCACATCCACTGCTGCGTTATGATCTATCGAACGGTATTCCGGCGGATGCGGCTACAATGGTCGTCATTCCTGCTATTTGGTCTTCGACGGAGGAAGTGGATGAGCTTGCAGATCATCTGGAAATCCATTATTTGGCCAACCGGGATGCGAACATTCATTACGCTCTTCTAGGGGATTTCACCGATGCCGGTGATCAGCATCTTCCTGAGGATGAGAAGCTTGTTGCCTTCGGTATGGCAAGAATCGAGAAGCTTAACAAGATGTATGCCAGCTCGGGGGAGACAATCTTTCATTACTTCCAGCGGCGCAGAGAGTGGAACCCCAGCGAGGGCGTATTCATGGGTTGGGAGCGTAAGCGCGGTAAATTGGTTGAGTTCGTCGAGCTGCTTAAAGGCAGTACGGAGACGAGCTATGACTTTATGAAGGGGAGCGAGAACGTTCTCCCACCAATCCGATACATCATTACACTTGACGCCGACACGCAGCTTCCTATAGGAAGCGCACAGCGGATGATCGGTACGATGCATCTCCCCTATAACAGACCGCGTTTGAATAAGACGCGAACCCGAGTCGTTGAAGGCTATGGCGTGCTGCAGCCCCGGATCGGTGTCAGTCACGAGTCGGCTATGCGGTCTCGGCTCGCCTACTTGTGGTCGGAGCCTGGCCTAGATCCCTATGCTTTTGCCGCTTCTGATCCGTATCAGGATGCATTGGCTCAGGGGATTTTTACGGGGAAAGGGATCTTCGACGTCGATGTGTTTGCGGAGTTATTGTGTGAACGTATCCCAGAGAACAAGGTGCTCAGTCACGATCTGCTCGAGGGCGGTTTTCTTCGAGCTGCGCTGCTGTCCGACATTGAACTGATTGATGATCACCCAGCTACCTTCCTCTCTTACCAGAAACGAATGCACAGATGGGTACGCGGGGATTGGCAGCTAATCTGTTGGCTGTTCACTCATGTATGTGATCGTCGGGGAGCAGTAAGACCGATCGATCTGTCCTTCCTTACACGTTGGCAAATCATCGATAATCTGCGCCGCAGCCTGCTTCCGATTGCTTACTTTGTGCTGCTCGCACTCGCATTGACCGTGCTTCCAGGATCACCTGGACGCTGGCTTGCCATAGGATTCGCTACGCTGCTTATCCCGGTGATTCGGCAGCTTTACTTCCTTGTTCGAGCGAATCCGAGTCCTCGGAGATTGCTCTCTACAGCTGTACAAGTTCTGATCGACATTTGGACACTGCCGTTCCAAAGTGCCGTACTGCTTGATGCAATAGGTCGAACGCTGTATAGGCTGTGGATCAGCAAACGCCAGTTGCTTGAATGGACCAGCTCTTCGCAGTTTGAGCGCAATAAGGGAAGCAATCGTCCAGCGTTACTGGGTAACAGCGGTGGATATGCACTGATCGTCCTCTTCGCACTAGTTACGATCCTGCAGCCGCAGCTTTCCTTGATGTGGGCAGGCCTTGTGCTTAGTTTATTTTGGGCGCTAGCCCCAATAGCTGTAAGGTGGCTGGATAAGCCGATCATGCAGGAAGAAGAAGAGCTTGAACCAGCAGAAAAGGAACAATTACGCGGGTTGGCCGAGCAAATTTGGGCGTTTTATGAAGACTTTTCCGGGGCCAAGGATAACTACCTACCTCCGGATAATGTTCAAATCGAACCGTCCAAAGGTATCGCACATCGAACTTCGCCAACCAATATCGGATTCTTGCTTACAGCTGTTTTGGCTGCGCGGGAGTTTGGGTTTATCAATACAAGGGAGTTTGTTGAGCGATTGGATCGTACCGTTAGTACGGTCGAACGAATGGATAAGTGGAATGGCCATCTCTATAACTGGTACGATACCGTCTCTCTCGCAGTTCTGCCGCCAGCGTATGTCTCAACGGTGGACTCCGGGAATTTCGTAGCCAGTATGATGACGGTCAAGCAAGGATTAGCACATTGGCTCCAGGAGGCTTTGGCATCCATGAGCAGTGAGCAAGCAAACCAGACTTTGGGTGGCATCCGTGGCGAACTTCAGGTTGAGTTTGCCACAGAACTCGCCCAGATCGTTCCAGAAGAATTGGCTTTAGAGAAGCTCGCAGAGCAGCATGGTAATGATGACGCTACGGACAGGGAGAGCAGTACGGTCCGATCAGAGGCATCTCAGACGTCTGCCAACAATTGGATCGTACGTGGACAAGAACTGATTAACCGATTGGAGAAGTTGATTACTTCGACTGATTTCCGCTCGCTGTATAACGCGAAAGCGAAGCTGTTCGTGCTCGGATATCATGGGGACTCCGGTCAACCAGATAATATTCTGTATGATCTGCTCGCTTCCGAAGCCAGACAGACCAGCTTTGTTGCGATCGCGCTAGGGCAAATATCTGTATCCCACTGGATGGCACTTGGCCGGACAGTTAAGAAACAAGGGAATCAGACAACACTGGTCTCCTGGTCCGGTACGATGTTTGAATACATGATGCCATGGCTGATTATGCGTACCTATCGGAATACCCTCTGGGATAGTACATATCGTGGTGTTGTGCAGCGGCAGATTGAATATGCACGGGAACGAGGGGTTCCATTTGGAGTCTCGGAGTCTGGCTACTACGCCTTCGATTATCAGATGAATTACCAATACCGCGCTTTCGGCGTTCCGGGCCTTGGTTTCAAACGCGGGCTTGAAGAAGATCTGGTCGTCACTCCTTATGCGACGATTATGGCGCTCCCTTTCGCGGTGCAAGAAGGCTTGGCGGCTTTGCTTCACATGGAGAAGCTCGGAGCGAGAGGGCAATATGGCTTCTTCGAGGCGATTGATTTCACAGCTGGGCGAATGCCGGCTGGTGAGAGCTTTAAAGTGATTCGAAGCTTCATGGCGCATCACCAAGGAATGAGCCTGCTGACGCTAGCCAATATGCTGCTGCCGACCAAAATGTTTGATTACTTTCACCGGGATAAACGCGTTCAGGCGGCAGAACTGCTGTTAATTGAGCGTATTCCTCCACGGGATGCTATTTTGGAGCGTGAATTATCGGGTAAGTCGTCTCGTGTCGAGCAGCCGAAGCCGGCACAGATTGGTCCTCTTCGGGAATTCCTCTCAGAAGATACACCGGTACCGGAAGTGAATGTACATTCAAACGGCTTGTTCACTTCGGTAGTGAGCAATAGTGGAAGCGGGTTTCTTCGATATGATGGCTTGGCGCTCTCGCGTTGGCGTGAAGATCCGATAGCAGACCCTTGGGGGAGCTATATGTATATTAAGGATGTTACAAGGAATAAATTATGGTCCCCGACCTTCCAGCCTTGTCGCGTGCCAGCCGCTAATCAGAGTGTGCAGTTCTCGCAGGAGCGTACCACTTTTCAACGCGAGGATGAAGATATTCAGACTAAGCTGGAGATTACGGTGTCGCCTGAATCCAATGCGGAGATTCGCCGCCTGACGCTCACCAATAAGGGTGATGAGGCGCGGATAATTGAGGTCACAACATTTCTTGAGATCGCGTTAGCGTCTCCCGATGCGGATAAAGCCCATCCGGCTTTTACCAAGCTATTCATTGAAACGGAATATGAGGCGGATGAGGAATGTCTGCTCGCACGTAAACGCCCTCGTAATGAGGGAGAGAAGTCCGTATGGGCGTTCCATACGTTAGCGGTCGGAGATCGGTCTCTTGGACCTGTGGAATTCGAAACGGACAGAGCTCGCTTTATCGGCAGGGGACATACTTTAGCTAGACCGAGAGGACTCGAAACCCGTTTAGGCGGGACAGTGGGTTCTGTGGCAGATCCCGCATTCGTCATGAGACGGCGCTTGAGTATGGAGCCGCATGAAATTGTCCATCTTATCTCCGTTACTGGCGCAGCAGCGACGAAGGAGCAAGCGATAGAGATTGCATCCCAGCTGTCGCATGAGGAGCAAGCGAATAGAGCCTTTCAGCTGGCATGGACTCGGAGCCAGATTGAACTCCAGCATCTCCACATTCAATCTGCAGATGCAGCCGTTTATCAGATGTTAGCGGGGCGTGCTTTATTTCATTCGCCGCTGCGGGCGGAGTGTAAGGAGAGTATCGCTGCTAATGTGAAAGGACAACAGGGGCTTTGGGCGTATGGTGTTTCTGGAGATAGACCCATCGTCATGTTACGAGTCGCGGATACAAGCAATCTTTCCTTTGTGACCAAGCTTCTTGTTGGCTATGAATATTTACGCCATAACGGTTTGTTTATTGATCTTGTGATATTCAATGAATCGGTTGAAGGTTATCAGCAGGATCTGAGGGAAGCACTCGTCCGTATGGTGGAGCAAATCGTTGGTGGTCAAGGAGCAGGGCAAGATGGCGTGCATATTCTTCCTGCCCCTTCATTAACGGATGAGGATAAGGCGTTGTTATTTGCGGTTTCCCGCGTCGTCCTGCGAGCGGATGGCCCGAGTCTGAGGGCGCAGCTTCAAGTCATATGTCCAAGCCGTGCTCTTGAAGAGCCGCTTCCGCTTCAGATTACAGCTCCGCCGAATCGTTATCCTTCTGTAATAGCAACCGAAGATAGAAGCGATTACTTGTTCTACAACGGCATGGGCGGGTTCTCACCGGATGGCAGAGAGTATCATATCGTTCTGAAGAATGGCAATCACCTGCCTGCACCGTGGATTAATGTCATCGCGAATCCGCGATTCGGCTGTTTGACTTCTGAGCTATACACGGGTTATACCTGGTGGCGCAACAGCCGAGAATGCAAGCTGACCCCTTGGTCGAACGACCCTGCACTGGACCCGCCTGGGGAAGTATGCTATCTGCGAGATGAAGAAAGCGGCGAATATTGGCAGATGGCACCCTCTCGCATGAATGATACTTCGACCTATAAGGTTTCTTATGGCCGTGGATATACGTGCTATGAGCATGAGAGCCATGGACTCCAGCAGGAAATGACTGTTTTTGTCCCGCTGGAGGATCCCGTCAAGGTGATTCAATTACGGCTGCACAACACGACCAACGAGACGCGAAAGCTATCCGTTACTTATTATGCCGAATGGGTGCTTGGCGTGAACCGCGAAGGGAATGCCTCGTTCATTGTCACGGACTGGGATGAAGGAAACGGTATACTTACCGCACGCAATACATACCAGGAGAACTTCCGAGATGCGATGGGTTTCTTGACCGTTTATTCGCAAATGGAAGAAGACCCGGTAGAAGCAGCGAAATGGGCAGAAGAAGGAAGGCAGACAGGTGAGCGTGCTTCGTCAATGGAACAGACATGGACAGGCGATCGACAAGAATTTCTAGGTCGTAATGGGACTTACGAGGACCCCGCAGCGATGAGTAGGGCTAACTTGTCAGGAATGACAGGATCGACGTATGAAGCCTGTGGAGCGGTGCAATCCAAATTAGTAATTAAGCCTGGTGAGGAAAGAACCGTCTATATCCTGCTGGGCTGCGAGGATTCTCACGAATCCGCTGCTCAGCTTGCTAACAAGTATCATGAATCCCATGCTTGTGAGCAGGCATTGGAGGATGTACAGAAGTTCTGGGATGATGTGCTCGGTACGATATCAGTATCGACACCATGTCCGGAAATGGACGTCATGCTGAACAATTGGCTGCTTTATCAGACGTTATGCTGCCGGATGTGGGCACGCTCCGCCTTTTATCAGGCGGGTGGAGCCTTTGGCTTCCGCGATCAGCTGCAGGATTCACTGGCCTTGCTTCACAGCAGGCCTGATATCACGCGGGCACAAATTCTGTTAAACGCAGGGCATCAGTATGAAGAGGGAGATGTTCAGCATTGGTGGCATGAAGAGACACACCGCGGCATCCGCACCCGTTTCTCTGATGATTTACTATGGCTGCCATATGCTGTTGTCAGGTACCTTGAGCATACCGAAGATGAGAGCATCCTTGAGGAGATCGCGCCTTACCTTCATAGTGAGTCTTTGGGTGAAGATGAGCATGAACGTTACGAACCGACCGTCCTGTCTGAACAAAGCGGCACGATTCTTGATCATTGCATTCGCGCGCTGGACCGTAGTTTGCGTTTCGGTGAGCACGGGTTGCCTTTAATGGGAGTCGGAGACTGGAACGATGGAATGAGTCTAATTGGACCAAAAGGACGCGGGGAGAGCGTATGGCTCGGCTGGTTCCTTGGCGATATCTTGCGAGGGTTCGCTGATCTATGCGAGCATCTCGGCAAGCATGAGCTGGCCGATCACTACCGGATTATACGCGGGCAGCTGGCGAATTCACTTAATGAAGCGGGTTGGGACGGACAGTGGTACCGAAGAGCATTCACCGATGGCGGACAATGGCTCGGTTCCATCCATAATGAAGAGTGCCGAATTGATTCCATTGCCCAGTCGTGGTCCGTCATCTCGGGCATGGCGCCAGAAGACCGTGCACTACAGGCCATGCGTTCATTTGATCGCGAGCTAGTGGATCGCAGTTTGGCTGTCGCCCATATCCTGACTCCGCCGTTCGATAAGACGGATCCAAGTCCAGGCTACATTCAGGGTTATCCGCCTGGCATTCGGGAGAACGGAGGTCAATATACACACGGCGTTATCTGGAGCATCATCGCTTGGTGCGGACTTGGAGATGGCGACAAGGCGTTCGAGCTGTTCCACATGTTCAACCCCATCATGCATACCAAGACCTCTGCCGAAGTTAGGAAATATGTCGGAGAGCCTTACGTGATGGCAGCCGATGTCTATACAGAGGAACCACATAAGGGACACGCGGGTTGGACCTGGTATACAGGAGCATCAGGTTGGATGTATCAGGCGGGCATAGAATGGATCCTTGGTTTGCGTCGTAGAGGGAAACGACTGTTCATTAAGCCGTGCATACCAACCGAATGGCCGGAGTTCTCGGTAAGCTACCGATATGGGGACACCGAATACCACATTACTGTTAAGAATCCATCCCATAAGTCCAGTGGGCAGAGTATGCTTACGATTGACGAAGTGGAGATGGAGATGGATAAGAACTCGACTGAGGATGGGCCGTTTGTTCGGCTAGAGGATGATCATCAGGTGCATCGTGTAGTACTGACACTATAAAGTGAAGAGCAGAGGCTGTTCCGAAGGGCATGAGAATGCTTGGAGGAACGGCTTTTTTGTTGAGTGACACCAAAAAAAGAAGACAAGCAGCCCTTCTTCCTTGACGGAAAAGGAGCTGCTTGTCTTTCGTGGAACTCAGATGCAGATGCAGATGCAGTGAACCATGAACGATTTTTTACTGTTGGGTCTCGTCCTGTTTTTCCGCTATGAAACTGTCAATGCTTTGTTTGCGGCGTTCATTTTTTGCTTCAATGGTTTGCTTCTCATCAGCTGAAATCTCACTCGCATGCTCATCGAGGTAGTCCTCTGCTTCCTGCAAGTTAGCTACCGTGTGGTCGATATGTTGTTGCAGGTGAATCGCATTATCTTCACGATTATCTGGTTTGGCCATCGTTATCCCTCCTCAATTAACAAAACTCCCCTTTTATGTTGACCTAAATCACAGGATGTTATGCGAACTGTGGGGAAAAAGTTAATGACCACTCCTATCACTGGGAAAGCATCGCCACTAGACCATTTGAAATGCCGAGCTTATTCAACAAAATCAATAATTTCTCGAATGTCGCTGATATTCAACGCTTCTGCAATTCTTTCAATGTGTGCAAAATTAATATTTTCACGTTTTCCATTGGACAGTTCGCTTAATGCAGCATGTCGGACATCGGCAATACGGGACAATTCGCGTATAGAGATATTATGTTTCTTCGCTAATTCCACGATTTTCACTTTTACTTTTTTTTGCATTAGATTTTTTCTTCTTCCAATTTTTATGTAATTGCGTATCAGTTTGTGATTTTCTAATTTATTCAGGAGAATAATTTTTCAGGATATATAAATAAATGAGTCCAGATAGGGTAGTGTTGCTCCCATTATCTGAACTCATTTCCTATCTATTTCCAACCACTTCGCTTTAGACCTCCGAAAGATCTCAAGACTTTCCTTCAGATATTCAGACTCATCCGCAGTTAAGTCAATTCTATGAGTATTTGTATAGATGACGTTTTGAAGTTCATAATCAGCATCTACGAGATGATCTGAACGTCCAATTAAGAAATCAAGGCTAACATCGAAGAAATCAGCCAGTTTGATGAGTGTTGCAAAGTCGGGCTCTCTTTTTCCCTGCTCATAATTGGCAATTTGAGTTCTGCTAAAACTCAGACAGTCAGCAAGTCCATACTGACTGAGACCCTTTTTATTTCTCAGTTCCGTTAGTCTGTTACCGAACAACTGGACCACCTCTTTCTGTATTATAGAAAACAGAAATAGCTTGTTCTATAAAGGACACAATAAGTATCTGTATTATTGACATTTGGACCGATTACATATACAATAGACACAAAATGAGTCTTGAATGTTTAATGAATGCGCAATCTGGAAGCAAAGGAGAACAACATGTACCTACCCATAAAATCACTGGATGGCAGCTACAAAGTTTTGAAATTGAACGAGGATATATTGCTGCTTCAAACGGATGGTAAAGGTCGGCTTTGCTTTCACACTTTTGAAGGGGAATATCGGGCAGTTGAAAGGGTCGGGGATTGGGAGTATTACTTACGACAAATGGGATTTCTACGAACAGATCGAGGTACAATCGTGAACTTGCACAAAGTTGAACATTTTGATCCTGTTCTTAAGGTGCTTGTGCTGCTTACTTTCAATGGACCGCTAACTATCCCTGTTGCGGATTCTGCTCTAGGTTTACTTAATAAAGAGTTGGATAAGATTAAAAGCTTTAAACCATAATCAGTGGAGCGACCAAGCATAGGTCATGTAATTTAACAGGTGGGAATCCTGTTTAGGGAACAGGCTTGAAAGTGATGGAGCCCCGAAATAGGAGTGAACGGGAAGGTCGACAGACTCACTGATCTGGAAGACCACATTTCAATGCGCTCCAATTAAATAAGAATGAATTCCTGCAATCGTTGTTCACGAAGGAATTTGCTGTCATTCGTGAAGGAGAAGTATTAATCATTGAGCTTTGGTATCAGTATAACGCTAGGAAGCTTGTCAGGGAGAGGAAGCTTGAGCTAACAGAGCAACTGCTTGAAGAAGCCAGAGTTGCATTTCCACCGCCGACTAATTGATTTTCGAATGGTCGGATCTTGAGTAGAGTGGAAGGGGACAGATCTTTCCTGCTCCCTGTCAATTGCAGAATAATTGCAGAATAATGATAAAAGCAGCATAAAGACCTTAAGTCCATTCTCTTACGAATGGGCTTCTTTATATATTCAGGATATAGCTTAATCGGGATACAGCTTATTCGAAATACATCTTAAATTAGAAAGAACCCATTAATGCTTTAGAAAAGAAATTTGTCGAAATTGTCCAGAAGAAACAGGAGTTCCCTGTTATCGTGTCGAATTGATTCGACTGGCTTTTATATACCATAGGGAATTATTGCAAGAACATACATAGTTGGAGGCAAAATAATGTTTTGTGTACAATGCGGCAGTCGACAGCCGGAGGATGGGAAGTTTTGTAGTAAATGCGGTGCGGCAATACCGGAGGAAGCCATCGCAGAAATGTTAGCTGGGGCGAAGGAAGCAGCTGCTGGAATGGAGATGGCGCTGCCGGCTTACGCGGGGCAGGCTACCCAGGACATGAAGCGGGCTGCAGCTAACCTGCATGATCAGCCAACTGAACGAGCCGTAACTAACCATAGAAGATCGAGCGGACGTAAATGGAAGTGGATCCTGCCAGTAGTTAGTGGGGCGCTTGTTACCATGATGATTACGGGGGATTACTTCTACCAGCATCATATAACGAAGCAGGTAGAGGGCTGGCTCCAGGAGGGGGAACGACTTTCGCTTGAAGGTAAATATACAGATGGGCTGGAGCAAATTGAGCTTGCACTTGCCAAACGTCCAACACACCCTGTGCTGTTGAATGACCGCTCGCTCTTGCAGGATGCGTTGAAGCTGAAGGGCAGCATAGTGTCAGCGGAGAAGCAAGCGAGCGCCAAGCAGTATGATCAGGCGATCAAAAATATCGGCGAACTGCAGAAAACGTTGAAGACTCGTGCAGGTGCAGTATATGATTCACTTTTGAAGCAGTCTAGCGAGAAAGAAGAGTCATTCGTTGTGCAGCAGGTCACAGATGGCATCGCCGCGAAGAAGACGGTGTCGGAGCTGGTTCCGTATCTCGCGAAGTTGAAACCATACACTGGTGAAGAAGCAACTGGCACGGTCAAGAAGGTCAAGCAGAAGATTGCTGACATTTCATATGAGAAGGCAACCAAAGAGCTGGAGAGCAAGGAGTTTGGCACAGCACTGCAGACAGTAGAGGATGCGATCAAGCTGGACGGCCAGAATACGAAGCTTCTTGCGCTGCAAAAGACAATCAAGACTAGACAGGAAGCTTTCGAACAGGCGGAACAGCAGCGGATTCAACGGGCGGTTGAAGCCTCAACCAAAGAAGACCTGCGCAACCGCACAGAGGGCATCGAACTGCTCTCGATTAATGCTGGGGTCGATAACTACGGCAATTTCGTCGTGAATGGCATGGTGAAGAATATTGCCACCCGTCCAATCAGCTCCGTGACGATATATTACGAAATTTTAGACTCGGAAGGCAGTGTGCTCTATCAAAATACGGCCTACGTTACGCCTAACTATCTAGCAATTGGCGACGAAGGAAGCTTTTCCAACGACTACTACAATGATGGTGTCATGGCATCGGTCAGCGTGACCCGCCTCGAATGGCAGCTAGAATAGGGAAGGAGTGTGAATAGAATTGAAAAGCTGGCTGTCGATCGTATTATCAGTGGTCATCCTCATTGGAGGAGGAACCTCCGTTTATTTGCTCAATGGTAAATGGGATGATCCCGTTGTCGTGAATGCTTCCAAGCTAGGGAAACCGGGCGTACAGGTGAAACTCGCATCACACGAGGCGGATTTGAAGGAATTGATTCGGGAGGATCAGAAGAAGGTCGTTTCTGTAGAAGTGGTCTTAGAGGATGGCAGTTCAACAGGTTCGGGGTTCTTGTTCAATGATAAAGGGGATATTGTCACGAATGCACATGTCGTCGAAGATGCCCAAAGTATTACCGTCAAAGCATTCGACACGAGCCTTTATACAGGTAAACTCATCGGAGTGAGCAAGGAGAAGGATGTTGCCGTTATTCGTGTGGAAGGATTAGCGGGCCGCGATCCATTGGAACTGGAGACGTCGAAAGAAGCGGAAGTCGGTGACGAGGTGATGGCATTCGGCAGTCCGCTCGGACTCGACAATACCGTAACGACGGGAATCATCAGTGGTGTTGGTCGTGATGTCGATACGGAGTCGACTAGCTATAAGGGGGCTTACCAGATCTCGGCACCCATCACGCATGGGAATAGTGGTGGACCGCTTGTGCTGCGGTCTAACGGCAAAGTCATCGGCATCAATTCAGCGGGTAATGATCAAGGCAGCATTGGGTTCAGCATTCCAATCGGTCAGGTAACGAGTATGATCGAGGAATGGAGTCAGCATCCAGATGAAGCGCTCTCTGCAAAAATGTCCTCAGTAGTAGGAGGTGTACAGTCAGGAAGCGGGTACACCAAAGAAACGATGTCCAGCGCTGCCAAATATCTGGTTCAGTATTTCTACGATAGCTTGGCGCAAAAGGATTATGTTACCGCCTACACCCTGCTCGGCAGCGATTGGCAGACGAAGACGGATTATGAGAAATTTCGGAAGGGTTACCTCTATACCCTTGGCGTAACTGTCAAGCACATCATTATTAAGTCGGCGGATACAGAGTCGGCTGTAGTATCGGCAGTTATCGAGGCAACAGAAGATGCTAAGAGCGGTGAAACCGTGCTCAATTCATATAATGTAACGTACACAGTGAAACTGGAGAACGGAACACTGAAGATTATTTCAGGCAAAGGGAAAAAGCTATAGTCGTCTCCTAGCATCATAGCTGCCAACCTTTATTCATCAAATTCATTCTCATATTTTTTATAATAGCTTGTCTAACGTGTTACAATAGCGTCTAAAGGAGTGTGATCACATGGCAATGACAATCAATATTCAGGAAACACCGAATCCGAATGCAATGAAGGTCAATACAAGTGAAACCATATTTGAAGGTCCCGCAAGTACAAGTCTGAAAAGCGGTGCTGAAACCGACCATCCTCTAGCCAAAGCTTTGCTCAGCATAGAAGGTGTGGATAACATATTTGGTATAAGAAATTTTGTAACGGTTAGCAAAACAGCGGATGCAGAGTGGAGCACGATTCTACCGCAAGTGGAAGAGGCTTTCAAAGTAATATATGCCTAAATGAGTAGATGACTAATCCCCCTCCATTTTGATGAAGGGGGATTTCATTTCTTCCTTGGTTCCCAGACCTATAGTGAGAAGTATGAATTATCCTCATTAAAGTCTAATAATGATTCCTATATAATTATCTTAATACTTGCCGGCACAGCAGCAGATTAATAGGCAACAGTCTGATATATAATGTATAAATTCCTGCTATTTCAAACAAAATAAAATTAATTTCAAAAAAGACTTGCCATAACCTAGATAAGCATGGTATATTCTTATTCCGGGCCGAGAACGGCACGGACAACAAATGAATTTGTTCTTTGAAAACTGAACAATGAGCGACCTGTCATAAAGGTTTTAAAAGCTAGCAAAAGCTTGAGCAATTAAGCTTCTGTAACGCCGAAATCCTTCGGGATGGAAGCATTGGAGTTTCAGTCACCTCGGTGACGAAGAACTTCTATTATGGAGAGTTTGATCCTGGCTCAGGACGAACGCTGGCGGCGTGCCTAATACATGCAAGTCGAGCGGATTTAAGAGGAAGCTTGCTTCCGATTAAATTAGCGGCGGACGGGTGAGTAACACGTAGGCAACCTGCCTACAAGATCGGGATAACATTCGGAAACGAATGCTAATACCGGATACACAATTTGGCTGCATGGCTGAATTGGGAAAGGCGGAGCAATCTGCCGCTTGTAGATGGGCCTGCGGCGCATTAGCTAGTTGGTGAGGTAACGGCTCACCAAGGCGACGATGCGTAGCCGACCTGAGAGGGTGATCGGCCACACTGGGACTGAGACACGGCCCAGACTCCTACGGGAGGCAGCAGTAGGGAATCTTCCGCAATGGACGAAAGTCTGACGGAGCAACGCCGCGTGAGTGATGAAGGTTCTCGGATCGTAAAGCTCTGTTGCCAGGGAAGAACAGCGAGGAGAGTAACTGCTCCTCGTGTGACGGTACCTGAGAAGAAAGCCCCGGCTAACTACGTGCCAGCAGCCGCGGTAATACGTAGGGGGCAAGCGTTGTCCGGAATTATTGGGCGTAAAGCGCGCGCAGGCGGCCTTGTAAGTCTAGTGTTTAATCTCGGAGCTCAACTCCGATTCGCACTGGAAACTGCAAAGCTTGAGTACAGAAGAGGAAAGTGGAATTCCACGTGTAGCGGTGAAATGCGTAGAGATGTGGAGGAACACCAGTGGCGAAGGCGACTTTCTGGGCTGTAACTGACGCTGAGGCGCGAAAGCGTGGGGAGCAAACAGGATTAGATACCCTGGTAGTCCACGCCGTAAACGATGAATGCTAGGTGTTAGGGGTTTCAATACCCTTGGTGCCGAAGTTAACACATTAAGCATTCCGCCTGGGGAGTACGCTCGCAAGAGTGAAACTCAAAGGAATTGACGGGGACCCGCACAAGCAGTGGAGTATGTGGTTTAATTCGAAGCAACGCGAAGAACCTTACCAGCTCTTGACATCCCGATGTAAGCACTAGAGATAGTGCCCCTCTTCGGAGCATCGGAGACAGGTGGTGCATGGTTGTCGTCAGCTCGTGTCGTGAGATGTTGGGTTAAGTCCCGCAACGAGCGCAACCCTTGATCTTAGTTGCCAGCAGGTTAAGCTGGGCACTCTAAGGTGACTGCCGGTGACAAACCGGAGGAAGGTGGGGATGACGTCAAATCATCATGCCCCTTATGAGCTGGGCTACACACGTACTACAATGGCCGGTACAACGGGCAGCGATACCGCGAGGTGGAGCGAATCCTTAAAAGCCGGTCTCAGTTCGGATTGCAGGCTGCAACTCGCCTGCATGAAGTCGGAATTGCTAGTAATCGCGGATCAGCATGCCGCGGTGAATACGTTCCCGGGTCTTGTACACACCGCCCGTCACACCACGAGAGTTTACAACACCCGAAGTCGGTGGGGTAACCCGCAAGGGAGCCAGCCGCCGAAGGTGGGGTAGATGATTGGGGTGAAGTCGTAACAAGGTAGCCGTATCGGAAGGTGCGGCTGGATCACCTCCTTTCTAAGGAATTACCTAGCCTCGTAGAAGGTTAGATACTTGACAGGTATCGCTCATGTTCAGTTTTGAGAGAGCAAGTCTCTTTCTGTTGTTTGACAGATGTCACTTTGCTGAAGCGATTCAGGAAGGGAATCATCCGCAAACATCCGTTTGGTGGCGATGGCGGAGGGGAACCACACGTTCCCATCTCGAACACGACCGTTAAGCCCTCCAGCGCCGATGGTACTTGGACCGCAGGGTCCTGGGAGAGTAGGACGTCGCCAAGCGGTGCGAAAGCACTATATGTATCTTCTTGTTCAGACACAATTGGATTCTCAATTGTAATCTTTACAGGTGATTGCACCTTGAAAACTGGATATGAAATTTGCGAAATAAACTCTTAGCTGAGTTAACTAGCAATAAGTACTGTAGTTGGTTTTGAACTTAAAACTTCGTTTTGAGTTACATTCAAACTAACAATGTTTATTGCAGCGTAGGTTTTGAGCGTTTGAGCGACTTTGGTACGCAGTACCACGGGAGCACAAAGGCCAAAACCGGAGCATTTGGTTAAGCTAGTAAGAGCGCACGGAGGATGCCTAGGCGCTAGGAGCCGATGAAGGACGTGGCGAACAACGAAATGCCTCGGGGAGCCGTAAGCAGGCTTTGATCCGGGGATGTCCGAATGGGGAAACCCAGCTGTGGTAATGCACAGTTACTTATCACTGAATACATAGGTGATATAGAGGCATACCAGGGGAACTGAAACATCTAAGTACCCTGAGGAAGAGAAAACAATAGTGATTCCGTCAGTAGCGGCGAGCGAACGCGGATTAGCCCAAACCAAGGAGCTTGCTCCTTGGGGTTGTGGGACGTCTCACATGGAGTTACAAAGGTGCCGGTTAAACGAAGAGGTCTGGAAAGGCCCGCCAAAGAAGGTAAAAGCCCTGTAGTTGAAAGTCGACACTCTCCGAGACGGATCCCGAGTACCGCGAGACACGTGAAACCTCGTGGGAATCCGGCAGGACCATCTGCCAAGGCTAAATACTCCCTAGCGACCGATAGTGAAGCAGTACCGTGAGGGAAAGGTGAAAAGCACCGCGGAAGCGGAGTGAAAAAGAACCTGAAACCGTGCGCTTACAAAAAGTCAGAGCCCGTTATAGGGGTGATGGCGTGCCTTTTGTAGAATGAACCGGCGAGTTACGTTCCCATGCAAGGTTAAGGTGAAGAGCCGGAGCCGCAGCGAAAGCGAGTCTGAATAGGGCGACATAGTATGTGGACGTAGACCCGAAACCGTGTGATCTACCCCTGTCCAGGGTGAAGGTGCGGTAACACGCACTGGAGGCCCGAACCCACGCATGTTGAAAAATGCGGGGATGAGGTGGGGGTAGCGGAGAAATTCCAATCGAACTCGGAGATAGCTGGTTCTCCCCGAAATAGCTTTAGGGCTAGCCTCGGAATTGAGAGTCATGGAGGTAGAGCACTGATTGGGTGCGGGGCCCGCCAAGGGTTACCAAGTCCAGCCAAACTCCGAATGCCATGTACTTATATCCGGGAGTCAGACAGTGAGTGCTAAGATCCATTGTCAAGAGGGAAACAGCCCAGACCATCAGCTAAGGTCCCCAAGTGTGTGTTAAGTGGGAAAGGATGTGGAGTTGCACAGACAACCAGGATGTTGGCTTAGAAGCAGCCACCATTTAAAGAGTGCGTAATAGCTCACTGGTCGAGTGACTCTGCGCCGAAAATGTAACGGGGCTAAACACACCACCGAAGCTATGGATTGATACCTTTGGTATCAGTGGTAGGGGAGCGTTGAATGTACGTTGAAGTCAGACCGTAAGGACTGGTGGAGCGCATTCAAGTGAGAATGCCGGTATGAGTAACGAAAAGACAAGTGAGAATCTTGTCCGCCGAAAGCCTAAGGGTTCCTGAGGAAGGCTCGTCCGCTCAGGGTAAGTCGGGACCTAAGGCGAGGCCGAAAGGCGTAGTCGAAGGACAACAGGTTGATATTCCTGTACCACCGTAAGCCGTTATGAGCAATGGGGTGACGCAGAAGGATAGTGACGCGGACTGATGGAATAGTCCGTCCAAGCAGTAAGGCTTGTGTGTAGGCAAATCCGCACACTACAAGGCTGAGCTGTGATGGGGAGGGAAAATTATAGTACCGAAGGTCATGTGTTCCCGCTGCCAAGAAAAGCCTCTAGCCAGGTGAAGGTGCCCGTACCGCAAACCGACACAGGTAGGCGAGCAGAGTATGCTAAGGCGCTCGGAAGAACTCTCGTTAAGGAACTCGGCAAAATGACCTCGTAACTTCGGGAGAAGAGGTGCCTCGGTAGGGTGAATAGCCCGAGGGGGCCGCAGTGAAAAGGCCCAAGCGACTGTTTAGCAAAAACACAGGTCTGTGCGAAGCCGTAAGGCGAAGTATACGGGCTGACGCCTGCCCGGTGCTGGAAGGTTAAGGGGAGTGGTTAGCCGCAAGGCGAAGCTATGAACTGAAGCCCCAGTAAACGGCGGCCGTAACTATAACGGTCCTAAGGTAGCGAAATTCCTTGTCAGGTAAATTCTGACCCGCACGAATGGCGTAACGACTTGGGCGCTGTCTCAACGAGAGATCCGGTGAAATTTTAATACCTGTGAAGATGCAGGTTACCCGCGACAAGACGGAAAGACCCCATGGAGCTTTACTGCAGCTTGATATTGGACTTTGGTACGATCTGTACAGGATAGGTGGGAGCCTAAGAAACCGGAGCGCCAGCTTCGGTGGAGGCACCGTTGGGATACCACCCTGATCGTATCGGAGTTCTAACCTGGTACCGTAATCCGGTACAGGGACCGTGTCAGGTGGGCAGTTTGACTGGGGCGGTCGCCTCCTAAAGAGTAACGGAGGCGCCCAAAGGTTCCCTCAGAATGGTTGGAAATCATTCGTAGCGTGTAAAGGCATAAGGGAGCTTGACTGCGAGACCTACAAGTCGAGCAGGGACGAAAGTCGGGCTTAGTGATCCGGTGGTACCGCATGGAAGGGCCATCGCTCAACGGATAAAAGCTACCCTGGGGATAACAGGCTTATCTCCCCCAAGAGTCCACATCGACGGGGAGGTTTGGCACCTCGATGTCGGCTCATCGCATCCTGGGGCTGAAGTAGGTCCCAAGGGTTGGGCTGTTCGCCCATTAAAGCGGTACGCGAGCTGGGTTCAGAACGTCGTGAGACAGTTCGGTCCCTATCTGTCGTGGGCGTAGGAAATTTGAGAGGAGCTGTCCTTAGTACGAGAGGACCGGGATGGACGCACCGCTGGTGTACCAGTTGTTCCGCCAGGAGCATAGCTGGGTAGCTACGTGCGGACGGGATAAGCGCTGAAAGCATCTAAGCGTGAAGCCCCCCTCAAGATGAGATTTCCCAATTCGTAAGACCCCTAGAAGACGACTAGGTTGATAGGTTCGAGGTGGAAGTGCAGCAATGCATGCAGCTGACGAATACTAATCGGTCGAGGGCTTATCCTACCGCTTCTCACCAATGGTGAGAGCAAGGCTTCGGGATTTACGTGTAACAGGTAACATAAGCTAAGACAACATTTCGCAAATGTTCGTATCCAGTTTTTAAGGTGTAACCTTGCAGTATTGTACGTACCACCCACACCAGTGGGTTTTATTTTTCTGTAAACTGTTAGCCTCCGCTGAGTGGAGCTAGTTATGATGCAGAGTAATGGTTGGGTACAATAGGTTATATTTTATACAGGACTTTTTCATTTTGGAGAGATACCCAAGTGGCTCAAGGGGACCCTCTGCTAAGGGGTTAGACTGCGCAAGTGGTGCGAGGGTTCGAATCCCTCTCTCTCCGTTCGATTTATACATAGGTACGAGCTGTTATTTTGCAAGATTCTAGGCCCGTTGGTCAAGTGGTTAAGACACCTCCCTTTCACGGAGGTAACAGGGGTTCGAGTCCCCTACGGGTCACCATTCTCCTTGGAGGCTTAGCTCAGCTGGGAGAGCATCTGCCTTACAAGCAGAGGGTCGGCGGTTCGATCCCGTCAGCCTCCACCATCCTTAATATGCCGGTGTAGCTCAGTTGGTAGAGCAACTGACTTGTAATCAGTAGGTCGGGGGTTCGACTCCTCTCGCCGGCACCATAATGTTGGTTCCAATTTCATATGGCGATCGTGGCGAAGTGGTTAACGCACCGGTTTGTGGATCCGGCATTCGGGGGTTCAATTCCCCTCGTTCGCCCATAAATAAGTAACCAATAAATTTGTTTGAGCCATTAGCTCAGTTGGTAGAGCACCTGACTTTTAATCAGGGTGTCGAAGGTTCGAGTCCTTCATGGCTCACTTTAATATTTGCGGTCATGGCGGAATTGGCAGACGCGCTAGATTCAGGTTCTAGTGTCAGCAATGACGTGGAGGTTCGAGTCCTCTTGACCGCATCATACTCATAAACCCGAGAAGCCTTGCTGAGCAAGGCTTCTTTTCTTTTTATCGGAGTTTGACTGTTCGTTGGAAGGGGAGGCCAGAGTGGATTCGAGCTTGTTTTTCTAACATTTTTCTAATCTTTTTTTTGATTAAGGACTTGTCTAAATTCCTCTAGTGGAAGCTTGATTTCTCTTTGAATAACTCTTTTTTCGCTCAAGACAAGTAGTTCTTCGATTTATGAATCAAGCTTATTATTAAGGTTCGTTCTGGTCCAGTCTTGAAGTGATTACGACGATTGGCAGTCATAGATTCGCGAAAATAGTTCCAGTCAAAGAAACAGACCTCCAACCCACTTATAAAGTGTGGATGGAGGTCTGTTTAATTCATTTTACTTTGCTAACAGCCAAGCGTCAATTTGCTTCTGCTTCTCGGCAATGATCTTGTCGAGGCCTGCTTGTTTCATCCGAGCAATTAACTTAGGAAGGAATACCTCAGAATCTACTGTTCCAGTTGCAATGCTAGGCCAAAGTTCGTCTTTCACATTCGCAACCGCAGCGATTTCCGTCTTGACTGGCTCTGCGTCGAAATTAAAGCCTAGTATTTTGCTTGGTACGCCGGATTCATTATATGCTTTGAACAAATCCCACTTTTTAGTGTTCTGGCCCTTCATAAAGTGATTCAAAAATTGGTTTCCGAATTCCCAGAAGGCATTAGGGAAATAGCCGGAATTTTGTCCAGTTAAACCGGGTGCGAAATCAATGACGTTATCGACATCCGTTTTCACATAATGTGTACCTTCTACGCCGTAGTTAAGGATATTGTTGACGATAGGATCTGTATTTACTAGCTCGAGGAACATTAAGGCACGCTCAGGATTTTTGGATGAGGCCACTACTGCATTCATTGAACCCTGTGTGTCATTGGATGTAATAAATGGTGTTGTAATAGAGAACTGCTCAAGCTCGTAACCGTAGGATGCGCCTATTTCCTCATTAGCTAGCGGCTTTGTCGTTCCACCGACTAAGAAAACCTTCTTTCCTTTTCTATCCGGTGTCGCATCCTTTACAATAGTCGCGTCTTTACGTACATATCCAGCTTGGTAATATTTGTGCATCGTATTCAATATAGCTTTATATTCGGGTGTCTCGTACTCGTTAACTACGATGGTATCCTTGTTCTTATACAGCTTTCCGGGTATGTTCTGATCGCCTACAGGATCAAAGTCCAGGAATGTCATAGCAAAGTCCATGCTTGCAACCCCGCCTAATGGAGAAACATTAGAATCTTGTGCTTTTACTGCCGCTAAAATGGGTTCCAGATCTTCCAGTGTCGGTATTGTTGTCTGGAACTTCTTCAATTGCTCTTCCAAGCCATACTTCTTGGCAAGCTCCGTGCTGTAACCGAAGCCGTTCGTATGAGCGATTTCTTTGCTTGTCGGGATGGCATAGATTTTTCCTGCAACTCTGGCGCCTTCAAACAGAACCTTTGGTAAGTTCTCTACAGTTTTAGGAGCGTATTTAGGCAGCATATCGGTAATATCCGCGAAATATCCTTTGGCTACGCTTTGCGGGAATTGGCTCCAGCCTGCGGTGAACATAATATCTACATTAGAACCGGCCGCGAGTAGAATAGGAAACTTATCCTTCCAGCTCCCCCAATCCACAAAGTTAAGGTGTACGGTTGCGTTTATCTTGTCTTTCAAATAGTCGTTTAACGCTTGTTCAACTAGCTTCGTGTCCTTTTGTGGCGCTGCTGGCAAATACCAATTTAATTCAACAGGCGCAAGCTTTGCTGGCTCTGATGCAGTTGGTGTTTCATTAGCTGGTTTATTGGCTGGTTGACTGGGAGTTTCTTTTGTATCAGTTGTACTTGTCTTGTTGTTATTGTTGTTGGAGCCGCAACCTGTAAGAACCATGCTGAATGCAAATACGGATATCAATGCCCAAGCTAAAGCTTTCTTCGAAAAGCGCATACCTATTCCCCCTCAAAATATTAACTATTTATTTACTAACCTTCTAGATACCTGTACACAGCATCTAAAAGGGATTAGCCTTTAATCGCGCCTATCGTCAAGCCTTTGACAAAATACTTCTGAAAAAATGGATAAGCTAGAATGATGGGGCCAATTGTAACGATACATAATGCCATTCTAGCACTTTGGCCTGGAAGGTCGGCTATCGTCATCGCTCCCTGTCCTGATTGCGACGATATCTGGATTAAATATTCCAACGTAGATTGAACCCGATACAGAAGGAACTGCAAAGGAATTAATTTGTCGTCGGTAATATACAGGAGCGCTGTAAACCAGTCATTCCAGTAATGAAGAGTATTGAATAAGCCAATCGTTGCCAAGGCGGGCGTCGATAGTCTTAGGATAATAGAGAAGAATATTCGCCATTCTCCTGCGCCGTCGATCTTCGCGGCTTCTATGAGAGAGTCGGGTATGCTGGAGGAAAAAAATGTTTTCATGATAATTACGTACATTGGCGATACCAGCAAAGGAAAGATCAGAATAAATATCGTATTGCTCCAGCCTAAGACATTGGAATAGATCATGTACGTCGGAACGAGTCCGCCGTTAAACAGCATTGTGAAAAATACCAAGAAGGAGAAGAAGCCTCTATATCTGAATTCCTTTCTTGAAATCACGTAGGCATATAGAGCGATTATGAACACGCTGAGAAGAGTCCCAGCAATCGTTATGAATAATGAAACGCCGTAGGATCTAATAATTTGCTGCGTATCGCTAAAAATATATTGATAGGCTTGAAAGCTGAACGACTTCGGGAAAAAGCTGTATCCGTTCGTAGATAGCGTGCTCTCGTCCGTAATGGATACCATGAAGATCAGAATCAGAGGTCCAAGGCAGAAGGCTACGAAAATAACAAAGATAATATGAAAGAGAATGTTCGTCGGTGAGGAGATTTGATTTTGAATATTGGATTTCTTTTTAGCTATTGAAACCATTGGAGTTTCACCTCTTACAAATTATTAGAACAACACATGATCCTTGTTTATCTTCTTGACAATGAGATTGGCTCCAAGAACCAGCACTAAGCCTACGACAGCCTGATACAGTCCTACTGCAGTTGACATGCTAGGATCGCCCATGACTCTTAAGGCATTGAACACGTAGGTGTCGATGACAAGGGTCACCGGATATAGTGCGCCTGAATTCTGAGTGACTTGAAAGAACAGGCCGAAGTCCGCGAAAAATATTTTCCCAATGGATAACAGAGTTAAAATAATCATTAAGGGTGCTAACAAAGGAACCGTGATATGAATGGCTTGCCTCCATTTATTGGCTCCATCGATAACGGCTGCTTCGTATAATTCCGTATCGATACTGGATATTCCAGCGAAATAGATAATGGTGTTAAATCCTAGTGTTTTCCATATTGTGACCAATGGGAGAATATAGAGCCAGTATTTTGGTTCCGAATACCATTGAATCGCTTCGAATCCCAGAGGCTCGACAATGAATTTATTAATAAATCCGGCGTCAACACTGAAGAATGCAAAAGCAAGGAAAGAAACGACGACCCACGACATGAACTGAGGTAAAAACATGGCCGTCTGATAAAATTTGGCGAGCTTGCCATTTTTCAACTCGTTAAGCATGATGGCGGTCGGAACGGCGGTTAACAGCGTGAGGATAATAAAAAGGCCGTTGAATAAGATCGTGTTGCGAGTAATGCTAAAGCCATAGGAGGTATTGAGGAAAAATTCGAAATTCTTAAACCCAACCCATTCGCTCGAAAACAAGCTTGTAATAAAGTTGCTGGAACTCATTTTAAAGTCTTTGAATGCCAATATTACTCCGAACATTGGAAGATAATTATTAATTATCAGAACGATCAGTACGGGGATCAGCATAATAAACAAGGTCTTGTTCTTGTTCAGTTCATACAAAAAGGACCTTGATTTCGTCCGGCCGCGGAGTCTGAGCATCATTGCAACTTCCTCTCTGTGTGATTGCTTTACTGTTCCTATTATGGTTTTTATCCTCCCTAGGGTAAATGGACTCATCTATAAGGGAGTGTAAAAATCTATGCTCTTTCAACACAGAGAGACAAGGCTATCCCACAATATGCGAATGGCACGATCGCTTAAACGATCGTGCCATTCACGTCTTGTGAAGGGGACTGCGGAGAGCTGCGCGACAGGATTCATTTACGATCCAAAGGCGTGAGAGGATTAAAGTTAGGAAAATAATAATTGTTAATATTTATCGTCATTGATGTCACTGCAACATCAAGCAATGTATTCAGACGACTGCTTTCCTCGAGCAACGATGGATCGTCTTGGTTTCCTGCGAGAGCTTTCTGATAGATTTTCTTACGCGACCATTCTTCTAAGATAAGCGGTGTATCGGGATAGACGGAATCGTTGCTACTAGGCAAAAACTGTCGAAAATGAGAAGTGCCAATTGGATTGGCCAGGTCGCTCGCTTGTTTGTTAATAACCGGAATCATGTTACTATGGGCGAACAATTGGCCAATGTATTCATCGGAGTAGAGAAATTTCCACACCTTCGCTGCCGCTTCCGGATAAGGGGTCCCCGAGCCCACGACATTCCAACCTGCCGTATCTATTTTAATTGCGCCTTTGCCTAATCTCGCATTGTCTATCGCTGGAGGTAGGGCAACGCCCCAATCGCTCTTCGGAGAGAATTGGTCAAAGAGCAGAGAAGCTTGCCAGCTGGAAGCGATCATCATGCCGATATTTCCATCCGCGAATTGCGCCATGGCTTGATTACTTTTCATGTTCTCCATGCCCGGGAAGACGCCGCCGTTTTCATTCAGCTCTTTAATGGTTTTGAGCCACGGCTTATATACGGTCAAATCGTATTTTCCTGTCTTAAAGTCGTAATAATGCACTCCGCTGTACCCGTTTATGGCTTCCATGGGCTGAACGAAGTCCATCCATACTTCTCCCATGGGCATCGCGATGCCATATTTACTTCTACCGATTTCTTTGTTGCTAATGATTTGGGCTGCTTCCACCAACTCGGAGAAAGTCTTGGGCGGAGAGTCGGGATCCAAGCCCGATTCTCTAAATAAATCCTTATTGTAAATTAGCCTGTAAGTCAGTTGATTGGAAGGAAGGGAATACATGCGATCTTGGCTATCTAAGAGCTCCTTGGAGGAGTTTACGGCCCAGTCGGGAAAGGAAGATAAAAACGCAGGGCTTATTATTGGAGAAAGATCGGTTACCCATTCCTTAGTGATGTAGCTGTTTAGCCACTCCTTTGGCAGCTCGAATACATCAGGACCACTTCCGGATGCATTCAGTTTGTTCAGTGTTTCAATGTATCGATCAAGAGGGATATTTAGTAAATCGATTTGAATATTTTCCTTATTATTCTCATTAAATCGGCTGATCGCTTCTTCTACGAATTTCGTTGAAGGAACGGACCATTGGGCGAATTGAATATGGATCTTAGCAGGTTGGGAATCACTCGAAGCCTTTGCATCTGTCTGTAATGTAGCTTTTTCTTTATACAACTCGTCATTGCTACATCCGACCCCTAAACAGGTTAGCAACGTTAACGATAAGTTTAAGACAACGAGCCGCTCACGATTGCTTTTCATTCTCTCACCTCTAGTGATCCTATTCATTTCATGTTGCGTTTTGGTTATTATTATATTATATATTAAAAGGTAAATGATCTAAATTATTCTTTTTCAGCTAAGTCCTAGTTGGGTTCTCTTTTTAACTATCGCTATTTTCTGAAAAAGGAGAGAGAGCCATTATGCCATCCGGAGGGCTGAAGACAACATTCTTTAATCGGTTTCTGTTTACGATCAGTATTAGAAGTAGGCTACTCTTATATTTCATCTTTCTTATCATGCTACCAACCTCGATTATTTCAGTAACGATATACAATAAATCGACGGATATAATTACCCATAAGATCAATTCCTCTCTGGAAGAAAAGCTAAATATCATCGCTTCCAACATTACACAAAAGTTTCAGGCTGTTAATAACACCTCCTCCGAGATCTATTTGAATAGTGATCTCATTCGCATTCTGTCGTCGCAACGCCCAAGCGATACTACGGGAATCATTAGCGAGATGTCGAATATGGATAAGCTGCTTTCGAATTATACCGTAACGAATAATGCGCAAGATCTATTGCTCCCTAGAATCTACCTCTTTAACCGACCTGAATATCTTCTGCACAGCTTTACGAATAAGGTATCCGACCTCAGTCTGATCGAGAAGGAAAAATGGTATATGCAATTGCCTAACAGGGCTGAATATACGATTGTGGGGCTGGATGAGGTGGTCGTTTCCTCTGTAAAAATCAAAACGATAAAGATCGCGAAGCGGTTATTCGGACTTGATGATATGAGCATTAAATTCAGTGGTGTACTTACTGTAGATATCGGAGCCGATTATTTTAATACCATCCTAGACCAATCCAAACCGACGATCGGCAGCTCAACCTTCATCATCGACGTTAACAAATCGATTATTATTAGCTCCGACGATACCTTACTGGGAACCGTATTCGAACCGAACAAACGTGATAATATTCTATCAGCCTACGAAAGAATAGAACCGTTAAACTGGACTCTCGTTTCTTTAACCCCTATGAATGAATTAAATGGCGAATTGATTGCTTTCAAGAAGGTCATCTATACAGTCATTGTAGTTTGTGGGATTTTGGCCTTATTGATGGCCCTGTTCCTATCGGAGAATATTTCTTATCCGATCCGCAAGCTGGTTAAATCCATGAGAGTTGTACAGCGTGGTAATTTTGATATCACCTTGGAATACAAAAGAAATGACGAGTTTGCGTATCTATTTCATTCCTACACGAAGATGGTCAGAGATATTAAAGAGCTCATCGATAAGCTCTATGTGAGCGAGGTTATGAAGAAGGAAGCCGAGCTTAAAGCGCTGCAGGCTCAGATCAACCCTCATTTTCTTTACAATACGCTGGATTCGGTGAATTGGATGGCATTAGAGCTTAATGCGACACGGATAAGCACCATGGTTACTTCGCTGTCCAACTTTTTTAGATATAGCCTGAGTAAGGGAGAAACGATCATTTCTCTACGGGAAGAAAAGCTGCAGGTGGAAAGCTATTTAATCATCCAAAAAATTCGCTTTCAGGAGAAATTGGACTACTCCATCTACTTTGCTAGCGACATCCTCGATAATCTGACCGTAAAGCTGATTCTGCAGCCAATCGTAGAAAATGCGATTTTGCATGGTATCAATAAGATACGAGGTAAAGGAATGATAGTGATAACGGGTTCTAAAAGCGATTCAATCATCGAAATAAGAGTCAGCGATAACGGGGTTGGCGCGGATATCGACGAGTTGAACTCCATCGTGGACAATCGAAGTCATTCTGCCTCATTTGCCTTGAAAAACGTGAATGAAAGAATAAAGTATTATTTTGGGAGTGAATTCGGAATCCGCTTCTGCAGCAATGAAGATGAAGGCATTACGGTCATCGTGAGGTTTCCCGCGGTCAAAACAATGGAGGGATTATATGTTAACAATGATCATAGCGGATGATGAATCCATCGTTAGGCAGGGACTGAAAAACATAGTGCATTGGAATGATCTAGGAATAGAAGTCATCGCTGAAGCCAGGGATGGTCAGGAAGCCTATGAGCTATGTCAACAGCTTAATCCCGACATTCTCTTTACCGATATCCGCATGCCTTTAATGGATGGGCTGGAAGTGGCCATGAAACTGGAGGAGCAGGGGAGCGATATCCGGATTGTTCTGATCAGCGGTGCCCAGGATTTCAACTATGCCAAAACCGCGCTTGATATTAAGGCGGAGGGGTATGTGTTAAAGCCGGTTATCGTGGACGAGCTTAACGAAGTGATTAGAAAAGTAGTCAACCGGATCAAGCTTGAACGAAAGCAACAGTCGGAGATGACGCATCTTAAGCGGCAGATTCATGAGCATTTTCCACTTATTCGAAATAACTTTCTGAGGAACTTGGCTAGCGGCGTATATGTTAACGAAACCTCAATTCAAAATAAATTAGAATATTTCCAAATCCCTATTCAGTCCGACGAAAGCCTTCTGGTATCCTCTCTGCAAATTGACGACTACGAGAATAGGATCGAGAAGATGTCCGAGGAGGATAAGCAGCTTCTAAGCTTTGGCGTAACTAATATTATTGAAGAGATTATGACCAACTACAACTCGGGAATAAGCTTCGGTATGAGCGAGAATGAATTTGTCCAGATCTATCATCAAAGCGCGCTCTCTAATAGGAAATATACCGAAATATGTGCAGAGATCGCTTTGTGTTTGAAAAACTTCCTGAAAATATCCGTTTCTATCGGAATCGGAAGGCCGATCGACAAGATTTCGTTGATCCATACTTCCTTGGAAGACGCACGCTCTGCCTTGCAGTACAAATTCTATACGGGTCATAACTCGATCCTGGATATTAGCGACATCGATATCTTGAACGATACTCCTAATGAAGGCATCATTCCTTCCGATCTGTACGAGAATGAAAACCGATTAATGGGGTATATCAAGCTCGGGGACGTGGAAGGAGTCACGGAGACGATTAACGGGATATTCGACCATCTCTGTTCCGGTAGGACCATGACCGTGGATTACGTGCAAGGGGTGTGCTTCGAAATGACCTGTATCGCATCTAGAACTGTTCAGGATCTCGGAGAAAGTATGGACAGCATCGCGGATGACCGTTTGGTCGTTCTAGATACCATATATAGAAAGGAAAATATCGCTGACCTCAAGAGCTACATGTCGAATCTATTTATAATTATCGCCCAATACTTCTCAAAAAAGTACAATCAGAAGAGCGCTAAGGTCATCCGAAAGATTAAAGATATTATCGAACAGAAATATAATGGGGACATTAGCGTCGTCAAAATATCTCAAGAAATTTATCTGACTCCCAATTATCTCAGTATGATCTTTAAACAGGATACAGGGGAAACCATCTCCGAATATATTACGAAGGTTCGTATGGAGCATGCCAAAAGATTGCTCAAATCGACCGATCTGAAAATTCTCGAAATCGCGGAGAAGGTCGGATACGAGGACCCTCATTATTTTAGCAAAGCCTTCAAAAAATACAGCGGAATTCATCCGCAAAAGCATCGACTATAACCTTGTTTCATGAAGTCAAGCAAAGTATAAGCAAGGCCGGCCTGCTACAATGGGCACAATGCCTGAGGGAATGGCAGGAGAGCTTCTAGTAAAGCTGGCTGAATACGGCTGTAGTCTTGGTATGGAGTGGTGGACCAGCGAGGACATATGGTGTTGGGTTCAATCAAGAAACCAATCTTGGATAAGAGTATCGAAGGAAACGGATGAAATCGTGTCGGTGACTATTTCGTCTGAGAGATCTATCAATGGCTTTACATTCCTGATCTCGGTTCTTCAGAGTGAAGAGCTGACCGCTAGAGATTCAAGCAGATGCACGATTCAATCGGTAAGGCGGATTAGTCGGTTTAGTCGGTTTGGCTGCGATTATGTAGAGGTCGTATTAGACGCTGATAGGGGAACAATTGACCTTTTTTTCGTGAAAACGGAGAGAAGAAAGGCTTAAAATCCGTTTCAAGGAATGTGCGAAGGAAAGCGGAATATCCCACAGCCGAGTGCCGCTATGTAATGATTTTGCAATTTGGAGAATTATCACCTGGGAGGTTCAAAATGGAGAAATCGATAAAGATTCATTTGGAGTCCTGCAGCTTCGAGCGGCAGGAAACGCTATTGCTGGAGCACGGATTGCTCCAGGCCTCGATCTTCCGCTACCGTTCTGGAGTTTGCGGGATTCGATTGACAAACCCGTTCGGCAATCTTGTGATATTACCTTATCAAGGACAGCAAATTTGGTCTATGGAATTCGCAGGGCAATCGCTGGCCATGCAATCCGTGTTCGATGAGCCGCAGCTTACCCGGGATTTCTTGTCCAACTATGGAGGCTTCATGCTGCATTGCGGACTATTGTCCTTGGGTTCGGGACCGGAGGACAATCACCCAGTGCACGGCGAATTGCCCAATGCGCCTTATCAGCAGGCATTCGTTCGCGCAGGCTCCGATGAGCAGGGTTGTTACCTGGAGGTCGGAGGCAGTTACCGGCATGCCATTGCATTCACCTGCGATTACAGGGCGGAGCCGCTCATCCGGTTGTACGAGACGGGAACGACTGTTCAGATCAGTATGGAAGTCACCAATCTGAAGTCGGTACCGATGGAATACATGTACTTGGCTCATGTGAACTTCAGACCGGCGGATTACGGAAGACTGGTCTATAGCGCGCCCTGCACGGCGGATCAAGTGGAGGTATACAGGGGATTGGCGGCTCCTTTTGCGCCGACGCCGGCGTATGCCGCATTTGTTGAGCGGGTAGCGCAAAGCCCGAAGATTGCGGACGTGCTTGACCCCTCGCATGTCCTGAACCCAGAGCTGTTAATGTACTTTTACCATTACATCGCGGATCGCGAAGGCTGGGCTCACAGTATGCATATCCAGCCGGATGGTTATGCGGGGTATGTGAAGCATCGTCCGGAGCAATTGGACAAAGTGGTGCGATGGATGGCACGGACTGGGTCGGAGGACGCGCTTGGATTTGCGCTGCCTTCCACGGCTACGCCGGAAGGGTACACGCGGGAGAAGGCCAAAGGAAACATCCGGCTGCTTCCGGCGAAGGGAAGCGTGTTGTTCCAAGTAGAGGCGGGTTTGTTGTCGCCTGAGCAGGCAGTATTAATGGAAAGGCACATTACAGCGTTGCTAAGCGGAGATTGAGTTTAACGAAATCAATCAATTAGCCGTTCCCCAATGGCGCTCCGCTGCACAAAATGTTCGGATTTGCTTATGGTCCGGTCGAACGATATATCTAATATGTGGATGGTCTGAGGTCGGGTGTGATGCTGAGCAATCCGGAGGTCGAAACATTCGCCGCCGCCTATCAGGTATATGAAGAGGAATCGCCGATATGCAAGGAGTTCCTTCTGCAAGGGCAGAAGCCGTATATCCATTTCGCGAGACTGGTGCTGGAGATCGAGAAGTTCATTCATACGGGCCGGACGCCGCATGCTGTCGAACGTTCGTTGCTCACAACCGGAGCTCTTGATGCCTGCATGCGCTCGCTTCATAGTGGAAAAGCTGTCGATACGGAGTACTTGAACGTCAAATATTGAGAGCATGAATCGAACATATCCGCGGCGGAGCCGCATGGTGTTGTTCGATTATAAAACTCCGCTGCATATACTGTCAGGATGGATCGGCAGGTGGAATAAAAAAGTCAGAGCCATTGTCTGAAGTCTCTTGTTCACTTGGGTTTACAGCCGATGAATCCATACGCAGCGCAAACATCCGAAGGTTCGAGTCCTCTCGACCGCATCAATATTAACAAGGGTACCAGCTCATAAGCTGGTACCCTTGTTCGTTTTGTTCCACAGGAGCTTCGGACAGAATAATCCACTCTTTCGCAGGATAGCGACCTACTTTCGGATCTTTTTACTATGCTATCATGAGCTAATGAACGGAGTATGAATGAAGTAAGGTGGGATTGGCGCTATGCAGTGTCCGAATGCGATAGTTCAATATCTGGATAATTTAATCCAAGAAAAAGTGACGGACTGCTATTCACTGGCTCTTTATTGTAATGGCAATACTTACGAAACGCACAAAGGTAATGTACTTACATCTAATGGTTCGGGAATACTCGTGCAGCCGCAGACTCCTTTTAACGTAGGCTCCGTAACCAAAGTTATAACTGCTTCTCTTGCTGTGAAGCTGGCGGAGAAAGGTTTAATTTCGCTTGATGATCCGGTATCCAACTACGTCTCGGCCTACAGATACCCGCATACTATCCAGCAATTAATGCTCCATACGGCTGGATATGCGCCGCCGGAATCGCTCGACTGGCCTACCCCCGAGCAGATGGGACCGTTTAGAAGACGCATTTACGACCATCCGGTTAGCGAAGTCGCTGATCGAAGTGCAGGGTATTATACGCAAGGATACACGATTTTAATGGATATTGTGGAGAAGGCAGGAGGAATGAGTTTAGAGAGTCTTGGAAGACGCTATTTATTCGAGCCTTTGGAAATGTCTAATACAACTTTCGAAACACAAAGTTGGGAGCCTGGAACTTATATTTTACCTTATGATAGCGGCAATAACGGTCCTGTTAAAGAACTAGAAGGTTTGGCTGTCACAGGAGACAGCGGTTTGTATGCCACGGCATCGGATATACTTCGCTTCGGGTTGATGCTTCTTGAGGACGGACAGTTTGGAGGAAGACAAGTGTTCTCCGAAGCAGCTGCAAAGCTGCTGAAAAGGGAGGTAACAAATAACCGTTTCAATAAGACGCCAGCGTTGTGGATAAAAGGAGAGCGTGACAGCTACGGGTGCTTCGGTGACTTTTTGTCGACATCGGCCATGGGTCATCCTGGATTCAGTGGATGTATGCTGGTGATAGACCCAGCTTTTAAGTTTGTTGGGGTGCTGGTTACTAACAGTCAGAAGCTTCATGCAGATTGGTCAAACTATCGGAAACTATGGAATGTAGCGATTAGCTGCCTAACAGAAAAGAATTAGGTTCCGTGACAAGTGGAAATGAGTTATTGAAGTAGATTTCGTGACAAAGTGGAAATGATTTATTGAAGTAGATTTCGTGGCAAAGTGGAAATGATTTATTGAATCGGTTGGGTATGACGTCTGGGAGGAGAATTCTATCATGCAAGAGATCATAATGAATTCATTGTCTTGGCAAGTAAAGGGTTTTTGGCCATGGGTGCCCATTAAAGGGACGAGTATGGAGCTTGGGCAGGAGCTAATGGGGGTCACGGACTGGCTGCCGGCCAGCGTGCCTGGAGGTGTCCATTACGATTTATACCGTGCTGGCCTTATCGCCCATCCCTATAAGAATTTGAACAGCTTGAATTGTGAATGGGTCGAGAATCGCTGGTGGTTGTATCGGACAACTCTCGAACGGCCGAGCCAGATGGGCGACCGGATCGAGTTGGTATTTAAAGGGCTGGATTATGAAGCAGCTATCTATGCGAACCAGACACTGTTGGGTGAACACAAGGGCATGTTTCAAGAAGCCGTTTATGATGTCACCGCATTAATGAACGAGCATGATCGATTGGAAATATCTGTTCTGTTCAAGCATGCTCCCGATGAGATGGCTCAGATCGGCAAGACCTCGGAAACCTTTACGCAGAAAAGCCGATTCAACTATAAATGGGATTTCTCCACGCGTCTTGTTAATATTGGAATGTGGGACGATGTCGTAGTACGTGTTCACAACATGTATTCGATCGGAGAAGTCTATTTGAGCACGGATGTAAAGGGATTTGGAACTCCCGAGGTGGATCAGGTTATTGGAATTGTTCGGTTGAAGACTGATGTTCAGAAACAGGCTTCTTCTAGTTACGAAGAGAGGATGCCTTTGGTGCTTATCATCTGCTGCCGCGATCCAGAAGGCCGGGAGGTTGCAAGCCGGGTAGTTGATGTTCATGAGAACCGGGAAACGGAAGTGGAGCTAGAGGTTTTCTACCCGCAGCTATGGTACCCTAACGGGTACGGAACCCAATCACTTTATAGCGTGAACGTTCTGCTGCAATCAGGCGATGGAATCACAGTGGACGAGAGAACTTTTAAAACTGGTATCCGTAAATTAGAATATGTCCAGAACGATATCAGTCCAGAAGATTCACTGCCTTATACTTTTAAAATCAATAACAAACGAATATATATTCGCGGTGTCAACATGACTCCTCTCGATCATTTGTACGGCAACGTGACGAACGAGCAGTATTCCTGGATGGTACGGCTCATGCAGCAGGGTAACATCAATATGGTGCGAATTTGGGGCGGGGGCCTCATTGAGAAGTCAAGGTTCTACGAGCTCTGCGATGCAAACGGCATAATGATCTGGCAGGAGTTCATTCAATCAAGCTCGGGAGTGGATAATATACCATCTCAGCAGCCGGAGTTTCTGCAATTGCTGGAACAGACAGCCCGGGCAGCGCTGGCTGATCGCCGCAATCATGTTTCTTTAACGGTATGGAGCGGTGGCAACGAGCTGATGAGCGAGCCTAATAAACCTTCAAACGACAGTGATACTAATCTTGCGATGCTTAAAGCGCTCGTATCGGAGTATGACCCTCAGCGGCTATTTCTTCCTACTTCCGCATCTGGGCCCGTGGAGTATATTACAGACCAAAAAGGTCTTGGGCATGACGTACATGGACACTGGAAATATATGAACACCCCTGAACACTATCGATTATATGGCGAGAATGACAACCTTTTTCATAGTGAGTTCGGCGTGGATGGCGTGAGCAGGGTGAAAAGCCTACATAAATTTCTAGACGAATCCTATCGAAAACCCGTTTCCATGCAGGACAGCATGGTTTGGCGGCATCATGGGGAATGGTGGGACACGCTGGCTCGCGATGAAACGCTATTCGGTCCGATGAACGATTTGGCCGTATTCTCTGAAAGCAGCCAATGGGTACAGGCGGAAGGGCTTCGATTCATATTGGAGGCCAACCGACGTCGTAAATTCCGCAACAGCGGTAGTATCATCTGGCAATTGAACGAGCCATGGCCGAACGTCTCTTGCACGAACCTGGTCGATTACTACGGGGAAGCCAAGATGGCCTATTATTGGACAAAGCAGGCGTTCGCTCCCTTACATGTATCCCTGGATTACCGGACATTAAATACGGTGCCAGGTGAGCGATTTAGTCAAGGCGTGTATCTTCATGCTCATGAAGCAGGCCATAACGTGCAGATCACCGCGGAAGTCATGGACTCAACCGGATATCTTCATCATAGTGCTAAGTTCGCGGCAGTAACCGTAGAAGATAAAGCGCTGTGTGTCGGTCAATTGGATTTGGTCATTCCTTCTACACCGGATGGTCTTCTGCTTGTAAGGTTAAGCTACCGGTCAGAGTTTGGCGAAGGGCAATGCCATCCCTATGTTTTCTCTGCCGATTCCGGTCCGATTTATTCCTCCGCACTGAAGCTGCAAGGAGCAAACCTTCAAGTTGGGTTGGAGAAGGATTGGCAGCGAATAGCTGTGACTGAGCTTCTTGAAAGCATAGTTACTGTAACCAATAACGGATCTGAAGTCGCACTACATATCCATATGGAAGAGCAGACGAATGGATATTGGATGGAGAGCGACGATCAATATTTCACTTTGTTTCCGAGTGAAACGAGAAGGGTCGCTGTTAGATGTATGGAGAAGAAGGGAGGCGGATTTCTAGTGGATGATACGTCCACTAGCGATGAACTGGAAGCACTTCCTGAGATCGTTTTCCGCTGTTTTCCTGATCGAGACTTTCCTGTCTAATGAAGGGCTATCCTCTAGCCGCTGTGAAAAGATTGACCTCAGGTCGAACTTTTTACAGCGGCTTTTTTCATGTTATGTCAAACCATTTCGCAGATTCTACAGCCCTAGGTTACTTGCTGCATGGAAAGATGAATAGTATAACAAACGATTTCGCAGGGTTGCAGGATGTCGCTCACTAGTAGGAAGCGTTATCATTTTAGATATACATCATGGGGTAAGGAAGCCAGCTGACCAGCATGAGCCTATTATGAGCAACTCCAATATCTGATGGAAACGAAGCAAATGAAGCAATTTATGTAATTGATATGGGGTGATGACAAACGGGCATGAAGGCAGGATAGATTTGAAAGCGCTTAATCGGGGCCGCGTTTGGCGTGACTAGGAAATTCGTCCGGATGGAGAATGGATGGTTTTTATGAAGCAGCAGGATTGGAAGATTATAAAGATACTTCACGGCAAACGAAAGCTACTTATGATCATCGGTTTATTGATCGTGATTTTGGCAAGTCTTTTGCTGATCGGATCGATCAAGATGCCGGGAAGTGATTCCGTTCTGATGTCCGTGAACGGCCAGGAAGCTTCGGCAGATGAATTCAGCATGTACCTCGATTTTAAAAAAGCACTTGTTGCCAATTACTTCAAGCAAACCTATGGTGCCAATTATACCGAGCATTTCTGGACAACCGAATATTCCGACGGAACGCCTCTACAGAAGCTAATGGAAGAAGCCAAAGCGCAAATGACGAGGACGAAAATCGAACAGCAGTTGGCCCAGAGGAGCGGTGTCATAAAGGATATCGGCTACCAATCGTTTCTGAATGAAATGGAAATGGAGAACAGCAGGCGCAGTAAGGCCGCTGCAAACAATGAAATTGTGTACGGTCCGATTTCTTTTGAAGTTCAGGCTTATTATAGCTATTACATGAGCGGCTTGGAAAATGCAACGATCGATGCGCTGCGGAATAACGGAATAATCAGCATTTCGGAAGAGCAATTGAAACGAGACTATGAAATAAACAAAAAGTCGAAATATGCGCAGCAAGGCGCAATAGATCTGGAATGGGCTACCCTTCCTTACGGTTCTGGAACAGCATACAAGGATAAAAGTGACGCGCTTGTAAAAATGAAGCAGCTGGAAAAAGCGTTTGCTAACGGAGCAAGTTTCAAAGAGACAGCTAAGGGGCTCGGGGTGGATGTCATCGATTCGCGCATTACGAATGCCTCGCGTCGTGCGGCTGCGTTAGAAATTCCGTTGGCACTGCAGAAGGCAGAACATCTGGAAGTGGGAAAGTCGAGCGATATTTTCGATGAAAACGAGGCCCTCCATATCATTCGCTGTGTTTCCATAGGCGACATGATTATTCAGCCGTTTGACCAAGTGAAGGATTCGATTGCTAGCCAATTGGCCTTGGAGAAATATCGTGACATCGTCGAGAGAGACGTGAAGGAAGCGGCAATTAAATGGAACAGGCAATCTGGAACAAACCTCATGAATAAATGGATAGGAATGAATTCTGATTAAATAGCTTTCAATTAGACAGGATGACAACCGGTTTTCACAGGATTGTCTACTATTCGAACCATTTTAATCCTTGTATGATTCAAATTGCACAAAGAAAGCGTTTTTATAAATCGTGTATTATTATTATTTTGCTAAGGGGAGAAATTAAAAATGGTAAAAAAACTGACAAATTCGTTGGTTGCGGTTGTGCTGTTCTGTATGTTGGCTCTTCCGTCCGTAAACGTGTCAGCACATCAAATGGCGACAATTGTGGATGAATTCTCTGATGTCTCGAAAGTTTTCTCACATTCTGCGAACTGGTCGATTGACGGGAGTAACCCGCAGTTTTTCGGTGGAGATGCCTCAAGAATTGTGAGAACGACAAAAACGGCTGAGAATGTCGTGTACCATTTGAGCGGAATTCAGTCCTTTTCCGTCAACGCCTATTATTTTTCAGGATCGACCGGTGTAATTAAGTTTTATGGTTCTTCGGATGCGGAGACCTGGACAGAAATTCCTTCCGATTATGCCGATCCATTAGGAACTGGTTCCGGTTGGTATGGAACCGTGTATACCCCTTCGGGAGCACTGCCGAGCGGCATTGATTACCTGAAAATCGAAATCAGCGGAGATATCGATACTTGGCTGATGCAGCTCGGATCAGTCTCTGTCTCTAACGTATCCATGGCACCGCAAATCATTGCTGACGAGTTTTCTGATGTCTCCAAGGTGTTCTCAAATACGGCAAATTGGACTATCGATAGCAGCAATCCCGCCTATTTCGGAGGAGATGCTTCAAGAATCGTAAGAATGGCTGAATCGGCTGAATCGATCGTTTATCATTTGCATGGCATTAAAAATTTCTCTGCTCGCCTGCATTCCTTTACGGGTTCAACCGGGGCCATTACGTTTTACGGTTCTTCGGACGCTTCAGTTTGGACTGAAATTCCAGCCGTTCATGATACACCCGTATCCACCGGGGATGTGAATTGGAAAGGAACTACATACTCACCTGCGGCAGCTTTACCCTCAGGCATCGACTATTTGAAAGTGGAATTGAGCGGCGATCTCGCCAGTTGGGCAATGCAGCTCGGGTCCGTTTCGGTATCGAATGTCGCACCTGGAGGCGGGAGCTCCGGAGGCGAAGGGGACTATTTCGTAGATTCTGTCACTGGCAGTGATAGTAATGATGGCAAATCTCAGAGCACCGCCTGGAAAACCTTTTCCAACGTCAACAATACGACCTTTGCCGCTGGCGACCGGATTTTGCTGAAAAAGGGTGGTGTTTGGAACGAAAGATTGTTTCCGAAAGGCGCTGGCACGAACGCTGAGCCAATCACCATTACCTCTTATGGCAGCGGCAGCAGGCCGATCATTAACGGTGGTGGCATGGCCGGCGGAGCGGTGTATCTTCGTAACCCTTCGAACTGGATCATTCAAAACTTGGAAGTGACCAATTATGCGGCCGAGCGGGGAAACATCTACAGAGAAGGCATTATGGTTGAAAATGCGAACGGTGGTACGTTAAGCAATATTCAAATATTGGATAACTACGTTCACGACGTATCGAGCAGCTTTAGATATCCGACAGGATCAGGAGCTGAAGGAGGTCCTCATGCGTTTGGAGGCATTTCTGTATACGTAGGTGGAACTACGGCGACAGACAAGTTCGATAACGTCTTGATCCAAGGTAATACGGTCGAACGAATCGGACGAACTGGAATCGTGGTATGGGACCAACGCTGGAATGGGACCGATTACGCCTCAACCAACGTGAAGATTCGCCAAAACTATGTCAAGCAAGCCGACAGCGACGGTATTCTTACCTTTGGTGCCGACGGCGCGTTGATCGAGCACAACGTAGCGGAAGGGGGCGGTAATTATTCAGAACCGGGACAATTTAACGGTTCAGCCGCTATTTGGCCTACCCGAGGTAAAAACAATGTCGTGCAGTTCAATGAATCCTTCAATACGAATAAGCCGGAAGGTGACGGTCAAGGCTTCAATCTGGATATCGATTCCACCGATAGTGTGGTTCAATACAACTATAGCCATAACAACAAAGGCGGATTCATCCTTTTCGTAGACGCGCGGTTGTCTCCAGGTGTTCTAGTCGGTTCTTCTAACAGCGTGGTGAGATACAATATTAGTCAGAATGACTTGACTCACACATTTAATTTTGCGGGCGGCGTTACACCAGGAACGCAAATTTACAACAACACCGTCTATATTGGAACGGGACAAAATACGAAAATCATCGACCACGAGTGGAACGATGCAGGGGATTTGAACGCTCCTTACTCTTTCAAAAACAACATCGTGTACAATCTCGGAACAGGCGGATACAATTTGCCAGGCGTAAACGGCGTCTTCGATCATAATTTACTCTACGGCAACCATCCGTTAAACGAACCTATTGATGCGAACAAAATCACTGCTAATCCGCAGTTGGTCTACCAAGGAGGCGGCAGCACAGGTTGGAATACCACGGACGGATATAAGCTGAGGGCAGGCTCACCAGCTCTTGGATCGGGTACCGTAATTGCAAACAACGGCGGGCTGGACTACTGGGGAAATCCGGTATCCTTAACGGAGGCGCCGAATATCGGTGCCTATAGTGGCCCCGGTCTAGATCCAGCATCGCTGCCCGTGCCCCCCGTGGATGACTTAAGAATGTACTTCCAAGGGTTAAAGGTCATTCCGCATGTTGCCGACGATAGCAACGGGAGCAAGTCGCTACAGCTTCGGTTTGCGAACAGCTCGGAAACAGACAGCTTGAACGTCGGCAAGGTTTCCTGGAATGTCGGCACGGGTGTGGGAGCGTTAAGCGGAACGGATACGAATGTCCCTTCTGTTGCGGCGAATGCGCAATCGACTTATGTTATCCCTTTGCCGGGCTTGTCTGAAGGTATTGAATATCCACTTGATTTGACCGTCGAAATTGCCGGATATGAGAAAATTCATTTGACCCAGGATATCGACTTTAACCGCGTTCTGCATCAAACGGATAATCGTCATCCGGTCACCATTGATTTAGCCAATGGCAACAATGTCGTTACCGGATATAACGGTGAAAGTGATCTTAGCGGTACGGTGAAGCTGCGCTGGGATTCAAACAACTTCTATCTCACAGCCGATATCAAAGACGATAAATTTAACCATGCGGCATCTGGAAGTTCCATATGGCAAAATGACGGCATTCAGTTCAGCGTAGCACCCGGAGTACCGGGAGAGAGTCAATCTTGGTATGAATATGGCATTTCGCAGACACCGAGCGGACCGCAAATTTATCGCTGGCTTACGATGCAGGGAGCTGCGACCGGTTCGGTAACGAACGGAACTCTTACCGTAACACGTGATGAAGCCTTGAAGATTACGTCGTATCAACTCGCCCTGCCTTGGAGTGAGCTGTATCCAATACAGTCCGGAGCCGATCGTACAATAAGCTTTTCGATGCTAGTCAACGATAATGATGGCACTGGTCGAAAGGGATATATAGAATGGGGATCAGGCATTGGAGGAGCAAAGGACTCGTCTCTCTTCCGCACGTTCCAGTTGATGGCTCCAGGTAACGATAACCCGCCGCCAGTCAGCGGAAACAATGGCAATAGCAGCGTAGAGAGCAATCCGAATACGATTGATAAGGGCGCCATTAACGCAAAAGGAATAAGCATCGACAAAGGTATTGCTCAGGTCAATATTCGAAGTGAAGAGATGAAGAAAGCGCTTGAAAGCGACGAAAACGGTCAATTAGTTATAAACGTTGTCCCAGTCGAAGGGAATGTGCTTGGGGCAGTAATCCATATTCCTGTAAACGGATTAAAGGAAATGGGAGATAAAGCGAAATCGCTTGTAGTGAAAGCCAACGGCGCGGTGGTGGCTATTCCGATGGAGACACTTATAAGCAGCCTTCGTGCTGATTCCAAACAATTGGACCTATTTATCGCTCAAGTTGACTCATCTCTGCTTCCGCCGAACCTGCAAGGGAAGGGTTATCCTGCTTACGATGTCACCGCGAAGATTGACGGAGCTGCGATCGGTTCATTTAAAGGAAGAGATGCAGTGAACGTCACAATGAAATATGAGCTGAAGTCGGGAGAGAAAGCACACCAGGTTGTCGTCTATTCCATTGGGGAAGATGGCCGTTTAGAAGTCGTAAAAAATGTGAAATACGACCCTTTGACAGGCCTAATTACGTTCCAACCTAAGCATTTCAGCCGTTATGGGGTAGGATATGCCAATATTCATTTTACCGATGTAACGAACGGATCCAAAACGATCATTGAGGCATTGGCTGCCCGTGAAATCGTAAAAGGTAATGGAGAGGGCAAGTTTGAACCGAATCGTCCCATCACCCGAGGCGAATTTGTCCAGCTGCTAATAAATGCGCTTGATTTGACTTCAAATGATGCCAACTCCAGCTCCTTTACTGACATTAAGCCAGAGGCTTGGTATTACCAAGCCGTTTCATCAGCTCAGAAGCTGGGAATTGTGAAAGGAAGAAGTAACGGTTCATTCGGCGGAGCTGAAGCCATTTCTCGCGAAGAGATGGCAGTGCTCGCTTTTCGCGCATGGCGTATTGGATCGAATCAATCAGCTGCAGATAGCGGAGTCGAAGTGTTTAAGGATCAGAATCAGATTGGCTCCTATGCTTCGGAGGGGGTTGCGGCTCTGCAGCGAGCGGGAATTATTAATGGCTATGAAGATGGTTCCTATAAGCCTAAAGGTCTATCAACACGTGCCGAAGCAGCGGCGGTCATCTATAGATTAATGGGAATGTAAGTAAACGGAAAGGACTGTCCTCTAGTCATCAGACAAGAGAACAGTCCTTTCTTATAAGATGTCAGAAAGACAGATTCACAAACGATTTCACAGACTTACCGCCTATCGTAGCTAATCTGAGAGGTGATATCATGAAAAGATGGTCCGCATGTAAGCGCATTAAAGAGCGGAATCAAATCAGCGATAAGTTACGGGGTGTCAGTCGTTGCATAATAACTCTTTTCTTCCATTTGGTTTTCAATATTATAGGTCGCCCACTCCCTACAGGGATCAATGGGAACAGGACTTAAGCCGTATATCGAGCATGGGTTTCAATTGCGTGAAATATTGGGTGCTTTGGCGCGCGAGTGTACCGGAACAGAATACGTTCATGTTCGATGACATTATTGAACTGATGGACTTAGCCGGTAAGTATAAGTTAAAGGTTGTACTGAATGTCATCTTTGACGTTGCTCCAGCTTGGTTTTACAAGCAATATCCCGATTCTAAGATGATAACGGCTAATGGAACTGTGCTAGAGCCGCGCGCTCTCAGTTACAGGCAAATCGGCGGTGCTCCGGGTCCTTGCTATCATCACGAGCCTGCCCAAATCGAGAAAGATCGCTTTCTTGCAGCAGCAGTCCTCGCATTAAAGGATCATCCGGCACTGTGGGTTTGGGATTTGTGGAATGAACCGGAGCTCACGACCGGCATCCAGCGAACGCTTTCCTTCGATAATCAGGTTTGCTATTGTGATCACTCCCAGCGGGCTTTTGGTGAATGGTTGGAGAGCAAATATGTGACAATGGAAGCGTTTAATGAAAAATGGCAGCGCAGCTATATGAATTGGATGGAAGCGGAGCCGCCAAGAGGACAAGCGGTATTCAATGATCTAGTCGATTGGCGTTTGTTCATGTCCGACGCGCTGACTGACGATTTGAAGCGGCGGGTTGCCGTCGTGAAAACATACGATCGGACTCATCCAGTCATGGTACATACAGTACCTGCACCGATTTTCAATCTAATTACGGCCGGTTCGGATGACTTCAAGCTTGCGGAGCCGTGTGATCTATTCGGTAATAGTCTTGGCTCCTCGGCCTGGTCGGCTGACCTGCTGATTTCAGCAGCCAAAGGTAAGAAAATAATCAATTCCGAAATTCACGCGCTGCCTGGACATACGGCGATGAAACCGAAGAAGTTAGATTTTCGCGAATTGAAGCAGCATATTCTAATTCCGCTTGCGCGCGGAATTACGGGCTTCCTGTTCTGGCAATACAGGCCGGAAGTGCTCGGCCATGAGGCGCCGGCGTGGGGAAGCACGTATCTGGATGGCAGTGAGACGCCATGGCTTAAGGATATGGCGGAGTTGAACCGAATCATTCAAGCCAAGCAAGAGATGCTGGAGCATGCAGCTCGTCCGTCGGACGGGATTGCGGTGTTATTCAGTTCAGAGAACCAGATCGCCAATTTCTCCGTTTATGCGCATTTGGATACGTACAACGATTCCGTGCAGGGTACTCACAAGCTTCTTCATGACCTGAACTACAAAGTGGAGTTTATTCACGATAAAGACGTGACGAAAGAAACGCTGTCGCGGTACAGATGCTTGTGGATGCCCTATCCGTTATACTTGAATGCGCGGATGTGCAGCGTGATTAGGGAATGGGTGAATGGGGGCGGCATCCTTATATCGGAATGCTCGTTCGGAGCGCTGCAGGCCGAGAACGGCAGTCATAGTTATCAGGTTCCCGGCTATGGTTTCGATGAAGTATTCGGCATTCGCGAGAGATGGATTCATTCCTTGGAGAATCTGGACCACAGCTATCACAATGTTACAATACAGTCCAAGAAGACCATTCCGCTTGTGTATCGAGTAGGTGTAGATAAAGATGATTCTCCAATTACTGGTGATGGCTCCTATTATAAATCTGAAATCGATCTTCAGGAAGGCGTAAAGGTTCTAGCTGAATATGCCGAGGATCATTCGCCAGCCATGACCGCTTCTCGCTTCGGGAAAGGCAAAGCCGTCTGGATTGGCACGCTGCTAGCTGCGGCATATTGGCAAAATGGAAATCCAGGAACGCTGCAGATGATACGAAGCTTGCTGGTAGAAGAACTGGGGCTGCGGCCATATATTGGTGTGCAAGGCGGTTCTATAAGGGCCGATGTGTCCGAATGGGAGCAAGACGGTGTTCAGCATCGCTTGTTATTCGTCCATAACTGGGGACATGAAGCGGCTGAAGGCTCGGTGATACTGCCTGCTGCATGCAAGCAAGCAGTTCCATGGTTTGAGGAAGGAGCAAATGCCATTCAATCGGATGGCTTGAGCTTGAATTTGAGTCAGGCTCGACTGGACGTACGTCTGGAGGCTGGAGATATTCAAGTCTATCAGCTTGAATAAACACAACGGAAGGCAATGTAAAGGTTACGGAATTTGGACATTTTATTCTAAGAGGCAGGTACTTGTAAGTAAAGTACTTGTCTTTTTGGTTTCATTAGTAAAAAAGTGCAGAATGTTTAACCATTTCGCAGATTTATCCCCTAACTAAATTTTGTAAGAACGCTTACATTTAGGGTGTTAAAGCAGTGAATGCTGTCTTTGGCAAAGCTGGATATTTGTTCACGGAAGGGGGTCATGGTTAAGCTGCTTTTAATCAAATGAATTCAAATGATTAAGGAGGCAAGAGAAATGTCAATGAACATTCGGATGCGAAGAATTTGGACGATGGTCTTGATCGCTATGCTGCTCGGTTCTGGATTGCTGCTACCTCTTTCAGGCAGTCGGGTTTATGCGGCCAATACGACGTATTACGTCGACTCCGCGGCAGGCAGCGATACAGCGAACGGTACTAGCACGGGTACGGCGTGGAAAACGCTGACCAAAGTGAACGCGGTAACGTTCCAAGCCGGAGATAAAATTTTGTTCAAAAGAGGGGGCAGCTGGAATGGACAGCTGCATCCACTAGGCTCAGGTAGCTCTGGTAACCCGATCACAATCGATTCGTATGATACAGGAAGTCTTCCATTAATAAACGGAGGTAGTCTAGCTTCTGGAGCTGCGGTGTATTTAGTGAATCAGCAGTATTGGGTGATTCAGAATTTGGAAGTCACGAATAACTCAGGTACAGACAACAGTGGGACGGCTACCGTCGGGGGCGTACCTCGTTATGGTATCTATATCGAGTCGAGTAGTGGAGGGAAGCTTAATAACTTTCGAATCGCCAATAACTATGTGCATAACGTGAATGGTTGTTTCAACTGCGGCACGGTTGCACCGCATACGAATGGAGGTATCAGCATGTTTGCCTCCGGCGCCAACGACGGCTTCAATGACGTAATTGTGGAGAATAATACGGTGGATCATGTCGGGCGCAATGGAATCAACATCTGGGATGCCAGTTATCATACCGGAGATCAGACGGTGGTCGTTGCGTCGCAGCTAAGCACGGGCTTGAAGGTCCAGAATAACAGCGTAACCTATACGGACGGTGATGGCATTCTCGTCTTCGGTTTCAAGGATTCGGTGATTCAATACAATGTGGCGAACGGTGCAGGACAGAAAATGATTACTGGCTTCAACATGAACGCAAGCGCAGGCATCTGGCCAACTCGCTCGATAGGTACGATTGTGCAGTATAACGAAGCTTATGGTACCCGAACGACTGATACAGACGGACAAGGTTTTGACGTTGATCTAGGTCATTACGGGGCGATTGTTCAATACAACTACAGCCATGATAACGAAGGCGGATTCATTCTGCTGATGGGACCCTACACGAACACGAGCACGATCCGTTACAACATCAGCGTTAATGATGCCTATGGGGGAGAAAAAGGGGTATTTACGTTCTCGTATGGCGTACCGGAAGGCACGAACATTTACAACAACACGATTTATATCGGTTCCGGCCTCAAAAATCCGATTTACTGCGATGGCTGCGATGCCACGACTCCAGGAACTTGGAGCTTTAAGAACAACATCGTATACAACCTGGGAACGGGTACTTATACGTACCCAAGTGTTGGGGCCAGCATCGATAACAATCTGTTCTACGGCAATCACCCGACAAGCGAACCAGCGGACTCACACAAGCTGACTTCGGATCCGCTATTCATGAGTCCAGGTACAAGTGCAGCGGGGGTAAGCTCAGCAGCAGGCTACAAGCTAAGTACCGGGTCGCCGGCAATCGGCAGCGGCGTGTTGATCCCTGGAAACGGCGGGAAGGATTATTTTGGGAACATTGTCTCGAATATGGCTGCTCCAAGTCGAGGTTTCCATGAGGCAGGCACCTTCACCGCTCCTATCCAATTGATAGATAATGCGAATGATTGGAGCATCTCCAATTCCCATTCGGCTAATATGATGATGGATAGCACTAATCCGTCTTATTTTAATGGGGATACCTCAAGGTTCAAGCGCAGCTCTACGGCGACGGGATATGTGATTTATAACTTTTCCGATATGAAGCAATTTTCTGCAGATATTTATGAGTTCAGTATCAACTTGACGAAAGTGAAATTTTATTCGTCACCTGACGGTACGACTTGGACGTCAGTTTCGAGCTCTTATCTATCACCTACCGCTACTGCAGCGGGTTGGGCTTATACTCAATACTCGCCAACAGCAAACCTGCCGATGGGGAAAAATTACTTGAAGGTTGAGCTCTCTGATACGACTTCAGCATGGGGAACGCAGCTGGGGAAAATCGTTATTTCAAAATAGAAAGTGGTATAGCTGCGAAATGGAGGGGCAGCGCGCGCGTTGTCCTTCCGCTTCATAGGAAGGAGATGGATGATGAATTGGCGTCGTCTCATCGGACTGCTGTTCTTGATCTTGATTGCTTTCACTGCGGGCTGTGCTGCCCATGTGGAACATGAAAGTTCATCCGCTAAGGCGAATATTCAAGAAATCGTCGCCACTGTTAATGGGGAACCGATTCGGTATGGCGAGTTGGAGATATTGATGTTGCGGCAACGAAGCGACGTTATCCAGTATTTTTACGACAAATACAATGCGGAAGACAGCACGCAATATTGGACAACAGCCTTTGGCAAGGAGCGTCCGATTGATCGGCTGAAATCGGCTGCGCTCGCTGAAGCCAAAAAAATCAAAATTCAGCAGATCATTGCTAGAAATGAAGGGGTCGTTCAACGGATCGATTATTCGGATTTTCGGAACGATTGGATCCAAGAAAACGATCGACGCAAACGAGCGGCAGCACAGAAGCAGATGATATACGGCCCCCTGCAATATGATGAAAATACCTACTATGAGTATTTATTTAGCAATATGGTTCTTCAGGTAAAGGAGAAGCAAAGAAAGCACGCGAACATTTCGGTTAAAGAAGGGGAAAGGCTCTACGGGGAACTGCTGGAACGGAAGCTGATAGCTGCCTCAGAAGTCATCCAACGGGATGTATATGACCGCATCTTAAATCCATAGGTTAGTCGAAAAAACAAAGCCCTAGGCGCAAGCGTCTAAGGCTTTGTCTCCTGAAGAGGAAGACTATCTTATTATAATGGGGGTACTATTTATTAAACAGGATAGAGCATTGTTAAACAGAGCTTCTATATACTGATAGGGAGATAGGGAGCCAGTTCTATTATTGAATATGAAGACACCAGGGGAAGGAATTATGACAAATGTTCATGATTCTTGACAGCGAGTAGTATAGTATCTATACTAAAGCAATGAAAAAGAAAACTCATCTACAATCGGATCAGGTAAGCAATAGAGGAAATCGAAATCTTGGCCGGCTGATTATGCAGCTTCGTCGTCTTGAACGTCAGCCTCAAATATTTGGAGAAGCCGGATCCTTCACGCCCAGCGAAATTCATACGATTGAGGCAATTGGCTATGAGGGTGGAGTTCTGATGAGCGAGCTTGCAGCTCGTCTTGATGTTACGAAAGGTGCAGTCACACAGCTTATTGCGCGTCTTGAAGCTAAAGCTGCAGTAACGCGTTCGCCACATCCTTATGATTCTAGAGCAATCGTGATATCCCTTACCGAGAAAGGGAAGGAGGCTTATAGAGCGCACGAAGAGGTACATGTCCAATTTTATGATGAGCTGCGTATCCTGTTGAGCAAACAAGAGATCGAAATCTTTGAAAATTGTATAGAGAAATTAAACGATTTTTTAGGCTCTAAACCATAATCAGTGTATGCAAACACGAAACAAAAGCGAAGCGGACGGAATCGTTCTGAAGAAGCGATAGCGTTCGCCTTTGTCTCCGTATTTCTACCCCTAAGGGATAGAATCAAGAAATAGGGAGACAACAGCGATCGTAAGAATGATCCGTACGCGCAGCGGGCTTCTACGAACAATACTTCAAATTCAAGCACTTATTCTAGTGTTGAGCCATTTTTCACAGAGATAAATTTTTTTGGTTATTTAGTATAGTATCTAAACTATAATACAGTTTGGAGGTGAACCGCATGAATGTATCCATGAATCAAGCTCGAGTTTTTACAAGCAGACATCATATCTGGATGATGACCGCTATATGTATGGGTGCATTTTTATCTCATTTTACAGCCGGTATTGTTAACGTTTCGCTTCCTCAATTTACAAGAATCTTTCAAACGAATTTGGCAGAGGTACAGTGGATTACGACAGGATACTTGCTTGTCATCACTTCGCTGCTTCCTTTGATGGGAAAGCTGGGAGACCGATATGGATATCGTCTTATTCATAATCTCGGATATGTAAGTTTCACTATCAGCTCAATTATGGTCGCATTCTCAACGAATCTAACCATTCTTCTTATTCTTAGGATGGTACAGGCAATAGGTGCCTCCATGTTCCAAGCAACCAATATTGCCTTGATCACCATTCATTTACCAAAGGAAAAGAGAGGGCGGGCGCTCGGAATAGTCAGTACGGCTGTCGCTCTTGGCGGGATGACTGGGCCGATTATTGGTGGATGGATAGCAGCTTGGTTCAGCTGGCAGTGGCTGTTTTTGATTCATGTCCCAGTTGCTTTTGCAGCTACCCTATTAGCCTTTCGCTTTATTCCTGTTCGTGGGCAGGAAAGAAAGAGAGTTCCGCTAGATAAAGTCGGGGCGCTTTTATTCATTGTCATGATTAGCTCATTCATATTCGGTATTTCCAACGGCAGTAGACTGGGTTGGCTATCATCAGAAACGCTATTCGTATTCGCTGTAACTACCGTTGCTTTGTCAATGCTTCTAGTATGGGAGCCGCGTCAAAGAGTTCCCTTTTTACCGATAAAGGCGTTCCGCATCCCAGCTGTGTTCTACGGATTATTGATAAGCACCATTTCGTTCCTGCTTGCTAATACGGTTCTCGTCCTTTTGCCCTTTTACTTATTCGGGATAGCTGCTATATCTCCGTCCACTGCGGGATACATTTTGGCTGCCTATCCGGTTTCATTGGCTTTTACTGGTCCCCTCTGTGGGTATTTGTCAGATCGCTATGGTTCCAGACGCTTTATGTTCTTGGGGTTATGTGGAATAGGGAGTGGATTTGCGGCATTGGCGCTTTATCTCGGGCCATTATCGATCATTGAGATAGCTGCTATATTGGCGTTGATTGGCTTGGGAATGGGTCTTATAGCCTCTCCAAATAACAGCTTTATTATGAAGCATGCTCCAGCTGAACATATTGGCTCGATAGGAGGGATGATTGCCTTAACTCGTAACGCAGGCATGGTTTGTGGAGCGGCACTTGGGCTTGGAATTGTCAATGGAGGAGATAATCATGCAACTGGTCTTGAATCGTTTAGGGCAGCTTTCGGAATCAACGTATTGATTTGTGCTGGAGCCTTGATCATATTCGGATGCGGAATTTACTTTGAAAATGTTCGAAGGAAGAACAAGCCAAAGATGAAAGAAGCACATAAACAAAACACACTAGAAGGGGAGAAAACGTTATGAAAGAAAACATAGTTGTCGTTGGCGGGTATGGTCATGTGGGTCAAACCATATGCAGAGAGCTCGGAGAATTATATCCTGGTAAAGTTTTTGCTGCGGGAAGAAGCCTGGAACGTGCAGAGCAGTTCACCCGCACTTCGGGAGGAAAGATCAAACCCTTACAGCTCAATATCAATGAGACAGTTGATCCTGATTTTCTGAGCAGCGTTAAGTTGGTCATTATGTGTTTGGATCAGAAGAATACTACATTTGTAAAGGCATGCTTCGCAAAGGGCATTCATTATGTAGACATTTCGGCGAATCATTCCTTTCTTTCCCAAGTGGAAGAATTGCATTCAGAAGCTGCAGCTAACCGAGCAACTTCTGTTCTAAGTGTGGGCCTTGCCCCCGGGCTAACGAATTTAATGGCTTCTCATGCGAGCAGGCTGATGGACAAGACGGAGATCATCGATATTTCTATTATGCTTGGATTGGGAGAACAGCACGGGGATGCTTCAATTAAGTGGACGGTCGATAATCTTAGCAAGAATTTTGCGGCAATACAGAACAACGAGAGTCGCGTCGTATCAAGTTTTACTGATGGTAAAAAAACGGATTTTGGCGCAGGATTAGGGAAAAGAGCGGCCTATAGATTCGATTTTTCTGACCAGCATGTTCTTCCACGAACCCTTGGTGTACCGACAGTCTCCACACGTCTATGTTTTGATTCTGCTGCGATGACGAGATTGCTGGCATGGATGAGAGCATCTGGATTGTTCCGAATAGTTAAGTTGAAGCCGATCCGCAGTGCCGTCATTGGATTGTTCAGCAAGATGCGATATGGCAAAGAGCTGTTTGCTGTGAAAATTGATGCAAAGGGAAAAAAGAATCAAGAGGACATGCTAATCGAATGTTTCCTGACAGGGGAAAACGAAGCAGATATTACAGCAAGGGTGGCCGCGGCGGTGGCGGATCATGTTTACCGTACGGTGTTACCGCATGGCGTATTTCATGTCGAACAGCTGCTTGCTTTGGATAAGCTACTGCCTTATATTGAACAGCGGGTTTCCTTTCAAACCCTGATGAACGGCAAGCGATTCTAATATAATACCAATTCCCAACTTTAGAATGGAAGCAATACCCAACAAGGAGACTAAGTATTATAATTAGGAATATGGCTTACTTGGTACTAATGTAATTGAAAAGAAGGAGTTGCATTGACACTGATTTCTATTGGTCAACTCAGTCAAATAAACAGATATCCAGTAAAATCGTTTGCGGGAGAGAGTTTGAAAACCAGCAAGGTGGAGACATACGGATTATACGGCGACCGCTGTCACGCCTTTATAGATGAAACCAAGCAAGGGTGGGATAGCTTTGTCACCGCCAGAGCTATCCCTAACATGCTTGGTTATAAGGCGAAGCTCGTTGGTGAGGGGGCTGAACAAGAGTTTCCTAAAGTGAATATAACCTCACCAGATGGACGGAATTTCAACTGGGATGAAGAGTTATTAAATGAAATACAGCCCTATTATAAAAGAAAAATTACTATGAAGAGCTATACTGCGCAGAAATCCGATGACCTACTGGCTGTAGATGCAGGTAGTATCCTGATTATCACAGAATTTTCATTGCGCAAGCTTGAAGCAATATGGGGAAAGAGACTAGATAAACGTCGGTTTAGAGCCAATCTAGTATTGTCTTTAGACGAAGACGCCTTCAATGAAAGTAACTGGATAGGCAAGCGATTAGTAGTGGGCAGTACCGAAATACAAGCAGATATTTTCTGTGAGCGTTGTTCAATGATTACAATCGACCCTGATTCCCTTGAAAAGGATGCTTCACTGCTCAAGAAAGTTAATGAGGAGATGAATTTGCATTTCGGAGTCTATGCTTCGGTAATAAAGACGGGACAAATCAATGTAGGTGATCGAGTATATCTAGTTGATTAATTCGAAGTGAATTGGAGGTGTCTAGTGGAACATGTCGTGATTGAGGATTATCATTCAGATTGGGCTGTGGAATATGAAAAAGAAGCCATCACCATAAAAAATGTTATTGCAGCTTATATACTTGGCCTTGAGCATATCGGAAGCACATCCGTAGAGGGGCTGGGTGCAAAACCTATCATAGATATTATGGTGGGGGTCAGAGACTTAAAACAGGCAGATGAATGGATTGAGCCTCTAAAGGATATCGGATATGAGCATGTTTTTCATCAGACATTTCCGAACAGAAGGTTTTTTAGAAAAGGTCAATGGAGAGCGGGAACACATCATTTACATATTTATGACTATGGAAGTGAAGATTGGAATAATAATCTGTTGTTTAGAGACTATTTAAGAAGTCATCCCGAACTACGACATCAATATGAGCAGTTAAAAAGAGGCCTCGCGGAGAAGCACCAGAACGATAGAACAGCATACACCAATGCCAAATCTCCTTTTATAACTGAAATCATAGATAGAGCTAGACGTGACAAGCTAGTAATAAGAAATCTTCTTGATCATGAGCTTCCCCCAATGAAATTGCTTTTGCTTGCCGATCCTTCTCCATTGTTGGTAGAAGAATATCTCCGAAGAGGCGAATGTTTTATTGCAGAGGTAGACACAGTTATCGTCGGTGTTTATGTATTATTGCCTACTAGACCGGAGACAGTTGAATTAGTGAACATTGCGGTTCATGAAGGGCAGCATGGCAAAGGGATAGGGAAACAGCTAACAAATCACGCAATAGAAACGGCCAGACTGCAAGGCTATAAGACGATAGAGGTTGGAACCGGAAACTCAAGTATAGGACAACTGGCTCTCTACCAAAAGTGTGGGTTTCGAATAACAGGAATCGATAGAGATTTCTTTATTAGACATTACACGGAGGATATCTATGAAAATGGGATTCAGTGCGTGGACATGATTCGTCTTTCTCAAGATTTATGAAAACATGAAACCTCTAGCGAGCATTAGACAAAGTCATTTTGGATGGATATAAAAGGGGCAATCCTAACGTCATAGACATGACGGATGGATTGCCCCTTTTGAAGTTAGCTAATGGTTCCGCAGGCAATACGATTGCCGGAATTACCCGAAGGATCTGTCACATAATCATCTTCTTTTTCATGGATGATCAGTGATGTTCCTTCAGGCTTCAACAATGAATTGGGTTTTCCTTTGACTAAGGTGACGGTTTTACTAATCATATCTGCTTTCACTTTACCGTCAGCCCCGACTTCAATGTTGAGCAGGTCACCGGCATGGAAACCCTTGGGATTTTTGAAGCCATGCTGTTTATCTTGCGGATTAAAATGTGCACCGGCCGTTGTGAAGCTAGGGGCTTCACATTTGGCTACAGTGTGAAAGTGAAGGCCATGCTTACCGGGAGGAAGATTGTCCGCTTCAATGTGAATAACAACATCATTCCCTTGCTGAGTCAATAATGCTGTACCAATTGCTTTGCCATCGCTATTCATCATATTTACGGTTACGCTAGCGAGGTGTGAGTGGGAAAATGTTCTTTCAGTACCTATTGTGAGCGTAAACAGCATCAAACAGACAAACATAATCAGCTTTTTCATTACTGTCCTCCTGATAGTTGGTTATTACTCCCCTATAAACGGTTTCACGTCATTACCGATGTAGTTTTCTCGGAAAGGATAATTTTATACAAAAAGATGGAAAAAGATACAACACGGCGATAGGATTCAATCTTGATCTGGACTGGTCGTATACGGCGCCCGGAGAGATAACCTAAGTTTTACTGTACATCTGGCATTTGATGCGGTATATTTCATCATGCTTGGTTAATAATCGATGAAAACGGTGAAACAATTAGATTCACCTATAATAATACTGGAGTGATTGAATTATATGGCTAAAGCTAAAGGTGGAACTGGTCGGGGAACGGGCAAAAAAGGCTGGACCAGATGGCAAAAGAGTGAACTGAAGAAACAAAAGCCTCTTAGAATCGTAAAGGCAAACAAGGCTGCTAGCGATGCTAAAAATAACAGTGCCAGCAAGGAAGTTAATGGAACGAAAAGTAAGAACTAAATGGATAGATGTCACGGGATATACCGAATTTATTGAATATGGAATGAGATGGGAACCTTCGCTTCTGGAGGTTCTTTTTCTTTTGATGGTGTGTAAGGATGTACTTAATCGCAGAAGATTAGTATGATAAGTAAGTACAATGTTCACCAGATCACAAATGCTAGAAGAAAAAGGGGAAATAGGAATTGAAAATCAATTTGAATTTTACTACAAAAGGGAAAATAGCCATTAATAATTTCACGAATGAGGAATTGATGGAAATTTTCAATAGATACTCGAATACATTAACTAAGAAGTATATCGTTGAGATCTCTATTCCTGATGAAGGGAATCAAAATATCGTTCAGGATGGTACGTTGAAGGTAGTATTGGACAATGTGAAATGCGATATTGATATCTTCTTTAGAGAGCTTGGCAGAGATCTTAAGGTTCCTTTGAAGAAAAGGCTGGATGGAAACTTGGATAACGTCTTTAAAGTTGAAAGAGTTCAATAAACACAAACACTGAAGCCACTTATACTCCTTAATGGAGAATGAGTGGTTTTTCTATGTCCCCGTTTAACCCCAGAGATGCAGATAGAAAAGGCATGTGAGCCATAGTGCGGATGGGAGCAGGAGACTACACAGAACCAGTGTGATGCTGTAGTCCTTTTGAAATTTCGATAAGCAGACATCTACAAGAAAAAAGAGAATCGCAGCTAATAAACTGATATACCAAAGAATGAGCCCGAACAGGCTATGGAACAGCGCAGATACAGCCAAGCGAATCCACTTATTAGTTGTTAAAGCATGAGAGAGTATCTCCGTCAGAAAGGATGTTAATAGTCCATAGATATAGATTGCAGGAGCGGCATACATAAGATAGATCGTGATCATGCTGATCGTACGATGAAGATGTTCACCGAATGTTAGATAGGTATAGACATGAAAGGGGTCAGGGGCAAGCCAAGAGTAGAGAGCAGCGAATAAACAAGATGTGATTCCAGCAGTAATGAATTTTCTTCTCAGCCATGGCAGGAACAAGGGTTTCATTAAGCCTTCCCTTCCCATTAAGGGCGCACCTCAATGTGTGGTTTCCATCATCATACATTTCATTCTCCGTACTAGTGAAGGTCTAACTTTCGTAGTACCTTTGAGCGTCCTATTATAAGAGGATTTTGTTACTGCCTATTAGGTTGTCCCCCGTTTAAGTAAGGGTAGCTGTGTGCTCGACAAAGAAAGAGTCTGTTCCCTCTCATTGAAGAGGAAGCAGACTCTTTCTTGTAAAAAGCATGTATAACCCCAGCTGTACTCCATTGTCGGCACTACGCTAGACGATAATCATCCGTTTTTTCGCCATCTTCCCAAATCTCTACGAATAAAGCATCGCAATCATAATCCTCAGGCTTCAGGGATAATGCTTTCTCCTCATCTGCGCCCACATAAACATTTTCCATCCCGTCATCGTTGAACGAGAGAATGACGTAAATTTTCATATCGGTAGTCCTCCATCAATCTAGTCGATGATCAATTATCTGCAAGTTATTATACCTTAGCCGTTCAAGGATTTCACTAAAACAGGTGATGCAATTTGCTAGTGATCGAACCTGGGGGTTTCTTGATTTTTCTGTAATTAGAATTTTGAAATGTAGTTATTAGGATAGGATGTTTAATCATGGATTCTATGGGAGCGCAGGAGAATAGAAATTTATTCTGCCCTCCCTAAATACATAACTTTCATCGGTTTAATGTCGATAATGAAGTTATAACAGACAACAAGGGAGAGAATGCGATGAATCGATTAGGCGTGAGGTTAACGGTCGGGAAGAAACTCGCTTTATCTTTTTCAATTCTATTTATATTACTAGCTGTATTAGGTACGAATTCACTGTATCGTGCACATACGATGCAAACAAAGACAGAAGAAATTACCACGAATTGGTTGGAGGGTGTTGCAATCGCTAACAACCTTAATTATTTAACGGAACATATCCTTGGCTTGCAGTTAAAAGTCATGACCCACCCTGACGCTAATAAAAAGGCAGGCTACGAGCAAGAAGCGATTAATACCTTCCAGAAGATCGATCATCAATTGGAGGCATATGCCGCAACTTATGCCAATCATGAAGATCAATTGAACGCGGAGAAGCTGAAAGCCAAATGGGACAATTTCAGTGAAACCTACAAGAAAGTAGATCAGCTTGGCAAACAAATTAACTTGGTTACGGGTGCTGGATTCAAGGAAAAGGAACTTCTGAGCCTAATGGATGAGTCCGAACGATCCTTCAATGAGATGCAAATTAATCTAGATGAGATGGTGAAAATAAACGAATTAGGCGCTAAACAAGCTACGCAGGAGAGCAAGGATATTTATAATACGAGCGTCGTTGCAGCTATTGTCATTATTGTCATTTCTATTCTTGCTGTTATTGTCTTACTAATCGTTATTAATCAGATCATCTCTAAGCCTGTGAAGCGGGTATCACACTTATTGGAGCAGGTGGCTAAAGGGGATTTAACGGTAGAAAGAATGGAACTCAAGCAGCAAGATGAGATCGGTTCACTGGTGCAATCGTTGAATGATATGGTGGCGAATTTAAAATCGACAATGTTTAAAATTCAGGATGCTTCCACAATAGTGGCCGCTTCATCCCAGGAGCTTCTTGCTAGCTCGGAGGAAAATACCGAGGCCACGAAGCATGTTTCCGCCTCTATTCAAGAGATAGCAGCAGGCTCTGAGACACAATTGCAAAGCGCAACGGAAACAAGCAGGGCGATGGAAGAGATGACCATTGGTATCCAAAGGATTGCAGAAACAACTTCAGAGGTTTCGGAGCTTTCGATGAATGCTTCTGAGCAAGCGAATCTAGGTAATCAATCGATCCAGCTTCTGGTTCAAAAAATGAATACGATTAGCGACTCTGTTG